>NZ_QXFI01000003.1 GCF_003584135.1 Flagellimonas pelagia
GGGGATTAAAGCGTTTGGAGTTTTGCTTTGGGCTGTTCAGAACAAGGCGCTTTCAAAAGACGAAGTTGATTTGGATAGTTTTGTTTTAGAAGACTTTCTTGAAACCCAGGGATCTACAAACAAACAACCACTACGCTTAAGCCTTGCAACATTCAAACGGGGTATTAACGAGTTGGAGAAAGCGCAGATTGTTGCAAAAACAATGAGGCAAGGCCGCTACTTCATTAACCCAAATTTTGTTTTTAATGGAGATCGAATTGCATTTACAACAGTGATTGAACGACAACAAAAAATAGAAGAATAATTATATCAATAACTCTCTATTATAGATTGATTGATGCGTCAAGCTATGTGCCTGCCTTAAAATACAGGCACTCCCAGAGTTAACATAATTCAGGTTTATTACGGATAGACCAAATAATCACAATATGCATTCCTTTTCCAAAACAGAAGATAACACCGAAAATGCAGGTCGATTCCATTCGTAAATAGTGTTTGGTTGATAAGTTCTTGCACCTTCAATTAATTTACCGTCTCTTCCTTTTGCTGGCTTTGAATACATTTCTTGATATTCTAACGCCTCTTTGTCAACTGCATTTAGAACTTCTTGTACTGATATATTAGGACACTTTTTTAGTGAGGTATCATAATGATGCTGCATTACGGCGTACAGATAAGCGCTACAAAACCCCCAGTCACTCTTGTTTTTAATATCCTCAGATCTTTTACATGACTGATACCATTCAGATATTTTAGGTAAATTAGAAATGTTTATTGTTTTTTCGTCTGGTAGTGCCATAGGCAAAGATAATATTGAATTATATTTCGTTTGAGCAAAAACTTGATTTGTCAGAACAACAAAAAAAATTGTGCCAGATAATACCAT
>NZ_QXFI01000004.1 GCF_003584135.1 Flagellimonas pelagia
CCCATGTCAGGCCGCGCGCATCAACGCCCAGATCGTTGCCGATAGAGGGCAGCGCCACGTTGACCACGGTGACGTCGACGGCGATGAGGAATTGCAGGATGGACAGACAAACAAGGACTGCCCAGGAACGAGCGACCGATACTTGCGCAGGCCGCGATGAAGAGGTGCTAAAAGACACAGAGAACTCCGTTGCTCGAATGAAGATC
>NZ_QXFI01000005.1 GCF_003584135.1 Flagellimonas pelagia
GTCTACACCTATACGGTTACTAGCGGAGTCTGTGGAATGGACACGGCAGAGGTGAACGTGGTAATCGATTTGTTGCCCAATGCAGGGGAAAATGGGGAACTGGAGATCTGTGAAAACAATATGCCCGTGGACCTTTTCGACAGCCTTTCGGGCACACCTGATTTGGGAGGCGTTTGGACACCAAGCCTTTCCAGTGGAACAGGGGTTTTTGACCCTTCAACGGATGTCGCCGGTGTCTACACCTATACGGTTACTAGCGGAGTCTGTGGAATGGACACGGCAGAGGTGAACGTGGCAATCGATTTGTTGCCCGATACTGGTGAAAATGGGGAACTGATTATCTGTGAGAACAGTATGCCCGTGGACCTTTTCGACAGCCTTGGGGGCACACCGGACATGGGTGGTACCTGGTCGCCGGGTCTTTCCAGTGGAACAGGGGTGTTCGACCCATCAATAGACCTTGCGGGTATTTATACATATACAGTATCAAACGGTATTTGTGGTTCTGACAATTCAAGTGTGTTGGTTCAAAAAACCAATGTGACCCCAATAACAGATTATGATATCAATATTGTCGAACTAAGTAAAAACAATAGTATAGAAGTTATTATAAATACCAATTCTGCATTTGAATTTTCTTTGGATGGATTAAATTATCAGAGCAGTAATTTATTCATGAATCTCGTTGGTGGTGATTACAAAGTTTATGCCCGTGAAATAGAAGGTTGTGGTGTTTTAAAGATAGATGTTAGAATTTTGGACTACCCCAAATTTTTCACTCCAAATAATGATGGTCTGAATGATTATTGGAAATTACAAGGAGACGACAACAAAAGCTACTACATATATATATACGATAGGTACGGTAAACTATTAAAACAACTATCTCAATATGATGTCGGATGGGATGGTTTTTTTAATGGAATTCCCATGCCATCTAATGATTATTGGTTTAAAATTGTTTTTATGGATGGTATTGTGAAAAATGGTCATTTTACATTAAAAAGATAAATAAAATTAGCTTATTTCATTTTTGCTTTATGATGTTCTCGCGTCCATATAATTTTAGTTTTCACGGCTTTTTCACGAATTATTTTAATAAAATATTTAAAATTTAGACTTAATCAAAAACCGTATAGATTTTAAAATATAACTGTCTTGATTTCAAATTGACGTTTACAGAATGTTTAAAGCAAATTGCTTTGACATAAAATCGGTGTCGTTATGACGCTAAAGCATCAGAACTGATTTTATATCAAATAGCACAGCTATACGCAATTTGCCTCACTATAGTATCTGTTCTATAATGTTCTCGCGTTATGTTTCTTTGCTTAGGTATAAGCAAAGCTTACTTTCTCAAATTCCCTGAAAAGTTGGGCTAAAAACTTTCTTTTAATAAATGTAATGGAATACTGTTTTACCGAACCCGAACCTGTCCTGAGCGAAGTCGAAGGGGAGTGGGGGAGGTGAAAGTGAAAGTGTATGGAATGGGTAAAAACCCTAGAATTTTTAAGGTTTTTGTGTAATAAGTTTTCGTGCTCAATTCCTATATTTAAGAACTCCAAGTTATTGACTTCCTACGACTTACTTCCCCCTTTAAATACCCAAATATGGGTATTCCGTGATTTGTTTTCTCTTATTAAGTTACAAGGAAATATTACATCATAAAAACATTGGATTTATAAACTATATGAGCATAATACTTAATTAACTAAAAAATATTAGATATGAAAAAAACAGTTTTGATTCTGGTTGGTATTTTAATTGGAGCCCTGATTACATACCTAATTACAATGAATTATACTCCTTCTAATGAAGAAAGCATTCAGAAAATAGAGGAGGATGACGTGGAAATAAAAATTGATGAGAATTTCAAGAGTGTTTTTGAGCCCCAAAGCTCAACTTTAATAAAAATAGATGAGGCAGACTACGATATGGACAAATTCACAGAACAGCTAAAAAACTTAGAATTATCTAATGCCGCAATAAAAAAAGAAGATATAGACTATTTGGTACCGGCTGATTGCTGGGAAGATAGACCTAAATCTATTGAAGATTTAACAGATGGTGTTCTTATCGATGCTTATTCTTTTGAGAAAGGTGATGAAGGAAAATTAGGTTTGCTTGGATTTTTTGGAGTTGAATTGTCAAAAAAACAAAAGGTAATTGTTGTTGAATATTCACAGGAAGGAACTCAACGTTGTGATGGTGAAAATTATAAATATGGTGTAGGTGCTAGACTTATGATGAAAGTAACAAAATCGAAACGTAATGCAAAACTGAATACTCCACAACAAATAACTGCTAGTGCCATTTTTGGAAGGGCAGAAGTGACATATAGTCTAAAAACATTTGGTATTACAGGGCCAGGGGTAGCTGGATTGAGCAAATCAGGAGGGCTATCCGAAGATACTTATCAAGAATTTTTACAAGATATTTCCAATCTTATAATAGAAATGTATAAGGATGAAAGTCAGTTCATAGTAGACCCCAAACCACTACCAATTAAAAACCTTTGAAGCGGGTGTTGCAATCAACGACCGATTCTAAGCTTTTGAAAAAAGTTATAATTCACTAAAAAATTTAGAAGAGTAGTGTAGTATGGAAACAAAAGAATTAATAAAAGCATTTAAACAAGGCAAAACAGGTAATTGTGTTTCAATTGCAATTATAAAAGCTGGGATTCAAATTTTTGGTATTGATAAAGTATTTAATCATTTATGGGTGGATGATATATGTGAAGTTACTATGAGGGATGGGTACGAGTTATCATTTACCCGAGAAGAATTCATTAAAGGCGAGAAGGGATCTAAATTCCAGCTGTTAAACAATAAGGAAATTTTTGACTACGCAAATTTATGCTTTACGGTAATGGCAAAAAGAGCTCAAGTGGAAGAAAACGATGATTTTGAAAATATGACTTTTGAAAAAGCCATTGAGACATTGAATGACGGTGAATATTATAGACATGGTCCTGATTGGATTGGTCTCCAGTATAACATATTAAACACTAAAAGAAAACATGTTTGGAAACAAAAAGGAGTGGTCGGAGCTTCAAAAAAGCATTGTTTTTTTGCATCCGAAGGTATTGAAGACGATTACGGAAGAATCGAATACATTCGAGGTTTTGAGCGACGTTTTTGCAAATGGTATAGAGTAACTGAAAAACAATACTTTTAGCTTCTTCCAACTAAAAAATAGCAAGAAAATGGGTTTGGTCTTTTTAATTAAAAGTATTAAGAGTGATTTAGCAGAGGGTTATTTGATTTGGCCTGAAATGGGATTGGAAAGTCAAGCTATTTCTGGGCCATATGGAAAAGGAGAGCTGCCAAATGGTATTTACAATGTTCCTCGAAGCGGATTAATGAATAAATATGGAAAAAAAGGTTTCTGTGACTTATCAGGAAACTGTTGGTTTCAATATATCGAGCCGCAATTCATAACAGATAGAACGGAACTTGGCATTCATCCAGACGGAAATGTACCTGGAACACTAGGTTGTATTGGGTTACTCGACTCTGATACAAATAGTTGGCTTGAGGCTTTTAAATCTCTTCCAAATGGGCATATCGAATCCTTGGAGGTAGTAGAACATTACACATGATGGTTAAACTAAACCATTACTTTTTATTTAGATAAATCTCCATAACCGTCTCTTTGAGTTCCATAAGCACATGACAAACATTTTGGCGCTCCGTTTCTGAAAAAGAATCTGCAGGTAGGTAATGGAGCATATAAATAGCCTTGTCCAACCATTGTGTAAAGGAAAGTAAATCTCCTTCGTGGCATTCTTCAAAGTAGGAGAGGAGGGGGAGTAGGTTAATTTCATTGGGGGTCATATAGTTGGTTATTAAATTGTTGAAAAAACCGAAAAAGAAAAAAATATGTCGTTTGATTATTAAATATTTAATTAAAACGATACAATAATTAGCTAATATGAATCATAAATATCGTTTAAAGTTAATTATTAAAAACGAATTAGAGAACTAAGTTTGTTTAAAATGATACAGATTTAACGTAAAACGATTCAAATGAGCACTAAAAAGCCAATCAATAGAATTAGAGTGGTCCTTGCAGAACAAGACAGAACCAATAAGTGGTTGGCAGAAAGAGTAGGTAAGAGTAGAACCACTGTATCCAGATGGTGTACAAATGAAATGCAGCCCTCTTTAGAAACACTTCGTGAAATTGCAGAAGTTTTAGGAGTTGATATTCGTGAATTACTAGTGCCTACAAAAGCTTGACCAAAACATTTTATAGGTTTTATTATAGTGACATTCCTTAATAAATGAATGTATATTTTGATTTAAACATTTTCGACAGAATCGAAAAGAAATGCAATCTTCCTGAACAGGAAAAAATCATTTATTCTGAATTAGAAAGCTTAATTGTTGAAGAACAAATTACGGTTCCTTATTCAAATGCACACTTAAATGATTTATTTCGAGGATATCAAAAAAATCCAAATTTCATTGAAGGACATTTAAAAAATATAGAGCGTTTGACAAAAAACCTCTGTATATGTCAATATTGGAACCAAAAACAAGCTGTTTGGCATTTTAGAGAAATATTCGAATTTTTTGAAGAGAAAAAATCAGATTGGGAATTTGAACCAGAAACTTTTGAAGAACTATTTACTCAAAGTGGATTACCTAATTTACTTCTTCCATATAAATTTGTCAAGCTGGACGAATCATGGAAACAAGCATATAATTATGATCCAATGTTCAAATTAATGTTTCCAAAATCAAAAAAAGAAAACACTGTCTATGCAGTAATGGAGGATATTTATGAATTTCAGAAAAGACTAAAGCCGGATTATTCACTTTATAAAAAATATAAATCCCATTTAGGTAAAAGTATTAATAAGCTAAAAAATAGTAGAGAATATTTAAATTCTATAAAACAAAACTTTAATGAGTTACCTAAGCATCTGGATATATTTGAACTATCTGAATTGCATGTTCCAAAAAACAAATACGTCAAAAATGAAGCCTACTCGAAAATTTTAGATGTATTTTATAAGTATGATTTAAAAGGTTATAAAACAGATGCAAATTATAACAACATGTTTGATGATTCTCTCCATACATTTTATGCTGCCCATTGTGACTACTTTGTTACAAATGACGATAGGTGTAAGTATAAAGCTGAAAAAACATACGAACGGCTTAAAATCAATACAATTGTTATAAAAGCCGATGATTATATGATAATCAAAAAT
Source organism: Flagellimonas pelagia (assembly GCF_003584135.1). Lineage (GTDB taxonomy): Bacteria > Bacteroidota > Bacteroidia > Flavobacteriales > Flavobacteriaceae > Flagellimonas > Flagellimonas pelagia. Next base: position 5,225 of record NZ_QXFI01000005.1, read on the forward strand.
TTTAATGGTTAGCAGGATTTCAAACTTTTTTGGTCGAGCTGTGAAGAAAATGCGGGCCGGCGTTGGAGTGAATTTGTGGCTGGACACAATGAGCCATTGCCCTGGGCAGCGAAGCTATAAGACACAAAGAACGCGTGGAAGCATATTTTCTTCTTGATTTTTTGTTTCTTTTTTATCAAGAAAAAAGATAGGAGAATATAGCGTAATTTTGATAGAAATGAATTTAGAAAAACCGGTAAAGAGCTTTGATGAAGTTAGTATCACATTCATTGTTCTAATCTTTATCTCTATTATTTTTTCAATTTCAATTGCTTTAATGGCAGATATTTCTGCTAGCTCAGGCCATGGAGGATTGATTTATGTCATCGGACCAACTTTGGTTGGATTGCTGCTCATTGTCATCTATCTGGTCGTTTTGATTACTAAACCCCAATGGAAATATATTTTTGGCACCGCATTTATCATTGCGAATCTCATTACAGGTTTTATTTTCATGAATACAACTTTTTAAAAGCTATTTTAAAAAAGGGAAAGTTAGCAAGTGCTTAGAAATTTATGCGCTAGCTAAATTTTAAGCTTTTGCGACAAGCTGATGGAAAGTTCCTGAAATTTTTCTTTTCCAAATTCACAAGTAAACCAAAGGTTTCAACAAATACGAAAAGCTGAGCTTTTAATGGCGCTGGCCAAGTGGCTGAGAATTGCGTATAAAAATAAATGCAAGGGCATTTACTTTTTATGAAAGCAATGTGCTATTGGCCGAGCGGCTATTTTACATAGCGACAAATTATAGATACAAATGCAAAGATGCGGCGCAGCCGACCGCAAGTGAATGTTTCATGACCCCGTTGCAAATTTCAATCCATGACGCTCATATGAGGGATATTTTACATAATGGAAAATTATAGCTTACGGATGGCGAAACCCTTAAAATACAATATGACGGCATTTGTACTATAATTTACGTTATGTAAAATAGAATATTCAAAACCCTCCCCGCCAATATGTATTTAAAACAAATGTTTGATACGTTTGGCCCATTGTAACGGAATCTTGTACGGCGCGTAGCGAATGGGAACATCCAACCAGGTACCCCGCTTTACAATGGATTTTTTGTGTGAGAACAGATCAAAACTAAATTTTCCATGGTATCCACCAATTCCGGAACCACCAACGCCGCCAAACGGTAATTTTTTGTTACTGATATGGATCACCGTGTCATTAATGGTTCCACCGCCAAATGGATATTGCGCCATCATCCGTTTCTGGAAGCTTTTGTTATTGCTAAACACATAAAACGCCAAGGGTTTTCCATAACGTGTGATGATGTCATGCATTTCGTTCTCTGTTGTATAAGGAATGATCGGTAAAATGGGTCCAAAAATCTCTCCGGCCATCAAGGCACTGTCCATACCCGGACTTTCCACCAATGTGGGCGCTATATATTGGGTGTCATCGTTCCAATGTCCGCCAAAAAGAATGTTCTGCCTTTCAAGTTTTGCTTTAAGTCCCAAATAGTGCTTTGCCGTGGTAATCCTTGCAAAATCAGTCGATTCCTCAATTTTTCCACCATAAAATTCAGTGATTTTACCCTTCAAGGCCTGCACCAAGGCCTCTTTCTTGGATTCGTGCACCAAGATATAGTCCGGGGCGATACAGGTCTGCCCCGCGTTTAGGAATTTTCCCCAGGTAATTCGCTTTGCGGCCAGTTTTGTTTGGGCCGTTTCATCCACTACACAGGGATTCTTGCCACTGAGTTCCAAGGTCACGGGCGTCAAATGTTCCGCGGCACTTTTGTACACGATCTTGCCCACCTGCGTGCTTCCCGTAAAGAAGATGTAGTCCCATTTTTCTGCCAAAAGTTCGGTGGAGACCTCCACTCCCCCTTCCACAACGGCCACATATTCGGGTGGGAACACCTTTTTCATGATTTCCGCAATGATCTTAGAAGTATTGGGACTCAGTTCCGAAGGCTTTATTACGGCCGTGTTACCCGCCGCCAAGGCCCCAATCAATGGGGAGATCACCAGCATGAAAGGATAGTTCCAAGGCGCGATGATCAATACCTTGCCAAAAGGCTCGGATTGAATCCACTCCCTAGATGGAAAATTGGTCAAGGACGAGGCTACCCGCTTCGGTTGGCTCCAACGTTCCACGTGTTTGATGGCATATTTCAATTCGGCCAGGGCAAATTGGGTCTCGGTGGCCAGACTTTCAAAGCGGGGTTTCCTAAAATCGGCATAAAGGGCATCGCAAATGGCATCCTCCCTATCCGAAATTTCCTGGTACAGAAGCTTTAGGTATTGCTTTCGGAAGGCAACCTCATAGGTTTTATGTGTCGCAAAAAAATCATTCTGGTCCTGTACCAACTGCTTGATCATATTTCAATTGTTTCCCTAAATATAGCCAAACCTTCCTAAGGATATGGTATAAAAAAAGCACCGAGTTTATCGGTGCTTTTTTAACATCTTTCCAAAAATGATTATAAGGATATTTCTTCGCTCGCTCCGTTAGGATAGATCAATGTGGCTACATCATCGCACTCCCCTCCGCCAAAATCAATGGTTACGGCCAGTCCGTTTTTGGAGACCACCATCACCCCTGTGGTCAAATACTCACAGGCGGCACTACCTTGAAGGTCTTCCAAGGTTTCCACGGCATATACATTGTCATCGGCTTCCACGGTCCAGTGACCGGACAAGCTGAACACGGTGCTGGCAAGGTCTTCACCAAAGGTGATACCAAATGTTTTTTCACCCGCTTCGCTGATCACGCTACCATCTTCCATTTCGATGGACATGTCGCTGGTCACGGTAAAGGAAACGGTGGACTGCTCCACACTGGTATTCACTACATAGGTACGGGTACCATTTATTTTGATGGTGCCCACATAAAAGTCCACATACGTAGCGGTGAACGATGCGGTTTCCGTTCCGGCTTCATAGGTTACGGTAACGGTTCCGTTGATATTGTCGGTACCATTGAGCACACAATTGTTGAAAGTGGCCACAAAACCGGTTTCGGTGAATTCAGCGGTATAGCAATCACTGATCTTTGCTGTGGATATCTTTGCGGTGCTTCCGGCATAGATTTCCGCCAAGGCGTTATCGGCAACCCCGGCCACCTCATCGGTGGTCAAAATGGTCTGTAGTTCTGCTTGGGATAGTTTTTCGTCTTCGCTTGGCATGCCATCTTCGCTACAGGATTGAAAACCCAAAAGGGCCACTCCCATAAGGGTGACAGCATAAAATTTTTGTGTAAGTCTGATCATGTTACTTCAGTTAAGTGTTTACGGTGGTTAAACGGAGGTTGGGCAGGTTTAGTGTACTTGGAATGCACAGATCGATAAAATGCCGTGCCCCTCAATCCGATTTTCGGCGAATAGTGGTATCTTTCCGAATCAATTTAAACCGATTTCCCCATGAAGGCCCATAAAATTTTCTTCCTGCTCACAGTTTCCATTTCCCTTTTTCTTTCCTGTAGTGACGACGACGGTGGTTCAACAACTACGGAGGTGGATATTTATGGAACGTACGATTTGCAGGAAGTAAATGTAAGTGCCGCTGTGGATGTGGATGGAGATGGGTCCTCCTCTACCAATTTGATGGATGAAGCCGATTGCATTTCGGGTACGTTGATTATCCGCGAAAACATGACCTGGCAGTTTGAGCAGACCAATTTTACGGTGACCAGCATTACCAACAACCAATATTATGTCGATTGTGAAGGAAGCAGTTTGGGCACCGGTGCCTGGGCTAGTGATGGGGTACAGATAGCGTTTCAGGGAAGTACCTTACTGGGCACTCTACAGTTTAGCAATGATCGCATCACCAAAACCGAAGGGGAAGATTTACCGGGAATCAAATCCTACGTCTATGTAAAAAGACAATAGTTTTAATTTGGACGTCCGAGGTCTTCCAATAGTTGTTTGAACCCAAGGGCCACGCCATTGGTCCAACCGAAACCATCCTGTGTGGGGTACTCCCCTCCTCCCGAAAGTAGGGAAAGGTCTTCCACGTTGTATTTTTCCATCATTTTTCCGGTATTGGCATACACCTTTTCGTTTAAGGTGAGCCACCTTGTCATGATTTCCTTGGCCTCGTCCACGTAGCCATAGTTCAACAGTCCGTTAACAGCCAACCATTGTAACGGTGCCCAGCCATTTGGGGCATCCCATTGCTGACCGGAGTGGTCCAGCGTGGTGACCAACCCCCCATCCTTTAAAAAAGTGGACATGAGCACATCTTTCACTTTTTCTGCCTGTTCATCCGTGGCAATACCAAAAAACAAGGGGGATACTCCTGCCAAAGTTGGCGAAGGAGTCATGGCTCCTTTCTCAAAATTGAAATCGTGGAAATAGCCATCTTCCGCGTTCCAGAAATATTCCTGAATTGCTTTTTTTCTGGTTTCGGCAAGCTCCTGAAAATGATTTTGGGCGGATTTATCCCCTTTCAATCCATTGGCCTTGGCCAGGGTCTTTTCCATAAAATAAAGCAGGGAGTTCAAATCCACGGGCAAGATGGAAAGGATTTCGGTAGAGCCTAGCCCCCCTTCCTCGCCAAACCAACGGGAGCTAAAATCCCAACCAGATGCCGCGGCGGACCGAAGGTTTTTGTACAATAATTGTTTCAACGAATCTGATGGCAAAGAACTGGCCAGTAAAAAATCCTCTTTGTAGGATTCCGGTCTTGGCGTGTTGCCTGCATCCCAATAACGGTTAAGGGTGATGCCACCGTTCAGGTTGACTACTCTTTTTTCTGGGTCGATGCTGTCCCCTGCCCTAGTGCCTTCCATCCAATAGTTGTATTCCTTGGTCATTTCCGGAAGGTATTTTACAAGGAGTTGTTGGTCCTTTCTCGCAATGGCATCGACCATTAACGCAAAATAAGGCGGTTGGGAACGGGTTTTATAGTAATCCCTTGTACCGTTTGGTATAAATCCTATGGAATCGATCAAAAAAGCAAAATTATCGACCATGCTTTGGGCCACTTCCTGCTGTTCGTCCACCAACAGTCCTTCCATGGTGAAGTAACTGTCCCAATAATAGATTTCCTGAAAACGTCCCCCGGGAACAATGTAGTTATAGGGCAAAGCAATTCGGGTGGAATGGGAGATGACACTGTCCGGACTTCTTTTCAGCTTGTCCCACATATGCGAAATGTGGGTGTACATGTTTTGGGTGGTATCCAGTTCAAATTGAAGTCCCCTCATGGACTTGTCCTCAAAGTTTTCCAGTACAAAATCCTTAAGGCTAAATCCTTGATTATCTTTGCTTTGAAGGTATTCTTCTTCAAGTGTCGCTATATCCTTTTTGGGTACCAGGTCCACAAAGGTTTTGGAGTCTTCAAAAATGGCGGACATCTGCACGTCCTTAAACAGTTGGGTATCATAAAAGCTGACCGAATCGGTCTTGATCGGGGCATCTGTTTTGCAACTTATGAAGAAGACTACAATCAGGGTGCCGAATAACCATTTTTTCATTGTATTGGTATTAAACTATGTTTAAATATAGGATAATAACGGCAATTTGGTTCCGTTAAATCGTATACGATTTGTAATTTAAGGACATGGCCAATAATTCGGTACTTAGGGACCAGATCAAGGAACATCTTCTTTTTCTAATACGGGAAGGACGATTGGGGATTGGCAAGACTATCAATTTGGCGGCCCTTTCACGGGCAACGGGGATAAGTGTGACCCCTATCCGGGAGGCTTTGAGCCAATTGGAGCATGCCAGGGTCATCAAGGCGATACCCAACCGCGGTTTTGTAGTGGCCTCGTTGAGCAAGGAAGAAGCCAAGGATATCATTGGCACCATTGCCCAATTGGAGGTTATGGCCTTGGAAGCGTCACCATTCAAAAAGGAAACTGTGGAAATCCTAAAAAAGGTTCAGCAGACCATGGAAAACACCCCGAATGCTGAGGATGGACTCCAATTGCAACTACAATTCCATAGTTTACTGGTGCAAGGTTGCCAAAATAAGGTATTGCTGCAGGTTTTGGAAGATCTTAAACTCCGACTATCATTTTACGAGCACCACCTGATCAAGGAACCTCATTTTATTCAAAAATTGGTACGTCAGACACGTTCCATTGTTGAAGCGATTGAGGAAGACAATGTTCCCACCGCTGCACTGATATTAAAAATGAACTGGATGGCCATCTTGGAGTTAATGGAAGCCCAAATGGACGTTAAAAAAGGTTAATCTGTTGACAATCAAAATAAAATAAGTGTAATTTCGTTTTCGGTTAAAACACTTTGCCATGCAATTCTTGAACAAGGAAATCGAAGCCCTTTCGAAACGCAAAAAATCCCAATCATTGGTCAAAAAACAAGTTTCCTGTGGTATTTTCCAAGATTTGGAAGTTTTGGACTTGGATTCCAAAAAGACCATGACCAAAAAATAAGCCTACTCCCCTTTTGAGCTTAATTTTTGTTTGACCCATTCAAAATCGGTCTGGTTGTTGGCATTGTACAAGATGATGTCATCTTTCGGATGGACCAATTTAATATCCGATTCCATTAAAAAATCGCGCGGGGAACTTTTCCGGGTCTTTTCCACATATGCTTTGGCCGATTCAAGTCCCATCGGCTCCCAAATCGCAAACAAGGGTTCCGGAACATGTCCGTTATGGTGGGCATACGCCGTGGCGATTTTGTTCGTATCCCTTTCATTGACCAATTTTTTAAGGGCCGAAAGGTCCACGAAGGGAAGATCACAGGCAATTACCAACCAGGCCACATTCGGGTATTGATGGTGGGCACTTAAAATACTGTTGAGGGGTCCTTGGTATTGATCCTCATCCTCAATGACCGAAAAATTCCTTGCTTCCAAAGCCTGTGCTTTGCGGATACCGAGAAAAGCTGCTTCGCAAACCTGTTCCAAAAGCTGCATTAAATGATCTCGTTGTGGTTGGCCATGATACATAATCTGACCTTTCTCGAAACCCATGCGGGAACTTTTGCCCCCATCAAGGACCAAGCCGTATAAAGTATTTGGAACCTGTGCTCCCATTCCTTAAAGATAAGTACAGGAAGCCGATTATTACAAAGGATTTACATCCATACCCGTTCCGGAGGAGGAATTAAGGCCACCTCATCGTAGGAGTTGATGATTTCGTGGTCCTTGGCGTAATTGTGGTTTACGGCCACGGCCATTGAGGTCAGTTTTTTAAGTTCCGGGTAGGTATTGGCCAAAAATGCCTTCAATTCCCCAACGGTATTGGGTAATTTCTTTCCGGTTATGCTGGATGTGGGAACGGACAACGTGGGGCTGCCCACAATCTCTTTGGCGGTTCCGTACAAAAGTATCGTCATAATATCAACCTAATTAAAATAAAAGTCTGTCTTTGATTTTGGTTAGCTAGGTTGGTATGTAGTTTGGACAGGGAGCGCATCCCATCGGCGGGTGAAATTATTAAAAATTGTACAAGCGGTTATCATTTTAACAAACACCATGGTTTTTTAACTTTTCTTTAAATCAATTCCAGTGGCCCAAAATACTTTTCAGGCAATTTGTGCGTTTTGCATGCAGAACCTTAACTTTTTTTGAAAATGAAAAATGTATTTCGATATTTCTTCCTAGTTTCTTTGACCCTTGTTATTTTCTCGTGTGGCAATTCGGATGATGATGTCCGCTTCGACATCAACAACAGTGAATTGGGGCTTGGTGAAGAACCGGATGATTGCCTTGGTTTTGGTGAAAATGAGTTGTTACTCTCCATACAGGACGAATTCACTACCCTACCCGGAAAGGTCTCCATTCTTTTTAAGGTTTCCGATCTTTTGGGAAATCCCATTTCGGGCCTCACTGCTGATGAGTTCACCATTTATGAACAAGGAAGGAATGACGATTGCTTCAATTTGATATCCCCTTCCGAATCCCAAGCCAGGATTTCGCCAAATTCACAGGTGTTCAATAACAATACCCTTTTGGTGCTGGATTTGAGCAACAGTGTTCTGGAAAGCAGTTTGGATGAATTGAAGGCAGCTTCCACCAGTTTCATCAACAACGTAATGCCCTCTCCTGAAACCCCATCGTTTAAAATGGCCATTTATTGGTTTGATGGTGAGGACGAACTGCATTTGCTCAACGCCCTATCCTCTTCGGCTACCGAGCTAACGGCTGCCGTGGACGGGATTACGGCGGATATCAGCAACGATCCCAGTACGGATCTGTACGGTGCGGTGATCAAGTCCACCAAAATAGCTGAAGACTTGTTGAAGGCCAACTCCAACGTAATCGGTGCCTCTTCTGTGGTACTATTTACGGATGGTACCGATCAGGCAAGCCGTTACAAAGAATCCGATGCGCTGAAGGCAGTGGATGAAGCCAGCAGGAATATTTCTTATTTTACTATTGGGCTTGGGGCGGAAATAGATACCGAAGTATTGTCCGAAATCGGTAAGACGGCCAGTGTCTTTGCGGCCAACAAGGAAGAATTGGAGCTTACCTTCAATGAAATTTCGGAACGGGTTGCCGAGCAGGCCGACAGTTTTTACCTATTCGAGTATTGTACGCCCAAACGTGATGGCAGTGGCGAGAGCAATCTGGTCATTCGGTTGAGCCATGGTGGTCTTAAGGGAGCTGTGCAGACCAAATTCAACGCCAAAGGTTTTACGGGCGGATGTGAGTAAAATTGAATCCGTAAACACCGGGGTGTTTTTTGTATAAATCCTTATCTTGGATGTCAATAAAACTGAACAAACTATGACATTCCGAAAAAAATCTTTTCGCATTCTCTTTTTGTGCTTCATTTTTGGGGCCGCATTCAATACCTATGCACAGCATATCAGTCCTTTGGAAGGAAGATGGGACTTGGAAATGGACTTTATGGGCAAGACGGTCCCATCGTGGTTGGAAATCAGACATTCCGGTACGGCAACGTTGTTGGGTCGCTTTGTATTCGCCTTTGGTAGTGCCAGACCTATTTCTGAAGTGAAAACTTACGGTGACAATAAATTCACTTTTAGTATTCCCAATCAGTGGGAACCCAAGGGAAGTGACATGATCTTTCATGGTGAACTGACCGATGGCAAAATGAAAGGCACCATGATCTTCACCGATGGTTCCGTTATGCATTGGACCGGTGTGAAGGCACCTGAATTGGCCTATACTGAAAATCCCAAGTGGGACAAGCCCATCAATGTTTTCAATGGAAAGGATTTGACCGGTTGGCATGTGGACGGAGAAAAAAACCAATGGGTGATCAATGATGGTGTGTTGACCAGTCCAGAGTCCGGTTCCAACCTGGTTACTGATCAAAAGTTCAAAGATTTTAAATTGCATGTGGAGTTCCGTTACCCACAGGGAAGCAACAGTGGTATCTACCTTCGTGGTCGTTATGAGGTGCAGATTGTGGATAGCGAAGGCCTGGAACCAATGGATATTTACCTAGGTGGGGTCTACGGATTTTTGGAGCCCAACGAGAATGCCTCGAAACCAGCCGGTGAATGGCAAACGTATGACATTACCTTGATCGGGAGAAGGGTAACCGTAACCCTTAATGGTAAAACAGTGATTTGCGATGCAACCATTCCGGGTATTACTGGAGGGGCCATAGATAGCAAAGAAGGTGAACCGGGGCCATTTATGATCCAGGGGGATCACGGTCCCATTGAATACAGAAGCTTTGTGGTGACCCCACGTAAAGAATAGTTTACAACAACAAACAAGCATAAAAAAGCCCGATAAAATCGGGCTTTTATTTTTACTGCACCTCGGCAGGTTTGATCTTAATGTTTCTCCATTTTACCTTGATGCCGCCACCGTCATGTATCTGAAGGGCAATGGCACCTACACCTTCCCCAATTTTCTCATCGGTAAGGTGTACCATTTCAACCCCGTTCAGCCAAGTCACGATATCTGACCCATTCACTCTGATCTTCATAGTATTCCATTCCCCCATTTTAAGCACTTTTTCCTTTTCCGGTTCCGGTTGGATCAACCAACCACGACCATAGGATTCATAAATGCCCCCCGTATATTTTCCGGGAGGAGCAACCTCTACCTGCCAACCACTGACTTTGGTGCCTTCAAAGGTGGAACGGATGAAAACCCCGCTATTTCCATTGGCTTCCTGCTTGAATTCAAGGGTCAACACAAAATTTTTGTAAAAATCCTTGGTGGACAAATATCCGTACTCGGCCCTTGGCCCGCTCTCACAGATAAGCTCACCGTTTTCAACATACCATTTTTCTTCCCCATGGACTACCCAGCCGTCCAGGTTTTTACCATTAAAAAGGTCTTTGGCTTCTTGGGCCGATACCGTTTTAGTTACCAAAACGGATAAAAAAGCAAATGCAATAAGTTTTTTCATTATGTAGTCAATTTGAACAAGAAAGATATATAATTCTCTCCCAATACCGTCAAAAATGTAGGGTTTTTGGCCCAATAGTTGTTTTACCAATACAAACAACTACTGACATCCTATCAATAACTGAAGTTCAACCTCAAAAAGATTCGCTATGGATGTTGTAAAGGAAATTATTCAAAATAGTGCCATAGGACCCCTTTCTTATGGTTATAAAAGTGCCGTACTGATTCTATTCGGAGTTATCGTGGGCATTTTATTGATCATGTTGGCCCTTTTGCTGAGCCATGGTTCCGAATTAACCTTTCATTATGGCTATTAACGATAAATGAGTCCGTTTCCGGTTTCTTGATTCTCTAAAGGTTTATTCAGGTCGATTAGAAAACCGTTGATCACTGCATGGGTCAACTTTCCGTTTTTTTCCAGAAAGAAGGTCGGGTTCACTCCGGGCTGCAGATTAAAATCTCCCAGTTCAAAAGTTTCACTGACTTTGAATAGAGGCATCTCTACATAGGCCCCTTCTTCAGGCAATTTGCCCTTAACATAGGCAATGCCTTGATGCAAAAGCTCCAAAGGACTTGAAACAGTTTCCATAGAAACCACTTTTGGTGGTATGATCTTGTATCCTGTCGCATCAAAGGTCTCATAAGCATAGTAGGTGCTCAAATCCCCTTGGTCGCTGACGGAGCTTCGGTAGTAAAAATCATTATGACCTTTTTTGTCTATTTCATATTGCATGATGCCCAAGTCCAGGATATAATCCTTGCCCAAAAGCCCATAGGTGGCATTGGTAATCTTTAGGTCGAACAACATGCGGTCATTCTTTGGGATTTTCTCATAATCCTCCGTCGGAATGTTCTCATAACTTTTTGTGGCAATCGTATAAAGTGCAGACAGGATGGAAACGTAGTTCAATTTTCGTATTTCCTGCTTTTCACGATCATCGGGATATCCTCCGGATTCAATCAGAATAAGACTTGTCCCCCATTTGGCGATATTGTCCCCAAAAGCACGCGGTTCAAAATCATCACTATAGCGACCCACTTGACCGGGAGCATAATTTTGGATGATTTTGTTCATGAAAACAATGACTTTCATGGCCTTGGCCCTGACGTCGTTAATATCCTTTTCGTAATTGAAGGCGGTAGCCAAATACGAAATGGTAGCAGGTTTCTCGGTGCGTTCCGCATTGTAGTACCTACTTTGGTCGTGTAGGTTAAAGCCAAAGGAGGCGTCCAGACTATCACGGAGTCTCTTTAAAGTCTGTCCTTCAGGCGATTGTAAGCGGAGAGCATCCCTATTGATGTCCACACCCAAGGCATTCCTTCGTTGGAACACCTCTGCCCCATCAGGATTCAACATGGGCAAAAAGTGAAGTTTTAATTTGGAAAGGATGACTTCTTTCTCCTCCTTGAAATCCGGGGAGTCCAAAAAGTGGAAAATATCAAAAATGGCTTGGGTCGCGGTAGGTTCATCACCATGCATCTGTGACCAAAGAAAAATATTCTCACTGCCAAAACCTATACTGATCAAATTCAGGTCACGACCTTCGATGGATTCGCCCACCTTTTGTACTTCAAATTTAGGATTGGACTTCAGTTGTTCAATCAGGGGCTTTAGGTCGTTATGTTTGATACGCCTTTTCTCCAAAGAAGGCTCCTTGTACTTTTCATAGGTTTCGTACAATTTGGAAGTTAGGGCATCTTGGGCCGTGATGGTAAGGGACAATAATGAAATTGCCAAAGGCAAAAGTTTCTTGATCATCATGTTATTTTGTTGGAACGGGTTTAAAATTCAATTTTTTGGTCGCTCTGCGGACTTTTTCCACGAAATCCATCCCTGGATCTGTTTTGGTAGTCCGGTATCCATCGTCCACCTCCAGCCAAAGAGGGTGTCCTTCGAATAAAGTGTATTCTTGATGGCCGATGACATATTCGATATCATATTTTGACGCCAAATATTTGACCAGAAAAATATTGGCCTTCAATTGCTTCTTGGTCAATGGAAGTCCTTCGGTTCCCCCTACATTTTCGATGCCAATGGCACAATGGTTCAAGCCGATAGTATGGCGGGCCATAGTGGTTTCGGGCATCAAACGATAAATAGTGCCGTCCTGGTCCACCAAAAAATGGGAAGATACATTGAGTCCACTGACGTTTACCAAATCTGGCCTCCAATTGGGCAAGGTGGATCGGTTAAAGGCCGCAAAAGATTTTTTTAGAGATGGGATGGCTGTCCAGTGTAACACGACCATTTTTGGGGTAATTTGGGTGGAATCCTTTTCAAGACCATAGCGTTGGGCCATATATTCCTTGGTCAGCTCTATACGCTGATCATCAAAGATGATGGGGATGTCCACAATCTTTTTTTGGGTGGAACAGGCCATCATAAAGGCCAGTATTGCAATAATTCCAAACTTTTTCATTCAATAGTACTTAATGTGGTATCCAAGGGGACGGCATAACAGACCATGATTTTTTTTCTGCCCCATTCCCTGGCCTTTTTAATATCTTTCCCCATGTAAATGTCTATCCGATTGCGCCATTTGTAGTGCATCTTGTCCAAAACATAGAAAGTATCCGGAAAGGTATCGATTTTAACCATGGTATTGTGTGCCAATCCCAATTTTATAAGGTCACGGGAAACCGCAATGCTCTTCATGCCTGGTTTAAGGGTGTCACCCCAAGCCGCTATGGAAGGGCTGATGCTGTCCGTTTGCCAATGTACTGAATTGTAGGCCGAAGCTGTCACTTCGCGGCCAAACCATTCGTACAGGATAGGTTCCTTGACCTCAGGCTTTTTTGAGCAGGACGTTATAATAATAAAAATGAGTACTAGTTTCTTCAATACAGGTATCCATTTAGCTTTAAAAGTATGTATTTGTTTGCCTAACTCGGCAAGGGTACATAGGTTTCGTCGTTTTCCATCATGGGGAATAATTTTTCGGCCCATGCTTTTTTTGCCGATTCCAGTTTCTCTTGGTCCGAGGAAACAAAATTCCAATAAATATAACGTTCCTCAGGAAACGGCTCACCTCCGAACAACAATAAATGGGTATTTGGTTTTAAGTTGATATTGCAGGTATCCTCTACCTTGGAGACCAAAATATTTCCTTTTTCCACGGTTTCCCCGCAGGCCTCAATACCGCCTTCCACAATACAAATACCGATTTCCCCCTTTAACATTCCATTTACATTGAGGGTATAGGCCTCCTGATTGATAACTTCCACCATAAACAATGGGGAATGCACCGGTACGGGGGACTTTTTTCCATATCCCTCCCCAGCCACCAGTTTGAACTGGGTATTGCCCTCTTTCCATTGGGGAAGATCTTTTGCATCAATATGGTGAAATTCAGGGTCCATATCCTCGAGTGCTATGGGCAACGCTACCCAAATCTGATACCCATGGGCTGTAAAAACTTTTCCGTTGCGCAAGTCTTCCGGAGTTCGCTCGGTATGGGTGACCCCTTTTCCTGCTGTCATCCAATTGACCGAACCGGGACTGATTCTTTGGTGGGTACCCAAACTATCTTCATGGATGATGTCACCTTCCAACATAAAGGTCAAGGTAGAAAGTCCCATGTGCGGGTGTTGGTCTACATCCATATATTTGGAAGGTCCCAATTGGGTTGGCCCCATATGATCGATAAAAATGAAGGGGCCTATCATTCTTTTTTTACGGAACGGGATAAGGCGGCCGACCAAAAAATCGCCAATATCCCTGCTGCGTTCCTCAATGATCAATCCGATGTTTGACATGGGCTAAATGCTTATCTTTAAAAGCAGAAAGTTACAAATACATACCATAACCATGAAACTACTTAAGCGTGTTTTACTACTCCTTGTCATCGTCATAGGAGTAGTAGTCTACCTGAATTACCCCAAATTGAACATTATTTCCGGCTATGCAGCCAAAAATGTGGCCTCCGGAGTTTTTGTGGCCCATCGATCAGCGGCCTCCATGAACCAAATCGACAACAATGTCCCTTTGGTGGAACTGGCCGTTACCGAAGTGGATGAAAGTGAACAATCCGCATCTTCCACCGTGTATGGGTTGATGAAAAGAACAGCAGTGTACCGGGATGGTTTGGGTGCCGTGCTCATCAATGATGAATATGACCCTTCTAAACTTACCATCCGGCCCCAGCGTAACCAACCTTCGGATACCATTCCCTATCCATACGGTCAGGCAGCTCCCTTGGATTCCGTTTTTCCAGATGTGGACATGGATCAGATCAACAAGGCCCTTGCCATAGCATTTGCCAATCCGGAAACCCAAAAGACCCGGACCCTTTTGGTATTGTACAAAGGGCAGATTTTAGCGGAGAAATATGTGGATGGATTTGACGAGAACACTCCTATTTTGGGATGGTCGATGACCAAGAGTGTCCTGGCCACTTGTTTTGGGGTTTTACAGCATCAAGGTAAATTGAATGTGGAATGGCCCGCACCTATTGCGGAATGGAAAGATGACGAACGGAAAGACATCACGTTGAACCATCTGCTCCGTATGCAAAGTGGGCTTGCTTGGGATGAAGATTATTCGGGTATCTCGGACGTTACCAGAATGCTATTTTTGGATAGCGACATGACTGTGGCTCAAAAAGAGAAAAAGGCCATAGCCAAGCCCACGGAAATTTGGAACTATTCCTCCGGGACCACCAACCTATTGTCAGGAATTCTTCGGCAACAGTTCAGAAGCCATCAGGAATATTTGGACTTCCCCTACGCAGCTTTGGTCGATAAAATCGGCATGTACTCCATGGTTTTGGAGGCTGATATCGCCGGCAACTATGTAGGTTCTTCTTATGCTTGGGCCAGTACTCGGGACTGGGCTCGTTTTGGCCAATTGTACCTAAACAAAGGAAAATGGAACGGGGAACAACTCTTTGATCCTGAATGGGTGGATTACATTACTACGCCAACAATACATTCTGATGGTACTTATGGGGCCCATTTTTGGCTCAATGCCGAAGGCAAGTATCCCGATGTGCCCAAAGATTTGTTTTCCTGTAATGGTTATCAAGGGCAATATGTGTTCATGATTCCGTCCAAGGATTTGGTGGTTGTGCGTACCGGATTGGCCGAAGAACCCGATTTTGATGTGAACAGTGTATTGTCAAACATCGTAAAAGCGCTACAGTAAATCGAGTAGATGCCTTAAAATTGTGGGCAAACCACAACAAAGGGATACTTCACAACAATAATTTCATTTACCGGAACCCTGATACTACATTTACCATGTAATTAATTAAGAAAGTAATTTTTTCATTTTCATATAGTGTTCTCGTAAAAGAGTCTTGACCCAAGTGGCAAGGCTCTTTTTGGTTTTATACCTTTCTGTTGGACACGGATTCCATGAATAGCACCAAGTTAGACTCTGTTCGTTACTCTGAGCAAAGAGGAGAATCTCTTGCCAACAAACAAATAAGCTTTCCGTTTGACACGAATTTCACGAATGACACTAATCATGGATACTTCTGGTCATTATGAGTGCAGGGAAGAATCCCATGCTTCCACAATACATTTCTGTTGGACACGAATTTCACGAATGACACCAATTATGGATACCTCTGGTCATTCTGAGCATAGCGAAGAATTTCTTAAGGATGGATTTTATGGGAAAAAGAGGGGTGGATTTCACAAAAGCATGGGATTACCACAGCTACGAGTTACTTCACAACAATAATTTCATCTGCGGGAACACGCAAACTACTTTTACCATGTAATTAATTAAGAAAGTAATTTTTTCATTTTCATATAGTGTTCTCGTAAAAGAGTCTTGACCCAAGTGGCAAGGCTCTTTTTGGTTTTATACCTTTCTGTTGGACACGAATTTCGCGAATGACATCAATTATTACCACGGTCATTCTGAGCGAAGTGAAGAATCTTTATTCAATAAGCAGTTGACAATAAACAATGTACAATTATTACTTTTAATTGATTATTGACTATTGTTGTTTGGAAATTGTACTATGGAATCCACTTGTCCTTGCCAAAGTCGGGTTTGCGCTTTTCCAAAAATGCATTGCGACCTTCCTTGGCCTCGTCAGTCATGTAGGCCAAACGGGTAGCTTCCCCGGCAAACACCTGCTGACCCACCATGCCATCGTCAGTGAGGTTCATGGCAAATTTCAGCATTTTGATGGATGTAGGTGACTTGGCCAATATTTCCTGAGCCCATTGGTAAGCGGTATCCTCCAATTCATCGTGGGGAATAACAGCATTTACCATGCCCATGTCAAACGCCTCTTGTGCGGAGTAGCTTCGTCCCAAAAAGAAAATTTCACGGGCCTTTTTCTGTCCCACCATTTTGGCGAGGTATGCCGAACCATATCCCCCATCAAAACTGGTGACATCGGCATCGGTCTGTTTAAAGATGGCATGTTCCTTACTGGCCAACGTCATATCACAGACCACATGTAGGCTGTGCCCTCCCCCAACGGCCCAACCAGGCACCACGGCAATCACCACTTTGGGCATAAACCTGATAAGGCGCTGCACCTCCAAAATATTCAAGCGATGATAACCATCATCACCCACATAGCCCTTATGGCCACGGGCCTTTTGGTCCCCCCCACTGCAGAAGGCCCATTTGCCATCCTTGGAGGAAGGTCCTTCCCCAGAAAGTAGTACCACACCAATGGAGGTATCTTCCTGGGCATCATAAAAAGCCTTGTACAGTTCGCTGGTGGTTTTGGGCCGAAACGCATTGCGTACATCAGGCCGGTTAAAGGCGATTCGGGCAACCCCATTACATTTTTTATAGGTGATATCCTCAAATTCCATGGCGGTCTGCCAGTTGGGTGATTCCATAGGTATTGTATTGTTGGACTACAAAATAACGGAAAATCTGGGTTATGATGGTTTTAAGAGATTGGTAAAAGGTAACGGGTTGATACATAAATTGATATTGTTGAAAAATAGGTTGAAAAGGTAATGGTGTATGTCTGTTGACAAGTGATTTTTTCGGCGAACTTAGAGATATACAAGTCAAACCTCAAAAGAGTCCTTAGTGATGAGGTACTTGTTGACCAACCTTACAACCATGATAAAATTCTTCAGAAGAATAAGGCAGAATCTACTTTTTGAAAACAAGACGGGAAAGTATCTGAAATATGCCATTGGTGAAATTGTCCTTGTGGTCATTGGGATTTTGATCGCCCTCCAGATCAACAATTGGAACGATATCAAGAAAAATAAAATAATTGAGCATCAATTGTTGACGGCTCTTTTACAGGAATTCGAGACCAATCTTAAAATTTTGGACAGTACCCGGTTGGCAAACCAAAGAATTTATGAAACCGCGATTAAAATAGGAGATTTTACAGGGCCGTCATTGCCAACATTGAATGAAAAGGATCTATCCATGCATATGGTCGGGGCATTTAAATTTGAACCGAGATTCGTTCCTAATCTGGGAACCATGAATGAAATCAACAATTCAGGGAAATTGTCTCTGATTACGGATCAGGATTTGAGAAAGTCCATCTCGGAGTGGCTTTCACAATTGGAACTGGTTCACAATCAAGAGAAATATGTGGTGGAAAGAAGGGATATTAGCCAGGATTATTTTATCAAGTATGCCAATTTCAGGAGGCATTTGGATATCATAGATGATGCCCTCCTGGATGCCACCCCAAGCAGGTTCCCGAACAATGATTTCAATTTCTTGACCAACCCCGAATTTGAGAGTAATCTTTTTCTCTTCATCGTTGCTTCCATAAATCTGAACAGGGCCTTTTATGAACCTTTGGAAAAGCAAACTGAAATTTTGATAAGAAAGATTAAACAACAAATAGAATGACATGGAATTCCTCGATTTTAATCTGAAGGTATTCTAATTGCTGCCATCCACAAGATCATGGTCACTATCCATCAATTGCATTTAAAACTGCACAATATTTAGAAGTATCTTTCCTAAATGTCACGCTTCAAAAAAATGTGGATTGCTTTTGGGATTATAATGGTTTTAGGTCTGCTTTTCTATTTGGTGCTTTCGCGTAAAATTAACCCGGACAGGTATTTTTTGCTCAAAACCGACAAGATTCCCTTTAGGGAAATCATGATCAACGTATCCAAATATGCCATGGAATTTGAACCACAATTCAAGAGGGGCAGCTACAAACTGGGCTTGAGCAGAAGCGTCGATATAGATAAACTATACTGTACACTGTACCGTTCGGAGTATGGATTCCAGGTAGATGCTTCCGACCAGTTCATTTTGAGAAATTTAGACACCGATAAGCTCTTTGTTGTTGGGAAAGTGCTGGGCAAGGAAATGTTCGAAGAATATCGCACCGTACAATACCGTATCGAAATACCTGAGGATTATCAGGCATATCATCAAGAAAAAGAGGGAATGTTTCCCTACTATCAAATACATTGGTCCATGATGAGCAGCACAGGTGGCGGTTTTGGGTATAGTTGGGAAGCGAATACACTACTTCGTTCCCCTAAGGGGGATTCATTACAGTTTTACAGGGGAAAGGGAGCCATTGGAAAGCAAGATAGATTGGGAATCTTCCCTAAATAATATCACGCTAAGAAATTCAACACATCTTTATTTTTTTAGTCTGTTGTTTTTGTTGCACCGATCTTCGAACTTAGTTACCGTAGATTAAAAAGTATAGCCATGCCAGACCATAAGGAAGAACTCGAAGCATATCTCGCTCCCCATTACATTAACCGCAGTAATTGGCTTAGAGCTGCCGTACTTGGGGCGAATGATGGTATTTTGTCCACAGCGAGTCTTGCCATTGGGGTGGCTACCGCCAGTGATGGCAGACCTCCTATTATTCTGGCCACTGTGGCGGGATTGGTCGCCGGGGCCCTGTCCATGGCGGCCGGGGAATATGTTTCGGTAAGTTCACAGACCGATATTGAACATGCCGATATTGAAAGGGAAAAGCAGGAACTGGAAGATATGCCCGAGATTGAATTGCAACGATTGACCCAAATCTATGAAAGCCGTGGCCTGAAAAAAGAAACCGCACTTTTGGTGGCCAAGGAGCTGACCGAGAAAGATGCCTTGGGGGCCCATGTCCGCGATGAATTGGGTCTGAACGAGATCAGCCATGCCAAACCGATACAGGCAGCCTTGGCATCAGGTGCCGCTTTTAGTCTGGGTGGTTTTCTTCCGCTCTTGGTCACCATATTGGCCCCTCTGCCGGCAATGGAATATTCCCTTTATGGTTTTGCTCTTTTGTTCTTGATATTATTGGGTGTGGTTGCAGCCAAAACAGGGGGTTCAAATATAATGAAAGCCATACTCAGGATAAGTTTTTGGGGAACTGTGGCCATGGGACTTACCGCATTCGTGGGTTATTTGTTCCATGTAAATCTTGCCTGACCATGATAAAGAAAAGGAATATCAATATTTTATCTCCAAAAGAATTTGCAAAACGGGTGATTACGTATACCGTAGTGTCCTTGGGACTTTTGATTTTTTCCTTGGGAATAGGTGTTTTAGGTTATCATTTTATTGGCGGTTTAGATTGGGTAGATAGTATTTACAATGCCTCCATGATCTTAACGGGTATGGGACCTGTTGATGAAATGAAAACGGATGCCGCCAAACTTTTTGCTTCGGCCTACGCTTTGTTCAGTGGGGTTGTATTTTTGAGCACCGTGGCCATTTTCTTTGCCCCTTTTGCACATCGGCTTATGCATTTGCTTCGAGTGGATGATCTGGATGAGAACTAGATTTTCAACTGTTTAAGGGGTCAATGCAATGATTTGGAAGAAATGTAATAGTTTTAAAAAATAAACATCATCAATCATGAATACCACACTCATTTTTATTGTTGGATTTTTTCTAGGTCTTTTATTGTTAAAACTGATTTTTGGCAAAAAAAAGACCAAATGACCTTCCTAAATTGTTTTTGTCAAAGACAGATATAGATTTATGGACAAACGTTTCACCTTTCCATTTGTCCCCTTGAGTTAATTTTAAAGCCACTCCGCAGCTATCACGGATGTCCTTATTTGATTATAGTCTGATTTTTACGGAAATAAAGGTCAAAAAATGAACAAAAACGGACAATTGTTAAGAACTGCTCTGAGTAGCTATTCTTTCTTGGAAAATGAGGTCTGGGAAGAGTTTGAACATTTTTTCATAGAAAAGAGTATCGCTAAAAATGAGATGATATGGGAAAATGGAGAGGTGTGTAAACATTTGGTCTTTATTGTCAAAGGGGCGGTTCGGAGTTTTTCCATGGCCCATGGTAATGAGTTGACGAACAATTTCTATTTTGATTCCGATCTGTTCTACGATGACTACAGCTTTATTTCCCAAAAACCATGTTTCAATAACTATCAGACCTTAGAGGATACGGACCTGTTATTGATTCCCAGGAGTGCCCTGTACCTCATGTTCAACAAATACAAATCCTTTGAGAGATTGGGTAGAATTGTTGTGGAATGCCGCTATATTGAACTGTATGAGTCCATGACGAGGAAGAGCAACCAATCCGCTGGGGAAAACTATCGGTACCTCATGGAACATGCAAAGAAAGTCATTCAGCGCGTGCCCTTAAAAATGGTGGCTTCTTACCTCAACATTACCCCGGAACATTTGAGCCGGATTCGAAAATCTTACGCAAGCCCGAGGGCTAAAATAGCCTAGCCTTTTTTCAAAATAGTTGATTTCACATCAAGTGCTTTTAAAAGGTCTTTGATGAACTTTACCTAAATATAAAGACATTTTACATGAAAAGACAGACTTTTTTGACCATAGCCTCAATGATTGCCCTTATGGTCGGGGTAACGGCCGCTTTTTTCCCATCCCTACTGCTGGTAAGCAAAGGAGTGTTTCCTGACGATGGGGTCAAGGTCTGGATGACCGAAGTGGGCATTTTGCTCATTGTGTTGGGAGTCATTAATTTCTTGATTCGAAAACACCCGTCCTCCCCTACTTTGTTTGTGTTGTTCTTGGGCAATGTCCTTATTCAATTGGGACTGTTGGCGGTTGAGGTCTTGGCCTTTGCAAAAGGCACCATTACCGAGATTTCAGGGATTATCCCCAATAGTATTGTCCATGTGGTGTTGGCCATGGGATTTGCGTATTATATTTTTAGAATGGTCCCCAATGAGAATCCACAGAGTGTAAGTTTAAAGGTCGATCACTGACCTAGTCCATGGAAACTTTGCCCGACCGGTGAAGGAGGCCCAAAAGGATTAATATTGATTTGATGAAGAAAAAATTATCGGTTCTCGCTTTCCTTTTCATTTTGATGAATGGGAAAGCACAGTTTTCAGTTTGTGAAGACTATAACAAAACACCCGAATTGCAAAGTTCGCTTTGCGTTACGCTCAATGTGCCATTGGCATATGGAACGGATATGGATGAAACCATTGAACTGTTCGTTCGAAAATTCCCGGCACAAAAAGAGAGGAAAGGTTCTATTTGGTTGGTGGCTGGCGGTCCTGGGGAATCAGGTGCCAGCCTTTACCCGGTGGTGGGTCAGTTTGCGGAACTGTTTCCCGATCTTGACATTTTTGTGCCCGATCACAGGGGAACAGGACTCTCTGGAAAAATCTGCCCAAAAGAAGAATCGGTTGAATCTGTTGGTGGAATTGCACTGGTTGGCGAGGAATGGGGATCATGTTTTGGGTATATGTTCAGTCATCAAGAATATGTGAAGACGTTTTCCATAACCAACGCGGCCAAAGACCTAGGTTATTTGATCAATGAATTAAGTGGTGAAGGCAAGCATTACGTTTATGGGGTTTCGTATGGCACACAATTGGTGCTACGTTTATTGCAATTGGGTCCTTTGGAACTCGATGGGGTATTCTTGGATTCCCTTGTCCCTCTTCAAGATGACATGGAATATGACCTGGGCCATCGTTCGTTTGTGACCCATAGTGTTGGGCAAGAACTATTGGAGTATTACGATGGAAAAGCAGGAAAGGAGTCCCCTTCCCTATCCGAACAGTTGAAAACAATCATCAAGCGATCCAAAGGCGATGACGCTTTTGCCCAAAACCTACCAAAGCAGGACATATCGATTTTGTTTGGGATGATGCTGGACTTACCAACGGTCAGAAGAAAAATTCCAGAAATCATACGATCACTTTCCAAAGATGATGCTGGTCCGTTGAACAGTGCCATAGCAGAAATTACAGCATTTTATAGGGATTATGGGGAAAAGTATAGTACATCTTCCAATTCCATCCCTCTTGCCCAAGTGATCACCGCATCTGAGAATAATCCAAGACCTCAATTAAAAAAGAGTGAAGTGGTAGAGGAATCCAAAGGCCTGCTTTTTACAAGCCCTTTGCCCAAGTTGATAGCCGAAAACACAATGCCTACCTATGATCACGATGCCTATTTTGCGGGTGTTCCCGAGAAAATGCCTCCAACGTTGATCATTCATGGTTCCTTGGATCCCAAAACACATTGGGAAGGAGCCAAAAGACACGTAGAAAAATTATCGGACAAAGGTTCCATTGAGTTTGTAACCGTAAGGAATGCCCCCCATTTTATTGCTTTGTTCGCTCCAGATGCCTTTAAGGAAGCGGTGATGGCTTTTTTAGAAGGGAAATCCATAGCCGGCAACGAAGTTGTAGATACCAATGTCGCACTGGATTGATTTTGCAACCACATGTTCTAGGGTATCTCCGTAAATTTACGTATCAAAAATTTATGATTATGGAGAGCGATTGGCTTAATAAATGGGACACAAGATTTGGAAAAGAGGAATATGCCTATGGCACCCGACCCAATGAATATCTAAAGGAAAAATTAGTAGGACTTACCCCAGGAAATATTCTATTTCCCGCAGAAGGCGAAGGACGTAATGCCGTTTATGCAGCGAAGTTGGGTTGGAACGTTTCCGCTTTCGATATCAGCACTGAAGGTCGAAAAAAGGCACTGAAACTGGCCGATCAAAACCAGGTTGGCATCGATTATCAAATTGGAGAACTACAAATGCTCGGGTATCAAGAGGAACAATTTGATGCCATCGCCTTGATCTATGCCCATTTTCCACCACAAATAAGAAAGGGGTATCACCAACTTTTGAGCGCCTATTTGAAAAAGGGAGGGATTCTCATTTTTGAAGCCTTTAGCAAGACCCATTTGGAGTATCAACTTAAAAATGAAAGTGTGGGAGGGCCAAGGGATTTGGGTTCTTTGTTCTCTACTGAAGAGATCCTTTCCGAATTTGAGGGGTATGAGATTTTGGAACTGAAGGAAACGGTCATTGAACTTAACGAAGGATATGGACACATCGGTAAAGGTTCCGTGGTCCGCTTTTTGGGAAAAAAGAAGTAATTCTAAAATAAAGCAATACCCACGCTACATTTTTCTTCATTGGCTTCCCGAATCAGGGATTTACTTTTTGCGTCAACATTTTTAGGATTTGAATCAAGCTGCCCCGTTTACCTCTTCTAATTTCGTCACAGATTTAAACCCTAAATTTTTAACGTGATGAAAAAAAGTATTTTAATTATAGCTATTCTTTTTATTGGAGCGATCGGTTTCGCTCAGAATTCCAACAATGTCCAACTAGGTGTGAGAGGGGGTGCCAACTTTGCCACAGTGGCCGGCGATGACTACGACAGCCCTGACTCTAGGACTTCCTTTTATTTAGGTTTGTTGGCGGAAGCACCCTTGTCCGATTATGTATCGTTGCAACCAGAGGTATATTATTCCGGTCAGGGATTTGATGTTGATTATGCACAATTCAAGGTGGATTACATTCAAGTTCCACTGTTGCTGAAATTTTACATTGCCGATGGTTTGAACATTCAGGCCGGACCACAGTTTGGTTTTAAGGTAAATGAAGAATTTGATTTTGATCCCAATGAGGATTCGGGGAGTTTCGATACCGATTCCGTGAACGACTTTGATTTTCAAGGAGCGGCAGGCGTTGAGTACAAATTTCCGTCTGGATTCTTCATTCAGGGTAGGTATTCCTATGGATTCTCGGAAATGGTCGAGGATGTGGATGTCCATAATTCCGTATTTTCTGCGGGACTTGGATTTATGTTCTAAAGAAATCACTTCAGCAGAAATGTTAGAGCTCCATCACCAAAATTGATGGAGCTTTTTGCTTTTCTAAAATTTGGATGAGGTTTTCCCTTTCAATTTAGGTATTGTGATAATATAGCCCTAAGTTCATGGTCGCATTCGTGTTTTGAATTGAAATATGCTTCAAACTGTTGATTTTACTGGTATTGACATAAAGGTGACATCCAAATGTCGTGGTCTTGACAAGGTTCCCGAGATACATTTGTCCTAGAATCAAAACAAAAAAGTCATGAACAACACATCAATTGGAGAGCGTCTTAAGTATCAGAGGAAAATCAAAGGATATTCCCAAGAAGAGCTTTCCGGACGGACCAATGTCACCGTACGCACCATTCAACGCATCGAGAACGAAGAAGTTTCCCCCCATCTGAACACGGTTAAACTTTTGGCGGCCGCCTTGGAAGTCGAAGTAAGCGATTTACTGCCTTTGGATGACCCAAGGGAAGAGACCCTGAAGAAAAAATGGTTACTGCTTATTCATGCTACTCCCCTTTTGGGCATTTTTATTCCATTACTCAATGTGCTTGCACCCCTTTTTCTCTGGATCCACAAAAAGGACGACAACCCTATCTATAATGAGCACGGCATTAAGGTGATCAACTTTCAGATCACGGCATTGCTGTTAGCGGTCCTGTCCTTCATAAGCTTAATGACCGTGGACCTTTTTGGGTTCATCCTCTTTATTTCTATTGTGCCCATTTGTGTAGGTATTGTCATTTTCAACATCATTTACGTGCTGCAGAAGGATAAGTGCTACTACCCTTTGTCCATTCCATTTTTAAAATTGAAGAAGAAAAATGTGCCTAAGGCATTGTGCTTTCTTATCGGAATCTCGCTTTTGGCAAGCTGCACGGGACAAAAGGCAGAAACCATTGAACGGTTGGATGGCTCCCTGATTACGAAGGATTCCCTTGGCCTTAAAATAGATCAACTGATGGCCGATGCCAAGATCACCGGAATGGCCGTTTCTATTTTCAATGATAATGAACCCGTTTACCAACGTGTTTTTGGATACAAGGATTTCCCTAAAAGATATCCATTAACAGATTCCACCAATATCTATGGTGCTTCGTTCAGCAAAGCTGTTTTTGGGGTCTTGGTCATGAAATTGGTAGAAGATGGTGTCATTGATTTGGATACACCTCTGGAATCCTATCTGCCCCAAAAAATATACGAATATGAGCCTAAGACCCGCTGGCATGATGACTTTTCCAGTTTAAAGGAAGACTCTCTTTACCATAAGATTACGGCTCGTATGTGCTTAGATCATACCACTGGTTTCAAAAATTACAGATGGTTCGAACCCAATTACAAACTGAGGGTCCATGGTACCCCGGGCGCTCAATTTGGCTATAGTGGTGAAGGGTTTATTTACCTGCAGGTAGTTTTGGAAAAGTTGACAGGTAAAGGATTGGATCAATTGGCAAAGGAAATTGTTTTTGATCCACTGGGGATGAAAAATTCCGCATACGAATGGAAACCCAGATTTGATAAGGACTATGCGGTGGGCCATAATGAAAAGGGCGAAGCGTTGAAAAAAGACAAGGACAATGAGCCGCGCGCTGGTGGTACTTTGGAAACCACTGCCGAGGATTACACCAAATTTTTGACCGCAGTGCTCCACAAAAAAATCATTAGCGAGGCATCTTATGATGAGATTTTCACCCCTCATATCAGGATTCGTACCGAAAAACAATTTAGTGAAGGCGCCCAAATTGTTACCGACAAATACGACTCTATTCACCTAGGATATGGTTTGGGTTGGGGTTATTTTGAAACACCATACGGCAAGGCAGTTTTCAAGGAAGGGCATGGCAGTGGTTTTGTGCATCACTCCGTATTGTTTCCAGAAGTGGGGAAAGGCATCATGATCATGACCAATTCCGAAAATGGTAACAGTATTTTCAAAGAACTTTTAGAAGTGGCCATGGCTGACATTTATACCCCTTGGGAATGGGAGAATTATATCCCATACGACAAAAAATGACCTTTTTTGAAAACAATACAATTATCTTTACCTTGATTTTTGAGAACAGTTGATCATTACACATGGGAAAAAATAAATACACCGTTTCGGTTATCCAATTAAACCTGAACAATACCCCTGAAAACAATTTGAAAAAATGTGCGGAGTGGGTTAAAAAGGCAGTAGCCAAAGGCGCGGAGATTATTTCGCTGCCAGAGTTGTACAGTAGCCACTATTTCTGCCAAAGTGAGGACACGGAAAATTTCGCTTTTGCTGAACCGCTGTACAGTACCTCTTTTGAGGCGTTCAGTGCCTTGGCCAAGGAACTCGGTGTGGTGATCATTGTTCCCTTTTTTGAAAAACGCATGGCGGGTGTGTATCACAACAGCGCCTACATTATAGATTCTGATGGTTCCGAAGCGGGATTGTACCGTAAGATGCACATTCCGGACGATCCCCATTTCTATGAAAAATTCTATTTTACCCCTGGCGATCTTGGTTTCAAGACTATCCCAACCAAAAAGGGAAAGGTGGGTACCTTGATCTGTTGGGACCAATGGTACCCTGAGGCGGCCCGATTGACTGCCCTGCAAGGTGCCGAGGTACTCTTCTACCCTACTGCCATTGGATGGCATCCACAGGAGAAAGAAGAATACGGCGAAAAACAGCACGGTGCTTGGATGAACGTCATGAAAGGTCATGCCGTGGCCAACGGAGTGTATGTGGCTGCCGCCAACCGTATCGGATTGGAAAAATACTTGCCTGATACTGCCGGAATCGAATTTTGGGGTTCCTCCTTTATTTGTGGTCCACAAGGGGAAATTCTGGCACAAGCTTCCCATGATCAAGAAGAAATATTATTGGCCGAAGTGGATCTGGACCTTCAGGAAAATGTGCGCCAAAACTGGCCTTTCCTTCGAGATAGAAGGATTGATATGTATGGGGAAATAACCAAAAGGGCAATCGACTGATATGGCTAAAGCTGCATGGCGATTTCCCGCGGAATGGGAAAAACAACAGGGCATTTTACTGTGTTTCCCCCACAATGGAAACGATTGGCCCGGTAAATACGGTGCCATTCAATGGGCATTTGTGGAATTTATCAAGAAAGTGGCCACTTTTGAAGAGGTGTTTTTGGTAATGGCTTCCGAGGAACTCAAAAACAAAGTTCTGGGACTTCTTCAAACGGCCCACGTAAATGTGGATAAGGTTTCTTTCATCATCCACAAGACCAACCGAAGCTGGATGCGCGACTCTGGCCCTATCATCGTAAAAAATGGTAAGGAAAGAAAGGCCCTCAACTTCAATTTTAATGGATGGGCCAAATATTCCAATTATAAATTGGATCGGCACGTTCCCGAAAAAGTGTCACAATCGCTAAAAATTCCTTTGGAACAGGTCAAATACAAGGGCAAACCCGTGGTATTGGAAGGAGGAGCCATTGACGTGAACGGTAAGGGCACCTTGATTACTTCGGAAGAATGTTTGTTGGATCCAAAGATACAAGTGCGTAACCCTGGGTTCAGTAAGGCTGATTATGAAGCCATTTTTGAGGAATACCTTGGGGTGACCCATACCATTTGGTTGGGTGATGGCATCAAAGGAGACGATACGCATGGACATATTGATGATCTGGCACGATTTGTCAATGAAAACACCATTGTTACGGTTGTGGAATCCGATAAGAAGGATGCCAATTATGGGGTCCTACAAGAGAATTTGAAACGTTTGGAAAGTGCGATTTTAGAAGATGGTGCCAAGCCAAAAATTGTTACCCTTCCCATGCCCAAGCGAATCGATTTTGATGGAGTGGTACTCCCTGCCAGTTACGCCAATTTCCTCATTTTGAACAAAGCTGTTCTGGTTCCTACTTTTAACGACTCAAGGGACCGTGAGGCCTTGAACATATTGGCAGATGTGTTCCCTGATAGGGAAGTGATCGGAATCAGTGCCATCGACCTCATTTGGGGATTTGGCACCTTGCACTGCTTGAGTCAGCAGATACCTATATGATGAACCAACTCGAATGGGTATGAGAAGTAAAATTAGCTTGCCATTTATGGTGCTTCTTGTTTTTTTCTTTTCATGCAAGAAGGAAACTAATATTTCCATGTTGGAGTCATGGAAAAGAGAGATTCTTGCAACAGAGAAGGCATTTTCAGAATTATCCGAAAAAGAAGGTGTTGCAAAAGCTTTTGAAACCTATTGCGCCAATGATGTGGTTATGATGCGGAACAACAAATTGGTAAAAGGGAAAGATGGTCTGAAGGCTTATTTTTCCCATCAAACTTCTTCTTCCAATTTTAAGCTTTCATGGAAGCCCGATTTTGTGGATGTTTCTTCGTCCGGGGATTTGGGTTACACGTATGGAAAATATCAATTGACCTATAAAGATTCCACAGGTGCCCAAGTGCAAAACACAGGAATTTTTCATACCGTTTGGAAAAGACAGCCGGATCAATCTTGGAAATTTGTATGGGATTGATTAGAATTATTGTTGGTTGAATCAACAGGGTAATCTAAATTACATACTGCTCTTGCTGTAACAAGTTATCATTTTATGTATCTTTTGAGAAGAACATTAAAAATTGATAATGAGGGTATTGACACTTTCTATTTTAGTATTTATCCAGACAGGTCTGGTTTTAGGGCAGACTTCTTTAAAGAAAATTGGTATAGAAAGTGGAGTTTACCCCGTAGGGTTTAAACACTACCTAACCTTCGACAGTACCAGAACATATAGGAGAATTTATGACTGGAACAACAAAAGTATTCCAAGGCCCATCCCAATTAGTATTTGGTATCCATCCGGTAAAACCTCGAATAACACTGAGCCAATGAACGTATTGGATTATATGGAAATCCTTAAAGAAGAAGAGGAATGGGAATTCTTGCCAAATGACCAAATATTGAATTGGTTCTATTATCCGAACAACTTGGCAAACCAAAACCATCTAAAAGAATGGACAACTGCGCAATACGGGATAAAGCCGGCTGAGAGTATATTTCCTGTGATCGTTTATGCCCCAAGTTATCAAGCGTCATCCATAGAAAATTTTGCTTTGTGCGAATATCTGGCCAGTCACGGATATGTAGTGATTTCTAGTCCAAGTAGAGGTACTGAGAATCGATTTTTTGAGGGAGACACCCCAAAAGACTTGGAAACACAGGCTAGGGATATTGAGTTTCTGATCAAAGAAGTCCAAAAATTGCCTTATGCGGAAACGGACCATATGGCTACCATGGGTTTTAGCTTTGGAGGGCTGTCCAACGTTTTGTCACAAATGAGAAATGAGAACATCATGGCCATTGTCAGTTTGGATGGAAGTATAAAATATCAATATGACACGTTGAAAAAATCCCCTTTCTTTAATGTGGATAAAGTGAATGTTCCTTTCATCCATATGGCCCAAAAGAACATTCCAGAGCAAGTTTTGGCTGAAGATAAGATCGACCCGGAACTCAACACCAAGTTTGAATTTTATGATAGTCTCACCAATAGTAAGGCCTACCAATTGAAGTTCCATAACATGACGCATTCCTATTTCAGTACCTTGGGGGTCTTGTTTCAATCAAGGGATAAAAGACAGGATAAAAGTGATCTCGAAATCATGGAATCCTATAGGTTGGTATCCCAGTATGCGTTGAATTTTTTGGATGCATTTTTGAAGAATGACCCGAAAGCCCTTAAATTTTTAAATAACGATCCTTCCCAAAATGGAATAGCAAAGGATGTACTGGATTATCAAACCAAAGAGCCAAAAGAAAAAGGATTTGGTTTCAATGATTTCAATGAATTGGCTGCGGAACAAAACTATGGCAATCTGAATGCGCTTTACGAGTCGCTTTTGAAAGAACATCCTATCTTGGAATTGCCAGAAGGGAAACTCAACAATCTTGGGTTACAGTTTGTGTTCAACCCAAAAACATCTGCCTACGGAATCAATGTGTTTTTATTAGCAACGGCCCTTTATCCAAATTCAAGCAACCTTTATGATAGTTTGGCAGAGGCCTACTTATTTTTGGGAGAGAAAGACAAGGCGGTCACTAGCTTTAAAAAATCCTTGGACTTAAATCCACAAAACCAAAATGCCATTGACCGATTGGAACAACTGAGGAAATAAAATGGTCACTTGCCCTTAAACAAAAAAGGATTAACTTGGTTATCTCTCACCAAATAACCGAGTTATGAAGCCAATCTTGACCACCTTCCTTCTTGCCATGCTGCTTATGGCTAGTTGTAGCAAGCCCCAAAATTTTGATGTACTTATAAAAAACGGCCGTATCGTGGATGGATCCGGTGGACCTTCTTATGTGGGTGATGTAGGTATCAATGCCGATACCATTGCAGCTATTGGTAATCTGGAAAAAGCTACCGGTAATACTGAAGTGGATGCCTCTGGCCTGGTGGTCGCCCCAGGCTTCATCAATATGCTGAGTTGGGCCACGGAATCCCTTATAGAGGATGGCAGGTCCATGGGAGACATTAAACAAGGCGTAACCCTTGAAGTTTTTGGTGAAGGATGGTCCATGGGTCCCCTTAACGAAAAGATGAAGAAACAAGAACAGGAAAGCCAAGGCGACATCAAATTTGACATCACTTGGAACACCCTGAACGAATATCTGGAATATTTGACCCATAAAGGGATTACACCCAACGTGGCTTCTTTTGTGGGGGCCACAACATTAAGGATCAATATGGTAGGTTATGAAGACCGGGCCCCTACTCCACAGGAACTGGATTCCATGAAATTGATGGTAAAACAGGCCATGGAAGAAGGTGCCTTGGGTGTGGGATCTTCACTGATCTATGCACCGGCCTTTTATTCCAGTACCGAGGAACTCATAGAACTTTGTAAAGTGGCGGCAGAGTATGACGGTATGTACATCAGCCATATGCGGAGTGAAGGGTCGCGATTATTGGAAAGTTTGGATGAACTCATCCGTATAGCCCATGAAGCGGGTATACGAGCTGAAATCTATCATTTAAAAGAGAGCGGAAAGGATAATTGGGACAAATATGATGATGTGGTGGCCAAGGTAGATTCAGCCCGGGCGGCTGGGCTTCACATTACGGCCGATATGTACAACTACGTGGCCGGGGCAACAGGCTTGGATGCCGCCATGCCCCCATGGGTACAGGAAGGTGGATATGACAAATGGGCGGAGCGTTTACAGGACCCCGCTATTCGAAAGAAAGTCAAAGAAGAAATGATGACCCCTACGGATGAGTGGGAAAGCTTGATGCAAGCGGCTGGGGACCCGAGCAAAATATTGCTGGTCGGATTCAAAAATGATACGCTTAAACAGTATACAGGTAAAACCTTGAAGGAAGTGGCCGAATTACGGGGGACTTCCCCAGAAGAAACGGCCATGGACCTTGTGGTACAGGATGGTAGTCGTGTGGGCACCATTTACTTTTTGATGTCCGAGGACAACGTAAAAAAACAGATTGCCCTCCCATGGATGAGTTTTGGCTCCGATGCGGGTTCTCTGGCCACCGAGGGTGTATTTTTAAAGTCCAACACCCACCCAAGAACCTATGGCAATGTGGCCCGACTGTTGGGTAAATACGTGCGTGAGGAAAAGGTGATTTCCTTGGAAGAAGCTGTCCGTAAACTTTCACAATTACCGGCGACCAACTTGAAAATCAAAAAACGGGGAAGTTTGACCACAGGCAATTATGCTGATGTGGTCTTGTTCGATCCCGAAACCATCATCGACAAGGCAACTTTTAAAAACCCCCATCAATATGCCGAAGGGATGGTCCATGTATTTGTAAACGGTACCCAGGTGTTGAAAGATGGCGAGCATACCGGGGAATTTCCAGGGCAAGTGGTACGTGGACCGGGATGGAGCAAAGAATAAAATGTTTATAACGATAGTATTGTTTCTTAATTAATTGTTTTTATAAGTGGGAAATTACTTATATATTTCATATGAATTTAAATACTAAACATTATAATTTAAAATTATGAAAAAACAATTTGCTTTACTTCTAGGCTTAATTATTGTTTCATGTTCTTCTGAAAATGAGACTTTGTCACCAGAGGACAATTTGAGTTATACTGCCCTAACAGGCAGTACTGTGAACACTTATGTTATCAATGAGGCAACTACCATACCAATATGCAATCAAAATTATCCATACACAAATAACAAAGATATTGAAGTATTGTTTGCCCAACCTTTTGAGCATGATGTATTTTTATCTTTATCACTACAAACCTTTACCAAAAATGAATATACTGGCAACAAGTGTTGTTTTCAACCTACAATTTCCCCATGGGTTATCGTAAACGTACCTGCAGGTACCAAAAAGGTAATTTTGGATGCCAGTTGTTCCTTGGTTGATTATGTTGTATGTGGTCAGGTAACTGAAACAAAAAAGAAATACTTTAGGGTTACGCTGGAAAGTGCGGAATACATTAATTCTTCTGAAGAGCTGAATGTTGCACCAGCTATCGGAGCCAATGAATATTACGATTTTAAGGTTGAAAAATATTGTTTAGGAGGAGGCTGGAACCCTGGTGGTGGTCTTAATTAAGTTTTGAAATTGCCATATATTAAGCTGTAGTTAAGGTTAATTTTCCTGAAACTGCAGCTTTTTTATGTTCTTTTTCATATTTCTGACTATATAAATTATTTGTTAAACTGAAACAATAGGAATTTGTATTTTATGGATTATTATGGCCTTGATTTCTCAATTAGCCATTTCCTAAGTTTTTAACAACCTCAAACTCGATGCTTATTTAATGCTCTCGGAACCCACACAATTTGTATTGTTTGATGTTACCTTCACCTATACGAAACAGGATGCGGACACTGCTACGCCCAGTAAATCCCATTATTATGTGACCGGGGACATGCTCAACCCCAACCGACCCAATGATTGGACCTCCCCTGTGGATTACCGGAACGGAACAGTACATATTCGCATTGAAGTGTTGGAAAAACCACCGGGCAAGGAACCAACAAAATGGACGCTTTGCTATATTCCCAACCATGGACAGGGTAATGGGTATGGCTGTACTTCCACGGATCTTTATTTGGATGAAGGGGTTTATGAAAAAGATGTCCCCATGACGGAATTCTGGGAAAATGAATCCATTATCTGGACGGAAGGCATCAAACAGATGGATTTGGTCATCAAGGATGACAGTGGTGGACAAGGGCATGCCCATAAACGGGAAGATTTTGAAAAGTTCTTTCCTACCAAGGTACGGATTACCATGGTGCAGGTGGCCAAGGGAGCAACCTATGATCCAGCTTTATTAACAAATTGAACAATATACAATTAACAATAATCAATTTGCTATTGTCATTCTGAGCGGAGCGAAGAATCTCTTCTTAACCATGGAGAAAAACTCCTAATCATAAACAGGAACAATTATTTTGATCAACAAAGGAGAGGATTCCCTTCAAGTAAATTTAGAAAATAAAATCAAGCTGGTATTTCTTATATTCGAATGGATTCAAAATCAACAAATTGAGTGATGATTGAAAAGCTTAAGGAGTTTATAAAGAATAAAGAAACGGACAAAATCCTGAACTTGATCAGAGAAACCCCTGAGGTTTTGGGCCAACAGGACGAAAGTGGCACTTCTGGTTTATTGGTCATTGCCTATGCCGGAATGCCGGAAGTATTGGAAATGGCAATAAACTTGAAGCCATCCTTTTCCTTTCACGAGGCAGTAGTTTGTGGTTTGTTGGAACTTGCCAAAAGCTTGTTGGATAAAAATCCAGAATTGATCAACCAACATGCCAATGATGGCTTTACTCCTGTTTCCCTTGCCGTGTTTTTTGATAAATCAGAAATGACCAAATGGCTTCTGGATCAAGGGGCCGACCCCAACTTACATGCCACCAATCCTTCCAAGGTGAATGCCATGCATGCTGCAGTGGCCAAGGGAAATATTGAGTTGTGTCAATTGCTGATTGCAAAAGGTGCAGACGTCAATGCCCCGCAAATGCAAAATGTAACGGCCCTACACTCTGCGGCGCATCGGGGGAATTTGGAAATGGTAACTTTACTTGTGGAAAATGGAGCCCAAATCAACCTGAAAATGGAAAATGGCGATACGGCCCTTAGCATTGCGAAACGGGACGGGCATAAAGAAGTTACCTCCTATCTGGAAGAAAGGTAGCCAGGGAAAAAATCAGCCTTGGTGCTTGTTTTTGGCCTCGATCCATTTGGCCATGTATTTGGTACTGTTCAAGGTTTGGTGCTGCAATAACCTTCCTATAAAGTTTTGCTCTCGATGCTCAACAAGTTGTTTTTCGAGATTATCAATTAGATCAACTAAACTTTTCTGAAGTTTTTCCTTGTCAAAAAAGGCACGTAACAATTGAATTCCATGGGTTTGTGATTTCTCCCATTTCAATTTATTCTGATAAAGCTGTACCGCCTTATTGGCAAAAGCTTTCCGATCATTTTCAATACTTCCATTCCAAGGAAAATTACCGTGCATTCCTTCTGCACCAATAGATGTGGTAACACTGGGGGTGCCATTTCTCATGGCTTCCAGTAATTTTCCTTTTATTCCGGCCCCAAACTGTATAGGAGCCAACAAAACTCTGGAGTTCCGCAAGGCTTTATCAAGATTTTCCTCCCATCCATCAACATGAAATCCCAACTTGGGATTGTGCATTTCTTGCACCATTTGAGGTAAATAGGCTCCATAAATATGTATCTCAGCTACAGGTAATAGTTTTTTGATAAGAGGCCAGATTTCTTCCTTCAATATTTTGATGGAATCCACATTTGGGGCATGTTTTCCATTTCCAAAAGTGATGAAATGTTGTCTTTCTTCAAAACTGGGCCAGTCATTAATCTTTGGATTCGAAGGCACTTCCATCATCAAAGGCAAACAGAACAAAAGATTTTTGGGAATATGTAGCTGCTCCAGTAAAATATCCATCTCAAAAGTGGAAACCATCAACGATACATCGCAACGATAGATACTGGCAATTTCCCTCAAGGTCAAAGGATGGGTTTTCCATTGCCCTAAATTGAATTCGATACCATCTTTTATTGCCTCTTCCCTAGCCTTTCGCAAGGAATGTAAATCCTCGGTATTCAATATTCGAATCGCTTGAGGGGCAAATTCAGCCACTCTCCAACCAAATTGCTCCTCCACCATAAAACGGTCAAAAAGAACTATATCCGGCCCCAAATTTTCAATAAAAGCATCAAAACTAGGATTGTTGAGCTCAATGAATTCTTCCTTTACTCCTATCTCAGAAAGGCTCTTGCTATACTCGGTTTTGCTTGCACTGCAAGCGAAGGATACTTGGTAACCAAAGCCTAAAAAAGCTTCCAACAATTGAAGCATTCGCCCTCCGGCAGCTGTGGTGCTGGGTTCTGGCCACACATGGCCAATAACAAGTACAGTTTTGGTCATACTTTAGTACGCTTTGAAGAAGTGGGACAAGTTAAAAGAAACAAACACATGGGCCAAGAAACAAGGGTCAAGACTCATGACGCTGGTTTTCGGAATCGAGTATTGGGAACAAGAGCCCAACAATCCAAAAATCTAACAATCCAACAATCATGGCCTTGGCTGTTCGCGAAAAGAGATTCTTCGTTCCCTGCCTAACAGCGTACACTCAGAATGACATTGGTGACTGCTCATTGTCAATTGCTAATTGAAAATTGCCCATTGCTAATTGTCCAGACTGCTACATCCGCATGGCAAATTTCTTGGAAATACTGGAGCGGAGCTTACGTTCATAATCCTCTTCCAACCACTCTTTGTAGTTTTTGGTGTTGTTCATGATGCAATAGGAATATTGTTTTACCCGATAGGCAATCTCTTCCTTGAGTTCCTTGGCCAAGATCCGAGCATCGAACACATCCTCGCTGTTTTCCACACAAATCTGGGCATGTTGCTCTATGCTGCGTTCCAAGACCAGCTTGGATTTTTTTCCTTCGGCGAATATCTTTTTGTACTCTTCCTTGACATCAAAGGTAATGTTGTCAGATTTGCTGAACTTGGCTTTAAGTTCTTCGGGCATTTCATACACAAAGTCCCGTTCAATTTCCTCATCGTTTTTGATGTTCTCCAAATAAAAGTCAGGGAAGTGGAAAATCTCCTGCCAATCCACGGCAGCATCCCAAGGACCAAAACGGGCAAGGTTGTTTCCCAAATCGATGACGTTGAATTCATCTTTTCCGGGAATGACCCTAGAGCCCCGGCCGATCATTTGAAAATACAAGGTAAGCGATCTGGTCGCTCTGTTCAGGATAATGGATTTTACCGAAGGCTCATCAAAACCAGTGGTCAGGATACTTACCGAGGTAAGAATGGCGTCGGGTGTCTCTGCAAACCAGTCCAAGATTTCCCTTCGTTCGGTGGCCGTGTTCTTGTTGTCCAAGTGTCGGATATTGTACCCAGCCTTTTTGAAGGTTTCATACACGTATAAAGACGTATTGATACCATTGTTGAAGATCAACGTCTTGGTTCCTTTCGCTATTTCCTCATAAGCGGACAATAGTTTGCCCAACATACTGTGGTTGCCATAAAACTCATCCGAAGATTTTACCGTATAGTCCCCATGGATCCCTAATTTTAGAGTCTTGAGGCTTACATCGTAGTTATAGAGATTGGCCTTGGCCAAAAACTGCTTATCGATCAAGGATTTTATGGACTCCCCAATAATCAGATGCTTATAGTGATCCTTCATGGGAAGTTTGATGTTGGAACTCAACGGAGTAGCCGTGACCCCCAAGATAGTGGCATGTTCAAAATATTTGAACAGTTTTCTGAAGGAGTTGTAGTGGGCCTCATCTATAATGACCAACCCTATGTTCTTGATGCTGACCTTTTCCTCCTGCAATCGGTTGTTCAAGGTTTCCACCATGGCCACAAAACACATATAATCATCCTGGTCGTACAGTTCCTTCACCTCACTGTTGATGACCTTGTTGGGCACCCCGAACCCGTGGAGCATATCGGATGTCTGTTTGCTCAACTCTATGCGATGCGTAAGAACCATAACCTTTTTCCCTGTCTGGTTGATGAACCTACGGGTAATCTCGGAAAACACAACGGTCTTTCCTCCTCCTGTCGGTAATTGATACAAGATATTGGTGCCCTGTGGTAGGTCGTCCAAATGCTTAAAGATCTTTCTAAGGTCTTCTTGCTGGTAATCGTATAGGGTTTTCTTGTGATTTTTTCTGTTTACCTCCAAAAGAAAATGGTTATGGGTTTCAAATTAAAAAACCCTACAAAATTAGGAGTTTTTTGGGCTTGTGGGAAGAGATGCCCATGGTTTTCTATTAAGATACTATCAACAATTGGAGTTTAACAGAAATTTTTATGGATAATGCATTTTGGCTCATAACATTTTGATAAGAATAACATTTTCCACTTGGAATTCTACCCGTAAAAACGTATAATGAAAGCTTGTAACACTATGAAACCATTTATCGAATGAGGCAGTTAAAAATCATCAAGCAGGTCACCAATCGCGAATCCAAATCCCTTGACAAGTATCTTCAGGACATCAGTAAAATTGATTTGATCACGGCTCAGGAGGAAGTGGAACTTGCGCAAAAGATCAGGGCCGGTGACCAAGCTGCCTTGGAAAAACTCACCAATGCCAATTTGAGGTTTGTGGTGTCCGTGGCAAAACAATATCAAAACCAAGGACTTACCTTACCAGACTTGATCAACGAGGGTAATGTTGGTTTGGTGAAGGCGGCCAAGCGGTTTGATGAAACCAGGGGATTCAAGTTCATCTCCTATGCCGTGTGGTGGATCAGGCAATCCATTCTTCAAGCACTGGCGGAACAATCACGTGTTGTACGCTTACCCTTGAACAAAATTGGTTCCATCAATAAAATAAAGAAGACCTTTTCCTATTTGGAACAAGCGCATGAGCGACCACCATCCGCGGAAGAAATTGCCAAAGAACTGGACATGACGGTTACGGAGGTTAAACAATCACTTCGGAACACGGGAAGACATGTTTCCATGGATGCACCCTTAAAAGAAGGGGAAACCTCTAATTTATATGACGTACTCAGGGCCGGGGACTCCCCAAAACCCGATAAAGGATTGATGCACCAATCCCTCTATACGGAAATCAACCGGGCCTTGGATACTTTGTCACCACGTGAAGCTGATGTGGTAAGACTTTATTATGGCATCGGCAACCAACCCTCCATGACCCTGGAAGAGATTGGCAGCACTTTTGACCTTACCAGGGAACGTGTACGGCAGATCAGGGAGAAGGCTATCAGAAAATTACGGCATACCTCAAAAAGCAAAATCCTGAAATCCTATCTGGGATAAATAGGGAAATCAAAAAATAGAAAAGGGGATGTTTTTTGACATCCCCTTTTCCATGATATTCACTTAAACATTAGTTATGGGTGACTCAACAGATTGATATCAAAATCTGTGAGCATTTCGTTCAAATCTTGAATAAAGTTTAAGTACGCTGTGTTTTCTTGGTTAAAATTTTTCATCGAAACAAAATTTGGGGTTTTGGTCAACTATAGGTAATCAAGTTCGGCAAGTTCGTTCAAGCTCAGGATTTCGTTCAGTTCCTGCAGAAATGCCAAATATTCTTCTCCGTAGGTGTCGTATAACATTGTAATTTCGGGGTTTTGTTGTTTGGGTATTTCCTATAACGTGAATCTATTGGAAAGATTATGTCAATACAATTTTTTGTGGTGAAATTCTTACCATAAGTTGTGAAATGAACATGTCAATCGGTATCCAAAATATCCAAGGCCACCTCAAAGTCCAGATCAGGGTCCTTCTTGCTCGGCCTTATGTTGAATTCATCATAAATGAAACATAGTTTCATCGGCAACCTGCTCCTTTCGCTTGGCGTTATTACTCCAAGTTTGTTTTGCAAGGCTGTTTTGATCTCGAACGCCTTGTTGCTGATTTTAGGGTTTTCGTGTGTCTCCAATTCCGCCAAGAAAGGAATCTCTTTCTTGTCCCCTACCTCCAACATTTGGTCCAACAGCATCAATCTGCATTCCAAGTCCTTGGCATGTTGGAACAAAGGATAAAATATGCTCTGTAAGTATGTTGGTAGTCCGGCGTTTGTCACGGTATTGGTTTTTTACATCGTTCTGAAAAGTTCCATTTCAAAATCCACCTGCTCTTGCACCAAAGGGTATTCGGTCACGAATTGTTCGTAGAGAAAGGCCAGGTGTTTGGCATCGTTATCGGTTTTGCTCAACAGGGCCATCTGTTGAATGGTTTCCAACAGATCAAAGGTTTTCATCATCTTGAGGTTGGGGCCTATTTTTTGGCAGGCCAGCTCCAAGGCAGCAAAATCCTCGTTCATCAAATGTACTTTGGCACTCCCAATGAATTCCAGTACATTTTGCTTGAACATCCGTACCATTTCCTCCAAGAGTTCCATACGGCCCATGCAGTCCTCAAGGACTGGTTTTAGGTTGATTTTGTGTTCAGAATAGCCTGATACTAGGCTTTTCTCGATATATTGAAAGTTCGTAGACATAGTTTCGGGGGTATGTTTTTTTGGATGGATCAGTTCTTGGATCGCTGTTCTCAACGTATCCGTCAGATCTTGTTGCTTTTTGTTCAGAGGGGTGTTTTCCAAAGCATCCAACAATTGTAAAAGATGATTATTGGGTTTTGTGGCATCGGATTTTTTTCCGGTAGGCTCCAAGATACCTACTCTTTTGTATATATTCTCCAGTTGCTTCAGTTCCGATGTGCCAAATACTTTGTCTTCGAGTCCGTGCTTGAAGACCTCGAACGATTTTTTAAGTTCACCTGCCTCTACAACTCCCAGTTCCTCATAAGAGAAGGAACTTAGTCCGATTTCCAGTTTTTCAAGATAGTTGAGTAATTCCCGTGTTCCCAAATTTAGTGTACAATAATTGTTAATTCTTTAAAAATGTTCAATAAAAAGAGGGATTACAATTTATTGTTCCGTAGGATTCGGTTTTTGTTGTCAAATTGCTTTATTTGTATGTATAAAAACCAACCAATGAAACATATCTACCTCATCTGTAGCGTTCTCCTTTTTATTTCCTGCGGAGAAAAAGAACCCAAAAAGACTGAAACTTTGGAAGAATTGGCACACAGGATCCATGATTCTGTCATCACGATCGATACCCATGACGACATCAATGTGACCAATTTCACCGACAGTATCAACTACACCCAAAAACTAAATACACAAGTAAACCTGCCCAAAATGAAAGAAGGCGGTTTGGATGTGGCCTGGTTCATCGTATATACCGGTCAAGATACCCTCACTACCGAGGGTTATGCCAAAGCATCGGAAAATGCCATGGCCAAATTTGATGCCATACACAGACTTTGTGAGGAGATTGCCCCTGATCAAATCGGGTTGGCCCTTACCTCGGACGATGTTAGGAAAATAGCCGCATCAGGAAGAAAAGTTGCTATGATCGGTGTAGAAAACGCTTATCCCATCGGTGAGGACCTTTCCAAAATAGAGGAGTACCAAAAAATGGGTGCCCGTTACATGTCCTTGGCCCATAATGGACACAGCCAATTCAGTGACTCCAATACTGGTGAAAGGGACAGTGTTTGGCTTTACCATGGTCTAAGTGATTTGGGCAAACAGGCCATTGCAGAATTGAACCGTGTGGGGATCATGATCGATATTTCCCACCCATCAAGGGAAGCCATGGTACAAATGATAGAGCTTTCCAAAGCTCCCATCATTGCATCGCACTCCTCCGCAAGAGCATTGTGTGATCATAGTCGTAACTTGGATGATGAGCAACTGTTGATGATGAAGAAGAATGGTGGTGTGGTACAGGCCGTTGCCTTGGGTTCCTATGTAAACGCGGAAAAAAGCGAGGCCCGTTCCGAATATCTTAATGGAATCAATAAAAAAGTGGCCGATTCTTTGGGTATTGAATGGTACGAAAGGTCCCAATTCAGAAGTTTGACCCCCGAGCAGCGTGAAACCTTTTTTGAAAACTATCAAAAAGTTATGGGCATTGCCGAAGAGCTTGCCAAAAAAGACCCCAATGCCCCACCAGCGGTGAATGTGTCCGATTTTGTGGATCACATAGACCATATGGTGAAAATAATGGGAATAGACCATGTAGGCATCAGCTCCGATTTTGATGGAGGTGGTGGCATTGAAGGCTGGTCGGATGCTTCTGAAACCTTTAACGTAACCTTGGAACTGGTAAAACGCGGCTATACCGAAGAAGAAATCGCCAAAATTTGGGGAGGCAATCTTCTAAGGGTATTGGATGAAGTCCAGGCCATAGCCAAAACGTTGAACTAGGCGTTTTCCTCCTTTTCCTTTTTGGCCAAACGGTCCTTAACGTACTCAATTTTTGTTTTACCGTGGGCCTTGGGATTGCCCTTATCATCAAGGTTGACCATGATGATATTGTCCACGGTAACAATACTTTCGTGGGTCATCTTATTGCGTACCTCACAATTGAGGGAAATGGAGGTGACCCCGAATTTGATAACGTCAATACCAATTTCGATGATGTCACCTTCAATGGCGGTACTCATAAAATTGATTTCGGACATATATTTAGTAACAACTTTCTTGTTCTCCAACTGAATGATGCTATACAGGACAGCCTCCTCATCGATCCAGGAAAGGACCTTCCCGCCAAACAGTGTTCCATTGGCGTTCAAATCTTCTGGCTTTACCCATTTTCGTGTATGAAATCGCATATTGAAACTTTTTAAAATACAGGGCAAAGTTACTTCAATACCCGCTAGATTGTTGCTCCACTACCCTACTAATTTTGTGTAATTATCAATTTCAAACAATTCATTACCAAGCACTACGGACTATTTAATTTTGAAGTGGCTGGATTTTTAAATCCATGAAAATTTGGGCTTTAACCAAAAAGACCCTTCTGTGGGCCGTTCAAAGTTGCCGGAATGTGAAGATAGGATCCCAAGGCAGGGTTCAATTGCTTGATCAAATGGGCGGACAACAAAGGTGATTCCAGTTCCAAGTTTTGGTGCACAAAAAAGTGGATGTTTCCCAATCCCAGAGTTTTCCATGTAGACAATCGGTTTACCCAATCCTGTAGTCGTGGATAATCGGATGGGTGGTTGGCGCCTACATATCGGATAAAGGCCTCATTGTTGGTCAACCGCATATGCATGAGGTCCCTCCTGCCTGCCGTATCCACCAACACATTGGTGATTTGGTTTTCTTCGAGCAAATGATACAGCTCTTGGGCCACGGTTTCATCGTTGAACCAATCCGTATGGCGAAACTCCATGGCCAAAGGAAACTCCTTGGGCCAATATTCCACAAACCGCACCACCCTATCCCAATTTTTAGGGTCAAAATTGTTATGCATCTGCAAAAAGATGGTCCCTAATTTTTCTTTGAGGAGTGAGGTCACTTCCAGATAACGGTCGACTACGGGGTATACCTGTTCGTTCAATCGGCGGAGATGACTTACTTCGTTTGTCATTTTTGGGAAAAACTTGAAACCTTCCGGGGTCTTGTCGTACCATTTTTCATAGGTATCCGAAGGAAAGATGCGGTAGAACGTGGCATTAAGCTCTATGCAATTGAATTGGGACGAGTAGTATTGCAATTCATCCTTGGTGCCCCTTGGGTAAAAATTCTTAAGGTCTTGTCGGTTCCATTTGGCACAGCCCACATATACATTGGTTTTCCCTCCAGACCTATATTTGGAAAGGACCACAGGCGTATCCGGATGGTCCTTCGGGATGATAAAATCAATACGTTCGGGATGGTCTACTTTACCGAATTTCATGGTATGGAGGTATTCAGAGGTTGTTTACTAATGGTCTGGAGTATGGGCAATTCTTGAGCAACGTTCTTTATTCCATAATTACTTCTCTATAAATTCCTATTGGACTTATTGCTATTTTCGGATAGCTTGGTACAAAGAAGAATTTCTCAAAGTTTTCAAATGATGCAAACACATTTCGAAATACCTTGTCATAAACAGCTTCTTCGGTCAATTCATCTTCGTCGTAAGCAAGATATTCGTCATTTAAATTTACTCGAATATCTTGTTCTTGTGGACAAGATGTTATAACACCAAAAACAGACAATTTAATATTAGGCCTACTACCATATGTAAAAATCACATTTTCGAAGTCTCCATTTACTAAATATTGACTTTTTAGATTCGCTAAAATTTGAAATTCAGGAAAGCCATCAAACGGTGCTAGTCTAAAATTCAATCGATTTGGTGAGAATGTATCTAAAAATATTTTGACCCTCTCTACAAAAGTTTCATCAAGCAACTGTGCTTCTGAATATTCCTCGATAATGTTATCAAATGATTTTTCAGCTGCTTTTAACTTATTCAGTTCTTTGTGATTTTGTGACTTTTTCAGTCCCTTTTTCAGGTCGTTAATTTGTTTTCTTTGAGCAATAATCTCCGGATTATTTTCTAAGACTGAAGTATAAATTAATCTTTGAATATCATTAAAATTTGACATTGTAGATACCCCAAAAACTAGGGCAGTAAGTTTAATCATTAAATTTACTGAATATGACACGAAGAAAGTTTACCCCGAAGTTCAAGACCAAAGTGGTCCTGGAAGCCTTGAAGGAACGGCATAGCCTTGCCGAACTTGCCCAGAAGTACGAGATACACCCTACCCAGATCAGCGCTTGGAAGCGCGATTTCCTTGATGGGGCCGAGCAGGTGTTCGAATCGGGCAAGAAGGATGCCCGCAGCGAGACCGAAAGGGAGAAGGACAAACTTCTAAAGGCCATAGGCCAGTTGAAGGTCGAGAACGATTTTTTAAAGGACGCCTTGCGCTGAGACCACTCTCCGAACGCAGAAAAATGATACGCAAGGGTCATTCCAAGATGAGCATTGCAAGGCAGTGCAGAACATTGTCGGTCCATCGCTCGGGGCTCTATTACAGGCCAAGGGGCGAGAGCGAACTGAACCTGAGGCTCATGCGCGAGATGGACGAGCATTACCTCCACCATCCCTTCAAAGGGGCCAAGCGGATGCACATCTGGCTGACCAGGGACAG
The DNA here is from genome assembly GCF_003584135.1 of Flagellimonas pelagia. Classification (GTDB taxonomy): domain Bacteria; phylum Bacteroidota; class Bacteroidia; order Flavobacteriales; family Flavobacteriaceae; genus Flagellimonas; species Flagellimonas pelagia. Next base: position 49,532 of record NZ_QXFI01000005.1, read on the forward strand.
AGGGTACAAGGTGAGCAGGAACCGTATCGAACGGCTCTATTACAAGGTAATGGGCCTCAGGGCCGTCCTTCCGGGAAAACATACCTCCCGAAGGTGCAAGGACCACAGAACGTATCCGTACCTGCTGAGGAACCTGACCGTTGACAGGCCCAATCAGGTCTGGGCCACAGATATTACCTATATCCCCATGCAACAGGGATATCTCTATCTGGTGGCCATCATCGACCTGCACAGCCGCTATGTCCTGAACTGGAGCGTGTCCAATTCCATGGATGCCCAATGGTGCAGGGAAACATTGGAAGAGACCATAGGTGAGCACGGGACACCGGAGATCCTCAATACGGACCAGGGGAGCCAGTTCACTGCCGAGGAGTTTGCCAACTATGTTTTGGGTCAGGGAATACGCCTGAGCATGGACGGCAAGGGAAGGGCCACCGACAATGCCTTTATCGAAAGGCTTTGGAGGAATGTAAAGTATGAGAAAATCTATCTGAACCCTCCAAAGGATGGTATGGAACTCTATCTGTTATTGGCAGAGTACTTTGATTATTACAACCATGAAAGAAGACATCAGTCCATCGACTATGAAAGACCCATCGATCTATTCAAGAGAGCAGCTTGATAATTATATTGGTTTTGTAGAAAAACTGTCCTAAAGATCGGGGTATCTACA
>NZ_QXFI01000006.1:0-125000 GCF_003584135.1 Flagellimonas pelagia
CACGGACAGCCAGGACCTGAGCCTGAGCGGCGACGACCTGAGCCTGAGCGGGGACCCTACTGCGACCCCGATCGACCTTAGCGGGTACACCGAGACGGTGGCCGGCGCGAACGACATCACCGTGACCGACGACGGGAACGGGAACTATACGGTTGACTATGTGGACGGAGACAAGAGCTCCACCAACGAGCTGTCCGACCTGAGCCTTGACGGGAGCAACGTGCTGACGCTGAGCAACCCTGCCACGGGGGGCAACTCTGTCGACCTTAGCGGTCTATTGGACGACGACGATGTAAGCATAACCAATACAGTTACAGGTAACCGAATAGCTACAATTTCTGAACCAGGTATTACATCAGTGGATATTAATGAAACAGTGACATCATTGTCTCAGAATACAAGCACAGGTGTGATTACCTATGTTGACGAAGATGGAGGTACTCCGGCAACAGCCAATGTGGTTAGTAGTGATGCAAATAATGAGCTTTCTGTAGGAGCAGATGGAGGTGCTTCTTTTGAAATGACAAACATAGATGTGGATGGAGACGGTACAACTGAAGATACAGTTGATAGTGCCATGGCTGATATCACAAAAGTGACAGCCAAATCGGCAAGGATTTTTTATCCTCCATCCATAGCCATAGATGCTTCGACAAACGTTATAGGGGCTAATAAGGATTTATATCAGGAATATGTCAATCAATATGCACCTACAGCGCCACCTTATACCAATACTTTTGTATCAAGTACAGGGGCACCAGGAGCAATACCTACGTACAATAGGGCTGATTTGTACTACTACATTACATACTATGACGATACTATTTTTGATAATGTGAGTATCGATGCCAATGGTGTAATGACCTATGATATCATCGGACAACCAGCAGATTACAATGCCTTGATTAACGTAGTATTTGTGGTAAAATAGTAATGATTAAAGACTCATCGATTTGAATTCAACAACCCCATATAGGTCTTTACTCATTGGTTTATTCCTCCTTTTTTTGGGAGCGAACATGGCAAATGCCCAGTTTTTGCTCCAAGCACCCAATACTGGTGATGAGAACAATTACAAATGGTATGAGGCTTCGGACTTGGCTACCGTTTTAGGGACCAACTCTTTTTATGAAGCTACCCAGCCAGGTGTTTACTTTGCCACTTATGATGGTACCCTTTGTGGTTCCAATGCAACAGGTTACTTTATTTTAACAGACTGTACTGCACCCAACAATCAGGTCACCCTGGATATTTCTGCCAGTGTTCCTACAGGGGTGACAGTGAGCTGGAGCCCTGTGGTCAGTGGGGATCAAACCCGCCCCATGGTCACGAGTACCCAAACGGTAACAAGATACGTGGCAACCATTACCAAGGCCGGAAATAGTTCGGCTTTACCTAGGTTTACGGTGGTTTGTATGAGTCAGGCTGCAAATTTGGTTGATGACCTTATTGCTGTCAACGAGGATGAAAATATCGTCGTGCCTATTTTTGATAATGATTCTGACCTGCCCACAAGTGGAACGTTGTCCATCACAGGGCCGTCCAACGGTGCAGTTTCCATCGATGACAATGGAACGGCTAACGACCCATCGGACGATGTGGTGACCTATATTCCAAACCCTGATTATAATGGTACCGATAGCTTCGACTATACGATTTGTAATTCTTTTGGCGATTGTAGTACCGCAACAGTTACGGTTGATGTATTGCCTATCGTGGATACCAATGATGATTCGGTCTCTACGGATATCGATACGGATATAGTTATTTCATGGCGCGCCAATGATAATGATATTCCGACCTCAGGAACCATCACAGCGACCAATCCAACAAGCGGAAGCATCATTTTGAATGAAAATGGCACACCGAACAATCCTTCGGATGACAATATTACCTATGTTCCCAATCCAGGTTTCAACGGTACCGATTCGTTCGATTATACCGTTTGTGATTCCAATGGAAATTGTGATACAGCGACCATCACGGTAATCGTTAATGCTTCTGGAGTTGATCTGGACAGTGACGGTGATGGTATTGTGGACAGCTTTGAGGATTTGAATGCTGATGCCGATAATGATCCTGCTACTAACCCAACAGATACCGATGGAGATGGATTCCCGGATTATTTGGATATCGACAGTGACAATGATGGAATTCCGGATAACGTGGAAGCGCAATTGGCCTTGGGATATATCGCTCCAAGTTTAGTGGATGCCAACGCAAACGGACTTGATGATGCCTATGAACTCGATGGCAATATTGGACTGATTCCTGTTGATTCCGATAATGATGGTTTGCCTGATTATGTAGATCTAGATAGTGATGATGACAACGTTCCCGATGCGATTGAAGGACATGACCATGACCATGATGGTATTCCAGAAGTGACATTCATTGGTTCTGATAAGGACAATGACGGCTTGGACGATGGTTATGAAGGGGAAACGGTCATCGATATCGATGTGAACGATGAAATGGACGAGCCAAGCTTGTTCTTGCCTGATACGGATTCTGATGGCATCCCTGACTTTAGGGACTCGGATGATGATGACGATGGAATTGAAACCATTGATGAAGACCTTGATCAAGATGGCAATTACGCCAATGATGATACCGATGGTGATGGGGTGCCGAATTATCTGGATCCCGACCTTGGCGAAACAACAGTAGATGAAATTGATGTGATCAACGTGATCACTCCTAACGGCGATGGTGTACACGATGTATTGGCCATCAACGGAATAGAAAATTATCCAAACAACACAGTAAGAATTTATAACAGATGGGGTGTAATGGTCTACCAAACCAGATCCTATAACACCAGTGGCAACGTGTTCGACGGTACCTCTCAAGGTAGGGTCACTGTTGACCAAGACAACAAACTTCCCGTAGGAACGTACTTCTATGTATTGGATTACGAGGATATGGGAGGAAACATGAAACAGCTTTCGGGCTACATATACATAAACAGATAACCAAAATGATTACTGTGGAGAAAAAGATTTTGAACCGAAATATCCAATGGTTGCTCGTGTTTCTTGTGCTGGGATTGGGAAGCCTTCAGGCCCAGCAAGATGCCCAGTATACCCAGTACATGTACAATACCGTGAGCGTGAATCCGGCCTATGCAGGTTCTCGAGGGCATTTGAGCATTGCAGGGTTGTACCGTAACCAATGGTTGGGGTTGGATGGAGCACCTGAAACCCAAACCTTCAACATTCATTCCCCGATTGGGTACCGAGGTGTGGGATTGGGCGTTTCCATTGTAAATGATAAGATCGGTCCTACTTCGGAGACGTATTTTGATGTAGATTTTTCCTATACCATCCAGACTTCTTGGGAAGGAAGGTTAAGCTTCGGTTTAAAAGGGAGTGCCCACATGTTGGACATCCGCTATTCCGAATTGGATGAATTTGAAGTAGATCCTCAGTTACAATCGCAACAGGACATCCGCAATAAATTTTCACCTAACTTTGGTGCCGGGGTCTATTACCACACCGACAGGTTTTATGTGGGTCTTTCCGCTCCGAGAATATTGCAGACCACCCATTTTGATTCCTCCTCGGTATCCACGGCCAAGGAACAGATTAATCTGTATTTCATTACAGGATATGTTTGGGACCTGAACCCTTTCTTGAAGTTCAAGCCCACACTATTGACCAAAGTGGTCCAGGGGGCTCCTTTACAAGTGGATGTATCGGCTAATTTTATGTTCAACGAAAAATTCATTGGGGGATTGGCCTACAGATGGGATGCTGCCTTTAGTGGTCTTGTCGGGTTCATGCTTTCCGATCAGTTCATGGTCGGTCTGGCCTACGATAGGGAAATCACAGAACTGGGAGCTGCTACTTTTAATGACGGCTCATTTGAGATTATTCTGCGATACGATTTCCTAAGAAACATAGGCAACCTTAAATCCCCGCGCTTCTTTTAAGAAGATTTAAGAACCTGCTACCTTCTATGTCCCGTAAAGGTCATATTTTTACCACATGGAAGAGGAATATGTGATATTGGTGAATGAGTCCGATGAACCCATTGGTCTTATGCCCAAGATGGAAGCACACCAGAAAGCCCTTTTGCACAGGGCATTTTCCGTTTTTGTGATGAATGATAAAGGGGAGACCCTACTCCAGCAAAGAGCCAAGGAAAAATATCATTCCCCCTTGTTGTGGACCAACACTTGTTGCAGCCACCAAAGGGATGGGGAAAACAATATTGAGGCTGGTAAACGCAGGTTAATGGAAGAAATGGGCTTTTCCACGGAGCTGAAGGAACTCTTCTCCTTTATCTACAAAGCACCTTTTGACAACGGACTTACGGAACATGAATATGACCACGTGATGATGGGTTCCTTTTTGGGTGAGCCGAACATCAATCCCAACGAAGTGGCAGATTGGAAATGGATGCATCCAGAGGATATTAAAAGGGATATCGAGGATAATCCGGAACAGTACACTGCATGGTTCAAGATCATCTTTGAACGATTTTATGACCATCTCATGCAAAACATCCCTGCATCATGAAAGTGAAGGTAAGTAGAAAGGCCACGTTTAATGCGGCCCATAGGCTCCATCGTCCGGACTGGGATGATGCCAAGAACCAAGCCGTGTTCGGAAAATGCAACAATCCACGATTTCACGGTCATAATTATGATTTGATTGTAAGTGTTACCGGTGAAATTGATCAGGAAACCGGATTTGTGATGGATCTAAAGGTATTAAAGGAGCTGATTCAGGAACATGTGGAAGAAGCCTTGGATCATAAGAATTTAAACACGGATGTTCCCGAATTCCAAGACCTTAACCCTACGGCAGAAAACATTGCCGTGGTCATATGGAATAAATTGAGACCTCTTATCGACAGCCAAAAAGAACTAGAGGTGGTACTCTATGAAACTCCCCGAAATTTTGTAACTTATTCAGGATAATGGACTTATATCCCCTAAAATTTAAGCCTATCTTAAAGGAACGCCTTTGGGGCGGCACCAAACTAAAGGAAGTGCTTGGAAAACCCATAGAAAGTGATATCACAGGTGAAAGTTGGGAACTCTCCGGTGTGGAGGGCGATATTTCCGAAGTAGCCAATGGTCCCCTTGCGGGCACTTCACTTCAAAATTTGATGGACAACCACGGTGAGGCCCTCTTGGGAAAAAGCGTGGTAAATAGGTTTGGGGCCGAGTTTCCTATCCTGATCAAGTTCATTGATGCCAAGCAAGACCTTTCCATTCAACTACATCCCAACGATCAACTGGCTAAACAAAGGCACAATTCATTTGGAAAGACTGAAATGTGGTACATTATGGATGCCGATCCCGGAGCCAAACTCATTGTAGGTTTCAATAAGGATGTGGCCAAGGAAGAATATGTGCAAAGTTTGGAAGAAGGTTCTCTCTTGGATTTGATGAACTATGAAGAAGTGGGGGAAGGCGATACTTTTTTCATCAATACCGGAAAAATCCATGCCATTGGGGCCGGGGTACTATTGGCCGAAATCCAACAAACTTCCGATGTTACCTACAGGGTCTACGATTTTGATAGAAAGGACAAAAATGGCAATTTAAGGGAACTGCATACCAGTTTGGCCGTAGATGCCATCGATTATAAAAAGAAAGATGACTTCAAAGTAAGCTATTCCGCTCAAACCGATGTAGTGAACGAAATGGTGGATTGTCCGTATTTCAAGACCAATTTTATGGAGTTGTCACAATCCATGAAACAGGATGTTGCCGATAGGGATTCCTTTACCATCTATATGTGCGTTGGAGGGAGCGCAACCATTTCAAATGATTGGGGAAGTGCCTCCATCAATAGGGGAGAAACCATTTTGGTGCCTGCCATGAGCAGCAAGGTTGAAATAGAAACCAAAGGGGCCAAACTTTTAGAAGTGACCATTTAATTAGTACCTTTAATAAAAACACTGATATGGCAAGTATTCGCGATTTAAAGAAAGATATCAATTTTGTACTCGGAGATATTATCGAAGCCGTTTACATTTGGGAAGCAGGTGATGGTAATAAGGAATCCGAAGAAGGAACCGTGATCATTGACAAGGCCATCGATATTTTTGATGAGTTGATGGACAAGGTCAACAAAAAAGATGTGGAAGACCGAAAGGCCCACTTCAGGAGCATCCGCAACGAATTGGAAGAAAAAGCTACCGAATTGGTAGACCAATTGAACAGTTTGGCAGGCTAGTTCTTATCCAATAATTCCTTCAATATTTTCCCATATTTGGATTTCGCCACTTCTGGGCTAAGTCCTTTATAAATGGAATCCAAATATTTTGGATTGGCTTGGCTTGCTTCTGCCAACATGAGATATGGAGTGGCATAAGAATTGCCATTGTTCAATCCAAAGTTAAGGGCATACCTGTACCTTCTGATGGTGTTTAGGTCAATTAGGTTTTGAAGTGAATCCAAGGCAAGGGAATCCCCTTGGAACTGAGGCATAGAAGCCTGTTGGACCAAAGAAAGATCTTTGATGTTGAACTTGGAGGTCATGTCATAGAACTCCTCCATTTTTTCTTGGGATTTTGATCCCGTGATTTCAGCCTTGGTATCAAAAGTGTTCCACGCTGTTTTGATATTAATCTGTCCAGGCTCACCAAAAAAGGTGATTCGGTCATTGATGTCGTTGTTGTCTTTTTTGTCCAGGTAGAGATAAAAAATATCAGGATTTTCTACTTCTTCCGTAAAACTAAAATTGCCATCGCCGTTTATCTCCAAGGAATCCAGGACCACAAGGGTAGAATCTTTGGCCTGTTGCAAATACAATGTCCCTTTTTTAAGGCCTTTAATATTTCCGGTGAGGGTCATGGTATTTTCCGTGTTCTTCTCACAAGAAACAACAACCAATCCCAAAAGCATTACGAACAATATCCGTTTCATCATAAAATTTTAGCTGGGCAAATATCAATAAACTTCTGAACTTTTTAAACTTTGGAAGCCACTTCCATCAATAAAGCACATAAATAGGCCCCTGCGGTGCCTACAACATAGCCAAAAACAGCCAAAAGAATGCCTACTGAGGTCAAGGAAGGATGAAATTCTGCCGCAACGACCGGCGCCGATGCCGCTCCACCCACATTGGCCTGGCTTCCAACGGCCAGAAAAAAGAACGGCGCCTTGATCAATTTGGCCACTAAAATCAATAATAGTGCATGAATGCTTATCCAAATCAGCCCAATGGCAATGAGTCCAGGGTTTTCGAGGACTTTGCCCAAGTCCATTTTCATACCAATGGTGGCTACCAAGATATAAATGAACATACCACCAATTTTACTGGCCCCGGCCCCTTCATAGTTTTTGGCCTTCGTAAAAGACAATCCGATGCCTATCAAAGTGGCGAAGACCACCATCCATAAAAATTCGGATCCCAGGGAGGACAGTATTTTTTGGGGATTTCTGATGACCTCAAAATTATCTTGCAAAAATGCTGCAAAATGATGCCCTATGAAATGCGAAATCCCTACCCCTGCAAAGGCATAAAAAAGCATCATGATGAAATCCTTCAAAGTAGTGACCCTAGCGATTTTTTCAGTGTAGGTAGATACTTTTTGTTTGAGTTCTTCGATGGATGAAGTGTCAGCCTTTAACCATTTATCAATTTTCTGTGTCTTGCCGACTCCAAAGAGAATAACGGCCATCCACAAGTTGGCGACTACAATATCAATAAGGACCATGCCCCCATAATTTTCCTGGTTGTATTTGAAGACTTCCAACATGGCCGCTTGGTTGGCACCGCCCCCGATCCAACTTCCGGCAATGGTGGCCAAGCCACGCCAGACCGCGTCGACCCCACTGCCGCCAACGGTTTCGGGCGAAAAAATGGAAACGATCAATATGGCAATCGGTCCCCCGATAATAATGCCCGCGGTACCCGTCAAGAACATGATAAGTGCTTTGGACCCTAGGTTCATAATGGCCCTTAGGTCTATGCTCAGGGTCATTAAGATCAAGGCGGCTGGTAAAAGATACCTACTCGCCACAAAATAGGTTTGGGAGGATGATTCATCTACAATGCCTACGCTGGCCAAAATGGCGGGCAATAGGTAGCACATAAGCACGGTGGGCACAATATTGTAAAACTTTCCCCAAAACCCAGTTTTGATGGATGAAGTATAAAAAACAAAGCCAAGGCATAGGCAAAGGAGCCCAAAGATCACGGTGTCTTCGGTAAAGGGTAGTTGGTCCATATTTGTAAGCTATGGCCCCAAATATAGGAAAATCATGGGGGAGATTTGGTTCTTATGGAATACCGAAGTTTTGGATGGAATCCTTATAGCATTTCCACAATTTGAATGTTATTGCCACAGGTGTCATCAAAAACCGCAATTTTAACGGTGCCCATTTCGGTAGGTTTTATACTGAATGCAACGCCAAGATCCAAAAGACGGTCATATTCCTGTTGCGCATTTTCAACGTTGAATTGTGTGTATGGGATTCCTGCTTCAAACAATGATCTTTGATAGGTCTTTGCAGGTTCAAAATGTTTGGGGGAAGGCTCCAATAATATTTCAGGGCCGTCCTGTTCTTCCTTGCTTACCACAGTTAACCACCTGCTATCCTCGCTTAGGGGCACGTCCACTTTCTTTACAAAGCCTAGTATTTCAGTGTAGAAGGTCAAGGCTTTTTCTTGGTCCAGAACGGGTATGCTCAATACTTTTACTTTCATTGGTTATATTTTTGGATTGGATGTTCAAAAATCAAAAATCACCAATAGACCGACTTTGTGAAAATTGCTTTTTTTGAAAGTTGCTCGGCATGGATCCTGTCTTTTTTTTGAAGAGGGTACTAAAAGAACTGGGACTTTCAAACCCGACCAAATAGCACGTCTCTGAAATCGATATTCCCTTTTTTAGATAGAATTTTGATTTTTCTATTCTTTTATCAATCAGAAATTGTATTGGAGTTTGCCCATAGTACTGCTTAAAGAGCCTCAGAAGATGGTATTTTGAAGTGAACCCAACATAGGCCAAAGTATCCAGATTAAGTTCTTGGTCGAAGTGGTTCTCAATATAGTTTCGGGTCTTGAGTACCTTCTGTATTTGCCCTGTATTGGAGTAACAAACGTCCTTGATTCTATGTATTTCGCGTTGGTAAAATGTCATTTGACCATGTTGGTTTTAGTATCGTAAACAGTTTGGCCATGTTTCTAAATATGGGAAAATGGTAGGGGAGTCTGAATTAATATAAATTTTTAAATTATTTAGAAAAGATAATTATTCATTCAATTTTTTTCAAGTTTGATTAATATTTTTCCTAGTACAGAATCTTTTCGCTGAAGAATGTACTTATCTAGTTCTAGAAAAAGAGAATCTTGTAACAATCTGTAATTACCTTTGAAGGTTGCCAATCCATATTCTAATTCAATCTTTTTACTTTTTTTATCAAGTTTCCAATTTCCAATATATGTACTGTTTTGAAAACTGTTCATGTATGTACCATCATTATTGAATTGGTAATAGTCATCGCTATCTACATCTTTTATTTCGTTGCCTCTTTCACTTTCAATTGATAGAGTTTTCCATTTTCCAATCAATTGTTTTTCATCCGAATTGCAAGAAATTAGCAGAAAGTAAATCGATAAGGGAATTAAAGCTTTAGAGTAAATTCGGATTTGGACCAATGCCCTAAGATATTTACAAATAGCCAAATAAAGTCGCATCATATACTCAATATACATACAATCGGACCAATGTTATTCATTAACACAGGAAAAGTATGATCATTAACAATTTAAATCGGTTTTGAGTCAACAATTACATGAATCGCGCTAAAGCGATGATAGTTAAACTTCTAATTTTATTCCTATAAAACACTAAAACCTAGAAATCATGAGAAGTTTACTTTGGTTGGTTGCCGTAATATGTATCATCATTTGGATATTGGGCTTTTTTGGAATCGTAGCCGGAATGGCCACGGGAAGCTTGATCCACATATTATTGGTTATCGCAATTATCGCAATTTTGTATAATATCATTTCGGGACGAAAGCCACTCTAATATAGAAGCTAGATCGAAATTATAGTTATCTGCCGAAGGGCAATGATCTAAGGGAGGATAACACCTTACCACAAAAAGCAGCTACAAACAAATTGTAGCTGCTTTTCATTTATATGTTCAACCAATACGTGAACTTTAAATTGATGGATCGGTTGCGCGGCATAAAGGAGTTCACAAAATAATTGTCATTGTACACCAAGAAGAGGTCCGAAAGTGGGGCAAACCGCCACTGCAACCTCGAATTGAATCCTAAATTATCCATTTGGTTGCTGTATTGGATCAGGGTGGACCAAAACACGGATTTATTGAAGGTGATGTTTATTTTGGGACTCACCAACCAAAGATCTTCACTCTCATAGGGTTCTGGTAGTTTGATGCTGTTATAGTTCAGACCAAGGGAAATAAAAACTGTGGGCTGCAGGCGAAGGCTCAAGTCGCCTTCCATCACAAAGCGGGTACCGTTATAAAAGTCCCCATAGCCCGGTTCCAAAGAATAGGAGAACACCCTACGCCGATCACTTTGGAATTCTACCTCATAACTGGTATAGTGATAACCAATATCGGCAGGAAGTTCAATACCACCGTCAGTGCCTGTGGGGTCAAAGGTGTCTGTCAAATACGTATATCGGTTAAACAACCGTATGGCCACTTCTTCCTGACTTTTGAACTTGGCCTGCCACCCGGTATAAAAAAAGTAATCGGTGTTCTTATAATCCAAGGTGGGGCGCCAAATCATGGAAGGTCTGAACAGAAAACCATGGGTATTCAGTTTTCCCTTGCTGGGCCAAAAATTGACTTCCACATAAGGTTTGGCCACCACAATATCTTCCCTTGGGATATAGCCGAGATCTGAACGGAAATCGTTGCCAACAAAATTTCCCCTTACCCCAAAATTAAGGAAACGGCTATTGTACTGAAGGTTCACACCGCCGGATGCATCCCGATCTCCCATGTCATGGGCAAAGGATTTATGATAGTAAAACTTTCCGGTCCAGGTATTGTTGGCGGAGGCCAAATTGTAATCGAGGCCCACCACACGGTTGTACCGATCTTCTTCTTCCAAAAAATCATAATCTGCAAACGTTTGGCGGTTCACGAAGATAAAGCTGAGGTTGGATCGGGAGAACATTTTTTTCTGTAGGGCAAAAACGGTATTGTTGTTACTGGGGATGTGGTTCGCCTCATCTTTTTCTGTTTGGATGTTCAAAAGGCCCAAACGCCAATCCTCAGTAAGTTTTCCGCTCAACCGAATGCCCCCCACAATACCATTTTCAATGGTTTCGTCCTCTAGATTTTGGGCAATCCCTATCCTTCTTGAGAAAAAGGGATTGGAATCATCTTCACTCCCGAAGGAACCAAAAAGGTCGCTGTTGTCGATAAAGAACTGGCGTTTTTCGGGCAGGGAAACCTCAAATCGGGTCAGATTGGTCACCAAATTGTCCACTTCCACATTCGAAAAGTCGGGGTTAACGGTGATATCCAGATTCATTCCGTTCCCGATGGACACTTTTGCATCGCCTCCAAAGTCGAGTTTACTCAGTTTTTCATCATATTCATAATCTTTGCCCACAATGCCATTCACATAAGGAATGAGCGCCATGGGGGTTCTGGATTTCCCCAGTGGTTTCTCAAAGACCATGTCCCCCATAAAGGCCAAGCTATAAATCAACTGGTTCTGTGGAATTTTCGTCCAGGTGCTGGTCTCGTTGGTTTGCATATCGAACCGGTAACTGTTGAACCGCCACTTGGTCTCCCCTTGTTTAAATTTAAAAGAGGTCAGGGGAATGGCAATCTCGCAGATATAGTAGCCATCGTACAATTTGGTTTCGCCCTTCCATTTTACATCCCATGAGGTGGTAAAATTGCTTGGCCCTGCACCTCCGTTGGAAATCAATGCCTCCCTTCTGACGCCATAGGGGTTCATGCCGAATAGAAAAGCATTGGTGCCATCGTTAAAAGTGTCAAAAAGCAGACTGATATTATCGTTTCCTCCGGCACGATAATCCCGTTGCAGGGAAGGTATCACATAATCATTTCCTTCGGTAGCCAGTTTTATACCTATGTATAATGTAGTATTGTTATACAACATTTTAATGTCGGTCTGCTGGGCAGCCAATGTAGTATCCGAAGGAAAGTATTGATGGAAGCTATCGGCACTTTCCGCAATTTCCCAGATGGGTTCGTCCAAAATACCGTCAACGTCAATGATCTCGTCAATGTGTTTGACCGTAAAGGTCTTATTGTTCAATTGGGCAACTAATGCAATGGGAAATAGGATTGTAGCAATTACAATTCGTAGTTTTGGCATTTGTCTAGTTTAGTCGGTTTTTCAAATGTAAGGGTATAGTTAAAATATTCCCAAAAAATTAATGGGGCATTGTCCATTGGGAAAAGATTCGGAAAATTGATGATAGCTAATTCGTTTCATTGCCAATATTCATCCACTATGAAAAAAAATGTTGTATTGTTCCTTTTAGTTCCCATTTTTATGTTCGGAAACACCTTTTGGAGCAAAACAGGGCACCGTGTTACCGGACAGATTGCCCAAAACCATTTGACCGGTAAGGCTAAAAGAGCGCTGAACGATTTGTTGGACGGTCACAGTTTGGCCTTTGTTTCCACCTACGCGGATGATATCAAGGCAGATCGTGCCTATTCCAAATATTCACCTTGGCACTATGTAAACTATCCCTTGGGTATGCATTACGTGGATTCCGAGAAGAGTGAATATGGGGATATCATCACGGCCATTGAGGAATGCAAGACAAAAATTAAGGATAAAAATACGCCCAGGGAAGAGCGTGTTTTTTACCTGAAGATGTTGATTCACTTCATAGGTGATCTCCATCAGCCGATGCATGCAAGTAGGGCAGAGGATAAGGGAGGTAATGATATTCAGGTGCAATGGTTTGGCCAAGGCAGCAACTTGCACAAGGTTTGGGACCAGAACCTCATTGAATCCTATGGAATGACCTATACCGAATTGGCCCACGAATTGAACAAGGTCTCAAAGAAAGAGGTGAAAAAAATGCAGGAAGGCACTATTTACGATTGGGTCGATGAATCCCATACCATCTGTGGTGAGCTGTACGACTCTGTTAAGGTAGGCGAAAAGCTAGGGTATCAGTATGCCTATAACTATAATGACCTCCTGTTCGAACAACTTCAAAAAGGAGGTCTAAGATTGGCAAAGGTCTTGAACGACCTGTTCGATTGACCTTGGTTTATTGAAGGACCGTTTTTAACTGGTTCCTATACTCCGATGGGTTTTGCCCTGTAAATGCCTTGAACGATTTGTTGAAGTGCGAGAAATTGTTGAAACCACTGTCATAACACACTTGGGTTATGCTGATGGGCTGTTCGGCCAATAATTTGGAGGCATGCACCAATCGGTATTCGTTCACGAATTGGGTAAACGTCTTGTTGGTGATCTTTTTAAAATATCTACAGAATGATGGGACCGTCATGCTCACCATATCCGATATTTCCTCCAAACTGATATCTTCCTTGAAATTTGCCTTTACGTGGTTAAAGACAATATTGATCCGGTCATTGTCCTTTACCTCTGTTTCCAAAGAGAAGCCTTCGGCGTTCAGCACGTTCATCTCATCAGAGGTGGCCAATTGGTTCAATATATTAAGGATGGAAAGCAATCTTTGAAAATCGGTCTGGTATTCCAAGATCTCCATTTTCTCTCCTACCTTCATTTTGGTCTTTCCATAAAAGGCAATACCGCCCTTGGCCACTTCAAAAAGCTTTTGGATGTTCTTCATTTCGGGAATATTGAAAAAATCACTACCAAGAAAATCCGCTTTCATCTGTATCAAGGTCTCACTTTTGTTTCCCGTGAGCTTATCCGTAAAACCACAGTGGGGCAGGTTGGATCCAATAAGGATCAAATCCCCGTTTCTATAATAGGATACGTGGCTGCCTATCTGTCTTTTTCCCGAGCCTCCATTCACATATACCAGTTCCAGTTCCGGATGGTAATGCCAGCCATTGTTTTTGTTCTCATTGCTTTCGTTGAACTTTTGAAAAGTGAACGAGTGACCAAAACTGGGGGCTATAGCTTCAAATGCAGGTTTTTGAATCATAAGTTCCAATTTTTTATTTGGTAATGTAAAGTTAGGACGGTGTCCCCAACCAACATATCTGCAAAATTACCACAAATGTGTGTTAAATTAACATTAACGTCCAATTAACATACCCATCGTGTTAAAATTGCATATAAACTGGAAAAGATGGTGGTATTCCTGTCCTTAATTGCGCCATACATTTGTCTTGTAATCTAAAAAAAGCGAAATGTTATGAAATCAGTAGTAAAAAACCTAACAGTAGCAGCGGCCCTTTTGGTTAGTGCCATCGGGTTGGCAAATGGAACCGCAGTTGATTTTGGTAAAAAAGTGACTGCTAAATACGAAGTTGAAAAGAACTTGGTGAAAGTAAACCTTGACCCTGTATTTGTAAAGAAAGGACAAAAGATCATGATGAACCTTTTGAACATCTCTCAAGGAAAAGTACTTCTAAAAGTTTACGATTCCCAAAACAGACTTGTTTTTGACGAGGCCATCGAAGGGGATATCGTGGTTGAAAAAGCTTTCAACTTTGAAAAAGCTTATCAAGATAAATATACCGTAGTTGTAGTGGACAAATTTGGCACTTACAAAGAAACTATGGTAGTAAGATAGTTTGTTTAGTTAATTTTTATGTGCATTGGGGGCCGCGAGGCCCCCTTTTTTTATGCCCATTTTTTTAAGCTTTCCCTTTTGTTTGGTGGTAGTGCATCATTGCTAATGGCCCATTGTAACAATTCTTGGTCTTTTTCCCTGTTGAACAATAAACCATAAAACTGTTGAATGGTCAACGGGTTGGGGGATTCCTCCACCAGTTCCATAGAATCTCCGACACTGACTTCGCCTCGTTCCATTACCCGAACGTAGGTACCCGGAAATCCATGATCAATGAATTCTTTTAAAATATTCTGATTGCCAAACCGGATGCCCAATTTAAAGCAAGGCTCTCGTGGCTGGGTGATCTGCACCAAGGCCGAACCCAACTTGTAAATGTTGCCGATCTTCAATTGGGATTCGTCCAAACCTTCCACGGTAAGGTTTTCCCCAAACATGCCCCAATCCCATGGCAAGTCGGGATATTTCTTTTGCCAAAAAGGGTATTGTTCCTTTGAAAAGAGATAACAGGCCTTGAAGTGACCACCGTGCACCTTTCTGTTGGCAATGGTATCGTCGCGAACAGCTTCCGAATCCAAGAAAATGGGTCCGGGGACAGGGTATTTGAAGATTCCCGTGGTCGTTTTTTCGTTGTTCCACATGATTTCCGTGGATTGGCCTAAGTTGGTGGAGATGACTTTCATACTGCCAAGATAAAAAAACCACCGCGTTGGGCGGTGGTTCTTCATGCTGTTTTTTGGGTATTTTAATCTTCCTTTTCCAAGCGTTTGGTCATGGTAAAACCTACCAAAAGACCAACACCTGCCAAGGTAAAGATGGTTCCAGGGTAGGCCACCCCTTCTTCCACACCAAAGGAGTAGACCAGAATAGAGCCGACAAAAATGGCCACCCCGATACCGATAAGTAGAAGAGCAATGTTAAGGATGACAATTTTCCAAAAAGGAGCGGCTCCTTCTCTACGCCCCTTTACAAAGATGCTGGCTTCGGCACCTTTCTCGATCAAGGCCAACCTTTCTTTGTTACGTGTTGAAAAATAAAGGTAGGCGATGGCAAAAATGACCCCAAAAATTACTGGTAAAATGATTACTTCAGATCCCATGACAATTCGTTTTTATGATTATTTATATTTTTTGTTCATAGCCTATGACGACGCTTTTTTGATCCAGGTTACATAATTTTATAAAAAAATGAAAAGGGTGTAACCTAAAAGGTACATTTGGCGTCCAATGTACAATGCTGACCAACAAGGAAAAAGAACTGATCGAGGAAATTCGCCGTGGCAATGCCAGGGCCTTCACCGATTTGGTGGAAAGGTACAAGGATTTGGTGTTTACCCTGTCCTTGAGGTTATTGGGCAATAGGGAAGAGGCCGAGGAGGTTTCGCAGGATGCCTTTATAAAAATATATAAATCATTGGCTACCTTTAAGGGGGATTCCAAAGTATCGACCTGGATCTATAGGATTGCGTACAACACGGCCTTGGACCGGATCAAAAAGAATAAAAGGGCCCATGACCATGTTGAAATTGACCAAGTGAGGAAAATGGGCTTGGCCGATATGGACGATGCCCTGGATAAAATGGTTCAGGAAGAAAAAAGGCAATTGATCGACCAATGTTTGGCCAAATTGCCGACCGAGGATGCAGGAATCATTACCTTGTTCTATTTTGAAGAAAAAAACCTTTTGGAAATGGAGAAAATTTTGAACGTCTCCGCCAATACGATAAAAGTGAAGTTGTTCAGGGCTAGAAAAAAACTGGCCGGTATCATGGAAACCAGTTTAGAACGTGAAATACTTGAAAGCAATGGATAAGCACGAAGAAAAAAAATTGGAGGAGTTTGTGGACCGCATCATGGCCGATGCCCCATTGGAATCCCCATCGGTGGATTTTACCAAAAATCTGATGCAGAAGATTGAGGTGCAATCCCATCAAGAGGCCTTTCAATATAAACCCATTATGTCCAGATCCGTTTTGGTGGGACTATTTGTGGCTTTCTCGGTTTTGATGGGCTATGTCATCTCTCAATATGGTTTGGGCGATGGAACCGGCTGGTTCGATAAGATAACCTGGGAGCCCAATTTTAAACCGCTTTGGGGTTGGTTGGAAAACTATACTTCTTCCAAAGTATGGGTATATGCGGTACTGCTATTCGGATTCCTATTTTTTGTACAGGTACCTTGGCTCAAAAAGCACATGGATCGGACAGCTTTGTTAAAGTGAGGCGTAGGAATAGGCCCAATACATCAATACAAATTGAAGGGGAATCCTGAGGACCAACACCCATTTGGGCAGTCCCATGGCGGCTTTTTTATTTGATAGCATATAAAAATGAACAGGAAGAAAGGCAGCAAGCATTAAAAGGATGCCAAAACTTGACAACCTTCGAGTGGCATCAAAACATAAGGCAATGCCCAAAACAATTTCTGCCACCCCACTTAGGTAGACCAAAAATTTAGAGTAGGGAAGGTAATCGGGTATGATTCGGTGATACATTTTCGGTCTTACAAAATGCATAAGGCCTGCAAGTACATATAAGCCGGCCATTACGTAGAGGTGCCATGGAGCCATACATTAATCTTTGAAATTCCAAAAAGGGATGGCCGCTTCGGTAACGGTGACCACGGACCCTTTTTCCTTCCGCTTCCGTTTTAACCTTAGGATGTGTTTTCCTTCCTCTATATCGGAAATTTTAAGGAAAGTCTCAAAACCGAGAAGGTCGTTCATTCCAGTCGTCAATATAAAATCTTCGTCCCTATTTAACGTATCAACCTGAAAAGAATACATTTCGTTAAATGTTTTAAGGTACACTTTACGAATACTGTCCTTTTGGCTTAGGCTCGTGATCTCATCGCTCCAATTGGTATTTATGTTGATGCCGGAGGTAAGTCCACGACGGTCTTTTTTGGGTCTTAGCGAATCGTTGTACAAAAAGATGCGTTCCTCCAAATGTTCGGAAAAAGGAATGAAAACATTTAAATAAGATGTAGTGATCACTTTGGAGGGAATGACCACATCACCCGGAAAATCACCATCCTCGATCAACATGTCCAAATAATTTTTCTTGTTCGCAAAAACACTGGAAGAATTCAAATCCTTTTCCAAATAGTTGGAATGGCGGTATTCCAAACTTGTGATGATCAGGATGACGAGGTAAATGGGTGCAAGCAACAAAATCAGCCTTTTTCCAAATTTGTTGTCCAAGAAATTATATACCAAAGGTCTATAAAGAAAGGAAAGGGTCAAAAAACTGAAGACCCAATACACTGGAAAGTAAAATTTGGCCACCCATTTGTTCCTTTTGAGCAATCCTTGGGTCAAGAAATCGATAAAGGTGAGCAACATCCCAAATACAATGAACAGCATCAGAATAGTTCCCAAAATACTGCCCAACCGTTCGGGTAACCAATCTCCTTCAATAATAAAACTGCCTACCAATACCATGGAAATGATAACAGTGGTCATGGCCAGAACATAGAAAATCAACAAAAAGGAAATGGCGAAAAGGACACTGCAATAATTTTCCAGATTGGCGATATACCGGTCAAAGGACACAATGCGCTTTTTGAGATAATTGGTAAACCGCTGGGCGTAATTGAGTTTTTCAAACTCGATATCCCCTGAAACGTATCGAAGTCCTAAGGCCCCAATCCACAGTCCCCTCAAGATTACATGGAGTAATAAGTTGAACAATAGGATGGAAGAAGCAATGTGGAGAATGAAATAGGCTACAAAGCGATAAATGTGCTGCTCATTCTCGGCATTCACCATTTCCAGACGCAATGGCTCATAAGCAGTAAACAGCCCGAATATGGCAAAACCCGAAATGATGAGTTCCAGTTCCCAGCTTTGTTGCTGTAGGGAATCCAATAGTTTTTTAAAGGATGGACTGTTGTAATCGTTGTTGCCCACGGTCTGGTCGATTGATGCAACAAGATAAACATTAAAAAGAAAAACCGCTCAAAATGAGCGGTTTTGTGCATCATATTAATAATCAGATTCTTATTTGATCATTTCATAACTGCGAGCGATGAACTTGGTGAGTTCTTCACCTTTCAAAAGTCCTTTGGACAAACGTGCCAAATCCAAGGATTGGTTGATCAACCGTTCCCGTTTTTTGGCGGTCTTGGTGTTCAAGATCTCACCTACCAGTTCGTGGTTGGTGTTCACGATCAGATTGTACATATCGGGCATGTTGCCCATACCGAACATACCGCCACCGGTACGTTGCATTTCCTTCATTCGGCGCATAAATTCAGGTTCCGTGATGATGAACGGTGAAGCCTGACTGTCCATGGCTTCCAATTGAATGGTGTAGCCCTTGCTGGAGATGACTTCTTCCAATTCGGTCTTCAACTGCTCCTTTTCCTCGTCCGAAAGTTTGGAAATGGCAGTGTCTTCTTTTTTGATGAGGTTGTCGATATGGTCCGCATCAACCCGTACAAAGGACAGTTTTTCCTTTGTGGTCTCCAGTTTTTGGAGCAAGTGCGGTACAATGGGCGAATCCATCAATAATACCTCATAACCTTTGGCTTGGGCAGTTTCAATATAGCTGTGCTGTGCCTCCGTATCCGAAGCATAAAGGACCACCAACTTTTCATCCTTGTCGGTCTGGTTGTCCTTGATCTTGGCCTCCAACTCTTCAAAAGTGTAGTATTTGCCATCCACAGTGGGGTATAAAGCAAAACTTTCCGCTTTTTCAAAGAATTTTTCTTCGGAAAGCATTCCGTATTCAATGACCACCTTGATGTCGTTCCACTTCTGCTCAAAATCTTCACGGTTGTTTTTGAAAAGGGAACTCAACTTGTCCGCCACCTTTCTGGTGATGTAGGAAGAAATTTTCTTTACCGCACCATCAGCCTGAAGGTAAGAACGCGAAACGTTCAACGGAATATCGGGAGAATCGATGACACCGCGCAGCATGGTCAAAAACTCCGGTACGATCCCTTCCACATTATCCGTGACGAACACTTGGTTTTGGTATAGTTGGATACGGTCTTTTTGAATGTTGAGGTCGTTGGTCAACTTGGGGAAATATAAAATTCCCGTCAGGTTGAATGGATAGTCCACATTCAAATGGATATGGAACAAAGGTTCCTCAAACTGCATGGGATATAGTTCCCTGTAGAAGCTTTTATAATCCTCATCGGTCAAATCCGTGGGCTGCTTGGTCCACGCTGGATTGGGATTGTTGATGATGTTGTCTACCACTTGGGTTGGTGCCGGTTCATCTTCCTTGGCTCCTTCCGGTTTGGGCAAGGTTTCGGTCTTGGTCCCGAACTTGATGGGAATGGGCATGAACTTGTTGTACTTGACCAAAAGGCCACGGATTTTGGAATCGTCCAAAAATTCGGTGGAATCCTCGGCCACATGAAGGATGATTTCGGTACCCCGTTCTTTTTTATCGCTAGTTTCGATGCTGAATTCAGGTGAACCATCACAGGTCCAATGTACCGCTGGGGCATCTTGATAACTCTTGGAAATGATCTCTACCTTTTCGGCCACCATAAAGGCGGAGTAAAAACCAAGACCAAAGTGACCAATGATCCCAGCTTCCTTACCGGCGTCCTTGTATTTGTCCAAAAACTCTTCGGCGCCTGAAAAGGCCACTTCGTTAATGTATTTTTTGACCTCTTCCTCGGTCATCCCGATGCCTTGGTCAATAATATGGATGCGTTTGTTGTCCTTGTCTACCTTCACCTCAATGATGGGGTTGCCATATTCCACTTTGGCTTCGCCAATAGAGGTAAGGTGTTTTAGTTTCAAGGTCGCATCCGTAGCGTTGGAAATAAGCTCCCTCAAGAAAATTTCATGGTCGCTGTACAGAAATTTTTTGATTAAAGGGAAAATGTTCTCTACTGAAACATTGATTTTACCTGTTGCCATCGTTTTGTTTTTTCTTTTATCTATACCGCATTGGACAAAAAAAATACCAGAGTGGCAAATATGACAAACTGACATTTGAAACCGTCATTTTTTACTGTCGGACAATTTTAACAAAATTTTGTTTATTCTTTTTTTGTAAAAATTAAACAAAATATCGTATCTTTAGACTGTTATAGGAAAAAATTGCTGTGAAGAAGTATTATGCTATAACAAGTTTGTTTATTTATTGGTTAGGTTGTGGAAAATGCACTTTCGCTCGGAGGTGCATTTTCTTTATTCGATTGCCACAGGTTGACCAATGATTGTTTCACCCTTAAGAATGAACACAATGGCAACATCAGTAAAAACCAGCATCACCGAGGAAAAGATTATCACATGGTACATGGATTCTGTTCTGGAAAATGGAAAGGTACCCGAATCTGTTTATAAGTTTTGCAAGGCAAACAAAATAGGGGAGGACACTTTTTACGGATTTTTTGGATCCTTCGAGTCCATACAACAAAGGATTTGGCACAAGTTTTTTGACAATACCACGGCTTTGCTGAACAAGAACAAGGATTACGCTACCATGTCCAATGAGGATAAAATGTTGACCTTTTTCTTCACTTTTTTTGAAAACCTGACCTTGAACCGCAGTTACGTGCTGTTTGCGCTCAAGGAACACCGGAATGCATTCGAAGGATTGGCCCAACTGAAGGGCTTACGGAAATCCTTCAAGGAATTTGCTACGGAATTGGTTCATATCAGAAATGAGGAAAAGAACCTTAAAATCTTAAAATATAATGAGCCGCTGTTTTCCGAAGGGGCTTGGCTACAGTTTTTGTTCCTGTTGAAATTTTGGATGGAAGACAGTTCGCCAGGGTTCGAAAAAACTGACATTGCGATTGAGAAATCCGTAACCACGATCTTTCAGATTTTTGAGAATACCCCTTTGGAAAAGATTATTGACTTTGGGAAATTTCTGTACAAAGAAAAGTTTGTGTAGTACCGTATGAAAACATTGGACAAAATACCCACCGGAAAAATTGAACGGGCAGGAAAATTGGTGACTACTGGAGTGAAGATCGGCGGAAATTATGTGAAGTATTATGGTAAAAAACTCGTAAATCCGGATACTTCCAAAGAAGAGCTGGACCATGACAATGCAGAGGATATTTATGATGGCCTGAAAAGTTTAAAAGGCAGTGCCCTTAAGGTTGCCCAAATGTTGAGTATGGAAAAAAACCTACTGCCCAGGGCCTATGTTGAAAAATTTTCCCTTTCTCAATTTTCGGTACCGCCTTTGTCCGCTCCTCTGGTTCGCAAAACGTTTAAGAAATACCTTGGCCAATACCCCGAAGACATTTTTGATCATTTTGAGAAGGATTCGGTAAATGCGGCAAGTATTGGTCAGGTACATCGTGCCAGCAAAAACGGAAAGGATTTGGCGGTTAAGATCCAATATCCTGGTGTGGCGGACAGCATCAGCAGCGATCTGGCCTTGGTAAAACCTGTGGCCATTAAAATGTTCAACCTAAAGGGAAAGGACTCCGAGAAGTATTTCAAGGAAGTGGAACATAAGTTGATCGAGGAGACCAACTACATTCTGGAATTGGAACAGAGCAGGGAAATTACTGAGGCTTGTGCCGTAATCCCCGGTATGGAATTCCCAAAATACTATCCCGAACTTTCTAGTGAACGTATCCTCACCATGGATTGGATGAACGGGCTACATTTGAGTGAATTCACCAAAACCGCTTTTGATGTACATCTTGGTAATCGATTGGGGCAGGCGCTATGGGATTTTTATATGTTCCAGATCCATCATTTAAGAAAAGTGCATGCCGACCCACATCCGGGTAATTTCTTGGTCAGTGACAATGGCAGTCTGATTGCCATAGATTTTGGCTGCATCAAGGCCATACCCGATGAATTCTATGTTCCGTATTTTGAATTGGTCAACTTGGAAAACCTTGATAATGATGCCATCTTCATGGAAAAGCTCTATCAATTGGAAATCCTGACCCCAATGGATAGTACAGAGGAACTGGAATTTTTCAAGGCGCTGTTCAAGGAAATGCTCAGTATCTTCACTTCTCCCTTCAACAAAGAGGAGTTCGATTTCGGGGATGCGGGCTTTTGGTCCAAGATTGCCGAATTGAGTGAACGTTATTCCAAGGACGAGCAGATTCGGAAGATGAACGGAAATCGAGGCTCCAAACATTTTCTGTATATGAACCGCACTTTTTTTGGACTTTACAATCTGCTACACGATCTTGGGGCCAAGGTCAAAGTGAACCATTTTAAAAAGTACATGGTCTAATTTTGTTAATATATATCCAGTTCTTTGGATATATTTTTTACTTTTCCATTATTTAGCCTATACTTTTTTTAAAAATTTCTATTTAAGCACTTCGTAATGTACAACTCAAGAATATCAGGATTAGGATTTTATGTACCCGAACATGTGGTGACCAATGACGATTTGTCCAAGATGATGGACACGAATGATGAATGGATTCAGGAACGCACCGGTATCAAGGAAAGACGCCATGTGGTGAAAGGGGAGGACACTACGACCTCCATGGGAGTGAAAGCCGCTGAAAAAGCCATTGAACGTGCCGGTATTGACAAGGATGAAATTGATTTTATCGTGTTTGCTACCCTCAGCCCGGATTATTATTTTCCAGGACCAGGTGTTTTGGTACAACGCGATCTTGGCTTGCGTACTGTTGGGGCCCTCGATATTCGTAACCAATGTTCGGGGTTTGTGTATGGTATTTCGGTAGCCGATCAATACATAAAAAGTGGCATGTACAAGAATGTGCTCGTCATCGGATCTGAACTGCATTCGCATGGATTGGATATGACCACGAGGGGCCGGGGTGTTTCGGTCATTTTTGGTGATGGGGCCGGGGCCGCTGTTTTAACAAGGGAGGAAAATCTTTCCAAAGGAATCCTCTCTACCCACCTGCATTCCGAAGGCCAACATGCCGAAGAACTTTCTTTGATTGCACCAGGGATGGGCAAAAGATGGGTGACGGATATCATTGCCGATGCCGATCCGGAGGATACTTCCTATTTTCCATATATGAACGGTCAGTTTGTGTTCAAGAATGCAGTGGTCCGTTTTAGTGAAGTGATTATGGAAGGCCTGCAAAAGAACAACCTTACCCCACAGGATATCGATATGTTGATTCCGCACCAAGCCAATTTGAGGATTTCCCAGTTCATCCAGAACAAATTCCGATTGTCCGATGACCAAGTGTTCAACAATATCATGAAATATGGCAACACCACGGCCGCTTCCATCCCGATCGCCTTAACGGAAGCTTGGGAAGAAGGCAAGGTCAAAGAAGGGGATTTGGTCGTTTTGGCCGCTTTTGGTAGTGGATTTACCTGGGGCAGTGTTATTATCAGGTGGTAGTATCAGATTATAAAATATGTATAAATGAAAACCCCGATCTTTTAGGATCGGGGTTTTTTATTGAGGCCCTTGAAAGACTAACCAACCAACACTCTGACTAGGACCATCAAATTATTGTTATAGGATGCCGCCGCCACCTTGCTTGGTGTTGTCGTCCCTTCGCTTGCGCTGGTTGGCCCTGTTCTTACCGCTTCCAAAGCGATAGGAAAGTCCTACATACACATTGTTGCTTTCCCAGTTGAAGGCACCTTCCTGTGCATAGGGGTAATCCCCTTCAAAGGCAAAACGCATGGTGTTGAAAATATCATTGTAATTGAAACTGATGGTGCCTTTGCCATCATCAAAACTGTAGCGGGCGCCCAAGTTCACAAAGTACATGGGGTTGGCATCAAATTGGATGCTTTTGTTTCTGCCCCTGTAAAAACCAAAAGCTTGCAGGGTCAATTTTTTGGTTACGGTGAAACTGTTGTTCATCCTCAGGTTCCAGGCCGTGTTGTCCACTTCCACTTGTTCCGTAATGATATCATCCTCCGTGGCATCGGGATCGGTAGTGTCCAATGTTTCCGAAAAGCCTCTTTGGGTTTGGGAGTACATATCAAAACTACCGTTAATATTCCACCATTTTAAAGGCCTGTAATTTCCAGAAACCTCTACACCATAGGCTGATGTTTTATCAAAGTTGTCATAGGTAAGGATGGTCTTGTTCAGATCCAAACGATCCACATAAAGTGCCCTGTTGATCTCATCCGTAATGCTGCGATAGAATACTCCCGAGGTAATGCTACCGTTTTTGAGCCTTCGGGTATAGTTCAGTTCATAGGAACTGGTAAACTGGGGCACCAAGTTTGGGTTACCGAAAGAGGAGATCAACGGTGTGGCAAATTCCCTGATGGGGTTTACCTGGTCCAAACCGGGTCGATCCACCCGTCTGCTATAACTTACCTGTAATTGGTCTTTTTCATTTGGACTGTAGGTGACAAATGCCGAAGGGTACAGCTGCGTGTACTTATCGGTAAAGGCACGTACCGCATTGGTGTCCGCTTTTACCTCTACATCCTCGATTCGTATGCCCATTTGATAAGACCATTTTTTATAGGTCTGTCCAAAAGTGGCATAAGCGGAATAAATGTCCATAGCGTAAATAAACTTGGTGGAAGGCGTGGGAACCAAATTCCCTTGTGAGTTGAAGGATTGTCCAGTTGATGAATAATCCACTTTCGACTCAAAATTCCTTGACTGCAACCCAAGCTCCAGTTTAGAAATGCTGTCCAACGGGTTCACATAGTCTAAGTTGGCTGTGGTTTGGGTACGTTTGGTGTCCACAAAATCCTTGTAATTTGGATAAACAACGGCACCAACCGATCTAAAATCGGCATCCTGGCCACTGTCGAACAGGTTGTGGTCCACTTCCAGCTCAATGTTATGGCCTTCCTTGCCAAAATCAAGTTTATAATCAAAGTTGTATTGCTCGCTGGTATTGTCGGAAAGGTCATCGAAATATTGGGTCAGGTTCCTGGAAGGATCTTCAAAGTAGTTGATCGCTACGGTTCCATATCCCTTTCCATCATAAATGTTCTGATTGGTAAAGAAGGAGATGGTATTCTTTTCGTTCAGGTAAAAATCAACCCCTAATTTGTATAAGTGCGATTTGTTGTTGTTGAGGAAGTCGAACTTTTGGCGTGAATTTTCGTCCACTCTCAAAATGCTTCCATCGTTTACCCATTTGCCGATGTTGTTGCCATAATTTCCGTAGAAATTGAATTTGCCGTTACGGTAGTTCAAATCAATGGAACTGTTGAATTTGGCCTCAATACCTTTGGTAAGGCCCATACTTACGTTTCCGTTGAACCCGATGTTGGCATTTTTGTGCAATATAATGTTGATGATACCACTCATGCCTTCCGGATTGTACTTGGCAGAGGGGTTGGTGATTAATTCTATAGATTTAATGGAGGTGGAGGGAATCTGTTTCAACAACTGTGCAACCGGCACGTTCGAAAGCTTACCATCTACCATCACACGAACATTCGAATTTCCCCTTAACGTGATGTCCCCAGTCTGGGCATCCACATTTACAGAGGGAATGTTGTTCATGATGTCAGATGCGGAGGCACCGGCGGTGGTCAGGTCTTTGCCCACGTTGATCACTTTTCTGTCCACCCGTTGTTCAATGGTCGTTTTTTCGGCAACCACCTCGACCCCTTCCAGGTTTTGGGTCTCTTCCTCCAAGGTGATGGTACCTAGGTTTATATTCCTTTTGTCCTTGGAGATGACCAGTTTTTGGGAATATGTCTTGTATCCGATAAACTGAACTTCAAAAATGAAATTGCCATCAGGCAGTTTTTTGATGTCAAAAGTTCCGTCCTCCATAGTAATGCCCCCGGTAACGGTTTGGGAACCATCTTCCGATTTAATGACCACAGCAGCATAGGCCACGGGTTGTTTCATGGTATTGTCCACCACCGTTCCCGAAATGGAGCCTAAGGCATCATCTGGATCATTGGCGTTGGAATGTGATGGGAATAGAGCGCACAGAAAGAGTGCGAAAAGTAAGGTCAACTTTTTCATGAGTTGTTCGTTTTTTGATTGATGAATTCGATTGATTGATGATATAGTTAAGACGCCACTGGCCGCGGAATGTTACAGCTTCACCTCAATTTAACATTCTTTAACATTATCAAAAAGGATAATAGCCTGACTGTAAGGTTGTCATTCAAAAAAAGACCAAGGAAAAAAGTTTTGGAAAGAAGAAACCCCGGTAAATTTACCGGGGTTGATACATTGATAAGCTATACTAAACACTAACCATTAACTATAAAAAATACAGTCTTACCAATGAAATTTTTTATATATACAATAGACGGATTTTTTTTAAAATCGTTACAGTCTATCTTTGAGTTTAACACTAAAATTAACAAATGACAAAAACACTAGTTTTTGGGGCTTCAACAAACCCGGGAAGATACAGTAACATGGCAGTTCGTAGGTTGGTCGATCAAAATATTGAAACGACCGCATTTGGGATACATGGGGGAACTGTATCTGGGATACAAATTAAGGACAACTTAGTTGATTTTCAAAATATTGATACCGTAACTTTATATCTGAACCCAACCCATCAAAGGGAATATTACCAGAAAATCGTGGATTTACGGCCTAGAAGAGTGATTTTTAACCCCGGAACCGAAAATCCGGAATTTTATGAAATCCTTGAAAAAGAAGGCATAAAAGTAGAAGTTGCCTGTACTTTGGTCCTGTTGGCTACAGGGCAATACTAGGTTCCAATTCCTTTTTTCTGATCAACCACAGGCCAAAAAAGGTCAGCAATCCATTAAGGGGCAATAACTCATAACCCATTTGGTAACCGCCCAAATAGGAGGCAGGGATATTAGCCACCAAAATGATGATGGTGACCGATAGAACGGCCACAACCCATACATAGGCATCCTTGATTTTGTGCTTGGTAAAAATACCAAAGGCGAAAAGACCCAATAGTGGGCCATAAGTATAGCCAGCGACCGTAAGCAAGCTATCGATTACATTACTGCTCAAGATGTATTTGAAGGCAATGATGACAATGATCAACATGATGCTCATGCCCACGTGTGCCTGTTTTCGTATTTTCTTTTGCTCTACCTCTTCTTTCTTTTGAACGTTGAGAAAATCCACACAGAACGAAGTGGTCAAAGAGGTAAGCGCACTGTCCGCACTGCTATAAGCGGCAGCGATCAATCCCAGCATGAAGGTGATGGAAAGGGTAAGCCCCAAACCACTATTGAGTGCAATTTCGGGGAACAGCAAATCTGTTTTGGGAGTTCCGTCCATTAGCGGGATGCCAATTCCGTTTTGTTTGGCATAGATGAACAATAATGCCCCCAGAAGCATGAACAAAAAAGTGACCCCGACCAAAACAAAGCTGAACCAGACCATGTTCTTTTGGGCATCTTTCAGTGATTTACAGGTGAGGTTCTTTTGCATCATATCTTGGTCCAGCCCCGTCATACATATCGTCACGAACATGCCACCCACAAAGGACTTTATAAAATAGTTTCGGTCTAAAAAGTTGTCGGTGACCAAAAAGGAACTATAGTTTTTCAATTCATCCGACTTAATAAATTCCCCAAAGCTCCATCCCAATTCTTGGTTGATCAACACAATGGACAGGATAACGGCCAATATCATGAAAAGGGTTTGTAGCGTATCGGTCCAAACAATGGTCTTTATACCTCCTCTATTGGTATATATCCAGATCAATAAAATGGAAATGACCACCGTAAACTCAAATCGCACTCCAAGGTCATCAAACACAAACTGCTGCAATACAATGGCGACCAAATATAACCGGAACGCGGCTCCCAAAACCCGAGAAACAAAAAAGAAAAACGCCCCCGTTTTGTGGCTGACCTTACCAAACCTTTCCAGCAGATACTCATAAATAGAGGTGAGGTTGTATCGGTAATAAAGGGGAAGCAATACAAAGGCCACCACAAAATACCCGAAAAGATAGCCTATCACCACTTGCATGTAGGTAAAATGGATGTCCTCCACCCAACCGGGCACCGAGATAAATGTAACACCGGAAAGCGAAGCCCCGACCATCCCAAAGGCCACCACATACCAAGGCGATTGTTTTCCTGCTTTAAAAAAATCGGCGTTGGAATCGTTTTTTCCAGTAAAGTAAGAGATCAATATAAGGACCAAGAAATAAGCACCTATAAGCAAGAGAATCTGAGTGGCTGACATAAATGGTATTTGATTTGCAAAGTACGAAAGTAAATTGGTAACACTAAAATCGTAATTTTGTTGGAGATTTGACGCTATGGAATTTTCATCCAAACTATTGGAAAATGCAGTGTATGAAATGTCGCAGTTGCCAGGAATAGGTAAGCGCACGGCTTTGCGTTTGGTGCTTCATCTGCTCAAACAGCCCGAGGAACGGACGGAGCATTTGACCCATGCCCTTTCCAAATTGAAAAACGAAGTGAACTTTTGCAGGAGCTGCCACAACATCTCGGATACAGAAATCTGTGAGATCTGCGCCAACCCGAAAAGGGACGAGACCTTGGTCTGTGTGGTGGAGGATATTCGCGATGTGATGGCTATAGAAAATACTTCTCAATATAACGGTCTTTACCATGTGCTGGGAGGCAAAATTTCCCCCATGGAGGGGGTTGGCCCGCAGGATTTGAACATCGTATCGCTGATCAATAAAGTGAAGGAAGGAAAAGTAAAAGAACTCATCTTTGCCTTGAGTTCCACCATGGAAGGGGATACCACCAACTTTTATATCTATAGACAGTTGGAAGGTATGGAGGTAACGACCTCTACGATTGCCAGGGGAATTTCGGTGGGGGATGAACTGGAGTACGCCGATGAGGTCACCTTGGGACGAAGTATTTTAAACCGCGTACCTTTTGAAAATTCAATGAAGGCCAATTAGTCGGATTGCTAAATAATGAATATAAAACAAGAATAAGTGAATTTCTTTAGTATTTTTGCAAAATAGAACCTGAAATCACTTTGATAAGTAAGAATATGTCAAAATTTGAACTGAAATTACCGCAAATGGGAGAAAGTGTCGCTGAGGCTACCCTTACCACATGGTTGAAGGAAGTGGGCGATACCATTGAAATGGACGAGGCTGTTTTTGAGATTGCCACGGACAAGGTTGATTCTGAAGTGCCCAGTGAAGTGGAAGGTATTCTGGTGGAGAAGCGGTTTGACGTAGACGATGTGATAAAAGTAGGAGAGGTGGTCGCCGTGATCCAGGTCAATGGGGATGTGGAGCTGCCAACTGAAGATTCCACTACAACAAGTGTTGTTTCGGAGCCTGTTGAGGAGCCCGTAACGGTTCTTGAAAGCAATATGGCACAGACGCAAAAAGCTGTTGCTCCTTCCACAGCGGATTTTTCGAGTTCGGATAGGTTTTATTCCCCTTTGGTGAAAAATATCGCTAAGGAAGAAGGGGTTTCCATGGAGGAACTGGAAGCCATTATAGGTACCGGGAGTGAAGGTAGGGTGACCAAAAATGATATTTTGGGGTACTTGGAAAATCGTACTTCCAACGGAAGTACTAAACCTGCAGAAGCAACAGCTGTCAAGGAAACCAAGCTTGTGGAGGCGGAAGTGAAACCAGTAAAAGAAGTCACGGAGAAACCAAAACCTGCAGCTATACCTGTGGGCGATGGGGATGAAGTGATTCCGCTTACCCGAATGGGCAAACTGATTGCCCACCATATGATCGAGAGTGTTTCCACTTCGGCACACGTACAGAGTTTCGTGGAAGTGGATGTGACGAATGTGGTAAACTGGAGGAATAAAGTAAAAAATGCCTTTGAGCAAAGGGAAGGTGAGAAGCTCACGTTTACCCCAATATTCATGGAAGCAGTGGCCTTGGCCTTGAAGAAATTCCCTATGATGAACATTTCTTTGGACGGCGAAAAGGTCATTAAAAAGAAAAACATCAATTTGGGTATGGCGGCAGCCCTTCCTGATGGCAACCTGATCGTACCTGTGATCAAAAATGCCGATCAACTGAATTTGGTGGGTATGGCCAAGACTGTAAACGATTTGGCCAACAGGGCCAGAAACAACCAGTTGAAACCAGATGAGGTGAAAGATGGTACTTATACGGTGACCAATGTGGGAACCTTCGGAAGTGTTTTTGGTACCCCGATCATCAACCAGCCACAAGTGGGTATCTTGGCTTTGGGTGCTATCCGAAAAATTCCGTCCGTGATTGAAACAGGTCAAGGAGAGTTCATAGGAATCCGCAGTAAAATGTTCCTTTCCCACAGTTACGACCACCGTGTGGTAAATGGTGCCTTGGGAGGAATGTTCGTAAAAGCAGTGGCAGATTATCTGGAGGCTTGGGACGTGAATAGGGAAATCTAGAGGAAAACCTCTTTTATTCCCATGACTATGTTTAACTTTAAGGTTTTTAAGCCCCTTTTATTCAATCAATGAACCCCGCATGCAATTACAACTGACCAAACCCATTTGCTTTTTTGATTTGGAAACCACCGGCACCAATGTGGCCAAGGATCGGATTGTTGAGATTTCCATTTTGAAGATTTTTCCCAATGGCAACAAGGAAAGTAGGACATGGTTGGTAAATCCTGAAATGCCAATTCCAGCTGAATCGGAGGCCATTCATGGCATATCTGATGAAAAGGTGGCCAATGAGCCAACCTTCAAACAACTGTCAAAGGAAATCTATAAGATGATTCGAGACAGTGATTTGGCGGGTTTTAATTCAGATCGTTTCGATATTCCTTTATTGGTAGAGGAAATGCTGCGGGCCGATGTGGACTTTGATATGAAGAATATGGTTTCCGTGGATGTGCAGACCATTTTCCATAAAATGGAAAAGCGTACTTTGGAAGCAGCCTATAAATTCTATTGCGATAAAAGCCTGGATGATGCCCACAGTGCCGAGGCCGATACCATGGCCACTTATGAAGTGCTCTTGGCCCAGTTGGAGAGGTATCCCGAACTGGAGAACGATATCAAAAAACTGTCGGAATTTACCACACGGAAGCAATCCTTGGATTTCGCAGGGTTTATAGGTCTGGATGAAAATGAACAGCCCATATTCTCGTTTGGAAAGCATAAAGGAAGAACCGTAGATGAGGTCATGGAGGCTGAACCCGGTTATTTTGGATGGATTTTGAATGCGGATTTCCCTTTGTACACTAAAAAAGTCTTGACGCAGATCAAGTTGAGCAAGCTCAATAATAAGATATAATAAACATAACCCCACGACAGTATGAAGTTGATTTGTATAGGACGCAACTATGTAGATCACATAGACGAACTGAACAATGAGCGTCCTGAGGAACCAGTGGTTTTTATCAAGCCCGATTCTGCAATACTTCCAAAAGAGCAGGATTTTTATATCCCGGAATTTAGCAACGATATCCATTATGAGGTAGAGGTTTTGGTGAAGATCAAAAAGGTTGGAAAACATATCGCCAAGGAATTCGCCCATAAATACTATGATGAAATTGGCCTTGGAATCGATTTTACCGCACGGGATCTTCAATCCAAATTAAAGGCAAAGGGATTGCCCTGGGAAAAAGCCAAAGGGTTTGATGGTGCCGCGGTGATTGGAAACTGGGTGCCCAAAAGCAAATTTAAAAATGTGGATAATTTACGTTTTTCCCTATCCAAAAACGGGGAGAAGGTCCAAGATGGAAATACAGCTTTGATGCTCTGGAAGATAGATGAGATCATAGCACATATATCTACCTACTTTATGTTGAAAAAAGGAGATATTATATTTACCGGTACCCCTGCGGGTGTTGGTAAAGTAAGCCCAAATGACTACCTTGTCGGTAGCTTGGAAGATGAGAAGCTATTTGAAATTAATGTAAGATAATGATTTACAGCCTCGATAAGATAAATGAGATGGCTGAGGGAGATGATGATTTCATAACCTCCGTAATCTCGGTTTTTTTGGAAGAAGTGCCTGAAGATCTGGAAGGATTGGAGAAGGCCATCAATGAAAGGGATCATGAAAGTGTATACAAATTGGCGCACAAAATAAAACCCAATGTGGATATCCTGGGCATGGAACAGACAAGGGCCATGGCACTGGAAATTGAGACCATGGGGAAAAATACGGCGAGCATGGAAGAAATAGAGGGAAAATTTCCCTTGTTGAAGAAAGATGTGCTTCAAGTGGTCGCCGAATTAAAAAAAGACTTCAATTTATAGATGCAAGCCGAAATCATAACCATTGGGGATGAGATTCTCATTGGGCAGATTGTGGACTCTAACTCCGCCTTTATTTCCAAGGAGTTGAACAAAATTGGCGTTTCGGTATACCAAATCACTTCCGTTCAGGATGATCAAGATCATATCCTAAGATCTTTGGAAGAAGCGGGAAACCGTTCCTCCGTGGTCATTGTTACGGGAGGACTGGGCCCTACCAAAGATGATGTGACCAAACCGACTTTATGCAAGTTTTTCAAAGATGAACTTGTCAAGAACGAAGAGGTCATGGCCCACATTGAGGAGCTTTTTAAAAAGTATATCAATTCACCCATTTCTGATTTGAATCGACAACAGGCCATGGTACCCACCAAGGCCAAGGTGCTCCACAATGCCTTCGGGACCGCTCCGGGACTTTGGATGAAAAAGAATAAGGTTTCCTATTTCTTTTTACCAGGTGTGCCCTACGAGATGAAAAATCTCATCACCACTTCCGTATTGCCGGCCATCATTGAGGAATATGAACGGCCTCACATAGTGCACAAGACCATCATGACCTATGGCATGGGAGAAAGTGCCATTGCCGAAAAAATAACGGATTGGGAAGACAACCTGCCTTCAGAAGTAAAATTGGCCTATTTGCCCAATTTGGGTAGGGTAAGACTCCGACTTTCCGCCAAAGGACCGGACAAAGAGGCTTTGTTGGCCATGGTGGAAGCAGAAGCGAGTAAACTGTACCCATTGATCGGTGATATCATGTATGGCGAGGAAGAAGATGGCGTCATAGAAGTCCAAATAGGTAAATTGTTGGCTGAAAAGCAAATGACATTGGCCACGGCCGAGAGTTTTACTGGCGGAAAGATTGCGGAACAGATTACATCGGTGCCAGGTGCCTCCAATTACTTTAAAGGAAGTGTGGTCTGTTATGCCACGGAAACCAAGGTGAAGGTTTTAGGAGTGCCGAAAGAATTGATTGACAGGCATTCCGTGGTTAGTGAAGAGGTTGCGATTGCCATGGCGGAACGGGCAAAAAACCTATTGGGAACCGATTTTGCCATTGCCACAACGGGCAATGCAGGCCCCACCAAAGGTGACTCGGATGCTGATGTAGGTACGGTGTATATTGCCATAAGTTCACCCAAGGGTACTTTTGCACAGCAATTCAGTATGGGAAACAATCGGGAAAGGGTGGTAAAGAAGTCTGTTGGTAAGGCTTTTGAGCTATTGTACAAAGAAATTTTAAATTTCTGAAAAAGAATTTTGTACGTCCCATTAAAATGGTATAAATTTGCAGCCTCAATAAAATCACTCAAAAGTTAGGGAGATGTCTAAAGTTTGTGAAGTTACAGGAAAAAAGGTGATGTTTGGAAACAACGTTTCCTTTTCTATCAATAAGACCAAAAGGAGATTTGACGTAAATGTTTCCAAAAAGAAATTTTACGTTCCAGAAGAAGATCGTTGGGTAACCTTGAACGTTTCTTCCAGAGGGTTGAAGATCATCAACAAAAAAGGGATCTCTGCTGTATTGAAGGAAATCGATTCCAAAAAGTAAGTAGTAAAAGCGATTTAAGCACATTACAATGGCAAAGAAAGGAAATAGGATTCAGGTTATTTTGGAGTGCACGGAGCACAAGGAGTCTGGTATGCCAGGTACTTCTAGGTACATTACCACCAAGAACAAGAAGAACACGCCAGATAGGATGGAAATCAAAAAATTCAACCCTATCCTTAAGCGTATGACCGTTCATAAAGAAATTAAGTAATCGCTTTTTCATCAAGAAAAAGGCAAACACAATATATAAGCCATGGCAAAGAAAACAGTAGCAACACTTCAGACAGCGTCAAAAAGATTGACCAAGGCCATTAAAATGGTGAAGTCTCCCAAAACTGGTGCATACACATTCGTAGAATCTGTAATGGCACCTGAAATGGTAAACGACTGGTTGAACAAGAAATAAGGAAATATCCTTTTCAAGATACAGGAAGCCGCTTTTAAGCGGCTTTTTTCATTCCCAGAGGCAAGCATTTAAGACCGAGGCCTGCTGAAAATGACCCCTTTCCAACAAAATTGCTTTAACAAAACTCCCCTTACTTTCCTATATTTGACATTCAACTAAGAACACGAGATGAGCTTATTCAAAAATATATTTTCAAAGGACAAAAAAGAGACTTTGGACAAGGGACTGGAAAAATCCAAGACCAGTTTCTTCAGCAAGTTAGGCAAGGCTGTTGCCGGAAAATCCAAAGTAGATGATGAGGTGTTGGACAATTTGGAAGAGGTGTTGGTTACCTCGGATGTTGGTGTGGACACTACGCTAAAGATCATTGAGCGTATTGAAGAACGCGTTTCCAAAGACAAATACATGGGAACTGATGAGTTGAATACCATTCTGCGCGAAGAGATTGCCGGGCTCCTTTCCGAAACCAACATCGGTGAGGAAACCGAAATCTCCGTCCCTAAAGACAAGAAACCCTATGTGATTATGGTAGTAGGTGTCAATGGTGTGGGGAAGACCACGACCATTGGCAAGTTGGCCCATCAATTCAAGAACAAAGGATACAAAGTGGTTTTAGGCGCCGCGGATACCTTTCGTGCCGCTGCCATTGACCAGTTGGAAGTTTGGGCCAAACGGGTAGATGTGCCGATCATCAAACAGAAAATGGGAAGCGATCCCGCTTCCGTTGCCTTTGACACTTTGAATTCTGCCGTGGCTGAAGGGGCTGATGTGGTTTTGGTGGATACCGCAGGTCGTTTGCACAACAAGGTCAATTTGATGAACGAACTTTCCAAAGTAAAACGCGTCATGCAGAAAGTGGTGCCCGATGCTCCCCACGAAGTGCTTTTGGTTTTGGATGGCTCCACAGGCCAGAATGCTTTTGAACAGGCCAAACAATTTACCAAGGCCACCGAAGTGACCAGTTTGGCGGTGACCAAGTTGGATGGTACGGCCAAGGGCGGGGTGGTCATCGGTATTTCTGACCAATTCCAGATTCCCGTGAAATATATCGGTGTGGGTGAGGGCATTGAAGATCTTCAAGTATTCAACAAATACGAGTTCGTTGACTCATTTTTCAAAATATAGGTTATGTACAAATACCTTTTAGTCTGTCTATTTATCGTTGGACTTTCGTCCTGCAAACAGAAAAATACTGAACCCCAAAAAGAGGTGGTCCTTTGGACCCCGTACAATGATTCGGCGGAAGTGGCGGCGAGTCAGGAGAATGAAAGTACGCGAATGCGTTATAAATTCATCCAAAGCAAGGTACTAGATAAGAATGAGGTATTCCAAGCTTTGTATGATGAGGTTTCCAAATTTTCCGAAGAGCAGTATGAAAAGATGAAACCCATGGTGTTGGAACAGGACATCCCGACGCTTCAAAAACATATCAAAAACGGTGATTTCAGCTATGAGGATTTGGTACTCTTCTACCTTCATCGAATTTACAAATATGAACTTCCGAACAACACCACCCTAAATACGGTGATTGCCTTGAATCCGAATGTGTTGGAGGAGGCACGCAAACTGGACGCCAACAGCGAGGGGCACCATTTGATCTATGGTATGCCCATTTTGTTGAAGGACAACATCGGAACATCTGAAATGCATACCACAGCCGGCGCCGTGGCCTTGAAAGACAGCCAGACCGATGACGCCTTTATTGTAAACCGTTTGAAAGCCAAGGGAGCATTGATCTTGGGCAAGGTAAACCTGAGCGAGTGGGCCAATTTTATCTGTGATGTTTGCCCTAATGGCCAGAGTGCCGTGGGCGGCCAAACCTTGAATGCCTACGGACGTCGGGTTTTTGATACAGGAGGTTCCAGTGCGGGAAGTGGTACATCTACAGCGGCCAATTATGCGGTTGGTGCAGTGGGTACCGAAACCTCTGGTTCGATTCTTTCCCCATCAGGACAAAGTTCCGTGGTCGGGTTGAAACCGACCATTGGATTGTTGAGCCGAACCGGAATTGTCCCAATTTCCAGCACCTTGGATACGCCTGGCCCCATGACCAAAAATGTGACCGACAATGCCATTTTGTTGGATGCCATGATGGGTAAAGACCCCAAGGATGCGAAGTCGGTGGAATCCGAGCCCGGTATCCTATCTGCTTGGATGCACCCGGAACCATTAAAAGAGGTTAGGCTTGGTGTGATGAAGAACTTGATGGAAAGGGATTCCATTTACGCCTTGGCGGTTCAAAAATTAAAGGATGCAGGTGCCCAACTTATCGAATTTGAACCTGAAAACGTACAGTTGGATAATTTTACGACCTTGTTGAACCTCGATATGAAAAAGGACCTGAGAGCCTATCTTGATGCCGAAGTGAAAAACAAGGATGTCGTAAAGTTGGAAACAGTGGAGGATGTGGTCAGGTTCAACAGTCAAGATTCGGTGGTCAGGATTCCCTATGGGCAGGCCCGTTTTGATGGTATTTTGGCAGATTCCACCACACAGGATGAATTTGAAAAGATCAAGACTGATTTGATGGCTGCCGGAAGGTCATTCTTCAAAATTATGGAGGAGAAAAATCTTGACGCCGTGTTGAGCATCAATAATTACCATGCAGGATATGCTGCTGTGGCGGAGTATCCAGCGTTGACGATTCCCATGGGATATAAGACAAGTGGCGAACCTGAAAATTTGACGTTTATTGGTAAACCTTTTACGGAAGCTCAACTGTTACGAATAGGTAAGGCTTATGAAGACCTCACCCACGCCCGAAAAATCCCGGAAGCGTTTAAGGATTAATTGATATAGGCACTCAATTTTTCCCAAAGCAAATTGTCAAAACTGGAAGGCCCCAATTGGCTTTCCCCGGCATCGTCCCCTAATCGTACGATGACCAGATTTTGACTGGGCACCACGTACAATTTTTGGTCAAAGGCCCCTAAACCGGCTATAAGATCACTTGGAGCTTCGGCTATCAACTCACCACTGAAGGTAGCTTCATTGCCTGGGACCTTAAAGTTATCCTTTCCATTGAGCCACCATAAATAGCCGTAAGATTGGTTCAGGTTTTGAGAAGTGTTCGTCATTGCAGTAAAATAGGATTTGTCCGAAAGAATTTCGTTCCCGTCCCAAGTTCCTTCATTCAAGCATAATAGGCCATAACGTGCCATACTTCTGGTGTTGCTGAAAAAAAGATTGTTGTATCCAACTTTGACCCAGGTGCCCTGCATGCCAATCTTATCCCGTATCTTTTGATAGGAATATTGTTTAAAATCCATGCCTGTGGCGTTGGTAACAATTTGGTCCAATAGGGTGTAGGCCGCATTGTGATAATACCAAAACGTACCGGGTTCATTTTTATACAATAGACATTCCTTGTCGTAGCAAAAAGGGTCGTCCACAGTATAATCCAAGCCTGTGGTCATGGTCAAATGGTGGCGTATGGTGATATTGGCTTCCTGTTCTGGGGTGAGCATGGACCAACCTTCACCCAAATAGTCCATAGAGGAATCTTCAATGGACAAAAAACCTTCTTCTTGGGCGATACCAACCGTCATGGCCGTCAAGGTTTTGCCGGCGGAGTTCCAGGAATGACTATCATCTGCGGTGAAACCACCAAAATACCATTCCACCACAATTTTCCCATCTTTTAAGATGATGAATCCATCGGTACCCTTTTCTTCCAGAAAATCATAAAGGGATTCTTCGGCATCCGTGTTCCAACTCAAATCCGTGGCCGAAACCGTTTCCCATGAAGAAGAACCCGTTGGAGGAAAATATAGTTCAGAGGTTTCTGGGTCAGGAGTGCCATCCCCGCCATCTTTTGGGTCGTCCCCTGAGGAACATCCGGTTATAAAAACGAAGAAAAGCAGCGATAGGGCGACCAGTTGTTTCATGGCATCACAATTTTTTATTGGACTATATTTTGTCCCATGGGTTTAACGCTGAAACAGGAAAAATATGCAGGCAAATCGATGTAATGCGCTGTGTTGTTGTATTTTTGCACTCCATTTATAGCAACTATGCGCACAAAATCGTTTAAAAAGAACAAAATCAATGTGGTAACCTTGGGTTGTAGCAAGAATGTCTACGATTCTGAAGTACTGATGGGCCAACTGCGTGCCAATAACAAAGAGGTGGTACACGAGGAGGAAGGCAATGTGGTGGTAATCAATACTTGTGGATTCATCGCCAATGCCAAGGAAGAGAGTGTGAATACCATTTTGGAGTACGTTCAAAAGAAAGAAGATGGGTTGGTGGACAAGGTTTTTGTGACCGGCTGTTTGAGTGAGCGCTACAAACCAGATTTACAGAAGGAAATCCCAAATGTGGACGAATATTTTGGGACCAGTGACCTTCCTAATTTGCTGAAAGCCTTGGGTGCGGATTATAAGCATGAATTGATTGGGGAACGCTTAACGACCACACCCAAAAACTATGCGTACCTGAAAATTGCAGAAGGTTGTGATAGGCCTTGTTCTTTTTGTGCCATTCCGATCATGCGTGGAAAGCATAAGAGCACCCCGATCGAGGATTTGGTGTCCGAAGCGGAAAAATTGGCTACCAAAGGAGTCAAGGAATTGATTCTGATTGCACAGGACCTTACCTATTATGGATTGGATCTGTATAAAAAACGGAATTTGGCCGAGCTGCTCGAGGCTTTGGTAAAAGTGGAAGGAATAGAATGGATCCGACTGCATTATGCCTTCCCAACAGGGTTCCCGATGGATGTTTTGGAGGTGATGCGAAGGGAGCCGAAAATCTGTAATTATATCGACATTCCCCTGCAGCACATTTCCGATAACATATTGAAAAGCATGCGCAGGGGAACCACTCAAGCCAAGACCACAAAGTTATTGCAGGACTTTAGGGCTGCGGTAACCGGTATGGCCATCCGTACCACTTTGATTGTGGGATATCCTGGGGAAACGGAGGAGGATTTTCAGACCTTGAAACAATGGGTAACCGATATGCGTTTTGAACGTTTGGGCTGCTTTACCTATAGCCACGAGGAAAATACCCATGCCTATACTTTGGTGGATGATGTTCCAGAGGAAGTGAAACAAGATCGTGCCAATCAGATTATGGAAATCCAATCCCAAATTTCTTGGGAATTGAACCAAGAAAAAATTGGGAAGACGTTCCGATGCATCATTGATAGAAAGGAAGGGAATTATTTTGTGGGTCGTACGGAATTTGATTCCCCAGATGTGGACAATGAGGTCTTGATCGATGCAACCAAACATTATGTGAAAATCGGAGATTTTACCACTATCAAGATCCTTGAAGCTTCTGATTATGATTTGTACGGGGAGCCAGCTTAACGATCTTGCATAAGATCAATGTGCTGCTCTTCCTCCACAGGGATGTCTGAAACCATAAGCGCATTTTTGATCACGCTACTCCAAAGTGCATAACCTTTTTTGTTCAAATGCAGACCATCGGACATGTACAACTCAGGCTTTGGCCGATTGTCCACACTGATCATTTGCCCGAACACGTTGATGAATTGGGCGTTGAGTTCCCCGATGACGTATTTGGAAAGCATCAGGTTGGTCTCGATGATCTGCGGAATCATGGCCTCACGTTCTATACTTGGTTTTAGGCTGATGAACGCCAATTGTACTTCTGGATATTTCTTGAGGATCATTTGCACCAACTTATTGCAATCGTTGAGTACCTCTTGCGGGGTCTTTCCTTGGGCCAAATCATTTTCACCAGCATAGAGCACGATCTTGTTGGGGTGCGCGTCTTCGAAGATCTCATCAAAATAATGGATACACCATGCATAGGTAGAACCACCAAAGCCTAAATTGAGCACATTGAAAGGAGCCAAATCCTTTTTCATACTTACCCAAAGCCTTACTGATGAACTGCCGTAGAAAATAGTAAGGTCTTTTTCATTTTCCACATTGGCCACCCTTCGTTTCAACCTACGGATTTCGTTTTTCCAAATTTCGGGAGGCTCCTCCATTAGTTTCGATACAGGTGCCATTAAAAGCTCATCCGCTCTTTCCCTTGCTTCCTGTACATAGGTTTTATAGGTCTCCTGGTAGGATTTTACAAATGAGGACAAGCTTTCAGGATTGTTTGTGGGCAATTTTTCACTCAGTTTGAAAGGAGGTAAAATCTTGCAATAAAAAAGTCCATCCGGAATCCTCCTGTCAAAATTGGCCAATACCAAAGGAACAATATAGGGTTCGGGTTCTGCTGTCATGGCCAACTTAAAAACCCCCATTTTGAAAGGTCCCGGGGATTCTTCGGTGGAATAGGAAGTGCCTTCTGGGCTGATGACCAGATTATGTCCTTCCCGTAGGTACTGCGAAGCGGTCTTATAAAAAATGCTTCTTGTTTCCTTTTTACTGTTGCCATCCACGATTTCGGATTCCTTGGTGTACACATTGATGTAACCAAGTTTGTTGTAATAATTCTGATGGCCGTATTCCTGACCACGGCCAATTCGAACCGTACGGATACCTGGGTCCTGATAGGTATCGTCCAAAATTTTTGAACTGATAAAATGTGAATCCAAGGTGATTTGGAACTTATTGTTCAGGGTATAGTACGAATGGTTGTACAGATGGTTGTAGATAAAGATACAGCCGCTTTTTTCGGGCAGGTTTTCCCAGCCTTCAATATGGTATTCCACATGGTCGAAAGCCTGTTTGGTCGCTTGCGCACATGCCTTTCGTACGCTTTCGGATTCCTCACCTTCCTGTTCCGCAACGGTTTCATAAATATGTTGAAGTCCCTTGGCAAATTTCAACTCCTGCATGTCTTCCTGTAATAATTCCAAGCTCAAGGAGGCAATATGTCGTTCCAAATGGGAACCATTTCCAACCAAATGGGCCAAGGTATCATATGCCAATTGTTTGGTGTTGGTATTGCGCAACAGATGAACGACTTGATGCAAGGGAGAGGAAAGGGCCAATCTCGATTTGTTGTTTTCAATGAGTTGGTACACGGCCTGAAGGTTGTGCTTGCCCAATAACCCAACATATCTAACAAAAGCTGCATTGATTTGGTTGCCCATCAACCAGAGCAACCGCATAAAGAAACGGCGCGCAAATTTCACATCGCAGGATAAAAGATCCAAAAGGTCTTTTTGATGGATAAAATATACCGAGGACTTTTGGGTGGTGAGGGCAGAACAAATATCCTTTTCGCCCATGGTGCACGACCAGCCAAAAATGAAACCAGGGTTGCTGATGGCCCGCTGCTGGATTTCAATGCTTCCCTCCAATCTTTTGATGGCCACTTCTCCATGGATCAAGATAAAAATGCCGTTTGTGGGCCTGTCCTGAATGTAGAGTACTTCATCCGGTTCATATTCACGCCGTTCCGCGAGCGATGCCATTTGGGAGAGCTGCTTTTCATCAAAATGATCCAAAAAAGGGGAACGCCGCATAAGGGAAACCACTTCCGATTTCTCGGCATCGGGACTTACAAAGAATTCCCTGTCCTTACGCAAAGGTCTATTTTGGGCTGCTTGTAAAAGGTCGGTCTGTTTTAGAAGGGCCTGTCTCAATTGATGGTATAAGGAGCCGCAGATTTTTTTAAGTAATGAATTTTCGACATCGTTCCTCAGGTAAGGTAACATTGCCCCAATCGGTACTTCAAAAAAAGTGGCTTGGTCCGATGCGACCACAATTTTATATGTATAGCGTTTGCGTTCGCTCAACCCATTAAGGCCCAAGGTACTCATGGGCTCGGAAATTTGGCAGACCAAGACTTCGTCTTCGGGATTCGCCAACGAAGTGTAGTAATCAAAAGTACCTTGAACCAACCATCTAAAAGTCTTGACCTTGGTGTGGATGTTACAGATGATATGGTCTTTAGGGTAGGATTGAAGGGTTCCTTCGGGGAACTGATTGATTAGGTGTTTAATTTCCGCGTTCAAATGCCTCACTGGCCTGTTTCAAGTATGGTTTGGTGACATGAACATCATCAAAAAAAAGCACATGGAAAAAGGATTTGGAAATAAAAACCAAATTTAAAATATAGGGGGAGCTCACTGATGGTATCTTAAAAATTGAAGGAGCATCTTATAAAATCCTTAATTTAATAACATGGTGTTTGAGGGTGAAAATCGGTCGTATTCCATTTTAGACTTTTTTACGAGAGCTTTAAAAGCTGATAACAATCATGTTAATTATCTAAATACATAGGTACTTTTAAGGGATTTTTCAAAGATATATGACAATCCATTGCCAAAATTGACCTGAAGCCACGGAAAATTACTAAACCAAAAATATGGACCTAAATCAAAATAAATTGAAAGTGAGTGTCACGCTACTCCGCATACTGATAGGGTGGCACTTTTTATTTGAGGGCGTCGTGAAGCTCTACAATCCCGAATGGACATCTTTCGGGTATTTGGCAACCGCGCAGGGCCCTTTTAAATGGTTCTTTACCGCGCTGGTGGGCGATGCCACGATCGGCTGGGTAGACACCTTGAACATCGTTGCCCTTATGGTGGTGGGAATCACCTTTATTTTGGGAATTTTTGAGAGGGTAGGAGCTTTTGTAGGCATGGGACTATTGGCCCTCTACTTTTTTGCCCACCCGCCATTTCCCGGACTTACCCAATTGAATGTGGAAGGCAGCTATTGGTTCGTGAACAAGAATCTAATAGAACTGGTGGCCTGTTTGGTCATTTACCAATTGCCCACGGGTCAATATTTTGGGTTGGAACACCTACGGAAAAACAAACTAACTAAAATGCAAGAGCAATGAAATGGACTAGAAGAGACCTATTGATCGGATTGGGAGGACTACCCATAC
The DNA here is from genome assembly GCF_003584135.1 of Flagellimonas pelagia. Classification (GTDB taxonomy): domain Bacteria; phylum Bacteroidota; class Bacteroidia; order Flavobacteriales; family Flavobacteriaceae; genus Flagellimonas; species Flagellimonas pelagia. Next base: position 43,429 of record NZ_QXFI01000006.1, read on the forward strand.
TTGGAGCGGTATGGTGGGCCGGAGCAGCAAATACCGTAGGGTCCAGAAGAAAACGTTCCGAAATCTTGGAGCAGCTCAACATTACCCCATCATTGCCACCTGCCGTACCTGGCATAGGCGGAGAGCCTGTTCGGGTCGGGATCATAGGATTCGGCATCCGTGGTGAGCAACTTTGTAGGGCTTTAGGTTTTGCCACGGAGAATTGGAAGGAACAAATGCGCTTGGCAGCACAGGAGGACCCCAACAATCACGCTCTTGAAGATTTTATGGGCCAAGAAAAGCTCAATGTGAAATTGGTGGGTATCTGTGATGTGTTCGATGTGAGGGCACAAAATTTTATCGACTCCTTTTCAACTCCAGAAAATCCGATAAAGAGATATATCACTTATAAAGATATGATCGGAAGCGGTGATGTGGATGCTGTGGTGATTGCCACGCCCGACCACTGGCATGCCCCCATTTCCATAGAAGCACTGAACCACAACGTACATGTGTATGTTGAAAAACCGATGACGCATACCGTAGGGGAGACCTATCTTTTACGGGATGCCGCCAAAAACTCCAAAGCGGTGTTGGCCGTGGGGCACCAGCATAGACAGACCTTGAGCTTTAGTACGGCCAGGGATATTGTTGAGAAAGGTACATTGGGGCATGTTTCCCTCATTCAGACCAATACCAACAGGAATGATGACAACGGGGCATGGAACTATGACATCCATGAAAAAGCAAGCCCTGAAACCATAGATTGGGAGCAATTTTTGGGTTCGGCACCAAAAGTACCGTTCAACAAAAACCATTTTTTTAGATGGCGCAAATGGTGGGCCTATGGATCAGGACTTTCAGGAGATTTGTTGACCCATGACTACGATCGTCTGAACTGTGTGCTCAATATGGGCATTCCTTCTTCGGTTAGTGCTTCAGGTGGTATTTATACCCACAATGATGGTAGGAACGTTCCCGATGTGATCCAGGTGAATATGGAATTTCCTGATTACAGTACAGGAAGCAGCCAAGCCAAAGGCAAAGAAAAGGGGATGACTTTCTGTTATAGTGCCACATTGGGTAACGGTTTCAACAGACCGACCATTTTGATGGGGCACGATGCCACCATGGAACTGGGCAATAAATTGACCATTTGGCCAGATGGGGCATCCACCCGATATGCCGAAATGATCGAAGCCGGAAAAATGAACCCAGGGGTGCCAATTTATCAATACAACCCAGCGGCCAATGTGCCCGATGCCATCTCTTCGGCCACTTCCCAATATTTTGCGGATAAGGGGCTTATGTGGACCTATATCGATGGGGTCCGTGTGGATTCCACTTTCTTGCACATGCGGGAGTGGTTGAGCGTGATCAAGAACGGCGGAAAAGTGAGCTGCGGTATCAATGAAGGGTTCGAGGAAGCTATCTCTGCCCATATGGCAGGTCTGTCATGGAAATTAGGCCGAAAAATTGAATGGGATCCCAATACTGAAATGTTGAAGCCCATTGAAGGTATTGATTTTGATGAAGTATTACTGGCCAACGGTACTTGGGATATGAAACCCGAGATGGTTGGTTGAGGTTTATAGATTTTTACGTTTTTCTAATCCGGAAAGTGGGATGTTGTCTCTAAGGAATTCGGCTCCTTAGCAATGTCCCATTTTTCATCCTATTATTTTTTGATTTGGTAGTGGCTACCTTTTTCGCTGTAGTTCGTATTGATATAATTCCCTTCCCAGTTGGGCTAGAAAAGGGATGCCCACTTCATCATATTCATAGGCATCATCATTAAAAATACCATCGCTGTTTACCAAAATGGTGGCAACGATCATGAAATCCACTTGGTTTTGGGTGTCTTGTATGTAAGCACAATCCGTAAGGGTGCCATACGCATAGCCCACTTTGTTGTAGATTTTGATATGATTGGGCATTGGGTCGGTACTATCCCCGAACATGAAAAACTTCACATAGCTATCGTAAAATTCCTCTGGGTCATATCCTAATTGCAGTGGCAGGGTATGCATGGCCTCCAACAAAAAATCACGCTGTGTTTGACTCAAATTGAACCGCTCCTCTTTTGGGAAAGCCTCAGGAAATATGGTTCGCTTCAGCAAAGCTGATTGTGCCTGTATGGGATAATAGTTTTTGAGGGAAAAGTCAAAAGGTCCCATCTGCAGGGAATCATCGGCATAAAAAGCCCTTCCCTTTTTAAGATGCTTTAGTTGTAAAGGCTTTGCGGGAGTGTTTATGATAGATTCTGTTACCGCTGTTGTAGAGTCGTTCAGATAGATGACCAAAGGTTTCGTGGTCACATCATCGGCATTTGGTGCCGACAGTCTATGGGCAATCCGGATGGGTGAGACCCCTCTTCTGAGCATGCGCCGATTCAGGTCATCCTGTCCTAAAAATTCCACCAATCTGTTATTGGCAGCATTGTCAGAAACAGCAAAAATCTCGGAAATGCATTTGGCAAAAGTAGTCTCCACGGAATCTCCCTCCACATAAAATCGTGTGTTCAGGTCAAGGGAATCAATTTCATTGAGTTTTTCCAAAGTGGCCACCGCTGCAGGAAATTTGGCCGTACTGGCAGGATAGAAATAATTTTCCGCATCAACCTGAAAATCAAAATCAGTAAAGACAATACTGTCGTTCCGTCTGTCTATTTGGGTATAACGAATCTGGACCTCATGTTCCTTTAAATGGTCCATCACGGTCTTGATCAATGGGTTTTCAGAGGCAAGGGCATGCCCCAAGGGATTTTTATCACTTACCTCCTTACAGGACATCGTTAAAAGTGTCGCCGTGGTTAGTGCAATCCTCGTCCACATAGGCTTGGGTTAAAGGTCTCCGGTATATACTTGGCCCCTGTGTGGTTTTAGGATATCCTTGACCTCTTTCAGTTCAAATTCGGCAACGACCAAAAAGGCGATGCTGTGGGTAGGACCAAAATGTTCCACCCCCGAGAGGTCGAACTTGAGTTCCTCCACAACCACAAATTCCTCAAGGTGTTTTAGGTAATGTTCGGCAGTACGTGCTGCATTGGGTCCCCTAAAGTCCCAAATGATCTTAATCTTACGGTCCAAAATTTTTTCCATGGTTAGTATGAATCGGTTGCGGAAATTCCTTCTTCGGCAAATTTCTTAAAATCCTGCATATAAATCAATGTCTGTTTTTTGAAGGCCCCGGGCATCAAAAAACCCATCAACTTCATCCCAAAACCTGAAAACTGAAAATCAGATTCCGTAATCCAACGGGTCTTACCATCCTCGTCCCTGTAGTAGTTTTTTTGTAGGTTTTGGACTCCTTTGGCATCATAGGTGGCGTGCATTTCTTCGGGTAGATTTTTTTTGATGATGGTTTCGATCAAGTCCATTTCCCTATTGCCCATTTTATAGGTAAGGCTCATTTGTGCCCCTTCCTGTCCTGGGTTTTTGGAAAGTTGCTCATAACTTACAAGTCCCTTTTGCCAATGCTTCATGTTCTCTGGATTTTCCATAATCTTGATGAATTTGTCCCTGGGGAGATCCACCAAAATTTCGGTTGTATACTTCATTTGGTTGGTTTTACACTAATGTAACAAATTCTCGGTAGGTAGAGGGTCTAATAAAAATCTGTTAATGGGAATGCTACTTACTTGTAAGGGATTTTGTAATTGTTATTTTTGCGAAATGCTTAAGCTCCAAAAAAATAGCCTTTTCCTCTTTTGCACTTTGGGTGCACTGTTGGTTTCTTCCTGTGAAGGCCTTTTTAATAAAGAAGTAGAACGGGAACCATTGGCAAGGGTAGGGGATGTTTACCTTTACAAAGACGATATAGCCTCGCTGATCAGTGATGATATGACTCCCCAGGACAGTGCTTTGTTCGTAACCAATTATGTTAACAATTGGGCTTCCAAACAATTGTTGTTGTCCAAATCGAAAATCAACCTGCCAGAGGAAAAGTTGGCAGAGTTTGACCGTTTGGTATCCGATTACAGGGCCGATCTATATACCCGGGCCTATATTGAAGCTTTGGTTTTGCAGGCCAAAGATACTTCCGTGACCAAGGCACAACTTGAGGATTATTATGAACGGGAAAAGGAAAATTTCAAGCTTAACGAAAAGCTCGTGCAACTCCGTTTTGTGGGTATGCCCGCACAGTTTTTGGATAAGGATGGTGTAAAGGCAAAAATCCGGAGTTGGAAGGATGGTGACAAACAATACTTGGATTCCATTGCGGTACAGTTCAAAAAAATTCACTTTAATGACTCCATTTGGGTGAGTTCAACTAGGGTTGTGGAGGAAATACCGCCCCTTACTGCCTCAAATGAAGGCAACTACTTAAAAAAATCACAATTTTTTGAGCTACAAGATTCCATAGAGGTATATTTGGGCATGGTCACCAACGTGTTGGAGGTCAACGATACAGCACCTTTTGAATATGTGGAACCGGAAATCAGGCAATTGATCCTGAACCGTAGACGCTTGAATTATGTAAAAAAATTGGAAACCGAGATTATAGATGAAGCAATCAAGAAGAAAGAATTTGAGGTTTATGAGTAAATTGATGAAAGGGCTTTTGGCCCTTGTTTTCCTATCGGCGTTTACTGCTAAGGCGCAGGATACAGATGAGGCTTTGGGTGTTAAGGATACCACAAGTTCTACCACCAAAGTAAAGTTGGATGGTATTGCCGCCGTAATCGGGGATTACGTGATCTTGGAATCGGATATCGATAAAACCTTGATCGACCTTAAGAACCAAGGCGCATCGACCCAAGATATTACCCGTTGCGGACTTTTGGGTAAGCTTATGGAGGACAGATTGTACGCCCATCAAGCCGTACAGGATAGTTTATTGGTCTCTGATGATATGGTAAATGCCCAAAGCGATCGGCAGATTCAACAATTCGTGGCACAGCTTGGTTCCATGGAAAAATTGTTGAGGTTTTACAAAAAACCTGATGTAGAAAGTTTCCGTACCGAACTTTTTGAGATCAATAAATTACGTATGCTATCGGAAAAGATGCAGAGTAAGATTGTTGGGGAAATAGAGGTAACCCCTGAGGAAGTGCGTCAGTTTTTCTATAACATTCCGGAAGAGGACCGTCCTGTATTTGGTGCCGAACTGGAAATTGCCCAGATTGTGAAGTCGCCCAAGGCTCCTGAAGAAGAGAAGCAAAAAGTAATTCAGCAGTTAAAGGAAATCAAACAGGATGTAGAGGAAAATGGTGCCAGCTTTAAGGTAAAGGCCATCCTGTACACCCGTGATGATGAGTCCAGGGCCAATGGTGGATTCTATAGTATGACGAAGGAAACCCCGTTTGTAAAGGAGTTCAAAGATGTGGCCTTCAGTCTTCAGGAGGGTGAAATTTCCGAGCCATTTGAGACTGTTTATGGGTACCACATCATCTATATTGAAAAAATAAGAGGGCAGGAAATCGATTTGAGGCATATTTTAATGATTCCCGAGGTACCACAAAGTGCCGTTAATGATGCGGTCAAGGAGTTAGATACCATCCGCCAGCAAATTTTGGATGGTAAGTATACCTTTGCGGATGCAGCCCTCAATTTTTCCGATGAAAAGGAGACCAAGTTCGATGGAGGTCTATTGAGAAACCCGATCAACTTTGATTCCCGATTTGAACTGACCAAAATGGACCCAACCTTGTACAATCAAGTCAGGAACATAAAGGATGGTGAGATTTCCAGACCGATTCGGGAAGATGACCCAAGGGGAGGTCCTCCCAAATTCAAGATCATGAAAATTTCCAATCGCTTTGATGAGCACAAGGCAGATTTTGCCAAGGATTATTTAAAGATTCAAGAACTGGCCCTAAGGGAAAAACAGTTTAAGGCCATCAAAAAGTGGATGGACGAACATATAGAGGATACGTATATCCACGTGAACGTTGACAACAGGGATTGCGATTTTGCAAACAATTGGGTAAAGGAGTAAGCCAATGTCGGACGTAACTGCGGTAGAAAACCTGGTAAAAAAGCACCAAGAACTTAAAAAGGAGATCGCCAAGGTCATTGTGGGCCAAGAAAAGGTGATTGAACAAATTCTTTTATCCATATATACAGGAGGCCACTCCCTTTTGATAGGTGTTCCAGGCTTGGCCAAAACATTGATGGTCAACACTATCGCACAAACGCTTGGACTAGATTTTAAGCGTATTCAGTTTACCCCGGATTTGATGCCCAGTGATATTTTGGGTAGTGAGGTATTGGACCAGAACCGAAACTTTAAGTTTATCATGGGACCTGTTTTCGGGAATATCATCTTGGCGGATGAAATCAACCGAACACCTCCCAAAACCCAAGCGGCACTTTTGGAGGCCATGCAAGAAAGAGCGGTGACCATAGCGGGAAAGCAGTATAAGCTCAACAGACCTTATTTCGTGTTGGCCACACAAAATCCCATTGAACAAGAGGGCACCTACCCTTTGCCAGAGGCACAGTTGGATCGTTTTATGTTTGCCATAGAATTGAAATATCCCTCCATAGAAGAAGAGATACAGGTCGTAAAATCGACCACCACCGATGAAGAGGTGAAGATCAATACCCTTTTCAATGCCGATGAGATCATTGAGATCCAGCATCTGATTAGGAGGATTCCCGTACCGGACAACGTAATCGATTATGCGGTAAGATTGGTGAACAGGACAAGGCCTGGCATGGAAAACTCCTTGGATTTTGTCAATAACTACGTGGATTGGGGAGCGGGGCCAAGAGCTTCGCAGAACCTGGTTTTGGCCGCAAAGGCCAATGCAGCGATCCACGGCAAGTTCTCCCCGGACATCGAGGACGTGAAAGCGGTATCCTTGGGGATTTTGAGACACAGGATCTTGAAAAACTACAAAGCTGAGGCTGAGGGCGTCTCAGAGGAAAGAATTATCTCCGAATTGTTATAAATATCAAATCATAGATATTTATTTAGCGCAATTCTAATTCCAAAATCCTTCGTTATTTAGTAAATTTACCGAATTACTAAAATCTTAAAACTCAATTGTAGAATGGCATTTGATATAGACATGATTAAGGGTGTCTACGCTTCCATGGGGGAACGTGTGGATAAGGCCCGTGAACTGGTAGGTAAACCATTGACCCTTGCAGAAAAAATATTGTACTCTCACTTATGGGATGGAACACCCACCAATAAATTTACCAGAGGAAAAGATTATGTTGATTTTGCACCGGATAGGGTAGCCTGTCAGGATGCGACCGCACAAATGGCATTGTTGCAATTCATGCACGCTGGAAAACCCAAGGTTGCGGTACCTACTACCGTGCACTGTGACCACTTGATCCAGGCCAAGGTTGGTGCTGAAGCCGATTTGAAAAGGGCAAACCAGACCAGTAATGAGGTTTTCGATTTTTTGGAATCCGTTTCCAATAAGTACGGTATCGGTTTCTGGAAACCGGGAGCTGGGATCATCCACCAAGTGGTTTTGGAAAACTATGCCTTCCCAGGAGGGATGATGATCGGTACCGATTCCCACACGGTAAATGCCGGTGGATTGGGTATGGTCGCCATTGGTGTTGGTGGTGCCGACGCCGTGGATGTGATGTCCGGTATGGCTTGGGAATTGAAATTCCCGAAATTGATAGGGGTGAAGTTGAAAGGAAAACTTTCCGGATGGACCGCTCCAAAAGATGTGATCTTGAAAGTGGCCGATATTCTTACCGTAAAAGGGGGAACAGGAGCCATCATTGAATATTTTGGTGAAGGTGCCACTTCCATGTCATGTACTGGTAAAGGAACCATCTGCAACATGGGTGCCGAAGTAGGTGCCACCACTTCAACGTTCGGGTATGACGAATCCATGGATCGATACTTACGGGCTACCAACCGTGCCGACGTTGCCGATGCAGCATTGGAAGTAAGGGAGCACTTGACCGCAGACCCTGAGGTCTATGCCAATCCAGAGCAGTATTTTGATCAAGTAATCGAGATTGATCTGGATATTTTGGAACCACATTTGAATGGACCTTTCACTCCGGATTTGGCTACTCCTATCTCCAAAATGGGTGAGGCTGCCAAAGCCAATGACTGGCCATTGAACGTTGAGGTAGGGTTGATAGGTTCTTGTACCAATTCATCATACGAAGATATTTCAAGGGCGGCTTCCTTGGCAAAACAAGTGGCCGACAAACACTTGAAGACCAAATCACAATTTACGATTACCCCAGGATCTGAACAGGTGCGCTATACCATCGAAAGGGATGGATTTATCGATACCTTCAACAATATTGGTGCAACGGTATTTGCCAATGCCTGTGGACCCTGTATCGGTATGTGGGATCGTTACGGAGACAAAGCATCGGACGGACCACGAAATACCATCGTTCACTCCTTCAACAGAAACTTTGCGAAGAGAGCGGATGGTAACCCCAATACCTTGGCATTTGTAGGCTCACCTGAGTTGGTGACGGCCATTGCCATTGCAGGGCGTTTGGATTTTAACCCTATGACCGATAAGTTGTTGAACGAGGACGGGGAAGAAGTGATGTTGGACGAACCAAGAGGTTATGAGCTTCCACCTGAAGGTTTTGCCGTGGAGGATGCCGGTTATATTGCTCCTAAGGAAGATGGTAGCAGTGTTGAGGTAAAAGTTGCCCCAGATTCTGAGCGTTTGCAACTTTTGGCCCCATTTGAACCTATCAAACCTGAAAGTTTGAAAGGCATGAAACTGTTGATCAAGGCTTTTGGGAAATGTACCACGGACCATATTTCTATGGCTGGACCATGGCTGCGTTTTAGGGGGCATTTGGACAATATTGCCAATAACACCTTAATCGGTGCCGTAAATGCCTTCAATAAGAAAACCAATTTTGTCAAGAATCAATTGACGGGCGAATATGGTGGAGTGCCCGATACCCAACGTGAATATAAAAAAGCTGGTATCAAGACCATTGTTGTGGGAGACCACAACTACGGTGAAGGTTCTTCAAGGGAGCACGCGGCCATGCAACCACGTCATTTGGGAGTTGCGGCTGTTTTGGTAAAATCGTTCGCAAGGATCCACGAGACCAACTTGAAGAAACAAGGGATGTTGGCCTTGACCTTTGCCAATGAGAACGATTATGATCTTATCCAAGAGGACGATACCTTCAACTTTTTAGACATTGATCAATTTGCTCCGGACAAGCCTTTGACCATTGAAGTGGTACATGCCGATGGCAGCAAGGATACCATCATTGCCAATCATTCGTATAATAACGCACAGATTGCATGGTTCAAAGAAGGTTCTGCATTGAACCTGATCAAGAAGGAGAATGCATAATTTGTATCTAATATAATTCTTTAAACTCCTGGTATCATTTTCGATATCAGGAGTTTTTAATTTTTACGAAATATCCTTTTCATGAAGATCAGTAAAAAGACCGTTTTCAATATTGTATTGATTCTTTTGGTGCTTTCCTTTTTTGTGACACCGATCGGTTATTATGGAAAAATATTCTTGAACCGTATTTTTTCATTTTCACCTCCTGTCATCGAACAAGCGGATAGACAGAAGATTACCGATTATGACTGGAAACTGAAGGATGAAGAATGGAACTTCTTCAATTTTGAAAAATCCAAGGGAAGGGTGGTCTTTATTAACCTTTGGGCTTCCTGGAAATTGCCTTCCGAAGCGGAACTTGCAAGCATTCAGCGGTTATATGACAAGTATAAGGACAAAATGGATTTCTATATCATCACTAATGAAAACCGCCCACCGGTGGAAGCTTTTATGGCCGAGCACAAGTTTACTTTTCCCGTTACCTATTTGATCATTGGCGAGAAAATGCCCATTGATTCCAGTAAGGTGCCCTCCTCTTATTTGATAGATAAGTCGGGGAACATAGTGGTGCATAAAGAAGGGATAGCGGATTGGGGTACACAAAAGGTGTACAAATTATTGGATGAACTGATAGCCGAATAATTTCATATGAAGATTACCAAAGAACAGATTGGCAATGCCATTTGGATATTGGCCCTGGTGTTGATTCTGTTTACCCCTGTCGGGTTCCATGTTCGCGTATGGGTAAGCAAGGTTATGGCCGAAGTCATTAGTGCAGATACGGTAGAGGATGATGAACAGATTACTCTGGAAAACTATCATTGGAATTTGGTGAATATGGATGGCAAACAAATGGATTTTCAATCGGCGAAGGGCAAAGTGGCTGTAGTGAACGTTTGGGCAACCTGGTGTCCTCCTTGTGTGGCAGAACTTCCCAAATTTGCGGATCTGTATGCCGATTATAAGGACAAGGTGGTTTTTGCTTTTGTGGCCAATGATGACAAGGAAAAAGTGGAAGCTTTTCTAAAGAAAAAAGGATATCAACTGCCTGTTTACCTTCAAGCGTCCAGTGCTCCATCAGAACTAGAGAGCAGCACCATTCCGGCTACCTATATCATCAGCAAATCGGGGAAAATTGTGGTAGATGAAAGGGGAGCGGCCAATTGGAGCTCCGAAAGTACCCGCACCTTGTTGGACGAACTTATCTTGGAATAACGGTTATTTTTTAAAATACTTAAAAGGAACCAAGAGCATTCCAAAACATTCCCCATCTTCCTTATCCAGATGTTTATGGTGCATTTTATGGGCCCTACGTACCCCACGGGCGTACCAGTTATTGGCGTTCCTCAAGATTTTGAACCGTTGATGGATAAAGATATCATGTACCAAAAAATAGGCGATACCGTAAGCCAAAATCCCAAATCCTAGGGGCCAACCATACCAAAAAGAAGTGTAATTGCCCAAAAAGAAAAGGGTCATACTCACCACGGCGTAGAACAGGAAAAAAGCATCGTTGCGTTCAAACCAAGAATCGTGGTCCTTTTTGTGATGATCCTTGTGTAGGCTCCACAAAAAACCATGCATCACGTATTTATGGGTGAACCACGCCATAAATTCCATGAAACAGAACATCGCCAAAAAGATGAAGATCCAGAGCGCTACTTTCATTGTACCAGTTGTAATTTATAATTGAGGTAAGATTGGGCCAAAAGTCCGAATTTTTGATAATTGGGCACACGTATGCGTGCATTTTTGATTTCTAGGGGAGGTGTGCCCTGCAACTTGTGCAACAATTTCTTGTAGTAGCGGTAGGCTGTATAGACACCAAATTTTGCCTGTTCCGGCAATTTGATGATTCCGGAATACCCCAGGGCAAAGTCGGCCTTGATTTCGTTGACGATTCTTTTCTTGGAGTCCTCATCCAGTTCCAAAAGATTGGTGTTGGGGAAATAGGTACGGTTCAATTCTTCATAATCCGCCTTCAAATCCCTTAAAAAGTTCACTTTTTGAAAGGCCGACCCCAAGGCCATGGCAGACTCCTTCAACTCTTCGTATTTTTCTTTGTCACCGTTCACGAAAACACAGAGGCACATTAACCCTACCACATCGGCGGAGCCATAAATGTATTCCCGGTATTCGTCAAAGGTTTCGTAGTTTTTCTTGTTGAGGTCCATCCGCATGCTCTTCATGAAAGCTGTTACCAAATGATGGGGAATACCATATTTATGATAGGTATGCTGGAACGAATTCAATATAGGGTTCAGGCTGATTTTTTTCTCAAGCGCCTCTTCCATATCCTTTTCAAAATTTTCGAACAAGAGTTCTTTGTCGTAATCGTGGAAGGTGTCCACAATTTCATCGGCAAACCTTACAAAACCATAAATGTTGTAGATATCCGTTCTGATGGAGGGGGCCAACATTTTAGTGGCCAAGGCAAAAGAGGTACTGTAAGACCGGGTCACGATTTTACTACAGTGGTACGATACTTCGTCAAAAATGCTTTTCATCTTTTTACTTCTTTGGTGATTAGATCGGCCACCAGTTTACCAGAAATCAGGGATGGTGGCACTCCTGGTCCCGGAACGGTGAGCTGACCGGTAAAGAACAGGTTCTTTACCTTACTACTTTTTAGGTTAGGTCGTAAAAAGGCGGTCTGCCGCAATGTATTGGCAAGACCGTAAGCGTTACCCTTATAAGAATTGTACTGTTCCACAAAATCGTTTACACAGAAACTCTCCTTAAAAACAATGGCATTTTTAATCTGTTGATGGGTAAGTTTTTCAAATCTGTCCATCACTATGTCGAAATATTGGTTTCTTAATTCAGGTGTGTCCTCCAATCCGGGTGCAATAGGAACCAGGAAAAATCCGGTTTCACTGTCCTTGGGAGCCATGGAACCATCCGTTACCGAAGGAAAATTGGCGTAGAACAACGGGTTGCTCGGCCATTGGGGATTATCATAGATTTCCTGCGCATGTTTTTCAAAATCGGTATCAAAGAACAGGTTGTGGTGTTCAATGTTTTCCAACTTTTTGTTGAAGCCGATATAGAACAGCAGCGAGGAAGGCGCATAAGTCTTGTTCTCCCAGTATTCTTCGGAATATTGACGGTATTTTTGATCCAACAGGGTTTCGGAATGATGGTAATCCGCACCACTGATCACGTAATCGGAAATCTGGTTCTTTCCTTGGCTACGGATGCCGATCACTTCCCCTTCAGAAACCAAAATATGGGTAACAGGGCTTTGGGTGTGGATTTTTACTCCCAATTCCTCTGCAAGACTTTTCATGGCCTTGATGATTTCGTACATGCCACCTCTGGGATGCCAGGTGCCCAAACCAAAGTCGGCAAAGTTCATGAAGTTGTAGAACGATGGTGTATTGCTCGGCTTGGCACCCAAAAAAAGTACAGGGAACTCCAAAGTGGAGACCAGTTTTGGATTTTTGAACCGCTTACGTACCTCTTGACTGATGGTCTTGAAAAACTGGTCTACCCGAAGAACAGTTTCCTTGGTCACCAGTTCCAAAGGGGATAGGCCTGGACGGAGTACTACCTTGTTGATGGCAATATCATAGTTTTCCTGTGCCTGCCCGATAAAGCTTCTAAGATGCTCACTGCTTCCTGATTCAATGCGCTCAAATTCCTCACAAATGGTGTCCATACAGTCCCCAATAGTGAGGGTATCGTCCTCAAAGAATATTTTATAGGCTGGGTTGAGTTTATCCAGATGGTAGTAATCGGAAGTTTTTTTGCCGAAGTCGTTGAAAAACTTATCGAAGATATCGGGCATCCAGTACCAACTGGGACCAATATCAAAAGTAAACCCGTTTTTTACCAATTGTCTGGCCCGACCGCCAACGGTATCGTTCTTTTCAAATATTTCGACCTCAAACCCCGCCTTGGCCAAATAGCAAGAGGCGGAGAGGGAAGAGAAACCGGAACCGATGACGATGGCTTTTTTCATTGTTTAGACGGTTTCAAGTAGTTGGTGAATGGAACTGAATATTTTAACACTGCTCGGCAGTTTGTTTTCGGACACTTGTTGAATCTGATGGCCCAACACATACAGTTTGGACCCGGGTGACATGTCCAATACCTCTTTGAAGCGGTTAAAGTAGTCCTCCAGTTCATTCAACATCGGGGCTACTGTAAAATAGGAAACGAACCTGATGTTGCTGTAATATTTGAGTAGGTCCACCAAGCTTTCCACGGGCATGGTCTGGCCAAGGTAAATAGTCTTGTATCCTTTGTTCGCAAGCTCGTAATTGATATACAACAACCCAATTTCATGGATTTCGTTCTCTGGAAGAAAAAGCACAAATACCTTGTCTTTTTGTGTTGGTTCTTCCATTTGGAGCTTATCGGTGTGTATGTATATTTTTTGTTTGATCAAGTTTGAAATGAAATGCTCATGCGCTGGACTTATGGTGTTGGTCTGCCAGAGCAATCCGAGCTCGTTCAAAAAAGGGATAAATACCTCATTGAAGATTTGGGTAAAGGATCTTTCCTTTAAAAGACTGTTATAGGTTTGCAGAAAAAGCGATTGATCAAAATTGAGCATGGCCAGTTTAAGGGAATTCAATGCATGGCTCTTTTCGCTGTTCTTGGCAACGATATCCCTGACCAAAACAGGTATCTTGGTGTCATCCAATTTGGCAATCTTGGAAATTTTGTACCCATTGTTGTAGAGCATGGTCACGTTCAGCAACTTTTGAAGGCTTACCACATTATAGGTGCGGATGTTCGTATCGGTCCTTTCCGGGCTGAACAGGTTATATCGCTTTTCCCAGATTCGAATCGTATGGGCCTTGATGCCCGACAGGTTTTCCATATCCCGAATACTGAAAGATTTTTTTACGTTGTTCATCTTTTTTAAGTAAACGTTAAACAAATTTACAATTTAAACGATGCCAACCTATTTTTTTATCTTAAAATTTGAAAGGATTTCTAAAAGGCCTAGGTTTTCGTGGATGTATTAAGGAATATCCATAAACAAAAAAACCGCAACAATTTGCGGTTTTGTGCCCACGACTGGATTCGAACCAGCACGTCCTTACGAACACCACCCCCTCAAGATGGCGTGTCTACCAATTTCACCACGTGGGCCTTCATGGATTTAAACAAAAAAAGTTAAGCAAAGCACTTAACTTTTGGTTTGCAAATATAATTGTTTTGCACAAATCGATGGACTACAAACTCGGTTTTTAAGTTTACTTCAGATAACCGATATAGGAGAAGGAAAACCCATGGTTCTTTGCCCCTTCCAAAAATAGATAGGCATTGCCTTCTTTGGCCACATCGCTCAACCCATAGTTGTATTTGAACACGATCTTTCCGTTGGGCAGGTTTATCCCTATGCCGCCTATCAGGCCAAAGTCTACTTTTTCAAATTGGTCATTGTCCAATTCGCCATAGCCATAGTAGTAAGGGGTACTGTAATCAAAATTACTATCCAATAAAAACCCTGCATATCCTCCCATAACAATATCCACAACACTTCTGGTATGGATGTTCAGCAATAGTGGGGTTTCAATGTATTGCAATTTAAACCTGATGGTGCCGTCATAGTAGTTGTTGATGTAATAGTCCCCTTTACCACCTTTTCTGGAATAAAGGAGTTGGGGTTCCAGACCAATGCGTTTGCTGAGGGGCAAGCTCAGGGATCCGCCGATGAAGAAACCAAATTGGAACTCGGAATCATAAGGGTCGTTATGGAAGCTGGTGACCTGGGGCCCAAACGTGATTCCAAAATGTGGGTCGTGGATACTGTAAATGGGATAATAACCGGAATTTTCCTGGGCACTGGCCCCAAATGTGATGGCCACAAAGGCCAAAAGCAAGATTCTTCTCATGTTCGATATTTAAATTGATGAATTACGTATGGCGAAAGTATTCCCTGAGTTTTGTCCCAAGATTTCAAAAAGGAATGAAACGTCTGTATTGGTGGGTGAAGAAACCAAATACCCCGCTTAGATAAATGTCCTTAATATTTGTTTTCCCGACCCTCGGTTTTGGGTTGTATTGCCTCAACGGGGAAATAGGTTACTTCACCCTGAATATTTTCTGTTTGGGGATATATGTATGTAGCAGTGCACGGCATGTCCAATACTTTTGCCCGATGAAAAAGGTGAATTGGGGCATAGGGATTCCGTTTTCGGTAATTTTATCAGTATTGGGTTCATTGCCCATACTGCTTCATTTTTCCACGGATGAAGTAAACCTGTTCTTGAGATCGATTTCCTATAATCTTATCATTACCTTGCTTTCATGGTATATTTTCCATCGGGTTTTGGAAAGCAGATATTTTAACCTCTCCAAAGGGCGGGGTACTTATTTTGCATTTTGTACTTCCATTACCATTGTCTTTGCCTTTGTCCTGAACTTTTTTTTCACCTCCTTGATTGGATTTTCAATAAAACCCATTATGGATTCGGGAAGCCTCCGATATTTCCTTCTAATTCTTTTTAGGGGATTGATGTTGGGTGCACTCATTTCTTTTGTGGTCAATTACTTGGATGTAATCCGGGAGAAGCAAAGAAATGCCTTGGTAATCGAACAGTTGAAACAGAAACAATTGGAAGCCAACCTGTCTTCCCTGAAGGAGCAGATGAGCCCTCATTTTTTGTTCAATTCGCTCAATTCACTCATATCCGTCATCAAAAGGGATAGCAACGGAGCGGTAAATTTTGTGATACGACTATCGGAGGTGTATCGCTATCTGTTACAACATCGGGAGCATCAAACGGTCAGTCTAAAAGAAGAACTCGATTTTATTGACGCCTACATTTTTCTGCTGAAGGTCCGGTTCAAGAACAACATTCGGGTTAAAGTAAACATCCCTGAAAAGTATATCAATACAAGAATACCTCCCTTGACCTTGCAACTGCTCTTGGAAAATGCGGTGAAGCATAACATCGTATCAAAGACCAAACCCTTGGATATTGAGATCGGCGTGGATAACCAAATGATCATAGTGAGCAACCAAGTACAACCTAAGGTGTCCTTGGAAACCTCCCACGGTTTCGGTTTGGGAAGTATGGAAGAACAATATTGGCTGCTTGCCCAAAAGGAGATATTGATCAAGGAAGACAACAATAAGTTCAAAGTTTTATTACCATTATTGATATAGGCCATGGATATTTTGATCATAGAGGACGAACCGGCTACGGCCAAGGATTTGGAAGAAACTATCCATAACCTAAATATGGATTTGAAGGTTTTGGATATTGTGGACAGCATTTCTGAGGGAACGGAATGGTTTCGAAAAAACGGACAACCCGATTTGATCTTAAGCGATATTCAACTGGCGGACGGTCTCAGTTTTGAGCTCTTAAAAAAAGCGGATGTTAGCTGTCCCGTAATATTCTGCACGGCCTATGACGAATATGCCATAAGGGCATTTGAGGCCAATGGCATTGATTATCTGCTGAAACCCATCAACGAGGACAAGCTTTCTAAAAGCCTAAAAAGGTACCAGTTGTTGAACGACCATTTTGCAAGGAACAATCCACATCTGCAGCAACTCTTGCAGAAAGTGCGAGGTCAACTGCAGACATACCGATCCAATTTTTTGATTTCCTTCCAGGATAAGATGATTCCGATCGGGGTGGTGGACATTGCCTTTTTTTATACCGAAAACGGCATTACAAAATTGTACACCTCGTCTGGCAAAAGTTATACACTGCCCTATACCTTGGAGCAGTTGGAACAATTGTTGGATCCCAAAATGTTCTTTAGGGCCAATAGGCAATATATCATTTCGTACAGTGCCATAAGTTCGGTGGAATCCTATGTTTCCAGAAAGATGTGTGTGAATATGTTGGTGGATGTTCCAACACCATTGCTGGTAAGCAAAAAGAGAAGCCCGGTCTTCTTGGGCTGGCTCAAAGAGCGATAATACTTCTCCTTTAGGGATAATCTTAAAAACTTCGGGGACCCATAATGTTACTTCAGCATTGGATTTGTCCACTTGCATTGATTATGGACAATTCAGTATGAAGACCTAGGGTAATATTGCTACTGAACTTTAAAAAGTAGCGTTATGAAAAAAATCATTCAAACATCAAAATTGTGGGTGGTCCCCCTTTTGTTTTTTGCACTTACTTCTGAACTGAGTGCACAGGTAGTGGTGCGTAGGCCAGCGGTAACGGTAGTAAGACGACCCGTGGTAAGGCCCTATGTATATCCTGTGGCCCGTCCAGTTGTGGTGGCACCGGTTCCTCTTCCCAGATATTACACACCCGTTTATTACGCAGGCAATCCCTACTACTATTCAGATGGTGTGTTTTATGTAAGGATTGAACAATCGGAGTCGTATAAAGTGGTTGTGCCACCTGTTGGCACCATAGTGCCCAGCCTGCCCGAAGGTGCAAGAGTGACCATTATAGATGACAGGGAGTATTTCGAATATGGAGAGGTGATTTATAAAAGAATCCTCGTGGAGAATTTGGTGAAATATGAAGTAGTGGGTTATACAAAACAATAATAAATGGAAACCAAAAAGATGATGATGAAAAGAGTTTTGTTTTTGATATTGATGTCCATGCTCTTGGGAGCATTAGCTCTCTTACAGAGTTGTGATGACGATGATGAAATCATCGTGATAACTCGGTATTATGCCTATGAAGATGCAGAAGAAGCGGTAGCCGTCTCACTTTCCTATGCAACCTATGGCTTGGTGGCCAATATGAACAAGGCCAGTAACGAAATTCAAGAAAATAGTGATTGCGATGTGTTGTACCAAGAAAGCGATTCTTTTTACGACGAGACCATTACTGGCTATATCAGCTATGAATACAACTATCAGGAGGAATATATGTGGTCCTGTGAACCTGATATGGCAGTAGATTATGAACTCTCCGCAACGCAGAACATGAAATCACTCAGATATACCTACGATCATGACATTGATTTGAGTTTTGACATTACAGGTTTGGAAGATACCAGCGCCGATGAAAATTATGAGGGAAGTTATCAGCGTGAAGGTGAATGGGAATCCAATTATAATGGTGAAACGTATAGATTCACTTTTGAGAGCGATATTGATGGGGTTTTGGTATCCAAGGAATCGAATAAGATATATAATGGAACCGCCACTTTTTCATTGGTGCAGACGTATAGTTACTCCAACGTCACCTATACCTATAAAGGCACTGTGGAGTTTGTTGATGAGGATGAAGCTCGGGTAGAGTTTGACAGTGGAGAGGTATTCTATGTCGATTTGAACAACATTAGTATTTCTGAAGACTGATATAACGATTGTATTCCCCCCAATTGCCCCCGATCCCGGATAGTGTTGCATGCAGTATCCGGGATTTTTTATAGGGTGGATGCAGATGTAATGAAAACTGCCAGTCCATAAAAAAAGCCCTGGGAAAAATATCCCAAGGCTCTTACAAACATCACTAACCTAAAAAAATGCTTGTTGAAATAATATAGAAAACCCTAAAAAGAGTACAGGAAACCTATTTGAACAAAGGGCCCATTATTCTGTAATTCCTCAATGGGTTCCGGTTGGTCGGACAGGGGAATCGTCACAATGGTCCATCCTCCGGAATCCGAATCGTTGAACCATTGGAATTTTTGACCTGCAATACCCCCGGATAGTTTCATATGCCAATTCTTGTAAAGCCTGTGGCTATAAAAAACTGTACCATTAAAATGACGGTATTGGAGGTATTCACTATTATGGGTTTCTTCGGATAGCCGATAGCTGTCAGCACCTAGGTTCCATTCCAATCCAGAGGTGCTCCTTCCTCCCATGTTCCAAGCCAAGGTACCCTGTATGGGGAACCTTCCATAAAAATGTAACTTTTCACTGATCTGATAGTCAAAATCAAAAAGAGGGATAAGCTGGTCGCCAAAAAATTGGTGGGAATATCCCAATCCCAATCCTAAGGTTAATTTTTCCGAGAACTTTCGATGTAAGCCAATGCCCACTGCAAATGTGAAATCCTCAGCGGAGATATCCTCCAAATCACTACTCAATACCATCTTGGTGGCCAAGAACATCTCATCCCTGTCGTTCAGTTTCAGTTTTCCGCCAATAGGGATTCCCAATCCATATAACCTATTGCCAATATCCATCGGAAAGTTTTCCAAATACATCACTTCGGGGGTTATTCCAGTGGCTAAGCTGAATGTTTTTCCTCTGTGTATGGGTAGCAATAGTTGTGCTTCCAGTTGGGAAATATGACCACCGTCCACTTCTTCAATAGGGGTATGGCTATATTTGATGTAGAATGGGGATTTTTCTTGACCAAAGCTTTTCAATGATGAAAAGGATAGGAGTATTATAACGAGGCTACGGTATAGATTTCTGTTCATGCTTTTTTATTGGTGGATCAATTTTCCGTCCATCAGTTCCAAGACCCTGTCACAATTGGCGGCAAAATCATCATCGTGTGTCACGGCGATGATGGTCTGGCCCCTTTCCACGGCCAATTCCCTGAAAATGTCGAATACGATCTGGGTGTTTTTGGAATCCAGGTTTCCAGTGGGTTCATCGCCCATAATAATGGTCGGTTCGTTGATGAGTGCCCTGGCAATGGCCACCCGTTGCTGCTGTCCGCCCGAAAGTTTGTTGGCGGGTTTCAATGCCTGATCTTCCAGCCCCAAGAGTTTAAGGTTGGCCATCGCCTTTTCCTCGATTTCCTCCATGGTTTTTTTCTCCAATTTTAATGCTGGGAGCATCACATTGTCCAATGCGGAAAACTCAGGTAGCAGATAATGGAACTGGAAAACAAAGCCGATATGCTCGTTCCGAAAAGCGGCCAGTTCATTCTGGGCCTTGCCTGTTAGCGTTGTACCATTGATGGTCAGGGAGCCTTCATAGGCCGTATCCATAGTGGAAAGAATATAAAGCAAGGTAGATTTACCGGAACCGGACTTGCCCGTAAGTGCCAAAAACTCCCCTTTTTTAATGTCGAAAGAGATATCCTTCAACACATGAAAGGTCTGTGGGTCATAAAAATATTTGTTCAGTTCCTTGACGGATA
Source organism: Flagellimonas pelagia (assembly GCF_003584135.1). Lineage (GTDB taxonomy): Bacteria > Bacteroidota > Bacteroidia > Flavobacteriales > Flavobacteriaceae > Flagellimonas > Flagellimonas pelagia. The sequence continues at coordinate 63,676 of NZ_QXFI01000006.1, forward strand.
ATGCTAAGTTTTCCATCCTTTTAACCTCTAATGATTTCAACAGGATCTACTTGTGATGCCTTTCTGGATGGAAGATAACCTGCCACAAAAGTGGTGATCAGGCCAAATACAAAGGCCATGATGTAATCTTTGGTTCTATAGGTTATGGGCAAAGTTTCCAATGAGGCAATCTTGAAAGGGATGTGGTTGACCAATAAAGAGACCAAATACCCGAGTATGATACCGACAACACCTCCCAAAATACCGATGATCACGGATTGAGTAAGGAATATCTGGATGATGTCCTTCCCATCAAATCCCATGGCCTTGAGAATGGCAATCTCCCTAATCTTCTCGTTCACTGTCATGTTCATAATGTTGTAGATGCCAAATCCGGCCACAATGAGTATGGTCAGGGATACGGCCACGGCAATAATGTTCCGAAGTTTGTTGGCGGCCTCCAATTGTCCGTTGGCCTCTTGCCAGGGTTCCACTTTATAGGGTGTCATCTTACCAAGTCGCTCGGAGAGCTCCACTGTTTTGTTGTAGTCTTTCAAATTAACTTGGATATCAGTGACATACCCCATGTTTTTGGAAATCAGCTGTCGCGCAAACCCAATACGGATATAGGCTTTGGCATTGTCCACACTGGCCAAGGTGGTTTCCACGATGCCGATGACCTTGTAATTTTTAGTGATGCCTTCCTCTGTGGTCACTACAACATTATCGTTGAGGTGAAGACTTAATTTTTTGGCCAGTCCACTGCCCAAAAGAATACCGTCGCTCCTTCGGTTCAAGTCCATCCAATCACCTTCAACAACATATTGTGCGGTTCCAAAAAGTTGGTCCTCATTGACCACGTCGATACCCGACAGCATCCCATTGACTTTGGTGGCACCGTTCCTGAAGAATACATTGATGTTCAATTGAGGGGTGACCCCACTGATCTCTGGAACGGAATCTAATAGATTCAATATTTTGTCCGAATTTTTGATGCCTTCGGTGTACTGGATCACTTTGGGATTTCTAATGTTGACCAAGGTGTTTTTGTCCACCCGACTGGCAAACAAGTTGGTGTTGTCCTTGGGGATGTCATTGTAAATCCTGATATGGGCCAGGGTGCTGAATGCGAGACCTGTCTGTGTGTCATTCACCCCGGTCATAAAACTGTTCATGAAAATGTACATGGAAATGCCAAAGGTCACACTCAAGATGGCCACCAAGGTTTGCTTTAACCGAGAGGTCAAATGGGCGTTGGCAATCTTGTAATTGGTTTTGTTCACGATCATTCCTTCTCCTTTTTTGGGGTGATGATACGTGTGGATTCATCCAAACCTTCCAGAACCTGTACCCATTCACTGGTTTTGATGCCGATTTTGATTGGTACTTCCTTTTTGTCCTTCTCCAAAATCACTATGTCTTCCTTCACCAAATAATCAGTTGGGATGACCAGTGCATTTTTAATGTCGGCGATCACAATATTGGCCTGTAGTTGTGTCCCTGCATACATGGAAGTCGGTGCATTGGTAAAGGTGGCCTCAACCACAAAGGATTGCTCTTTCTCGTCAAAGGCGGGATAGATCTTTGTGATCACGGCATCAAAAGTGGCATCTTTTTCCGTGTTCAGGGATATTTTTGCCCGTTGGCCCAAAGCAATTCTTGAAATATCTTCTTCGGCCACAAACAGTTTGAGGATGTTTCCGCCACCGCCAATTTTTGCGATGCTTTCCCCTCGTTTTACAAGCTCTCCCTGTTCTTTGTACACATTCAATACAGTGCCCGAAATTTGGGATTTGATAAAGTAATCGTCGTTGTTCTCTTGTTGGATTCTTAACTGGCTCTTGGCATTCGCCAAATTCACCTGCAATGATTGTTGAAGGTCGGACAGTGATTTTTTTAAGATTTCCACATGGGCCTTGGAATTTTCGAACTGTACCTTGACTTTGTCAAAATCCAATTGGGATACGGCATTTGTTTGGAGGAGTGCACTGTAACGATCTAGGTTTTTACGGTCCAGTTCCAATTGGGTCTCTGCCTGTTCAATTTGAAGCTGTAATTGTGCAATTTGAGGAGAATCTGGTTTTGCCTTGGTCACCGCATCTTGGTAGTTCACCAAGGCATTGTCCAGTTGATTGGATTGTACACCATTGGACAATTGGAACAGATCATTACCGACTTTGACTTCGTCCCCTTCCTTCACCAAGCTGAGGTTGAGAAACCCTTCGGTATTGGCTGTAACGGTATACTCGTTGGTTTTGGCCAAGTAGCCACTGGCGAAGACCACATCGATGATATCCCTTTTCATTGGGGTAGTGGTATTGTTTTTGCCACAACCAATAAGGAATGAAAAGCTGAAGCCCAGCAAGATTTTGTATATGGTTTTATAGTTCATTGTCGTTTTTTCTGGAAAGGATGGTTGCATAATTGCCGTACACGTTTGAGAGTGTGTTCAAATAGTTGTTCTCGGCTCTTAGATAGTCTTCAAAAACCTTGAAATAGGCATCGAGCCCAATGATTCCCTGTTGCAACTTCTGAAAGGTCAAATCCACATTGTCTTGGTACAACATGAAATTATCATAGGCGGTGGTCGAGGCTTGAAGGCTTATGTCATACTCTTTCAATAGCAGGTCATCCTGTAATGCAGATTGCTGCTTCTGCTGTTCCAGGTTTTTTTGGGCGATACCGTACTCAATTTTGGAAACCTTGGTTTTATTATGGTTGGCAAGACCTGTAAAAATGGGTACTGAAAGGTTGAGACCCACATAGCTATAATCTGTCCATGCCTCACCATCCAAGGAGAAGGTAAAATCGTTCTGGAATTGTTGCTGCCCAAAATAGGCGTTTAGGGAAAGCTTAGGATAATGTAGGGCCCTTTGCTGTTTTACATCCAATCGTGCTTGTTCCAGTTGGTGTTCATACAACAGAATGTTTTTGTCCATGGCCAATGTTTCAGATATGGGAAATCCCTGTTCTTCAGTTTTTTCGACTTCTTGCAGTTCTATATTTGAATCTGCTGGCAACCCGAGCAAGTTTTTCAACTGGTTGAGGGACTGCTCCAACGAACTATGGTTGGCGAGTACACTTTGCTCAATATTGTTAACGTTGATGATTGCCTGATTCAGTGATGATTTGTCGATCAATCCATTGTTGAACTTATCTTGGGTCAATGTGCGGATACTATCGGCCAGCGATTGGTCTTTTTTATTGATTTCCAGTGCTTTTTGGGCTATGATGGCATTATAGTAGAACAAAGCGATCTGCTCCATGAGTTTCTCATCAAAAAGACTTGATTGCACTTGAGTGATCTCTTTGCCTACCTTGGCAATTCTGGCCTTGATACTGTTTTGCCAATCCAGCACCGTTTGCGTGATGGTGATACCCGCATTGTAGTTGTATTCCTGCCCAAATTGAACATTGACCAGTGTACCAGGCTGTCCCACCAACTCCCCCGGAATAGGAGTAGTGGCCAAGTTCAGGTTGTTTTGGGCGGTAAAGCTCCCTAAAATTGTGGGTAGAAGATAGCTTTTTGATAGTTTGTGTTCCGCGCGGGCCCTATCTTGTTGAAGCTCTTGGATGTTTCTATCTATATTGTACTTTTTGCCATATGCAATGGCCTCGTTCACATTGAACAATACAATAGTGTTGGGATCCTGTTGGGCAAACAGGTTTTTGGAACATACCAAGAACATCAAAATCCATAGCAATCTCGCCACCTTCATTATAATCTTGTCCATGTTACGCTGGTAGAAAACCAGAGTTTGGTAATATGGAGCGCTAAACTATTGTGGTCTTCGGACAGCTCCGCACTACAATCGGCTTCTTTACCTTTTTTGGGTAGGTACACTTTGCCATCTTCCCAAGTTTTACCGTCAAAAGACAGGTCTGATATGATGTCAATACCCATTATTTCTCTGGTCCGTAAGGATTTGGTTGGATTGTTTCGGTCCGTTTTGGGCTCTCCATTGGGTGTATTGGGTTCCTTCAACCAAACAATTTTCCCGAAGAAATTGCCACCTTTTTGATAAATTTCTACATGGGCATCCTTCTTATCGTTCAACCACGTTCCCGTGATATCCGTGCTTTTGGTTTGCCCATGGGTTTTCAATAGCAACAAACAGAAAAAAGCCAACGCCATCAATGATCTCATGATTACTCTTTTTGATTGATACAGGGGCAAAATTGGTCAAGGCATTATGGTTGGAATAGGTGGAATATGGCAAAGGGTACATTATGGTAACCGAAGGGGACAATTTTTAGGATTAATTTTTTTTGAAATGACCTAGACCTCTTGGATTGCCAGTGAAATCAAGTGAAATAAGAGAATGTTTTTTGGTGTACAGGATACACAAAACCCATGTAAAGTTTACAATATCATAATCTCCGGCCTCTCTTATTTTTATGAAATTTGTGTTCGATGATAGAGTACTCATACGACAAGGCTACTCCAGAAAAGCTCGCCAAAATGATCAACCAATCGGATAGGAACGCATTCAATTCCCTGTTTGAAATGCTTTGGGAGCCCATGTACATTTATGCGTCATCATTGATCATGGACGATTCCATTGCTAAGGATTTGGTACAGGAAGTCTGGATTGATTATTGGCAGCGCAGGGAAGCTGTCGAAGTTGAAAATATAAAATCCTATCTCTTTAAGGCGATTCGTTATAAGTGCTACAATGCACTTAGGGATATGAAGTTCAATCAAACACAGATTGAGGCGGCCCATGCAGTTTGCATTAACTCAGAAGTGGAAATGGAAGCGGATGTCATGGACTTGTCCAAAAGAATCAACGAGACCATTTCAAGTCTGCCCAAAAGATGTCAGGAAGTTTTCATTTTGAGCCGTATGAACCACATCAACAATAAGGACATAGCCGAAAAATTGAACATTTCCCAACGCTCCGTGGAAAATCAAATCTCTTTTGCCCTTCGAAGACTACGCAAAGAACTTTCCACTGTTAAATCATTGTTTTTTTAAAACCCCTCCGTTTTACCTAAAGGTTAATTAGGCGCCAGGAAGTTTAAGGAATCATTAAAACCCATTTTTGGAATGTGCGTACCTGCATGCCAATGGTACTTGTTATTGAAACGAGCATACAATGACCGAAAATGAAATCAAGGGATTAATGGAAAAGTACCTTAATGGTACGATTACCAAAAAAGAGGAATCCCTTCTGGAACAGTTTGACGGCAACCTTTTGTCCAAAAACCGTAAAGGCATCTTCAAAAACGAGAGGCATAAAAAGCGTATTGCAAAGCAACTGTCCCAAAATATAGTTGGCCCAGATAAAAGAATTTCCTTTTTAAAGTGGACCAGGGTTGCGGCATCATTGGCCGTGATGGCAAGTTTAGGGTATCTTCTTTATTCCAAAACAGAAACAAAGGAAGTGGAAGAACCTATTGTGGAGATTGTACGAACAACGGAATGGGGTCAGAAGTTGAACCTTACCTTGGCCGATGGTACCCAAGTACGTTTGAATTCAGGCAGTACCCTAAAATATCCCAACCGATTTGAAGGAGATATGCGCCATGTAGCGTTGATCGGCGAGGCCTTTTTCGACGTGGCAAAAAATCCCGATAAACCTTTCGTTATAGAATCCGGAGAAGTACGGACCACGGTTTTGGGCACTTCGTTCAATGTAAACACTTATCCGGACAATGACCAAATTGCGGTAACCGTGGCCACTGGAAAAGTGAAGGTGGCATCCCAAGAAAGCGAGATTTTTTTAGAACCCAATGAGCAAGGGGTGTTCAACACAAAAACAAAATCCATGACCAAGGAAAGAGTGGATATTACAACAGCCCTGAATTGGAAAAAGGGCGTTATCCATTTTGAGGATGTGCCACTCTCGCAGGTCTTGGAAACCTTGGAAAAGTGGTATGGCGTATCCTTTGTGTTGGACAACCAGAATGCCGGAAATTGCCATATCAGCGCAAGCTACGATAATGAATTGCTTTCCACGGTAATGGAAAGCATCGTATTCGCCAAAAAAGGATTACGATACGAATTTTTGGAGGATCATAAAATCCTGATCAAAGGAAAATGCACTGACTAAAAAACCAGCTTAATCAAAAATCAATGCCTATGAAATGAAACAACCTAACAAAAAAACAGCCTGCAACACTTTGGCGAGCGGAAACAGGCTGTCGAAAGTTCAATGATTACAAATACTTATAACCATTTAAACATTATGTGAAATTATGAATTCACTAACTATTAAACAATTTATCAAGTTGACATTCCGTACATTTTGCTTTATGATCATCTTGGCACTGTTGAATCCAGTGTTGGCAGCCAATGTAAGGGGTCAAAAACTGGAGAACTACAGAGTGGATGTATCCGTGAACGATGCCACGGTAGTTGAGGTCTTGAAGCAGATAGAGGAACAAACAGACTTCAAATTTGTGTATGACCGCAAAGTGGAGCGATTGCACAAGACTTACGACATTGCTTACAACAAAGTTTCCCTTAGGTCCATTTTGGAATTGATGGCCAAGGATGCGGACCTTACGTTTAGAAGGATCAACCATACCATTTCCATCGATGTAAAGCCCCAAGCCCCAAAAAGGGTAGTGGAAGTTGCCTTTGTTACCGTTACAGGTACCGTAACCGACGAAAACGGGGTTCCATTGGCGGGTGCATCCGTACAGGAAAAGGGAACGGGAAATGGTTCCATTACCGATTTTGATGGTAATTACACTATTGATGTAGAGAGCAACGCAGTGCTCCAATTTTCGTATTTGGGATACACCCCAAAAGAAGTTGCCGTGGACGGCCGTACTACCATTGATGTACAATTACAGCAAGATGCCACACAATTGGAAGATGTAGTGGTAGTTGGGTATGGAACCCAAAGAAAAACTGATGTGACCGGTTCCATCGCTTCAGTGGAAAGCGAGGATTTCAACAAAGGAATCGTAATGAACCCAGGGCAGCTTTTGCAAGGTAAGGTTGCAGGTGTAAACATTTCCAATGTAAGTGGTGAGCCAGGTGCCGCACAGGATGTGATCATCCGTGGGGTGGGAAGTTTACGTTCCGGTACTACACCTTTGTATGTAATCGATGGTTTTGCACTGGACAATACAAGTACAGGAGTGCCTACCAACCCCTTGAACTTTATCAACCCACAGGATATTGAAAGTATCGATGTGTTGAAGGATGCCTCCGCCGCAGCTATTTATGGAGCCAGGGCGGCCAACGGGGTAATCGTGATCACCACCAAAAAAGGAAAATCGGGACGTACCCAAATGGACTTGAGTGTCTCTACAGGTTTCTCGTCTTTGGCCAATAAAGTGGATGTATTCAGCGCCAATGAGTTCCGTCAACAAGTGGTGGCTGCAGGTGGAAATTTGGACGATGGAGGGGCCAATACCGATTGGCAAGATGCCTTAAGTCGTACCGGTTTTTCCAAAAACGTGAATTTGTCCATGGGCGGTGGCGCGGACAAGTTTACCTATCATGCCTCTTTGGGTGTGAATGATCAAGAAGGTATTTTGAGGGCCAACGACCTGAAAAGGTATTCAGGGCGTTTGAACTTGGTTCAAAAAGCCTTGAACGACCGTTTCAAGGTAGAATTCAACATGACTGCCAGTAGAACGGAAAACCTTAGGGCAGATGCAAGGTCCATAGTGGGGGACATGCTTCAGTTGAACCCAACCCTTCCCTTGTATACCGACGGGCAACCCACCTTGTTGGACAATGCGTTGAACCCTTTGACCAGGGAAAAAATCTTTAGTGATGAGGCCGTTAACCATAGAATTTTGGCCAATGTGGCACCTTCCATTGAGATCATTGATGGGTTGACGTATAAGCTAAACTTGGGTGTTGATTACTCCACTACCGATCGCGATGAGCAATACATACCCTATTCTTTGTTGGAAGGCTATGCCAATGGATCGTTGACTTCAACGTACACGACCAACAAGAACACCTTGGTAGAAAATACCCTTACCTATAATTTCGAAAAGGACAAGCACAACTTTACGGTTCTGGCAGGGCATACCTACCAGAAAACTTTTGTGCACCAAAAGAGCTTTGAATTGGAAGGTTTTGCGGACAATGGCATAGAGCCTAAATACCAAGATCAGATCAGTGGGGAAAGTACACAGACCTATATGTACACCTATGCCACTGAAAATGAACTACAGTCTTTCTTTGGTAGGGTCAATTATGCTTTTGACAATAAATATTTGTTGACTGCGACCATGCGTGCCGATGGTTCCTCAAAATTTGGGGGTAACAACAAGTATGGTTATTTCCCTTCCGTGGCATTGGGCTGGAACATCATGAACGAGGATTTCATGAGCACCAACACAACCATCAATAACCTGAAGTTAAGAGCTAGTTGGGGTAAGACCGGTAACCAAGAGATTCCATCCAAGATCACCAAATTGAGCTATACCGATAGCAAGGATGGAAACGATTCCTATCCTATCAATGGAGATGAGAGTTCCTTGGAGGACTATCCATACGGTACTATTTTTACTCGTTTGGCAAATCCCGATATCCAGTGGGAGGTATCCCAACAGACCGACATCGGTTTGGATTTTGGATTGTTCAACAATCGCTTGTCAGGAACCGTGGATTATTTTCAAAAAGTGTCCAAGAACATTTTGTTGGAGGTGACCCCTGCAGACCCGATACAACCGACGGATAAATTCTGGACCAATATTCCCGATATGGAAATCAAGAACAACGGTATTGAATTTGCCTTGGATTACCACAGCGACTATAGCAAAGATTTTTCCTATAACATTGGAGGAAACTTGGCCTATACCAAAAATGAAGTGGCCAATTCGCCATACAAGGTGTTGACCACAGGTGCTGCACAGGGAGCAGGCCAGACCGATGCTACCATCAACGGAAACATCAATGGTGAACCAATAGGTTCGTTCTATATGCAAGAGTTTTTGGGTATCGGTGATGACGGATTGAGTATCTTGTCCGAAGACAGAAAAGTGGTAGGCAGCGCCCTTCCTCCTTTAGTGTATGCCTTTTACCTGAACTTCAAATACAAGGACTTTGACCTTGGGTTGAACTTCAACGGGGTTTCTGGCAACAAGGTGTACAACCACACCGCCATGTCCTTGTTCAAAAAGGGATTATTGGCTTCCAATTACAACACCACATCGATTGCATCGGAATATCCAAATGAGGACATTACCAACTCCAACGCGGTTTCTACCCGCTATTTGGAAGATGGGGATTTCTTACGTCTGAACAATGCCACTTTGGGTTATAACTTGAGACCGGCCCTTATCGGTTTGGATGGATTGGTAAATACCATACGTCTTTCCGTGACCGGCCAGAACCTTTTTGTAATTACCGATTACACTGGTTTTGATCCTGAGATCAACTCGAACTTGACCATTGATGGCATCCAGACCTTCGGGATCGATTACTTCAATTATCCTAAGGCAAGAACGGTTGTATTTGGCTTAAATGTATCATTCTAATCAAAAAAACACTTCAAAGATGAAGAACAAAATAATAATAGCACTATTGGGGATTTCCTTATTCTCAAACCTGAGCTGTACCGATTTGGAAGAAGAAGTTTTGGACGAATCCTTGGAAGGAAGCGGACAGGCGGAACTGATCAGCGGAGCCATTGCACCAGCTTATGGGCAAGTGGCATGGACTTGGAGGCATACCAATTATTACGGATTGCAATTGATTGCAGCCGATGAGGCCATATTGCCTTACCGTGGAGGAACGGATTGGTATGATGGTGGTAAATTCTTGGAAACCCATGCCCATACCATTTCAACAGGTAATGATTTGGTGGGAAGCTCTTGGAACGAAGTGACCAAGAACATTTCAAGGGCCCTTTCGGCCATTGAAGTATTACAACCCCTTGCCGAGGCAGGTGATACAGAGGCCGAAGGAGCACTTTACGAAATGATCGCACTTCGAGCCTATATGAACATGTTGGTGCTCGATAGTTGGGGATTGGTGTTCAAAAAAGAGACTTCCGAGGATCTTTCCGAGATTTTGAGGGGGCAGGATGCCATTGACTATATTGAAAGTGAGTTCTTGTCCGTTGTGGATGTCATCAACACCAGCAAGGGCCCCGGAAGGATTACCCAAGCGGCGGTATGGGGCTTTTTGGCACGATTGAACCTAAATGCAGCGGTCTATCGTGACCCCTACGGAACCCCAAGCTTCAGCAATGAGGATATGGACAAAGTGATCCAATACACGGACAATATCATCAACTCGGGAGCATTTTCATTGTCGCCAGAGTACTTTGATCTGTTCAACGATGACAACAATGATAACTCCGAAATCATTTTTGCCGCCGATCAACGCGGTGTCATGAAAAATGAGCACAGCCGATGGGCCTATTGGTCATTGGCAGGCTCTTGGTTTCCTAGACCTGAATTCCCGGATGCAGATGGTACCGACGGTCCGGCCATTACCTCCGATTTCTACCAAACCTGGGTAGATGCCTATGGCGCTACCGACCCAGCTGAAGCTGATGCAAGGTTCTTCAAGGAAAACCAGATAATCCCTGCTGAATTGCAGGATTTGACAGGGGTTACTCCAGAAAATGATGAAGACCATTATTACTGTATTTCCGCCGAGGATTTCGAGATCAATAGGGGAATTCTCCGAGGTGTCATTTGGGGACCAAGGAAAGATGAAGGTGGTTCTTTTTATACGTGTGATGGTGGATACCGAATCTACCCTGTCATCCAAAGAAAAGGAAACGGCCCCGATAAGGATGTGGATTATGTGAACCACGTGTTGCAAGTTGATTTTACAAACGAGGGAAGGTTGCACCGAAATGGCTACAGGGTATCCAAGTACCAGTTTAGCCATACCTCGCCCAATGGTAACAACTATAGCAGCGTGGACCTTGTGTTGATGCGTTTGGCTGAAATCTATTTGATGCGTGCCGAAGCAAAATTGAGAAAAGGCGACAGCGCAGGTGCCTTGGCCGATGTAAATTTCATTAGGACCGAAAGGAATGCACGCCCAGACCAAACTCCAGAGGCCTTGCCTTCCATTGACTTGGAAATCCTGTTCCGTGAGCGTGGTTTTGAGTTATACTGGGAAGGTTTTAGGAGAAGCGACCAGATCCGATTTGGCCACTACGAGGATTCCTGGACTGAAAAAACGGATAACGATGTTCACCATAGATTGTTCCCCATCCCACAGGATGCCATCGATGGAGCATCGAATGTGCCAGGCTATCTGGAACAGAATGAAGGCTATTGATCAAGTGTATTTTTTAGCACATGCGGCAAGATGGATTTTCCTCTTGCCGCTTGCTTTTTATGAACAAATCAAACGAATGGAAAAATGAAGATTTCATATCACAAGACCATTGCTTCGATTTTAGCGATGTTAGTACTGGGCTGCACGGCAAAGAAGCAAGAAGAGCCATCCAAAACAACCCAAGAGGAACCCTTGAGCATTATCTTTATGATTGGTGATGGCATGGGGATTCCACAGGTATCCTCAGCCTATTACTTTGGTGAAGGAACCCCCAATTTTTCAAGGTTTACCCATATCGGTTTACACAAGACCTCTGATAAAAGTTCTAAGATTACCGATTCCGCTGCCGGGGCCACAGCCTTTTCAACCGGGCAAAAAACGTATAAAAGGGCCATTGGGGTTTCGGTGGACAGCATTCCGCAAGAAACCATTTTGGAACAACTTCAAAAAGAAGGTTATCAGACCGGTTTAATCAGCCTTACTTCCATTACCCATGCTACGCCGGCCAGTTTTTATGCACATGTAAAGGACCGCGACATGCATGAGGAAATAGCCGCGCAATTGGTGACATCCAAGGTGGATTTCTTTGCGGGCGGTGGAAAAAAATTCTTTAACCAAAGGGAGGATGGAAAAGATCTCTTTCAATATTTGGTGGAAGAAAATTATCATTTGGATACCTTACAACTTTCCAATCCAGTTTTGGGTCAATCCAATGCCTATGTGTTGGCCGAGGATGGGATTCCCTCAAAAATAGAAGGTAGGGGAGATTTTCTAAAGGATGCCACGGAAATGGCCTTGGATTATTTCGATCAAAAGGGAAAACCTTTCTTTTTAATGGTGGAAGGTTCTTATATTGACTGGGGCGGACATGCGGAGGATGCCGATATGATGGTTGCCGAAGTCCTAGATTTTGATAAAACCTTGGGAGCGGTACTGGATTATGTAAAAGAGCATCCCAACACATTGTTGGTGGTCACCGCCGATCATGAAACAGGAGGGGTGAGCATCGGCAAGTACTATGAAATGGATGAAAGCACTGGAAATAAGAAGGAAGTGGCCGATAAGGTTGCTGTATATTTTAATTCCAACCAGCATAGCGGGGAGTTGATCCCTGTTTTTGCGGAAGGAAAAGGAGCTGAAAATTTTCAGGGAATCTATGAGAACAACGAAATTTATCATAAGTTTTTACAATCGCTGAACCAGAACAAGCAATAAGATGAAAAAAATCATTGGAGTAGCAGTGCTGATATTATGGTTTTTGGGTGTGCAACATAATTTGTTGGCTCAGGAAACCTACAAAGTCCATTCCCACAACGATTATGAACAGGAACTGCCGTTTTGGTATGCCTATAGCAATGGGGCAGCATCCATTGAGGCGGATGTATTCCTTAAAAATGGAACGCTGTATGTGACCCATGCCGAAAACGAAATCAAGGAAGGGAAAACCTTGGAAAAACTTTATCTGGACAGATTGGCAAGTTTGGAGAAATCAGGGGAATTAAGGAACCTTCAATTGCTCATTGATGTAAAATCCGAGGCCCATTCGACCTTGAAGAAGCTGGTTGAGGTGTTGGGACACTACCCATCCTTGGGCAAGGTTAAGTTTGTCATTTCGGGAAATCGCCCCAAAGCCGAGGAATATCAAAACTACCCTGATTTTATTTGGTTCGACCATCAAAATTTGGAGGAACTGGACAACATCGATTTAACCAAGGTAGGTTTGGTGAGCGTCAGTTTTAAGGATTTTTCGGTTTGGAACGGATATGGTAGAATGACGGCACCAGATTTTGAAACCGTTCAAAAGGCCATTGCTAAGGCCAAGGCATCAGGAAAACCATTTCGTTTTTGGGCCACACCCGATACCAAGACCGCCTGGACCCGATTGGCTAAAATGGGAGTGGATTTCATCAATACCGATGAACCAGCCTTGGCAGTACAATATCTGGAAAAACTTGTTGGAAATATCTTCCAACTTAAAAACGAAATTCCTGTTTATGAGCCAAAATATGGTTACGATCCCCAGTCAAAACCCAAGAATGTCATTTTAATGATCGGGGATGGCAATGGATTGGCCCAGATTACCTCGGCGATGATTGCCAACCGCGGAAAGCTTACCGTTGCTGGGTTGAAGAACATCGGTTTGGTAAAGACGGCATCTTATGATGATTTGATTACTGATTCGGCTGCAGGTGGAACGGCCATGGCCACTGGCAACAAAACGAACAATCGTGCCATTGGTGTGGGACCCAAAGGCGAAATTTTGACCAATCTGGTTGACATTACGAACCAAAAAGGTTTCAACACCGCCATTATTTCTACGGATGCCATTTACGGGGCCACCCCATCCGCTTTTTTTGCCCACCAAGTGGAGCGAGACAATACCGAGGGTCTTGTGGCAGATTTGACAAAGAGCCCATTGGATTTTTTCATGGCAGGCGGCCAAAATCAGGAGAGCACTATTTCCTACGTTTTTAAAACCATAAGTTTTGATGCGTTTGAAGATTTTTCCGGACCAACTGCGGTTTACCTAGGTGAGAACAAAGTACCCTCCATGAAGAATGGAAGGGGAGAAGCATTGCCCGAAGCGGTTAAAAAATCATTGGATGTATTGGGAGCCAAGTCCGAACCTTTTTTCTTAATGGTGGAAGGAGCGCAAATCGATAATGGGGGACACTCTAACAGTACCATTGATATTGTCCAGGAAATGTTGGATTTTGACCAGGCCATTGCAGAGGCCATCCGTTTTGCGGATGCCGATCAAAATACGTTGGTAATCATTACCGCGGATCATGAAACATCAGGTTTTGGAATCGTTGGAGGAAGCTTGCAGGATGGTACAGTTCAAGGTGATTTCTTGACCGTAGACCATACTGGAATTATGGTGCCGTTGTTTGCTTATGGTCCCCATGCGGAAGATTTTAACGGGGTATATGAGAATACCGAGATTTTTCAAAAAATCTTGTTGGCCCTGGGGCTCAAATAAAATTTTAGGTGCGTCTGCCTTTGGTAGGCGCACTTATTTATAGCCTTGCAAGCGTCTAAACCCAAATGGATATCATTCAAGGCTCAATCTTGATTTTTTTATGAGCCTTTGAAGCCTCTTTGCCCCAATGGGATATGGCATCCAGAACGGGGATCAGTGTTTGTCCAAATGAGGTAAGTCCGTACTCCACCTTCAACGGTGGCTTGCTGGTGTACACTTTTCTGCATACGAGACCGTCGGCTTCCAATTCCTTTAATTGAAGGCTCAAGGTACGTTCGGTGATTGTGGGGATTTCCTTGCGGAGTTCATTGTACCTTTTTTTATCCTTGGTGAGATGTATTAATATCACCGATTTCCATTTTCCTCCTATGTATTTCATTGTGAGGCTGGTACTGCAAGGGAAATGTTTGTTGTCAACACAATACATATGTTAAAATTGTTTTAAAAATGTATGCTATACATTTTGACCGTTATTGCAAAGATATAAAACTGTATATATGTTTGTAACTATAAAAAGTATAGTTTATATAAAACACTTGAACAATGGATTTTTTACATCTGGCAGAACAACGTTACACAACAAAAAAATATAATCCCGATCAAAAAATACCCGAAGATCGAATACGTGCACTGAAGAACATACTTCGGTTAAGTCCCTCTTCCATCAACAGTCAGCCATGGCGATTCGTATTTGTATCTGATGAAGCCATAAAAGAGGAGCTGGCCAAACAGTCTTTTTTCAATGAGCAAAAGATCAAGGATGCCAGTCATTTGGTAGTGTTTACAGTAGTCAATGACATCAATAAGTTTGAGGAACAAATAGAAAAACATTTACAGCCGGGGAGTGTAGGATACTTCAAACAATTTTTAAAACCACTACCGGAAGATCAGATCAAATCATGGCTTTCGCACCAAGTATATTTATCCCTTGGCTTCTTTCTAGGAGCCTGTGCCTCAATGGGTATTGATTCCACACCTATGGAGGGCATCCAAAAGGAGGGATACGACTCCATTTTGAAACTGGATGGATATACCACTTTGTTTGCCGTTGCCATAGGATACCGCGATGAGGACGATGCCAATCAGCCAGCCTTAAAGCAAAAATCCAGGATGGATCTCGAAGCCGTGGTCCAATCCCTATAACTCCCTATTTACATTTTAAAATATTGATACGGAAGACGCTGGGATCATCCGTCCAAATACTATTTTTTAAAACAAACCAATGAAGCACTTACACATTATCAACGCCCATCAATATTATCAAGGGATTGCCGAAGGAAAACTGACCAAAACCTTGGCAGAGACCACCAAGACTTTCTGTGAAGATCACGGATATACCTATTCCGAAACCATAATTGAGGATGGGTATGACCCTGCGGAGGAAGTGGAAAAATATGTAAAGGCGGATTATATTGTATTGCATACGCCCGTCTATTGGTTCAACACGCCTTGGATCCATAAAAAATACGTGGATGAGGTCTTCAATACCGGGTTGGCTTTGAGTAAATTGTTGAAAGATGATGGCCGTACCCGAAAGGATCCCTCCAAAAATTATGGCACTGGCGGGCTGATGCAGGGAAGAAAAATGACCATGGTAACTTCATGGAATGCCCCGGAAGAATTTTCGGGAAACAAAGATCAATATTTATTGAGTGGAAAGACCGCAGACGATGTACTGTACAATGTTGGGGTCAATTACCGATTTTGCGGATATGAGGTGCTGCCCAATTTTCATTGTTTTAATGTGATCAAAGATCCACAAATTGAGATGTATCTTCGCGATTACAGAAATCATCTCGAACACATCATAAAATAGATAAACCATTTACAACAGCATCATGAAAGTATATGTAATTGCCATCATTACCAGTAAACCGGAATACGTTAGTGAGGTTAAAAATGCCTTGGTAGAGCTTATGGAGGAAACCCATAAGGAAGAAGCCTGTATTCAATATGACCTTCATCAGGACAAGGAGGATGAAAACCGATTCATCTTTTATGAGATTTGGGAAGATCAAGAAGGTTTGGACAAGCATAATGGACAGCCCCACATTAAAAAATTCCAGGCTTTTGCCAACGGAAAACTGCAGGAAACCCCAGTGGTCATCAAGGCAAACAAGGTTTAGTCTGTTGGTTTGATAAACCCCCGAAAAAACCATTTCTGAATAAGGAGTTAATAATTGCATACAGCTCGATCAGATGCTGTAGTTTTGCACCATGTTAGCGGAAATTATAGCCATGTACAAGGATTGGGGGAGGTTGCTTTACGATTACCTCCTTAAAACAGGGATGGGGGAAGGTTTGGCTTCCTATATCAACCTGTTGATATTGTTGTTGGGAGTTTTGATCGTGGCCTTCGTGCTCGACCTGATCTTATGGAAGGTGTTGCGTGCGGTTTCCATCCGGTTGGCTCGTAAGTCGAAGAATAACTTTGACAATTTTTTAGTGATGCACCAGGTGCCCCGCTACGTGGCACATATATTTCCATTGGTGCTTCTACTTGAGTTTGTTCCAATTGCCTTCATGGATTTCGACTATGCTGGGACCATTGCGTTGAAGACCATCAAAATTCTTTTTGTATTCCTTACCCTGGTCATTTTTAGAAAATTCTTCAAAAGTACCAACGGCTATTTAAAAACATTGCCAAGGTTCAAGGATAAGCCCATCGACAGCTATGTGCAGGTGTTCATGATCTTTGCTTGGGTGGTGGGTATCCTTACCATATTTGCCATTGTGACCGAGACCACGGTCTGGAAGTTTTTTACAGCATTGGGCGCCGCCTCGGCCATCATATTGCTCATTTTTAAAGATTCTATTTTGGGGCTGGTAGCCAGTATTCAGGTCACCATCAACGATATGGTACGGATAGGGGATTGGATCACTTTTGAAAAATATGGCGCCGATGGGGATGTGATCGAAATTTCCCTGGCCACGGTAAAGGTCCAGAATTTTGACAAGACCATTACCACCATCCCAACCTACGCTTTGATTTCGGATTCCTTCAAAAACTGGAGAGGGATGCAGGTATCGGGTGGAAGACGTATCAAGCGGGCTTTGATCATCCGTCAAAAAAGCATACGGTTTTTGACCGAGAAGGATCTTGAGGCCTTAAGGAAAATCCAATTGGTTGAATCATACATCAACACCAGAAGCGAACAGATTAATACCTACAATAGGGACAATAATATTGACAAAGCACTATTGGTGAACGGCCGCAACCTTACCAATTTTGGGGTATTCCGGAAATATGTCACCAATTATCTCCAAAACCACTCTGCCATCAACAAAAACATGACATTGATGGTACGGCAATTGGAACCTACCCCAAAAGGAATTCCTTTGGAAATTTACGCCTTCAGTTCTGATAAGCGTTGGGAGAACTACGAATATGTCATGGCAGATATCTTTGATCATCTACTAGCTGCCCTGCCTTATTTTTCTTTGGAAATTTTTGAATTCCCCACCTCCCTTACCACCGATATGTCCGAACATTGATTTTGGATTTTTAAGTGGGTTTGTTCTAACCATTTTAATTGTGTTCTCCCAAAGGAAAGCTGAAGTACATATGGGTTAATCCATAATTATTGATAGACCATATCAAGAATAATCCAAAAGTTGTTCCTCGGAAACAAAAGGTACCAATCTTGAAGGATTAAAGCCGTATTTTTGGAAAATACCAAACCAATAACATTATGAATTGTAGAGTTTCCCTTAAATCAATTTTTTATTTTTCCATTGCATTATTGACCAGTCACTTTGTGACAGCCCAAGATTGGAACGGATACACGGCCACATCCTTCCAGAATCAAGAAAAAATGGAAGCCATGTTACTCCAGAGCATGGATTTTCCCAGTTATAGGGAACACTTGAAAAAATTAACGGAAAGGCCCCATATTGCCGGTACACCCGCCAATGAAAAAGTAGCCGATTATATGGCAAAGGTCATGGAAGGAGCAGGGATGAAGGTGGATCGCTATCCTTATGACATTTATATGTCCACAGATGGAGGAACGTCCAGTATTGATCTTGTCACCCCAATTAGATTGCCCCTCAACCAGCAGGAGTACATCATGCCAGAAGACCCTTTTTCTTCAGACCCTGCTTTGGGCAAAGGATGGAATGCCTATTCAGGAAGTGGCGATGTGACTTCTACCGTTGTTTATGCCAATTATGGTACCAAGGAAGATTTTGAAAAGCTCATGGAAATGGGCATCGAGATCAAAGGAAAAATTGTAATCGCCCGTTATGGAGGAAACTTTAGGGGGTATAAGGCTAAGTTTGCCGAGCAATATGGCGCGGCAGGATTGATTATTTACACCGATCCGGCCGATAGTGGCTATATGAAAGGGTTGGTGTATCCGAACGGGGTGTATTATGATGAAAGTGCCATACAAAGAGGTTCACTCCTCACAACCGATTATGAAGGGGACCCATTGACTCCTTTTGAACCTTCCCTACCATTGGATGGTAAAAAGAAAATTAAGCGGATGGACCCGTCCGAAGCCAGTTTGCACACTATCCCTGTCCTTCCCATTGCCTATGGTGCGGCCAAGGAGATTTTTGCAAGGATGAACGGAAAAGTGGTTCCTTCGGGTTGGCAAGGTGGCTTGCCGTATACCTATCGTTTGGAAGGTGGAGAAGGGCTCACCGTTCGGGTACAGGTAGACCAGAAAAAGGATTTTACACGGATCAATAATGTGGTGGGAACTTTTAAAGGTTCCGAATATCCGGATGAATGGATCATCTTGGGCTGCCACTACGACGCCTGGGCCTTTGGGGCCACCGACCCGAACAGTGGTACGGCCATGCTTTTGTCTTTGAGCGAAGCTTTGGGCAAGATGGTGAAAGAAGGTAATTCCCCCAAACGATCCATACTTATTGCCCATTGGGATGCCGAGGAGCACGGTGTGATTGGATCATCGGAATGGGTGGAGCAAATGCGTGATGCATTGGGCGCCAAAGCGGTTGCCTATCTCAATTTTGATGGGGGTGTTTCCGGTAAAAATTTCGGGGCAGCTTCTTCCCCCACTTTAAAAGGTCTGGTGACCGAAATGGCCCATAAAGTGGATTATCCTTATACTGACAAAACGCTCTATGATCAATGGAGAGGGGCAAAGGAAACACCTTCCATCGGCAATTTGGGAGGAGGTTCTGACCATATCGGTTTTTATATGCATGTTGGCGTTCCCTCGCTAAGTGGAGGGTCTCACGGGCCTACGCTTTACCATACCAATTATGATGATTTCCATTTTTATGAAACCTATGTGGATCCAGAATTTAAAATGGGTGGGACCATCGGACAATGGGCCGGCTTAATGGCACTGAGAATGGCCAATGCAGAGGTTATCCCTTATGATGTAAAACGGTATGCCACTGATTTGAAAGGTCATTTTGAAAATGCCATCAAAAAAATACAGCAGTTCGATAGTGGGTTTAAAGGTTTTGAAAAGGTCGATAAAGCCATTGCTGTCTTGGAAAAGAACACAACTGTCTTGGATGCAGCCTTGTCCAAAGCTCTGAGCGGGGATAAATTGTCCAAAAAGCAGCTTACAAGTATCAACCAGCAACTGATTGCCTTGGAGAAAAGTTTTATTGATGAAAAGGGCATGTATTACGGTTCTTGGTACAAATCCTTGTATGCCTCCACTGACCCGTTCAGTGGGTATGCCTCATGGATCTTACCGGGATTGGAATATGAAATATCACTTACCTCTACCGATAGGTTGGAGGAATGGGACCAACGTTATGCCGCCGCCATCGAATCCTTGGCCAACAAAATATTGGTATTGGCGAACAGTTTGTCCTAAAAAACTTAAAGATATCAAATGGAAAGCAGGCCTTTCGGCCTGCTTTTTTATAGCTTGTTTTAAGTAGGGTTGTGCACAGTTCGTGTTTCGTTATTCCTTATTTTTTTGTCGTTCCATTTCAAATGCCTCGCTCCTCTTTATTTGTTCTTCAAGATTCCATTCAAAATCGAATCTATTTTTAAGAAATTCCGCTATTGGCCCAAGCCCAATTTCAGCTCTTCTTTTATCTACATTTATTGGGTCAAGTACAGGCCATACATTAAAACTTTTAGTTTCCGGATAGTATTTCATCTGACCCCCGTAGATTTGTAAATCCCCTCTTTCCGTTGCAATTCTATCCTCGGCTCTAACTAGAAAGCGAGGTTCCAGCTTTTTATCTTTTACAGCTTTTCTCATCATCGGAAGATATTTTATTCGGATTTCATTGTCCGAATGTTGAATGACATTGCATATCGTCCAATTTCCTTGTTCTCCGATCATTTCTTTTGTTGGCCAACCATACTTGTCAAGTATGGTCCTCACTTTTTTTTCATTGACGATATGGTTCTTCTCATAGATCAATTGCTGTTCATTGTACTCCTTTGATTCCGCTCCGTAGATTCTCATTAAAGAATCCCTTAATCTTATTGGTGTTTGTTCCGTTTGCCAGATAGTGTCTAAAACTGCAATTAGGCTTTCAGTTTTATGAGCATTTGTTGTGATCTTTTTTGAACTGTTTTTGTTTGAGCAAGAAGTCGTAATAAGCAGAAGTAGTATGAAGAGAAATCTCATTTTTGATTTTAAATTAGCTCTAAGCCAGGTTTGGTAATGAATGCAAACGGTCCGGTATAACTGTCAGCGGAATTAAAGTTACTGTTTTTTAGTTTTTAGCTAGGGGACAACATTGTTTTGGGGTGTATTTATTTTACAAAACCCACTACTTGATAGGGTTCCTTTGGGAAACCGTATAAGACTACTTTATCGTAGTCAATTTCCTTGATTGCCAACAAAATGACCCTATTTCCATTATCGTACAAAGTACCAAAATAGGTATCTTTTATTTTTTCCAATACAAGCTTTCTTCCTTCTTTTCCGAGCCTTTTGTTGAGTTCCTGTATTGTTATGCTGTCCAATGTTTGGTTGAATTTAAAATCCAGTATTTCGTTGTTCCATTCTATAAAAAACTGAAGCTTTTGGATTTCCTCTTCAGTTAATTCGGTCAAAGTAGGTGTTAGTCGCTCATAGTGTATGGTAAATTCAGTGTATTCTGTTTTGGATTCGTTTTCACTGATTATGGTATGTGTTTTTCCCATCCGAAAAAATCGAATTCGATTTTCGTTGATGACTTCATTTTTAGTTTCCGACCATTTTTCGCTGTATAACAACTTCTTTTGCAAAAATCCATCTTTTAACTGGTCCAATATTTCATAATGAAATATTTGATCCCCTTCAAATTCGATGACCATCGGCTTTCCATAATATTTTCCATCGTTGATCATTAACCAAGTTCCGCTCATTTTTGAATTGATAACTAATGTTCCATAAGTTAGGAATTTTAATCAAAAATTATGTGTTCCAGAAAAGTTGATCGATGTTATTTTTTGATTGGATAGCCAACGTGTACAAAAAGAGTTTTAGGGAAAAGATAAATCAATCACTTTCAAGATGTTTCTATAAGCAGAAATTTTTACTTATTTTTTGCAATCCTAAATCCGAATCCGTCATTTCGTGTATCAGGTGGGGATTGGTATCTTACTTCTGGCATATGAATGCCATATTCCAAAGGTTTTCCATTGGCATCTTGTGTTTCGTAATACCAACTCACCCCTTTGGAAATTTTATATGCGCCTTTGGGAGGTCCTTGCGGGTTTGTTTTGTTGATTAAACTATCTTTTTCTGGATTGTACCAATCAAAAACCCATTCCCCTATATTTCCGGTCATATCATAAATACCGAGTTCGTTTGGCTTGAGTAGTCCAACCTTATGAAAAGTACTATCCGAGTTTTCCCTGACCCAGCCTACTTCCACTGGGTCATTACTCCCGCTATATGTAAAGTTTTTACTTTTTCGCCCACCTTTTGCGGCATATTCCCATTCTGCTTCCGTTGGTAACCTTCCTCCAGCCCATTTGGCAAATTCGTTTGCTTCATCCCAAGTTGCCAACATGGGTTTTTCATCTTCCCATTGATAAAACACTTTTTTTCCGTAAGCATTTTCAATGGGTGCTTCCGGCATGCTTCTTCCGGTGCTTTTACAAAATTCTTTGAATTGTTCCACAGTAATCTCATATTTACTGATGTAGAAGTCGCTAATTTCCACAAACCGGTGCGGGCTGGTAAAACCTGTAATGGTATCTCCTTTTGGACTGATGATTACTTGATTCTTACCTTGTTCAAAGGTTCCGCCTTTTACAAAGACCCATTCGATTTCCGTTTTATTCTGGTTTTGTTTGCAAGAAAGGAAAACCAGAATTCCTAATACTAGTAAAGTTTGTTTTTTTATCATTTTTTGATTTTTGTTTGGTTTAATAACATGGGTTCAAGGGAGAATCATTGGAAAGATGTTTAGCTGCCATAATTAAATTTTAGTCTTCTATCCTGATGAATTCAATGTGCTTTAAATTTTGACCGGATACCTTAAATTTAATGACACTACCCTGTATGTCCCTTATAAAATCCAGTTTGCCGAAAAAGGATTTTCTAGAGTAAAAACTATCCTTGGTGAGTGGTTGGAGTGCTATGTCTTCATCTGAACAATGTTTTGCCATCAATACTGCGTCTTGGATGACCAATTCAAAAATGGAATTCAATTCCTCATTTTTATATAAGCCTGTAAAGTCGGTAAGTTTTACTTCCTTAGGTCGAATCGTTTCCAAGGTTATCTTTTCACAATCGTATTTGAAATCGGCAATATGAAAAATGAAACCGTTTTTATAAAACGAAAATTTAGCGGTTGGGATGTAGGGGAACAGGAATTCATCATCGCCTATTATAGGAAGTGGAGCTTTATCCTTGGTTCCATAGGATTGGAAATAGAGTGTGTCTTTGTTGGCGATAATGTTGAAATAGTTTCCAGGAAACATTTCGTAAGTGCCTTCAAATGATTTTAACTCCCTTTCGGTATAATGTGTTTTCTTGGGGGGCAAGGGTTCTTTTAAATGGTCTTTGAGGAATGTATCCACTATTTGGTAGACAACTTCTAGCGGCGTAAAGTCATTGTTGTTTCCAAGGATGACAACTGAAAATTGAAATTTTGGAACATGCAGAATATATGAACGATATCCCGCATCGCCACCTCCATGAAAAACCAAATTCAGGCCTTTATAATTTTTGAATTCCAACCCTAAGCCATATTGAACCACTTTGCCTGAATTGAGTTTAGTTGGTTTTTGCATCTCCTGAAAAATCTCTTTGGCTTCAGCAGGGTTTTGGAACATAGATGCCCATCTACCCATATCGTTAATTGTAGTACTTATCCCTGTGGAACCGTTGGATTTTAAATTAAAGGGGTAATTAACGTAGGTCCCATGTTCCAACTTGTATGAATGCGCCTTGTTTTTCACAATAAGCTCTGGACTGTCTACAGCATTACTCCGCATCATTCCAGCTGGTTCAAAAACTTTGTCTTTTAGTGCCTGCTGAAATGATTTTTCTCCAACACGTTCTATAATTTCTGCCAGTAGAGCAAGACCTGTGTTATTGTATTCATATTTTTCTCCCGGTTTAAAATTAGTCGTCTTAATGTTCAACAGCATTTTTATTACCTCTTTATGTGTCATTCGATCTTGAGGTCCAATGCCGATCAAATGGGCCAATTCATTCAAATTAGGTAGGCCATGGGTATGGTTGGCCAATTGGTATAGATTTATTTTGAACGGAAGATCCTTCAATTCTGGCAGGTACTTCCGTATGTCGTCACTCATGGACAGCTTGCCCTCTTTCTCCAATAAAAGGGCCAAAAAAGCTGTAAATTGTTTGGAGACCGATGCAATATGAAAGGCTGTTGAGTCGGAAATGGAAATTCCCTGTTCAAGATCGGCCATGCCAATTTGATTTTTATATATGGTTTTCCCCTCTTTTATGATGGCAACCGCAATGCCTGGTTTTTTTGGATCATAATGGCTACCAAGTATTGAATCAACTTGGTGAAATTCTTTTTGATAATTTTTTTGCGCCAAGAAATTTTGAAAGGATAGGCCAAAAAGAAACAGAAGTAAGATCGATTTTCTCATGATGTACAATGATGAATATGGCCCAAACATAGAGGTCGTTTTTCATAAAAGTGTCCGAATAAGAAAGTCGGACTAAATATTGTACTGTATGAGTGGTGGTTTATTGTGAGAGGGCCGCTTTTCTGTAGGCTTTTGGGGTTTGATGGGTGATTTTCTTGAAGGCGGTGTAAAAGGAGGATTTCGAATTGAAACCAACCTGATAGATGATTTCTAAAATGGTGAGTTTTCTATTGTCTGGATTTTCCAGGATTTCCTTGGCCTTGTCTATTCGATATTCGTTTATAAAATCAAAGAAGTGTTTGCCCAAGTGATGGTTGATTAAAATCGACAGGTCTCTATCGGGCATTTGCAAATGGGAAGCCAACTTTTCCAAGGTAAGCTCGAAATCCAGATAAGGCTTCTCGTTTTCCATAAAGTGTAACAATTTTTGGATAGCTTCAAGGGTTTCGTCGTCCTTTTCTGTCTCGGTTTCTTTTTCCCTTAAGATGGAATGAACCGGAACAAGTCCTGTTTTAATGCCTGTGAAAAGCTGCGGGTGGTACAAAGCGGTCAAAACAAACCAGCAAATGATGAATAAGGCCGTAAGACTGATGATAATATACAGGACCTGGATCAAGTTGCCTTCACTTCCCAAAAATAAAGCTCCCATTTTTAGCAATACAAAAACATGGGCAAAACAGAAAAATAGGGTTATTCGAAACAACCATTGATATCCGGTACGATCGGCATTGGAATAATTCTCCAGATAAAGGGTCTTATATCTTTTTAGGGCATGAAAAACAGCGAAGATATAGCTGAAGTATTGCACTTCTACAACGATACTGAAATAGAAAAGACTCTGCTCGGAAATGGATGTGATTTTAAAGACCAGCACAAAAAGCAAAAACAACGCCCCGTGTAACCAATGCTTAGGTTTTATCCTGAAATCAGAGTAACAGACCGAGAGCACATAAAAATAGAACAGGGGCATCTGTAAGAGTGTGGAAGAAGTTTTCAGTATCCTGAAATTGGGATGCTCCATAAAAAAGCCAATGAGGAACAGTCCCGATAAATCCAAGGCGGTAACCAGCAGAAATATGGCAAAGATGCGATTGGCCATTTTCTTCTCGCTTTTGACAGTGAACAAGAAAAATGAAAATAGCACCATCAAAAAAAAGATGATTTTTCCCAAACTGGCGATAAGTTCCAAACTACTCATGCTGTCTATCCACAATTATTTGGTCTTTATAAATGTAGGTGTTTTTGGATGAAAGCAAGATTGGCCTTCATTATCAATGCTGTTATTTATGACGGATGTGTTATATGTTCATCAAAAATCCATTCAGGTTTTCTTTTCTGCCCAACCCCAGCTTTTTTCGCAACCTGTAACGGGCCAACTCCACACCTCCATTGGAAATGTTCATCACTTCCGCGATCTCCTTGGTGGACATATTCATCAACAAATAAGTTGAAAGATCGAGTTCTCTGGGGGAAATGTCGGGGTATTGTTCCTTGAGTCTTTTTAAGAAATCAAAATGTACATTCTTGATGTGTTTTTCAAGATCGTTCCAACTGTTACTATTGATTTCTTTCGTGATGCTTTTCTTTAGGGTGCTCAGTTGAGCTTTACTTTCATCATTCATGGATTCGGTGTCCATCTCTTTTAATTTCTGAATGATGTTGCTCAAGATTTTGTTCTTTTTCACTACTTGGAGCGAGTTGTTCACCAATTCCTTGTCCTTTGCGAGTATTTTGGTCTTTAACCGATCCCTATTGAGTTTCTGTATTTTCTTTTCCAAACGGTATTGTTCCATTCTAATTTTGGACTCTTTTTCAAGGTACAACCTTCGCTGTTCGATGGTCTCATAATATCGGTTCTTTCTTATTTTGGCCCTTACCTGTAGTCGTATCAGATATACAATTAGACAGGCCAACATAAAATACCCGATATAAGCAATAAAGTGCCTGTACCAAGGTGGATTGACGGTGAAGACCAAAGTGGCCGGTTCCGATTCCAAGCCATAGTTGTTTTTTTCCTTCACCCTCATGGTATAGGTACCTTCTTTGAGATTGGTATATTCCTTGATCGACTGTTTGGACCAATGGCTCCATTGCAAGTCAAAAGGTTCTAGTTGATAGGAGTATTGTATGTTGTCCGCGTTCTCGAAATCAGGAGAGGAGAAAGTAAACTTCACATTGTTGTTTGCATATGATAGCTCTAGGTCGGCCGATTTTTCCTGTGGATTGCCCTGTACTATGGTCTCGTTGCCAAAAGAAAAGGTTCTTATGAAAACCTTGGGTTTGGTGAGGTTATCACTTGAAAATCCTGAGTCATAATGAGCCAGTCCGTTGATCATTCCAATGAAGATATTGTGTGGGTCAATCGTATTCACGGACAGATAGTTGTAAACAAAATTACCTTTAAGGATGGAGAAGGGCTCCATCACATTGGTGTAACTACCATCTCTGGCTTTCATTAGAACACCTAGGGATTCCGATTCGTTGTAGGAATACCAAAGGTTTCCGTATGAATCTTGGGATATGGAGTTGATGGGAGGTACTCCTTTGAAGAGTTCACTGAATCCTGTCTCTTCCCTAAAAGAATCAAAGTTTTTCGAGTACGTGTAAAAATGGTTGTTGGAAACAAAGTACAAGGTGTTGTTGATTTTTTGGAGTGTGCTGACTCCATTGCCATCACTGCCCAACGTGGCAAACTTATTTTTTACAGAGAATTCCTCAAGATTATCCGAGAATTCAAGCTGATACAAAAACTGGTCTCGGAGTAACCATAGATAGCCAGATTCGAGTTCAAAGTCCTTTGAACTGTTATAAAATCCCTGTACCCTATTTTTAAAGGCAAAACCATTTGGGGTTATCTCAAACACGGTAAAACCACCATAATTGGAACCTACAAAAAGATTTGGATGTTCAGGAATTTTTTTGAAGCCAAAGTACCCCGTATGGTCCAGGATACGATCTACCTTCCCTTCTTTAATAATCATAGCCCCTTTGTTGTTGGCACAGATAAGTTCACCGGATATCACTTGGATGTTCCATGACTGTGCTGCCGTACCTTCAACCAGTTTAAATGAGTCATCTGTAAAATTGCCTTGTAAACGATGGTAAAAGACCCCTTGATTAGTAGCCACGTATAGGATTCCGTTGTGGGTTGTTGAGGCATAAACGGAACTTAAATTAAGACTGGAACTGAAATAGGTGAAAGGGGAATTGATGTTCAAATAGGAAATTCCGTTATCGAGGCCCAACCAAAGATTGTTCGAACTGTCAATGAACGAACTCAGAACTGTATTGTTTTTTAAACCCTTTTTTAGGTCCACGTGTTGAATGATTTCCCCTTTTGTGTTGCAGATGATAATCCCTCCCAAAACGGAATTCAACACGATGTCATTGGCATTGATCATGACCCCACCTAGGGAGCTGTTCTTTTTAATGAATTCATTGGCTTCGGTATCCCAGGGCAAGACATGGCGACCATCATAGACAAAAAGTCCGGCCTCCAGTGTTGCAATGAGTAATCTATCCGTTTCCAAGGGGAAAATGCCCCATATTTCGTAACCGTTCAAAGCTGTGGTTCCGGACAGGGGAATCATGTTCCCGTTTTGGTATTCAACAATACCTTTGGTGATATCTTGGAAATAAACCTTGTCTTTTACCTTGAAAGAAAATTGAAACCTTCCCTCAACCGGTATTACGGTAATGGATTCATTTTTTAATATGTAGGCCGCGGTAAAGGATTGAAATATCACTTCATCATTGAGCAAATGGATTTTCCAAATAAAATCGGTGGATTGATATCCATCACCCTGAATTTTGGGAATCAATGAAACATAATCCAGATTCCCTTTCTCGTCTGACTCAAAATATCCAAACTCATTATAAGCACCTACATAAATCCTCCCGGAAATGGAATCGAACTTCACCGATCTAATGTTTGTAGAGTTGGGAATTCGATAGGTGCGCCAAGTGGAACCATCATACTGTAGAAGACCATTGTTATTGGCAAAGTATACATTTCCATTTGAGTCTTGGTGTATGTCCCAGTTCTGGGTTCCACTCTGATATTCGGTCTTCGTAAAGTTCTTGATGTTGGGAAGACCGGTTCCCTTCATCTGGCCATGGGCAATTGTTGTAAAAAAGAACGATAATAGTAAAAGTTTGACCGATTTATATATCCGGTTGGTTAAGGTTCTTTTTATGTATGAAAATAGTAGGGCCATCATCCGAAAAGACTTTCAAAATCAGTAGATACCAAGTTTTTTATGAACTCGGAACAGCAATTTATGGATTGTTGTGTTTTTTACAAAAGTGAGTATGCCAAAAGTAAGTATTTATAATTTTTAAAATATTGATTATCAATATTTAAAAGTTTTATATGATGTGTTTTTGTAAATATTTTTTACTGTTTTGATGTGTTTTTGTAGTGGAATACAATTGTGATATTGATAAAATCATACCTAATATCGTTGTCAAATGCACATTTTTTTAACAGTAATTAACTTAAACTAACAAACACATGAAGCTAACTAAGTCATTTGTGCTGTGTGCTTTATCCTTAATGCTATCCATGTATGTACAGGCCCAGAACATCACTGTTCGTGGCATGGTCAAGGATGAAGGTGGTGTTCCGCTCCCAGGGGCATCTGTAATAATTAAAAACACAGATAAGGGGACTTCTACCGATTTTGACGGAAATTTTGAAATTGAAGCCCCTTCTGATGGGATTTTGGTTTTCAGTTACATTGGTTATGTGCCAGTGGAAGAATCGGTCAATGGCAGGTCACAGATTATGGTCACCTTGAATTCCGATGTAAATCTTTTGGATGAAATTGTTGTGGTCGGCTACGGTACCCAAAAGAAAAGTGTGGTGACCGGTGCTATTTCCGGGGTGAAGGAATCCGACTTACAAGATCTGCCTATCAATAGAGTAGAGCAATCCCTCCAAGGTAGAGCATCAGGGATTACCATAGCGGCCAATTCCGGGCAACCAGGGTCTTCGTCTACCATTCGGGTGAGGGGTGTTACGACTTTGAATAACAACGAACCTTTGTGGGTAGTAGATGGGGTAATCGTAGATGCCGGAGGTATAGGTTACCTTAACCAGTCCGATATTGCCTCCATTGAGGTATTAAAAGATGCAGCTTCTGCGGCTATTTATGGATCGCGAGCTGCCGCCGGGGTAATTTTGGTTACCACTAAGAGCGGTAAATCTGGTAAATTGAGTGTCAATTACAGTGGCTACACGGGTATGTCGGCACCGGCAAGAAAGCTGGATCTGCTCAATGCAACACAGTATGCATCGTTGAGGAACGAAGCATCTGTTGCTGGAGGCGGGGGCATACTTTTCCCAAATCCAGAATCTTATGGAAAGGGAACGGATTGGCAAGAACTTATTTTTAACAATAGCGCCAAACGCGAAAACCATGAAATCAGTATAAGCGGTGGTAATGAAAAGTCTACTTTTTATGCCTCTTTTGGATATTTGGATCAAGAGGGTATTGTAGTTTCTGATATTTCCCATTACATGAGGAAGAACTTCCGCTTGAATTCGACCCACAAGATTAACGACTATATAAGATTTGGCCAAACCTTTGGATATTCCAATGAAAAAAATGCGGCCATTGATGGCAATACCTTTTACGGGGGGCCGTTGTCCTCTGCGGTCAACCTGGATCCCATTACCCCCGATATAGAAACTGACCCTGCTGTTCTCAGTGGTGTTCCCTATGTGGATGATACCGGTAGCTTAAGGCCAGACCTGATCTTGGCACCCAATGGCTATCCGTATGGTATTTCCACTTTGGTTGGACAGGAAATGACAAACCCATTGGCCTTCACAAGGACTAGGTTGGGCAATCATACTTGGGCGGATAACTTCGTAGGCAATGCGTATGTGGAAGTGGAGCCCATCAAGAATTTGAGGGTAAGGAGTACCTTTGGAGGTAAATTGGCCTATTGGGGGGGACAGTCCTTTAACCCAGTGGCCTTTTTAACATCTTCCTTTGTTACCTCCCAGAACAGTCTTTCCAGAAATACCAATAAGGGTTTTGGGTGGAATATAGAGAATACTGCATCTTATACCAAGGAAATAGGTGAGCACGATTTCACCGCACTTTTGGGACAGGGCGTTTATGTGGACAACATCACCGAAGGGCAGTCCATTACCTACAACAATATTCCGGTTAACAATTACAAGGATGCCTCTTTTAATTTTGATATTCCTACCGAGCAAATCAATGCAAATGCCTCTACAGGGGTTATCCATAAAGTAACCTCTCTTTTTGCAAGATTGAACTATGCCTATATGGAAAAATATCTGTTTACGGGTATTGTTAGAAGGGACGGTTCCAGTCGTTTTGGTTCCAATAATAAGTTTGGGGTGTTCCCATCCTTCTCATTAGGTTGGGTAGCGGACAGGGAAAACTTCTGGCCGGAGAACGAGATAGTGAACCAATTGAAAATTAGAGGTAGCTACGGGGTTACCGGTAGTGACCAGATTGGGGATTTCAGGTATTTATCCACCATAGGTGATGGGAGGAACTATCCCGTTGGAACCTCAGGATCGGTTACCATTGGTAACAGTCCCGATGCACCTGCCAACCCAGACTTGAAATGGGAGGAGACCAGCCAGACCAACATTGGTTTCGATGCTACATTCTTCCATGGGCTTAGTCTCACATTCGATTGGTATCTGAAAAAAACAACAGGTATTTTAAGGGATGTTCCACTACCAGGTTACGTTGGGGCCACAGGAAGTCCTGCTGGTAATGTGGCCGATATGGAAAACAGGGGGATAGACTTGGGAATGTCCTATAATAAGGATTTTGGTGATTTTGGATTTTCATTGAGTGGAAACGTTTCCACAGTGGACAATGAAGTAACCTTCTTGGGTGCCGGGGTGGACTTTTTATCAGGAGGTACAACCGTTCAGGCCAGTACTTTCCCCATTACCCGTACACAGGTAGGACAACCCGTAAACTCCTTTTACGGCTTTGTGACCGATGGTATTTTCCAAAATCAAGCGGAAATAGATGCTTATGCCAATGGTGAAGGGGTACCTATGCAGCCCAATGCTAAGCCAGGTGATTTTAAATGGAAAGATGTCGATGGGGATGGGACCATTACAGATAGCGACAGGGATTTCTTGGGAAGCTCCATTCCTAAGGTCACTTTTGGTATTAACCTTAACCTGAATTATAAAAGCTTTGATCTTTTGGTATTTGCCCAAGGTGCTGCAGGGAACAAGATCTTTCAGGCCTTGCGCAGATTGGACATTGGAAGTGCAAACTATCAGACCTCTGCATTGGGAAGATGGACAGGGGAAGGAACCTCCAACTCGTTCCCGAGACTTACCACCAACGATACCAATAAAAACTTTACGAACCCCTCGGATTTCTATTTGGAAGATGGGGATTACCTAAGGTTCAAGACCATCCAATTTGGATATACCTTCCCGCAGGATGTAATGGAGAAAGTGGGGATATCAAAATTAAGGCTGTACATCACAGGTGAGAATCTGATAACCTTCACTCGATACACTGGCTTTGATCCTGAAATAGGTGGAGATGTGCTGGGAATAGACAGAGGATATTATCCACAGGCCAGATCGGGAATGTTGGGCGTTAATTTACAATTCTAAAAAAAATATCATGAAACTGAGAAACATTAATTATTTGGTTTTTGGTTCAATAATGGTTCTGGCATTTACCTCTTGTAGCAAAGAGTATTTGGATGTGGAGCCCAAAGGGACCTATTTGGAAGAAAATTATTATAGTAATGAAACCCAGGCCTATTCCGGTTTGATCGCCATCTATGATGTTTTGGGGAAAGAATCCCGGGGATTTGAAAATATGGTGACCATGATGAACGCAGGTTCAGATGATCACTATGCAGGTGGGGGAGGTCCAGATGATGGTGCCGGGATCCATGCGTTCTCCAATTATTCGATTACAGCCTCTACTATTCCTGCAAGTTATTGGGGAGATTATTACCAAGGAATCTTTAGGGCCAATGTGCTCCTTTCCAAACTCCCCGATATTCCAATGGGAGATGCGAACAGGGCAAGGTTCACGGCTGAAGCTAAGGCTTTGCGGGGCTATTTTTATTTTCAATTGGTGCGTATGTTCGGGAATATACCATTGATTGTCGATCCCCTTCCCACTGCAGATATCTACAATGTGGAGCAAGCATCCAAGGAAGCGGTATATGCCCAAATAGAAACCGATTTGGAAGATGCGAAGAACAGCTTGCCGGATATGGTAAATCTTACCACGGAAGCAGGCCGTTTTAGCAAAGGTGCTGTTCAGGCTCTATTGGGCAAGGTGTACCTTTATGATGGAAAAAATGCCCAGGCGGCTGATGAGCTTGCCGAGGTGAATGGAACACCAGGGGGAACCAGCAAATATGGATACAGGTTGTTGGATAATTTTGCCGACCTGTGGGATTTTCAAAACACGTTCAACTCGGAATCCATATTGGAAACGACCAATACCAACCAAAGTAATGCGGATTGGGGATTTTGGGGTTCTGGTGCCGATGAAGGCAACAGTATCAACATCATGGTAGGGCCGCGTAGCTATGTAAGAAGCTCAGGGTCAACTGCGCCTGATTTTGCGCCGGGTTGGAGTTTCAATGTGTTTACCCAAAGCTTTTACGATTTGATCAAGGACGACCCTAGGTTCGATGCAACCGTTGCTGATTTGAAAGCGTATGAAGAGGCGGACGAAATTGAATACCTACACGGGGATCAGGACACGGGTTACTATCTAAGGAAGTTCATGCCCTTGAACAGCGATGCCACAACAGGGGGCGGCGTTAAGGAACTCAATTACCAACAACACGTTTATATGATTCGTTTGGCGGATACCTACTTGCTTGAGGCCGAGGCCTTGGGAGGCTCTGGTGCAAGGGCGCAAGCCTTGTTGGATGCCGTAAGGGCACGGGTTGGATTGCCCTCCGTTCCGGTATCGACCCAGGCCATATGGAACGAACGCCGTTTGGAATTGGCGGGAGAAGGACATAGATGGTTTGATTTGATAAGGACCGGAAATGCTGCCACAGCTCTTGCCAACAAAGGGTTTACAGCAGGAAAAAATGAAGTGCTGCCCATACCATTACGAGAAATGGAGAATACTTTGATTGTCCAAAATCCTAACTATTGATAAACGATGAAAAATAGATTTGTCATGATACCTAAGAAAACTAAATATAGATCAATTGTACTCGGGGTACTGGGCATGATCATGCTGGCTGGTTGCCAACCAGAGGATTCTTTTGAAAACAATGGATTGACCGACCCAAATTTGGATGCTTCGTTCACTATTACACCGGTCAGCGGAACAGCGAACAGGTATGTTTTGGAGGCCCAAAACTTAAATTATATTTTCTCAAAATGGGACATAGGTGAAGGTGCCTACCAAGGAAAATCAACAGAGGAGATTTTTTTGCCCGATGCGGGCACCTATAACATTACGCATATAGCCGTAGGAAGGGGAGGCGAGAGCAAAAGTGCTTCCCAAGAATTGGTGGTTGCCGAATCGGACCCCAATGCAGGTAACCTTGTGGTTGGCGGAAAGTTTGAAACCGACGAGGACATTGCCCAATGGACCATTTTGAACATCAGTGCGTCGGGAGCCAGTTGGACCTTTGATTCAGGCTCGGCTACCATAACTGCAAGTGACTGGAACCAACAGGGCATCTTTCAAGCCATTGAAGTACAGGGTGGTAAAAACTACGCTGTGGATATGAGCGTCCAAGGGGAAGGTTCCGTTGATACTTGGTTTGAAGTATATGTTTCCACTACAGCTCCTGTTCAGCTTAGTGATTATTCCGCTGATGGTACCAGAATCGGATTGAATACCTGGGCAGGCTGTGGGGGAACACCGTTCAGTGGTAAGTTGTCCCAACTGAGTTGCTCTGGTAGTGGCAATGTGGTAAGCTTTGACGAGGATACCACCATTTATTTGGTAATAAAATGTGGCGGAGGAAACGTTGGAGCCATAACCATTGACAACGTAGAGCTAAGGGGGACCAATTAAAAGAAAGTTAGTTAATTTAGTTTTGAGTTAGATTTTTTTAAGTTCATAGCCCATGGTGTGCTGAACCATGGGCTATTTAAACATGCCGGTCTTTGCCGGCCCCAATGCCATGAAATTTACCCCCGTTTACATTTTTTCTTTTTTATGTTTCCTAAGTATTTCTTGTGATGATACCGTAAAGAGCAGTACATCCTCCGATACTGCAGAGGAAGAGGCCATAGATTTTTCCGCCAAGGGAAAACCAATAACCATTTACACCACTGCCAATAGCACCGCTCTTCGGCTTGCCGTTTCTGAAGGTCCTGTATTCTCAGACGCTGAGCAACCCTTGGAAAAAGAGGTTTCGGTATTTGTGGAACCTAAAAAAATGTTTCAGACCATTTTGGGAATTGGCGGGGCCATTACCGATGCCAGTGCAGAAACGTTTGCGAAGTTGGATGCTACAAAACAGGAAGAGCTGTTGGATGCCTATTATAGCAAGGACAAAGGTCTGGGCTACACGCTGCTGAGGACCAATATCCACAGTTGCGATTTTAGCAGTGGAAGTTACACATACATACAAGAAGGGGATTCTGCTTTGACCTCCTTCTCCATAGCCCATGATCAGGAATTCCGTATCCCAATGATCAAGAAAGCCTTGTCAAGGGCAGGTGGGTCTTTGGTTACCTATGTTTCCCCATGGAGTCCACCGGCTTTTATGAAAAGCAACAAAAATATGCTGCAGGGAGGCACTTTGTTGCCCGAATACTACCAATCTTGGGCCAATTACTTTGTAAAGTTCATTCAGGCCTATGAGGAAGAGAATATTCCCATTTGGGGGTTGACAGTTCAAAATGAACCAATGGCGAAACAAACCTGGGAGTCCTGTATTTTCAGTTCGGAGGCAGAAAGGGATTTTGTGAAGAACTATTTGGGCCCAGCCTTGGAAAAAAGTGGATTGGCCGAAAAGAATATTGTGGTCTGGGACCACAACAGGGATTTGATGGATCAGAGGGCCAATGTCATTTTTGGTGATCCTGAAGCATCAAAATATATATGGGGAATGGGATTTCACTGGTACGAGGATTGGTCAGGTGGAGATCAGCTGTATGAGAATGTGGGAAAGGTACAAGAGAGCTATCCTTCAAAGAATTTGTTGTTTACTGAAGGTTGTAATGACCGTTTTGATGCTGCTAAATATCAGTTTTGGCCAAACGCGGAGCGTTACGGCAAAAGTATGATCAATGATTTTAATAATGGAACTGTCGGTTGGACGGATTGGAACATCCTTTTGGATGAAAATGGAGGGCCCAACCATGTGGGCAATTTTTGTTTTGCCCCGATTCATGCGGATACCCGAACAGGGGAGCTGATCTACACGCCATCATACTACTATATTGGACATTTCTCAAAATTTGTTAGGCCGCAGGCAAAAAGAGTGGCAACAGCTGTGAGCAGAAGTACGTTGCTCAGTGCCTCCTTTTTGAATCCCGATGGAAAAATGGCCACCGTGGTGATGAATCAAACTGATAGCTCCATTTCATATAATCTATACGTAGGTGACCAAAGAACAAGGATCGAGATTCCGGCACATGCCATTCAAACGGTTGTCTATTAATTAAATAGAAAGAAATTGTTGTTCATGAACACAAAAAATATATTGATTGCCGCATCCTTTGCGATCGGATTGTTGCTGGTACATTGTTCATCTTCTACTGATGATGGTGGTTCGGATAGCCCAACACCAAACCCTCCAAACACAGGGACACCGCCTACCGTTTCGGAATCCGTGGATGTTTGGTTGACCAAACCGGACAAAAGTGTATTGCTGACGAAACAGTCGAACGCCCTGCCGTTCGGTACCAATCCCAACAACTATCCAAATATTGAGGTAAATCCATCTTTGACCTATCAAACTATCGACGGTTTCGGGTTTACATTGACAGGGGGTAGTGCGGAGGTCATCAACCAATTAAGCGCTGGTGATAGGAACGAGTTGTTGCAAGAATTGTTCGGCACTTCGGAAAACGATATATCCATCAGCTACATCAGGGTAAGTATCGGCGCATCCGACCTGAATGCCGAACCCTTCACTTATGATGACATGCCAGAAGGTGAGACGGATGAATCGCTCGATAATTTTAGCCTGGATCCGGATAGGGACGGTGTTATTTCAGTTCTTAAAGAGATTTTGGAAATAAGCCCAAACATTAAAATATTAGGTTCCCCATGGTCTGCCCCGGTTTGGATGAAGGACAACGGCAGTTTTGTTGGTGGAAGCCTTAAGCCTGAATATTACGGAGTATATGCCCAATATTTTGTGAAGTATATTCAAGCAATGGAGGCAGAAGGCATAACCATTGATGCCATCACCATTCAGAATGAGCCCATGCATGATGGGAACAATCCCAGTATGGTCATGACGGCTGAGGAACAGGCTGAATTCATCAAAGACCACCTTGGACCAGCCTTTGGGGATGCAAATATTTCAACCAAGATCATTGCTTGGGACCATAACTGTGATAATCCACAATATCCCATTACGGTACTGAGCGATACAGATGCTTACCCTTATGTGGATGGTTCCGCTTTCCACTTGTACAATGGGGACATCAGTGCACTTTCCACGGTACACAACTCATTTCCGGAGAAGAATCTTTACTTTACAGAGCAGTATACTTCTTCCAACGGATCTTTTGACGGGGATTTGAAGTGGCATGTAAAAAATGTAATTATTGGGTCCATGCGCAACTGGAGCCGAAATGCCCTGGAATGGAACTTGGCGAACGATGAAAGCTTTGGTCCGCACACGGATGGTGGTTGTACCATCTGTAAGGGAGGCTTGACCATAAGTTCTGGAGGTAATATCACCAGAAATGTAGGGTATTATATTGTGGCCCACGCTTCAAAGTTTGTACCACAAGGGTCTACCCGGATTTCTTCCAATATTTCCGGGAACCTTCAAAATGTGGCCTTCAAGACACCTGATGGCAACATAGTTCTCCTTGTGGAAAATGATGGGGATGCTTTGGAATCTTTCAACATTAAATATAAGAACGAATGGACCGCCGCTTCACTGAGTCCCGGTGCGGTCGCTACCTATATTTGGAAACAATAAATGGACAACCTCATGAAAAAAATACTATTCCTTTTAACCATTCTGGTAAGTTCAACAGTGTTCGGCCAAGG
Organism: Flagellimonas pelagia; assembly: GCF_003584135.1. Lineage (GTDB taxonomy): Bacteria > Bacteroidota > Bacteroidia > Flavobacteriales > Flavobacteriaceae > Flagellimonas > Flagellimonas pelagia. The sequence continues at coordinate 101,079 of NZ_QXFI01000006.1, forward strand.
CTTTTTGCATACAGATGGACAAAAAATCGTTGACGGCCAAGGCAACAATGTGCTCCTTAGAGGTCTTGGTCTGGGCGGTTGGATGGTACAAGAGGGGTATATGTTGCAAACAGCTGGTTTTGCTGGGCCACAGCACTCCATCAAACAAAAGATAACGGAACTAATTGGCAAGAAAAATACCGAGGAGTTTTATGAGGCCTATTTGGCCAATGGGGTCACCAAACGTGACATAGATTCACTAAAAGCTTGGGGATTCAATTCCGTTAGGTTGCCCATGCATTACAACCTGTACACCCCACCCATTGAAGAAGAAAAGGATGGAACAAATACATGGTTGGAAAAAGGATTCACCATGACCGACAATCTTTTGAAATGGTGTGCGGATAACGAGATGTACCTTATCCTTGATTTACATGCCGCCCCGGGAGGACAAGGCCATGATGCCAATATCTCGGATTATGACGACACAAAACCTTCCCTTTGGGAAAGTGAGGCGAACAAACAAAAAATGATTGCTTTTTGGGAAAAAATGGCCGAACGATACAAGGACAGCCCATGGATGGGTGGCTACGACATCATTAACGAGCCCAACTGGAACTTTGAAGGTGAAAACCCCAATGGATGTGATGAAATGAACAATGCCCCATTGCGCCAATTGATGGTGGATATTACCATGGCTATCCGAAAAATAGACAAAAAACACATCATCATTATTGAAGGGAATTGCTGGGGGAACAATTACAATGGTGTTTTTCCACTTTGGGACGACAATATGGTCATAAGCTTCCACAAATATTGGAATTTCAACACCACGGCATCCATTCAACAAGTGCTGGATTACAGGGAAATGTACAATGCGCCGATTTGGCTGGGAGAAAGTGGGGAAAATTCCAATGTCTGGTTCAAGGATGTTTTATCATTGATGGAATCCCACAACATTGGCTGGGCATTTTGGCCCATGAAAAAGGTGGAAAATATTGCAGGCGTTACATCGGTCACCAAAAACCCTGGGTATGAAACACTTTTAAACTATTGGCAGAATGGAGGTGAAAAACCTTCTGTTGAGTTTGCCAAAAACGCTTTAATGCAGTTGGCCGAGAACTATAAAATGGAAAATGTGACCATTAAGCCCGGCGTTGTGGATGCTATGTTCAGGCAAGTGCACACTTTTGAGACCAAAGCCTACAAAACACATACAATTCCTGGTCTTATCTATGCCACAGAGTATGATATGGGGACCAACAATTATGCATACAAAGATGCCGATTATATCAATTATCGGGTGAGTACAGGGGAGCGTGGAGATTGGAACAAAGGTCGTAAAATGCGAAATGATGGGGTGGATATTCAAAATTGTGGGGATGTAAAAACCAATGGCTACGAAGTTTTTGATATACAGGATGGGGAATGGTTGCTGTTTACCGTAAATGTGAAGGAGTCCGGCACCTATAATATGAACGTGAGATATTTAGGCTTGGAGGGCACAGGAAAACTTTCCCTAAAAGTTGACGGGGAAACCGTATCGGGCAGTTTGGAGTTGGCCGCCACAGGAAATGACACTTCATACAAAACAGCGACTTTGTCCGGTGTTGATTTGAAAGAAGGTGTCCACAAGCTAAAGGTGATGTTTGAAAAAGGCGGGTTCAATCTAAATTATATTGAATTTACAGCCAAATAGATAGCTTCAAAAACATGGTCAAAATGAATTGTTTAGGATTACTGATTTCGTTGCTGTTCCTTTCGTGTAGTGATGGAGGTGACAATGATGGGGGTGTGAGTGACATAAAACCTTCTAACCTTTCCATAACGGCCAATGTAGCCGGGGTCGATAGCGAAAATCCAAATGGTGATGGAAGCGGAATCGTGGATTTCACCATCAGCTCAACCAATGCGGCCTATTACAAGGTCAATGTGGATGGCAAAAGCGTGGAATTGACAGAAAATACATTTTCCCATACCTTTCTTAAAAAAGGCACTCATGAGTACCCTGTGACGGTTTCTGCCTATAATTCTGGAGGATATGTCAGCACTAGTATCTCTGTAAAGGTTTATGTTGATGATGAACTGGAATTGGTCTGGCAAGATGAGTTTGACCAAGATGGCGCCCCCGACCCAAACCATTGGGGATATGACATAGGCAACGGGAGCAATGGTTGGGGCAATAATGAATCGGAGTATTATACGGACAGATTGGAGAATGCTAAGGTCGAAAACGGCGTTTTAAAGATAACCGCACAGAGAGAGGACTATGAAGGATTTGAATATACTTCGGCCAGACTTCTTACCGCGAACAAATTCGATTTTACGTATGGACGTATAGATGTGAGGGCGAAATTGGCAGGGGGAGGAGGTACATGGCCAGCCATTTGGATGCTGGGTTCCAGTATCGGCACCGTGGGATGGCCTGCCTGTGGCGAAATTGATATTATGGAATACACAGGTAATAATCCAGGCAAGGTGCAAAGTGCTCTACATACCTCTTCCAGTTTTGGAAATACCATAAATTATAAGGCAGTTTCCATTGCCAATGAGACTACAGAGTTCCACCTGTATTCCATGATCTGGACAGAGGAAAGCATTGTTTTTCTATTGGATGATGTGGCTTATTACACCTATAGTCCAACTCCCCGAAATGACCAGACATGGCCGTTCAACAAGGACCAGTTCATTATTTTGAATGTTGCCATGGGAGGCAATTTAGGCGGTAATATCGATCCAAATTTTGAGACCTCGACCATGGAAATCGATTACGTGCGTGTGTATCAATAAACTTTCAAGGAAATGGTCGTTCAATTGGTGAAATTGTGTCTGTTGTTTGTTGGACTATCATTTGTGGCCCAATCCTGTAGTGGAAGCGATGGGAACTCGGATAATTTTTCCCAACCAACAAAACCTTCAGGTCTTACCATTGATGTTGATATTGTGGGGCAATCCAGTGAGAATCCCAATGGGGATGGTAGTGGAGAGGTCAATCTTACCTTTCAGGCAACCAATGCAACACTATACAAGATACTTATCGAAGGCCAACTTAAGGAATCCAACTCCAATACCTTGTCCTATACCTTTACTGACGAAGGCACCCATGATTATAGCATAGTGGTGTCAGCCTATAACCAAGGACAATTTATAAGTAAGACCATTTCTGTTACCGTTTATGTTGAAGAACTTACAGGGTTGGTCTGGTCCGATGAATTCAACAACGGAAGTCTGGACTTGGACAAATGGAACTATGAAACGGGCACTGGGGTCAATGGAGATTGGGGAACCGGACAATTGGACCGTGCAACCGATAGACCTGAAAATATCAGCTTTCAAAATGGGATCACAGATGCAGATGGAGGTTGCTTGGTGATTACTACACGCGATGAAACCTTTATGGATAGGGAATATACCAGTGGGAGGATCAATACCAAGGACAAAGGTTCCTGGGGAACTGGGCATCGAATCGTGGCTCGGGTCAAAGCCAGCGGTGTCAGGTATCAAGGGCAGGGGTTTGCTTTTTGGATGATGCCCCAGGAAAAACCTGTTACGGTGGATGCGATCATGTGGCCCCAGGGAGGTGAAATTGATATTATGGAGTATGTAGGTTCCATACCTTATCACAATTTAGGGACCGTCCATTATGCCTGGGAATGGCAGAACAACCAATATCAAGATTGGAACCATGGGCACTTGGGCGGATATTATAGTTACGAAACCCAACAGACACCCAATCCCGAAGAGCCTGGCTACGGAAATTTCCCGCCTCCAGAAAATGACCCCAACGTGGGAAGTTCGGGATTTCACGAATACGGCATAGATTGGTATGATGACCGGATAGAGTTCTTTGTGGACGATAATATTTACCATATCCACTATTTAAAAGATGGTGGTGGATATACCGTGGATGGACAGGATGAAAAATCTGTGGAACTGGTCGATGGGCGTAGGGTTACCATTTCCGAGTATTCCAACCATTTTGATGAATGGCATCCTTTTGAGCATAAAATGTACGCCATTCTTAGCGCAGGGGTGGGGGGCAGTGATTATACCTACGGCGGGCCTATTGTACCGGAAGCCCAGTTTCCATGCTCTGTATACATTGATTGGGTCAGGGTCTACAAAATGGAATAGATTTAAAAAATTCTATTGGTATTTTTGATGTATGTCCGATCCATCGCGTAAACCTTCTAAAATGATACGACCGTGAGGGTCTGTACCCTAAAAAACAGTGTCGGCATTTTGCCAATAAACATTGAAAATCTTGAGTCTGTAAAACGGTTCGGAGACCATCAAACAAAATGGTCCAAAAAAGAAAAACCTTGATCAATCTGTGATTGTCAAGGTTTTTCTTTTTGTTTTGTGACCTGGCCGGGGCTCGAACCCGGGACCCTTTCATTAAAAGTGAAATGCTCTACCAACTGAGCTACCAGGTCATTTTAACAGTGCCTAGGTGTTTTGCTAAGCGGCTGCAAATATAACATCAATAATCTATTTTACAAGGTGAATTAATGATAAATTTGTGTTTTTTTGAAATCACTAGGAAATCGAATATATGAAAGTAGTTTTGATGGGATATATGGCAAGCGGAAAGTCAACCGTTGGGCGACTGTTGGCCAGTGAATTAGGGATACGGTTCATCGACCTTGATGACTATATCGAGGAGCAGGAAAAAAAATCCATCAAAAGTATTTTTTCTGAAAAAGGTGAAATCCATTTTCGGAAATTGGAGCATCAGACACTACAAAAAATATTACAGGAAAACGAATCCGTTGTATTGTCTACCGGAGGGGGCACCCCTTGCTACGGAAATAATTTACAAACCATTTTGGAACAAGCAGATTGCTCTATCTACCTACAAATGTCCATCCCCGATTTGGTAGACCGCATTGCCAGGGAAAAAGAACATCGCCCGTTAGTTAAGGATATTCCCGATATGGATTTGCCAGAATTTGTGGGGAAACATCTTTTTGAGCGTGTTCCTTATTATTCCCAAGCCAATCATGTGGTCAATGGGAAGGGAAAACCTGAGGCAGTAGTAACCGAAATCAAAAAAATCCTATTCTAGGTAAACGGCATCGTTATTGGGCTCGAACACCACTTTGATATGCTCGTTCAAGGAAGTGGAGAGTGAAATGCCTTTAAAATCGGCCTTAATCGGATATTTTTTATGGTTCCTGTTCACCAGTACGGCCGTCTTCAATTGCTTGATGGGCGTTTTCAAGAAGTGATGGGTGCCATAGATCAAGGTAGTGCCGGAATTCAGTACATCATCAACCAAAACAATGGATTTATTGGTATAATCCTTTTCATTCATAGAAGTACTCACCCCGCTTTTCAATGGATTTTTTTTGTCCATATCCATCTTGCACAGGATAATGTCCGCTTCGGTGATCTTTTTGAGTATGGCAGCAATCTTTTTCGCGAAACTCATCCCACCACCGTTTATTCCGGCAATGATGATCTCTTTTTCATCCACATTGGTCTCGTAGATTTGGTAGGCAATGCGTTTTGCAATATGCTGGATCTGTTCGTGGGTAAGTATGCGGTTCATCGTATTGTTGCTTAATGTTTCAAAGATAAAACAGTTCATTCAGATTCGTCCAAATAATCCTCAATGTCCCTTCTGTCCTTTTTAGTGGGGCGTCCCAAGCCCTTTTTGCGGTAATGGGTTTTGGCATGTTGGAGCAGTTCGTTATGCTCAAAGGCCTCTTTTGGAGTGGTGTCCTTTCTATAAATATCCACCAATTTGGCCCCGACTCGGCTTTCGGGAATGTCCAGAACGGTCAGTTGGTAATCCACTTGATCTTTTCTTAGCACGATCTTATCCATGGGGTAAACCTCCCTCGAAGGTTTGATCGGGCTACCATTTATCTTTACTTGCCCCTTTTTAATAGCAGTGGAGGCGAGGTTTCTTGTTTTGAAATATCTGGTACACCAAAGATACTTGTCAATGCGCATGGTCTTCGCAATTCTTTGTTAATGGACAAAGCAAAAATAATGGAAAATTGTATCTTGCGCAGCTAAATAACATACTTGATGAGGTACGGGATTTTTGTTTCTTTGATTTTTGTAATGGCGGTTGTTTCATGTAAAAAGGATGATAATGGTGTGGTGGAAGTGCCACCGAGTCTATTGAGTGATGTGGCTCCAGAAGATGATGCAACAATCAAGGAATATCTGAATACACATTTTTACAATTACGAAGATTTTGAAAACGAGCCCGATGGGTTTGACTATAAAATTGTGATCGATACTTTGGCCGGGGATAACGCTGATAAGCGATCGTTGATGGAAGATGCCCAATCCATGGTAATCAAAGTATCTTCGGATTATCTAGGACTAAGTGCAGGGGAAGAAGATATAGAACATACTCTATATTATGTTGTAGTAAGAACAGGTGAAGGGGGTAGCCCTACTTATGCCGATTCTACCTTGGTCCGATATCAAGGTTCTCTTCTGAACGGGAAATTGTTTGATGAAAGCCAGGATTTTGTATGGCAGGAACTTCCAGCCACGGTAAGGGGATACGGTAATGGCGTGGCCATGTTTAATGCGGGTACCGAGGACCAAATAGTAGAAAATCCAGATGGGACCTACAATATTACGAATAGTGGCTTGGGTATTATAGTGATACCATCGGGCCTGGCATACTTTAATAATTCAAACAGTTCCCTTATACCAAGTTATTCACCTTTGGTTTTCAAGATTGAGTTGGGGCTGTATGTGGAAAATACGGATAGGGATAATGATGGTGTGCCTTCCATAGAGGAAGATTTAAACGGTAATGGATATTTGTTTGACGATAATACAGATTATGATGATGAAAGTGTTTATGCCCGCTTACCCAATTTTAACGATGCTGATGATGATGGGGATGGGGTTTCCACAAGAAGTGAGATTACCGATGACAACGGAAATATTATAAAACCCTACCCGGACAAGGATGGGGATGGCGTTCCGGATTACTTGGACCCAGATACCAATTAAACATAAAAAAGGCCCGATGGATCCATCGGGCCTTTTTTATTTCAATTTTTACATTTTACAACTTGAGTGAAAGAGCGAAAATAACCTGTGAAGGTCTGGAATCTACCCTTCCGGAAATGTCGGTAACATTATTCCCGATGAACTCGGCCTCATTTTCGGAAAAACCACGTTCATAGCGTACGTCCAATCCGATATTTCCTAAATTGACCCCTACACCGGCATTTAATCCAACGGTAAAGTCATTTTTAACATCCTCCACTTCCAAATCACCCAAATCATTGTTTAAGGTGTATTGAAAAGCTGGACCTGCAAAAATGTGCAAGGGGCCGATTAATTTATAACCCAAAAGAACGGGCATGTCCAATTTGGAGATGTCGTAATCTTGGGTATCTCCATCCACGTCATAGGAACTTTTCGTTTTGGAATATACCAATTCAGGTCTAAGGTAAATTTTGGGAAAATCCAATTTTCCCCAAAAACCAAAATGATACCCTGCTTTACCCTTGGCGCCTTCAACGATATCCTGCCCGCCATCGCCGACAGAACTGATCAAGTCGCCATTTTTGTTGTAAGATAATCCGGCCTTAATACCGAATCCTGAGCCACTCTGGGCTAAGGCAGTGGCCCCAATAAGGGCAAATACTGCTACTAGAAGCGTTTTTTTCATACATGTTCGTTTTAATGGGTTGAAGTAATATCAAAGATATCGGAAACTATTTCCGCTTCAACACTCTTAAAACGGCTGCTTCTATGGCTTTATTGTTCAAACCGTACTTCTCCATGAGTTGTTCGGGTGTACCACTTTCTCCAAAAGTATCCTTTGTGGCCACAAACTCTTGAGGGGTAGGATGGTGCATACCCAATACGCCGGCAACGCTTTCCCCAAGGCCTCCCAAATAATTATGCTCTTCCGCGGTCACTATACATCCTGTCTTTTTCACGGAGTCCAAAATAGCCTTTTCGTCCAACGGTTTAATGGTGTGTATGTTGATCACTTCAGCAGAAATGCCCTGGTTCTCTAAACTTTCGGCTGCTTGTAGGGCTTCCCATACCAAGTGTCCGGTAGCAACGATGGTGACATCGGTTCCCTCACTCAACATAAGGGCTTTCCCAATTTCGAATTTTTGATCAACTGGGGTAAAGTTGGCCACTTTAGGTCTTCCGAAACGAAGATAGACAGGCCCATGGTGTTCCGCAATGGCAATGGTGGCTGCTTTGGTCTGGTTAAAGTCACAGGGGTTGATCACTGTCATCCCGGGGAGCATTTTCATCAGACCGATATCCTCCAAAATTTGGTGGGTGGCTCCATCTTCCCCCAAGGTAAGACCCGCATGGGATGCACATATTTTTACATTCTTGTCCGAATAGGCAATGGACTGGCGAATTTGATCGTAGACCCTTCCTGTTGCAAAATTGGCAAAGGAAGAGGCAAAAGGGATTTTTCCACCAATGGTCAATCCGGCTGCGATGCCCATCATGTTCGCTTCGGCAATCCCCACTTGAAAAAATCTTTCGGGATTCTCCTCAATGAACGTTTCGATTTTTAAGGAACCTACCAAGTCGGCACAAAGTGCCACCACATTGGGGTTGGTCCTTCCCAGTTCCGTCATTCCTGCGCCATAGCCGCTTCGGGTATCCTGTTTTCCTTGATCTGTATATTTAGTCATGGTGTCTGTTTCTTAATTAATAATCGCCTAGGGTTTCTGGGTTTTGTGCCAATGCTGTGGCCAATTGCTCATCATTTGGAGCTTTACCGTGCCAAGCATGGGTGTGCATCATGAAATCCACTCCATGGCCCATTTCGGTATCCATAACCATACAAACGGGTTTGCCTTTCCCCGTTCTGCTTTTGGCTTCTTTCAATCCGGCTATCACTCTTTCCAGGTCGTTTCCACTTTCCACTTCCAATACATCCCATCCAAACACCCGGAATTTTTCGGCAACATCGCCCAACGGCAATACTTTTTCGGTAGGGCCGTCTATCTGTTGGCCATTTCTGTCTATGGTGGAAATGAGGTTGTCTACTTTGTTGCCTGCAGCAAACATGATGGCCTCCCAATTCTGTCCTTCCTGAAGTTCTCCATCCCCATGGAGGCTAAAAACCAAATGGTCGTCCCCGTTCAATTTTTTGGCCAATGCGGCCCCGATGGCCACGGACATCCCTTGGCCCAATGAACCGGATGCCACGCGTACGCCAGGTAGGCCTTCGTGGGTGGTAGGGTGGCCCTGTAATCTTGAATTGATCAACCTGAAAGTGTTGAGTTCCTCAAGGGGGAAATAACCCCTTCGCGCCAAAACGCTATAAAAAACAGGGGAGATGTGTCCATTGGACAAAAAGAAGATGTCCTCTCCAATTCCATCCATGTCAAACCCTTCCTTCAGATCCATAATTTCGTTGTAGAGGGCTACCATAAATTCGGTACAACCCAAGGATCCTCCCGGATGTCCTGAATTTACGTTGTGGACCATTCGTAAGATGTCCCTTCTGACCTGTATGACCAAGTCCTGTAATTCTTTCGTATTTGGCATTGCGTAATATTTAATGCATCAAAAGTAAAGGCATTCGATCGGCTAAACAAACGGAAACGCATTATTTATCAAGAGCCTTATTGACAAACTTTATTTTTTTGTTAAGGGTTGGCGAAAATGAGATCGTTATATTTGCGCTTTTAAACGAAACCATTGGATTTTACCTTAATAAAGAAGGATAGCCAGAGTAAGGCCAGGGCAGGGGAGATGACTACGGATCATGGCACCATCCAAACCCCTATTTTTATGCCGGTGGGTACCGTTGCCTCGGTAAAGGGGGTTCACCAACGCGAGTTGACGGATGAGATCAATCCCGACATCATTTTGGGCAACACCTATCATTTATACCTTCGACCCGGCACAGGAATTTTGGAAGAGGCAGGGGGACTGCATAAATTTATGGGGTGGAACCGAAATATTCTAACCGATAGTGGGGGATACCAAGTATACTCGCTCTCCGAAAACCGTAAGATCAGAGAAGAAGGAGTAAAATTCAAATCCCATATTGATGGCTCCCATCACGTGTTCACCCCAGAAAATGTGATGGAGATCCAGCGTACCATCGGGGCCGATATCATAATGGCCTTTGATGAATGTACCCCATATCCCTGCGATTATAATTATGCCAAACGTTCCATGCACCTTACCCACAGATGGTTGGACCGATGCATCGACCATTTGGAGAAGCTTCCATATAAATATGGATATGCACAAAGTTTTTTCCCCATTGTTCAAGGTTCCACGTATAAGGACTTAAGAAAGCAATCAGCTGAATATATAGCTTCGGTTGGTGCCGAAGGAAATGCCATTGGAGGACTTTCGGTAGGGGAACCGGCCGAAGAAATGTACGAAATGGCGGAACTGGTCTGCGACATTCTTCCAGAGGATAAACCCCGTTATTTGATGGGCGTGGGGACACCGATCAATATTTTGGAGAATATTGCATTGGGGGTGGACATGTTCGATTGTGTGATGCCGACCCGAAATGCACGGAACGGAATGTTGTTCACGGCGCACGGCACCATCAACATCAAAAATAAAAAATGGGAGAACGATTTTTCTCCCATAGATGAGATGGGAATCACTTTTGTGGACACGGAATATTCGAAGGCCTATTTGCGACATTTGTTCGCGGCCAATGAGTATTTGGGCAAACAGATTGCTACCATCCATAATCTGGGATTTTATCTTTGGTTGGTACGTACGGCCAGAGAACGTATTTTAGCAGGGGATTTTCTGGAATGGAAAACCAAGATGGTTCAACAAATGGATAAAAGACTCTGATGCTCACCATACTCGACAGGTATATCTTAAAACGCTATCTGGTCACCTTTTTGGGGATGCTCATGCTTTTTGTTCCCATTGGGATCATGGCCAATCTGGCGGAAAAGATTGGGAAGATCATCGATAATGAGGCGCCACTTTCCGAAGTCATGGTCTTTTACGGCAATTTCACTTTAGTGATCGGTAATCTGTTATTGCCCATATTCCTTTTCCTTTCCATTATTTTCTTTACCTCCAAACTGGCCAGCAATACCGAAATTGTGGCTATTTTGAGTTCGGGAGTGTCCTATTGGAGATTCTTGCGACCTTATTTTATTGGGGCCACACTGGTCGCCATCCTTATTTTTATGATGGGAATGTTCATTGTGCCCCATGCGAGCATTGGATTCAACGAATTCGAGTACAAATACTTTAAAAAGGGTCGTCAGGACAGGGTCACGGAAAACATTTTCAATCAGTTGAACGAAACGGATTATATCTATGTGAGCAGTTTCGATCCCAACAGACAGATCGGGTACAATTTTACCTATGAACATTTTGATACCATCGGTAAATTAGATTATAAGATTTCCGCAAGTAACATCAGGTGGGTTGAAAAGGACAGTGTGTACCGATTGACGAATTATGAGAAACGCGAGATCAGGAACGAAACGGAATACATAAATTCAAAACGCAGGTTGGATACCATTTTTTCGTTCGAGATAGATGATCTTACCCCAGTTTCCTATATCGCCGAGACCAAAAACCTGTTCGAACTGAATGATTTTATCAAGGACCAGAAAAGCAAAGGGGCCTCCAATATCAATGCCTATGTATTGGTCAAATACAAGCGTTGGGCATTGCCTATTGCTGCGTTCATTCTAACCGTGATTGCAGTAGCGGTTTCTTCCGTAAAACGACGTGGCGGGATGGGGCTCAATCTGGCGTTCGGTATAGGCGTGGCCTTCGTATATATTTTCTTTGATAAGGTATTTGGCACTTTGGCCGAACAATCAGGATTTTCGCCTTTATTGGCGGTGCTGATCCCCAACCTAATTTTTGGTGCCTTTGCCGTTTACATGCTCATGAAGGCCAAGCGTTAATACATAAAAACCTCGTATTGAATTGACGTTAAATGGCTTGGACAATTTATTTGGGTAACCTATAATGTTATATATTTGTCCCCATTGTTTTTATTGAAAATATCAACTTTCCATGGAATATCTAGAATTTGAACTTCCCATTAAAGAACTTGAAGAACAACTTCAAAAATGTATGATCATCGGGGAAGAAAGTGATGTGGATGTCACAGAGACCTGCTCACAGATTGAAAAGAAACTGGAAGAGACCCGAAAGGATATCTATAAAAATTTGACCGCATGGCAACGGGTACAACTGTCCAGACATCCCAATAGGCCCTACACCATGGATTACATCAAGGCCATTTGTGGAGATACCTTTTTGGAACTACATGGGGATAGGAATGTGAAGGATGACAAGGCCATGATCGGTGGTTTGGGCAAGATAGGTGACCAGAGTTATATGTTCATCGGCCAGCAAAAAGGATACAATACCAAAACTCGGCAGTACCGTAACTTCGGTATGGCCAACCCTGAGGGATATAGAAAAGCTTTAAGGTTGATGAAATCGGCTGAGAAATTCGGGATTCCCGTGGTGAGTTTTATCGATACCCCAGGAGCATATCCGGGTATCGAGGCCGAAGAAAGGGGACAGGGCGAGGCGATTGCCCGAAATATTTTAGAAATGACCCGACTTAAAGTGCCGATCATTGTCATCATCATTGGGGAAGGAGCTTCCGGTGGAGCCTTGGGCATTGGAGTGGGCGATAAGGTACTGATGTTGGAAAATACGTGGTACTCGGTAATTTCCCCTGAATCTTGTTCATCCATTTTATGGAGAAGCTGGGAGTTTAAAGAACAAGCTGCCGATGCGCTAAAATTGACCGCTGCCGATATGAAAAAGCAGAAATTGGTCGATGAGATCGTGAAGGAACCCCTTGGTGGGGCGCATAGCAATAGAGAGAAAACTTTTGAGACCGTCAAAAATAAAATTTCATCTCATTACGAGGAACTTAAAAAGTTATCACCAAAAGAACTGGTCAAAACCCGAATGGAAAAATACTCCGAAATGGGTGTCTACGACGAATAAGTCATGGTTTTCAGAGGTTAACCTTTTTAATTAGGTTATATCCTAGAATTTTTTTATGTTATCAACAGGTATTTTAAGTTATCAACATTTTAATTGTTGAGTACCTGTGGAAATCGCTTCTATCATTATTAAAGTTAACTAAAGGTTAATTAGCTACTTTCGCATTCATGGATAAGCCTAGCCCCGTAGTCGGACATCGAGTGGACAAATCCACTCTGATAAGCCTTGAAAAAGGCAAAATACCTCCACAAGCAGTTGATTTAGAGGAGGTTGTATTGGGTGCTATGATGATTGACAAGAAAGGGGTAGATGAAGTAATAGATATCCTACATCCTGATGTCTTTTACAAAGATGCCCATAAATACATCTACGAGGCTATCTTCAAATTGTTCGAATCCTCTGAACCAGTGGATTTATTAACCGTTTCCTCGCAATTAAAGAAGGATGGTAAGCTCGAAGCTGTTGGAGGGGATTTTTATTTGATAAAACTCACCCAAAAAGTGGCTTCTTCCGCGCATATCGAGTTCCATGCCCGGATTATTCTACAAAAATATATTCAGCGGAGCCTTATCAAGATTTCAAACGAAATCATTGAGGATGCCTATAGCGATTCCGCAGACGTTTTTGATCTTTTGGACACTGCGGAAGCCAAATTATACGAGGTAACCCAAGGTAATTTGAAACGCTCTGCAGAGACGGCTCAAAATTTGGTGATCCAGGCCAAAAAGAAGATTGAGGAAATTTCCAATAAGGAAGGGCTCAGCGGAATTCCATCCGGTTTTGACAAATTAGATCGTTTAACCTCAGGATGGCAACCCAGTGATTTGGTCATTGTGGCGGCCAGACCAGGTATGGGTAAAACGGCCTTGACCTTGTCCATGGCACGTAACATTGCCGTGAATTCGGATATTCCGGTTGCTTTCTTTTCTTTGGAGATGTCCTCGGTACAGTTGATTACCCGTTTGATTTCCTCCGAAACCGGTCTTTCTTCTGAAAAATTAAGGACAGGTAAACTCGAAAAACACGAATGGGAACAATTGAACGTAAAGGTGAAGGCTTTGGAAAAAGCACCCTTGTTCATTGATGATACCCCTTCGCTTTCCATTTTTGACCTGCGGGCCAAGGCACGCCGATTGGCATCACAGCATAAGATCAGGCTCATCATCATCGATTATTTGCAGTTGATGACGGCAGGAGGGAGCCAAAAAGGAGGGAACCGTGAACAGGAGATTTCTACCATTTCCCGAAACCTGAAGGCATTGGCTAAAGAATTGGATGTACCAGTTATTGCTCTTTCACAGCTTTCCAGGGCGGTGGAGACCCGTGGGGGTAGCAAGCGCCCCATACTTTCAGACCTTAGGGAATCTGGGGCCATTGAGCAGGATGCCGATATTGTTTCGTTCATCTACAGGCCAGAATACTATAAAATTGACGAGTGGGACGATGAGGAGCGCACCCCGACCCAAGGTCAAGCAGAGTTTATTGTGGCCAAGCACCGTAACGGTGGTTTGGATAATATTAGGTTAAAATTTGTGGGTGCTCTGGGTAAATTTGATAACTTGGATGACTTTGATTCCCCATTCGAATTCCAATCGAAGATGAATGCGGATGAGGAAAATCCCTTTGCAACGCCAAAATTCCCTAGTGCGGACGAAGCTTTTGGCAGCGCAATGAACAGTGACGATGACCCAGATGATAACGACGTGCCGTTCTAAAATAGTTCAATTTTTGTCATTTCGAGCAAAAGCGCGAAATCTCACCATTCTTCTTTTATTTTTCCTGTTTGTTGGCAAATCCTTCGCTTCCGTTATCCTTATTCCCATGGATGCCGAGGGTCAGGAAAATCATTTAAAAGCTTACGGGATTACCTATTGGGTGCTATCCAAACAGCAAAAAGTACAATGGTTGCTCAACTATCGGGGTGGTTCTTTTTTGTTGCCCGATGGGGATGCCATACGAAAGGAATGCCAGATTAGGGGCGTTTCATTTGAAGTGTTGTCAGATGGGCAAGCGGAACAAATTTTGGATGAGATCAGCAGTCCTTCCCAAAACCAAGATGCGGTAATCTTGGAAAAAGCACCCAAAATTGCTGTGTATTCCCCAAAGGAAAATCAACCTTGGGACGATGCCGTGACCATGGTACTTACCTATGCCGAGATACCCTATACCACTATTTACGACGAAGAAGTGTTGGGGGACAAATTGGCCTTGTACGATTGGCTGCACCTGCACCATGAGGATTTTACGGGTCAGTATGGTAGGTTCTATGGACATTATAGAGCAGCTCCATGGTATATTGAGGCCAAGGAAGAAGCTGAGGCATTGGCCCAAAAATTGGGCTATGCCAAAGTATCCGACGAAAAGTTGGCCGTGGCCCTCAAAATCAGGAACTATGTAATCGGAGGTGGCTTTATGTTCGCCATGTGTTCCGCAACGGATAGTTTTGATATAGCACTGGCTGCCGAAAATGTGGATATCTGCGAACCCATGTTCGATGGTGATCCTTCGGATGCCAATTATCAGGCCAAATTGGATTTTGGGAATACCTTTGCGTTTACCAATTTTATTTTGGAGCGTAACCCCTTGCGTTATGAGTTCTCTTCCATCGATATGACCAATAGAAGAGGCAATGTGCCCAAGGAATCCGATTATTTTTCTTTGATGGAATTTTCGGCCAAGTGGGATCCCGTGCCTACCATGTTAACGCAGAACCATACCAGTTTGGTGAAAGGGTTTATGGGGCAGACTACTGCTTTTGCTAGGGATGAGATAAAACCTACCGTAATGGTGCTGGGAGAAAACAAGATCAATGGGGAGGCCCGCTATATCCACGGTATCAAAGGAAAAGGTTTCTTTACGTTCTATGGGGGCCATGATCCTGAAGACTACCAACACAGGGTAGGGGATCCCAAAACGGAACTGGACCTTCACCCCACATCACCGGGATATCGGTTAATCTTGAACAACGTATTGTTCCCGGCAGCTAGAAAAAAGAAACAGAAAACTTAAAGAAGTTTCTCCAAAACCCGCTCCACGCCAAATTCATTGTTGCTCAATGTTTTGAATTTGGCGGCCTTTAGTACGTTAGGGTGCGCATTGGCCATGGCAAAGCTGTATTCCGAAAGTTCCAACATTTCCAGATCGTTGTTATAGTCCCCAAAGACCATAACCTCATGGGGTGCTATGTTATGCTGTTCCATCACTTTCTGCAATGCATACCCTTTGTGTGCGTTCATATCGGAAACATCGACCCAATTGGCGCCCGAAACTTTTACCTTAAGTTCATTTTCAAGATGTTTAACCGCAGGGTAGATATATTTTTCTGAGCTTTCAAAATGATAAATGGCGATTTTAAGGACCTCTTCGTCCACATTGGCCCGATCCTCCACAATCCGGAATTCAGAATAATATTCCTTGAGCATGGTGATGAAAGCATCGGAGTCGCTTCCCACAAATGCGTTGTTTTGGCAACAGAGTACGGGATGTACGTTTTCCAAAGGAACTAATGTTTCCAGAATTCGGTTTACTTCCGATTTATGTATGGGCGTTGTGAGCAGTACGTTTTCCTGTTGTTTAACAAGGGCCCCATTTTCTGCTATCACAATGATTTCATCCTTTATGGAGTCCAACTTGTCCACCATACTGTGGTATTGTCTTCCGCTGGCGGCAACAAAGGTGATGTTCCTTTTTTGTAGCTCTTTGAAAATTTCAAAGAAACGTTGGCTCACCTCGTGATTGGAATTCAACAAAGTGCCATCCATATCGGAAACCACCATTTTTATATGTGATAGGTCCATGCTAAAAAATTAAGCTGCAAAGGTATTCCGTTCCTACCAAAGATTCATGGTCGGTTTGGTAAAGTTTGTATTAATTTCGTACTGAATCAGTGATATTACCATGGATTTTTTTCAAAAGGAAATACAACTAAGAACATACAAACGCGGTTTCCATTTAATTACGGATACTGTTTTACAAGCCTTGCCTGAAATCGGTAAAATTGAAACGGGAATACTGCAGGTGTTCATTAAACATACTTCTGCCAGTTTGACCATTAATGAAAATGCCGATCCAACCGTACGCACGGATTTTGAAAGCCACATGAACAAAATGGTGCCTGAAAATGCCCCTTATTATGTTCACAATTATGAAGGGCCAGATGATATGCCGGCACATATTAAGGCTTCTTTGATGGGTGCTTCGGTACAGATTCCCATTTCCCAAGGGCGACTGAACATGGGTATATGGCAGGGTATTTACCTATGTGAGCATAGAAACTATGCCTCTGGAAGAAAGCTGGTCATCACTGCTTTTGGACAATAAACAATTGACAATGTGCAATTTTCAATAAACAATTTAAGGAGCTAGATAGGGCAGGGCAACAATCGGTTTGTTCTTTTTTTTACAGGAAGCAATAAAAACAGAACCATTCGAGCCAATTCGAATAATTCGTGTTGACTTGTTTTAGGCCAATAAATAAAAAATCCCGCACTGGGCGGGATTTTTAATAAGCGGGGTAAGTTTATATTGATTTTTACTTTACTCTTTCCACGATGGCCTTGAAGGCATCAGGATGGTTCATGGCCAAATCCGCAAGAACTTTTCTGTTAAGTTCGATTCCGTTGGATTTAACTTTCCCCATGAACTGGGAGTAAGACATTCCGTGCATTCTGGCCCCGGCATTGATACGGGTGATCCATAGGGAACGGAAGTTACGTTTTTTGGTTTTTCTATCGCGGTAAGCATAAAGCATTGCTTTCTCTACCGCATTTTTGGCCACTGTCCAAACGTTTTTACGTCTTCCGAAGTAACCTTTGGCTTGCTTCATCACTTTTTTTCTTCTAGCTCGTGAAGCAACTGAATTAACTGATCTTGGCATAATGTTTCATTTTTTTGTAGCAGGCGTCCCAAAACGGGAACTTTATGGGCCCAACTCCAGGGTTAATAATTAATGTACCGTTGGAACGATTATTTTAAACGCAATTGTTCCAAAACGCTGTTCTCATCCGATGGGTGTACCAATGTGGAATGAGTCAACTTGAGCTTACGCTTTTTAGACTTTTTGGTCAAAATGTGACTCTTAAAAGCGTGCTTTCTCTTGATTTTACCAGAGCCGGTAAGCTTGAAACGCTTTTTGGCACTGGATTTTGTTTTCATCTTAGGCATTTTCCTAGTTTTTAACTCCGCTTATTATCCTGGACATCGTCCAGTATTTTTTTATTTCTTGTTTGTCTTGGGCGCAATGAACATGGTCATGCGTTTTCCTTCCAATTTTGGCATTTGCTCCACTTTTCCCCATTCTTCAAGTTCTTGGGCAAGTTTAAGCAACAAAATCTCACCTTGGTCCTTGTAAACGATGGATCTTCCTTTAAAGAACACATAGGCTTTTAGTTTGGCACCTTCCTTCAAGAATTTTTCCGCATGTCGCTTCTTGAAGTCATAATCATGATCATCCGTCTGTGGACCAAACCTAATTTCCTTGATGACAACCTTGGTTGCCTTGGCCTTCAGGGCCTTGTCCCTTTTCTTTTGCTCGTAAAGGAACTTTTTGTAATCGATAATCTTACAAACAGGAGGGTTGGCGTTTGGTGAAATCTCTACCAAATCCAGTTCCTGTTCGTTGGCCATTTCCATTGCTCTGGCAATGGGGTAAACACCCATCTCCACATTATCTCCCACAAGCCTTACCTCGCGGGCCTTTATTTTTTCATTGATATTGTGAGGGTTTTTGTTTTCCCTCTGTGGTTGGGGCTTAAATTTTCTTCGTATTGCTATGACGTATACTTTTTAGTTAAACTTAATTTTTTAGAACGACTTTAAGGTACTATTTATTTCAGTAGATACCAAGTCGGAAAATGAATCGGTGCTCAGGCTTCCCAAATCCTCACCTCCATGCCTTCTTACCGAAATGGTTCCGGAAGCTTCTTCCTGCTCCCCAACGATAAGCATGAACGGGATTTTCTTCAGTTCGGCCTCACGGATTTTTTTCCCTACCGTTTCATTCCTGTTATCAATGAGCGCGCGAATTTCGTTATTTTCCAGCGAATTCAAAACTTTTTCGGCATATTTTTCATGTTTCTCGCTGACGGGCAGTACTATAGCCTGTACGGGAATCAACCACAACGGGAAGTTTCCTCCGGTGTGTTCCAGCAAAAGTGCCACAAACCGTTCCATGCTGCCAAAAGGTGCACGGTGGATCATGACCGGGCGGTGAAGCTCGTTGTCACTTCCTTTATAGGTAAGGTCAAAACGTTTGGGTAGGTTGTAATCCACCTGAATAGTTCCCAATTGCCAGTTACGTCCCAAGGCGTCCTTCACCATAAAGTCCAATTTAGGACCATAAAATGCGGCCTCACCGCTTTCCACTACATAGTTCAATCCTTTTTCTTCCGCAGCATCGATGATGGCCTGTTCGGCCTTTTCCCAATCCTCCGAGTTCCCAATATATTTTTCAGGATGTTCCAGATCACGGACCGATACCTGTGCCGTAAAATTGTTGAAGCCTAAAGAATTCAATACATATAAGGTAAGGTCGATTACATTTTTGAACTCATCGTTCAGTTGCTCGTTGGTGCAGAAAATGTGGGCATCATCTTGGGTGAATCCTCGTACACGGGTAAGACCATGCAATTCGCCACTTTGTTCATATCTATAAACCGTGCCAAATTCGGCATAACGTTTGGGTAAATCTTTATAGCTGAACGGATGGCTGTTGTATATCTCACAGTGGTGGGGGCAGTTCATGGGTTTCAACAAAAACTCCTCATCCTCTTTCGGGGTATGGATAGGCTGAAAACTATCTGCTCCGTATTTGGCATAATGCCCAGAAGTAACGTATAATTCCTTTTGGCCGATGTGGGGAGTGACCACCATTTCATAACCTGCCTTCTTCTGGGCCTTCTTTAGGAACTGTTCCAAACGTTCCCTCAAAGCCGCACCTTTAGGTAGCCATAAAGGAAGGCCTTGTCCCACTTTCTGTGAAAAAGTGAAAAGTTCCAGTTCTTTGCCCAATTTACGATGGTCCCTTTTTTTGGCCTCTTCCAAAAGTTCAAGGTATTCGGTCAACTCTTTTTGTTTTGGAAAAGAGATTCCATACACCCGGGTCAATTGCTTGTTCTTTTCATCACCGCGCCAATAGGCACCGGCCACGCTCAACAACTTTATGGCCTTGATGATACCCGTATTTGGGATATGTCCACCGCGACATAGGTCGGTAAAGGTGCTATGGTCACAAAAAGTAATGGTTCCGTCCTCCAGGTTTTCAATAAGCTCTACCTTATATTCGTTGCCTTGGTTCTTATAATAGTTAAGGGCATCCGCTTTGGAAACGCTCCTCATTTTATAGTCAAACTTACCACGGGCAATTTCCAAGGCTTTCTTTTCAATTTCTGGCAAATCTTTTTCCGAGATGGATTGGTCGCCAAAATCAACATCATAATAGAAGCCGTTGTCAATAGCTGGGCCTATGGTCAGCTTAATGCCGGGGTACAATTCCTCCAAGGCTTGTGCCACTACGTGTGAGGTGGAATGCCAAAAGGCCTTCTTTCCGGCATCGTCGTTCCATGTATATAAGGTAAGGGAACCGTTTTCGGTAAGAGGGGTCACCGTCTCCACGGTAGTATCGTTGAATTTGGCCGAAATAACGTTTCGTGCGAATCCTTCACTGATGCTCTTAGCAATATCCATGGGAGTAGTTCCTTCGGGAACTTTCTTTACCGCGCCGTCTGGCAATGTAATCTCAATCATTTAATCCTTATATTATACATGGAGCGCAAAGATACTATCTTGAGTTGATGCTTACAATAGGGGCGTCATTCATTTAGTAAGTTATGTTCAATCAGTGCGTTATAAAATTCAGTATGCTTTTTTTGGTGGAAATAATATTTTTTTGTACTTTAAAAGTCTGGTTTTCAGTGAGGTGTAAATTTTTTTAAAAAATATCCGAAAACATTTTGTGGAGTCGGAATAACGTTCTTATATTTGCACCCGCTTAGCTGATGAGGCAGGGCGTTTTCGAGAGGGGGATTGGTCGGGATGGCCGATTTTTTTTTCGGGAAAAACAAGAAGAAGTTCATATGCATATTGTAACGACAGCGTAAAGAGAATAAGAACCATTTTGATGCGGGGGCCCGGATATTTCCGGGTGTCGGACAGACATTCAAGGAAATACAATGAAGAGTTTGATCCTGGCTCAGGATGAACGCTAGCGGCAGGCCTAACACATGCAAGTCGAGGGGTAGAGGGTGCTTGCACCCTTGAGACCGGCGCACGGGTGCGGAACGCGTATGGAACCTGCCCCTGTCAGGGGAATAGCCCAGGGAAACTTGGATTAATGCCCCATGGTATCCATGTATCGCATGATATGTGGATTAAAGATTTATCGGACAGGGATGGCCATGCGTACCATTAGCTGGTTGGTGAGGTAACGGCTTACCAAGGCAACGATGGTTAGGGGCCCTGAGAGGGGGATCCCCCACACTGGTACTGAGACACGGACCAGACTCCTACGGGAGGCAGCAGTGAGGAATATTGGACAATGGTCGGAAGACTGATCCAGCCATGCCGCGTGCAGGATGACGGCCCTATGGGTTGTAAACTGCTTTTATACGGGAAGAAACCCACCTACGTGTAGGTGGCTGACGGTACCGTAAGAATAAGGACCGGCTAACTCCGTGCCAGCAGCCGCGGTAATACGGAGGGTCCGAGCGTTATCCGGAATCATTGGGTTTAAAGGGTCCGTAGGCGGGCCTGTAAGTCAGGGGTGAAAGTTTGTGGCTCAACCATAAAATTGCCTTTGATACTGCAGGTCTTGAGTCATGGTGGGGTTGCCGGAACATGTGGTGTAGCGGTGAAATGCATAGATATCACATAGAACACCGATCGCGAAGGCAGGTGACCAACCATGTACTGACGCTGATGGACGAAAGCGTGGGTAGCGAACGGGATTAGATACCCCGGTAGTCCACGCCGTAAACGATGGATACTAGCTGTGGGGCATTCGTGCTCCGTGGCCAAGCGAAAGTGATAAGTATCCCACCTGGGGAGTACGTTCGCAAGAATGAAACTCAAAGGAATTGACGGGGGCCCGCACAAGCGGTGGAGCATGTGGTTTAATTCGATGATACGCGAGGAACCTTACCAGGGCTTAAATGCAGGCTGCATGGGGTGGAGACATCCCTTTCTTCGGACTGCCTGCAAGGTGCTGCATGGTTGTCGTCAGCTCGTGCCGTGAGGTGTCAGGTTAAGTCCTATAACGAGCGCAACCCCTGCCGTTAGTTGCCAGCATGTAAAGATGGGGACTCTAACGGGACTGCCGGTGCAAACCGTGAGGAAGGTGGGGACGACGTCAAATCATCACGGCCCTTACGTCCTGGGCCACACACGTGCTACAATGGCCGGTACAGAGGGAAGCCACCCCGCAAGGGGGCGCGGATCTATAAAACCGGTCACAGTTCGGATCGGGGTCTGCAACTCGACCCCGTGAAGCTGGAATCGCTAGTAATCGGATATCAGCCATGATCCGGTGAATACGTTCCCGGGCCTTGTACACACCGCCCGTCAAGCCATGGAAGCCGGGAGTGCCTGAAGTCCGTCACCGCAAGGAGCGGCCTAGGGCAAAATCGGTAACTAGGGCTAAGTCGTAACAAGGTAGCCGTACCGGAAGGTGCGGCTGGAACACCTCCTTTCTAGAGAAAGAGACGCCCGGAGGTTGTTCGGGCCCCGCACGAGGTGGTCCTTTACCTTTATGCTGTCGTTTTACAATGTGTTTTTTGATATACTGGCAAATTTTTAGGCCAAGACAGTCTCATAGCTCAGCTGGTTAGAGCGCTACACTGATAATGTAGAGGTCGGCAGTTCGAGTCTGCCTGAGACTACGATGAAAGGTTCATTGAGTATTGAAAGGAAATTCTGGAAGTTGAGACACCAGTTGTTGGTTCTTGGTTGATGGTTGATGGAAATTACGATCAACGAACAACGAACAACAATCAACTAGACTGGGGAATTAGCTCAGCTGGCTAGAGCGCCTGCCTTGCACGCAGGAGGTCAAGGGTTCGACTCCCTTATTCTCCACATTTTCCCCGCGGATGCGGGGATCCCGAAGGGGCGACACCGATCAAGGTCGGTAATTTCCCGGAGGGATGCCAAATCAAGTTTGGCACAAAAGTTCATTGACATATTGGGACGGAGCGTGATGATTAGGTTCATCATGGCGAAGTCAAAAGAAGAAACACGAAGTAGAATAGAATATATAAGGATTACGAGAGGGCATCCGTACTTGGTACGGGTGCGACAAGCAAAAGAAGGGCGTATGGGGGATGCCTAGGCTCTCAGAGGCGACGAAGGACGCGATAAGCTGCGAAAATCCACGGGGAGCTGCACATGAGCTTTGATCCGTGGGTGTCCGAATGGGGCAACCCGGCAGGTTGAAGGCCTGTCACACCGCAAGGTGGGCGAACCCGCTGAACTGAAACATCTAAGTAGGCGGAGGAAGAGAAAACAAGAGTGATTCCGAGAGTAGTGGCGAGCGAAATCGGAACAGCCCAAACCAACGTTGTCTCGGCAATGTTGGGGTTGTAGGACCACGATGTTCTTTGCGCGACGAACTGGAACCCTTTGGAAAGAGGGGCCGTAGACGGTGATAGCCCGGTACAGGCAAGGAGCGTTAAAGATAGTGGTATCCTGAGTAGCGCGGGGCACGTGAAACCCTGTGTGAATCCGGCGGGACCATCCGCCAAGGCTAAATACTCCTGGGAGACCGATAGTGAACCAGTACCGTGAGGGAAAGGTGAAAAGAACCGTGAACAACGGAGTGAAAAAGACCCTGAAACCATACGCCTACAAGCGGTCGGAGTCCCGTTTACGGGATGACGGCGTGCCTTTTGCATAATGAGCCTACGAGTTACTTTTACCGGCAAGGTTAAGCACTTATGGTGCGCAGCCGCAGCGAAAGCGAGTCTGAACAGGGCGCTCTAGTCGGTAGTAGTAGACGCGAAA
>NZ_QXFI01000007.1 GCF_003584135.1 Flagellimonas pelagia
ACGGGAACGGGAACTATACGGTTGACTATGTGGACGGAGACAAGAGCTCCACCAACGAGCTGTCCGACCTGAGCCTTGACGGGAGCAACGTGCTGACGCTGAGCAACCCTGCCACGGGGGGCAACTCTGTCGACCTTAGCGGGTACACCGAGACGGTGGCCGGCGCGAACGACATCACCGTGACCGACGACGGGAACGGGAACTATACGGTTGACTATGTGGACGGAGACAAGAGCTCCACCAACGAGCTACAGAATGCTATAGAAGTACCTTTTGATGCAAGTACGACGACCTTGACCTCAGGTAACGTGCAAAATGTGATAGAAGAATTGAAGGCTGAAGTGGATGCTTTTGCGGCCACATCTGGTCAGACCAACACTGCTTCAAATGCAGGTGTGGGAGGAGTTGGAACATTCGCTAGGAAGACTGGAGCAGATTTGGAGTTCAAGAATGTCAATGCGGGTTCAAATAAAATCACGGTAAGCGATGACATTGCCAATGATGAAATAGATATAGACATTAACGAAGCAAACCTTATTATAACGGAGAGTCAAATATCAGATTTAAATCATACTGTGAACACGGACAGCCAGGACCTGAGCCTGAGCGGCGACGACCTGAGCCTGAGCGGGGACCCTACTGCGACCCCGATCGACCTTAGCGGGTACACCGAGACGGTGGCCGGCGCGAACGACATCACCGTGACCGACGACGGGAACGGGAACTATACGGTTGACTATGTGGACGGAGACAAGAGCTCCACCAACGAGCTGTCCGACCTGAGCCTTGACGGGAGCAACGTGCTGACGCTGAGCAACCCTGCCACGGGGGGCAACTCTGTCGACCTTAGCGG
>NZ_QXFI01000008.1 GCF_003584135.1 Flagellimonas pelagia
CCGCTAAGGTCGACAGAGTTGCCCCCCGTGGCAGGGTTGCTCAGCGTCAGCACGTTGCTCCCGTCAAGGCTCAGGTCGGACAGCTCGTTGGTGGAGCTCTTGTCTCCGTCCACATAGTCAACCGTATAGTTCCCGTTCCCGTCGTCGGTCACGGTGATGTCGTTCGCGCCGGCCACCGTCTCGGTGTACCCGCTAAGGTCGATCGGGGTCGCAGTAGGGTCCCCGCTCAGGCTCAGGTCGTCGCCGCTCAGGCTCAGGTCCTGGCTGTCCGTGTTGGTATCTATAAGAGCCGCCAAATCAGCCAACGCTACAGAATAGGTATTGCCCCCCGAATCTGTAATGACCAAATTGGTGTTGGTGCCATCTATTCCAAATGAGGCGACCGTAGTATTGGTATCCGTTAAGCTATCACTTAAACTACTTAGGTCCACGTTGGCACTGCCCCCATTTTCCAAGGAAAGGGTCAACGTATTGGTAATTCCATCAAAAGTAAACCCTGTCAACTGTTGATTATCAGTCGATGTCAATTCCCACGAGTTACCATCCCAGAAGTAAATAGTCCCGGTATTGGTATTTACGTAAATATCTCCCGTATCGGCACCAGTCGGGCTGACGGCTCCTGCACTGGAAACATCGGTTCCTTTGAGGACTTCACAATTACATTGGTCCTGTAAGGTTACTGTAGTTTGGGAAAAGGCAATTCCTGTAAGAAGTAAAAACAGTAGGGCAACTATGCTCTTTTTCATGAGGTTACTATTAGTTGAGGCTCGGTATTGGTGTGTTTTTGTTGTTTCGGCCATAAAATTTTCAGCGTTTGTAACAAGACAGAACACTTCGAATTTTACAACTCCCTACAAAATTACCTTTACCTATAGGGGTAGAAAATATTTGTTGTGTACAACTAAAAACCTACTGTATAGCATCCATATCATGAGGTCTTTATCCCAATTCTTTATCATTTTTTTAAGACTGTTCGTCGATGAGAGGCAATAAAAGCAGTTGTTCGGACGCCCAAACCCAAGTAGTATACGTAATCTAATTCTTACTTTATTTATTTTGAGAAGTACAAAGGATTCTTATCAAAAAACTAGTTGCCTTATTTAAGGGATAGCTACCAAAAATTTTAAGTAGAGGAATTAACTAAGATAGATTGGGCACAAAATAAAAAGACCCTCCTAAAGAGGGCCGTTCATATTTTAAGAAGAAAAAATGATATTTTATAATTCTGTTTATCAGTACATTATTCAAAAATAATGAACTCTGAACGTCTGTTCAACTGGTGTTGTTCCTCGGAGCATCGAACCCCATTCATGCATTCATTGACCAATCTGGTCTCCCCAAATCCTTCCCCTTGAAGTCTATCGGGAGATATTCCTTTGGATATCATATAGTTGACCGTTGACTCCGCTCTCTTTTGGGATAACCACAGATTATAGGCATCATTGCCACGGCTATCGGTATGGGAATTCACCTTAATCTTCAAACTAGGGTATTTTTCCATGGCCACAATCACTTTTTGGATTTCAATTTCAGCATCGGGTCTGATGTTGTATTTGTTCAGGTCGAAATAAATGGTGCTCAATTGCAACAGTTTGGCCAAATCGTCTCCAAAACCTCCCGTGACCAAATCCCTTTCCAAATAGAAATCTATGATTCTGGGCTTACCATAGGATCTGCCAAAATATTCCTCAGCAGGTACATACCCATCCCGGGATGCCCTAACAAAATTTCCTTTGGAACAGTCGAGTTGCAAAAAGTAATTCCCATCAGAATCGGTTATGGTAGATGAAACCTCTTTGTTCTCTTCATCAATGACCATTACGGTAGCACCTGCTAAAACTTCATTGGAGATACGATCCCTTACGGTTCCTGAGACATCCTGAATGCAATCCAGAACCAAAGGTTCGTTTTCCACGAATTCATAAATATCATCATCTCCCATGCCTCCTTCCCTATTGGAAGAGAAGTATCCGGTCTTGCTATCGGTATCATAAATAAAGGCGAAATCGTCACTCGGACCATTGATTGGTCTTCCCACATTCACCACAGGTTGGTCGTAATCATCAAAGGCAATCTTTGTTGCAAAAACATCCAATCCGCCCAATCCCAAATGCCCATCCGAAGAAAAATACAGTACCCCATCCGAAGTAATGAAAGGGAACGTTTCCCGTGCCATGGTATTAATGTTTTTTCCCAGGTTCACTATGGGACCATAGGTGCCATCACCGATAATATTGGTCATGAAAATATCCGATTCTCCAAGGCTACCGGGCATATCGGAAACAAAATAGAGCCTTTTTTCATCCGGACTCAACATTGGGTGCGCCACAGAATAAGAATCACTGTTAAAAGGAAGTTCCGTGATATTGGTCCACTCGCCATTGACTTTTTCGGCACTATAGATCTTTAAACGGGTAATGCCCTCACCATCTTTGTATTTTTTCCCATCCATGAAGTTGTTACGGGTAAAATACATGGTGTTGCCGTCCTTTGTGACCACTGACGTGGATTCATGAAGCCGGGTATTGACGTCTCCTTCCAATTTGACCACTGTATTATTGGAAACACTATCGGCATTTACCTTGTAGAGGTCTAAAAAGTCCCTTGAATTCCATGTATGTCGATATCGTGCCAAATTACCTGTATCGCGGTCAGAAGCAAAAATGAGTCCTTTTTCGTAGTAGGAAGCGGCAAAATCAGAATACTTGCTATTGTACCCAAATGGTTTGATGGTATACCTTCCCGAGTTCTCCTCGATCTTGGTCATATAGTCCTCATCAAACCCACCGGTATAGGAAGCCGTCATGGTCTTGAATTCTTCCATGAGCCTGGCCGCTTCGTCATAGTTCCCTACGGATTTTAAACTTTGGGCATATCGGAACACATACTCCACCTCCATTTCATCCGGATATTCTTCTTCCAGTTTTTTATAGATGTCGGCCGCTTCTTGGTATTTGGCATTGAAGTAATAGGAATTACCCAGTTTTTTCAACAAATCTGGCGAAGTGTATCCTTTGTCCAATACCTTTTTATAGATGTCGATGGCAGGACTGAAGGAGTATTCCCGATAGCGTTCATCAGCCTTCTCTATGGTCCTTTCAATCTTTTTTTCGGGAATGCTGTCCTGAGCGACCATTTTGGCCACCGAACCTAAAACTACGATAAGTAAAATGAGTATTCTTTTCAGCATCCTATACTATATTAAAAGAATCTTGGTGATACGGTTCTCTGAAAACTCTTCAACAGTTCCAACCTTAAAAATATCTCGAAGGAGCCATCATTGAACTGCGTTCCTCCCAATTCCGTGGTTTCCCTATCATATGCAAGTCCCACCATAAGCTGTTCGGTCAATTGGAAGCCCACCAAGCCACTCACAGCAGCATCCCATCGGTATGCGGCACCAAAACTGAACCTGTCCGCGAACAAAAAGCTGGCGGAAAGATCCACCTGCAAAGGTGCCCCTCCCACTGCCTTAGTCAATAAGGCCGGTTTAAACTTTAGGTCCGGACCCAAATCAAACACATACCCTGTAATGAAGTAAAAGTTGATGCGCTGGGCCGACAAAAAATTGACCGAGTTATCTGAGTTGTCGTTATCGAAATATTCGGTCTCCAAAATATTGGGTGCCGATAATCCTGCATAAAAGGTATCGGTATGATAGTAAATGCCCAAACCAAAATTGGGAGTGAACTTATTGTCGATATTATTCTGGTTGACCACTTCCTGATCAAAGTTGCGAAGGCCGTTAAAATCAAGGCTGATCATATTGCCCCCTGCTTTCAACCCAAAGGATAGCTTGGCATCCCTAGCAAATTCAAGGGTATAGGAGATGGCTGCATCCAAATAGGTCTGCTGTACCACCCCATCTCCTATATTATCGTTCACCACGGAAACCCCATAGCCCAATCTACTGTTCCTGATGGGTGAATGTAGGTTAAGGGTAAAGGTTTCAGGGGCACCATCCAACCCAACCCACTGGGAACGGTACAATCCGGCAAAGCTCAACTGTCCACGAGATCCGGCATAAGCAGGGTTGACACTCAATGTATTATACATGTATTGTGTGTATTGGGCATCTTGTTGGGCATTCATACCCAAGGATACGATTCCAATAAACATCAATGTGATTAAAAAACGCATTCTTACCATTCTGTCAATATTACCTGCTTATATATATGTATTCGGAATCCGTGAAACTGCCTTCATCCGTTTCGTAATTAAAGATATAAAAATACACTCCTGCTGGGAGGTAATCGTTAACTCCCAACGACGACCTACCTCTTGAACGACCATCAAAAACATTACGGACATTATCGTAGTTTTCACCTTCATAGACAGCAACACCCCATCTATTGAAAATCTTAAGTGTGCTTGACTTTATTTTGTCTGTACCTCGAATATATAGAAAGTCGTTCTTCAAGTCTCCATTTGGTGTCACCAATTGGTTTACCGAAATCCCCTCAACTACCACTGTAACTATGGCTGTATCACAATTATCAGGATTTGCAATTTCGCATATGGTATACTCGATGGTATAGGTTCCGTCCTTGGTATCTGACACGACACTTACACTTCCATCCGGATTTATCGTAAGAACATTCGTGGGTGATGAAGTCAAAATGACATCAGCCAAAGTTACGGGCTCCCCATTCAAGGTATCGTTAGACAACACATTGCTACCCGGGATAACACCACCATGTGAATCCGTTTCATAAAGGTCATCTACCGCATCGATTACATTGGCCATACCTTCGGTCACTTCTACGGTAACGGTAGCCGTGTCACAATTTTCTAAATTAGTGGCCTCACAAATGGTATAGGTGATGGTATAGGTTCCTGCTATAGTTCCCGAGTTCACGGATACACTTCCATCTTCGTTGATGGTGAGCTCGTCCGTTGGAGTAGAAGTCAAAATGACATCTGCCAAAGTTACTGGCACTCCATTCAAAGTGTCATTGTCCAACACGTTACTATCCGTAATCATTCCGCTGGTGGTGTCCCCAGTATAGGCATCATCCACCGCATCGATTACATTGGTCATTCCTTCGGTGACTACCACAGTTACTGTTGCCGTATCGCAGTTTTCCATATTGGCGGTCTCACAAATGGTGTATGTGATGGTATAGGTTCCCTGGGCAGTACCCGGGTTCACAGATACACTTCCATCTTCGTTGATGGTGAGCTCGTCTGTTGGAGTGGAGTTCAAAATGACATCTTCAAGTGTTATGGATGCTCCATTAAGTGTATCATTATCCAACACGCTACTACCCGAAATTATTCCACCAGTGGTGTCAGCATTAAAGGAATCATTCACGGCGTCAATCACGTTGGTCATTCCTTCCGTTACCTCAACGGTCACTGTAGCGGTGTCACAATTGCTTGGGTTGGCCGCTTCACAAATGGTGTAGCTGATGGTATAGGTTCCTTCTGGTATTCCTGGATTTACAGTAATGGTTCCATCTTCGTTGATAGTAAGTTCATCAGTTGGAGTCGAAGTCAAAATGATATCGCCAGGGCCAACAGGTGTTCCGTTAAGGGTATCGTTGTTCAACACATTACTATCTGAAATAGTTCCACCGTTGGTATCCGTATTGTAGGCATCATCAACAGCGTCAATAATATTGGATGCCCCCTCTGTTACCTCAACGGTCACTGTAGCGGTGTCACAATTGCTTGGGTTGGCCGCTTCACAAATGGTGTAGCTGATGGTATAGGTTCCTTCGGATGTTCCTGGGTTTACAGTGATACTTCCATCTTCATTGATGGTGAGTTCATCGGTAGGGGTCGAAGTCAAAATAACATCCCCTGGAGTTACCGGTGTACCGTTCAAGGTATCGTTGTCCAACACATTGCTATCTGAAATAGTCCCGCCGTTGGTATCCGAAACATATGTATCATCTACCGCATCAAGGGTATTTGCACCGACTTGAATGGTAACCGTTGCCGATGCACAAACATTGGGGTCCACGGCAACATTACAAACCTGGTAAATAACGGTGACCGTTGAATTGGATTCCGACAAGACCGGAGTATAGGTCATGAGACCTGTGTCGGCATCAAAAGTAACCGTACCCAGTGCATTACCCCCAATTTGTGAAAGTGTGGTAATTCCTAAGTTATTTTCATCATTATTGGGAAGATAATCATCATTCTCCAAAATATTGATGGCAACCTGTGTAAGCGCAGGAGTTGATCCGGAATCATCCATGGCCGTGGCCTTCAATGGATTTGGATCGGTGCCGTTCGGGTTTCCATCATTATCACAATCCAAGGCTTCCCAATCCGCGGAAGGGGTCAAAGTCACACTCTCTGGCTTATAATCGCAAGGATCCAGGGGATCGGTACCATCTTCTTTTTCGTCACCATTGGTCACACCATCGCCATCACAGTCGGAACTGTTCCATGTTGATGATGGATCAACGGTCTGGCTGCCAAGGACAAAATCACACGCATCGTTAGGATCGGTTCCGTCCTCATTCTCATCACCGTTGGTCACCCCGTCACCATCACAATCGGCGGTCAGGTAATCACCACTTTGTGGCAAGGTCACATGATCAGGGTTGTAATCACACGGATCCAAGGGGTCGGTGCCGTCTTCTTTTTCATCGCCGTTGGTCACCCCATCGCCATCACAGTCGGAACTGTTCCATGTTGATGATGGATCCACGGTCTGGCTGCCAAGGACAAAGTCACACGCATCGTTGGGATCTGTTCCGTCCTCATTCTCATCACCGTTGGTCACCCCGTCGCCATCACAGTCGGCAGTCAGGTAGTCGCCACTTTGTGGCAAGGTCACATGATCAGGATTGTAATCACAAGGATCCAAAGGATCTGTGCCATCTTCTTTTTCATCGCCGTTGGTCACCCCATCGCCGTCGCAGTCCAACTGCTTCCATGCATCGGAAGGCGTGCAGTTTTGGTGCTCCAATACAAAATCACAAGGATCCAGTGGGTCGGTGCCATCCTCTATTTCCTTCTCATTCGTGACTCCATCACCATCACAATCGGCTGATAGGTAATCGCCACTTTGTGGCAAGGTCACATGATCAGGATTGTAATCACAAGGATCCAAAGGATCTGTGCCATCTTCTTTTTCATCGCCGTTGGTCACCCCATCGCCGTCGCAGTCCAATTGCTTCCATGCATCGGAAGGCGTGCAGTTTTGGTGTTCCCAAACAAAATCACAGGGATCAAATGGATCGGTGCCATCCTCTTTTTCTTTTCCATTGGTCACCCCATCACCATCACAGTCCATGTTTTTCCAGCTGTTGGATACAGTACAATTTTGATGTTCCACAACCAAATCACATGGATCAAATGGATCGGTGCCATCCTCTATTTCCTTTTCGTTGGTGACTCCGTCCCCATCGCAATCCATTTTTTTCCAACTATCCGGAACGGTACAATTTTGATGTTCCACAACCAAATCACAAGGGTCCAATGGGTCGGTACCATCTTCTTTTTCCTTTTGGTTGGTCACCCCATCACCATCGCAATCCATATTCTTCCACGTACTGGTTGGTGTGCAATTCTGGTGGGCCAAGATAAAATCACAAGGATCCTCTGGATCTGTTCCATCCTCTTCTTCCTTATCACAGGTCACCCCATCGCCATCACAATCCGTAGGGGCAATGCCTATCCCAATAGAGTTTATGTGATGATCGTTGGATTGGGAAAAAAATGGGTCCCAAAGTCCGGATATGTCCCAAACGGAACTTGTGGATGTTTTATCAACCTCAATTACGTGGTCGCTCCATGTTCTGATTTTGGAAGAATGATATGAAGGGGCAACACCAAAGGATGAAAAAAGTCCTACACCCAATAAAAGGGCCACAACTTGAACGTGGTGGACTAGATTACCCCTAAGTCTTACAAAAGTAATGTTCTCCATAAATGATAAGTTTTGGTCAACTAATCACCATGGCTTTAGTGGTTCCCGTACGAGTAAGAAATTGGGGTTTCTTAGTTATTCTAGGTGTTCATGTGCTTTTGACACACCACATTTCAATTTCGTCACATAATTAAAATATTTGACGCTCACCTCCTATTTTAATCGACAAAAGGCGCTTTCCTCATCATTATTTACCATATCAGCTGCAACCACAAAAGGACAAACGTGGAATATCTCTTGAAAAAGAACAAAAACAGGCGAAAATTACTCCTCTTTTTGGTTTTGAAGCATCATTCGCCTCTATTTTTTTCCAATGATATCAACAATTGGCAATCCTATCCTAAAAGTGGCTCAAAACAGATAATTCCCCTATTTTTGCCGAAATTTTTGTTGATGGATTTTGAAAGGGAAATAGCAAGAAGACGAACGTTTGGGATCATCTCCCACCCAGATGCCGGTAAAACCACTTTGACCGAAAAATTACTCTTGTTCGGAGGGGCCATCCAAGAGGCCGGTGCCGTAAAGAGCAATAAGATCAAAAAATCGGCCACCAGTGACTTTATGGAAATAGAACGCCAAAGAGGAATCTCGGTCGCCACTTCGGTATTGGCGTTTATCTACAAAGACAAGAAAATCAATATTTTGGATACTCCAGGGCACAAGGATTTTGCCGAGGATACCTTTAGGACCCTGACAGCGGTCGACAGTGTGATTGTGGTAATCGACGTGGCCAAGGGTGTGGAGGAACAGACCGAAAAATTGGTAGAAGTATGTCGTATGCGAAACATTCCCATGATTGTTTTCATCAACAAACTGGACCGTGAAGGAAAAGATGCCTTTGACCTTTTGGATGAAGTGGAGCAAAAACTGGGACTTTCCGTCACCCCGTTGAGTTTTCCTATCGGGATGGGATACGATTTTAAGGGCATCTACAACATCTACGAAAAGAACATCAACCTGTTTAGCGGTAACAGTAAAAAAAACATTGAGGAAACCATTGCTTTTGATAATATTGACAGTCCTGAACTGGAAAAGATCATCGGTACCAAAGCCGCTGAAAACCTTAGGGACAATTTGGAATTGGTAAATGGTGTATATCCCGAGTTTGACAAGGAAGCCTACCTTAAAGGGGAGCTTCAACCCGTTTTCTTTGGCTCGGCCTTGAACAATTTTGGTGTCCGTGAGCTGTTGGACTGTTTTGTAGATATTGCCCCTTCTCCAAGGCCTAAAATGGCGGAAGAGCGTTTGGTGAAGGCCAACGAAAAGGAATTTTCTGGATTTGTTTTTAAAATCCACGCCAATATGGATCCCAAGCACCGTGACCGTTTGGCATTTGTTAAAGTAGTATCCGGAACTTTTGAAAGGAACATCCCTTACCTGCATGTCCGTCAGGATAAAAAACTGAAGTTTTCCAGTCCCAACGCTTTTTTTGCAGAAAAGAAAGAGATTGTGGATGTTTCCTATCCAGGTGACATTGTGGGGCTACATGACACCGGAAACTTCAAGATCGGTGATACGCTGACCAGTGGTGAAAAACTCCACTACAAGGGCATTCCAAGTTTTTCACCCGAGCATTTCAGGTACATCAACAATGCAGATCCTATGAAGGCCAAGCAATTGTACAAAGGCATCGACCAGCTTATGGATGAAGGTGTGGCCCAGCTGTTTACCCTTGAACTGAATGGAAGAAAAGTGATTGGAACCGTTGGGGCCCTCCAATATGAGGTAATCCAATACCGCTTGGAGCATGAATACGGAGCCAAATGTACCTATGAAAACTTCCCTGTTTACAAGGCCTGCTGGGTGGAGCCGGAGAACAAGAACAATGAAGAGTTTGAGGAATTCAAACGTGTAAAACAGAAATTCTTGGCTACGGATAAAAGGGGGCAATTGGTATTTTTGGCCGATTCACCTTTTTCTCTCCAGATGACACAGCAAAAATACCCCACGGTAAAGTTGCACTACACTTCGGAGTTTGAGTAAATCCTTATAAGAAATTATTCTTTTGAAGAAGTTTTAAGCTTCTCCCGTTGGCCCAAAATTCAATGGGATGGCAGGTTGCTCATAGTCTTTGATGGGACCATGTGCTTTTTCAAAGCGGGCCACA
This sequence comes from Flagellimonas pelagia, assembly GCF_003584135.1. Taxonomy (GTDB): domain Bacteria; phylum Bacteroidota; class Bacteroidia; order Flavobacteriales; family Flavobacteriaceae; genus Flagellimonas; species Flagellimonas pelagia. The sequence goes on from NZ_QXFI01000008.1 coordinate 9,999, forward strand.
TTATCGTTCAACGCCTTTAAAAACTTCTTGGCGTGTTGCGGCGTAAGAATGATACGGCTCTTTACTTTCGCTTTCGGTGCACCGGGCATCAAGCTTATAAAATCGACCACAAATTCCGATACGGAATGATTGATGATTGCCAAATTGGAATAGGTTCCCTCAGCGGTCTTTTCATCCAACTCTATATTGATCTGTTTTTGATTTTGGTTCTGATCAGCCATAAATATGTATCTTTCTTTATAATGAAAAAACCCTGACCGATTGGCCAGGGTTTTGTTTGTATTTAGAATTTGAATTCCTCTTTTCGGGCCATGATTTCATCATATTCCTCTTTCGAGCCTACGATGATACTGTCATAATCCCTCATACCGGTACCGGCCGGAATCTTGTGTCCAACAATCACGTTCTCCTTCAATCCTTCCAAACCATCAACTTTACCGTTTACAGCGGCTTCGTTCAATACTTTGGTAGTTTCCTGGAACGATGCTGCAGAGATAAACGATTTAGTCTGCAACGACGCCCTAGTGATACCTTGAAGGATAGGTGTAGCAGTTGCTGCTACAGCATCTCTTGCCGTTACAAGGGTCTTGTCCTCTCTTCTAAGAATAGAGTTCTCATCCCTCAGCTGACGTGCGGTAACGATCTGACCAGGCTTCAACCTTTCGGAATCCCCTGCATCTTCCACCACCTTCTTACCGAAGATCTCATCGTTCTCATGGATGAAGTCATCCTTATGAGCCAATTGATTTTCCAAGAAAATGGTATCTCCCGGATCTTCGATCTGTACTTTACGCATCATCTGTCTTACCACAACCTCAAAGTGCTTATCGTTGATCTTCACACCTTGCAAACGGTATACTTCCTGAACTTCGTTCACCAAGTATTGCTGTACTGCAGAAGGTCCTTTGATGGCCAAGATGTCCTCTGGGGTAATCGATCCATCGGACAATGCCATACCGGCACGTACGTAGTCGTTTTCCTGAACCAAGATCTGGTTGGAAAGTTTCACCAAGTACTTCTTCACCTCGCCAGTTTTGGACTCGATGATAATCTCACGGTTTCCACGTTTGATCTTACCGAAGGATACCACACCGTCAATTTCGGTAACCACGGCAGGGTTGGATGGGTTCCTTGCTTCGAAAAGCTCGGTTACCCTTGGAAGACCACCGGTGATATCCCCTGCCTTGGCAGATTTACGTGGGATCTTCACCAAGATCTTACCTTCCTTGATTTTCTCACCGTCGTCCACCATCAAGTGGGAACCAACAGGTAAGTTGTAGGAACGCAAGGTTTCTCCTTTACCATCCTTGATCAACAAGGTTGGAATCAACCTTTTGTTTCTGGATTCGGAAATAACTTTCTCTTGGAAACCGGTCTGTTCATCGATTTCAACTTGGTAAGTCATCCCTTGTTCTATATTCTCGTATGCAATCTGTCCCGTAAACTCGGAAACGATAACACCATTATAAGGGTCCCACTGACAAATCACGGTTCCTTTGGTAATCTTGTCGCCATCGTTCACGAACAATTGTGATCCATAAGGAATATTGCTGGTACTCAATGTTATTCCGGTCTTGGCATCGATAATCTTGATCTCCGTAGTCCTGGAAATTACAATGTTGGTCTTCTTACCTTCACTGTTCTCTCCTTCAACAACCCTTAGATCCTCAATCTCGGCAATACCATCAAACTTGGATTCCAATCGGCTATCCTCGGAAATGTTACCTGCAATACCACCCACGTGGAAGGTACGCAATGTCAACTGTGTTCCCGGCTCTCCAATGGATTGGGCAGCAACCACACCAACAGCCTCACCTCGTTGAACCATCTTGTTGGTCGCAAGGTTCCTACCGTAACATTTTGCACAGATTCCCTGAGGAGCCTCACAGGTCAACGGTGACCTTACTTCAACTTTCTCGATAGGCGCTGCTTCCACTTTCTTCACATCGGCTTCGGAGATTTCCTGACCTGCTTTCAAGATCAATTCCTCTGTCAACGGATTGTATACATCATGAAGGGATACCCTACCCAAGATTCTTTCGCCAAGGGTCTCAACAACCTCTTCATTTTTCTTCAACGCTTCTACTTCAATACCTCTCAATGTGCCACAATCCTCAATATTGATGATCACATCCTGGGAAACATCCACCAAACGTCTGGTCAAGTAACCCGCATCCGCAGTTTTCAAAGCGGTATCGGCAAGACCTTTACGTGCACCGTGGGTAGAGATAAAGTATTCCAAGATAGACAATCCTTCCTTAAAGTTGGAAAGGATTGGGTTTTCAATAATTTCTCCACCACCTGCAGTCGATTTTTTAGGCTTGGCCATCAATCCACGCATACCTGTCAACTGGCGAATCTGCTCCTTGGAACCCCTCGCACCAGAATCTAACATCATATACACAGAGTTGAATCCTTGTTTGTCCTCACGGATTCGCTTCATGGCCAATTCGGTCAACATAGCGTTGGTAGAGGTCCAAACATCAATAACCTGGTTGTATCGTTCGTTGTTGGTGATAAGACCCATGTTATAGTTCATCATGATACCATCTACCTGCTCATTGGCCTCGGCGATCATCTCATGCTTCTCTGCTGGGATAATGATATCTCCCAAGCTGAAGGATAATCCACCTTTAAAGGCGAACTCATATCCCATGGACTTGATCTTATCCAAGAAATCAGCCGTTGTAGGCACATCGGTTACCGCAAGGATATCACCAATAATGTTACGAAGCGCTTTCTTGTTCAATACGGTATTGATGTATCCTGCTTGTTCTGGCACTACGGTGTTGAACAATACACGACCTACCGTTGTTTCAATAATTTTAGTAACCAATTCCCCTTCTTCGTTGAAGTCTTTGGTCCTTACCTTAATACCGGCATTCAATGCAACTTTCTGCTCATTAAAGGCAATTTCCACTTCTTCGGGAGAGTAGAAGGTCAACCCTTCACCTTTAACAGGCTCTTCCGGGGTAGACTTTTTCTCTTTGGTCATGTAGTACAATCCCAAAACCATGTCCTGGGAAGGTACGGTGATCGGAGAACCGTTGGCAGGGTTAAGGATGTTCTGTGAAGCCAACATCAACAATTGTGCTTCCAAAATGGCCTCTGGCCCCAATGGCAAGTGTACCGCCATCTGGTCCCCATCAAAATCCGCGTTAAATGCGGTACAGGCCAATGGGTGCAAACGAATCGCCTTACCTTCAATCAGTTTAGGCTGGAACGCTTGGATACCCAATCGGTGCAATGTGGGGGCCCGGTTCAACAATACAGGGTGTCCTTTTAGGACGTTTTCAAGGATATCCCAAACCACGGGTTCCTTCTTATCTATGATCTTTTTGGCAGATTTAACGGTCTTTACAATACCCCTTTCGATCAACTTACGGATGATAAACGGTTTGTAAAGCTCGGCAGCCATGTCTTTTGGAAGACCACATTCGTACAATTTCATTTCCGGTCCAACGACGATTACCGAACGAGCGGAGTAATCCACACGTTTACCCAAAAGGTTTTGACGGAAACGACCTTGTTTACCTTTCAAGGAATCGGAAAGGGATTTCAATGGTCTATTGGACTCGGTTTTAACCGCAGATGCCTTTCTTGTGTTATCGAACAACGAATCCACAGCTTCCTGAAGCATACGTTTTTCGTTACGCAAGATCACCTCTGGTGCCTTGATCTCCATCAAACGCTTCAAACGGTTGTTACGGATAATCACCCGTCTGTACAAATCGTTCAAATCGGAAGTGGCGAAACGACCACCATCCAATGGAACCAACGGACGCAATTCTGGCGGGATTACAGGAATCACTTTCATGATCATCCATTCAGGTCTGTTTTCCCTGTTGTCCTGAGACTCACGAAGGGCCTCAACCACTTGAAGGCGTTTCAAGGCCTCGGTCTTACGTTGCTTGGAGGTTTCGGTATTTGCCTTGTGACGAAGTTCATAGGATAGTTGCTCCAAGTCGATACGAGCCAAAAGGTCGATCAAACATTCGGCACCCATTTTAGCAACGAACTTGTTGGGGTCCGTGTCTTCCAAATACTGGTTTTCAGTGGGAAGGGACTCCAAAATGTTCAAGTATTCCTCCTCGGTCAAGAAATCCAATTTTTGGATTTCCTCACCTTCCGGACCTTTGGCAATACCGGGTTGGATGACCACATACCTTTCGTAGTAAATGATCATATCCAACTTTTTGGAAGGCAATCCCAAAAGGTATCCTATTTTGTTCGGCAATGAACGGAAGTACCAGATGTGCGCCACGGGAACCACTAGGTTGATGTGTCCTACACGGTCCCTACGTACTTTTTTCTCTGTTACTTCAACACCACAACGGTCACAAACAATTCCTCGGTAACGGATACGCTTGTACTTACCACAGGCACACTCATAGTCTTTTACTGGACCAAAAATACGCTCGCAGAACAATCCATCACGCTCAGGTTTGTGCGTTCTATAGTTAATGGTTTCAGGCTTCAACACCTCGCCACGGGACTCGGCCAAGATAGACTCTGGAGAAGCCAATCCGATGGAGATTTTGTTGAACCTTTTTGGTGCGTTATTGTCTTTTATTCTAGCCATAACAATATGGTGATGATATAATTAATGTGTATAGTGTTCTATTCTTCCAATCTGATATCCAAGCCCAATCCTTTAAGCTCGTGCATCAATACGTTGAAAGATTCTGGTAATCCAGGTTCAGGCATGGTCTCGCCCTTCACAATGGATTCATAGGTCTTGGCCCTTCCGATCACGTCGTCGGACTTCACCGTCAAGATTTCCCTTAGGGTAGATGAAGCACCATAGGCTTCCAATGCCCATACCTCCATCTCACCAAAACGCTGACCACCAAACTGGGCCTTACCACCCAATGGTTGTTGTGTGATCAATGAGTATGGCCCAATGGAACGTGCGTGCATCTTATCATCCACCATGTGGCCCAATTTCAACATATAGATCACACCAACGGTAGCAGCTTGGTCAAATCGTTGACCGGTTCCACCATCATAAAGGTGGGTATGTCCAAATCTTGGTACACCTGCTTTATCGGTAAGCTCGTTAATCTCGTCCAAGGTAGCACCATCAAAAATTGGGGTACCATATTTTTGGCCCAATTTCAAACCTGCCCAACCCAAAACGGTTTCGTAGATCTGACCGATGTTCATCCTTGAAGGTACACCCAGTGGGTTCAATACGATATCCACAGGGGTTCCATCTTCCAAGAACGGCATATCCTCTTGACGAACGATACGGGCCACGATACCTTTGTTACCGTGACGACCGGCCATTTTATCACCTACCTTCAACTTACGTTTTTTGGCGATGTATACTTTGGCCAATTTCATGATACCTGCAGGAAGTTCGTCACCCACGGAAATCGTGAATTTGTCCCTTCTCAAGTTACCCTGAATATCGTTCAACTTGATCTTATAGTTGTGCAATAGGTCGGCCACCAACTCATTGGTATCCTCATCCGTTGTCCAGCTTCCACCAACCAAGTGGGCGAAATCATCCACGGCATTCAACATTTTAATGGTGTATTTCTTTCCTTTTGGAAGTACTTCCTCACCCAAATCGTTGATTACACCCTGCGATGTTTTTCCGTTGATCAAACCGAAAAGTTTTTCGATCAACACATCTTTCAATTGCTGGAACTTCACTTCGTAGTCCATCTCCAATCTTGCGATGGCCTCTTTGTCCTCGGAACGTTTTCTCTTGTCCTTGATGGAACGGGAGAACAATTTCTTATCGATGACCACACCACTCAAAGATGGTGAAGCTTTCAAAGAAGCGTCTTTCACATCTCCGGCTTTATCACCGAAGATGGCACGCAACAATTTTTCTTCCGGAGTAGGATCGGACTCCCCTTTTGGAGTGATCTTACCGATCAAGATATCCCCAGGTTTCACTTCGGCACCGATACGGATCATACCGTATTCATCCAAATCCTTGGTGGCTTCTTCTGAAACGTTCGGAATATCATTGGTCAACTCTTCAGCACCCAATTTGGTATCCCTTACTTCAAGTGCGTACTCATCCACGTGGATGGAGGTAAAGATATCCTCACGTACCACTTTTTCAGATATTACGATCGCATCCTCGAAGTTGTACCCTTTCCAAGGCATGAAGGCAACCTTCATGTTTCTACCCAAGGCCAATTCTCCCTTTTCTGTAGCATATCCTTCACAAAGTACCTGTCCTTTTTTCACCTTATCGCCTTTTCTCACGATAGGCTTCAGGTTGATGCTGGTACCTTGGTTGGTCTTTCTGAATTTCACCAATTCGTAAGTCTTGGAATCTTCTTCGAAGCTTACCAAGCGCTCTTCCTCGGTTCTATCATACTTGATGGTAATCTTCTGTGCATCCACATATTCCACCACACCATTTCCTTCGGCATTGATCAATACCCTTGAATCAGTGGCCACTTGTCTTTCCAAACCAGTACCTACGATCGGGGATTCTGGACGCAACAATGGAACGGCCTGACGCATCATGTTCGATCCCATCAAGGCACGGTTCGCATCATCATGCTCCAAGAACGGAATCAAGGATGCAGAAATGGACGCAATCTGGTTCGGTGCAACGTCCGTATAATTTACTTCTGCTGGATCTACCACTGGGAAGTCTCCTTCCTCACGGGCAATAACCTTATCCCTATCTATTGTTCCATCTTCTTTCAACGGAATGTTGGCCTGGGCAATCTTCATTCCTTCCTCCTCCTCTGCACTCAAGTAGCTGAACGCTTTGGTATCCACCACTCCATTTTCCACCTTGCGGTATGGAGTTTCCAAGAAGCCCATTGGGTTTACCTTGGCAAATACGGACAATGAAGAAATCAAACCAATGTTCGGACCTTCAGGTGTCTCGATGGGACACAATCTTCCGTAGTGGGTATAGTGAACGTCACGCACCTCGAAACCGGCTCTTTCACGGGAAAGACCCCCTGGTCCAAGGGCTGACAATCTTCTCTTGTGTGTAATCTCTGCCAACGGGTTGGTCTGGTCCATGAACTGGGACAACTGGTTGGTTCCGAAGAAGGAGTTGATCACGGAAGACAAAGTCTTGGCGTTGATCAAATCGATCGGGGTAAACACTTCGTTGTCACGAACGTTCATACGCTCACGGATGGTACGGGCCATACGGGCCAAACCTACACCAAACTGTTGGGACAATTGTTCCCCAACGGTACGTACACGTCGGTTGGACAAGTGATCGATATCATCGATCTCTGCTTTGGAGTTGATCAACTCGATCAAATACTTGATGATAGTGATGATATCTTCCTTGGTAAGGACTTCTTTGTCCATACCAATATCCAAGCCCAATTTCTTGTTCATCCTGTAACGACCCACCTCTCCAAGGCTGTATCGTTGATCGGAGAAGAACAATTTCTCGATAATACCACGAGCGGTCTCCTCATCGGGCGGCTCGGCATTACGCAATTGTCTATAAATGTGCTCTACCGCTTCTTTTTCAGAGTTGGTAGGGTCTTTTTGCAAGGTATTGTGGATGATGGCATAGTCAGACTGTGCATTGTTCTCCTTGTGAAGCAAGATGGTCTTCACGTCGGCATCAATGATCTCGTCTACATGCTCTTTCTCCAAAATGGTATCACGGTCCAAGATGATCTCGTTACGCTCGATGGAAACCACTTCTCCGGTATCCTCGTCCACGAAATCCTCATGCCATGTGTTCAACACCCTTGCGGCCAATTTACGGCCCAATACTTTTTTAAGTCCGGCCTTGGAAACCTTCACTTCCTCGGAAAGGTCGAAGATTTCAAGAATATCCTTGTCCCTTTCAAAGCCAATGGCACGGAAAAGGGTGGTTACCGGTAATTTTTTCTTACGGTCGATATAAGCGTACATAACGCCATTGATGTCCGTAGCAAACTCGATCCAAGATCCCTTGAAAGGAATGACCCTGGCCGAGTACAGTTTTGTTCCGTTGGCGTGGAAGGACTGCCCAAAGAAAACACCGGGCGACCTGTGCAACTGGGAAACAACGACCCTTTCGGCACCATTGATCACGAATGTCCCGCTAGGGGTCATGTATGGTATGGTACCCAAGTATACGTCTTGTACAATGGTCTCGAAATCTTCGTGCTCGGGATCGGTACAGTACAGTTTAAGACGTGCCTTTAACGGAACGCTATAAGTAAGTCCACGCTCGATACATTCTTGGATGGAATATCGTGGTGGATCTATGAAGTAATCCAAAAATTCCAGTACAAACTGGTTTCTGGTATCGGTGATTGGAAAATTCTCCATGAAGGTGTTGTAGAGACCTTCGTTCCCTCTTTCGTCAGATTTGGTTTCAAGCTGGAAAAAGTCTTGAAATGATTTGATCTGAATGTCCAAGAAATCCGGGTATTCCGGTATGTTCTTAGCGGATGCGAAATTAACTCTTTCAATAGTGTTTGTGAACATCTATGGACAAATTTTGAACGTGAATACTATTCGGGTCTGTGTACGGCTTTATACACTCCTTATTAAAATAGGCTAAGGTCTAACCATAAAATGGAAAGACCTTAACCAAACTTGTATGGGAAAAGCTATTATTTAAGCTCAACTTCTGCTCCTGCTTCTTCCAATGATTTTTTGATGCCTTCGGCCTCATCTTTGGAGATGCCTTCCTTAACAGCTTTAGGTGCGCTGTCAACGATGTCTTTAGCCTCTTTAAGACCAAGACCGGTCAATTCCTTAACCAATTTAACTACTGCCAATTTAGAGGCACCAGCTGCTTTAAGGATTACGTCGAATTCTGATTTTTCCTCAGCGGCTTCTTCACCACCACCAGCGGCACCGCCAGCGGCAACAGCTACTGCAGCAGCAGCAGGCTCGATACCGTATTCGTTCTTAAGGATGTCAGCCAACTCGTTTACTTCTTTTACGGTAAGGTTAACCAACTGTTCTGCAAAATCTTTCAAATCTGCCATTTTTTCTATCGTTTAATAAAAATGTTTAAAAATATACTTAGTTTATTGTGCGCGAATTACTTCTCGGATAAGGTTTTAAGGATACCGGCCAATTTACCTCCACCAGACTTAAGACCAGAAATAACGTTCTTGGCTGGTGATTGCAACAATCCGATGATGTCCCCGATAACTTCTTCTTTGGACTTGATGTTCACAAGTGCTTCCAAGTTTTGGTCACCGATATAGACAGCCTCTTCGATAAAGGCCCCTTTCAACAAAGGTTTATCCGATTTTTTTCTAAAGTCCTTGATAAGCTTAGCTGGGCCATTCCCTGTCTCGGACAACATCAAAGATGTATTGCCTTTCAACACACTGGAAAGTTCACCAAACTCCTTATCAGAAGCTTCCATTGCCTTTGCAAGCAAGGTGTTCTTTACGACCGCAAGTTTAATGTTCGCCTTGAAACATGCCCTTCTTAGGTTAGAAGTAGCAACGGCATCCAATCCTGAAATATCGGCCAAATAAATATTGGCGTTTTCAGCTAACTGTGCAGTCAAATCTTCTATTACGATTGCTTTTTCTTCTCTTGTCATAGTTAAAATATTGAACTACCAGTTAATTAAACTGCTTTAGGATCTAATTGAACACTGGGACTCATGGTACTGGACAAGTGGATGCTCTTCATGTAAACACCTTTTGCCGCTGAAGGTTTCAATTTCACCAAGGTATCGATCAATTCCTTGGCGTTCCCAGCGATTTTATCAGCCGGGAAAGAAGCCTTTCCGATTGCAGCGTGTACAATTCCGGTCTTGTCTACCTTAAAGTCGATTTTACCTGCCTTGACCTCGGATACCGCTTTTGCAACATCCATGGTCACTGTACCTGTTTTTGGATTGGGCATCAAGCCCCTTGGACCCAATACTCTACCCAATGGACCCAATTTTCCCATAACGCTTGGCATGGTGATGATCACATCAACATCGGTCCAACCGCCTTTGATCTTATCCAAATATTCATCCAACCCAACAAAATCGGCACCGGCCTCTTTAGCCTCTGCTTCTTTATCAGGTGTCACCAAAGCCAAAACCTTTACATCCTTACCGGTCCCGTGTGGAAGGGTAACAACGCCACGTACCATTTGATTCGCTTTTCTGGGATCTACACCCAAACGAACAGCGATATCAACCGATGCGTCAAATTTTACATTGGTTATTTCTTTTACCAAAGCTGATGCCTCTTCCAAAGAATAGAGCTTGTTCTTGTCTATCTTGGCCTGGGCCTCTTTCTGCTTTTTAGTCAATCTTGCCATTTACTAATTGCTTTAAGATTTTAAAAAGGTTTGGTTCCCGATACCTTAAGACCCATAGATCTTGCAGTACCTGCTACCATACTCATTGCAGACTCGATGGTGAATGCGTTCAAATCCGCCATTTTGTCCTCTGCGATGGTTTTCACTTGGTCCCATGATACGGTACCATTCTTCACCCTGTTAGGTTCGCCAGATCCTTTTTTAATCTTCGCCGCTTCCATCAATTGAACTGCCGCAGGTGGTGTTTTTACGACAAACTCGAAAGATTTGTCCATGTAAACGGTGATAACAACAGGCAATACCTTGCCCTGTTTGTCCTGCGTACGAGCATTGAACTGCTTGCAGAACTCCATGATGTTAACACCGGCAGCACCTAAGGCGGGTCCAACCGGTGGCGATGGGTTCGCAGCACCTCCCCTAACTTGTAATTTAACTACCTTACTTACTTCTTTTGCCATTGTTTCTAATTAAATTCAAAGTTGTGTCAATTGGAAGCAACACAGCTTTTATATGTAACAGCTCTTGTTATACTTTTTCAACTTGCATATAGCTGAGTTCCAATGGTGTCTTTCTTCCAAAGATTTTCACCATAACCTCCAGCTTACGCTTTTCTTCATTGATTTTTTCAACGGTTCCATTGAATCCATTGAAAGGTCCATCAATAACCTTGACCGTTTCACCCAGCACAAATGGAATGGCCACGTTGTCCGTATTGACGGCCAACTCGTCCACTTTCCCCAACATACGGTTCACCTCTGATTTTCTCAAAGGCACGGGATCACCTCCTTTGGTTTCTCCCAAGAAGCCAATCACATTGGTAATGGATCGGATGATGTGCACCATCTCACCTCCCAAATTGGCCTTTATCATGATATATCCAGGAAAGTAAACCCTTTCTTTATTGATTTTCTTTCCGTTTCTGATCTGTACAACTTTTTCGGTAGGGACAAGAACCTCGTCAAGATAGTCGCCAAACCCGGCGCGTTCCACCTCGCTCTCAATATAGCCCTTGATCTTGTTCTCTTGACCACTGACCGCTCTTACCACATACCATTTTTTCTCCAGAACCTCAGACATACCGATCGTTATCCTATTAATTTTTCAAAATACAATCTGATCAACTTACTGAAGAGGGAATCCACCCCCCACGTTACCAATGCGAACAAGATTGAAAAAACTGCAACAATGACCATCAGATTAGACGCCTTGGCCCTTTCCAACCAAGTAACATTGTTCTTCAATTCCTGGAATGATTCCTTTATGTAAGTGATCATAATTCTTCTTGTATTTTCTTGCACGGGAGGAGAGACTCGAACTCCCGACACCTGGTTTTGGAGACCAGTGCTCTACCAACTGAGCTACACCCGTTTATAATTACACTGAAAGGTATCCCGGGTAAACCGAGACACCCTTTAGTGTACTATTTATTGTAAAATGATTAATCTAGAATCTCAGTAACCTGACCAGCACCTACAGTTCTACCACCTTCACGGATAGCGAAACGTAGACCTACGTTCAATGCGATAGGTTGGATCAAATCAACAGTGATTGTCAAGTTGTCACCTGGCATAACCATTTCAACTCCATCAGGAAGGTTGATGTTTCCTGTTACGTCAGTTGTACGCACGTAGAACTGAGGACGGTAGTTGTTGTGGAATGGAGTGTGACGACCACCTTCTTCTTTTTTAAGGATATACACCTCAGCTTTGAATTTAGCGTGCGGCTTAACGGAACCTGGCTTACAGATTACCATACCTCTTTTGATATCGGATTTTTCGATACCCCTTAGAAGAAGACCAACGTTGTCACCAGCCTCACCTCTATCCAAAATCTTACGGAACATCTCAACACCAGTGATGGTTGAAGTCAATTTCTCAGCTCCCATACCGATAATCTCTACAGGGTCACCTGTGTTGGCAACACCAGTTTCGATACGACCTGTGGCAACAGTACCACGACCGGTAATGGTGAACACGTCTTCAATAGGCATCAAGAAAGGCTTATCAACATCCCTTTCAGGAAGTTCGATCCAGCTATCAACAGCTTCCATCAATTCCATTACAGTGTCAACCCATTTTTGCTCACCGTTCAAAGCACCAAGTGCAGAACCAGCGATTACGGGACCGTTGTCACCATCGTACTCGTAGAAAGAAAGCAATTCCCTTACTTCCATCTCAACAAGCTCCAAAAGCTCCTCATCATCCACCATGTCAACTTTGTTCAAGAAAACAACGATACGAGGAATACCTACCTGACGACCCAAAAGGATGTGCTCACGTGTTTGTGGCATAGGACCATCGGTTGCAGCAACAACCAAGATAGCACCGTCCATCTGAGCAGCACCGGTAACCATGTTCTTAACGTAATCCGCGTGACCAGGACAGTCAACGTGGGCGTAGTGACGGTTAGCCGTTTGGTACTCAACGTGTGAAGTATTGATAGTAATACCTCTTTCCTTTTCCTCTGGCGCATTGTCGATGGAATCAAAGCTTCTCATCTCAGAAAGACCTGCGTTGGCCAATACAGTTGTAATAGCGGCAGTCAATGTAGTTTTACCGTGATCCACGTGTCCAATGGTACCAATATTTAAGTGGGGTTTGGAACGATCAAAAGTTTCCTTTGCCATTTTAAAATAATTTTAATCTTAGTTTATATTAGTGTACAAATCGTTTTGAGCCAATGAGGGGATTTGAACCCCTGACCTCTTCCTTACCAAGGAAACGCTCTACCCCTGAGCTACACCGGCCTATGGGTTATCAGGTTTAGAGTTTAAAGTTGCAAGTCACGCTCGCCAAAACTTCAACCTTACATCTTGAAAACCAAATTTCAAGTTTAGAGCGGGAGACCGGGTTCGAACCGGCGACATTCAGCTTGGAAGGCTGACGCTCTACCAACTGAGCTACTCCCGCATTTTTTTTTGGGTTTTATCCCAAGTTCCATTATTTCAAAAAACTTCCCTTCCGCTGTGTTCCGACGAACACCTATTGTGGGGAGAGCAGGATTCGAACCTGCGAAGGTGAAAACCAACAGATTTACAGTCTGTCCTCGTTGGCCGCTTGAGTATCTCCCCGCCTTATTTTCAGTACCTTACGAGCCGATAGAGGGACTCGAACCCACGACCCCGAGATTACAAATCACGTGCTCTAGCCAACTGAGCTATATCGGCATTTTGAACCCCTTTCGGTCACAAAAAAAGTCCGCTATTTCTAACGGACTGCAAATGTAGAGATATTTTCTTTTAATCAAAATAAAATTTCAAAAATTTTGATCAGGCCTTGGCCCTTAATTTTTCCTTTCGTTTTACCAATTGTCTTTCCAATGAACTACAGGCCGAATCCACCGCCTCCTCAAAGGTCTTGCACTGTTTTTTTACCATGAATTTGTCCCGGGGTACGGAAACCATGATTTCCACTATCTTATTTTCTTTTGCACTCGTGTTGTCCACTTTTAAAAAAACTTCCGAATCAATGACCTTATCATAAAATAGGTCCATCTTATCCATTCGTTTCTGGATAAAGTCGAGGAGCTTACCATCAGCTACAAAATTTACCGATTGTGCATTTACTTTCATAAGACATAGTTTTTAAAGTACTGTCAAGTGACAGTGGAGTTAAACAATACAAGAAACGGTCATTTCTTGTTTCTTGGATGGGCCTTTTGATGAATTTTCTTGAGTTCGGCAATGCTATTGTGCGTGTACACCTGTGTGGATGCTAAACTCGAATGACCCAATAATTCCTTCACGGAATTCAAATCTGCGCCCCTGTTCAACAAATGGGTTGCAAAGGTGTGCCTCAATATATGTGGGCTCTTTTTTACCTTGGGGGACACTAAACTAAAATACTTATTTATGGTACGATAAACAAGTGTTTCATAAATTTTAAGACCTTCTTTTGTTAATAAAAGATAAGGTGTTTCACGGGCGTGTTCCAGCCCAGTGCGCAGCTCCAAATACGCCTTGATCTGCCGTACCGTGGACGGGAGCATGGGCATAATGCGTTCTTTGTTCCTTTTACCCAATACCTTTAAGGTATTGTTGGCCAAATCAATGTCGGCAAGCTTGAGATTTACCAGTTCGGCCCTACGCATTCCGGTGGCGTATAACAACTCCACTATAAGTTTGTCCCTTTCCCCCTCAAAACCTTCCTCAAAAGGAATTTCGGTGAGGATAAGTTCCATTTCGGATTCGGAGAAGGGCACTTCCACTTTTTTCTCGGTTTTTAAAGCCCTGTGTTTGGCCAATGGTGAAGCGGTAATCTCACCAATCTTCAAGAGAAATTTGTAATAAGCCTGTAACGAAGATATTTTTCGGTTGATGGACCGGTTAGAAACCCCTTCATTGGAGAGAGATACAATCCAGCTACGAATCATGGGATACCCTACAGCATCAATATCGGTTTCATCGTAGTTGTCCCTACAAAAGCTCGTAAATGTATCCAAATCCCTTCCGTAAGCCTTTACGGTATGGTCGGAATAGTTCTTCTCCAGTTTTAGGTAAGATGTGAAGGCTTGCATGGACATATCTCAAAGGTAACCAAATTGATATTCCCTAGGGTACCAAAACAAAAAATCCCGTTCCGATACCGGAACGGGATTTAAATATGGTGATCAGAAACCTATACTTCCTCTTGATCTCTCAAACCTTGGATGTACTGGGCTTTCTGAATTTCAGCTCTACGCTGTACAGAAGGTTTTGTGAACTGCTGTCTGCTTCTCAACTGACGCATGGTACCTGTTTTATCGAACTTACGTTTGAAACGCTTTAAAGCTCTATCGATGTTTTCTCCTTCTTTAACTGGTATAATTAACATGGGCTACAACCTCCTTTCTTTTATATTTTGGGAGCGCAAATATACATTTAATAATTTGTTGCGAAACAAATTACTTCAGAATTTTTCTGGATATGACCAATTTTTGGATTTCCGTGGTGCCCTCGCCTATGGTGCACAACTTGGAATCCCGGTAGAATTTTTCCACTGGAAAGTCTTTGGTGTACCCATAACCTCCATGGATCTGTACCGCTTCAGTGGCTACTTTTACACATACTTCCGAAGCATACATTTTGGACATGGCCCCCAACTTGGTCACCGGTCTTCCCTCGTTTTTCAAGAAGGCCGCTTTATGAAGTAACAACTCGGATGCCTCGATCTCCGTGGCCATATCGGCCAGCTTGAAGGATATTCCCTGAAATTCGGAAATAGGCTTGCCAAACTGCACACGTTCCTTGGAATATTTAAGGGCCGCTTCATAAGCACCTTTGGCAATCCCTAAGGAAAGAGCCCCAATGGAAATACGCCCTCCATCCAAAACTTTCATGGACTGGATAAAACCATCGCCCACTTCGCCCAATCGGTTGGCATCGGGAATCCTACAGTCGGAAAAAATCATTTCCGCCGTTTCACTGGCACGCATGCCCAATTTGTTCTCTTTTTTACCGCTTGTAAAACCAGAAGTCCCTTTTTCAACGGCAAAAGCCGTCATCCCATGACTATCTCCTTTTTCCCCTGTTCTGGCAATCACCACGGCTATATCACCGCTTTTGCCATGGGTAATGAAATTCTTGGCACCGTTCAAGACCCAATAATCTCCTTCCTTAACCGCAGTAGTGTTCATACCGCCGGCATCGGAACCAGTATTGTGTTCGGTCAAACCCCAAGCTCCGATCCATTCACCGGTAGCCAACTTTGGAATCCAACGCTGCAGTTGTTCTTCATTTCCAAAGGAAAGGATATGATTGGTGCAAAGGGAATTATGTGCCGCAACCGACAAACCTATGGATGGATCCACTTTGGAAATCTCTTCCAGTATGGCAATGTACTCGTGATAGCCGAGACCGGAACCTCCCAGTTCCTCGGGAACCAAAACCCCCATAAAACCAAATTCCCCTGCCTTTTTGAAAACCTCTACGGGAAATATCTGGGCCTCGTCCCATTCCATTACATGGGGCAAAATATACTGCTGGGCAAAATCCCTGGCAGACTCAGCGACCATCTTTTGGGTCTCCGAATAATCAAAGTTCATTTTGGACAACGTTTCCGTAACCATTCGCTCTTATTTATAGGGCCAAATATAGCTTAATTCTATCAATCCTTTCCTTTGGAAAAGATGTAACGTTCGTTAATTCGTCAAGTGAGGCGAAGTCGCCATTTTCCTCTCGATATTGAACAATTTGCTTGGCGAGGCTGTAATCAATATAAACCAACTGGGCCAATTGGTTCACCGTGGCCGTATTAATGGGTATCTTTTGAATGGTTGGAGGTTGAAGTACTTTATATTGACCTAAGACATTATCCACAACTTCCGGCGCCAGTCCATATACATCATAAAGTTGTTCGTTGACCAGAAAGCCACCTAACTTATCCCGAAACTTTACAATTCTTGCTGATAAGGTTTCACCGATCCCATTGATCTTTTTCAAATCTTCCGCCGAGGCAACATTCAAATCCTTTATGGTAAAGATTTCTTTAGGGGCATTGTTACTTTCGTTCTTTTTGGTTGAAGACGTTTCCCATTCCTTCCATTGCGGAAATTTAAAGTAGGGAGCAATGGCCTTCAGTAAGGAATCGGATATCTGGGTTACTTCTTGAAATGCTTCCACAGAGTTTACAAACTGTCCTTTTTTTCGAAACGCAAACAACCTATCGAGTTCCTCAGTGGATAATCCCAAAGTATATCCTTTTTCATCGGAGATATAATTGGGGTTGAAGGGGTATATCACATAACTATCCTCGTGAGCAGTGGATTTGAGACTATCCAACTTTGCCTGGGCCACCTCATCCAAAGAAAATTGGGACTCCCCACGAACTGGTTTGGCCTTTACAAAGTAAAATGCCACTTGCAGCCCAACGATAACCAGGAACAAAAAGAAAATCCCACTCCGTTCTTGTTTGTTGAACTTGAAGTGGGATTTGTTATTTATCATATTCTATAAAAATCTATTCTGTAATAGCTTCCGTCTTCAATTTGATAGCATCCAAATAGCGTTTCAATTGCTTTTTCACTTCAGGGAACAGTAGGAAGAGCCCCAGCATGTTCGGGAATACCATGGCAAAGATCATGGCATCGGAGAAATCCCAAATGGATTTCATACTTGCCGCAGCACCAATGATCACGAAAGTCAAGAACAACAATTTGTAAACCAAATCCGCTCTTTTACCCCTACCGAACAAATACTTCCACGATTGAAGTCCGTAATAAGACCAAGAAATCATGGTAGATACCGCGAACAAAACCACCGCAACAGTCAAGAAAACATTGGAATAAGGGATAAACTCATGGAATGCTTTGGATGTAATACCAGAACCTTCGTAAGGCATACCATCAATAAATACGGCTCCGGAACCATCACCTCCATATTCAAAGAAACCACCAAAATTAAAAATGATGATCACCAAGGCAGTCATGGTACAGATCAATACGGTATCGATAAACGGCTCCAATAGGGCCACCAAGCCTTCACTGGCAGAATATTTCGTCCTTACCGCAGAGTGGGCAATAGATGCAGATCCAGCTCCAGCCTCATTAGAAAATGCAGCTCTTTTGAAACCAACAAGTAGCACTCCAATGATTCCACCAACACCTATGGCTCGAGGATTAAATGCTTCCGAGAAAATCAAACCGAAGGCATCATCCAACAAGGAAAAGTTACTTCCCATAATGTAAAGACAGGCAATTATGTACATCAAAGCCATAAAAGGCACCACCTTCTCTGTTACTTGGGCAATCCTTTTAATACCACCGATAATGATGATTCCCACTAGGAACGCCAAGATAACGCCAATCCAGAATCCGGCAGCGGTACTGTTCAGGTTAAAAAGTTCCTTCAAAACAACAGTGGCCTGGTTCGATTGTGCAGCATTACCACCACCGAATGAACCTCCAATACAAAATATGGCAAAAATAGCAGCAGCTATCTTACCCAATTTGGCATATCCTTTTTTCTTGAGACCTTTGCTCAGGTAGTACATTGGACCACCGTAAACGGTACCATCTTCACCAACATCCCTATATTGGACGCCAAGTGTACATTCCACAAATTTGGTAGACATACCTAAAAAACCACAGATCACCATCCAGAAGGTGGCACCAGGTCCTCCTAAGGCAATGGCCAATGCCACACCCGCAATGTTCCCGTTACCAACAGTACCGGAAACTGCAGTAGCCAATGCTTGAAAGTGACTAACCTCCCCATCGGAGCTTTCATCCCTGATAGTATCCACGATATCGCCGTCAACAGCCATTTCGCTATCCAGCACCATATCCAAATGGTCGTCAATATCTACATTGGTCAAATCTTTTCCTTGGGCTATACCTCCCTCGCCATACAATTCCTTGGCACCGTGTTTTTCAATATCCTCGTATTTACCCCTAACGGTATTGATGGCCCTAGCAAAATTCTGATGTTGGGGAACCCGAAATAAACCGTAAAAAAGGCGGCACTAGCCACCAAAAGAATCAAAACAAAAGGAGTGCCCATGATCGGGAAGAAAATGACACTACTAAAAAAATCTGAAACCGGTTTAAAGGCTAGGTCAATTTTTTGATCCAATCCAATTTCACCTGACTCCTGGGCCATGGATAGGAACGGCATAAAAAATGAACAAAAAGCAAGAAGTCTATACTTCATAATAATGTTGTGGTTATGTTAGTTTTTTGTAAAGGCCCCAATATCCTAAAAAAATTCAACGGAAAAAAATTCTTACCTGTTAAACTATCCTATTTGGAACATTTGGTTGAGCTTTCGAATCTGTTCGGGCCGACCCAGAACAATGACCTTACTTTTTGGCTGTAGGACAAGATCTGCCTCGGGGTTGATGATATATTTTCCATTGGGATCGATATACCCTATTATGGTACAGCCCGTTTTTCTTCTCAAATCCAGATCGCGAAGTGAATTGCACTCCACTTGACTCGTAAAATCCTCAATTTCTACCTCTTCCAAATTGGTGGTATGTTCCCCTTCCAAGGACAATTGATCCATAAAGGTGATCAAGTCGGGCATGACGACGAGGGATGCCATATGGTCCCCGCCGATCTTATCGGGCATGATTACTTTATTGGCCCCAGCAAACTGCAGTTTTTTAACAGAAGTGATCTGCGAGGCCCTACTGATGATGAACAGGTTTCTGTTCAATTGACGTGCCGACAACACCACAAAAAGGTTAGCGGCATCATCAGGGACCGCGGTGATCAAATATTGGGCCCTATCGATGCCCGCCTGCATAAGGATCTCATCTTCATTGGCATCACCCTCCACAAACAACACTTCTTCCCCATGGCGTTCAATAATTTCCTTGTCCTTTTCAATGACGACAAAGGGTTTCCTATAGGCCATCAACTTTTCCGCTGCCTGCATCCCGTTCCTCCCATATCCGCATACGACCACATGGTTGGAGAGTCCATCGATTTGTTTCTGCACTTTTTTCTTTTTTAACTGTTCAAGTGAATTTCTGGCCAAAATATATTCCGACACCACCGAAATGGCGAAACCGAAAATAAAGACACTGGTCACGATTAAAAATACGGTAAAAATCTTTGCGTCGGCATCCAAAGGCCTGACTTCGGAAAAACCTACCGTGGTCACCGTAATGATGGTCATGTAGATGGCCTCGATCCATGTAAAACCCGAAAAGAACTTATACCCCAGCACCCCGATCAATAGGACGAAGACCATCAACGAAAGGGCCAATACTATTTTGGAGCGCATCAGTCTTATCATAATCAAAGGTCAAATACGGAAGTTCTCTTGGTATAGATCAAATCTTTTATCCTAAGCCAAAAGGCCATGAAGAGGTATAGGGCAAATCCAAAGCCCAAGGTCACAAACGTCAGGTAAATAAAACTGGTACGCACCACCCGGGCACGTATCCCCAATCGTTCGGCAATACGCCTACAAACCTCAAAGCCCCTCTTTTGAAAGTAATAAAGGGTATTATAGAATAAAGACATCCCTAAAATTATGTATTTCTATTCAATAAATGTGTGCCCACCACACATTGAAGGCATTTATTTTTTGAGCAATAGTTGTTGTACAGTTCCAATTTGGCCTGGCTCTCAAAAGCATTCTTGGTTTTGGGCCCCAACCCATCAAAGTGGGCAATGATAGAATTTTCCTCTTTTGTTACCTCAGATAGCAGGGCGATCAATTCTTCATCCACTTCATGACCCAGATGCCTCGCATGGCAAAACCTCAATGGAATCAAAGTGTTCACCACCAGTAGATCTATAAATTTATGGGAAAGCTTCTTGCCACTTTTCCTGGAAACTTTACCGAAGGTAAAATGGTTGTCCCAATATGGGCTGGTACCCACTTGGAAAACATCATAAACCTCTTTCAACCCAGAAGAACCTATCAAAATAGAGAACAGTTGGGGTTGACCATTATATAGATGGGCCAATTGCGATAGTCTTATGGTCGGAAAATTCGCTGGCCTTAACCCAAAGAATTCCGGTTTGGCTATCGTTTCAGACAGACCAAACTTATTGGCGAGGTATCCATATTCCTTTTGGAGCTGGAGATAATGGGCATCGGTACAATCCTGCTCGTTCAAAAGGCCAAAGTGGCCAAATAACAAACTTTCCAATTGATGGGTATCATAGCTCGTTTTCCGGATGAGGGCAAAATCCAACTCCAAAGCCCTATCCAAAAAGAACGGACCGTTTACCTTGGAGCCAAAATTCTTGGCCAACAAGATGAAGAGGACCGCTTCCCAGTCGTTTTTGGTTTTGTTGAGCAGGTCGAAAATGAGCTCGGATTTATGCTCTAACCTTTCAATGTACAATCGATGCATCCAACTTTCGAGCAAAAAAGGATCCATCTCCCCAAAATCCTTTTCACAGTTGATGAAGCCCGATCGGGAATTCTCCATGAGCGCCTTATATTTCAAAAGCAACTCTGAAGGAATAAAATTTCGCATTTCAAGGGTAGGAATCTTGGAACCATCCTTCCTAAAAACAACAACGTCATCTTCCCAAACTACATGGAGGATGACGTTGTCGTAATTTTTGTCTATTTCGTGATGGTGTGCATACCAATCCGAAGATTTGAGGTGCATTTCCACATTCCCGGCCCACAATTGCCCATCGATGGTAACGCTGGCATTGAAAAAATCCGGTCCGGCGTGACGGTTCTGTATTCCTATGGATTTAACCAAAACCGGTTCATCATCCGTAGTACATAGCTGATTAGTTGGAAGCTTGTTATGCCTCCAAATAAAATGAAGTAGATCCTCTCGCATCGATTTGGGGTAAATGTGGGGGCCTACTCTACTCTATCGCCATCCCAGTTCATAAAGCCACCTTCTAAGTTATATGCATTTTCAATTCCCATACTGTTCATAATGGCACAGGCCTGTCCACTGCGGTTGCCCGATCGGCAGTACACATAATAGTTTTTGGACTTGTCCAACTTTTCAAGTTCGATCAAAAACTCCTGTCCCAAATAAATATCGATGTTCACGGCGCCTGGAATATAACCTTCTTCCATTTCCAACGGGGTGCGTACATCCAAAATGAAGGCGTTGTCATCATTTTCCAATTGTTCCGCCCATTCTTCTTGTGATAAATTTGCCATTTTATTGTTTTATGTTCTGCAAAAATAAAAATCCGGAGCGTTACTCCGGATTTACACTAACATTATTTTAAACAACCTCTTACTCAGAAGCCATAAACAAAATCCATTACAACTTGGAGTCTGGTTTTTGGACAAAATCTTTCAAGGCAGCGTTCAATTCTTCATAGGTGAACCCATGTTCAAAAAAACTGTGTTTCTCCTTGTTATATATTAAGGTAGCGGGAATGCCCCCTCCCCACTCTTTGTCCACTTTGGGAATCCACTCATTTTGCTTGGGATCGTCCAAGATTACGACTTCCGATTGTATGCCCTTATTTTTCACATAAGGTTCCAATCTTGACTTCCACATATGCGGCATATCAAGGTTTACGAGTATTACTTTGATGTTATTATCTTTTTGCTCCGCCCCTACCTGCTCAAAATAAGGTAGTTCCTCCAAACAGGGTTTACACCAAGTGGCCCAAAAGTTTACAATGTAGGTTTGATCGTCTTCTTTGTGGAGTAAAGGTTCCAATCCTTCAAAATCATAGATGGGAAAGGCAACCTTTTCTTCCTTTTGAGATTCCACGGCAACTTCTTGGTCGTCAGTCACATCTTTCGGCTTCTTACCATCACCACAACCCAATAGAAGGAAAACCATCAAAAACAAAATCAATAACCTATTCATTTACTGTTATTTACATTTATAAAATTAGTTAATGAACCATCCCACTAATTCCTTTTAACAAAATTTTATCTGTCAAATATAAGGATGGAATCAAAAAATCGATATACATTTGTATATACAAATATTGTTTATACATGAATGTTGAGGAAATTATAAAGACATCAAAGAAAATGCCCTTGGAAACCAGGACACTGATTCATTTGACCTTGGTGCACAACAAACTCAATGAGTTGGCGAGCAATGCATTAAAACCGTTTGATGTTTCCCTTCAACAGTTTAATGTGCTTCGCATTCTTAGGGGACAACAGGGTAAACCTGCGAACCTTTCGACCCTAAATGATCGCATGGTCACCAAAATGAGCAATACCACCCGTTTGGTGGACAAACTTTTGGCCAAAGGTTATGTAATCAGGAATGTGTGCCCGTCGAATAGACGCAAAGTAGAAATCTTGATCACCGAGAAAGGCACGGAAGCATTATCTCAAATGGACAAAGCCGTTGCCGAGGCCGAAAGCATCATAGTACAACATTTTACCAAAGAAGAACTAGAACAATTAAACACCCTATTGGATAAATTTTAAATAACATGAACACCGTTTTAGAACATAGAACCTGGCGCTATGCCACCAAAAAGTTCGATCCTTCCAAAAAGGTATCGGAACAAGACCTTGAAACCTTGTTGGAAGCCACTCGTTTAAGTGCGTCTTCCTATGGATTGCAACCCTATCACATTTTTGTGATTTCCGATCAGGAGACCAAAGAAAAATTAAAGCCTGCCTCATGGAACCAGTCGCAGATCGCAGACGCCTCTCACGTCATTGTTTTTGCTAATGCAACCGATTTTGGAGAGGAGTTGGTGGACGATTTCCTAACCAATGTTGGCGAAACCCGAAACATACCCATGGAAGGCTTGAAAGGATACTCGGATTTTATGAAATCAAAATTGTTGGATCTACCCGTGGAGACCAAGAGCACTTGGACCACCAAGCAAGCTTACATTGCTTTCAGCAATATGATGCAAGCTGCCGCTGAACTGAAGATAGATACTTGTCCCATGGAAGGTTTTGAATCGGACAAGTACAATGAAATTTTGGGTCTTACCGAAAAGAACCTGAATGCTGCGGTGGTGCTTCCCATTGGCTATAGATCGGAAGAGGACGATACCCAGCATTGGGCCAAAGTGAGAAAATCAAAAGAAACCCTATTTACCCATATATAAACATTAAACCTTTTAAAACAGATTATAAACAACAGTATGAAAAAGATAATTTTAAGCCTCGCATTGATTACTTTATTTGGAGCCGCTGCCGTTGCGAATCCGATCAAAAAAGAAACCAAGGAAGTGAAGACTTCTGAAAGTAATGTTACCTGGAAGGGTTATAAAGTGGGCGGTTCACACACTGGAACCATTGCCCTTAAATCCGGAGCCCTTGAGTTTGATGGAGAAAAATTGGTAGGCGGCGAATTCGTAGTGGATATGACCAGTATCAACACCACCGATTTGGAAGGTGACTACAAAGGAAAATTGGACGGTCACTTGAAGTCTGATGACTTTTTTGGCACTGACAATCACCCCACCGCCAAATTGGTTTTTACTAAAGTGAAAGCTACCGGCAAAAATTCCTATTCCGTTACCGGTGACCTTACTATTAAAGGAACTACAGAGCCCGTAACTTTTGACGTATCGGTTTATGGCGATAAGGCTACCGCCACTATGAAAGTGGACAGGACCAAATACAATGTAAAATACGGTTCAGGAATCATCGGTACCGCCAAGGACAAATTGATCTATGACGAATTTGATTTGGTAGTTGACCTGCAGATGTAGTCAGCCCATGTTTAGTGTGTGAAAATCCCGTTCGAGATAATCTTGGGCGGGATTTTTAATTTTAAACAAAACAATGTTTGTCCGTTAAAAATTCCTCCCTATATTTGAAGCAATGAATACTAGAGTAGCAAATAACTGGTGGTGGAACAACTTACGTCAAACGTCGTGAGCTAAGTCCCCATTATAACTATACAAGAGGCTTGTCATCACGACAGGCCTTTTTCTTTTTAAGAACTTTTGTTCTTATTTCCGCGAAGGCGGAAATCTTAAAAGTTGAAAATGATTTTTTATGTCTATATCATATCGAACAAACAAATGGGAACCATTTATATAGGCTATACCAACGATTTGAAAAAGAGAATGTATAGGCATAAGCATGGTGTTGGAAGCAAATTTGCAAGTAGATATAATCTAAAAATATTGGTCTACTATGAAAAATTTAAATTTCCAATGCCTGCAATCAGAAGAGAGAAACAATTAAAAAAATGGAATAGAGATTGGAAAATCAACCTAATAAATGATTTCAATCCAAATTGGGAAGATTTAACCTATTTCTTCGATTAACCAAAAAACTTTCCACCTCCGTGGAAATAGAAATGAAAATGATATATTCTTTAAAAACACATTACAAAAAAATCTTGGCAGACACCATTACCCCGGTAAGTGTCTACCTTAAGGTCAGGGACAAGTTCCCGAACAGCATTTTGCTGGAAAGTAGCGACTACCACGCCAATGACAACAGTTTTTCGTATATCTGTTGCAATCCCATTGCCTATATCAAGGTGGAGAACGAGACCATCACCCAACAATTTCCCGATGGTAAAAAGGTAGAAACTGTGATTGACCCTAAAACGGATGTAACCGAAGTCATACACAACTTTGCCAAACAGTTCTCAGTGACCCAAAACGGTTTCAAGTTCATCTACAATGGTCTTTTTGGTTACATGGCGTATGATGCCGTCCGTTATTTTGAGGATGTAGAGATTTCAAAAAAGGACGATTCCGTCAGCATACCCGATATCTATTACGCAGTATACCAGAACATCATTGCCATCAACCATTTTAAGAACGAGGCCTATCTGTTCGCCCACTGCTATGATTCGGAAAGTAATGTGGACGAAATCGAGCAACTTTTCAATGTACGCACTTTTGCATCATACAATTTTAACAAGGAAGGAGAGCCAAAATCCAATTTAAAGGATGAGGAATACAAGGAACATGTGGAACTTGCCAAAAAACACTGCCAACGTGGAGATGTATTCCAATTGGTACTTTCCCGAAGGTTCACCCAAAAGTTCAAGGGAGACGAGTTTAATGTGTACCGTGCCCTACGTTCCATTAACCCCTCCCCTTATCTATTCTATTTTGATTACGGCAACTTCAAGATTTTTGGAAGCTCGCCCGAGGCACAATTGATAGTGAAAGAAGGCAAGGCAGAGATCCATCCCATTGCCGGCACCTACAAACGTACCGGGAATGATGAAAAGGATGCCGAACTTGCCAAAAAACTGGCCCAAGACGACAAGGAAAATAGCGAGCATGTGATGTTGGTAGATCTGGCACGAAACGACCTCAGCAGAAATGGCAACACCGTAAATGTGGAAACCTATCGCGAGGTGCAGTATTTTTCCCATGTGATCCATTTGGTTTCCAAAGTAACCGGGCAAAAAAAGAAGGATATCAGCACCATGAAAGTGGTGGCCGATACTTTCCCGGCAGGAACTTTGAGCGGTGCTCCCAAGCACATGGCCATGCAACTCATTGAAAAATATGAAAAAACCAGCCGTTCCTATTATGGAGGTGCCATCGGGTTTATGGATTTTGAAGGCAACTTTAACCATGCCATCATGATCCGAACCTTCTTGAGCAAAAACCACGAACTGCATTACCAGGCAGGAGCTGGATTGGTGGCCGCATCCAACGCCGAAGATGAACTACAGGAAACCTATAACAAATTGGGCGCTTTGAACAAAGCCCTTGAAATTGCCGAAACGATCTAACCATGGGAAGGAAGATTTTAATGATTGACAATTACGATAGCTTCACCTACAATTTGGTGCACTATCTTGAGGATTTGGATTGTGAGGTCACCGTAAAACGGAACGACCAGCTCACTTTGGATGAAGTGGAACCCTTCCAGTATATTGTTTTGTCTCCCGGGCCAGGGATTCCGGATGAAGCAGGCCTTTTGAAAGATATTATAAAGACCTACGCCCCTACCAAAAGCATTTTTGGCGTCTGCTTGGGATTGCAGGCCATTGGCGAGGTCTTTGGTGGCACTTTGGTGAACCTGGACAAGGTGTATCATGGAGTTGCAACCACTATCACGGTTACAATGGATGACCCCATTTTCAAAGGGATGGCGAAAAACCTTCAGGTGGGAAGATATCATTCCTGGGTGGTGGATCCCAAGGTTCCCGAAGTATTGGAAATTACCTCGGTGGATGAAAACGGACAGATCATGTCACTTCGGCATAAGGAATATGATGTGACCGCAGTACAGTTTCACCCTGAGTCGGTCTTGACCCCAGAAGGAAAACAAATGCTTAAAAATTGGCTGGATAGCTAGCAATATGTCATTCTTGCAGTACCCTGAGCGTAGTCGAAGGGAAAGCAGGAAGCCAAATCATACTAATTGAATAAAAGATTCCGCATCAAGTGCGGAATGACAAAATACTGAAATGAAAGAGACATTAAACAAACTGATCAATCACGAAATACTGCCCAAGGAAGAGGCTAAACAGGTATTGGTCAACATTGCCAAGGGCGATTACAATACCTCCCAAATTTCCGCATTCCTTACGGTCTATATGATGCGGAGTGTGACCATTGAGGAACTCGAAGGCTTCCGGGATGCCCTTTTGGACCTTTGTCTGGCAGTGGACCTATCCGATTACGACCCCATCGACCTTTGTGGAACCGGGGGTGATGGCAAGGACACTTTCAACATTTCCACCTTGGCCTCCTTTGTAACGGCCGGAGCCGGAATTCCAGTGACCAAACATGGCAACTATGGGGTTTCCTCCAAATGTGGCAGTAGCAATGTGATGGAATTTTTGGGCATTAAGTTCAGTAACGACCACGATTTTTTAAAGCGGTCCATTGAAGAAGCAGGTATTTGTGTGCTGCACGCTCCTCTCTTCCACCCTGCCATGAAAAATGTGGGACCCATCCGAAGGGAACTGGCCGTAAAGACCTTTTTCAATATGTTGGGACCGATGGTAAACCCCGCTTTTCCGAAGAACCAAATGGTAGGGGTGTACAATTTGGAACTGGCACGGATGTACGGATATCTCTATCAGAACACCGATAAAAAATTTACCATTTTGAATGCGTTGGACGGTTATGATGAAATCTCCTTGACCGGTGATACCAAAACCATTTCCAACAACTCCGAAGCCATGTTGACACCGGCAGATTTTGGGGTGGAAAAAGTTACCCAAGAAGAGATTACCGGTGGAGATGACATTTCCGAATCGGCCCAAATCTTTATGAATGTGTTGCAAGGAAGGGGCACCGAGGCCCAGAACAATGTGGTCTGTGCCAATGCCGGGGTGGCCATTGCCACCGTTAAGGGCATTACCCCAAAAGCAGGTTTTGAAAAGGCCAAGGAATCCCTTTTGAGTGGAAAAGGATTGGAAGCCTTGAAAAAATTGCAAAAATTGAGTGAAAACTAAAATTTACAAGTTGTCATTCCTGCGAAAGCAGGAATCCATAAACCGATAATAGATTCCGCATCAAGTGCGGAATGACACCCAAAATAAAACCAATTTGAATGTCATTCCTGCGAAGGCAGGAATCCATAAAATAAATGATTAAAAATGTTCATCAATATTATGTTTACATCTTAACCAATATGCCAAATGGCACATTATATATTGGGATGACAAACAATTTAGAACGTAGAATTCTAGAACATAAAAAGGGTAGCGTTGAAGGGTTCGCAAAAAAGTATGGACTCAAAACATTAATTTATTTTGAGGTTCATCAAAATGTGAATGATGCTATTCGCAGAGAGAAACAATTGAAGAAATGGAAAAGACAATGGAAAATTGATTTGGTAGAAAAAGATAATTCAGATTGGAATGATTTAGCCAGTGATTGGTATTCTTAGTAAATCCCGCATCAAGTGCGGGATGACATAAAATATGAATCCGGTTTGCTGTCATTCCTGCGAAAAGCAGGAATCCATAAACCGATAATAGAATCCGCATTGTGTGCGGAATGACAAAAATACAGAATGAACATACTAGACAAAATAGTAGCCGACAAACGCAAAGAAGTCGATTTGAAAAAATCCTTGATTACCCTTCCCCAATTGGAAGCTTCAGTGATGATGGAACGTACCTCGGTTTCCTTGGCGGCAGTCCTTCGAAAAAGCAATACGGGCATCATTGCCGAACACAAGAGACGTTCCCCGTCCAAATCGGTCATCAACCAAAATTTGAACGTGCAGGATGTAGCCAAGGGCTATGCCGACGCTGGCGTTTGTGGCATCTCTGTTTTAACGGATGGAAAGTATTTTGGTGGTTCGTTGGATGACCTGGTCTTAGCAAGGGCATCCGTGAACATTCCGCTGTTGCGAAAAGAGTTCATCATAGATGAATATCAGATCGTTGAAGCCAAGGCCTACGGGGCCGATGTTATTTTGTTGATTGCGGCCATTTTGTCCCGTGAGGAAATCAAAACACTTTCGGAATTGGCCAAAAGTTTGGGATTGGATGTGTTGTTGGAAGTCCACAACGAAGAAGAACTTCAAAAATCCATCATGCCCAGTCTGGATATGTTGGGGGTAAACAACAGAAACCTGAAAACCTTCGAGGTGAGTTTGGATACCAGCAAAACCCTGTCGGAACAGATTCCGGAAGACTTTGTAAAAGTATCCGAAAGTGGCATCAGTACCATTGGGGCCATTCAGGAGTTAAAGGGATTTGGGTACCAAGGATTTTTGATTGGTGAGAATTTCATGAAGACGGATGATCCTGGTGCCAGTGCCAAAGAATTTATTGATGAATTAAATAAATAGTGTCACTTCGAGTGGTTTACCAAAGGTAAATTGTATCGAGAAGCTCAACGTCTCGATACATTTTGAAACCAAGTTTCAAAACACTCGACCTGACAAAACAAGGAATATGAAACTAAAGATCTGCGGCATGAATCAAAACCCTTTCGAGGTGGCACAACTGCACCCCGATTATATGGGTTTTATTTTCTGGGAACCTTCCTCACGCTATTTTGAGGGAGCAATGCCGCAATTGCCGCAATCCATCAAAAAAGTAGGCGTATTTGTGGATGCTCCATTGGAAGTGGTCTTGGAAAAAGTGAGCCAATACGGATTGGATGCCGTGCAACTTCATGGTACGGAAAGTGTTGAGTATTGTGAAGAATTGCGTCACCCCGAACTTGTTTCGGGGTCTCATACGAGTGAGATGCTGAAACAAGTTCAGCATGACCAACTCGAGGTCATCAAAGTGTTTTCCATTAAAGATGATTTTGATTTTTCGGTCTTGAAAGATTATGAATCCGTTTGCGATTATTTCCTTTTCGATACCAAGGGAAAATTGCCAGGCGGTAATGGGTATACTTTCGATTGGTCCGTTTTGAAACATTATCCATCTACCAAACCCTTCTTTCTAAGTGGGGGAATCGGATTGGATTCTTTGGATAAACTAAAGGAATTTTTGAACGGTCCGGCTTCAGAATATTGCTTCGCCATAGATGTGAATAGCAAATTCGAAATCGAACCCGGACTAAAAGACATACCATCATTGAAAGCGTTCAAAAAATCGCTTTCCGAATTTTTAACTGATTAAACAGGAACCAAAAATGGCAACTGTACATTGATAACTGATAATTGTAACTTGATATGAGCTATCACGCTGATGAACGAGGCTATTACGGGGAATTTGGAGGAGCTTTCATCCCCGAAATGCTGTATCCCAATTGTGAGGAGCTTCGGCAGAATTACCTGCAGATTATGGCAGAACCTTCCTTTCAGGAAGAATTCCATCAATTGTTGAAGGATTATGTAGGCCGACCCACACCCCTATATTTTGCAGAACGCCTATCCAAAAAATATAACACCAAGATTTACCTGAAACGGGAAGACCTTTGCCATACCGGTGCACATAAGGTCAACAATACGATCGGACAGATTTTGATGGCCAAAAGGTTGGGCAAGCACCGCATCATTGCTGAAACCGGTGCGGGTCAACATGGTGTGGCTACGGCAACGGTTTGCGCCCTGATGGGGATTGAGTGCGTGGTGTACATGGGCGAGATCGATATTGCCCGCCAAGCACCCAATGTGGCGCGAATGAAAATGTTAGGGGCAGAGGTACGACCAGCCACTTCAGGCAGTAAAACCTTGAAGGATGCCACCAACGAGGCCATCCGAGATTGGATCAACAATCCTGTGGACACGCATTACATTATCGGTTCGGTCGTAGGGCCACACCCCTATCCGGACATGGTAGCCCGGTTCCAGTCGGTCATTTCTGAAGAAATCAAATCCCAATTGTTGGAAAAAGAAGGTCGTGAAAACCCAGATTTTGTAGTGGCCTGTGTCGGTGGGGGTAGCAACGCTGCCGGGGCATTCTATCATTTCTTGGATACTCCCGAAGTAGGCATTATTGCTGTGGAAGCGGCAGGAAAAGGCATTCATTCCGGGGAAAGTGCCGCTACTTCTGCGTTGGGAAAGATAGGGATCATCCACGGGAGCAAAACCTTGTTGATGCAAACCCCGGATGGGCAGATCACGGAACCCTACTCCATTTCCGCAGGATTGGATTATCCTGGCGTGGGACCCTTACATGCGCATTTGTACACTTCGGGTAGAGGGGAATTTATTTCCATCACCGATGATGAGGCCATGAAAGCAGGTCTGAACCTTTGTAAATTGGAAGGGATCATTCCTGCCATCGAGTCCTCTCATGCCTTGGCCATTTTTAAGGATCGAAAATTTGCCGAGGACGATGTGGTGGTAGTGAACCTTTCCGGTCGCGGAGACAAAGATTTACAGAATTATATTGATTATTTTAAATTATAGGTAGGTGTCATTCCTGCGAAAGCAGGAATCCAAAAAATGATAAAGAACGTTCATCAATATTATGTCTACATTTTGAGCAACAAACCCGATGGGATTTTGTACATAGGTATGACCAATGATATTCAACGAAGGGTCTTAGAACATAAACAAGGTTCCATTGATGGGTTTACAAAAAAATATGGGCTTGATGTTTTGGTCTATTTGGAAATGCGCCATAATGTGAATGATGCCATTTCGAGGGAAAAACAACTCAAAAATGGAAAAGACTTTGGAAGATTGAACTGATTGAAAAAGGAAATCCAAAGTGGTTGGATTTATCAATTGAATGGAATGATTGATGGATTCCGCATCAAGTGCGGAATGACAAAATAAGTAAAAAATCATTCCCGCGAAAGCTAGAATCTTTAAATAAAGTTGAAGCTGGATTCCGCATCAAATGTAGAATGACAAAAATCAAAACTAAAATGTCATTCCTGTGAAAACAGGAATCCATAGAGAAAACAATGTTTCACTTCTAATGAAGAATGACAAAATGAATTTTTAATATGAACAGAATCAAACAAAAACTGCAGGAGGACAAAAAAATCCTCTCCATATATTTTACAGCGGGTTATCCCACTTTGAACGATACGGTTAAAATCATCCAAGATTTGGAACAAAACGGTGTGGACCTCATCGAAATCGGTTTGCCCTTCAGCGACCCCTTGGCCGATGGCCCCACCATCCAGGCAAGTTCCACAGCCGCCTTAAAGAATGGGATGACCACAACCTTACTCTTCGAGCAATTGAAGGATATCCGTAAAACGGTTTCCATTCCATTGATTTTAATGGGCTATTTCAATCCGGTGCTACAATACGGAGTGGAGGCATTCTGCCAAAAATGCGAAGAAATCGGAATCGACGGGCTTATTCTTCCTGATCTGCCCCTTGATGTGTATCAAAAAGAGTACGAAACCCTATTCAAAAAACATGGTTTGATCAATGTGTTCTTAATCACTCCACAGACCAGTGATGCCCGGATCAGGGCCATTGATGATGCTTCGGAAGGATTCGTCTACATGGTAAGTTCCGCTAGTACCACAGGGACCAAAGAAGGTTTCGGGCCAGAGCAATCCGTTTATTTTGAACGCATTGCGGCCATGAATTTGAAAAATCCACAAATTGTTGGGTTCGGGATCAGCAATGCACAGACCTTTCAGCAAGCAACAGCACATACGAAGGGAGCCATCATTGGTTCGGCTTTCATCAAATATTTAACACAAAATGGGGTGGACGGAATCGGTGGTTTTGTGGGTCAAATTCGTTAAATTTCAGGTTTTAAAATGAACCCTATTTTGTCCCATGAAAAAAACCGTTTCATTCCTTTCCCTTATACTTTCATTTTCCCTTTTTGCCCAAGATGATGTTGCTGTAAAATCCCAAGTGGCCGATGCCATCAACGAACTTCAGGAATTCATAGCCATCCCCAACGATGCCTTGAACCCTGATGATATCGACAGAAATATCATGTGGTTGAAACGAAAGTTTGGGGAACGCGGATTCAACACCGCTGTTTTGGATACCGAGGGACTGCCTTTGTTCTTTGCGGCTTTGCCCATGAACAATGACAAACCCACGGTCTTAATCTATATGCATTTGGATGGCCAATCGGTAGATCCAAGTAAATGGGATCAACCTAGTCCTTATCAAATGGTACTGAAAGTTCCCGAGGGTGATGGTTTCAAAACCGTCTCATTTGATGAATTGAATGACGACATCAACTATGATTGGCGACTTTTCGGTCGTTCCACTTCCGATGATAAATCACCCATTGTGATGCTGTTGAACACCATCGACCTTTTAAAGCAAGATGGCAAGGAGATACCGTTCAATGTAAAGGTCATTTTAGACAGCGAAGAGGAAAAAAGTAGCAAACCACTTCCTAAGGCAGTTAAACAGTATCGGGAGTTGTTGGAAGCCGATTTTTTGATCATCGTGGATGGTCCGGTTCATTCTTCTGGCGAGCCCACCGTAGTATATGGTTGTAGGGGAATCACATCCCTAAGCTTGACAACCTATGGCCCGATCAAACCCCAACATAGTGGCCATTATGGCAATTATGCTCCCAACCCTGGTTTTCAATTGTCCCAATTGTTGGCCAGCATGAAAGATGCGGAAGGAAGAGTTCTTATCCCAGGGTATTATGATGGAATCACCATTGACGATGCAACTAGGGAGATTTTGAAAAGTGTACCGGACAGTGATGCCGAAATTGTTGAAAGACTCCAATTCAAAACCCCTGAAAAAGTGGGCAGTTTTTATCAAGAAGCGCTTCAATATCCGTCTTTGAACATTAGGGGATTGGGCTCTGCCTGGATTGGGGACAAGGCTCGGACCATTATACCGGAAAGTGCCACGGCCGAGTTGGACCTCCGATTAGTGGTTGAAAGTGATGGAACCCGGCTCAAAAATTTGGTGAAGGACCATATTGCCAAACAAGGTTTTAAAGTATTGGACCACGAACCCTCCAAAGAAGAACGTATGCAGTACGATAAAATAGTCACTGTAAAAGAAGGCAGCGTTACTGATGCGTTCCGTACCAACTTGGACAACCCCTATGGTCAGTTTTTGACAGCAACCATGAAAAATACTTTTGGCAAGGACGTGATCCAAATTCGAACCATGGGCGGCACGGTTCCCATTGCCCCTTTCATCAACGAGTTGAAGATTCCAGCCTTTATTGTTCCTGTGGTAAATCCGGACAATAACCAGCATAGCCCCAACGAAAATGTAAAGATTGGGCAGTTGGCCTATGGAATCAAGGCATTTTATGGTATACTGTCTTCAACCATGGAGTAAAACAAATGATTTTCCAAATAAAAAAGCCCCATGGATTCATGGAGCTTTTTATAATTCTTAAACTGACAACTCAGTTCTTATTTTTATTCTTTTGCTGACCGGGAGCATAAGCTTTGGCGCTCTGGTCCCCTGTTATTTTTTTGGCCTGACCTGGCGGAATGCCATTTTTATTTGCATGGTAATTGGCCGAACAGGAAGCCAAAAGCATTACAACACAAATAACTCCGATAATCTTATGGATTGATTTCATTTTCTTGATTTTTAGGTTTCGTGATTGTTATATATACGCAGCAACCGTCTTAAAATTGCCTTAAACAAATTTTAAATCTTTCCTAAGGCTACTAAACACAGTGTTATTTGAAAAATTCGCGATACTGTATCACCCTAAAATCAAAAGTGCTAAAGTTTGGATTTATATCTTTCAAATCCTTATATGCCTGCAAACTGCCGACGGCACGGTTGGCAGCTCCTGAAGGAGCCGTAAGGGAAACCGTTTTTACTATTCTATACCCAACTACTTGGCTCGAAGTGACAGGCAATTTAAATTGATGGATTCGGGGTACTTCATCGGATACCACATCCAATTTTATGTTGTGTTCCTTCAACTGTTTCCGAAAAAAATATTCTGGTCCATTTTTGCTATTTCCTCCTGTGAACAAAAGGGTATCGATATTTTGATATTGCTGCAAATAACCAATTAAATCACGAAGCTCAACATTCTGCATTCCCAAATCAGAAGCATCAATCTTGGTGCGTTCTGCACTCTGCACAATATCACAGACCCCTATCCTATGTTTCAAAAGAAATTGTTCACGTTGTGCTATGGCCTCGGCCGTGGTCTCATATTTTAACCCCAGATCAAAGATTCGGTCCAAAATAGGCCAGAGCATACCATTACAGCTCCCATAACAGAAATCAACATCCTCTTTTTTCAACTCCCCTGTCGTAAAACGGGGCGGCGGCAGGGTACCCACGATAAGTTTGGTAGCTTCTGGGAACAGAAACGGTTCATAGGGATGTATGTGCTGAAAAACTTTGGATTCCAAGATTTTCTTCGCTAGGCGGAATTTCTACTGGCGTTGATGTTTCCGTAAAGGGATCTCGTCACTATTTTTTCGTACAGATCCAAATATTCCGACTTCTGGGTGATGTGGTACAAGGCATTCTGTTGAATCACCAAAAGAGGCAATACAATTTTCTCCCTGATCTTCACCGATTCCCTCGAAACCTCTTCGTCTTCCATCAAAATCTTCAGTCCAGAAATTTGTAACAGCATTTTTTTGGACAACTCGAACTCATCATGCAGAATGTCCCAAAACTCACCATACTCGGGATCCTCCTTCATATAACTGGTCAAATCAAAGTTGGTTTTGGCCAAGGACATCATACTATTGAGCATCAATGCCTTGAAGAAGGGAACCTCTCGATATAATTTTTTCACCTCGTTCAATCTGCCTTCC
Organism: Flagellimonas pelagia; assembly: GCF_003584135.1. GTDB lineage: Bacteria > Bacteroidota > Bacteroidia > Flavobacteriales > Flavobacteriaceae > Flagellimonas > Flagellimonas pelagia. The sequence continues at coordinate 45,639 of NZ_QXFI01000008.1, forward strand.
TCTTTCAGTTTTTGGATGGCCGATCCCAATCCAAAATATCCCGGCACATTCTGCTTCAACTGGCTCCAAGATCCCACAAAAGAGATGGCCCGAAGGTCGGAAAGGGTCAGCTTGGCTTTATTTCCCCTTTTCCCAGGCCTACTTCCAATATTGGCCTTGGTATAATATTTTAAGGTACTTCGGTGTTCCAAATATGGGATGAACTTTTCATGTTGTTTTAGGGCATCGTACTTATCAAAGCTCAAATCCGAAAGTTCCTCCATCAATTTCCGTTGGGCGGATGTCATTACCAATTCTTTCCCATAAATATTGTTGCTGAGGCCCGCGGTGAGCAATTGCTCCGAATTGTGGATGAACTGTTCCTTGGTCCCATACGTACTGGTAATGGTCTGCCCCTGAATTGTCAGTTGAATTTCATGGTTGGCCACATCCTTGGTCTGGGCCGCATAAAACCTATGGGTCTTGCCTCCTCCCCTAGCTGGTGGACCTCCCCTGCCATCAAAAAAGACCGCTTTTATACCGTTTTTTTTGCACACCTTGCTCAAGGTTTCCTTGGTCTTCAAGATGGACCAGTTTGCCTTAAGGTAACCTCCATCCTTGGTTCCATCGGAAAAACCGAGCATAATGGTATGGGTCTCGTTTCGGCGTTCAAGGTGTTTTCTATATTTAGGAATATCGAACAAGGTCTGCATTACCTCTTCGGAAACTTCCATTCCTTTCATGGTCTCAAAAAGCGGAATGATATCGAAGGTGATTTCCTTTTCGTCCCAACCGCACCATCTGAACAATCCAAAGACAAACAATACCGAAAAGATATCTTCAGAATTGCTGATGATGTAACGGTTGCATCCATCCTCTCCATTTCGTTCCTGAATTGCTTTGAGTTGTTGGATATTGGTAATGGTATCCTTTACTATTTCTTCATCATAATCTGCAGGATCCAGTTTGAGTTCTTTTTGCAACAACCACTGCACCAATTCCTTTTCTTTGAGTTCATCCAGACTTTCTTTGATGGCCCCTTGTTTTTTCAGGATGGTTTCCACAGCCAATTTATGTTTGCTGTGGTCTTGGCGGATGTCCAAAGAGGCAAAGTGGGTCTTGAAAATATGGACCTTATCGATAAACTGATCCAAGAGATCCAAGTATAGCTCATGGTAGTCCGAAATCAGTTTTTCCCGAACGGACTCCAAATGGTTGATGATCTCACTGTATTGGATAGGTGCCTTGGCATCGAACATGGCCAAGTAGAGCTTTGCGCTCAACTCGTTCAAATCGTCCTGCATGCCCTTAAAAGTGAGTTTCTTCCTCAACTCTTTCAGGTCATTGTAGTAGCATTTCATCAACGTCAGCCGCAATTCATCGGCCACTTGCCTTGTGATATCGGCAGTCACAAATGGGTTGCCATCTCGGTCACCGCCGGGCCAAAAGCCCAATTTGATAATGTTATAATTGGCAAAGTGCTCATCCTTGATGTTACTCTTCACATATTGATAAAGCTCACCCACAGCATCATAATAGGTATTCCTGAGAATATAAATGATGTTCTTGGCCTCATCCAATGGCGTGGGTTTTTTGGCATTGATCAACGAGGTAAGACCCAATTGCTGCAAGGTCACATCAATATCATAGATCTGGTCATGATCGATCAGCGACCGAAGTTCCGCGATAATGTCCAACACGGCCGGGGTATAAAACTGTGTAGGGTGTGCCGTCAGTACAATACGGGCACTAAAAGTAGACAGTTTTTTGGATACCTTATCCCAGTTCTTAGTCCTGTTCACCAATTCAAAATAATCCTTGATGGTCAACGAGTTACTGTATTTTTGCAGTTTTGGGAAAGCGGCATCCTCCACACTATCATAAAGCACTACCTGTCGTTCCACATACTGGATGATCCTGAACATAAAATCCAAGCGTTCCCTTTCATCCTCAATGTTCACAAAATTGGAAAAGAACACCTCCAAAATCTCTTGTGGTTCCTTGCCAGCTTTAAGTCCCTTCTCGCACTGGTCGAGCAAAAGGGGAATCAAAATGCCCACATTTTCCACATTTTTATAAGGCAAGCTCAAAAACAAACTATTGTATATGTTGAACTTGTTGGTTACCGACTTTTTAAATTCTTCTAACCGTCTGGAATGCTGCATGAATCTTTTGGTGTTTGTGTTTTAAATAAGTGTACACCCAAAGGTCGTGATTAAAGTGAAACCTTGGGATTAAATTTAAACGTATCACAATTTAGGACCGGTGCCCTTCAATCATAACACGGTTCAATGAACACTAAAACATAATAAATCTGGTTGTCTTTGCCAAAGAATCAGCGAATGAAAACCGGTTCATTGGCTTTCAAGGTATGTTCCTGGCTGAAGAGGTATCCGTCATAATCAAAACCTTTAATGTCTTCCAAGGTCTTGGCATCGGTATCGAGGATATACCGAACCATGGAGCCCCTTGCCTTTTTGGCGAAGAAACTGATGATCTTCAATTGATCGTTTTTCCAGTCCTTGAAAATGGGAGTGATGACCGGCACCTTGAGTTTCTTTTCGTCCACGGCTCCAAAATATTCGTTACTGGCCAAGTTTACAAAAAGTTCCCCGTCCTCCAGTTCTTGGTTCAAATGGTCGGTAAGTTGTTTCTTCCAGAATTCGTGCAGGTTCTTCTTGCGACCTATCTTCAGTTGAGTTCCCATTTCCAAACGGTAGGGTTGAATCAAGTCCAAAGGTTTCAATATGCCGTAAAGACCTGACAAGATGCGAAGTGTATCCTGCAACTTCTGCAGTTTCTCCACTGGAATGGATTGGGCATCCAATCCTTGGTACACATCCCCATTGAAGGCATACACGGCAGGTCTTGCATTTTCCGGACTAAAAGGCAATGAAAATTGTTGGTTACGTTCCCAGTTCAATTGTGCCAGGTTATCAGAAATGGACATAAGCTTTGACAATGCTTTTGGCTTTTTCTTTTTAAGAACGGCATTCAGCTTTTGCGCCTCTTCCAAAAATTTTGGCTGACTGTATTCTGAGGTAGGTAAAGTCGATTCAAAATCGAGGGACTTGGCCGGGGATATAACAATTTTCATTCAGTTCTATTTTCGTCAAAAATAAAGAGGAATTTCAAATCAAGAAAAAGATGTCCAATGGTGTTTTCAATTCCAGGATTGATGGAAACTATGACTCGTGATGTTTGGCATAACTGCGCCACTTTTCAATACAGTTGACCATATCCTCAGGCAGTTCGGAATCAAAACGCATGAACTCTCCCGTAACAGGATGCTCAAAGCCCAAGGTCTTGGCGTGCAGGGCCTGTCTCGGCAATTCCTTAAAGGCATTTTCCACAAATTGTTTGTATTTGGTAAATGTGGTTCCCTTCAAGATTTTGTCGCCTCCGTACCTTTCATCGTTGAACAAAGTATGCCCAATATATTTCATGTGCACCCGAATCTGGTGGGTCCTTCCGGTTTCCAACTTGCAGGAAACCAAGGTTACATAACCCAAACGTTCCAATACCTTATAATGGGTAATGGCTTCCTTTCCATCTTCTCCATCCGGATAAACGGTCATTTGCAATCGGTTCTTTGGGTGTCTTCCAATGTTACCCTCAATGGTACCTTCGTCCTGTTCCACATTACCCCAAACCAAGGCCACATATTCCCTTTCGCTGCTTTTTTCGAAAAATTGCTGGGCCAAATGGGTCATGGCCGTCTCCGTCTTGGCGATCACCAAAAGTCCGGAAGTATCCTTATCGATTCGATGCACGAGTCCTGGCCTGTTCGAACTATTGTTGGGCAGGTTCTCAAAATGATACACTAAAGCATTAATGAGTGTACCGGAATAATTGCCATGACCGGGATGCACCACCATTCCTGCAGGTTTGTTTACCACCAACAGTGTGTCGTCCTCGTAAACGATGTCCAGTGGAATATTCTCAGGGGTCAGCAGAAATTCGTAGGGAGGATGTTCAAAAAGCACCTTTACCTCATCCCCCGCCTTTACCTTATAGTTTTGCTTTACGATGGCACCGTTCACCCAAATATGGCCTTGCTTGGCAGCCTGTTGGATTTTGTTGCGCGTAGCGTTTTCAATAAAATTCATCAGAAATTTATCTACCCGCAAGGGCTCCTGCCCTTTTGACGCCACAAATCGGTGATGCTCAAACAGGTCGTCCGACGAAAGGTCGTTTTGATCCGAAATATCCATGGCTATTCGGAATCCGCCTTCACCCTGGCACTACCTGGAATGGTACCATTGCCACAGATCAGCTCAATTTTTGAAGTCTTGGGCAACTTATCGCCCGGCTTTATATATTTCCCCTTGAACTTGATGTTGTAAACCATGTCCTTACCCAGTTCATCAATATAGGTCACACGTTCCACCTCAAGACCTACGGCACGGAGCATGGATGTTGCATTACGCTGTGTCACTTGAATGATATCAGGCACACTCACCTTTTTGTACCCAGATGGATTCACGGTAAAATAAATTTTACGGTTGGCCTTTACCTTGTTTCCCGCAGGAGGGTTTTGGTCCAAAATGGAGAATCGTGGGTAATCGGGGTTATAGTTGGAGGAATCCAAAACTTGATAGCGCAGTCCCGCCTCTTCCACGGCCTTTCGCATTTCCGATACGGACATCTTGGAAAAATCAGGTACCTCTACAAACTCACCGTGGTTGGTGGTACCCTTGAGCCATTGCATGGTCAGGATTACCAAGACCACAACGGCCACAACGGCCAGACCGAGTTGTATGAGAAAAGTCTTGCTTTTCAAAAAGTTCAAAAAATTTTTCATGCAGTAAACCTTATCGGGACAAATATAGGAAAGCCAACCCTTTTTTCTTTATTTTGGCTTTGCGATATTTTGAAAGCCGATGAAAAAGAACATTGCCATCATCATGGGAGGTTACTCCAGTGAGTACGGCATTTCCATGAAAAGTGGGAACGTAGTCCACAAATACCTGAATCCCGACAAATACCATGCGTACCGCTTGATTATTTCCAAAGAAAAATGGTTCTATCTGGATAAGGATGATAACGAATTTCCTGTGGACAGGGCCGATTTCAGCATCAGCCCAAATGGACAAAAAATACATTTTGATTGTGTTTTCAATGCCATCCACGGCACACCTGGTGAAGATGGACTCATGCAGGCCTATTTTGAGCTTTTGGGGATTCCCCACACCTCCTGCAACCATTATGAATCCGCCCTTACCTTCAATAAAAGGGATCTTTTAAGCACGCTTAAACCCTACGCGGTCCCTTGTGCCATATCCTATCATTTGAACAAGGGCCAGCAGGTTGATGAGGATGCAATCGTGGAGAAAGTCGGGCTGCCCTGTTTTGTAAAGGCCAATCGGGCCGGGAGCAGCTACGGGGTTTCCAAAGTATATCAAAAAGAGGAATTGCACTCTGCTATTGAGTCTGCATTTAAGGAGGATGATCAAGTGATCATCGAATCTTTTTTGGAAGGAACCGAGGTATCTGTGGGTGTGATCACCTTCAAGGGAGAAGTGACCGTACTGCCCATAACAGAGATCATTTCCGAGAACGACTTTTTTGACTTTGAGGCCAAATATCAGGGTAAGTCCCAAGAAATTACTCCCGCAAGGATCAACGAGGCGCAGGAACAAAATGTGAGGAAACTGGCCGAATTCATTTATAAAACCTTAGGATTGAAGGGTTATACCCGTAGCGAATTTATTTTCATCGATGATGTGCCACACCTTTTGGAAGTGAACACTACACCTGGACTGACGGAAGAAAGTCTTTTGCCCCAACAGGCCAGAACAGCGGGCATAAGCTTGGAAGAACTTTTTGATAGCGCTATCGAAGAGGCCTTACGATAGAAAACCGTATTTTTAAACAAACTTTTTTCTAGCTTATGAGACGTGCATTGTTCCCTGGTTCCTTTGACCCCCTTACCCTAGGTCACTACGACATCATCAAAAGAGGCATTACCCTTTTTGATGAACTGGTGATCGCCATTGGGATCAATGCCGATAAAAAATACATGTTTTCCCTCGAAGAAAGGACGAAGTTCATTGAAGAAGCCTTTAAGGATGAGCCCAAAATAAAAGTGGTCACCTATCAGGGAATGACTGTGGATTTTTGTAAAGAGATCGGGGCGGAATTTATTTTGAGAGGGCTCCGCAATCCCGCGGATTTCGAATTTGAAAAGGCCATTGCCCATACCAACCGAAAGCTCTCCGAAATAGAAACGGTCTTCTTGTTGACCTCTTCCGGAAAGTCGTTCATCAGCTCTTCCATTGTCCGTGACGTCATCCGAAACGGGGGGGATTACACTGGTCTTGTACCCGATACCGTTGTGGTAAAACGCTAGTACTACTGCATGCTCACAAAGCCTTTTAAGCTAATTTGTAGGCTAAATCTTTCAAAACAGAATGGGTAAACTTGGGCTTTTTCCGAAAAGACCACATTTTTTACCCCTTTCACAACATTAAATAAGTAAAATTTGCCAATACTGATAAATTGGTCAGAAATTTCTTAATTGTACAAACCCCCGTACCTTGAAAGCAGTTGAGAGAATAGAACAGCATTATTTACTGAGACAGTTGCCCCAAGCCACCGCATTGGTCGGTTTGGATGGCTCCTTGGTGGATGCATCCGATTCGTGGTTGGCCCTTTTTGGCCTCCCTCCCAAGAATTATATGGAGGCTAACATTTTCAAAGTATTGGAACATGTTGGTGACCTTAAGGAAAAATTATCCAACCACAATACCTTCTCTTTTCGACACGATTTGGGACAAGCTAATAATCGTCTTTGGCTTGAAAGCACTTTAACCCCTTGGTATGATGAAAAAGAGAACATTATTGGATCCATTGTCCAGACCCATGATATTTCAAGAGAAGTTGAAAAAGAACTCGAAATTGAACGGATCAATGCCATCCTAAAACAAAATCCGAAGTGGCCCAAGTGGGTCGCTGGGAATATGACGTCCAAACCGAAAGGCTATACTGGTGTGACGAAACCAAAAAAATACACCAAGTCCCCCTGTCTTACGAACCTAATGTAACCGAGGCCATTGACTTTTATAAACCCGGATACAGTAGGAACAAGATTTCCATGATTTTCCACAAGGCCATTCACGAGCGTGCCCCATTCAATGAGCGTTTGATCATCATTACCCAAAAAGGTGAGGAACGCTGGGTACAGTCCGCTGGAAAGGCCATTGAAAAAAATGGAGAGGTCGTGAAGGTTTTTGGCACTTTCCAAGATATTCACGAGCAGGTCATGACCGAGACCAAAGTCATGGAAAACCAACAATTGCTCACCGCTTTGATCGATAACCTTCCATTGAATGTTTTCGTGAAAGACCTCGATTCGAAGAAAATCTTGGTGAACAAGTCAGAATGCGAGTATTTGGAAAAAAGCCCCAGGGAGCTTATCGGAAAAACGGACTTTGACCTCTATGATGAGGAAGTGGCCAAAATTTCCCGGGAAGAGGACCTTGAAGTGATCAAGACTCTTAAACCCATACTCGGCAAAGAAACCATAAGCATAAAAAAGAACGGGCAAGCTACCAATTTCCTAACTTCAAAAATCCCATTATTTGATTTTGAAGGTAAAGTAAGTGGCCTGATCGGCATCAGCATGGATATCTCGGCCATCAAAAAGAAGGAAGATCAATTGCGCAATTTGATAAACCTTACCTCCATCCAAAACAAAAAGCTGATCAATTTTGCCCATATTGTATCCCATAACCTACGATCGCACTCGGCCAACTTTTCCATGTTACTCCAATTTTTGAAATCCGAGGACAATGAAAAGGAGCGTGAACACATCGTGACCATGTTGACCCAAGCTTCAGACAACTTATTGGAAACCTTGGAGAACCTCAACCAAGTGGTGGACATCAACACCAACATCAACCTTAAGAAGGAACAACTCAATATTCACGATACCATTGTAAAAGTGCAGCATAGTCTTACCGCTTTCTTTGATAAGAACCAAGTACAGATCCATAATGAAGTGGACCGTAATCTTGTGGTCAAAAGTATACCCGCCTATTTGGACAGCATTATCCTGAACCTATTGACCAACGCCGTTAAATACCGGCATCCCAACAGAAACCCCGTCATTACCCTGATTACCAAAAAATTAGACCAAAAAGTTATCTTATCGGTTTCCGATAATGGACTTGGAATCGATCTTGAAAGGTATGGCGATAAAATATTTGGCATGTACAAAACGTTCCATAATAACAAGGACGCCAAAGGTTTTGGGCTGTACCTGGTACGAAACCAAATTGAAGCCATGGGTGGAAAAATCACCGTGAACAGCGAAGTGGATAAGGGAACTACCTTCAACGTATATTTTAATGAAGAAAGTAAGTAGTATTTTTATTGTGGATGATGATCCCATAACGGTATTTGGCATCAAAAAAATGTTGAAACCCGTTGCGATTTGTGATGACATCCAGATTTTTCAAAATGGCAAGGAGGCCTATGACGCCCTCAAGGACAGAATTACCACGGGACATGAACTTCCCGAAGTAATTTTTCTGGACATCAACATGCCCATTATGGATGGTTGGGATTTTTTGAAGGAAATGATCGACCTCGATATCCAGGAACGCATCATCATCAACATGATCACTTCGTCCATCGACCCTTCCGATTACCAAAGATGGAACGACTTCAAGGAAAAGTGCCCACACCAGCTCAATTTTAGGAACAAACCCATATTCAAGATAGAGGTATCCGATTTGGAAGGGTTCCATATGGCCTCATAATCATAATATTCCGTATTTTTGGGGCCACCAAAAGGAGTTTCTTTTGGCATAACTAACAAAGTACCCCGACACCTTGAAACATATAGTTTTTTTTGCAGCCCTCGTTCTTTTACTCTCCTGTGAAACGGAAAAGCAGGATACGGTCAACTCCTACCCGACATTTTATGAGGAATCTGGAGGAAAGGAAACGGCCACCTACCAGCAGACCATCGATTTTTATATCACCTTGGCTCGGGATTTTCCCCAGATAAACATTCATACCATTGGGAAAACCGACAGTGGTCTACCATTGCATATGGTAACCTTCAATCCGGAAGGTGATTTCAACTTTGAAAATATTAGAAAGGACAAAACCATCATCCTGATCAACAACGGCATACATCCCGGGGAAAGTGATGGTATAGATGCCACTATGATGCTCTACAGGGATTTGGCCACGGGAAAGATTCCAAGCCCAAAGAAAACAGTATTGGTCACCATTCCCATTTATAACGTAGGTGGATCGTTGAACAGGAATTCCACTACACGTGCCAACCAAAATGGGCCTTTGGAGTATGGATTTAGAGGTAACGCCCTCAACTATGACCTAAACCGGGATTTCATCAAAATGGATACCAAAAATGCGAAGACCTTTGCGGACATCTTCCATTTGGTGAAGCCCGATGTTTTTATCGACAACCATGTGAGCAATGGGGCAGATTACCAATATACCCTCACGCACTTGTTTACCCAACACAACAAGTTGGGCGGAAAAATGGGCGAATACCTGCACGATTCCTTCATGCCCGACATTGAGAAATCATTGAAGGACAAGGAATGGGACATCACTCCTTATGTCAACGTATTCAACGTACCGCCAGAACTTGGCTTTAGCCAATTTATGGATCATCCGAGGTATTCCACGGGATATACAACACTTTGGAGCACCTTGGGGCTTATGGTGGAAACCCACATGCTGAAACCTTATGACCAACGTGTTGAAGGTACCTATGTGATCATGGAAAGTCTTTTGGATGTTGTGGAAAAGGAGCATGATACCATTAAATCATTGCGAAAAGAGACGTTGGAGAAAAATCTTGATCTGGCCGAATACTACTTCAATTGGGCGGTGGACACCACCAAAAGCTCTACCCTACAATTTAAGGGTTTTGAGGCCGATCGGCCCATTAGTGAGGTGACAGGATTGCCTCGATTGAAATATGACCGTTCCAAACCCTTCACCAAGGAAACCGTTTACCAAGATTATTTTTATCCCTTGGATACTGTTTCGGTCCCCGATGCCTATGTGATCAAACAGAGTTGGCAGAGGGTCATTGAACGCTTGGATGCCAACAAGATCCAATATTTTAAACTGGATAAGGACACTACATTAACCGTGGAAACTTATAAAATTCTGGACTACGACACCCGAAATTCACCCTACGAGGGGCATTACCCCCATGCCAACACCAAGGTGGAAAAAAGTACCAAGGAAATCCATTTTAGGGCAGGAGATTATGTAATCCCCACGCGTCAACCGGGCATTCGGTATCTGTTGGAAACGTTGGAACCCCATGCAGTGGACTCCTTTTTCAATTGGAATTTCTTCGATACGGTGCTTCAGCAAAAAGAAGGTTTTTCACCCTATGTTTTTGAAGACATTGCCCTTGAAATGCTGCAAAAAGACTCAATCTTAAGATTGAATTTTGAGGCCAAAAAGAATCTGGACCCTAATTTTTCAAACAATTGGTACGCCCAATTGGACTGGATCTTTCAACGTTCCAAATATTTGGAGGATGCGTATTTGGCCTATCCGATTTATAGGATTGCCAAAGGAAGTGAGGCTTCGGGTATTTTGGCTAAGTAGCCACTTCCTTGAACAAAATTTCAATATTTTTATAGGAATTCTTGATGGCCTTTTGGGTTTTGATGGGCCCTTTCCATTTCACCTTTTCAATTCCTTCGGCCTCTTCGGCTACCAATTTTCCCGTATAGTCCGTGGACATCAGAAACCAATGGGTCTGTTTTAGCCAATATTCCCCGTTTCGTTTAAAAACATGGTAGGTGGTACGCAAAAACCGTTCTATTTTGAGCCCAGTGACCCCGGTCTCCTCCTCCACTTCACGGATGGCGGCACTTTCAATGGTCTCGCCTTTGTCCACCTTGCCCTTGGGCAAATCCCATTTGCCATTTCTTTTGATGAAGAGCACCTTCCCTTTTTCATTCACCACAAAACCGCCACCCGCAACGATCACAGGTATCTTATGCATAAAAAGTTTTAAGATCTTATTTCCATCTGGATGGTACAGATAGGCCTTTTTCAGTTTCTTTTTGGATAACAGATGAATGGCCTCCATGATGGAATCTCCATCCAACGAAAATAGATTTCCGTTGGTATTTTCCGGGCGCTCGTTTGTTAAAATCAGTGGGGACTCATTAACAAAAACTTCATACATTTGCGCAATGGTTTTAGATAAGGAAATCGCTAAAAGAACAGCAGGGCTGTTGCTACAAATTAATGCAATTAAGTTGGAACCCGAAAATCCATTTACATGGGCATCGGGTTGGAAATCCCCAATTTATTGCGATAACAGGATCATGCTTTCCTATCCTGAAATTCGAAATTTTGTTAGGGAGGAAATGGCCAAGCAGGTAGAAAACCTCTATGGAAAACCCGATGTGATCGCCGGTGTTGCCACAGGTGCCATTGGCATTGGCATATTGGTTGCCGAAGCGTTGGGGCTTCCGTTCGTTTACGTAAGGCCCGAACCAAAATCACACGGTAGGCAAAACCAGATAGAAGGTTATTTTGAACCTGGACAGAGTGTGGTGGTCATCGAAGACCTCATCAGTACGGGAAAAAGCAGCCTGAATGCCGTTCGTGCCCTTAAGGATCAAAATGCCAAAGTAAAGGGGATGGTGGCCATTTTCACCTACGGGTTCCCAGTGGCGACCAGCAATTTTGAAGCAGAAGGCGTGGAGCTCCATACCCTCTCCGATTACAACCATTTAATTGAGCAAGCCTCTGAGACACACTACATCAAAGAATCACAGTTAAAAACCCTGTTGGAATGGAAATCCAATCCACAGGAATGGAAATAAAACATCAGCAATGCACATAGAAGCCACTAAAAAGAAAGTTGCCAAGAGCGACAAGGAAGTATTTGAATTCTTGACCGATATCAAAAACTTTGAAACGTTGATGCCCGAAAACATCGACAAATTTGAGGTATTGGATGAAAACACCTTCAAATTTGCATTGAAGGGAATGCCCGAAATTATTTTGAGGCTCAAGGAACAAAACCCGAACGATAAAGTGGTCTTGGGTGCTGCCAGCGATAAATTACCTTTTACCTTGACCGCGGACATTATTGCCTTGGGCGACAATGAAAGTGAGGTAGGTTTGAGCTTTGAAGGGCAGTTCAACGCCATGATGGCCATGATGATCAAATCCCCTATCACCAATTTTATGGAGACCTTGTCCACCAACATGGACAAAATCGGTCAATAAAGCAGGGTCACCTCCTTTAGATCATATTCCTTAAAAATCTGGTCTTCCAACTCCAGGACAAGTTTTCCTGCAGGAGATACGCTTCTTATAAATCCCATGAACATTTCACCTTGGGCATTTGTAAATGTAGATGGTTTGTCCTTTCGGAACAACAACTTTTCATAGGAAGGCAACAATTGGGAAACGGTTTTTGCTTCCAAGCCGTTCAAATGATGTTGCAGTCGAATCAATATGTTGTGCAGCAGTTCGTCCAGGTCAAAGGTTTTCCCTGTCAACAATTTCAGGGAAGAGGCCTTCCCCAAATTTTCGAAATTGGTCTGGTTTACATTCAACCCGATACCGATGATGGCATAGCCGACCAATGGCCCTTTTAGTACATTTTCAATCAAAATGCCACAAATCTTTTGTGAACCTGACATAATGTCGTTGGGCCATTTTACACTGACATTGGGCATGGAAAGTCCATGAAGCACATCGAACACGGCCATGGAAACCCCAATGTTCAACAAAAATTGATGATTCACATGCAATGCATCAAAACTTTTCAAAACACTGAATGTTAGGTTTTTACCTTCTTCAGATTGCCAAACAGTTCCCATTTGTCCCCTACCTTTGAGCTGTTTCTTTGCTACGACTACGGTGTAATCGTCCAACTTCACGGATTGCAGAAGTTCTTTCAAATACAGATTTGTGGAATCCGTGGCATCAAGTTTGATTATTCGAGTTTGTTCTCCCAAAGTGGTGCGCCTTATCGATTTGTTAAAAACTAAGGCTAAGAAAACAAAAAAAACATAACTTTGTAGAAACTAAAATTTTTGAATGCAGAAAACGAAAGCTAGCGCAGATGAACTGATTGCCTTGATCTTAGAAGGGATAGAAGACGTTAAAGGAGTTGACATTAATCTACTGGACCTGAGGGAAATCGAAAATACCGTTTGCGACTATTTTATCATCTGCAATGGTACTTCCAACACGCATGTAAACGCAATTGTATCCTCTATACAAAAAACAGTTAGCAAGGCTTTGCACGACAAACCTTGGCATATTGAAGGCTCAGAAAACGCTGAATGGGTATTGATGGACTATGTAAATGTTGTGGTGCATGTATTTCAAAAACACATTAGGGAATTCTACGACATTGAGGGACTTTGGGGTGACGCCAAAGTAACCATGGTGGAGAGCAGCTACAATTCTTAAAACAAAATGGCAAAAGACAACAATTCAAATACACCCCCTAAGAGGCCGCGTTTTAGTTCGTGGTGGATATATGGTGTGGTTATCGCTTTGATCATCGGTTTCCAATTTTTTGGTGGAAGCAGTTTTTCAAGTACCGAAAAAACCACCACTTCCGAATTACAGGAATTCTTGCGCAATGGCGATATTGCCAAGATCGTGATCATCACTAATACAAGACAGGCAAAGGTCTACCTTACAGAGGAGGCCCTTAAAAAGGATGTGCATAAAGGCGTGGCCAAGAAGCCCCTGTTCCCATCCAGCGGTTTGGTCCCCCAATATGTGTTGGATTATGGGGATTTACAGATTTTCCAGAATGAGATCACCGAAATCAAAAAAGAAAACAACCTAGATACCATTGTTGAGTTCGATACGGAATCCAATGTATTGGGCGAACTTCTATTATCGTTGCTGCCATTTGCGCTGATCATAGGTATTTGGATCTATTTGATGCGAAGAATGTCAGGTGGCGCCGGTGGAGGAGCCGGAGGCCAGATATTCAACATTGGAAAGTCAAAGGCCAAATTGTTCGATGAAAAAACGGATACCCGCACATCCTTTAAAGATGTTGCCGGATTGGAAGGTGCCAAGGAAGAGGTGCAAGAAATTGTGGAATTCCTGAAAAACCCTGATAAATATACTTCCCTTGGAGGTAAAATTCCGAAGGGAGCCCTTTTGGTAGGACCTCCTGGAACAGGTAAAACCCTTTTGGCCAAAGCAGTGGCCGGAGAGGCCAAAGTGCCTTTCTTCTCCCTTTCAGGTTCAGACTTTGTTGAAATGTTTGTAGGTGTGGGTGCCTCTAGGGTTCGTGACCTTTTCAAACAGGCCAAGGACAAGTCCCCTGCCATTATTTTCATTGATGAGATTGATGCCATTGGACGTGCCAGGGGTAAAAACAACTTTACCGGTTCCAACGATGAAAGGGAAAATACTCTGAACCAATTGTTGACCGAAATGGACGGCTTCGGGACCAATACCAACGTAATCGTATTGGCCGCTACCAACCGTGCCGATGTTCTGGACAAAGCCTTAATGCGTGCCGGTCGTTTTGACCGTCAAATCTATGTGGACCTTCCGGATTTGAACGAAAGAAAAGAAATTTTTGAAGTGCACTTGCGCCCAATCAAAACGGCAGAAACCCTCGATTTGGACTTTTTGGCCAAGCAAACACCAGGATTCTCCGGAGCTGATATTGCCAATGTTTGTAACGAAGCTGCCTTGATTGCTGCCCGAAAAGAGAAAAAGGCAGTGACCAAGCAGGATTTCCTTGATGCCGTGGATAGAATTGTGGGGGGGCTCGAGAAAAAGAACAAGATCATTACTCCAGAAGAGAAAAAGACCATTGCCTTCCACGAGGCAGGTCATGCCACGGTAAGCTGGATGTTGGAGCACGCCGCCCCATTGGTAAAGGTCACTATTGTTCCCAGAGGCCAGTCCCTTGGAGCAGCATGGTACCTTCCTGAAGAGCGCTTGATCGTTCGTCCAGAGCAAATGTTGGATGAAATGTGTGCTACCATGGGTGGTAGGGCCGCAGAAAAAGTAATATTCGACAAAATCTCGACAGGTGCATTGAGCGATTTGGAAAAAGTGACCAAACAGGCAAGGGCTATGGTAACCATTTACGGTCTTAACGATGAATTGGGCAACATCACCTATTACGATTCATCCGGGCAAAGTGAATATGGATTTACCAAACCCTACAGTGAGGAAACGGCGCAAAAAATAGATCAGGAAATTTCCAAGATGATCGAAGAGCAGTACCAAAGGGCCATAAAATTGTTGGCCGACAATAAGGACAAGCTCACCGAACTTGCAGAAAGGCTCTTGGAGAAAGAGGTTATCTTTAAGGATGATCTTGAAAAAATCTTCGGTAGAAGACCCTTCGAAAAACAGGAGGAACTTGAACCTGCCAAATAATATATAAACTATTCGACAGAATTTAAATTGAAAATGCACCGGATACTATAGATGGGAGTTTTTAAAAAACTTTTTGGAGGAGGAAAAAAGGTTTCCAAGGAAACTGCGGAAACCCGTGGAGAACATATGCCCGATCTAAAAATTCCCGTAGATGAGAAATTCACCATCTATTTCAAGAAAAACGGAGGCAAATTTATTTACTGTGAGGATTTTTCAGAGGTGTCCGAAGCATTGAAAAATATCATTTCGGAGAACGATTGGCAAAATCATCTACTCTATTCTTTAGACCCTAGGTTGGAAGCCAAATTTTCCCTGGAAAACCTGAAATTTACCGATAGCAGACAGGAAAGCGACATCTTTTTTACCACTTGTGAGCATTTGGTGGCCCATAACGGTTCCATACTGGTATGTTCCAACCAGATCAAGGAGAAAAAATTGGATGAACTTCCCTCCAACCTGATCGTGTTCGCGACCACAAGCCAGTTGGTGGACTCTATCAGCGAAGGACTCAAAATCATCAAGGAGCGATATCAAAAGAATATTCCCAATAACATTACCACCCTTAAACACTTTCAACTTACCCAGGAAAACAAGGATGATTTCCTTTCTTATGGGAGTGCCTCAAAAAATGTCTATCTTTTACTCCTAGAAGACTACTGATTTCATGAGAGAAATTTTACGACGCTCCATCACTGGGGTCATCTACGTGGTGCTTCTCTTGGGGACTGTTTTTTTGAGTTCGGATGCCTTCGACTTCCTTTTTATGGTTTTTGGACTGGCCTGCTTGTACGAGTTCAAAAAAATAGTACGGATTAAGGAGTACTACATTTTTTTGGCCTATTTGGCTTTATGGTGGACGTATATCTATTTGGTACAGGACGGCGACCTCGTTACAGTGCTCATGCTCTTGACCATCACAGTCGACTTGGCCCTCTTGATGTTCCTTTTTTCTAACCGGCCTAGAAAATTTACCGATTTTCAAAAATTTGTGATCGCTGTGTTCTATATCGGTGGCGGGTGCATTTTTTTGACCATGATCCCTTATAAACAGGAAGATTTTGCCCAATTTCTCATCATGGGCATTTTTATATTGATTTGGGTCAATGACACTTTTGCCTATCTTGTAGGAAGGGCATTCGGGCGTACAAAACTTTTCCCTTCGGTTTCTCCAAAAAAAACCATTGAAGGTTCTATCGGAGGTCTTATTTTTGCACTGGTAGCCGCATATATTTTGTCATGGTACGAAACAAAACTTACCGTGGCACAATGGATGGCAATGGCTGCCTTGATCGTGGTTGCCGGTAGTCTGGGTGATCTATTGGAATCCAAGTTCAAACGTATGGCCGGGGTAAAGGATAGTGGTGCCATTTTGCCCGGTCACGGTGGGATTTGGGACCGATTGGATAGCTTGGTGTTTGCCGCGCCCTTTGCCTATTTGATACTTAATTTATTCTCCTATGTTTCATAAAGAGGGTCAAAAAATAATCATTACCACATTTTTTATCGTGGTCGCTGCCATTCTGGCCTCACAATTTTATATTGAATTGGAATGGGTCCGATATGCGGTACAGATAGCTGCCCTAATCCTATTGATTGCCATTCTCCAATTCTTTAGGAATCCAAAAAGACCCGTTACACCCAATTTTGATGAAATCTTGGCCCCTGTTGATGGTAAGGTTGTTGTAATAGAGGAAGTGGACGAGCCCGAATATTTTAAGGAACGAAGAAAACAGGTTTCTATCTTCATGTCGCCCGTTAATGTACATGTGACCCGATATCCTGCCAGCGGTACGGTAACCTATTCCAAATACCATCCAGGAAAATATTTAGTGGCATGGCATCCAAAATCGAGCACAGAGAACGAACGGACAACCGTAATACTCCATACACCCAAGTTCGGAGAAATAGGATATAGGCAAATTGCCGGGGCCATGGCACGCCGCATCGTAAACTATGCCGAAGAGGGAGAACAGGTTACGCAGGGACAAGATGCAGGGTTCATTAAGTTTGGCTCCCGTGTAGATCTTTTATTGCCCTTGAACTGCAATATCACCGTTAAGCTGAACCAAAAAGTGGTCGGTGCCAAAACATGTATAGCTTCCTACAGATCCGATGATGATGATAATGATTGATGAAGAGCTACATAAAAAGTTCAATGAGGCAGTTGAGTATGTCAATAGCTACACAGAACCCCTCCCCGCTGATTTCTTACTGAGACTGTATGCCTATTTTAAAATAGCCAACAGGAATTTTGACAATCCCGGAAGCAGGACCCCTTTAATCAACGCATTTAAGGCCAATGCCTTGTTCCAAGCCAAGAATATTGGTCCAAAACAAGCCATGAAAAAATACATTGAGCTTGTCGAAAAAGAATTGAAATCCCGCTAGGAAACCAAATTGGGTGTTGCCAACGACTTTTCAAAATAGGTGAAATAAATGGCCCCAAAAATGGTGACCACAAAATAGAGTGCCACCAGATAACTTCCCATGGCCCAAAAACCATCGATTCCAAACCAGTCACTGGTCCAATAAATCAAGGCCAAACCGGCAACACCCCTAAAAACTTCTATCCAAATGGCATACCCCGCCCGGTCCATTAAAGTGGTGTAGCCATATACCCCCAGAAAAACAAAGGCACCGAACAACAAGAGACCATCAAAACCGATTTCGGAGTAATTGTAGAACATAAAGAGCATCAATATGGTGGTCACCGTCAATTGGAACAGTGAGTACGCCTTCAAGGCCGTGGATGCTTCAGGTTGATATTTTTTAAAATGATACACATCCTCTATGATTTCTACGGGATATTTGTCCTTTACATCCTTGGGACGCCAACCCGTCGGCATAAACCAAATCCGCAGTTTGTCCCAATAGTTTTCGGTCCTCCAGGCATCTTTGATCAATCGCCATAAATGTTGAAAATTGATGATGATGGGATTCCAGGTATGGGCAGGTTTCAATACTCCGTATTGTGGCGGGACTTCATCCAGCTCCTCTTGGAAGGTTCCGAACATGCGGTCCCAAATACAGAAAATCTGTCCTAGATTCTTATCAATATATTCTGCATTGATGGCATGGTGCACCCTGTGCTGCGAAGGGGTTACGATTACATATTCCAACCAGCCCATTTTGCCAATATGCCGGGTATGGTACCAAAACTGGGCAAACAGATGAATGGGTGCCAAAACGGCGATAACCGTATTGGGAACGCCCAAAAGTGCTGCCGGAATCAACAATAGCGCATAATACCCCAAAAGATTGGAAATGGGCTGGCGAAGGGCGCAGGCCAAATTAAACTCTTCGCTGCTATGATGGATCACATGTTGGTTCCAGAAAAAATTGATATGATGGCTCAACCGATGGTTCCAATATCCAGCAAAATCCAAAGCAATAAAGGCAACTACCCAAACCAGCCATGTGGATTTGATCTCGATGAGCGCTAAATGTTCCAACAAAAAAGGATAACTGACCAGGATGATCCCCAGACCCAGTGAGTCCTTGACCACATTGGTAAGGCCAGAACTTAAACTGCTCACGGTATCCATAACGTTATGCATCTGCTTTTTTGCAAAACGTCCATAAAGCACTTCTACCAATACCAACCCTAGAAAAAAAGGTGTAGCATATAACAATGCCGTTGCGTACGATTCCATTTGTAAAATTTAAAGTTAATCCAATGCAAGTACGGGGTATGCGTCATGAATTTACTCTAAATTTTTAAATAAAGCTATATCGTTTGCGTAAGTAAGATTCGAAATGGACCGCGAACTTCTTTTTATACAGGAAGAAATCCCCACCTTGCTCTTATCCCTGTGCTTCAAAAAATAATTTCCACCTCATAAATTTTCCTGACACCTTATGAAAAAGAAAAAGGGAAGTCCCCCTTCCCTTTTCAAAATCATTACTATTTACAACCAAAGGTTATTGCAAACTGGCCAAACTTTTTTCCAAAGTTTCGATTTTGGCCTCGGCATCGGCGGCTTTTTTACGTTCGATGGCCACCACCTGCTCCGGGGCATTGTTCACGAAACGTTCGTTGCCCAATTTGCCCTGCACCGATTTCAAAAAGCCTTTGGTATACCGAAGTTCTTCCTTGATTTTTTTGATTTCCTCCTCCACGTCGATGGCTCCAGTAATCGGAATAAAATATTCATTGCTTTTTACCCTAAAGCTTAAAGCACCATCCATTCCGGCATCAATCGTTTCCAGTTTGGAAACATTGGCCACCTTCATGATAATGGCGTCCATGTTATCCCCAATACCTTCCGTATTGAGCATAAATAGTTCCAGGGCATCCTTTTGGGGAATGTTCTTTTCCTTTCTAATGGTTCGGATTCCAGAAATAACCTCAGCGGCAAAATCAAAATCGGCTATCAGTTTGGAGTCCACTTTTGCTCCTTTTGGCCATTGTGCCACGATCAAGGCCTCTTCCGGGGTGCGTTCGGCAATATGCTGCCAAACTTCCTCGGTCAAGAAAGGCATGAAGGGGTGCAACAGTTTCAGATTTTCCTCGAACAACTCAATCACTGCATTGAATGTGACTTGGTCAATGGGTTGTTGATACGCTGGCTTCACGATTTCCAATAACCAAGAGCAGAAATCATCCCAAACCAATTTATAAATGGCCATCAAAGCATCGGAAATACGATATTTTGAAAAATGATCCTCGATTTCCACCAGGGTTTGGTTCAACTTGGCCGTGTACCATTCTATCCCAATTTTTGATGCCTCGGGTTGGGGAATATCCGCAACTTCCCATCCTTTTACCAATCGGAAGGCGTTCCAAATCTTATTGGCAAAGTTGGATCCTTGTTGACAAAGGGCTTCATCGAACATGATATCATTCCCCGCTGAAGAACTCAACAAAAGCCCCACTCTTACACCATCCGCACCAAAATCCTCTATCAATTTCAATGCATCCGGAGAATTGCCCAATTGTTTGGACATCTTTCGGCGTTGCTTATCACGTACCAATCCGGTAAAGTACACATTTTCAAAAGGTCGTTTACCTCTATATTCATATCCGGACATGATCATCCGGGCCACCCAAAAAAAGATGATATCGGGTGCGGTGACCAAATCACTGGTCGGATAATAATAGTTGACTTCATCATTATCAGGATCCAAGATCCCCCCAAAAACACTCATGGGCCACAACCACGAAGAAAACCAAGTATCCAAAACATCGGAATCTTGCCGTAAATCGGATTGTTGGATTGCTGGATTTTTGGATTTAGCCAATTCCAAAGCTTGCTCTGGGGTTTCCGCAACCACAAAATCTTCCTTCCCATCCCCGTAGTAGTAAGCCGGAATCTGCTGTCCCCACCACAATTGACGGGATATGTTCCAATCACGGATACCCTCCATCCAATGACGATAGATGTTTTCGAATTTTTTGGGGTAAAACTTGATATCTTCGGTGTTTAAAACAGCATCCAAAGCAGGCTTGGCCAAAGTTTCCATCTTCAAGAACCATTGATCGGACAGCCTGGGCTCTATGACGGCCTTGGTCCTTTCGGAAGTACCCACCTTGTTGATGTGCTGTTCCGTTTTCACCAAAAATCCTTTTTCTTCCAACTCCTTGGCAATTTCCTTGCGGACCACAAAACGATCCTTTCCTTGGTAATGCAACCCAAAGGAGTTTAAGGTAGCATCCTCGTTGAAGATGTCGATGACCTCCAAATCGTGCTTTTCACCCAGATTCTTATCGTTCTCATCATGTGCCGGCGTCACCTTTAGGCACCCGGTACCGAACTCCACGTCCACATATTCATCTTCAATAATCGGGATAACCCTGCCACAAATGGGCACAATGGCCTTTTTGCCACGAAGGTGATGGTATCTTTCATCATTAGGGTTGATACAGATAGCGGTATCTCCCAAAATGGTCTCTGGACGGGTTGTGGCAATCGTCACTTTTTCATCGGAACCTTCAATGGCGTAGGCCAAATAGTATAGATTACCTTGTCTTTCCTCATAAATTACCTCTTCATCGGATAGGGTTGTTTTCGCCTCCGGGTCCCAATTCACCATTCGGTAACCCCTGTAAATCAATCCTTTATTGTACAAATCCACAAAAACCTTGATTACGGATGCGGACATATCGTCATCCATGGTAAACTTGGTACGGTTCCAATCACAGGAACAGCCCAATTTTTTTAATTGTTGAAGGATGACACCTCCATACTCATGGGTCCAATCCCAAGCATGCTTTAAAAAATCCTCGCGGGACAGAGTTGCTTTATCAATACCTTCTTCCTTCAACTTTGCCACAACTTTGGCCTCTGTAGCAATGGAGGCATGGTCCGTACCGGGCACCCAACAGG
Source organism: Flagellimonas pelagia (assembly GCF_003584135.1). Taxonomy (GTDB): domain Bacteria; phylum Bacteroidota; class Bacteroidia; order Flavobacteriales; family Flavobacteriaceae; genus Flagellimonas; species Flagellimonas pelagia. The sequence continues at coordinate 67,349 of NZ_QXFI01000008.1, forward strand.
CATTTTTCCCCAACAGTCTTGCGCGACGAATGAGAACATCCTGAATGGTATTGTTGAGCATATGCCCCATATGAAGTACTCCCGTAACGTTTGGCGGTGGGATCACTATGGTGTAAGGTTCCCTTTCATCTGGGGTGGAGCTAAAATAATCATGCTTTGTCCAGTAGGTATACCAATGCTCTTCAACCCTTTTGGGCTCATATTTTGATGGAATTTCCATTTTTCGGTACAGTTTTTGTTAAATCAAGGATTTGGATTGGTTTTTTTGAAGGGAAAGCGCAATGTTAATTTTATGCTATTCTTCGGATGGATTCCAATCCAGAAATACGAAACAAAAATAAGTAACGTTATTACATAACAAAAGAATTTTGGATGCAGGTGTGAAAACATCTACTTTTGAAATTCACCCAAAAACCAAAAATGATGAAAAAAACTGTACTCGTGCTGTTTTTAGGGCTTATTTCCCTAGGGATCTATGCGCAAGAAGCTACGGCTAAAATTGAATTTAAGAGTGAGACCATCGACTACGGTGAAATTGACAAGGGAAGTGACGGTGTCCGTGTGTTTGAATTTACCAATACCGGAACTGCACCTTTGGTAATCAGCAATGTTAGATCAAGCTGCGGATGTACCATCCCCAAAAAACCGGAAGAACCGATCATGCCTGGAAAAACCGGTAAGATCGAAGTGAAATATGACACCAACAGGGTTGGCCCCATCAGAAAGGCCATTACCGTGACCTCCAATGCCGATACCCCTACAAAGGTTTTGAAGATTAAAGGAGAAGTCAAAGGACCTGGTACCAGTAAGTAAAAAGAAAATTAACTTTAGAAGAGCCCTGAAGACAATGGTTTTCAGGGTTTTTTATTTTTAATCGTCGTCAAAGACTTTTTTCAACACAAAGGAAAACAATAAGTCTTTGTTGTACCGTTCGATCAGGACCCGAATACGCTTGCCCTCTTTCTCGTTCAACATTTTGAGAATTTCCTGAATCTTGTAACGGTGCACTCCTTTTCCGTTTATGGCCAATATCACATCCCCCTCACGAAGACCTGCCTCTGCCGCCGGACTTCCTGCCCGGATACTGGAGACCACAATTTCTGGCACCAAGCTTAGCTTTGTGCGATTTTCCACCAAAATCTTGACGTTTCCGAAAGATGAGTCATCATCCTTCACAATACCGTTGCTGTCGGCAATACTTTCGGCAATGTACCGAAGACCGTTGTGCTGCAATTCGATTCCGGCCAAGTTATATTGAAACGGTTCCTTAAAATTGCTATTCTTTTTTAGGGTTACTTGACCACGGGAGTAATCGAACACCATATTGAATCGTTTGAGGACCTCGCCTCCCACACTTCCGTTACGATCGCCCAAGTTTTCCAATCCTCCGAAAAACTCCCTGTACGGAAAGGCCACTTTGGCATCCTTGAGTTCAAAATCCCCGATACGGACTCCTTTTATCTTGGAGCGCTTTCCAAAAATATCGCCACTCAATCCTCTTCCTAAATGATCTTCATAATTTTTCTCGGGCACTTCCAATCCTCGCTCGGGTTCACGGAAAAGCCAAAGGGCATCGCTACTTCCAGTATCCACCAACAATTTCACCTTTATGTTTGCAGTATCCCTCATCAAAACCGTACCCTCTACGTAGGCCTTTCTTCTATCCACTATAAGGGGAATGGTCTGATCGTTCTTTTTCTCTTTGTAACGATATAGCTCAGGATTATGCAATTTTATATTCTTGGAACCATAGTTGACTTCGACGACAAAGTCTCGGAACAAATCGTATCCCATGATGCCATGCACTGGGATTCCTAAAGAGGTGGATAGATTGATGTCCCTATCCAATACCACATAAAGATCTTGGGAAAAGTTTTTGGCATTGCCCAATCTGAAGATATTTCCTTTGGAACTTAAGGCCTTCATAGGTTCTCCATCACCCAATCCCCGGATGGTTACCTCGGAAACATTGTTGATGGGAACGGAATCCGATTCGGATAGATTAAAAAGAATGGGTTTACTTACGCCTGAATCCAAGATGAAAGTCAGTTCGGCTCCATTAATTTCAATAGGAACAATAATCAGGTTGTTGATGAGTTCAAACCTGATTTTTTCAAACTTTTGCCCATTGGGCAAACCATACCCTTGTGCCAAACTTGTAGCGGGCACTATTAAAAGAAGTGCAAAAAAAAGAAATATTTTCTTCAACATACTTACTTTTAAAAGGTTATGCTTATTAAATATACAAAATCAAAAGAAATGTCCCCTTTAATTTAACATTTTGATAAGCGAACAAATCTTCCATAATATGTTGTTTTCAAGTCTTGGTTTTCCCATTTTTGCGTAAAATTTCGGAAATGCCTAGTATCTCTAACAAAGGGAAGCAAATGCCCGCTTCACCCATACGAAAATTGGTCCCCTACGCCGAGGCGGCAAAAAAACTTGGGACCCATGTGATTCACCTCAACATTGGCCAGCCAGACATCAAGACCCCAAAAGTGGCACTGGATGCTGTTCGCAACCATAATATCGAGGTTTTGGCCTATAGTATGACCGAAGGTTCCGAAATCTATCGGGAAAAAATTGCGGCCTATTATGCCAAAAAGGATATTCATGTCAGCGCCAAGGACATCATTGTGACCACAGGTGGTTCCGAAGCATTGAGTTTTGCCATGGGCACCATTATGGATGCCGAGGATGAAATCATCATCCCAGAGCCCTTTTATGCCAATTACAATGGATTTGCTACTGCCGCAGGCGTAAACGTGGTCCCCATTGCTTCCAGTATCGATACCAATTTCGCCCTGCCACCGATAAAAGAGTTTGAAAAACTCATCACCCCAAAAACCAAGGCCATCCTTATTTGTAATCCTGGTAACCCTACCGGATACCTCTATAGCAAAGAGGAAATTTTGCAATTGGCCGAAATGGTGAAAAAACATAATTTGTTCCTGATCGCCGATGAAGTCTACCGCGAATTCACTTATGAAGGAAAAACCCATTATTCCATTTTACAAGTGGAAGGCCTGGAAGAATATGCTATTGTGATAGATTCTGTTTCCAAACGATATAGTATGTGCGGTGCCCGAATAGGGTGTTTGGTTTCCAAGAACAAGGAAGTGATTCAAACCGCCTTGAAATTTGCACAGGCCCGATTGTCTCCTCCCACCTTTGCACAAATTGCCAGCGAAGCCGCATTGGAAACGCCCCAGGAATATTTTGATGCCGTGATCGAGGAATACGTATCTCGAAGAAACATCCTGATTTCCGAACTCCAGAAGTTGGAAGGTGTAAAGGTAGCGGTTCCACAAGGTGCCTTTTACTGTGTGGTGGAACTTCCTGTAGAAGATGCCGATGATTTTGCCCAATGGTTGCTCGAAAGTTTTGAAATGGACGGCAATACCGTGATGGTGGCACCAGCTGCCGGTTTTTATGCCACTCCAGGACTTGGAAAAAATCAGATAAGAATTGCCTATGTGCTCGAAAAAGAGCAACTTGTAAAGGCCGTCCAAATTTTGGGCAAGGCCCTAACCAAGTACAACGACCGGTGAACATCCTGGAAAACATATCCTTAAAACCGTACAATACCTTCGGTATAGATGCCAAGGCACGCTTTTTTGTTGATATCACAGGATTGGTACAGCTTCAAAAAGTATTGGAACTAAAGGCGTATCCCAAAAAATTCATTATCAGTGGTGGAAGCAACATGTTGCTCACCAAAGATATCGATGCCCTAGTGATGCATATCAAACTGGAGGGTATCAGCATTGTGGATGAAAACGAGGACACAGTAGAAATCAAGGCTATGGCTGGGGAAAATTGGCACAAATTGGTACTTTGGTGCCTTGATAGAGGGTATGGTGGGATTGAAAATCTGTCACTTATCCCTGGAAATGTGGGCACGGCACCCATTCAGAACATTGGAGCGTATGGCGTGGAACTGAAGGATGTTTTTGTAAGTTGTACTGCCATGGAAATGGCAACCGGAGAGCTGGTGGCTTTTGATAAAGATGAGTGCCACTTCGGTTATCGGGAATCCATTTTTAAGAACGAGGCCAAAGGAAAATACATCATTACTTCGGTGAATCTAAGGCTTACCAAGCGAGACCACGAGCTTCACACAGGTTATGGCGCCATTGAAGGGGAACTCAAAAACATGGGGATTGTCTATCCTACCATCCGGGATATCTCGGATGCCGTAATCGCCATCCGCAGGAGCAAACTGCCCGACCCCAAAGAACTGGGCAATAGTGGCAGTTTTTTTAAAAACCCCGTCATTTCAAAAAAAGCTTTTGACAAGTTCATCAAAAAAAATCCAAAAGCCCCCCATTACGAAACGAATGACGATCAGTTCAAAATCCCTGCTGGTTGGCTCATAGAGCAATGTGGTTTTAAGGGAAAAAGGTTCGGAGATGCTGGCGTGCACGATAAACAGGCCTTGGTATTGGTCAATTATGGCAATGCTACCGGACAGGAAATCCTTGCCCTATCAGAGCAAATACAAGAAGAAGTGCACAAGAGGTTCCGTATTAAAATCCAACCTGAGGTGAACATCATAAAATAACCCCCGCACTTTGAACAGTAACGGGGGTTATACCAAACCAAACTAACCAAAATTATGTATGTCTTTAGGGCCATTAAAACCCTCTAAATTCTTTTCAATCGCCTCGGCAGATAATGCTTTTTCTGCCTTAGCTTTGTTCTATATACGATATAAACCCTATTTTAGATTTTTGTCCCACAAAAAATTTTACCAAAAGCATCATACATGAGCACATTGATTGAGAGACATATTGTTTCACTCCTTGCAGAAAAGGACGATAAGGCCATTTCTTTGCTGTATGAAAACTATGGGGACACGCTTTTTGGGGTGGCCTATAAGGTGGTAAAGGATGAAGACCTTGCCCAAGATGTGCTACAGGAAAGTTTTATCAAAATCTGGAAAAAAGCAGATTCATACGATGCATCCAAAGCCAAACTTTTTACATGGTTGTTCCGTATTACCAGGAACACCGCCATCGATAAATTAAGAAGTTTAAATAATAAAGCGGACAAGGAAGTCCAAATCGACGCTTCCAACGTATATAAAGTTGGAGTAAAGGGGATTGTGCCCGACCATATGGATATCCAAGATAATTTGGATAAAATAGACCCAAAGTACAGAATAGTCTTAGAGGCCTTGTTTTTTGAGGGAATGACGCAGCAGGAGGCAAGTGAAGAATTGGATATTCCTCTCGGAACCATCAAATCGAGACTTAAAATTGGACTACGGGAACTTGGTAAAATTTATGGTACAACAATGTCCTTGCTCTTAATCTTAAACTTACTGTCATGAAGGAAAAAGTAAAAATATTTCTGGAATCCGACATATTGGAAAAATATCTTATTGGAGATGCTTCAAAAGAAGAATCCCAACAAGCCGAAAGGTACATTGCCTTGTATCCCGAAGTAAGGGAAACATATGATGAGCTCCAAAAAAACTTGGAGACCTTTGCCAAAATGTACGCCAAAAACACCCCTGAAGGCCTTAAGGAAATTATTATGGCCAGTGCCAAAAAGGAGCGAATGGTACACAAAAGATTTTACCGATACGCCATTGCGGCCAGTGTTGCCATCTTGGTCTTTGCCGGTTCGTCAGTTTTCTTTTGGAACCAAAACAAAAACCTTCAAGAGGAAAATACCATGGTATCCAACAAGATCAAGTATTTGGAGGACAACATGAAGGACCAATTGGAAGATATGAGGAACCAGTTCATCGTACTGAACAACCCTGCCACCAAAAAATATGAGGTCAAGGGCAAACGTGAAGGAAAAGAACTTAAGGCCATTGCCTATATCAACCCAGTTAAAAAGCTTTCCTATATAAACGTTAGCAATGTTCCACAATTACCAGAGAACAAGTGTTTCCAAATGTGGGCAGAAGTGAACGGAGAGTTGGTCAACTTGGGCGTGATAAAGCAATTTGATGACAAGGGCAAACTTTTGGCCCTACCCTATGCGGACAATGCCGTGGGCTACATCACCATTGAACCAGAAGGTGGCAATGCCGCTCCATCCGTGGACAACATCGTGGCGAACATTTCTTATTAGCCACAAACCTAAAGTATCCTTAAACACCCTCTTGCTTTAAGAGGGTATTTTGTACCTTTGTGCAAAAGTTGGATTATGAAGTTAGCACTATTGACCATTGGTCTATTAGCACTTGCATTCGCTGGTATCGCCATAAAGATATGGGGCAAAAAAGACGGAAAGTTTGCCGGAACCTGTGCAAGCCAAAGTCCTTATTTGAACAAGAATGGCGAAGCCTGTGGGTTCTGTGGCAAGTTGCCCCACGAACAGGAATGTAAAAAAGACTCGGTTCCCGAGTTGAATTAACCCGTATAGCACATCAAGGACACCCCTATTTTTGGAGAAAACCGATAATTCCATAAAAGAGACCATACGCAGGGCAAAGGAAGGAAACCAAATTGCCTTCAGTACGCTCTTGGACACTTTTTGGAACGATGTTTACGGCTTTCAGTTGCTGCGCACCAAAAATGAAAATGACGCCGAGGATATCACCATCAGAACATTTTCCCGCGCCTTTGATAGAATAGATACCTATGATGAAGCCTATGAGTTCAAGACATGGCTCATCACCATTTCCAAAAATCTACACGTAGACCTGATCCGAAAGCGGAAAAGAAGCTTTCTGGATGATGTAGACCCCCGTGGCGACGAAGTCAAAAAAGTACTTGATGAATCCCCTTCGGTAGAAGATCGACTGATCATTGAGCAAAATTTGGCCAACCTGTTGCAGGATATCAAAAAGTTGAAGCCCCATTACCAAAAAGTCATCAACCTACGTTATTTCAATGAAATGAGCTACGCAGATATAGCGAAAGAGCTCAATGAGCCTGTGAACAACATCAAGGTAAAATTGCTCCGGGCCAAAAAATTGTTGGCAGAAATCATCAAAAAAAAGTGACCCATTTCCTTGGGTAAACTTTCCTTACCAGTTTCGTATCTTTGTAAATCAAATTCCGTTGTATGAGCACAAACGTGGCAGAAAGCGTTATACCACCCAAAGGAAAGCCAAAATGGTTACGGGTAAAACTCCCCACCGGCAAGAAATATACCCAGTTACGGGGGCTTGTGGACAAATATGACCTGCACACCATTTGTACTTCTGGAAGCTGCCCGAACATGGGTGAATGCTGGGGCGAAGGTACCGCCACTTTCATGATCCTGGGCAACATCTGTACCCGTTCTTGCGGGTTCTGTGGTGTGAAGACCGGAAGACCAGAAAGTGTGGATTGGGCCGAGCCTGAAAAAGTGGCTCGTTCCATCAAGATCATGAACATCAAACATGCCGTGCTCACTTCGGTGGATCGGGATGATCTAAAGGACATGGGGTCCATCATTTGGGCAGAAACCGTAAAAGCTGTCCGAAGAATGAACCCGGAAACCACCATGGAAACCCTTATTCCCGATTTTCAAGGGATTTCAACCCACTTGGACAGGATTTTGGCCGTGGCCCCAGAAGTCATTTCCCATAATATGGAAACCGTTAAAAGGTTGACAAGAGAAGTTCGTATCCAAGCCAAGTATGAGCGTAGCCTCGAAGTTTTGGACTATCTGAAGAAAAATGGTGCCAACCGGACCAAATCGGGTATTATGCTCGGTTTGGGAGAAGAAGAACACGAGGTCATCGCCACGATGGAAGATTTGAGAAATGCAGATGTTGATGTGGTCACCATCGGTCAATACCTGCAACCTTCCAAAAAACACCTTCCTGTAAAGCAGTTCATTCTGCCCGAACAATTCAAAAAATATGAGGAAATTGGTCTTGAAATGGGCTTTAGGCATGTTGAAAGTGGCGCTTTGGTGCGTTCCTCTTACAAAGCCCACAAACACATCCAATAGTTTCTCACCAACCCGTAATGAAAGACATCAGAATAGGTATAAACGGCTTTGGACGTATAGGAAGGACTCTTTTTAGGTTGCTTCAAAAATACCCGAGCATCCAAGTGGTGGCCATAAATGATTTGGCGGATGCCACAACTTTGGCCCACCTGTTAAAATATGACAGCATTCATGGTACTTTGGATGCCGATATCCAATCAGGTGGAAACAAGATTGTAGTAAATGGTAAAGCCATTGAAATACTCAACCACAATCATCCCAAAGATATTGACTGGGCATCCCATAAGGTAGATGTAGTGGTAGAGGCCACGGGAAAATTTAAAAAAGAGGAACAACTCCGGTACCATCTGCAAAATGGTGCAAAAAAAGTCATCCTTTCGGTGCCGCCAGAGGATGACTCCATTAAAATGGTGGTACTTGGGGTGAACCAAGACCTTATTAATGGCAAGGACGACATTATTTCCAATGCTTCATGTACCACCAACAATGCCGCGCCTATGATCAAGGTCATCAATGAACTTTGCGGCATAGAACAGGCCTATATTACCACGATACACTCTTTTACATCGGACCAAAACCTGCATGATGCCCCTCATAGGGACCTCCGTAGGTCCAGGGCGGCCACACAATCCATCATCCCGACCACTACCGGGGCGGCCAAGGCATTAACACGGATCTTTCCTGAGTTATCAGAAGTAATCGGTGGATGTGGCATCCGCGTACCGGTTCCCAATGGGTCCCTGACGGATATTACCTTCAATGTAGAACGGGAAACTTCCATTGAAGAAATAAATGCTACCTTTAAGTACTATGCTGAAAATGAACTAAAAGGCATACTTCAGTACACAGAAGATCCAATTGTTTCCATCGACATAAACAATAGTTGTTATTCTTGTACGTTTGATTCTTTGATGACCTCCGTAATTGGAAAAATGGTGAAAATTATTGGATGGTACGACAATGAAACTGGCTATTGCTCCAGAATTATTGATTTAATAGCTTTGCTTATAAAGAAAAATTACGTTTGATCTTGCACTTGATACACAAAAGGATAGGCGTAAAAACGCTGCTTCTACTGTGCATTTTTCTATGCACCCAGCTTTCTTTTGCCCAAAACGATGCAAGCTCGACCGCCAAGGTACAGGCCATTTTCGACCAATTTATGAAGTACCGGCATGAGAACAAGGTGGACAAGGCCATGGAAACACTCGATGAGGCCGCTAATATTGCGGAGAGCAACGAGGACACCAAGTTGTTGTTGGACACCTATCACCAATATGCCCGTATCTTTTTGGAAGAAGGAGATCATGAAACTGCTCTTCGTTATTGGGACAGGGCGAGTATTTATCTGAGGGACATGTCCTATTCCTATGGCCAGGCCTTTCAATTGTATCTGGAAGCAGCCCTGAGGTATGATGAGGGGAACAATTTCCAAGCCCTGAAACTATTGGAAGAATCCCGAAAGCTCAGCAACAATAGGAATCTCAGCAACAATATCCTCTTACTGGAGGCATACATTTTCACCAATATAGAAAAGTATGATGATGCCATAAAGAACCTGCATGCACTCATTGTAAATTCAGACGACAAGGAAAGGGCCTATTTGGCCGCCAAGGCGAATCTGCAATTGGCTAAAATAAGCGTAAAATTGAACGATTACGAAGAAGGCATTATCCACTCCAAAGCAGCATTGGAACTTTCTGAAAAACACGGTTTTGCCAAAGAGGTAAAAAATGCCAATGAAGAATTGTCGGATATCTATGAAAAAACCGGGGATTACAAGGAAGCCCTAATTTTCAATAAAGGACTTGCCAAAATCAAAGATTCCATTTTCAATATTGAAAAGGCTAAGTTGGAAGCAAATACTGCAGATGACACCCGTTTTGAGCACATGTCCAACGAATTGAACAAACAACAGGCCAAAATTGAAGAATTGAGCGAATCGAAAAACCGCTCGGAAATCACAGCGATATTGACTTCAGCTTTTTTGACCATTATTTCCTTACTGGCTGTTTCACTTTTCAGGAACAACCAGATCAAGCTCAAGACCAACGACCTGTTGTATACCAAGAACAAGGAATTGGAGTTGGCCAGGGATGCCGCAGTATCGGCCATGGAAGCCAAGACCAACTTCTTGTCCACAGTAACCCATGAGCTTAGAACGCCACTGTATGCCGTAACGGGGCTCACCCACTTGCTTTTGGAGGAAAATCCATCTGAACACCAAAAAGAACATCTGAAATCGCTGAAATTTTCCGGGGAATATCTTCTGAACTTTATCAACGACATATTACAGATCAATAAAATCGATGCTGAGAAGCTGGAGCCCTTGAGTATTGAGTTCAAATTGCATAAGGTTCTGAACGATGTTGTGGATTCCCTACAACAGAACGCCAACGAAAACAAGACCAAACTTATCCTCGATTACGACCCGAATATTCCGCAACAGCTGCTTGGAGATCCTATAAAGCTTTCCCAAATTTTTATGAACCTTGTAGGCAATGCCCTGAAGTTCACCAAAAATGGAAAGGTTGAGGTCATCGCCAAATTGCTGAAAAAGGAGGAAGATGAGGTAAAACTGTATTTTGAGGTTAGGGACAACGGTATCGGCATCTCCGAGGACCAGCAAAAGCATATTTTTGACAGTTTCGAGCAAGGGTCTATCCAAATCAATCGGGAATATGGCGGTACTGGTCTTGGTCTGACCATTGTGAAAAGCCTTTTGGGACTGTTTGGAAGCACTATTCAATTGGAAAGTGATCTTGGTCATGGCAGTTCCTTCTATTTTGAAATGGACCTCAAATGCGACACCAAGGCTTTGGATGAAGTAGCATGCCAATTGGACCCCGAAACGTTCCAGTTTAAGGGATTGCATCTTTTGGTCGTGGAAGATAACAAAATCAATCAGGTGATCACCAAGAAAATGCTCACCAAAAAAGAAATTACCTGCGATATCGCCAACAATGGCAATGAGGCCATCGATTTGGCCAAATCCAATACCTACGATGCCATTTTAATGGATATCCACATGCCAGGAATCAGTGGTGAAGAGGCCACCAGACAAATTCGCAAGTTCGATGAAGACATCCCGATCATTGCACTTACCGCAATTTCATTGGACGATAGTTTGGACAGTTTCTATGCCGCTGGTTGTAATGACGTGGTTACCAAACCTTTTAAACCAGAGGTCTTTTACCAAAAAATAGGGGAAAATATTTTCAAGAGCAAAATACAAGGCTCCGTTTAGTGCAGTAGTCCCTTGATTGATTTTTCCAATTCGGTATGGTCTTCAGGAGTAAAATAATGGGATACTTCCAAATAAAACAGGTGTTGCACTTTTCCTTCCAAACGAACAAAATCCTTTTCGGTCGTCAGTACCAAATCATGTCCGGAGAATTTTTGGATATCTTTTTCGGTAAAATCATGATGGTCCCCAAATTCATAATGTAGCACTTTAATGCCCATGGTGGTCAAATGGCGCAACAAAGGTTCCGGCGAGGCAATTCCGGTCACCAATGCCACATCTTTATCTTGCAAGGCTTGAAGCAGCATATGGTTGCCTTTTCCGTCTGTGACCTCATCGGCATACCTTAAACTGGCAAACAATACCTTTTGATGGGATTTTGGTTTTAGCTTGGCCATCACAGCTTTTCGATCTGATAGTGTCAGTCCAACCGGACATTTGGTCACGATAATCACATCAGCCCGATGGGCCTCCTTTTTGGCATCTCGCAGATTGCCAGTGGGCAGATACCAATCCCCCGCATATAAGTGATCATAGGCTGTCAGTAACAGTGAAAATGTTGGTTTTACCCGTCTATGCTGAAAAGCATCGTCCAGAACAATTACTTCAGGCTTCACGTATTGCTCCAACTGCTCCATACCATTCCGTCTATCGGCATCTACCGCAACCGAAACACTTGGAAATTTACGGTGCAATTGGTACGGTTCATCCCCTAGGTCCAAGACATTACTTTGGGACATGGCCAAAACAAACCCCTTCGACTTTCTCTTATAACCGCGACTCAAAACCGCTACCCTATGATGCTCCAGCATACGCAACAAATATTCCGTCATAGGGGTCTTACCTGTTCCTCCAACACTAAGGTTTCCCACGCATATCGTCGGAGTTTCATATGAAACAGAAGTCAATAAACCCTTGTCGTACATCAAATTACGCAGGTAAACAACCATTCCATAGATCAAAGAAAAGGGAAACGCTATTTTGCGAAGGATTTGCAACATGGGACGAAAATATAATATTTTATCTTTAGCCCACTTAACAATTTAAGAATGACGGTAAAGGACATTACAAAAATATTGGAAGAATTGGCCCCTTTGGCACATGCCGAAGAATTTGACAACGTAGGATTATTGGTCGGCAACCCAAATATGGCCGTAACAGGTGCCCTGGTCACACTGGATACTTTGGAGAACGTGATGGACGAGGCCATCGAAAAAAAGTGTAATCTGATCATCAGCTTTCACCCCATCATTTTTAAAGGGTTAAAAAGGATTACTGGGAGCACTTATGTGGAACGTGTTGTCCTAAAAGCCATAGCCCACAACATTGCCATCTATAGCATGCACACGGCCTTGGACAATAGCAAAATGGGAGTCAATGCCAAGATCTGTGAAGTTTTGGGCCTAAAAAATCCCGAAATCCTTATCCCAAAAAAAGGAGTTATTAAAAAGTTGGTCACCTATGCCCCAGTAGCAGAAACAGAAAAAGTAAAATCGGCCCTTTTTGCTGCAGGTGCCGGGGAAATTGGCAAATACAGTAATTGTAGCTATAGCCTGGATGGAGTCGGAAGTTTTATGGCGGGCGACTTGGCCAATCCATCTGTTGGAAAAATTGGGGAAATCCATTTTGAAAAGGAGACTCAGATCAATGTCATCTATTCGTTTGAAAAGGAAAAAAAAGTATTGGAAGCACTTTTCAAGGTCCATCCCTATGAAGAAGTGGCCTATGAAGTGGTGACCCTGGAAAACACCAATCAAGATATCGGAATGGGCATGATCGGCACTTTGGAAACCGAAATGGATGAAGAGGATTTTCTTTTACAGGTCAAGTCCAAAATGAACGCCTGTGTGGTACGGCATTCCCAACTGTTGGAAAAAAAGGTGAAAAAAGTAGCTGTCTTAGGTGGAAGCGGGGCTTTTGCCATTGCCGCGGCCAAAAGGGCAAAAGCGGATGTTTTCATCACATCGGACATTAAATACCACCAGTTTTACGAAGCCGAAAACGAATTGGTAATCGCCGATATCGGGCACTTTGAAACTGAGCAGTTTACAAAAGATTTATTGGTTGATCATCTTACAAAAAAAATTCCTAATTTTGCAGTCTCTTTATCGGAGAGTATAACGAATCCCATCAAGTATTTATAAACATATATGGCGAACAAGAAAGAAAGCACCGTGGAAGAAAAACTGAGAGCTTTGTACGATTTACAGCTTATCGATTCCAGGGTGGATGAAATCCGCAACGTTAGAGGTGAGCTACCTTTGGAGGTACAGGACTTGGAAGACGAGGTACTTGGTCTAAAAACCAGGTTGGACAAATTGAAAACGGACGTTGAGACCGTCAATTTTGAAATCGCTGCCAAGAAAAACCTTATCGACGAGTCCAAGGCACTCATCAAAAAATATGCTGAGCAGCAAAAAAATGTAAGGAACAGCCGTGAGTTCAACTCCTTGACCAAGGAAGTTGAGTTCCAAGAGCTTGAAATTCAATTGGCCGAAAAGAACATCAAAGAGTTCAAGGCCCAAATCGAGCAGAAAAAAGAGGTCATCACCCAGACAAAGGAAAAATTGACCGAGCGCGAAGGTCACCTAAAGCACAAAAAAGGGGAATTGGATGCTATTCTTGCGGAAACTGAAAAAGAGGAAAAAGCCCTTTTGAAAAAATCCGAGGAATTTGAGGAAAAAATCGAAGATCGATTGATCCAAGCCTACAAAAGGATCCGCACCAATGTGAAGAACGGTTTGGCCGTTGTTCCTGTGGAGCGTGGCGCTTCCGGTGGTTCATTCTTTACCATTCCACCACAGGTTCAGGTAGAGATCGCTTCCCGCAAAAAAATCATTACCGATGAGCACAGTGGCCGTATTTTGGTAGACCCATTGTTGGCCGAGGAAGAAAATGACAAAATGCAAGAGCTTTTTTCCAAAATCTAATTTGCTCCAAATGAAATTAAAAAAGCCACCCTTTAGGTGGCTTTTATGTTTATGTACCAGAAGAAATTTATAATCAGAATGTCAGTTCGAGTTTTTCCAACGGAAAAGTATCGAGAACTAAATAGAAAGTGGTACTAGCCCAATTCTCGATACAATTTTTATCATTACAATCTAAAAATCACTCGAATTGACAAGTTACTTACTATCCTTCAACAATCTTAAAATCTTATCCTCCACTTCTTTGGAATCCCATTTATCATCGATATTGGGAAGTTTCATGACTTCCTTCATGATCTTCTCCTGTTGATCACCAATGGCCAATGCTTCGGCATAAGGCCTATCCGAAAACGTGACCCTGCTGTATACAGGAATCCATTTTTCGGGATGTTTGGCAGCAAAATGTTTTTCAATTTTCTTTTGCAGTAAGAATTTGGGGTCTGCCGTTTTACTGCTCATTTCCACAAAGTTTCGATAACTCAACTCCGCAATGGCATCCGCATTGGGTTTACGCTGTTTTTGGTACTCCGAGAATATGGACTCCCAATCATCACCGTACTTCTCCATTAGTTCCTGCAATACATAAATATCCTCAAAACCCGCATTCATTCCCTGTCCATAAAACGGGACAATGGCATGGGCAGAATCGCCCACCAAAGCCACCTTGTTCCAATATGTCCATGGGTAGCATTTCATGGTCACCATGGCACTCGTTGGGTTCTGGAAAAAATCCTTGGTCAAATTTTCAATCTCCTTGCGAACATTGGGGAAGTATTCCTTGAAAAAGGCTCGGGCATCTTCTTCGGTCTTGATACTCTCAAACGATACATTGCCTTCAAAAGGCAAGAAAAGGGTACAGGTAAAACTTCCATCAATATTGGGCATCGCGATGAGCATAAATGCCCCCCTAGGCCATATATGAAAGGAATTTTTGTCCAATTTATGGGTGCCGTCCTCATTGGCAGGAATGGTCAATTCCTTATAGCCCACATCGATGAAATCTTGGGAGTAATCGAACCTACTGCGACGTTGCATTTTGTGCCTCACCCTGGAAAAAGCCCCGTCACAACCAAAAATGATATCGTATTGGTATTCCTTCCACTCGCTTTTCTCTGTTTCCCCAGTATAAATCTTTGCTTCTGGAAGATCAACATCCCAAACCTTTTCATTGAATCGAAATTCGGTGCCCTCTGCTTCTGCCAGATCGATCATCCGTTTGTTCAAGATCCCACGGGAAATGGACCAAATCGCTTCTCCTTCCTTACCGTACTTTTGAAAATAGACGGGTTTGTCGTTCACGTGCATGGCCCGTTTGTCCAATGGAATGCCAATCTCCTTTATCTTACCCTCCAATCCAACTTTTTGTAAGGAGCGCCATCCCCTGTTGCTCATGGCCAAATTGATGGATCGGCCTGAAAATTTAATCGTCCTGATATCCGGTCGACGGTCAAAAACCGTAACGGAATGTCCTAATTTTCTAAGATAAATTGCCAATAGGGAGCCCACCAATCCTGAACCGATGATGGCTATATTTTTGGGAGTCTGCGCCATAAATGTCTTTTGCAACCAATTCCAGTTAAGCGTCAAAAGTACGGAAATTTAACTTTTGTCGAAGTACCGTTGGTATGACCAAATTATATTCATGTTACAATGGTTTTTAAAAAAAACCGGGGATTTTAAGATTTTTTAACAGGCTATGGTAAACCTTGGGCCCGAATCTTGCCGTATATAGTATAAATATTCCGCTTCGGCGTCCATATATATGTAAAAAGTCCTTCACAAAAACTTGCGAAGGACTTTTTCCCTTTTTAGGATAATCCTATTTATTGTATAATACCGTCTACAATACCGTACTCCACAGATTCTTCAGCACCCATCCAATAGTCACGATCAAAATCTTTCATAACCTTTTCAAAGGATTGACCACAGTTATCCGCCAAAATTTGGGCACCTAGTTCCTTGGTCTTGATAATTTCCTTGGCTTGGATCTCAATATTGGAAGCCTGCCCCCTGGCACCGCCACTGGGCTGGTGAATCATAACCCTAGCGTGGGGTTGGATGAACCTTCTCCCCTTCTCCCCTACAGACAACAGGATGGAACCCATGGAAGCTGCCAAACCTGAACAGACCGTGGAAACCGGACTCTTGATCTGTTTAATGGTATCGTAAATCGCAAAGCCAGAGGTAACATAGCCTCCCGGACTATTGATGATCAATTGAATCTCTTTATGGTTCAGGGAATCCAGATAGAACAAGCGGTCTATGACATGCTTGGCAGAATCGTCATCTACCATGCCCCACAAAAACACTTTACGCTCTTCGAGCAATTTTTCTTGGATCAAATCCTGAACCTTTCCTTTTTTTGAACTCATTTTTTACTTGTTGTGAGTATCAAAAATAATCAAAATCCAAGGAAGTTTAGGTATTCCTTCAATACATTACTTAGTATGCAGTATGGTCCCTCTGGCCACACCCCATACCTCTTTGATCGGGAACAACAATTTATTGAGTTCCTGTCGACCAACAAGGAACAAAGCTTATTCTTTTTTAGACAATATTTTCCAAAGCTGGTATACCAACGCATAGATTTTCATGGTATATTTGGTTAAAAACCAGATATGAAGACCTTTTACCTCGTTGGAATATGCTCCCTTTTCATTTTGGCCAGTTGCAAAACGGAACCCAAAAAAGCAGAGGAGGAACAGCGCGAACCTGAAAAAACAGTACCCGAACTGATTGCAGATGCCCATGGTTACCAAAATTGGAAAAACGTTGAGGAAATCACCTTTACTTTCAACGTGGACCGGGATTCCATGCATTTTGAAAGGCATTGGGACTGGAAACCCAAATTGAACGAGATTACTTTTAGTTCGGGAGCGGATACATTGACCTACAACAAGGCAGACATGGACAGTGTGGCCTATAAGACCAATTCGGGGTTCATCAATGATAGGTATTGGCTATTGGCCCCCTTTAACCTGATGTGGGATGCCAACAACTACACCTTTGAGCACACTGCGGAAGCAAAGGCACCGATAAGCAACGAGACGATGCAAAAGCTCACCATTGTGTATAAAAATGAAGGTGGCTATACCCCAGGGGATGCCTACGATTTTTATTTTAAGGATGACCATCTCATCAGGGAATGGACCTATAGAAAGTCCAACCAACCTGAACCTTCACTGTCCTCCACATGGGAAGACTATACTACCATGGGCGGTCTACAGTTGGCCAAACAGCGCAGCAGGCCGGATAGTGGCACCAATCTCTACTTTACGGGTTTGAGTGTGAAGACCGAGTAAGACTTAGGCGTAATCATCAAATACCTTTTTAGGGATATAAAGATGTAGCTTACATTTTGCAATCATTTAGAACATCCAAAGCATAAGGTCGGTGATCAATATTGGACATTTCATATCAAACATCCCTTCTTTTCTTGAAAAGGAAGGTTCTAGTTTGCCATGGGAAATAACGGCAAACATCAAGAGTATCATTGAAGAAATGATACCAAACCTTGGAGAGGACTTCAAAATTGAAAACGGAATAGCCATTCATAAGTCGGCAACTCTGGAACACGGAATAACCATAAAAGGGCCTGCCATCATTATGGATAAATGCCACATATGCACAAACGCCTATCTCAGGGAAGGTGTTTTTTTGGATAGTTCGGTAAAAATTGGCCCTAGTTCGGAAATAAAGAGCAGTATGATATTTTCGGGTTCCGCCATAGCTCACTTAAACTATATTGGAAATAGTCTGATTGGCAGAAATGTGAATTTTGAAGGAGGTTCCATCGCAGCCAACCATTATAATGAACGTGTTGAAAAAAAGATACGGGTAATTTTCAAAGATCAGGTCATAGACACTGGAACGGAAAAATTTGGGGCCTTGGTAGGGGACGGTTCAAAAATTGGGGCCAATGGGGTCTTATCCCCAGGAACAATATTAGAAAAGGGTTCTATTGTAAAAAGATTGGAATTGATCGAGCAATTAAAAGAACCGTAAGACTACCTTCAAAAATGGTCACCCACAAGCAGAACAAACAGAATCATTAAAGATTGAAATAGCAATAAATCCATGTTTACAACAGATCAGATTCATAATGCATTTTCCAAAGTTAAAAGTGGTGCTGACTTTCCTCAGTTCGTACAAGACCTAAAAGAAATTGGAGTAACCCACTATGACAATTTTGTTTCGGATGGACGAACAAAATATTATGGGTCAGATGATTTTACACTTGACGGAAATTCAAAATATCCTGAGATGAAAGTAAATGAAATCAGTTCATTGGATAGCCTCAAACACGCCCTTTCAATTCATCAACAAGGCCAAACGGATTATCCTACATTTTGTAAACAAGCAGCGGATGCCGGCGTTGAAAAATGGATTACTCACATGATGGAAATGACTGTTACATATTTGGATAAAAAAGGGTAAAAATTAATTATTGAATCCATACCGAAGCCTTAACCAATAAAATAGTCGGCAGAAAACATTGTATATGATCAAAACAGTCCAAAATCAAAATGTTGCCAAAATTTAAATGAACGATTGATTATTTACCCCTCCTCCCCAAGAAAAAGGTAATCACAAAAACCAGGATGGCACAGCTCATCAATAGAACAAAACTATAAACCAACGAGGCCCGTTCAGCCAAAAATCCCAAGATCACAGGGCCCAATAAAAACCCAGAATACCCCGTTCCCGCAATAAAGGAAACCCCTTGGGAAGAATCCACGCCTTTCACATTGCCACCAATACGGAACAGTTCGGGAACCATGACCGAAAAACCCAGACCACACAAAGCAAAACCGGCAATGGCCAAGACGGTATGTTGCGAGAGCACCATGGCATATCCCAAAATAGCAATCAAGGCACCGAGGGCAACAATTTTAATGGAACCAATCTTTGCACTGATGCCGTCACCTAAAAAACGACCCAAGGTCATGGTGGTCGAAAATGCCAAAAATCCAGAGCCGATAAGTACTTCGGGCGCCAAAGCAACTTCCTTTAAATACAATCCACTCCAATCGATGATGGCACCCTCGCTCCCCATAGACACAAATCCAATGATGCCCAATAACAACAAGGGCTTGAACAGTTTAAAACTGAAAGGTTCCTTTTCCACTGGGGCAGCCACAATGTGATAATAATGCTTCCTTAACATCAAATTGATGATCAAGACCAACACTACTACAATGGCCATATGCAATGGTGGGTTGCCGATTATAGGAATCAAAAAACTACTAAAGCCGACCAAAATACCCCCCAGACTGAAAAATCCGTGGGCAGCCGACATAAAATTCTGTTTGTCTTCCTTTTCAATCTCCGTAACGAGAGTGTTCATGGCGATGTCGGTAAGCCCATTGCAGGCTCCCATCAAAAAGAGGCTAGCCATCAACGTGTAATAATTTGGAGCCATCAAAGGAAGCAGGGCCGCCACCGAATTGCAGCAGACCCCTGTCCAAGTGGCCTTTCCAACCCCCAATTTATTAATAATCTTGGACGCGATAGGAAAAATGGTGAACACCCCTAATGACAAACAGAACAGGGCAATTCCCAGATCTGCCTTGTTGATATCCAATTTATCCTTTACCGAAGGGATATAGATAGCCCAAGTTCCAAACCAAATATTCAAGCTGGTGAACACCCATGCAGGGGCAAAATAACGTGGGTTGGAAAGAATAAGTCGTAGTGATCTCATAGGCGACTGTGAAAAAGGAGCATTAACACAACTTTGTTGACCAGTTATTTTTGAAGGATTCCTGCCCTCAAGATTTGGCCAAACATGTACATATCCTCATAGGAACAATAAAAAGGTGCTGGGGCCAAACGGATCACATTGGGTTCGCGCCAATCGGTAATCACTCCCTGTTTCATCAAATAATCGAACAATGACCTCCCCTCGCCGTGTAACAATACAGACAATTGGCAACCCCTATCCCCTGGGGTGATGATCTCAAAAGTGCTCTCCACTTGGGCATCGATATCATGAAGGATAAATTCCAGATAGGCCACAATTGTTTTCTGTTTTTTGATCAGGGCATCCATTCCCACCTCATCGAACAGTTCCAACGAGGCCAAGTAAGGTGCCAACGAAAGTATGGGCGGATTGCTCAATTGCCAGGCATCTGCCGTTTCCGTGGGGTCGAATTCAGGTTTCATCAAAAAACGGGTCTCCTTTTTGGTGCCCCACCAACCTTCAAAACGAGGGATGTCCGACTTGCCCAAATGCTTTTCGTGCACAAAAATCCCGGATGCATTCCCTGGACCGCTGTTCATGTATTTGTAGCTGCACCAAGCCGCAAAATCGACGTCCCAATCATGAAGGGACAATTCCACATTGCCCACGGCATGGGCCAAATCCCATCCCACAAAAGCTCCAACCCCTTTGCCGGCTTTTGTAATGGTTTCCATATCCAAAACCTGTCCATTGTAATAATTAACACCGCCCATCAACACCAAGGCGAGCTCATCACCTACCTCGTTTATTTTTTGGATGATGTCCTCTGTGCGCCAAGCATGTTCCCTGTTCCTCTTTTTTACTTCAACAATGGCGTCCTTCGGGTCAAAACCATGAAACCGAACCTGACTCTGCAACATATACTGGTCGGAGGGAAATGCCTTTTCCTCGCAAATAATCTTGTATCTTTTTGCTGTGGGCCGGTAAAAGGAAACCATCAACAAATGAAGGTTTACCGTCAAGGTATTCATCACAGAGATTTCCTTAGGCTTTGCGCCTACCACCTTGCCAAGTCCGGCAGCCAAACGCTCATGATAGTCCCACCAAGGTTTATCGGCATAAAAATGACCTTCTACGGCCAAATCCCTCCAATCTTTCATCACCTCATCCACAAACCGTTGGGTACGCTTGGGCTGCAATCCGAGGGAATTACCCGTAAAATAGATAACATCCTTTCCGTTTATCTGTGGATAATGAAACTCATCCCGGTATTGGGCAAGGGCATCGGCAGCATCCAGTTGTTGTGCAAATTCAAGCGTATTTTGAAAGGTCATATGCTAAGGTTTGCCCCAAAAATACAATTTGTGATGGTATTTATTGTTCCAACCGCATTTCGATGATGTGCTTTTTAAAACCCACTTTTTCATACGCTTTGATGGCGCCCACATTGTCATTGTATACCGTCAACCGTATTTCCTTGAAACCTTGCTCTTGTGACCATTTTTTAAGGGTTTCCACAATCAGTGCGTTGATTCCACGTCCCCGATAATCTTCATCCGTGTACATAAACCCTAAATAGGCATAAAACTCGTGTTCCAAGTAATGCCTTGCCTGTTTGGGAATGGCATAGCCAGAGGATACGATCTTACCATCCGCCACCGCTACAATCACACAGGATTTGGGGTCCTGCACCATTTTTTCTAGGTCATAATAATTCACTTTGCCCTCTCTAATGGTCACATCGAAGGGTCGTTCGGCCTTTACGATGCCCTGCTCAAAGTCTAATAGAACGGGAAGGTCTTCCAAGGTGGCGCGGCGTATGCATATTTCGGTCGATGACATCTTTAGCTTGCTTGATTTGATATTCCAATGTAGTTCTTTTCTATATTTTTGCGAAAACTTGTACATGCATTTCCTATCACCACTATTGGAAAATTATATTGCCAACCACTCGGAACCCGAACCACAGTTGCTGACGGAACTGACCCGGGAAACCCATTTGAAGGTGGTACAACCCCGTATGATCACGGGTCATTTTCAAGGAAGGGTGTTAAGCATGCTCTCCAAGATTATCAACCCAGCATACATTTTGGAAATAGGAACGTACACAGGTTATTCCGCCCTTTGTTTGGCGGAAGGTCTTCAGAAAAATGGCGAACTACACACCATTGAAGTGAACGAGGAACTGCACCAATTGCAACGCACCTATTTTGACAAGAGCGGTTTTGGCTCCCAAATCTTCCAACATATGGGTGATGCGTTGTATATCATCCCCACTTTGGAGAAGATTTTCGACCTGGTTTTTATCGATGCACAGAAAGTGAACTACGATGCCTATTTTGAAGCTGTGATCACCAAGACGAAACCCGGAAGTATCATTTTGTCCGACAATGTGCTATGGTCCGGAAAAGTGGTGGAACCGCTGCAAAAAGGTGATAAGGCCACCGAAGCTTTACTCGCCTACAACGAAAAATTGAAAAACGACCCCAGGGTCGAAACCGTTCTTTTGCCCATTAGGGACGGGCTGACCTTAAGCCGGGTGTTATAAAACGGTTATACAACCAGTAGAATAACATTCCGGATAAAATCCCGACTATGGCCCCTACTATAATATCGATGGGGAAATGTACCCCCACGTAAATGCGGCTCATGCAGAACAAAAGTGGCCAAAGAAAAAACAGAAATGCCCATTTCACCTGCTTCCTTAAAAATAGGAACACCAGGGTGGTTATGGAAAACGAACTGGAAGCATGGCCAGAAAAGAAACTGTAATCGGTGGGGCTTTTTAAGATTCGGATGATCGTATTGATTTCTTCCGTGTTGTTGGGACGTAGGCGTGCCACGGAAATCTTGGTCCAATGGGTAATGGCAGTAATAAAAATCACCAATCCCATAATCGTAAAAAACTTATAGAGGGCTTCGTTTCTGTCAAACTTTTGGAACAGCAGGAAGAGAAACAGTAAAAAGAGGGGAATCCAAGTGGTAATATCGGTCACGATGGACCAAAATCCATCATACCGTTCTATGCCCAAACTGTTGAGATACACAAATGTATCCCTGTCCCATTGGAGCAGATCCTCCCACATGTATTACTTAATGTCCCTTTTGATGGAGCCGGTAACCTCGTCCACATTTTTCTTTACCTCATTGAGTTCCTTGCGGATCTCTTTGGTAAAGTCCGTGTCGATATCCGCGCTTTTTTGGATCTCGCGCTTAATATCATCCGTGGCGTCCTTCAACTGGCGCATACCCTTGCCAAGGCCTTTGGCTATTCCAGGTATCTTGTCCGCCCCAAACACCATCACCACAATAAATAGGATGAAAAATATCTCCGCTCCGCTAATGAATAGAAAATGCATACAACAAATATAATCAGAACTTATCAGCAAAATAAAAAAAGCCCCGTGAAATCACGAGGCTCTTTAACAGTCTTTTTTTGATTATTTTCCTTTGATGTTCTCCTTGAACTTATCAAAGTCTGATTTTTCCTCTTTTTTAGGCCAAGAGTTGTTGGTAGTATCCACATCAGCAGTCTCCAATTTTGGATCTACCACAATCCCTACCAATTCTTTTTGGGAGGAAATCACCCTTTTCACCTCTTCATCGTTCTTTCTCCAAATCTCAGGTGGATAGGTCACATTTTCCTTGGTCCCATCGGCATAGGTATACTCTACGATCAATGGCATGGGGATGCCTCCTGGTTTGTCAAAAGTGATCTCATAGAAATATTTTGGCTCTTTCACCTGAGACCTTTCGGCCTCGGTCATGTTGTCCATCATAAACTCCTTAAGGTTTTGGGAAGTCTCCGTTGGGGATTTTCCTTTCAACTCGGGCATAAAATCCTCGCTGTCCTCTTCGGCCAAATATACCAATGGGGGAAGATCGGCCTCGGTAAGGTTCCTATCGGCCATATATTTTTCCATTTCCTTGGTAGGCTTGCTGGACACGTAGTATTTTTTTACACCCTTCACTCCTATATCCACATAATCGGTGGTGTAGAACCAAGATCTCCAGAACCAGTCCAAATCCACGGCAGAGGCATCTTCCATGGTACGGAAGAAATCCTCAGGTGTGGGGTGTTTGAACATCCAACGCTGGGCGTAGGTCTTAAATGCATGGTCAAAAAGTTCCTTGCCCATAACGGTTTCCCTTAAAATGTTAAGGGCGGTTGCTGGCTTACCATAGGCATTTGGACCCAACTGGTATACGTTTTCCGGGTTGGACATAATGGGAGAAATGTATTTTTGATCCCCACCCATGTAAGGAACAATGTCCGCTGGGTTACCCCTACGTGATGGGTATTTCTCGTTTGGTGCGATCACACTTGGGTTGTTTTTTCCAAAGTCCTGCTCCGCTAAATACTGCATAAAGGTATCAAGACCTTCATCCATCCATCCCCATTGACGCTCATCCGAGTTTACGATCATCGGGAAGAAGTTGTGTCCCACCTCATGGATAATCACACTGATCATTCCAAATTTGGTCCTGTCGGAATAGGTTCCATCTTCGTTTGGACGGCCGTAGTTCCAGCAGATCATAGGGTACTCCATACCTTGGTTCTTGGCATGTACCGAGATGGCCTTGTGGTATGGGTAATCAAAAGTATGTTCCGAATAGGTTTTCAAGGTCTGTACCACTGCCCTTGTGGACAACTCTTCCCAAAGTGGGTTTCCTTCCTTGGGGTACAACGATACGGCCATAACATCTTTGCTACCGATCTTAACCGCCTGCATTTCCCAGATAAACTTACGGGAAGTGGCAAAAGCATAATCCCTTACGTTGGTGGCCTTGAATTTCCAAGTCTTGGTATCCGTGGCAAATCCTTTCTCGGCAGCTTCAGCTTCTTGTTGGTTCACAATGATCACGGGCTTGTCGTAAGATTTCACGGCCTGCTTGTAACGCTTCATCATTTCTTTGGAGAACACTTCCTCCCTGTTCTGCAATACCCCTGTACCGTCCAAAATATGGTCGGCAGGAACGGTAATGCTCACATCATAGTTTCCGAAAGGAAGGGCAAACTCGCCGCTTCCCCAGAATTGGTGGTTCTGCCATCCTTCCACATCGCTGTAAACGGCCATTCTTGGGAAGAATTGTGCAATCACATAGGCACGGTTGCCATCTTTTTCAAAATATTCGTATCCTGATCTTGCCCTGTTGATGGTATGGTCGGGAATATTATACCACCATTTAACGGAGAAAGACAATTTCTCACCACTTTTCAGCGGTTGTGGTATGTTTACTCGCATCATGGTCTGGTTGATCGTGTAGGACAATGGCTTTCCACTGGCATCCTTTACCGATTCAATATTAAAACCACCATCAAAAGGCTCGCTAATGAACGTTTCAGTAAAGGTTCCTGCGGTGTAGGCGATGTTCACCCCATTTCCGTCACGCAAAGGTGATTTGGAATCCTTGGCACGGACGTTCTGATCCAACTGTACCCAAAGAAACTCTAGGTCGTCCGGTGAATTATTGTGATAGGTGATGGTTTCCTCACCGTTGATCTTGGCATTTTTGTCATCCAACTGTACATTGATCACATAATCGGCCTGTTGTTGGTAGTAATCAGGTCCCGGGGCCCCGGAAGCGGAGCGATAGGTGTTGGGAGTTGCAAACTCCTCGTACAATTGTTTGAACCTGCTTTGGTTATAGTGTCCAGGTTCCCTTTCGGTTTTTACGTCGCCTTCTTCCTGTGCCATTACGACTGCTCCTATCAGGAACAACACAGAAGCAATGCAATACTTGACTTTGTTCATTTTCTATTTGATTTTATAACGGTGAAAAATAACGCATTTTAACCAATTGTTAACAATGTGTCATAAGTTTAACATTCCTTTATTATTCCCTTTGATGAGCACAAAACTCTTCTTATGTCCGGCCCATTTTACGTGCACCACGTTCTGTTGTTCATCGAACAGGTCGGTCAAGATCTCGTTCTGCACCGAAACGGATTTTACATCGGACAGGTTTATATTGGGGATTTCCAGGTAACAAATGGCCACATCGGTATCGTACCGCTTGCCCAAAAAGTTATATTTTACGGGCTTTCCGTTGATTTCGACCATAAACTTGGCCCTGAAATATTTTTCCAGATATTCATCCGCCAGTTTGGACTCATCGGGGGTTGCCAACTGGGATTTGATACCATAGCGTTCCTCCATCAAATCGTCCAGGTCATCGATAAAGATCCTACTCGTGATCTGGAAGGCCTTATCTTCTTCAGAATAGACCATATTGGTAACGCTGACATAAAATTTGTGAACGGAGGTGAAGGACAGAAAAAGAACCATTGCCAACGGCAACAGCATATGTTTAGCTTTTTTCATTCTCATCATATTGCTTTTTGACTCCTTTGGAAGGGACAATGTTACAGTTTTACCTGTTTTTCTGCAATTTGCTTGCCAAAAACATCAATCCAAATGGTTGTTTTTTCGATATGCCCGGCTCTTCTCCAGCATAAAATCCCAAATCTTCAACTTGTCATGGGTATCCACCGTAGTCTGAAAGGCTTCGTCCACTTCGCAGAAGTACATGAAATCGTCAATTTTTTCCATCGGTATCTTTAAAGTGGCCACAAAAAGGGAATCCACATAAAAATCCTGGACCCTTTGTGTC
This sequence comes from Flagellimonas pelagia, assembly GCF_003584135.1. Classification (GTDB taxonomy): domain Bacteria; phylum Bacteroidota; class Bacteroidia; order Flavobacteriales; family Flavobacteriaceae; genus Flagellimonas; species Flagellimonas pelagia. The sequence goes on from NZ_QXFI01000008.1 coordinate 93,723, forward strand.
CTGGCATAAGCCTTGTCTACCTTGACCCGGTTTTTCAACATTTTGGTCCGGCCGGTGATGGCATTGATAAGGGGATCCAACGGCGGGCTCAAGATCATGCCCATATTAAATTTCCCCATGGTAGCCTGATCCAGCATGCGCTCACTTTGGGTAGGAATCCTTTGGTGGGCATTGGGCAAATTCAAGGCCTCGGCACTTACATCTTTTTGTAGGCTCAGCTTGCCAAGGTCTTGGTTCAGATCCCCGGAAAGGTTGTAGGGCCTTACCACCACTTCCTTAAGTTGGTTCACGAACTCCACCATGGGCACTTCAATATAGTTGGCATGGTAGAGGACCTCGGTCACCGGCAACATTTTTTTTACAAATTGGACCGCAGAGAACACCAAAGTGTCGTTCACCTGTACATCGATGGCAAACTTTCCTTCAAAATCGGTGATTACGGCCTCATCGGAGGTGATGTTCTGGACCACTACGCCCACAACGTCCTCATCGTCACTGGTAACCCTCCCGGTAAGCACTTTGCTTTCCCCATCCTGGGCACTGGCATATAGTACCAAAAAGAAAGCTGGCCATGCTAAAAAACTTCTCATTCCTCCAAGGTTGCCAAATACGCTTTGCTTTGGGTCACCAGAAAATCGATCAATTGAAATTCGTTTTCCTTTTTGAGCAGGGTCTGCGAAGGTATCTTGTCATCGCAATACAACAGAAAGGCATCTATCTTGTCTTGCGGCAATTTAAGATCGGTCACAAAAAACTCATCATCATACACATGGCGTAGCACTTCGCTGACTTTAAGGGGTTCCCTTTCTTCGCCCCCTTCCGCTTGTCGGGATTTGAAGAGCGCCTTAAAAATGTTCACAAAATTGAGTCCATCCTGCATACCTCTCACAGTTCTGGATTCGGCCACGTTCACTACCTCGGTGTTCCGGTCGATCTCGTAGTTGAATTCCTTGAAATCCTCGTTCTTTACTTCGAGGAACTTGGCCTGGTTCTCGGGGGTCACCACTACTTCGTCCAGTTCCCTTATCTTCTCGTTCACCTCTACCACCAAACGGTTGTTCTGTAGGATCTCTGGGGTAATGGTCACTACTTCCAATTGGTAGTTCACCGCCGTGAACACGATCTTGTCGCCCGCCTTCACCTCAATGGCAAATTCACCATCATCATTGGTTATGGTGGCCTCCCCGGAGGTGGAATTGATCACGTTCTCATTGGGCACGTTGGAGCTTCGGTACAACACCTTACCCCTAAGCAGTTGCCGGCTATCCTGTGCCAAGGACCAACCCGAAACCAACAACGAGAACAAAATCAAAACTATATTTTTCATAAGAAAGCGTTTAGCACACGTTAAAGAAAACCCTTGGTGCCCATATATAAAAGTGAAGGGGTTCTAAACTTTTGTTAATTCTGTGTCTACAAATATACCCAAAGGGTTTTTCCCGTTCACCCCTGAATTTCGTGTTTTGACGGAAATTCATATAAATATGGAACCATAACCTTAGATTTGTTGTTTCCATTTGGAAATCCTCAAATAACAAACACTGTGAGAACTTACATTGCAACCTTGGTCATTGCCCTACTCATGATCAACACCCTGAGCGGACAGGTAAAGATTGGAGACAACCCGCAAAATTTGGACCCTTCGTCCGTTTTGGAACTGGAAAGCAATAACCGCGTACTGGTGATCACCAGGGTCACCACCACCCAAATGAATACCATAAGCCCCTTGCCCGGGGCCATGGTCTACAACACCGACCAGGAATGCATCAACTACTACAACGGTGTGGAATGGATCAATATCTGTGAGGCGCTCGATAATTCCTTCACCCTAAGCACCAGGGCCGATTCCTTGATCCAGGTAAACCCGAATGCGATCGACAATACCATTGCCATACTGCAATCCTTGAACCCCGATGGCAGCACCAATTACAATTTTGAGGTCAACCAGATCACAGGGGTCAACATTGTAAACTCTACCATCAATGGAGATTCCAAGATACAGACCGCATCCGTGACCAAAAGGTTGTTGGCACCGGAATCCGTATCGTTGGGAAAATTTGAAAATGGTACCCAGGCCGGTCAAATTTTTAGATATAATGGAACCGCATGGACGCTCTCCAATGAAAAAACCTTGGCCATTACAGAAAAGGACAGTGTGATAGGCAACGAGGTCGTAGGGCCTTTCGATACCACCTTAAAACTTGAAGGAAATGGCATTGAAGGTGATCCGTATACGTTGGACGTCTCTGAAAATGGCATTACGAGTTTTGAGTTAGCCAATGATGCGGTGACCCTTGTTAAGATGGCCGACAATTCTGTAGGAACGACAGAACTGGTTGATGACAGTGTAGATGCCGATAAGATCAACGCCAACGTTGCGGGCATAGGACTTACACAAGCAGTGGATGGCTCATTGGAAGTGGATGTGACACAGTTTGCAGGAGATGGAACGCTTTCGTCTACCGATGGTACCATTTTGATTACAGGAACACCTGCAAATGCTTTGTTCGAGGATGTACAGTTAGACGTGGCCGATGATGCGGTGACCCTAGTTAAGATGGCCGATAATTCTGTAGGAACAACGGAACTGGTTGATGATAGTGTAGATGCCGATAAGATCAACGCCAATGTTGCGGGCACAGGACTTACACAAGCAAGTGATGGCTCATTGGAAGTGGATGTGACCCAGTTTGCAGGGGATGGAACGCTTTCGTCGACCGATGGCACCATTTTGATTACGGGAACTCCCACCAATGCCTTGTTTGAAGATGTACAGTTAGATGTGGCCGATGATGCCATCACCTCTGCCAAAATAGCCGATCTTTCCATTGCCTCTGCTGATATAGCGGATGGTGCCATCACTACTATTAAAATTGCCAATAATGCCATTAACTCTGGAAGAATCATCAATGGAACCATTATTGACGCGGACGTCAATGCCGCCGCCGCCATCCAAGGTACCAAGATCAGCCCTGACTTCGGAACTCTGAACGTGGCGACAACCGGCACGCTAGCATCAGGGAACGCGACCATCACAGGAACACTCTCAACCACCTCGACAGCGACGATTGGCGCGAACACCATCACCGCAACAGACGGGACAAATGGTCAGGTACTCACAACCGACGGGGCAGGAAACGCCTCCTGGCAGAACACGGGACCAGTTGCCGTCCAGACAACTTCCGCCATCGATGGCGACGGACTTGCAGCCGCACCACTGGACCTCGCCGACGACGCGGTGACCTCCGCTAAAATCTTAAATGGTGCCATCGTTGACGCGGACGTCAATGCCGCCGCCGCCATCCAAGGTACCAAGATCAGCCCTGACTTCGGAACTCTGAACGTGGCGACAACCGGCACGCTAGCATCAGGGAACGCGACCATCACAGGAACACTCTCAACCACCTCGACAGCGACGATTGGGGGATCATTTGAAGCCCCGATTACCACAACCGCATTGGATTTGGTATTAGATGCTACGAATTATACAGTTATTCTAGGTGGAAACCATAATTTAACATTGCCAGCTGCCAATACTTGCCAAGGGAGAGTTTATATCATCAAGAATATTACAGTATTTAATCCTACCATATCAACATACATTGATAATACGGGAGGAAACATTAGTGTTATTCCGTCTGGAGTCATCCAACTTCAGAGTGATGGATCAAATTGGCAACAAATCAACTAATGAAATCCCTCCTCCACATACCATTCCTATTGTTTGCCAGTTTGGTCATGGCCCAAGGGCTATACAATGCCGGCAACCTAGGGATACACGCAGGTACCAACATGGGCCTTGGGCTGCACACCAATTTGATCAGTGATACCGACTTTGCCTACAACAACGGCCTTGTAGGTTTCTACGGCAATACCGTGATAGAGGTATCGGGCAATGTGCCACCTACCCTTTGGGACACAGAAATCATGATCCTGGAACGTGTTCATTTGCAAACCGTCCTTAACGTAAAGAACAATGTAAATTTTATCGATGGGGATTTCCTTAGTCCACAGAACGACCAAATGGTCTATCTTAATTTTATGGATCAGGGATTCTTTACCGGGGAAAGTGATGTTTCCAAGGTAACGGGCTTTGCCGCCATAAACGATCGCGACTTTTTCTCGTTCCCTGTGGGCGACCGGGCATTGCTGCGACCTTTGACACTCGATTCCGAAGGACCGACCCCATTGGCCATATGCGCTTATTTTAATGAAGACCCTTCCGCCCCTTCCTCCATACTGCAAAGTTTCAATACGCAACAAAAGGTAAGGGACATCGGCACGGTTTCCGATCGCGAGTTTTGGATCGTGCAAAGTGATGTACCCGCCAAGGTGACCATAAGTTGGAATGTAGGAAGTGGTCTTGCCCTTATCCCCAATGCCACTCTCGAGTCCGTTATTGTGGTAGGGTGGCACAAGGCCTCCAACCAATGGGTGGTAATCGGGAATACTGCCGTAAGTGGCGATATAAGCCAAGGATTTGTAACCTCCGATACCTTTGTTCCCAGTGAGTATGCGGCCATTACCTTTGGTACCATTCCCCTGCCCACGGATACCTTTGCCGTGGAAAACCCCACTTTGGGCAATTATTTTTTGAGTCCCAATGGCGATGGGGTCAACGATGTGCTGGTTATTGATGGTCTGGAGGAATCTCCCAACAACCATTTGAGCATCTATAACCGCTACGGGCAAAAAGTGTTCGAAAAAATCAATTATACGAACGAGTTCGGAGGTGTTTCCAATACGGGCAGCTTTATTTTGAGCCAAGACCAAGGCCTTGCCGAAGGGGTATATTTTTATGTGGTGACCCTAGAAGATCTTGGACTGCAATACACCGGGTTTCTTTTCTTGGATCGCTAAACCGGGAAACGTTCTCCATCAATTTCTACCCGTTTTACTAAAAAATACTTCTTAACTTGGAAGCCAAAACCCGATCCATGAAGAGAAGGACATTCATCAAAACAACTTCCATTTCAGGTATGGCCTGCGCCCTGCCTCCTTTTATAATGTTGCCATTCACCACGGATTACACCACGGATGAGTTGATGGGCAAGGCCGATGTGGACCTTTTTGGCGAAGGCATCAACTTGAGAAAAGAGGCTTATGAGTCCTTTTTGGAGATGAAAAAGGCAGCCTATGCGGATGGGTATGACATCAAGATCGTGTCCAGTTTCCGGGATTTTTATAGGCAAGAGGCCATTTGGGAGCGCAAGTATATCCAATACACCGAGGATGACGGCATGGCCCCTTTGGACGCCATTGACAAGATTATCGAGTACTCTACCATTCCCGGAACCAGCAGACACCATTGGGGAACCGACATCGACATCATCGATGGGTATCCCAAGTCATCGGGAGATGTACTGGTGGCCGAAAAATTTGAGGCTGGAGGACCGTATGAAGGCCTTAAACTGTGGCTGGACGAAAATTCCGAAAAATTTGGGTTCTATCTGGTGTACAATAACGATCCCCGTCGAAGAGGCTTTAAATACGAACCTTGGCATTATAGCTATGCTCCTATTTCCATTCCCATGTTGGCCGCCTACCGTAGGCTCAATGTTTTGAGACTTCTGGAAAAGGAAGAATTTTTGGGTACGGAATATTTTACTACTGGGTTCATTAAAACCTATGTTGAGGACAATATTTTGGATATAAACCCGAAACTTTTATAGCCCTTTTTTGTATCTTCAACTAGCTAGAACACTAACACCATGAGAAGAGGAAGTTGGAGAATCCGTATCCTGATCGGTTTGGCCATTGTGGCCTTTGCCTTTATCCGCCGATGCAGCAACCAAGAAGAAAATCCCTATACCGGTAGGGTACAGAACATTAACATGACCGCCGAACAGGAGATTGCCATTGGACTGCAAAGTGCACCCGAAATGGCACAACAACACGGAGGGTTGTATCCGGACCAGCGCATGCAGGCCTTGGTGGATGCCGTGGGGAACCGATTGGTTCAACATAGCGTGGCTCGAGAGACCCCATACCAGTATGAATTCCATTTGTTGGCGGACGACCAGACCATTAATGCCTTTGCTCTCCCCGGGGGACAGGTTTTCATCACCTACGCTTTGTTCTCCCAACTTAACGAGCCGCAATTGGCAGGGGTATTAGGGCACGAAATAGGGCATGTGATCGGCAGACATTCCGCCGAACGTATTGCGGAAAGCAGCTTTTGGCAAACGTTGGCCACGGGAGCCTCCGTCGGTGGCGACATGGGGAATGTAGTGGCAGGCATTGGCCAGAACACTTTGTTGAAGAATGGACGTGGGGACGAACTGGAAAGCGATGAACTAGGAGTGCTTTTCATGATCCAGTCCGGCTATGACCCCAATGAGATGATCAAGGTGATGGAAATATTAAAAGCTGCGGCCGGTCCCAACCGAGTGCCAGAGTTCCAGAGCACGCACCCAGACCCTGAAAACCGGATAGAAAAAATCAAGGAGGCCATCCATAAATATTCAGGTCGATAGAATCGACACTTTCATCGAGAAAAGAGTGGTTTTGGCTGAATTTCGTTACCTTTGAACGTATCCCAAGTCTACATTACCTTTTCTTAATCCCATCTGTGCTATCCAAAAAGAGAGAACATTATGGGAACACTATTACACTTTAAGCACCTCTACTTTGAGGCATTCGACGATTGTAAACCGAGCTTTGTGGTACTTTTTTTAAAAGGGTACTCCATTTTTTGCGCAATTATGCTGTTCATGGCATTTTACGCATTGTTATACAGGGCTTTCACCGGTTTTGAATTCTAATTTGAGAAACACTCTTTTGCAAGAACACTAGATACGTAAATGAGACAAAAAGGCCCGCCTAATAGGCGGGCCTTTTGTTTCTGGATGAATAAACCCCTTTATTTTTTCATAGCTTCTTCCAATACGGCCAGTGCCTCATCAGCATGGGACATTTTCGCATATTTGATTGCGGTCATCCCCTTGTCGCATCGTTTTTTAAGATCGGCCCCATTTTCGATGAGGACTTTGAGTACTTCGGCGCGGTTGTAACGTGCCGCATAATGGATAGGTGCCCTGCCCAAAGACTTTTGGTTGACATCCTCCCCTAGTTCAATCAATTTTTTTACGGTTTCCACATCGCCCTGCATTACTGCTTTGCAAAATGCACTAAGGTCTTCGGTTACCGTGGTCATGTCCAGTTTGGTGCTGGTAGGAAGTTCTTTGGCGGAAACGCCGGATACCGCTAGCATACATACTGTAGCTACTGCCAAGATTGTTTTTTTCATGATGAATTGATTTTGATTAATGAATATGTTTGATATAAAAGTAGACTCCTCAAAAAGACAGATGTTACATGATTAACAGTTATATAACTAAAGTTTAACAATATCTCATGTTTAACATAAAATAATTAACAAAATCGCAATAAGAAATCTAAACAAATCCTAGGGGATCCCACGAGATCATTTTATTTTTGGGGTAGAATTTAATATCATGAAAAAGAAGGTAATCCTAATGATTTTGGACGGATGGGGAAAATCCCCAGATCCCAAGGTTTCTGCCATTGCACAGGCCAATACCCCATTTATCGATTCGCTCTATACCCAATACGCCAATGCCGACCTACATACGGATGGCATGAACGTGGGGCTGCCGGAAGGACAGATGGGAAACAGTGAAGTAGGACACATGAACTTGGGAGCCGGTAGGATCGTTTATCAAGATCTCGCCAAGATCAACAAGGCAGTGAAAGAGGACACCCTTAAAAATGAGCCTGTTCTTAAAGACGCGCTCGAATATGCCAAGGCCAACCACAAACCGGTACATTTTTTAGGATTGGTGAGTGATGGAGGCGTCCATAGCCACATAGATCATTTAAAAGCATTGATCAAGGTCGCCGATGAGGCCGGAGTACAAAAATCTTTTGTACATGCCTTTACCGATGGTCGTGATGTGGATCCCAAAAGCGGCAAAGGCTTTTTGGTGGACCTTTCCAACTTCTGTTCGGACAAGAATACCAAATTGGCAACGGTCATTGGAAGGTATTATGCCATGGATCGTGACAAACGTTGGGAACGTGTAAAACTTGCCTACGATGTGATGGTAAATGCCGAAGGTGAAAAAATACAGGATATCGGCGCTGCCATGCAAAAAAGTTACGACGATGGGGTTACCGACGAGTTCGTAAAACCTTTGGTCCTGACGGATGCTGCAGGTGAGCCCTTGGCACAGATCAAAGAAGGCGACGTGGTCATCTTTTTCAATTTTAGGACGGATCGTGGCCGAGAACTTACCCAAGCCTTGAGCCAGCAGGATTTCCATGAGCAGAACATGCACAAAATGAACCTGTACTATGTTACCATGACCAATTATGATGAATCTTTCAAGGGCATCAAGGTCATCTATGACAAGGACAACATCAAGGATACATTGGGCGAGACCCTTGCCAAAAATGGAAAAAAACAGATTCGGATTGCCGAAACGGAAAAATACCCACACGTTACCTTCTTCTTCAATGGAGGTCGCGAAGAGCCTTTTGAAGGAGAACAACGCATCCTGTGTCCCTCACCAAAGGTGGCCACTTATGACCTACAACCGGAAATGAGTGCATACGATATACGCGATGCCATCATCCCTGAACTTAAAAAAGGAGAGACCGATTTTGTATGTCTCAATTTCGCCAATCCTGATATGGTAGGTCATACCGGTGTTATGGAAGCCGCTATCAAGGCCTGTGAAACGGTGGACCAATGTGCCAAGGAGGTTATCACTGCCGGTTTGGAGAATGGGTATTCCACCATCGTGATTGCCGATCATGGTAACTGCGACACTATGATCAACCCTGATGGAAGTCCCAACACTGCCCATACCACGAATCCGGTGCCACTGATTATTGTGGACAACGACATCAAAGAAGTGAAAAGTGGCGTTTTGGGAGATATTGCCCCTACCATTCTAAAAATGATGGGAGTTCCACAACCCGCCTTAATGACCCAGAAACCTTTGGTTTAGGCAAACATGCCTCATAATCCATAGATTCAATTTATCTTTGCGGCTATGATTCAAGTAAAGACAGCAGAGGAAATTGAATTGATGCGCGAAAGTGCCCTAGTGGTATCCAGAACCTTGGGCATGTTGGCCAAAGAGATAAAACCAGGGGCCAATCCCTTGAAATTGGATAAAATGGCGGAGGAATTTATCCGCTCGCAAGGCGCCATACCCGGTTTTTTGGGGATGTACGACTTTCCGAACACCCTAAACTGGAGCCCTAACGCCCAAGTGGTACATGGCATTCCCAATAACGAGCCCCTAAAAGAAGGTGATATTGTTTCCGTGGACTGCGGCGCCGTTAAAAATGGCTTCCACGGAGATCATGCCTATACCTTTCAAGTGGGCGAAGTAGCTGAGGAAACCAAAAAGCTGCTAAAAGTCACTAAGGAATCCCTTTATATAGGCATACGGGAATTTAAGGAAGGAAATCGTGTGGGCGATGTAGGCTATGCCATCCAAAAATACTGTGAGGACCATGGATACGGAGTGGTACGTGAACTGGTAGGACATGGATTGGGAAGGGAATTGCATGAAGATCCCCAAATGCCCAATTATGGCAAACGCGGTCGAGGCAAAAAATTTGTAAATGGCATGGTGGTGGCCATAGAGCCCATGATCAATATGGGAACCAAGCGCATCAAACAATTAAAGGATGGTTGGACCATTTTGACCGCAGATGGCCAACCAAGTGCACACTTTGAGCATGATGTGGCCCTAGTAGATGGTAAACCGGAACTGCTTTCCACCTTCCAGTACATTTATGAAGCCCTGGGAATCACTAGTGACGAGGAAGACGAGTTTAGGGCAAAGAAATTGGTGCTATAGAATTCTTCAATTTGTATATTGAAACGAATTTCACCAATTACTCAAATAAATGTCCCAAATCATTTATAAACATGAGTCCTACTTTGTCATCGGTTTATGCATGGATGTCCACAATGAACTTGGTAAAGGATTCAGTGAAGCTGTTTATGGCGATGCCCTTGAAATTGAACTAAAGTCCAATGGGGTCCCATTTCAAAGAGAAGTAAAATTCAATATTGATTATAAAGGTAACACGCTGAAGCATCAATACTATGCAGATTTTATAGTGGATGACAAAATCATTCTGGAATTAAAGGCAGTCGAAAAAATATCCAGTGGCCATATCAAGCAAACCTTAAATTATCTGGCGGCGTCCAAAATGAAGTTGGGGTTGATCGTGAATTTTGGCGAGGACCAACTTAATTATAAGAGAGTTTTACTTTAAGCCATTCGTGTAAATTAGTGTAATTCGTGTCAAAAGTTTTTAAATACATCCTAAATCTCATCCCAAGACCGCTACTTATTAGACTGAGTTATTGGGTACGACCTTTGATTGCCCTTTCCCTAAAGGGAAAAAACTTCACCGATCCCATTGATGGTAAAAGTTTTAGGAGTTTTCTACCGTACGGTTATGAAAATCCACGGGAAAATGTGCTCTCACCCTCTACCCTTTCCTTAGAGCGCCACCGTTTGCTTTGGCTCTATCTCAAAAATGAAACAGACTTATTCGCTGCCCCCCACAAACTACTCCATTTTGCACCCGAACAAGCATTTTACAAAAGGTTCAAAAAGTTGAAAAACTTGGAGTACACCACCACGGATCTAAACTCTCCCTTGGCTGATGTGAAAGCAGATATCTGCAACCTTCCCTTTGATGATAATTCTTTTGATGTGATCCTTTGCAACCATGTCCTGGAACACATTCCCAACGATACCAAGGCCATGCAGGAACTATACCGTGTGATGAAACCAGGTGGCTGGGGCATCTTTCAGATTCCGCAAGACCTCAAACGTGAAAAAACCTTCGAGGACGATTCTATCACCGATAAAAAGGAACGGGCAAAAATCTTTGGGCAGTACGATCATGTCCGTATTTATGGAAGGGATTATTTTGACAAGCTACGTTCTATTGGTTTCACGGTTGAAGAAGTGGATTACACTACTGTCCTTCCAAAGGAAAAAGTGGAACGGTACCGATTGGCGAAGAGTGAAATTATTCCATTGGTCAGGAAATAATCACTGTTTTACCAAAGCCTCAAAACCTGGCGTGAAGAACTCCTGGGTCTTCCCATCTTTGTCCAAGTAAATGATATAAGCCTCCAATTCATCATGGTCTTTCAAAATTGCCTTGGATTTTTCAAGGTCCATTGCCATAAAGGAAGTGGCAAAAGCATCGGCCACCGCGCAGGTTTTCGCCACCACACTGCTTGCCAGCACATTTGAATTTTTGGTATACCCCGTTTTGGGATCTATGGTATGCACATATTTTTCCCCTGTTTCCGGATCTACCCTAAACTTTCTATAATTCCCCGATGAGGCCATAGCTTCATCCTTCAGCGTTACGATACGCTTTAATTGTCGACCGGTTTCCACTTGGGGATCATCAATACCCACGGTCCACTCCTTACCGGATACCAAGTTGGTGCCCTTGGCCAATACTTCTCCCCCCACTTCCACCAAATAATTGTCGATGCCCTTGGCATCCAATAGGGCTCCAAGTCGATCAATGGCATATCCCTTGGCCACCGCATTAAAATCGAACCGAATGGCCGGATGCGCCTTGGTAATAGTATGATCTTTATTGATTCTGACCTTTTCCCATCCCACATAACCCAAAAGGCTATCTACCTTAAGACTGTCGAGTGTTATCTGCTTGCCGGGTCCAAATCCCCATGCATTGGCCAAAACGCCCACAGTGGGGTCAAAATAGCCGTTAGAAGCCTCATGGACTTGGGTAGAGATGTCAAAAACTTCCTTGAACATATCATCTACCACAATGGTGGAATCGCCTTCGTTGATCTTGGAGATATCCGAAGTGGGAATATAAGTGGACATGGATTGGTTCAACACCTGAAAAACCGAATCGATTTCCTGTTGATAATCCAACTCCCCATCGGCCAAATAAATAATGGAATAGGTAGTACCCAAGGCATTGCCCCAGTTTTGGTTCTTCACCCAAGTTTTGGGTCCACAACCCAAAAGCATGATTCCAACAACGAATAAAAGTGCTCTTTTCAACATCTAAATCTCAATTAAACCTTGGTATTCCACAATATACTCTTCATCTAAATGGACAGGCAAGTCCCGATTGACTGCATTGGAAAGTCCAACTCCTGCAAAAAAGGTTCTGGCCTCAAACTTTTCTGCATGCTCTTTCACCTTTTGCATCAGCTCTTCATCATAATCCCTCGGATCGTTGGGGAACTCGATGTTCCGCACCACAATGAAATGAAGCACTTTCTCCTTCAAGCAAACGTATTGGGGATTCTTTTTCAGCTTGCTGTTGATGGCCATAAACTCAAAACCATCGGCCTCGAGCTCACGGCCCACAATGTTCATGGCCAAATTATGCAATTCCTGTTCTGTTAACGGTCTTCCCATTTGATACAAAAAAACCGATGCCTGGGCACCGGTTGGTTTTATAAATACCTCTCGATGGTTCCTTCGATATTCTCAGGATTTCAACTTGAGGTGATGAATCAACTTTAAAACTATCCTCCAAAGTCGTCAAACCTGATATTCTCATCTGGAATACCGAAGTCCTGACCCATTTTTTCCACGGCCTTGTTCATCAACGGTGGTCCGCAGAAGTACAATTCAATATCCTCCGGGGAATCGTGAAGGCTCAAATAGTTATCGATCACACAGTTGTGGATGAATCCAACGAAACCGTCACCTGATTCATCATTGATGTCCTTTTTCACTTTCCAGTTATCTTCTGGAAGTGGTTCAGAAAGGGCCAAATAGAACTTGAAGTTAGGGAATTCCTTCTCCAATTGCTTAAAATGATCAAGATAGAACAACTCCCTTTTGGAACGTCCACCATACCAGTAGCTCACTTTACGATTGGTCTTCAAAGTTTTGAACAAGTGGTACAAATGCGAACGCATCGGTGCCATACCGGCTCCACCACCTACATATAGCATTTCTGCCTCGGACTCGTTGATGAAGAATTCACCAAACGGACCAGAAATCACCACAGGGTCACCCTCTTTCAAGCTAAAGATATAAGATGAGGCAATACCTGGGTTCACATTCATCCAACCATTTTTGGCACGATCCCATGGTGGCGTGGCAATACGAACGTTCAGCATGATCTCGCGTCCTTCAGCTGGGTAAGAGGCCATGGAATAGGCACGCTCCACAGTTTCTGGGTTTTTCATGACCAACGGCCAAAGATTAAACTTGTCCCATTCTGCTTGGAACTTATCCGGAGTTTCGTGCTCTTCAGGGTGTGCGGTAATATCGATATCGGAATATTTCACCTCACAAGGTGGAATCTCAATCTGGATATACCCACCTGCCTTGTAGTTCATATCTTCCGGAATCTCCACAACAAATTCTTTGATGAAAGAGGCCACGTTATAGTTACGCACCACTTTGGCATTCCATTTTTTGATACCGAAAACTTCTTCAGGAATGGTAATTTCCATATCCTGTTTTACTTTCACCTGACAGGCCAAACGTGCCCCGTGTTGCAATTCCTTTTTGGAAAAGTGTGGGGTTTCTGTCGGCAATGCCTCACCACCTCCTGAAAGCACGTGGCACTCACATTGGATACAGGTTCCACCACCACCACAAGCAGATGGCAAGAATATTTTTTGGTTACCCAAAGTGGACAACAAGGAACCTCCCGATGCCACTTCTACTTTCTTTTCACCATTGATGGTGATGGTCACCGGACCAGATGGGGATAGCTTTTCTTTGGTGAACAACAAAACGGCCACCAACAACAGCAACAAAATAAGAAATGCTACAACGGTAATCAGAATAGTACCTCCGGTACTTGCGGCTATTATCATCTTTATTTGTTTATGGCTTCGTTATAAGAGACTGCTTTTTCCTTATCCTCAATCTCTTTCTTGATTTCTTTTTCTTTTTCTTTTTCAGCTTTCACAGTAGTGGTTTGGGCCTCTTCTGGCGGCTCATTGTCACCAGTAAGCATTCCACCAAAACTTTGGAAACCGATACCCATCAATCCTGTGATGATGAAGGTAATGCCCAATCCACGCAAGGGAGCGGGAACATTAGAATATCTGATTTTCTCGCGAATGGCGGCAATGGCCAAAATCGCCAAGAACCATCCAATGCCGGATGAAATTCCATAGTTGAAGGCCAATCCAATATTAGGGATGTCACGTGTTTGCATGAACAGTGATCCACCCAAAATGGCACAGTTTACCGCAATCAACGGCAAAAAGATACCCAAAGAGTTATATAGTGATGGGGAGAATTTCTCCACCACAATTTCCACCAATTGTACCATGGTGGCAATGGTAGCAATAAACAGGATGAACGATAGGAAGCTAAGGTCATAGTCAGCATACTCCGGACCCATCCAGGCCAAGGCCCCATCCTTCAACAAATATTTGTCCAATAACCAGTTCATAGGCACAGTAACCGCCAATACGAAGATTACGGCTGCACCAAGACCCACGGCGGTAGACACTTTTTTGGATACGGCCAAATAGGAACACATCCCCAAAAAGGTGGCAAACACCATGTTGTCTATAAAAATCGACTTGAAAAAAAGTTCTAAATGCTCTAACATATCCTTAAGCTTCTTCTATTAATGCCCTGTTTTTGGAGCGTTGTACCCAAATAATGATACCCAACACGATCAATGCTGCTGGTGGTATGATCATAAATCCATTGTTTTCATATCCAATGGAATACAAGCCTGTCTTGGTAACAGGATCACCCAAAACCTTAAATCCGAACAAGGTTCCAGAACCCAAAAGTTCCCTAAAGAATCCTACGATTACCAAAATAATACCGTATCCGAGTGCATTACCGATACCATCCAAAAAGGCCTTCTTAGGACCATTGCCTAAAGCAAAAGCCTCAAAACGTCCCATGATGATACAGTTGGTGATAATCAATCCCACAAAAACTGATAAAGTCTTGCTCAACTCGTAGGCAAAGGCCTTTAGCACCTGATCCACAATGATTACCAGGGCGGCCACGACCACCAATTGCACAATGATCCTGATCTTGGACGGGATGATGTTCCTCAACAAGGAAATCGCCACGTTACCCATACTTAGTACAAACAATACTGAAAGGGCCATTACCACGGCAGCCTTAAGCTCAGCGGTAATCGCAAGGGCAGAACAGATACCCAACACCTGAATGGTGATCGGGTTGTTGTCCGCCAAGGGATCCAGCACCAGTTTTGAATCTTTTTTTGATAGTAGTGCCATATTATTTTGTTCTTATGGTTTGTAAATAAGGTTTGTACAGTTTGATGCAATCCTTGATCATCGCAGTCACCCCGTTACCGGTAATGGTAGCTCCTGCAAGCGCATCCACTTGGTTGTCCTCCTTATCGGTGTTCAAGGGGTCTCCGTTTCCTTTAGCTACGGTAATGCCTTCAAAACTGTTTCCAGACATGATGGATTCTCCAGTAAAATCATCCATGAAGAATCGTTGTTTGATGTTGGCCCCTAGCCCTGGTGTTTCTCCCCTGTGATCGAAGTATACTCCTTGAACCACCATGTGGTCATCCAACGAAATGTATCCCCAAATGGCATCCCAGAGTCCTCTTCCGTACAAAGGAATGATGTAGAATGTCTTGCCGTCCTTTTCACCTATCAGTAGGGGAAGTTCGGCTTTTTCACCATTCTTTGCTTTGGCAATTTCTTTGGAAACATCGATCAAATAGGCGTTCTCTTTCTCAACGGCAGTTGAACCATCAAGAACCATTTGTTTTACAATGTATTTGGAGAAATCCGCTTCCACAGACGATGTAGGAACAAAAGTCACATCACCTTCCCCTTCATTATCGTTGACTCCCATCGCATAGAGAATGTTCTGCTGCTTTTCGAAGCGTTCATTCTCATGGATTTTTGGTTTAAGCCCCGATGCCACAAATGCCAACAAAGAACCTACCACAACCACCATAAGGGCTGCGAAGATTACTGTGTAGCTATTTTTTTCAGTATTCAATGCCATAATGCTTATGCTGTTTCCGTTTTTAATGAATCCACCTCATCCGAAGCTTGGGGATAGATGGTCGCTGTCTTCAATCGTCTCAATCGCTTTTTGATGTTGCCCCTAACCACATAATGGTCGATGGTGGGTGCGAACACGTTCATCAACAAGATGGCCAAGAACACTCCTTCCGGATACCCTGGGTTGAACACACGGATCATGACCGACATGAAACCGATCAAGAATCCATAAATCCATTTCCCTCTATTGGTCTGTGACCCCGTAACAGGGTCTGTAGCCATAAAGACGATACCGAAGGCCAATCCACCTACCAACAAGTGTTGCCAGTAAGGGAAGCTCATCAACGTGTAGAATTTACTATAGGTGGGCAACCAGCCTGCATCCACAATGCCGTTAAAAATCAATCCCATTGCCAAGGAACCCAATACCCCGCTCACGATGATCCTCCACGAGGCAATCTTGGAGAAGATCAAGAACAAAGCTCCCAATAAAATCAAAATTTTTGAAGTCTCACCCACCGATCCAGGAATAAATCCATAGAACATATCCGAAACAGAAAAGGAAAGATGTGAACTCCCTTGTGCCAAGGCCCCTAAAACGGTTTCCCCGGAAATAGCATCGGTAGAACCCGCTTGGGTCAGTCCAGCTTTGGCTCCGTGTACCCAAACTTTGTCACCACTCATCCAAGTTGGATAGGCGAAGAACAAAAAGGCACGAATGGTCAATGCAGGGTTAAGGATATTCATCCCCGTACCCCCGAACACTTCCTTACCAATGATTACACCGAATGCTACGGCAATGGCCAACATCCAAAGTGGTGTGTCCACAGGAATGATCAATGGCACCAACATACCGGTAACCAAATATCCTTCTTCCACTTCGTGACCTTTGATCACGGCAAACAAGAACTCGATACCAAGACCTATACCGTAGGATACGATCACCAAGGGCAAAATGGTGGTAAGTCCCACCAAGAAATTGCTCCAAGTCAAGAAATCATCAAAAAGGGAAAAGTTTTCAGGAAATCCGTTGATGGCGGAATATTGTTGATATCCAGCGTTGAACATACCGAAGATCAAACACGGCACCAACGCCAGAATCACAGTGTTCATCGTTCGCTTCAGGTCATCCGCACCGCGAACGTGTGCCCCTGAATGTGTAGTTTCGTTCGGCGTATAAAGAAAGGTATGGAGCGCATTAAAGGCGGGAGCCATTTTTTTGCCCTCATACTTTTGTTTTAACTGATGTAATTTTTCTTTCATGCCCATATTATCCAAGTTCTTTTTGCAACAGATCCAATCCATCCCTGATGATCTGTTGGTGTGGTTGTTTTGAAATGCATATGAATTCCGTCAACGAGAAATCTTCAGGGGCCACTTCATAGAGACCCAACTGTTCCATCTCGTCCAAATCTTTCACCATACAAGCCTTGAGCAATTGAAGCGGGTAAATATCCATGGGGAATACCTCTTCATACTGACCTGTTACCACAAAAGCCCTGTGTTCACCATTGGTATTGGTGTCCAAATCATACTTCTTATTGGGCTGAAGCCAAGAAAAGGTCAACGCCCTAGTGGTTGAAATTTTATTGAAAACGGGTTTGTTCCATCCAAAAAACTCATAATCGTCCCCTTCTGGAATTGCCGTAACCGTATTATTGTAAAAACCAAGATAGCCCTCGGTACTGGTCTTGGAACCTGTAAGCACGTCGCCATTGATCAATCGGAACCTGTCCTCGCTTACTCCACTAGCGTACAAGAAGGTAGATATTTCAGCACCGATCTTGGTGGTATAATATTTCGGCGCTTTGATCACGGAACCTGCCAAAGCAATGGTCCTTTCGGCATTGAACTTGCCAGTGAGCAACAATTCGCCCAAAATGACCATATCCTGTGGAGAAATGGTCCAAACGACTTCGCCCTTGTTCACGGGGTCAATCTTATTGATCTGTGTTCCTACCAAACCTGCCGGGTGTGGTCCTGAAACCTTGTGCAGTTCAATTCCCTTCAAATCGGCGAAAGGAGATCGGCCTGAACTTCCAATGGAAACATGGATCTTACCAGGAGTCATTTTACCCAAAGCAGTAATGGCCGCCTGCAATTCCTGCTCCTTGCCTTTTAACACATAATCCACATCCGCGGCCAAAGGCGCAGTGGCATATGCCGAAATAAAAATGGCCTTCGGTGTGGCATCGGGATTGGCGATCACATCATAAGGCCGCTGTTTGATAAAAGGCCACCCTCCGCTGTGCAGAAGATAGTTCTTTATGGCAGCACCGTCCGCTGTGTCCAGATCCGGCACTTTATTGATCATGTAATCCTGCGTTTTATCGGCAAGGATCTTTAGGCTCAGAATTTTTCTCCTTGCCCCTCTTACAATTTCCACAAGCTCACCGCTCACAGGGGACACAAAGTGCATTTGCTCTTTGTTCTTGTTGTAAAAGAGGGGTTCTCCCGCTTTTACCTCTTCCCCTTGTTTCATCAACATTTTTGGGGTGATTCCATGGAAATCATCTAGGTTCAGGGCATACACGTTACTGGTAACGGCTTTGGAAGTAGTCTGTTCTGCTGCCCCGACGAGGTTGATGTTCAACCCCTTTCTAATCCGGATGTCTTTAGACATATTGTTGTAGACCTTTTGTTATCAAAATCGCTGGCAAATTTAGTACTTAAAGGATTCTTTTCATAATTATTATCCATAAAATTGGGATTATATCGAGCTAAATTCACAAGGCACACTTTTTGTTTACCTTTACCCAAAACAAATGCAATAAATGCGTGATTTGATCAAACATTTGTTCCTCTTTGCAATGGCTACCCAAACCTTTGCTCAGGTTCAGGAAGAGGTGAACCCTCCCGAAAATATCAAGACCATCATTTTTAAGGGACCAACGGAAGACCAATTTCCAGTGGTACTCCTGGGTGAAAGCATGACCTTGGAGTTTGATGATATTACCGCCAAGGAACAGGACTATTATTATAAGATAGTGCATTGCAATTACGACTGGACCCCATCGCAATTATTGAAATCACAGTACCTGTCAGGGGCGGACAACCAGCGCATCATCGATTATGAGAATAGCTATACCACCCTACAGCCCTATTCCAACTATCGGTTGACGATCCCCAACGATAATGTTCGGCTCAAGGTGAGTGGCAACTATGTCCTGGAAATTTATAATAGTTACGGAGAGATTCAATTCTCCAGAAGGTTTGTGGTGTACCGTGATGCCGTTACCGTGGGCGGTGTGGTAAAGCGCTCCCGTGACTTTAACTACCTCAACGAAAAGCAGGTGGTCCAATTTTCCATCAACACCAACGGTTTTCCTGTGGTGAACCCAAAAAATGAAGTAAAGGTGGCCATTCTTCAAAACTATTTTTGGCCCACGGCATTGTATAACATCAAACCACAATTTACCATTGGCACCGAACTGGTATACAAATATGACAAGGAAACCAGTTTTTTTGGAGGCAACGAGTTTTTGAATTTTGACACCAAAGACCTGCGTTCACCCACTTTTGCCATTTCCCGGATTGAAATGGGACAGGTCTATAACCATTATCTGTTTCCCAGTGAATATCGGTTTGATAAGCCTTATACGTATTTCCCTGACATCAATGGGGATTTTGTGGTGCGTACCCTCCAAGGGGACGATGTGTCCCGTGAGGCCGAATATTCCAAAGTTCATTTTAAACTGCCCTATTCCAACCTCATTGGACTGGATCAAGTGTATGTGGTCGGCAAGTTCAACAACTACGCCCTCACGGATGAAAATAGGATGACCTTTAACCCTGACAGTGGAATGTTCGAAGTTACCTTATTGATGAAACAAGGATTCTACAACTACAAATATGTGGTGGAAAGGGACAATGGCGCCATAGAACCCAACTTTGTGAGCGGGAATTTCCACTTTACCGAAAACAATTACCTGATCTTGGTATACTATCGGGATTTTGGCGACCTGTATGATAGTATTATAGGTATAGGTTCCGTGAATTCCAGAACTATCAGCAATTGATTATATTTAGGCCCAAATCCTGGGAAGGTTATGGGGAAAAAAGATGGCTTGGTCAGTAAAGGCCGTTATCAACTTCAATTTAGGGGCGTTACATGTTTGAACTGCGGCCACCCGTTGGACATCAGTGATAAATACTGTCCCAACTGCTCACAGGCCAACAGCACCAAAAAATTGACCCTCAAGGATTTTCTGGATGAATTCCTTTCCAGTGTCATGAACTATGACTCCAAACTTTTAAAGACCTTGTCGGCACTGATAATGCGTCCCGGGGGCATTACCATGGACTATATCAACGGCAAAAGAGTTTCGTACACTAATCCGTTCCGGTTTTTGTTGAGTTTGGCCTTTATCTATTTTTTGATGTTCACCTTCAACAACCAATTTTCAGATCTGGATAAGGCCGCAAAATCCTTTGATGGCAATATTACAGCGGGAGGCCCTGTTTCGTACAATATTAAGTCTGGGGACATAAAAGTGGACAGCTTGAAGATGAAGCAACAAGCCGAGGAAGTGTTGAAATCTCTGGATTCCATCGATAAGAAGAACCCTGGATTGGCCCTTGGCCTCAAAAAATTCGATTCTATTCGAAATGCCGACCCTGAGGTGGCACATTCGCTCAGCATGTTGGACTCCCTGACCCATTTAAAAGATCAAAAACCCAAGGTGAACAAGGATTCCTTGATGGCGGCCAACCCAAAGATCTACTTTGATAGCATCAGCAAAAAGTCGGGGATAGACGGGTTCTCCGACAAAGTTGATTTTTTTGTCCAAATGATCAAGAAAGACACCCTTTTCTCCTTTGAGCAGGCCAGTGAAAAATACAACATCGAGGGAACCATGTCCAACAAAATGGCCTTCAATGCATCCAACAATTTTTTGACCATTATACAACGACCAAGTGCATTCATAAAGTCGACAATTTCCAAGCTGCCCTTTGTGATATTCTTCTTTATGCCATTGTTCACCATCTTCATTTGGCTGGTGTACATCAGAAAAAAATATACCTACACCGATCATCTTATTTTTAGTTTCCACAATCAGTCCCTCTTGTTTATCTTGCTCATCCTTAGCTTGATCTTGGACACGATTTTCAAGATCAGCACCGCATGGCTTTTTGTGACCATTTTCAGCATTTATCTGTTCATGGCCATGAAAAAGTTTTATGGACAAGGAGTATTTAAAACAATTGTGAAATACATTTTTCTGAACACTATATTTACGATCTTGGCATTTTTTGCCGTACTCGTACTGTTTACAGGAAGTGTCTTTATCTATAACTAGCGTATGTTCACTCAAGTAACAAAAGGCATTAAGGTTTCCGTCCAGACCACTTTTGAAGGTACTTTCTTCAAAAATTACAAAATGCACTATGCCTTTGGCTACACCATAACCATTGAAAACCTGAGCAAGGATGCCGTCCAACTGGTGGCAAGGCATTGGGATATTTTTGATGCCCTGAAGGACATGGAGACCATTGACGGCGAAGGGGTCATCGGCAGAAAGCCCGTGATCAAACCTGGCAAGTCCCATACCTACAGTTCGGGATGTCTTTTGGCATCTCCCATTGGCGCCATGAAAGGGTATTACGAGATGGTGAACTTTACCACCTCCGAAGAATTTGAAGTGGAGATACCCACCTTCAAATTTGCTGCTCCTTTTGCCATAAACTAAAGCGCATCATTTTCTATTCGATATCCGATTGCTTACCTTTGGTGGAATTTTAAAATTTAAAAATCAACACCATGGGAAAAGGATTTTTTCAAGTTCCGACTGCATATAACGAACCTGTAAAAAGCTACGCCCCGGGAACCCCGGAACGCGACGAGGTATTAAAACAATATAAGGCCTATTACAAGGGAAATGTAGAAGTGCCTTTGTATATTGGCATTGATGAAATCAAGACGGGCAACACCAAGCCCATGTCTCCTCCCCACGAGCACAAACATGTGGTGGGACATTACCACACAGCCGATAAAAAACATGTGGAGCAGGCCATTTCCAATTGTCTGGAATCCAGAAAAGCTTGGGCCAATCTCCCTTGGGAACAGCGTGCCGCCGTTTTCTTGAAAGCGGCAGAACTCATTGCAGGTCCTTACCGCGCCAAGATCAATGCATCCACCATGATGGCACAGTCCAAGACCATACACCAAGCTGAGATCGATGCTGCTTGCGAGTTGATCGATTTCTTGAGATTCAACGTGGAGTTCATGTCCCAGATTTACGGGGAACAACCAGAATCTTCCGAAGGCATATGGAACCGTGTGGAATACCGTCCGTTGGAAGGTTTCATCTACGCGATCACCCCGTTCAACTTTACGGCGATAGCAGGGAACCTACCTGCCAGTGCCGCAATGATGGGCAACGTGGTCGTATGGAAGCCAAGTGATAGCCAGATATTTTCGGCAAAAGTCATTATGGATGTGTTCAAGGAGGCTGGTCTTCCCGATGGGGTCATCAACATGGTGATGGGGGATCCTGTCATGATCTCGGAAACCCTTTTGGCCAGCCCAGATTTTGCTGGTCTGCACTTTACAGGTTCCACCCATGTATTCAAAGAATTGTGGAAACAGATCGGGAACAATATCCATTCCTATAAAACCTACCCAAGGATTGTGGGAGAAACAGGCGGGAAGGATTTTATCATCGCACACCCATCGGCAAAACCGAAACAGGTGGCCACTGCAATTGTTCGCGGTGCATTTGAGCTGCAAGGGCAAAAATGTAGTGCCGCTTCCCGTGTCTATCTTCCAAAATCCACCGCAACTGAAATACTGGATCTGGTAAAGGCGGATTTGGCATCCTTCAACAAGCCAGGTTCTCCAGAGGATATGAGCAACTTCATCACCGCCGTGATCCATGAAGGTTCTTTTGACAAACTGGCCAAGTATATCGATCAGGCCAAGGCCGATAAGGATACCGAGATCATTGCCGGGGGAGGTTACGACAAGTCCGTGGGATATTTTGTGGAACCTACCGTTATTCTGACCACCAATCCAAAGTATGAGACCATGTACACTGAACTGTTCGGGCCTGTGGTCACCGTCTACATTTATGAGGATAAGGATTGGAGTGAAACTCTAAAATTGGTCGATAGCACTTCCGAGTACGCCTTGACCGGGGCAGTTTTGTCCACCGACCGTTATGCCATAGAGGAGGCCACCAAGGCCCTTCAGGATTGTGCAGGGAACTTCTACATCAACGATAAACCCACCGGTGCCGTTGTAGGCCAGCAGCCTTTTGGAGGCGCCAGGGCATCAGGGACCAATGACAAAGCGGGCTCCGCACAAAACTTGTTACGTTGGGTTTCTCCCCGATTGATCAAGGAGACTTTTGTTACCCCAGAAGATTATCGTTATCCATTTTTGGGATAATTTCGAAATACCTAATTTAAAGGCTGCCAATAATGGTAGCCTTTTTTATTTGATCTAAACACAAAAAACCATGCCCAGACCCTATATTTTAGCCGAAACCAATTGGAAGCACCTTAAAGACGAATCCTTTGATTTGGCAGTGCTCCCTTGGGGTGCCACGGAAGCCCATAATTATCATTTGCCTTATGCAACGGATGTGATTGAAGCGACCAAAATCGCAGAAGAATCGGCACGTTTGGCTTGGGAACAAGGTGGCAAGGTGGTGGTACTACCTACCATTCCATTTGGTGTAAATACAGGGCAATCGGACATTTATTTGGATATGAACCTGAACCCCAGCACCCAATTTACCATTTTAAAGGACGTGTTGACCGTTTTGGAAAGACAGGGCGTGCATAAGTTCATGATATTGAACAGCCACGGAGGCAACAATTGGGAAGCACTGGTACGGGAATTGGGACTGCTCTTTCCGAACATGTTCCTTTGCGTGACCAATTGGTTCAAAATGGTAGAGAAAAAGGAGATTTTTGAAATTCCAGGCGATCATGCCGATGAAATGGAGACCAGCCTTATCCTGCATTTGGCTCCCGAACTGGTACTTCCGAGAGAAGATTGGGGCGATGGAAAAGAATTCAAAAACAAGATCAAAGCCTTTTCCGAAGGGTGGGCCTGGACGGAGCGGCCATGGTCCAAGATCAGTGCCGATACCGGGGTAGGCGATCCATCCAAAGCAACTGCGGAGAAAGGAAAGCTGTTTTTTGATACGGTTTGTGCAAAAATGGCCAGACTGTTCATGGATATTGCCCAAGCGAATCCTAACGAACTTTACGAATAGGAATGAAATGCTCCACAAAGCACCGTGCTTTTTTCCTGATTCCCCCAGAAGTACAGCTACTGGACATTGCCGGTCCTGCACATTTGTTTTATGAGGCCAAGGAATATGGAGCCTCATTGGAAACCCATTTTCTAAGTATGGAAAGCCATCTGATGCAATTTTCAAGCGCCGGACTTTCCTTGGGGAACCTTGAACTTTTTTCCGATCATACCCTCGGTCCCGACGATCTTCTTTTTATTCCCGGACTTGAGTCACATTTGTTTTACGATACCAACATCACAAAGAAATATGTCGATTTCTTTGATTGGTTAAGACATCAATATAAGAACAAGGCCAAAATATGTTCGGTATGCACTGGGGCATATCTCGTGGCATTGACAGGGCTTTTGAACGGTAAAGAATGTACCACGCACTGGAAGTATCTGGAAGATTTTAAAACCAGGTTCCCAAAGACCCATTTACTTTCGGATCGTTTGATCACACATGATGGCAACCTATATTCCAGTGCAGGGGTTTCTTCAGGGATTGATTTGGCACTTTATCTTTTGGAAGAATTGTTCGGAGCAGTGTTTGCATCAAAGATTGCCAAGGAAGTTGTCATTTATCTTCGTAGGACAGAAAACGACCCTCAACTCAGTGTTTTTCTTCAGTACAGGAACCATATTGACACAAGGATACATCAGGTGCAAGATTTACTGGCCCAAAATCTTGAGCAGAAAAACAATATTGAGAACTTGGCCAATTCAGTTCACATGAGTCCCCGTAACCTTACCCGACTCTTCAAAAAGACCACTGGAATCACCATTGGTGAGTATTTGGACAGATTGCGGGTGGAAAGGGCCATTCAATTGCTCACGGCAGGTTCCAAAGTAAGCGCGGTAGCCACGGCATGTGGCCTCCAAAGCAGCAATCAACTGCGCTCCCTACTTAAAAAACACACCACTTCCCTCCCATCCGATTGGAAAGCATAATTGGCCCAATACTGCGGATGGTTGTCCTTTCGCCATGTCTTCCCCTATTGTACTTTTGAACAAATCATCAAAAAATGAACAAGCTATCCTATTTACTCGCCCTTTGTTTGACATCATTACTGACTATGGCCCAAAACACTGAAACCCAAAACACGGTATACATCTGCCCTCCTTGCGGTAGCTCGTGTGACGATGCCATGCATCATGCTCCTGGCGTTTGCTCGCACTGCAACATGCCCCTTGTGAAAAAGGATGACTCCAAGACCATCGCCTTTTATCTACAAAATGGGGTCGAAGTATTGGATTTTGCTGGCCCGATGGAAGTCTTCACCTATGCCGGATACAAAGTATTCACCGTTTCAGCGACACAGGAACCTATCAAATCGCAGGGGGTATTGCAGGTAGTGCCCGACTACAGCATTGAAAATGCCCCGAAAGCTGATATATTGGCCTTTTTTGGGGGTAATTCCGGTGCAGCTTCCCAAAACGAAAAAGTGATCAAATGGGTACAGGGCCAAAAGGATGTACAATATCATTTTTCCGTATGTACGGGGGCTTTTGTTTTGGCGGAAGCCGGGGTGTTGGATGGCAAAACGGCCACCACCTTCCATAATGCCCTTGCCGATCTGGAGGCCAATTATCTGAAAGTGGACGTGCGTAAAAACGTCCGATTTGTAGATAATGGCAACGTGATCACCACGGCCGGAATTTCAGCAGGAATCGATGGTGCATTGCATCTGGTGGCCAAACTCCAAGGGTTGAACGCAGCCAAACGTACGGCCTATTACATGGAGTACGATAACTGGAATTTGGGTAATGGGCTGATACTTTCAGATGATAATCCATATAATCAAACGGAACCAGCATCTTTTTACACCGCATTTGAGGGCACTTATGAACATCCAAGGAGTTCCCAAGTCCAATTGATTTATAATAGGAAAGAAGGAAACTTGGTGGTCGAAAACAAGGGATTGCAATCACCTGTACTCCATATTGTGGACGATGTGTTTTCCGATGCAGGAAATGAACCCGTGTTCTTCCACAGGAATAATTCGGGTGATGTTATCGGGTACTCCCTTACCAAAGAAGGGACCTTGTACAAGAAATTATGATTCTTCACTCGGAAGCAGACTACAATAAAACCCACATTAATACTGTTCTAAAAACTACTAAACTTACTTTGGGAGAAGGTTAAAATGGGATTTTAAAGAGATACATCCTGAAGCGTTCCATACTTTTTATGTAAATTTAACGTTAATTAATTGTTACTTGAATGTAATCTATTTAGTTTTACATTGTAAAAACAATTCGTTATGAGCGCAGGTATACATGTTTGGTGGAAAAAAATGGTTGAAAAATATAACCGTCTTTGGCAGTTCGGCAAGGATTATGCCCGTAAATGCCGATTGGTTTATAAAAGAATGTACAGTATTTAACTACGTTCCTTAAACTTCTGAGGCAGGTACACCACTTTTTTGGTATCGAAAAAATACTCCTCAAAATACTCCTTTAAGTCAAAAATTTGGACAGTGGCATAATCTTTCAACTCTTCTTCCAAATCACCACCTTTTAAATAAAGTATCCCGTTTTTACGTTCGTGTGCAGAGTCCTTTTTTACTTTGCCCTTGGTCCAATGTACAAACGTGGGCATGGCGGCTACGGCCCTGCTCACAATAAAATCAAATTGTCCAGGAATCTCCTCTACTCGGGAATGAATGGCTTTTACATTATCCAGTTGAAGCCCATCGATCACTTCTTGTACTACCTTAATTTTTTTGCCGATGGCATCCACCAAGGTAAAATTGACGTTTGGAAACAAGATGGCCAACGGAATACCGGGAAACCCGCCTCCTGTTCCCACATCAAGAATATCAGCTCCTTCGTTAAAGGTCTGGATTTTTGCAATTCCGAGGGAATGAAGCACATGCCGTAGATAAAGTTCGTCGATATCCTTTCTGGAAACCACGTTGATCTTTTGGTTCCAATCTTGATAAAGCCCCTCCAAAGCCTTAAAATGGGCCACTTGGTCCTCGGTGAGCGTCGTAAAATATTTTTGGATGAGATCGGCAGTCATTCCCGCAAACTTATTTTTAGCAAAATTAATACTTTTAAAGACCTTAACACCGTTCTAACACAAGGCTTTTGATCTCATAGGATTAAAAAAGCTATTTTTGTAAAAAACAATTATTTTATGAATACGAGTACCATCCGGTTTTCAAGAAAGGATTCAGCACAATTTTTTAGGACTTTGAACAAGCGTGTCAATGAATACTTCAACGAGAACAATCTCAAAAAAACCGGGAACTGGAAACTTCACTTGAAAACGATAGTGATGTTTGCCATTTTTCTGACCCCTTATTTTTTAATTTTAACCCTTCACCTTCCCTTTTGGGCCTATTTGTTGCTTTCCATCACCATGGGTGTGGGCATGGCCGGTGTGGGCATGAACGTGATGCACGATGGGAACCACGGGGCCTATTCCAACAAAAAGTGGGTGAACAAGATCATGGGGAGCAGCATTTATATTTTAGCTGGAAATGTCTATAACTGGCAGGTGCAGCACAACGTATTGCACCACACTTATACCAATATCCATGAGCACGATGAGGATATGGAAGCCGGAAGGATCCTAAGGTTCTCCAAACATGCAGAATGGCGCAAGCATCATAGATTCCAACACTATTATTCCATTTTCCTATACGGGTTGCTCACTTTCAATTGGGCGCTTACTACAGATTTCCAACAGATGTACCGCTACATGAAGCGTAACCTCAGCTACGGAAAATTGCCAAACCCTGTCATGAACTGGAGTACTTTGGTCATTACCAAAGTCATTTATTTGACCGTTTGGATCATATTGCCCTTGATTTTTGCCAACATCGCTTGGTGGCAGGTATTGCTTGGTTTCTTCATCATGCACTACGTGGCCGGGGTAATCTTGAGCGTGGTTTTCCAATTGGCCCACATAGTGGACGATGCGGACCAACCTCTACCGGATGCCGAAGGAAACATGAAAAATACATGGGCCATCCACCAATTGTTCACCACCGTGAACTTTGGCACGAAAAACAAGATTGTAAACTGGTTCACCGGAGGTTTGAATCATCAGGTAGAGCACCATATCTTCCCCAATATCAGTCACATACATTACACAAAAATTTCCAAAATTGTGAAACAGACTGCCAAGGAGTTCAATTTGCCCTACAACGAGTATAAAACTACCAGAAAAGCTATAATTTCGCACTTCAAACATTTGAAGGAACTGGGCAAAAACCCAGCACTTCAATACCAGTAAAATAGCATAATCGATGAGCAACCATTTATCTGACAGGATCAAGAACATGTCCACGTCAGCAACTTTGGCCATGGCTGCCAAAGCTCGTGAACTACGAAGTGAGGGAAAAGATATTATCGGCTTGAGCTTGGGGGAACCCGACTTCAACATTCCCGATTTTATTAAAGAGGCCGCCAAACAGGCCATTGATGAAAATTACAGCAGCTACACTCCAGTTGATGGGTATGCCGAATTGAAAAAATCCATTTCTGGCAAGTTCAAACGAGATAATGGTCTGGATTATGGGTTGAACCAGATCGTGGTGTCCACAGGAGCAAAACAATCGTTGTTCAATGTGGCCATGGTGGTCCTGAATCCAGGTGATGAAGTAATCCTACCAGCCCCATATTGGGTAAGTTACAGCGATATTGTAAAATTGGCAGAAGGTGTTCCCGTGGAAGTTCCCACCGGAATCGATACGGATTTTAAAATGACCCCGCAGCAATTGGAAGCGGCCATCACACCTAATACGCGTATGATGTGGTTCAGCTCTCCCTGTAACCCTAGCGGTTCCGTTTACAGTAAAGAAGAGTTGGAAGGTCTTGCCGAAGTTTTGAAAAAACATCCGGATATTTATGTGGTTTCCGATGAAATCTATGAGCATATCAACTTTGCAGGTGGCCATGTGAGCATTGCCGGAATTGAGGGGATGTACGATCGTACTGTTACCGTTAATGGTGTTTCGAAAGCTTTTGCTATGACCGGATGGCGTATCGGGTACATCGGTGCCCCGGAATGGATCGCCAAGGGATGTACCAAACTTCAAGGACAGGTGACCAGTGGCGCCAACTCCATTGCCCAACGTGCCGTTATCGCTGCTCTGGACGCTCCTTTGAGCAAAATCCAGTTTATGATCGATGAGTTCCACAAAAGAAGGGATTTGGTTTTGGACTTGCTTGGAGAAATCGATGGGTTTAAACTGAACGTACCTGAAGGAGCATTCTATGTGTTCCCTGATATTTCATCCTTCTTTGGAAAAACGTTGAAAGGAACCACCATCAACAGTGCGGAAGATTTTGCTTTGTATTTGTTGGAACATGCCAATGTGGCTACCGTGACCGGTGAAGCCTTTGGTAACCCGAATTGCATCCGTATTTCCTACGCTGCATCTGAAAAAGAATTGAGGGAGGCTATAGCCCGTATCAAGGCAGTGGTATAACCTCAAACTAAATAATCTTAGAAAACCTCTTGTTGTGGAAACTTCAGGAGGTTTTTTCTTTTACGTCTTTTTCCAGAAGTACGGGGTCAGAACAATCAAAACAGTGAACAACTCCAATCGACCTAAAAGCATCAAGAAACCGCACCACCATTTCCCTGCATCGGGCAAACTGTTGTAATTGCTGACGGGGTTCAAACTACCAAAAGCTGGACCCACGTTACCCAATGACGAGGCCGAACCTCCCACCGCAGAAACAAAATCTAACCCTAAAAACCCGAGCACCAATGCGCCGATGATGAACAAAAGCATATAGAGCACAAAGAAAGCAATCACATTATAGACAATATGTTCCGTAACCGTTTTTTGGTTATAGCGAACAGGAATAATCGCATTGGGATGAAGGGTTCTTTTGAACTCCAAAATTCCGTTCTTGATGATCAAAATATGTCTCATCACTTTGATACCCCCGGCCGTTGAGCCTGCAGAACCTCCAAGGAACATCAGCCCGAAGAAGAAAACCGTTAAAAAATGGGTCCACCCCGTAAAATCCGCAGTAACGAATCCCGTGGTGGTAATCACTGTCAACACCTGGAACAAAGTGTGTCTAAAGGCACTTTCCGCCTTCCCCCAGACCATGGGATGGAAATCAGAAACAGGCACATCGGCCTTAAAGTAAACACCCAATGCGGCCAAAATGGAAAAAACGACCACAAAACCGAAGTAATATTTAAACTCTTCATCCTTCAATATCCGTTGTACCTTTCCAGTCAAGGCAAAATAACTGAGTACGAAGTTACTCCCTGCCAAAAACATAAATACAATCACGATATATTGGATGATCGGTTCGTTGTTCCAATAGGCCAGACTTGCATTTTTTGTGGAAAATCCGCCTGTGGACATAGTGGCCAAGGAATGGTTGATAGCATCAAAAAAGGACATACCGGCAACGTTCAATAAAATGGTCTCCAACACCGTATACCCAAAATAGATGAACCAAAGGCGCTTTGCAGTATCGGTAATCCTTGGGTGAAGTTTATCCCCTCCAGGACCAGGTGCCTCCGCGGCAAACAGCTGCATGCCCCCTATCCCCAAAAGCGGCAATATGGCAATGGCCAGAACGATAATTCCCATTCCCCCTATCCAGTGGGTCAAGCTACGCCAGAGCAAAACTCCCTTGGGCAAAGCCTCAATATCGTCCAAAATGGACGCCCCCGTAGTAGTATAGCCAGATATGGTTTCAAAAAATGCGTCGGTGATGTTTGGAATGGACCCGGAGAACAAATAGGGTAACATACCTGAAATGGACATGATAATCCATCCAAACGTCACCACGATGTAACCTTCCTTGCGTTTTACCTCCTTTTTATGGCCTCGGGTATAGAACATGGCCATAATCCCGAAAAGCATAGTCACAATGGCCGCCAACGAAATATCCAAGGTTGCACCATCTTTGTACATGGCACTGGCAAAGGCCGCTAAAAGCATGAAAGAACCGTTGCACAACAACAACAGCCCCATGATGTGGATGATGATTCGTATATTCAACCTCATTACAGGAACAGCTTTTCAATCTTCGGAATAGCTTTGGGCAGACAACATACCACAACCTTGTCTCCCTCTGTGATCCTGAAATCTCCCAATGCGATAATACCTTCACCGTTTCGGATAACACCGCCAATGCTCGCTTCCCTAGGGAAATTTAGCTCCCGAATGATCTCACCGTTCACCAAGGATGTAGCCTTCACCTCAAATTCCAGAATTTCGGCATTGAGGTTGTTCAAACGGGTCAGTGCCAAAACCTCCCCTTTTCGGATATACCTAAAGATGCTGTTCGCGGCAAGTAGTTTTTTATTGATGAGGGTATCTACCCCAATGGAATGTGACAATTGAAAATAGTCCATGTTCTCCACCAAGGCGATGGTCTTTTTTACTTTCTTGTTCTTGGCCACCAAACAGGACATGATATTGGTTTCTGAATTTCCGGTCACGGCAATAAAAGCATCCATCGAATCCAAACTTTCCTCATCCAACAGCTCCACATTTCTACCGTCCCCATTGATGACAAGCGCATGGGGTAGTTCGTCTGCAATATCGAAAGCCTTTTCCTTGCTCTTTTCAATCAATTTTACATTGAATTTTTTACCGCACAGGTCGCGGGCCGTTTTAAACCCGACCTTGCTGCCCCCTAAGATCATCACGTTCTTGATCTCTTGCTTTTGCATGCCCGTGAGCTTGTAAAGCTCCTCCACCCCTTTATCGGAAGTGATGAAATAGACCTGATCGCCTTCCTTAAAAACGGTATCCCCACGGGGAATCAAGGTATATTGGGTTCCCATTCGCTGCAAGGCGATGGGCATAAAATGAAGTTCAGGGAAAATACGGGCAGCCTCTTTTACCATTTTGCCCACAAAAGGAGCTGTTCTGGGAAGAATTACCCCGAACATGGTCAACAGACCTCCTTCAAACTCATAGGTGTCGTTAAAAGCGGACTGATTCAACATAAGTTGGATCTCCATGGCCGCCAATCGTTCCGGCGAGATTAGTTCATCTATTCCCAGCTCCTCGAACTTGATGGTTTCACGGTTGTCCATAAATTCGGTATTCGAAATCCGAGCCATGGTCCTTTTACAGCCCAATTGCTTGGCCAATAAACAGAGGGTCAAGTTGGTGGTCTCCGATGCCGTTACCCCTATCACTAGATCGGATCCATCCACCTGGGCATCGTTCAATACCTGTATGGAAGTAGCATCTCCTCGGAGTACCCGAATGTCCAAATGGTTATCGGCATAGGACAATTTTTCCTTGTCCGTATCGATCAACGTTATATCCTGGGATTCATACGACAATAGTTTTGCCAAATGAAACCCTACTTCACCAGCTCCAGCAATAATGATCTTCATTGAATAAAATAAGATGAGTTCCTAATTAAGTCCAATTGGCACGACACAAATGAATAATAGAATGGTAAACGCAGTCTAAGTGACATACTCTTAACTAAATACGGAATGGATTCCCCAGTTGCTGGGCAAAATTACACAAATATTTTTGTCTGCCTCCCATATGGGTAAGTTGTATATTTGCCACCAAATTGTAAAGATGTCTAAAAAAGTATTGCCCTACAAGGAATCGGAACTTGGAAAGAAGGAACAGGTAAAACAAATGTTCGATAACATTTCGGGCAGCTACGATGGTCTTAATAGGGTAATTTCGTTTGGAACCGATGTAAAATGGAGAAAACGCATTGTGGCCTTTTTAAAAGAACAACATCCACAAAACATCTTGGATATTGCAACCGGAACCGGCGATCTGGCCATTGCCTTGTCACAAACGGGAGCGGAAAAGATTGTAGGATTGGACCTGTCCCCTGGGATGCTGGAAGTAGGAAAGGAAAAAGTCTCCAAAAAAAATCTTCAGGATACCATTGAAATGGTCGTTGGTGATAGTGAAAACCTTCCTTTTGACGACAACACCTTTGATGCGGTGACTGTGGCCTTCGGCGTCCGTAATTTTGAAAATCTGGAAAAAGGTCTAGAGGAAATCCGAAGGGTATTGAAGCCTGGTGGCCATCTGCTCATCCTGGAAACCTCCGTACCGACCAAAACACCGGTCAAGCAAGGGTATCGCATCTACACCAAATACATCATGCCCGCCATAGGTAAAATCTTTTCCAAGGACCGATCGGCCTATCAATATTTAAGCGAATCGGCATCAGTTTTCCCACATGGCAAGGCCTTCAACAATATTTTGGACAAAATTGGGTTTATAGGAATAGAGAACAAACCCCAGACATTGGGTGTAGCCACCATCTATGTCGCCACAAAGTAGATTAATGAAAAACATCCTCATCCTATTTGGGCTCTTGATATTGACAGGTCCAAAGTCCATTGCGCAATTTGGCAAAGATCCCATACTCAATCTTCAGAATGAGGACAAACGACTTTTGAACTGGGGCTATTACCTCGGTTTAAACCAATATGATTTTCAATTTGAATACAAAAATGATATTGGCAGGGATATCTTGGTCGACAAAAGTATTGGTTTTAATGTGGGGTTGATCGGGGAGCTTAATATCAATGAATTTCTGGATACCCGTTTTGAACCTGGATTACTCTATACAGCCCGCACCTTGGGCTTCCCTGGATTTACCACAGAGGCCGATGCCATCCGAGAAGTGCGCTCCACCTATATTCGTTTTCCGTTATTGTTGAAAGCCAGTACCCGTAGGATCGGCAACTGGAAACCTTTTATTGAGGGTGGGGTCTATGCGGCCATCAACTTGGGCAGCAAGGAAGATAGTCTGGACGATAACAGCAGTGGCGAGTTCAGGATGAAGAAAAACGTGTATGGTTACGAACTGGGTTTTGGAATCGATTTTTATACGGAGTATTTCAAATTCACCCCATCCATTCGGGGAGTATTTGCGCTGACCAATGAACTCGTTCCCGATAACGACCCCAATAGTCCTTGGACGGGTAACATCAATGCCATGCGCACCCGTGGTATTTTCATCAATTTTACCTTTGAATAAATTAGATTATTGGATTACTGATTGTTAGATATTTAGACGTCCGAAAATCCAAGAATCTTATTATCTAACAATCAGATTATCTCCTGATTTCATTTAGAAGAATCGCCGTTGCAGTGGCCACATTGAGACTTTCAGCAGTTGGTTCACCAAATTGGGGTATGGAAATGCGCTCCATGACCAAATCAGTGATTTCTTTGGAAATACCATTGGCCTCATTGCCCATGACCAGCACACCTTTTTCGGGCATTTTTTGGGCATAGATGGAAGTACCGTCCATAAACGCTCCAAAAACGGGCAACCCCGATTTTTTGATGTAAGTAGTCAAATCCGTGTAAATAATATTTACCCTGGCAATGGATCCCATGGTTGCTTGCAGCACTTTTGGATTGTAGCAATCCACGGTATCTTCGGAACACGCCAATTGTTTGATCCCGAACCAGTCGCACAATCGTATGATCGTTCCCAAATTACCCGGATCACGAACGGCATCCAAAACCACTACCCAATCAGAAGTTTCGTTTTGGTGCACTTCAGGCATATAAAAAACTCCCAAGACCCCGTTGGGTTGTTTCAAGCTGCTCATTTGCTTTAAATCTGCTGCGGAAATTTGTTCCACTTCCCCAAATCCATTGGATGAATGTCCGGCTTCAATAAAAATTTTAAGAGGCCGCACCCCCTCTCGCAGCAACTCTTTCACCAACTTTTCACCTTCTACCACAAAGAGTCCGTGTTGAGATCGGTACTTTTTTTGCTTTAGGCTTACAACTAGTTTAATTTGGTTTTTTGTAACCATCTAAATCGTGTATTTTTGGCGTCTATGAGGGGTTCTTTAAGTCTAATGTGCAACTGGGCAAAAATAGGATTATTGTTGCTTATGGTAAGCATTTCGGGTTGCAATACACTTAAAAAGGTGGGGGACGATGAATTGCTGCTCACCAAGAACACCATTTATGTAGATGATGAAAAGGTGACCGATGGTGAGATCAAAGGCCTCATCGACCAAAAACCCAACAGCAGTGTTCTTGGATATCCCCTGCGTTTGAACCTCTATAACATGGCCAAGGAAAATCCAGATTCTTCCTTTCAGGATTGGCTACATAGAAAGCAAAAGCGCGAAAAACGCCTTAACAATCTCCTATCCAAAAAACAAGTCAGCAGGTTACAGGAATCCTTCATCGTAAAAGGTGCCAGTGAATTTTTAGAACGGGTCGGTGAACCCCCAGTGGTCATTGATACTGCTTTGACCAACAAGTCCCTAAACCGGATGGAGGCCTATTACAACAGCAAGGGGTACTTCAACAATACAGGCGATTATGAAATCGTGGAAAGTAAACGAAAAAAAAGGGCCAAAGTGGAGTACAATATCACCCTGAACAAACCCTATATTATTGACACGGTCCAAAAGAACATCACTTCCCCTGAACTGGATTCCATTTACGATGTGGCTTCCAAACGCAGTTTCGTAAAAAAAGGCGAGCAGTTCGATCTTCAAAATTTCACCTTGGAGCGCGAACGATTGACCACTTTGTTCCGAAACTCCGGGGTCTACAACTTTCAAGAAAGCTCTATTAACTATGACATTTTGAGGGATACTACCCGCTTGGCCGATGACCAATTGATGGAGGTACAGCTCAACGTAAAAAAGTTCAGGAGCGCCACCGATAGTACCGATACCAATAGTACGTATCGGGTGGCCCGGCATAAACAGGTCAATATTTATGCAGATTATGATATTAATGGTGATACAGATTCTTTAAAAACTTTGGAGTACGACAATTTTATCATCCATTACGCCAACAAACTGAGGTATAGCCCCAAAGCGCTCGCCGATGCCATATTTTTTGAAAAGGACAGTGTATATCGGGATTTGGATCGCATCCGAACCTACAGACAGATCACCAACCTGAATACCTTTAAATATCCCAATATCGAATTTATCCCCGATTCCACCCAAACCAAATTGACTACCAATGTGTATTTGGCCGCCAAGAAGAAGTTTTCGCTGAACATGAATTTTGATGTGACGCATTCCAACATTCAACAGGTAGGAACCGCTTTTAGTACCTCTGTTATCACCCGAAATGTATTTGGCGGTGCCGAGACTTTGAACGTATCGGCCAGGGGATCCATTGGTCTTTTGAGTGATGCCTCCCTTTCCAATGAAACCTTCACCTCGGAGCTTGGTGGGGATGTCAACATTACTTTCCCGAGGATTTGGTTGCCCTTTAGCACGGAAAAAATAATTCCATATTACATGTTGCCCCAAAGTAGGTTGCTGGCCGGCACCAATTTTCAGAAGAACATTGGTTTGGATAAACAATCGCTCAACTCTATATTGTCGTACAACTGGACGCCATCTGACCGACTGAAGAACAATTTTGAGCTTTTGAACGTTGAATTTGTTCGAAATGTGAACCCGGACAACTTTTATAATGTATACCGAAATACGTTTTCGAATTTGGATGATATTGCAGATCAATTTCAGGATGATCCAGCATATGCCGATTATTTTAAAAACGTTGATGATTCGACAGACCCACTCCGTTTAGATATACCCGAAGGTGCCAATAATTTTGTAAGGGATATTTTAAATGACTCTATACAGGTTAGTACAGAAGAATTTGACGAAGTGAACAGTATTGAGGAACGCAGAAGGCGGTTAACGGAGAACAACCTTATCTTCGCGAGCAACTTTACCCATACCAAGAACAGCAAATCGGACATCAACGATAACGACTTTTACCAATACCGGATCAAAGTTGAAAGTGCGGGTGGTATGTTATCCCTGATTGCCAATGCAGTTCCGTATAACAAAAACGACAATGGACAATTGTTGGTTTTCGGGGTACCCTTTTCCCAATATGTGAAATCGGAATTAGACTATATCCGACATTGGGACATTGGTGGATCACAGGTATTGGCCTTTAGGAGTTTCTTCGGGATGGCCGTCCCTTATGGAAACTCGAATAGTATTCCGTTCGTTAGGAGTTATTTTGCAGGAGGATCCAACGACAACAGGGCTTGGAACGCTTACGAATTGGGTCCAGGCAAAACGGACAACATCAATGATTTTAATGAAGCCAACCTGAAACTGGCCTTCAACTTGGAATATAGGTTTCCCATTGCTGGGGATGTAAAGGGCGCCCTTTTTGCAGATGCTGGGAATATTTGGAACGTTTTTGATAATGAAAACAATCCCGATGCCATCTTCTCGGGCTTTTCCTCCTTGGCCGATCTTGGCTTGGGCACCGGACTTGGCCTCCGTTACGATTTTACCTATTTCGTCTTCAGGGTGGATGTGGGCTTTAAGACCTATAATCCCGCAAAAGTGGGATCAGATCGCTGGTTCAATGGCTATAACCTCGGAAACGCTGTCTTCAATATCGGGATCAATTATCCTTTCTAGAGCAAATATTTTATTACTTTTGTTCCCTATTTTAATTCGAAACCATCTATAACTATGTCCCACAATATCAAGCCGGGCGTTGCCACCGGCGATGAAGTACAAGCAATTTTTAAGCACGCAAAAGAAATCGGATACGCCCTTCCCGCAGTAAATGTGATCGGTTCGGACACCATCAATGCCGTAATGGAAACTGCTGCCACTTTGAACTCTCCCGTAATCATCCAATTTTCTAACGGAGGTGCACAGTTCAATGCCGGTAAAGGACTTTCCAACGAAGGTCAAAAAGCCGCTATCCTTGGTGGTATTGCCGGTGCAAAACATATACACCAATTAGCCGAGGCCTATGGTGCTACTGTAATTTTACATACCGACCACTGTGCCAAAAAACTGTTACCTTGGATCGATGGCCTTTTAGATGCCAGCGAAGAACACTTCAAAGCCACGGGCAAACCATTGTTCAGCTCGCATATGATCGACCTTTCCGAAGAACCTATCGAAGAGAACATTGAAATCTGCAAGGGCTATTTGGAGCGTATGAGCAAAATGGGTATGACCTTGGAAATAGAATTGGGCATCACAGGTGGTGAAGAAGATGGTGTGGACAACTCCGATGTGGACGATTCCAAATTGTACACCCAACCCGAAGAGGTTGCCTACGCTTATGAGGAACTTTCAAAAGTGAGCCCAAGATTTACCATTGCCGCCGCTTTCGGAAACGTGCACGGGGTATACAAACCTGGTAACGTAAAATTGACACCTAAGATCTTGAGAAACTCACAGGAGTTCATTTCAGAAAAATATGGCGTGGAGCACAACCATATCGATTTTGTTTTCCACGGTGGATCTGGTTCTACTTTGGAAGAGATAAGGGAAGCTATCGGATATGGGGTAATCAAAATGAACATCGATACCGATCTTCAGTATGCATTTTTGGAAGGCGTTAGGGACTATATCCAAGGGAAATCCGCCTACCTTCAGGCCCAAATTGGAAATCCCGAAGGAGACGACCAACCCAACAAAAAATTCTACGACCCAAGAGTTTGGCTTCGTGAAGGTGAAAAGACCTTCATCGCCCGTTTGAAAAAGGCTTTTGAAGACCTGAACAATGTAAATACCTTGTAAACCCTTCGTTTAACTTAAATTTGATTGCATGTCGTCTTGGTTTAAAAGAAAGGAAAAAGGAATACAGACCGCAACAGAGGAAAAAAAGGACACCCCCAAGGGGTTATGGTACAAATCCCCAACAGGTAAAATTGTAGAGTCCGAAGATCTTGCCAAAAATTTTTACGTAAGTCCGGAGGACGATTACCACGTTCGCATTGGCAGCAAGGAATATTTTGAGATTCTTTTTGATGACAATAAGTTCCGTGAACTGGATGCCAACATGACCTCCAAGGACCCTTTGAAATTTGTGGATACCAAAAAATATTCAGATCGTTTAAAGGCCGCTGAGCAAAAGACCGGATTAAAAGATGCCGTAAGGTGCGCCG
Source organism: Flagellimonas pelagia (assembly GCF_003584135.1). Taxonomy (GTDB): domain Bacteria; phylum Bacteroidota; class Bacteroidia; order Flavobacteriales; family Flavobacteriaceae; genus Flagellimonas; species Flagellimonas pelagia. The sequence continues at coordinate 132,827 of NZ_QXFI01000008.1, forward strand.
TTGGTAAGTCTATGGGGCAAGATCTTGTGGTCGCTTGTATGGATTTTGCCTTTATCGGAGGATCCATGGGTAGTGTGGTAGGTGAAAAGATTTCTCGTGCCATTGATGTGGCCAAAAAGAAAAAGGTTCCCTTCCTGATGATTTCCAAATCAGGTGGTGCCCGTATGATGGAAGCCGCGCTGTCCTTGATGCAGTTGGCCAAAACCTCTGCCAAACTGGCCCAGTTGGCCGAAGCACAGGTTCCCTACATATCCTTGTGTACCGACCCCACCACGGGTGGAACAACCGCTTCTTATGCCATGTTGGGAGATATCAACATTGCAGAACCCGGGGCTTTGATCGGATTTGCAGGACCAAGAGTAGTAAAGGATACCACAGGAAAAGACCTTCCGGAAGGTTTCCAAACCGCAGAATTCTTGAAAGAACATGGGTTTTTGGATTTCATCGCACACCGTAGCGAGTTGAAAAAGAAAGTCAACCTTTATATCGACTTGATTACCAACCAGCCCATAAGAGCATAAAAAAAGCCCCGATCTCGGGGCTTTTCTTTTTCATAGCTAGTTCTTAAATCTTCGAAGGAATATTTCTTCCTGGGTTCCATCAGGATAGGTCAAGGTTCCAATGGCATCACAAGAACCATCACCAAAATCAAGACTTACGGTATTCCCCAATCGGGTAATATCCAAAACCCCACTTACAATGAATCGGCAAGACATTTCCCTTCTCAATGGGGTAGTGATTTCCTTGATAAATTCATTGCCCGCCCTACTCACATAGGTTCTTTTTCCTGTGATCAAGAAAACGTTATCACCCCAAAAACCAGTGCCGAATCCTTCGATCCATTCCCTGGTTCGGGTTCCGGTGAACGAAGCCACATCTCCATTGGGCCAAGTGGCCGTAAAAGATGCATTGGCGGTTCCCTGTGGATTTCCATTTTCATTGCTTCGTACCCTAACAATACTAGATGCGCCTTCCACTGCCACATCATTGAAGGTAAAGTTTTCCAAAGTCAGTTCAATGGTGTTGGATGCTGCTTCCAAATCCAAAGCATAGCTTATATGGATGATACCACTTAGGGTATTGCCATTGTGAAGTTCGCAACCTTCACCAAAATCCAAGGTAACATCTTTGGTGGTATCAGTGATAACCGCGGTAACAGTGGCACATTCAGGCAAATAATCGGAATGGTAATTCCCTTTGGACATGCTGGCAATTTCATCGGCGGCGTACAGGTCCTCGGCAATGGTGGAAACTTCTTCGGAAATCATTTCCGTTTCATCACTGTACTTTAATTCCGTAGCGGAAATCACCTCGGTGGAAGACAGGTCTTCGGTATTGGCCGACTCATCACTACAGGAAGTGAAGGTCAAAAAAAGACCGCCCATTACAAATAGGGCAAACGGGTTCAAAATCATTGCTTTAGTTTTCTTTTTCATAACGATTGAATTTTAAAGGTTTGGCTCTTTGACTTCCCTCTTTTGAAAAGGTTTAATTTCTTGTTAAAATTCGTAGATTCAAAAAAAGGCTTATCTTTGCACGCTGATTGAAAGACAATCAATACATAAAAATCATTTAAATAATATTGGAATGTATTTAACAAAAGAAGTAAAGGCCGAGATTTTCAAGAAACACGGCGGCTCAGAAGGCAACACAGGTTCTACGGAAGGACAGATTGCATTGTTCACACACCGTATCAACCACTTGACAGAACACCTTAAAAGGAACCACAAGGATTACAACACCGAACGTTCCTTGGTTCGTTTGGTAGGTAAAAGACGTAGTCTTTTGGATTACCTAAAAAATAAGGATATTGAGAAGTACCGTTCTTTGATCAAAGAATTGGGCATCAGAAAATAATGACAACGGGGAGGCTTTGGCTTCCCCTTTGTTTTAGTTGGACGGGCTCCAACAACAAGTCCCGATCATAATCGGGCAAACACAAAAAGCTTCATATAGTTTTTCATTGGTCAGTGCCGAGAGGCAAACACAACAACAACACAACCCGACCGCCCGGATGGCGGTAGACCAAATGTTTAACGACCCGTACCTTTTACGGGTAAGACAATTTTTATGATTCCAAAAACTTTTAAAGAGGTCATTGACCTTGGTGACGGTAGGGAGATTTCCATCGAAACCGGAAAATTGGCTAAGCAGGCCCATGGTTCTGTAGTAGTCCAATCAGGCAAATGTATGTTGCTATGTACAGTTGTCTCCAATTATCAAGCTTCGGATGTGGACTTTTTGCCACTTACCGTTGATTATCGCGAAAAATTTGCCGCTGCTGGGCGTTACCCAGGCGGATTCTTCAAACGTGAGGCCAGACCTAGCGATGGCGAGGTATTGACCATGCGTTTGGTGGACAGGGTATTGAGACCTTTGTTCCCAAAAGATTATCACTCCGAGACCCAGGTAATGATCCAATTGATGTCCCATGACGAAAACGTTATGCCCGACGCTATGGCGGGATTGGCCGCTTCTGCTGCCATTCAATTATCAGATTTACCTTTTGAATGCCCCATCTCTGAAGTTAGAGTGGGTAGAGTTGATGGTGAATTGATCATCAATCCAACCATGGAACAACTTAAAAATTCCGACATCGATATGGTCATCGGAGCTTCCGAAGATTCTGTGATGATGGTGGAAGGTGAAATGGGTGAAATTTCCGAAGAGGAAATGGTGGAAGCCATCAAATTTGCCCATGAGGCCATTAAAGTACAATGTGCCGCTCAGGTAAAATTGGCCGAGGCCTTCGGTAAAAAAGAGACCAGGGAATACGAACCTGAGACTGAAGATGAAGAGCTTCAGAAAAAAATCCACGACATGGCCTATGATAAGGTATATGCCGTGGCCAAGGCCGGTTCTTCCAAAAAAGAGCGTAGTGAAGCGTTTGCCGCCATCAAAGAAGAAATCAAGGCCACTTTTTCTGAAGAGGAATTGGAAGAAATCGGCGGATTGGTTTCCAAATATTACCACAAAGCCGAAAAAGAAGCCGTTCGTAACCTTACTTTGGAAGAAGGGCTTCGTCTGGATGGTCGTAAGACTACCGATATTCGCCCTATCTGGTGTGAAATTGATTATTTGCCATCCGTTCACGGTTCTTCCATCTTTACCCGTGGGGAAACACAGGCGTTGGCAACGGTAACTTTAGGTACTTCAAGAGAGGCCAATCAAATAGATATGCCATCTTACGAAGGTGAAGAGACTTTCTATTTGCACTACAACTTCCCTCCTTTCTCCACTGGTGAAGCAAGGCCTATCCGTGGTACATCCCGTAGGGAAGTAGGACACGGAAACTTGGCACAACGTGCCCTTAAAGGGATGGTTCCTGAGGACTGTCCATATACCGTTCGTGTGGTTTCCGAAGTATTGGAATCCAACGGTTCCTCTTCCATGGCAACCGTTTGTGCCGGTACTATGGCCTTGATGGATGCCGGGGTACAGTTGAAAAAACCTGTTTCCGGTATTGCGATGGGATTGATCACCGATACCGAAACCGGCAAGTATGCAGTGCTTTCCGATATCTTGGGAGATGAAGATCACTTGGGAGATATGGACTTTAAAGTAACCGGTACCGCCGATGGTATCACCGCTTGCCAAATGGATATCAAAGTAAAAGGATTGTCCTATGAAATCTTGGTAAAAGCCTTGATGCAGGCCAGGGACGGAAGAATGCACATCTTGGGCAAATTGGTAGAAACTATTGCCGAGCCAAGGCCAGAGGTGAAATCCTACGCTCCTAAAATCATTACCAGAATCATTCCTGGTGAGTTTATCGGCGCCCTTATCGGTAAGGGTGGTGAGGTTATCCAAGACCTTCAGAAAAAATCCAAGACTACCATCGTTATCAATGAGGATCCAGACACAGAAGAAGGGATTGTTGAAATTTTGGGTACCGACCAAGATGGTATTGACATGGTATTGAAAAAAATCGATTCCTTGTTGTTCAAACCAGAGGTTGGCAGTGTATATGAAGTAAAGGTCATCAAGGTTTTGGATTTTGGTGCCGTTGTGGAATACACCGATGCCCCAGGAAACGAGGTATTGCTACACGTATCCGAATTGGCATGGGAGCGAACAGAGAACGTAACCGATGTGGTAAACCTAGGTGACGTGATTGATGTGAAATATTTAGGTATCGACCCCAAGACCAAAAAGGAAAAAGTTTCCAGAAAGGCCTTGTTGCCCAAACCGGAAGGTTATAAGGAAAGACCTCCTAGAGATGACAGAGGCGGCGACCGAAGAGGTGGTGACCGAAGAGGTAATGATCGCAGAGGTGGTGATCGCGACAGAAAACCAAGACGTGATTAACACGATCTTTATAGATTAGAAAAGCCCCGGGAAATCCTCGGGGCTTTGTTTTTAAAAAAAGTTTATCAAAATGTAACTTTTTGTTTTTTTCTACGTATAACCTAATGAGCTTCGGCTCACAAACTTAATTTGAAGGGAGTATTTTAGATGAGACAGTTAAAGATTACAAAACAGGTTACCAATAGGGAAACCGCATCGTTGGACAAGTATTTGCAGGAAATCGGTAAAGTGGATTTGATCACTGCCGATGAAGAAGTGGAGTTGGCACAACGTATTAAAGCGGGCGATCAGGTAGCACTGGAAAAATTGACAAAAGCTAACCTAAGGTTCGTCGTTTCCGTGGCAAAGCAGTATCAAAACCAGGGTTTGACCCTTCCCGATTTGATCAATGAAGGGAACTTGGGATTGATCAAAGCTGCCCAGCGTTTTGACGAAACCCGTGGTTTTAAATTTATTTCTTATGCTGTTTGGTGGATCCGTCAATCCATTCTTCAGGCATTGGCCGAACAATCCCGTATCGTGCGTTTGCCTTTGAACAAGATTGGTTCCATCAACAAGATCAACAAGACGTTTGCTTTTTTGGAGCAAGCACATGAGCGCACCCCATCTGCCGAGGAAATTGCCAAAGAATTGGACATGACCGTGGAAGATGTGAAGCAGTCCTTGAAAAACTCTGGCCGCCACGTATCTATGGATGCGCCTTTGATCGATGGCGAGGATTCCAACCTTTACGACGTATTGCGTAGTGGGGAATCCCCTAATCCGGACAGGGAGCTTTTGCACGAATCACTTCGTACGGAAATTGAGCGTGCCTTGGAGACCTTGACTCCACGTGAGGCAGATGTTATCAGGCTTTATTTCGGTTTGGCCGGTCAGCATTCCATGACCTTGGAAGAGATTGGGGAAACCTTTGACCTGACCAGGGAAAGAGTTCGCCAAATCAAGGAAAAAGCAATCAGACGCTTGAAGCATACCTCCAGAAGTAAGATTTTAAAGACATATTTGGGTTAATTTGTAACTTTAACCCAAATTAATTACAGTTAAACTATCCTTAAATTTGATTTTTGGCAGGAAAGTTGTAATTTAGTAAATATAACAGTTTATCATGACTGTTCGTTTTTTGATTGATGAATAAACTCCGGCTGATTACCGGAGTTTTTTCATTTATATACCTAGGTCTGCAACAATATGTTCCTTTTTCCTTTCTGATCAGATTAAACACTTGTAATTGTGCACATTTTCACCAATCCATTACCAGAAAAATCTATTCAAGGGGTAAACAACATGTATAAAAAATATTATTTTAAATAATATCGAATTCCAGCACCGACTAATAGAACAGCATTATTCAGATTACTATTAAGGTAATAGAACCCGCTAATAGGAACAAACAACGAAAAAGAATCCGTTAAGTAAAAATCCATTTCAAAAGAAGCAAATCCACCATAGATCATCCCACTTTTGGGGATTTGGTACCCATAGACAACATCCATTTCACCTTTGTTGATGTACTCATAACCCGTGGATGCCCCACCACCGAAATACATAAATAGGCCTCTATTTGGGCGAGACAGTACAGTAGTAAAATATCCAAGGTTCAAAAGGTAATCCTCATAGGGAAACTCAACTGTTGCATCTGGTTGTTCAGTTGAAAACACAGCAGTGATTGACAGATGCACGTAATCTGTAACGCTACGATAATTATTGACACTAAAGCTTATGCCATAACCATTTGCCTTATAGCTTGGGGCCAATCCAAAGGAAAAATCACCTCTTTGCGATTGCACTTCTTGAATCGGAGAAATCAAAAGTACCAACAGAGCCAAGTGGTATAAATATTTCTTCTTCATTCTTATTTGAAGATTGGGTCACCAGATAAATGGAACAAAACATTAAATCGAAATGGAGAGCTTGGGTCAGGTGCTCTTGAGGTTGAAGTAAATCCTTAAACATATGAACTGAAACCGAACATGTTCAAGTCATGAACCAAATTAAACAAAAAATAGGACAAATGGAATTGCTTACACAAATATTCTGAAACAAGTATCAGTAATTTACATATTTGATAGGATGTTTTTTCAAAGGACAAGACCAATTTAATTGACATACCGCAGTGGATCATTCCGAGCAGATTGCCGGAGTTTTTTCATTTTACCCCAATCCGAACTTCACCTATATTTTTCAATAAAGTCTTCTAATCCGTTTTATTTGCTAACTTTCTGGTATTCAATCGAATTTATATCATGAAACAAATACCACAACTTTTTTTCATTGCCTTCTTGGCCATAGAAATGGGCATAGCTCAAGAAAACACCCAATCCATTATAACTGAAGTGGCCATAAAAAGATTGGATTCGACCCTTAAAAGCTTTGTGGACAACAGGGACGTAGCCGGAGTATCCGCACTCATCTATGAAAAAGGGGAAGAAGTTTATTACAATGCCTTTGGATATGCCGACCTAAAGAAACGAAAACCTATGGAGCGCAATACCTTGGTGCAGATCTACTCCATGACCAAGCCAATAACAGGAACTGCGTTGATGAGTTTGTACGAGAAGGGAAAGTTCAAGTTGGACGACCCATTGGAAAAATATGCACCAGAGTTTGCCAACATGCAGGTGTACAAAGGTGTCGATTCTACCGGAAAAATGATTCTGGAGCCTATCAAACGACCCGTTACCATCAGGGATATTACAAGGCATACAGGTGGTTTCACGACTAGAAATGATATCCCAAGATTGAGTACAGCCCTTCGCCTTGCAGACCCTTTTAACTGGGAAAACAATCTGGACCAAATGGCCGCAAGGTTGGGAAGGGTTCCCCTATGGTTTCAACCAGAAGAAAAATGGGAGTATGGCCCATCCGTTGATATACAGGCTTTTCTGGTGGAACGCATTTCTGGCCAACCCTATGCGGAATACCTGCAAGAGCATGTACTGGGCCCCTTGAACATGAAGGAAACCCGATATTTTGTACCTAAATCTGATCAAAAAAGAATGTCGGCAACCTATTCCCATGATAATCTGGGTTTTTTGGACCAACAGGATGACCAGGAATCCCACGCATACAATTATGGAAAATGGAAACTTACACCAGGCGGATGGGGCCTGACCTCAACCTTGGACGATTACATGACATTTGCCCAGATGCTGGTAAACAAAGGATCATTGAACGGTGTAAAAATTCTTGAACCTGAGACCGTAGAGTTGATGGCCACAAACCATCTGGATGAAAACATCAAAGATCGATCTTGGTTGCCCAGTAAAGGACAGATGGGATTTGGGATAGACTTTGCCGTCAGGTTGAGACCACCTGCCTCAACAAAGGAGAACAATGGGGTTGTCGGCGAGTTTTTCTGGGATGGGGCCGCAAGTACCCTCTTTTGGGTAGACCCGGTAAACAAGCTTACTGCTGTTTTCTTTGTTCAGATATTTCCCTTCAATGGAACTTTGCACAAAAAGTTCAGGGACGCTGTTTATGGGCCGGTTTCCATCGGAAGCACGGGAAATTAAGGTAAGCTCCACTTCAAAACAGGATATTGATTTAACATTTCACTACCTTTGTATGGAACAATTTTGGTCCACTCATGAGCAAAAAAATAATAGCACCTTCCCTTTTGGCATCTGACTTTGCCAATCTCCAACATGAAATAGAAATGGTGAACCAAAGTGAGGCCGATTGGTTTCATTTGGATATTATGGACGGGCTGTTCGTTCCCAATATTTCCTTTGGAATGCCTATAGTGGAAGCCATTGCCAAGTATGCCAAGAAACCTTTGGACACCCATTTGATGATCGTGGATCCCGACCGTTATATCAAAACCTTTGCGGATTTAGGGGTAAACCACTTAACGGTACATTATGAGGCATGCCCACATCTACATCGCACTTTACAAGCTATTAAGGCAGAAGGCATGAAGGCCGGTGTGGCCCTTAATCCACATACTTCCATCAATCTTTTGGAAGATACGATCCAAGATATAGACATTGTGATCGTGATGAGTGTAAATCCGGGTTTTGGTGGTCAATCCTTTATTGAGAACACCTATCTAAAGGTACGCGATCTTAAAAACTTGATCGAAAGGAAAAATTCCAGTGCCCTGATCGAAATTGATGGTGGGGTAAATGCGACCAATGCAAAAAAGTTGATCGACTATGGGGCGGACGCCTTGGTTGCCGGTAGTTTTGTGTTCAAAAGCGAACATCCAACCGAAACCATCAAACAACTAAAAGAAGTAATAGCATAATGCAGGAATTTGATGTTGCCATCATCGGGGGCGGGCCCATTGGTATTGCCTGTGGATTGGAGGCAAAAAAACAGGGATTGAGCTACATCATCATCGAGAAGGGGCCTATTGTGAATTCCCTTTTCAACTATCCGGTGAACATGCAATTTTTCTCCTCTTCCGAAAAATTGGAAATCGATGAAATCCCTTTCATCAGCAAGGAAGCCAAGCCCAAACGCAACGAGGCCTTGGAGTATTACCGTAGGATTGTAACCTCCAACCAATTGAATATCCATCTGTTTGAAACAGTGTTGAACGTGGAGAAGCAAGGGGATTTCTTTTTCGTGGACTCCAACAAAGACCAATACCGCGCCAAAAATGTGGTGGTGGCCACCGGATTCTATGATCTACCCAATAAAATGAACGTACCGGGTGAAGATTTGCCCAAGGTATCACATTATTATAATGACCCCCATTTTTATGCCAGTCAAAAGTTGGCCGTTATCGGTGCGAGCAATTCTGCCATTGATGCCGCTTTGGAATGTTGGCGCAAAGGTGCCGAGGTCACTTTGATCATCCGCGGTCCAGAAGTGGGCCAACGTGTAAAATATTGGGTACGGCCCGATATCATCAACCGGATTGAGGAAGGCAGTATCAAAGCCTATTACCATGCAACAGTCAAGGAAATCACGCCATCCGAAATCATCATCAACACCCCAGAGGGTGAAGTGACCTTGGAAAACGACTTTGTTCTGGCCCTTACCGGCTATATGCCCAATTTTGAATTTTTGGAAAAACTGGGCATTGAACTCTCAAAAGATGAGAAACGTCTTCCCTCCTATGATCCTGAAACCATGGAGACCAATATTCAGGGGCTTTTCTTGGCTGGCGTGATCTGCGGCGGGATGGAAACCCATAAATGGTTCATTGAAAACTCCCGGATACATGCACCAATAATCATGCAGGCAATTCTGAACAAAAATTAATCAGAATCGATAAGTTAAGGCACTTACATTTCATTTCTTAAATCCTTATCTTTAAAAGAATTAAAGCAGGATTTATAATGAGATGCCATCTTAGGTCAATTACCAGTAACAGGTTCCTAGGGACTTTTCTTGTTCTTATTTCCCTGAACATTCTTTCTTGTAAAAATGGACAAAAGGAAGAAATGGATGCAGTAGAATCGGAAAATCCTTCTTTAATATCCCAACCATCAACGGAACCAAACGTAATTCTTTCCTCCCAAATTGATTTAGGTGAACTTGAATCCAGTTTTATGAAATGGTGGAACTACCATGCCGACAACATTTCTCTTAACACCAATTTTATTGGAATTGACCAAGACTCAACAGAAATTGATTCAAACCAATTTCTGGATAAACTGGCAACAGGTAAGTTCATCCCCTTAAAAATAAAATCTGTAGATGGAACGGACTGGTATCAATTGCGAGAACTTTCGATGAATGCAAATCAAGATATTGGTAAAACCATCAAAAATGAAGCTCAAGATTTACTTAAAAAACAACGTTTAGTAAAAACCTTATTCCCTGAATTCGATTTCATAGATATAAAGGGAACCCATTTTACGAACGGAAATACCGCGGGCAAAACATTAATCATCAAAACCTGGTTCATTAATTGTGTTGCCTGTGTGGCAGAGTTCCCAGAACTGAATGCATTTGTGGAAAAGAACGAAAACAGCCAAGATTTCATTTTTCTAAGCCTTGCTACAGACTCAAAAGAAGAGCTTCAAAAGTTCTTGGCACGTAAAGAATTTAAATATAAGGTCATCCCTGATCAGAAATCGTTTATTTTAAATGAATTGAAATCCAACTCATACCCTACTCATTTCATCATCAATAAAAATGGAGAAATAGAGAAAATTACCAACAAGGCATCAGAAATGATTTCGTACTTGGAAGGAAACAAAATATCAATGACTAGATAAAAATGAAAACCATGACCTTTTACGACTTTGAAGCAGAACGATTGGACGGCAACATGGAATCCATGGCCATCTACAAGGGTAAGACCGTAATTGTGGTGAACACCGCCAGCAAATGTGGATTGACCCCACAATATGAGGGATTGGAAAAACTGTATGAAACCTATAAAGACCAAGGATTGGTGATCTTGGGGTTTCCGTGTAACCAATTTGGAGGCCAGGAACCCGGCACCACAGATGAAATACAGGAATTTTGCCAGTTGAATTATGGTGTGAGCTTTCCCATGTTTGCCAAAATAGAAGTGAATGGGAAGAATACACATCCTATTTTCAAATACCTTAAATCAGAGTTGAGCGGGCTTTTGGGCAGTAATATCCAATGGAACTTTACCAAATTCGTGGTGGATAAAAAGGGTACTCCCGTAAAACGCTTTGCCCCTATCAGCACCCCAGAATCCATGGAAGATTATATTAAGGAGATTTTGTAACAGATATTTTCATCAGGTTACCCTTAACTGTGCCTGAAGCATTCCATTTGCTTTCAGCATTGCCCTACCATCCTTAAAACTGAGGTACGAATGTCCTTTTTGGTGGTTGAGGATGCTCACTTCGTTCATCATACCCCAGTGTCGCGTAACTTCTCGCCAAGCCCAAAAAAGCGAATGCTCAGGGTCATAAATGTGGGTAGCTTCCCCCCCTGCCCCATTGATTTCGATCACACTGAAATTTTTTCCCTCACACAATTCTTCAAAGGTATTGTAAAGCACATCCAACCGACCATAATGAAAATCTTTCATCGGGCCACAAATGCCGTTGATGGTCTTGACCAAACCTTCATTGATGAGATGGCTGATATCCACAAATTTAGCACCACGGGTGTGACTTCCGTAGGGAACCAAAATAAACTCCTCGCCATTGGCGATTACCTTGTTCAACCCAACCCCAAACTTTCTTTTTAGGGTCTTTAATTGCAAATGGCTTCTCGGATTGCTTTTGATGAGTTCCAACAGTGTGCTTGACCCATCTCCAACAACCGATAGAAACTCCTTGGAGACCACTCCTGTAATCTTCCCCTGCTCTTCATCCGGTTTGCGCACATAGAAAACACCTACTTCTTTCCTGTAGGGAATGAGTTCCTGCACCAAAAAGTTGGAGGGGCTCCATGAAACATAGTTTCGGAACTCATCCTTGTTGTGGATTTTTTCCACACCGAAAGCTTTCATGCCGATATCGGGTTTTGCGATAAAAGGAAACCCAATATCCGATGCCAATACCCTTTCCAAAGCCTTTTCCGGAGATTGGTCCTTGGGAATAAAAACGGTTTTGGGAATAAATTGTGGAGGAATCATCTTATAGATTTCCATTTTGGATTCCATGGCCATGCCGCCATTCTTCATGGCCGGATTGGCCGCATTGAAAAAGAAAAGGGAACGGGCCTTGAAGGAATAATATAACCAAACAGGAAATAATGGGTAATACACCATCCAGAAGGGCCAATATTCCCAATTCGTAATCCTATGCCATATCAATTTTAGGGAATCCATGGGGTCTACAGTATTAGTTGACGGGAAGAAAAAGGAACCTCATAGATCTTATCGTTCAACAGATCCACATGGCGCATCAAGGTTTCTTCCTCATCCAGAACCACTTGGGTAACACTGAATGTTTTCAGGCCAGTTTCCCGATCAATGATGAAACCGTTCTCAAAATCATCATGGTTGTTGGAATGAAAATTCAATACATCCTGTGGTTTGATCAAGGTATTCTCCTTCGTAAATCCATGAAATAACCCAGCCCGATGTTCGATTACAGCATCCTGATAAAGGGTGGCAGAGGACCAAATATGGTTTTGGGACTTGTCCAATGGTCTGAAATATTTTTGGTTGCCATCCCACCTGAACTCCAACAATCTAGAGTTGAACAACACCAAAGTAAAAGGCTCTATCTGACAGAGATCCATCTGCTCCAGCACCCTTTCCGGGTTTTTGGAACTGATGACATCCAAAACAATGAGTCCACGGCTTTTGGCATAGTTTCCATTCGGCAAGTGCCCAACAAAAGCACCGTTCAGCAAAACGGCCACTACCCCTACTTCGTTCACCGCAAACCACGTACCCCCTGCCTTGAGATCTTTCGGGAACAAGACCTTCATAGAACCGATGGTCTCTTCCTTGGGTTCAAGGGACCTCGGGCGGGATATATGTTCATCCCTATTGGAGGTGATCAAATAAGTATCACCCTTTGGTATGAAGCTTACTGTGCACATGTTTCCCTGTATTGCATGGTGGACGGGGCCACTCCAAAAGAATCTGGAAGTTGTAGACTGGTAAAATGTTCAATGCCCACTTTGATAAGAGCATGATGATGAATGGTATGCTCCAAGTTATACATCACTTCCCTAAAATAATTGGAATCCAAACAGGTTTCGGAACCCGCCAGGTCATAGCTGATCTTGATGGTTTTATTGGGACGGTCCAATTGTGCCTGTATGTATTCCAATTGCTCAATGGCAAAGGAAAGGTCCTGTTCAATTTTCAGGTCACGCTCCCTTCGGTCGTAAGAGACATCGGCCGTTTCGTAACCGTTCAACAAACAGAGGTACAGTTCAATAATATGGCGTGTATGTTGCCCAATGGTAGAGTTGGAAAGTACACTACATGACTGTGAATAACAATCCTTTGGAAGTCCCAGCAGGACCTCTTTGAATTGCTCTAAGGTATCCAAGGAAGATTTGAACATGGTTATTGGATTTTGTATTTAGTTCGCTTTTTGATGAATAGGAACAAAAGATAGAAAGAAAATCCAAGGTACATGCACCCCATTAAAAGATTCGTCATCCTATTGTATTGTCCATAATTGTTGAAAATATATTTTCCCGCGGTGATAAAAACACCCAGTGCCGACCAAGTACCCAAACCAATTCCCATTAAATAAAAGGTATGATGGGCACCTGTGGATTGTAAGACACCCCTATTGTCCAGTATTTTGTTCCAAGAAAACCAAAATGGAAGCTGCAGGGGATTCAGAGCACTCAACAAGAGCCCTAAAACAAAGGTGGATTTGATCTGGGGTAAAATCGAAGCTTTGGAGCTTGCCCCAGTAATACTTGATGAGTCCAAAAAACTGGATATGGAAAGGTACAACAGCAAAAGAATGCCCAAAGGCAGTAAAAGACGTACAAGTTGGTCCCCAAATTGCAACCTTTCATGGCCATAAAGGGTAAGCCTAACCATAATGAGTTCCACAAGAACCACCGCCAGTGCAAACCAAAAAGCCGGCATTGCTCCTTGTGCGGCCGAGATATCAAAGGCGGTTAGGTTCAAGGTTCCAAAAGGCAATGCCCCCAAGAAACTTATCAATAACCCAGATAAAAAGACCTTTGCGAGTTGAACCATACCGGAATTTTCCATGAAATGTCCCTTCAAGACCAGTAATGAGTTGAAGGTCACATGCTTTTTTGACGTAAAATCTTCCAAAAAGTTACTAATTCTTGATTTTTTCCCAGTTTACATCTGCTTTGGCTTGCAGGTCATCAGGAGATTCCTTTAGCCAAAGGTTCAGTGTATTGGTGTTCCCTGAATTATAGAACAGGTACAACTTGCCATCCCTGATCTCGAAGGTTTTGGGATTCACATTGACCTTCTTTCCAGAAACGGCCACGGCATAAGCACAGTATCCGCCATATTCGGGCAAATACATTTTGGGTGCAGCTTTGAATTTCTTCAAATTAGTTGCGTTGGAAAACTTGTACTTCACACCATCATACTCGGCAGTAAACTCTTTTTGGCCTTCCAAGGCCTTGCCGTCAAAATAGGAAACCACATCATACCCATTGGCCGCGTAGCCCTTTTTGGTATTGTAGTCGATGCTTTGTGCATGGGTCAGGGCTCCTATCGCCAAGAAAAGAGCTAAAATCGTTTTTTTCGTTTTTTCCATTGTCCCGTAATTAAATTGAGTGGATATGGAAAATTTAGTCCCAAGAGGAAAGTATTCCTTTCAATAAGATTGAAAAAATTCATGAAAACATGCAAATTTCCCCCATCTCCCCTATTTCTCAAAATAGCTTCCCATAAATGCCAAAACCTTCAAAAACAACCACATCAGATTGATTAACAATACCTTATGTAACTTAAGTTACACAAGTTTGTGCCCGAAACTGACAATTGTCATATTCGCCGATCTGCCCTTTGAGTACTTTTACCAAAGTAAATCACACAATCTAGATATCATGAAAAATTTGGTCATACTGGGCGCTGGAACAGCCGGAACGATGATGGCAAACCATCTGATAGGAAAGCTTCCAAAAGATGAATGGAAAATTACCATTGTAGATCAATATAAAACGCACTATTATCAACCGGGTTTCCTTTTTCTCCCCTTTGATATTTATACGACCGATCAGGTCAAGAAAAAAGGATCCAAGTTCATTCCTAAGGATGCTCGTTACATTCAGGAAAAAATTGAATTGATCGTTCCTGAGGAGAATAAGGTCCAACTGGAAAAAGGTGAAGAACTTCCCTATGACATTCTCATCATTGCCACCGGAACCAAAATTGCTCCCGAGGAAGTAGAGGGAATGAAAGGCCCTGAATGGCACAAAAGCGTCTTCGATTTTTATACCTATGAAGGTGCAAAGGCCCTACGTGATAAATTTAGAGAGTGGAAAGGTGGCAAACTGGTGGTCCATATCACCGAAATGCCTATCAAATGTCCTGTTGCCCCATTGGAATTTGCTTTCTTGGCCGATTCCTATTTCAAAAACAAAGGCATGCGGGATAAAGTGGACATCACTTTCGTAACCCCTTTGGGAGGTGCCTTCACCAAGCCTAAAGCAACACAGGCACTTCACCACTTGTTGACCGATAAGGGCATCAAAGAAGTTACGGACTTCAACATTGAGCGTGTGGATTATGAGAACAATAAAATCATTGATTATGCAGAAACCGAAGTACCCTACGATATTTTGGTCACCGTTCCCACCAACATGGGCGATGCACTGATCGAACGTTCCGGTTTGGGGGATGACCTCAACTATGTGCCTACCAACAAGGCGACATTACAGACAGAGGCCCATGAAAATATTTTTGCCCTTGGTGATGCCACCAATCTACCAGCTTCCAAAGCCGGTTCCGTGGCCCACTTTGAAGCGGAGATATTGACCGAGAACATCTTAAGGTATATCAAAGGGGAACCTTTAAAAGAAGAGTTTGACGGACATGCCAACTGCTTTATCGAAACAGGTGATGGAAAAGCCCTGTTGATCGATTTCAACTACACACATGAGCCCGTTGAAGGTACGTTCCCATTCCCAGGCGTCGGCCCCTTGAACCTATTGAAAGAAAGTAGGATGAACCATATGGGAAAACTGGCCTTTAGATGGATTTATTGGAACATGTTGATAAAGGGCATCCATATCCCCTTCGTATCTGCAACCATGAGCGAAAAAGGAAAACATTTTGAAGAAACAGAAGCATAAATTGTAAACCTAAATACTAAAAAAATGGACAAGACAATAGCACAAGCAACAGTTTCCGTGGACCAAGAAGGATATCTAACCGATTTTTCCCAATGGAACAAAGAAATTGGCACAGAGATAGCCAAAGAACAAGGCATTGAAATGACCGATAAGCATTGGGCGATAATCGATTATATCCAACAGAAGTTCAAAGAAGAAGAACCATTGTCCATCAGGGGCATTAAAAAAAGTGGTGTCATAGATATCAAGGAATTCTATGCCCTGTTCCCAGGCGGGCCCTTGAAAAAAGCAACAATGATTGCCGGTATTCCGAAACCAAAGAGCTGTATATAAGGCTTTAAAAATAAAAATTTAAACGCAAGGTCATGAGTGAAACAAAAGTCAAAAAAATGCTCTTTATCCTCTCCAAGGCCACCCTCGAAAATGTCTACGCGGCATTTGTGATGGCCAACGGGGCTCGAATGGAAGGCATTGAATCTGAGATATTCTTTACTTTCTTTGGATTGGAAGCCATTCAAAAGAAAAAACTGGAACATCTCCATGTGGCCACGGTAGGCAACCCTGCCATGCACATGCCCACCATGTTGGGCGGATTGCCAGGTGTTGAAGCATTCGCTTCCAACATGATGAAAAAAGAAATGGAAAAATTGGATATGCCACCTGTAGGCGAGTTTTTGGAAATCCTATCGGATTCGGGATGCAAGCTTTGGGCCTGTAAATTGGCGGTGGAAATGTTCCATTTGGAAAAAGAAGATCTTATTGATGAATTGGATGGTATCCTTACTATTGGCGATTTCTATAGTAGGGCCGATCAAGAAGGAACTCACTTGTTGTTCATCTGATCAAACAGAAAAAAGATACCTTTTTCATATTTAACGGGAACTGGCCAAAAAGTGACCCTTCTGAAATAAAAATCAGAATACACTTTTTGGTCAGTTTTTTATGTTTTGGATTTTCGAAGCCTTACGACAATAATTGCCTCACTTTTTCAAAGTCTTCATGATGGATTCCGTCCCTCTCCAGAATGTCAAAATCCTTCAGGATGATTTCTTGGTACGTCTTACCTTCATCATTGGTTTGATCCTTTAATCCCTCATAAAGTGGCAAGGCCAAATCCAATTGGTTTTGCAAAAGATAGCTGTGGGCCAAATTACATTGCAGGGATTTTGGAGGGTTTTGAAGATTTGGTACATTTTTAATGGTTAGTGCCGATTCATCGAACCGTTTTGATCTTAACAAGAGCCAACCCAGATTGGCATGGGCCAGTGCAAGTTCGTTCCTTAATCGGATGTTACCAGGGTATAATTTGAATTTTTCAGTCAGGAGTTCCATGATCTGTTGTTGAAAAACCAATTTTTCCCCGGGAACAATGGTGCTGTCTATTTCTTCATTCAGTTCCTTGATTTTTCCAAAAACCAAATGCATGGTCAACGCTTCTTCATCAACAGTGTTGAAATATTCCGTATAGTGATTACAATCGTTTTTCATGTTTTTAATGACGGGACGATCGTCGTTGTATGACCGTAAACGCATTTCAACATCGTTCAACAATTCCAATGCCTTTGTTTTATAATCAAAATCCACTTTGGTTTCCAATTCAGCCTGATACAGTTCCACCAAATTCAATGCTGTGGCACAAAAATCCGGATCAAAATTTATGGGTTGTTCAGATGCTAATCGCCTACGTATTTCCAGTGCCTGACCAAAATAATCCATTGCTGGTTGAAATTGCTTTATCTCAAAGTGGAAAAGCCCCAGATTATGGAGTCCTGTGGCCAGATAATGGGTGTATTCCTGTGGTCTGGAATCAGCAAGGCCGTTGTAGAGTGCAACAGCTTGCCTGATATAGGCGATCGCCTTTTCAAAATCCTTCATCTCGGCATGTACAATGCCCATACTGCTCAAGGTAGCCGCCACATAGGGTTGGAAAATATCGTAAGCTTTACCGGACAGCTCTTGGTACACCTGCAGAGCCCTGTCATAATGTTCCAATGCCTTTTCAGGCTCGCCCATCGCATTGAAAGTAACCCCCAAATTATTGAGCACCGCAGCCAAATACGGTTGAAAAGACTCCCCCCCTTCACTGATCAATCCTTCAAACAGCGATAAAGCTTTCAGATATTGCATCTTGGCATCGAACTCATAGAATTCTTCCGTATAAATATTGCCCAACTGATAATGGGCACTGGCCCTCAACGAATGGTACATGTCCTCGGGCAATCGCTCATAAAGTTTGATGGCTTCCTTGTAGTATTTTTTGGCAAAGTAGAAATCGCTCTTCTTGTTATACACCTCAGCCAATGCAAACTGGGTATTGGCCAGATGTGGCGCAACGGTTGTTTGTCCATTATCCATTAGAACGGTAAATATATCCAAGGCGGCTTTATAATTTTCGATGGCCTTTGCCATATCCAATTGGGTATAAATGGCTGCCAAATTGTTCAACAAAGACGCCCTTTCTACTTGATTTTCTGCTTCGGGTCCATTATCGTACAATGCTAGGGCCTCTTCAAATGCGGTCAAGGCATCCTGAGGTTTTTTCATTTTTTGGTATAATCTGCCCAGCACGCTGTTCAGGTGGATTTTTTGTTGGTCATTGGTGGCCAGTTTCAATGCTTCTTGGTAGTTGTCAATGGATTTTTCCCATTCATTTTCCTGTAAAAGCACGTTGGCGTGTTGTATCTGTTCTTCAAATGAGAGGCTCATCTTCTTACTTTTTTTGTATTTCCTAAAACTCAGTGGGAACATCGCGAAAGGTATTCGCGTTTTCCTTGCATAGGCCCACATATTCCAGCCTGGGCATTTCATCGTATTCGATACCTGAAAGAAAAAAAGTTGCCTTTTGCATATCCATCAATTCAAAATTTTGATCTTTCAGTTTTTTGATCAAGTATAGCAGGACGGCTTCATCGGCATGTTCCATGGTGGAGAACACATATTCAACAAAGAACAGTTTTCCAATGGCGACGCCGAACAACCCACCTACCAATTTTCCATCCTTCCACGCCTCGATGGAATGAGCGTATCCTTTTTGGTGCAATTCCATGAACATACGGACCATCCGTTCTGCTAACCATCGATTGTCCATTTGACCATCTATATTGTAGACACTTTGACAACTGCGAAGTACTTCTTCAAAATGGGAGTCGACCCGTATATCAAAATCTTTCAAAAGGGAATCCAGTCGGGATTGGGGTATTTCAAAAGCATTGGGTCTCAATACAATCCTTGGGTCTGGTGACCACCATTTGATATGTTTTAAAGGATAATGCCAATAATAAATACCACTGTTATAGGCCAACAACAATCGCTCTATGGACATGGTGCCCCCAACGGCCAACAGCCCATCAATATCCGCAAAGTATGCTGGTGGAAAAGAAATTTCATCATTTTTGAGCTCAAAATAGGGCACGGTATCAAAATTATGGATTGCTTTCTGGTGGATGGTCCAAATCGTCCAATTCTCCCAATTGTGAAAGTACCTCAAAGGTTTTTTTCGCCTCTTCCTCATCCACAATACTGATGGCCGCCCCCACATGGACCATGACATAGTCATCGACCTTGGCCTCAGGGACCAAAGCTAGGCTCACTTCTTTTTTGATTCCCCCGAAGGAGACTTTCCCCATACGGAAGGTTTCATCAAGTTCCGAAGTGATTTCCAATAATTTTCCAGGTATCGCTAAACACATAACCGTTGTTTTAGTGGTCTTCGGGAACCAACTTCGCATTGGTCTCCAACCATTCATACCATTGCTCCATACCAGTGCCTTTGGTGGCCGATACTTCAAAGAAGACCAAACTAGGGTTCACTTGACGTGCGTTTTTCTTAAGCTCTTCAATATTGGTATCCAAATAAGGTGCAAGATCAATTTTATTGATGATGCAAATATCCGAAGTATGGAACATGTCCGGATATTTGATGGGTTTGTCATCACCCTCAGTGGTGCTCACGATGACCACCCTTTTGTGTTCGCCTAAATTGAACATGGAGGGACACACCAAGTTGCCCACATTTTCGATCATCAATACGGAGTCATTGGCAATATTCAATTGTTTGACCGCGTCATGGACCATATCACTTTCCAAATGGCACCCTTTCCCTGTATTGATCTGCAATACGGGAACATCCAAAGCTGCAATTCGGTTGGCATCGTTTAAGGTTTGTTGATCGCCCTCTATCACATAGAAAGAAATTTTATCCTTCATATCCTTTAAGGTACGCTCCAATAGCGACGTTTTACCAGAGCCTGGCGAACTTACCAGATTAAGGGCAAAGATGCCTTTGGCATCAAAATAGCCCCGGTTTCTGGCCGCCATAATCTCATTCTGCTGTAGAATGTCACGCTCCACCTCCAATACCGTTTTATGATGATGGTCATGATCATGATCGTGGTGATGGTGATGATGTCCATGATGATGGTCATGGGAGTGCTCATGGTCGTGATGGTGATGACCATGGTCATGGCCATGGGTTTCCTTACCAATGGCCGGTGCCAAAATTTTGGCTCCATTCTCTTCGCTTCCGCATCCGCAAGTACCGCACATATTTCAAGTTTTTTTGATTTATACTACCTCCAGGGCTTTAACTCTCAACTCTTTGCCTTGTATTATACCTTTAAAACTACTGCCACAATTTGGGCAGGAATCGTAAAAATGTTCAATTTCAAAAACCGTATCGCAATCCGCACATTGGCCCAGTCCCTCTTTCACGTCGATTTTTCTTTCTGCGCTTTCGAGTACCGTATTCTTCACTGCCGCCGGCCATACAAAATCCAAGGATTCAAACTCCACACCTGCTAATTTGCCGATTTCCAACTCAATTAAGGTGACCTTTTTGGCCTTGGCCTTTTTGGTCTCATCCTCGGCAATCTTTACAATACCCATGGCTACCGACAGTTCATGCATGACATTTATTTAAGTCCTGAATAAGAGGAACATAAGACACAATATTATCCAAAATATAATTCCAGCAACATGACTTTTGTCATATGAATCCCTGATTGTAATATCTACATTTAGTGCTAAATCCCTGAAAAATCAATATTTAGGTTTAAAATTTTGGGTCATGGCACTAGAAAAATCAGTAAAGGAAACCTATTACGAAAGCATCATCAAGCAGGGTTACAGCAGACGTGATTTCATGAAGTTCGCCACCTATATCGCAGCATATATGGGTTTGGAGACTTCCATGATCGGTCAGGTAGCCAAATCCCTGGAAAACACGTTCCGAATCCCCGTGATTTGGGAACATTACCAAGAATGTACTTGTTGTAGTGAATCGTTCATCCGGTCCGACCACCCGATTGTTTCGGATATCATTCTGGATAAAATTTCACTGGACTATACATTGACCTTGATGGCCGCATCTGGACATCAGGCTGAAGCCGCCAAACAGGCCACCATGGAAAAATACAAAGGGGAATACATCCTCTGCGTAGAAGGTTCCGTGCCTCTGGGCGATGATGGCAACTATTGCTGCATTGCGGGTAGGTCCGCAAAAGAACTTCTGATCGAGGCCGCCGAAGGGGCGAAAGCAATCATAGCTTGGGGTAGTTGTGCTTCCAACGGATGTGTGCAAGCCGCTTACCCCAACCCAACACAGGCCACCCCGATACACAAAATCATCAAGAACAAACCCATTATCCGGGTTCCCGGCTGTCCTCCCATTGGTGAGGTCATGGCAGGAATCATTGTTCACATGATCACTTTTGGCCGATTGCCAGAGTTGGATGGCCTAGGTAGACCAAAAGCATTCTACTCTAAAAGGGTACACGACTCCTGCTACAGAAGACCCTACTATGACGCCGGTCTTTTTGCCGAAACCTTTGACGATCAAAATGCCAAAGACGGCTATTGTTTGTACAAAGTGGGATGCCGTGGTCCAATGACCTATAACTCTTGCGGTACTATCAAATGGAACAATGGCGTTAGCTATCCAATCCAATCAGGACACGGATGTATTGGCTGTAGTGAAGAGAATTTTTGGGACAACGGACCTTTCTACGAAAGATTGACCGGTTTGGCCGGATTTGGTATTGAAAGTTCTGCCGACACTATTGGTAAAGTAGCCGCCGGAGTGGTAGCAGGTGGTTTAGCGGTGCATGCCGTTGCCGCCAATATTTCCAAAAGGAAAGAACTGAAAAGCAGGACTTCCCGTGGCATTCAGAATGAAAAGAAACTAGAGTCTTAATAAGATCATCATGGCAAATAGAATTGTTGTTGACCCTATTACCAGGATTGAAGGGCACTTGCGAATAGAAGTAGAGGTGAAGGATGGTAAAATAACCGACGCCTATAGTTCAAGTCCCATGGTTCGGGGTCTGGAAAATATTGTAAAAGGAAGAGATCCCAGGGATGTTTGGGCATTTGTGCAACGCGCATGTGGCGTATGCACCACGGTACACGCCTTGGCTTCCGTAAGGTCGGTTGAAGATGCCTTGGGCATAGAGATTCCACCAAATGCAGAAATGGTACGGAACATTATGGAAGGTGCCCTGTACATGCACGACCATACCGTACACTTTTACCATCTTCATGCCCTGGATTGGGTAGATGTGGTAAACGCACTAAAGGCAGATCCCGCTGAAACTTCCAAACTGGCACAGAGCATCTCCAGTTGGCCCAAGAGTTCTCCTGGTTATTTTTCCGATATCAAAAAAAGGATTACCAGATTTGTGGAAAGTGGGCAACTGGGCATATTTGCAAACGGTTACTGGGGCCATCCCCAAATGAAATTGCCCCCTGAAGTCAACCTTTTGGCAGTTGCCCACTATCTGGAAGCCTTGGAGTGGCAGAAAGAAATCGTAAAGGTCCACACCATTTTTGGTGGTAAAAACCCCCACCCCAACTATCTGGTAGGTGGTATGGCCTGTGCCATCAATACGGAAAGCCCTGGAGGTATCAACGCTGAGCGATTGGCCTATGTGGGAAGATTGCTCAAAGAAGGAAAGCAGTTCATTGAGCAGGTCTATATCCCAGATTTATTGGCCATTGCCTCCTTCTACAAAGATTGGGGAGCTATTGGCAAAGGATTTGGCAATTACATGGCTTATGGTGACTTCCCAACCAATGGCTATAGTGATATTTCCAGTTTTAAATTTCAGCAAGGTGTTATTTTGGATAGGGACCTCTCCAAGGTATATGACGTAAACCACAGAAATAATGATATCGCTGAATTCATAAACAATTCTTGGTATGATGACTATGCTGAAGGTAAAGACCAAGGCAGGCACCCATGGGATGGTGAGACCAACATCAACTATTCAGGTCCAAAACCACCCTATGAAGAATTGGATGTCAGCCAGAAATACAGCTTTATCAAAACACCTCGTTGGCAGGGCAAACCTATGGAGGTAGGACCATTGGCCAGACTCTTGGTAGGGTATGCAAGAGGCAACAAGGAAATTCAGGAAGCGGTGAATGGTGCTTTGAGCCATTTGGACTTGCCTGTCGATGCCCTTTTCTCCACTTTGGGAAGAACAGCGGCCAGGGGTATAGAAACCCAATTGGTGGCCAATTGGACCATGGAGTTTTATGATACCTTGCTACTGAACATCAAGAACGGGGATACCCGAATGGCCAATATGGCTAAATGGGAACCCGAGTCATGGCCAACAGAATGCAAAGGAGTAGGTTTTTCAGAAGCACCAAGGGGTGCCTTGGCCCACTGGATCAAAATCAAAGAAGGTAAGACCGAAAATTATCAATTGGTGGTTCCTTCTACTTGGAATGCCTCACCCAGAGATCCCAAAGGACAGCGTTCGGCCTATGAATCCACACTGTTGGACACCCCAGTGGCAGACCCTGAATTACCATTGGAAATCATCAGGACCATCCATTCATTCGACCCCTGTATAGCCTGTGCAGTGCATCTATATGATGAGCACGGAAAGCATATTTCACAAGTACAAAACGTTTCGAGCTGCGAAATCTAGTAAATCATGGATCATGCAAACACGAAAATTTAGACGGGTATATGTTTGGGAGCTTCCGGTTCGGTTTTTCCATTGGATCAACGCGCTCTCCATCATCATATTGGCCATAACAGGATTCATCATTGCCAATCCACCGGCCATATTGTCCAATAGGGAAGCAAGTGATATTTATTGGTTCGGTACAGTCCGTTTCATCCACTTTGCTACGGCCTATGTATTCTTTTTCAATATGGTCATGAGAATTTACTGGTCGTTCGTGGGTAATAGATTTTCCAGCTGGCGTGCCTTTTGGCCTTTCAACAAAAAGATGTGGCATAACTTTCTACATGTCATTAAGGTTGATGTCTTTTTGGCCAATGAGAAAAAACCGGATATTAAGGATATTAGCATTGGGCATAACAGTGTGGCGGCCATATCCTATGTGATTTTGTTCCTTTTGGCATTGGTACAGGTATTTACCGGTTTCGGCCTGTATTCTTCCACCGCAAGTTGGTGGCTGCCCAAAATGTTTGCTTGGGTAGTTCCTTTCTTGGGAGGTGATTTTATTGTCAGGACCATTCACCACACCACCACGTGGCTCTTCATATTGTTCACTTTGATCCATGTGTATTTGGTGTTCTACCATGACTGGCTTGAAGGAAGAGGCGAAGTTTCATCCATGTTCGGAGGCTATAAATTTGTCTGCGACGAACGACTCAAACAATTGGCTGAAGATGAAGAAATAGAGGCTCCCGTAGATGAGGAAGCCATGGAAATTATTGAGTAATACCCACAACATGGAGCAATCAACAAATACCAAATCGGATTTGGCAAAAAAGCCTATTGCCATAAGCAGTGATGCCTTTTATTTTGAAAAAGATAAGTCCA
This sequence comes from Flagellimonas pelagia, assembly GCF_003584135.1. GTDB lineage: Bacteria > Bacteroidota > Bacteroidia > Flavobacteriales > Flavobacteriaceae > Flagellimonas > Flagellimonas pelagia. The sequence goes on from NZ_QXFI01000008.1 coordinate 157,582, forward strand.
GGTCCATTTTGGTATTGGGTGTTGGCAATTACTTGATGGGCGATGAAGGGGTCGGCGTCCATTTGATACAACACATGGATATGATGGAACTACCGAACTATTTGGACATTTTGGATGGTGGAACGGGTGGATTTCTATTGTTGAACTGTTTTGAGAGTTACAACAAGATCATCTTTGTGGATGCCACCATGGATGGTCAACCAGAAGGGACCATTTCCCTCATCCGGCCCAAGTTCGCCAGCGACTTTCCTTCTGCATTGAGTGTTCATGACGTGGGGCTCAAGGATATGATTGAAGCGGTATACCTCATGGAAACCCAACCAGATTTGTATCTATTCACCATATCCATAGAAAAAGTGGAACCCATGACCACGGAATTGGCGCCAAAAGTTGAAAAGGTTATTCCCGAGGCAATCGAACAAATTATGGACTTGGTGGATACCCTGCACCATCAAATTTCATAAGGTGTCCAAATCTTTCAAGATCATAATGACCGGTCGCGTGCAAGGAGTTGGTTTTAGACCCCATGTGTTCAACTTGGCCCAAAAATTTGGTTTGAAGGGTTCCGTATCCAATAATGAAGAAGGTGTAATCATTTATCTTTCTGGTGAATTCGAGAAAATCCAGCAATTTTATAAAACGCTCATACAGCAACCTCCAAAATTGGCCAAAATAAGGGACCATTATCTATCTGAAATCACACACAGAACATTTGATGGATTTTCAATAGTTCCGTCCCAAACGGAAGGAAAATTGAATTTACAGCTCACCCCGGATTTTGCCATTTGTGATACCTGCAAGGAAGAGATAACCGACCCGAACAACAGACGCTACCACTACCCCTTTGCCACCTGCGTGAACTGCGGACCCCGCTGGGCCATTACCAACAAGTTCCCGTTTGAAAGGGACCATACCAATATGGCTGTTTTTGAAATGTGTGATTCGTGTGTGACGGAGTACCAAGATTCTTCGAACCGTAGGTTCCATTCCCAGACCAATTCCTGTTCACATTGTGGTATTGAACTAAAATTGACCGATGCCAAAGGAGATACTATTTCAGGGGAAGATGCTATCCAAAAAACCGCAAGCTTCATCAAGGATGGAAACATTGTGGCCATCAAAAATACCAGTGGATACCTTTTGTGTTGTGATGCGACGAATCCTCTTGCCATCCAAAAGCTACGTGAACGAAAACGAAGACCTACCAAACCTTTTGCGATTCTATATCCTTCCCTTTCGTTATTGAAACAGCATTTGAAGGTCTCCAAAATACAGGAAGAAATCTTGACCTCTCCGGAAAGTCCCATCGTAATCATTCCAAAAACCGATTTGGACGGAAACTTGGCCGTGGAGGAGCTGGCGCCCCATTTGAACCAACTGGGCATTATGCTCCCCTACTCTGGCATTTTGCACTTATTGGCCACCGAGCTTGGAATCCCGATTGTGGCCACCAGTGGCAATATTCATGCATCGCCGATTATTAGTGATGCGGATATGGCCCACCATGAATTGGCGGAAGTGGCCGATTATTTTTTGAACCACAATTTGGAAATCACCAATCCACAGGACGACTCCGTGGTCAAGTATAGCAATCGACTCCATGAAAAAGTCATTTTTAGACGATCTAGGGGGCTCAGTCCAAATTTTGATGCCGAGGTAAAAACCGATAAAAAAATATTGGCCATGGGCGGTCACCTGAAAAGTACATTGGCCTTTATCCCCAACGACTACCTATACATTAGTCAATACTTGGGAAACTTGGATCATTTTGATGTGTATGACCGTTACATGAATACCGCGGCCAAATACACAAAATTGTTTGAGGTACTTCCCGAAACTATCCTTGTCGATAAACATCCTGCCTACAATAGCACCCTTCACGGCATGGAACTGGGAAAAAAATGGAACATCCCAGTAGCCTCAGTTCAACATCACAAGGCCCATTTTGCTTCGGTTTTGGGAGAACATGGGCTCTTTGATCGAAACACTCCCATTTTAGGTGTGGTTTGGGATGGCACAGGCTATGGGGATGATAGCCAGATTTGGGGAGGGGAATTTTTCACATATCATCACCAAGCCATGGAACGTGTCGGGCATTTTGAATATTTTGATTGGCTGGCCAGCGACAAAATGGCCAAGGAACCTCGGATATCCTTTTTCTCTTTGGCAGATGCAGCAATGAATGAAGAAATCCAACAAAAATTTTCCAAAGAAGAAATTTCCATTTATCGTCATTTAAAGAAAAAAGAATTACTCAAAACCTCTTCCGTGGGGCGACTCTTTGATGCCGTGGCATCCCTTTTGAATATTTGCGACTTGAATACCTATGAGGGGGAAGCTGCCATCCTGCTCGAAAACCAAGTCCATCAATACCTATTGGAAAATTGCACTTCCTATATCAGTGAAATAAACGACGGAATCGTGCCCACCCATCTCCTTTTTGCAAAAATCCATCATGACTACAGAAGTGGAAGGGACAAACAAGAAATCATAGTTGACTTTCTCTTCACCTTGACCACCATGGTCATTAAAATGGCAGAACAACAGAACATCAAGGAAATTGCCATGAGCGGCGGCGTCTTTCAAAATACGGTTTTGGTTGATATGATCAAGGAACTGGCGGGAAGTGAATACAAACTCTATTTTAATCGTAACTTAAGTCCAAATGATGAAAATATCTCTTTTGGACAAGTGGCATACCATCAATATATAAAGCATTGAAAGATGAAGTATTTGAGCGAGTATAGAAATCTGGAGGCTACCAAACGCTATTTGGAACTCATTGAAAAAACGGCCATCAAAACTTGGAACATCATGGAAATCTGCGGAGGGCAGACCCATGGATTGGTGAAGAACGGTATCATCAACCTACTTCCGGAAAACGTCCGGATGATCCATGGCCCTGGTTGCCCTGTTTGTGTAACGCCCCTCAACCTAATTGACAAAGCGGTGGAACTTCTGGAAAACGGGGTCATAGTTTGCTCTTTTGGGGATATGGTCCGGGTACCTGGTAGCAAAAAGAGCCTTTTGGAGGCCAAGGCCAACGGTGGTGACCTTCGCATCCTCTATTCGCCAATGGAAGCCGTCAATATTGCCAAGCAAAATCCAGATAAAGAGGTCGTGTTTTTCGCTGTGGGATTTGAAACCACGGCACCTGCCAACGCCCTTTCTGTTTTGCACGCCAAAAAAGAGCAGGTGAAAAACTATTCCATATTGGTGTCCCACGTATTGGTGCCTCCTGCCATGGAAGGTATTTTGGGCGATGAGTTCTGTACCATCGATGCCTTTTTGGGGGCGGGGCATGTGTGTGCCATCATGGGAATGAAAGAATATTATCCTCTTGTAGAAAAATACAAAATCCCCATTGTGGTGACCGGATTTGAACCTTTAGATCTGGTTCAAGGTATTTATATGGCTTTGGTCCAATTGGAGAAAGGAGAACACAAGTTGGAAAATCAGTATGCACGGGTTGTACGGGAAGAGGGAAACTTGGAGGCCCTCAAAATCATTGCATCGGTTTTTGAGGTAGGTGACCGTGAATGGCGCGGCATTGGAACCATCCCCGACAGCGGTTATGTACTGAAACCTCAATTCCGGGACTATGACGCGGAATCCAAGTTTGGGGTAAGCTCCATTACCACACCAGAAAACTCCGAATGTATTGCCGGACAGATTCTAAAAGGTATCAAAAAACCCCATGAATGTCCACAATTTGGTAAGGCCTGCAATCCTTCCAACCCGTTGGGTGCACCCATGGTTTCATCAGAAGGTGCCTGTGCCGCCTATTATCATTTTTCGAACCACTTAAACTAACAACGCCATGAACAAGATAGATTTAGGATACGACTCCATTAACCTCGGCCATGGTAGTGGGGGTTTAATGACCCGTGACCTTTTGGATAAGATTATTTTTGAAACGTTCAGTAATCCTTACCTCGACCAAAAACACGATGGTTCCATTATTAAAATGGATGGAAAAATGGCCATCTCCACCGACAGTTTTGTGGTTTCCCCCATCTTTTTTAAAGGAGGTAATATCGGGGACTTGGCGGTCAATGGTACGGTGAACGACGTGGCCATGTGTGGGGCCATCCCTGAATTTTTATCGTTGGCCTTCATTGTAGAGGAAGGATTGGCCATTGACGATTTCATCAAGATTGTGGAGACCATTAAAAAAAACGCCGACCGGAGTGGGGTCAAGATCATTACTGGGGACACCAAAGTGGTGGAACGTGGCAAGGGCGATAAGATTTTCATCAACACCACGGGATTTGGCAAGGTGCATCCCAAGGCGGACATCTCAGCCAAAAAAATTAAACCGGGTGACAAGATCATCATCAGTGGTCCCATTGCGCAACACGGCATGGCCATCATGTCGCAAAGGGATGGTTTGGAATTTGAATCGAGCATAGAGAGTGACACCACCAACCTGAACTTCTTGGTAAGTAAACTTTTGGATTCCTTCGGCGACAAAATCCACTTGTTCCGAGATCCCACCAGAGGAGGTTTGGCCAGTGTCCTTTCTGAAATTGCCAGTGACATCCATATGGGAGTGAACATCACCGAGAGTGCATTACCCATAGATGATCAAGTGGCCGCTGCCTGCGAGATGCTAGGACTTGACCCCCTATTTGTGGCCAACGAAGGTATTTTTGTGTCCATTGTCGACCCGGAAATAGCATCTGAAATGATTGAATTGATGCAAAAGGATGACAAGGGACAAAGAGCCATTTGTATTGGAGAAATTACCGAAGAACATCCAAATAAAGTGGTCATGCACAGTGTCATTGGGGGCAAGCGTATGGTAACCCCAATGATCGGGGAGCAATTGCCAAGGATTTGTTAGGTACTGAAAATCCAGTAAATACCAATGACCAGGGCAAAAAGTCCGCCCGCAAAACGGATTCCATTGAAAAAAATCTCGTTGTGACCATTCTTTACCACTGAAGATACTTTCCCGATGACAAAGGCAAAAGTGATCATGGCCACCAATATTCCAATGGCAAAGCCGATGATATAGGCAATGGAATCGGACTGTGTTTCAAAGCCCAAAACAGGCAGGAACAGCAAAAAATGGGAAATCCCGGCCAATCCGTGCAAAATTCCAATGGAAAATGAAGCAAAATTGTTTTGCTTTAATGCTTCTGAATGTTGGTGATGGTGTGTAGGATTATGTTCGTGTTTGTGCTCATGTGAGTGGATGACCGGGGCATTCTCCGTATGCACATGTAAATGTTTATGGTGCCTTCTCTTTTTGAAAATCCGATATAAAGACCAACAACCTATGCCTACCAACACCACACCCACCAATTGCTCACTGTATTGGGAAATCGTATCCACAGGAATGATTTCCTTGAAAATGGCAAACAATAACCCAATGGCAATCATGCCCACCAAGTGCCCAATACCCCAGAACAGCCCTATTTTCCAAGCCTTTCGTTTGGATTCGATGGCAAAGGGAGCGACCGCCGCCAAATGATCGGGACCAGCAATGACATGTAGCATGGAGGCTATTAAACCAGCGGTCAACGGAAAGGTTGTATCCATGTAATTTTAATGGAATTTATACCTATAAATTTACGAAATTTTATATGGTTAAATATCAAAAAACTACTCCACACGACCTTCTCCAACGTCATTTTCAGAATATCATTTTGGCTATCTTTATTGAGTCAAAAATTGGTCAATTCCACATCGATATGCAACCAAACATTCCTTTGGTCCATCCAGAAATTATGAAACTGAGAAAGGAACTGCACACCTATCCTGAATTGTCCGGTCAAGAATATGAAACCGCAAAAAGGATACGGCAGTTTGCGGAAAAGCATGCCCATACAGCTCGAATTGAAACTTTTGGGAAAACTGCCATAGCTATCATTTATGAGTTTTCAAAAAAAGGGGAAACCATTGCCATCCGATGTGAATTGGATGCCTTGCCCATTGTAGAAGAAAACGAATTTCAGCATAAATCGGTCAATACTGGGGTTTCCCATAAATGTGGTCATGACGGCCATATGGCCATGGTTTCCGGGTTGATTTTCTGGCTGGAAGCACAACCCATCCAAAAAGGGAAGATCATCCTGCTCTTTCAACCTGCCGAAGAGACAGGCAAAGGAGCACAAATGTTGGTGCATGATAAAAAATTTGAAGCCCTGGGCATCGATTACGTTTTCGCGCTCCATAACATCCCAAAGGAACCTATCAACAGCATCATTATTACCCCAAGAGGGTTTTCTGCCGAAGTACAAAGTGTTATCATAAAAACCAAGGGAAAAGAAGCCCACGCGGCCGAACCAGAAAACGGTATCAATCCAGCCTTGGCGATATCAAAAATCATTGGGGAAATGGCTCTCCTAAATCATGTAGACCCTCATCTTGATGACTTTGCGGTGTTGACCCCTGTTCACCTGTTGATGGGCGAAAAAGCTTATGGCATTTCCCCTTCAAGTGCCGATTACATTATACCATTCGCACTTGGGACAGTGCGCAAATGACCAATCTCACCACCAAAATTGAAACCTTGGTGGAACAAATCTGCCGAATGCACAAACTGGACTTTAACCTGGAATGGCTTGAATATTTCCCAGCAAGCATCAATGATGTTGAATGTAATGATCGAATCCATGAAGCTGCCTTTGAAAACAGCTTGGAAATCATTGATAAAGACCATCCGTTTAGATTTGGTGAAGACTTTGGGTGGTACTCCAAAAAATACAAAACAGCCATGTTCGGGCTAGGCTCTGGAATTGATTCCCCTGCCTTGCACCATGCCGATTATGATTTCCCTGATAAGATCATAGACACCGGAATCCGAATGTTCACATCTATTATCCAGAATATCTTGAAATAGACTTATCTATTCCGTCTGTCATTTTCGGATTGCTGTAAGTCTTTAAAATACCAGAAAATCAAAAAGCCCCACTTACAAATTCAAGTAACCTTGATTTGACGTGAAGCTTTTAATTTTTATGTGAACTCGACAGGACAGAATTCAAACTTTTTGAAGGAGGATATTGAAATTATTATCAACGAATCAATTCATATTAGAAGTGCTTGATTTTAATAGCATAAACACCTTGATTCCCCATGGTCGCATTATCTGAAACGGGTTAAATACCTTCGCTTTGTTAATGACCCTGTAAAATTTTATACATCTTAGCAACAATTCAACAAATTACATTATAACATAGATACAAAGGTCCACTTAAAACTAATCTTTTGTTTAATTTAAATATCGTTATTCAGTTGTTTAATAATTCTTTTGTCATGCTCAATTTTAACCTGTGGAGGTGGTATATTATGTCCAGCGTTTCCATTTTGGCCCAAGAACATTAAATATAAAAATCTAACTATCATACAGCTCCTCTAGGAACCAAATAGGCCTTTACATACTCTGTCTTCGCTAGGGTTCATGCCATGGAATTTTTTATAGAGCGAGGCGAAGTAGTGGCGATTGGAGTATCCGATTTCCTGACAGATTTCATATATGGGCAAGTCGGTACTATCAATCATCTGTTTGGCCTTTTCCATTCGTCTCTTGATAATGAATTTCCTGACAGGTAAGCCTGTGACCGTGCGGAAACATTTCTTAAGATCACATTCATTGATGCCGGATTTACGACTCAATTCCTTAATAGTCATTGTTTTTGATAAATCTTCATTGAGTATATGAAGTGCTATTTTTACACAATTCAATTGATGGTCGTTGACTCCTTCGAAGTGCTGGTCGATTTCCTTTCTGCATAGGAACTCACTCCAAAAATGGACAAATTCAAGTATTTTGCTTTCGAGGAGCATGATGTTACGGGTATCTTCATGGTCGATGGAGAATACGTTTTCAAGTAGTTTTATGATGTTGCTGTCGAGACAGTATTTTTCAAATTGGGAATGGACCTTGTTTTTGGCGGCGGGTAAAAATTTTTCTGGGATAAAAATCCTCATACCATCTACTTTGGTTGTCTCGAATTCGAACTTTTCCCTATTTTCGATGGCACATGATTGTATCTCACCATTGGCCCCTATCCTAAAATCGACAAATCCTTTTTTGCCGACTGGATCATCAGAATAGAAGAGGGTTTCTTCCTTAAAACTCCATTTTCCCCTAAAGAAGTGGATATCATTTCTTATGAATAGATGTAGGGAGCCTTTCCCCAGCTCCTTCGGCATGGACAAAAGATTTGAATTCCATGCCTCTTGATTGGAGAACCCATAATTGGCAATCAGGGCATTTCTAAACTTTACGGGATTAATGTAAGGCAATATCAAATCCATGACATTTGTTGTCTATTTGGTAAAAAAACTTAATATACTAAAAATAAGGTAGATATTCATCTGTATTATTAAATTATATTAAATAACAAGTATTGATAACTGGAAGATGTCTGAAAGCAGAAAAGGTTTTTTAATAGGCGTTCATGGTCGGGTTGAGTCAATGGGAATCCATGAGCTTGTTTTTTGTTAGGAATTTTTCCATCGCCTGCCATTTTATCTGCCCGCTCAGACTGTTTGCGTTTGCTTCAAAACTATGCTCACCGAATGGCACCTCCTGATATGAGATGGGAACTTGAAGCCGTTCTGCCTTTCGGAGCAGTTTTCGGGCTCCTTCAATTGGTACAACATGATCACGGGAACCTGTGATGATAAGTGTTTCTGGTAGACCCTTGTGCAAGGAATTGACGATATCCAACCTTTTATAACGCTCGGGAAATTCATCAGGGGAACCCCCGACAAACTGTATGGCATTGGAGCGCATGTCCAACACCCCCTGACCTGCCATCTTCCACATCACCGTGAAATCGACAGGGGGGAAAATCGCAATGATGGCTTTTGGCGACACAGGCTCTATTTGAGAATAGGGTGTAATATTACCATTGACTAGGCCGTAACCTGCCTGAATGACTAGACCGCCACCTGCAGATCCTCCGTAGAGAATAAGTTTCGACGTGTCCACATTGAATTTTTGGGCGTTCTCGACCACGTAGCTTACAGCTGTAGCTATGGCATTTGCAGCGGTTTCCCAGGTGTGCATATCATCGGTTGCCAATGGATAGTCAACATCAAAAACTGTAAAACCTTTTTTGGTGAACCATTCATGGTGCCGGTCATCAGTACGAGATCCAGCCACATAGCCCCCACCATGTACCTGTATGACGGGAATGGACCTTTTTGCACCTTCGAAAGGCCTATAAACATCCAATAAATATTTTTTCCCATCCAATTCCAGATAAGAAAAGGTCTCATGCGGTCCCTGCACCCCAAAGTTGGTTGACAATGCCTGGGTGAACGATAAGGGAAGTTGGTGTTTAAAAGCGGTGCGGTAGAGTGTGGCAATGACAAAAACCTGTGCCACGAACAAGACACCTGTTCCATAGAACAAATATTTTGTCAATTTAGCGGATTTTTTCCTGAAAACTAGGAATGCCAGACCCAAAAAAACGAAAATCACAACTAGAATCTGCGCAGAATAATGCGATTGCAACAGACCGGTATAACCACCAAGATACATGGGCCAATTGGCAAATGTGCCGAATAACATCAGTGCAAATACCAAAACAGCAGGCACCATTAAAATAGCATAGGGTATATATAAGAATTTCTTCATCAATATTTATTTTTGGCATACAATAAATCGCTACCCGCCGATATGTGCTCATCATCCAATATATTTTTTCGCAGCCAATCAATGTATCTCAAATCGTTCGACCTACAGTGATATAAGCTGGAATCGGACCCCAGCAAAGTATGTGGGGTAGCCACTTTTTCCGAATCGTACCTACAATTGGTCAAAAAATACTGATAATCGATATCCGAACTATCGAGTCGCTGGATTGATGCCTTCATGTGTTCCGACCATTCATAAATATACCCCGTATCATTGGTCTGGCGATGGTTCAGGGATGCATAGAACCTTGGTAAGATAACATCGTACAAGGTATGGCTATTCAAGTGCTTGATCCTTTCATTGATCGAATCATAACGGTTGAGCAGCGCATCTGCATAGGCATCATTGCCGATGTCAAATTTAAGCAACGACCGACTGTCGCTTTTCCAGACCGAGTTCAAGATAGTGAGCCATCGGTCGGATGTGAGCTGCGATCCATCCGACAATTGATAGATGCTCTGAAGGTCTTTGTAATGTTCTGCCACCGCGGGTGCCCAATAGGCCGAGGCAAAGCCACCGGCGCTTTCACCTGACACCAATATTTTCTTTGGGGCCTTAAAGTTGGTATACACCCAATCCAAAGCGGTCAAAACATTGTTCCTACCATTATGGTGCACTTCCATTTCACTACCATCCGCTTCATAAACAGTGGTGGTGTTCCCGATATGGAAATCGCCCGTACAGTAGGGGATATAGACGATGTTCCAATCCTTGAACGGGTTCTCCTGTTCCTTGTTGTTAAAGATGCCGCTCAAAAATTTATACTGAAAGTCGAGTTCGATGGGAAAATAAAAGGCCTTAAGATCTTTGGAGTCTCCTTCGGTCAAGGCCTTGTATAGGGTGATGGGCCTGGTACACGTATTATCGTCCCAGCAGGCACCTCCCCCTGAAAAATGGACAATGACATTATCGGATTTACCTTTCCGAACAAAGATGAAATACTCCGACCCATCGCTGCACATGGATTCGTTGCCCATGTCAACGGTGTGCCAATGACTGTCTTCAATGTCGGAAAAATAGGAAACACTACCCGGTCGGGCCAACCATATAAAGTAAGAGTATAAAAATCCGATTACTAGAACCATCAATAGGGTCAGGGACGTCCATTTCAATATTTTTTTCAATCTTTTCATTGGATGTATCTGTTTTAATATCTGATTGGAAATATCTTCAAAATTTGTAAGTTGCGGTCAAGTAATAAGCCCTAGGCTGTATGGCTACGGTAGAATACGGGGTATTTGCGGTAACGGCCGCATCGTATTCGGCTTTTGAAAAACTGGCATTACCACCCAACACTTGCCCTAGGCTTCCAGGGCGTTGAAAGGTCATTACACCATAGGTGTCAAATAGATTGTTCACGTTCAAACTTAACTGGAAACGCTTGGAAAAATTATAGCCCATATTAAGATTGAACTCTGAAAAAGCCGGTAACTTGAAAACATTTGCGGCATTGGCCTGTCTGCTGCCCATATAGGACCACACGACAGAACCAAAGAAATTACCTTTGGAATAGGTAGGAGCAATGTTCGCCATTACCCGTGGACTGTTCTCCGCCTCATTGCCTGAATACGATATTTGTGTATCATCATCGGAGCCATTTGCATTGGCCACCCAAATATTGTATTCATCCAATTTTGATTTTTGAAACGTGGCCACTCCCCTCAAACTCAAATTGTCGTTTATAAAAATATTGGTCTCAATCTCTATACCCGGGGTATTGTATTTTGCATAGGTTCTTGGTGGAAAGTAATAAGTACCATCAGAATCTTGAAAAATTTGGCCAACTGGCACCCCACTCAAAACACTGAAAAATGGCGTAACAAATAAGTTTGATTTACCGAACCCTGCCTTTAGACCAAACTCAATCTGTTCTGTACTTCGCACTTTTGGTCGGTACAATGCGAGGTTTTCTGGGGTGTTTAGGGTAAAATAGAAGTCAAGATCCGGTGCTTTTTTACCTTGTGAATATCGTCCATAAACAGCAAGTTTTTCGTTGAACTTGTAATTTAGTGCGGCAGAATACGAGAACGTGTTGATCTTGTAATTGAACTTAAATGTGGCCAATGAGTCCAACTCATTATTGTTGTAGGTGGTAAAAGGGTTACCATCAGTACCCCCTGTAGAAAAGGGGGATCCTATAAGATAGGGCCTAATATTCTCCCCATCAATATTGACGTTTTCATAACGCAGGCCCCAATCAAAAGTCATTTTTTCGTTGATGTTCCAAGCATGGCCAAAAAACAAGGCTCCCTGTTTTTGCTTTGCTTTAAAAGAGATATAGGCTCCCAAGTTTCCGGTTCCCTGTCCCACTCCGGTAGAGTTTGTAAATTGATATTCGCCAGAGGGTCCGGTTATGGGAGTTCCAGTATCATCGACCCCATAAAGAGGAGTGCCAGAAAAGTTCAGAGTCAAAAGCTTGGGATGGTTTTCTATGGTTCCCAAGGCTATGTCCCCTCCTGAAAAGCGCTCTGCATTGGTATAACCATAGAAACCACCGAAGTTAAAGTTCATATTGTCCATTTTTTTATTAACCGAAAAACGTTCCATGAATTCGGTGACCGTATTGTCATAATAGCTCAAGGGAAGCAATAGGATGGAGTTGGAGAGTACATCCTGACCCGGTAATGAACTGGAGGTGACCGTGGGCACTCCACCAGTGACATCGACTTGGGCCAAGTTTTCACCTGTGTTGGCATCGCGGAAAGTGAAGGCCCCAGGATAGCCGGCACCAAAACCACCCAGAAAGAAATATGGAACCAAATCAGTTATCGATGAAGGTATCATCGACCCCAAAGTATTGTAAAGTACCGTGTTGTGCGAGAATTTTGTGGCATTGCTCAAACTCCAATTATTTCCTAAATCATGGTCCCAGCCCAACGCAATGGATTGGTATCTATTTTTGACTTGGTTTTCTGAATTAAAGTCATAGGTACCCCCGTTTACTAAGTCTTCACCTGAATATTGGAATCCTTCGGGAAAATTAGTGGCACTGCCACTATCGAAACTAGATGCTAATTCTGGATCACTATAGCCAACGGTGAGCATGGGCTGGGCAAAACCATTCTTGTCATCAAGGTATTTCAAGAAAATTTTTACATTACCCTTGTCATAGGACTTCATCAAATTGCCTTTAATCTGCCCCCCATTGTTCATGGGATAACCAGGGTATCGCGCCCCTTCGTCGTATCTATAAAATCCACCAATACTATAGAACCAGCGATTTCCCAAAGGTCCCCCAAAACCAATGTCGACCCTTTCCTGGCTGTTCTTGCCATTGCCCAAAAGGCCATACTTCATTCTTACTTCCCCTTCAAATTTGCTTCCTCCAGTTTTGGAAATATAATTGAATACCCCCCCAGGGGCGTTTGCCGCTGTAACCGAAGCAGGCCCCCCGCGGACGGCATCTACTCTGGCCAGTGTTACGTCTGAACGGAGAAAAAAGTCAGGACCGTAACTAAAATAGGTGGTATTTGTAATCGGAAGACCGTCTTCTTGCATGGATACGTATTCGTATCCAAAGCTGCCATCGGTCGATCCTACCGTAATGCCCCGTGAGGAAACACTGTTCCTGATTTCGCCCACAGATGAGTTCACGTATACGCCGGGAACATTCTTCAAAAGATCCGAAGCACTTTTAGGCACCTGGTTCTCAAGTATCTCTGCGCCCAGTGTGGTAATGGCCACCGATGCATCCATCCTTTTTCGTTTATCGAAAACACCTGTAACGACCACCTCGTTTAGCGTATTGGCCTCGGAAAGCACAATAGTAATAGTGTTTGTCAGTCCGCCGACCTCAACTTCTTTTTGGACATAACCGATAAATGATGCCACCAAGACCACGTTTCCTTCTGGTGCGTCTTCAAGGATGAATGTCCCATTCTCGTCTGCCACCGCATAGTTGTTGGTGTTTTTTATTATGATCGTGGCAAGGGGCAGGACACCACCATCCGTTCCTTCTACGGTACCGATAATTTTTCTGGTTTGTGAAAACATTGCTAAGATCGATAATTGAAAAACAATCAACGGCAACCAACCTTTTTTTAATAGATTTTTCATGTTTGTTTAGTTTAGAGTTTCAGTTTATTTTTACATTCATATCGGTTCATAAGGCTTCTATGTCCGTCCATGGGCTCTATTTGCCATATCCATGTTTTAGGACCCAATCTACCATTGCACCATAGACAAGCTTTTTGGTTTCGGAATCATCAAGGTCAAGATCGTGTCCGGCGTTCGGTATCTTTAGGAATTTATGTTCAAAGCCCATCGATGTGAGCTTTTTGTCCAATATCTGTGATTGGGAAAAGGGTACTACTTCATCATAGGTACCATGTATGATCAATACAGGAATATCCTTGACATGTGCCAATGGACTTGAATCGGTGAATGCTGAATCCAGTGGTTTTTCTTTGTCATATGATTTGCCCGTCATCATCTGAACCATTTCTATCAATCCAGCCTCTACTGCATAGTCCAATAAATCAGTATCATCAAAATACGTGGGGCCCGAAAAATCGACAATCGCTTTTATGGACTTTGATGTGGTATAGGAAGATAACATGGCGAGGTGCGCCCCGGAACTGGCACCGACCATGGTAAATCCTTCATCCCGTGTGCCCCATTCTTCGGCGTGTTCGCTGCAATAGGCCAAGGCATGGTCAACATCTTGCAACATTTGCTTATAATGGGTATCGGTCGCATTGGCATACCTATGGTTCATGTTCGCAACGGCTATGCCATGATCCAGCAATGTATCTTGAATGTCTCGCACATATTCCTTTCCTGCCTGTACCCAAGCGCCCCCATGGATCAATACCACGAACGGAGTATCGGGGGTACGCCCGGCCGGCAGGTAAACATCCATAACATTGCGCGTATGTTCGCCATACCTTTCATTGTACATTTTTTGCTGTCCCTTGTCAATGAATGCCTTTTTGCTTGGTGCACAACCCAGTATTACCAACGTTGACACCAATAAAAACACAAACACCCTTTTTAAAATTGAAGGTCTCATCTTTATTTTATCGGTAGAAAACCTATTGTTTTTCATGTTCAAATCTGTTTTTATAAAATTCAGTTCGCAGCGTTTTACCTACGCAGTTCTTTTTTTAAGATCTTTCCCGATGCGTTAAGGGGAAGGGTCTTTACGAATTCGATTTCACGGGGATACTTGTATGCAGCGATTTTTTCCTTAGTCCATTTAATGATCGCTTCCCCAGTCACGGTCTTACCATTTTTCAAGACGACGAACGCCTTTATCTCTTGACCCAATCTTTCGCATGGCACACCAACTACAGATACCTGAGAAATGGCCTCGTGCCTTATCATGGTCTCTTCTATTTCTCGGGGGTACACGTTCTTTCCACCGCGTATGATCATATCTTTGATACGGTCAACGATATAGAAAAACCCGTCATCGTCCTTTATGGCAATGTCACCCGAATGCAGCCACCCATTGGTAAGTATTCTTTCCGTTTCCTCCTTCAGTCCATAATAGCCTTTCATTACATTGTGCCCACGGTACCATAATTCTCCCTTCTCGCCAGTTGGTACTTCGTTGCCTTCTTGATCGACCACCTTGACTTCAACACCCCATATGGGAGTGCCCACCGACCCGGGTTTTCTACCAATTTGGCGATGGTTGAAAGTGACAACGGGTGATCCTTCGCTCATACCGTACCCTTCTAAAATCAGCACATTGAAAAGCTCTTCAAAATCTTGCAGCACTTTTACGGGTAATGAGGCCCCGCCAGAGATACAGAGGCGTAACTTATGTTCGCCCGGTTGTTTTTCAGGTCTGTTGCGCAAGTAATCGAGCAATGCCCAGTACATGGTCGGAACGCCCACAAAAATACTCACCCCATACTCACCGATTAGTTCGAGTACTTTTTCAGGGTCAAAACGGGGGACAAGAATACAATGAGCACCTTTAAAAATACAGGTGTTCATCTGTACGGTCATCGCAAGAATGTGGAATAAAGGGAGGGTTATCAATTGTACATCATTGGTATGTAACCCAAGGATGCTATTGGCGGATAACAGGGCATTTAAAAAAAGATTTGCATGGGTGAGTTCAGCTCCCTTTGGACTTCCAGTGGTACCTGAAGTGTAGATAATCACTGCAATATCCTCCGCCTTGGTCGGTATGGATTCATAGGATGGAGATTGATTATGGACCAGCCATGATAATGTTTGGATATCATCAATCGGTAAAGTATTTTGAGGTTCGGGCATGACCATAAAAAAATGCTCACAGTCGTTAACTTCCCTGAATGCTTCCCACCCGTACTTCCCCATTGGAAACTCTTCATTTCCTTGAAAGCAAAAATATACCTTACTGTCACTGTCTTTCAATTGATAGGCAATCTCATTTTTCTTAAGAAGGATACTTAAAGGAACGACTACTCCCCCCGCCTTTAGAACTCCATAATAAACGATGGGAAACTGCACAAGATTGGGACAACTTATGGCAATCTTGTCCCCGGGACGGATGCCTATTGTGACTAAGGCATTGGCCAATTTATTGGCCTCTTCATTTATACTGAAGAAGGTATAGGTCTTACCATGGCAAGTATACGCGGGTCTTTTCCCATGTCGAAGGGCACTGTCTTCCAAAAATGTTGATAGATTAAGCATGTGACAATTTTTATAAACTGAATTGTATTAGGGGTTCGAAAAGGAAATATTTTGATACGAATCGGGAATTTTTACCTTGACGGGTATAGAAGGAAAGGGAACTTCAAAATAGGGTGGACAAGATTGCACGGATAAAGGGAATCCGTAGACTTACTATTGTACGAGTATTGGCAGAAACAGATGGGTTCCAATCCCTTGGGAGCATTAGGAGACTGGTGAGTTATTCGGGTCTGGAGGTGGTCCACAACTCAAGAGGACAAAGTTCAAACTTTTTGAAAGGCGATATTGAAATTATTATCAACCAATCATTACATGTTAGGAGGGTTTGATTTTTAATAATATACCTTCGGGCACATCATCCGAAAGGGGTTAAATACCTTCACTGTATAACTGGTCTGGTAAAATTTTATACCTCTTAGCTAACAATTCAACGGATTAGATATATACGAGCTTAAGACAATTATATAAGATTTGTTAGTGTCTATTTTGAATCTTGATTCAAAAATTGTTCGAAATCAATTTTTGCAGTTAGACGCCCTCCTGTGTGACTCCACCCCGGGGAGCATTATCAAGTATAGAACTTTGTTTTTTAAGCCCGGAGCATTTTTTACATCTTTGTAAAGCGACTTAAATTCACCAAAATAGACATCAAAAAAGCTTCCTGAGTCCATTTCCCGAGTTATGCCATATTGGATGGGAAGTTCCTCGTCTTGATATGTTCCAAATATCCTGTCCCATATATTTAAAAGGTTACAGAAATTGGTGTCCATATACAGGGGATTTCTACCATGATGCACACGATGGTGCGAAGGAGTCAATATAAGTTTGCCAAGAAAACCAAATTGTCCTTTTTTCAGCACAAGTTCTCCAATATGGATAAAAGTAGCATAAGTGATATCCAACAAGAGGGTGGAAAAAAACAATTTTGGATCTACACCCTAGAGCATACACGTTGCGGTACGGACAAAATCTGCATAAGTAAATTCAAGAAAAAAATGAGCATGGTTAACGAATAGGTTCATGGTCTCCGTAGCATGGTGGGGAGAGTGGAGGCACCAAAGGATTCGTACTTTATGCCCAAAATAGTGATAGATATAACTGCCAATTATTTTCAATTGGTGTCTCAAAAGCATTCGATTTTTCCTCCACAATGTGCTACTTCAGCTAAAATGGCACTGAATTCTTATTTTTTCAAGTGATACATTAAAATTT
>NZ_QXFI01000009.1:0-2500 GCF_003584135.1 Flagellimonas pelagia
AAAAAATATCCGAAAACATTTTGTGGAGTCGGAATAACGTTCTTATATTTGCACCCGCTTAGCTGATGAGGCAGGGCGTTTTCGAGAGGGGGATTGGTCGGGATGGCCGATTTTTTTTTCGGGAAAAACAAGAAGAAGTTCATATGCATATTGTAACGACAGCGTAAAGAGAATAAGAACCATTTTGATGCGGGGGCCCGGATATTTCCGGGTGTCGGACAGACATTCAAGGAAATACAATGAAGAGTTTGATCCTGGCTCAGGATGAACGCTAGCGGCAGGCCTAACACATGCAAGTCGAGGGGTAGAGGGTGCTTGCACCCTTGAGACCGGCGCACGGGTGCGGAACGCGTATGGAACCTGCCCCTGTCAGGGGAATAGCCCAGGGAAACTTGGATTAATGCCCCATGGTATCCATGTATCGCATGATATGTGGATTAAAGATTTATCGGACAGGGATGGCCATGCGTACCATTAGCTGGTTGGTGAGGTAACGGCTTACCAAGGCAACGATGGTTAGGGGCCCTGAGAGGGGGATCCCCCACACTGGTACTGAGACACGGACCAGACTCCTACGGGAGGCAGCAGTGAGGAATATTGGACAATGGTCGGAAGACTGATCCAGCCATGCCGCGTGCAGGATGACGGCCCTATGGGTTGTAAACTGCTTTTATACGGGAAGAAACCCACCTACGTGTAGGTGGCTGACGGTACCGTAAGAATAAGGACCGGCTAACTCCGTGCCAGCAGCCGCGGTAATACGGAGGGTCCGAGCGTTATCCGGAATCATTGGGTTTAAAGGGTCCGTAGGCGGGCCTGTAAGTCAGGGGTGAAAGTTTGTGGCTCAACCATAAAATTGCCTTTGATACTGCAGGTCTTGAGTCATGGTGGGGTTGCCGGAACATGTGGTGTAGCGGTGAAATGCATAGATATCACATAGAACACCGATCGCGAAGGCAGGTGACCAACCATGTACTGACGCTGATGGACGAAAGCGTGGGTAGCGAACGGGATTAGATACCCCGGTAGTCCACGCCGTAAACGATGGATACTAGCTGTGGGGCATTCGTGCTCCGTGGCCAAGCGAAAGTGATAAGTATCCCACCTGGGGAGTACGTTCGCAAGAATGAAACTCAAAGGAATTGACGGGGGCCCGCACAAGCGGTGGAGCATGTGGTTTAATTCGATGATACGCGAGGAACCTTACCAGGGCTTAAATGCAGGCTGCATGGGGTGGAGACATCCCTTTCTTCGGACTGCCTGCAAGGTGCTGCATGGTTGTCGTCAGCTCGTGCCGTGAGGTGTCAGGTTAAGTCCTATAACGAGCGCAACCCCTGCCGTTAGTTGCCAGCATGTAAAGATGGGGACTCTAACGGGACTGCCGGTGCAAACCGTGAGGAAGGTGGGGACGACGTCAAATCATCACGGCCCTTACGTCCTGGGCCACACACGTGCTACAATGGCCGGTACAGAGGGAAGCCACCCCGCAAGGGGGCGCGGATCTATAAAACCGGTCACAGTTCGGATCGGGGTCTGCAACTCGACCCCGTGAAGCTGGAATCGCTAGTAATCGGATATCAGCCATGATCCGGTGAATACGTTCCCGGGCCTTGTACACACCGCCCGTCAAGCCATGGAAGCCGGGAGTGCCTGAAGTCCGTCACCGCAAGGAGCGGCCTAGGGCAAAATCGGTAACTAGGGCTAAGTCGTAACAAGGTAGCCGTACCGGAAGGTGCGGCTGGAACACCTCCTTTCTAGAGAAAGAGACGCCCGGAGGTTGTTCGGGCCCCGCACGAGGTGGTCCTTTACCTTTATGCTGTCGTTTTACAATGTGTTTTTTGATATACTGGCAAATTTTTAGGCCAAGACAGTCTCATAGCTCAGCTGGTTAGAGCGCTACACTGATAATGTAGAGGTCGGCAGTTCGAGTCTGCCTGAGACTACGATGAAAGGTTCATTGAGTATTGAAAGGAAATTCTGGAAGTTGAGACACCAGTTGTTGGTTCTTGGTTGATGGTTGATGGAAATTACGATCAACGAACAACGAACAACAATCAACTAGACTGGGGAATTAGCTCAGCTGGCTAGAGCGCCTGCCTTGCACGCAGGAGGTCAAGGGTTCGACTCCCTTATTCTCCACATTTTCCCCGCGGATGCGGGGATCCCGAAGGGGCGACACCGATCAAGGTCGGTAATTTCCCGGAGGGATGCCAAATCAAGTTTGGCACAAAAGTTCATTGACATATTGGGACGGAGCGTGATGATTAGGTTCATCATGGCGAAGTCAAAAGAAGAAACACGAAGTAGAATAGAATATATAAGGATTACGAGAGGGCATCCGTACTTGGTACGGGTGCGACAAGCAAAAGAAGGGCGTATGGGGGATGCCTAGGCTCTCAGAGGCGACGAAGGACGCGATAAGCTGCGAAAATCCACGGGGAGCTGCACATGAGCTTTGATCCGTGGGTGTCCGAATGGGGCAACCCGGCAGGTTGAAGGC
>NZ_QXFI01000009.1:7500-327440 GCF_003584135.1 Flagellimonas pelagia
TTAAATAGATGGTTGGAGGGCCCAAATCATAGACTTGTTTGAAGGATGGGTCATAGTTGTCAAAATTATCACCATCCGTAGCATAGAGTACAAGGTCGTTGTTCGACTGTGCTGCCTTTAGATGGGATGTATAGATGTTCGACCCTGTTTCCTGAAGTATGATCAATGCTGCTGGATATTGCTTATAGATGGCTGTTTTGAGATTTTCCAAAAAGATTTTGATGCCTTCTTTTCGATAGGCTTCGGGCATGCTCAATGAAGTATCGTACATCAAAAGGATTCTTGGTGCCACCATATTTTGCTGCAACCATCCGGTAACTTCTTGGCCGTTGTCAATAATCTTGAAGTTTCCTGCCTTGAGTCCTTCCACAATGTTTCCAGTTTGATCTTTTGGGGTCAGGGTCAAACGGACTTTGGGAAAGGTTTTTGGTTCTGCCTTGAGCTCCAATGAGGAGATTTCTTGAACATTAACAGTTTGGTCACTTTCTAGGGTTTTAAGAAGTTCCAAATCCCTAAGTGGTCGTTCTCCTTCCAAGGTGAAGGGCTCCCCCAAAAAAGAGTGCTTTTCCAGATATTCCCTGTCCTTGTTCACGTCTTGTAGCGATAGACAAGGGGTGAAATTACTGATTTGATATATGGATTTGGTGGCCTGTTCGCCAAAACCCATATTGTTCAAAAATTGTATTTTAATCTGATTTCCAATTAGTTCCGAAGCTTTCCACATGCCTTCGACCAAAAGTGTCCTGTTCCAGTTGTCCAAGGCATTGGCATACTTGAGCGTGATATGGACTTCTTCATCTTTGATGGAGTTCAATGCAGGGCCATCCCGGAATTTTTTATCACCGTTGGTGGGATGTAGATTGCCTGCGGGGACGTTAGGGTCGAAAACATGTGCATATTTTTCTTCGCCATTTTCCATATAGACCACGGATGGAATCGAAGCTGGATCAAACCTAAAATTTATAGGGTCGTTCTTGATGTATTGCTCCCCCAACATCCCCAGTAGGTTATCGGCAAGGGCGTTGGAATCTTCCTCAATATTGGGTATTTCGGCAAATGACCCATTTTTCGGGGATGCTCCAAGTTTGTTTTGCCATTCCCGTATTTTTTTATCGGTGATCGGGGGAGCAAAAGGCGGAAGCTGTGGGTGGAAAACAATCTCTTTAGCCTGGTCAAGAGTGATTTCGGTCTGTTCACTGATCACTCGGGCCTCAAATCCAGCTTCAGTGAGCATTTCCTTTAAAATTTCGGCTTTTTCACGTGGAGTGGCCAATCCGCAACGCAAGGCAACTACTGTTCCATACAGGCTGTGCCGATCTATATCATGGAGGAAATCCCTTGTTCTGGGTACTATTTGAAAACTGTCCCGAACGAATTCTGTCATGGCCTCGGGGTCTTTGGAAGCCACCAATAACTTTCGCCGTCCAATCAAATGGTCAGGGCTTTTTTCCAGGGCCTCTATCATTTCTTCCCAAACATTGAAAGGTGGATTTCCCGTACCTGTTTTGATTGTCGGACTTTTGTCCTTGCAAGACTGCAAGGAAGGCCATAAGGCGATTCCTGCACTTGCCAAGACAAGTTGCTGGAAGAAGCATCTTCTAGAGGTTTCGTTGTTCATGTATCGTTATGTTAAGATTGGGTCAGTTTTTGGAGCCCAACCCCATAAAACCATTCATAAACTGAAAATCTTTCCTATAAATGGCCATGTCCTTTTGCTCCAAGGATTTTGCGGTCATGGTAAAACTGTATTTATCCTTCTTTTTATTGGTGCACACCATTTCCATGACCAATCCGTCCTTCATTTGGTCAAGCCATTTGGGGTCGAACCCCTTGGGAATACTTTTTTTGTCATCACCAAAAACCTTGAAAAAACTAACAGGAGCGTCCGTGGCATAGTATAGGGTCATCAAATACTCGTCATTTTCCATTTGAATACCCTTACAGTTATAGTTCAGGATTACCTTTGGAGGAAGTTCACTATAGATATAATGTTCTTCGTTTTTGGCATTGTTCTCCAATGCTTCTTTGGGCAATGATACCATTTGGGCCATGTTTTCGCTGCCCATCCCTTTTTGTTTCAACATGAACATCGTGGAAATTTCAAGCCCTCTGTCGGTCACTACGAATAGCTGTCCCTGACCTTTCAATTGTTCATTGCTCATTTCCATTCCGTAGTATTTCACATCACCTTCCATGAACATAAAATCCATGTTGCTTTCGTTTCCTTTACCATCTTTGATAAGGGTTTTGAACAGCCAGTTGAACTCATAGGACTCTGGTAGCATTTCGGGTTTCAGCTTGGCCGATTTACCAATAAGACCCCCGAGTTTGGTACCCAGGCTTTGTGCATTTGTTACGGAAATAACCATGCAACTTATAATGATGAGAATATTTCTTGTACGTTTCATGTGATATGGTGTTTAGTTTTTACTTGGATCAAGGCCCATTTCTATCAAATCTTGCCCGAACATTTTATTTTCAAAGGCTGCCGGAAGGTTTACCTCGCAATCTTTATAGGTGAATTTGACATACCCTTCGCTGGAGCCAAAATTGGGATTGTCCTTCATGTTGATGTTGATTTCTGCCAATCGATCCTGCCCATCAAACAGGATATAGCTCCCCTCATATCCTTCCGCGATGACATTGAATTTGGTGCAATTGGCACTTCCTCGACAAGGAACACTGGATTCTTCATAGTCTCCGTTCCTAAAATCATCCGGGGAATACATAAAGGCAAATTCTACCATCATAAAGGCATTGATTTTTAATCCTTTGTCCCTAAACTCCTCTGTAACCTCCATAAAACGGTCCATGGGTAGTTTGTAAGCACTGATGATCATGGTCGGGGCCATCATGGACATGGCTCCCAAGGACAGTAGGTTGGATTTTTCATAACGCCCATCGTGTTCGTTGTAGGAGATGAAGTAGCCTTCGCTGTCATTGAAGGCGTGTGCGGGTTTTCCAGTGTTTTGATCCGTCCAGGTCATTTTCATGGCCAGCTGGTCCGCGTCAAAATAGCTGGTGGTATAGGATTGTTTTTCATCATCATAGGTTTCCACTATGACATCAGCATTGTAAAAGGCCCGTTTGGCATCGGTGTTTACATCTTTTGATGGATTTTCATATTTGATGGTTTTGGGTTCAGACCCATCAGGGTTGACTTCATTATTATCCCCTTTACCTGTGGCAGCATCGATACCTTTATTGGTTCCTTTGGATACTTCTTCGTCGGTACGGTTCAAAATGGTACGCTCCGCTGCTTGTTCCGCTTTCTTTTTCAGTTTCTTGAGAAATTGTCCCTGTACCTGAATCCCCAAGAATAAACAAGCTAGGATAGCCAATAGATATTTCATTTTCATGGTACTGTTTTATGGTTTTATGGTGAAGGTGTGCATCAGTTTTTTCTCGTCTGCCTTCGGCACTTCAGAAATCAATACATAGTTGCCAGGTGTCAAATCCACCTCAAAAAATCCATGGGAACCGCTAGGCAGATTGTTCATGCCGCCCAAAAAGGTAAATCCTTCGGGTGCTGGGGTTCGTAGTC
The DNA here is from genome assembly GCF_003584135.1 of Flagellimonas pelagia. Lineage (GTDB taxonomy): Bacteria > Bacteroidota > Bacteroidia > Flavobacteriales > Flavobacteriaceae > Flagellimonas > Flagellimonas pelagia. The sequence continues at coordinate 11,045 of NZ_QXFI01000009.1, forward strand.
CCCTCGGGTCCATCCAGTTCATCCATTGGACAAGGGAATCCAAGGAAGCAGTATTGTCATATTTCACGAGATTTACATCGTGCCCTACAAAATGTTCCCAAACTTTTTGGTCCAAAAAATTAGTTCTGATAATCTGTTTTCCTTGTAATAGACTGTCCCGAAGTACGATACCCTCCGTACTGGAAATCTCCAAGGTAATGGAAGGCGCAGGAGGCTTAAGGTCCGTAGGTTCATCTTTTACAATAATCTCTTTCAACATCCCGTGGGAGGTATGCCATTCCCCGTTGAACATTTTCACATAACACTCCATGATGTAGCGGCCGGGTTCTAAATAAACGGTGCTCTTGGCAGTATGCCTTGGTGAGATAAAACCGGTTCCTCCCATGTATTTTACCTGTTGGAACCACTCGGGCAGTTTGCCAAAAGCCGCGACGGCATTTTCTATATCACCTGCCATAATAAGTTTCATACCTTCATTAAAGGGTGGTAAAATGTCTGTTTTGGTGTCCACAACTGTTTTGCCCTCAGGATAAAGGTCCAGCAGTACAAAATGCACTTCGGGCGATTGGTTTTCATAGCTCAACGTGTTCCAACCCGAGTAAAGGGTGTCAGCAGTAAAGAATTCCATGCTCTGTGTCATGATGTCGACTTCTCCCATTTTAAGCGGGGATAGGGTGGTAACTTGAGTTTCTTCTGCGGTATTTTTCTTCTCTTGCCGGCAGGATGCAAGCAAGATGATTAAGGATAGTAACAAGATTGTTCTCATAAGTAAACGCTATTATGTGTATGAATTGATTTTGATGTTGAGCACCAATAGGAATCTTCACCTCTGATTTTGGGAATAGATCCAAATGCATTTTTTGGGAGAACTGTATCAAAACTAAAAAGTCAATGCGCTTTTTTTGGAGTGCTTTTATAACTGAAGAGGGTGAATATGTAATTGAATTACAGTTGTTTATAATTGGTAAAAAACAAACGGGTCGATAGTGTCCTTCCAGTTATTGTTCAAATGGATCCTATTATGTGCCCAAAATGACCAATTATGTGATTCCGATATGCGTTGAATGCTAAATGATTATCTTTAAATGACTTAACTAAACCAAAAATGATCAAGGCCATTATTGTGGATGATGAATTCAATGCCATTAAGAACCTGAAGTGGGAAATTGAAAGGTTCTGTGGTGATGTAAAGGTATTGGATACGTTTACCGATCCGGTAGAAGCTATTTCGGCCATCAACTATTTAAAACCGGATTGTGTGTTCCTTGATATTGAAATGCCCGAAATGGACGGTTTTGAAATGCTGAACACACTCAAGTACCGCAGTTTTGACTTGATCATCACCTCCGCATACGATAATTATGCCATCAAGGCTTTTCGGCAACATGCCATGGACTATTTGTTAAAGCCAGTGGATTCGGATGATCTCATAGAGGCTATAGACAGGATCAGGGCCAACAAACAGAAAAATGTGTTGGGATCTGAACTTAAAGGTCTTTTTGAAGAATGGCGCGAAGAGGGTGAAAAACGATTGGCTTTACCCATGGCAGGCAAAACGCTTTATGTGGATCGGAATGACATTCTTTATTGCAAATCGGATGGAAACTACACCGAAGTGTTTTTTGAGAACGGCGGCAAGGAAGTGTTCAGCAAACGGTTAAAGGAATTGGAAGATTTGTTGGGCCAGGGTTTTTTTAGGGTACATAACTCCTATCTGGCACGGCTGAACGCCATTAAGGAATTTGTGAACCACGACGGCCAATATCTTGTCTTGTGTGATGGTACCAATGTGCCCGTTTCCCGATCTAAAAAGGGAGAACTATTACAAATGCTAAATGGTTGACGGAACGTTGGAACAAAGTTATCTGGAGTATTTTTACTACTACCCCTTTCAAAATGGGTTCCTGACCTTTACCTTGGGGTTTCTTTTCAGCCTCACGGTATATCATTTCTTACTCTATTTCCAACAAAAGGATACGCTCTATCTGTATTATAGCGGCTATACTTTTTTTATCGTCCTGTCACAGTTGATACATATTCCCGATGGGTTTTTATATCGGTTGCTTTACCCTGTCAAGATTGTCGTAAACTATCCCATGGTCTATACAGAGGCCTATTATATCCTCTATTTTGTGTTTGCCTTTAAATTTTTGAACGTTAAGGAACAGTTCCCGAAATGGCACAACATCTGTTTTAAGATTCTCTATGTGGTAATCGGGTTTTGTGTGCTCAAATTGGTGATATACTTTTTCACCGGGGATTATTACTATCTGGATTTCGGATATCTGATATTTACCATATTGATGAGCATTTTGGGAATCATCACCTACATCCCATTTTTTAAGATGCGCAGCCCGGTCAAATATTATTTGATCGTGGGATCTATGATCTTGTTTGTCTTTTCCGTGATTTCCTTGGTAATTTATGAAGATTTGGAAAGTAGGGGGCTGTCCATTGAAGCGCCATATAGCATTTTGTATACCGGGTATATTTTGGAAAATGTACTGTTTTCCTTGGGACTTGGGCATAAGCAAAAGTTGATCTTGGATGAACGCAATCGTTCCCAAGAAAAGCTTATTGCCCAATTCAAGGAAAACGAGGAGCTAAGAGTGGAAGTCCAGGCGCAGTTGGAAGAGAATGTGAAAACGATGAAAATAAAGGCCGAAGCAGAACGCCTAAAGGGTCTTAAAACACAATATGACAAGGAGTTGGCCGAGTTGAAACTCTTGGCATTGCGAAGCCAGATGAACCCCCATTTTATCTTCAATTCATTAAACTCGATCAAACGGTACATTATCGATAACGATAAGGAAAAAGCGGTGTATTACATGAACAAGTTCGCCAAGTTGATACGGCGGATCTTGGCATCGACCATGGAAAAGGAATCAAGTCTGGCCGACGAACTGGAGACTATGGAACTTTATGTGAACATTGAAAACCTTCGGTTCAACCATGAAATCCAATTTGATATCCAAATGGATCGTGATATAGCCGCCAACAGCGTTAAAATACCTTCATTGTTGCTACAGCCCTTTTTGGAGAATGCCATTTGGCATGGACTTTCACCCAAGAAAAAGAACATGCATCTCCAAATTGTCATAAAAAGAATAAATGACTCAGTGCTTCAAATCGGAATTCACGATAATGGAATCGGCTTGAAGAAATCCCGTCAGATCAAGGAACGGAAAGTGCATAAAAATGATTCGGTAGGTATTTCTTTGTCCCGGGAACGATTGGAGCATTTCTCAAAAAAATATCAAGGAGAAGGAAGTATCACTATTGTGGACTTACAGGATTTGGATCAAAAAGGGACAGGAACTCAGGTTTTGATTTCATTACCCATAAAATTGAATGAGCCCACGATATAAAAAAGGCTCCCCAAACCTAAGCTAAGGGAGCCTGCTAGTTTAGTTGAGATTTATATAATGTATTATACTCTTGGTAGGTCACCTTCCCCTTTTAAAGGGAGATAGGATTGCCCCATCAAATAGGCATCTACATGATGGGCGGCTTGTCGACCTTCAGAAATGGCCCAAACGATCAACGATTGTCCCCTTCTTTGATCACCGGCTACAAAAACTCCAGGTACATTGGTTTTATAGTTGGCAACCGAAGCCTTGATATTGGTCCGAGGATCCATTTCCAATCCCAATTGATCTGCAATGGTGGTCTCAGAACCGGTAAAACCTAAGGCCAAAAGGGCCAAATCGCAATCCCACTCTTTTTCGGAGCCAGCAACTTCTTTAAGAATAGGTCGTTGGCCGGGAGTGGTTACCCATTCCACTTGCACGGTTACCAAGCTTTTTAAATTGCCATCCTTATCGCCGTTAAAATGTTTGGTGGAAATACTGAAAACCCTTTCGGCACCTTCCTTATGCGACGAACTGGTTCGTAAACGCATGGGCCAAAACGGCCAAGGTTGACCTTCTGGTCGTTCTGTGGTGCCCATGGGCATGATCTCAAAATTCGTCACCGATGCAGCACCATGACGGATAGAGGTTCCGATACAGTCTGATCCGGTATCACCTCCACCAATAACGATTACTTTTTTGCCTTTGGCAGTTAGTTCCTCGCCTTTGTAAGGTATTCCATCCACCTTGCGATTGTTCTGTGGAAGAAAATCCATGGCCTGAACTACCCCTTTCAAATCGGAACCTGGTATGGGCAGCCCACGGCGTACTGTGGCACCACCACAAAGCACAATGGCATCAAAATCCTGCTTTAGTTCAGTAGCTGTTACATCAACACCAACGTGAACTCCTGTTTTAAATTCGATGCCTTCCTTCTTCATTACCTTCAAACGTCTGTCGATGACATTTTTTTCCATCTTAAAATCAGGAATGCCATAGCGCAATAGTCCTCCTATTTTTTCATCCCGTTCAAAAACTGTTACCTCGTGGCCAGCACGGTTGAGTTGTTGTGCGGTTGCCAGACCCGCGGGTCCGGAACCAATGACGGCCACTTTTTTTCCTGTTCTTTTAGAAGGAGGTTCGGGTTGGATCCAACCGTTCTTGAAAGCGGTCTCCACAATGTTCTTCTCGATATTCTCAATGGAAACTGGGTCTTCATTGATGCCTAGAACACAAGCTTCCTCGCAAGGTGCGGGGCATAATCTTCCTGTAAACTCCGGAAAGTTGTTGGTGGAATGCAGAATTTTGGCGGCTTTTTGCCATTTTCCTTGATAAACCGCATCGTTAAAATCGGGAATCAAATTGCCCAAAGGGCAACCGCTATGGCAAAAAGGGATACCGCAATCCATGCAGCGGGCTCCTTGGTTCTTGAGCTCACTTTCTTTGAGTGGCTCCGTAAACTCCTTATAGTTTTTGATGCGTTCTTCAACAGGGGCATAACCTTCCACTTTCCTGTCAAATTCCATAAATCCTGTAATCTTTCCCATCTGTCAAATTATAAGGTTTGCATTTTTTCTTGCTCCAATCGGATAAGGGCCTGTCTGTATTCTTCGGGGAAGACCTTGACGAACTTGGGCAGCACTTTTTCCCAGTTTTCCAATATATCCTGCGCCAATGGACTTAGTGTTGCATTGTAGTGGTTCTCGATCAATTCCCTAAGTTGTGCAATGTCGTTGGATTCTTCAACGGGTAGCAGATTAAGTGCCTCACCATTACATTTTTTCTCGAACGTGCCGTCCTTGTCATATACATAAGCGATACCGCCACTCATACCAGCGCCGAAGTTTCTTCCAACGGCACCCAATATTACGGCGACACCACCGGTCATGTATTCGCATCCATGGTCACCGATGCCTTCCACCACTGCTTTGGCCCCTGAGTTTCGTACACAGAAACGTTCCCCGGCCTTGCCGTTGATATAGGCTTCTCCCGAAGTAGCACCATAAAGTGCCACGTTTCCAATGATGATATTGTCCTCTGGTTTAAAGGTGGATTTAAACGGAACCTTGATGACCAATTTTGCACCCGAAAGTCCCTTGCCCAAATAATCGTTGGTGTTTCCATTGACCACCATGGTGAGCCCTTTGGTGGCAAACGCACCAAAACTTTGTCCAGCGGAACCCGTAAAGTTCAATTTAAGGGTATTGTCTGGTAAGCCATCTGCTCCATAGATTTTTGAGATTTCATTACTGATGATGGCTCCGACCGCCCTATCGGTATTGTGAATCGGGAAATCCAAAGAAGTCTTTTCCTTTCGGAAAAGGGCAGGGTGAGCCTTTGCAATAATGCCAAACTCAATGGAATCCATGATATCGTGATGCTGTTTTTGTGTATTGTAGAATTTGGTCCCTTCGGGAACATCAACCTGATATAAAATAGGAGTTAGGTCAATACCTGCAGCTTTATAATGGGCAATAGCCTTGTTTCTATCCAGTTTTTGTACTTGGCCCACCATCTCGTTGATGGTCCTAAAGCCAAGTTTGGCCATGATTTCCCTAAGTTCTTGGGCCACAAAATACATGTAGTTGACCACATGCTCCGGCTTGCCTTGGAATTTTTTGCGTAGCTCGGGGTTTTGGGTAGCGATACCGACTGGACAGGTATTCAAGTGGCACACACGCATCATAATACAGCCCGATGCTACCAAAGGTGCCGTGGCAAAACCAAATTCCTCGGCTCCCAAGAGACATGCTATGGCCACATCCCTTCCGGTTTTCAACTGGCCATCACATTCCAGTACAACCCTGTTTCGAAGATCGTTCAAGACAAGGGTTTGTTGTGCCTCGGCAATCCCAAGTTCCCATGGCAAGCCTGCATGTTTCAATGAGGTCAATGGAGATGCCCCTGTGCCGCCATCAAAACCTGAGATCAATACCACATCAGCCTTGGCCTTGGCTACCCCTGCAGCTACGGTACCCACACCTACTTCAGAAACCAATTTTACATTGATCCTAGCCTCACGGTTGGCCGATTTCAGGTCATAGATCAATTGGGACAAATCCTCAATGGAGTATATGTCGTGGTGGGGTGGTGGCGAGATCAATCCCACATACGGGGTTGAATTTCGTGTTTTGGCAATAGCGGGATCTACTTTTGGTCCTGGCAATTGACCACCTTCCCCAGGTTTTGCCCCTTGGGCCATTTTTATCTGGATTTCTTGGGCATTGGCCAAATAATTGGAGGTTACCCCGAACCTGCCCGAAGCTACCTGTTTAATGGCGCTGTTTTTCCAGTCACCGGTCTGACTTCTATAAAAACGAGCCGGGTCTTCTCCACCTTCACCTGAATTGCTTTTTCCACCGATACGGTTCATGGCAATCGCAAGATTTTCATGTGCTTCCTTGCTGATACTTCCGTAGGACATGGCCCCTGTCTTGAACCTTTTTACGATTTCGGTCCAAGGTTCCACTTCCTCAATGGGAATGGGGTCATAGTTTGAAAATTCAAACAAACCACGGATGGTCATCAAGTTTTTCGATTGCTCATTGACCAATTCGGAATACTCTTTATAAGTCTCCGGCTCGTTATTGCGTACCGATTTCTGAAGTTTGGCAATAGTCAATGGGTTGAACATGTGTTTTTCACCATTCCTTCTCCAACGGTACTCGCCACCAACCTCAATGTCGAGATTGGCTGCTAATTCCTGATTTTTGAATGCTCTGTTGTGGCGTTTCGCAATTTCCTTCTCAATTTCATACAGTCCTATGCCCTGGATGCGGGTGGGGGTATTGGGGAAATACTTGTCCACCACCTTGGTGTTGATGCCGATGCATTCGAATAGTTGGGAACCTCGATATGAATTCAAGGTGGAAATCCCAATTTTGTTCATCACTTTTAAGATGCCCTTGCCTATGGCTTTGTTGTAATTTTTGATGGCTTCTTCAAAAGTGAATTCTGTGATATTGTTCTCTGTAATCTGCTCCCCGATGATTTCATTGACCAAATAGGGGTTGATGGCACTTGCCCCAAAACCGAAAAGCAATGCAAAATGATGCACTTCACGTGGTTCAGCAGATTCTATGATGATGCTCAACTTGGAACGTTTCCCCAGTTTTTGCAAGCCGCTGTTCACATAAGAACAGGCCAAAAGTGCTGGGATAGCGGCCATTTCGGTGCTTACCATCCTATCGGAAAGGATGATGATGTTGGCACCCTCGTCAATGGCTTTTACAGCTTGTGAAAGAATGGAGTCCAAAGCCTCTTCCAGCCCATTGTGTCCTTTAGCTATTTCATAAAGGATGGAAATGGAGACCACTTTGTAATCTGGACTGGCATCGTAATTTTTGATTTTATCCAAATCTTCTTTGGAGATGACCGGATTCTGGATCTTCAATTTTCGGCAGTGTAGTTCGGAAAATTCGAAAATATTGTGGTCACTGCCCAAAGTGAGGCTGATGTCGGTGATCAACTCTTCGCGGATACCATCCAAAGGAGGGTTGGTCACCTGCGCAAAAAGTTGCTTGAAATAATTGTAGATCAATTGGGGCCTTTCAGAAAGAACGGCAATAGGTGTATCCGATCCCATGGATCCAATGGGTTCCTTGCCTTGCTTGGCCATAGGCATGATGATGGTGTTGATATCCTCATGCGTAAAACCAAAAGCGGCCCTTCTTGTTTTCAAAGGGAATTCGCCAAAGAAAACTGGGCAATCATTATAAGGAATATCGCGTAGGTGGACCAAATTGTCCTTCAACCATTTTTTATAGGGATATTTCTTGGCAATGGCTTCCTTGATTTCTTCATCGTTCACGATCCTGCCTTCTTCCATGTTCACCAAGAACATTTTTCCGGGTTCCAACCTGCCGTGCAACTCAATATCTTCTGGGTCCAATTCCACGACTCCGGTTTCGGAGGACATGATTACATATCCTTTTTTGGTTACCGAATATCTGGAGGGGCGAAGTCCGTTTCTGTCTAAAACCGCACCGATATAGTTTCCATCAGTAAATGGGATAGAGGCGGGACCGTCCCAAGGTTCCATCAAACAGCTGTTGTATTCGTAAAAGGCCTTTTTGGACTCAGACATTTCAGGGTTCTTTTCCCAAGCTTCGGGCACCAGCATCATCATCACTTCCGGAAGGGAACGACCTGTCATCAACAACAGTTCCACCACCATGTCCATACTGGCAGAATCGGATTTGCCTGGGAGCACAATGGGAAGTATTTTTTTGATATCCTCCCCGAACCAGTCGCTCTTCATCAATTCTTCGCGGGAACGCATACGGGAAACATTACCCCTCAAGGTATTAATCTCCCCATTATGGCACATATATCGGAAAGGCTGGGCCAAATCCCAGGTAGGGAAGGTATTTGTAGAAAAGCGTTGGTGTACCAGGGCCAATCGTGTAACTACCCTAGGATCTAAAAGATCCTCATAATATTTGCTGATGTCCTTTGGTACCAAAAGTCCCTTAAAAATGATAATCTTGGTGGAAAGGCTGGGCAAATAGAAAAATGGACTTTGCGACAGTTTGCTTTCTATAATGGTGTGCTCGGTAATCTTACGGGCTATGAAAAGTTTTAAATTGAACTGGAAATCGTCCAAGGCTTCTCCCTTGCCGATAAATACCTGCATGACATATGGTTCGGTTTCTGCAGCGATCCTACCAGGAACGGAACGGTTTACCGGTACATCTCTCCAGCCTAACAACTGTAGTCCTTGTTTTTCCATGTTCTCTTCAAGGACCTTGATGCAAAAATCGCGTTGATTTGCTTTTTGGGGGAGAAAAACGTTGCCTACGGCATATTCACCTGCTTCAGGAAGACTGAATTTGCAGACATCACTGAAAAAATCATGGGGAACATCAATAAGGATACCTGCCCCATCGCCAGTTTTACCATCGGCGCTTACGGCTCCCCGGTGTTCCAATTTATCAAGGATCTCAAGCGCCTTGTGTATTATATCGTTGGATTTTCTTCCTTTCAGGCTACAGATGAAACCTGCACCACAGTTATCATGCTCAAATTCCGGTAGGTATAAACCCTGTCTTTCCAATTTCATCATTAAGGTATTTCTTCAAAAATATCAAATAAGATGAACAAACAATAAGATATTTACTGATTATCAGATAAATAATCAACGTATTGAAGTAAGGGTTGAATTATATTTAATTTAGGAATTAATGGAATGTTAAATTATCATTATCATAAATTCCTTGGTCAAATAGCTTCATATCCCTATGTCCAATGGAGGGTTTGCCATAATTCCAGATGCTATTTTGCCCTTTGCCTTTTCGGTAGTAGGGGTGAACCTAGTCAAAATATCATTTTAAAAAAGAGACCCCTCTTTTTGGAGGGGTCTGGAAAATATTAATCTTTTAAAATGCTCCTCGATATGACAATTTTCTGGATTTCCGAGGTTCCTTCGTAGATCTGTGTGATCTTTGCATCGCGCATCAGACGCTCCACATGGTAGTCCTTTACATATCCATTTCCGCCATGTACCTGAACGGCTTCAATGGCGGTTTCCATGGCAACTTCTGAGGCATAAAGCTTGGCCATGGCCCCGGATAAGGTGTAGTCTTTTTTGGCATCTTTATCGCAGGCTGCCTGATATACCAAATAGCGTGCTGCCTGTATTTTTGTATGCATATCGGCCAATTTGAAGGCTATGGCCTGATGGTTGGAAATCTCTGTCCCAAAGGCTTTGCGTTGCTTGGAATATTGAAGGGCCAGTTCATAGGCTCCAGCTGCAATACCCAGGGCTTGGGCAGCAATGCCAATCCTGCCCCCAGCGAGTGTTTTCATGGCAAATTTGAACCCGAAACCATCTTCGCCGATACGGTTTTCCTTAGGAACCTTAACATCGTTGAAGAGGAGGGAGTGCGTGTCACTTCCCCGAATGCCCAATTTATTTTCCTTGGGACCGATCTCGAACCCTTCCATGCCTTTTTCAACGATTAGGGCGTTGATGCCATGATGGCCTTTTTCCACATGGGTTTGGGCGATTACGAGGTACACTTCGGCCCTTTTGCCATTGGTGATCCAGTTTTTGGTACCGTTTAATATATAATGGTCTCCCTTATCGATGGCCGTGGTTTTTTGTGAGGTGGCATCGCTCCCAGCTTCAGGTTCCGAAAGGCAAAATGCTCCAATGATCTCACCGGAGGCCAGTCGGGTCAGGTATTTTTCTTTCTGAGCTTCTGTTCCATAGGTTTCAAGCCCCCAACAGACCAATGAATTGTTCACGGATACCATAACAGATGCCGAGGCGTCCACTTTGGAAAGTTCTTCCATGGCCAAGACATAGGAAAGGGTATCGAGCCCGCTACCTCCATATTTTTCGTTGACCATCATTCCCAAAAAGCCCAACTGTCCCATTTTTTGGACCAACTCATTGGGAAATGTTTGGGTTTCATCGCGCTCTATTACTCCAGGGAGAAGCTCGGATTGGGCGAAATCCTTGGCCGCCTGCTTGATCATCAATTGCTCTTCGGAAAGTGTAAAGTCCATAAAACTGAAAAATAACTAAAAATGACCCACAAATATACTCTTACAATGGGAATTTTACATGATTTTCATCGATTAAATGAGAATGATGTAAATTACAATAGAGTATTTGTAGGCAATCTCCCAATTTCACAATATTTTATGCCAATAAGATTATGCGGAAAAACTCATTTTGAATATCTTTAGCACCATAGATAACTACTTCAAAAAATAATTCCTTAATTAAACCAAACTTAACATGGAAACCCTCTTAGTTGTTGTTTTTGTCGTTGGATATTTGGCAATAACCCTCGAACACAACTTAAAAATAGATAAACTTATTCCTGCCTTGGCCATGATGGCCGTTCTTTGGGCCTTGATTGCCTTTGGGTTGGATGGATTTTCAAGCTGGTTCGATTCTGGTGAGCACCATTTGTTAGAGAACTTTAATACTTTTGGACATGCCGAAAAATTGGAGCTTTTGGAAGAAACCCTGCTCCATCACTTAGGCAAGACCTCGGAGATTTTGGTATTCCTCTTGGGAGCCATGACCATTGTGGAAATCATTGACTATTTTGATGGTTTCTCCACTATAAAAACCTTTGTAAAGACTAGGAGCAAGAAAAAAATCCTTTGGATATTTTCGTTCTTGGCCTTTATTCTTTCCGCAATCATCGACAACCTTACCGCTACGATCGTTTTGATCTCCATCCTTCAAAAAATCGTGAAGGACAGGGATACAAGGATTTGGTATGCCGGTCTGATCATTATCGCGGCGAACGCTGGTGGGGCTTGGTCTCCGATTGGTGATGTGACCACGACCATGCTTTGGATCGGTAAAAAGGTGACTACGGCCAATCTTATCGAACATTTGTTACTTCCCTCTATGTTGTGTATGGTCATCCCATCGCTTATTGCTTCGTTCCTTCCCGTTTTCAAAGGAAAAATCGATGCCGAAGAGGAGGAGCCACCTAAGTCGAGATTTGGGGCAACTATGCTCTATCTAGGTTTGGGGGCCATCATTTTTGTGCCTATTTTCAAGACTATTACCCATTTGCCCCCTTATGTTGGTATGATGTTATCACTTGCAGTAGTATCCACATTTGCAGAAATCTACAGCAGCGCAAAATTCTCTATCTCTTCTGTTGATGAGGAAAGTGATGCAGCCTCGCACCATAGCCCAGTGCATAGGGCCCTTACTAAAATTGAACTTCCCAGTATCCTCTTTTTCTTGGGAATCTTGATGGCCGTTGCCGCTTTGGAATCCTTGGGCTTGTTGTTCAACTTTGCTGAAGGATTAAAGCAGGGGATGCCTATGATCGGCACTGAAATGTCCAGTACCCACGTATCGGATTTGGTTATCCTATTACTTGGTGTCGGATCTGCCGTAATAGACAACGTACCTTTGGTGGCTGCCAGTTTGGGGATGTTCTCCGAGCCCATGAACGACCAATTGTGGCACTTCATTGCCTACTCTGCAGGTACCGGTGGTAGTATGTTGATTATTGGATCTGCAGCAGGGGTTGTGGCCATGGGTATGGAGAAAATTGACTTTTTCTGGTACTTGAGGAAAATCTCATGGTTGGCTTTCCTTGGTTTTATTGGTGGAGCCATTTGTTTCATGATCATGCGAAATTTGTTCTAAAGAAAATACTTTAGGTCAAAAATCTCCGTTATTATTGCAACTAAAATTGGGGATTCTATATGATTATTTTTCAAGAAGCAGCGGAGGGAGCTGAGGCAGTAGCCTCTATTTCAGAAGAAAAGACCCTTTCCGTGATAGATCTTATTGTAAATGGGGGAACGGCGAGTATTGTAATTATTATGGTACTTTTTGTACTTCTCTTCGTAGCACTGTACATTTATTTTGAACGCGTTTTTGCCATAAAGGCTGCGTCAAAGATTGACAAGAACTTCATGAACCAGATTCGTGACCACGTCATGAACGGAAAGCTGGAAGCGGCCAGATTGCTTTGTGCACAGACCGATTCGCCTGTGGCCCGTTTGATTGAAAAAGGTGTCGCCCGAATAGGCAAACCATTGGATGATATCAACACGTCCATAGAAAATGCAGGAACATTGGAAGTCTACAAATTGGAGAAAAACGTCAGTGTTTTGGCTACGGTGGCAGGTGCCGCTCCTATGATCGGGTTTTTAGGTACCGTGATCGGTATGATTTTGGCTTTCCACGAAATGGCAAGCAGTGGCGGCCAGGCCGAGATGGGTTCTTTGGCATCGGGGATCTATACTGCGATGACCACTACAGTGGCCGGTTTGGTTGTGGGTATCATTGCTTACATCGGCTATAACCACTTGGTGAACAGAACGGACAAAGTGGTACACCAAATGGAGGCCAATGCCGTAGAATTTTTGGATTTGTTGAATGAACCTATATAGTATTCAGTTATGAAACTAAAGGGAAGGAACAAGATCAGCCCGGAGTTCAGCATGTCGTCCATGACAGATATTGTGTTTCTGTTGTTGGTGTTCTTCATGTTGACTTCCAATGCGCCAAATGCCTTGGATTTACTTTTGCCAAAAGCAAAAGGGAAATCTACCAATACACAGAATGTATCGGTCACCATTAACAAGGACCTGAAATATTTTGTGAACAACGAGCAAATCAACAAGGAATACATTGAAATTGAACTAAAAAAGGCACTTGAAGGTCAAGACAAGCCTACTATCATCTTAAGGGCGGAGGAAAACGTGGCCATTAAAGAAGCGGTCAATGTGATGGATATTGCCAATAGGAACAATTACAAGGTTATCTTGGCTGTGCGGCCAAAATAATGTCATTTTTAGATACGAGACACAAGAAAAAATCCTTTACGCTCACAACACTTTTGTTGAGCGGGTTACTGCTATTGCTTTTCTACATAGGCCTTACATATTTAGACCCTCCCATTGAGAACGGTATTGCGGTAAATTTTGGGACCATGGACTTTGGAAGTGGACAAGTCCAACCCAAGGAAAAAATCAAATCTGAACCCAAAGAAGTGGTGAGCGAACCTGTGGAGCAGGTGGAGCCTGTAAAACCGCAAGAAGCTGTAGCCGAAGAGGCTCCTGTGGAAAAGGTGATGACCAGCAATGACGAGGAGTCCATAAAGATCAAACAACAGCAAGAGGCCAAGCGAAAAGCGGATGAAGCTGCAGAAAAGGCCAAAGCAGAAGCGGAACGTATCGCCAAGGAAAAAAGGGATGCGGAGGAAAAGCAACGCCAGGAACAGGAAGCCAAGAAAAAGAATATCGATGCCTTGATCGGTGGTATTGGTAAATCCGTTGGGACCACTACGGGAAGCGAGGGAGACGATAACAAACCAGGGGACAAAGGACAACCTGATGGTGACCCCTATGCCACAACATCCTACGGAGCTCCCGGAACCGGAACCGGAACCGGTGGATACGGTCTGAAAGGCAGATCTTTGAAGGGCAGTGGTAAAGTGCCACAGGAATGCAATGAAGAAGGTAGGGTAGTGGTTCGTATTGTTGTGGATAGGAGTGGAAGGGTCATCGATGCACAGCCAGGGGTTAAAGGGACAACTAATAACGCTCCATGTTTGCTGGATCCTGCGAAAAAAACTGCACTTACTTACCGATGGAACCTTGATTCCAATGCACCCGCCCAACAAATAGGTTTTGTGGTGATCAACTTTAAACTGGGGCAGTAGTGACCTATAAGGAAACCTTGGACTGGATGTTTTCCCAGCTCCCCATGTACCAACAAAAAGGTATCGTAGCCCTGAATGCCAAATTGGATAATATCATCCACTTTTCCAGTTATTTGGGCAATCCGGAACAAAAATTCAAGAGCATACATGTGGCGGGCACCAACGGCAAGGGATCCAGTAGCCATATGATGGCCTCCATTCTTCAGGAAGCTGGTTACAAAGTAGGGCTCTACACATCGCCACATCTCAAGGATTTTAGGGAACGCATCAAGATCAATGGCCAAATGGTTGATAAAGGTTTTGTGAAGGATTTTATTGCCGAACACAAAACTTTTTTGGAATACCACAAGCTTTCCTTTTTTGAAATGACGGTTGGGATGGCCTTTACTTATTTTGCCAAGGAGCAGGTAGATATTGTCGTTGTGGAAGTAGGATTGGGCGGTCGTCTCGATTCAACCAATATCATAACCCCAGAAGTATCCCTGATCACCAACATTGGGTTGGACCATACCCATATTTTGGGAGATACCCTCGAAAAAATTGCTCTGGAAAAAGCAGGGATTATCAAATCTGGAATTCCTGTAGTAATCAGTGAACGCCAACCCGAAACGGAGACCATCTTCACCTTGATTGCCCGACAGCTTCGGTCCAAAATTGTTTTTGCCGATACTTTGGGCCAATTGGAATATACCACTGATTTGTTGGGGGATTATCAACAGAACAATATGAGGGGTGTGGTAGCCACGATTAAACAATTGGAACATTTTGATGTCCCCGAAAGGGCTATTTCGGAAGGACTGAAGAACGTCGTGGCGAACACAGGACTCATGGGAAGGTGGCAGATATTGCAACAAAATCCTTTGGTGGTCTGCGATACGGCACATAACAAAGAAGGTCTGCAATGGGTAATTTCGCAAATCGCTAAACAGCCGTTCGAGAAACTGCATATTGTGCTTGGATTTGTGAGTGATAAGGATGTAAAGGGTGTACTGGCTCTCTTTCCAAAGGATGCTCACTATTATTTTGTACGCCCAGACATCTCACGCGGGATGGATGTGGATATTTTGCAAAAATTGGCAGATAGTGAAGGATTGCTGGGAAAAACGTATAAATCCGTTAAAAAGGGTTTGAAAGAGGCCCTGGCCAACGCGGCAAAAGATGATATGATCTATGTAGGGGGAAGTACCTTTGTAGTCGCCGAGGTGGTTTGACCAAAGCTGTTTTACAGCCCTAACATGTGAAAAAAACTGGATTTGTAGCTTTCTCCGATGGGAATCCTCACATCGTTGATGACAATCCGGTTGCGCTGTACTGTTCGGATGCAACTGATGTTCACCACAAACGATTTATGTACCCTTAAAAATTGATGGTTGGGGAGTTTGTCCAAAATTTCCTTGAAACTCATTAGGGTCAGAATGGCCTTATTGGTACCCGTAACATGGATTTTCAGATAATCCTTTAACCCCTGTATATATTCAATCTCGTCCAGATTTATTTTCACACTTTCATATTCCGCTTTCACAAAAATATATTTGGGCGTAGCGGTCGCTGCCTCCCCATGGGAAGGAAAAACATTGTCGTTCACAGTGTTTTTTTTATAGGCCATGACTTCCTTGGCGCGTGAAATGGCTTTTATGAAACGGTTGTACGGAATGGGTTTTACCAAATAGTCTATGGCGTTCAGGTTGAAACCTTCCACGGCGTATTGTGAATAGGCCGTTGTAAAGATGAACATGGGAGTGTTGTCCAACGAAGTGATAAAATCGATACCGTTGATCTGTGGCATTTCAATATCACAGAAGATAAGGTCGATTTTTTTCTCCTTGATCACAGAAATGGCTTCCAAGGGATTGGTGAACGTGCCTTCCAATTCCACAAAATCCAATTTTTGGCAATAATCCATCAAAACATCGATTGCCAAAGGCTCGTCGTCAATAATGATACACTTCATGGGGTCACTAGGTTAGTTGCTGCCTATTGTTACAAATTTAGGTTCAAATCTACCACATACGTTTCTCCGTTGTCCGTAATCTGTAGCTTGTGCGAGTCGGGATATAACAACCGTAAACGGTTTTTGATGTTCTCCAATCCCACACCCGAGTTTTTAGTTTGCTTTCTATGTGCTCCTATCTTGTTCTCTACCCGCAGGTAAATGTTCTTTTCACTGATCAACAGACCAATGTTCACATATGTTCTGCCTTTATAATCCGTGCCGTACTTGAATGCATTTTCGATAAAAGATATGAAAAGTAAGGGAGGAACTTCCTTTCCCCGCTCTTCACCGGAGATTTTTAACTTAACATTGGCACTATCCGAGAGCCTTAAGCGCTGCAATTGCACATAATTTTTGATGTATTCCAGTTCTTTCCCCAATTTCACTTTGTCTTTGTCCGCCTCATAGAGCATGTAACGCATCAATTCAGAAAGGGAAATAATGGCCTCTGAAGTATTGGACGATCCCTTTACGGACAATGAATAAATAGCGTTGAGGGAATTGAACAAAAAATGGGGATTCAATTGGGTCTTCAAAAACTGAAGCTCCGAACTTACCTTTTCATTTTCTACTTTTTTTCTAAGGTCTTCATTTTTGCGCCATTCCACATAAACCCTGAGTAGTGCGCTTATGAAAAAAGGGGTACTGAGATTCAACATCATGAATACCTGTCTGGTCCAGCCACCATCCCTGAAATCTTCATTTCTATTGAAACCTGGAGGCGGTTTGGGTTCAAATGAAAAGTTCATGTTTATGACGACTCCTATTATGATGATAATGGCTACACATATTAGTATATAGGTCCACGTATTTTTTTTGAGCAGGAACTTGGGGACCAATAAAAAGTAATTAGAGTAGAACAGGATTATGGTAAGCAACAGCCGTACCGGAAGGTCTGGGGGAACCTGTCTTAATTGCAGAAAGAACGGATATAGAAAGAAGCCATAAAACAGGGCCCAAATGGAAAAATGGATAAGGAATACCTGTATGTGCTTTCGTTCAAGGGTCATGGGTGGGTGTTATTGACCTGAAAATACAATTTCCAATTCTTTGAGTTCATCAACGGAAACCTGTGGACTGGTTCGGTCTTGGATTTTTTTGATGACTAAATTGGCTACTTTTCGGGCATCTTTTGCAGATTGAAAAGGTTGGTTTCCACGGACTGCGGGGATAAATTCCTGTTGCACCAATAGCTTTTCACCACTGAAGATTTGATAACCATAGCCATTATGTACTTTGATGACCTCTTTCCTCAGTATGGGTTCCTGTATTTTCTCGTCAAATGAAAAGTGGGTCACTCCATATAAGAACAGACCAAGTATGAGGATCGGTGCAACAATTTTTGTGATGTTCTTCATGACATGTCCCTTTACCTTTAACTGGAAGGGACCAAGGTTTTACCCCTGGCCCCGTAACACAAACTAAAACTGACTAGTTAAAAAATTAATCTTCGTCATCATATTCATCAAAGGGGAAGAACTCGTCCAGATCATCCAGATAAAGGGTTCCTGTACGGCCCATACCAATAAAGGCCCTTGATGAATTTGAGAATGCAATTGCGTCTTGTCTGGTGGTGCCTTCAAAACTTGTCTTCTGTTCCCAAGTATCGGAGGATGGGTCGTATTCCCAAACCGTGTTGGTGGCACCGGATTGTTCTCCGCAGGCAATGTATCCGTATCCGTTGAGTTCAAATCCCACGGCATTGCTTCGGGCAACATCATAGTCATCTTCCTCATCGAGATCCAATTTTTTGGTCCAGCTTTCGGTAGTAGGGTCAAAGGCCCAAAAATCATCCAAATAAACCCCATTGGAAACCCCGGTCCCCAAATAGACCAATCCGTTTATGGTAAAAGTGGTGGCGGACCTTCTCTTGTTTCCGCCAAAACCTTCCAATTCGGTCCAAGTGTCGGCAGTGGGATCGTATTTCCAAAAATCCTTTAGATCATTTTCGCCATCATACCCAGTTCCAAAATATCCATAACCATTGGCGCCAAAGGCTACGGCACTTCTTCTTTTGGTATCGGGTAACGAGGCGATGGGTGACCAACCATTACTGGAAGGATCGTAGGCATAGAAATCACTTAATTCGTCCACTCCATCATAACCTGATCCAATATAACCCGTACCGTTGATTTGGAATCCGACTGCAGCATTTCTGGGCACTCCGGGAAAATCAGCTTTTTGAGACCAGTAATCCCCTTCCATATTGTAGGACCAAAAAGACTTCAAATAGTCATCACCGTCATAACCTACTCCCATATACCCAATATTGTCGATTACAAAACCGGATACACTGCTCCTAGGACTTCCATCAAAAACGGAGCGGTCCACCCAGTTTCCTAGATCTTCATCATCGTCATCGTTGGAACAACTATAAAAGGAAAGAATGGATAGCGCAAAAAGGAAAACCGGTTTGTAAAACTGTACTGCTTTTTTCATGCCTGTCATTTAATTTTTTGCCAAAGGTAATTTTGAACGGGTAGGGGTTGAAAGGGAATATATGAAGTCCATGATTTAACGTATGAACTTGGGGAAATGATCTATGAACGGGTCATGGGGTTTGGTCGTGAAATTTGTCGGCTTTGTCCTAAAACTACAGGGGTTGGTCTATCGACATTTTAAGGGGTTTACATTGCATCTACTTTAGCGACAAATAAAAATTATGGGAAGATTTTTAGGGCTTACGATCACCGTTATGTTGTTGGTGGTGTCTTGCAGTTCGGATAACCTCAACACCTCCGATTTTTTGGCGGGCGAAGCGTTTACAGACAGTAATCTAAGGGTGGTCCTGGTGGATACCCTGACTGTGGAGACCTCCACTATGAAATTTGATAGTATTGTTACCAGCGAATCGACTAGGATTTTGGTCGGAAAATATACCGATCCTGTGTTCGGGACCATCAAAACCTCTAGTTATATGGGGATGCTGCCCTCTTCTTACAGCATAGATTCCGAAGCGGAGTACGACAGTATAGCCTTATACCTGAAACTGGATTCTTATTACTACAATGATACCCTCCAGACCAATACCATCAAGGTAAAACGACTGAGCAAAACCCTCAAACCCAAAGAGGACGATTACATTTACAATACCGATGTTGCAGAATATTTTGAGGATGATCTTGCGGTTTTTGCTTATACCCCACGTCCTTCGGCTTCCGATACTTTGGAGATACGGCTGGTGGATGAATTGGGCACCGATCTATTTACCAAGTTTCAGGAAAAGGAAATTACCTCTTCGGATCAATTTAAGGATTATTTTAGGGGGATAGCCTTGCTTCCGGGAGATGATGACAATGGTTCCGTGATTGGATTTTCAAAAACTTCCGGAGCCAGTTATATCCGGATATATTTTAGCACTGCCGAAGAGGATGAACGTGTGCAGGATTATTTGGATATCAATTTGGATGCTTCTTCAGATCCTACGCCCTTTTTTAACCAAATACTCGCTGAAAATCCCATTGCCCCCCTTCAAACCTTAACAGACAAAGAAATCAATTTGAGCAGCGCAGATGCGGATAATTTGAGTTTTGTGCAATCTGGTATCGGAATCACGACCCGTGTTCAGATTCCCTACCTAAAAACCTTATATGACATCAAAGGGCAGGGAACTCTTTTGGATGCCGTGCTCAAGATAAAACCTGCAACGGGTACTTTTGACGACAATTTGATCCTGCGCGATACCTTATCGGTTTTTATTGTGGATCAGAACAATGACCTTACTTCCCAATTGTTGATAGGGGATTCTTCTCCGGTCTATGGTATTCTGAATCGGGATAACGAGGAATTCAACAACATCTACTACGAGATTTCTTTGGGCAGTTATTTGGAGGAATTGCTCACTACGGATAGGGACACCGAAGATGCCCTTATTCTTTTACCGGCTAATTACAACTCTACGGTGGACCGCTTTGTGCTCACTGGTATGGATGGCTCTGAATATAGCACGGTGTTGGAACTTATATATGCAATTTATGACGAAGATGATGAATAGAATTTTACCCATACTATGCGTAATCCTGGTACATACCTTGGCCATGTCACAATCCGAAGGATTGACCAGTTCCCCATATTCCCTTTACGGGTTGGGGGTGATCAACCAGACCAGTATAGGGAAGACGAACAGTATGGGGTATTCCGGTATTGGATTAAAATCGGATACCGATATAAACAACCTGAACCCTTCCAACTATTCCCTGGTCCCTAAGAACTCGTTTTTTTATGATATCGGTGTGGTGGGCGAATTCAATAACTATAGTAACAGGGGTGACAATGAGGCAAAAACCACACTGAACTTCTCCAACTTGGCCTTTGCCTTTCGGGTGGCCGATCGGTTGGGTGCGGGGGTAACCTTGGTTCCCTATAGTGATGTGGGATATACACTATTGGGTCTGGTGAGCAATATTGAGGGTTCCAACGAAACTTTTGAAAGCAACGTGTCCGGTTTGGGAGGGCTCAATGACCTTAGTCTTAACCTAGGATATGGTATTACAGATCATCTTCGGGTAGGGGCCAGGGCATCCTTTCTTTTTGGGAATATTGAGGAGACAGAAGCCTTTGTGATAAGCAATAGCTATTTCTCGCTAAGTGAGACCACCTATTATAGTGGATTGCGATTGGGACTGGGCATGCAATATGATATTACGGATACATTTACTTTTGGAAGCACGGTACAACTCCCGGTGAGCCTTACCGGACATCTGACACGCTCGGTGTACAAAACTTTGGATGGTACAGAAGTTATTGTGGAAGATGAGGAAGCGGATAATGTATCCGATTTTAAGTTGCCGTTGGAGTTGGGGTTCGGTTTTAGTGCCAAGATCAAGGAGTCACTGACATTGACGGCAGATTATAAGAGAAATCTGTGGGATGCTACCAATCAATCTGAAAGTATCGGGACCTATTCGGACCAAGATATCTACGCTTTTGGATTGGAATTTCAGAGAGATCCCAAAGGATTTAAATATGGGCAGCGAATCCGTTATCGGGCCGGTTTTAACTATGACAATGGGTATTTGGCCATCAACGATAACAAAATTGATGGTTATACGATAACGGCCGGTATCGGTTTTCCCGTTGGCTTTGCCACCAATTCTGTGATTAATCTATCCTATGCATATGGATCAAAAGGGCAGATACAGAATATTTTGGTGAAGGAAAATTACCATACGATCACCCTTAATTTTAGCTTGGAAGACCTTTGGTTCAGGAAAAGAGTGATCGATTAACATGGCGTTCGTTTTTATGTGCAATGGCAGAAAAAAATAAATTATCTCTTTTTTGATTTTTTCTTTTTTGGAATTCAAAAACTATTTTATATTTGCACTCCCATTCGAGAAAATGAATGGGCGCTTAGCTCAGTTGGTTCAGAGCACCTCGTTTACACCGAGGGGGTCGGGGGTTCGAATCCCTCAGCGCCCACAACAGAAAAAAGCGGTCATATCTTAAGATATGACCGCTTTTTATTTATGGTTTTCCATCTATTTTTTTGAGTAATCCTTCCAATATTTCGTCAGTTTCGTCCAGTAAATGATCCTTTATAAAAATATCGGGAACAACCCCCTCCTCCTTGGTGCTTCCATTGACCCGCACGATATATCCTTTGGAAACAGTAACGGGAATTCCTGTATTTGGGAGTAAATATTGAAATATTGACGCATACAGGGAAGGGTAATCACCGGTTTCTTCCCCGACAATGGCACCAAAGTCATAGTCCTGTATCTGGGCGGCAGTTACGGCCGATTGCGAGTGCGATTGCCTGTTGACCAAAGCATATACTTTGCCTGCAAATCGTTTTTGTTCAGGTTGGGGTAGATATGCCTCAAAATCGTAGGTATATATTTCACCATCTTCATGCTTCAGTACATTTTGCCAGTATACGGAGGTGGTGTCGTTATGCTTTCTGGTGTGCTCTTTCAAAAATTTACTGGTTTTTAGGGCGAAATTGGAGTTCCATTTAAATGGCTTGTCGGCAAAATAAGAAACTAGGTAATCGCTGAAGGAATCATCTCCTCCAGCATTGTTTCTGAGGTCAATGATCAGGTTTTTACAGTAATGCTCTTTTATTTTTACAAAAGAGGAATCTATAAACGCTTGGTATTTGATCTCATCGCCCGAAAAATTCCCTGGATTTAAATAAGCTGTCGGACCATAGAACTTTAAAATTTTTTCGGCATTGAGTACTTCGGTGCGTCTTGCTTCGAAACCTTCAATGACGTCAACCGCTTTAATGGTGTGTTTTTTGACCACTCCATCCGAAAGTATTTCAATCTCAAAATCATTCTGTTTTCCAAAAACTAGCCAATATAGTCGTGGAAATGAATAGAGTTCTATTTTGGCATGTTTGAAATACTGGCGCTCAGCCGAAATTTGTGGATATATCTTAGCGAGAATCTCAGTCATGGATGCTCCGTTTATACCTAGAATCTCTGAACCTGCATGTATACCGGTATCTTCGGACCAATTCTTTCTTATGAATGACCGGTTATTTTCAAAGGCGATTTCCAAAGGGAAAAGGGTCCCCCCTGCATATGCGTATTCGGCATATGATTGTCCAGGGAAACTGATTTCGGTATGACCGTTGTTGACCATAGATATCAATTGCTGGAAAAGGACCGTGGCATCAAGCAAATTCAACGATTCCTTGGTTATGGAGTTTTGGACTCTTTCATAAGCCAAATCAAAATCTTGTTTTGTTACATACGCATACAGGCTATAGTGTGCATCTTCTAAGGATTCATAAAGGTATTTTAAATCTTCACGAACCGCTTCCTTTGTGAATTTGGTGGCTGATTGCCCAAAGATATGAAGGGATGACAGGGCAAGAATACTGGTAAGGATGGCATTTTTCATAGTTTGGGTTTTCTTCAAGACGAAAGGGATGGATGTTTGTTACTCCATCAATAGGCTATTGATTGGAAGATTCTTGGGTTTTGGCCCTGGTTCAAATGCAGTATTTCTCTTTACCGGAATGTTAGCACTCTTTTATTGTATTCACATTGGTATATTTTATAAGTCCAGTAGATCTTAAAAAGCGATAAACTAAAGCTTGTTGGTTTTTGTTTAGGCTTTTTGAATATTTCACTGCCCTTCATGGGAGTGTCAACCTTCTCTTATGTGTCTAAAATGGCAGTGAGGTTTTCTGAGGAAATGGGAGCGGATATATGTTGGTGGGCCACTGTCCATCCATGGGTTCCTATGGAGAACCCTACAGTAATTCTGTTTTTCATACTTCTTAGCACAGATCCTTGCGGGGAAATCGCCTCAAATTTTATAAGCCCACTAGCAAACCCGATGGTTTCTGATTGTTGGATTTTTATCATTTCAAAGTCCACTTTCACTTTTTCATCACCCAAGGAATCCAACCAATTTTCAATACCGGGCCTCCACTTCCCTAGGTTAGGATAATAACCTTTGTCCCACATATCAAATTGGATTACATCGGCATGATATAGTTTTAATAAAGCAGTTGCGTCCTTTTGCCATACGGCTTCTTGGTAGGCGGTAAAAAAGTCTTTAATGGTTTTTATCATGCAAATATATTTTGGAAGGGTGGCTTAGGGTATTGGTTTTTTTGATGTTTCATAATAATTTGTGTGATTCCTCTAAGGCCGTAATTTTAAACGAAGGGAGTCTTGTTTTGAATTTATCTGATTTGATTTTGGTTTATTGTGTAAAATCCAATTAATAACGATTGGCTTCTTTACTGATAAAGATTTTCTTAACGGTCATGTTCCAATCAATTAGGAATACCATTTTCAATAAATACTTTTTTTAATGCATCAAACTCCACTTGTGTCTTCAAGTCCATCAAATCCCTGTTTTTTCCATTGTTCAGGGCAATGTAAAATCGCTTTTTGCCAAACGATGTTTTTTCCCTTAATCCTTGAACCATCTCAAGCGGTATTTTTTCCAAGGAAGATTTCTTGAAAAATAGGAAATAAAGAAAGGCAATGGAGGTTGCTCCCATCAAGCCCCAAAGGATTTGAATGAATCCAAATCCTTTTGATGGAACATCGGATAAATTCAGAACGGCGTTGGCCAAATTTAAGATCATCAAAAATTTCATGGTAAAATGAGAATTTTTGACACTGTCCTTGATTTCAATCGACCTATCCGTTTGGTTGTATTTGATTTTCATGGGAATTGGTTTCGTTGCCAAAACCTGAAGGTAACAATGTTTTTTCAATATCTGTAGCTAAGTAGCTTACTTGAAAAATAGGCGAAAGGTAATGTTGGGTGTAAATCCTAGGGAACGTCGGTAGATGACCTGATCCAAGAGGAGTTCACCATTTTGTTGGGAGGTGCGATGCACGATGGACAGGGGGACAACCCTGTTGTAGATGTTCAATGCCGAGAGACCGATCTGCATTCGGGAGTTTTTCCCATCCAAATCGAACTCATAGATTGCAGAAGCATCCAATCGATGAAAATCAGGTAAACGCCCTGCATTCAAGGGCCCAAAATTGACCCTTCCGGTGTCTTCATCATAACTTTCGATGAGGGTAACCGGTACGCCCGTTCGGTATTGCCATCCCAACGAAAATTGAAGGTTGTTCAGTTGCAGGCTGTTGGAGATCCTAAAATTATGGGTAATGTCGTTGTTTCCAGAGAAACTGCCTTCCTGTATCTCATCAAAAGTGAAATTCACGTCGTTGAACGAATACCCTGCCCAAAACCGATAGTTGTCGATGCGCTTTTTCAGGAGTAGGTCCATCCCAAAAATGCGACTTTTTCCCTCGCTGAGGTTGGGTTGTGGCAGAGTGAATCCCTGACTATAAGTGGTAAGCCCCGTAAGGCGTTTATAATAGGCCTCTGCATCCAAGGTCCAACCATTCTTGTCAAATAGTAGCCCTGCCGAAAATTGTTTGCTCTGCAATAAAGGAAACTCAACATCGTCCGATAGTCTCCAGAGGTTGTTGTCCAACCGGAGTTCGGTCTGGTTAAATTCTATAAGCTGTGAAATGGGTTGGTTTCGCCTTTCCAATCCTGCCCTTATCCTGAGGGCTTTTGAAAGCGGGAGTTCCATGTTCAATCGGGGTTCCAGGTAAACCCTTGCCAAACTACCGTAGTGAACCGCTCTTAGCCCTATTTTAAATATGCCCGAGTTCTCCTTTTTTAAGGCATATTCCCCAAAGACCACATTTTTGAAATTACTCTCATGTACAGGCAGACTTATATTGTTTTCCGGTTCGGCATTGGATTCGGCACTCAGGTCAATTTCCAGATTCGTGTTGGAAAGTTGGTAGCCAAAGGTCAATTGGTCATTGTTTTTTAAGGTTCTGTCCGATTTTAGTTCTACTCCAAAATCACTGATCCGGTTACCTCTGATATTGGTCTCCTCCAACGATTCGCCAAACAACTCTTCATTGCGATAATAGGAGTCATAGGATGAGAAATAGGCAGTAATCTCTTCGGTTTGGTTAGGTGAGGTATGGTGGGTCCAGTTGGCACTGATCCCGCCATTTCCTGTGGTAAGGGAGTCCTTTTTGGTTTCCCCATCATGGGCAAAGGAAAATTGGGTGCGGTTTCTGGTCATTAGGGCACTCACGGAAACCTTGTCCTTGTGGGAAGGTTGGTACACATACTTCGCGTTCAGGTCGTAGAATCGAAAGTCGTTTTGACTGTTTTCATAGGTGTAGCCGTCATCCGTGTTCACGTTCAACGGATTACCATCGCTATCGGTAATGGTGCCGGTGTTGTTGAAGATTTTCCTTTCATAGGCTTCGTAAGTAGGCCCTTCAAATACATCCAGATAGGAACTCCTTGCAAAAAAGGATACCGATGATCTTGGTGACAATGGTACTTTTATATAGCCGTCCGCGCTCAAACCATCGATCCCAAGGCCGCCCGAGATGTTTTGAGCGACTTTATCATCTGTGCTGATGTTGATGACCCCTGATACCCGATCCCCATAAACGGCACTTGTAGCCGTCTTGAAAATGGTCGCCTTTTCGGTGGCATAAGGATTGAACCGTGAAAGCATTCCGTACAGATACCCTGTATTAAAAACCCGTATATGATCAAAAAGCACCAGATTCTGGTCAGAGGTCCCACCGTGAATTTGGATGCCCGATGCCGTTTCGTCCAAACTGGAAACCCCTGGGATCATTTGTATACTCTGTAGGATGTCCGGTGTGGTCTGTCCAGGGATAGGCCCCAAAGGTTTTTGGGTCAGAGTGATGGAGCCGTCGCGGTTCCGGTCTATCCCCGTGGTGATGTATGAGGTGACCACTACTTCTTTGAGTTCTTTGTATACTGGGGAGAGATAGAGGGAGGAACATGTTCCCGTTGGTTGTAGGTGCACGGAACCATACCCTGAAACTTCCAACAGATAATCCGATTTTCCTGTGTCCTCAAACAGGATGGCCCCCTTACTATCAGTTTCCATAACAAAACTGGAGTCTATCACCACTTGATTTTCCGTTAGGGGTAAATGGGTCTCTTGGTCCAATAGAAAAACACAAACTTTGTTTGTTGTAGGGATGGGGGCAATGATCACTTGTGGCTGACCTTCAATTTTTTCAAAATGCAGTCCGGTCTGTGCTTCAAGGGCGGCTAAAAGTTCCTTCAGGGATATTCCCTCTACCTGCACCGTCACACTCTTGCCTTCAATGGCATCATCGGCAAAGGAAAAACTGAGACCCAAATCCTTTTCCAGTTGTTGGATGAGGTCTTTCAAAGGAGTGTTCTCAAATCCGTAGAATAGATTTTCTTGGGCATGGGAGGCACCAATGCCCAAAATGAACAACAGCAATACGAATACAATGTGCTTCATTTCTTATTCAGACAAGGTAACAATTCTTTTGTCTGCAGAAATGAGATATTTGATGCCCATGGGTTCCATGGTGGTCTTAAGGGCGTTTTCTAGATTATTGTGCGTGAATTTTCCTGTGAACAAACGATCCGTTTGAATGGAATCCATGTTGAAGGTGACAGGAAACTGCAGTGCCAATTCCTCCAATACCTTGGAGAAAGGTTGTCGCGAAAAACTGGAAAAACCATTCTTCCAATCGGGTACTTGCCCTGAAAAGTCCTTGGTGTTTATTTTACCGTCTCCATAGTATATTTCCATACCTTCAGAAAGTTGGGAAGGGGAGAGTTCCTTGTCTGCGGGGGTAAATACAATGGAGCCTTCATAACATTGGATTTTTAGGTCTTTACGATCTCTTACATTGAACTTTGTTCCCAAGACTGAAATGGTTCCCTTTTGCGTCCTGACCTTGAAATCCTTGCCGGAACGGACATCAAAAAAAGCCTCTCCCTCAAAATCCACCGCACGGTCTTCTTCCCAGCCAAATCGTTTATAGGACAGGGAAGAATTTGCGTTCATCTCAATTAGGGAGCCATCGGCAAGGAGGACAGATTCTTTTTCGCCAATACCCGTGGTGTAGGTTACATTTCCAAAGAAATAAGTGTATCCTGCAAAAAGTAATGCAATGGATGCCGCTGCCGCCGAAAGCCACCTTAAACGTTTTATAAGGGGCTCTTCTTTTATGGTCTGTTTGTTTTTTGCAGTAACCAGGGCCAACGCCTTTTCCACATCAATTTTTGGACTGTTCAATTTCCTAGCCTCTTCGTCAATGGCCATAAGTTGTCTGTAGACATCGGATGTCATGAACCCGACTAGCTCTTCTTCACTCAGCTCCTCTGCCAGCCATCGGGCCAAAAAATCTTCATTGGCGTATTTTTCTTCCATAGGCATTGACCTTCTTGATTATAGGACAGTTATATTATTGTTTACCCTATTTAAATTTCAATTCTTTTCCCAAAACATCACGTAATTGTAACAAGGCTTTACTCATTCTTCGTTCTATGGCCTTTACACCGAGTCCGGTAATCTCCGCGATTTCGGCATAGGTTTTTTTCTCCACCCGGCTCAACAGATATACTTCCCTCTCCTTTTGGGGAAGGGATGCAATGGCATTTTTCAGCTTTTCGTGGAACTCTTCCATTTGCATAAGGTATTCCGGATTTTCATGATCCACGGGATTGGAAACCTTTTTTAAATGCTTCAATACAATTTTTTCATGTTCTTTTTCATTGAGGAAAGCATTGTTGGCCGCCCGGTAGAGGTAAGCCTTCACTTTGGAAAAGGAAACTGAGGAACATAGCTTCCAAAGCTTAACAAAAACATTCTGGACAATATCCTCGGCTTGTTGTATGTCACCACATTTAAAATAGATGTATCGCGTCACGGCCTCATAATGGGTCCGGAAAATCCTTTCGTATACTTTTTGCTCACAAATGGAAGGCTCTTGCTCTGTCATGCTTGGCTTGGGGCAAAACGTTTTGCGCTGATCACAAAAATAATTAGAAAAAAATAGGGTGTATCCCCATTTGCCTGTCTAAGTAATAGAAAAAGAAATTTATATCCGGATGATGCACTACAAAAAATGGTTGACGGCCTTGTTCTTGGGCTGTTTTTTAGTGATACAAAACCTATCGGCCCAAGAGTGGCAAACCAACTTGGGGAAAGCCCAGGAACTGGCCAAAAAGAATAATGAAAATATCATTTTGGTGTTTCAAGGCTCCGATTGGTGTGCACCCTGCATTAAATTGGATCGTGAAATCTGGAGCACCCAAGAATTCCAAAGTCTGGCCAAGGACCATTTTGTCATGTTGAAGGCCGATTTTCCGAGAAAAAAACAGAATAAATTGCCGGTTGCCCAGGAAGAGCACAATAAAACATTGGCCTCCAAATACAATCCGAACGGATATTTCCCCTACGTGGTGGTGCTTGATGCCACCGGAAAAGTACTGGGGCAGGCAGGATACGAAAAATCTACCCCAAAGGCCTATTTCAACAAGTTGAAATCTTTTTAAGGAACAGCTATGTTTAAGTTGAAAAACATTCTTTTCAGTGCAGCCTTGTTTCTTTTAGTCATTTCGGCATATGCCGGTCGATCAAACGAAACATTGTCCGACACCACTTCCCAACTGCAGGTGTTCCAGCGTACCCTAAAATTGATGGGCAGCCGATTTGATCTCACCGTTGTAGCGGAAAATCAAGCCAAGGGGGATGAATATATGGACTTGGCCATTGCTGAGATTACCAGAATAGAGCGCCTGATTTCTTCTTGGGACCCGAATTCCCAGACTTCCATGATCAATAAGAACGCAGGTGTGTCCCCAGTGAAAGTAGATCGTGAACTTTTTAATCTGATCGAAAGGGCCATCAAAATCTCAAAATTGACCCAAGGAGCTTTTGATATCAGTTACGCATCTATGGACCGTATCTGGAAGTTTGATGGTTCCGTGATGGAAATGCCATCCGAAGAAGCAATCAAACAGTCCGTTGCCAAGGTAGGCTATCAAAATATACTATTGGATCCCGAGAACGGCACCGTTTTTCTGAAGAAAGAAGGAATGAAAATTGGCTTTGGCGCTATCGGTAAAGGATATGCGGCGGATATGGCCAAAGCATTGTTGTTGAAACACGGTGTAACCTCGGGAATCATCAATGCATCAGGAGATCTGAACGCTTGGGGCACCCAACCTGATGGTAAGGACTGGATGGTGGCCATTGTGAACCCCCTTAACAAGAACAAGGTCTTTTCGTGGTTGCCCGTGCGCGACCAAGCCGTGGTTACATCCGGGAATTATGAAAAATTCATCATCCTGAACGGGGAACGCTACACCCATATCATCGATCCAAGAACCGGGTATCCCAGCAAAGGGGTACGTAGTGCTACCATCTTTACCAAAAATGCCGAACTCGCCGATGCCCTGGCCACTTCAATTTTTGTGATGGGAGTGGAAACCGGTGTGGATTTCGTCAACCAATTAAAAGGGGTGGAGTGTATCATTGTGGATGATGACAATAAGATCATCACCTCTGAGAACATCGCCCTAAAAGGAATTGAAACACAAAGCAAATAATTGTATATGAAGAAGATAGTGATTGCCCTGTGCGCCTTGACCAGTCTATCATCCTGCGTGGTATTGCACGAATATGAAAAGGTGGACATCAACGACCCCGATATGGTGCTGGCCGACAAGAAATTTGTAAAGTTCGAAACTAATTATCAGGTGTACCGCGAAGGGGCATCTGGTGGAAATGGAGGAAAAACAGGAGGTGGTTGTGGTTGCAATTAAGATGGACATATTCAGGTTGAGATGGTTGTTGCTGCTCTTCCCCGTATTGGGTATGGCCCAACAGGAAAATGCCAATTCCTATAAAAAGAGGGTTTTGGAATCCACCGAAGTGGATATCCTTTCCAGTTATTACGAACAAACGGGTAACAACGCATCCGTTACCGGAGGTATCGGTACAGAACAGCTTACCGATATAGCACCCTCCATTGTAGTGAGCATTCCCTTGAATGACGATGATGTTCTCAGTGTTGATGTAGGGATTTCTACCTATACCTCGGCTTCTTCCAGTAATTTGAATCCATTTGATATTACCAAAACCAATGGTGGTGTGAGTGGTGCATCCACTGGTGGTGGAGGTATTGGCGGTGGTGACGACGACGGGGAGGATGATGACAACCCCGGAGGATATACCGGTGCCATCGGAAGTCCATGGGTGGCATCTTCGGGTGCATCCCGACAAGATACTTGGGGTAGTGTTTCGGTGGGGTATTCCCACAGCTCCGATGATCGCGACCAGATTGTAAGCGGAAATGTTTCCTTTGCTGCCGAGTTCGACTATATTTCCTTTGGTTTTGGAGGCGGTTATACCCGACTTTTCAATGAAAAGAATACAGAGCTTAGTCTGAAAGGAAGTGTATTCTTGGATAGTTGGTTGCCCAGATATCCCACTGAATTGGATAGTTATTTGGAAGTCAATGGCAATCTGAATGCCGGGTTTTTTACCGGAGTGGATATTTGGGACCAAAATGGGAATCTTACCAACAAGAGCGGTTCCAATACTTGGAATCCCATCAATGGGTTTAGCTTGATTTCGGACAAAAAGCGGAACAGTTATGCTTTCTCGGTGTCCTTTTCCCAAATATTGGGCAAGAATACCCAAATGTCCATTTTCGCGGATGTAGTCCGTCAAGAGGGATGGCTTTCCAACCCAATGCAACGGGTATATTTTGCGGATGTCCCCAACTATTTTATCGGAAATCCGGCCAGTATTCCTTATTACACTTCATCCCAAAACACGGAAGTCTTTATGTTGGCCGACGATATGGAACGGTTGCCGGACAATAGGCTTAAATTTCCGATAGGCATTCGTTTGAACCATTATTTCAACGAAATTTTGACGGTCCGTACCTATTACCGTTACTATTTTGATGACTGGGGATTACGGGCGCATACGGCCAGCGTGGAACTACCCATCAAGATTTCGCAAAATTTCACCTTATATCCGTCCTATCGCTATTATACACAGAACCAGATAGACTATTTCGCGCCTTTTGATACCCATTTGTCCACGGAGCAGTACTATACTTCGGATTTTGACCTGTCCAAATACGATGCGCACCAATATGGATTTGGCATATCGTACACTGACATTTTTACCAAGTTCAAAACGTGGCGGTTCGGGTTAAAGAGTATTGATTTAAAGTATAACAACTACCAGCGGAGTACTGGCCTAAAGGCCAATTATTTTGGTATTGGATTCAAATTTGAAATGGACTGAACGAGGTCTTTGAACCCCCAAAGCTCTTGCACATATTGATTGCATACATGAAAACGAGTTTAAAATTATTTCCTTCACGCTACACTTTGGTAAATGCCTTCGCAGTACTATTTCTAGTATTGTCCTTTTTGATGCGTTTGGCATTTTTGATGATGGATTTCTCACAAGTGGACCACTCTTTTATGGGTCTGTTGAAGGTATTTTTTGTGGGACTGTTCTTTGATTTGGGCACAGTGTCCTTCTTCTATGTGGCAGCCACCCTTTATTTTTTGTTGATGCCCAAACGGTTTTATGGGACTTTGGTTGACCGCATATTGGTTTACTTTGGATTTTCATTGGCTTTACTGGTGGTTTACTTTTCCTTTTTTGCTGAGGTCACCTTTTGGGATGAGTTTCAAAGGCGGTTCAATTTTATCGCTGTGGATTATCTCATCTATACCTACGAGGTGTTCAAGAACATCAACGAATCCTATCCTTTGCCTATTTTGATAGGTGGGATGTTGCTCTTGGTGGTGGTCACCGTATGGCTTTTTAAAAGGAAAGGATGGTTTCAAAAGACATTCAACGCTAGTGAAGGATTCAAACAAAAGTGGCTTCCTTCACTTGTGGTCATTGGAATCATGTTGTTCTATGCAGCATCCATTGAGAATGACTTTGCGGAAACATCAAACAATAGATATAACAACGAACTATCCAAAGCGGGTATCTATTCCTTTTTTGCTGCTTTCAGGAACAATGAACTCAGCTATACCGATTTTTATAAGACTATCCCCGAAAAACAGGCACTGACAAATGTCCAACATCAGATCAGTGGGCCGTTGGACAGTCTTTTGCATCCTGAAAAGAACATTTTCAGAACCATTAAAGGAGGGGTAGAAAAAAGACCTAATGTAATCTTGATCTGTGTAGAAAGTTTGAGTGCCGGTTATCTGGGCATTTTTGGCAATGAAAAGCATATTACCCCAAACCTGGATTCCATTGCAAAGGAGGAGACCTATTTTACCAATCTATATGCAACCGGAACCCGAACGGTAAGGGGCATGGAAGCCATCACCTTGAGCATTCCACCAACACCGGGAAGGAGTATTGTAAAGCGCAAGCATAACCAAAACTTGTTTACCATTGGAGAGGTATTCAAGAGCAAAGGATACTCCCGAACTTTTTTTTATGGTGGGGATGGATACTTCGACAACATGGATAAATTTTTTAGTGGAAACGGGTTCGATATTGTGGACCGTGGACGAGGATTTTTACCATCAGGGGATATCGTCACTACTCGAAAGAATATTGAAGATGATGAAGTCACTTTTGAAAATGCCTGGGGGGTTTGCGATGAGGATATTTTCAACAAAGTGATGAGAGAAGCAGATGCTGCATCGGAACAGGGAAGACCTTTCTTTGATTTTATCATGACCACTTCCAACCATAAACCCTATACCTATCCTGAAGGGAAAATCGACATTCCTTCGGGAACGGGACGGAGCGGAGCGGTCAAATACACCGACTTTGCCATAGGTCAATTCTTGAAGCAGGCAAGATCCAAACCTTGGTACAACAATACCGTTTTTGTGATCATGGCCGATCATTGTGCCAGCAGTGCAGGCAGATGGGAACTGGATGTGGACAATTATCACATTCCGGCCATTGTGGTGAATTTGGAGGGAGGCAAAGGGTATCAGATTACCCAACAATGCTCCCAGATCGATGTGATGCCGACCCTATTTTCCATGTTGGGTTGGGGCTACGAAAACAATTTTTTTGGTAGAGATGTTTTCGGCATGAAACCCGAGGAGCAAAGGGCTTTTGTAGGCAATTATAGAAAATTGGGACTATTGAAATCCAATGAATTGATGGTGTTGGGCGATGGCAAAGTGGCCAATCAATATACTTGGAACAAAGAAGATAACAGCCTTTCCGGTGAACCTACGGACGACGCGTTTTTGACCGAGACCATATCATATTATCAATTGGCCGATTATCTCTACAACCAAGGAGGACTAGATCTAAATGCAAATCCATGAACAAGGTCCATTTTATAGTAAATCCGATAGCAGGAAGGGGAGATGCCACTTTTAATAAGGCATCTTTGTCCGGGTATTTTGAGCCCGAGCAATATGAGCTGACCATAAAAACGTCTAACTATCCCGGGCATGCGACTTTACTGGCCAAGGAATCTTTGGCGGAAGGAGCAGGGATCATTGTGGCCTGTGGAGGCGATGGCACCATCAATGAGGTGGCCTCCTGTCTGGTGCACACCAAAGTACTGTTGGGAATCATTCCCATGGGTTCAGGCAATGGTCTGGCCGAAAGTCTGGACATTTCCCGAAACATAAAAAGAGCGGTGGAAATCATCAAAAGTGGAAAAACCAATAGAATCGATGTGGCCATGGTAAACGGCAAGCCGTTTTTCAGCAACATGGGTATCGGGTTCGACGCCACCGTGATTTCCAACTACAACGCTTCGCAGCACCGAAGGTTTTGGGCGTACCTCAAAGCGGTGATAAAATCCATCAGGGATTTTAAGTACAACGAAAAGATTAATGTGGAAATGAACGGGAAGAGTTTTAAGACCAGACCCTTTATGTTTTTCATTTCCAATTCAAAAGTAATGGGCTATGATATTTCGCTTACCCGGATGGCTTCCCTCCAGGATGGATTGTTGGATGTGGTCATCATTGATGATTTGAGCAAGTTTCAGATGCTCTTCATGGGTTTGTTCATTCTATTACGGTTGGATCAATATTTGAAAAAAATACAATACTACAAGGTCAAACATTTAAAATTGGCCTTTGAGGACAAGCAAAAGGAACATTTGATGCAAGCGGATGGAGAGCTGCACAATCTTATGGACAGGGAAATCTTTGTCAATGTAGAGGAAAAGGCTCTCCATGTTTTGTGCCCTTAGACGATTGTTTTTTGATTTATATGTATTTAAGTTGTTAAGATGGGTGTTCAAGTTGGTTTTAATTAACTAAGCTTGACGCAAGCCTCCGGGAAACCGGGGGCTTTTTTATTGGGAGATATTCTTTGGTGATTTCAAAGGTCATTTCAGTTGGAATCAATAATTTTGTGAATCCAAAAACATTAGAGAATTCACTTGCAATATGATTGCCACAATTTGTAGAAAAGCCCATTTTAATGCTGCACATAGGCTCCACAATCCCAATTGGAGCAAGGAAAAGAACGTGGAGGTTTTTGGTAAGTGCAATAGCCCAAGTTTTCATGGCCACAATTTTGATTTGGAGGTCCGGATCAGGGGAGAGGTGGATCCCAATACGGGTTTTGTGATGGATTTGGCGGAATTGGGTATTTTGATAAAGGACGAGATCGAGGAACGGTTCGATCATAAAAACTTAAATGAGGATTGCCCCGAGTTCAAAGACCTGTTACCTACTACGGAGTACTTTGTAAAGGTCATTTATGATATCTTGAAACCAAAATTGGCAAAGGGCCAGTTGCTGCACATTACCCTGCACGAAACATCAAAAAATTCGGCAGAGTATGGGGATTGGTAATAATTTCCGATATTGCACCGCTTTTTAATGGGATATTAGCTCAGTTGGTTTAGAGCGCTGCCTTGACAGGGCAGAGGTCACTGGTTCGAATCCAGTATATCCCACTTTTTTTCAATTCTTTACAAGTTTTCCAAGACCCGTTCCAGAGCCATTCCTCGTGATCCCTTGATCAAAAGTGTTCCCTTTTTTATAGGTTGATGGGTCAAAAACTCCTTGAAGTCGGCAAAGCTTTTAAACTTTTGGAAGGGAGTATCCACGCCAAAAAAGTTTTCTCCAACTAAATACACCTGTTCAAAATTCAATTGTTCGGCTAAGTCTGCAATACCCTGATGCTCTTCTGCGGCCGTCGGTCCCAATTCGAACATGTCGCCAATGATCATTATTTTATCTGGGGCATCCATGGCATGAAAGTTTTCCAAGGCAGCCTTCATACTGGTCGGGTTGGCATTATAGGCATCCAAGATGATCTTATAACCGTTTTTATCCATGATTTGGGAACGGTTGTTCTTGGGTTGATAGGATTCAATCGCAGCTTTGATATCTTCTAAAGGCACATTGAAATATTTTCCCATGAGAACGGCGGCACAACAATTCGTAAAATTGTATTTGCCGATGAGTTGTGATTCCATTCGAAGACCTTCAGCTTCCAAAACAACATAGGGATTGGCCTCTACAAATGCAATGTTGTAATACGTGCGGTCCGAAGTGCTGAATCCTATTTTTTTGGTGTAAGTCGCCAGCTTTTCCCGTTGGATGGGATCATCGGCATTCATAAATACGTACTTATCATGGGATGTCAGGTAGTCATAAAGCTCACTTTTTCCCTGGATTACGCCTTCCACTCCTCCAAATCCTTCCAAATGGGCCTTGCCAAAATTGGTAATGTACCCAAAGTCGGGTTGTGCTATTTGGCACAAATGGGCAATTTCGCGCTTGTGGTTGGCTCCCATTTCCACAATGGCCATTTCTGTGTCTTCCTTGATGGATAGAAGCGTCAGGGGCACCCCGATATGGTTGTTGAGGTTCCCTTGTGTGGCAATGGTCCTGTATTTTTTTGAAATCACTGCATTGATCAACTCCTTGGTAGTAGTCTTGCCGTTACTGCCGGTCAAGGAAATGATCTTGGCCTTGTTGCGGTTTCTATGGAAAGTGGATAACTGCTGGAGGGTTTCCAACACATCGTTCACCAGAATCGTCTTTTCTGAGGTCCGGTGTTCTTCCTCATCTATGATGGCGTATGCAGCCCCTTTTCCCAGTGCATCCTTTGCAAAGGCATTGCCATTGAAGTTGGGGCCCTTAAGGGCAAAGAACATACAGTTTTCCTCAATTTTTCGGGTGTCGGTGCAAATGATAGGATGCTCCAAAAATAGGGCATGAAGTTTTTCCAATGTCATGAATCGAAGATAAAAAAAAGCCCCGATTTTTGGTCGGAGCTTTTAAAAATATGCTTACAGTTCTTATTTGGCTTTTTTGTGCCTAACCGTTTTGTTCTTGATCTTGGATTTGGAACCCACTCTGGACATGGCACATCTAAAACCGATGTCGTCCGTGGCCATATATTGTGGCAGATACCTTCTTTGGGCAGGATCTAACCAATAGGCCCTGTCTCTCCAAGAACCACCTTTGTAAACCCTTACCTCGTCATTGATCAATGAAGTCCTGTAGTTGGATGTATCGTATTTACGAACCAGTTTTCCTGTTGAATCACGCTCAGCTTTAAACTGTGGAGAGTCGTACATTTTTCTATTGTCCTCTTCGTCGCTGAAACGATCAAAGAATCTTGAAGAACCTGGGTCACCGTCCCTGTAACCACGATTGTCACTCTTGTCAAAGTTGGTCCTTAGGTAAGTTTCTTCCTCACCAACAGGAACTTCTTTGATTTCACCAGGCAGGTTCATGGCCACCACTTTACCGTTTGGCAAGGTGTCATAAACAATCTGGTCGGTCAATATTTCTACTTTACCATCTTCACCAATGGCTTTCTTCATGAAAACGTTACCACGGTAATAGTTAAAGTCACTGATCTCATCATCCACAATGGGGCGGTATACGTCGGCAACCCATTCGCTTACATTACCGGCCATGTCGTACAGACCAAAATCGTTGGGCTTATAGGATTTTACCTGGGCTGTAATGTCGGCTCCGTCATCGGACCACTCGGCAATACCACCGTAGTCACCTTTACCTTGTTTAAAGTTGGCCAACTGATCACCACGTCCCACACGTTGTCCGTTACGGGTGTAGTCACCTTCCCATGGGTATTTCTTTCTACCCCTGTAGTTGTTGTACTCACGTGATCCGACCAAAGCTTGGGCAGCATATTCCCATTCGGTTTCGGTAGGAAGTCTATATTCGGGCATGATCACACCGCTACTTCTTTTGGCAAATACGTTCACGGAGTCACGCTTTTGTTTTCCTTGCAACGAATCGATCTCACCACCATAGACAGAAGTAGGATTGTTCAAGTAAGCTTCGGTGCTAAAAGTACCGTCTACTTCCCCGTTCAATACTTTATATTTGGTGTCATCGGCCAAATAACCTTCCCTTTCCAACATGGCTTCGTTTACCCTGTCGGTTCTCCATTCGGCGTATTGGGTAGCCTGTACCCAGTTAACACCCACAACAGGATATTCCGCATAGGCTGGGTGCCTTAGGTAGTTGTTGGTCATAGTCTCGTTAAAGCCCAATCGGTTCCTCCACACCAAGGTGTCAGGTAGGGCACCGGTATAGATATTGGTGTAGTTGGGGTTTTCCGGTGGATATACTTCCTTAAGATAATCAAGGTACTCCAAGTACATCACATTGGTTACCTCTGTTTCATCCATGTAGAAGGACTGTACGTGTTGTTGCGTAGGTGTGTTGTTCCAATCGTGCATGACATCATCTTGGACCTTACCTTTGGTAAAGGTTCCACCTTCAACAAATACGGTTCCTGGAGGAGTTTCCTGCTCCTTGAAGTCGGAATTGTATTGGAACCCTCCTTCTTTGGCGTTGATTTTCCAACCAGTGGCTCTGGAGACGTTCTTGGAAGATGAAGAGTTTTTACAGCTTGAAAAACTTCCCATCACAATAGCGCAAGAAAGGACAACTTTGATAAAGTGTTTTTTCATAATTTGGGCTTGAGTACTTTAATACTTAGGGTTTTATACCCTTGGTAACTTCAACTTGTTTAGATTTTTTTAATCCTTCAATGGCATTAAAACGACATTTTTGCCATTATATTTTGTGCTCATCAAATAATTCTGGCCACGCCTGCTTTGGCACTGGCTACACTTTTGTAACGGAGATGGTTGTAAATTAGTATGGAAGATGCACTTTTTAACGGTTGTGCCGCCTTGTTATAGTGGGCTATTTCATATATAGGTATGTCTAACATCGAAAAAGGAACAAAAAATATGCACCTTGTCACAAGAATTTGCTTAAAAGACCGTTAACAGGTAATACATCCAAAACTATTTTGGACCGTGAACTTTACTAAACGCTAAAAACTTCGAATGAAAAAGTTACTCATTTTGGTAGTGTTTCTTATCGTGGCCCCAAGGATAAGTGCACAGCAAGAAAGAGCGATCACCACAGCTGTACCCTTTTTGACCATAGCAGCCGATGCAAGGGCATCCGGTATGGGTGACATGGGTGTTGCCACTTCCTTTGATGCGTATTCCCAGCAATGGAACCCTGCAAAGTATGCCTTTGCCACGCAAAAAATGGGTGTCGGGGTGAGCTATACGCCCTACTTGGAGACAATCGTGAACGATGTTTCGTTGTTGAACGCCACTTTTTATAACAAACTTAACGATCGAAGTGCCTTTGCCTTTGGCTTGCGCTACTTTGGCCTTGGGGAAATAGAGTTGAGGCAAACGATCGATCAGGAGGCAACTTTGGTAAAACCCAATGAATTTGCCTTGGATGGTTCTTACTCGCTGAAATTGAGCCAAAGCTTTTCCATGGCCGTTGCAGGAAGGTTCATCAGCTCCAACCTAAGATTTCAGGATGGAACACAGGATTCTCAGGCGGCCAATGCCTTTGCAGTGGATGTGGCCGGATTTTACCGATCACCTGAAATTGCCTATAGTAATTTTGATGGTCGTTGGAGATTGGGTTTCAATATCTCCAATATTGGTGGGTCTTTGCAATATGATGAAGGCGGACAGCAAAACTTTTTGCCTACCAACTTAAAGGTGGGAACAGGTTTCGATTTCATTTTTGACCAAGACAATGTATTGGCCATCAATACGGAATTCAACAAACTGTTGGTGCCCACCCCTAGGGATTTTAATGGGGATGGACAGATTACTTCGGAAGACAACGACGAATATCATAATATCAGTTTTTTCAGTGGAATTTTTGAATCTTTTGGCGATGCGCCGGATGGTTTCAGTGAAGAATTGAAAGAAATTACTTGGGCGCTTGGTACCGAATACCGTTTTAGGGAAGCGTTCATGTTGCGTGGAGGGTATTTCAATGAGAGTGCGGAAAAAGGTGCCCGTAAGTATTTTACCTTGGGTGCAGGGTTTAAGTATAAGTCGGCGCAGATAGATCTATCTTATCTTTTCTCCACCTCGCAGGTTAAAAACCCTTTGGAAAATACATTGCGTTTTTCCTTGACCTTCAATTTTGGGGAGGAATTTTTAAACGACTGATCATCCAATAAATAAATAGTTGAAGACCTGTCCCCGTGGACAGGTTTTCTTATTTTTGGGTAATACGCAATATCAAATGGAAAAAAAGCGAATCGGTTTTGATCTTCTCATTTTTGAAGACGAAGCAGAGTTGTCACAAAATGATCAAAAATTGTTAGGCGCCGCAGAGGAAGCCCGCAAAAATGCCTATGCACCCTATTCCCGTTTCAAGGTAGGGGCTGCAGCTTTGTTGGAAAATGGTGAGACCGTTATCGGCAACAATCAAGAGAACGCTTCTTATCCTTCGGGTCTCTGTGCCGAACGGGTTGCCGTCTTTCAGGCTGGGGCAAGGTTCCCAGATGTGGCCATTGTTTCCATAGCTATCAGTGCGGCATCCGAGGAGCATGTGGTGGATATGCCGGCAGCTCCGTGCGGCAATTGCAGACAGTCCATCATGGAGTACGAGCACAAGCAGCAATCGCCTATTTCTCTCTTAATGAAAGCGGAAAAAGGACCTATATTCAAATGCAGTTCCATGGCCGATATTTTGCCATTGGCCTTTGATAACTCATTTTTGGGTGATTCTTAAACCAATTCTTTTTCCAAAACAGATATATATGTATTTTTGCTCTTCCCCAGCACAGGGAAATTTCAATTAATACTACCGTTGATGAAAAAAATCACCAAAGAAGTTTACCTAAAATGGTATGAGGACATGTTGTTCTGGAGAAAGTTCGAGGACAAATTGGCCGCCGTATATATTCAACAAAAGGTCAGGGGATTTCTCCACCTGTACAATGGCCAAGAAGCCGTTTTGGCGGGTTCCCTGCATGCCATGGACCTTACCAAGGACCGCATGATCACTGCCTATCGTAACCACGTTCAACCTATCGGTATGGGTGTGGATCCAAAAAGGGTAATGGCAGAGCTTTACGGGAAGGTGACCGGAACCTCCAAAGGTATGGGAGGCTCCATGCACATTTTCTCCAAGGAACACCGTTTTTATGGTGGCCATGGTATCGTGGGAGGACAGATTCCTTTGGGTACAGGTTTGGCCTTTGGCGATAAATACTTCAAAAGGGATTCCGTTACCCTTTGTTATATGGGGGATGGCGCAGTAAGGCAAGGTTCCTTGCACGAATCATTCAACTTGGCCATGTTGTGGCAGTTGCCCGTAGTCTTTATTTGTGAGAACAACGGTTATGCCATGGGAACATCGGTTGCCCGTACATCACACACCACCGATATTTGGAAATTGGGCTTGGGTTACGAAATGCCTTGTGGCCCAGTTGATGGTATGGATCCAGCGGCCGTAGCCAAAGAAGTGGACAAGGCCATTGAGCGTGCACGTTCCGGTGGCGGACCAACTTTCTTGGAAATGAAAACGTACCGTTACCGCGGTCACTCCATGTCAGATGCGCAACATTACCGAACCAAGGAAGAAGTAGAGGAATACAAGAAAATAGATCCCATCACCCAAGTAAAGGACATTATCTTTGAAAAAGGGTATGCCAGCGAAGATGAGATCAAAGAAATTGATAAAAAGGTAAAGGATTTGGTCGACGAGTGCGAGAAATTCGCGGAAGAGTCGGATTTTCCACCTATCGAGCAATTGTACGACGTTGTTTACGAACAGGAAAACTATCCATTTTTACCACATAAATTATAATTAGATGGCAGAAGTAATCACCATGCCTAGATTGAGCGATACCATGGAAGAAGGTACCGTGGCAAAATGGCTCAAAAAAGTAGGGGACAAAGTAGAAGAAGGAGATATATTGGCCGAAATCGAGACCGATAAGGCTACCATGGAGTTCGAATCCTTTCATGAGGGGACGTTGCTTCACATAGGAATTCAGGAAGGGGAAGGTGCTCCGGTGGATTCACTTTTGGCCATTATCGGTAAGGAAGGAGAGGATATTTCTTCGCTTTTGAATGGTGGGGGAACCCCTGCTAAGGAAGAAGCCAAGGAAACCACGGCTCCCAATGCTGAAGAAAAAGTTGCTGCTCCAAAAGCTGCTGCTTCCATTCCAGAAGGAGTGGAAATCGTGACCATGCCAAGGCTGAGCGATACCATGGAAGAAGGTACCGTGGCCAGCTGGTTGAAGAAAGTTGGAGATAAAGTAGAGGAAGGCGATATTTTGGCTGAAATCGAAACCGATAAGGCCACGATGGAGTTTGAATCCTTCTATTCCGGTGTACTTCTATATATAGGAATTAAGGAGGGTGAAGGCGCTCCAGTGGATTCCCTTTTGGCCATTATTGGACCAGAAGGAACCGATGTGGATGCCGTTTTGAATGCCCAAGCGGGTGGGAATGTTGCGTCAAGCGCGCCAGCAGAAGAAGCTCCAAAGACCGAAGCACCCAAAGCCGAAACAGCTACGGAAACCGTTACGGTTGCCCAAGATGGTCATCGTATTTTGGCATCGCCTTTGGCCAAGAAAATAGCCAGTGATAAAGGCATCAACCTTGCCAATGTAAAAGGCTCAGGTGATCACGGTAGGATCGTGAAAAAGGATGTTGAGAACTATCAACCTTCTGCAGCATCTGCAACTGCGCCTGCTGCCCAAACCACTGCAGCCGCTGCACCAGTGGCTCCGATGAATTTGCCGGTAGGACAGGAAAGTGTGGAAGAAGTGAAAAACTCTACCATGCGTAAGGTCATCGCCAAGCGTTTGGGTGAATCCAAGTTTACCGCGCCACATTATTACTTGACCATTGAAGTGGACATGGACAATGCCAAGGCTTCAAGGGAACAGATCAATAATTTGCCGGACACCAAGGTGTCTTTCAATGATATGGTATTGAAGGCCTGTGCCATGGCCCTTAAAAAACATCCACAGGTAAATACCTCTTGGAATGGTGATACCACAGTGTACAAACACCATGTGCATATGGGTGTGGCCGTAGCTGTGGAAGATGGATTGGTAGTGCCCGTGATCAAATTTGCCGATCAATTGACCCTATCCCAATTGGGAACAGCGGTTAAGGATTTGGCCGGTAGGGCAAGGACTAAGAAAATCAAACCGGACGAAATGGAAGGAAGTACCTTTACGGTTTCCAACTTGGGTATGTTCGGTATTTTGGAATTCACTTCCATCATCAACCAACCCAATTCGGCCATTTTATCCGTGGGGGCCATTGTGGAAAAACCCGTGGTTAAAAATGGACAGATTGTTGTCGGGAATAC
Source organism: Flagellimonas pelagia (assembly GCF_003584135.1). Lineage (GTDB taxonomy): Bacteria > Bacteroidota > Bacteroidia > Flavobacteriales > Flavobacteriaceae > Flagellimonas > Flagellimonas pelagia. The sequence continues at coordinate 54,466 of NZ_QXFI01000009.1, forward strand.
CATGACGGTTACTTTGGCCTGCGATCATAGAACAGTGGACGGCGCTACGGGGGCCCAGTTCCTTCAAACCTTGAGGGCTTATCTGGAGAACCCAGTAACCATGTTGGCTTAATTTTAAGTGCCCTGAGCGTAGTCGAGGTGTCACCCTGAGCGTAGTCGAAGGGAACAATATCATATGAGTGAAAGCATCCTTTTTAAGGATGCTTTTTTTATCTTTAAAAAATTCAAAAAACGAAAAGCATGAAAACCTTATTCTATGCTCTTGTAACCCTTTTGGCCATGGACTGCGGCTCATCCCAGAATATGGCGAGTCCAGCTGTGGAACCCATAACCGTCAAGGATTCCAAAGATGCCTTTACGGATGCAGAGCGCATTGGTGATATGATGAACTATTTAGCATCCAATGATATGAAAGGGAGGGATGCTGGTACCGAGGGTATAGAATTGGCTGCGACGTATATTGAGAACTACCTAAAATCCTATGGGGTAAAGCCCTATTTCCAAACCTATCGGGACACATTGTCCAATTTTACCAAGCCAGCCTATAACATCGTGGGTATTGTGGAAGGGAATGACCCCAGTCTTAAAAATGAATTTATCGTGATCGGGGCCCATTACGACCACATCGGTATCATAAAAATGGAGAACGGGGATGCGATTGCCAATGGTGCCAACGACAATGCCTCGGGTACCACAACCGTGCTTGAGTTTGCTAGATACTTTGGAACCCACAAGACCAACAAGCGTAGTTTGATCTTTGCACTCTTCAGTGCTGAGGAAAAAGGGCTGTTGGGATCCAAGCATTTGGCCAAAGAATTGAAGGAGCAAGGTTTGAACTTGTATACCATGCTCAATTTTGAGATGACTGGAGTTCCCATGAAGGATAAGGAATATTTGATGTACCTCACGGGCTATGAAATGTCGAATCTGGCAGAAGTGAGCAATGCCTATGCCAAGGAGAAGTTGGTAGGTTTTTTGCCGACGGCCAAGGAATACAGTCTGTTTAAACGTTCGGACAATTATGCGTTCCATTTGGAGCTTGGGGTGCCATCCCACACCTTCAGCACGTTCGATTTTACCAATTTTAATGACTATCACAAAGTTGGGGATGAAGCGGATAAGATGGATTTTGAACATATGGCCCATTTGGTGAACAAGACCATTCCCGTGTTGGAAGGGATTGCCAATGCACCGACCCAGGAAATCAAAAATAAGTAAGTGTCCTCATGAAGGGATGGAAGGTAAGGTTTATGGATTCCCGTTTTCACGGGAATGACAAATTATAATGATAATGGCAAATATTATAATCACAGGGACAAGTAGGGGTATTGGTTTTGAATTGGTGAAACTCTTTGCCCAAGAAGGGCATCAGGTTTTGGCCCTTTCAAGAAATTCCAAACCTGTCGAAAGCTTACACCTTTCCAATGTCCATACCTTTCCTTTCGATTTGGGAAACCCGACCGATTTTCAAAAATTAAAGGACTTTCTTGGGAGATGGCATGTGGTGGATGTGCTGATCAATAATGCAGGCAAATTGGTGAACAAACCGTTTCAGGATATTTCAGCAGAGGAATTTGAAGAGGTTTACAAAGTAAATGTGTTCGGTGTGGCGGAGATGACCAAGGCCGTACTTCCCCAAATGGGTAAAACCGGACATGTGGTCACCATCAGTTCCATGGGAGGTGTGCAGGGGAGCGTCAAGTTTCCTGGCCTGTCTGCCTATAGTTCCAGTAAAGGGGCCGTGATCACGTTGACCGAACTTTGGGCGGAGGAATTCAAGGAAACGGGTCCTAGTTTTAATGTGTTGGCCTTGGGGGCTGTACAGACCGAAATGCTGCAAGAGGCTTTTCCGGGATACCAAGCTCCCGTGACCGCCCTTGAAATGGCTGCATATATTAAAGACTTCGCCTTGACGGGACAAAAACTCTATAATGGCAAGTTGTTGCAGGTAAGTAATAGTACGCCATAACACTTGTATTTAATAAAGTTGTCCACGAAACAATTACCTTTGTTCCAGTGAACAATACCCTTCAAAAATATTTACCGGATAGGGCAGTGGAACCCTGTTTTGAGTTGATCAAAACATATAGTGTTCATCTAAAAATTGTGAACCATAGGGTTACCCGACATGGGGATTACAGAAGAATGCCCGATGGATTGCATTTGATCACGGTAAATGCATCCCTTAACAAATACCGATTTTTAATTACACTCGTCCACGAGATAGCACATTTGGTGGCTTTTGAGAGGTATGGCCGTCGAATAAAACCCCATGGAGAGGAATGGAAGCGTACCTTTCAACATTTAATGGTGCCTTTTATCAGACCCGAAGTATTCCCTACACAATTATTGCCTATCATTGCGTCCCATTTCAAGAACCCGAAGGCCAGTAGCAGTACGGATGCCAGATTGTCCATCGCGCTGAAGGCTTTTGATGCAGAGGAAAGAAAGAATAGTTATGTATACGAATTGCCCCAGGGCAGTATTTTTAGGTTGTACAATGGCAGGTTGTTCAAGAAAGGAAACAAAAAGATAAAACGTTACGAATGCGTGGAATTGTCCACGGGCAGAATGTATCTGTTTCAACCCAACGCAGAGGTGGAGTTGGTCCATGATAAGCCCATGGAGCCACCATTTTAAAACAAACAATACAGATGAACAAGAATTATTACGCAGTTTTGATGGCCGGAGGGGTAGGTTCCCGATTTTGGCCCGTAAGCACAACAGCAAACCCCAAACAGTTCCATGACATGTTGGGAACCGGGAAAACCTTGATTCAAAAAACCTTTGATCGATTGAATCGTTTTATTCCCACCGAGAATATTTTGATTTTGACCAATGAGCGATATAATGATTTGGTTCTGGAGCAATTACCAAAGGTAAAACAAGAACAGGTCGTATTGGAACCTGCCATGCGCAACACGGCGCCTTGTATTCTGTATGCCTCCTTGAAAATTCAAAAAATGAACCCCAATGCGGTGATGATCGTGGCACCCAGTGATCATTGGATCGAGGATGAGGCCGCTTTTGAAAAGGACGTTATCGCTTGTTTTGATAAGTGCGAAAAGGAAAACGTACTGTGTACCTTGGGAATCCAGCCCACTTTCCCCAATACCGGTTTCGGTTATATCGAATTTGAAAAAGGAAGTGACGCAAAACTAAAGAAGGTGTCACAATTCAGGGAAAAACCGGATTATGAAACGGCAAAAGAGTTTTTGGCCCAAGGTAATTTTCTATGGAATGCAGGCATCTTTATGTGGAGTGTAGAAACCATTGTGGGAGCCTTTAAAGCCTATCAACCGAGTCAATATGAACTGTTCGGTGGTGGGATTTCGTGTTACAACACCATGGAAGAAACGGCGTTCATTAAGGAAAACTACGCCAAGGCCGATAACATATCCATAGATTATGCTATCTTGGAACAATCCAAATCCATCTATACCTTACCTGCTACCTTTGACTGGAACGATCTTGGAACCTGGGGTGCCTTGTATGATAAATTGGACAAGGATCCTTCCGATAACGCCGTGGTCAATGCCCAGGTGGTACTTGAAAATGCAAAAGGCAATATGATCAGGTCCCCAAAAGGTAAAATTGTAGTGGTAGACGGATTGGAAGACTACATTATCGTCGATAAGGAAGATGTGCTGTTAATCTATCCAAAATCAAAACAACAGGATATTAAAAAAGTACTGGGAGTGGTAAAAGAAAAATTTGGAGAGCAGTTTGCGTAATATATGAGCGAGGAACAACTACAAGGGGCTGCCATGCCTGATCAAGACAGTGGCGACGAGGTAAAGAAGGATTTTAAGGGACTTTTGGGAAGTATAAGGAAGTTTCTTTCCGAACTTTTGGAAATACGTTCCAATACCGATGCCGTGGCCACCAAAGAGTCCATTATTGCAGACATCCCGTTTAAGGGTCACACCTCATGGATCCTTATCTGTTCCATTTTCATTGCCTCTATCGGTCTCAATGCGAACTCAACCGCAGTGGTTATCGGAGCCATGTTGATTTCACCCTTAATGGGTCCTATTTTGGGCATGGGGCTGTCTTTGGCCATCAACGATATTGATACCTTGAGAAGATCGCTCAAGAATTTCGGTGTTATGGTCGTTTTGAGTGTGATCACCGCTTTTTTGTTCTTTTATCTTTTCCCGTTAAAGGATGATTCCTCAGAATTATTGGCACGGACCAAACCTGATATCCGCGATGTACTTATCGCATTTTTTGGCGGGTTGGCATTGGTTATTGCGCGAGCAAAAAAGGGAACCATTGCCAGTGTTATCTTTGGGGTGGCCATTGCCACGGCATTGATGCCACCACTCTGTACCGTCGGTTTTGGACTGGCCATTGGAAAACCTTGGTATGCGGCAGGGGCCATGTACCTGTTCACCATCAACACCATATTTATTGGGCTGGCCACATTTTTGGTAATCAAGTTCTTGCGTTTTCCCATGGTGCGTTATGCCAACTCGCACAGAAGAAGATTGATCGCCCGGATTGCTTCCATCACCGGTATTTTGGTGATGATACCAGCAGGATTTACCTTTTATAAGGTGTTTCAGGAATCACTCTTCAATAAACAGGCCCAGGAATTTTTAAAGGAAACCATAGAGATGTACCAATTTAATGGTGCGGGTAGGTATGTGGACAACCTGACCAAGATTGAATATAATGATGGTAAGACACCATTGATCGAGCTGGTATGTATGGGGGATGAACTGATTCCAGAAAACGTGGTGAACACATGGAGGACCCAGAAAAATCAATATTCCCGATTGAAGGATGCCGATCTGCATATCATTCAGGGTGGTAAGGATGATTCGGAAGAAAAGTTCAATTATGTGAGCGAGCTTTATGAAAAGAACAAGGCCGAATTGCTCAACAAGGATGAACAGATCAAGATGCTGAAGGAGGAAGTGTCCCATCTATCAAAAAATGCCGAAAAGCAGATTCCGTTTAAGGAAATCAGTGCCGAGGCCAGGGCCAATTATGAAAATTTGGCCGAGATGGGATTTTCGTATCAAATCAGCACAGATTTTAAGAAACTGGACACGGTTCCTGTTTTCAGTATCAAATGGAAAGATGGAATACGTTCCCCCCAAAAGGAGGCCGATGCCAAAAAAATGTTGGCCTGGTTAAAGTTGAGGCTTCAGGATTCCACCCTAGTGGTTAAAGAAGTAGAGTGATTTTGAAGTTGTCAGAAGTCTGAAATCTGAACTCTGATGTCTGAAGAAGCCTACAAGTTGCTTAGTTACGCTCCTCAATATACATTTGGCGTACTTTTTTGAAAAGTTCCGAGGAGTAAACAAAATCCGTTACGGCCTGATTGTCCGTTTTAAAGATTTCCTTATTGGTCCCTTCCCATTCCTTAAAACCATTTTTCAAAAAAATAATCTTTTCCCCGATTTCCATCACCGAGTTCATATCGTGTGTATTGATCACAGTGGTAATGTCGTATTCCTGTGTAATCTCGTGGATGAGGTTATCGATCAAGATGGCCGTCTTGGGGTCAAGTCCAGAGTTGGGCTCATCGCAGAAAAGGTATTTGGGGTTCATCACAATGGCACGTGCAATGGCGACCCGTTTTTGCATTCCGCCGGAGATTTCTGCTGGAAATTTTTTATGGGCATCGATCAGGTTCACCCGTTTCAATACAAAATCCACACGATCCTGCATTTCGGATTTGGATTGGTTGGTGAACATGTCCAGAGGGAACATCACATTGCCTTCCACCGTCATGGAATCAAAAAGTGCACTGCCCTGAAAGACCATGCCCATTTCCTGTCTTAGGTTTCGGCGCTCCTTTATTGAAAGCTCGGAATAATATTGCCCATTGTAACAGATCTGGCCTTCATCCGGCTCGAATAATCCCAAAAGGCATTTTAAAAAGACTGTTTTTCCGGAACCACTCTGGCCAATAATCAGATTGGTCTTTCCTTTTTCAAAAGCGGTAGAAATACCCTTGAGCACATGGTGCTCCCCAAATGATTTATGTACGTTCTCTACTTCGATCATCAGCCAAGGAGTAATTGGGTTAAAACATAGTTGACAATAATGATGACCACACTGGTCCAGACAAAGGAAGTGGTACTGGCCTTGCCCACTTCCAATGCCCCGCCTTTCATGTAATATCCATGGAAGGAAGGAACGGTGGCAATTACAAAGGCAAATACGATTGATTTGATAAAAGCATAGGTAACGTGGAACGAATCAAAATCCATTTGAAGCCCTTTGATGAACTCCCCACTGGGGGCATAGCCTCCAAAAACGGCGGCCACCCATCCACCCAAAATACCAACGAACATGGATACGGCTACGGCAAATGGATACATCATGGTCGCGATGATCTTGGGGAATACAAGGTAGTTCAGGGAATTCACCCCCATGACCTCCAAGGCATCTATCTGCTCCGTCACCCGCATGGTTCCGATACTAGAGGTAATGTACGACCCCACTTTACCCGCCATGATGATAGAGGTAAAGGTCGGGGCGAACTCCAATATGACCGATTGACGTGTGGCAAAACCGATAAGGCTTTTGGGTAAAAAGGGACTGTTCAGGTTAAGCGCGGTCTGGATGGTAACCACACCTCCGATAAAGAAGGATATGAATATGATGATGCCCATGGCCCCGAATATCAGCTCATCTATTTCCTTTAAGATCAAAGATCTCATGATGGGCCATTTGGTTGGTTTTTTAAATACTTCCCAGATCATGATGAAGTATTTTCCAATCGCTTCTAGGTATTTCATGCGTTTGTTATGGACTTGAGGTGATAAAAATAAGAATATTGTGGAGCATTTAACCTTCATTTAAATTTTTAAACACGATAAATGAATAGCTTTGTTGTTGTTTTTACTAATTCCATTCCATGAAAAGGACCAACCTTATTTTATCGTTTCTATTATTATGTATGATCAGTCTGTCCTATGGACAGCGAAAGAAAAAGACCGTCGAAGAAGTCCAATCTGAACTTATTGCCCAATCACCCAAATTGGTAGTGGGAATCGTGATAGACCAAATGCGGTTCGATTATCTCACCCGATTTTGGGACCAATACGGGGAAGATGGCTTTAAACGGATGGTAAATGAGGGGTTCAACTGTAAAAACAACCATTATAACTATGCACCGACCAGCACAGGCCCAGGGCACACCTCAGTATATACAGGTACGTTTCCGGCCATGCACGGGATTATCGGGAATGATTGGTATGACAAGGAATCCGGTAAAATGGTTTATTGTGCTGGGGATGATAGTGTTGCTTCTGTAGGTACCACTTCGGATGCAGGGAAAATGTCGCCCCATCGCATGTTGACCACTACCATAACCGATCAATTGCGTTTACATACGCAACAAAGGGGTAAGGTCATAGGGATTGCCCTGAAAGATCGTGGTGCCATTTTGCCCGCAGGGCACTCTGCTAATGGGGCTTTCTGGTATGAGGGTGGTGAAACAGGAAACTGGATTACGAGCTCTTACTATATGGATGCCCTTCCACAATGGGTAGTGGACTTTAATGACTCCGATGCTGTGGAGGTATATAAAAAATCTTGGACTACCCTTAAACCAATAGGAACTTATCTGGAAAGTGGGACGGATGCCAATACATACGAAGGTATGTTCAAAGGGGAAACCACTACGGCTTTTCCACATGACCTTCCAGCCATATGGGATGCCAATGGGCAGTTCAGTTTGTTGAGGAGCACACCTTACGGAAATAGCATTACGGCCGATTTTGCCTTGGCCGCTTTGGAAGGGGAAGACTTGGGCGCAGATGCCATAACCGATTTTCTGGCCATTAGTTTTTCCAGTACGGATTATGTTGGACACTTTTTTGGGGTGAATTCCAAAGAAATTGAAGATACGTATATTCGGTTGGATCAAGACCTGGCAAGATTGTTTGCAGCGCTTGATGCCAAGGTGGGAGCAGGGGAGTATACAGTATTCTTGACCGCGGATCATGCAGCCATCAATGTTCCAGCCTATCTACACGATCAAAAATTGCCAGGAGGCTATCTTGACATGAAGGGTATGAAGGAGAAGTTCGATGAATTTCTGAAATATAAATATGGAACAACCGATGTGGTAAAAAACCAATCCAACTCCCAACTCTTTTTAGACCATAAAATTTTGGCCAACTTGGACATTGACTTGGATGATGCCCAGGAAGACATTGCCAAAGAATTACTAGGTTATGAAGGAATTGGGCAGGTCTACACAGGTCATCAAATGTGGGAGAACGACTATACCGAAGGTATTCCCTATATTCTGCAGAACGGATATAACCAAAAGCGTTCGGGGGATGTGTTGATCGTTCCAAGTCCTGGTTATATCTCATATAGCAGAACTGGTTCCACCCATGGATCTCCACAGATTTATGATACCCATGTTCCCCTCCTTCTTTTTGGAAAAGGTATTAAGCATGGTAGCACCGTGAACAGGACCGAGATTCCAGATATTGCGCCAACGATAGCATCTCTATTGGGTATTGCCTTCCCAAGTGGTACCACCGGAAAACCTATTGGAGAGGTTTTGGATTTTGAATGAATCCTGGAGGTCAGGTTGTATTAAAAACATTGCGTCTTAAATCTTTTGGGGTTTAAGATGCAGTACTATACCATCAAATGATAATGTTAAAAACCGCTTTGACCTTATTGATGTTCCTAATACCGTTGCCACGGTTGAACAAGCTGGTCAATAGATGGGGTTTGCTCTGAACTTCAATAAGACTTTGATTTTCATCTATCTCGGATATATGGATCAATATCGTTTCGCTACACGATGCAAAGGAAGATTTTACTTTGTATTTAAGACTGAGTTCTGACCCATGGTCCAATAATCGATACCACCCTTTAAAGGTGAGACCTTTGTCCAATCTGGCTAAGATTTCGCTGGCACTGAGTTCAATCTCGAATTTTGATGCCTCCTGAACGACTGGTTTCATGATGAGGTTTTGTTTTTTCTACCATTATCAATGATTTGTAGGAAAATTTGGCAACAGCTTAAAATACGGCGAGTTTGGTAATCATATCATCTAAATTGATAGATGCAGGATTCCAATATATGAATGCATGTTTTGGATTGATGAATAGGAAATATGGTGTCGGAGGCATCAGAGTTTTGATACGATTCCCTTCCATCTATATTTTCGGATGAATTTACCCTCTTGTCTAGTTACGTAGTGGGGTCTTTGTAGTAAAAAAGCTTTCAGAAAACCGAAAATCATTTGAATATATAATCTTGGACTTTTGGCTTGCCAAGCCATTTTTAAGGCAGCTATTTTGGCAAGGACAATTCCATACCGCATTTTATAAAGTGCTTCACCCTTTGCTTGATAGTTTTTGGAACTGTACCCATGCCCGGTAGGACGCAAGTGCTTTACATGAAGTTCAGGGAAAGTCTCCGTTTCAAAATCATGGTATTTGGCCAATAACGTATCCACGGTATCCCAACCAATTCCAGTTCGCAATCCACCAATTTTATGGAAACAGGCCTTGTGATATAATTTGATGGGGCCTCGGATATGACCTTTGTCCGCAATGTTTTCGTAAATCCAATCATTACCTTTTTTGATGTAGAGAAGTCCAGAGCACATCCCCAATTTCCAGTTGGCCTGAAAATGATTGACCATGATTTCGAAATAATCGGGCGGTAAAACGATATCGGCATCGAATTTTCCAATAAGATCAAAATCAGAAGTTTGCGACAATCCAAAATTAAAGGTGTCCACCACTTTTTTGCCAGGGATATGTTCATCCACTGATTTCCGTTGAAACACTTTGATCCATGGATGATTTTGAGCAAAACCTTGGGCGATTTCAAAAGTGGCATCAGAAGAATTGTCATCCACCACAATGACTTCGTTGGGTTGATAGGTTTGGTCAACAAAAGAATCTAAACAGTCTTTTAAATAGGCTGCTTCATTATGGGCTGGGATAACAATGCTGATCTGCATGGCTTAAAATTCCTAAAAACAATTTACAATTCCCAATAGGTTTTAACCGCTGATAGGAATTTAATGGGCTTGGTCATTTTGAAAGAGCAAAGTGATGGAAGAATCTCTGAAAATCTTTTAACAGGGGCTGGCTTGCAGGAGATTTCTCGACTGCGCTCGAAATGACAAACTAATCATTTCTTTCTGCGTAAACAATATAATATCGATTGGTGAAGTACCGTAACAATGGTCGAATCCCAATCTTTTTGGTGGGATTGGTCCATTTGGCCGTATCCTTTATCGTCCATCCAGCTTTTTCCAATAACCAATCGAACTGCCAATCCTCAAACTCGTGATAATGTCGGTCCCAAGGGTCGGTTTTACTTCTATAGGCAGATGAAAACCATAAACGCATGGGAATACTGGCCACCAATTTTTTGGCCTTCATCTCCTTCAACACATTAAAAGGGGCCACCAAATGTTCAAAAATTTCAAAGGCCGTGACTACATCGGCATCGGATTGGGCAACCGCTGCAAAGTCAATATCGAGATCCTCACCTTTGGTGTTCTCGACTTGGTAGCCTTTGGCTTTCATAATTTCTGAAAAGGGATTCTCGACCCCAAGATCCAAAATGGATTCTTTGGTGGTTACATGTTTTTGCAGAAACGCCAAGGTGTGCCTGTAGCGTTTGTTCGGAAAGTTGTTCTCGTACATCTAGTATCTATATACAATGGCATTGACGTTCATTCCGGCGCCAACGCTTGCAAAGATAACAACATCTCCCTTTTTTAGTTCATGTTCTGGAAGTTCCCCGTTCAAGACCTTGTCCAACAAAGTGGGCACTGTGGCTACAGAACTATTTCCCAATTCATGGATGCTCATCGGCATCACGTTTTCAGGGACTTCCTTACCATAAATTTTATAAAACCTTTTGATGATGGCCTCGTCCATTTTTTCGTTGGCCTGGTGGATGAAGATTTTTTTCACTTCATCGATTCCGACTCCGCTTTTATCCAAACAGGTAGCCATGGCCTTAGGAACATTGATACAGGCGAATTCATAGATTTTACGTCCTTGCATTTTAATATAACGGGTATCCTTGCAACAACCGGAACTATTGCTTTTGTCGAAATAGAGATAGTAAGCCTCTTCGTTGGCGAAGGTCATGGAGGCATGGGAAAGGATTTCACCCGAAGCAGGATTGGCTTCCAGAACAGCTGCCCCTGCACCGTCGGAAAAGATCATACTATCGCGATCATGTGGGTCTATGATTCTTGAAAGGGTTTCCCCACCAATGACCAAACATTTTTGGGCCATACCACTTTTGATGAAGGCCGTGGCTTGGATAACACCTTCGATCCAACCAGGGCATCCAAAAATGATGTCATAGGCCACACATTTTGGATTTTTTATTTTTAGCAAATGCTTTACCCGAGTTGCCAAACTGGGCAGGGTGTCCCCTTGGATTTTCCCCGGGGTGAGATCGCCAAAATTATGGGCAAAAATGATGTAATCCAGTTCTTCCCTATCAATACCAGCATTGGCAATGGCCTTTTCGGCGGCCAGATATCCCAAATCGGATGTTTTTAGTTCCGGTTCGGCATAGCGCCGTTCGGCAATTCCCGTGATGGCCTTGAATTTTTCAATGATGACCGTGTTCTCCTGTCCAAAAGAAGAGCCATCGGTTTCCATAAACTGATGTTCAAGAAAAGCATCATTTTTGGTGACGATGGTCGGGATGTAGCTTCCAATGCCTGTAATGCCAATTTTCATATTGAGGTTTTTAAAATTGATTTAAGATAACAACTTTTTTATTTAGTTATTATGCATGCATAATAAATGCTACAACGTCCAAAATAAGGTTTTCAAAAAATTGAAAAAGGAAAAAGCCTTGGTCGAAATCTCGACCAAGGCTTTTCATCAATGTTTATCAAGGTTTTTAGGCCTCCATGTACTCTTCGATAGGGGCACAGGTACAGATCAAATTACGATCCCCAAAAGCCTCATCGGTTCTTCTGATGCTTGGCCAAAATTTATTTTCGGCTACAAACGGCAATGGGAAGGCAGCTTTTTGTCTGCTATATGCATGGTCCCAAGTATCACTGGTGATCATGCCCAACGTATGTGGAGCATTTTTAAGCACGTTGTCCGTCTCTTCGGCACTGGCTTCATCAATCTCACTTCTGATGGAAATCATGGCATCACAGAACCTGTCCAATTCGGCAAGGCTTTCACTTTCTGTGGGCTCGATCATCAAGGTACCTGCAACTGGGAAAGAAACCGTTGGTGCATGGAAACCATAGTCCATCAATCGTTTAGCGATGTCCGTTACCTCAATTCCATTGGCCTTGAAAGGACGGCAATCAATGATCATTTCATGGGCGGCACGACCGCGTTCACCTGTATAGAGCACCTCGAATTTCCCTTTCAACCGGTCCTTGATGTAGTTGGCGTTCAAAATGGCCGCCTTGGTGGCATTAGTAAGTCCTTCAGCTCCCAACATCTTGATATATCCATAGGAAATCAAACATACCAAAGCACTGCCCCAAGGCGCAGCAGAAATGGCTGTAATGGCTTCTTCGCCACCTGTTTTGATCACTGGATTGGAGGGCAGGAACGGTTTTAGTTGTTCCGCCACACAAATAGGCCCAACACCTGGTCCACCACCTCCGTGTGGTATGGCGAATGTTTTGTGAAGGTTCAAGTGGCATACGTCCGCACCAATGGTCGCAGGGTTGGTCAGCCCGACCTGGGCATTCATGTTAGCCCCGTCCATGTAAACTTGTCCGCCGTTATCGTGTATCAATTTGGTAATCTGTTTGATGGATGACTCAAATACTCCGTGGGTGGAAGGGTAGGTCACCATCAAAGCTGCTAAATTTTCGGAATGCTGCTTGGCTTTTTCTTCCAAATCGGCCATATCGATGTTTCCTTTTTCATCGGTCTTGGTCACCACCACTTTCATGCCGGCCATTACTGCGGAAGCTGGGTTGGTTCCGTGTGCCGAGGCAGGAATTAGGCAGATATCACGATGTCCCTCACCTCTGGATTCGTGATAGGCACGGATAACCATCAACCCGGCATATTCGCCTTGTGCCCCAGAGTTGGGTTGCAAAGAAGTGGCAGAAAAACCGGTAATCACGTTCAAGTAAGCTTCCAAGGATTTCAACACTTCCTGATAGCCCTCGGCTTGTTCCAAAGGAACAAAGGGGTGGATATTGCCCCAATGGGGCCAACTCAACGGAAGCATTTCCGAGGCGGCATTCAATTTCATGGTACAGCTTCCCAAAGAAATCATGGAATGGTTCAGTGCCAAATCCTTGCGCTCCAATTTTTTGATGTAACGCATCAATTCGGTCTCGGAATGGTAGGAGTTGAACACTTCATGCTCCAAAAATGGGGTGTTACGCTGAAGAGATGCAGGAATCACCTCTTTGATTCCACTTTCGAACGAAAACTCCTTTTTATCCTCTTGGGAAACAATAAAACAGGAAAGCAATAATTTCAAATCCTCTTCGGAAGTGGCTTCGTTCAATGAAATGGAAACGGTTTCCTGATCAATATAATTTAGGTTGATGCCACGGGTCTCGCAAACCTCCTTTAATTTTCCAATGCTGGAAAATTTCACCTTGATGGTGTCAAAGAAGCTTGTGTTCAATTGTTCAAGTTCTATGGCTTCAAGACCTTTCGCCAATAGTTTGGTGAGGGTATGCACCTTGTTGGCTATGTATTTTAATCCATTTGGGCCATGATACACGGCATACATCCCCGCCATTACGGCCAATAAAACCTGGGCAGTACAAATGTTGGATGTGGCCTTGTCCCTTTTAATATGCTGTTCCCTGGTCTGGAGTGCCATTCGCAGGGCACGGTTGCCATCGGTGTCTTTGGTCACCCCAATGATTCTTCCGGGCAAACTTCTTTTATATTCTTCCCTGGTGGCAAAAAAGGCTGCGTGCGGTCCACCGTATCCCAAAGGGATACCGAAGCGTTGGGTGGTACCCACCACAACATCAACACCCCATTCACCAGGAGCTTTCAGCATAACCAAGCTTAGGATATCCGCAGCAACGGCTACCTTGATTTCTTTTTCTTTGGCCTTCTCCACAAATCTGGCATAGTCATGGACTTGACCATGTTTTCCGGGGTATTGCAACAATGCGCCATAGAATTCAGAAGCGAAATCGAAAGTTTCGTGATTGCCAACTACCAACTCTATTCCTAAAGGAATAGCCCTTGTTTTAAGGAGGTCCAATGTTTGGGGCAATACTTCCTCGGAAACGAAAAATTTGGAGGCACCATCCTTTTTCTGCTGTCTTCCACGGACATCGTATAACATGGTCATGGCCTCGGCGGCTGCCGTACTTTCATCCAAAAGGGATGCATTGGCAATTTCCATTCCGGTCAAATCGGTAATCATGGTCTGGAAGTTCAAAAGGGCTTCCAAACGGCCTTGGGCAATCTCGGCTTGATAGGGCGTATAAGCGGTGTACCATCCTGGGTTCTCCAAGATGTTCCTTTTAATCACGGACGGGGTCAAGGTTTCATGATACCCCAATCCGATATAGGTTTTGAAAATCTTATTTTTTTGGGCCAATTCCTGAAGATGGCTTAAAAACTCATGCTCACTGATCCCTGCAGGAAGGTCTAATGGTTGTTTGAGTTTGATGTCATCAGGAATGGTCTCGTAGATGAGTTGTTCCACATTTTCAACCCCAATGGTTTTGAGCATTTGGGGCATGTCTTTCTCCGTAATGCCTATGTGTCTGGCGGCAAAAACCTCTGTGTTCATGTTCAATCCAATAAAGTGCACAAAATTAGGGATTAATTCAATGAAAATGGGCAATTTTGATGGCCAGGGAAGCAAAGTTGTTAACCACAAATTAACCTTTTACTTTCTTCCCTTGATTTGCTCAGATGCGTACGTTGAAATCCATATTCGATTTTTATTTGGATGCGAGTATCCATGTGGCCTTGGCGGTCATAGCGATGGCTGGTGTCACCTTTCACCTGTTCGGTACTTTTTCGGATATTGATCTATTGGGCTTTATTTTTTTCAGTGTGATCGTATGCTACAATTTTATCAAGTATGGTGTGGAAGCCTATAAATATTTGATTGTTTCCAATGCGTACCATAAAAGCATCCAAATATTCAGCTTTTTGTCCTTCGGATTCGCCCTTTACTTCTTTTTTCAATTGGATGTGGAGATTTGGTGGGGAACCATTGCTCTGGGATTATTGTCGGCCCTCTATGCCGTACCTCTTTTACCAAGGGCCAAGAACCTCAGGAATTTGGCTGGGCTCAAAATCTATATTGTTGCCTTTGTTTGGGCGGGGTTTACGGTTCTGTTCCCACTACTGGATGCCCATATGCCACTGGATTGGGATTTTTGGATAAACTTTTCCCAACGGTTCCTTTTGGTATTGATATTGATCCTTCCGTTTGAAATCAGGGACCTGCAGTGGGACGACAAGTCCTTAAGAACGTTGCCACAGGTATTGGGTATACGGAACACCAAAAAAGTGGGGATTGCCATGACCGTCATTTTCTTTCTCCTCACTTTTTTGAAAGATTCCATCCATCCCATGGAAATTGGTATGAGGTTGGTCCTTGCCATCGCTTTGGCATTGGTACTGATGTCCGACAAAAGAATGAGGTCACGCTACTTTGTATCCTTTTGGGTGGAGGCGATTCCTATTTTTTGGTTTTTGTTGTTCTGGGGAGTGGAGAAAATCCTCTAGAATTTTTTTTCAAGGTCACGCTTCATACGTTCCTTGTCGTCTTTGGAAAGCATGGTAAGACCCGCCCGATCGCACATAGAGGTAAGCTCACTGTTCTTTTTGGAATACTGTTTACAGGCCTTGCAGTACAATAGGTGAATGCGCAATTTGACAATATCCCAAAAGCTTGCCTCTTTGTATTGTGATTTGTTACAGATATTTGATGCCTCCTGACATGTGATCTTCATAGCTAATACCAATTATCGTTTAAACAACCCATTAATGCTGTTCGGGCCCTATGGATCATCACCCAAAGATTGGACGGATTAATGTCCAGTTCATTACAAATATCTTCTGTGCTCATGCCCTGTATGGTCTTCATTTTAAAGACGACGGCTTGTTTCTGGGGCAGTTTGGAAATGCAATCCTGAATGGCAAGCCCCAGTTCCTCGTTTTCCATGATATTGTCACCGTCCTTGCTGAACGGGTCGGCCACTTGTTGTTCCAGCCAATCCCCTTCGGCATCGGAATCCGAACTGTAGTTGATGCGCACTTCCGCCTTTCCTTTTTTAGAGTTGATCTTTCTGTAATGATCGATGACCTTTCTCTTTAAGATGGAAATCAACCAGGTACGCTCCGCGGCATCCCCTTTGAAGTTTTTGGCGGAATTCAGTCCGGCATAAAAAGTTTCCTGGACCAGGTCTTTGGCCAAATCGGCATCGCTTACCCGAGCAACCGCATAGTTGAACAGGTAATCTGCATAGAGGTCTACCCAGTTTTCAGGATGAAGTTCTTGTGCGGCCATAGTTGTTTAGATGCACCAAAATTAATTTTTTTTGGAACAAATTACCTTTTTTGTCGGTTTCTTTGGTAAAAACCGATTAGACGTTGAATGAATACCAGACTAACAATTTAAAGGCTTTTTTTGGCTGAATTATCTGAGGCAAGACTTTTTTGAGAAAAAACTGCCTAGATATATTGAAATGGAGAGTTGTCTTTTACCCTGTTTATGATATTTGGAGTAGAATATCCTTAATATCCTCCGATTTAAGGGGTTTTACCAGATAATCTGAAATGGCGTCGATTCTTTTTGCCCTCTTCATGTCCATGGGATCTATGGAGGAGGAAACCAGATACACTTTAATCTCCTTGTTCAACCCTGGAAGCAGATCGACAAACTCATCCATAAATTGAAATCCATCCATAACCGGCATATTGATATCCAAAAAAATGATATCGGGAAGTGCATCCAATTGATCTTTGTTGGCTGTTATATGCTCTAGGGCTTCGGCCCCATCAGAAAAGGTGTTTATCGATTTTACGGAAGGAATATTTTTTAAAGTTACTTTTAGAGTGAATTGGTAGATATCGTCATCATCCACGACAAAGACATTAAGGGAGCTCATATTCAGTTATTTAGGTTTATAAAAAAGGATGTTCCAACACCCTCTTCACTTTCGGCCCAGATACTGCCACCCATTGCATCTACTTGGGCCTTCGTCAAAAATAGTCCAACGCCCTTGGCGTCCTTGTGCCGGTGGAACACTTTGTTGAACCCGAAAAGTTTGTGTCCATTTTTCTTCAAGTTGATTCCAAGTCCATTGTCCCTGAATTCAAGTTTTGTTTTTCCATTCTCAACTTTGGAATAGATGAAAATTTCGGGTGTTCTGTTTTCAGAGCTATATTTTAGGGAGTTACTTACCATATTCAGGAAAATACTCTCCAAATAGACTTTGTTGTACATGGCAAACGGAGCGTCGGTAAAATCGGAGGTTATGTTTGCTCCCGATTTTAAGATCTGGGCCGCCAGCATTTCTTTCGTCTTTGACAGGATATCCTCAAGGGAGATTTTTTCAACAGGGATTTGTTCGGCGTTTTTTATCATTAATGATTCCACCAAGGTATCCAAGGTCCAGGTAAGATGATTGGTAACGGTCTCGATTTTTTCGATGAGTTCCTCCTTCATCTCTGCATCATCTTCCGTCTTGTATAGGCTCAGGAGGGCACTTAGGTTGCTCACGGGGGACCTTAAATTGTGTGAGGTGATATGGTTGAATTCTGCGAGCTGTCGGTTTTGGGCCTTTAGTCTTTTTGCGGATTCTTTTAGACTCTTATTGGTTTCCATGATTCTGTGCGCTGCTTGTTTTTGGGTGGTGATATCCCTAATGGCTATGGAAACAAGGAGGCCTTCAGGTGTTTCAAGAGGACTCAGGGTAACTTGAACCGGAATTTGGAAACCAGATTTGTTAAGTACGAAGAAATCTAGGTTGTCGGGAAGTCCAGTATGTTTGGGGTCTTTAAAAAAAGCAATTGCGTAAAACTCCATGATGTCCCATAGTCGTTCCGGAACAAGCATGGATACATGTTTCTCTTTAAGTTCGGAGAATGTGTATCCAAACATTTTTTCGGCTTGTTTGTTGATCAAATGGATGGTGCCTTTTTGATCCACGATTACCATGGAATCCGGTGCGGAATCCAAAAGTCCCCGAAATTTGATTTCGGACATACGCTGTTCCGTAATATCCTGGGTGATGCCTACCATTTTAACTACGTTACCGGTACCATCCATAATCAGTTCACCAAAAAGCTCAACGGTTCTAATCGTGCCATTTTTGTGGACTATTCGGTGCATGAATTTTCTGAACCGTTTTTCGGATATGAATTCCTCTGCGTTGGCACGAAAGTTATCTCGATCATCCGGGTGAATTGCAGCAACGACATTTTCAAAGCCTAATTGAGATCCAATTTCCAAGCCAAAAATCCGATACATATTGTCGGACCAGATAAGGTGGTCATTCACAATATCCCATTCCCAATAGCCTATTTGGGCCATTTCCTCGGCAAATGTTAATTGTTGGTTTTTTTTAACCAGTTCTTGCTCTTTGTTGACTTGATCGGATATATCCTGGCATGTGCCAAACATTTCCACAGTTTTTCCGAGATCAGTTTTGACAATGCCCATGGATTTGATGATTTTTATGGTACCGTCCCTATGCTGAATACGATATATAAGATCATCGTAGGTCCCAGTTTCCAAAGCCTTCAATATCTTTTGCTCCACAAGGTTCCTGTCGTCCACATGTATATAGTTCAAATATACTTCATAGGAAATGGGCTCATTTTTGGAATGACCGTAGATTTCATAGAGATTGTCGGACCAAGTTAGTTCCCCGGTAACGGTACTCCAGTTCCAATTTCCAATTTTGGCCATTTTTTCCGCATTGTTGAGCTGTTGGTTTTTCTTGGCCAGTTCAAATTCTGTTTTTTTACGATCCGAAATGTCTACGAGGATGCCCACTATTTTAACGCACGTTCCATTTTCAAACTCGGGATAGCCTATTTTGCGCACAAACCGTTGATTTCCCTTCGCGGTAACCATTTCCACATCAAAGTCATACGGTTCCCCTTCATGAATGGCATTTTTTAAGGCTTGTCGAGCCTTTTTTCTACAATCTCCTTCTTTATAAAAGCTTAGTTCTAATTCAAGGGTGGGCACAAAATCGCTAGGGACTTCAACAATTTTTTTAATAGTATCATTCCAATATAGTTCTTGGTCAACCATATCAAATTCATACACACCTATCTGTACGGCATTGGCCGTATGGTTCAGTATTTGTTTGATCTTGATATCCTCAATGTCCTTATGTTTCATTTCAAGAAGAATTGATTGATTAGATTTTGGGATAATCAGGTTGTATCAGAAACCGGTTGGCTTCCATTTTCCTAAAAAACTTAAAACTAAGATAGAAAAGATAGCAAATATATTGTGTGAAATTTATGACAGGAGTCAACTTTTCAACAATCCCGCTCTTTCCAATAAAGCATCAATATTGGGCTCGGCCCCACGAAAACGTTTATAAAGCTCCATGGGATTTTCAGTGCCACCTTTGGACAGCACATGCTCCCGGAACTTATTTGCGATTTCCCTACTAAAAATGCCATTTTCCTTAAAATAAGCAAAAGCATCCGCATCCAATACCTCCGCCCATTTGTAGCTGTAGTATCCGGATGAATAACCACCTTGGAAAATATGGGAGAAGGAAGTGCTCATGCAGGTTTCGGGGGTTTCGGGAAACAGATTGGTGCTTTTGAAGGCTTCCGTCTCGTATGCTTTCACATCCTTGATGTTGGTGGGGTCTTTGCCATGCCATGCCATGTCCAAAAAGCCAAAACTCAATTGGCGAACCGTTGCCATTCCTTCCTGGAAGTTGGCAGATTCCTTAATTTTTTCCACCAATTCCATCGGAATCAGTTCCCCGGTTTCATAATGATGGGCGAATAGTTCCAAGGCCTCTTTTTCATAACACCAGTTTTCCATCACCTGGCTGGGCAATTCCACAAAATCCCAATAAACCGATGTCCCTGACAGACTCGGATAGGTAGTATTGGCCAACATGCCATGAAGACCATGTCCAAATTCATGGAACAAGGTGGTCACCTCGTTAAAAGTGAGCAAGGAAGGCTTGGTGCTGGTGGAACGGGTAAAATTGCACACGTTGGAGATGTGTGGACGACTGTTCTTTCCGTTCAAGGTGTATTGTGATTTGAAGGATGTCATCCAAGCGCCATCGCGCTTGCCGGGTCTTGGGTGAAAATCGGCGTAAAAGAGCGAAATAAAGTTGTTGGCATCATCGTATACTTCATAGGTTTTCACTTCCGGATGATATTTTTCCACATTGGTGACTTCCTTGAACTTGAGGCCGAACAATTTCTCGGCGACCAGGAACACCCCGTTGATTACATTTTCCAGTTTGAAATAGGGTTTCAGTTTTTCATCATCCAGATTGAACAATTTCTGCTTTAATTTTTCCGAATAATAAGCACTGTCCCATTTCTCCAAACAATCTATACCATCCAATTCTTTGGCGTAGGTCTCCAGTTCGGTAAATTCCCTTTCGGCAGCTGGTTTTGCCTTGGTCAGGAGTTCGTTGAGGAATTCCAAAACTTTTGCAGGGGTTTCGGCCATGCGTTCTTCTAAAACAAAATCGGCATGTGTAGGGTATCCCAATAAGTTGGCACGTTCAAACCGAAGGTTCACGATTTTAAGCACATTTTGCTGGTTGTCCAATTCATCGTTGTGGAATCCCTTGCTGCCAAAAGCAATGGACAATTTTTTACGTAGTTCCCTGTTTTCGGCATACTTCATAAAAGGAATGTAGCTCGGATACTCCAAGGTGATCAGCCAACCTTTTTTTTCTTTGGACTCCGCCAATTGGGCAGCGGCCTCCACGGTACCTTCGGGTAGTCCTTTTAAATCCTCCTCATCCGTGATCAAGAGTTCATATTTATTGGTCTCGGCAAGTACATTCTCACCGAACTTCAATTTTAATTTGGAAAGTTCCGCATCGATTTCACGAAGTCGTTTTTTGTCCGTTTCGTTCAAATTGGCTCCATTGCGACTAAAACTTTTGTATTTCTTGTCCAAAAGTGTGTACTGTTCCGGTGTCAGTTCCAAGCTGTCCCTTTGTTCATAAACGGTTTTGATACGTTCAAAAAGGCCTTGGTTCAGTATAATGTCATTGCTGAATTCTGATAATAACGGAGAAACTTCCTGGGCGATTTTTTGGATTTCCTCATTGGTTTCGGCAGAATTCAGATTAAAAAAAATGCTTGAGATGCGGTCCAATTGCTGCCCTGCAAAATCAAGGGCCTCCAAAGTATTCCTGAAAGTTGGAGGTTCTGGATTATCTACGATCTCATCGATCTCTTTTCTGGCATCATCCATAGCCTGAAGAAAAGCAGGTTTAAAATGTTCGTTTTTTATTTTTGAAAAGGGAGCTTGTTCAAAAGGCTCCAACAATGGATTGTTCATAGCTTTTTTTCTGATTCTTTTTGTTTTGATCGGGTGGCCGCAATATCGGATACCAAAAAAGCAAAGCCAATGATTGAGGACAACACGGCCATGGTCAGCGGAGCATAGGTTCGTACACTGGCACCATAGGTTTGTTTGTTCATGGCTTCGATGGCTTCTTGGGAATATTCGTTCAAGTCAACAAATCCATTGCCGTTCAGGTCATATTTGCTGGCATATTCGGCAATAAATTGCCAATGGATTTCAATATAGATCAATAGCGTGGCATATAGGGTGAAGACCAAAAGGGCAGTGCGCCACAAGCTTTTTAAATAGGGATTGTCCACTTTTTTCCAAGTGATTCCGACAAAGGCAATAACAATTATCGCCAACAACATGCCCATTTGATTGTAGCTCATGACAAGCGTTAGGATTTTTTCCTGACCTCTTCCGCTCCCTTGATCACTTTTTCTTTCAGTGATTCCTTGTAGGCTTCAATCTTGGCCAAAACTTTGGCATCTGCACTACCAATGATCTGTGCAGCCAAGATTCCAGCGTTTTTGGCTCCGTTCAGTGCCACGGTGGCCACAGGTACTCCGCCAGGCATTTGTAGAATGGAAAGGACAGAGTCCCAGCCATCAATTGAATTGCTGCTCTTCACAGGCACCCCAATAACCGGTAAGGGTGATAATGATGCCACCATGCCGGGAAGGTGTGCGGCACCCCCGGCTCCTGCAATGATCACGGAGTAACCTTTTTTATGGGCGTTTTTGCTGAAATCGAACAATTTCTCAGGGGTACGGTGTGCAGAAACAATGTCTACCTCCACTGCAATCCCAAATTCCTTCAACATATCCACAGCGTCCTGCATAACGGGAAGGTCACTGGTACTCCCCATGATTACGGCTACTTTGCTCATATTATTCACTTATCACTTTAATTGTTTCCTTTACTTTTTGTGCCACTTCACGGGCATGGGCCATATCTTCATCCACAATGGTCACATGACCCATTTTTCGGAAAGGTCTGGTTTGTCTTTTACCATAGATGTGAGGGGTAACACCCTCCATTTCCAAGATTTGTTCCATGTTTTGGTACACCACATCACCGGTATGGCCTTCGGCGCCTACCAAGTTTACCATAACACCGGCCACCTTACTATCGGTTTTGCCTAAGGGTAAGCCCAAAATGGCGCGGATATGTTGTTCAAACTGGTTGGTATAACTGGCCTCAATACTGTAATGGCCACTATTGTGAGGCCTTGGAGCCACTTCGTTCACCAAAATTTGGTCTTCCTTGGTCTGGAACATTTCCACGGCCAAAAGGCCAATATGTTTCATGTGTTCTGAAACTTTTAAGGCTATATCCCTCGCTTTTTCCGCTACTTTTGGTTCGATTCGGGCGGGGCAGATCACATATTCTACTTGGTTAGCTTCGGGGTGAAATTCCATCTCCACCACCGGATACGTAACCACCTCACCTTTGGTGTTCCTGGCTACAATCACCGCCAATTCGTTCTTAAAGTCGATCATGCGTTCCGCTATGCATTCCACATTGGGCAGTCCTTGCAAATCTTCCATCTGGCGCACCACTTTTACGCCCTGACCATCATACCCGAATTGTGCGCTCTTCCAAACAAAAGGCAATTGCAATCCACCATTGTGAATACTGTCCTCAATTTCTGAGGTATAGGCAAATCGTGTAAAGGGTGCTGTGGGAATTTCGTGGTCGGTGTAGAACAATTTCTGCGTGGCCTTGTTCTGTATCGTTCTAAGCGTTTTGGTGGGCGGATACACTTTTTTCCCCTCATGTTCCAATTTCTCCAAGGCATCGATGTTCACATTTTCGATTTCGATGGTGAGCACGTCCACATCCTGTCCAAATTGGTATACCGCATCAAAGTCCATCAAGCTGCCCTGTACGAATTCGTTACAGGCAATTTTGCAGGGGGCATCTGCGGATGCATCCATTACTTTGGTGTAAATGTCCCATTTTCGGGTTTCATAGAGCATCATCTTGCCCAGTTGTCCACCTCCTAAGATTCCCAGTTTAAAGTCGGATGAAAAAAATTGCATTGATCGGCGAATTGGAATGAAAGCAAAAATACATGAAATCCATGAAGGTATGAAAGAACTGGGATCATACCACCTGTAAAAATGCTATCTTTGCCAACCTGACCATAACGAGAATACAGTGATCAAGCTTCACGATAAAGTTTTTAAACCCTATTTGAAGGAAGAGGAGATTCTCCGCGCCATAGAAAAAATGGCAGTGGAAATTGCCAAGGATTATAAAGATGAGGTTCCCTTGTTTGTGGGGGTGCTCAACGGTGCCTTTATGTTCGTTTCCGATTTTTTGAAGGCTTACCAGCATCCGTGCGAAGTTTCCTTTGTGCGATTGAGTTCCTACCAAGGTCTTACCTCAACAGGGATTGTGGAAACCTTACTGGATGTTCCAGAGGAATTGGAAGGAAAGAGCGTGATCATTTTGGAGGATGTGGTGGATACCGGTCGTACGTTGAAGCACCTGGTGCATCTGTTCTCCAATACCAATGTGAAAGAATTCAAGATAGCGGCCCTGTTCTATAAATCTGAAGTGTACAATGGCGAGTATCCGATAGATTATATCGGATTGGATATCCCCGATCATTTTATCGTGGGCTATGGACTGGACTACAACGAGTTGGGCAGGAACCTGAGGGAAGTTTACCAATTAAATCAAGCTAATATGATCAACCTAGTGCTTTTCGGCAAGCCAGGTGCCGGAAAAGGTACCCAGGCCGGGTTTTTAAAAGAAAAGTATAATTTGAAGCACATCTCAACCGGGGATGTATTTCGCTATAACATTAAAAACGGTACCGATTTGGGCAAGTTGGCCAAATCGTATATAGACCGTGGGGATTTGGTTCCCGATACGGTGACCATAGACATGTTGAAGGACGAAGTGGAGAAAAACCCAGATGCCGCAGGCTTCATTTTTGATGGGTTCCCACGTACCGCTGCCCAGGCCGAAGCATTGGACAATTTTTTGGAATCCAAGGACATGAAGGTGGATGCCACCATTGCTTTGGAAGCCGAAGACGATATCTTGGTGGCCCGTTTGTTGGAGCGCGGCAAGGTAAGCGGTCGTTCCGATGATCAGGACGAAAGCAAGATCCGTAACCGTTTTGACGAATACAATGAAAAAACGGCACCTCTTAAAGCCTACTACGAAAAACAGGGCAAATTCCATTCCGTGAACGGTATTGGGGAAATCGACGAGATCACCACGCGGTTGAGCCAAGTGATTGAATCATTGGTTTGATCCGAACTTCTTACGGCCGAATAGGCCTTTCGCTTTAAAACTAAAACCGACAAGATGACCGAGGGCAATTTTGTGGATTATGTGAAGGTACACATCTCTTCCGGTAACGGGGGCAAGGGCTCTGCGCACCTGCACCGCGAAAAATATGTGGCCAAAGGTGGTCCAGATGGTGGTGATGGAGGTCGTGGTGGGCACGTGATTGTAAAGGGCAATAAAAACCTTTGGACCTTGTATCACTTTAAGTTTCAAAGGCATTTTAAGGCAGGCCATGGAGAACATGGCGGTAAAAGCAGAAGTACAGGTGCCGATGGTACCGATGTGTATATGGAAGTACCCTTGGGTACCGTAGTCCGCGATACCGAAACCAACAAGATCCTTTTTGAGATTACGGAGGACCAGGAAGAAAAAATCGTCCTTGAAGGTGGCATGGGTGGTCGCGGGAACTGGCATTTTAGGACCGCCACCAACCAAACCCCTCGTTATGCACAACCTGGCATATCTGGTCAAGATACCCAAGTGACCTTGGAATTGAAAGTTTTGGCAGATGTGGGACTTGTGGGGTTCCCGAATGCGGGGAAATCTACCTTGCTTGCTGCTATGACCTCAGCAAAACCTAAAATTGCCGACTATGAGTTCACGACCCTAAAACCGAATCTGGGCATTGTGGAATACCGCGATTTCAAGAGTTTTGTAATGGCGGATATCCCCGGAATCATTGAAGGTGCAGCTGAAGGAAAAGGGTTGGGGCATTATTTCTTGCGCCATATCGAACGGAATGCCACACTGCTGTTTTTAATCCCAGCGGATAGTAAGGATATCAGTCAGGAATACAATATTCTCTTGGGGGAATTGGAACGTTACAATCCTGAGTTATTGGACAAGAATCGATTGGTGGCCATATCCAAATGTGATATGTTGGATGCTGAACTTATTGAAGAAATGAACGAGGACATGAAGGAGGATTTTAAAGACGTTCCGTATCTATTTATCTCATCTGTAAGTGGTTTGGGGATTCAAGAACTCAAGGATAGGCTTTGGACACTGTTGAACGAATAAACACTTTTCTTTCCTTATCCGATCATTTTATTGACTAATTTTAAGGGATCAGATCTACCACTTATGCGTTTTGTTTTTTCCTTGGTATTGGTTTTCCTGGTACTGTCCTGTACAACCGTCAGGGTCAATTATGATTATGATAAGGACATAGACTTTTCTAGTTACGCTACCTATAACTATTATTCCGACATGAAGACCGGTCTCAGTCAATTGGATGAGAAACGCTTGGTTCGTATTTTGGACTCCACACTAAAGACCAGGGGATATCGATTGACCGAGGAGCCCGATTTTTTCATCAATATCTTGAACAGTGAATTCCAAAGTGCCCCGAGCAGTTCGGTTGGCGTTGGTATTGGAGGTGGCGGACGAAATGTTGGTGGTGGTATATCCGTGGGATTGCCTGTGGGGAACCCTGGAATACAACGGAGCATACAGTTCGATTTTGTGGATGCCCAAAGAGATGCACTGTTCTGGCAAGCCACTGCCCAGAGCGGCTACAGGGAAAATGCCTCGCCCAGTGTTAGGGAAAGCAATTTAAGGGCTTTGGTGAAAAAGGTATTTTCCAAGTTCCCTCCAAAAGCTAACTAGCAAATATTCAGTAATATATCTGTAAATATTCATCGTTTTTTCAGCTTTTACCGTTCAGGTGATCCTATTTACCACTGGTCATAATTCCGGTGCTAGGACAATTGACTTGTTTTACTTTAGCCGAACAATCACAAATCAAAAAGCCATGATCGTACTTGCAAAATTGATTATCGCCGTATTAGTAAGCATTCTGCTGTAATCAAGCAGGCTATCCGTAAAACAAAAGTCATGAAAAAACTTAGAACATCACAAATTGTAATCATCGCCATTGGTATCATAGGCGGTCTCATAGGTATCTTCGGAAGGTTTGATGGATGGGAATACATGGAGTATTTTCCATTTTTCTACTCTGGAATGACGATGATCTGGATTGCATTTTTACCGAATAAAGGATGCAGTTGCAATCTTTTCAAGAGAAAGACTGCCCAAAAATCTTAATTTTTAGATTTTGATAATTTACCAACTTTCACCCACACAAAGGGTATATTTGGGAAAATGACCATCCATGTATGGAATTGAGTAAGGGGAGAAGAAATAAGATATTTTGGGCTCTGCAGCTCCTTGGTTGGGGGTTTGTAAACTCCTTGGCAGCCTTTATTCCCAAAAACATCAGTATTGAACTCGTCACCTATTCGGTTGTCGTTGGAATATTTATTGGCATCTTTTCCACCTCACTGCTTCGGTTTTACCTTAAGAGGAACATCAATTTTGAGTCGTTCGGCACCAAGGATTTGGTTAAAATATTGGTATCCTTCGTCCTCACTTCGGCATTGTATGGGGTCTTGAACCTGTTCTTCGGGTATTTATACTTGAAATTTGGACCTTCCCTCACCGAATCGGAACTGTACCTTTTTAAGGGGTATGACAATTTTTGGATACAGGTGGTCAATTCGGTCTTTTTAGTAGGAGCATGGACCGTTACCTATTTGGTGATCAAATTGTTGTTGAAACTCAATCAGGATAGGATCGAACGCTTGGAACTCAATACCAATTTAAAACAGGCCCAATTGAATACATTGAAAGGACAGATCAACCCCCATTTCATGTTCAATAGCCTGAACAACATCCGTGGGTTGATGTTGGAGGATGTAAATCGATCTAGGGAAATGCTCACGAAACTTTCTGAAATCTTAAGATATTCCCTGACCAAGAACAATGTCAATGATATTCCGGTTCGGGAAGAATTGGAGGTGGTTGACAATTATATCGACCTATCCAAGATTCAATTTGAAGATCGCTTGGAATTTATCAAAAGGGTGGATCCGGACACGTTGGATTTGAAAATTCCGCCTATGGTGATCCAATTGTTGATCGAAAATGCAGCAAAGCACGGCATTGCCAACCTAAAGAAGGGAGGAAGAATTGTATTGAGCATTCAACGGATAGATGATGAGCTGTTGATAGAGGTCAGGAACACGGGCAAGTTGAATATTTCCAAGGATTCCACACAATTGGGGTTGCAAAACATCAAACAGCGCTTAAAATTGTTGTATGCCGACAAGGCATCCTTTACCTTGGAGGAGGTTTCCGATGAAGTGGTGGCCAAAATCATAATTCCCATGTCATGAAGATCAGAGCGGTTATAGTGGAAGATTCCCGTTTGGCAAGAAATGAGTTGAAAGAGCTCATTAAACTGCATGATGACCTTGACCTTATCGGTGAGGCGGAAAATGTGGACAATGGTGTGGAACTGATCCAATCGGAAAGGCCCGATCTTTTGTTTTTGGACATCAATATGCCCGAAAAGGACGGATTTGAACTATTGGAAATGTTGGATGAGGTGCCCATTACCGTTTTTACCACCGCTTATGATGAGTACGCCATAAAATCGTTTGAGTACAATGCCCTCGATTATCTTTTAAAACCTGTCAGTGAAAAGCGCTTCGGTCTTGCGTTGGAAAAGGTAAGGGCTCAAATGGAATCACGGAACAACCAATCCAAGGCAAAAAAACTCACCGAAGGCAGCCAGATTTTTATCAAGGACGGGGAATCATGCTGGTTGGTAAAGGTAGGAGACATTGCTTTGTTCGAGATTGTCGGGAATTACACCAGGGTCTATTTTTCCGACGAAAAACCGCTATTATACAAATCGCTTAATCAAATCGAGGAAAAACTTCCGGAGGAATCTTTTTTTAGGGCCAATCGGCAACAAATTGTGAACACGAATTTTGTGGAGGGGGTAGTTCCTTGGTTCAATGGTAAATTAAAATTGACGTTGACCAATGGAGAGGAGGTTGAGGTTTCCCGAAGGCAATCCTACATTTTTAAAGATCGTATGAGTTTATAAAAAAGGCCTTCTTAAGAAGGCCTTTTTCAATATTATGCGCGTAGGATATCCTTGTACCGATCCTTATAGCCCACAAGGACTACAATGTTCAAGATCAAAAGGGCCAGGGCGGGACCGATAGTTTCCGGTGCCATGGTAATATGAAAGAGCACGGCGCAGACCGATACGCTCATCAAGATCAAGGCCATAAGAGCCCCGTATTTGTTAAGAATAAAGGCAATTCCCGAAACAACTTCCACCAATCCTACCAATAGTAAGGTCTTGGAAGAGGTAAGCGCTGTAAAATAGGTCATTAAACCTTCTGGCATTTCTTCCGGGGCAGGGAGAAAGGGGTAAAGCTTGTTCGCCCCAAAGACGATGACAAAAAGCCCTAAAAGGATACGGGCAACCAAAAAAACTTTTGAATTCATAGGTGATTGTTTTGTGGATTAGATACTAAATGTACCTAAAAATCGAACATATGATAATTGTTTTTTGGATGTATTTTGTTGAAAATGAAACACTTTTAAAGTGACTTTAGCAATCCACCATCAATGGGAATGTTCGTCCCGGTGATAAATGCAGCTTGGTCAGAGGCCAAAAAGGCCACCAAATAACCATATTCTTCTGGTTTTCCAATACGTTTCATAGGAACCTGTTCTTCCATGTTGGAACGAACCTCATCTGGGGAGATTCCGAGTTTTTCCGCTTTTTTGGAGTTGAGTTGAGCAATACGGTCTGTGTCAAAATATCCTGTGAGTGTGCTGTTCACCGTAATCCCATCCTTGGCCACATCATAGGCCAAACTTTTTGCCCAAGTGACCACCGCAGCGCGAATGGAATTGGACAATGCCAGATAGTTCAGAGGTTCTTTAACGGAAATGGAGGCCACATTGATGATACGTCCCCAATGTTGTTGCTGCATGTGGGGAAGGGCCAGTTGAGTAGTAAATACAACGGATTTGAATAGGAGATCGAAAGCTTCTTGGTAATCCGCCACATTTTTTTCCAGGGTACCACCTGCTTGTGGACCTTGGGTGTTGTTTACCAAAATGTCCACGGTATTGTTTTTAAAATAGCGGGTCAGAGTGGTTTTGAAACCTTCAAAATTTGAAAAATCAATCACCAGATATTGGTGTTGTTGGCCTTGTTTGGTGTCCAATTCCGAAACAATGGTTTTCATCCGCGTTTCGTTCCTTGCCATAAGGGTCACGCTGGCACCACTGGCCGCCAATTGTCGAGCAATGGCCTCCCCGATTCCCTTACTGCTGCCACCTACAAGCGCTTTTCTGCCTTTTAATGAAATGTTCATCTTATTTGTATTCAGATCTTACAGGGCTGAAAATATCCATCAATTTGCAAACAGTGATGGCTTTGCCACTGTGTGGCGTGTTGGATGGAATGATAACGACGTCCCCTGGTCCATAAGTTTTTGTCACTCCGTCCAGGGTGAATTCAAAAGTGCCATCCACCACATGCATGATCTGTTCGTTCACATGATGATGTTCGGGCACCACCGCGCCTAGTTCCACATCCCAAAACACCCAGCTCATTTGCTCGCCATGGACCAATTTTCCATGATAGCCGGGCATGATTTCTTTTGATTCGATATCTGATAGGTTCATTGTTCTCAATTTTACCACCAAGATAAAAATTAATAGGGGTTTCTTTGTTTGTATTGGGTTGGGCAATGGCTATTTTTGAACAATAAATGGATTTGATGCACATACATTTTATAGCCATAGGAGGAAGCGCCATGCACAATTTGGCCCTTTTGCTACAAAAAAAAGGCCATACGATTACGGGGAGTGATGATGTAATTTATGAACCATCCAAAAGCAGGTTGGGGGCCAAAGGGTTGTTGCCGAAGGAGTTCGGTTGGTTTCCTGAGAAAATACACGAAGGTTTGGACGCCGTGATCTTGGGAATGCACGCCAAGGCCGATAACCCAGAGTTGCTCAAAGCCCAGGAATTGGGTCTTAAAATGTATTCCTACCCTGAGTTTCTGTATGAACAATCCAAATATAAAACCCGTGTCGTGATTGCAGGAAGTCATGGGAAAACCACCATAACTTCCATGATCCTTCATGTGCTCCAGTATCATGATAGGGATGTGGACTACATGGTAGGGGCCCAATTGGAGGGATATACGGACATGGTCCATCTCACAGATGAAAATGATTTTATGGTTTTGGAAGGTGACGAATACCTATCCTCGGCCATTGATCGTAGGCCCAAGTTTCATCTGTATCGACCAAACATTGCGTTGTTGAGTGGTATTGCCTGGGATCATATCAACGTATTCCCAACGTTTGAAAACTATGTGGAGCAGTTTCGCATTTTTGTGGACAGCATAGTGAAAGGTGGAAGCATCACCTATTGTGAAGCTGATCCCGAAGTAAAAAAAATGGTTGAGGAAACCGAAAACCCCATACGAAAGTTTCCGTATTCGGCACCGGCCTACCGAGTGGAAGATGGTGTGACCCTACTCGAAACCGAGGAAGGGGAAATGCCTTTGGAAATTTTTGGGGAACACAATTTGACCAATCTGGCCGGGGCCAAATGGATCTGCCAACAAATGGGTGTGGACGAGGAGGATTTTTATGAGGCCATTTCCACGTTCAAAGGAGCATCCAAACGATTACAGAAGATTGCGGAAGGCAAAAATAGTGTCGCGTACAAGGATTTTGCCCATGCACCCAGCAAAGTAAAGGCCACGGTGAACGCAGTAAAAGAACAATACCCAAACCGAAGTTTGTTGGCCTGTTTGGAGTTGCATACCTATAGCAGTTTAAATCCGGAATTTTTAGTGCAATACCGCAATACATTGGATCAGGCAGACCAGGCTGTGGTATATTACTCGTTGGATGCCTTAAAAATCAAGGGAATGACCGAAGTCTCCCCACAACAAATTTTAGAGGCTTTTGGCAGACCAGACATCAAGGTTTTTACTGATGTCAAGGGCTTTCAGGACTTTGTATATGGGCAACAGTTTGAAAATTCAACCTTGTTACTAATGAGTTCCGGTAATTATGGGGGCCTTGATTTTGAAAAATTAGCTGAGAAGTTTTAAAGATTTTAAACTCCGAATTGCCTTAAATGATGGTCCAAATGTTTATACTGCATCTGGCCCCATTGCTCAGGTGTGAAACGTCCAAAAACAGGATGTGGGTCCCATTCGGTCTTGTCTTTTTCTTGGTGAAAATCATTGATCAATGCCACCAATTTGTCCTTCTCCGTGGCAAAATCCTTTTCTTCGGTCACTTTTAATCCTTTGGCCGTAGGAAGGTTGTGTCGCCACGGCTTATCGTTGTATAGGCTTTTTCTGAAAAATTTGCCCATGAGTTTCAACATAGGATTGGGTTTGTTGTTGGGGTTTGTTCTTCCTAATCCGATCTTGAGCGGAAATTGACAGTGGTGCAACATTTGTCCCACCTTCATTTTGCCCCATTGCCCCTCGGAATCCGCAGTCAAATGCTCGATTCGGGATAAGATTTCGGCATGGGCCCCAGTGTCGAAAAGTGATTTCATGTTGAAGGGTTTATCCTGAAAAATACATAAAATTATTCTCCTATCTTTAGACCATGCAAGAAAAACTAGCTTCCTTTTCCATAAAAAATTGGGCAGACGATGACCGACCTAGGGAAAAATTGGTGCAGAAGGGCAGTTCCGTTTTGTCCGATGCCGAATTGATCGCTATTTTGATCGGTTCAGGAAGTAGAAATGAGAGTGCAGTGGAACTTGCCAAACGCATTTTGGCATCGGTGGACCACAACCTGAACGAGCTTGGAAAACTTTCCGTGAACCAATTAATGCGTTTTAAAGGCATTGGGGAAGCCAAAGCAGTGACCATTGCCGCGGCATTGGAAGTAGGAAGGAGGAGAAGGGCGGAGGACACCAAAAAAATCACCAAAATAACGGGGAGCAACGATGTTTTTGAGCTGTTGTACCCCTTGATCGGAGAATTGCAGCATGAGGAGTTCTGGATCATTTACCTGAACAATTCCAACAAAGTGGTGCATAAAGCACAATTGAGCAAAGGCGGTATTACTGGCACTTTGGTAGACGTAAGGTTGGTGTTAAAACAGGCTCTGGAACTTGGAGCCGTGGGCATTATTTTGGCGCATAACCATCCTTCGGGGACCCTAAAACCCAGTGCAGCCGACAAACAAATCACCCAAAAACTGAAGATCGCCTCCGAGGCTTTGGACATCAAGGTGCTGGATCATTTGATCGTGGCCCAGCACGACTATCTCAGTTTTGCGGACAAAGGAATATTATAGCCATATGCTGCTGATATTTACACATAAGGTCACCAATAGGCTTACGTATACGGCCAAACAAATCTTTGAAAGGATTTTGGGCATGGAGATATCCTTTACCACAAAGGTGGAGGATTTCATCAAGCACAATGGCCCCAAGATGACCTATTCCAAGCAACCTTTGCAGAATGAGTTCTTTATTCGGAGCAATGATCTGTTGTTCGAACAGGGTATCAATGATTTGGAGATCAAGGTTTCTGATTGGGATGGGGTTCCCTGTTTTTTTGCCAGCGGCGAGAAAAGCACCGTACCCTATGATGTTTTTTCGGCCAGTTTTTTTCTTTTAAGTCGTTATGAGGAATATTTACCCCATGTGAAGGACAGTGTAGGTAGGTTTCCGGTAAAGGAAAGTCTCGCTTATCAACATAAATTTTTGGAGCTTCCGGTTGTGGATCTTTGGGCGTACAAGCTTTTGGATGCGCTTAAGGAACGTTTTCCCAATCTGGAATACGAGGAAAAATCATATGGTTTTACCTCCATCATCAACGTGACCACCTCCCATGCATACAAAATGCGCGGTCTGGCCCGAACGCTTGGTGGATTGTTTTTGGACCTGGGAAATTTTAAGTTCAGGTACGTGTGGGAACGTATTTCGGTATTGTTGGGACTTAGGAAGGATCCTTACGATAATTTTTATGAACTGGTGGAGATACACAAAAAATTTCCGATCAAGACCATGTTCTTTTTTCAGTTTGCCAAACATTCGGCACACGACAAGAACATCTCCCCGAACAACAATAAATTCAGGTACCTCATCAAATCCATTGCGGATTACAGCATTGTCTCGCTTAGTACGTCCTTTCTTTCATCAACAAACAAGGATGTACTCAAGGAAGAAAAGAAACAATTGGCCAATCTTATCCATAGGCCCATCAACTATTCCAGGTTGAGGTACAACAGGGTAAATGTGCCGGCGGCATATAGAAATTTGGTGGAAACCGAGTTTACCGACGATTTTTCCATGGGATACACGCACGAAATCGGTTTTAGGGCCGGGACCTGTACACCGTTCCATTTTTACGACATCAATATGGAAGTGAGGCAACCCTTGAAGGTACATCCCTTTGCCCTACATGATTATGCCTTGGTGAACTACAAGAAAAAGGACGAGGTCTACGAGAAGATGGATAGGGTTTATCGTATGGTGAAACAGGTAAAAGGGGATTTTGTCATGGTTTTTTCCAATGAACTTTTGGGGAGTAAGCACCGATTGGATTGGATGGAGCTGTATCAATCGTTCCTAAAGCGTTATTATGTTTGAGCACGAGGTTACGGACATCTTTTTTGATCTTGACCACACCCTTTGGGATTTCGAAAAAAACTCGGCCCTTACTTTTGCCAAAATATTGGCCGAGAACAGGGTTGCAGTGGACCTGAATGGCTTTTTAGAAATCTATTCACCCATCAACCTTCAAATGTGGGCCTTGTACCGTGAGAACGGTATAAGTAAGTCCGAACTTCGCTATCAACGCTTAAAACGCACATTTGATGCATTGGATACTCCCGTTTCCGATGAAATGATCCATGTGTTGGCCCATGAGTATATACAGAGGCTATCTTCCTTTACCCATCTGTTGCCCAATGCCATTGAAATTTTGGAATACCTCTCTCCAAAATACAAACTTCACATCATTACCAATGGGTTTCAAGAGGTACAGGAAAGGAAAATGAAAGGCAGCAGTATCCATCACTATTTCGACAAGGTCATCAATTCTGAAATGGCAGGAGTTAAAAAACCACATCCCCGCATCTTTGAACTGGCATTGGATATGGCACAGGTGGACCCCAAGAACACCTTGATGATCGGGGATGATCTAGAGGCAGACATTCAAGGGGCAAAGGCAATGGGGATGCAGGCAATCCATTATAATTCCCACAATGTGGCAAGACACGAGGTTTGCAAGATGATTAACGATCTCATTGAAATAAAAAGCATTTTATAGAGTTATACTAAGAGCGGTAAACCCCGTTCTGGACACTGGAAAATGTTTTTGGCTATGAAAAGATCATTTTATCTGCTCCTTTGCTTTGCTGTGGTGTTGATGCTTTCCCAATCTTGCACAGAACAGCAGGATTTCGGTCAATTTGAAGACCTTAGCATTACACCGACCTTGGCAACCGGACTTTTTTATATGGAATCCGATGAGGCGACCATCAATGATGCTGGTACCTTTGGCACATTCTATGCCCAAACAGTCAATTTTGATGCCTTTAATGAAGAGTTTGTGGCAGACCACCTAATTGAAGGGACCATCACTTACGAGATTGTGAATACCACAAGCAAACAGTTGCGCATTACCATCGAGTATTTGGATGAGGCGGGCAATACCTTGGACGGTGAATTGTTCAATATAGATGCCGATCCTTCCGGATTGATGACTTGGGAAGTGGCCTATGGGCCAGGAGGTAAAAGCTTGGACATTTTGGCAAATACCTCAAACCTTAGACTTACGGCGACAAATCTTAGCGATGCCATCAGCGTTTCGTCACAACCTGAACCCAAAGTGAAATTTAAATCTGCAGCAGAGTTTTTATTTAGGTTGAAATGAGGTTACGGTCCTATTTAGTGTTTTCTGTCCTTTTGGGAAGTTTTACGATTTCCGCGCAAAACAAGGAATTGCTTTATGATTTTTATGAAATTCCTCAGGCGCTCATGGTCAATCCAGGGGTAAAAACCTCAGAAAAGTGGCATGTAGGTATCCCGGTCATTTCAGGACTGTCCTTTCAAGGTGCTACCAGTGGGGTTACGGTAAATGATTTATTCGCAAATGACGGGATCGATTTTACAACAAAGGTACAAGAGCGGGTACTGGATGTCATGACCCGTAAGGACGATTTCAGTACAACCAGCCAAATTGAAGGTTTTACCATAGGTTTCAGGGGAAGGAACAGACCGGATGACTACTATTCTTTCGGTATGTACGGAGAAACCGATGTCATTGTCTATTGGCCCAAGGATTTGGCCATCTTGGCCTTTGAAGGCAATGGGGGTAACAATATTGGAAGGAGATTTGATTTGGGAGATTTGAACTTACGTGGAGAGATGGTCAATGTGTTCCATTTTGGGGTCAACAGAAAAATGAGCAATACCCTTACCGTTGGGGCAAGGGCCAAGCTTTACTCCAGTATTTTTCAGTTTCAATCCATTAAAAATTCAGGGACTTTCAGGACAACAGAAGGTCAGGACAATATTTATGTTACCTCCATCTCTGCGGACATGCAACTACAAACTGCGGGGGTGAAGGGTTTTTATGATATTCTGGAAGAAGATACTGGAACTACAAGAAAGGATGTTACAAGTTTGTTCACCGAACGGGTATTATTGGGAGGTAATTTGGGACTTGGGTTCGATGCCGGTTTCAGTTACCAGTTAACCCCGCAAACCACCATTACAGGTAGTGTATTGGACATCGGTTTCATATACAACAACAAGGATGTTTGGAACTATACCTTTAGCGGAAGTACGAGCACCCAAGGGATTTCGGTCTATTTGCCGGAAGATATCGATAATCTGGACAATAATCTTTGGCAAGAGCTTATTGATGATATTGATGAGGCTTTGCCCCATGGGGAAAACACGTCTTCCTATATTTCCTTTAGACCGGTAAAGGCATACGGTTCCATTCGGTATGACTTTGGTGAAGGCGGCAACAACACATTTGACAATTGCGGATGTGGAGTAAATGCAGGGGGCGGAGGAAACCAAGATTTTTATCGGAACAGTATAGGAGGACAATTGTTCATGATGAAAAGGCCTAGGGGCGTTCAGGCAGCCCTAACAGGGTTTTACCAAAAAAGGTTCGGAAGGGGATTATCCCTTAAAACAACCTATACCATAGACAAGTATTCTTTTACGAACGTGGGTTTGGGACTGAACCTTCAGGCAGGTCCTGTAAATTTTTATGTGCTGGGCGATAACCTTTTGAGCTATGCCAACGTAGCGGACAGTCATTATGCATTTTTACAGTTTGGATTTAATATCATATCTTGGAACGATAATTGAATGATGTTCCGTATGAAGTCAAAACTATTATATGTTATTTTGTTTGCCTTGGGTTTGAATTTCTCAGGACATGCCCAGTTGAATGACTATAAATATATTATCGTTCCCAAAAAATTCGCGGCCTTTAAAGGTGAAAACAGATATCAGACCAGTACATTGGTCAAATATTATTTCACAAAGAATGGTTTTAATACCATTTATGATGATGAAATGCCTTTGGACCTGGCGACCAATAGATGTTTGGGACTTGTGGCCGATCTTTTGGATAATTCTTCCATGTTTTCCACCAATGTAATCATTACACTGAAGGATTGTAAAAATTCTGAGGTATACCGAACCTTTGAGGGAAAAAGTAAGACGAAGGACTATGTGGATGCATATAAGGAGGCCATTCAAGACGCCTTTACTTCCTTTGCGGGAATAGGTTATGCTTATGAACCGAAGGAAACCGAAACCCCCAAAGAACCTATTGTGGTTAGTTTTAGAGACGATGTAAAGATCGTTGAGGATAAAGAGGGGGAAAAAGTTGTTGAGCAAAAGGCAACTACCGAGGAGCAGGTATATAAAAGCGTTGAGCCGAAACCATCCAATTTTACCAAGGCAACCCAAACCGAAGGAGGGGAGCCCATATCATCCGATCTATTGTATGCCCAGCCTATTGAAAATGGCTATCAATTGGTGGACAGTTCGCCCAAAGTTGTCCTTAAACTCGAAGAAACCTCCATGGAAAATGTTTTTCTTACCACCTACCAAGGTAACAATGCCGTGGTATTCAGCAAGGATGGCAAATGGATATTGGAGTATTTGGAAAATGGAAACAAACAACAAAAGGAGCTCAATATCAAATTCTAATACCCATATTTGTCCTTCCAACGGGATTTTAAAAAATCTTTCATGGCTTTTTCCCTAGGGTTGTTCCCCGGGCGGTAAAAGGTGGTACCTGAAATTTCATCAGGCAAAAACTCCATGTCGGCAAAATTGTTTTCATGGTCATGGGCGTAGGCATATCCTTGCCCGTAACCAATATCCTTCATGAGTTTGGTGGGTGCATTTCTTATGGCCAAGGGTACGGAAAGGTCCCCAGTTTGTCTTACTGCTTGTTGCGCCTCATTGATGGCGATATAGCTCGCATTGCTTTTGGCAGAGCTGGCCAAATACGTCGCACACTGACTTAAAATGATCCGGGCTTCAGGATGTCCTATGGTGTTAACGGCCTGAAAGGTAGTGTTGGCCATTACAAGGGCAGTGGGATTGGCGTTGCCAATATCTTCGGAAGCCAAGATTACCATTCTCCGTGCAATGAATTTAACGTCCTCGCCCCCCTCGATCAGTCGGGCAAGCCAATATACTGCGGCATTGGGGTCACTACCCCGTATGGACTTAATGAAGGCAGAAATAATATCATAATGCTGCTCCCCGGTCTTGTCATATAAAAAGGTATTCTTTTGGACTTTGCCCAGCACCATGTCATTGGTGATGGTAATGGGGCCTTCAGATTCCGAGTTTACGATCAACTCGAAAATGTTCAACAATTTTCGGCCATCCCCTCCCGAGAGTCTCAGCAAGGCCTCGGTTTCCTTTAATGTTATTTTTTTGGACTTTAGAACGCTGTCGGTCTTCATGGCTCTTTCCAAAAGGGCAATAAGGTCTTCCTTCCCAAAAGGATTTAGGATATATACCTGACATCGGGAAAGGAGCGCGGGGATTACCTCAAAACTTGGGTTTTCCGTTGTGGCCCCGATTAAGGTTACCCAACCCTTTTCTACGGCACCCAAAAGTGAATCTTGCTGTGATTTGCTAAAACGATGGATCTCGTCTATAAAGAGGATTGGATTTTTGGAAGTGAAAAGCCCACCACTTTGTTTGGCTTTGTCAATGACTTCCCGAACATCCTTTACGCCACTGCTAATGGCACTAAGGGTATAAAAAGGTCTTTGGCTTTCAGTGGCGATAATGTTGGCCAAGGTGGTTTTGCCCGTGCCCGGTGGTCCCCAAAAAATCAGGGAAGGAATCACACCATTCTTGATTTGGGCGGTCAAAGCACCATGCTCACCCACCAAATGTTGCTGACTGATATAATCCGAAAGGGTTTTGGGCCGTATACGTTCTGCCAAAGGTTCGTTCATAGGATAAAAGTAAGACAAATTTAGAGGTGTTTGGCCAGGTTCAGGGAATGAGATTTTAGCCAGAACTGACAATTTGTGTAAATTGGTTATCGTGGTAAGCTATTTGAGTCCATTGGAAACATGAAGTCATCCGAACCTTTTAAAATTCCGTTAAGTGTTGTATTGGCACCTATGGTTGCCGTGCTCTGCATTTGGACAGTATTTTGGGTAGAGGTTGGATTTGGGGTCAATTTTAACGACTATGGCATTTTTCCCAGAAAATTATGGGGATTGAGGGGAGTAGTGCTTGGCCCTTTTATCCATGGATCGGTAGAGCACCTATATAACAATACCATTCCGCTGGCCATTTTGTTGGCCTTCCTGTTTTATTTTTACCAAAGGGTAGCTTTAAAAGTTCTTGTTTTTGGGGTGATATTGTCGGGACTCCTAACATGGGCCATTGCCCGCCCTTCATATCACATAGGCGCAAGTGGTGTCATTTATGTTTTGGCAAGTTTCATTTTTTTCAAAGGGATTCTGGCCAAATATTATAGACTGGTTGCCCTTTCGTTGGTCGTTGTGTTCATCTACGGAAGCATGGTCTGGTATATATTTCCGGTAAAGGAAGATATTTCATGGGAGGGGCATCTAGCTGGTTTTGTTACAGGGTTGCTGCTGGCGTTTATCATAAAGGCAGAAGCGCCGGAGGTGCGAAAATATGAATGGGAAAAGGATGATTTTAATGAAGATGAAGACCCGTTCCTAAAACATTTTGATGAGCATGGTAATTTTATTGAAAACAAGGAGGAGAAGGAAACCGGCATACAAATAAAATACCACTATAAAGAATCCAAAAAAGATTGATGTTATCCTTGTCGCTGCCGAACCACTTCATACAGGAAAACACCACAGGCAACAGAAACATTAAGGGAACCGATTTTGCCCAGTAGAGGCAGTTTGGCCTGAT
The DNA here is from genome assembly GCF_003584135.1 of Flagellimonas pelagia. Lineage (GTDB taxonomy): Bacteria > Bacteroidota > Bacteroidia > Flavobacteriales > Flavobacteriaceae > Flagellimonas > Flagellimonas pelagia. Next base: position 94,530 of record NZ_QXFI01000009.1, read on the forward strand.
GGTCCACCATGCCCAGTATTGAGGGGGAAATACCTTTTTCCTCCGAGCCCATGATGATGGCTGTGGGTTGGTCAAAAGCTATGGAATAGATATCATTTTCAGCCTTTTCGGTGGCTGCCGTAATAGAAATGCCTGAGGATTGCAGATAAAAAAGAGCGTCCTTTAAATGATCCACTTTGGCAATAGGAACATTAAAGGCGGCACCGGCAGAGGTTTTCACCGTATCATCGGTTATGGGGGCCGAACCATTTTTGGGGACAATGATCCCATTCACTCCACAGCATTCCGCAGTGCGGATAATTGCACCAAAATTCCGTACATCGGACACTTGGTCCAGAAGTAGGAAGAAGGGCATTTTTTCCTCAGAAAGGATTTTTTCCACCATGGTTTCAAAATCTTGGAACTGAACGGGAGAAATCTGGGCCACCACACCTTGGTGGTTGTTCCGTGTTATCCGGTTCAATTTTTCAATGGGGACGTAGGAGGCGCTTAGGCCCGATTTGCGAATAGTGGACTCCAACTCTTTGAACAGGTCTCCTTTCAACCCTTTTTGGATAAATATCTTGTTAATGGGCTGATTGGCACTTATTGCCTCTAAAACTGCACGTATGCCATAAATGAGTTGGTTGTCTTTCATGGGGCAAAAGTAAATAAAAAAACCGCCCAAATTTTGGGCGGTTTTTATTACGAGTTGTATGTTGTTTTAATGATAATGTGAAAAGACATCCATCAAAACTGAACTTTTATTTCCAATTCAAAAGAGGAAAAAATCATTTTATTGCCCATCAATATATTCGAACAGCTTTACTAAATCGGCTTCTTCTTTAATATCTATATTATTATCCTTGATATAGGTCTTTATTTTTGCTCTTAAAGGTTCTTTGAACAATTTGAGTAGTTTGTTTTCTTTAAGAGGTATTTCATCGATTCGGTTTACACCATCCATTTGGTAATAGTACTCGATAAAATGGGTGAATCTGTTGGGAACAGCTTTAACAAAGGAATTTTGAGCCTTTTGGCCTTCGGTAAATTTTACCTTATCCCTTCTATATAGATTAACTTTTTTTCCATTCAAGAGGGTTGTCAAATAACCATTGGTAGTATTCCCTTTTTTGTCGATAAAGGTTGAAAAACCCATGGGTTTTCCATTGATCATTATTTTAATGGCTTTATCTTTTACCAGGCTACTGACCTTTTCCTCGGCCAATTTGGTCTTTTTTAATTCTATCTCTTCGTTATAGGCATTATATCTGTAGTAAAAGGAACCCATGCCTTCTTCATTATAAAAAACGGGAGCGGAAATGAATTCATCATTGGTATAGGGAGAACCGGAAAATTGATCAATCCCTGTCCTTTTGGACAAACGTGCATATTGATCATTCATGTCGCCGATTACACTATTGACCAATGCGCTGGATGCGGCATTGTAGGAACTCCCTGCGGCGACTTGACCAGCATATTGGGAGAATGTGAATTGCGTAACAATTAAAAAACTGATTGTAGAGATGATATGTTTCACGATGAAAATTTTGAATGTAAAGTATAAATAATTGATGCGTTTAGCAAGAAAAGAGGTTAAGTTAACATTGTTTTTGTGCATTTGGAACTAACCTTGGCATGATTTTTCATCTATAACTATTTTGATATGAGTTTTTTATGTGATGGATAAAAATGAATAAGCCCGATCATAGCTAGCTATGATCGGGCTTGACTCTTAGTTGTATAATTTACTATTGTTTTGTAAAACGATAAGTAGTTTGAACTGGTGAGCTACAATCACTTTGCGTATCATCTGTAAACGTGACCAAGAAAACACTATCGTCATTCGGGTCGTAGGTTTCCCTAACAGTTGGGTCAGAGAACCAATCACCACCACTTGAACAGGCACAACCACTATTTTGGGTCGGAACCTTAATCTCACCACAAATGAATTCAATGGTGAAATCCCTTAATGTAGTGCAGTACAATGGATAGTTAGCTGTTTGGAATACCCTTTCAACGGATGTTGCTCCAACGGCCAAAGTAACTATTTCACCATCTGACAACGTTGGACCATCCACATATCCTGACGTTTGCTCTATTAAATAATCACCTACGAATAGGGTGCTTTCAACAGGACAAGTAACGGAAGGGGTGTACAAAAATGGTGAAGCAAAGAATGATCCTGTAGAAGTATCCGTGTTGTCGTCGTTGGAGAAACTTCTTCCATCGGTCAATACGGCTTCAAAGCGAACATAAAATTGGTCGCCACCATCCAAAATGCTGCTGTCCATTGACAATAAGCTTAGCATCTCATCAAGAGTAAGAGTATAGGTAGTTCTTGGGAATCCGTAGATACCGGTATAAAATTCGGAGCTGGGAATGGTAGCGGCCATAACCTCATCCAAAATATCATAGTCGGTTTCGCCTGTTTCAACAGTGTTGTCCCTAAAGGATACAAAAACCTCCAGATGATCTACAAGGGCACCATTTTGTTCATCCTGCATCTCGACCTCAACTGAAAAATTGGCATCCGATTTTCCAATGGGCAATTCATTTGAGATAACACTTACCGTTCTGAGCACTATTCCGCTCGTGGTATTATCAAAGACTTCGTCAACCACGGCGTTCCCGTCATCACATGAATTGAATGTGAATACTGCTAGCGCTGTTGCCGAGGCTAAAAGTAATTTATTTATGATTTTCATGATTTTCAATTTTTTTTAATTGTTATTGTGCTGGTGGGAACGCAGGTGAAGCTGGATTGTTGTCCCAGAATACCTGTCCTGTCAAATCATCCTTTTGTGTCAAATTAGGATTGGTGATCACCTCGTTCTGAGGATACAGGAAGGATCTTGGGAACGGACCTGGGTTAGCTTCCCAGTTCGGCTCCAAATTCGTAGGATACCCTGTTTTTCTGTAGTAGTTGTAAGCTTCGGCAGAACCTCCGTACAACGTTACAAAATACTGGTCTGCAAAAATGTTCATTTGGTCATCACCAGTAGCTGCGGTAAAGTCGGCAATAATGCCGTCAATCCAGTCAGAAACTTCTGTAGCTGTTGGTTCATAAGACAAATCTGCAGTAGGGTCCACAGCTCCATAAGCCTGGACTTTGGCCATTGATTTTTCCAAACCAGATTGGAAAAAACCTGCTACGACCGCAGTTGAGGAACCTTTGGCCATTTCGTTGTCTGCTCTCCAGAAATCAACATAGGAAGCAAGGATTATAGGAAGGATACCTGCACCCGCGCCACCTTTGCCCAAACCAACGGTAGGGTCATCTTCTTCATCGTCAAAATCATTGTCATCAAATTTACCGGCAGCTGGATATACACCTATAGCAGTTTTCAAGAAACCATCTGGTGGCCCACCTTCATTGTTACCATGAGACCTACCCCAGTAACCGTTGGGAACACTACAATATGCCCATCCACTCTCCACGTAATGAACTGGAGGAACGGCCAAGGAACAAGCCAATGTCTCTTCATTTGGAGGAGTGCCATCGGAAGATCCTGGAGTACCGCCGGTCTGGCGATAGAAGTAGTAACGCATTCTTGGATCACTTACGTTTTGCATGTATTCCATAAGCCAGTTAGACCTATAGTTGTCAGCACCACTAGGAGTGTAGTCGCTGGCGTAGTCTGGGTGACGAGTATCAGGCTGAAGGGCCCTGGAGCCATATTGGAACTGGAAATCGTCGTCACTGCCAGAAATGAAGTTGCCAGCAGCGATGGTGGCGTCAAAAGCAGCAGTATTGCCTGTTGTAACATATGCCTTCAATTTGAGGGAGTTGATGACCTTGATCCATTTAGTGGTATCCCCATCATAGAAAAAGTCTGTTGCACCATTGGTGGCAGGTCCGGCAGCAAACAATGCCTTGGCCTCATCCAACAATGCCAATGCACTGTTATAAACTGAGGCACCATCATCCATCAAAGGAGCTGGGTATGTTGCTGGATCACCGGCTTGGGTATATACGGCTTCGCCAATATAATCAGCAAGCAACAAGAGCATGTGCGCTTGAAGGGTTTTTCCAACAGCAATGTGGAAGGAATAATCTACGTCACTTGCCGCATCGATATCTTCCAATGCCGTAACATTGGTGAAAATACCCAAACTGGTGTTGCTTGGGGTTGTGCCCCCACTACTGTAGGTTCTTGACCAAATGGTGCTGAAAGTTGAACCCGGGTAGTTGTTAAAGTAGTTCCTTCCGCTCATATATTCGATCCTGGTCAAATCACCACCTAACTGACTGATGGCGAAAATATTGTCTCGATATGAAAGCTGTATGGAATTCAACAGCAATGCTGGATCCGCCTGATCGGCAGCAAGGTCGTTTGGACTCACCAAGAGATCCATGTCGGTTGTCTCACAAGATTGCAACAATCCTGTTAACAAGAGAACAACGGTTATATACTTAACTATATTTCTCATAATATTTTAGCTATTTTTTTGTTTAGAACGTTACTTTGACGCTTATACCGTACTTTTTGGCGCTAGGACCGTTGATAAAGTCGAATCCTTGTGCGTTACCAATTCCAGCACCTTGAACGTTCGGATCAAAGTGTGCACCCTTGGGAGTGTTGTAAGCATCATACCATAGGTTGAAACCTTGAGCGGTAATGCTCAAAGAACCAAATGGAGTCTTGTCCAAAAATTTGGATGGGAATGTATAGCCCAAAGAAACCTCTTGAAGCCTGACTACAGAAGCATCATAAATCTTCAATTCAGCAGGACCGAACAAGATGTTGTCAAAGTAGAATGAAGAGTTGTTTGTCTGTTTCATGTTAACTTCACCTGTACTTTGGGATACACCTGGGAGAATATAGGTGTTTTCCCTGTTCAAGGTTTCAACGATTAAACCACGACCCAACAAGGTTGCAATGGTGTTGGACATCATATCACCACCTTTTGTCCAGTTAACTTGGAAACCGAAGTTCCAGTTTTTGTAGGATATACTGTTGATGAAGTTAGTGATGAAATCAGGGTTTGGATTACCGATGATCGGCACATTTCCATCAAGGTCTTGCTCAACAACTACATAATCACCAGCATCGTTAACCAAGAAGTTTCCGTCAGCATCCCTTCCTACGGCCGTACCAACGATAGAACCAAGAGGCTTACCTTTGATGGCAGCATTACCACCTACAAATAAGGTTGAACTACCGGCATAGATAATGATGTCTTGTTCTTGTTCGGTAACTACAGGTTTGTATGTAGAGAAGTTAGCTCTGGTGTTCCAGTTGAATCCTCCAGGGCTATCGCTTCTAAACCAATCAACAGAAGCATCAATTTCGAAACCATCACCTTCGATTTTACCTACGTTACTCTGAGTGAAAGTAAATCCAGTGGATGGGGAAAGAGGCTCCCTGACAATCAGGTCTTTGGTCACACGGTTAAAATATGTGAAATCCAAAGAAACTCTGTTGCTGAAGAATTTGGATTCAAAACCAAGTTCATATTCAGTCAAAAGCTCAGGCTTCAAATCTGGATTTGCCTTAAAGCTTGCAACTTGGTTGGTGGTAGTCTCCCCGCCTTCACCATAAACTTGAGTGGTCTGCTCTACAATACCAACAGTTGGATAACCGGTTGGGAAAGTTGCTGATGAACCAACACCAGCTCTCAATTTCAAAAAGTTAAGTCCTCCTTGTGATTGCAATTCTGGAAAAGCAGCTGTTGGTAAGAAAGAAATACTTCCACTAGGGTAAGTTCTACTGTTGTTTTCTGTGATCAAGTTGGAAACCCAGTCAGTCCTGGTAGAACCTGTCAAGAACAACATATTGTCATAGTCCAATGTTACCTGGCCTAGCAAACCTGCAATGTTTCTTCTTTCGGAGTACTGGATCGGAGTTTGGTTGGAGTAGTTGAAGTGACGAACCACGCCATATACCAACTGACCGGTACTGGAAACACCTTGTTGGTCAAAAGTAGTTGACCTTGTGGTGGCACCTGCAGTGAAGGTCATACCCAATTTCTCTGATAGGTCATAGTTTCCGTTTAGGGCCAAGTAATGGTCCCAAATGGTGTTATTGTTATCATATGTTTTTAGGTATCCATAGATTGCAGAGTCGAAACCAACACCACCTTTGTTGGAGTATTGAGTGTTTCTCTCATTGTAGAAGTCCATACCGCCCCTATAGGTAACATCCAAATTATCGGATATGGCATATGTGGCAGATGCATTCCAGAAGAACCTATTGGTCAACTGGTTGTTGGAAATGTTGTTTAAAACCCATCTTGGGTTGATGATATCGTTTCCATTTCGATAGTAGACACTGGAGTGGTCGATTGGGTTTTCATAAGGAAGACCCATCAAGTCAACGTTCCTTGGTGTAAAGAATACGTGTCCGAACAAAGAAAGTCCCAAACTACCGTTACCCCTACTTGCCGCAATTGGAGGCGAGGTATAGTCGGTTCTTGAGAAGTTCATGGCAGCACTGATGGTGAACTTGTTCGTCAGTTTGCTTCTACCACCAACGGATATGTTGAACCTATCCAGTTGATTACCTGGTACAAAACTCTCGTCGCTCAAGTAACCTGTATTTACATTAAAAGATGTATTGCCGTCTGCAGACCCACCATTGATGTTAATGGAAGTACTGCTAACCCCTCCAGGTCTGAAGAAATCTTCAACACTGTCATAAGGTTTCCAGGCATATCTTGCATTTTGTAACTCAGGGAATGCTTCCCTTGTTTTGGCAACTGCTGTTGTGGAATAAGGGTGAGCCAATGTGCCATTTTCATCTATGGCGGCTTGATTACCCCATCCTGCTACACCATCTTTGGCGAATTTTGGGCCCCAGTTACTGTAGAACCACCCGAAAGATTGGTCAAAACCACCACCATATTCATCTTGGTAGTCGGGCAAAGATGCCATTGCATTAACAAAATAAGATTGATTGACGGTAATCTCCGTTTTCTTTGCACCTCCAGAACCAGCACCGGCCTTGGTGGTGATCAAGATCACACCGTTTTTACCTTGGGTTCCATAAAGAGTGGCCGCGGCCAAACCTTTAAGCACTTCAACGTTGGCAATGTTGTTCGGATCCAAATCCAAGAACCTTGAGGAACCAGTGTTACCATCCAAGAAGTTGCCGGCTGCGTTGGTGTCACTACTAAAAGGTACACCATCAACTACGAAAAGAGCCTGGTTGCTTCCACTAAAGGAGCTCAAACCTCTGATCACCACGTTGGTACCGGAACCGGCCATACCGCCAGCTGCGGTAATGTTTACCCCAGAGGCTTTACCGCTCAAAACCCTGGCCACGTCACCATCGGCACGTTGCTCAAGATCTTCCTCGCCTACAGAGGATACTGCATAACCTAGCGCTTTCTTTTCACGCTTAATACCTTGTGCGGTAACAACAACCTCTTCAAGGGCTTGGGTGTCTTCCACCATTTGTACATTGATCACAGTGGCGGCTCCTACAACCCTTGTGGATGGTTTTTGTCCTATGTAAGTGAAGAGTAGGGTTTGACCTTCACTTGCACTGATTGCATAGTTTCCATCAAAATCTGTCTGGGTACCTGTAGTGGTCCCCTCAACGACAATGTTGACCCCAGGCAGTGGGAGGCCATCGGCATCCGTAACAGTACCTGTAATCGTCTTGTCTTGTGCAAAGGATATATGCACAACAAACGCCAATAATAGCGTTAACAATCCATTAAGTTTTGTTCTCATTGTTAAATTATTTGAATTAGCTAATGGCTAAAATCATAATTTCATGTTAATAATCCAAACTAATTTTATAAAATCTTTAAGACTCGGACCGTAAATGCAATAACTGCAAAATGTTTATGAATGATTAATAACTCTTCAATTTGAAGGGGGTTGAATTGATCTTAATGCAAATAATGCATCGTAGGCCCCGAAATCACTAGGGGTTGACCTTTTTAAAGGGCTTAAAACAATTAAACGTGCTGATTTTAAATGTGATTTAGCGGGTTTGGGTTTTGTTAAGCAAAAATTAACAGTATCGAAATATCCGCCACTATACCTTAATATATTATAGTGTTTTTTAGAACACTTTTTTTGATGACGTGTTTTGATCGGTTTCGCATTATGGTGGATTGTTGAAATGCATCCGATAATTCTTAATTGGGTAATGTTGGGGTAAGTCAATCCTCTTAACTGCTTTTTGAACTTTTTTTTCCGTAAGGGGTAAAATTAATTCCCTTCCATTTGAATTATTCCGAAATATCACTACATTTGCAGCCCTCAAAATGAGGGTTATTCAGTTTTTAAAAGAAATTTAATGCCAACAATTTCACAATTAGTACGAAAAGGAAGGGCCACGATTACCAAGAAGAGTAAATCGGCTGCTTTGGATTCGTGTCCTCAAAGAAGAGGGGTTTGTACGCGTGTGTACACCACTACACCGAAGAAACCAAACTCTGCAATGCGTAAAGTTGCTAGGGTAAGGTTGACCAACGGTAAAGAGGTGAACGCTTACATCCCTGGTGAGGGGCACAACCTTCAAGAGCACTCGATAGTATTGGTAAGGGGCGGAAGAGTAAAGGATTTGCCTGGTGTTCGATACCATATCGTTCGCGGGGCGTTGGATACCGCCGGTGTTGCCGGTAGAACACAACGTCGTTCGAAATATGGTGCTAAGCGTCCTAAAAAGTAATCAACTTTAAGAAGAAGCGATGAGAAAAAAGCAGGCAAAGAAAAGACCATTATTACCAGACCCAAGATTTAACGATCAGCTTGTTACACGTTTTGTGAACATGATGATGTGGGATGGTAAAAAGTCAATTGCATTCAAGATTTTCTACGATGCAATCGATATTGTTGATGAGAAAAAGACCGACGAGGAAAAAACAGCCTTGGAGCTTTGGAAAGATGCCCTTTCCAATGTAATGCCACACGTTGAGGTAAGAAGTAGAAGGGTTGGTGGTGCTACATTCCAGATTCCAATGCAGATCCGTCCGGACAGAAAGATATCCACTGCCATGAAGTGGTTGATCAGTTACTCCAGAAAGCGTAACGAGAAATCCATGGCCCAGAAATTGGCCTCCGAAATCTTGGCCGCTGCCAAAGAAGAAGGTGCTGCAGTGAAGAAAAGAGTAGATACACACAAAATGGCCGAGGCCAATAAAGCATTCTCACACTTTAGATTCTAATTCACAACATGGGAAGAGATTTAAAATATACAAGGAATATAGGTATTGCAGCTCACATCGATGCTGGTAAAACAACTACTACTGAACGTATTCTTTTTTATACTGGTGTGAGTCACAAAATTGGTGAGGTGCACGATGGTGCGGCCACTATGGACTGGATGGAGCAAGAGCAGGAGCGTGGTATTACCATTACTTCTGCCGCTACTACCTGTACGTGGCAGTTTCCTTTGGAAAATGCACAGCCTACACCTGATACAAAGCCATACCACTTTAATATTATCGACACTCCCGGACACGTGGACTTTACCGTTGAGGTAAACCGTTCTTTGCGTGTTTTGGATGGATTGGTGTTCTTGTTCAGTGCTGTTGATGGTGTTGAGCCACAATCCGAAACCAACTGGAGGTTGGCCGATAACTATAAAGTGCCACGTATCGGTTTCGTGAACAAAATGGACCGTCAAGGTTCCAACTTCTTGAACGTGTGTAAGCAGGTTCGTGAGATGTTGGGCTCCAATGCAGTGCCAATTGTGTTGCCGATAGGTGATGAGGCCGACTTTAAAGGTATCGTGGATTTGGCCAAAAACAGGGCTATCGTATGGCACGATGAGAACTTCGGTTCTACTTTCGATGTTGTGGATATTCCTGCTGAAATGGAGGCTGAAGTTAAAGAATACAGAGCCGCCTTGATCGAGGCTGTTGCTGAATATGATGAAAATCTGATGGAAAAATTCTTCGAAGATGAAGATTCCATCACTGAAGAAGAAGTGCATGCTGCATTGAGAGCTGCGGTTATGGATAGGGCGATCATCCCTATGATCTGTGGTTCTTCTTTCAAAAACAAGGGGGTTCAGTTCCTTTTGGATGCTGTTTGCCGTTACTTGCCTTCTCCTTTGGATAAAGATGCCATCATCGGTATCAATCCAGATACAGAAAAAGAAGAAAAAAGAAAACCAGATCCAAAAGAGCCTTTTGCCGCTCTTGCATTTAAGATTGCTACCGATCCATTTGTAGGTCGTTTGGCATTCTTCAGGGCATATTCAGGTCACTTGGATGCAGGTTCTTATATCTTGAACAACCGTTCAGGAAACAAAGAGCGTATTTCCCGTATCTATCAAATGCACGCCAACAAGCAAAATGCTATTGAGTTCATCGAAGCTGGTGATATCGGTGCTGCTGTTGGGTTCAAGGATATCAAGACCGGGGATACCCTTTCTGATGAAAAACACCCAATTGTTTTGGAGAGTATGCAATTCCCTGATCCTGTGATCGGTATTGCTGTGGAGCCCAAAACAAAGGCTGATGTTGATAAAATGGGTATGGCTTTGGCCAAATTGGCCGAAGAAGATCCAACCTTCCAGGTAAAAACCGACGAGGCTTCTGGTCAGACCATCATTTCTGGTATGGGCGAGCTTCACTTGGATATCATCGTGGATCGTTTGAGGCGTGAGTTCAAGGTTGAGGTGAACCAAGGTCAACCTCAGGTTGAGTACAAAGAAGCCCTTACAGCCAAGGCAAACCACAGGGAAGTTTACAAGAAACAGACCGGTGGTCGTGGTAAGTTCGCGGATATCGTGTTCTCCATGGAGCCAGCCGAAGAAGGTAAAGTTGGATTGGAGTTTGTTAACGAGATCAAAGGAGGTAACATTCCTAAAGAATATGTTCCATCTGTAGAAAAAGGATTCAGGGAAGCCATGAAGAATGGTCCTTTGGCCGGATTTGAGATGGACAGTATGAAGGTTACCCTTTCCGATGGATCTTTCCACCCTGTGGATTCTGATTCCTTGTCCTTCGAATTGGCCGCGAAATTAGGTTACAAAGCTGCTGCCAGAGCTGCAAAAGCGGTGTTGATGGAGCCGATTATGAAGTTGGAGGTGCTTACACCAGAGGAAAACATGGGTGATATTGTAGGTGACTTGAACCGTAGAAGGGGACAAGTGAACAACATGGACGATAGGGCCGGTGCCAAAGTGATCAAAGCTGAAGTGCCACTTTCTGAAATGTTCGGATATGTAACCTCGTTGAGGACCTTGTCTTCAGGTAGGGCAACATCCACCATGGAATTTTCACACTATGCCGAGACTCCTTCCAATATTGCAGAGGAGGTAATCAAGGCAGCTAAAGGAGTAACAGCGTAATTATCAGCAAGATGAGTCAAAAAATTAGAATTAAATTGAAGTCTTACGATCACAATTTGGTGGACAAATCTGCTGAGAAGATCGTGAAAACAGTGAAAACCACTGGTGCGGTGGTAACGGGACCTATTCCATTGCCAACGAACAAAAAGATATTTACGGTTTTGCGTTCACCCCACGTGAACAAAAAATCTAGGGAGCAGTTCGAATTGAGCTCTTATAAGAGACTTTTGGACATTTACAGCTCTTCATCAAAAACCATCGATGCCCTTATGAAGCTTGAGCTTCCTAGTGGTGTTGAGGTTGAGATCAAGGTCTGATAATCAGTTGTAAGTGTTGAGTCTTAAGTTTTGATTGTTCAGAACTGTCAACTTAAAACTTATAACTAAAAAGTACATGTCTCTGACGATGGTCAGGGAAAAACGGAGAAAGAAAAAAATCTGGGTCAGAGCAGAAAATTTTCTTGACCCAATTTTTTTGCCAAGAAATTGGCACAATTAAAAAAGTAAACAATTAATAATTAATAAATATGTCTGGGTTAATAGGTAAAAAAATCGGCATGACCAGCATTTTTGACGAGAATGGAAAAAACGTTCCATGTACCGTTATAGAAGCTGGACCATGTGTGGTTACCCAAGTCAGAACCGAAGAGGTTGACGGGTACAAAGCCCTTCAGCTTGGTTTCGATGACAAGGCAGAAAAACGTGCTAACAAGGCCGAAACAGGTCACTTTAAAAAAGCAGGTACTTCTCCTAAAAAACAAGTCATTGAGTTCCAAGGATTTGAAGGTGAATACAAATTGGGAGATACTGTTGGTGTCGACATTTTCCTTGAAGGAGAGTTTGTTGACGTTGTAGGTACATCCAAAGGAAAAGGATTCCAAGGTGTTGTTAAACGCCATGGTTTTGGTGGTGTTGGACAATCCACCCACGGTCAGCACAACAGATTGAGGGCCCCTGGTTCCATTGGTGCCGCTTCTTATCCTGCCAAAGTTTTCAAAGGAATGAAAATGGCCGGTAGAATGGGTGGCGAGAGAGTGACCGTACAGAACTTAAGAGTATTGAAAGTGGTTCCGGAGAAAAACATCTTGGTTGTAAAAGGATGTGTGCCCGGTCACAAAAATTCATACGTAACAATTCAAAGGTGGCAATAATGAAGGTAGCAGTATTAGATATCACAGGAAAAGAGACCGGAAGAAAGGTAGAGCTTTCTGACGATGTTTTCGCCATTGAGCCCAATGAGCATGCCATTTATTTGGATGTGAAACAATATTTGGCCCACCAAAGACAAGGTACCCACAAAGCCAAGGAAAGAGGTGAGATCGCTGGTAGTACCAGAAAGATCAAAAAACAAAAAGGTACCGGTACCGCAAGGGCAGGTAGCATTAAGTCTCCTGTTTTTAGAGGTGGTGGTAGGATCTTTGGTCCAAGACCTAAGGATTATTCCCAAAAGTTGAACAAGAACCTTAAGCGATTGGCTAGAAAATCTGCCTTGACCCTTAAGTCAAAAGAGAACGCTTTGGTCGTTGTGGAGGATTTCAATTTTGAAGCACCAAAGACCAAGGATTTCGTTAGTTTCTTGACTTCATTGGGATTAGAAAATAAAAAGTCCCTTATTGTGTTGGGCGATACAAATAATAACGTATATTTGTCGTCGCGTAATTTGGAGCGTTCCGAAGTTGTAACCGGTTCAGAATTAAACACTTACAGAATTGTTCATGCGAACAGCGTAGTGCTTACTGAAAGTGCTTTGGAAGGAATTGAATCGAACCTAAAGAAATAAGAATATCATGAGTGTGTTGATAAAACCGATAATTACGGAGAAAATGACCGCTGACAGCGAGCTTTTCAATCGCTATGGTTTCTATGTTGACCCAAAGGCCAACAAGTTGGAAATCAAGGAAGCGGTAGAGGCCACTTATGGTGTTTCTGTGGAAAAGGTAAGAACCATGAACTATGGTCCAACGCGTAAGAGTCGCTATACAAAAACCGGAATCCAACACGGAAAGACGAACGCTATGAAAAAAGCGATCGTTGATGTTGCCGAAGGTGATATTATTGATTTTTACAATAATCTATAAAGACAAGAGATGTCAGTTAGAAAATTAAAACCGATAACCCCTGGTCAGCGTTTTAGAGTAGTAAACGGATTTGACGCGATTACTACTGATAAGCCGGAGAAAAGCTTGCTTGCTCCGTTAAAAAAGTCAGGTGGTAGGAACAGTCAAGGTAAAATGACCATGCGCCACAGAGGTGGTGGTCATAAAAGAAGATATCGTATCATCGATTTCAAAAGGGACAAACAAGGAGTGGATGCCACTGTGCAATCTATCCAGTATGATCCCAATAGAACTGCATTTATCGCCTTGGTAGAGTACGCAGATGGTGAAAAAAGATATGTGATCGCACAAAATGGAATGCAGGTAGGACAGGCTATCCAATCCGGTACCGGTTCTGCCCCTGAGATTGGAAATGCACTTCCTTTGGGTGAGATTCCTTTGGGTACCATCATTTCCTGTATTGAATTGAGACCTGGACAAGGTGCCGTTATGGCCCGTAGTGCAGGTACGTTCGCACAGTTGATGGCGAAGGACGGTAAGTTTGTGACCATCAAATTGCCATCTGGTGAAACCCGTATGGTGTTGGCCACATGTTTGGCAACCGTAGGAGCTGTTTCCAACTCTGACCACCAATTGTTGGTATCTGGTAAAGCAGGTAGAAGCAGATGGTTGGGTAGAAGACCAAGAACTAGGCCAGTGGCCATGAACCCTGTGGATCACCCAATGGGTGGTGGTGAAGGAAGGGCTTCCGGAGGTCACCCAAGATCTAGAAACGGTATTCCTGCCAAAGGTTTCAGGACCCGATCCAAGACCAAGGACACCAATAGGTACATCGTAGAACGTAGAAAGAAATAAAAGAAAAAGTAAATGGCACGTTCGTTAAAAAAAGGACCATTCGTTCATAATAGTCTGGAGAAAAAAGTCCAGACCAATATAGAGACAGGTAAGAAAACAGTTATCAAAACGTGGTCAAGAGCCTCTATGATAACCCCAGATTTTGTGGGACAGACCATCGCAGTACACAACGGGAAGCAATTTGTGCCCGTGTATGTAACCGAGAACATGGTAGGTCACAAACTTGGAGAATTTTCACCAACACGATCTTTTAGGGGTCATGCTGGAGCTAAAAACAAAGGTAAAAAGTAAGTAAGCAATGGGAGTTCGTAAAAGACAAATGGCCGAAAGGTTAAAGGAAGAGAAAAAGCAACTTGCTATCGCAAAGCTTAACAATTGCCCAACATCTCCAAGAAAGATGCGTTTAGTGGCAGATTTGGTAAGGGGAAAACAAATTGAGATGGCTTTGGCCATCCTAAGGTTCAACCCTAAGGAAGCATCCAGAAAATTGGAAAAACTTTTGCTATCCGCCATCGCCAATTGGGAAGCTAAAAATGAGGATGCCAGTATCGAGGATGCCGATCTTTACATCAAGGAAATCCGTGTAGACGGTGGGACCATGTTGAAGAGATTGAGACCAGCTCCACAAGGTAGGGCCCACAGAATCAGAAAACGTTCCAATCATGTGACCATGATCTTGGAGTCCAATAACAACGTTCAAAGCTAGAAGAAGAATATGGGACAAAAGACCAATCCAATAGGAAATCGCTTAGGAATTATCAGAGGATGGGAATCCAACTGGTACGGAGGAAACGATTACGGCGATAAGCTGGCTGAAGACGATAAGATCAGAAAATATGTCCATGCCCGTTTGGCCAAGGCCAGCGTGTCAAGGGTCATTATAGAGAGAACCTTGAAATTGATCACCATCACCATTACCACGGCTCGTCCTGGTATCATCATCGGTAAAGGTGGACAAGAGGTAGATAAACTTAAGGAAGAGCTTAAGAAAATCACCAACAAAGAGGTTCAGATCAATATTCACGAAATCAAGAGACCTGAATTGGATGCCAATTTGGTAGCTGCCAGTATCGCAAGACAGATCGAGAGCAGGATTTCATACAGAAGGGCCATCAAAATGGCTATTGCAGCTGCAATGCGTATGAATGCCGAAGGAATCAAGGTTCAGATTTCAGGACGTTTGAACGGTGCTGAGATGGCACGTTCAGAATCTTACAAAGAAGGAAGGATTCCATTGTCTACTTTCCGTGCCGATGTGGATTATGCCTTGCACGAAGCCCACACTACCTATGGTAGATTGGGTGTGAAGGTTTGGATCATGAAGGGTGAAGTTTATGGAAAAAGAGAACTTTCCCCGTTGGTAGGATTGAGCAAGAGTCAACCAGGAAAAGGCGGTAAACAAGATGGTGGTAAAAAACCACGCCGTAGAAAGTAATAAGATAAAGTAAGGTAAGATGTTACAGCCAAAAAGAACAAAGTTTCGTAAGGCCCAGAAAGGGCGTATGAAGGGAATCTCGCAAAGAGGACACCAGCTTTCCAATGGAATGTTCGGTATCAAGTCCTTGGACTCCCACTTCATCACCGCCCGTCAAATTGAGGCTGCGCGTATTGCTGCGACAAGGTACATGAAGAGACAAGGTCAATTGTGGATCAAGATATTCCCGGACAAGCCCATCACCAAAAAACCTCTTGAGGTTCGTATGGGTAAAGGTAAGGGTGCTCCAGAATATTGGGTAGCTATTGTGAAACCTGGAAGGATCATGTTCGAGGTGGCCGGGGTTCCCCTGGATGTTGCCAAGGAAGCCCTAAGGCTTGCGGCACAAAAGTTGCCCGTGAAGACCAAATTTGTGGTAGCTAGGGATTATTCCGCTTAATTTTTAATTGAGAAGAAAGATGAGACAATCAGAAATAAAAGAACTTTCAATTGAAGAGCTAAAGGAAAAGTTGGCCGAGTTGAAGAAACAACATGCCGATCTTAAAATGGCTCACGCCGTTACTCCTTTGGAAAATCCTTTACAGATCAGAAAGACCAGAAGGACGGTGGCAAGACTTGCAACTGAATTAACTAAAAGGGAATTACAATAATTGGTTCTGCCTTATGGAAAACAGAAATTTAAGAAAAGAAAGAATAGGCGTTGTTACCAGCAACAAAATGGAGAAATCAATTGTGGTTTCTGAGGTAAAACGAGTTAAGCACCCTATGTACGGTAAATTCGTTTTGAAGACCAAGAAGTATGTAGCCCACGATGAGAAGAACGATTGCAACGAAGGTGACACCGTTAAAATAATGGAAACCAGACCTATGAGCAAGACAAAATGCTGGAGGTTGGTAGAAATCCTAGAAAGAGCTAAATAATTATGGTACAGCAAGAATCAAGATTAAAGGTTGCGGACAATACCGGTGCAAAAGAAGTTTTGACCATCCGCGTACTGGGAGGTACAAAGAGAAGATATGCTTCCCTAGGTGACAAGATTGTTGTATCCGTTAAGGAGGCAACTCCAAACGGTACCGTTAAAAAAGGTTCTGTGTCCACAGCTGTTGTGGTTAGGACGAAAAAGGAAGTAAGGAGACCTGATGGTTCTTACATCCGTTTCGACGACAACGCCTGTGTATTGTTGAACGCTGCTGGTGAGATGAGGGGTACCCGTGTATTCGGACCTGTTGCAAGGGAGTTGAGGGACAGGCAGTTCATGAAGATTGTTTCATTGGCGCCAGAAGTGCTATAAAAGAATTATCAGAGAGATGAAGTTGAAAATCAAAACAGGGGATACGGTCAAGGTCATTGCGGGAGACCACAAGGGCAGTGAAGGTAAAGTACTTCAGGTAGACCGTGAAAAGAACAAAGCTATCGTGGAAGGCATCAACGTGGTGTCCAAACACGAAAAGCCAAGTGCTAAGAACCCTCAAGGAGGCATAATCAAAAAGGAAGCACCTATCCAAATCTCCAACCTAGCATTGATCGATCCAAGATCTGGAGAGGCTACCCGCGTGGGTTACGAAGTTAGGGATGGTAAGAAAGTAAGGGTTTCCAAAAAATCCAATGAAGTAATTTAGTCATGAGCTACATTCCAAGATTAAAACAAGAATATAAGGAGCGTGTGATCAAGGCTCTTACCGATGAGTTTGGGTACCAGAATGTAATGCAGGTTCCAAAATTGCAAAAGATCGTAGTAAGCCGTGGGGTCGGTGCAGCCGTATCCGACAAGAAGCTTATCGACCATGCCGTGGATGAGTTGACCATGATCACAGGTCAGAAAGCGGTGGCCACCCTTTCCAAAAAGGACGTTGCTACGTTCAAATTGAGAAAAGGTATGCCCATCGGTGCCAAAGTAACCTTGAGAGGTGAGCGCATGTACGAATTTTTGGATCGATTGATTACCTCCGCCCTTCCAAGGGTGCGTGATTTCCAAGGGGTTAAAGCTACCGGTTTTGATGGTAGGGGTAACTATAACTTGGGTATCACCGAGCAGATCATCTTTCCAGAGATCAATATAGACAGGATCAACAGGATCAACGGTATGGACATTACCTTTGTTACTTCTGCTGATACTGATAAAGAAGCAAAATCATTGTTAACCGAACTGGGAATACCCTTTAAAAAGAACTAGTATGGCCAAGGAATCAATGAAAGCCCGTGAGAGAAAAAGGGCGAAAATGGTTGCAAAATATGCCGAGAAAAGAAAAGCCTTAAAAGAGGCTGGCGATTATGAAGCCCTTCAAAAGCTTCCGAAGAACGCATCTCCGGTACGTATGCGTAACCGTTGCAAATTGACCGGAAGACCAAGAGGTTACATGAGAACCTTCGGTATATCCAGGGTTACTTTCAGGGAAATGGCCAACCAAGGCCTTATCCCAGGAGTTAAAAAGGCAAGTTGGTAATTTAGATAAAGAAAAGAAATGCTTACAGATCCAATTTCAGATTATTTGACCAGGATTAGAAATGCCAGCAAGGCAGGTCATAGGGTAGTGGATATCCCCGCTTCCAATCTAAAGAAACAGATTACCAAAATATTGTTCGACCAAGGATATATTTTGAGCTATAAATTCGAGGAAGACGAAGTACAGGGCAATATCAAGATTGCCTTGAAGTACGATAAGTTTACTAAAGAGCCCATCATCAAAAAATTGCAAAGGGTAAGTAAGCCCGGTTTGCGTAAGTATTCAGGTTCTGATGAGCTACCAAGGGTATTGAATGGTTTGGGTATCGCTATTGTGTCCACTTCACATGGAGTGATGACCAGCAAGCAGGCCAAGCAAGAGAATGTGGGTGGCGAAGTATTGTGCTACGTATATTAATAGAGAAAAGAGTAGAAAAATGTCAAGAATAGGTAACAGTCCAATTGCAATTCCTGATGGTGTGACCGTTGAAGTGAAAGATTCAGTGGTTACCATTAAAGGTAAGTTGGGAGAGCTTTCACAAGAATTTTCAGAAGTAGAGGTGAAGGTAGAGGATGGCAGTATTTCAGTGGAAAGACCTTCCGATGCCAAAGAGCATAGAGCTAAACACGGTTTGTACCGTGCCCTATTGGCCAATATGGTAAAAGGGGTATCGCAAGGATGGTCCAAGGAATTGGAATTGGTGGGTGTTGGATACAGAGCCAGCAACCAAGGACAAAAGTTGGATTTGGCCCTGGGCTTCTCCCACAACATCATCCTGGACATCGCTCCAGAGGTGAAGGTTGAGACCGTTTCCGAAAAAGGGAAGAACCCTATTGTTAAACTAACATCTCACGACAAGCAATTGGTAGGCCAGGTTGCCGCCAAGATCAGATCTTTCCGTAAGCCAGAGCCTTACAAAGGAAAAGGTATCAAGTTTGTTGGTGAGCAACTAAGAAGAAAAGCAGGTAAATCAGCTTAATAATTAAGACTATGGGATTATCTAAGACTGAAAGAAAATTTCGCATCCGAAGAAGAATCAGAAAAGTATCCTTCGGAACTGAAGCAAGACCAAGATTGTCTGTGTTCAGGAGCAATAAGGAAATATATGCCCAGTTGATCGACGACAACAAAGGTGTAACTTTGGCATCTGCCTCATCCAGAGATAAGGAAATCGACGCCAAAGGAACCAAGAGTGAAGTCGCTACAAGCGTGGGTAAGGCCATAGCGGAAAAGGCCCTTAAGCTAGGTATAGAGGCCGTGGCTTTTGATAGGGGAGGAAACCTATATCACGGAAGAGTAAAATCATTGGCTGAAGGAGCTAGGGAAGCAGGACTAAAATTCTAAGAAAACTATGTACCAGAATTACAAGAACGTAGAGACAGTTAAGCCAGGTGGACTGGAGTTGAAAGACCGTTTGGTTGGAGTACAAAGGGTTACCAAGGTAACCAAGGGGGGTAGAGCCTTTGGTTTTTCAGCGATTGTCGTTGTAGGTGATGAGAACGGAGTTGTTGGACATGGTTTGGGAAAATCCAAAGAAGTTGCCACAGCTATTGCAAAAGCCATTGAGGATGCCAAGAAAAACTTGGTCCGTATTCCTTTGAACAAAGGAACCCTTCCCCATGAGCAAAAAGGTAAGTTCGGTGGTGCCAGGGTATATATCCAACCAGCATCACATGGTACCGGAGTAATTGCAGGTGGAGCCGTAAGGGCGGTATTGGAAGCCGTTGGTGTACACGACGTATTGTCCAAGTCACAAGGTTCATCTAACCCTCACAACGTGGTAAAAGCTACTTTCGATGCCTTGTTGCAGTTGAGAAGCGCCGATACCGTTGCCAAGCAAAGGGGAGTTTCTTTGGAAAAAGTCTTTAAAGGATAAATCGAGGATATTATGTCAAAGATTAAGGTAAAACAAGAAAAAAGCGCCATCAAAAGGCCAGAGAACCAAAAAAGAACTTTGGAGGCTCTTGGTCTGCGCAAGATAGGACACGTTGTGGAACACGAAGCAACACCTAGTATCCTTGGAATGATTAATAAGGTAAAACACTTGGTTTCCACTGAGGAAGCTTAAATATAGAGGCACATGGATCTAAATAATCTTAAACCAGCCGAAGGCGCTGTGCACAAAGAAGGAAAACGTTTAGGTAGGGGTGAAGGTTCCGGTAAAGGGGGTACAGCTGCCCGTGGACACAAAGGAGCCAAGTCTAGATCTGGATATTCAAAGAAAATTGGTTTTGAAGGTGGTCAGATGCCTTTGCAGAGACGTGTTCCCAAGTTCGGTTTCAAGAACATCAACAGAAAAGAGTACAAAGGAATCAATTTGGGCAAATTGCAAGAGTTGGTGGATAAAGGTACCGTTAAAGGTGAAGTGACCTTGGATACTTTGATCGACAACGGATTGGCCCACAAAAATGATTTGGTAAAGATTTTGGGTGATGGCGAATTGAAAGCGTCCCTAAAAGTATCTGTACATAAATTTACTGCTTCCGCTAAAGCCGCTATCGAGGCTGCTGGAGGTGAGGCAATAAGTTTATAAGTAGTGTAGCATGAAGAAATTTATTGAGACCATATCTAATATCTGGAAGATCGAGGAACTGAGACAACGTATCATCCTCACCTTAAGTCTATTATTGGTTTACCGATTTGGTGCCCAGATTGTACTTCCCGGTATTGATACAACCCAATTGGCCCAATTGACTTCCAACACGGAGCAGGGTATTTTGGGTATATTGAATGCTTTTACGGGTGGGGCTTTTGCCAATGCATCCGTTTTTGCCTTGGGGATCATGCCATATATTTCTGCCTCCATTGTGGTACAGTTGATGGGAATCGCGATTCCTTATCTACAAAAACTACAAAAGGAAGGGGAAAGTGGTAGAAAGACCATCAATCAGATTACCCGTTGGTTGACCATTGGTATCTGTATTGTTCAGGCCCCTGCTTACTTGTATGGTTTAGGAGCCTTGGGTGTGCCGGATAGCGCATTCGTTTTGGGTAAAGGAATGGATTTCATCGTGCCAGCAGTGATCATCTTGGTGACCGGGTGTGTGTTTGCCATGTGGTTGGGTGAGAAAATCACAGACAAAGGTATCGGTAACGGTATCTCCTTGTTGATCATGGTGGGAATCATCGCAAGGATGCCACAGGTATTCGCTCAGGAATTCGTATCAAGGACTACCAACAATACAGGTGGTATCATGTTCATCTTGATTGAGGTGATCGTTTGGTTCTTGGTCATCTTGGCCAGTGTGTACTTGACTATGGCTGTAAGGCAGATTCCTGTGCAATATGCACGTAGAACGGCTTCCGGTGGATACGAAAAGAATATCATGGGTGCAAGACAGTACATTCCTTTGAAGTTGAATGCTTCCGGGGTAATGCCTATCATTTTCGCCCAAGCGATTATGTTCGCCCCAAGTTTGTTGGGTAGAACATTCAACAATACAGCCGTAGGACAGTGGATGGAGGTTCAGTTCGCCGATATTTTCGGATTGGCCTACAATACTTTGTTTGCGATTTTGATTATCATTTTCACCTACTTCTATACCGCGATTACCGTGCCTACCAACAAAATGGCCGATGATTTGAAAAGAAGTGGTGGTTTTATCCCAGGTATCCGTCCAGGTAAAGAAACAGGGGATTATCTGGACAAGATCATGTCCTTGATCACCTTGCCAGGATCTATGTTCTTGGCCCTGTTGGCGGTTTTACCGGCCATTGTGGTCAAGTTGATGGATGTTCAGGCTGGTTGGGCATTGTTCTATGGTGGTACATCCCTATTGATCATGGTAGGTGTAGCAATAGATACTGTACAGCAAGTGAATTCTTATTTGTTGAACAGGCATTATGACGGCTTGATGAAAACCGGCAAAAATAGAAAAGTAGCATAATTTATGGCAAAGCAGCCAGCAATAGAACAAGACGGGACTATCATTGAGGCATTGTCAAACGCAATGTTCAGGGTAGAATTGGAAAATGGGCATGTTGTTACGGCGCACATCTCCGGGAAAATGAGGATGCACTACATCAAATTGCTTCCAGGGGATAAAGTAAAGTTGGAAATGAGCCCATACGATTTAACAAAAGCAAGAATTACTTATAGATACTAATTACAATGAAAGTAAGAGCATCAATAAAGAAGAGAAGTGCCGACTGCAAGATTGTTCGCAGAAAAGGCAGATTGTACGTAATCAACAAAAAGAATCCTAGATTTAAACAAAGACAAGGGTAATTATGGCAAGAATTGCAGGTGTAGATATACCTAAACAAAAGCGTGGCGTTATTTCGCTTACCTACATTTTCGGTGTGGGCAAGAGCAGGGCGCAAGAGATTTTGAAAGCAGCCCAGGTAAGCGAGGATACCAAGGTTTCAGATTGGACCGATGACGAGATCGGTAGAATTAGGGATGCAGTTTCCGCTTATACTATTGAAGGTGAGCTTCGCTCGGAGACCCAAATGAACATCAAGCGTTTGATGGACATCGGTTGTTACCGTGGAATCCGTCACAGAGCTGGTTTGCCACTTAGGGGTCAACGTACCAAGAACAACTCTAGGACCAGAAAAGGAAAAAGAAAAACAGTTGCCAACAAGAAAAAAGCAACTAAATGATAAAACATAGTCATTAGTCTTTAGACGTTAGAAGAATCTGTTTGAAATGTAAAAGTCTAGGATTCCAATAACTAAAAACTAACACTAGAAACTAAAAAATATGGCAAAGGCAAGTACCAAAGTCGCTAAAAAGCGCAAAGTAATAGTAGAATCTACAGGAGAGGCGCACGTGGTGGCATCTTTTAACAACATCATCATTTCCCTTACCAACAAAAAGGGAGATGTGATCTCTTGGTCTTCTGCAGGTAAAATGGGATTCCGTGGATCTAAAAAGAACACCCCATATGCTGCACAGGTAGCCGCCGAGGATTGTTCCAAAGTAGCTCACGAAGCAGGATTGAGAAAAGTAAAGGTTTATGTTAAGGGACCAGGTAACGGTAGGGAATCCGCTATCCGTTCCATCCACAATGCTGGGATCGAGGTTACCGAGATCGTAGATGTTACCCCACTACCACACAACGGTTGTAGACCTCCAAAAAGAAGAAGAGTTTAATCAATTTTAAATAATGGCCCAAATAGGGTCTTCACCAGAAGGCGCAGTTTAGATTATCGAAGGATAAGCCTTAATTCATAATCGCGCTTTCCAAATTTAAGAAGATGGCAAGATACACAGGACCAAAATCAAAAATCGCTAGAAAGTTTGGAGAAGCGATTTTCGGGGACGACAAGTCTTTTGAAAAGAAAAATTACCCTCCAGGACAGCACGGTAACAACAGACGCCGTGGTAAAAAATCAGAATATGCTATCCAGTTGATGGAGAAGCAAAAGGCCAAATACACATACGGTATTTTGGAGCGACAGTTCCGTAACCTATTTGAGGAGGCCAAAAGAAAAGAAGGAGTAACCGGTGAGATATTGCTTCAATTGTGCGAATCCCGTTTGGACAACGTAGTCTACAGAATGGGTATTTCTCCTTCAAGAAGGGGAGCACGCCAGTTGGTTTCACACCGTCATATCACCGTAAATGGTGATGTAGTGAACATTCCTTCCTATAAACTAAGAGCCGGCGACGTTGTTGGTGTCAGGGAAAAATCAAAATCTGTTCAGGCTATCGAGGATTCGTTGGCGGCCAACAGTTCCGTTTACGAATGGATTACCTGGAACACCGAGAAAAAAGAAGGTACTTTTGTGGCCGTTCCAGAAAGACTTCAGATTCCAGAGAACATCAAGGAGCAACTGATCGTCGAATTATACTCTAAATAAGAATTCAACATTAATCCAATTATGGCATTACTTAATTTTCAGAAGCCCGATAAAGTTATAATGATAGATTCAACAGATTTCGAAGGGAAATTTGAATTTCGCCCTTTGGAACCTGGCTACGGATTAACAGTTGGGAATGCGCTGAGAAGGGTTTTGCTTTCCTCTTTGGAAGGTTTCGCCATCACTTCTGTGCGCATAGATGGAGTTGAACATGAGTTTTCTGTTATCCCAGGCGTTGTTGAAGACGTAACTGAGATCATACTGAACCTTAAACAAGTGAGGTTCAAAAGACAAATTGATGATGTTGAGAGCGAGACTGTTTCCATTTCCGTTAGTGGGAAGGAACAGTTGACCGCCGGAGATTTCCAAAAATTCATTTCAGGATACCAAGTCCTTAACCCCGATTTGGTAATCTGTAACATGGATCCAAAAGTGAGCATCAACTTGGAGATCGTGATAGAAAAAGGACGTGGTTACGTTCCTGCAGAGGAGAACAAAAAATCCAACGCACCGCTTGGTAGCATTGCTGTGGATTCTGTGTACACTCCCGTAAAGAACGTAAAATACAGCATCGAGAACTACAGGGTTGAGCAAAAGACCGATTACGAAAAATTGGTTTTTGAAATCATCACCGATGGTTCCATCCATCCTAAGGATGCGTTGACCGAGGCTGCTAAAGTTTTGATCCATCACTTTATGTTGTTCTCTGACGAGCGCATCACTTTGGAAGCTGACGAGATTGCACAGACCGAAACCTATGATGAGGAATCTTTGCACATGCGTCAGTTGTTGAAGACCAAATTGGTAGACATGGATTTGTCCGTAAGGGCTCTGAACTGTTTGAAAGCCGCCGAGGTGGATACCTTGGGAGATTTGGTTTCCTTCAACAAGAACGATTTGATGAAGTTCAGGAACTTCGGTAAAAAGTCCTTGACAGAATTGGAGGAATTGGTCATCAACAAAGGCCTTCAATTCGGAATGGATTTGAGCAAATACAAATTAGATAAAGATTAATTAATCATATTTTGCTCCCCGGTTCCGATTGGGTTTGGTAGCAAGATGATAAACTGTAAAAATGAGACACGGTAAAAAAATCAATCACCTAGGAAGGAAATCAGCCCACAGAAAGTCCATGTTGGCCAATATGGCTTGTTCCTTGATCGAGCACAAAAGAATCAACACCACGGTTGCCAAGGCAAAAGCTTTGAAGCAGTTCGTTGAACCGTTGATTACCAAAGCAAAGACCGAGAACAACCAGACTGCCGAGAAAGGCATGCACAACAGAAGGATTGTTTTCAGCAGCTTGAGAAACAAATATGCCATCACCGAATTGTTCGGCACCGTTGCTGAAAAAGTTGGCGACAGACCAGGTGGATATACAAGAATCATTAAATTGGGTAACCGTTTGGGCGACAACGCTGATATGGCCATGATCGAATTGGTCGATTTCAACGAGTTGTACAATGCAGGTGAAACCAAGAAAAAATCTACAAGAAGAAGTAGAAGAGGCGGTGGTGCAAAAAAAGCAGAGGCTCCGGCACCTGCAGCGGCAGAAACCAAAACCGATGATTCTGAAGAATAAGAACAATGTTATTAACTATTGCATTAGTGGAAAAAGGATAAGTGAGAACTTATCCTTTTTTTATGTTTTTTTGCCATAACTGAAATTTAAGAACACGACATGAAGTATCACACAAAGAAAAGAGCATTGATTTTGTTGGCCGATGGCACCATTTTTTATGGAAAAGCCGTTGGTGGAAAAGAAGGTACCGCTGTTGGGGAAGTTTGTTTCAACACGGGGATGACAGGGTATCAGGAAATTTTTACCGATCCTTCCTATTATGGTCAACTCATGGTGACCACCAATGCCCATATCGGTAATTATGGTACCAATGAAGATGAAGTGGAATCCGATTCCGTTAAGATTGCAGGACTTATTTGCAAAAATTTCAGTTACGAATATTCCAGGCCCAATGCCGATATGAGCCTGTTGGATTTTTTGGACAAGAACAACCTATTTGCCATTTCCGATGTGGACACCAGGGCCCTGGTAAGTTACATTCGGGACAATGGGGCCATGAATGCCCTGATCTCTACCCGAGTGGACGATATTGATACCCTAAAGGAAGAATTGAAACAGGTGCCCAGTATGGAAGGCTTGGAACTTTCCTCAAAGGTGTCTACCAAGGAACCATATTACTATGGTGAGGAAGATGCCAAGTACAAGATTTCTGCTTTGGACATCGGGATCAAAAAGAACATTTTGCGCAATCTGGCCAAAAGAGGGGCTTACATCAAGGTTTTTCCATACAATACCTCTTTTGAGGAAATGAAGTCTTGGAATCCGGATGGGTACTTCATATCCAACGGACCTGGGGATCCAGAGCCTTTGACGGATGCCATCGCGGCCACCAAGGAAATGATCGGGTCCAACAAGCCCTTGTTCGGAATCTGCTTAGGGCACCAAGTGTTGGCCTTGGCCAATGGGGTATCTACCTATAAGATGCACAACGGACATAGGGGAATCAACCATCCCATCCTGAATTTGATGACAGGTAAAGGAGAGATCACCTCCCAAAACCATGGTTTTGCTGTGAACAGGGAAGAAACCGAGGCGCATCCCGAACTGGAGATTACCCACGTGCATTTGAACGACCAGACCGTGGCCGGTATCCGAATGAAGGACAAGGAGGTTTTTTCGGTGCAATACCACCCAGAGGCAAGTCCAGGGCCACATGATGCCGATTACCTTTTCGATCAGTTCTTCGATGCGATCAAGACAGCGAAAAACTAAAACGTTATAGTTTTATTTTTAAGCATTTAAGTACGTTTTGTGTACAATATGTTAAAGTAAAAAGGCGCTGCTTTTGTATCTTAGCCTAATAATCACAACTATAAATATTGATTTAAAATGAGCATTATTATCAACATTCATGCAAGACAGATATTGGATTCAAGGGGTAATCCTACCGTAGAGGTAGATGTAGTTACCGAAAATGGTATTTTGGGACGCGCTGCCGTTCCTTCAGGAGCCTCAACGGGAGAGCATGAAGCGGTTGAGTTGCGAGATGGAGGAGATTCCTTTATGGGAAAAGGGGTCAGCAAGGCTATAAACAATGTAAACTCCGTTCTAGCGGAGGAATTGATCGGAACCTCAGTTTTTGAACAAAATTATATCGATCAGACCATGATCGAACTGGATGGTACTCCTAATAAATCAAAATTGGGGGCCAACGCTATCTTGGGAGTTTCCTTGGCCGTGGCCAAAGCTGCAGCCAACGAGTTGGGCATGCCCCTTTACCGCTATGTAGGTGGTGTAAGTGCCAATACCCTTCCCGTTCCTATGATGAACATCATCAATGGTGGATCCCACTCTGATGCACCTATTGCGTTCCAAGAGTTTATGATCATGCCGGTGAAAGCAAAGAATTTCAGCCATTCCATGCAAATGGGAACAGAAATCTTCCACAACCTTAAGAAAGTATTGCACGACCGTGGTTTGAGCACTGCAGTAGGTGACGAAGGTGGTTTTGCCCCTACGTTGGAAGGCGGTACCGAAGATGCTTTGGATACCATCGGAAAAGCAGTGGCCAAAGCGGGTTACAAACTAGGTGACGATGTGATGATCGCCTTGGATTGTGCCTCTGCAGAATTTTACGTGGATGGCAAATACGATTACACCAAGTTTGAAGGAGATAAGGGCATGGTAAGGACTTCTGCCGAGCAAGCTCAGTACCTGGCCGATCTTTGCGAAAAATATCCTATCATCTCGATTGAGGATGGTATGGACGAGAACGATTGGGAAGGTTGGAAACTGTTGACCGAAAAAATCGGTGACAAAGTACAGTTGGTGGGCGACGATTTGTTCGTGACCAATGTGGAGCGTTTGTCCAGAGGTATTGAAAATGGTATAGCCAACTCTATCTTGATTAAAGTAAACCAGATCGGAACCTTGACCGAGACTATTGCTGCGGTGAACATGGCCAAAAATGCCGGATATACCTCAGTAATGTCACACCGTTCAGGGGAAACCGAAGACAATACCATCGCCGACTTGGCAGTGGCATTGAACTGCGGTCAGATCAAGACCGGTTCCGCTTCAAGGAGTGACCGTATGGCCAAGTACAATCAATTGCTAAGGATCGAGGAAGAATTGGGGGATACGGCTTACTATCCACAAGAAAAAGCCTTCAAGATAAAATAAACATAATGTTTTATTAGTGTATCAAAAACCTTTCCCATTTGGGAAAGGTTTTTTTTTGCTACAGTAACAAACTTTGGTTAAATTGAATAATCAACAGAATTAACTATCAAAATTTCCCTAATGAACAATTTCCTTTTTGTATCCGCAGAAAATGATGCCTTGGAAAACTGTAAAGCTGGAGGTATGGGCGATGTGGTGCGCGATGTTCCCAGACAGATCTCCGAGCGTGGTGACAAAGTGCATGTAATCGTACCCGCTTATTCAAGACTGCATCATGGGGGATTGCCGAAGGCTACATTGAATTTTTCATTGAGGGGATTGAACTATACTGCAGAACTGTACGAGGTAAAACCTAAAAAGGAGTTTCCGAACATTTTTCATTATGTTTTGCACCATCCAGAGATAGAAGCTGGGGACATTGCCCATATTTACCACAATGATCCCGAAGAACCGTTTTATACCGATGCCATAAAATACTTTATTTTTTGCACTGCTGTGGCAGAAGCCATCAAAAAAGGGGCATTTGGGGATTTGGATGTGGTGCACCTGCACGATTGGCATACCAGTCTATTGTTGTTTTTGAGGGAATACCATCAAGACTATACCAATTTGAAGGATATACGGTTTGTTTATAGTATCCATAACTTGGCCATACAGGGTATCCGCCCTTTTGATGGAAATTATTCTTCGGTAAAGAACTGGTTCCCCAACGTTCCCTTGGACTATCAAAAGTTGATGGATTACAGGTATCAGGACTGCATCAATTTGATGGCCGTAGGAATCCGTTTTGCTGATGCGGTACACACCGTTTCACCTTCGTATAAGGAAGATGTGTTGTTGCCCAGTTCTCCGCCGGAATTTATCGGAGGAGAGGGACTGGAAAAAGATTTGCAACAGGCCGATGCAGAGGGAAGGCTCTTTGGAATTTTGAACGGCTGTAACTATAAGAACATCAACAAAGAGAAAAAAGGGAATATTTACCGAAACACTGTTAAGGCACTGTTCAGGTGGCTACAGCAGGAGGATAAAAAGTACAAGGCCGACTTTTTGGCCCATACGGGTGAAAAGATCATGGATTATGTGGAGGACAGGCCTAAGTTCATTGCTTCCAGTGTGGCCCGACTTACAGAGCAGAAGTTCTACTTTATCATGCGTTCGCCTGAAGCATTTGTGGAAATCCTGAAAAAATTGGAGAAGGTGGACGGTATTTTTATGTTGCTGGGTACAGGAGCTCCGGAATATGAGGAACTGTTCCGAAAGTTGAGTTACGAGTACAAAAACTTCATCTTTACCAATGGACAATCCGAGAAGTTGATAGACTCCATGTATTTGGAATCCGACCTTTATTTCATGCCCAGCCTTTTTGAACCCTGTGGGATAAGCCAGATGTTGGCTATGCGAAACGGCAACCCATGTTTGGTACATCATACCGGTGGTTTAAAGGACACCGTGGAGCATATGAAGACCGGTTTCAGTTTTGATGGGAACACTTATGATGAGAAAATAGAGAACATGCTAAAGGTGTTCGATGAGGCCTTGGATGTATTCGCGAACGATAAGCCCACATGGAAAAAAATACAGGCCTCCGCAAAGAAAATGCGCTTCACTTGGCAGAAGTCCGTGGACCAATATTACAAGCTTTTGTACAAATTGGACTAGCCAAATTTTAACCGCTATATTTTATTGTTAACAACAGCACAAATAGTGGCTGGAAATTGTTAATGGTCGCGGTTTTTCGTAATTTCCGCATTCTATTTTTACTAATCTATTAAAATATAAAATGTCGGATACAGCTATACTCGAATATGAGGGAAAACGGTATGAATTCCCTGTAATTAAAGGTACGGAAGATGAATTGGCCATAGATATCAAAAACCTGAGAGCCACAACAGGAATGGTGACGATCGACCCGGGTTATAAGAACACCGGATCATGTGAAAGTGCCATTACCTTTTTGGATGGTGAAAAGGGAATTTTGAGGTATCGAGGGTATTCTATTGAAGAGTTAGCTGAGAAAGCAGATTTTTTGGAAGTTGCATATCTTTTGATTTTTGGCGAGTTGCCAAATAAGGAGCAGCTGACCAAATTTCACCGCGATATTAAGGAAGAGTCCCAAGTGGACGAGGAGATGAAAAAGATTTTGGATGGTTTTCCAAAAGCGGCCCACCCAATGGGGGTGCTTTCTTCCCTTACCAGTGCCTTGGTGGCATTCAACCCTAGTTCTGTGGATGTTTCTTCCGAGAAGGCGATGTACAATTCCATTGTACGTATTTTGGCCAAATTTCCTGTTTTGGTAGCATGGACTATGCGCAAGAAAAAGGGACTTCCATTGGATTATGGAGACGATACTTTGGGCTACGTGGAGAACATCCATAAAATGATGTTCAAAAGACCCAACCAAGAATATAAAAAGGATCCCATTGCCATTGATGCCCTGGACAAATTATTGATCCTTCATGCCGATCATGAACAAAACTGTTCTACTTCCACGGTACGAATCGTGGGATCGTCACACGCTGGTCTGTTTGCCTCATTGTCCGCAGGTATTTCCGCTTTGTGGGGACCTTTGCACGGGGGTGCCAACCAAGCGGTATTGGAAATGTTGGAAGCTATTGAAGCAGATGGTGGCGACACCAAGAAGTATATGGCGAAGGCCAAGGATAAGGATGACCCTTTCCGATTGATGGGCTTTGGGCACCGAGTGTATAAAAACTTCGACCCACGGGCCAAGATCATTAAAAAAGCTGCGGATGATGTCCTTGGGAACTTGGGCATCGAAGATCCCATTTTGGACATTGCCAAGGGATTGGAAAAAGAAGCTCTTGAGGATTCTTACTTCGTGGATAGAAAATTATACCCCAATGTGGACTTCTATTCCGGAATCATCTACCGGGCTTTGGGCATTCCTACCGAAATGTTCACGGTAATGTTTGCCCTTGGACGACTACCCGGATGGATTGCACAGTGGAGAGAAATGCGTTTGAGAAAAGAACCTATTGGAAGACCGCGTCAAATTTATATCGGGGAAAACCTAAGACCCTTTGTGCCTTTGGAAAAAAGGTAAGATTTGGGAGAACTCAATAATAAAGAAAAGGGCGGTATATCCGCCCTTTTTTTGTCATAGTTGGCTGGCCGAACCAAGGTTCAGGAACCGGTCACTATCATAGCACATTCGCATAATTTCACAATGGTAATATTTTCTAATATCCGAAATATCCTTGCTTTCAAAGATATCTTTGGATCTTTGGAATTCCTCATGGATAAAGTTATGGGCATCAATGGAGTTCAGGTTCCTAATAGTAGAATCTAGGGTTTGACCATACCTATTTAGTGAGGCATCAACCTTTAAGGTATTCCAATCCCGATTACTGTCGGGAAGGTCCACTGGGAAATGAAAGCTTTGGGGGAAACTTTCTTGGGAAATACAGTCCTTATACTTGGCGGAATAGTTGGTCGAAATATTTTGTTTAATTTTCTCCGTGTCACCTATCCCTTTAATTTCATCCAAAGCATTCATGCCCCCTATAACTGCAAAGATACCTGCTAGCAGCATGAATGAAAATAATATTTTTTTCATAAGTAGGAAAAATCTTATTGCAAATGTAATATATAAAAATATAACATCAATGCTTGGCATTTAATATTCGACATAAAATGATGAATTTTAACTATCAGGTATACAAGCTATTAGGATTTTATGGGTTTTCCATTTTTTGACTGGGGAAAACCCATAGTTAAACTGATATTTTTCCTTTTCTGTAAGAGGGAAATAAGTGACAAAGCACTAGATTTGTCCTATTGTTATAAAAGTGTTTCTTGAGAAAAATAAAGGAACAATGCCAATGGCCCAGCAAACCACGGATATGATGCAATTGAATATTAAGGATGAGACCGGTCCTTTAAGGGCAGTGATATTGGGAACCGCAAAGAGTAATGGGCCGGTACCAAGTCCTGAAGAAGCCTATGATCCCAAGTCGTTGGAACATATTTTGGCGGGTTCCTATCCCAAGGAAGAGGATATGATCAAAGAAATGGATGCCTTTGCCCAAGTGTTCCACAAATATGGGGTACAGGTGTTCCGACCCGAAGTTTTGGAGGATTGCAACCAAATCTTTGCACGCGACATTGCCTTTGTGATCGAGGATAAATTATTTCATGCCAATATCCTACCCGATCGGGAAAGGGAATTTGAGGCCATTCATGAGGTTTTGGACAGGATCGACCCCAACAAGATTATTAGACCTCCGGAGGAAGTACATATTGAAGGAGGAGACGTGATGCCCAGCAACGACCATATCTTCATAGGGACTTATACCGCTCCGGACTACAAGAACTACATTACAGCTAGGACCAACAGGGAGGCTGTGGAGTTTATCCGCGATATGTTTCCCCATAAAACGGTAAAATCCTTCGAGCTAAGAAAATCGAATACCAATCCCAAAGAAAACGCCCTCCACTTGGATTGTTGCTTTCAACCTGTAGGAAAGGATAAGGCCATTTTGCACAAAAATGGATTTTTGGTAAAGGAGGAGTACGAATATTTGGTGGATTATTTTGGGCCGGACAATATCTTTGAAATCGACAAGGAAGAAATGTACCAAATGTTCAGCAATGTATTTTCCATTTCGCCCGAAGTGGTGGTTTCTGAAAGGAATTTTACCCGGTTGAACCATTGGTTGCGTGATCAGGGTTTCACCGTTGAGGAAATTCCCTATGCCGAGATTGCCAAACAAGAAGGGTTGTTGCGATGCAGCACCATGCCCTTGATCAGAGAATAATATAAACCTACTTCCTGCTGCCACAGGTAAGCCAAACACGTACAACAGTTGAGAGCACAGATTACCAACACCATTCTTATGGTTCGTCCCGTGAGTTTTCGGATGAACGAACAAACGGCGGTCAACAATTATTTTCAGGAAGACCCACATCTAAAAAATACCGTGATCAACCAACGGGCGCAGGAAGAGTTCGACCAGTTTGTAAAAGTACTTCGGGAGCATGGCGTTAACGTCATTGTGGTAGAGGATACCTTGGAGCGCGACACCCCGGATTCCATTTTTCCAAATAATTGGATTTCCTTTCATGAAAGTGGAACAGTTTGTATCTATCCCATGTTCGCAGAAAACCGCCGTAAGGAACGCAGAGAGGACATTCTAGACTTTTTGGAAGAAAAAGGATTTGTGATCAACGAAGTCATGGACTACACGGTTGCGGAAGAGGATGATATCTTTTTGGAGGGAACAGGGAGCATTCTCATGGATAGAGTAAACCAAAAGGCGTATTGTGCCCTTTCGGAACGGGCACACGAGGAGCTGTTTATTGAGTTCTGCGAGGATTTTGATTGTTTCCCGGTCATTTTTCATGCTAACCAAACTGTGGACGGCAAGCGCCTTCCCATTTATCACACCAATGTGATGATGGCCCTGGCGGAAACCTTTGGGGTTATCTGTTTGGACTCTATTGACGATAAAAAGGAACGCAAAAATGTGGTAGACCATCTCAAAATGGATGGTAGGGAGATTATTGCCATCACCGAGGAACAAATGAACCACTTTGCAGGGAACATGTTACAGGTAATCGGCGAGAATGACCAACGCTATATGGTGATGAGTTCCCAAGCGTATAAAAGCCTTACGGACGCACAGATCAAGACCATTGAAAAACACGGTCCCATCATCCACAGTTCTTTGGATACCATTGAGCTTTGCGGTGGCGGCAGTGCCCGATGCATGATGGCAGAAGTGTTTTTACCCAAAACCAATTTACAATAAACAATGAACAGTTTACAATAAACAATTATCAATGGGCTAGCACTATATGGTCGTTTTTTATAACTAAAATATCTTCAGCTTTAATGAATATGACCTGCATGATTGATCATATAACCAACTTTATTGAACATTGATAATTGATTATTGAGCATTGAATTGATTATCTTCGACCATGCGCAGAAATTTTGAGATTTTGGGCTTTGCCATGTCGTGTTTTGCCGTGGTCACCCAATTGATTTTGATGCTTCATAACCGTGAAGCGAGCCTAGGCGAGACCTTGTTGCGCTTTGTGGGTTATTTTACCATCCTCACGAATACTTTGGTCGCTTTATACTTTGCCGTTCGGGTGTTTGGCCTTAAGCGGCGTATGTGGGTATTGTTCCATAGAAGGGCGACCCCCATGGCACTTACCGCGTTCATTTTGGTGGTGGGATTGGTATACCAAGTGGCACTGCGCAAGATTTGGAACCCCACCGGTTTGCAAATGATCGTGGATGAACTTTTGCATACCATCGTTCCCGTATTCATGTATGTATATTGGTTGATGTTCCAGGCTCGGAACCTGGTCATGTGGCAGGAGCTTCGTTCATGGTTGCTCTTTCCTGTGCTGTATTTGGGATGGGTACTGCTTAGGGGCTATTATTCCGGTTTTTATCCTTACCCGTTCTTAAACATGGACCAGTTGGGTACAGGCACCTTGGTTTTGAACATTTCCATGGTATTGGCCTTGATGCTCTTGGTCATGGCAGCCCTTTATTTCCTCGGAAAACTCCTCCGGCCGAAACAATAAACAGTTTACAATGGGCAGAACAATGTACAATGAGCAATAAACAGAAAACAATTTCAAGTTGTTGTCCCTTATTGTCATTTTGAGTGAAACGAAAAATCTCTTCTTGGGGGTTTGACACGAATTGCACCAATTTTCACGAATATTCTAATTGTCATTTTGAGCAAAGCGAAAAATCTCTTTTAGGGGGTTGACACAAATTACACCAATTTTCACGAATACCTAATCCGTCATGCTGAACTTGTTTCAGCATCTCACTATTTTGGATGGGATTCCGTGTCAGGCACGGAATGACGTTACCCTATCATTTTGAGGCACACCTTGTCATTTCGAGCGCAGTCGAAAAATCTCCTCTAGGGGTTTGACACGAATTGCACCAATTTTCACGAATATCCTAATTGTCATTTTGAGCCATGTCCTGAGCATTGCGAAGGAACTGCGAAAAATCTATAGCCCAATAGATTTCTCAATCGTCGCGTTGCACCTCATTTTGAAATGACACTTTCCGTCATGCTGAACTTGTCTTAGCATCCCACTCTTCTTGGATGGGATTCCGTGTCAAGCACGGAATGACATTACCCTGTCATTTGGAGCCATGTCCTGAGCGTAGTGAAGCAGCCACACTCTGTCATTTTGAGTGAAACGAGAAATCTCTTTTTGGGGATTGACATACCTACCTGCCGCAGGCAGGAATTACACCAATTTTCACGAATATCCAACTTGTCATCTTACCAACCCCTAACAACTAAAAACTAGGAACTTAAAACTTAAAACCTACTACTAAAAATTACTGCTCTTCTTCCGAAACCGTAAAACCACGGATGGCTTGGTTGGGTTCCATGATGTTATAGCCCTTCCAAAACTCGGGGTCATAGTTGGGCATATAGGTGGCCCGAACGGTCTTGTCCTCCTTGTAATTGGTAAAAATGCCTTCGGCAATCTCTTCTTGGTTAAAGACCACCAATTCCCATTTATTGGTCATGTTCATGCGAAAATCGATGTTCAACAACAGCTCGTTCTGCTTGCGGCGACCCTTTACGTGCTTGTTCTTTTCCACCACTTTTAGGGGTCGGTCCACGGCAAAGTAGCGTCCTTCAGCAAAATCCATAAACTGAAGATCATATTTACCACTGGGCAATTTGGCAAAGCGCATGGTGCCCTTGTATACATTTTCACGGTAGGTAATGCCCAGCAATCTAAAATTGCGCAAGCGTTTGGTGTTCTCAAAGTCGAGGCGCATAATGGCAAAATCCTCAATGTTGATATACAGTCGACCTCTAAAATCGGCACTGCTGCGCTTGGGTTCAAAGTCGATGACGTACACCCCGGCATCATTGATGTCCGCGTAGCCCACCAGTTTAAATTCGTACCGGTTCGTTTTTTCTACCAAGTCCAGTTTGGTGTTTTCTTTGTAGTAGAGTTGGCTCAACATTTCACGAAGTTCACCCCGTTGGCTGTCTGTCAGCCCGGAAATGCTATCCTTTTGCATTTGGGCCTTCACCTTTTTCATCTGTTCCACGCGCTCGTCGTCAAACGTATCGATAATGGAATCCACCTCTATCTTTTCACTAAAGATCCCCGATTTGATCTTGAGGTAAGACCCCGGTTTCACGTTCTTTTTAAAAATATCCTCCATGTGCTCGGCCAATTCCTCAAAAGAGCTCACGTCCCTTTTATCGAACAGGTCCGCTGCCTTAAAAATATCCAGCTTGTATTTGGTGTGGTGCTTGTACAGGTCGCCCAAACTTTCGGTATAGTGATGCGCGTTTTTGGGAATGGAGTTGGCAATACTGTCCATAAGTTCCTTGTTCAGTTCCTTGATAGACGATTTTTCAAACCCAAAATCCACTTTCTGCATATTGGCCAGTTCCGAGGTCCGAAGGAAAAAACGTTGCTTTATGGGGTCTTTGTTCACGTTCTGCGGAATGCGTTCCTTCATTTTCTCGATGATGTCATCCACCTCGAGTTCCTTGTCGAATACATATACCCCGCTCAATTCAATGGCTTTGGAATTCAGCAGGATGATACTGTCATGCAATTGTTCCAAGGAGTAACCCTTTTTTTCATACCCCATGGAAGTCACGTACACGGAATCGGGCAAAGTAGTGTCTGCATCCAACACAAAGCTGAATCGGCCTTCCTCATTGGTGATCACGCCTTGGTGCTCCCCATATTGCACGGTGGCATAGGGAATACCTTTTTGTGTCTTGGCATCTACCAAACGGGAACTTACGGTCTGTGCCGAGAGGGGCAAGCCTATGAAAAGGATAAATAGTAAATGGATCAGTGTTTTATTGATTGACATAGCTTTTTTTAAAGGTTCTACCATAAAGACACCTTTTGGGGGCCAAAGGTTGCTTCGGTGATTAGACGAGCTTTTGGGGAATTTGTGACAAAGGTCGGTAAACATTGTTCAATTTTCAATGGACAGTAATCAATTAACAGTGTGGCCATTGCTCATTGCCCATTGTCATATTGAGTGAAACGAAAAATCTTTTTTATGTTTGACACGAATTACACGAATTACACGAATTTACTCGAATGATTTATCTGGATGTCATTTCGAACATATGTGAGAAATCTGTTTTTTAAAATTACATCTCGACTGCGCTCGATGTGACAAAAAGAGAATGACTGTTTATTGGTCATTGTACATTGCTCATTGTTACTTTAGGATTTTTTAGTCGATGCTTTGCATCTCTTTCAAAATGACACTTTTCGTCATGCTGTCCCGATGGCTATCGGGATTGTTTCAGCATTTCACTGGTTTTATGGATTCCGTGTCAAGCACCGAATGACAATTATAAATCATCGATAGAAGTAGGCAAATTATCCGCGCGGTGATCCAACAGTTTTCGGAAGAATTTTTGAACGGCCATACTATCCGAACGCACCTTGATGAAATGATGATCCATAAAAATGGAATAGACAGCCATATCGACTTTGTAAAGATTCAGTTTGTAGTAGGGTATGACCAGCCCGAAGGTTTCCAACAGTGATCGGAACCGGACAATGATACCCTTGGGCCGCAGTTCAATGTTGCAGGTGTCCAGGTTGTTGTCCAAAATCAACAGGTTATGGATCTCAGCACTGGCTTCCGTTATAAAAAGCTTGGGGCTGCCAATGCCGCCCATGGCAAAGCGTTCCCTTAAGGGAAAGGGCTTGCCCACGGCCTCGTCTATTTTTTTGGTGATGTTTTTATCAGTGTACGAAACGTTCAATAGCATCTTTACAGTTTTTGTCCAAACCGCAACAGGTTTCCTTCGCCATCAAGGGCAGAAAACTCCCGAAGGCCCCAAGGTTTGTTACCTAAAGGTCCGTTGGGATGTACAACCCCCGTTTTTTTCAGTTCGGCGTAAAGTCCATCCACATCGGTCACATGGATGTAGCAGCTGGTGTTTTCTGGAAAAATCTTATCGTTACATTTGGCAATATGTAGTTCAATTTGATCCCTGCCAATTACGGCATAATGGTCATCTACCCAGCCCTGCTTGTCAAATCCAAATTTCTCTTGATAAAAAGTGACCGATTTTCGTACATCAAGGGCAAAGAGTACCGGAACGGCGCGTTGTAAATGTTCCATCTGCTAGTTTTTTCTAAAATTACGGTTTCTAGGATGTCAACACTAGTCCAGATTGCCAAAAAAGGGCAAAAAATATGTAGTTTTGCAGGCTGAAAAGCCTTTTAGATGAGTTTGCAGAACGATTTGACCCAAAAAGTGATTGAGGCGGT
The DNA here is from genome assembly GCF_003584135.1 of Flagellimonas pelagia. Taxonomy (GTDB): domain Bacteria; phylum Bacteroidota; class Bacteroidia; order Flavobacteriales; family Flavobacteriaceae; genus Flagellimonas; species Flagellimonas pelagia. Next base: position 132,863 of record NZ_QXFI01000009.1, read on the forward strand.
AAAACAACTGTACCAAGTTGACCTGCCCACGGTGGAATTTCAACCTACCCGAAAGGATTTTGAGGGGGATATTACCGTGGTGGTATTCCCCATGTTACGCTTTGTTAAGGGAAATCCGGTACAGATCGGCACACAGATCGGGGAATATCTGCAACAACATGTGGAGGAAGTGGCCAAATGCAATGTGGTCCAAGGCTTTTTGAACATTGTGATCGCTGAGCGTTATTATCTGAATTTCTTCAATAGCATCAAAGATGAGGTGGATTTCGGTTATGTAAAAACACCATCACCAGGAGCCACGATGGTGGAATATTCATCCCCCAATACCAACAAACCGTTGCACTTGGGGCATATCCGAAACAACTTGTTGGGTTATTCGGTCGCCGAAATTTTGAAGGCTTCCGGTAAAAAAGTATACAAAGCCCAGATCATTAATGATAGGGGTATCCACATCTGCAAAAGTATGTTGGCCTGGCAGAAATTCGGGGAAGGGGAGACTCCAGAATCCTCTGGAATGAAAGGGGATCACTTGGTGGGGAAATACTATGTGGCTTTCGATAAAGCCTATAAGGAACAGATTTCCGAATTGGTAGCTGGAGGAATGCCCAAGGAAAAAGCTGAAAAGAAAGCTCCTATCTTGTTGGAAGCCCAAGAAATGCTACGTAAATGGGAAGCTGGTGATGCAGAAGTGGTTTCCTTGTGGAAAACAATGAACACTTGGGTATATAAAGGGTTCGACGCTACTTACAAAAATCTTGGGGTCGATTTTGATAAACTGTACTACGAGAGCGATACCTACTTGTTGGGCCGTGATGTGGTGAAGGATGGGCTTGAAAAAGGAGTCTTCTTTAAAAAGGAAGATGGCAGTGTGTGGATCGATCTTACCGAAGATGGCTTGGACGAAAAAATCGTGTTACGTTCCGATGGTACGGCGGTATATATGACCCAGGATATCGGCACGGCTCTTCAAAGGGTGACCGATTTTCCGGATATTAATGGAATGGTGTACACGGTGGGGAACGAGCAGGATTATCACTTTAAGGTTCTTTTCCTCATCTTGAAAAAGTTGGGGTATAGCTGGGCCGAAAAGCTATATCACCTCAGTTATGGGATGGTGGACCTGCCCAGTGGAAAGATGAAGAGTAGGGAAGGTACCGTGGTGGATGCCGATGACCTGATTCAAAATATGGAAGAGACCGCCGAGACCATTTCCAAGGAACTGGGCAAACTGGATGGCTATTCCGAAGAAGAGAAGAAAAAATTATATCGAACCATAGGTTTGGGGGCGTTGAAATATTACATCCTAAAAGTGGATCCCAAAAAACGAATCCTGTTCAACCCTGAGGAGTCGGTGGATTTTCAAGGGAACACGGGTCCGTTCATCCAATATACCTATGCTAGGATCCAATCCATTTTAAGAAAGGCGGATTTTGACGTCTCAACTGCGCTCGACGTGACATTGGAACTCCATGAAAAGGAAAAGGAACTGTTGAAACAAATCCAATTGTTCCCGGAAACCATTCAACTGGCGGCCGAAAATTACAGTCCAGCACTTATTGCCAACTATACCTACGATCTGGTTAAGGAGTTCAACTCATTTTACCAAAAGGTGTCCATTCTCGGGGAAACGGACGAGCAAAAGAAAAACTTCAGGGTACAGTTGTCCAAAAAAGTGGGGGAGGTGATTCAATCTGCCTTCAGACTTTTGGGGATTGAAGTGCCCGAACGGATGTAATGCAGCAAATTTCCGAAGCAGATAAGCAGTTGGCGGCCATCATTTTGATGTGCGGACTCTTTTTTGTAATGGCCAAGGCTGTGTACGAAAATGTAAAGAAGGAGCGCCTTACCCTTTTCAATCTATTGCATCCCGTTAAAAAAATTACGGCCAAGGAGCGACAGTTCATTTCCCAATTCTTGCAACCTTTCCATATTCTGAATTCGGATCAGCGAAGAACATTTCTAGAACGTTTCGCTTGGTTCAAGTCCAAAAAGCCCTTCATCTTTTATGGCAACATTGAAAACAAGGAAGAAATCAAAGCTTACGTTACGGCTTCGGCAGTGCTGCTGACCCTAGGGATGAACAACTACCGGTTTGAGAAATCCATCGTACGGGTCATCATTTATCCGAGTAAATACTATTCTAAAATTTCGCGTCGGCACCATATCGGGGAATACAATCCAAGGTTGCGAACCTTGGTGTTTTCTGCGGAAGGTTTAAAGGACGGCTTCGGCATTCCCAATGACAATGTAAATTTGGGAGTTCATGAAGTGGCCCATGCCCTAATGATCGAGACATTGAGAAAGCCATCTTTTGAGGCCAAAAGTTTTCAAGTGGGTCTGGCAAAGATCAAGGAACTGTTCGAGTCCGATGCTTTTTCCGAACGGTTATCCCAATCCACTTATTTTAGGGAATATGGCCAAACCAATTTTGTGGAATTCTTTGCTGTGATCACAGAAAATTTTGTTGAAACGCCCCAAATGTTCAAACAGGACTTTCCGGATTTATACGAAATTGTTCGAAGAATGTACAATTTCGATTTGAACGATACCGGTTGGAATCTCAGAAGTTGACCCTAAAGCTTACGTTAGGGGTAATGCCCAACGATACATTGTCCACCGTTTCAATTTCGTCATCATCGTTTACCCGGTAGTATCTGTTCAGCGTATTTTTCCGATTGGTCAGGTTCAAAACCGAAAGGCCAGCATTGGCATTGATCCTAGGACTCAATCTAAAACTGTAAATAGCCGAGGCATCTGCCCTAAAATATTCGGGTAGTCTACTGGAGTTCGGGGATTTAAAGTTGATTCGGGAAGGGGTATAATCGGTATCCAAACCTTGGTCGCCATCCATGGGTTCGGTAAAGGGCTTACCCGTTCGGTAGTAAAGTCCAATACTTAATTTGAGGTTATTGTAGTTGTAGGTTCCGGCAAAGGTGAGCGTGTGCCTAATGTCCAGGTTATTGGGAAAATTTTGAGGTACAATGGAATCGAAGGTGTAATCGTTCTTGTTGTAGGCATAGCTCAGCCAAGTGCTGTAATTCTCGCCTTTTTTATTGATGAGGAATTCAATCCCTTTTACGTCATAGCTGCCTATTTCCCCTGAAAATTGGTACTGATTCTGAAATCCCTGGGTACTGGTACTGATGCCCTCCACTTGCTTATAGAAACCTTCCAGTCCCACATAAAAATGGTTCTTTTCGTAGTTCAGTCCCACAGAACCCTGCTTACTTTTCGTAACGGGCAAAGAGCTGTCATTGGAGAGGATCCATCGTCGTTTTTCAATCCCTAAAAAGTTTTGTTCCAGGTCTACTACTTGGTTGGTGGTCTGGCTTTTGAATTCACCCAATACTTCCGCCCGTAAGTAATTGGCCAATTTAATGTTGAGATTCACCCTTGGTTCTATCAAAAGTTTGGAGAAAGTGTTCAGGTTTTGAATAAAGTTGAATCTTGACCCGACCTTTGCGATAATGGTATTTTCAGGCGAATGATAATCGAACTCCGTATAAGGAGCGTGTATTCTGATGACCCCTTTGATCTCGCTGTCGAAATTGGGCTCGCTCAGCACCGTGGCATTGGTGATACCAGTCTCAATATATTGGTAGCCATTGTTCCAATTGAATTGGTCGGTCAATTGATAATCCGTGTTCAGTTTTACCGCATTTTCAACGACTTCGTTTTTTTGGAACAATTGCTGGACCTGGTTCCCGAAAACGTTCTGCGCATCCAAGTTATATCGGGAATAATAGATGTTTAAATGTGAGGAGAACCTGCTGTTCCACTGACTTTGCAATTGCCCCCCAACGGAGAGGTTGTCCTGTTTTAATAGGCTGATATTGGTCTCCATGTCCGTGATATTGTTCTCCACGTATTTAAGGTTGTTCTTAATGTGGATGGCACTGAACCTTAATTGGTGATCATCATTGATATTGTAGAGAATCTTTCCCGAAAAATCGTAAAAGAAGAAATCTTCCTTTCTTTGGATTTCATCATCAACCGAATTGTTGTTCTGGTCCGTAATCTCACTGTCCTGAAAAGCACGGTCAAAGAATTGGTTGTAGGTTGGGGAGTTCAAAAAATCGGTGGCGGATCGCCTTGCCGCAAACTGAATCCCCAATTTGTCGCTAAGGGGCACTTCGGTATAAAAATCCCCGCTGATGAGGTTAAACCCGGCTCCTCCTTTCCATTGTTCGGCAATTTTGTTGCTGGTTTCCATTTGGATCACGCCGCTCACCCCATCCCCATAAGCTGCGGGAGTCCCATTTTTATAGATAGTCACTTGGTCCGTCAAATAAGGGTTGAAGGCGGATATCAATCCAAAAAAATGTCCGGATTGATACATTTTGATACCGTTCCATAACACAAGGTTCTGATCATTGGTACCACCCCTTACATTGATGTCGGATACCGTCTCATCAATACTTTTAATGCCCGGAAGGGCTTGAACCGTTTGAAGGATATCAGGCTCGATCTGCCCTGGAAGAATCCCGAATTCGGCTGTGTTTAAGGTGATGCTGGCATCTTTTTCCTTGATAATACCCGTGGTAAGGAATTGGTAAACGATGACTTCGTTCAATTGTTCCATATGCGGCGTCATCAAAATTTTGGGACACTCCCCGAGGCCCAAAAACTCAGAAACACTCATATTTTGGGTAAGGAATCCCAAATAACGGATGCGTATGGAAGCCTCTTTGGGAACATCTTGTATGGTGAACTTTCCATCGTCGCCCGTTATCAGTGCCCTATTGGTTCCCAAGATTTCAACCGTGGCGCCGGGTATGGTATTGCTGGCAAAATTATCGAGTACCATTCCGCACAAATCAACGTGCGAGTTTTTGGTCAGGGTATAGTAGCGATTGTTGAGTTTTTTGTAGTGTATTTGAAATTGATTCTCGATATAGGTAAGGATGTCGTCCAACGTTTTCAATGTCTCCGGAACGGAAATGGCAAGGCCTTCCACATCTTCATTGATATAAGAGAATTTCACGTTGAAGCGATTCTCCAAGGTTTTGATATAGGAAACAAGGGCAATGGAAGGTTGTTGTTCTTCTTGGGCATGGACGGAGACCATGCAAAATAAGAAGAACAAGAAACCCAATAAGAGGTTTGAATGCTTATTACGGCGTGTTCCCAGCATAAAAAAGTACGTTATCGCCTTCTACTCTGTACTTGATTTGAGACGGGGTACTTATACTTTTTAACGCCATATCGAGGTCTGTGTTGTTGAAGGTGCCGGTAAAATATATCTCGGTGTTCACATTTTGTGTGGAAACCTTCACATTGAACTGTCGCTCCAACTCGGCAAGAACGTATTTGAGCGGGATACGCTCAAAACTGCTCTCGTTGTTCATCCAAGCGGGTACATCACCTTGGGGCATTGGGGATTCTACAATTTCACCATTGATGGCCATAAAGGAAGTGCCTGCTGGAAGCTTGGTTTCCACACCTTGGTAGGTAACGCTGACCAGACCTTCATAACAAGTGACTTCAAAAAAGTTTTGTCTGTTTTCTACATTGAACTGCGTGCCCAAAACGGCCACGGTACCATGATCAGTGGACACGGTGAATTTTTTTCCTTTGGAAACCTTAAAAAAGGCTTCCCCTTTGAGTTTAACATCCCTTTGTTTGTCCCAATTCTTTTTGCTATAGGAAACCTGCGATTCTGCATTCAGAAATATCTCGGAAGCATCGGGTAGGGTCACTTCGGTGCGTTGTGCAAGTTCCGTGGACACGGTTTCGTTCAAGGTATTCACATAGAAATAAGAGCCAGCAAGCAGGAAGGCAATCACTGCGGCCACCCGCAGGAATTTTTTAAAGGGACTCAAAGTAATGACCTTGGGAGCGGTACCGATGCGCTCTTCCTTCAAATGGGCGAGGGCTTGGTCCACATCAAAGTCGGGGGCCTTCAGGGTACTGGAGACCTCCTTCAGCTTTTGGTAGGAAGCATACTCGGCAGATGCTTTAAATTCTGCCAGCTCCTGATCCGAAAGCTCTCCGTTGAGCCATTTTGCCAAGTAATTTTCTTGCATGGTTTCTATGCTTTACCTTGTTATAACAATCAACTCTTAAAAAACCCTACTTCTATTTTGTTGAAAATCAACATTTTTAGAAAATAATGGTCTCATTCTATATCAATTTTAAATCTTAGTATTCTAAGTAACTAGAAATCAATAATTTAAAATCATATACCATCTATATGTTCCCGTAGGCTTTTTAGGGCCAAATGCATCCTTTTTTCAATGGCCTTTACACTAACGCCTTCCATTTCGGCAATTTCCGCATATTTCTTTCCATCCACCCGGTTGAGTAAAAAGGTTGTCCGCTGGTTTTCCGGCAATGCGTTCAGGGCATCATCCAATTTCTGCTTGTATTCCTTTTCTTCCATCAAAAATTCCGGCGATTCGTGGGAGCGGTCGTTGGACGCATCGGCATATTTCATCCTGACCTTTTCCGCTTTGATCACGTTCAGGTAAAGGTTGTTCGCCACCGTGTACACAAAAGATTTGGCTTTCTCCGGGCTCACCTTGGCACAGTTCTCCCAAAGCTTCACAAAAGCTTCCTGAACGGCATCGTGTGCTTTCTCCTCGTTTCCGAACTTATAAAAGATATAATTGAAAACCGTTTTGGAATGGGCCTTGAAAACGGAACTGAATATATGGTCTTCGCAGACGTTGCTCATTTGGCAAAAATTGTAATTCCAATCAAAGATATTTTAAAAAAAATTAAGATAAAGTAGGGTTTTTTTTAAGATGGTTGTTTCACTATCGAATTATAACCCCAAAATTCAATTTGTTATGAAAAAGTTGATGAACAACGTTTTGCGCGCAGCACTAGTTGTACTTGTTTTTAGTTTTGCTTCCTGTCAGGAGGAATTTGAAAAAATTGGCGGAGGTGAAGAAGGGACGATATCCGCAAGTTCCTCCACGGCCGTATTGATTGAGGAAGCCTGTTCCCACGACGGTTCTTATGACAACATTGTGGATGGTGCCAGTTGTTTTGCCGTCCAATTTCCATATACCGTAGAGGTTAATGGAGTTGAGGTCACTATCAATTCCGAAATAGACCTTAAACAAATCGAGGAAATTTTTGATGAACTCGATACCGATGACGATATCTTGAATATCGCTTTCCCAATCACCATTACCTTGGCCGATTTCAGTGAGATTACGATCAACAATATCGATGAACTCGAGGCAATGGCCCGCCAATGTCTGGAAGGCGGGGAAGATGATGATATCGAATGTATCGATTTTGTTTACCCAATAACCCTGTTCACCTTTGATTTGAACAACCAGCAGACTGGTCAGGTTCAAGTGGAAAGTGACAAAGGCATGCGTAGGTTCTTTGCCGAGTTGGGAGATAACGAACTGGTAAGCATCGACTTTCCGATTACCCTTAAGAAATATGATGGCACCGAAGTAGTGGTAGAAAGCAATGCAGAATTGGCTGCAGCTTTGGAAATGGCCAAAAACGAATGTGATGAGGATGATGACAACGATTACAATGATGACGATTTCACCAAAGAAGAATTGGATGCCTATTTGGTAGCCTGTCCATGGGAAGTTCGTCAGGTAATCAGGAACGAGGTGGACAGTACCGAACAGTATTTTGAGCAGATCATGACCTTTACCGAAGATGGAAACGTGGTAATCGGAGGAGGTGCCAGTGTTTCTTTGACCGGAACTTGGACCACGACCACAAACGACAATGGCGTGTACTTGAGCCTCAATTTTGAGACTTTGGTAGACTTTAACCTAGAAGGTCAGGTATATGAACTTGAGGAAGGTGTCATTAAATTGTATAAGGATGGCGGTAACCGAATCGTACTTAAAAAACGTTGCGATGTCGACCCAATTGGGGAAACCGATCCCGATACCTTAAGGGCCATTTTGAACGAATGCCAGTGGGTAATCAAAAAAGTCAAAAACCAAGGAGAAGAAGTGGAAAGACTTTTGGGCTATCAATTTGAGTTCTCTGCGGAAGGAACCGTAACCTTGAGCAACGGTGTGGATGTTAAGGAAGGTACTTGGGAATTGGGCTACAATAGTCAAATGCAATTGTCCCTTATGATTACCATGGGTGATGAAGCTGCAGTAAGTTTTGAGTGGCCGGTACGTGAGCTGACCCAAACCCGATTGAAGTTTGAAATCACTGATACCGATTACGAAATGATCCTGTTGCGTGTGTGTAATGATAGTGCCGATGATGGGGATGTGGCCGAAATCAGGAACATTGCCATGGGAGGACCTTGGAATGTGGCCCTTTACAAAGAAGGTGAAGTGGATATGACCGCTTCCTACACCGGAATGGATTTTAATTTCAATGCCATGTATCAGGTTGAGGTATCTGTAAACGCCGACCCCATTGCCAATGGACTTTGGAGAGTGCTTCGCGACTCTGAGGATGGATTGAAATTTTACATCAACTTTGATAGTGTTGACGAGCTTGGAGACCTAACGGACGATTGGAAGATCGTTTCCGTGACCTCCACAAGAATTGAGCTCTCCGATGAGAGTAGTGATGGTACTGTTGAGACCTTAGTGTTTGAAAAACCATAAAGATTTTCCCCAATCTTTTTTAAAAAGAGGACGGCTCTCCCCAAAGCCGTCCTTTTCTTTTTTATTATTCTTAAATTTGTCCTTCCTTTTAAACAAAGAGAACCTATGTTCGACAACTTAAGCGAAAAACTGGATAAGGCACTCCACGTCCTCAAGGGGCATGGGCAGATTACGGAGATCAATGTTGCGGAGACCCTCAAAGAGGTAAGGAGGGCCCTGTTGGATGCTGACGTCAACTTTAAGATAGCCAAGGATTTTACCAACAGGGTAAAGGAAAAGGCATTGGGACAGGATGTATTGACCACCCTTCAACCAGGTCAATTGATGGTAAAGATCGTAAAGGACGAACTTACCGAATTGATGGGCGGCGATGCCGAAGGAATCGACCTTTCGGGAAATCCTTCCATCATTTTAATGTCCGGTCTACAAGGTTCCGGTAAAACCACTTTCTCTGGAAAGCTGGCCAATTTTCTACAAAGCAAAAAAAGCAAGAAACCTTTATTGGTGGCCTGTGACGTATACCGACCCGCAGCGATCGATCAGTTGCACATCGTTGGGGAACAAATAGGCGTAGAGGTATATTCCGATCGGGAGAACAATGATCCTGTGGCCATTGCCAAGGCAGGTATTGCCCACGCCAAGAGTTTGGGCTGTAATGTGGTCATTATCGATACCGCAGGTCGTTTGGCCGTGGATGAACAGATGATGGCCGAGATTGCCAACATCCACAAGGCGATTCAACCCCAAGAAACCTTGTTCGTGGTAGATGCCATGACGGGTCAGGATGCCGTGAACACTGCCAAGGCGTTCAACGATGTCTTGAATTTTGACGGGGTGATCCTTACCAAACTCGACGGTGATACCCGCGGTGGTGCCGCCATTTCCATCAAATCCGTGGTAAATAAACCGATCAAATTTATCGGTACGGGAGAAAAAATGGAGGCTATTGATGTGTTCCACCCTTCCAGGATGGCCGATCGTATTTTGGGTATGGGAGACGTTGTTTCGTTAGTTGAACGTGCCCAAGAGCAGTTCGATGAGGAACAGGCGCGAAAAATCCAAAAGAAAATTGCCAAGAACAAGTTTGGTTTTGACGATTTCTTGAGCCAGATACAACAGATCAAACGTATGGGGAACATGAAGGACCTTATCGGGATGATCCCAGGTGCCGGAAAGGCGCTGAAAGGTTTGGATATCGATGACGATGCCTTCAAACATATTGAGGCCATCATCCATTCCATGACCCCTACCGAACGCTCAACACCCTCTTTGCTCAACGCTAGTAGAAAAAAACGGATTGCTGCAGGTAGTGGAACGTCCATCCAAGAGGTGAACCAATTGTTGAAACAATTTGACCAAATGAGCAAGATGATGAAGATGATGCAAGGTGGAGGGGGCAAAAAAATGATGCAGATGATGCAGAATATGAGGTAATTTAGCATTTCAAAAGCGGCATACCACTTTCAACATATGAAAAAGACCTTAATGGACCTCTCCAAGGATGACTGGAATACCTTGTTTCCTGTGGAATTGGTAGATCATGATCCTAATTGGAAAAAAAATTTTGAAGCCGAAAAAAAACTGATTCTGGATACCATAGGGTCGGATAAAATTTTGCAGGTCGAACATTTTGGAAGCTCTTCCATACCGAACATCAAGGCCAAACCCTATATCGACCTTTTGATCGAGATTCCCGAGAACCTACTTTTTGATGAGTTGCTCATCGAACAGTTCAAGGATTTGGGATATACCCATTTTAAAGTGCCGGCCCGAGAGGGTATCGATGCTTACATGTCGTTTGGCAAGGGATATAATTTGGACGGGGTAAAGGAACAAATCTTCCACATTCACATGTGTCCCAGAAGCAATAGTATGTGGGAACAGATTCAATTTCGTGACTATTTGATCGAACATCAAGATCGCGCCCAGGCCTACGAAGACCTTAAGGTTGGGTTGGCGGCGAAGTATAGGAACGACCGTGGTGCCTATGTATTGGGCAAAACGGCATTCATCCAAGAAACATTGAAAATCATCACCTTAAATAACCAAAAGTAAGACCATGGAAATCCTTGACGGAAAAAAGATATCGAACCAGATCAAAGAAGAAATTGCCGTTGAGGTGGCACAAATGAAGGAAAGAGGGGAGAAGGTCCCACATTTGGCAGCCGTTTTGGTAGGGAACGATGGCGCCAGCCTTACCTACGTAGGCAGCAAGGTGCGCTCTTGCAAGAAAATCGGGTTCGAATCTACATTGATACACCTTCCTGAAGAGACTTCCGAAGAAGCGTTGTTGAAGCATGTTCATGATTTGAACAACAACCCTGATATCGATGGCTATATCGTGCAATTGCCATTACCCAAACATATTGACGAGGAAAAAGTTTTGATGGCCGTGGATCCCGACAAGGATGTGGATGGGTTTCACCCTACCAATTTTGGAAAAATGGCATTGGAGATGGAATCCTTTATCTCTGCCACTCCCTTTGGAATCATGGAGTTATTGGCCCGCTATAACGTGGAAACAGAAGGTAAGCATACCGTAGTGATCGGGCGTAGCCATATTGTTGGTAGGCCCATCAGTATTTTAATGAGTCAAAAAGGGAATCCAGGCAATGCAACGGTTACCCTTACCCATAGTCGTACCAAAGATATCAAGGCACTGACGCTTCAGGCTGATATTGTGATTTCCGCATTGGGGGTTCCCCATTTCTTAAAGGCGGATATGGTAAAAGACGGTGTGGTCGTCATAGACGTGGGTATTACCCGTGTGGCAGGTGACTCACATGAAAAAGGGTATTACATTACCGGCGATGTCGATTTTGAAAATGTAAGCAAAAAAGCATCCTACATCACGCCCGTTCCTGGGGGTGTTGGTCCCATGACCATTGCCATGCTCCTTAAAAATACATTGTTGGCGAGGGAACGCCACAAGGCCAAATAATTTAGTTCGGTTGTTCCTGAATAGTATCTACTACTTGGGTAGCTTGTTGTTCCTCGTCCGGGTTGATGTAGTCAAATTCAGTATCGCTTTCATCATTGGTGCAGCTCGATACGGCCATGGATGAGAACACGATGGTGATCAAAAGTAGAATTGTTTTCATAATCGTAGGATTTGGGATGGCCCTAGGGCCCGTTCTATGCACTTATAACGATTTGCCTGCTAAATTCTTGTTTTTCTGAACAAATATTCGATAACTTACTTCCTTGTAAATCAAACTATATGGCCAAAACGGTACGGAATAAGGTCGCTTGGGTGGTATTTGTATTGTTGGCCATCGGTATAGGCCTATATCCTTTGTTCTATCTTGTAACTTCTGGAGAGTTTGGGCTGCTTTTGGGTAAGGACGAGGCCATTCGTAATAGTGAGGTTTGGCGTTTCGCGTTTTATGGACATATCATTTTTGGCGGGTTGGCCTTGTTGTCTGGCTGGTCACAGTTCAGCAAAAAGCTTCGGGCCAAAAAACTAAATCTGCACAGAAACTTAGGTAAATTCTATGTGATTTCCGTTCTCGTCAGCGGTCTTTGTGGCATCTATTTGGGAATTTATGCCACGGGCGGCATCATTCCATCAGTTGGATTCATCAGTTTGGGAGTCGTTTGGTTGTTCACCACCATAAGGGCCTATATGGCAGTGAGAAAGAAGGATTTGTCCCTTCACCAAGGGATGATGATTTATAGCTATGCTGCTTGTTTTGCTGCCGTGACTCTTCGCATTTGGTTGCCCTTCCTTACCATTGTACTGGGGGAATTTTTACTCGCCTATAAAATCGTGGCTTGGCTCTGCTGGGTTCCCAATATGGTTTTTGCCCATCTGTGGGTTCGAAGAAAGGGACTTACCTTGGCGTGATCTATTTGGCGAACAACTGCCCCATATCCTTAAATGCTTTGAATTCCAAAGCGTTGCCTGCAGGGTCTAAAAAGAACATGGTGGCCTGTTCTCCTACTTCTCCCTTAAAACGGATGTACGGTTCGATGACAAATTCGATGCCCTTACCTTCAAGTTTCTTGGAGAAGGATTGAAAAGTATCCCAAGGTAAAACCACACCGTAATGGGGAACAGGAACATTTTTTCCATCAACAGGATTGGTATGTAGCTCTTCTTCGGATTTGGGTTTGTAATGAATGACCAACTGGTGTCCAAAAAGATTGAAATCCACCCAATGATCGGCAGATCTTCCTTCCTCGCATTCCAATACTTCTCGGTAAAAGGTCCTACATTCATCCAAATTGTGCACGGGGATGGCCACATGAAAAGGGGTAACGTTTTGCATCTTCTATTTTTTCTGAAAATTAGGATAACTTTCTCAAGCTTCCAAAAATGAAATGATTTGATCGTTCACATCGTCTTGGTGCATGGAATGCCCCAAACCTTCGGTGCTGATCAAAGTACTGCCCTCCCAATTTTTGTTCACGGCCACCGAAGCATGGTAAGGAGTGATCTGATCAAATTTATCGTGGAACAAAAGCCCTTTTTTGCTGATGGATTGGGCAAATTTAGAAGTGGAAAACTCATTGATACGAAATCCAAAACGATTCAGGATATAGTCATCAAGTTCCTTCATCACCCGATTGTTGAATTTTAGTATGTTTTGAAAATGCTGCATGATCTCATGGAATTCCGAAGGGGAACCAATCGTCACCATTTTCTCAACCTCCGGACTCGGATTTTTATATTGGTTGTAGAGAATGGTCATCCCGCCAACCGAGTGCCCGATCAAATGTTTGGGGTTGTATTTTTTGACCATGTGGTTCACGGCTATCTCATAAAGGGGCACATACAAATGTTTTCCTGTAGAGTACCCATGGGAAGGCGCATCGAACGCAATGATGTTGAAATCGGCCTCCCGAAGTTTTTTGATAAGATTACGCCAACGAAACGTATTGCTCTCCCAACCATGCACCAACAAAACCGTTTCCTTGTTCCCGGGCCAGTGATAGGACTGTATCTTATGTTCAGCCACTTCCTCCACTTCTAATTTGGCCCCGTCCAAATAATCCGCCTGTTGTGGAAGTACCCTGCCTTTCCGAACGGTGCAAAATAAATGGAAAGCACTATCAGCTGCCTTCTTAGGGGCAATCAAGGTGTAAAAGTTATAGTATTGGCCGTAGGCCAATGGCATTATTTTGTTGAGCAGTTTTTTCATCAGGTTACTTTTTGTAACTTACTCTTGATTTGAAACTAAAATTACGTATTCCTTTTTGAACAAGAAAGAGGTGACAAACTGAAAACTAGGTGTTTATATGGAAACTATTACTGAAAATCAGAAAGTTAGAACCGTAAAAAAATTGGAAAAAATGTTCGGACATATCGATTATAGGAATCCGCCGGAGCTTTGCCCCGTACGTGATGTGATGTCGGTGGCTTCGGACCAATGGAGCATTTTGATCTTGCTGTGGTTGGGATACTTTCCGGTTTTGCGGTTCAACAAGTTGAAAAAGTTTGTGTACGGCATTTCCAATAAAGTTTTAAGCCAACGCTTGAAAGTATTGGAAGCAGACGGCTATATTGAACGAAAGGCCTATCCTGAGGTGCCCATTCGGGTAGAATACAGCCTCACAGAATTTGGTAGGTCCTACGTGGAGAAATTGTTGGAGCTAGCGGAGTGGATGCACGACAATAGTCCCAAAGTCTTGGCTAATCGGGAACGTTATGGTCTGGTTTGATCTTGAATCCGGTTCCAAATATCAAGGTACATTTTCCATTCACCATCTTCCTTTTTCCATATGACCACATATTTGCCTTTCCAATTAGCAATCGACCCATCCTTGTTTTCCGACTTTCCCTGGTAATATCCATAATCATGTGCATAGTTCCCAAAAAAATTGATTTCCAGAGGTAGGAGCTCATGATGAAGAATTTTAGTTCCTGCGCCTAACATCCATCGCTCTTTTATGGCTTCCCTACCCGATATGATATCCGTATTGTTTGGAAAAATTTTGGCATCCTTGGTATAGCTATTGGCTATGGTCTCAAAATCCCCATCCATATAAGCTTTGGAAAAAACTTTGGTAGCCTCAATGATTCTGCCCTTTTCTTTGTCAACGCTGTTTTGAATTTTACTATTGGAACAATCAATTTTCCAGGTTGGGTAAACAAAGGATTCGTTTTTATCTACCCACTCACCAATCCACTTAAATCCATCGCCATCCATTTCGGAAAAAGTAATCCTAAAAAAACCTTCAGTTCCGTTGGGGGCTTTTTGTTCTCGATATAAAATGATTTTGCCATCTTCCTTTTTGTTGCCCTCCCATACAGGTAATGAGGTGGCCACCGAGGGATAGCTATAGTAGTGCACATACCAGCGGGTACTATCTTGACTGAATTGGCGGATGCTTCCTGAATAGGTTCCGTCCTCTTTCAAGGTTTCATCCTGTATGGCCATGCCATTCATGATGTACTTGAACCGCCACACCATTTTCACGGGTTCTGCCCAAGATTGGTCCGGCTTTCTGACTTGTGAAAGGCATTGGCATTCCCCGATCAATGGGGCAAAATCCAATAGTTCCGATGGTGCTGCCGGATTGGGGAGCCCATAAGGATGTTCTTGGGAAGGTTCATATTGGTATTGGGCAAAAAGTGCCAAAGGGAACAACAAAGCAGACAGGAAAAGGTTCTTCATTTGGATGGAAATTTCCTTAATTTACCAAATATGAACTTGCTATTCCTCTGTTTAGCAATAAATTAACAGCTTATTCCCATCCCAACATCAGATATTTCAACTTGGCATCATCAGGAATTTGGACCTCTTCAATATTGGAAGTGCTGAACCTGAGATTGCCCGGGAGTTCCTCCTTGTCAATTGTAAAATAAAGATTGCTTTCCTTTGGAAAGATTACGACACTGTTCAAAGTGGTCACAATCTTTTTGATGGAATACTTCTTTTTGATATCGGCAAAAGTACTCTTCAGCCCAATTCCCTTGTCAGAAATATACCTCGGGTCCATGATACGAACATTCTGAATGCCTTGGATGCTGTCCGAGCTTGGTGTTAACGAAAGCAAGTGTTTACCTCCCCTTTCGTAGATCTCTATCTTGTTTGATTTGGTTCCGGAAACTGCCCTTGTAGTGTCCATGACCACAGAATCCTGCGCGAACAGTGATTTCAATTCGCTCACCTTGGCAGATTGGGACATGGGCCCCACACTGGTTTCGGTTATTAAAAAGGTGGTTTCCTTTTCGCAGGATTGTACAAAAATAAGGCCCAATAGCAGGGCAATTGCTTTCGTGGTGTTTTTCATAAAATTATCGGATCACTTTTTTCAATACTCCCAAAACGCCCCTGATGAATGTAGCACTGGTCAATACTTTTACTACTGGGTTCATTCGGGTACTGCTTCTGGATGTGGTTGTTCTTCTGGCAGTAGCTTTTTGCTCTTTTACTTTTTCGGCTTCCTTTTCAGCCTTCTCCATTTTTTCGTTCAAGATTTCATAGGCACTTTCACGATCTACCTCTTCATTATATTTTTTGATCAATTTGGATTTACCCAATACTTCCTTGATCTCGGCATCGGTCAAAATATCCATTCGGCTCATGGGTGCTCGCATCATGGTGGCTGCCAATGGAGTAGGCCTTCCCTTCTCGTCCAAAGCGGAGATAAGGGCCTCACCGGTACCCAATGAGGTCAATACTTCGGCAGTATCATAAAACTCGGAAATGGGATAGTTCTGTGCCGTTAATTTGATGGCTTTTCGGTCCTTTGCCGTAAATGCCCTAAGGGCATGCTGCACTTTCAACCCCAACTGGGCCAAAACATCGTCTGGAACATCGGTAGGGTTTTGGGTAACAAAATAAAGCCCGATTCCTTTGGAACGAATCAATTTTACAATGCTCTCTATTTGGTCCAAAAGTGCTTTGGAGGCATTGTCGAAAATCAAGTGGGCCTCATCAATGAACAGCACCAATTCTGGTCGGTCGCTATCACCCTGCTCGGGAAAAGTGGAATATATTTCTGCCAAGAGGCTCAACATAAAGGTGGAGAACAGTTTAGGGCGGTCTTGGATATCCGTCAATCGGATGATGTTCACATAACCCCTTCCATTTTCATCGATGCGGACCAGATCATCCACCTCAAAGGATTTTTCCCCAAAGAAAAGGTCAGCACCCTGCTGTTCCAATTCGATGATCTTTCTCAAGATGGTTCCCGTTGAACTGGTTGAAATACGACCATACGATGATTGGAATTCTTCCTTTCCTTCCCCTGTGGCGTACTGCAATACTTTTTTGAAATCCTTCAGGTCCAAAAGGGGTAGCTTATTGTCATCACAATATTTGAAAACCACAGCTACAATACCTTCCTGTGCTTCGGAAAGATCTAAAATCCTGGACAACAGTACGGGACCAAATTCCGATACCGTGGCACGCAAACGGATTCCGTCCTGTTCCGAAAGCGACATGATTTCCACAGGAAACCCTTTGGCCTCAAAGGGAAGCCCGATTTTGGCATGGCGCTCATCAATTTTAGGGTGTCCGGGGCTGGGCTGGGCAATACCGCTCAAATCACCCTTAAGGTCCATCAACAACACAGGGATGCCCTTGTCGGATAGATTTTCGGCCAAAACCTGCAACGTTTTGGTCTTCCCGGTACCTGTGGCCCCGGCGATCAGTCCATGACGGTTGAGGGTCTTCAGGGGTATCTTCACAAAAGCGTTGGTGATGGTTTCCCCGTTCAACATGGCGGCTCCCATGGTGATGAAATCACCTTTCATGGTATAGCCTTGTTCTATGTGTTCAAAGAATTTTTCTTTGTCGCCCATGGTGTACAATTTCCGATAAAAATAGGGTAATTTTAAGCAATACTAAAAACCGGAATATGAAACCTTTTCACTACGCCCTGTTGTGGTTATTGATGAGTGGGGTCATGGCCACCACTTATGCACAGGAAAATACCGAAATCATTTTCCATAAGTCACATGAACCTAAAAAGCAAAAAGCACCGTATAGCGATGCTGTTCAGGTAGGGAACATCTATTATTTATCGGGGCAGTTGGGAATTGACCCTGCAACAATGACGATGGTGGATGGGGGGATTGGACCAGAGACTGAACAGACCATTAAAAATATCAGTGCTGTTCTGGCCCATCATGGTATGACGTTGGACAATGTGGTGAAGTGTACGGTAATACTCAGTGATATTGATGATTTTTCAGCCTTCAATGAAATATATGCCAAACACTTTACCAAAAAACCGGCGCGTACCAGCTTTGCCAATAGTGGAATCCCCGCCAATGGCAAGGTGGAAATAGATGTCATCGCCGTTAAATGACCTTGTCCGTCGTTATAATCTCAGTGTTCATCCAGTAATGTGTTTTCTGCGGGATAAGTTTGTATATTTCCGGCCACCACATTAAAGAAATACATGCAATCTTGGTATCCAGGTAAGAGTAGAAAAGTTACCCTTCTAGTGATGGGGCTTCTACTTTTTTGTCTCGATTTTGCGCAAGCTGCATACTATGTAGCCCCGGAAATTACCGCTGAAGGTGACCAAGTCTATTGCCCACTGTCCACTATCCCGGTAGTGACCGATTTCAATATAGTAGACCCCGATGACACGGAAATAGATGCTTTTTATATCCAGATTTCAACGGGGTATGAGCGTGGTTTCGACTCATTGACACTGATCAATTCACATCCGAACATTACCGCCAGTTGGAACAATCAAGAGGGAAAACTTACCCTTACCGGAATAGGTGGTGTTCCCATGTTGTATACCGACCTTGTAGCTGCGGTGAAAGATGTGGTTTTTGAGAGTACATCAGAATCACCAACGGAAGAAAAATTTTTCTCCTTTACCATTGGTAGTGCCAATTATCTCCCCGAAACTGGACATTATTACGAATATGTCCCTCAAGTGGGTATCAATTGGGAAGATGCCCGAGTTGCCGCACAAAACAGAACTTATTTTGGACTTCAAGGCTATTTGGTTACGGTGACATCGGCCGCTGAGGCACAAATTACCGGAGAACAAGCGGCAGGTACAGGTTGGATAGGGGGGTCGGACGCCCAAACAGAAGGAGTTTGGAAATGGATGACCGGTCCAGAAGCGGGACAGATATTCTGGAACGGTGACTATACGGGAAGTACCCCTAATTTTGCATTTTGGAACACCAACGAACCCAATAACCTCAATGATGAGGATTATGCCCATGTCACCGCGCCCGGAATAGGGATTACGGGCTCATGGAATGATCTTCGAATAACCGGGGATCCCAGCGGCGACTACCAACCCAAAGGCTATATTGTAGAATATGGTGGAATGCCAGGGGATCCTGTGCTAAACCTATCAGCGAGCACCAAGATTACCGTTCCCAAAATTTCAGCGACTTCTTTGGGTACGCGATGTGGCCCTGGTACGGTCATTCTTGAGGCAACTGCCACCTTGGGCCAAGTACTCTGGTTTGATGCTGAAGGAAACAACCTAGGGTCCGGGGATAGTTTTGAGACCCCTTTTTTGGATAGCACATCTTCTTTTTATGTTTTGGCTTCCCATAATGGGTGTACAACGGGTCAAAAAGCTCTGGTTCAGGCAGAGGTGAAGGTGGTGCCCGAAATCAATGATGGGGTTACCCTTACCAACTGTGATGGGGATGGTGTTCCCGATGGGTTTACCAATTTCGACCTTACCCAATACTTCTATCTGTTGAGCACGAATTATGAATCGTTTAATTTTTCGTTCTACCTCACCGAAATGGATGCAGAAAACGAGGTGAACCAAATTACCGCCAACAACTTTAACAATGCGGTGGCCAATGAGCTTTTTTTCAGGGCCAACGGGGTTGGGGAGTACTGCCATGCTGTTGGATCGTTATATCTTGAAGTGTCCACTACTTCGTTTCCCGAGGGGTATAGTTACGATTTGCAAGCATGTGATCAAGGGGAAAGTGATGGTATTACCCAGTTTAACCTGCAAGATGCTGAGGCCGATATGTTGGCGCAGTTTCCTTTGGAAAACGGGTTAACGGTTACCTTTTATCGGACGGAAGATGATGCACTTTATATGCGGAACGAGATAAGCAATACAGAAATGTATTCCAACAGTGTTCCCTATTCTGAAACCTTGTTCGTTCGGGTAGATGATGAAGATTCGGGGACCTGTTTTGGAGTAGGGGAGTATCTTACCTTGACCGTATGGCCCATTCCTTCCTTCGAATTGGAAAGTGAATATTCATTCTGTACTGGAGGACAAGTTGAGGTTTCGCCCATGAGTGCAGCAGGTAATTACACATATTCTTGGCGAAATGAGGGTAATAACGAAATAGGAACAGGAGCTACCATTTCTATTTCAGAGGCTGGTAGGTATAGTGCCGTTGCCACTTCCGAAGAAGGTTGTGCATCGGCACCGGTCCATTTTGAAGTGACCGAATCTGGTCCACCCCATTTGTTGCCGGAATACGTTCTGGTGGACGATGACGGGGGTACGGGTACCATAACCATTCTGCATGAGAATGGGGAGTTGGGTCTGGGTGATTATGAATTTTACTTGGATGAATTATATGGCGCCAATGAGGGGGATTCCGAGTTTGCCAATGTAGAACCAGGCCTACATACCCTCTACGCCGTGGATAAAAACGGCTGTGGAATGGATTGGATCCAAGTAGGGGTGGTGGGCGTTCCCAAATTTTTCTCTCCTAATGATGATGGTGTCAATGATATCCTTGGAATAAAAGGGATTACCAGCGAATTTTATCAGGAAGGCAGTTTTTCTGTCTTTGATCGGTATGGCAAATTGTTGGTCCAATTGGATCCCATGCTTCATGGTTGGACCGGTTTTTATAATGGTCGTCCTTTACCACCTTCCGATTATTGGTATGTGCTGCAGTTGGTGGACCATGATGGGGCCATCCATCTCAAAAAAGGACATTTCACCCTAAAGCAATAATAAAAAGATAGCTGGGAATCAACGGGCAGTAACGTATCTTTGCACCATGGTTGAAAACAATGTGATGGAATTGGTGGAAAAGGGACTGATGCTCCCCTTGATGGAAGAGTTTTATACCATTCAAGGAGAGGGGTTCCATAAAGGAACAGCGGCCTACTTTATTAGGGTAGGTGGTTGCGATGTGGGTTGTCATTGGTGTGATGTAAAGGAAAGTTGGAACGCCGAAACACACCCTCCGACTGCCATTGAAAGTATCATTTCCAATGCCGAGAAATATTCCGATACGATAGTGATTACCGGAGGGGAACCCTTAACATGGGATATGGGTCCACTTACCGAAGGGCTAAAGGCCAAAAAGATGAAGACACACATTGAAACTTCCGGGGCCTATCCACTCACAGGGGTTTGGGATTGGATTTGTCTGTCCCCAAAAAAGAACAAATTGCCCGTGGGGGATGTACATCAAAAAGCGGATGAATTGAAGGTCATAGTCTACAACAAACACGATTTTATCTTTGCCGAAGAACAGGCTGTACAAGTAAGTGAAGATTGTATCCTTTATCTACAACCGGAATGGAGCGTGCGCGACAAAATGGTTCCTTTGATTGTCGATTATGTCATGCAACATCCTAAATGGAAGGTGTCCCTACAGACCCATAAATATTTGAATATTCCCTAAGCCAGACTTTAGCGACCACCATATTTTTGCAGGTCCAACAGGCATTCCGAATCAAATTCCGGGATAGAAGCCAATCCTTTGGATGCACGGTTCTGCATGGTCTTCAACAAGGAAGTCCCAAATTCAAGTTCGGCACGCATCAAACAACCGGCCACATTGCAGTGGTTGGAAGCATCCGGGTCTTCATGATCGTTGACCGATTGGGTGCTTAGGTTGACCAAGCCAAACAAATGCCCAAATTCATGGAACAAGGTAGCGGTCTCCACATCGGCAACAGTTACAGCAGAACTGGCATTGGCCAAATCCCTAATGGTGGCCTCATATGCGATCATGGAGGTATTTCGATATACAGCACCCAACGTCACTGTCCCTTCGTCTGGATTGTCAGAATCCGAGGGAGCATCGGCAAAGTAGATGTAAATGGCCAAGGTGGAGCCGTCGTTGTATTCGGTCCTATTTTTGTTTTCCAAGTCGACCACTTCATCAAGGGTCAACGTTTCCTCGCCTGGGGAAGTCAGAGGAGTGTATTTGAACTCAATGTTTTCTTTATAGGTGCGGGCCCTTAAAAAATTCTCAAAATTGGTAATTGCTTCCGTAGTAGGTTGATTTCCAGAAACGTAACCTATCTCAATCAACAGTTTATCAAAATTGGCATTGGCAAGCAGGTCGCTCGCAGAAGCCCCTGTGGTCAATCGGTTTCCCGATTTGTCAATAGTGGAGGAGGAGTTGGAAGATGTAATATCGGAATCCTTGGAGCATCCGATCAATAAAATCAATCCAAATACGATGTACAGTGCATTTCTCTTTTTCATATATAGCAAATATAAAATAGAACGTTCCATATCGGAATCTATTACTTTTTATGGGTGAGTCTGGCCAAATAGTCGTAATGTTCACCGGAAACCATCAGTTCGCATTCCATTCCGTTGGCCCAACAGGCATTTTGCAATGTATTATAATCCAAATAAATCCAGTCAAATGGTTCGCTTTTTAAACCTTTGTACTGCATGGTAAAGGTCACTTCACCGTAATATTTCCCGTTGTTGGGAATCCAATAGCCACCATCCTCATCTTCATCAAACATGTAGATGATATCGCTGGAATCCAACAATATTTGTCCATTGGGCCGCAACAATGAGGCCAAATGTTGCAAGAATGCGGTTAAATTACTTAGGGTACCTGCCAAACCGATGCCATTCATCAGCAAAAGAAGGGTATCGAAGGTTTCTTCTGAATAGTCCAAAATATTGCTCAACACGGTTTTTTGCACGCCTCTTTCTTTTGCGACCGTAATACAGCCTTCGGAATTGTCCACAGCGGTCACATCCAATCCCTTATTCTGAAGATAAAGAGCATGGCTTCCTGCACCGCAGCCAATGTCCAGAATCTTTCCCTTGGCCAGTTTGAGGGCTTTTTGTTCGACTTTGGGCATCTCTTTGAAATCGCGAAACAAATAGGGGACCGGAATCACATCCTCTTCATCCAATGAGGAAAAAGTTTTGATGTCCTCTGTATAGTTTCCTTGTTGAAAGTCCATGACGGCCTTGCCTAAAACATCTGCCATGAAATTGGTGTTTTTACAAAGGTGGGACTTTAATTGCAGAGAAAAGTTTAATTTGGATAAGTTTGTGCGATATGGATGAAATTCTTGAAGGATTGCCCCAAAAGGCCAAGGAGAAGCATGTGGAGAACAAAAAATTCTTCAGCAAACTAAAACAGCGTCCGCCCAAGGACCTGGATTATGTAATGCAAGGACTTCACGACGCAGAATTTGAACGTACGGATTGCCTCACCTGTGCCAATTGCTGCAAGACCACAGGTCCTCTTTTTACCAATGTTGATATTGAGCGGATTGCGAAACATTTTCGGATGAAACCCTCGCAGTTCATCGATACCTACCTCAGGGTTGATGAAGAGAACGATTACGTGCTCCAAAGCGTGCCCTGCACTTTTTTGGGAGCCGATAATTACTGTTCCATTTACGAAGTTAGACCCAAGGCCTGTCGCGAGTTTCCACATACCGACCGCAAAAAATTCCAACAGATCAGTAACCTCACCTTAAAAAATGTAGCCATTTGTCCGGCGGCTTTTAACATTGTGGAAGCGATGAAAAAAAGCATAAAATTTTGACGATTGCTTATATTTGAGCGTATGGAGCAGATCATTTCATACTTTGAGACCATTCCCTCCTCACACCGAAGCCTTATTTTGGTAGGGGGAATCACTTTTTTCTGGATTTTGGAAGGCATTATGCCGTTGTTTGGTACTCCGTACAAAAAATGGCGACACTCCGTTCCCAACTTCTTTTTGACCATGACCACGATCATCGTGAATTTTCCGCTCGCCTTTCTGTTGCTCAAGACTTCGGATTGGGCCGTGGAAAACCAGTTTGGCATCATCAATTGGTTGCCAGCGATGCCTTTGTGGTTGTATGTGTTGCTCGGGGTCATGTTGCTGGACTTGATTGGAGCCTATGCTGCCCATTGGGTGGAGCATAAGGTGAAACCGCTTTGGATGGTTCATTTGGTCCACCATTCAGACCATCATGTGGATACCACGACTGCCAATAGGCACCATCCATTGGAGAGTTTGATTCGCTACACCTTCACCTTGGCCGGAGTTTTGATTGTGGGCGCTCCCATCGGTATCATTATGCTCTATCAAAGTTTGTCCGTGGTGTTTTCACAATTTAACCATGCCAATATAAGATTGCCCAAAAAGGTGGATAACGCCATCAGCTGGTTTGTGGTGAGCCCGGATATGCACAAAGTGCACCATCATTATCAATTACCTTATACCGATTCCAACTATGGAAATATTTTTGCCATATGGGACAGAATGTTAGGAACTTATATGACCATGGATGTGAAGGATATTGTGTATGGTGTGGACACGTTTCCTGATGAAAAGGAAAACAGCAGTATTGCTGGCCTCTTAAAACAGCCGTTTCACAAATACCGAAGGCCTACAACCGAACCAAGGAAGGTCATCTCGAAAGGAGATGTATAACAGCAGTTGTGAAATGTCACACAACGTTAGATTTTTCACTACGTTCAAAATGACATTCGACCAATTTGTAAAATTCGTGTGCAATTGAAAAATTGGTTGACTATTCGTAGATTAAATACTTTGCCCTAATTTTTTTGAAACTTTCCAAGCCCTCTTGCCAAGTGGCCTTGATTTCTTCCTCAGATACCCCAGCTTCAATCTGCTGTTGTAAAATAGGTGTTCCGGCATGTTTGGTAAACCCGCTTGTCAGGAAGAACTTGTCCTTGTCCTTGGTGTTTTTATAGGCGTCGATAACCCATCGTAAGGTCATTTCGTTCATTTTTGGCGATTGTGATAGGTCTTTGCCATAACAGATTTTTCCTTCCTCTTTGGGATGTTTGGAACCAAAATTGGGCTCGGGCACATAGCTGAAATCGTATTGGGTACTGTCCATAAAGGAAGCCCCATACCGTTGGAACTGAAACTCGGTGCCCCGACCCGCATTTACGTTGGTGCCTTCAAAAAGCCCCAAACTTGGGTATAAGGTAATCGAAACATCGTTGGGAAGGTTGGGAGAGGGGCGAATGGGTAAATGATACTCGGAAGCGTGCGTATAGTTTTCAAGTGGGACAACCGTTAAATCCGCTTTGCTGCCATTTTCCAGCCAACCTTCACCATTGAGCATTTGGGCATATTCACCCATGGTCATCCCATAAACCAATGGAATCGGTTGCAGACCCAAATAGCTGGCATGTTCTTTCATCATGGTAGGTCCGTCCACGTAATGTCCGTTCGGGTTAGGTCGGTCAAGCACCATGATGGGCGTTCCATGTTCCGCACAGGCTTCCATCACCAATTGGAGTGTAGCGATAAAAGTGTAAAAGCGAACCCCAACATCCTGAATGTCAAATACCACCACATCCAATTCGTCCAACTGTTCCTTGGAGGGTTTTCGGTTTTTTCCATAAAGGGAGATGATGGGTACCCCGGTTTTGGCATCCACACCATCTTTCACATGTTCCCCAGCATCGGCGGTACCACGGAATCCGTGTTCCGGGGCAAAAACTTTTTTTACATCAACTCCAAGTGAAACCAAGGAATCCACCAAGTGGGCATATCCCTTGTCATTAAAAATAACGCTGGTGGGATTCGCTACAATCCCCACCTTCTTGCCTTGTAGCATGGGGAGGTATACTTCCGTGCGGTTTGCAGCTACTTTTATTTCTGCAGAAGGAGTGGAAATCACCTCCGATGGTGGGATATCAGCTTGTTTTTGCTGGCCCTTGCAACAAGAAAGCGCCAAAAACAATAAGAAAACAGTACTTTTGAGATTAGATAAAATGGGCATTCGTTGAATTTAGAATTGTTTATTGCCAAACGCCTGATTACAGGGAAGGAACATAAAATTAGTATTTCCGCCCCTATAATAAAAATCGCCATAGCTGCAATTGCGATCGGTGTGGTCATGATGCTCATCGCTATTGCCACAGGTGTTGGGTTGAAAAACAAAATTCGCGAAAAGGTCTCGGCTTTCAATGGCCATATCCAGATTTCCAACTACGACAACAATACTTCCGAAGTTTCCGTTTCACCGATTTCCATACATCAAGATTTTTATCCCGAGTTTAAAAATGTGGATGGGGTACGCCATGTTCAGGCTGTGGCCACCAAAGGTGGAATCATCCGCACCGAGGATACCTTTGAAGGAATGCTGGCCAAAGGTGTCGGCCCCGATTATGATTGGAGCGCCTTCAAGGAATATCTGGTGGAGGGTAGATTGCCGGACTACACCGGAAAGCTCAACGATGAGGTGTTAATTTCTCGGATGATGGCTAATCGGTTGCAGTTGGATGTGGGTGACAGCTTTTTTTCCTTCTTTTTAAAGGATGGGGATGCCTCCCAGATTCCCAATAATCGAAAGTTCAAGATTGTTGGCATTTATGACAGCGGATTTGAGGAATTTGATGCCACATATGTCTTTGTGGACATTCGCCACATTCAGCGGATGAACAAATGGGAAGATGATCAGGTCGGTAATTTTGAGGTGTTTCTGGATGATTTTGATCAATTGGAGGAAAAGAGCAATGAAATTTATAACAACACCCTTTCCAGTCTAGATACCCAGAACATCAAGACCAAATACTATCGCATTTTTGAGTGGATTGGCCTGTTTGATTTTAACATCGCCCTGATCATTGGGATAATGATCATTGTGGGAGGTATCAACATGATCACGGCACTCTTGGTGTTGATTCTGGAGCGCACCCAAATGATTGGGATTCTGAAAGCACTGGGCTCGGCCAATTGGAGTATACGAAAGGTGTTTTTGTACAATGCCGCCTACTTGATCGCCATTGGGCTATTTTGGGGTAATGTAATCGGATTGGGAGTCATTTTCCTTCAGGGCAAATACCGAATGTTCAAGTTCCCAAATCCAGAGGAATATTACATTGAATACATTCCGGTCCATATGGATGTTCCGACCGTATTCTTGCTCAACATCGGGGTCATGTTCTTGTGCCTTTTGATGCTTCTGGTCCCATCGTACATCATCACCAAAATTACGCCGGTAAAGGCTATCCAGTTTGAGTGATAGCTGTGTCTTTCCTTTTAAATTGATACATTAGGGGTAAAATAACTACCATGACCCTAAAACCGATTATCTCCTCAGTTTGCCTTGTATTGGCCTTTACTGTAACGGCCCAAAAATTGACCCGGACGGAAAAAAAGATTGTTGCCACGATTGAAAAGAACAGCGACGAAGCCATTTCGTTTTTGGAAAAAGTGGTGAATATCAACAGCGGTACTTTAAATGCGGAAGGCGTGAAAGAAGTGGGTATGGTGTTCAAAGATGCGTTTGACCATATCGGTTTTCAGACCAAATGGATCGACATGCCTGCCGAAATGGACCGTGCAGGACATTTGTTCGCGGAAACTTCAGGCAACAAAGGCAAAAAATTGGTATTGGTAGGTCACTTGGATACCGTTTTTGAAGAAGATAGTCCGTTCCAAAAATTCGAAAGGGTCAACGATAGCATTGCCCACGCACCGGGCGGTAACGATATGAAAGGCGGGGATGTAATCGTGCTCTATGCCCTAAAGGCATTGTATGATAATGGCTTGTTGAACGATGCCCAAATTATCGTCGCTTTTACCGGGGACGAAGAAAGTACAGGGAAACCGTTGGATATCAGTCGGAAGGATTTGATCGAAGCTGCCCAAAGGAGTAATGTTGCCTTGGGATTTGAAACATCCACGGGGTTTAATTATGCCACGGTAGCGCGCAGGGGAGCCTCTGGCTGGGAGGTGGAAGTAGAGGGAAAACGGGCCCATTCCTCTGGTATCTTTAGTGAGAACACCGGTGCGGGTGCCATTTTTGAAATGTCGCGCATTCTTCATGAATTCTATACCGATGTAAAAGGCGAAGATCTGTTGACCTTCAATCCTGGAATATTGTTGGGGGGTACCTTTGTAAATTATGATCCTTCCACAGGTAAGGGAGATGCCTTTGGAAAAAGCAATGTGGTAGCCCAAAAAGCAATTGTAAAAGGAGGTCTCCGATTTATTTCCGAAGAACAAAAAGAAAGGGCACGTGAAAAGATGAGGGAAATTGTAGGCAACAATCTTCCCAAAACTTCTGCCATGGTCAGCTTTACCGATAGCTATCCCGCCATGCAGCCTACCGAGGGAAATATGGGATTGTTGGGTATTTTGAACGAGGTAAGCCTTGATCTGGGTCAAGGGGAAGTATTGGCCTATGATCCAGGAAGACGGGGAGCTGCGGACGTTTCCTTTATAGCCGAATATGTGGATTGTTTGGATGGATTGGGAACCATGGGGTCGGGGGCACATACCCCCGAGGAAACCGTTAACCTGAACACCATCAAGGATCTTACCAAACGGACAGCTATTTTAATTTACCGATTGATAAATACCAAGTAATGGTCCAATTAAAAAACAAAGATTGCACGGTTAGCATAGATGCTGGCGAGTTGGTCAGTTTTGTGTGTGGTGGCCATGAATTTATCCATCAAAAAAGAAGTCCAGGTTGGGGGAGTAGTGATACGGAGATGTTCCCGGTCATTGGTCCTTTGGACAAGGCCAATTTTAGGATTCAAACTCCTAAAGGGGAAGCTATCCAGGACCAGCATGGTTTGTTGAGGCAAATCCCTTATGAATTGATTTTACAAACAGAATCTACCGCTGTTTTTGCAAAGGAATATACAGAGGGTACCAAAGTGAAAAATTCCAAATACCCTGTAAAATCTACCGAACCTTTCATGGACTGGCCCTACAGTTTCCGATTTGAAAAATCCTTTGAATTGAAGGAGGGAGCATTGGAAATTGTTTTTCGGATTTCTGGGGAAGAAGGAATGCCCTTTATGTTGGGGTACCATCCTGCTTTCAAGCTCCATTCCGATGCCCCGATGATTATCGCCAATGATCAAAAAATCTCATTAGATGAGGTATTGGCCGTGGGCAGTCGGGCATATCAGGTTCCGGATTGTAATTCTATAACGTTAAAAGATGAAAGGCAGATAACCATAGAAGCCAAAGGTTTCGGGCATTTTATGTGCTGGACAGAGGTGAAGAATATGGTCTGCATTGAACCGATATCCTTTTATCCCTACGCAGTGGAACAAAAAGATTTGGAGAAAGGGTTTCAATACCTAAAGGGCAAGGCTGAGTTCAAGGTTATGCTGAAACCAAGCTTATAGCCTAGCTGAACTTTTTTTGGAGTTCTTCCACTACTTTTTCGGTTTTGACATTGCGTTCCTGCCTTTTCAGAATGATAGGTTGAGATTGCCTAACATCACAATCCGCAATGGAACAGCGCTCACAGGTCACCCCAACATCAAACGTTTTGATGGATGGATCGTCCAAAAAGGCCACTTTCTTTTTGAGTTCGGAATTGATCAATAATCCCAAACTTACGCTTCGGTATTCATCTTTTTTAAAGGGGTCTACAGTGGCACTGGAAAAAATCAGATACGAAAGCCCATCACTGGGATAATGTGAAATTTGCACGTCCATATGATGCTCCTCATCAGTTTTAGCAATTTCCTGTAATACCCGAATGGATACCCAACGCCTACAATATTTCTCGTTGGTTTCATTACCATGGGGTGAATGGTGATGGGTCAAATGGAGTTCCTTGGTGATATCAAATCGGTTGGAGTCCCTTTTATGGCTCAATCTGAGAAAAAATAGGTTTTCCAGTTGGTAATCGTTCGGTAAAATATTGGTCAACCGTTGGTAGAGTGATTCTGGGGAGGCATTGTAGTAGTTTTTTAACCCGGTCAAAAAGGTTTTATCGAATTTAGGTTTGCCCAAAAAGGAATCAATGTGCTTTCTGAACAGATCTCGGGGAATCACCAATGCACCGGCAAAATAGGAAGCATAAAAATTATTGAGCACTTGGTCAAAATTGTTGAACTTGATCCAAGTGAACGTGTAGAGGCGCTCCTCAATGTTCAAAAAATTATAACCGATTTCCTTGGCGTAGATAAAGGTGCGTTGCGCTTCATCAATATGGTTGGCCACCAAAAGGGTTTTGGTCTTTGGCATGAACATGGAGCGTAGGTTGTCCAATTCCTTGTACTTGGTCAGCTCCTCATTATTGATGGTATACCCGTATTCTTCCACCAAAATTTCTTCCAGTTCCGATGAACTTACCGATTTTTTCAAGTCCACTTGATAGGCTTTGGCAAATTGGACCGCGGCGTCTTCCAAATCGGGAAAGAAGTTGTTGCTGGCCTCTTGAAAGGAGCGGAGGGCCGCCAAATAGAAGTTTTCTTTTCCAAAGTTATAATGCTTGGCAATTTCAATGATGGTACTGATAAAGGCATTGACCTTGGTAGGAGCGTTGGCAACAATATCGATAAGGTCACTTTCCTTAATACCGAACAGTTCCAAGGGGAGCTCCTTAAAAACCTTGGATTGTAGCAATTCGCCAACAGGAGCAAGGTTCTTGTCCAGTTTCAGGGAAACCAAACTATCATAAGGCACTTCCAATTTTTCGGCCAATAGGGCAATCTTGTCCGTTTTAGGGTATTTCTTGCCCTTTTCAATTTCGTTCAAGTACGATTTTGAAAGTCCCGTAAGCTTGGAAAGGCCAAATAGGGATAGCTTTCGCTTGGTCCTTACCTGCTTCAATTTTAGGCCAAAAATCAATTTGATATACTCTTCTTCCATTTTTCTCGATCAAAGATAGGTCTTTTTGCGAATCTTATAAAAATAGCGAATAAATATAAAAAAGCGAACGTTCGCTTGTTTTTCTCAAACGTTTGCGTTAATCTTGTTGAACAAAATGATACTGTTATGGAAGAAGCATTGATTACCAGTACACAATTGCAGTTTTCAAAGGAAGTGGAGCACTATTATCCTGAGCTGTTGACCGATGGCGCCTTGGAGTTTTTGATCGCATTGCACCAAAAGTTCAATAGGTCCAGATTGCAGTTGTTGGAAGAACGGGCAAAACGACAAGTACAATTTGATTTGGGTGAATTCCCAAATTTTTTGCCTGAAACCGAACAGACAAGGTCTGCCAATTGGAGGGTTAAACATATCCCGGATGATTTAAGGGACCGACGCGTGGAGATTACCGGGCCCGTGGATCGCAAGATGGTCATCAATGCCTTGAATTCTGGCGCCAAAACTTTTATGGCCGATTTTGAGGACAGTAATGCGCCTACTTGGTACAACTGCATGCAGGGTCAACAAAATTTGATCGATGCCAATAATAGGTCCATTTCCTATTTTGACTCCAAAAAGGGAAAAAGCTATGAATTGAACGATGAGGTGGCCGTTCTTTTGGTTCGCCCTCGGGGGCTTCATTTGAATGAAAGACATATTCTTATCAATGGGGAAATGACCTCGGGAAGTTTGGTGGATTTTGGACTCTACGTATACCACAACTCTGGTGTTTTAAGACGAAGGGGATCGGCACCTTATTTCTATTTGCCCAAATTGGAGCACTACTTGGAGGCTAGGTGGTGGAACGAGGTGTTCACTTTTGCCGAAGAATATATTGGTATTCCCGTAGGTACTTATAAAGCTACTGTATTGATAGAAACCATCACGGCGAGTTTTCAGTTGGATGAGATCATCTACGAACTAAAAAACCATATTGTTGGGCTCAACTGTGGTCGCTGGGACTATATTTTCTCATACATCAAAAAGTTTAGGAACCATCCGTCTTATATTTTACCAGATAGGGACCAAGTCACTATGACTGTTCCCTTCATGGATTCCTATTCCAGATTGGTGATCCAACGGTGCCATAAAAGGGGAATCCATGCCATGGGTGGTATGGCGGCCCAAATCCCTATTAACAATGATCCAGTGGCCAACGAGAAGG
Source organism: Flagellimonas pelagia (assembly GCF_003584135.1). GTDB lineage: Bacteria > Bacteroidota > Bacteroidia > Flavobacteriales > Flavobacteriaceae > Flagellimonas > Flagellimonas pelagia. The sequence goes on from NZ_QXFI01000009.1 coordinate 164,322, forward strand.
CATTGGAAAAAGTGCGATTGGACAAGGAACGAGAGGTAAAGAACGGGCACGATGGTACCTGGGTGGCGCATCCCGGTTTGGTAAAGATAGCCAAGGATATTTTTGACAAGTACATGCCAAAAGCCAATCAATTGGAGAAGTTGAGGGAGGATGATCATATTTCTGCCACGGATTTGATCGCCATTCCCAATGGTACGATTACCGAAAAGGGTATCAGGAAGAACATTTCCGTGGGAATCCTGTATTTGGAATCCTGGTTGAGGGGCAATGGTTGTGTGGCCATCAACAACCTGATGGAAGATGCGGCTACGGCCGAGATTTCACGGACCCAAGTTTGGCAATGGCTCAAGTTCAATGCAAGATTGGATGATGGTAGAAAATTGACAAGCGAACTGTATCAATCCATTTTTGATGAGGAAGTGGTCAAAATAAGGCATTTGGTGGGCGAAGGCAATCTGCATAACACCAAATTTGAGGAAGCCATTGCATTGTTCGACAAATTGGTGAGAGCCAATGAGTTTGAGGAATTCCTCACGATAAAAGCCTACAACGAAATATAAGCAAGTCAATCATATCAATAAAAAAATCCCAAGAATGCGCGAACATTACATGGGATTCAAGTCAAATTTCGAATTATAAAATTATGGAAAAAAAGGAGAAAATTCAAGCTTTGGTAACGGATTGGACCGTAAACCCCAGATGGAAAGGTGTTGAACGCCCTTATACAGCTGAGGAAGTCATTAAACTTCGTGGCTCGTATGAAATAGACCATTCCATTGCGCGTGTGGGAGCCGAAAAACTTTGGGAGAAATTGAACAGCCAAGATTTTGTGGCTGGATTGGGAGCGCTCACCGGCAATCAGGCCATTCAGGAAGTGGAAGCTGGTTTGGATGCCATTTACCTTAGTGGGTGGCAAGTGGCGGCAGACGCCAACCTTTCAGGGGAAATGTACCCGGACCAATCGCTTTATCCTGCGAACAGCGTACCCATGGTAGTGAAACGCATCAACAATGCATTGTTGCGCGCCGACCAAATTCAATCTGTAAACGGAGTGGCAGATAAAAAGGACTATCTGGTGCCCATTGTGGCCGATGCAGAGGCCGGTTTTGGAGGTAACTTGAACGCCTACGAACTCATGAAATCCATGATCGAAAATGGAGCATCCGGAGTCCATTTTGAGGACCAATTGAGCTCTGCTAAAAAGTGTGGACACTTAGGGGGTAAGGTTTTGGTGCCCACCCAAGAGGCTATCAACAAACTGATTGCGGCCCGTTTGGCAGCCGATGTAATGGGGGTACCCACTATCATCATTGCGAGGACTGATGCCGATGCCGCCAACTTGCTGACAAGCGATATTGATGAACGTGATCACAAATTCTTGACAGGCGAGCGTTCTTCCGAAGGGTTCTTTTATGTGAAAAATGGTTTGGAACAGGGAATTGATCGTGGCTTGAGCTATGCTCCCTTTGCGGACCTTATCTGGTTGGAAACATCCACACCGGATTTGGAACAGGCCAGAAAATTTGCAGAGGGCATCCATAGTAAATATCCCAATAAGATGTTAGCTTACAACTGTTCGCCATCCTTCAACTGGGCAGCTAAATTGAGCATGAAAGAGATGGAGACCTTTAGGGAAGAACTGGCGGCCATGGGCTACAGGTTCCAGTTCATTACCCTTGCAGGGTTCCATGCGTTGAATACGAGCATGTTCGAACTTTCCAAATCATATAAGGAAAGGGGAATGGCTGGGTATTCCGAATTGCAGGAGCGAGAGTTCGCTTTGCAAAAGGATGGCTTTAAGGCTGTGAAACACCAAGGATTTGTGGGTACTTCCTACTTTGATATGGTCCAGAACGTGGTCACTGCTGGTAAGGCGAGCACCATGGCCATGAAAGGCAGCACAGAGACGGCCCAATTTTAATTTTAGGAATTTTTCAATCTGTGGAGCTATTTGCTCATAATTCCACGCCCCCTTTTTAGGGGGCATTTTTTTTAGGAGATAGGAGAGGTGATTTGGATGTTGGTGTTTTTGAGCAAATAGGCCCCGAGAATACTTTCAGTTTCTATGGTGTTCTTTTGGGGAGTGATGAAGGCTTCGATATCTTCCATGTAGGAAATGTCAGAATCATTATCGATAAAACCATAGCCCTTGTACATGCCATCAGCAATCAAAATCACGGCACTTTCATTTTCGTCCCTTCCTTTTTCTTTAATGATTTTCACTTCCGAAGCCAATAGTTTCATATGTGAGATGGCTTCCTGAACCTTTTCGTTATAATGCTCCACAGGTTCCTCTTCCTTACAAATGCCCTCACATGTATTGATTTCGTGGTGGGAACATGCTGCATTCGTTTGCTGCAAATGACAGTAACGTGGGCATAGCGAGAAGGTTTTACAGATTTCTTCCAGATATGCCCTGCATTCTGTTTGGCTGTAAAAAATCTTCAACGGATTTGGGGCTCCTTTTATGGTATTGAACGCCAAGTGTACAATGCCGTTTCGATCTTCGTAGGCAAAAATGGCATATTGCCTCACAATTCGTTTTTGGGCCCGATTATAGGGAGGAAAAAGGCGCTTGATTTCGGCTGATTCCATCAAAAGGGCCACCAGTTCACTGCCAGATAGTTTGTAATCGATATGGGCTGTTTCACTGCACATTTGAATCTCCTTGGTGCTTTTGTCGTAGAAATGGCCCAATACCCTTTTTTTGAGGTTGACGGCCTTGCCCACATAAATAATTTCCCCCTTTTGGTTCTTGAAATAATAGATGCCTGGTTTGGCCGGTATATCATCAAATACAGATTTGGGAAGGTGGGGTGGCAACGTGGCCTCTTGGCTTCGGGCATTCAAGAATTTTTTGAAAACCCCTTCGGCCTCTGGAGAATTGATCAATTTTTCAAACAATAATACGGTGGCATGGGCATCGCCTCGGGCCCGGTGTCGGTCCACTAATGGAATCTGTACCGACGAACATAATTTGCCCAAGCTATAGGACCCAAGTCCGGGAATCAGTTTACGGGACAAGCGGACGGTGCACAGTTTTTTTCGGGTAAAATCAATTCCGATTTGGCGAAATTCCTCCTTGATGACCCCATAATCAAAATTAACGGAGTGGGCCACAAAAATGCAACCTTCGGTAATTGATAAAATATCCTTGGCCACTTCGGAAAATGTAGGTGCATTTTGTACCATTTGGTCATCTATCCCCGTGAGTCCGGTGATAAAATAGGGAATGGGGCACTGAGGGTTTACCAACGAGGTGAATTCATCCACGATCTGACCGCCCTCATACTTAAAAATGGCAATTTCAGTGATCTTGTTGCCTTTGATCCCATTGCCGGTTGTCTCTATGTCGATGATGGTGTACAACTACATCCAAAATTTGAATCCTTAAAGTTAGGATTTTTCACAGGGTACCAAAACTCGGATTTTGATAATTAGTGGTATTGTAAAGATTGTTTTTAAGCCAATTGGGAAACCTATAATAAGTGTTTAAAATATACTTGTAAATGTTAAATTGATAGGATTAAATCCTGTAAGGTACTAAAAAGCATATTGATTGGTCAATATAGTATCAAAACCGGATAATATTTCCCAAAATCTTGAAACTCTTCAGTATACATTTACAAGTGTAAAATTAACGCTTATTAATCTTTAATTCAATTTAAAGTGCCGAAACGATAAGTTTTAAGTGAGGAATAATTCAAACAAACTAAAAATGTATTATGAAATTGGCTAACTTTTTATTTAAAGCATGTTTAGGGACGAAAGGTTTAAAAACTCAGCTTTTGTTTTCCATGTTTTGCCTTTTTGCCGTTCAGGCGGGGTTCTCCCAACAGAGGATTACCGGTAGCATTACAGATGAGCAGGGTGTGCCCATTGCTGGGGCTTCTGTACTGGAAAAAAACACCACTAATGGTGTTGCTTCGGATTTTGATGGAAATTTTATCATTACCACTTCACAATCCAATGCGGTATTGGTGTTTTCGTATTTGGGCTTTTTGGCTCAAGAAATTCCGGTTCAGGGTTCAACAACCATTAATGTTGTACTGAAAGAAGATCTTCAGCAGCTTAACGAGGTAGTGGTAATAGGTTACGGTACCCAAAAAAGGGCCGATGTGACCAGTTCGGTGGCAACGGTAAAATCAGAGGATTTTGTTCAGGGTAACGTAAAGGATGCCGCCCAATTGATCCAAGGTAAAGTGGCAGGTCTTTCTGTTTCGGCCCCCTCTGGGGACCCAACGGAAGGTACCCAGATCAGTCTTAGGGGTACTTCATCTATTTTGGGAGGTACCAATCCTTTGGTATTGGTAGATGGTGTTCCAGGAAGTTTGGCAACAGTGGCTCCAGAGGACATTGAGTCCATTGACGTACTTAAGGATGGTTCCGCCACGGCCATTTATGGAACCAGGGGTACCAATGGGGTTATCATCATTACCACCAAAAAAGGGAGTAACGATATGAAGTCGACCATTGAATATAATGGTTACGCTTCATTATCAACCATTGCCAACCGTATGAACTTTTTGGATGCCGATGAGCTTCGACAAAAATATGCAGAGGGGTATACCTTTAATGGGGCAAACATCCAAGATTTTGGAGCTAATACTGACTGGGTGGATGAAATCACCAGGGATGCCTTCAGCCAGGTACACAATGTGATCTTTAGGGGTGGTAATTCTACCTCTAACATGACCGCTTCTGTAAACTACAGGGACATAGAAGGTATTTTTTTGAAATCGAACAATGAAAAATATACGGCCCGTGTCAGTGTAAACCATGCCATGTTCGACAATAAGCTTAAAACCAATGTTGGCATAATCTTGAGTGAACAAACCTATAATGCATTGGGTGATGGCTATAGTTTTAACCCCTACATTTACAGACAAGCCATTATTAGGAACCCTACAGAGCCCGTTTATAATGATGACGGTAGCTGGTACGAGAGGGATGTGTATTTCTATGACAACCCTGTGGCCTATATCCAAGAAACCCTAGGTCAGAACCGTTACAGGAACTCCCGATTCGATTTCTCGTTAAGCTATGATTTTGGTGATCACCTTACCTTGAAAGGATTGTATACCCGAAAAGGGAATTCCAATATCAGGGGCTTTTATCAGACCAAAAACCACGTTTCCACTACCAAAAACGGTCAAGAAGGTTTTGCTTCCCGTGGTACCGATGATTATGTGGGTAACTATGGTCAGTTTACGGCAGATTACAACAATGCCTTTGGTAAGCACAGGGTTACCGGATTGGTAGGTTACAACTATGAGGACAATACCAATGAAGGTTTTTGGGCAACTAACCGCCGATTCCCAACCGATGGTTTTACGTATAACAACCTAGGAAGCGGGCAAGGTCTTCAATTGGGTGAAGCCGGTATGGGAAGCTACAAGGATTCCGATAAATTGATCGCATTCTTCTCCAGGGTAACCTATAACTATGATGACCGTTATCTGTTGATGGCGAGTTTGCGTAGAGAAGGTTCTTCGCGTTTCGGTGAGGATTACAAATGGGGTAATTTCCCGGGTATCTCTTTGGGTTGGAGAATTGATCAAGAATCCTTTGCGGACAACTGGAAATGGTTGTCCAACCTAAAACTAAGAACAGGTTTTGGGGTCACAGGTATCAATGCGGGTTCTAACTACCAATCCTTGAGCGGACTTACCTATGGTGATTATTTCTTGAACAATGGCCAGTGGGTGAGACAATTGGTGCCATCCCGAAATGCCAACCCGAATCTGCGCTGGGAGAAAAAGGAAGAGTTTAACCTAGGTCTTGATTTTGGATTCTTGGAAGGACGTATCAACGGCGCCATAGATTATTATGATAGGACTACCAAGGATGCCCTATACAACTACAGCGTGCCTACTCCTCCATATTTCTATGGAAACATTGCTGCCAACGTGGCCCAGATCAAAAACTCCGGTTTGGAATTTCTCTTGAACGTTACTCCAGTACAGACTGAAAACTTTCAATGGACGGCCAACTTAACGTATTCCACCAATACCAATAAAATTGTTTCCCTGTCCAATGATGAGTTTCAGTTGACCAACGATTTCTTTGATGAAGGATATACTGGGGAACCTATCCAGATCAATACCCACAGGGTACAAGAAGGTGAACCTATTGGTAATTTCTATGGTTTAAAGAGTGTGGACATTACCGATGACGGTATTTGGATCATTGAAAGACCTGATGGAACCCTGGTTCCTGCTACCGAAGCCACTAATGATGACAGACAGGTTTTGGGTAATGGTCTCCCAAAAGCTTACTATAGCTGGAACAACACGGTGAGGTACAAAAACTGGGACCTTATGGTGAATTTAAGGGGAGCCTTGGATTATCAGATCCTGAACTTTTCACGTATGTTCTATGAAAACCCGACCATTAGTTACAACACATTGGATTCTGCCTACGATTTGGTTTACGGTAAGGCCGTTTTGCAAGATGTGCAACGTTTTGTGAGCTACTATGTTGAAGATGGCGATTTCTTGAAGATCGACAACGTTACCTTGGGCTACACATTGCCTAAGGACGCTATCAAGTTTGCCCAGACTTTCCGAATCTATGCATCAGGACTTAACCTGGCCACTATAACCGGATACAAGGGTATCGATCCAGAGGTGAACAGGAACGGACTTGCACCTGGTAACGATGAAAGGGACAAATATCCTTCTACCAGGACATTCACATTGGGCATCAATTTTACATTTTAAAATAAAAGACTATGAAAATTACGATCAATGAAGTGATTTCACTTAGATTACGAATTTTTACACTGGCGATTGGTGCTCTGTTCCTTCAAATAGGATGTACCGATCTTGAGGAACAAGTATATTCCGAGGTAACGGAATCCTCCTTTACCCCATCCGAGTCGGATATTGTTTCCGTAATGGCTTCAGCCTATACCCCTTTGCGCTTTGTAATGGGTTGGCAAGGATATTTTGATCTTCAGGAAGAGCCTGCGGACATGTTTGTAACCCCTACACGACCCAATGGATGGGATGACGGGGGAACGTACAAGAGAATGCACTTTCATGAATGGACCGAGACCCAATGGCAGCCTAGGAATACCTGGATTACTTGTTTCAACGGTATCAACTCTACCAACAGGGTAATTTTGCAGATCGAGTCCGAGCAACTTCCGGTAAGTACGGAACAGGCAGCCAGCATCATTGCTGAAATGCGTGCCTTGAGGGCATTGTATTATTCCATGTTGGTGGATACCCATGGAAATGTTCCGATCATCTCCAGCTACAGTGATGAACTTCCGGTTCAGAGTAGCCGTACCGAAGTGTACAATTTTATCGTGTCCGAGTTGACAGCAGTGATACCTGATTTATCCGAAACCGTAGATCAATCAACCTACGGAAGGATAACCAAGTGGGGGGCACTTCAAGTTTTGGCCAGGGTTTATCTGAATGCAGAAGTGTATACGGGTACTCCACAGTGGGACAAGGTTATCGATGCCTGTAACCAGATCATTAACAGTGGCGCTTATGAACTTTCTTCCAGCTATTCGGATATTTTCAGTACCAATAATGATGGTAATTCTGAATTGGTTTTTGCCATTCCTTACGATCAAATTTTTGCACCACAATGGAACGCCCATATGAAAATGTTAACGCCAGATCATCGTTTGGTATTTGGAATGCAGGCCCAGCCATGGGGTGGATCCAGTTGTAACCCTCAATTCATTAATAGCTATGATCCAAATGATAAGCGTTTGGCAGATACTTGGTTGATGGGTGATCAATTGAACGCCTCAGACGGTAGTGTGGTCATGACTTTGGTAAACAAAATGCCCAGCATTTATGGTTGTGAATTCACGGAAGGTTTCAGATGTGGCAAATACGAAATTGAACCTGGAGCCACCAGTGGGCTAAGTGTGGATTTCCCATTCTTGAGATATACCGATGTATTGATGATGAAGGCTGAGGCATTGCTCAGAACAGATAGAAGCGACGAGGCGGCTGCCATTGTAACCCAAGTACGTTTGCGCTCTTTTGACAATCCTACCGATGCTACGGTTACCGGGGCAGAGTTGGAAGGTGATACCACCGTTGAATATGGCACGTTGGCCGAAGACGGAACCGTTGATGATCCAGGAGATCAATCCGTAGTGCCCTACGGACGTTTCTTGGACGAATTGGGCTGGGAATTTGCCGCCGAAGCAAGAAGAAGATCCGATATGATCCGTTTTGGGGTGTACCAGACCAAAAATTGGTACAACCATACACCAAAAGGAGATTATACTACCCTATTCCCTATTGGTCTTGAAGAGTTGAACACCAATACCAACCTTTCACAGAACCCAGGGTACTAAATTGAAAGTTAGCATCTAGTGTGTTTTCAATTAATAATTGTTTGAGTTTGTTGTTAGTTAGGAAAGCGAATGGAAACCCATTCGCTTTCTTTTTTCTTGAAAAGAAGAAAATATCGCCAAGATCATAGGGCCTGTTGTGGGCCAATGCATAGTTGTTTAAATTCACAAACCATGAGCATATCAAAGATCAATACAATATAATTATGAAAGGATTCAAAACTTTTACCCCAATCGGTTCCAAGATTGGTCTCATTTTGCTGTTCTTCGCTTTAAGCTCGGTTGCATTTGGTCAATCTTCACTTACATCACCGAACGGGGTTTTGGAAGTAACGGTATCGGTAAAGGAAGAACTGCACCTTAAGTTGGCTTACGCAGGAAAAACTTTGGTGGAAGATGTGGTCTCCGATTTGATCATTGATGGAAAAGGCTCGTTAGTAGCTAGATCCAAGACCATGAGCATGCGGCAGTTTTCTCAAAAGCATACCATTCGGGTAGATTTACCGACCAAGAATAAGGAAATAAACGATGAATACAACCAACTTACGCTGCAATTCAGGGATTTTGATTTGGAACTGCGGGTGTATGATAATGGTTGCGCCTTTAGGTATGTGGCCAAGCTGGGCAAAAAGGAAATTCAGGTGGTTGATGAAAAACTCACCTTTTCCCCAAACGAGAAAACAACGTGCTATTTACCCGAGGAGAAAAGTTTGATATCACATTTTGAAAATTATTTTCAGGCCATTCCATCCGAAAACATTACTACAGGTACCATTGCAAACTTGCCGCTACTTTTCACCAAGGTAGACGAACCAAGTGTTTCTTTCACTGAATCCAACATTTATGACTACCCCCATATGTTCCTGCAAAAGAATGGGTCGGGTTTTACCAGTTTGTTTCCCAAAGTGGTCTTAAAGACCAAGGAGCAAAAACGGGATCGCGATGAGTCCATTGAATTTGAGGCCGATTACATTGCCCAGACTTCTGGAAATAGAACGTTTCCTTGGCGGGTTTTTATGGTTTCCTCTTCGGATAAGGACATTGTTTCCAATAATTTGGTGTGTCAATTGGCCGATCCGTTAAAATTAAAGGACATTTCATGGGTAAAACCAGGAAAAGTAGCTTGGGATTGGTGGAATGCCAATAATATTGATGGCGTGGATTTTAAATCGGGGATCAATACCGAAACCTACAAATATTACATCGATTTTGCCGCCCATTACGGTCTGGAGTATATCATCTTGGATGAAGGTTGGTCCAAGACCACAACTAATGTACGCGAGCCCAATCCAAATGTTGATGTTGCCGAGCTGGTTAGCTATGGAAATCAAAAAGGGGTAGGGGTCATTCTCTGGAGTCTTTGGAGGCCATTGGACGAAGACATGGAAGGCATATTGGATGTTTTTAAGGGTTGGGGCGTAAAAGGGGTAAAGGTCGATTTCATCCAACGTGCCGATCAATATGTGGTCAACTTTTACGAGCGGATGGCACAAGAAACGGCAAAACGTCAACTTTTGGTCGATTTCCACGGAGCTTTCAAACCTTCGGGAATGCGACGTGCTTATCCGAACATTATCAATTTTGAAGGGGTAAAAGGGTTGGAAAATACCAAATGGGAGGATAAGATCGATTCGGAACATGAACTCACCCTTCCTTTTACAAGAATGACGGCAGGGGTTATGGATTTCACCCCTGGAGGTTTGGACAATGTGCACAAGGAAAATTTTATGGCCCGTTTTACCCGTCCCATGGCGATGGGAACCCGGGCCCATCAAGTGGCCATGTACGTGGTCTTTGAAGCACCGCTTCAAATGTTGAGCGATACGCCGAGCAATTATTACAGGGAAGATGAGACCACCACTTTCATTTCTGGCATACCAACTATTTGGGAAAAGACCGAAGTATTGGATGCCAAAGTATCCGATTATATTTTGGTGGCACGTAAACATGGGAACACCTGGTACATTGCCGGCATGAACGATACTACCCCGAAGTCGTTTACACTGGACTTTTCTTTCTTGGATGAAGGCAACTACAGTTTGCAAGTCTTCAGGGATGGTGTGAACTCTGATACAAATGCCCGGGATTATGTGTTGGAACAAACCAACGTGGATTCCAGAACAAAAATGGACATTAAATTGAATATATCTGGTGGTTGGGTGGCCATCGCCAAGAAAAACTAATTGAAAATGATGAGGTCGAAAAAACTTTCAGTACTGGTAATCGGGTGGTTCTTTGGGGTAAGTGCCATCTGCTCGGCACAATCCAAAATGGATTTTAAATTGAGTTTTACCCAACCCGAAGCACATTATGCCCAGGTGCAGTTTACTTGCTCCGAGCTTCGCTCGCCCAACTCCAGTTTTGTGCTCCCCGTATGGTCCCCAGGATATTACAAGATTTTGGATTTTCCTCGTTATATAGTTGATTTTGAAGTAAAAAACGACAAAGGGAAAATGTTGGATTGGCACAAGGAATCTAAGGATACGTGGGTGGTCAACAATGGAACAAGCCAAAGTATTGTGGTCACGTATCGGGTTTTTGCCAATAAAAAATCCGTTGCAGAATCCCTTGTGGATCAAAACAAGGCGTTCATCATGCCCAATTCCATGTTCATGTATCCAAAGGATAAGATTGATGTCCCGGTAACTTTGACAATCGAACCTTATCAGGATTGGAATACAATTTCAACAGGATTGGTCAAGAATGATGCAGGTCAGTATTATGCCCTGGATTTTGATGTGTTATATGATAGCCCGATTTATGTTGGAAATCAAAAAATAATTGAATTTGAACATGATGGAAGATCCTATCATCTGGCAATGGAAACCCCTGAAGGATTACAACAGGATACCTTTGTGGGCGATCTTAAAAAAATTATCTCGGCCACTACAGCATTGATGGGCCATGTTCCCTATCAAAATTACAGTTTCATTATGATGGGAGCCGGTGGCGGTGGTTTGGAACATTGGAATTCACAAGCTGTGTTTACCAGTGGATCGTTCGAATTCAAGTCCAAGGAGCATTACACAGATTTCCTAAATTTCATCACCCATGAATATTTTCACCTCTACAATGTAAAGGCAATTCGTCCCATAGCACTAGGCCCATTTGATTATGGCAAGGAAAACTATACCGATATGCTTTGGGTTTCCGAAGGGATTACGGTGTATTACGAATACTTGATCATGCTCCGTGCTGGTTTGTTGCAGCCTAAGGAAGCTTTGGATTATTTGAGCGGTTCCATTAGAAGGTACGAGAATATAGAAGGGAAAAATCATATGTCGCTTTCCCGTTCAAGTTTTGATATTTGGTTGAATTTCCTCAATAGGGATGAAAATACCGACCAGACCACTATATCCTACTATAACAAAGGACCAATAATTGGATTGCTCTTAGATCTGGAGATCCGCAAAAATTCTAAAAATCAGAAATCCTTGGATGATGTCATGCGGTTTCTGTACAACGAATACTTCCTAAAGCAGAACAGAGGGTTCAAAAAAGAGGAATTTTGGGCCATTTGTGAGCAATTTGCAGGAAAATCTTTATTGGAGCTACAAAATTATGTGGATACGGTGAACGAGATAGATTATCAAAAATACTTGGATCATGCCGGACTACAGATGGATTTGAGCCCGTTGGAGGAAGGGACGAGTTTCATCAAAAGATCGTACCAACTGTCTGAAAAAGAAAAGGCCACAAAGGAACAACTGGTAATCAAGAAATCCCTTTTCTACCCATCATCAAAATAATAGCTTAGAACTGGGTCCTGTATTGGGTAGGCGTACAGCCTTTTAGTTCCTTGAACTTTCGGTTAAAATTGGCAATATTGCTAAAGCCGCATTGTTCCGAAATCAAGGAAATAGGAAGTTCGGGTTTGTTGATGATCATTTTGCAGGCACTTTCAATACGGATCTCGATTAAAAATTGAAAGAAGGTCTTGTTAGTCCTTTTTTTAAAGTATCTGCAAAAGGCATTCTTGCTCATATTGGCCCGTTCCGAGATTTCCTCCAGGGAAATTTGTTCATGGTATCGTTCCATGGCATATTCATAAACATTGCTCATGCGTTTTCCTTCATCATCCGAATAACTTTTTCGGTACACGAAAGAGGAAAGAGGTTCTGTTTTCGATTTAGTGATTTGGCTGATGATCAGCAATAATGTGGCTATTTGTTCCACCTTGTTCTGATGGCCCAACAGATTAAAGAGCGCGATGACCTCATCTTGATTGGAAAGTACTTTCATGCCAAACTCCGACTGTTTGAAGAATTCATTGGCAAGGGAAAGATCGGAAAGTTTGAAAAAATCCTTTCCAAAGGAATTGTAGTCAAAAAAAAGGGTGTGCATGACCGATTCCTCGGTGGCATTGATATCGCTCCTAAAAACATGGGGAATGAATCCACCAATAATCAAAATGTCACCTTCCTTATATTCGTTGATGGTGTCGCCAACGATCAACGATCCCGAACCCTCTTCCACATAGCTTATTTGGATTTCACCATGTTGGTGGAGCTGGTCATAAAGTACCTTCTCCCTATCTACTTGGTAGACCAGGGCCTCGTCCTTGGGTTTTGGTATTTTAAAAGGTAGAACTTTCAATGCTTGTTTTTTACAAATATTATTAAAAAAAAGAGCGTAGGTCAATATACGGGTTAATATAGTATTATAATAAGTTAATAACTTGAACATTTGTTGCGGACAACTCTTTTTATTTTTGTAGTCTAAACAATTGACTATTATGATTAAATGGGAAGGCGTAATGCCTGCTTTAACCACGAAGTTTACTAGCGATGACCAATTGGATCTTGCTATGTTCGAGAAAAATGTAAAGGCTCAAATGGAGGCTGGTGTTCATGGCATCATTTTGGGTGGAACCCTAGGGGAAGCCAGTACCTTGGAGCCACATGAAAAGGAGACTTTGATCAAAACCGCCTTATCCATTGTGGAAGGCAAGATTCCTGTGATCATTAACATTGCGGAGCAGAGCACAAAAGGAGCCGTTGCCGTTGCACAACATGCAGAGAAGGTAGGGGCCCAAGGTTTAATGTTGTTGCCACCTATGCGCTATAAGGCCACAGATTATGAAACCGTTGCATATTTTAAGGCTATTGCGAACAGTACATCACTGCCTATAATGATCTACAACAACCCTGTGGATTATAAAATAGAGGTAACTTTGGATATGATGGAAGAATTGTTGGAATGTGAGAATATCCAGGCCATCAAAGAATCTACCAGGGACATTACCAATGTGATCCGTTTGCAGAATAGGTTTGGCGACCGTTTAAAAGTGTTCACTGGTGTGGATACCCTCGGGCTTGAAAGTTTGGTCATCGGTGCCGATGGCTGGGTGGCAGGCTTGGTTTGTGCTTATCCTGCAGAGACCGTTGCCATCTACGAATTGGTAAAAGCAGGTAAGATAGAAGAAGCATTGCAAATTTATAAGTGGTTCATGCCTTTGTTGGAATTGGATATCAGCCCACAGTTGGTGCAGAACATTAAATTGGCAGAAGTGGCCACAGGTATCGGTACCGAGAATGTAAGGGCGCCGAGATTGCCGCTTCAAGGTGAGGAACGCAAACGCGTGTTGAACGTCATCGAAACGGCCATGGCAACCAGACCGGAACTGCCCGAATATAAAAATCTTAAAAGTGTAGTATGATTACAGGTAAAAACTGTATCGCAGGAGAATTTATAGCAAAGGGGAAGGTGGAGTTCAGGACCATTAACCCGAAATTGAATATGGAAAACCCCACCGTTTTTGTGGAAGCCACAAAAGAGGAGGTTGGGGAAGCCGTGACCAAAGCGTGGGAGGCTTTTAAGGTTTTCCGTAAAATGTCCGGTGCCAAAAGAGCCGATTTTTTGAATGCCATTGCTGATGAAATATTGGCTTTGGATAAGGAGTTGGTGGAAATGTATATGTTGGAATCTGGATTGCCCGAAGGTAGAGCCGTTGGAGAAAGGGGCCGTACCGTATTCCAATTAAGGTCCTTTGCCGAATTGGTAGCTACTGAAGATTGGCGAGAGAATACTTTTGATGCCGCCCAACCTGATCGTAAACCCCTTCCAAAGGATGATATTAGAAAAACGATGATCCCTTTAGGTCCGGTTGCAGTATTCGGGGCCAGTAACTTTCCCTTGGCATATTCTACCGCTGGTGGCGACACTGCAAGTGCCTTGGCCGCTGGATGTCCTGTTGTCGTAAAATCCCATCCCATGCATGCCGGTACTTCGGAATTGGTCGCTTCGGCCATTGTGAAGGCGGCAGAAAAAACAGGAATGCCAAAAGGAGTGTTTTCTAGTATTAATGGCGGCATTCAAGCTGGTGTGGATTTGGTGAGCCATCCTAAAGTAAAAGCGGTTGGCTTTACGGGAAGTATTGCTGGTGGTAGGGCGTTGTTCGACCTAGCTTCCAAAAGGGAAGAACCCATTCCGGTATTTGCGGAAATGGGAAGTATCAACCCAGTGATCATTACGCCAAATGCTCTAGTTAAAAGAGCTTCTGAAATTGCCAAGACCTATGCCGGTTCCATCACCTTGGGAACGGGTCAGTTTTGTACCAATCCCGGGTTGTTGTTGATCGTCAAAGGAGACCACACACAAGATTTTATTGAAGAACTGGCCAAAGAGACCATTGCGCTGGATCCCCAATGTATGTTGCACCCCAATATCAAAAGTGGGTATGACAAGAAAGGTGAAAATGTAACTTCCCAAAGCGGGGTAACCGTAGTTGGAAAAGTTCAAGGCACCTTGGAACCCAATTATGCAGCATCAGTTGTGGCTACGGTTTCCGGGACTGATTTTCTCGCCAACCCAAAATTACATCAAGAGGTTTTCGGACCTTTTTCCATGGTGGTTCAATGTAAGAACGAGGCAGAGCTTCTTCAGATTATTGAAGGTTTGGAAGGTCAGTTGACCGGTACACTCATCGCGGAAAAAGATGATGATATGGATTTGATCGAACTGGTTGATGTCCTTCAAAATAGGGTAGGTAGGATTATTTATAACGGTGTTCCAACTGGAGTGGAAGTGTGTCCATCCATGCAACACGGAGGGCCCTATCCGGCCTCTACCGATTCAAGGTTCACGGCGGTAGGCGTACATGCCATTAAAAGATGGGTGAGACCGGTGAGTTATCAATCTTTTCCCCAAGAATTGCTGCCCGAACATTTAAAAGGGTAAGCGGTTCTATTTTAGAGTATTGCAAAAAATAGCATAGTTTTAAAGACCTTCAAGTGGCAAGAAAAACTTTTTTTTGTGTTGATGCACATACCTGTGGTAATCCTGTGCGGGTTGTGGCAGGGGGAGGCCCCAATCTTTTGGGCGCGAACATGAGTGAAAAAAGACAGCATTTCCTAAAGGAATATGATTGGATCCGTAAAGGACTCATGTTTGAACCTAGGGGGCATGACATGATGAGCGGAAGTATTCTTTTTCCACCACATGATCCCCAAAATGATTTTGCCATTTTATTTATAGAGACTTCTGGGTGTTTGCCCATGTGCGGGCATGGCACTATCGGTACCATCACCATTGCCATTGAAGAAGGACTCATCACGCCGAAAATTCCGGGTAAGATAAAGATGGAAGCCCCTGCAGGTTTGGTGGAAATTGAATATCAACAGACCGGAAAAAAGGTGGATTGGGTGCGATTGGTGAATGTAAAATCCTATTTGGCCGCCGAAAATTTGACAGTGGAATGTCCGGAGTTGGGCGAGCTGACCTTTGATGTGGCCTATGGAGGAAACTACTATGCTATTGTAGATCCGCAAAAAAACTTTAGCGGTATCCAAAATTTTACGGCTGGGCAGATCATACAATACTCCCAAGTGGTTAGGAAACGTATCAATGAAAAATATCCTGACCGTTTTATTCACCCTGAAAACAGTACTATCCGCGATGTGAGCCATATGTTATGGACAGGGGAACCTAATGATCCTACGTCGTCAGGAAGGAATGCCGTTTTTTATGGGGACAAAGCCATTGACCGTTCTCCCTGTGGAACGGGAACTTCTGCGCGAATGGCACAGCTACATGCCAAAGGAAAACTAAAACAGGGTGAACCGTTTATCCATGAAAGCTTTATCGGGAGCAAGTTTGTGGGTAGAGTGGAACAAGAAACTACCTTGGCCAATATGAAGGCAATAGTTCCCAGTATTCAAGGTTGGGCGCAGGTTACGGGTTACAACAACATCATAATTGACGATGATGACCCCTATGCCCACGGATTCCAGGTAATTTGATGTAATCAATTCAAAATGAAGAGAGTAGTTGTTGTGGGAGGTGGTATCTCCGGACTTTGTAGTGCCTATTATTTGGTAAAAGAAGGGCATCAAGTGACCGTCTTGGACCGTACGGACATGTCCACCGGGGCATCCTTTATCAATGCGGGTTACATTACCCCAAGCCACTTTATTCCCTTAGCCGCACCAGGAATCATTACCCAGGGCATCAAATGGATGTTCAATAGCTCCAGTCCCTTTTATATCAAACCAAGATGGGATATGGAGTTTTTCAAATGGGCCTACCTTTTTAAGAAAGCGGCAACCACTTCCAAGGTAAATAAAGCTATTCCTGTAATCAAAGAACTCAATTTGAAGAGCAGGGAACTGTATGAGCAAATGGTTGCTGACCTTGATTTTGCTTTTCACTACGAAAGAAAAGGGGTTTTGATGGCATACAGTACTGCCAAAAGTGAACATGAAGAGCATGAAGTGGCAGAAAAAGCCATAAAATTGGGATTGGACGCCGTGCTACTTTCCAAAACGAAATTATACAAGATACAACCGGTGTTATCGGACAAGGTATTGGGTGCCGTACATTACAAATGTGATGCCCACATGACTCCCCGGCAATTCATGGAGGGTATGAAGACTTGGCTGAAATCCAAGGGGGTGATCTTTGAATGCAACCAAACCGTTGAACATTTTTTGACCAATGGAAATGGCATAAATGCAGTGAAGACTCAGGATGCCGTTTATGAGGCAGATGAGTTTGTGTTGGCTAGTGGAAGTTGGACTTCCCATTTGGCAAAATCCCTACAATTGAATATTCCCATTCAAGGAGGTAAGGGCTATAGTATGGATGTACACCGGCCAACCGGGATTACCCTGCCCACCATTTTGGTGGATGCCAAAGCCGCCATAACTCCAATGGAAGGTTTTACCCGCTTTGCGGGAACTATGGAATTTTCTGGTAACAATACTATGGTTCGTAAAGAGCGTGTTGAAGCCTTGGCCCATGCGGTCAAGGAACACTACCGCGAAGTGGAGATCAATGAAAGTGAAAAGCAAAATACCACCTCGGGGTTACGACCTGTTTCTCCTGATGGTCTTCCTTTTATTGGAAGAACGTCCAAGTATTCCAATTTGACGATTGCGGCCGGACACGCTATGATGGGATGGAGCCTTGGTCCCATAACAGGTAAATTGATCGCTGAGCAAATTGACAATAAGCCCACTTCTGTTAATCTGGTCCCGATATCCCCCGATAGATATTAACAACATCATTAAGGTTTATTTGCCGCAGGTCGGTAATATAAATAAGTCGAAAACTCCTATCATTTGACCAATTATCTATGCTTTTTTGTCCTTTTAAGGATGTTAAGGGTAATATAGTATTGGTTTGTGGTAATATGAAACGATAAATCAAAGGAGATTATCTCTAGTTTTAGACTTATTTAAGTTATGGAATCTTTTGTCAAAAAAATAAGTGTATTTTTTATACTTATAACATTCGGACCTGTATTTGGGCAGGGTACGGTAGAGGAATATAAAAAGGCTATTGCCTTGGATTCCCTATTCCGGAATAAAGTAGTCAATACGCCTTCTGAGTTTCACTGGCTAAAAAACAATCTACTGTGGTATGTGAACAACACTTCGCTAGGAAAGGAATATTTGTGGGTTGATCCCATATCCAATTCCCAGAAAAAGTGCTTTGATCAAGTGGCATTGGCCCAGTTGCTTACCGATCAGTTTGGTAGGCAAGTGAATTCCGATGATTTGGAAATCACGGAACTGGATTTTGATGCTTCCTTCAATGAAATCAAATTTACATTTGATGAAAAAAGGCTTTCCTATAAGCCTGATAGCAATAGTTTGAAGGTTCTTGAAACACCAGAGAAAAAGAAAGGTTGGGAACGTGGATATTGGGGAAGTAGGTTCGATGAGACCAAAAACCCTCCCGTGGTCTCCCCAGATTCAACTATGACGGCCTTTATTAAAAACAGTAACGTTTATATCAAGGACAACAAATCAGGAGCGGAGGCCCAGTTGAGTTATGATGGGGCGCCCGGGTTTTTCTATTCAACCTACATCAAATGGTCACCCGATGGCAAAAAGATCATGGCTTACAAAGTCCGTCCGGGTGACGATCGCAAAATTTATTTTGTGGAGTCCAGCCCAACGGACCAATTTCAACCTAAACTGCAGTCCAGGGACTATTTAAAACCGGGTGACGAGGTACCATTTAAAAGTCCACAACTATTTTTGGTGGATTCCAAAAAGCATATTGAGGTGCCTACCACGGAATTCGATCATCAATTTGGGTTGAACAATATGGATTGGCGGGAAGATAGTCGAGCCTTTACCTTCGAATACAATCAAAGGGGACATCAGGCCTACAAGGTTATTGAGGTGGATGCTTCCACAGGAAAAGTGAAGGTGCTGATAAATGAAACCAGCAACACTTTTATCGATTACAGCAGTAAAAAATACCGGTTCGATGTAAAGGATGGGCAAGAAATCATCTGGACTTCGGAACGGGACGGTTGGAACCATATTTATTTGTACGATGGCAAAACCGGACAGACGAAAAAACAGCTAACCAAAGGGGAATGGGTGGTTCGTAAAGTG
Source organism: Flagellimonas pelagia (assembly GCF_003584135.1). GTDB lineage: Bacteria > Bacteroidota > Bacteroidia > Flavobacteriales > Flavobacteriaceae > Flagellimonas > Flagellimonas pelagia. The sequence continues at coordinate 183,501 of NZ_QXFI01000009.1, forward strand.
GTTCATGTGGATGAAGACAAGAGGGAGGTCTACTTCACGGCCAGTGGATTGGACAAAGATCAGGATCCCTATTTTATCCAGTACTGCAAGGTAGATTTTGATGGGAAGAATTTTACCCGTTTCACCAAAGAAAACGGTAACCATGATGTGACTTTTTCCGAGGACCACAGGTATTATGTAGATCAATATTCCAGGGTTGACATGCCACCGGTGACTGTTTTAAAATCGGCCCGAGGAAATAAAACCATCATGACCTTGCAGCAGGCAGATCATTCAGCTTTATTAAAGGAAGGATGGATTGCTCCTGAGGTATTTACAGCAAAAGGGCGTGATGGAAAAACGGACATTTGGGGCGTCATTATTCGCCCCACCAGCTTTGATCCCAATAAAACATACCCCGTAGTGGAGTACATTTATGCCGGACCGCATAGTTCTTTTGTGCCGAAAGATTTTAGAGCCTATTATTGGTCTATGTCATCCATTGCAGAACTGGGTTTTATTGTGGTACAGATTGACGGAATGGGAACATCCAATCGTTCCAAGGCTTTTCATGATGTGTGTTGGCAGAATTTGAAAGATGGGGGCTTTCCCGATCGTAAACTTTGGATCAAGGCAGCCGCCAAAAAGTATCCGTACATGAATGCGGATAAAGTTGGAATTTTTGGAACCTCGGCAGGTGGGCAGAACGCCGCGGCAGCCTTGGTTTTCAACTCTGATTTTTATGATGTGGCCGTATCTTCCTGTGGCTGTCACGACAATAGAATGGACAAGATCTGGTGGAACGAGCAGTTCATGGGTTACCCCATCGGACCTCATTATGCAGCTAGCTCCAACATTGAGAATGCGGCCCAAATGGGTGGTAATTTAATGCTCATCTTGGGAGAGGTGGATGATAATGTGGATCCAGCGACCACTATGCAATTTGCCAATGCCCTCATCAAGGCCAACAAGGATTTTGAGCTGGTCACCATTCCAGGCATGGGTCACTCTTCGGGAGGTGATTTTGGGGAGCGTAAGCGCAAGGATTTCTTTGTGGAGCATCTTTTGGGAGTTACCCCTCCTTCTTGGGAAGAAGTCTATGATTAATTAAAAAATGTTGTTGAACTGAAAGTGTTCAGAATAAAAGTATTAGCATAAAAAATGAAAATGAACAAACGATTTTACTATATCATGCTGGGCCTTGTTTTTGGCATGTCGACAATGGTGGCCCAAAGTGGCAATCAAATATTGGATGGTATCGGTGAAACGGGAATGATAGCCCGATATATCTTCAATGGCGATGCCAAGGATTGGTCCCGTAATAATCTACATGGTAGAATTTATGGTCCAAATTCCAAGTTTGAAGAGGATGAAAAGTTTGGTAAGGTACTTTCCTTGCCAGGAGATGACAAGACCTTTGTTTCCATTCCTGGAGAAGCTGTGGAAGGTGAAGAATCTTTAAGTATCACCATATGGGTGAATTTCAGCGCTGACCAAGTGGGTCAGACCCTTTTTGACTTTGGAAAGGATGGCCGTTCCCATTTTTTCGTATCTCCTTTTGGAACAAAGGAAAAGGGCGGATTGCAGGCACAGATTCTTCAAAATGGAAAGGAAAAGTATACGGCCCTTGCCAATGATATAACTATTGAAACCAACCAATGGGTACACTTGGCGGTAGTCCTTGACATTCCTTCTAAAACTATGGGAATCTTTGTTGACGGGAAACAAATTGGAAAGGTGGCGGACATGGAAATGGAACTGGAAGAATTGTTCACACATGAAAACCTATTGTACCTCGGGCGATCGATTGCCTCCAATAATCCGTTTCTGAATGCAAAAATCCATGATTTAAGATTATATCGCATTCCGTTGAGTGAACAACAAATTGGAAGGATCCAATACATTGCGTTGAGGGGAGGTGAAGAGGCAGTTAGGAGAGAGAAACCGGAGGACAATCTCCCACAATTTGAAACTAATAATCCACAATTGTACAATAGTTACCTAACTGGTGTTTCCAATGTTCAGGTAGAAACAAAGGTTGGAAATCTTCCAAGGTTACCGCGTTTTGTGAAAGGAACCTATAAAAGTGGTCTCCAAGGTCCTGAAGTAAGGGTTTTATGGCCGGCTCCCACCGATAATGGGGATGTGCAACAACCAGGCACTTATGAGGTGATCGGAAAAGTGGCGGGGACCAATTTTCAACCCAAAGCTATCATCACAGTTAGAAGTGGAGATGAAGAAGCGACTCCACACCAAACTTTGGAAGCCTTTGAACTTGCAGATGTTACTTTGGATTCAGACGCCTTGGGCAATCAAACCAAGTTCATTGAAAATAGGGATAAGTTCATCAATACTTTGGCGGAGACCAACCCCGATTCTTTCCTATACATGTTCCGGAATGCATTTGGTCAACCACAACCTGCAGGAGCAACACCATTGGGAGTTTGGGACAGTCAGGAGACCAAATTGCGTGGCCATGCCACCGGGCATTATCTTACAGCCATAGCCCAAGCCTACGCTAGTACAGGGTACGACAAAAATTTGCAGGCCAACTTTGCCCAAAAGATGGATTATATGGTGAATACCCTTTATGAGCTTTCCCAACTTTCTGGGCATGCAAATGTAGCTGGTGGGCCATACGTTTCCAATCCAACTGAAGTGCCACCGGGTGATGGAAGGGAAGGGTATGATTCCGATTTGAGTGAAAGTGGTATCCGTACCGATTATTGGAACTGGGGAGAAGGTTTTATCAGTGCCTACCCTCCCGATCAGTTCATCATGCTGGAAGGAGGAGCAAAATACGGGACCCAAAAAACCCAGATTTGGGCACCCTACTACACCTTGCATAAAATTTTGGCTGGTTTGATGGATATTTACGAGGTTACCGGAAACCAAAAAGCTTTGGATATTGCCAAAGGAATGGGAAGTTGGGTACATGCCCGTTTAAGTCAAGTGCCGGTTGATACCCTTATCAGCATGTGGAATACGTACATTGCTGGCGAATTTGGTGGCATGAACGAGGCTATGGCAAGGTTATACCGCATCACTAATGAACACCGCTACTTGGAAGTGGCGCAATTGTTCGATAACATCAAAGTCTTTTTTGGTGATGCCGAACACTCGCACGGACTTGCCAAAAATGTGGATACATTTAGGGGGTTGCATGCCAATCAGCATATTCCTCAGATCATGGGGGCTTTGGAAATTTATCGCGATTCCGAAATTCCCGAATACTTCCGTGTAGCGGATAACTTTTGGTACAAGGCCAAGAACGATTACATGTACAGTATAGGGGGGGTGGCAGGTGCCCGCAATCCTACCAATGCCGAATGTTTTATAGGTCAACCCGCCACTTTGTATGAAAATGGGTTTTCAGCAGGTGGTCAGAACGAAACCTGTGCCACTTATAACATGCTCAAGTTGACCCGCAACCTTTTTATGTTCGATCAGCGTACCGAGTTGATGGACTATTATGAGCGAGGTCTGTATAACCATATCTTGGCTTCGGTGGCTGAGGACAGTCCAGCAAACACCTACCATGTGCCGCTTAGACCGGGTTCTATCAAAAGATTTGGCAATGCCGATATGACCGGATTCACCTGTTGTAATGGTACCGCTTTGGAGAGCAGCACCAAACTTCAAAATTCCATTTATTTTGAAAGTCACGATCATAAAGCCTTGTATGTAAACCTGTTTGTTCCTTCTACTTTGCAATGGAAAGAAAGGAACATCACCGTGGAACAAAAAACCGCTTTCCCCAAGGAAGATCATACACAATTGATCATAAAAGGAAAAGGGAAATTCGACCTCAATGTTCGCGTACCGCAATGGGCTACCAAAGGGTTTTATGTGAAGATCAATGGCAAGGATGAGAAAGTATCGGCCCAACCCGGGTCATACCTTACCCTATCCAGAAATTGGAAAAATGGGGACATTGTGGATATTCAAATGCCATTTCAGTTTCATCTGGATCCAGTAATGGACCAACAGAACATTGCCAGCTTGTTTTATGGTCCCATTTTATTGGTGGCCCAGGAGCCGGAAGCTAGGAACGACTGGAGAAAGGTTACTTTGGATGCCAGTGATTTGGGCAAAACGATCCAAGGTAATCCCGAGAAATTGGAGTTCACCATTGATGGGGTGGTTTTTAAACCCTTTTATGAAACCTATGGAAGGCATTCCGTGTATTTGGATGTAACCTTAAAGTAATATCAGTTAAGAAAAGAGACAACAATTTTTAATACATTGAAAGACCAATCGATGCTTCTCACAGGCATCCTAAAAAACCGACACCAACATGATGAAAATGGGTTTAGAGAAAATCGGGACTTTGGCACTTGCCTTGATTGGTTCCATCGCCTCGGCACAGAACAGCAAATTGGCCGATCTAGTAACTGAGTTTGAAGCGGACAATTGGGCATTGAACCGAACCTACAATGTCCATGAATCCCAAGAATATTATCAAAGGTTCAAGACCTTTTATGCAGATTGGGAGAAAAAAATGGCCGCTCTGGATTTTGATGGACTTTCGCAACAGGGAAAAGTGGATTATGTGCTGTTGAAGAACCAGGTGACCAAAGGTTCCTATTTTTTAAATCAAGATTATGATGAATTCAAACAAGTGGAGCAAGTTGCTGCATTTGCCAAGGATATTTACCCTTTCATCAAGGAAAGAAGAAGAGGAAAAAGACCTGATGCCAAAAATTTTGCCCAGATTCTTCAAGATGCCTCAAAGACCATTGCATCTGATACCGATGCTTGGAAATCCAAACCCTTCAGGGATTGGCAAACGGCCGACAAGGCCTCGGATGTGGTAGTGTCACTTCAAAAAGGATTGGAAGAAGCCTATAATTTCTACTACGCTTACGACCCTGATTTTACTTGGTGGGTGAAGGAGCCATACAAAAAAATCAATGAAGAGCTTACAACCTATGCCGAGTTCCTCAAAAACAACTATTCGCAGAACAGTGTTAAGGACGATGGAAGTGGAATCATAGGAAAACCTATTGGTGAGGCGGCCCTCAAGGAAAGTTTGGCCATGGAGTTCATTCCTTATACTCCTGCGGAACTGATCAAAACAGCCGAGGAACAATTTGCTTGGTGCAAAAGTGAAATGATCAAAGCCTCCCGTGAAATGGGTTACGGTGATGATTGGAAGGCGGCCTTGGAACATGTGAAGAACACCTATGTGCCAGCAGGGGATCAACCGCAGGCCATTATGGATTTGTATTCCCATTCCGTGAAATTTATTGAAGATCGAGATTTGATCACCTTGCCAGAATTGGCCAAGGAAACCTGGGGCATGGAAATGATGAGTCCAGAGCGTCAAAAGGTGAATCCGTTCTTTTTGGGTGGACGGGATATCATCATCTCATATCCCACTTTAGATATGGATCATGATGATAAGTTGATGAGCATGCGTGGCAACAACCCTAATTTTTCGTTTCCAACGGTGCAGCATGAATTGTTGCCAGGCCATAACTTGCAATATTTTATGACCAGCAGGCACAAGAGCTACAGGAGACCTTTTTCCACACCATTCTGGACGGAAGGTTGGTCCCTGTATTGGGAAATCATTCTATGGAACAAGGATTTTCCGCAAACGCCCGAGCAAAAAATGGGAATGCTCTTTTGGAGGATCCACCGTTGTGCACGAATCATTTTCTCCCTAAAATTCCATTTGGGTGAAATGACCCCTCAACAATGTATTGATCTTTTGGTGGATCAAGTGGGCCACGAATATGCCAATGCCGAAGCTGAGGTGCGCCGTTCCTTCACTACCAATTATCCACCTTTGTACCAGTTGGCCTATATGATGGGTGGCTTGCAGTTTTATGCACTCCGAAATGAGATGCTGGAAAAAGGTTGGACAGAGAAACAATTCCATGATAGGGTAATGCAGGAAGGCAGAATGCCCATTGAATTGTTGCGAAGCTTGTTGCAAGATCTTCCCTTGAACAAAAATTACAAGACCAAGTGGAAATTCTCCACTCAGTTCAAGTAAAAAACTATTGAAATACGGATAAAGGAAGCTGGGCAAGTCTATGGAGTAGCCCTATCCGTTTACCATTAATATCGAATACAGACCTAAATGAAGCATATCAATTTTTGGATGGCTGTCCTTTTATGCGCCATCATATTACCTGAAGCACAAGCGCAACAGACCTATTGGAGTCGCGTTGAAAAAAGGGAATCCACCTTGGGGGTTTCCGATGTATATCAAAAATTTGAAACGCCCGATTTTAGGTTAAAATTGGTTCGAGCATCCCAAACGGTTGCCGCTTTGAACCCTGTCAAGGAACCCTATTTTGATTTCACTCCAGGTGACAGATTGGAAATTAGGGACAAGGATAGTCTGTATCATTTGGGAGACATCAACCTAAGGATCAAGGAAGCTAACGGGGATTGGAAAAAATATTCCACTGCGTACCACCGGGCAACAGTGACTCCTTTGTCAACCACTGGAAATATATTGGCCGCTGCCGATTTGGCCAATACCCTGCCATCCAATATTCCGGTTTCCGTAAAACGCTATTACGAATTGGATAACAACAAGCTGGTCATGCGTTTTGAAATTACAAACAAGTCGGGTACACCTGTTGAAATTGGAGCATTGGGTATCCCGATGGTCTTCAATAACATTTTGGAAGGCAAATCGTTGGTGGAAACACATGCCCAAAATGTATTTTTTGATCCTTATATCGGAAAAGATGCCGGCTATTTGGAAGTAAAGCGTTTAAGCGGAAGAGGGCCAGCCCTATTGGTATTGCCGAAAGAAAATATGGCTTTTGAAGCCTACCGACCCTTATTGGACGACCCCACCCCGAAGAGCATCGTGTTTGAAGGTTTTCATGAGTGGATGGTATACAGCAAAGCTTATGCTGATGACGAATGGAAAGGTGTGGAGCAGTGGAATGAACCAACCTCTATTGTCCTAAAACCTGGGGAATCCAAGAACTTTTCCTTCAAACTGGTCTTGTCCGAAGGGATTAAGAACATTCAAGAAACTTTGGTTCAGGAAGAACTACCGGTAGCTGTGGGCGTACCTGGCTATGTGTTGCCTCAAGATGTAAAGGGTCAACTTTTTCTTCAATATAAAAATGAGGTGGCCTCTATAAAGGTGGAACCGAAAGGAGCTTTGGAGGTAAAGGCGGATGGAAAAACGCCATCAGGTAGTTTAAAATATGCGGTTCAAGGAAAAAATTGGGGCAGGGCAAGGGTTACCATTACGTATGCTGATGGTGTGGAACAGACTGTCAATTACAAGGTCATCAAACCCGAATCGGAAGTCATCCGTGATTTTGGACATTTCTTGACCACTGAGCAATGGTTTGATGATCCCAATGATCCTTTTGGTAGAAATCCATCGCCTATCACCTATGATTACGAGAAAAAAGAACAAGTAACCAAAGATGGTCGGTCTTGGATCAGTGGATTGAGTGATGAGGGTGGTGCAGGTAGCTGGTTGGCGGCCATTATGAAACAATTGGTTCAGCCTGATCGAGGGGAAATAACCAAACTGCAGCATTTTGTGGATGAAACCCTTTGGGGAAACATCCAATACAATGAAGGCCCTAACAAATATGGGGTGAAAAAGAGCGTGTTCTATTATGAGCCCGATTCCTTACCCAAAGGGACCTATGACGAAAAAGTGAACTACAATACCTGGGCGGCCTGGGACCACAAGCATGCCAACGATCCAGGACGATCGTACAACTATCCCCACGTGGCCGCGGCCTATTGGGTGCTTTACCGATTGGCGCGATATCATCAAGGATTGGTGGACAACCATTCTTGGGATTGGTATTTGGAAAAAGCCTACCAGACCAGTGTGGCCATGGTGGAAAAAGCACCTTATTATGCCCAATTCGGACAAATGGAAGGGTCCGTTTTCCTGTTGATATTAAAAGATTTGCAAAACGAAGGACTGACCAAGGAGGCCACAGATCTGGAGGAAAGAATGAAACAGCGTGCCGAGCATTGGAGGGCCTTGGATTATCCTTTTGGTAGTGAAATGCCATGGGATTCCACAGGTCAGGAAGAAGTGTACATGTGGTCCGATTATTTTGGGTTTGATAGGAAAGCTTTCATTACCCTCAATGCTATTTTGGCCTACATGCCCACCATGCCCCATTGGGCCTATAACGGTAATGCCAGAAGATATTGGGACTTTTTGTACGGAGGTAAGGCGGGTCCAACCTCACGAGTGGAACGTCAGATCCATCACTATGGCTCCTCTTTGAATGCGATTCCCGTTTTGAGCCAGTTCAGAAAAAAACCGGATGATCTGTATTTGTTGCGTGTTGGTTATGGTGGACTTTTGGGTGGAATCTCCAATATTACCCAGGATGGTTTCGGTCCGGCAGCTTTTCATTCGTATCCATCAACCCTTAAAATTGATGGAATTTCAGGGGACTACGGTTCCGGTTTTTATGGCTATGCAGTAAATACATCCTCCTATTTAGTGAAAGATGAACATTTGGGATGGTTGGCCTTTGGCGGAAACCTTACCCAAAAAGGGGATGTAGTAGAAATGGAGATTACCACAGCTGCCAAATCGAGGGCGTTCATTGCACCAAAAAACCTTTGGATTATGATGGATGCAGGTACAATTCAAAAAGTAACCTACAATACGGTAACAGGTGAAGTTTCATTGACTTTAGGTGGTAGTACGGAGCACACTCCGGTTGCTTATTTGCGTATTGATGGGGAAACAACACTTCCATATAAAAAAGTGAGGGGAGCCTATGAGATTGAGTTGGGCAAGAAGGGAACCCAAATCAAACTTTAAAAACCGGCCATGAGGATTAGGGTTGTAACGAAACTTTTGTGCCTTTTTGGGTTACTTTTGTTGGGTTGCCAGGCAAAGGTAGAACAACCTGAGTTTTCACAATCCTCGCAAGGGCCCAATCCCATTTTACCTGGCTATTTTGCGGATCCCACCATTAAAAAATTTGGCGACATTTATTACATCTATGCCACCACCGATAATGAAATGTTGGCATCGGGCGTACCCACGGTCTGGTACAGCAAGGACTTTAAAAATTGGTACAATTACACCATGGAAGTACCTTCCTTGGAATCGGTGAACCTGAGGAATTTTTGGGCACCTGATATCATTGAAGGTGCGGACGGGAAGTATTATCTGTACTTCGGAAATTGTCAGGCAAGTTGCAATATCTATGGATATGTTTCGGATACCCCAGTGGGGCCTTGGGAAAAGTTGAACGAAGACGATACCCCGGTAATAGCACATCATTATCCACGTGAAGGGTTTCCATCCTTGGACGTACAATTTTTTAAGGACGATGATGGTAAAATTTATGGCTATTGGGGCACTTGGGTGCATTACAACGGGGGTTATGCCGTTGGGGAACTGGACACTTTGAGTATGGCCAAAATGTTCAATGCCAAAAACATTCCTTTGGAAGAGACCCCAGAACCTTTTGAGGCAGCTTACATGATGAAAAAGGGCAGTAAATACATTTTTATGTATTCCGGAGGGTCTTGCCATGATGAAACCTATAATGTTCGGTATGCGTATTCCGATTCGCCTTATGGACCATTCGTGCCAGGCGAAAACAACCCCATTTTGGCCACCAATGCTGATGGAACTGTCCATGGGCCGGGACATCATTCGGTTTTGGAAGAAAATGGGAACTATTACATCGTGTATCACAAGCATGATTATCCCATGACCAGGGGAGGATTGTCTCGTCAGGTCTGTGTTGATGAACTGATTTTTGAGAACGATTCCACCCTCAAAAAAGTGGAACCAGGAGCAAGCTCTATTTTAGCTGACATTTCTTCAGAAGTACCTAATAATATCGCATTGGGTGTCAAGACATCGGCGTCATCAAGCTATCATGTGCAAACCAAGCAACTCGATTACGAATACAGTTCAGCCCATGCCACGGACGACCACAATGCCACCCTCTGGAAGGCCGGTAACAATTCTTTTCCGCAAGATTTGACTGTGGATTTGGGTAAAGTAACCAACATTAAAAGGGTGATGACCCAATTTGAATTTGCCGGGTATTATTATCAGTACAAATTGGAATATTCAAAAGATGGAAAATCATGGCAAGTATTTGCTGATCGGTCACAAAACAGAACCCCGGGTAGTCCCATGATCGATGATGGCGATGTAAATGGGCGTTATGTAAAATTGACCATTTTGGGAACCGAGAAAACAGGCTTGTTCGCTTCCGTTTGGAACATTAAAGTGTACGACAGCTTGTTTGAGGTTCCATTGAAAACTGAAAGTAAACCATCCAATGAAGGCCCGGGTATAGCCAATCAGCATAAACAATTATTCGGGATCGATGCCAAGGAAATCAACCAAAGTAATATTGACTCATTAAAGAACAGAGGGAGCCTGGGAGGATCGTTCATTAAAAAAGGAAACGTAAAACTTACGATGGATGAAGAAGGAATCAAGGCCTTCAAATTTTCCGAAGGTGCCTTGGAATTAGATCAACCAGTCCCGAAACGTCTGGAATGGAACGGTGCCTTTACCGTGGCCACTTGGGTAAAGAATCCCGAAATTGAAAAAGAAGGGGAGTGCTTGGTTGCTTGGTGCGATAGGTTCCGATACGGTTTGGCGAACAGTTATAATGCCATGCACTTCAACAGTGGGAATTATGGTTCCGCAGCCCATTTGGATGGGCATTTTGATATGGCATTTAACCAATTGCCGTCTGCTAATACTTGGCATTATTTGGTTTTGACCTTTGATGGGGTAGTGGAAAAAATGTATGTGGATGGGAAATTGGATAATTCCCAGATCATGGTTTTGGCCTCACAAGTAGAGAATGCCAAAATACGGATAGGAGCGTCTGATGTGGGAGAACACTTTTCTGGATATCTGGCTTCTTTAAAGATGTATGATTATGCTTTGGATTTGGACGAAATCACGGATTTGATGAAAACGTCCGCCCCAAATTCTTTGATGGAAAAATAAGGAGCTAATAATTTAGATCTTAAAGTTGAAACCATCCTCTTCCACCTTTTTCTCATATTTTTCCTTGTCGAAAATATAGAGATAAGCACCTTTTCTGGAAACGGTCATATCTTTTTCATCCAATTTTACCAGCACGTCCAAAGAGTTGATCTTGTTGATGAAGTTCCGCTTGTCCAGTTTTTTGTCCAAAATGGATTCGTATAAATTCTGGAGTTGTCGCATGGTGAATTTTTCGGGCAGCAATTCAAATCCAATCGGATTGGTCATAGCCTTGCGCCGGAGTCTTGCAATCGCTTTTTGAACCATTTCATCATGGTCAAATATCAGTTCCGGTGCATTCTTAAGTTCGATCCAACTGGCAGAATCGATTTGAATGCCGTCAAAATTATGGGCGTCCACATCGATTAAGGCGTAATAACAGACAGATATGGTGCGTTGCCCTGGATCACGGTCAACTTTACTGTAGGTGTAAAGTTGTTCCATATAGATATCACTGAGTCCGGTCAGGGTCTTCAAAACCCGCACAGCGGCTTGGTCAAGATTTTCGTTTTTCTTCAAAAACCCACCGATCAGGGACCATTTGCCTTTTTCAGGTTCAAAATTCCGTTTGATCAACAATATTTTTAGATCCTTTTTATCGAATCCAAAAATGATACAGTCCACCGCCAAAAGAACTTGGTCTTCTTTCTGATAATAATTGAGCTGTAAGTTGGCATTTTTGGCAACTTCCAAGTTGTCTGAAACTTTCATGAAATCTAAAATCTTAATTCTAAAATTATAAAACAAATATAGAGGGTGGATTCCACAACAAAATTTATAAGTGTTAGAAACACATTTTTTTAACGGAATGTTTGCATTTCCGAACTTTCTTTCCTTTATTTATAGTGTTTAAAAGACACTTATAAAGAACGGTGCAGTAAATCTCCTAGATTCAACTAAATAGCTTGCGTTTGACCGAAACTGTGAAATTTTTTCCAATGCTGTCTAGTTTTGTTTTTTTAGGTTGGGGGTTTTGTATCTAATCTTAAAAGAAAGTGGATTTAAAATATTGGTTTTTAAATAATTATATTGAATTTGTAATTACGTTTAGTTAATTTTTGAATTCCGCGTCCTTTTACTGGGCGCGGAATCTATTCGTAAAACAATCAAAGCATTGCACCACATTAAAAAATGCTTGGCACCTTATTGGTTCTTGACAAATCAGATGGATTTTGAGAAATCCTGATTGAAACACGTAAAATATATTTCTATGAAAGTAATGCCTTGGATATTAGCTACTTTCGTTTCGATGGCAGTTTCGGCGCAGACCACTGCTACCATATCGGAACCATCGGAGAAGGTAACCATCAGCAAACATATCTACGGTCATTTTGCCGAACATTTGGGCCGTTGCATTTATGATGGCATATATGTTGGTGAAAACAGTACCATTCCCAATATTAATGGGGTAAGGAAAGATATCATAGCGGCCTTGAGAGAATTGGATATTCCCAACTTGAGATGGCCAGGAGGGTGTTTTGCCGATACCTACCACTGGAAAGATGGAGTGGGTCCAAAGAAAGATCGTCCTGCCATGGTCAATAGATGGTGGGGAGGTGTTACGGAAGACAACAGTTTTGGTACGCACGATTTTTTGAACCTCTGTGAGGAATTGGGTGCAGAACCCTATTTGGCGGCCAATGTGGGTAGCAGTACTGTTCAGGAATTTACGGAATACATACAATATGTGACCCATCCCGGTAAGAGCCCAATGTCTGACTGGAGGAGGGAAAATGGTCGTGATAACCCTTGGGAGGTGAGCTTTTGGGGAGTTGGAAACGAAATGTGGGGATGTGGGGGCAATATGACTCCCGAACACTATGCAGATGTGTACCGCCAGTATGCCACATTCATGACAGATTGGTCCAATACCGATGGATTTTTTAGGGTGGCTTCTGGAGCTAATGTGGATGATTACCATTGGACCGAAGTGATGATGCGTGATATTCCCAAAAGTTTAATCGAGGGGGTTGCCCTGCATTCCTATTCCTTTGTGGAATGGAACGAAAAAGGTTCGGCATCTGATTTTGACGAGGCACAATACTTCTCTACCATGCAGACGGCTTTGAAAATGGAGGAACTGGTCACCAAACATTCCGCCATTATGGACAAATACGACCCCCAAAATAAAGTGGCCCTAGTAGTCGATGAGTGGGGCGGATGGTACGAGGTTGAGGAAGGTACCAACCCAGGATTTTTGTACCAACAGAATACTATGAGGGATGCCATGATTGCAGGAGTTACCCTGAATATTTTCAATAATCACGCCATGAGGGTCAAGATGGCCAATCTTGCCCAAACTGTGAATGTGCTCCAGGCCGTTATTCTCACCGAAGGTGAAAAAATGATATTGACACCCACTTACCATGTGCTGAAAATGTACAAAGTTCATCAAGATGCTACCTTATTACCGGTAAATTTTGAATCCCCGACCTATACATATAATGGGGAAATATTACCAGCAGTTTCCATTTCGGCATCCAAAAAGGAATCGGGCGCAGTGCACATTTCGTTGGTGAACATCGATGCGCAAAAAGAACACATCATCAATCTTTCGATGGAAGAGTTTGGTGCAAAACAATTGACTGGAACCATCTTGACTTCCAATAGCCTACAGGACCACAATACTTTTGAGGCACCCGAAAAGGTAAAAATCAAGGCATTTTCAAAGATGAAGATTAAAAAGGGTCAGGTTGAAATATCCCTTCCCCCATTTTCCGTTGTGGTTCTTCAAACGGAATGAAAGAAGGATTTAGATGGGACAAACACATAAAAAGTAGCAAAATGAACTTAAATTATATGCGATATTTTGATCGATGCATGCTTCTTGCCATTACAATGATCTGTGCATTTGGTTGCAAGAATAAAGAGATTGTAATCGAGACTGTGGCTGATGTTGCAACTATGGATGGGTATCCTATTGAGGCCATCAATATCAGAAACATCAAATTGAAGGATGAATTCTGGTTGCCCATTATTGAAAAGGTTCAAAAAAAAACCATTGAATACGCCATTGCCAAATGTCAGGAAGAAGGACGTTTTGATAACTTTTTGATTGCGGGTGGAGAAATGACGGGAGAGGTAAAAGGAGTCATGCCCTTTGATGATACCGATGTGTACAAGATCATTGAGGGGGCTTCCAATTCGTTGATCAGTGCACCCAACCCAGAACTTGAAAAATTGATCGACTCCTTGGTGTCCATCATAAAAGTAGGTCAGGAACCGGATGGTTACTTGACCACATGGAGGACTATCAACCCGGCAAAACCGCCTGCAAAATGGGTAGAGGTCAAAGAAGGAAAAAGATGGGAATCCCTCTTTATGAGCCATGAGCTGTACAACGCCGGCCACTTGTACGAGGCCGCCGTGGTACATTTCAAAGCAACCGGAAAGCGCAACTTTTTGGACATCGCCATTAAAAATGCCGATCTTATGGTGAAAACTTTTGGGGATGGTGAAGGCAAGATTGCTGCCGTTCCCGGTCACCAGATCATAGAAACCGGACTTATTAAATTGTATCAGGTTACCAATAAAAAGGAATACATGGATTTGGCCAAATATTTCCTTGATCATAGGGGTGATCCGGAAAACCACAAATTATTTGGACCTTATTCCCAAGACCATATTCCAGTGGTTCAACAAGATGAAGTGGTGGGGCATGCAGTAAGGGCTGTTTATATGTATGCCGCTATGACGGATATTGCTGCCATTGAGAAGGATACTGCCTATCTAAAAGCAGTGAATGCGCTTTGGGACAATATGGTGGACAAAAAAATGTACGTTACGGGCGGAATCGGGGCCAAGCATGAAGGAGAGGCTTTCGGTGAGAATTATGAACTGCCCAATTTAACCGCTTACAACGAAACCTGCGCCGCAATCGGTGATGTGTATTGGAACCAAAGATTACACAATCTCACAGGTGATGTAAAATACTTTGATGTCATTGAGCGGACCCTATACAATGGATTGATTTCTGGACTTTCTTTGGATGGCCAACAATTCTTTTATCCAAATGCCTTGGAGGCTGATGGGGTATATAAATTCAATCAGGGATCCTGCACCCGATCAGATTGGTTCGATTGCTCTTGCTGCCCAACAAATATGATCAGGTTTATCCCTGCCATGCCCGGGTTGATCTATTCCAAAACAGCAAATACTTTGTTTGTGAATCTTTATGCATCCAGTGAAGCTACGGTTTCGCTTAAGGACCATCATCTAAAGGTGCAACAGGAAACTTTGTATCCATGGGATGGCAAGGTAAAATTGACCATAGATCCTGATCAAACGGGAGAGTTTACTTTAAAATTGAGGGTTCCTGGCTGGGCTAGAAACGAAGTGTTGCCAGGCGATTTGTATCATTTCGCATCACCAATGGATGGTCAGAACATGGTCAGCATCAACGGGGAGCAAGTAAATACCGTGCAAGAAAATGGCTATTTCACCATTTCAAGGACCTGGCAAACAGGCGATGTGGTGGAACTGAACTTCCCCATGGAAGTTAGAAAAGTGATGGCCAGCGAGTTGGTGGCAGAAAATAAAGGTAAAATGTCCCTAGAGATTGGCCCTTTGGTGTATGCTGTTGAGGAAATGGACAACAAATCTGAATTTGACCAAATTGCCTTATACCCAAATGATCAATTCAAGGTGGAAATGCAACCCGATCTTTTGGGTGGCGTGAATACCGTTTCCAATGAACATTTGACCGCCATTCCATACTATGCCTGGTCCAACAGAGGAGTGGGTAAAATGAAGGTTTGGTTGCCTGTCAAGGAAAATTAAGGGGAACCAAAAAGAATCAAATGAGAACACCATGTCAAAATTTGGTCGTTGTTTGGGTATTGATTGTTGGCTTTTTGGGCTGCAAGGACCAAGTAACCAACACTTCGGAAACATCAACTACTATTTTTAATCGGGACTTGGTTGTAGATCTTAAGGATACAGGTATCAAGATTCAGCCCACCATGTACGGTATCTTTTTTGAGGATATCAATTTTGCTGCGGATGGAGGTTTGTATGCCGAAATGATCAAGAACCGCTCCTTCGAGTTCACTTTGCCAAAAACGGGTTGGATGGAACCGAATAGCGACCGACATTCTTACAATAACCAATCAGGGATCATGTCCGTGGTAAAATATGGAGGTGAAGGAGCCAATCATAATTTTGCCCGGGTTGAGGTAAAGGATCCTCAGGGGTATGTGTTGATCAACGAAGGATTTAGGGGTATGGGTGTCCACGAAGGTGCCCAATATGACCTTTCCCTGAAGGCAGCTAAACATTTGGGCGATATCACCAAAATCCATTTTCAAATAGTGGATTCTTTGGACCAGGTATTGGGGGAAACCACAATTCTTCCCGATAATAAGGATTGGAAAACCTATAATGCCAGTTTCACGGTTTCCAAAACGGAAATGAAGGCAAAGGCCAAGATTACTTTCCAAGGAAAAGGTGAAATTGATATGGATATGGTATCCCTTTTCCCAAAAGATACTTGGAAAGGAAGGGAGAAAGGTCTTCGGAAGGATTTGGTCCAATTGTTGGCCGATCTAAACCCTGGGTTTCTTCGTTTTCCCGGAGGCTGTATTGTGGAGGGACGAACCTTGGCACGACGTTATCAATGGAAAAAAACCGTAGGTGATATTGAGGATAGGGAAATTTTGATCAACCGTTGGAATACTGAATTTGCACACAGACCAGCCCCGGATTACTACCAAAGTTTTGGACTCGGGTTCTTTGAATATTTTCAACTGTCCGAGGATATCGGTGCCCAACCGCTACCTATTTTGGGATGTGGAATTGCCTGTCAGTTTAATACTGGGGAGTTGGTGCCTATGAATCAATTGGAACCCTATGTTCAGGATGCCCTTGATCTTATTGAGTTTGCCAATGGCGATGTTAACACAGCTTGGGGAAAAGTGAGGTCCGAGATGGGCCACCCGGAACCTTTTAACATGAAATTTATCGGTATTGGAAATGAACAATGGGGCCCTGCATATATTGAAAGGTATATGGTGTTCGAGCAGGCCATTAAATCCAAATATCCTGAAATAGCGATTGTTTCGGGTAGTGGACCGTTCCCTGATGGCGATTATTTTGAATATGGCTGGGACCAACTTAAAAAGTTGAATGCCGAAATTGTGGACGAACATTATTATCGTCCCCCGCAATGGTTCAGGGAAAATGCAGATCGTTATGACAGTTACGACCGAACTGGACCCAAGGTTTTTGCAGGGGAGTATGCTGCTCAGAGTGTAGCCATTGCAAGTCCGGAAAATAAGAACAACTGGGAATGTGCCCTTTCTGAAGCTGCTTTTATGACAGGTTTGGAGCGCAATGCCGATGTGGTCTATTTAACTTCCTATGCCCCTTTGATGGCCCATGAAGAAGGCTGGCAATGGACCCCGGACATGATTTGGTTCAATAATCTCCAATCGTTCGGGACCGCAAATTACCAGGTCCAAAAAATGTATGCCACAAATGCAGGTACCGATCTTTTGTCCATTTCTGAAAATGGCGAAAAATTGATCGGTCAAGATGGACTTTATGCTACTGCGGTTAAGGATGCATATACGAATGAGATTATCATTAAAATGGTGAACACATCGGAAGGACAACAACAAGTGAACATTGTTTTTGGAAATAAGTCACCAAAAGGTGAGGTTGAAGTGTTGACCTTGGCCATGGAAGATCTTCAGGCAGAAAATTCCTTTGCCGATCCATTTAAGGTCAGCCCTAAAAAAAGAATTTTGGAATTGGAGGAAGGTAAATTGGCGGCCCTTTTGCCTCCCCAAGCTTTTGTAATTTATCGAGTCAACATTTGAATAAAAATAAAATTTACCCTAATTGTAGATTAGTTAAGAAAAATGAAAAAGTATGTAATAGGATTGGATTATGGTTCGGATTCCGTCAGAGCGGTTCTGATCGATTCCCAAAATGGTGCAGAACTGGCCTCTGAGGTATTTTGGTATCCTAGATGGAAGGAACAGCAATACTGCAGGCCCGAGATCAATCAGTTTCGTCAACACCCGTTGGACCATATTGAAGGATTGGAGCATACTGTAAAATCAGTGGTAGGACAAAGTGGGGTAGACCCTCAAACCGTACTTGGAATTTGTATTGATACCACAGGTTCTTCTCCCATGCCCATAACCAAAGATGGTACACCATTGGCTATGGTTAAGGAATTTGAGGAAAACCCGAACGCTATGATGGTGCTTTGGAAAGACCATACAGCCGTTGAGGAAGCCAATGAAATTAATGAACTGGCACGGACTTGGGGAGGTGAGGATTACACCAGATTTGAAGGGGGTATCTATTCCTCAGAATGGTTTTGGGCCAAGATCTTGCATGTGGCAAGGGAAGATAAAAATGTTGTGGCCAACACCTACACTTGGATGGAACATTGTGATTTTATCACCTATCTCATTGCCGATGATAAAGACCTTACTACCTTTAAAAGAAGTAGATGCGCTGCTGGGCACAAGTCCATGTGGCATGAGAGCTGGGGAGGATTGCCAAGCAAGGAATTTTTGAAAAAGCTCGATCCTTATTTGGCCGATTTGCGTGATAACCTTTATGATCAAACTTTTACTTCCGATCAAGTTGCCGGCCATTTGAACCAGGAATGGGCAAAGCGATTGGGATTGACCACCAAAACCGTTGTCGCCGTGGGTACTTTTGATGCGCATGCTGGTGCTGTGGGTGCCAAGGTGGATCATCACGCTTTGGTAAGGGTAATGGGTACCAGTACCTGTGATATCATGGTGTCATCCAACGAGGCGGTGGGCGAAAAGACAGTGAAAGGCATATGTGGTCAGGTTGATGGTTCCGTAATCCCTGGTATGGTAGGTTTGGAAGCTGGTCAATCTGCTTTTGGTGATGTATTGGCTTGGTTTAAAAATGTGTTGGAATGGCCATTGGAAAATTTGGTCATGACATCTTCCGTTTTGTCCGATCAGCAAAAAAAGGATTTGAAAGATGAAATGGAATCCAAATTTATCAGGACATTGGCCGAACAGGCAGAACAGATTCCGCTAACGGAAACCGTGCCGGTTGCCTTGGATTGGGTAAATGGACGAAGGACACCGGATGCCAATCAAGAATTGAAAAGTGCAATTATGGGATTATCCCTGGGTACCAAGGCCCCCCATATTTTCAAAGCCTTGGTGAATGCCATTTGTTTTGGGGCCAAAATGATCGTAGATCGCTTCGAGGAAGAAGGCGTAAAAATTGAAACGGTAATCGGTATTGGGGGTGTGGCCAGAAAATCCCCATTCATCATGCAGACCTTGGCCAACGTGTTGAACATGCCCATAAAAGTGGCCGAGTCGGACCAAGCCCCGGCATTGGGAGCCGCTATTTATGCCGCTGTTGCATCGGGCATTTATGACAACGTAATCGATGCCAGTAAAGTAATGGGCAGTGATTTTGAAGCAGAATATTTTCCGCAGGCATCCCAAGTGGAGGTGTACTCCAAATTGATAGAAACCTATAAACAATTGGGAGCGTTTGTGGAAGATCAAACCAATAAAAAGAAATAACCAATGAGCTCAAAATACAAATTGCTCAAGGAGGAATGTTATGAGGCCAACATGGAACTTAATGCCTTGGGATTGGTGATCTACACCTTCGGGAATGTGAGTGCCGTTGATCGTGATCAAGCGATATTTGCCATTAAACCGAGCGGCGTTCCTTATGATACTTTGAAACCCGAGGATATGGTTATCCTCGATTATGATAACAATGTGGTGGAAGGTAACTTAAGACCTTCATCCGATACCAAGACCCATAGTTATCTGTATAAAAACTGGGAAAATATTGGGGGAGTGGCCCATACCCATGCCATGTATTCCGTTTCATGGGCGCAGGCGCAAAGGGACATCCCTATTTTTGGTACCACCCACGCGGATCACCTGACCCATGATATTCCCTGTGCCCCACCAATGGCCGATGCCTTGATCGAGGGGAACTACGAACACAATACCGGAATCCAGATTTTGGATTGTTTCAAGGAAAGGAACTTGGACTATAACGAGGTGGAGATGGTATTGATCGGAAACCATGGTCCTTTTGCTTGGGGAAAGAATGCTGCAAAGGCCGTTTACAACACCAAAGTTTTGGAAACTGTGGCCCAAATGGCCTATCTCACGCTGCAGATCAATCCAAACGCCCCCAGATTAAAAGATTCACTGATAAAAAAACACTACGAGCGTAAACATGGCAAAAATGCCTATTACGGTCAATAATATAATGTAATTCTGAATGAAAATAGCTAATAAAGAAATCTGGTTTGTAACAGGCAGTCAACATTTGTATGGACCAGAAACCTTAAAACAAGTTGCCGACAATTCAAGGAGTATTGTGGATGGATTGAACGGGTCGGGCAAACTTCCATTGACATTGGTTTTTAAGCCGGTGGTGACCACCCCTCAAGAAATTTTGTCCTTGTGCAGGGAAGCCAGTAATCAGGAAAGCTGCATCGGAATTGTGGCTTGGATGCATACCTTTTCACCTTCAAAAATGTGGATTGCGGGACTTTCTGTTTTGAGCAAGCCCCTATGCCATCTTCATACTCAGTTCAATGCTGAGATTCCTTGGGACAGCATCGATATGGATTTCATGAACCTGAACCAGGCGGCCCATGGAGATCGTGAATTTGGATTTATGATGTCGCGTATGCGAAAGAACCGTAAAGTTGTGGTAGGTCATTGGAAAAGTGATAGGGTACAACAAAAATTGGGAATTTTTGCACGAGTGGCGTTGGGAGTAGATGAACTCAAGCATATGAAAGTGGCCCGTTTTGGGGATAATATGCGCGAAGTGGGCGTGACCGAAGGTGATAAAGTGGCCGCCCAACTACGTTTTGGTGTGGCTGTAAATGGATATGACTCATCGGACATCACCGATCGTATGGACAGCATCGGTCAAAAGGCCATCGATAGCCTTGTGGAAGAATATGAATCCAGCTATACTTTGTCTTCATCTCTTCAAAAAAATGGTCCCCAAAGGGATTCCCTTTTGGAAGCTGCCAAGATTGAATTGGCCATGCGCTCGTTCTTGGAAGAAGGAGGATTCAAAGCTTTTACCGATACCTTCGAAAATTTAGGGAAACTGCGTCAATTGCCCGGTATTGCCGTACAGCGTTTAATGGCTGATGGATACGGTTTTGGTGGAGAAGGCGATTGGAAAACAGCTGCCATGGTCCGCGCTATGAAAGTAATGGCCGAAGGATTGGAAGGAGGCACTTCTTTCATGGAAGACTATACCTATCATTTTACACCGGAGAGGGAATACGTTTTGGGATCTCACATGTTGGAAATTTGTCCGTCCATCGCTAGCGGAAAACCTTCATGCGAGGTTCATCCTTTGGGTATTGGCGGTAAGGAAGACCCTGTACGCTTGGTGTTCAATTCCCTAGCAGGAAATGCCCTAAACGCCTCTTTGGTGGATATGGGTAACAGGTTCCGATTGATCGTGAACGAAGTGGAAGCGGTGAAGCCAATGGCAGATTTGCCCAAACTACCTGTGGCTAGGGTACTTTGGGATCCCAAACCGAACTTGGATATTGCCGCAACAGCTTGGATCTATGCCGGTGGCGCACATCACACGGTCTATACCCAGGCATTGACCACGGAGTATATGGAAGACTTTGCCGATATTTTTGGAATTGAACTTTTGGTGATTGATGCGGATACCAAAATCAGGAATTTCAAGGATCAGTTGCACGCCAACGAAGCCTACTACCATTTGTTCCAACACGGGATGTAAGACACAAACGAAAATTAACGAATAAACCATAATCATGAAAACAGTACAACCTTCCTTATTTTGTTTTGTTTTTCTTTTAACACTTTTAAATTTGGGATGCAAAGAGAACAAAAAGGAAAGCCAAACAGATATGGAAACCGAAAACACCCCAATGGAAAGTGACCACATTGTAAAATCCACCTTTGGTGAAATGCCGGATGGCACAACAGTGGACAAATACACCCTAAAGAATGCCATGGGCATGGAAGTGGATGTGATCACTTACGGGGGAATCATCACACGATGGACCGCTCCGGATAAAAATGGAAAGTATGATGATGTAGTGCTCGGTTTTGATGACCTAAAATCCTATTTGGATGGCAATCCCTACTTTGGGGCCTTGATAGGTCGGTATGGGAACAGAATTGCGAAGGGTAAATTCTCTTTGGATGGGCAAACCTACACTTTGGCCACCAATGATGGTGAAAATCATTTGCATGGAGGTTTAAAGGGTTTTGATAAAGTTATCTGGGCGGCTACTCCCAAAAGTGCCGATGAAGGCGCCATTTTGGAATTGACCTATACCAGTGTGGATGGGGAAGAAGGCTATCCTGGTAATTTGGATGTGAAGGTTACTTACACCCTGACTGGAGACAATCAACTTGAGGTGCTTTACGAGGCGGTTACGGATAAACCGACCGTGGTAAATCTTACCCAGCACAGTTATTTCAACCTTTCTGGGGATTTTACCCAAAGTGTTTTGGATCACGAACTTTTCCTGGATGCCGATGCATACCTTCCTGTGGATGGAGGTTTGATCCCAACAGGGGAGTTGAGACCAGTATCAGGTACCCCCTTCGATTTTACAACATCCAAAGTGATGGGCAAGGAAATTGGGGCCGATGATGAGCAATTGAAATTGGGTAAGGGATACGATCATTGTTGGGTGTTGAATGAAGAGGAAAGCGGATTCGGACTTGCAGCTTCGGCATTTCATCCCGCTACCGGAAGGGTATTGGAGGTGTATACCGATGAACCTGGCATTCAATTCTATAGCGGTAATTTTTTAGATGGAACACTACCTGCGCAAAAAGGTGGGGTGTACGGACAAAGAGCAGGTTTCTGCTTGGAGACCCAGCATTATCCCGATAGCCCTAACCAACCTAGTTTCCCATCGGTTCGATTGAATCCTGGGGAAACCTACAAGACAAAGACCACCTTTAGACTGACCACCAAATAACAGCGCTATGAAAACATTGGATTCTTTTGATTGGATTACGATATCCATTTATTTTTTGGTCCTTTTAGGCATAGCGGTTTGGGTAATCCGTAAGAAAAAGGAAAGTACCGAGGATTATTTCCTAGCTGGCCGAAATGTAGGCTGGTTTGTAGTGGGCGCCTCCATTTTTGCGTCCAATATCGGTTCTGAACACGTGGTGGGATTGGCTGGTGCAGGAGCGGGGAACCGTTTACCCATGTTGATCTATGAAATACAAGCTTGGATCGTGTTGATCTTGGGATGGGTATTCCTTCCTTTTTATGCGAGGGCAGGAGTTTTCACCATGCCCGAGTTTTTGGAAAAACGTTTTGATGCCCGTTCCCGCTGGATTTTATCTGTATTCTCCATTGTGGCTTATGTGCTCACCAAAATTTCGGTTACCATCTACGCCGGTGGGGTAGTAGTTTCCGCCTTGTTGGGAATCGATTTCTGGACTGGAGCTATTGCAACGGTGGTTTTAACAGGGCTGTATACCGTTCTCGGAGGTATGCGTGCCGTGGTCTATACCGAAACCCTTCAGGCCATCATCCTGGTGGTAGGTGCTGCTGCCTTGACCTTAATTGGACTAGATCATGTGGGCGGTTGGCAAAGTATGAAGGAAACCGTTACCCCAGAATATCTCAATATGTGGAGAGCGGCTTCTGACCCTGATTTCCCTTGGCCACCGTTGTTGATTGCCAGTACCATTACGGGTATTTGGTATTGGTGTACCGATCAATATATAGTACAACGGGCCTTAACAGCAAAGAACATTAAGGAAGGAAGAAGAGGAACCATTTTCGGTGCCTTATTAAAATTGATGCCTGTGTTCTTGTTCCTGATTCCTGGGGTGATAGCATTGACTTTGAAAATGAGAGGTGAATTGAACTGGGACAGCCCCGATCAGGCTTTTCCTGTGTTGATGAGCAACTTGTTGCCTTCTGGTCTTCGCGGATTAGTGGCAGCAGGACTTTTGGCCGCTTTGATGAGTTCCTTGGCATCCGTTTTTAACTCGTGTTCTACTTTGTTCACGGTGGATATCTATAAAAAATTACGCCCCAACACCCCTGAGAAGAAGTTAGTGCGTACCGGGCAGATTGCTACGATTATTACGGTAATCATCGGTATCATCTGGATTCCTATCATGGCGAATATCTCGGGAGTGCTGTATGAATACCTACAGAGTGTTCAATCCTATATTGCGCCTCCGATCACTGCCGTATTCCTGCTGGGGATCTTCCACAAGCGCATCAATGCGCAAGGAGCCTACGTTACCTTAGTCGTTGGATTTGTGGTGGGCGCTTTGCGTATTATTTTGGAATTGGTGAAAGATATGTTGGATCCCGGAAGTTTCTGGTTCCTATTGGGTGATATGAACTTCCTGTCCTTTGCCTCATGGTTCTTCCTATTCTGTATCATTTTGATTTTGGTAGTGAGCTACGCCACCGCGGCACCTGCCCCAGAAAAGGTGATGAACCTTACCTATGGTACCATTTCAGAAGAAGAGAGAAAGAAAAACAAGAACAGTTACAATTGGAAGGATATTGTCATCTCAATAATCATCTTGGCCATTGTGGCTTATGTGATGCTTTGGTTCAATGGTAAATAAAAAAATTGAAAGTAAAAAAAAGCCCCATCCAAAGGATGGGGCTTTTTTTTATATATCAAGGTTGCCGGCCAATTGTTTCAATATAATTTCGGAAACCTTGGCTTGAAACTTGGCATTGCTATGCCGTACTTGCGCGTTAATGTAGTTGAGTTGAGCAGTTCTAAATTCGATAGTAGGAATGATACCGATTCGGTACTTCTCTACGGTTATGTCGAGGTTTTCCTTAGCAATGGCCTCGTTTTTCTCTTCCAGTTCCATTAGGCTGATATTGGTCAAATAAGTTTGGTAAGTAGTGTTGACCATGGATGTCAGTTCCTGTTCTTGTTGTGAAATGGCAATTTCTGCATTTTGAAGGGCCACCTTGCTTTTCTTCTCGTTCCGGTTTTGGTTGAAGCCATCAAAAAGGTTCAAAGAAGCACCGAAACCATAACTAAATCCTTTTGAATCCGAGCTTGTAGCAAAGCCCAGTTCTGATTTTGAACTGGCTATAGTGTAGCCAGAGGTCACGAATATGGATGGATACCGAGCAGCCTTGATTTGCTTGAGTTCCAGTTCACTGATCCGTTTGTTGATTTTTTCGGCCAGCAACTGCGGATTTTCGGCAGCAACCAAGGCTTCCAGCTCTTCCAAGTCAAGGGATTGGTCCACAAAAATTTCAGGGATTACCTTAAAATCCAATTTAAGGTCGCGTGCCAATTGTTCGTTCAACTGGATCTTGGTGTTCTTATATAATTCCAGCTGGCGCTGCATCTGTGTTTGGTCCGTATTGAGATCCACCTGGGCATTCAAGACCTCGAGTTTGGATGCTTTGCCTATCGTGAATCGATTGTGCGCCAATTCCACACGTTGTTGGGATATGGTCAAGGTACTATCAAGGGCAGATAGTTGTTGTTGTTGCTGGACCAAGTCATAGTATGTAGTCATAATCTCCCCGACCTTGCTTAAAATGGCTTGTTTTAATTCGGCTTCCCCTAATTTTTGGGTTTCCTTCAGCTGCTCATAATTGGCAAACATGCTTAGGCCATCAAAAACAGTCCATTCCAAGGCCACGCCATAGTTGAAACTACTGTTCTTTACATTGTTACGATCCTGTACGGTACCGTCGTTTCGCACTTGTGTAAGACTTTGTACGCTGTTGTTGTCTGTAAGGTTGGCTCCTAATTGGGGCAACATCCCAGCTTGTCCGGGGCTAACTCCCAATTCATCTATCTGAAGGTCGTTCTTTGCTGTTTTTATCTGGTAGTTGTTTTCCAGGGCAATTTTCACTGCTTCCTCAACAGTCAATATTTCTTGGGCACTGCCCAAAGCCATACCACCTATCGCAAACAAAAATATGTTCAATACATGTTTTACGCCCATGCTAGGAAAGTTCAAGGGTTTTGAATTCTGGTCGTTGTACTTTTTTTCTGGACCACATATAGTACAGGGCAGGGATGACGAACAAGGTCAAGATCAACGAGAACAAAGTCCCACCAATGATAACTACCCCCATTCCTGTTCTACTGGCCGAAGCGGCCCCCAAGGAAAGAGCAATGGGCAACGCGCCCAAGGCAACGGTAAGGCTGGTCATCAATATGGGTCTAAGTCTGGAAACAGATGCTTTCATAATAGCTTCCATTTTGCTCAAACTTTCGTTTTCCTCCTGCAACTGATTGGCAAATTCCACAATCAAGATACCGTTTTTCGTTACCAGACCGATCAACATAATGGTGCCGATTTGACTGAAAATGTTCCAGGTTTCCCCAAACAACCAAAGGGAGAACATAGCTCCGGCAACCGCCATGGGCACTGTTAATATGATGATGAACGGGTCAATGAAACTTTCAAACTGTGCAGCCAGAATCAGGAAAATGAGCAGGAATGCCAATCCAAAGGCAAATGCCGTATTGGAGCTACTTTCCACAAAGTCCCTGGATTCCCCACCTAAATCTGTGGTGAAGGTGTCATCCAAAACCCGATCTTTAATCGCGTTCATGGCGTCGATACCGTCCCCGATACTTTTTCCTGGGGCCAGGTTGGCGGAAACTGTGGCCGACATATATCGGTTGTTGTGGAACAATTGCGGTGGACTGCTATGTTCTTCCACAGTTACCAAGTTGTCCAATTGGATCAATTGCCCTTCCTTGTTTTTTACGAAGATGGAGGTGAGATCCATGGGCTCGTCACGGTCTTGCTTGTCAAATTGCCCGATGACCTGATATTGTTTTCCATTCATCAAAAAATATCCAAAACGTTGTCCGCTCAAGGATAATTGAAGGGTCTGGGCGACATCCCTGACGGAAACGCCCAAGCTTTCGGCTTTTTCCCTATCGATGGAAACGTATAGTTCGGGCTTGTCAAATTTCAGGTTTACATCCACGAAAGAAAATGTGGGGTCCTTTTCGGCCTCTGCCAAGAACTCTGGCACCTTCTCCTCCAATTTTTCGAAATTCTTTGCTTGGATGATGAACTGGATAGGGGGACCACCACGGCGGTTCACCGATATGGTGGGCCGTTCGGAAACATTGGAACGACCACCTACATAGGCCTTGGCCCATCGTCCAAGATCTTGTGCAATTTCATGTTGGGAGCGCTCCCGTTCACTTGGATCTACCAAAGCTACGTTGGCCCGACCACTGTTCACCGAAGATGACCCAAACCCTGGCGATGTAAGTACTAAGCTTACTTTCTTCTCGGGGACAGAATCATTTATCAGTTCCGTAATATCGGTCATAAGACGATCCATGTACTCATAGGAAGACCCCTCAGGGGCGGTCACGTTCAACCGAACAAAGGCACGGTCATCATAAGGTGCTGTTTCTTTTTGTAGTAAGGAGTAGAACAGTACGATCAGGCCGATACATCCAAAAAGGATTGGGATACTGAGCCATTTGCGTTGCATGAATTTCTCCAGAGCACTTTTATAGGATTCGTTCATGGCCACAAAATATTTTTCGGTGACCTGATAGAATTTGGACCTGCTCTGTTTGCCGGGTTTGGTCAGGTATGCATTGAGCATGGGCGTAAGGGTAAGTGACACAAATGCCGACACCAATACGGCAGTGCCCAAAACCACGCCAAATTCCCGGAACAATCTCCCTACAAATCCTTCCAAAAAGATTACAGGCAAGAATACGGCAGCCAGTGTAATGGAAATGGAAATGACCGCAAAAAAGATTTCTTTGGACCCTTTGATGGCGGCTTCAATAGGGTTCATTCCCTCCTCAATTTTTTTATAAATGTTCTCGGTGACCACAATTCCATCATCCACTACAAGGCCTGTAGCAAGTACAATGGCCAATAGGGTGAGCACGTTTACGGAGAATCCCAACAACCACATAAAAAAGAATGTAGCGATCAAGGAAACTGGAATGTCCAATAAGGGGCGCAGTGCCAAGGACCAGTTCCTGAAGAATAGGTAAATTACCAAGATTACAAGAATGATGGATATCAAGATAGTCTCCGCTACTTCGGTTACTGCTCTTTTTACGAACACGGTGTCATCAATAACAATGTTCAGTTTGAAGTCTTCGGGAAGGTCTTTTTGTAATTTGTCGTATTCCTTGTAAAAGGCATCGGCGATTTCAAGGTAATTGGTTCCCGGTTGGGGAACCACGGCAACGGCAACCATAGGTTGGCCGGAATCGCTCATTTTGGTTTCCATGTTCTCACCTTCCAAGCTTGCACGACCGATATCGCTCAATTGTACCAATTTCTCACCATCTGCCATGATGATGATATTGTTGAACTGTTCCTCGGTGTTGAGATTCCCCAAGGTTTTCACGGTCAACTCTGTATTTTCCCCGGTAAGTTTTCCTGATGGCAATTCGATGTTTTGTGCCAAAAGGGCAGCACGAACATCGGCCACGGTGAGTCCGTACGAGGCTAACTTCAAAGGGTCGATCCACAATCTCATGGCGTATCTTCGCTGTCCCCAAATTTGGACACCACTTACACCTGGAATGGTCTCGATCCGCTGGGCAATGACGTTTTCGGCATAATCGGAAAGTTCCAAAATGTTCTTGTTGTCACTCTGCACCGTCATGGAAATGATTCTATCGGCATCGGCATCGGCCTTTGATACCACGGGAGGGGCATCAAGGTCTTCAGGTAAGCTTCGCAATGCTTGGGAAACCTTGTCCCGAACATCGTTGGCGGCAGCTTCCAAGTCTTTGTCCAAATCAAATTCAATACTGATGGAACTAGATCCCTGCACACTGGAAGAGGTGATATTTCGTATCCCGTCTATGGAGTTGATGGCCTTTTCCAAGGGTTCCGTAATCTGGGATTCAATAATATCGGCATTGGCCCCTGAATAACTGGTTCGAACGGATACCACTGCCGGATCAATGGAAGGAAATTCCCTGACCCCTAGAAAAGTGTATCCGATAATCCCAAAAAGGATTATGGTGATGTTCATTACAATGGTAAGAACCGGACGTTTTATGCTTATGGTAGAGAGGTTCATTGTACGTTGGTCAGAGATTCGAATTCCTCAAGTTTAACTTTTACAGGTGAACCGTCCTTCAGTGCCATGACACCGTATGTCAAAATCGTATCCCCGGCTTGAAGGTTGGTCAATACCCGAACCGCTTTTCCGGTACGTGCCCCAATCTGTACATCCACTTCTTTTGCTTTGCCGTTTTGGTATACGAAGATTCTTTTTCCATTCTGAACGGGAATCAAAGCTTCGGATGGAACCAGTAAGGCGTCGTTTATAGTTGCCAAAGGCAATTTTACGCTTGCATAGGCACCGGGATAAAGGCCATTTACACGGTTGTCCGTAATGGCACGCATCCTAAGGGTTCTGGTGGTAATGTCAACTTCGGGGTCAATGGCATAAATGGTTGCATTGTATTCTTCCTCTGAGTCAGATGTGGTAAAGGTAAGCACGGTACCCACACTCACTTGGGAGGCGTATTTTTCAGGTACCGAAAAAGTAATCTTTAAATCATCCGTATTCACCAATTTTGCGATGACCGTGGATGGCGTTACATACGTTCCCATGGATATGGAACGCAAACCTATGGTCCCTGAAAAAGGGGCCCTAATGGTTGTTTTGGACAATTGTGCGGCTATCAGGTCCGCTTCCGAACTGGCCGATTGGTAATCTGCACTGGCAATATCGTACTCTTCTTGGCTTATGGCCTGCTTTTCGAGCAGTAATTTGGCCCTTCTTTCATTTTCCGAAGCCAGTTTTTTTGCAGTCTGCGCCTTGGATAATTGCGCTTGCAACTCAATATCGTTCACCTTAAGAAGTACTTGGCCCTGGGAGACCTTGCTTCCCTCCTTAAAATTAATGCTCTCCACAACTCCGGAGACTTCACTGCGTATTTCTATCTGTTCATTGGCTTCCAAGGTACCGGATATGGAGATGTTGTCCTTGAAAACTTGAGGTTTTAGGATCATTCCGGATACCGTGGTAACCCTAGGTCCGAAATCCATATTATTACCTATTTCTGCGTTGGACTTGATCCTATAGGCGATAAGGGCACCTATTCCAACAACTAATAAGATGTAGACTATATGCTTTACTTTCATTTTGGTTTGGTGGATGGCAGTGTGTTTCAACAAAAACAGCACGTTGTCAAAGATAAAGTTTAACGCTTGTTCTTTAAAAAATGGAGCATGTATTTTAACAAGCGAATCCGTTGAACGTCCAGATGTTGTGGGTTAACGACAATATAGGCGGTGTAAACCGCAATACCTTTTACAAAAAATGTTAAAATCTGTTTGATGGGTGGATTGACCAATGTCATTTTCTAGTTGGGGCTGTACCAGTACCTTTGGGAAAAGAGATAATCATGCGAACCGTTTTGATTCCCACAGATTTTTCAAAGAATGCGCTTCATGCCCTGAAGTATGCACAGGAACTCTACAAATGTGAGCGGACTTGTTTTTTTATATTCCACGCTTATACGGATGAAGTGTACGGGGAGTTCAAGACTGCCTCCCCAGAACAGATAGAGAAGCTAAAATTGGAGAAAAAGGTGGAAACGGAAAAGAAATTGGATCAATTGCTAGACATTGTTGTGGGAATGCCACCCAACCCTATGCATACTTTTGAGACGGTTGCCTACTTTGATAGCCTTGTGGATGGAATCAATGATTTTGTGGATGAGATGAATATCGATTTAGTGGTCATGGGAACAAAAGGGGAGACCAGTGATCATAAAACCACCTTTGGCAGTTATACGATTGAAGTATTCAAATATGTTAAATGCCCTGTTTTGGCCGTTCCGGAGGAATTTGAATACCGACAACCAAAGAATATCCTCTTTCCAACGGATTATATGTTGCCTTATAAACGTAGGGAACTTAAGCTTTTGGGAGACTTGGCAGGAAAGTTCAAATCCAATGTTTATTGCCTTTATATTACGGATTTTGAGGAATTGAGCCCAAGGCAGGAAGACAATAAGATATTCTTGAAAGAAGCCCTTACCAGACCCTACTTGTTTTTTGAGACCACAGCCGTTAAGAATAGGGCCAATGCGATCATGGAATATATAGATGAGAAAAATATGGATATGTTGGTCATGGTCAATTCAAGGCATTCTTTCTTTGAGGACATG
Organism: Flagellimonas pelagia; assembly: GCF_003584135.1. Lineage (GTDB taxonomy): Bacteria > Bacteroidota > Bacteroidia > Flavobacteriales > Flavobacteriaceae > Flagellimonas > Flagellimonas pelagia. The sequence goes on from NZ_QXFI01000009.1 coordinate 214,643, forward strand.
CTCTATCGTTCCACTGTGGACCTTCTCAGTTTGAAGATCAAGATTCCCTTTTTGGTCATGCAAAATCTCAATAGATGAGAAAAAAGCGAATCATATTGCCCACGGATTTTTCCGAAAATGCTTGGAATGCCATTGCATATGCCCTTGCCATTTTTAAAGATGTCCCCTGTGATTTCTTTATTTTGAACGCCTATCAGCTAGGAACTTCCGGGTTAAGTACAAAAATGGGCATGGCCAATGATACCAGGTTGTTCAATTTGATCAAGGAAGAATCTGAAAGGGAACTTAAAAAAACTCTGGAAAGAATACAGGGAGTAAGTAATGCTCCCGACCATACTTTTAAGGGTTTATCCATTGCGGATAATCTGGTGAATGCCATCGGTAGGACCGTTTACAACCAGGGTGTGGACTATATCATCATGGGAACCAAAGGAGCGTCTGGGTTGAGAGAGGTTTTTATAGGGAGCAACGCTTACAAGATTATCCGGGAAATCGATTTTTGCCCCATTATTGCAGTGCCCGATGATTACCGTTCCAATGGAACGATAAGGACCATATTATTGGCTACCGGATATGAGCACCTTTTTGAATCCTATGAATTAAAACCATTACTTCAAATCGCGCAACTCTTCAATGCCAAAATCCGTATTGCACATGTTGCGGATGGCGAATTTGCCAAGGAACAGGAACAATCCAAAAAAGCCATAAAGAAGAAGCTGAAATCCATCCAGTTTGATTTTGTGGAATTGGAAAAGGATTCAACCATCAACCAGACTATCCAAAAAACGATCGGGGCAGACAATTCCATAGATATGGTGGCTATGATCAATCACGATAGGGGATTTTTTGAAAGGCTTACCCGTGAACCCGTGATCAAAAAAATCGCATTCAATTCGCAAGTGCCTTTTTTGGTTATACACTTATTTGAGTAATTCTTGAATTTGGGTGCAAAAGGAAAATGTTCGATGAAACCATGATTAAAGCAAGAAACACCAACCTTTTTTTTGGATTTAAAATCAATTCTTCAAGAAGCTGTTCAATGAAAAAATGGTTACATAAATGACTGTGCCACTTTTACAATATCAGCTTTTTGGAGCACGCCCGATTGTCTCCAGAGTTGTTTTCCGTTCTTGAAGAACATTATGGTGGGGACACCACGAACTTGGAAAGTGTTGGCCAAGGCTTGGTTTTTGTCCACATCGATTTTTACGATTTTCAGGGAATCGCCAAGCTCATCCTTGACCTGCTTCAAGATTGGGGCCAGCATTTTGCAGGGGCCACACCATTCGGCTGAAAAGTCGATGAGCACCAATTGGTCTGAGTTGATCAGGGCGGAAAAATTTCCTTTCATGGCTTTAGAGTATTTAAATATACAAGGTATAAAAACCCTTCTTTATGCAAATTGATGAATGTCATCTTTCAAAAATCAGGACATTTATACAATTGACCTAGAATGGGTCAAGTTCTTTTTCTAATTTTAGGGACTGCACAACCTAACAAACCAAAATATAATGCACACAAAAATTACAATTCTTTCATTTGTTCTATTTGCCATGGTTTCTTGCAAGAATGAAAGTAAAAAAGAAGAGACCCAAACATGGCGAACCAAAAAAGAGGCACTTGAAAACGAGACCCATAATCAACTGCTGGATGTGGAAAAAGAGCAAGGATGGGAACTCCTCTTTGATGGGAAAACCTTGAATGGGTGGCATCTATACAACAATCCAGGAGTTAATTCGGTATGGGAAGTGGTAGATGGGGAACTTCACAGTAACGCAAATGATGAATCATTAACGGCAGGGGATTTATTGACCGATAAGCCTTATACCAATTATGAACTTACCTTGGAATGGAAGATTTCGAGTCGAGGAAACAGCGGCATTTTCATCAATGTACAGGAAAAACCTGAGATACCCACAGCTTGGCAGACCGGTCCTGAATACCAAATATTGGATTCCGAACACATGGACTACAACCTTCCCGAAAAACGACCAGGATGCCTTTATGTGTTCGCCCCCCAAAAAAATGCCGTAGAAATGAAGCCAGGGGAATGGAATACGACCAGGATCAAACAAGTGGATGGCAAAGTGGAGTTTTACCTGAACGGAGTGCTTACCGGGGAACAGGATTTCAATGACCCGGAATGGAAAAAGATGATCGCTGCCACCCATTTTTCCAAATATCCCGAATTTGGGAAGGCCACGCAAGGCAAGATTGCCCTTCAGTACTGGTATTTTGAAACTTGGTTCCGGGATATCAAGATAAGGGAGTTGCAAACCCTTTGATTGAAAAAATTTACAGATAGAGAAGGTTATTCCCTTTGTTTTCTTCTCAACAGGAGATTGGTATGGTCACTAACCATTTGTCTTCGTTCCAATTTGGCACTTAGGTATGGTGTCAGCCGGCATCAAAAAGTTGTTTGTCCCTTAATACAAATCTCTTTTGATCCATTGGGTAATTCCTAACTGTTTTCATACTTTCCATAAAGCTCAGTTGGACTCATTCCATAAGTTTTTTTAAAGGCAAATGAAAAATGAGAAAGGTCTTCAAATCCTAAATCCAAATAAATTTCGGATGGTCTTTTGTTCTTTTTGTCCAAGAGGAAATGAGCTTCCCGCAAGCGTCTTTGTTGCAACCAACGACTAGGAGTTTCTTGAAAAACCTGTTTGAAGTCCCTTTTAAAGGAAGATAGACTGCGACCTGTCAAATAGGCAAATCGTTCCGTGCTCACATTGAATTTGTAGTTTCGGTTCATAAAGGCCTCTAGGTTGATTTTTTCAGGTGTTCCATAATCAAAGAACAAGTTGGCCAGTTCGGGTTGGTTGCGCAGCAGTATGAGCAATAATTCTTCCCGTTTGATGTCCGCAAAGGTTTCATCCAATTTCCCGGCTCCATTGTAATAGGGCATCAGGGAGCGGATGAAATTTGGAACCAGTTCATTTTTTTTCAAGGGGAAAAAAGCATTGGTTGGCAAAAATTCCGATGAGGTCAGGGCATGTTTTTCTTGAAATGCTTTAAGAAATGGCTCATCAAAAATGATGACCACTTTTTCAAACTCCCCATTTTCCCTTTCCTTGTTGTACCGGGCCAAACGATTTTTACGAACCAGACAATATTCCCCGGACCTTAAGGATTGGTATTTGTCACCATCATAACCGTGGATGGTTCCCTTAGCGATAAATAAGAAGAAATGCTCGGGGACAAACTGTTCCGGAGAGATTTCTGGGCCGATATAACAGGATTTGATATCAGTAGCCTTCATTTCCCAATAGTTTAATGTCGGATATTTCCAATACTTTTTTGGAATACCCATTTGATGCCGTGTTTATCATCGCCCTGCCCACTTCGGACAAGGTTAGGGAGCGTTTTGGGAACAAGAGGGGAAATACCCAGATAATGGGCGTGAAAAACCATTTTACGTTCTGTTGTTCCTTGAACGGTTTCATAAATCCGGGACGAAAATTGTATTGTCCCTTAAAAGGAAGCTTCATCAAGTCATTCTCAGTCTTTCCCTTTACCCTTGCCCACATCAGTTTTCCCTTTTCAGAACTGTCCGTATGGCTTCCGGTCACAAAATTGAAGACCATTTTGGGATTCAACCTAGAAAGGGTTTTGGCAAAATGTAGGGTGGTATCATAAGTGATGTTGGTATATTCGGTTTCGTTCATCCCAACTGAGCTTACTCCGGCACAGTAAAAACAGGCATCGTAATCCTTCAATATTTCGGAATGGCTCTCAATGTCCAAAAAATCTGGGATCAAGAGTTCCCTTACCTTTGTGTGTTTTAGGGGGTAATGCCGTCGGCTTACCAGCAGAATTTCGGACACCTCATCATTCTGCAGGCATTCCATTAGAACCCCTTCGCCTACCATTCCAGTTGCTCCGGTCAATACTATCTTCAGTCCCATAACCGTTTCTATATGTTCCCGAATTTAATCATACTTTCCACGGAAGCCAAAATAGCGGCTTCATTAGTGGAAATGGGACTCCAGTCCAATATATCTTTAGCTTTTTGATTGCTCACCTTATCACGTTTGGCCTTCAACATGGAAGCTACGTTCTTCAATTTTGGGTTGAATAAGCCTCCCAATGAAACTATCCAATCGGGTAACGTTCTTGTGGGGGCCTTTTTGGCAATCTCAGGCATTTGCTGTTTTAGCAATTCGGAAATTTGGGGCAATGATATTTCGCCTCCTGCCAGAGCCAGAAAGCGTTGACCTTTCGCATTAGGGTTGGTCATGGCTCTAATATGAAGGTCCGCTACATCACGAACGTCAATAACATTCATTTTTAGATTGGGAATGGCCTTCATGGAGCCATCCAATAGATTCTTTAGCAATTCAAAACCAGCTGACAGTTTTCCGCTGAGGGAGGGACCAAAGATTCCTACTGGATTAATGACGCTCAATTCCAGTTCTCCACCTTCTTTATTGATAAAATCCCACGCAGCCTGTTCCGCCATAACCTTTGATCTGTTATAGGACGAGAGTCCTTTTTCATTGGAGTCGGTCCAATCCTTTTCGGTAATCTCGGTATTTGGATTTTTGTGACTGTAACCGACAGCTCCAAAGTTGGAGGTCATTACAACCCGTTTCACCTTGGCATCCCTGGCCGCTTTCAACACGCGCAGGGTGCCTTCCACTGCGGGACGGATCATTTCGTTCTCGTCCTTTGGTAAGGAAAGGAAAATAGGGGAAGCGACGTGCAGCACATAATCACAGTTGCCCACAGCTTCATCCCAATGGGTGTCCTTGGTCAAATCGGCCTCTACGAATGTTAGGTCATCGAAGGTGGAGATTCCTCCATTGTTGAGCATTTCAAGGACTTCGTCTTTTCGGTTCAGGTTACGGATTGTCGTTTTTACTGCGTATCCTTTTTCTAAGAGTTGAAGAATGGTATGTATCCCCACAAAACCAGTTCCGCCTGTAACCGACACAGTTTTTTTGCTTCTCATAGTATATCTATTTTATAAGACAAAGTTCCGTTTAGAGTTTGCTGCCGGCTTTGTTGTTAGGTCCAAATTACTTTGCTGTGAGGTCCAAATATTTGAATGCTGGGTGTTGGTATAGTACTCGTAACCATGTTCCACAATAGAAAAGATTATTTGTGGTAGTGATATATGTGAGCAGGTAGATATTAAAATAAAGAAAAATTGATTTTAAGAAATCTATAAAATTCAAGACAATTCAAGGATTGTTAGTGGATTAATCCTACAAAAAGTGTACATTGGGAATCCTCAACTGAAATTATGAAAAACATTAGACAACAGGTGTATATGTCCTTTGGAATTTTGCTGGTGACCGTGATTCTGGTTATGGGCATTTTGTTTCGAAATGGGTATTTTGGATAATCTAAATTACAATTTACTTCCCCGTACATAGGGATTTGGGGTGATTCAGTTTTAGTGCGAAATGAGATATGGAGTAAAGTTAACCCCTGAATACAAAATGTCCACAGGGGTTTGTAGTGGAGCCGGAGGGATTCGAACCCTCGTCCAAACAAGCAATAACCATGCTTTCTACATGCTTAGTTTCCGTTTGGTTGTCGGCGCACGACCGACCGAAAACCGCCTATCGTACGCTTAGCTTCTTTAGTTTTACGACCTTAACGAAGCTATAAGATCGCTATGTTGACTTTTATGGTGCCCCTAATAAGACCGCCATCAACAAGGGCTGTCAAGGGACATTCAGCTTTCCCGCCTTGCGGGACTAGGCCATGACTTACTGTAGTTCAGTCAATTAGGCAGCTAAAGCGTAGTTAGACTCGCCATTTAAAAGGTTGGAACGGAGATTAACGAGCGTCAATTCCATAGCTCGGCATGCTTACATAGCCATTGGTCTTGCTGTCAAAACCGGTCGGCCCCGTATTGGGATGACATCCCTGCGAAGGCAGGAATCTCTCCCATTTTTATCAAAGAACTTACTTCGCACTGAGTGCAGTCGTAATGTGGGCGTTCCCCCCGAATTCTCGAGGGTCGGGCTATCGGCTGTTCAGGGTACTTGCCTCTATCCCTAACGCGGTCGGCAAAGGTAACCATATCGATCAAAAGATAAAAAGTTTGTTTACCCTTGCCAAACCTCTTATTTTGGTCAACAATTATACCAAAACATTTTATGAGATTCGGAATCATTCGCGAGCGAAAAAACCCGCCAGACCGTAGGGTAGTGCTCTCTCCTTCAGCATGCCAAAATGTCCTTTCCCAGTTTCCCGACGCCCAAATTTTAGTGGAATCGTCGCCCATCAGGGTGTTCACGGATGGGGAATACAAAGAAAAAGGTCTCCAAGTAGTGGATAGTATGGATGCTTGCGAGGTGTTATTGGGAGTAAAGGAAGTCCCCATCGATGCCTTAATTCCGAATAAAAAGTATTTTTTCTTTTCCCACACCATCAAAAAACAGCCGTACAACAGGGATTTGCTTCGGGCCATTTTGGATAAGAACATAGAGTTGTATGATCATGAGGTCATTACCAACCCAAAAGGGCAACGATTGGTGGCCTTTGGTAGATATGCAGGGATTGTTGGAGCGTATAACGGTTTCAGGACGTATGGGTTAAAGTTTGGTCTGTTCCAATTACCAAAAGCAGAAATGTTGAAAGACCAACAGGCACTGATTTCAGAGCTCAAAAAGTTGAGTTTACCCAATATCAAGATTTTACTTACCGGTAGGGGAAGGGTTGGTAATGGGGCCAAGGAAATGTTGGATGGTATGGGTCTCAAGAAGGTGGGTGTGGACGATTATTTAAAAAAGACTTTTTCAGAACCTGTCTATTGCCAGATTGATGCTTCGGAATACAACAAACGCAAGGACGGGGTACGAGGCAATAAGGCGGATTTTTTTAAAAACCCGCAAGAGTACAGATCCAATTTTTTCCGTTTTGCAAAGGTGACCGATTTTTATATCGCTGGGCATTTTTACGGGGATGGAGCTCCATTTCTTTTTACTAGGGAAGATGCCAAACAACCCGATTTCAAAATCAAGGTTGTAGCGGATATCAGTTGTGATATAGATGGGCCCGTGGCAACAACCATTCGTGCTTCTACCATTGCCGATCCCATTTACGGTTATAACCCCATTTCAGAATCAGAAACTGATTATAAGAAAGAAAACGCGATTGCCGTGATGGCCGTGGACAATTTGCCTTGCGAATTACCGCGGGATGCCAGCAATGGGTTCGGGGAGGCATTCTCCAAATACGTGATTCCAGCTTTTTTCAACAAGGATGAGGATGGCATTTTGGAACGGGCGCGGATGACCCAAAATGGCAAGCTAACCCCTCGGTATTTATACCTGCAGGATTATGTTGACGGGAAGGAATAGACCGTAAATCGAGAACTAAGAATTTTTAGTTGGTAATCTCTTGTTTTTTAGTATATTGTCTGTCCTATCATTCTAAAAAGTGCATTTTAATTGGTTGACTTCGGGTGACGAGAACCTAGCCACAAAAAGGGCCTGTATCGATATGGAATACAGCCTAAGACCCAAGATTACCCGATTTCTTCTAAAGAAAATCGATGGGGATTTTTGTAGTGATTTCTCTTGTTTTTATTTTGATGTGGACCTCAAGCGCAAATGGGTCTGGATTTCCGAAAAGACACCCATGGAATATATCAAAAAAATGTTGCCCGATTTTGATACGGAAATCAATGGAACCAATATTTTCTCCGTCGCTTAAGCTTAATCATCAATTTTGATGCCCCATTCAATGGTGGGTTGCTCCTTTGGGGCCACGTAGGCACCCAATGCTTTCAGTTTTAAGGTTATCCCATCTTTCTTTTCCAAGGTTTTAATGTTGATGGTCTTTGTGCTACCAGCAGGAACCGTGAATACTGGGGAGCTTGAATAGAACGTGTAGGGCATCTGGTTTTCAAAAATGAGGTCACTAGTGGAAACGTTCTTCAAGGTAACTTCCAAAATGGAAGTTTTGTTGATGTATTGTGCTTTTTCGACTTCGATGCAGGCCTGCAAGAGCGGGACCAAGTTTTCCTTCTTCCCGACCAAGAGAGAGTTGAAGACCGCTACGGTCCTTCCGGCAAACAAGGCATCCTTGAGGGATTCGGCAGTTTTTTCTTTGGCAAAAACCAAGGTTATGGGACGATCATGCCCTTTTTCGATATAATCCCAATCAATAAGGCCATGGATATCACTGGTTCCCATAATGGTCAAATTGTTTTCCAAGGCAAGGGCCAATGATTCTTCTGCATAATCACCGGTATTGATAACCTCTATTCCGTTGAGTTCACCTTTTTTGATCCGCTCTTTTTGAAAATCACTTAAAATGGGTGTTCCCTTTGGGGACTGTGCGTACCATGCCGGATGGTTCCAAAAGATAAAAGCACCCTGTTTTTGGGCCTCTGCAAAGGAATCTTCGGCATTTTCATTCAATAATTTGTTGGCATCCTGTATAAAGACCGCGTTATTGTGTCCCATGGGAGCCTGTCTGGTAATTTCAGACCCATGGATGATCAAAAGATCATGATCCTTGGCTTCCTGTAGTGCCAAATGGTAAGAACGGTTCCGGTCTGGGTGAGGAATGTCTTCCTTGTGGGGTTGATATTCAATGTGTTCCGTTAATGAAATAACATCTAGATTATCGCGAAGCGCCTCCATCACACGAATGGTCGGCCACACGTTTCCATCGGAAAAAACAGTATGTTGGTGAAGGTCGGTCTTCAAGGTTTTGTATCCGGGAACGTCAGGGAAGGTGATGGCCCGTGAACTTTTGTGCGAATGGTCTTGGGCGGATAGGGCCAAAGTGGAAACAAGGGCAATAAAAAGAGGATGGAATTTCATGTCGTTGGTTTTTCCAAAAGTATAAAACCAACGTATTCTTTGGTTTAAGAAACGGTTAATTGAAATGTTTTTTCGAATTTTAATTCATGAACCCTGCCGAAGACTATATCCTGAACCAAGAGGAACCTTTTAAGAGCATTTTATTGCAATTACAGGTATTGGTGGAGACCACGGCACCCAAGGTTGAACTAAAGTTCAAGTACCGGTTGCCGTTCTACTATCTTAATGGCAAACCCTTTTGTTATTTCAATGTGTCCCGTAAAAAAGGATATGTGGATGTAGGTTTTTGGAGCTCAGCGCACCTGAGCGTCCATCTAGACAAAATGGTAACAGAAAAGCGAAAGGTGATGCGGTCTCTACGCTATTTCAATTTGGAAGATATGGATGCCGAAGTTTTTATGGAGGTTATCCAGGATGCAGAAACTGTCAACCACAAAGGATTTTGGAAATGATCAACTTTTGGTTGGGACAAACTCGGTCTGTTTTGTTTTCAACTTGAAGAAGGCGATCCAAAGGGTCACCAATCCCAAGATCAACCAAAGCAAGTCTACCAACAAAATTTGTTCCTGTCCATTCCTGTAAGCTGTCCAAAGCCAATTACCTGACATGACTCCATTGGCCACCGGAATCCATAAGGCCAAAATTCCACCCGAAATCAACGTCCATTTATTGGTAAAGCTTATGTTTTTTTTAAAAACGAAGAAAAGAGTGGCCACTAACCAAATGGGGAAATAGGTTCGGTAAAGGAATGCCATATCCACATGTTGAGCAAACTTGACTATGATGAATTCCAAAGCGGTCACAGGATACATTGTCAAGCAGATGGCTATATAAATATTGGCCACTTGATGATTGAATTTTCGTCTTTTCTCAGGAATGTTCTTTTTGTCTCTTGCCACCAACCATATCAAGATGCCTGAAAGGATCACAAAGCAGGATATCAATCCAAGGATAAAAGAAATGACCCGCAAGCCATAACCGGCATAATCCCCAAAATGCAATCGGAACATGATGTTCTTTACCCCATCCAGATAAGAATTGTTGGTCATGGGAACTTTTTCCTCCACAATGGAACCATCCGCAATTTTATAGATGCGATGCCCTGCACCACTAAATTTGGAGGCATATCCCAGATGTCCGCTTATGGAAATGTGCATGTTGGTGTCCCCATAATTGAAAATATGGGCCTCGGTGAGCCTAAAATCGGGCCAATCCTCTTTTACTTCGTCGACTAGGTTGTCAATATAGATGGGCTGTTCCAGTTTTTCATTTTGATAGGCATATATAGGGTGGTTGTATTCCAGGTCTTCGTACAGTTTGTTTTGGTCACCATCGTACAGACCCATGACAATCGGTAAAATTAAAATCCCTTTCAACAAAAAGAAGGCCCCGGTCACGGCATATACAAATTGAAATGGAAAGCCGATCACACCCAAGGCGGTATGGGCATCGGTCCACACCGTTTTTAGCTTGCCCCATGGCCTAAAGGTGTAAAAATTGGATACGATTTTGTCCCAATGCACCAAAATACCCGTAATAATGGCAAAAAGGAAGAAGAAGGCTACCAATCCCGCCAAATACCGACCATAAGGGTAGGGGATTTGGTCTAAAAAGTGAAGGCGATACAAAAACTCTCCCAAGTGATAGGAACCCCTATAGTCCGAGGTGGTCTTATCCTCAGTATCCATATAGAAAAAAGCCCCAACCTTGTCTTTCTCAGTGGCCAACGAATCTTTGGAAGCCGATAAGCTCACCGAAATGTTCCGTTCGTTGAAATAGTGGTAGAGCTCTACATCTCTTCCCTGGAGGTTGTAATTTTCGGAAAGATCTTTCAAATACTGGTCTACACTCCCCGGAATGGCATCTTCTTGGGACACTTGGTGTCCACGTTGCCAATTGGCAATTTCATCCCTGAAAAAGGAAAAGGAACCCGCAAAGAAAATAACGTAAAGTGCCACACTGATCACAATACCGCTAACGGTGTGGGTATGGAAGAGGATATTATAGATTCTGTTCCCCATAAGATCAAACAATTGGATGGGTTTGGTTCCCAAAATAGAATATGACACCTAGAAGAACACTGGCCAGTAGGTAAATGCCCCATATTTTCCAGCCATTTTTACCCAGAAAAGCCAATACCATTAAAACGGCCCACAGAATGAAGGCAGAAAAGGTGCAGGTGATGATAACGGTCACATGATCGAAACAACTGGCCAAGGCCATATGAAAAGTGACTGCGACCATGAGCCCACCTAAAATGGCGGCACTAATTTTGGCAAATCGTTGCCAGGGTGATGGGGTCAAATATTTTTTATTGGCTGGCATGGTTTAGAACAAAATGGTTTCAAAAAGTAAGGACAGCACCAAAGTACAAGCGAGTGAGGAATAGGTCAACAATCGCAAGGGAGCCAGTAAAATGACCAAACTGGCAACAGTCATGAGAATGATAAAAAAAGTAAACGCCCCGGAGCCCATTCCCCAATAAAAGCAGCTTAGCCCCAGTGACAATGTCAAAAGGGCCAAACCAGTATATTTAGAGGTTTTGGCATGTTCACTTAACCAGGTTTCAACCCCAAAACTACTGATGGCAGCCATCTTTTTGGAAGTGCTGTACAGAAGATAAAAGGCGATAAAAATGAGGAGCGAAATACCGGTAGTCATAAGTTGGGTCTATTTGATGCAATACGTGGCGCAGTGCCAAATAAATTGATAATCCTCGCCTTTGTAGGTGCCGGGAACTTCTTCCTTGATGGTGGTCTCCACGATGTATTTGGTCTCCCAAGGTCTTGCAAAGGAAACCTGCCCGTTATCATCCGTATACAAAGTCTTGGACCAAAGGTCGGCTACATAAATTTTCAGTTCGTTCTTGACCAGAGGCTCGCCTTTGTAGAATACCTGAAGCTTAACTTCATTGCTATCATTGGCCAATTGTTTTACCACGATCCCATTTGGGTTTGCCGTTTGGGTATCACCATCAGTCTTTCCTACCTGCACTTTGGCTGTGGAGTGGTAGTGGGTCTTGAAAATACCGAAATCGTATTGGGTATAATCAATGACATCAATTTCATTGTTGTTGAGAGTCACGGTATACACCCCATCTTTGGAAGGGGTAAAGAAGGCCAAATAATGGTCTTCTTTGGCCTCGGTCTTCAATTCGGTCTTGGTGCCATCCGGGGCAATTACCCAAAGGGTAAAATTGGCTACCGATGGAAAGGCCTCGCCTTCCACTTTTTCGATGACACCATAGGTGTACTCCCCAAAATGAACACGGACTTCATGTTTTTGACCTGATTTTGCAGTGCCGTTGGTTTCAATCCATAAATAATGTGCATTAGCGGATATGGCTGCAAAGAAGAAAAAGAGATATAAAAGTTTTGTTCTCATAGTATTGTTTTTAGGGTCCCTGGCGACAGGGACCCTTTGGTTTAAGGTTGCTTAAAAAGTATAGGAAACAGTTAATCTGCCATTGATGCCAGGTTCGGATTGCCAGTATAGGTAACTTCCATAGTTGGCGCCGGAATATAGGTACTCATCCAAAATGTTGTTGATGTTTACCTGCACCCTAAAATGATCGTTTCTCCAAGAAAGGGCACCATCCAATCGGAAATAATTGGGTAGATCGGATTGGTTGTCCGCTGCCCAGGCCCATGTGGAACGGTCTACTTGGTATTGGTAACCCAAAGACGCACCGAAACCTTTTAAGGTTGATGTTTCGGCAAAATTATAGTTCAACCATCCGTTGGTAACGTGTTTGGCAAAACCGGCCACCAAATTACCGGATTGATCCTCCACATTAGTGTTGGCATAGTTTAGGACGAGGTTAAGCTCTGGGGTAATCTGTCCCTGTGCGTCAAATTCAATCCCTTTGGATTCAATCTCTCCGGAATAAATGGAGAAGTTGTCATTTGGGAATGCAGGATCACCTACCAAAATCTTGTTCTTGTTGATTTTATAAACTCCCAATGAGGTTACTAATCTTCCTTCAAAAAAGTTGGCTTTGATTCCTCCTTCAATATCTTTTCCTTCCACAGGATCGTTCAAAATATCACCTGAACTGTTCACTCCGCTCTGCGGTAAAAAGGATTGATCATAAAGGGCGTACGCTGTCAAGGAAGGGATTATATCCACACTCAATCCGACACGGGGCGTGAATACATCATCGGTTTCGGTTTTGCCTAGTGAGTATAGGTTGGTGTATCTTCCAGCGAGGGTCAATCGGATATGGTTTTCCAAAAATCCAATTTCATCTTGGGCATAGTAGGCCCTCGCTATATTTGATCCATATGGGGTTCCACCGTTGCGGTACTGAACAGATACGGAACGGTTAAAGTTGGTCTCTGGACTTTCGCCATAAACAGGATTATAAATATTGAAAGGAGCATCGGTATCTACCACGGAAGACTCGAACCAATCCGCCCAATAGGTTTTGTCGCTATAATCAAAGCCACCCATCACCTTGTGGGAAACACCACCGGTATTGAAGGCACCATAGATATAGATCTGTCCAAATTTCCCGATGGAAAGGGCATCCCATTTTGAGACATATCGATAAGCATCGCCATTATCCGCCATGGATAGCAACCAAGTGGAGTTCCCTACTTGATCATAACGGAGGTAAGCCAATTGTCCTTCCATACTCCAGTTATCCGAAAATTCATGTTTCATGTTGGCAAAGAAGGTAACTTCCTGGATATCGGTCACAGGGTAATCGTTATTGGTGAATTTGAAATCCCTGTCCAAACTTGCATAACCTGCACTGGCAGGTGCAAAAATATAGGCCGACCCCAAATAGGATTCCGCCTGTTGAAGGTTCATTTCTGTAGTAATCGATGTCTTGTCCGAAAATTTGTAGGTCAAGGAAGGTGCAATGCCATACCGGGTAACATCTTCGTTGCCTCGGTGGCTATCCGTAGTTTGGTACATGGCGTTGAAACGGCCCAACAGCTTGCCATTTTCAGAAAGTTTGCCGCTGACATCAACGGTGCCACGGTAAAAATCAAAACTACCGACGGAGAAGGAAGCATTGGCAATGAATTGTTCGGTCGGTTTTTTGGTCACTACGTTATAAAATCCACCAGGCTCCCCGGCGGACATCATGAAACCGGCAGGACCTTTCACGAATTCAATACGTTCTACAGTATTCATGTCTTCAGCAAGTGGCCCCCATGTGTCTTGAACATTGACGCCGTTTCGGAAAGCAGGTAAGCGAAATCCCCGCATATGGATACGGGCAAATTGCCCCCAGTGCTCCAACATGGTTACACCACTCACATTGCGGATCACACCGTCCATGATGGTAGTAGCTTGTTGGTCCTTTAAAAGATCGGCGCTGATGACCTGCACGTTTTGGGGCAGTTTTACCAACTCGGTCTTGAGACGCAGGGAAGTGGAGGGTTTGTTCTCCACATATTTGTTCTGATGACCCTCAACGACCACTTCGTTCAATTGTTCTTGCTTTTCAGCGAGGACAATAGCAGGAACATTGGTGGTTTGGTCTGCATATACCGTAACGGAAATATTCTTGGTGCCATATCCGACCATAGAGAAGGTAAGGCTGTAGGAGCCTGGTGCCAAATCGTTGATTTGATAATTTCCAGCTTCGTCCGTGGTAGCTCCCAAGCTGGTGTTGGATAGAGCCACGTTTACATTATGCAAAGGTTGGTTTCTTTGGTCGGTAACTTTACCTTTTAGGTTGCCAGTTTGAGCTTGAGAAGTACAAAAGACAGCTAAACTGAGGATGAGTAGTATATTCTTCATTTTATTATTTATAATTGGTCTAAATAAATTTCAGATGCAAATGTATATTCCAACACTTGTCTGTCCAAATAATATTTAGACTAATTATAAATAAAACTTAAAATAAATTTTAAACTACTGAAAATCAAAAAGTTTCAAAAATATAATGTGTTTTAAAAACCTTTATAGGGAATTGATGGTTGTTCTGATAGCCGTTAAATCTGTCAGTAGCTTTTCCAATAAACTTAGATCCAGCATATTGGCGCCATCACTTTTGGCATTGGCCGGGTCAAAATGGGTTTCCATGAAGAGTCCATCCACGCCAGCGGCAATTCCAGCCCTGGCCATGGTGCCGATCAAGGCGGGCCTACCGCCTGTTACTCCTGAAGATTGGTTGGGTTGTTGTAGGGAGTGGGTCACATCCAAAACCACAGGCGCATATTGTTTCATGGTAGGGATGCCCCTAAAGTCCACGATCATATCGTGATAACCGAACATGGTTCCCCGATCGGTGATAATGGCTTGTTCATTTCCCGTTTCGGTAACTTTGGTCACGGCATGTTTCATGCTTTCCGGACTCATGAATTGGCCTTTTTTTAGGTTGACCACTTTGCCCGTTTCTGCAGCAGCTACCACCAAATCGGTCTGGCGTACCAAAAATGCAGGAATCTGGAGTACATCCACATATTCGGCCGCCATAGTGGCATCAGAAATTTCATGGATGTCCGTAATGGTCGGTACCCCAAAAGTATCGGATACTTTTTTGAGGATTTTCAATGCTTTCTCATCACCAATACCTGTAAAGGAGTCGATACGGCTGCGGTTCGCTTTTTTAAAACTTCCCTTGAATACATAGGGAATCTTGAGCTTGTCCGTAACAGCTACCACTTTTTCGGCAATTCGCATGGCCATTTCTTCCCCTTCAATGGCACAAGGACCGGCCAAAAGGAAAAAATTGTTGCTATCCGTATGTTTTATCTGAGGGATTCTGGTGATGTCCATTTCTTAAAGTTTGCACAAATATACTACATAAGCTTGGTAACCTTTTTAGATTTATCACAATCAAAACCTTCAATTATGACCCAAAAACTACTCCTTGTTCCCTTCATGGTTTTAAGCTGTTTTTCTGTCTTTTCACAATTTTATGAAAAGGGGAGGACCTTTGATCTGATCAATCTGGAACGCCATCAATTTAAGTTTGATCTGCTCAGTCCAGGGTTCAGTTATGAACTGGGATTGTTCAAAAACCAAAGTGTCTCTACCGGTTTGGGTTTGGCCACTGCCACTTATGGGGAAGGATATGCGTTTGGGTTGACATCGAACAACAGGTACCGCTATTACCACAATTTTCAAAGAAGGATTGACATGGATAAGAATGTTTCGGGCAACTCGGGAAATTACATAGCCGCAGCTCAGGCCATTTTCTTTTCACAGTTGCGGATATCTACCAATATCGATGGCCCAAAGGATTTCAACCTAGGATTTTATGGTATGGTCTATGGCATCCAACGAACCTATAAAAACGGGTTCAACTTTAATGCGGAATTGGGTGCAGGGCTGTACAAAGGAGATGGTGTCCCGGATGGGTATGGGCCATTGATTCATTTTACCTTTGGATGGGTTGCCACCAAGCGAAAATCCAGAGAACCCAAATTCGATTATTGAAACCAAGATTGTAGGGACAATGCATACTTTTTTTAGAAAGTAGGTGTTATATGAATACCAGATCCACCTACTATGCATCGTTTTCTACTTTTGGCATTCTTGTTCTTGGGCAATTTTATACATGCCCAGTATGGCAAAAACTGTGAGATACGACAGATCAAACTAAATGTCTTCAACCCAGGGCTCGAATATGAGATGGGCGTTGGGGTCAATAGCACCTTGGACTTTAGGGTAGCATGGCAAGTGGCCTTGGAGCCGGCCAGCATCGAACCCACACAAAATTTGGATTTTTTCCCTGCCATCACCACCCAATATCGGTTTTATCACAATTTCAACGGTCGTTACCATCGTCGAAGGTCCATTTATGGCAATTCTGGAAATTATATCGCGCCTACGGCCACTTTGTTTTCGCCCGGGGAGCGTACTGTGGAAGGACAATTGGTGGATGGTGTACATGGCTATGGTGGATTGGTCTACGGAATCCAACGCAGCTATAATTCAGGAATTAGCTTTTCCATTGATGCCGGCGCAGGGTACTATGCCGGACCCTTTAAAGGCGGCATTTACCCCGTTGTGAACCTCAGTATTGGTTTCATCATCAGCGAAAAACGTTGGTGTGTAGGTCTGTAGTTCCCAAACTACCACAAAATCAATAAGATAAAAATAACATTTGGGTGTGTTGACAAGTAAAAAATAGCAGTATCTTTGCGGGCTTAAAAATCAGGTTATGTCCAACATCAAAAATATTGCAATCATTGCCCACGTAGACCACGGTAAGACTACCTTGGTGGATAAAATCATGTATCATTGCCAGTTGTTCCGGGATAATGAGAACAAAGGCGATTTGATTTTGGACAACAACGACCTGGAGCGGGAACGTGGGATCACCATTGTATCCAAGAACGTTTCCGTGGTGTACAAGGACACCAAAATCAACATTATCGATACTCCTGGGCACGCCGATTTTGGAGGTGAAGTGGAGCGCGTACTCAATATGGCCGATGGCGTACTGTTGTTGGTGGATGCCTTTGAAGGACCCATGCCGCAGACCCGTTTTGTACTGCAAAAAGCCATTTCCCTTGGTTTGAAACCCTGTGTGGTGATCAACAAGGTGGACAAGGAAAACTGTACTCCCGAAGAAGTTCACGAAAAAGTATTCGACTTGATGTTCGAATTGGGTGCCGAGGAATGGCAGTTGGATTTCCCAACGGTTTACGGTTCTGCCAAGAACAACTGGATGGCAGAGGATTGGAAAACCCCGACTGAAAATATAGAACCTCTTTTGGATATGGTCATCGAGCATATCCCAACCTTTAAACCACAACAAGGTACCACCCAGATGTTGATCACTTCCTTGGATTTTTCTTCTTTTACGGGACGGATAGCCATTGGAAGATTGCAAAGAGGTACTTTGAAGGAAGGTCAGAACATTTCTTTGGTGAAGCGAGATGGAAAAATCATCAAAACCAAAGTAAAAGAGCTTTTCACTTTTGAAGGTCTTGGTAGGGTAAGGGTTCAAGAAGTGGTAGCTGGTGATATTTGTGCCATTGTGGGGATGGAAGGTTTTGATATTGGGGACACGGTTGCTGATTTCGAGAATCCTGAAAAATTGAAGTCTATCGCCATTGATGAGCCTACCATGAGTATGTTGTTCACCATCAACGATAGCCCATTCTTCGGGAAGGATGGAAAGTTTGTTACCTCAAGGCACATCAAGGAAAGATTGGAAAAGGAGCTGGAAAAGAACTTGGCCCTAAGGGTGGAGGAAACCGGCAGTGCCGATAAATTCATGGTTTTTGGTAGAGGGGTATTGCACCTTTCGGTGTTGATAGAGACCATGAGAAGGGAAGGCTATGAGCTCCAAATTGGACAGCCACAGGTGATCATCAAAGAGATTGACGGTGTGAAATGTGAACCCGTGGAACACTTGACCATTGACCTTCCGGAAGAGGTTTCGGGCAAGGCTGTGGAAATGGTGTCCATTAGAAAAGGGGAGATGATCAGTATGGAATCCAAAGGATCCCGCATGCTCTGTGAGTTCATGATCCCATCCCGAGGTATCATCGGTCTGAGGAACCAATTGTTGACCGCAACGGCTGGCGAGGCTATTATGGCGCACCGCTTTATGGAATATCAACCTTTGAAAGGAGAGATTGCACAACGTTTGAACGGTTCCCTGGTATCCATGGAAAACGGTACCGCTATTCCTTATTCCATTGACAAACTTCAGGAAAGGGGCAAATTCTTCATTGATCCGGGAGAGGATATTTACGAAGGACAGGTCATTGGTGAAAACTCCCGTGGTGATGATATGACCGTGAACGTGACCAAGACCAAAAAACTTTCGAACGTACGCTCTTCAGGTGCTGATGAGAAGGCCAAGATTGTGCCTGCCATCAAGTTTTCTTTGGAAGAAGCGTTGGAATACATCCAAAAGGATGAATATGTTGAGGTTACCCCAAATCACTTAAGGATTAGAAAGATATACTTAAAAGAGGTAGATCGTAAGCGCAATAAACCGATTTAACCCTTAGCACTCAAATGCCCGTGGTGCTGTTCTCGAAGACAGGCCACGGCTGCACCAATAATACCGGCGTGGTTCATAAGCTCGGCCTTGACAACTTCGGTTTCAATGTTGATGAGATGGCTGAATTCTTCCCATTTTTTGGAAGTGCCACCGCCCACGATGATGAGGTCCGGACTAACGATCAGTTCAACGTATTCCAAGAACTTGTTGAATCGCTTGGCCCATTTTTCTAAACTTAGGTCTTCACGGTCCTTGGCAGAGGCCGCTGCCCATTTTTCAATTTTCTTGTACTTTTTATATGGAATCTGCCCCAACTCAAAATTTGGAATCAGCACTCCGTTAAAGAAGGCACCACTACCGAGACCGGTCCCAATGGTGATCATGATCACAAGCCCTCCCTTGCCTTTTCCAACCCCATAATTCATGGAGGCATAACCGGCGGCATCGGCATCGTTGAGTACGGTGAACTCATGTCCGGTGGTTTCGGTGAACAATTCATCAATATTGACCCCTACCCAACTCGGGTGAAGGTTTCCGGCAGACATACAGACCCCATTTTTAACAATGGAAGGGAAACCACAGCCTACAGGTCCATTGTAGTTGAAGTGTTCCACGATTTCGGCCACAACCTGGGCCATATCATTTGGTTTTTTGGATTTTGGGGTGGCAATTCGATAGCGTTCCGTCAACATTTCCCCTGTTTCGGCGTTGACCAGGGCACCTTTGATGCCTGACCCGCCTATATCAATACCAAGAATTTCCATAAATGGAGGTGTGATTTATTTAGACAAAGAAACGAAAACTTTTTTGGTTTAATAATATGTGGAACAATCTAGGAGTATTGTCTAAAAGAAAAAACCCGGATGAGTAGTACATGGCCATCCGGGTTCAACAGATTAAAAATGAAAACTAAATCAATATGAATTTTTCTGTTCCAAAATCAAAATAATGGCGTTTTCGGAAAGTGCTTCCAATTCCAATTGGTCTACATTCCATAAAGCCAGACTGTCCCTGGATTCCAATAAGCGGTTCTGTATTTCGAATGCCCCGTTGATCACAAAGGTCACCAAAGTGCCATCCGGGTATGATGGAACAAGGGTGGCCTCGGTCCTGCCATTTAAAACCCCAAAATGTAGTTTAATGGAGGAATTGTCGAAAATGGTGTTCAGTATGTTCTCTTTATAATCATCAAAAACGACTTTTTTACGGGCCACCTCAGTTTTGATCCAAATTTGCAAATAATTGACCAGGCTATCCTCACTGGGATTTTTTATGGAAAAGTATGTGCCTTTTGACAACGAGAATGTCTGAAGCTCTTCGGGGGATACTTTTACGGAGTACTGGGACTCCAAAGACCCATAAACAATGGTGCCGACCAACGGCAGCAAGATCAGCGAAACATTTTCATCCATGGTAAAGAACCTGCTTTTTCCAGGAGCAAGGGTTTCATCCGAAAACCTTACAATCTGGTTGTCCATGCCATTTTGGTGTATCGGCGTGCACAAACAACGATACTCATTGGACTCGTAGCGGCTTCTTTTATCGGCCAAAAATATTTTTGCTTGATTTTGAACCATCGTGGTCATTACTTGTATTTAAGCGTTTACGTAGATATCATGGGTAAGGGTAAATCCTTCAGAGACACTGCCACTGACGCTGGCCAGTTCTTCATCTACACCATCACTGAACACGTTGTCCTGGGCGTTATAGGTATACCCACTCATGCCTTTGGTATAGCCATATTCTGTTGCCGCATTTACCCTGACCACCGCACTGTTCTCTCCTTCTGGAAATGCAATCTGTGTGACCAAGAGTGAATCTCCGTCCGAATTGAAAACATGCACATGGATGTGTGTAGAGCGTCCATTGTACCATCCTGGGAATATGGTGGCAAATTCAACCAGGCCACTGGAGTCACTCTCTTGCCTGCCCCTTAAAAAATGATTGCTGGTATACCCGCTGTATTCGGAATAATTGCCATCCTTGTCACAGTGCCATACATCCACAATCGCACCTTCTAGAACGTTACAGCTATCGTTCACATTCCGGATGGTGATGTTCAGGTCGAGGTCGATACCGGTCCTGTCGCCAACAATATCTACCCTTTCATAGTCCTGGGGATTATGGGTAGGGTAAGGACCTTCCGTTTCGCTGGGGGTCACCTCACAATCATCTATGGTTTCACTGCTGGAGGAGGTGTCCGAACTGCTATCAGAACTTGAATCCTTGGTATTATTGGAGGAAGAGTCCGTGGAATCGGATGAAGTATCCGAATCAGAGGAACTGTCCTCTTCCTCCAAAAGATAGGTGTCACTGTCAGTTGAGCATGAACGTAATAATGCCAAACTGGTGACCGAAAGTCCCGCAAGTCCAAAGCCTTTTATAAATTCCTTTCTCTTCATAGTATTTTATTTAAAGTAAAACTATGGTTATTAAGGGCTTATAAATAAATAATGAGGTAAACGGCGGTATTGCAGAGGTAAAAGAGGGCGAAAAGTTAAAGGTTTTTTAAAATATCGGCTTTGTAGGACTTGCCCAAGGGTACGGTAAAATTTCCAATTTTGGCGGTATCCTTATAAATGCTTCCAACCTTTTTCAAAGGAATTATGTAAGATCGATGGGCCCTCAAAAATTGGGGTTGGGGTAATTTTTCCAAGATACCCTTCATGGTATTACGGGCGACAATTTTATTGCCTTGCTCCAAATGGATTTGGATATAATCATCCAATGCCTCTATGAGAAGAATATCATCAAGTGTGATGTGATGGAGTTTAAAATCCGCCCTGACGGAAAGATGTGTTTTTTCATCTACATTCCCCAATTCCAGGTCCATCAAGTTTTTTGCCTTGTCCACTGCCTTTTTGAACCGTTCAAATGAAAAGGGTTTCAGAAGGTAATCAATGGCATCTACATTGAAACCTTCTACGGCGTAATGATCATAGGCAGTGGTAAAAATCACCTTGGTCTTGTTCTTCAGGGATTTATAAAGGTCTATTCCGTTGAGTTCAGGCATTCTGATGTCAAGAAAGAGTAGGTCCACCTCAAATTTATTGAGGTACCTGATGGCTTTGCCCTGTTCGGTGAAAACATGTACCAGATCAACATACTCGATCTGTCCACAATAGGCTTGAACGACATCCAGGGCCAATTCTTCATCATCCAGTGCAACCGCTCTGATCATGTAAGGTCTATATATAATTTAACCGCGTAGAAATCGCTCCTGTGGTCAATATCCAATTGATGTCTGTCAGGGTAAAAATAATCCAATCGCCTTTTTGTGTTTCTGTTACCTTCGGTGGTTTGCTCTAAAAATTCGTTTTGTTTTACCGTGATCTTGTTTTCCACAATGAGTTCAACGCCTTTGGAATCAATATTGATAAAAATAGTGATTTTGGAAGGTTCATCGGGATTAACCCCATATTTGAATGCATTTTCAACATAATTGACCAAAATGATGGGAGCGATCCTTTTGCCGTTTGGGCTTCCCTTTACTTCATAAGTAAAATCGGTATGCTTGCCCATCCTAAGTTTTTGAAGGTCTATGTAATCGGAAATATATTGGATCTCATACTCCAGAGGGACCTTTTCAGAATCGCTTTCAGTGACCACATACCGCATCATTTCGGAAAGCCTTAAGACGGCCCAAGGTGCCTGATCCGATTTTTTAAGGGTAAGCGCATAGATGCTGTTCAGTGTGTTGAACAAAAAATGAGGGTTGATCTGTGCCTTCAGATAGTTCACCTCTGCTCTTAGTTTTTCGTTCTGCATTTCTTTCAACCGGTTGTCCAATCGGAGCAACATGGACAAAATGGTCACCATGATGAACTGGATCAAAAAAGAATCCCGTAGCTCAAAAAGGTTGATGGGAGGGCGCTTCTTTTTAAAACCTTCCGGCATACTAGGTCCTTGTCCCATGGGGGGCATTCCTTCTATTTTTTTGGGGAAGGGCATATTGGAATTTGAAGGAAAGTCAGGAAGCTTAAAAAATAGGTCCGGTAAATACGTGATGACTACAAAACACACCAATAAAAAGCAAGCATACAGTAAATGACGTTTTTTGGAATAAAATTCCGGTACTAACCAATAGTAGTTCAGATAGTAAAAAATGAGCAGTAACAAATAGCCCAAAAAATTCCGTCGAAATCCAACCGCTTTGATCATCTCGCCAAAGGAGCTAAAATCGGGAGAGGTTAAGATAGGAATACTGAGCAATCCCAATCCAATGAGCAGGTTGATCCAAAGGTCTCTATTTTTTAACACAGTAGTTTTTTTGAAATAGGGCTAAAACTATGTAAATCAAGTTAGAGGGTTTAAAAATTGAGGTAAACAAACCTGATTTAGCGGTAAACGCAGCACTGATGAAAACCATGGTCTGGTGTTAAATTGCCTTTTGGATGACCTCAAAAACCTTGCTACCATCACATTTAAGGGTCTTGTGCGGGTATTTTAAAATAAGGGCATAATCATGGGTGGCCATGATGATGGTGCGCCCATTTTGGTTGATGTCCTGTAGTACCTTCATGACCTCCACACTGGTCTGGGGATCTAGGTTTCCGGTTGGCTCGTCCGCCAAAATGAGTTCGGGGTCGTTCAATAGGGCACGCGCAATGGCAATACGCTGCTGTTCCCCGCCCGACAACTCGTGAGGAAATTTGAAGCCTTTGGTTTTCATGCCTACCTTGGTCAACACTTCCTCAATCTTGTCACTCATTTTTTTTGGGTCCGTCCACCCGGTAGCCTTCAAAACAAACTGAAGATTATTATTCACATTACGGTCCGGCAGCAATTTAAAATCCTGGAAAACAATGCCCAATTTTCTACGTAAAAAGGGAATGTCCTTTTCTTTTAAGGTCTTCAAGTCAAAATCCACTACGTTTCCATCACCTTGTTTTAAGGGAAGATCCGCATAAAGCGTTTTCATAAAACTACTCTTGCCACTACCGGTTTTACCGATCACATACACAAATTCACCTTTTTTCACTTCAAGGTCAATGTGGTTCAAAACCATGTTCTCGTTTTGGAATACGGCTACATCTTGTAATTTTACAATGGTCTCGGACATAATGGTACTTTCTGGAATAAAGGTACTAAGTTCTAAAAATATTCGCCATTATTGCCGGGTCAATAAAAACATCTTTGTGCCAAAATATACTTTGGCTCAAATTTTGACGTTATGTAAAAGTCAATCGAGAACAGCGTAGAACACTATGAATCGAACAAACCTCCTTTTTATTCCCATTTGGTTGGGAACTTTTTTTATACTTTCTGCCCAGGAAACCGAAATTTATTCCCACGAAAACAAAGCTTACCAAGATGCTCTGGCGTTGTACAACGATCAGCAGTACCAGGCGGCCCAGACCATTTTCGAGAAAGTCAAGGCAAACACCAACGATTACGAGACCGAGGCCAACAGTGCCTATTATGCTGCGAATGCGGCAATTCGGTTGAACCAACGTGGGGCCGATAAAATGATGGAGGATTTTGTGGAGCGGTACCCGACCTCTACCAAGCGGAACTCCGCTTTTTTGGATGTGGCCGATTATTATTTTGAAACAGGAAAATACCCGTATGCCCTAAAATGGTACAAAAAGGTGGACGAATCCTCCATGGCCTACAGCGATAGGGAGCGTTTTAATTTCAACAATGGGTATGCCTTGTATGCCTCCAAAAATCCGAAGGAGGCCGAACGGTATTTAAGCAAGGTGTCAACCTCTCAGAAATATGGTTCGCAGGCCAAATATTATTTGGGATATATCGCTTACGAGCAAGATGATTATACCGAGGCAAGTGCCCGATTTGACCAGATTACGGACCCAGAATTGCTCAACGAAAAACTTTCTTACTATCAGGCCGATTTGAATTTTAAATTAGGAAAATTTGAGGAAGCCATCGCGATGGCGGAAAAGCAATTGCCCAAATCC
The DNA here is from genome assembly GCF_003584135.1 of Flagellimonas pelagia. Classification (GTDB taxonomy): domain Bacteria; phylum Bacteroidota; class Bacteroidia; order Flavobacteriales; family Flavobacteriaceae; genus Flagellimonas; species Flagellimonas pelagia. The sequence continues at coordinate 239,284 of NZ_QXFI01000009.1, forward strand.
AATAGGGAAGAAGTATCCGAACTTAATAAGATTATAGGCGAGAGTTACTTCAACCTGGAAAAGTATGGAGAAGCCATTCCATATTTGGAAAAATACAGGGGTAAACGTGGCAAATGGAGCAACACGGATTACTATTTGTTGGGGTACAGTCATTATAAATTGGGCGATTACCAAAGTGCCATCCAACAGTTCAACAAAATTATTGGGGGCACCAATGATGTTTCCCAAAATGCCTATTATCATTTGGCAGAATGTTATCTAAAGTTGGATAAGAAACCGGAAGCCCTCAATGCGTTTCGAAATGCTTCCCAAATGGATTTTAGCCCTCAGATTCAAAAAGATGCCTTCCTCAACTACGCCCGTTTGAGCTATGAGGTCGGGAATGCATACGAACCGGTTCCGCAGGTGCTGACTGCTTATTTGGAAAAATATCCAAAGGATGAGCACCAGTTGGAAATCCAGGAGCTTTTGGTGGATTCCTACATCACCTCCAGAAATTTTGAAGGTGCCATGAAACTTTTGGAAGACAACAAAAATTACGCGAGCAAGGAAACTTATCAAAAAGTAGCTTATTACCGAGGTGTGGAACTTTTTATTGATGGGGATTATGAGGGAGCGTTGGAGCGTTTTTCCAAATCCTTGAAAAGTGCCGATAATGCCAGTTTTCAGGCTAAAGCGCTGTATTGGAAAGCCGAATCGGCCTACCGATTGAACCGATTTGATGAGGCCCTCGTTGATTTTGTCAAGTTTCAGGGACTTCCCGCGGCAAAAGCCATGCCCGAATATCAGGAATTGGATTATAATCTGGGCTATTGCTATTTTAAACTGAAGGATTACAACAATTCCATTGCCTATTTCAAGAATGTAGTCAATTCCAATGCCATAGACGACGAGCGAAAAAATGATGGATACCTTCGGTTGGGGGATGGGTATTTTGTGACCAGCCAATACCAATTGGCCATGAAGGCTTACGATACTTCATCAAAGATGAACGGACCTGAAAGGGATTATGCAGCCTTCCAAAAAACGCTGTGCAGTGGGTTTTTGGGGAACAATAAGGCCAAGATTGATGGTCTCAACGAGTTTTTGAACATGTTCCCAACTTCTTCCCTTCGGGATGATGCCCTTTTTGAGCTGGGCAATACCTACATTGCCAACAACCAGGAGCAATTGGGATTGCAGACTTATGACAGATTGGTCCAGGAGTTTTCCAAGAGCAAGTTTGCCCCGCGCGGACTTTTGAGGGAAGGGTTGGTGCACTATAATGCCAGTAGAAATCAGCAGGCCCTTGACAAGTTAAAGGAAGTCGTAAAAAAATATCCCAATACCCAAGAGGCGAAACAGGCCGTGGCTACCGCCAAATTGGTTTATGTGGATGAAGGTCGTGTGAGCGAATATGCCGCTTGGGCTAGAAACCTCGATTTTGTGGAAGTCACTGACTCCGAGTTGGACAATGCCAGTTTTGAATCCGCCCAGCGCAAACAAATGGAAGGCAAGACCGATGCTGCACTTCGCGGATATGAAGATTACCTAAAACAATTCCCGAACGGACTCCATGCCCAGAATGTCAACTTTGCCTTGGCACAATTGTATTTCGCGGCAGGCGATAAAAACAAAGCGCTTCCTAAATACAAAACTGTTGCCGATGGAGGCAATGGGGAATATACCGAGCAGGCTTTGACACGTGTTTGTGAAATTTATGTGGAAAAACAGGATTACACCAGTGCCATTCCCTATTTGAAACAATTGGAGAATATGGCGGAAATTACGGAGAACCGAACCTTTGCACAATCCAATCTCATGAAGGGGTATTACGGGCAAAAAGATTATTCCCAGACGCTGGCCTATGCTGAAAAAGTACTGAAAGCCCCAAAAATCGATGACCGTATCAGGAGTGATGCGCAGATTATGATCGCGCGTTCCGCCATTGCTACGAACAATGAAGCCTTGGCCAAAACGGCCTATCAAGAGGTGAAGAAAATCGCCACGGGCGAATTGGCGGCCGAAGCTTGGTACTATGATGCCTTTTTCAAAAACGCTGAAGGTAATTTTGAGTCATCGAACGAATCGGTGCAAAAACTGGCGAAGGATTATTCCGCCTACAAGCAATGGGCCGGTAAGGGATTGGTGATCATGGCCAAAAACTTCTATGGTTTGGGCGATGCCTTTCAGGCAACCTATATTTTGGAGAGTGTGATTACCAATTTTGCGGAGTTCGATGAAATTGTCATCGATGCCAAAACGGAACTGGCGACCATCAAGGCGAAGGAGGCCGAGAGCAATTCTTCCGTGAACCCAAACCAAAATTAAATCGAGACACAGCATGCAAAAGAGAACAACCTATATATTTTCATTACTTTTTTTGAGCCTTTTTGGAGCGATGTACGGTCAGGACAAGACCGATGATATTGGTACGGAAACGGTGACGGTGGTAAAACCCTATTCCCCCACCGTTTCAGATGCCTTTAAGATCAAGTCAATGCCAAGCCTCAACGATTCCATCGTCCTTCAAAAAAAGAAAATAGATTACAGCATATTTTCGGTGCCAGTGGCATCCACGTTTACCCCAGCCAAAGGCAAGGCATCCGCAGTGAAAAAGACCCCGCCACCAACCTTGTACAATTCCTATGCATCGGTAGGGTTGGGCAATTACAACAATGCGTTGGTGGACTTTTACACCAGCAGGGAATTCAATCGGGGAGAAGACCTGTTGGATTTTGGCCTTACCCATAATTCGTCGCGAGGCGATTTGGACTCCACACCCTTGGACACGGATTTTTACAACACCAAATTGGATGTTTCCTATGCCAAAAAGGACCGCTACATGGATTGGGGTGCTGCCGTAGGGCTTCAACATCAACTGTACAACTGGTACGGGATCCAAAATGGTGTGTATTCCGAAGACCTTGTGGCCAGTATGGACGAGACACAAAACTATTTCAATGCAGAGGCCAAGGCGCACTTGAACATGGAGGATTCCTTTTTTAAACAGGGGAATATTTTGTTGAGACGTTTTTGGGATGCGACGGAATCTGGAGAAAACCGGGTGGTGGTCAATCCCACGATTGAGCTGCCCATCACTGAGGAACTCATCACCATTTCTGCCAAGTTTGATTATGTGGGCGGCAATTTTAAAAATGCCTCTTTGAATAGTACCACCAACGGCGGCGAAATCAATTACAGCCAGTTTCAGGCAGGGGTAACCCCGAGCTTGTTGATCTTGCGCGACGATTTGACCGTGAATCTGGGTGCCAACATTGTGTATGGGTTGGATGCCGAGAACAGTGATAGTAATTTTTATATCTACCCCGCGGTTACCGCTTCGTATCGGGTGATGGAGGACAACGTGATCGCTTATGGCGGTATTGAAGGACAGTTAAAGCAGAACTCTTACCATGATTTTGTGGATGAAAACCCATATGTATCCCCCACTTTGGATATTCAGCCCACCGACCAGCAATATGAAGGGTATGTGGGGTTGAAGGGGCAATTGACTTCGAATGTGGGGTATAACCTGAAAGGGTCATATATGGCCGAGAACCGTAAGCCGTTATTCTACTTGAATCCTGAAAATACTTTTAGGGATGATGAAAAAAGCTATTATTATGGCAATTCCTTCCAAGTGTTTTATGATGATGTAAAGACCTTGGGTGTTTTTGGGGAAATCAATGTGGATGTGAACCGAAACTTCACCTTGGGGGTCAATGCCGAATTTTATGACTACGATACGGAAACCGATAATCCCGCCTGGAACCTTCCTTCCATTAAAGGGTCATTGTTCTTGGATTATCAGATTGATAAACAATGGTACATGGGTGCCAACTTGTTCTATATTGGCGAGCGTGATGATTTGATGGGTCAAGCACTAACCAATAATCTCCCCCCAACCATAACTTATACACAAGTTACTTTGGATGGTTTTTTCGATGCCAATGCCCACGTAGGATACCGCTTCAATGATCAGCTCTCCATCTTTGTGAAAGCCTCGAATATTGCCAACAACAATTACCAACGTTGGGCTAATTTTAGGGTACAGGGTTTTCAGGCTCTGGCCGGGGTATCGTACAAGTTTGATTTCTAATTTGTAGGTAAATACGCAATAAAAGGCTGGTTAGGTCGTTTTATACTTTCCGTCAATCATTTGAAAATCATGTGATTGGTGGTTCCAATGAAATTGGAAACCATGCGACTACGACCTTTGTACATAGTGACCCAACTGTTGCTTTGCCTCACTTTTGGTATAAGTTTTTCTCAAAATTTGGTGAGAAACGGGAGTTTTGAGGAATATAGCTCCTGTCCCGAAAAAATGAGCAACCTTAACAAGGATGCCGACTATTGGAGTGCCCCAACCTTGGGTACCACGGATTACTTCAACGAGTGTAGCAGGACCAAATTAGGTATCCCCATGAACTTTAAAGGAAAACAGGAGCCTTTTGATGGAAGTGCCTACGCGGGACTTTACTTGTATGCTCCTGACGATTATCGGGAATACATTCAGGTACCTTTGGCCGAAACCCTGGAAAAGGGTAGCCGTTACCGTTTGACATTATATATCAGCTTGGCCGAAAAATCGGATGGGGCCGTTATGGACATGGGCGCCATTTTTGCCGAAAAACCGTTATCCATTCATACCAAAAGGCACTTGTCACAAGGGGTGCTTTTATCGGTGGCCACGGAAACCACACCCATTAAGCAGTTTTCTACCACAGGTTATTATGATGACAAGCAAAAATGGATGGAGTTGAGCTTTGATATCGTGGGAAAAGGCTTTGAAAGCCAGCTTATCCTAGGGAATTTCAAGAGTAATGCAGGTACCAGTTACCACGATTTTGGACACACGACCAATAACAAGGGCGGGTATTCCTATTATTATTTGGATGACATTTCCCTGACTTATCTGGGGCCGGATTACCAGCCTAATGAAGTGTACGTGTTGGACCATGTCAATTTTAATTTTGACAAATTTGACCTTCAACCTAAGGCCAAACAAAGCCTGAAAGATGTGTATGATTATTTGCAAAAACATCCAAACCTAATGGTTTCCATCAGTGGACATACCGACGATTTAGGCTCCGAGGAATATAACGATGTCCTTTCCAAGGAGAGGGCCCAGACCGTGGCCAAATATCTGATGGCTTTGGGGCTTGACAAAAAGCGGATTACCTCAAAAGGATTTGGTGACAAGATTCCGTTGGATTCTTCACTAACCGATGATGCCCGGAGGAAAAACCGAAGGGTGGAATTTGTAATGACCGAGTTCGAGGACGAAAATCCGTAAAATCTCATAGGCATTTTCTATTTTTGGAAAAACCATCATCCAAAATGAAAAAGCTTATACTCCTCTTTATTATCCCTTTATTTTTTGCTTGTAATCCAAAGGAAGAGGTAGATCTCATCGTGTATAATGCCAATATATACACTGTAGATGATGATTTCCCCAAGGCCTGTTGTGTAGCCATAAAGGATGGGAAGTTCGTGGCAGTTTCAGAAAACGCCGATATCTACAAAAAGTACAAGGCCAAAGAAGAATTGGATGCTGAAGGAAAGACCATAGTGCCTGGGTTGATCGATGCCCATTGTCATTTTTATGGTTTGGGATTGAACCAACAAGTCGTGGACTTGGTGGGCACTACCAGCTTTGATGAGATTTTGGACAAGGTGGTGGCGTTTCAGAAGGAACGGCCATCCGATTTTATCCGAGGACGAGGCTGGGACCAGAACGATTGGGAAGAAAAGGAATTCCCTACCAAGGATAAGCTTGATGAATTGTTCCCGGATACACCTGTGGCATTGCGCAGAATTGACGGTCATGCCCTTTTAGTGAACCAAAAGGCATTGGATTTGGCCGGGATTACGTTGGACACCAAAGTGGAAGGTGGGGAAATTGTAATTCAGGATGGAAAGCTTACGGGAGTTTTGGTGGACAATCCCATGGGATTGGTGGATGCTATCGTTCCACAACCATCCAGAGCACAACAGATACAGGCTCTAAAGGATGCGGAACGCATCAGTTTGGATTACGGACTTACCACGGTAAATGATGCCGGATTGGCGCGCTCGACCATAGAATTGATTGATAGTTTGCAACAAGCAGGCGATATGTCCATTCGTGTCTATGCCATGGTTTCCAATTATCCGGAAAATTTGGATTATTTCCTGAACAAGGGTATCATTAAAACGGATAGGCTCGATGTTCGTTCCGTAAAAGTATATGGTGATGGAGCCTTGGGTTCGCGGGGAGCGGCGCTAAAAGCGCCCTACTCGGATAAACCAGGTCATTTTGGGGCCATGGTCACCCCGGTTGATGAAATCGGTGCCCTGGCCGAACGCATTGCAGCCACCGACTATCAAATGAACACCCACGCTATTGGGGATTCGGCCAATGTTGTGGTATTGCGTGCTTATAAAAAAGCCTTGGAAGGCAAGCCGGACCGTCGTTGGAAGGTAGAGCATGCCCAAGTAATATCTATGGAAGATTTCGATTACTTTAAACTGGGCATTATTCCATCCGTTCAACCTACCCATGCTACAAGTGATATGTACTGGGCGGAAGATCGTTTGGGGTCTGAACGCGTGAAGGGCGCCTATGCCTATAAGAAACTTTTGGACGGGGCTGGAATAGTGGCTTTGGGAACCGACTTTCCCGTGGAACAGGTAAGTCCCTTCTTGACTTTTTATGCTGCTGTGGCCCGCCAGGATTTGGATAAATATCCAGAAGGTGGTTTTCAAATGAAAGATGCCCTGTCACGGGAAGAAACCTTGAAAGGTATGACCATTTGGGCAGCTTATTCCAACTTTGAAGAAGGTGAGAAGGGAAGCATTGAACCCGGCAAGTTTGCCGATTTTGTGATCCTGAGCGATGATATCATGACCGTTCCGGTATCTGAAATCCCCAATCTAAAAGCAGAACAAGTTTTTGTTGCCGGAAAAAAGCTTAAATAATGATTAACTATCGGTCATTCTGAACGAAGTGAAGAATCTGCTGGGTTTTCTAGATAGTATAGGTATAAAAATAAAAAAGCCCCAAATAGGGGCTTTCGTTTATTATAAAGAGTTATTCTTTAAATGCTGATCGGCACGGTAACCCTAGTGGTTCCCCATCCCATGACCATATCGCCGCTATCATCAAAAGCAATGGAAAAAGCTTCCAATTCTTCATTGTCGGAACTGGTCTTGGCCATTACACGGGCAACATCGGCCTCGCTATCATAGGAAAAAGCACCCCATTGGTTCAGGTTGCTGTTCAGAATAACGGTCCACTCACCTTCACCTGGAATGGTGAACAGGGAATAAGTTCCAGCTTTTACGGACTTACCTCCAACAGTGGCATCCTTATAAAAAGTGATTTCGGTACACTCGTTGGCGCCAGTTCTCCATACTTTTCCTTCTGGGGCAAGCTCCGCTAGGCTACGTCCCTTTAATTGAGGTCTGCTGTAAATAACCTTGATGGATTTTTGGGGCACGCGCGAACTGGTGGGGAAAGTAACAATGTCCGCGGGACTCTTGTCCAAGCCGCTGAATTTTTGGGCGGTCGCTTCAGTCGAAAATACCATGGCAAAAGCTAGTACAGTAAATAAGAATACATTTTTCATGATTGTGATTTTAGTAGTTTTCAAAACTAGGGTGTTATTAAATGATCTGTATCTAAAAAGACGTTAAAAAAGAATAAACTTACAAAACGTTCGGGATTGTCATGGTATTTTGAAGATATAGTTTCAATACCGCATAATATTTATATTTTAAATTACGATATGAAACTTATATATCATTTGTGGTTTTATTTATAAAGTTACTGACTCATTTTTGTATCAAAATTGTTACTAATTTATTTGAATATGTGTGGTATTGTATGCGCATTTGATGTGAAGGAAAGTACGGAAGTACTTAGGCCCCAATTGTTGGAGATGTCGAAGAAAGTAAGGCACCGTGGGCCGGATTGGAGTGGAATATATGCTGATGACAAAGCGATATTGGCCCATGAGCGTTTGGCCATCGTGGATCCAGCTTCTGGAAAACAACCGTTGTTGAGCGCCGATGGGAAATTGGTGTTGGCGGCCAATGGCGAAATCTATAACCATCAACAATTGAGAAAACAGTTCGAGGGTAAATATGAATTCAAGACCCAATCGGATTGTGAGGTCATTCTGGCTCTCTATCAAGAAAAGGGAGTCGACTTTGTGGATGAAATGAACGGTATTTTCGGTTTCGCCATTTATGATAGCGAAAAGGATGAGTACTTCATCGCGAGAGATCATATGGGCATTATTCCGCTTTACATCGGATGGGACAAAAACGGGACCTTTTATGTGGCTTCCGAATTGAAAGCGTTGGAAGGAACCTGTTCCAAGATCCAATTGTTCCCTCCTGGACATTATCTGCACAGCTCTGATGGCGAGTTTAAAAGGTGGTACCAAAGGGATTGGATGGAGTATGATGCCGTGAAGGAAAACGAGACCAGCATTCAGGCCATAAAAGATGCCTTGGAGGCTGCTGTGCACCGTCAGTTGATGTCCGACGTACCCTACGGAGTACTTCTATCCGGCGGGTTGGATTCCTCAGTGACTTCGGCCATCGCGAAAAAGTATTCCCAAAAAAGAATTGAAAGCGATGATACGACCGATGCCTGGTGGCCCCAATTACACTCCTTTTCTGTAGGTTTGGAAGGTTCTCCGGATTTGGCTGCCGCCCAAAAGGTGGCCAAGCACATTGGTACGGTACACCACGAGATAAAATTTACCATTCAAGAAGGTTTGGATGCCATCAAGGATGTCATCTATAACTTGGAAACGTACGATATTACCACTATTAGGGCATCCACGCCCATGTATTTGATGGCAAGGGTCATCAAGTCGATGGGTATTAAAATGGTATTGTCCGGTGAGGGAGCCGATGAGCTTTTCGGTGGGTACCTGTATTTCCACAAGGCACCAAGTCCTAAGGATTTCCATGAAGAAACCGTAAGAAAGCTTGATAAATTACACATGTATGATTGTTTGAGGGCCAACAAATCCTTGGCGGCTTGGGGTATTGAAGGGCGTGTGCCGTTTTTGGATAAAGAATTTATGGATGTGGCCATGCGCATCAACCCAAAGGATAAAATGATCAACGGGGAGCGTATGGAAAAATGGGTGGTACGAAAGGCATTTGAGTCGTATCTCCCTGAAAGTGTGGCCTGGAGACAGAAGGAACAATTTTCCGATGGTGTAGGCTATAGTTGGATAGATACCTTGAAAGCGATGGTTGCGGAAGAAATTAGTGACGAGCAATTGAAGAATGCGCACTTCAAGTTTCCGATTCAGACCCCAACTACCAAAGAGGAATATTATTACCGTTCCATATTTGAAAGCCATTTCCCATCGGATGCCGCTGCCTTGAGTGTTCCACAGGAACCTTCTGTGGCCTGCAGCACAAAGATTGCGTTGGAGTGGGACGAAGCCTTTAAGAACATGAACGATCCATCTGGCAGGGCCGTGGCCAAAGTTCACACCGATGCCTACGTGAAATAGCAGTAATTAGCAATCAAGAATTTGGAGCAGGATGAAGTTTTGTTTCATTTTCAATTAGTCGGAAAAGCCCCTCTATTGAGGGGCTTTTTGTTGTTCTTAACAGGACTTTCATAATGAGGCGGATATATGCCGTTTTTCCACAGATTTTGTTGATAACTTAGGGGGTTCAATTGACCTGTTTAGACTAATTACACAGGGTATTCTTTATATTTGTAGGATTTGAAAAATTCTAGGCAAATACTGAAAATATATGAGCGAAGAAGCTAACAAGAAACAATACTCGGCGGATAGTATCCAGGCCCTTGAGGGCATGGAGCACGTACGTATGAGACCTTCCATGTATATTGGGGATGTAGGGGTCAGGGGGTTGCACCATTTGGTATATGAGGTGGTGGACAACTCTATCGATGAGGCCATGGCCGGATATTGTGATGCAATAGAAGTAATCATTAATGAAGATAACTCCATCACCGTTAAGGATAACGGTAGGGGTATACCGGTAGGGCTGCATAAAAAGGAGGGTGTTTCCGCTTTGGAAGTGGTCATGACCAAGATCGGTGCCGGTGGTAAATTTGATAAGGATTCGTATAAGGTTTCAGGAGGTCTGCACGGTGTGGGGGTTTCCTGTGTGAATGCCTTGTCCAATCATTTAAGGGCAACCGTATACCGAGAAGGAAAAATCTGGGAGCAGGAATATGAAAAGGGGAAAGCCCTATATCCTGTAAAAAGTATCGGGGAAAGCAATGATACCGGAACAGTTGTAACTTTTATTCCTGACGATACCATCTTTACCCAAACCACGGAATACAGCTATGAGACCCTTGCCAACCGTATGCGGGAATTGGCCTATTTGAACAAAGGGATCACCATTACGCTTACCGACAAGAGGAACAAGGATGAGAAAGGTGAGTTTATCCATGAAACTTTCCATTCCGAGGAAGGACTGAAGGAATTCATCAAGTTCTTGGACGGTAACCGTGAGCCACTTATCCAGAGTGTGATTTCCATGGAAGGGGAGAAGAACGGAATTCCTGTGGAAGTGGCCATGGTCTACAACACCGGTTATACCGAAAACCTTCATTCCTATGTGAACAACATCAACACCCATGAAGGAGGTACGCATCTTTCAGGGTTTAGAAGGGGTTTGACGACCACTTTGAAAAAATATGCCGACAACTCCGGTATGTTGGACAAATTGAAGTTCGAAATTTCCGGGGATGACTTCCGCGAAGGACTTACGGCCATTGTTTCCGTAAAAGTGGCCGAACCTCAGTTTGAAGGTCAGACTAAGACCAAATTGGGTAACCGTGAGGTGACCAGTGCGGTGAGTCAGGCCGTTTCTGAAATGTTGACCGATTATTTGGAAGAACATCCCGAAGACGCCAAACAGATCGTTGAAAAAGTAAAATTAGCTGCACAGGCAAGGCATGCCGCTGCCAAGGCCCGCGAAATGGTACAGCGTAAAAACCCAATGAGTGTTGGGGGATTACCTGGTAAACTTTCTGATTGTTCCGAACAAGATCCAACCAAATGTGAAGTATTCTTGGTAGAGGGAGACTCCGCAGGGGGTACTGCCAAACAAGGCAGGGACAGGAACTTTCAGGCCATTCTTCCGCTTAGGGGTAAGATTCTGAATGTGGAAAAAGCCATGCAACACAAAGTTTTTGAAAACGAGGAAATCAAAAACATTTATACCGCTTTGGGTGTTACCATAGGTACCGAGGAAGACAGCAAAGCGTTGAACTTGGAGAAATTGCGTTACCACAAAGTGGTGATCATGTGTGATGCGGATGTGGATGGTAGCCACATTGAAACGTTGATCCTTACCTTTTTCTTCCGCTACATGCGCGAATTGATCGAGGGGGGTCACGTTTACATCGCTACGCCACCTTTATATTTGGTGAAAAAAGGAGCAAAAAGGCGTTATGCATGGAATGATAAGGAACGGGATGAGATTGTTTCCTCCATGAATGGCGGGGCAAGTATCCAAAGGTACAAAGGTCTTGGGGAAATGAATGCCGAACAACTTTGGGATACTACTATGAACCCAGAATTTAGGACATTGCGACAAGTAAGTATCGAAAACGCGACGGAATCTGACCGCATCTTCTCCATGTTGATGGGGGATGAGGTGCCGCCAAGACGTGAATTTATTGAGAAAAATGCCGTCTACGCTAACATAGATGCATAGATAACAGGCATTTCACAACAAAAACTCGCCCCTAACAGGCGAGTTTTTTAGTTTTAGGAAAAATTTTACAAAATGAAGAAAATTGTTTTGTTGATGGCCTTGGCCTCAATAACCCTGGGAAGGGCACAAGACCTGAACGATCTTTTTGTTTCAGGTGTAGCTGATGCAGAACGTTTTGCCAATGCTTATTTGGCACCTGTTTCTGAAGCATCCATTTACAGTATTTCAAATGGATGGTACAATTCTGCAGACTCAAAACCTTTGGGCGGATTTGAAATCTCCATAGTGGGGAACATGACCGGATTTAAAAATAAGGATGACAAAAAAGCATTCCTTTTAGATCCTGCAGATTACGAAAACCTCAATTTTGTGCAGAACCCTGGCCAGCCGCGTCTCGTTGCTACGGGTTTAGGGGATATTGAAGGGGTAGAAGTATATGTTGAAGGACAGAACGGTCTGTTCCGTGAAGAATTTGAGCTGCCTTCTGGATTGGCTTCCGAAAATTTGAATTTTATTCCCTCTGGTTATCTACAAGCTAGTGTGGGATTGGTAAAAGGACTGGAAGTAAAAGCCCGCATTTTGCCTAAGGTCAAGTTTGATGACGATTCCAAGATTGGATTGTTCGGAGCAGGTCTGCAGTATGATTTCACCAAAATGCTTCCGGCTGATAAGATTCTTCCAGTGGCCATTGCCGCAGTAATCGGCTATACTAAATTGGATGGGGAATATGATTTTACCGATTCCTCTACCATTAATGGTAGTGATCAACGTATCGAGGCTTCCTTTAAAACATGGAACTTTAGTGCCGTGGTATCCACAACAAAGATTCCCGTAATCAATTTTTATGGGGGATTGGGATATATTACAGGTAAATCGGATATTGACCTTTTGGGTACTTACGAAGCCAGAGGCCCATTCTTTACCGAGACTGTTGTAGATCCTTTTACGGTATCCAAAGATGTAAGTGGGGTTTCCGCCAATTTGGGTACCAAGATCAAATTGGGATTCTTTAGGCTTAACGCCGAATACAATATTTCCGAGTTCAGCACCTTTACCTTTGGTATCAACTTCGGATTCAGATAGTTTTTATGTCAGTTCGAGTTTTTTCCAAAAGAAAAAGTATCGAGAACAAACCACCAACCGACCAACCAATAAAGAAGGCCCCAATGTTCGTTGGGGCCTACTATTTTCATATAAGTTGGTCTTCCGTCTTATTCCCTAGTGGCGAAGACCGAGCCGTTCCCTAGGGCCAAAATTTCAGGATCTTGGGCTTTCATCAGGTTAACGGATACATCGGTTACCTGTGGGTCGCCATATATTATGGTATAGGTGCCGTTGTCAACGGACCATTTAAAATCGGTATAAAAAACCAGCTTAGAATTGGAATAGCTTTGGTACCTACCCAGGTACACATCATTGAAAATCCATTCTTCCCGAGTGGTATCGGTATTCTTGCCATCGATATTGGAAGTTTCGACTCTGGCCCAGATGCCCAAAATGGGATCGTTGTTCTCTGGGATGCGGCTACAGTTGCTTACGGCAATAATGCCTATAATGGACAACAATGAAAAGAGCTTTTTCATAGGTCAAGTAGGTTAATTTGGTTTTGGGACTATTAGAACGCTATTTTGTAGGAAAGTATTGCACCCAATTCTTCAAAATTGTTGTGAAATTCCAATTCTTCGATGAAAGGAAGGTTTTGTTAACATTTTGACGATTCGAACAATTTTGGGATCGTAACAAAATTGGGCTGCTAAAACTGGTGAAATTCAGCTTTTTTCTGCCCTAAATGCCGTATTTTTGAGCATCAAAATTTAAACTTATACAAATGAAAGTTACCGTAGTTGGAGCAGGCGCAGTCGGAGCAAGCTGTGCAGAATACATAGCAATGAAAAATTTTGCATCTGAAGTAGTTTTGTTGGACATCAAGGAAGGATATGCCGAAGGTAAGGCCATGGACCTTATGCAAACGGCTTCCCTGAACGGTTTCGATACCAAAATTACCGGAAGCACCAACGATTATAGTAAAACGGCTAACAGTGACGTAGTGGTGATTACATCTGGAATCCCTCGTAAACCTGGGATGACCCGTGAAGAACTTATCGGTATCAATGCCGGTATTGTGAAGACCGTGGCCACCAACCTTTTGGAGCACTCGCCAAATACCATCATCATTGTGGTGAGCAACCCAATGGATACCATGACCTATTTGGTGCACAAGTCCACAGGTTTGCCAAAGAACAGGATCATTGGTATGGGTGGTGCATTGGACAGTGCCCGTTTCAAATACAGATTGGCAGAGGCTTTGGGAGCTCCTATTTCCGATGTTGACGGAATGGTGATCGGTGGACATAGCGATGTAGGTATGGTGCCATTGATCGGCCACGCCACACGTAACAGCGTGAAGGTTTCCGAATTCCTTTCCGACGAGCAAATGAGCTGGGTAGTGGAAGAAACCAAAGTAGGTGGAGCCACCTTGACCAAACTACTAGGTACCAGTGCCTGGTATGCGCCCGGAGCTGCTGTATCATCCATGGTACAGGCGATTGCTTGTGACCAAAAGAAAATGTTCCCATGTTCCACTATGTTGGAAGGAGAGTATGGGTTGGACGATATCTGTATCGGTACGCCCGTAATCTTGGGTAAAGACGGTATCGAGAAAATCGTGGAAATCGAGTTGTCCGATGCCGAAAAAGCTAAAATGCAGGAGAGTGCCGAAGGTGTTAAAAAGACCAACGCATTGCTTCAGGTATAACAATATTTGACCGACCAGAGAACTTGTCATTTTGGGCATGATCGTACCTTGGATTTTCTAAGATGTATCCTGGGAATCACCGATCCGTCCGAAATGACATTTTCATTTTAACAACATAGGGGTAGGCTATAATTGCAATTACATCATTTTCTATTGGCAAATCTTATCGGAAATGATATATTTGCACGCTGTTTAAGAAAACTTCTAAAAATTTAATAATCAATGCAAAATAAAGGACTTATAAGGCTTTTCGCTATCCTTTTTGGCTTGGTGAGCATTTATCAGTTATCCTATACCTTCATCGCTAGTAAGTTGGAAAAAGATGCTGAGGCTTACGCAGTTAGCCGAATTTCGGAAGCTGAGGATGATTATGTGGCCAAGCGTGAAGCTTTAGAGGCATCGTATTTGGATTCCATCGGTGACAACACCGTTTTGGGCTTTACCAGTTATGAAGATGCCAAGAAAAAAGAGTTGAACAAAGGTCTTGACTTGAAGGGAGGGATCAATGTTACCTTGCAGATTTCCGTAAAGGATATTTTGAAAGGATTGGCCAACAATACCAAAAACCCCGTGTTCAACAAAGCTTTGGCTGATGCCGATAATGCATCCAAGAGTAGTGATCAAACCTATTTGGAGCTTTTCTTTGAAGCTTTTGATAACATCAAGGGAGATACCAAATTGGCCTCACCTGATATTTTTGCCAATAAGGGCCTGAGTGACGACATCAATTTCCAAATGTCGGATGATGAGGTAAAACCAATCATCAGGAAGAAAATCGACGAGTCCATTGTTTCGGCATTTGAAGTACTTCGTGAGCGTATCGATGGTTTTGGGGTAACCCAGCCCAACATCCAAAGGGAAGGAAACTCAGGACGTATTTTGGTGGAACTTCCAGGGGCAAGGGATATTGCCCGTGCCCAGGAATTGCTTTCCAGTACGGCACAATTGGAATTTTGGGAAACCTATTCTCAGAATAACCAGAGTTTGGGAACCTTCTTGGTGAACGCCAATGAAAGATTGAAGGAAATCTTGAAGCCTGAACAAGCTAAGGAAGAAGTATCTAAACCTGAGTCTGAAATTGACTCATTGCTTTCGGATGTGGCCCAAGATTCATTGGACATGACCCAAGAGGCCAACCCGCTATTGGGCAAACTTATTCCCGCCAACCCTGGTAGCCATGCCATCGCAAGGGCCATGGTGAGTGATACTGCGGAAATTGGCGGTTACCTAAGAATGCCAGAGATTAAGAGATTGTTGCCCAACGATATCCAATTCACCAAATTCCTTTGGGAAAGAGCTGCCAAGGATGTGGAAGTGGTGGAATTGTACGCTCTCAAATCCAATAGGGATGGAGTGCCCAGGATCAGCGGGGACGTGGTTTCAGACGCGCAGGACACTTTTGACCAGTTCAATAAGCCTGCGGTAAGCATGACCATGAACACCCGTGGGGCCAAGGAATGGGAAAAATTGACAGGAGATGCCTATAACAACCAGACTGGTATCGCCATTGTATTGGATAATAAGGTATATACCGCTCCCGGTGTTTCTACAGGACCCATTTCAGGAGGCCGCTCGGAGATTACCGGTACCTTCACCGTAAACGAGACCAAGGATATAGCCAACGTATTGCGTGCTGGTAAACTACCTGCATCTGCAGAGATCATTCAATCTGAAGTAGTAGGTCCATCACTGGGTCAAGAGGCCATTGATAGTGGTTTTATGTCTTTTGCCATAGCCATGGTTTTTGTTTTGCTGTGGATGATTTTCTACTATGGTAAAGCGGGAGTTTTTGCTGATATAGCATTGATTTTCAATATCTTGTTGATTTTTGGTGTACTGACCAGCTTGGGAGCTGTTTTGACGTTGCCAGGTATCGCCGGTATCGTGTTGACCATTGGTATGTCCGTAGATGCCAACGTGTTAATCTATGAACGTATAAAAGAAGAGTTGGCCAAAGGAAAAGGGAAGGCCCAAGCCATTGCTGATGGTTTTGGAAATGCACTTTCCTCCATTTTGGATGCCAACATCACCACAGGTCTGACCGCTATCATTCTCTTTATATTCGGTTCTGGACCTATTAAAGGATTTGCGACCACTCTTTTGATCGGTATCGTGACTTCTTTGTTCACGGCCATTTTTGTAACCCGTTTGATGATCGACTCGTACACGGCCAAAAAAGGTAGAAGGTTGGATTTCACCACAGGAATCACCAAGAACCTGTTCAAAAATGTGAACATCGATTTCTTGGCAAAACGTAAGATTGCTTATATCGTTTCAGGTATTTTGGTTGCAGTGAGCGTGTTCTCTTTGTTTACCGCAGGTCTACAACAAGGGGTTGATTTCATTGGTGGGCGTTCATATCAAATCCGTTTTGAAAAAGTAGTAAACCCATCAGAGATCGCTTCTGAGTTGAACGATGTTTTCGGTAGTGGAACCAGTGTGAAGACATTTGGGGATGCCAACCAGATCAAGGTCACCACTCCGTATAAAGTAGATGAGGAAGGTGTGGAAGTCGATAATGAAATCCAAACTAAATTATATACCACTTTACAGAAATATCTTCCGGATGGGACTTCTTTTGAAGACTTTACCGTAGGTGCTTCTGAAAAGTCGATCGGTATCTTGCAATCCGTGAAGGTGGGACCTACCATTGCGGACGACATCAAGAAAAATGCTTTCTTGGCCATTTTGGGATCTTTGGCTGTGGTGTTCCTTTACATCTTGCTTCGATTTAGAAAATGGCAATTCTCGTTGGGTGCCGTTGTTGCGGTTTTCCACGATGTGATGATCGTGTTGGGTATCTTCTCTTTAACAGGAAAGATTATGCCCTTCAACATGGAAATTGACCAAGCCTTTATTGCTGCGATATTGACGGTTATCGGTTACTCGTTGAACGATACCGTGGTAGTGTTCGACCGTATCCGCGAAATAACCAATATCAAAGGTTTAAAAGGCGGGGAAAATATAAATGAAGCCTTGAACAGTACATTGAGCCGTACATTGAATACCTCATTGACTACATTGATCGTATTGTTGGCCATCTTCGTTTTTGGAGGTGAAAGCCTACGCGGATTCATGTTCGCCATGATCATTGGTGTGGTTGTGGGTACGTATTCTTCAATATTCGTGGCTACTCCATTGATGTTCGATGCACTCAAGAAGAAAATTGCTGCTGCTACAGGAGCATAGTTTAAGTTTTTAGATTACACCAAGTAAAGGGCCACTCGCACAAGTGGCCCTTTATTTTTTCGTTGATCGGTATTATACTTTATTGTTGGCCAAAACTTGCAACCAGCCGATCAATTGACTGAACAATGTAAAGTTTTGGATGACCCTTAATTGCCCATTGAACCCCCATTTGTCCCTGTCTTTGGTATGGTTCAACATATACGTCAATGTTTTGGAAAGTTGTTCAATATCCGTTGGGTCTTCATTGATTTGCCCTGTTTTGTTATGGACTACTTGAAATTTCAACCCGGCAGCACCTGAAACCAGTACAGGTTTTCTCTTCCACATGGCTTCCGTGGCCGTGAGTCCAAAACCTTCTTGAATAGAATTTTGCACAATGATGCTCGAAGTACGTTGCAAGGCGTTTACGATGAGGGCATTTTCCTTGGGATTGTCCAACGGTAATAAGAGAATGGCGATATCCTTCTGTAAATTACGATCCACTTTTTTGTAGGCTTCCGTGAGCTCATTGAGTACTTCCTGCCCCTCGGGGTCATCGGAGACAAAATCTGGGTCCGGCCCACCCATCACTAAAAGTGTCATCTCAATACGTTTGTACTCCAAACTATCCGGATTTCCATTTTTGCGGTTGTCCAATTTCATTTTAATAAAGGCATCCATAAGTTCCTTAAAACCTTTAAGACGGTCCCATCTCGATATTTCCATGACTATGGGCCGATAAATAAGGTCCAAGTTTTCATCTGCCCTCAACAGGTCAAAGGAACCATCCGGCATTACTTTTCGTACCAAATACTTGTATCGATCATAAAGAATGGCCTTATGGTCGTCCAGTACCCCGGATTGATATAAAATACCAATGCATTTGTGCAATTGTAATTCCCTGTTTTTGTGACTTAAGGGGTCAATGGCAGGAGGAATGATGGAGGTTCTTTTCTTTAACGGTTTGGGGACATAAGCGGGTAAACTAAACACAAAATGGTCGTAATCGTCGGTGTAGGGACTTAGGAACTCCCACACGGCATCGGTTATCTCGGTGTCCTCTTCCAGGCCGATATGACACCGCCAGATAATGGAAACTTTTCTCTCTTTTTTGATCATGGAGGCCAAGGGCATGGGTTGTGGGTCGTGGACTACTACAATATCCCCATCATTGATCAGCTCCAGTGCTTTGGGTAGATTGTTTCTGTTGACAGCTTCGTATACTTGTCTGTCCTCTTGCGTAAAAATACCATTTCCGCTTCCATGTATGGCATTGTGGATGCGTTTGGTGATATCAAAGAAAGCTTTTTCCCTGGCCTCGATGACGAGCCACTCAATGGACACTCCGAGTTCCCGTAAAATTCGCATTTGGCTGGGTAACATCTCGGCAACACCGCCACCCAAGGCGGTTGAATTGATCATCCAAATGGTTTTACCTTTTAGGGATGCTATGGGTTCCTTGGCTTGTTCCAAAAAGTCGAGGACCGAGGAATACAGAGAGCCGTACGCCTTATAATCTTCAATTTTGGCGCCGGGTTTAACGTTGATTTTTTGCATGGAAGGGTATGGTGAATAGTTGAATTCCCTATAAGATAGCAAAAAATAGCAAATTTTAGTAAGATACTGTTTTTGAAGTGTTTACTATTGTTTTATGGAGCCGATTGATCCTTCTTCTGATGGATGGAGCTCAAAAATATATTGAGGGTCCAATTGGGGCTCTTTCCTGTGCGAAACAAAGACAATGGCAGAATCACTTTCGGCTGCTATTTTGTTGACCAAGGCCACAAAAAGGGAAGCGCTCGCATCGTCCAGACCTGCTGTTGGTTCGTCCAAGATCAGAAGAGGAGGGTGTTTTACCATTGCCCGGGCTACCATGACCAATCTTTTGTCCCCAACGGAAAGATCTCGGAAATAATCCTCTCTTTTATCGTAAAGGTTCAAGAGTTTCAACCATTGATGGGCCAAGTTTTTCTCTATATCGGTCGGCTGTACGTATAACCCAATGGAATCGTGCAGCCCAGAAATGATCATATTCTCCAAACTGTGGTAGCCCCTGAACTTATCCGTGACGGCAGGAGTGTAATAACCAATTTTTTGCTTCAGGTCCCAAACACTTTCCCCGCTTCCCTTTTTTTGTCCAAACAAGGTGAGGTCCTGCCCGTATCCCTTGTGGCTATCACCAGTTATCATGGAGAGTATGGTGGATTTTCCACTACCATTGGGGCCGATCAATTGCCAAAACTCCCCTTGCTTTATGGCCCAGTTAATATGGTTCAGTACTGGTCGCCCGTCAAAGCTTACAGAAACATTTTTCATCACGACTAAATCGGGAAGGTTGCACTCCAAAACGTCAATGGGTGGCGGAATACTACCTTCAAAAACAACACTATCTTGCCTGTTCTTGCTCCAGAACGCTTCTGGAGATGTGTAGGTTTTTAGGGAATTGCCTTCCAATTTTAGGAAATGTGTGGTAATCGATAAAATATCGTCCAAACGGCTGACCATTTGCACCAGAATTCGAGAGTTGCCTATTTCGCACAGGCGCTCCTTTAAGTTTGCCTGGGTGGCCACATCCAAGTTGTCGTAAGGATTGATGAGCACCAAAAAATCAGGATTTTGCTCTAGTAAATGGTTGAGCAGGGCCTTTTTTTGCTCCCCGCTGCTCATGGTCTTGAGGGATTGCGGCCTATCCTTGGTCAATATTTTAATATCATGTCGTTCTTCCTCATCCATAAACCGGTCAATCTCGGAACGGGAGAAAAGCAGACCATTTAAAGTTGATAGTTCCTGAAGTTGGGAAATCGGTTTTTGATGCAATAACTCCTGAACCAAATCTTGGGTAGTAGAAGTATTGTTGGTAAGGATAGCGTAGACTTTGGGTTGATCCATGAAGCGGGCACTAAAAACCCAAAATTACGATTATCCTTGGTTTACCCGAAAAATATGGACCGGATTGTCCTTGTAGGCCGTGGTTTTATCCAAAAACATTCCGTTTTTGAAGGCCACTTTTTGTGAAGGAATATTGTTTATGTGGATGATGGAGATCAGCGAATCCGAAAAATGGTTCTGGAATGCAAATTCCTTGCATTTTTGGGCTGCCTCAAAAGCAAATCCCTGTAGCCAAAATTCGGGAAGAATGGAATAGCCTATTTCCAGTTCTTGGATGTTGTCAACCTCTTGAACCAAAAGACCACAAATGCCCACCAGTTTTCCTGATTCTTTTTGGATGAGCGCATTCATGCCGCCTAAATCCTTTTCATACCGTTCAAAAATACGATCAAATTGTGTTTGACAAGCTTCCATGGGATCGGTTGGCAATCCTTCCCAAAATTGAGTGGATCGGGGATTGAAATAAAAGGGAAGCCAATCGTTGAAATCCGACTCCCGTAACCTTCTAAAAAGTAGTCGGTCAGTAGATTCGTTTTCCAGTAGGTATTTGGGCATTAGTTTCGGGTGTAGGAAATGCTGTCGCCTACTTGAAGGCCCCATTGGTCCGAGAGCCCTGCATTGATTTCCAATACATATTTGGCTGGCAAATCTGATGGTAGACTGGTTTCATCATAAGGCTTCGCGTTCTTCTGAAAGCTTACAATTTTTTGGTTTTCGCCAATATAGATGATGTCCAATGGGAACTCGGTATTCTTCATATAAAAGGAACGTGCGCCCACGTTCGGAAAAATAAAAAGCATGCCCTGACTTTTCTCCATGGAGGGACGGTACATCAGCCCGGTCTGGGTTTCGTATTCGGTTTCGGAAATTTCAATGTCCAAATCAACCTTAGTGGAGTCGGATTGCATTTTCCAAATGGATAGGTTTCCTTCTTTGGTAAACGCAATGGTATCGGTTTTGATTTCCTTTTTGGAATCGGTCTTGCAAGAAGCTAGGACCAATAGGCAGACCAATAGCAATCTTTTTAAAACAAACATATCTATTCTTTTTCAAGGGTCGGCCTGAACATGAAGTACAAGCCGATAATGATCATTGGAATGCTGAGCCATTGTCCCGTGGTGAGCACATCTCCCAAGGAATCTTCAAAACCACCTTGGCTTTTCTTGAAGAATTCCACCACAAAACGGACGATAAACAACAGGGCCATGAACAATCCGAAAAGGTATCCCGGTTTGTCCTTTTTATTGGTTTTCCAGTATAGTTGGTACAGGATGATAAAAACAAAGACATAACAGATAGCCTCGTACAATTGTGCGGGATGGCGATAGGGGATGGATTCCAGTATATTGGAAAATTCAGGGTTGTGCTGAATGGCCTTATACGCAGCATTTTCAGTTTGTTCCTTGGTCAATGCCATGGCCTTGTAGGCAGGCATGTCGTCCGAGTCGCGGATAAAACGTGTGGCCAAAAAATAGGATTTGTCCACAACTTTCCCGTTGATTTCCGAATTGAAAAAATTGCCCAATCGCACAAAACAGGCGCCTATGGCCGATGGGATTACCAATCGATCTAATAACCAGAGCATTTTAATATCCTTCCATTTTCTGCAATACAGCCACATCCCGATAATGGCAGCAATGGTGGCCCCATGGCTGGCCAATCCGGTAAATCCGGTAAACTCATATCCGTTGATGATTCCAAAGAGATTACCGTTGGCACTTTCACGGATGGGAAGCAATATTTCCACCAAATGGTTTTGGTAATACTCCCAATCATAGAAGAAAACATGGCCCAAACGAGCGCCCAACATGATGGAAACCACCGTGTAGATGAAAAGGGAATCCAGCTTTTCCATGGATTTCTTTTCGTTCTGGAAGATTTTCTTCATGATGAACCAACCCGCCACAAAGGCCGCGATCCAGAGCAGATTGTAATACTTTATTTGTATGAAACCCAGCTTAAAAAGGGTTCCTTCGGGGTTCCAATCAAATCCAAGGAAATACATCTAAATAAATTTTGGACTAATATAACTACTTTGTATGGTTGATGGGTGCGATTAAGGAATTTTTGGCTAGGGTTACCTAAATATAACCATTCTGGTACCTTGGGTTTATGGAACAGGATCATAACCGCTACCTCCCCATGGATTACAGCTTGCTATCCGCTTGATGGACAACCAACCCCCTTTGAACAATCCATGTTTTTTTAAGGCTTCTAATGTGTATTGCGAACAGGTAGGGGTGTAGCGACACGTTGCAGGAAACATGGGCGAAATAAGGTATTGGTAGAATTTGACCAATAGAATGAACGGCGCTATCAAAATTTTCTTCATGAAAAACTCGGTAAGAGGATACAAGGTAAAAAAAAGCCCCGACAAAGTCGGGGCTAAATCTATGCTTCTTCGGATGCATACTCCACGGGTTCGAGATGTTCCCGCTCCTCATCCGTAAACAATCGTGACTTGATGACAAAACGCAATCCCAAAGGAATCTCCAGACTGAAACTGGAACCTCTTCCCGTAGTGATGTCCACGGTAAGTTGGGTGTGTTTCCAATATTCGAACTGATCTTTGCTCATGTAAAAATTACAGCCATGAATGGTGCCCAATTTCACATCCGTTTCGTTGAGCATCAATTCTCCCTTCGGAAAACACATGGGCGATGAGCCATCACAACACCCGCCACTTTGATGGAACATGAGCTCGCCATGTTTTTCCCTCAATTGGTCGATAATCTTTGTGGCCCGGTCCGTTATCAATACACGTTCTGTCATATGCTTGTTTTTAGAAAAAGCCCAACTTGTTCTTGTCGTAAGAAATCAGCATGTTCTTGGTCTGTCTGTAGTGATTGAGCATCATTTTGTGGGTTTCCCTGCCAATACCTGACTTTTTGTAACCACCGAACGGTGCATGGGCAGGATAGGCGTGATAGCAGTTCACCCAAACCCTACCGGCCTGTACCTGTCTTGAAATCTTATACGCTTGGTGCATGTCTCGTGTCCAAACCCCGGCGCCAAGACCATAAAGGGTATCATTGGCTATTTCCAAGGCTTCGGCTTCGTCTTTAAAGGTAGTCACACAAACCACGGGACCAAAAATCTCTTCTTGGAACACGCGCATTTTGTTGTTTCCCTCCAAAATAGTGGGCTGAATGTAATATCCGCCTTCCAAGCCTTCGTTGTAAGCTGCCTCACCTCCGGCAAGTACCTTGCATCCTTCCTCTTTCCCTATTTGGATGTAGTTCAGGATTTTTTCATACTGGTCGTTAGAAGCCTGTGCACCCATCATGGTGTTTGGATCAAGGGGATGACCCAATTTCACGGCTTTGGTGCGTTCCACCACGCGCTCCATGAACTTGTCGTAAATGCTTTCCTGTACCAAGATCCTTGAAGGGCATGTGCATACTTCACCTTGGTTTAAGGCAAACATCACAGCACCTTCCAAACACTTGTCGAAGAATTCATCATCGGCATCCATGACGCTTTCAAAGAAGATGTTGGGCGATTTGCCACCCAACTCCAAGGTAACAGGGATGATGTTTTTGGATGCATATTGCATGATCAACTGTCCTGTGGTGGTTTCCCCGGTAAAAGCTATTTTGTTGATCCTTGGGCTGGAGGCCAATGGTTTTCCGGCTTCCAGACCGAATCCGTTCACTACGTTAAGTACGCCTGCAGGAAGGATGTCCTCGATCAATTCCATCAATACCAAAATACCCACTGGGGTTTGCTCTGCAGGTTTCAAAACCACACAGTTTCCTGCGGCCAGGGCAGGGGCAATTTTCCATGCGGCCATCAACAATGGGAAGTTCCATGGAATGATCTGACCGACCACACCAAGAGGTTCCAACACGTTCATAGAAACCGTATTTGAATCCAATTCGCTTACCGAACCTTCTTCGGCACGGATAACCCCGGCAAAATACCTAAAATGATCTATGGCCAATGGAAGGTCGGCAGCACGTGTCTCGCGGATGGGCTTACCGTTATCCCAAGTTTCGGCACGGGCCAACACTTCAAGATTTTGTTCCATACGATCGGCGATCTTGAGCAACAAATTGCTCCTGTAGGTGGCCGAAGAGTTGTTCCATTGTGGCGCAGCGGCCCAAGCTGCGTCAATGGCCTTGTCGATATCTTCCGAGGTGGATCGGGCAATCTTGGTGAAGGCGTTGCCGTCTACGGGAGATATGTTATCAAAATATTCTCCTTTGATGGGTGGGGTCCATTTCCCTCCAATGTAATTTTCATACTGGTCTTTGAACTTGGGTTTGTCCAAGACACTACGTTCCGTGGTTTGCACATTGCTCATAATACGTACTTTTAGTTGTTAACGTTAATTTTTATGTGATGGACCGTGTAGGTCCAACTGACTGATTTTAAAAGTATTGATTTTGTACCCCGTACATCTGACGTATTCTATTATTGATATGACCAATCCTCTTTGTTTTTATATTTTTAACAATATTCGATAAGATAATTTTTATATTTAATAATGATTTATATAATATATTAAGGAGTAAATATTTTGTATGCAGCTTTCAGATAAGTTTTTTAAGGAACGCAAGCTTGAACATTTGGTGGAAAACCAAACTTCATACACCTTGAACAATGCGGCCATGCACGTGTTCGAGACCCATCTTCAAGCGGAACGCGTGATGCTGCAGTTTGACCAGCCCGTGCTGGCTTCCATGCTCATTGGTAAAAAAGTGATGCATCTTCGGGATAAAAAAGCTTTTGATTTTTTACCGGGAGAATCCTTGATATTGCCTTCCAACGAAGTTATGTGCATAGATTTTCCGGAAGCGAACCAAGATAATCCCACACGGTGTCTGGCTATGGCCATTTCCGATGAAAAGATCAATAAGGTCATCAATTTGATGAACGAGGAAATGCCCAAGCATGATGGTTCAGAATGGACTTTGATAGACTACAACTACCACTTTACCAATGATGCCAGTATTTATGGTATCATTCAACGGTTGTTATATCTCTTCACGGAAAACCATCCTTCCAAGGACTTTTTTGTGGACAATATGCTTCAGGAACTCATCATTCGTATCCTGCAAGGAAATGCAAGGGAGACCTACATGGAAAATGCTTCCAAGTTGGGGTCCCATAATAGGTTGGCCTATGTAATCGAATACATAGGAGCACATTTACATGAACCCATTTCGGTAAGTGACCTGAGCAAAAAGGCCTGCATGAGCGAGTCCCACTTTCATAAGACCTTTAAAGAAGAATTGGGGATTACGCCCATTGACTATATCAACAGCGAACGTATCAAATTGGCCATTAAATTATTGAAAGACCCCACTCGAAAAATCAAGGAAATTTACTTGGAATGCGGTTTTGAAAACCGTTCGTATTTCAACCGATTGTTCAAAAGGAAAATAAATGTATCACCGGGGGAATACCAATCCAAATTCATGGACGGTACTCTACATTGACATCAATTGAGGGTGAACGTTGTGCCGTCCTTGCCATCCTTTAATTGAATACCCAAAGCCCCTAACTCATCACGAATCTTATCCGAAGTAGCAAAATCTTTATTCGCACGAGCCTGATTCCTAATTTGGATCAAAAGGTCCATAACCCCGGTGAGGGCATTGGAATCATCCTGGGCCAAAGCTTGGTTTTCCACACCTAGTACATCATGCACAAAGGCCTTCAAAGTAGTTTCCAAAAGCACTTTGTCACCTTCGGTGATGGTTTCTTGGTCTTCCTTGATCAGGTTGATGTGTTTCACGGCATCGAACAGGTGAGCAATGAGGATCGGCGTGTTGAAATCGTCGTTCATGGCATCGTAGCACTTTTGCTTCCATACCTCCACATCAAAATCCGATGTAGCTCCCGTTTTCAAGTTTTCTAGATTACCAATAGCTTCCATCAAACGATTGTACCCTTTCTCCGAAGCTTGTAATGCCTCGTCACTCAAATCCAGAATGCTGGTATAATGGGCCTGCATCATAAAAAATCGGACCACTGCAGGGGAATAGATCTTGCTCAAGATGGTATTTTCACCACTAAAGATCTCTGATGGATAAATGTTGTTGCCCGTAGATTTGGACATTTTCTTCCCGTTGAGAGTCAGCATGTTGGCATGCATCCAATATTTTACTGGTGATTTACCCGTACTGGCTTCCGCTTGGGCAATCTCGCATTCGTGGTGCGGGAATTTCAAGTCCATTCCACCACCATGAATATCAAAAGTTTCTCCCAGATATTTGGTGCTCATGGCCGTGCACTCCAAATGCCAGCCTGGGAAACCATCACCCCAAGGGGAAGGCCACCTCATGATATGTTGTGGCTCGGCTTTTTTCCAAAGGGCAAAATCCTGCGGGTTTCGTTTTTCGTCCTGGGCGGTAAGTTCACGGGTGTTGGCGATCATATCCTCCAACTTTCTACCGCTCAATTTGCCATATTCATGGTCTTTGTTGAATTTGACCACATCAAAATAAACAGAACCGTTTGCTTCGTAGGCATATCCTTTTTCAAGGATTTCCTTGATGATCTCGATTTGCTCGATAATATGGCCTGTTGCCGTGGGCTCAATACTTGGGGGCAACAGGTTGAACTGTTGCAGTGTATTGTGAAAATCCACGGTATAGCGTTGTACCACTTCCATGGGCTCAATTTGCTCCAATTTGGCCTTCTTTGCAATTTTATCCTCGCCTTCGTCAGCATCGTTCTCCAAGTGTCCGGCATCAGTAATGTTACGCACATAGCGGACCTTGTATCCCAAATGCCTGAAATACCTAAAGATCATATCAAAGGACATGAACGTACGGCAATTCCCCAAATGCACGTTGCTATACACGGTTGGGCCACAAACGTACATGCCCACGTAGCCTTCATTGATGGGTTCAAATAGTTCTTTTTTTCCAGTAAGTGAATTATGGATACGTAATGGTTGGTCCTTATAAAGTTGCATTTAAACTTTAGGGTTTAAAATTCGGTTTCTAGGTTGATGTAATCCAAAAATTCCCTGCGTACGGCCTCATCCTTGAACTTGCCTCCGTATTCTGCGGTAACTGTGCTACTATCTATATCGCGGATTCCCCTTGAGTTTACACAAAGGTGTTTGGCATCGATGACACAAGCCACATCCTCTGTTCCCAAAACCTTCTGCATTTCCTTTACAATTTGGATGTTCAAACGTTCCTGAACTTGTGGACGTTTGGCATAATAATCCACGATACGGTTCATTTTGGAAAGTCCGACCACGGTACCGTTGGAGATATAGGCAATGTGTGCCCGGCCCACGATGGGCAACAGGTGGTGTTCGCAAGTGGAATATAGAACAATGTTTTTTTCCACCAACATTTCGCCATACTTGTACTTGTTCTCAAAGGTGGATGATGTAGGTCTACGGTCTGGATGAAGCCCACCGAAAATTTCCTTTACATACATTTTGGCAACCCTTTTTGGGGTGCCTTTCAAACTGTCATCATCAAGGTCCAAACCCAAGGTCAGCATAATCTCCCGGACACTTTTTTGAATGCGCTCGATTTTTTCCTCATCGCTCAATACAAAAGCATCTTCCCTCATCGGTGTTTCCGTTGAAGAGCCAACGTGATCGTTGCCTCTTTCCTCATATTGTTCTTCCAAAGCCCGCTCTAGTTTCATAGCTGTTTCTTCAAGACAGCAAAGATAACACTAATGAATGATTTAACATCTGCTATCCGTTGTTTGACAACATAAATTATTGTTAACCTATATCCTGCAATACTTTTATAATGCCCAAACCTACAGTCTTTTATGGTAAAGTCAGTCGTAAAGACCTTATTCTTCTTACTCATTTGTCAATTTGTGCAATCCCAGGTTGCGCAGGATTGTACCGATGCCGTGCCCATTTGTAACAATACGCCCATCAATGGGGGTACCAATGGCTATGGTATTGATGATTTTTATGGTGAGGCAACCACAGGATGTTTGGAGCAAACCGTTTCGGGATCTATAGAATCCAATTCGGCTTGGTACCGATTCAGGACAGCGGCCGCGGGACAGTTGGGATTCAATATTGGGCATAACAATAACGAGGATTGGGATTTTGCCCTGTACAAGGCTTCCGATTGCAGTACTTTGGGGGATCCCATCCGTTGCAATTTCTTCGATAACAGCGAGGGAGTCAGTTTTATTGGGGTAGGGGAAGATCCAACGGGTAATGCGGATTCCGTGCATTATGAGGATTGGTTACAAGTACAAGCAGGCGAGGACTATTACCTGTTCATTAATAATTTTAGTAATGTAAACTCTGGTTTTTCCATACAGTTTACCGGCAATATTTGGGCAAGCCACCCCTATGATGCCTTGGATTGCTCCATTGTGAGCAACCTTTTGGGGCCTCCGGTGGCGGCCTGCGAAAATGAAACCGTTATCTTGGACGCTACCACTTCTGGGGCCACTTCCTATGCTTGGTATGTGAATCATGGAAATGGCTACCAACAGATTTCCGGGGCCTCGGCTGCCAATTATCAGGTGCAGGATTCCGGACAATATAGGGTCGTTGTGGTTACGGGAAGTGGCAACATCATCAGTGATGTCCAGGTTGGCTTTAATGCCGTTCCCACTACAGGAACCCTAACGGATGAATCTTTTTGCCAAACCTCGGGTATCCTCTTTGATTTGGAAACGAAGGACTCAGAGGCGCTTGGTGGACAAGATCCTTCTGAATTTATGGTGAGCTACCACCATTCACAAACCGATGCCATATCCGGCATCAATCCGCTGGAAAGGTCATATTTGATAAACCCAGGGCAGGAAACCATTTATGTGAGGACCACCTCATTGGCCAATCCCAAATGTTTCGATGCTTCTGAAAGTTTTGTGTTGAATGCTGTGGAAACCCCAGAGTTGACCTTTGATGACCAAGCGGTTATCTGTGAAGCGGTCGGGAGTGTTACGATTGGGGAAATGTACCCGGATTCCAATTACACTTACTTGTGGAGCACTGGGGAGCAAACCCCAAATATTGTGGTGTCCCAAGAAGGGGAATATATCTTGACCGTGACCAACACATCCAACGGAACTGTTTGTGATGCCAGTAAAACAATAACGGTCTCTATTTCTACAATGCCTGTTATCTCCGGTATCGATATTGAGGATATGAGCGCCAACAATACGGTCACGATCAATACGGATGCCCTTGGTGAATATGAATTTCGCTTGGGTGATGGGGATTATCAGACCAGTAATGTGTTCGAGGGTGTTGCCCCGGGCATCCATAAAGTCTATATGCGGGATTTGTACGGTTGTGGCGAAGTGGAGGATGAGATTGTCGTTGTAGGTTTCCTTTCCATTTTTTCGCCCAATGGTGATGTGCTCAACGAAACCTGGCAGATTGAGGGTCTTTCTACCTTGAATTCGCCCATTGTTACCATTTATGACCGTTATGGAAAACTCATCAAACAGATGAATGAGTTTGATCCAGGGTGGGATGGCAGTTTCAATGGAAAGCCATTACCTTCCACGGATTATTGGTTCAAACTGTCCTATATCGGCGAGGATGGGAACCGTACCTATGCCAAGTATCTCCAAAGTCATTTTTCCTTGAGAAGGTAGGTTTGGTGCATTTCATCGATTAACCGCATATTTTTTCGATGAAGGTATACTAAACGCATCATTTGTAGAGTTATAGAGGTTATGTAGGATAACCTTTTTAGCCCCAAAATTCTATGAGAGCCCTATTTAGCGCTATCTGTGTTTTCTTTTTGACCTTCATTACAGCGAGCGCGCAGAACTCCCCAGATTGTAGAACGGCCATTCCTGTTTGTGCGGATGCTCCCATTATGGGCGTTACCGATGGTAGCGGCGATATTGACGATTTTGATCCCGAAGTGATTACCCAGACTGGATGTTTGGAAAAAGGAAGCGTGAGTTCAGCTAATATCGAGAACAATACGGGTTGGTTTGTGTTCAGGGCCGGAACGGATGGCCAGATTGGTTTTGATATCGAGGCGCTTCCCGTTACCCCTGGGGGGACCATTACTGCCGAGTGGGATTTTGCCCTTTACGGCCCCTACGATGAAACCACAGGACAGAATTATTGTACTATCATTGGTGATGGAACTTCCCAACCCATTCGATGCAACTACGAATATAATGATACAGGTTTCACCGGAATCGGCGTAAACCCTGTTGATGGTAGGGAAGGTGCACCTTTTGTGAAGAGTAGCCAGAACACTTATGATGAATGGTTGGATGTGACCGCGGGAGAAATCTACTATCTCTATATCAACAATTACAACACCAATTTTGATGAGGATCCTGAGTCCTTCATTTTAACCTTTACCGGTAGTTCTGTGGATGATGATCAGAACACGGCCTTGGATTGTACCCTTCGCGATGAGTTTTTGGGATTGGACATTGTGGCCTGTGAAGGCGACCCGGATATTACCTTGTCCGCATTGAACTCTCCTGTGGGCCCCAATATTTCTAACATTACTTGGGAATATGACGCGGATGATGACGGAACCTATGAAACAGTTTTAGCAACGGGTGCCGGTCAAACCGAGTTGACGGTTTCAAGCCCTAATTCAGGTCGATATCGCGTAACCATAGAATCCACTTTTGGAAATACGATAACGGACGACATTTTGATTACGTTCTATGGCATTCCCAACCTATCGGTCAATGTGCTCGATGATTTTGTGAACAGCAATCAGACCGATCCCTATAATGTGGAGTTTATTCCGGATGGAGACGGGGATTATGAATATGCCATTAACGGTGGTGAATTTCAGGACGACCCAATATTCTATGATGTGCCCCCAGGTTTGAATACAGTGATCATCAATGATAAAAATGGCTGTGGAACCTCGGAACCTATAGAGTTTTTGATCGTGGGATATCCCAAATTTTTCACGCCCAATGGTGATGGGGTCCATGACAATTGGAATGTGTATGGAGTGGAACAACTCAGCAACCCCATCGTCTTTATTTTTGATCGTTACGGAAAGCTGTTGAAACAATTGGACCTTAATTTTGGATGGGACGGTACTTTCAATGGTAGGGAAATGCCTTCTTCCGATTATTGGTTCCGTTTGGATTACGACCGTGATGATGAAGGGGTGCTCGTGGCCACACAGGTGCGCAGACACTTCTCCTTGGTGCGATAAAAAAAGGCCGGAATTTCTTCCAGCCTTCAATTTTTCAATTTGTGTTATTTTAAAACTTCACACTGTAACCAAGTGATATATTCGTATTGATTTGGTTGACCATGGCAGCATTGTCGATACCAGCATCAAAGAAATAGGAGTTTACATCCTGCTCCGTTCTGCTAAAGGCCAAATCCAAACGGCTTCCCCCAAAATTATGGCCTATACCTGCCGAAAATCCGTTGAGGTCGCCCACAAGGTCACCATTTTCATAAGGACTGCTCTCAAACCGGTAACCGGCCCTTAAGCTTACCTCATCAATTCTATACTCGCCACCTACACGATAGGAATTCACAGCGCCAAGGACATTGGATATATAAGCATTTTCCGATGAAAAATTGGGGTCGGAGGTTGGTCTTAGCTCGGCCTTGGACATATCTTGGTAACTATAGTCAAAACTGATGAGCCCATCCTGACCAAACACCATAGCAAGGCTTCCCGTAAACTTCTCGGGAGTTTTGATGCGGTATTCATCATACAGGTTCACGATCCCAAAGTTGATATAGTCGATGTCGGAAACCGCTAAAGTGGAGTTGATACGTTGTGAGGTGTCGTCCGTTAAAGTGTACCATGTTGGAGACTGATAGCTACCACCTACGCGGATACTCTCGTTCAATTTGGCGATGGCCCCCAAACTGAAAGAAAAACCATAACCTTCGGTGTGCAATAGATTGTCAAAAGAGGTGAATTGGATAGGGGAGGCCTGATCATATCCGTCCTCATCCAAATAGGTGATTCGGTCATACACCACGTTGTGGAAGTTCAAGTTGGCCCCAATATATAGGTCGTCTTGATACTGGCTGGCGAAGTTTAGAGTAAACTTGCTATTATATCCACTGGTATTCTGCAAATATTGTTGGTTCACACTGCCATATTCGGCATTGGAGAAGTAGGAGGTGTTGGCATCATCATCCGCGGTGGGTTCAATGATCCCTGCCTGAAAGCCTAAAAAAGCTTGCTGGGCGGCATATCCCAAACTGGAACCGATATCCAAATACGCTTCCTCAATGTATTCCCCCTGTTGTACGCGAAGGGGCCCTAATTCCTGTCCTTGTGCAAAGTTCAGAAAGTAGTTGTCGATACCGACTTGGGTATTGCCCCTGGCATAGAACTCGTTGTCAAAATTCTGGACCATATCGTAATTGAAGGCCAAGGCGATTTTTTTCCAAGGGCTGTTGTTCGATTTGAATACGAACACACCACCCACTTGGTTCAATTCTAGGGAATTGTCGGTATTGTTACTGATGCTGTTACCGAAGGTGGCATCGTTGTTCCTATGGTAATTGGAGCCAGTGACCCCTATTTCGCTAAAGTTGAAGACTGCCGACCCGGCCGGGTTCACATTAAGGGCCGAAAAATCACCGCCCAAGGCTCCAAATGCGCCACCCATGGCCTGAAACCTTGCGGTTCCCTGCATATTTTCGGTGCTATAGCGCAACACGTCATCAATGGTTTGCGCACTTGCAAAGGCACATGCCAATACCATTATGAAAGTTGAGATTCTTTTCATTTCCTTTGATTTAGATTTTGCGATATGTTATTGGGAATTATGGTCTACCTCCCCTACCAGATCTGGATGACCCTGAAGATCTACTAGCTCCGCCAGAGCTTCTTGAGCTACTTCCACCGGAGCTCCTATAACTACCCGAGCTCCTTGAACTGCTTCCACTGCTCCTGAAGGTTCCTGAACTTCTGGAACTGCTTGAAGATCGACTATAGTTGCTGGTCCTTGGGGCGGCCCTTCCAGAGGATTGGTAACTCCTTGTACTCCTGCCGGAACTATAGCTTGGTGATGAATAGCTTCTGGTTGTCGAACTACTCCTGTTGTAGGTTCCACTACTTCTGGTTGAAGGCGAAGTTCCATAGGAACGATACGTTCTTGAAGTGCCACTGTAACTTGGGGTAGTACGGGTACTCCTGCTGGTTCGGTAGTTTTGGTTCCTGGCCACGGCATCTGCGCTTACGGACCTTCTGACAGTGGAGCTACTTCTATAGGTTCTAGCGCTTCTATTGGCCATATTATTTCGGGCCACTGTTGCATTGGAGCGTCCACTATTGGTTCTATACGCACTGGAGTTGCGATTGCTTCTGGAGGCCAATCCAGTACTGTAGTTGTTGGAATAGCCTCTTCTTCCGGACATGTAGGCATAATTTCTGCCGTAGTATCTGTTGTTGTAATAGTAGGGTCGGTTCCAATAACCGTAATAGCCGCCCCAGCCATAATAACCGGCATATCCCCATCCGTAGTAAGGGTAGCCCCAACCGTAGTATCCGGCCCATCCCCAACGGTTGTATCGCCATGGGTTGTACCATCCCCAAGAGTAGTAGGGGTTGTACCATCCATAGGACCAGTTGTAATAGGGGTAGCCCCAACCATAGTAACCGGCCCAGCCCCAACTGTTATCATAAACATTGATGCTTAGGCTGGTCGGGTTGTCTCCCCAACCTGGATTGCCATTATAGGTGTTGAACTCGTCATCGTAGGCGAAGTAATCGTTTTCATTGCCCATGGGTATTGAGTCGTTGGCCATGTTACTGGAATAGCTGTCGACGTCGGTAAAAATCTCACTGTCCAGAATCTCACCGTACTGATTTGCCTTTTCGCCGAAATAATCTCCATACATATTGTTTTCCTGCTGTTCGTACCGAACAGCTTCGGGATTTCTTTTCTCAACTTGGACAACTCGGTTGCCACTGGAATAGATGCCATCGTCATAATAGGAAGACTGTTGGTATGTACCGCACGAAGCCAACAAAAGAGTGGCTACAACGGGTGTGGCAAAAATTTTGATTTTGCTGTGGGGTAAAGACTTTAACATGGCGCAATTTTTATTGTTGAACATACTAAAAATAATTAGTTTTACCGAATTATTTTATTAAAGAATTCACAAGTTTTGTGCCAAACTACAATAGATGGGTAAAAATTTAACGAGTCGAGCAGAAGATTATTCCAAGTGGTATAATGAACTTGTTGTAAAATCGGATCTAGCTGAAAATTCAGGGGTTAGGGGTTGTATGGTGATAAAGCCCTATGGCTATGCCATATGGGAAAAGATGCAGGCGCAGCTGGATAAAATGTTCAAGGAAACAGGTCATGAGAATGCCTATTTTCCCTTGTTCATCCCAAAATCCTATTTAAGTAAAGAGGCCAGTCATGTAGAAGGTTTTGCCAAGGAATGCGCCGTTGTGACACATTATCGACTGAAAAATGCCGAAGATGGCAGTGGGATTGTTGTGGATGAAGATGCCAAATTGGAAGAAGAGCTTATTGTAAGGCCGACTTCGGAAACCATCATTTGGGATACCTACCGAAAATGGATTCAATCCTACCGTGACCTTCCTTTAAAAATCAACCAATGGGCCAATGTGGTGCGCTGGGAAATGCGTACCCGTCTTTTTCTTCGAACTGCCGAGTTTTTATGGCAAGAAGGCCATACCGCTCATGCTACTAGGGAAGAAGCCGTAGAAGAAGCCGAACAGATGATGCATGTGTATGCCGAGTTTGTGGAAGATTATATGGGAGTGCCCGTTATCAAGGGAACAAAAACGGAAAGTGAGCGCTTTGCTGGGGCCGAAGAGACCTATTGTATCGAGGCCTTGATGCAGGATGGAAAAGCGCTTCAAGCAGGTACCTCGCACTTTTTGGGACAGAATTTTGCCAAGGCATTCGATGTGAAGTTTGCCAATAAGGAAGGTCAACAAGAATATGTTTGGGCCACATCATGGGGAGTTTCCACCCGATTGATGGGTGCTTTGGTGATGACGCACAGTGATGACAACGGATTGGTGCTGCCTCCAAAATTGGCGCCCATTCAAGTAGTAATCGTGCCCATTTATAAAGGTCTTGATCAATTGGATGCCATTTCGGAAAAAGTGGAGCCATTGGTGAAGGAACTTCGTGCTAAGGGAATTTCAGTGAAATACGATAATAGAGATACCCACAAACCTGGTTTCAAGTTCAATGAATATGAATTGAAAGGGGTGCCTGTACGTTTGGCCATTGGCCAGCGTGACCTAGAGAACGGAACCTATGAGGTGGCCCGAAGGGATACCCTTCAAAAGGAATCGGTAAACGCCAGTGAAATTGTGGCCAAGGTGGAAACATTGCTAGAGGACATCCAAAGGAACATCTACCAAAAAGCGTTTGACTACAGAGCGGAGCATATTACCCAAGTTGATTCCTATGAAGAGTTCAAGAAAGTGATCGAGGAAAAAGGAGGTTTTGTATCTGCTCATTGGGATGGAACGGCAGAGACCGAGGATAAGATCAAGGAAGAGACCAAGGCCACCATCCGTTGTATTCCTTTGAAGGCCGAAGTGGAAGAGGGCACCTGCATTGTGACGGGCAAACCATCAACACAAAGGGTACTCTTTGCAAAGGCCTACTAATTAGGTTGTAAAAAATAAATATTACTGTTGCAAGACTTAAAAATAGTTGTATTTTTGCATCCGCAATTGTGCAACCATGGCCCGTTCGTCTAGGGGTTAGGACGCCAGGTTTTCATCCTGGTAACAGGGGTTCGATTCCCCTACGGGCTACAAAGTTCAATGAACATGGTGTTTTTGGAAGGGTTTACCTTCCTTGTTAAAATATAACGGCCCGTTCGTCTAGGGGTTAGGACGCCAGGTTTTCATCCTGGTAACAGGGGTTCGATTCCCCTACGGGCTACAAAAAGGAATAAGAAAGTATTAAATTAAGATAATGGCAAACCATAAGTCAGCATTAAAGAGAATCAGAAGAAACGAAGCGGTACGTTTGCGTAACAGATATCAGCACAAAACTGTGCGTAATGCCATCAAAAAATTACGTAACGAGGAAGACAAAAAATCTGCTGAGGCTTTGTTGCCCACTGTAGTTGGTATGATCGATAAGTTGGCCAAGCGCAACATTATCCATAGCAATAAGGCTGCAAACCTTAAGAGCAAATTGATGAGCAAGGTTGCTGCTATGTAAACCTATGCGAATACAATATTAAGAACGCCTCCATATTGGGGGCGTTTTTTTTATTATCCAAAGTTAAATTATCGGAATGCGTTCCGTTTTCCCAAGAGGGCCCCGATCATGAAGGTACCGTACATGAATACAATCAATACCTTCAATACTTCCCGCAATTGGTATTGGGCCCATACTTCAGGTGCTTCGTACGCTATCAAGAACAGATAGGGGAATATGGCATGGAAAACGGCCAATCCCAAGGTGGTCCAGAACATCAGGTTGTGCTTTACGGGGTAGGCGCCTTCCTCGCTCTTTTTCTCCTTAATATAGAGGCTTATATCAAACAACAAGATCATAGAGGCTATCAGATCGGCATAGTATAGGTTCATATGCAACGGGTCTTGGAAGAAGAGACTGGCCATATAAGACAACATACTGATGATAGCACCATAAACTACCCTTTTCTTGTGCTTTCTGCTTTTTAGCACCTTCCAGTAGATATAAAAGAAGAACGAGAAAGCGATCACGGAATAAATGTTGAATATGATTACGTTATGCCAATCGTATTTTTTCTCCGAAAAGAATTGAAACTCGTCAGTGTATTTTACGAGATACCCCAATAGCTCTGTTAAAAAGGTGTACATGAGATAAATAGGGTAGTATTTCAGGGGTGTATCAAAAAAAGTACGGTAACGGGCAACGGCCACAAGCCAGACAATAAGATAAAAAGGCAAGAAGTATTGTTCTGTAATGAATTTATATAACTCCTCCATTGTGGTTCGTGGCAGCGGTTCTACGTTGGCTTTGTTAGAGGCCTAAATGTACACAATAAAAACGCCCCCAAACCCGAGGGGCGTTATATTTTATAAGCCTGTTTTGGTTATCGAAAAGCCTTTCGCTTCCCTATAAGTAGTCCAATTATTATCAAACCATACATTAGAGCAATGGATGAGACTAAAATAGGTCTTAAGTAGACCAGAGTCCCAATACCAACCTTGAGTTTATACAAAGTAAGGATTATAGGGAATGGAATGTAAAAGGTTAAAAGTCCAATACTTACCCAAAACAATAAATTTTGTCTTAAGGGATATATATTTGCTGTTGAACAGGTCTTTATTAGATAGGATACCAAAATTGAAACCATTAGTAAAGACCCTAAAATATGAGCATATGTCATCTGACTATGTAATGGGTTGGAGTATATAGCATTGGCTACATACAGGATCACACATACGATGGATGCATAGGAGAACAATTTCTTGTCTTTATCTTCTTTGAAGATCTTACGGTACACGTCAAAGAAAAAAAGAAAAAATATTAGTTGATATATATTGTAGATAATTAGATTATCTATTGCATATCTCTCATCCGAAAAAAATTGGAACTCCTCATAGTTCTTAATAAAATACCCCAGAACCTCTGTAAAAAAAGTATACATGATGAGCATAGGAAAATATTTCAATGGGGTATCAAAAAATCGCTTATATCTCAATACTGAAACTATCCAGGTGATTAGATATAGCAATACAAAAAATTGATCCCAAAGAAGCTTAAGAAATTCTCCTATTGTCATAATGGATTAAAAATCTGTGTATGGAGGAGGACTTGAGTTGCCATGGTTCAAATCCAAGCTTTTGTCTCCACTTTGAAATAGAGTAGGGGCAAAACTGGCATAGGATTTTTCTCCCGCATTTGAATTGTGACCCATTCCTTTAGTGCCAACAGCATTCTTGATTAGTTTTGCCTGTCCATCAGCGCCAATATAAAATCCGTGTTCTTCACCATCAACCATTATGGCAGGAACAATAAATATGGAATTCTGTCTGGGATGCACAATTTTTTTCCCATCGGGAAAATGTTCATTGTTTGGATAGTTGGCAAAATAAAAGCGTAGCGAGGAAATTTCAACATTAGCTCCTTTTGCCTCTTGCTCAATATAGGCCATATATTGTTTAATGTCTTCATAGGTAAATGAAGTAAACCGAGAGGGAACATACTTTTCATCGGGATACTGTTCCATCTCATACTTCTCGATCATGCCTACCCTGTTTCGAGTATAATTGTCATAGAGGGATTTGGATTCTTCAAGAGAAATAATGCCCTCGGGCGGAGAGATTTTTTCCTCTTGTGGTGGTTCGGAATCCTTTGGTTCATCTTTTTTTGGGCCTTGTTGACATGCACCCATAAAAAGCAAGACGGTGCCTAAAAAAGCAATAGCAACTTTTCTGTTGTTTTTCATTGTATAAGTATTTTAAAGTTCAGTTTTGAGGAAACTATTTTAAAGATATGTCTTTTCTTTAAAACGGGTCAATAAAAAACCCCTCAAGATATTTTGAAGGGTTTTTAAATAATTGATTTTCAGTATTTTGATTACTCGTTCATCGTGAGTAAAAATTCTTCATTGTTTCGGGTCTGTTTGATGCGTTGTTCCATAAACTCCATGGCCTCCACAGGGTTCATATCGGCCAAGTACTTACGCAAGATCCACATACGTTGAATGGTGTTTTCATCCAAGAGAAGATCATCCCTTCGTGTTGAAGAGGAAATAAGGTCGATGGCAGGGAATATTCTACGGTTGGAGATTCTACGATCCAACTGAAGCTCCATGTTACCTGTACCCTTGAATTCCTCAAAGATCACCTCGTCCATTTTGGAGCCGGTTTCCGTAAGTGCCGTGGCAATAATGGAAAGAGATCCACCATTTTCAATGTTTCTTGCGGCACCAAAGAAGCGTTTGGGTTTGTGCAATGCGTTGGCATCCACACCACCACTCAATACCTTACCGGAAGCAGGCTGTACCGTATTATAGGCACGCGCTAAACGTGTAATGGAATCCAATAGGATTACCACGTCATGACCACACTCTACCAATCTTTTGGCCTTGTCCAAAACAATGTTGGCCACCCTTACGTGTTCAGAAGCCTCCTTGTCAAATGTGGAAGCAACCACTTCACCGCGTACGTTACGTTGCATATCGGTAACCTCTTCGGGTCTTTCATCAATCAAAAGAATGATTTGGTAAACCTCTGGGTGGTTGGCTGCAATGGCGTTGGCAATGTCTTTTAACAACATGGTCTTACCGGTCTTGGGCTGGGAAACGATCATACCCCGTTGTCCTTTGCCGATTGGGGAGAACAAATCCATGATTCTTGTGGAAATGGTACTCTGTTTTTCCGCTAATTTGAATTTTTCCTTAGGGAACAAGGGGGTCAAATGCTCAAAGGAAACCCTATCCCTGACCACTTGCGGGTCCATGCCGTTGATCTTGTTCACCTTGATCAGCGGGAAATATTTTTCTCCTTCTTTCGGAGGTCTTATGTTCCCCAAGATGGTATCCCCGGATTTTAGTCCGAACAACCTGATTTGGGATTGTGATACATAAATATCGTCAGGAGATGAAAGATAGTTATAGTCGGAAGACCTTAGGAACCCATATCCATCCTGCATGATGTCCAGGACACCTTCACTTTCAATAATACTGTCGAACTCAAACTCTGGCTCTTTGTACCTATTTTTCAGGTCTTTGTCAAAATTGCTGTTCTTCTTGTCGTGATGACTGCTCTTTTGGTTGTTCTGATTTTGGTTTGGATTCTGATTTTGGTTCGTCCTCCTGTTATTGTTTTGGTTCTTTTGCGGGCCAGCTGGTTTGTTGTCCTTTTTGGGAGGGTGTTCCTTAACCTCCTCTTTTTTATCGGCGGTTTCAGCTACCGGTTTCCTTTCGGGAGAATCTTCGGTGTTGGTTTTCGCAACATTGGGTTTTGGTCGTGCTGTTCTGGCGCGTTTGGGCTTGGACTCTGTCTTTGTATCGGTAGTGGTAACGGTTTCGGCAACGGCCTTTGGGTTGGAAGCCTGTACATCTAGGATTTGGTACACCAAGTCCAGTTTTTTAAGGGTTTTGAATTTGGGAACATTAAGATCCTTAGCAATTTCTTGCAACTCAGGAAGCTTTTTAGCTTTTAGATCGGAAATCTCGAACATTAAGTAAAGAATAAGTTAAACTTGTGTAATTCTGAATATTGAAGTAAAAAGTTATTTGGATGCTACTGGAGGAAAGTTTTCCTAGGTAGGTGCTTTGCTAATAACGAGACAATAATACGAATAATTTTTGAAGAATAACGCTACAATTATCAAAAAGACGCCTATTTTTGCGTTTTGAAATCGATTTACACAATGATTCAACGAATTCAGACGTTTTTTTTGCTGGTTGTGGCCCTGTTAGTGGGCGTGCTGCCATTCTTTCTGAATCTTTGGGTCGAGGTAGGGGGCAAAGAGGTGTATGCCCAAGATGAAGTGATGGTGAGCATCGTTTTTTATGTTTCGGCGGTGTTGGCGGTAGCATCGATTTTGATGTACAAGAACAGACAAAATCAATTTGTGATGAACAGATTGAATATGATATTGAACCTTTTTTTACTAGGATTTTTCGTTTATCGATCGCTAAGTCTATCCGGAGAAACTGTGGTTTCGGAGAAGGGTATTGGGATGCTGATTCCTGTATTTTCTATCGTTTTTCTGGTCCTGGCCAACAGGGCTATCAAAAAGGATGAAGATCTTGTAAAATCTGTTGATCGCTTGCGTTGAACCTAACATCTTAGTAGTATTAGTGCGAAAAAGTCCCGGCCTTGGCCGGGACTTTTGTTTTTTGACCCATAGGGATCGTATGGTCTAAAGTGCAAATTCTTGGTTAAATGTGGCAATGTTGAAACCATTCTCCAGTACTTTTTTTTGTTGATTGCTATCCTTGATTAAGAGGCCGTTGGTGTGGTTGAAATGAATGAAATGGATTTTAGACTTTTCGCTATTAGGTAATGATTGGAACAGGTCCATACTTTCCACCACAAAAGGATGTGGAATTTCACTTATATTCCTAGTGTTGATCTCATCCCCATCAAAAAAAGTGGCATCTAAAAAGGCAAGGTCCACATTTTTGATTTCGGCAACAATATCCTTATTCCATCTGGACCATTTGTCAATATCTGGAATGAACAGTATTGATTTTTTCGGGCCATCTATTTTAAAACCTACCGTTTCGGAGTATTCATCCCTATGCGGTACTATGAATGGCGTTACTACAATATTTTTGGTGAGTACAATTGGTCTTTCGTTCTGTAATGGATGTATTTTGATATTGTTCAAGGCAACCAACTGGTCCCAAGGACCATTGTTCTCCAAAAACGCTTTCATCTTTGGCATGGCATACACAGGAACCCCTTTGGCTCCCAAGGCCTCTCTTCCCAAATACATTAAACCGGTATAATGCCCAATATGTGCATGGGTCATAAAAATACCGGAGGGTGTTTCATCGGTACGACCGGATAGTTCTTTTAAAAGTTTCATTTGAGAGGTGATATCCGGTGTGGCCTCAAAAAGGTAACTCTTGTTGTTCTCATGGTCCACAATACCCAAGGATACCACCTTGCGGTCACTATCAGGATTATTGAACAAGTCTGCACAACACGATTTTTTACAACCGATGTGCGGACTCCCTCCATCTTGTACGGTCCCCAAAATACGAAGGGTAACAACACTTTGTACTTCAAGGGGGGCGTTTTGTCCCAACTCTCCCGAAAGCTTCTCCTTGCAAGAGACTAAAATCAAAATCAATGCAAATACATATGTTTTCATGCCCTATCTTTTCCCTAATTCTATGACCTCCAGATCGGTTATTTTATCTCCATGGATCACAAAGCGAAGCATGGTGCGTACTTGGTGGAAACCATGTTTGCCACAAGCTCCCGGGTTCATGTGCAACAATCCCAATTTTTTGTCGAACATCACCTTTAAAATATGGGAATGTCCACAAATGAACAGTTTTGGGGGATTTCTTCGGATTTCTTCCCGAACCCGAACATCGTACCGATTGGGATAGCCCCCGATATGGGTAATCCATACATCCACATCCTCACACATAAACCTATTGTTTTCAGGAAATTCCATTTGGATTACATGGTCATCTATGTTGCCATGAACGCCCCGAACAGGTTTTGCGGTCTTCAATGTATCGGTTACCCCAAGACTGCCAATATCCCCGGCATGCCAAACTTCATCGGCCTGTGCAGCGTACTTTAAAATGGTTTCATCCATATGTCCGTGGGTGTCGGAGAGCAACAAAATCTTGGTCATAACGCTAAAAATATGCTAAAAAAATGGGGTCGGAATTATGTTGGGAAGGATTGAATTATCTTTATCGACTTAAAAGTAAGGGATCCCTTTGAGATATTTCATCCAATTTTCCTATTTCGGCAAGGCATATCATGGGTGGCAGAACCAACCCAATGCCATTACCGTGCAAGAGGTTTTGGAGAAAGCGCTATCTACCCTTTTAAGGGAAAAAACGGAGGTAGTAGGGGCTGGAAGAACCGATACTGGGGTACACGCCAAGCAAATGTTCGCCCATTTTGACCATGTTGGGATACAAGATCGGGATGAATTGGTATATCGATTGAACTCTTTTTTGCCGGAAGACATTGCCGTGCAAAAAATTTATGAAATGATTCCCAGTGCACATGCAAGGTTTGATGCCTTTGAACGTACTTATGAATATTGGGTGGTACGGGAGAAGAACCCATTTTACTTTGATCATGCCCATTTGGTTAAATATCCTTTGGATATGAAGGCCATGAACGAAGCAGCGACCTTATTGTTGGATCACAAGGATTTTGAATGTTTTTCCAAATCGAATACGGATGTGAAAACCTATGTCTGTGATGTTCGGAAGGCATACTGGGAGGAACATGGTAATCTTTGGGTTTTTACCATTACCGCCGATCGTTTTTTAAGGAACATGGTACGGGCTGTGGTCGGGACCTTATTGGAAGTGGGGTTGGGTAAAATGGCACCCGAAGATATCCATTCCGTAATTGAAAGTAAGGATAGGAGTGAAGCTGGGGTTTCCGTCCCTGCAAAAGGATTATATTTGACAGAGGTTTTATATCCAAAAGAACTATTTGATGAGCAAAACTGACGATGTAGGTAAAGCGTTTGACTATAGGTTGTTCAAACGGATTTTCGCACATACCAAGCCCTATCGGGGCATTTTTTGGTTGGTGGCCCTTGTGGCTATTCTGTCCGCTGCATTTGCCATTGGTATCCCGATTTTGGTGAAGAACATTATCAACGATTCGCTGGAAAGTAAGGACGGACAACAATTGCTCACAGCCGTTATGTGGATGCTGGTTTTTTTGTTGGGCCAAGTTATCACCCAGTTGTTGTTCAACTATTATGCAAACCTTTTGGGTGAAGCGGTGATCCGGGACATTCGGATACGTTTGTTCGAAAAAATGACCAGCTTTAAAATGACCTATTTTGATAATTCATCCATAGGTGTTTTAGTGACCCGGGCAGTGGCCGATATGCAGCGAATTGGGGAAATTTTCAGCCAAGGATTCTTTATGATCGTGGCCGATGTGCTTAAAATGATTTCGGCGGCCATCATCATGATTGTGATCAACTGGAAATTGGCTTTGATCGTATTTGCCATTTTGCCCGTGATTTTGATTGCGACCCGATTGTTCCAACA
This sequence comes from Flagellimonas pelagia, assembly GCF_003584135.1. Lineage (GTDB taxonomy): Bacteria > Bacteroidota > Bacteroidia > Flavobacteriales > Flavobacteriaceae > Flagellimonas > Flagellimonas pelagia. The sequence goes on from NZ_QXFI01000009.1 coordinate 283,401, forward strand.
GGCCATGAAGGTGGCCTTTATCGAGGTGCGTGCCCAAGTGGCCAATCTCAATTCCTTTGTGCAGGAACGCATTGCGGGGATGAAGATCGTGCAATTGTTCAACCGAGAGGAAATTGAAAAGGAAAAATTCAGGGTCATCAACGAAAAACATCAGAACGCCTGGTTGAAAACAGTGTGGTACAACTCCATCTTCTTCCCGGTTGCAGAAATTTCCAACTCCATCGGTATTGGTCTGGTGGTGTATTTTGGAGTGGTCCAGAATATTGAGAATGTAAGCCTGGACAATAAAGGGGCTATTGTGGCCTTCTTCTTCTTGATGGATCTTTTGTTCCGTCCTTTGCGACAGATCGCGGATAAGTTCAATACACTACAAATGGGAATGGTGGCGGCAAACCGTGTTTTTAAGATTTTGGATACCGACAGCCACATTGCCGACGAGGGTAGTCTGGAGAGAAAAGATGTGAAAGGCGATATTGAATTCAAGGATGTACGTTTTAGCTATGTGAAGGATGAAGAAGTGCTGCACGGAATTTCCTTCCAGGTGAAGGCAGGGGAGACCGTTGCCATTGTGGGCGCCACAGGTGCTGGTAAATCAACCATCATCAACTTGCTCAACCGTTTTTATGAGATCGATTCCGGGCATATTTTGGTGGATGGCATAGATATTAAGGAGTATACCTTGCGTTCGTTGCGATCCCATATTGCCATCGTGCTTCAGGATGTGTTCCTCTTTGCGGATACCATTGCCCATAACATTTCCCTTCGGGACGAATCCATAACCACGGAACAGATTGAGGACGCCGCCAAACAGATTGGGGTTCATGAGTTCATATCCAGCTTACCAGGCGGGTATCAGTATAATGTGAAGGAGCGTGGGACCATGCTTTCCAGCGGACAGCGACAGTTGATCGCTTTCTTGAGGGCGTATGTGAGCAACCCCAGTATTTTGATCTTGGATGAGGCCACATCTTCCGTGGATACCTATTCCGAGCAATTGATCCAACAGGCTACGGACAAGATTACCGCAGGCAGGACTTCCATCATCATTGCACACCGATTGGCCACTATCAAAAAAGCGGACAAGATCATTGTAATGGATGAAGGCAAGATTATTGAAGTGGGTACACACAAGGAACTCCTTAAAAAAGGTGGGTACTATAACGATCTTTACACAGCTCAATTCTTGGCCGAAGAGGTGGCGTAATGCTATTTTGGGGCAAAATCCTCAATGGAAATTTTTCCGGAGAGGAACCCTATGAGGAAAATAAGAATTCCAATTGCCATCATCAGAAAGATCATCATGACAAGGTAGGCAAGTCCTCGAAAGATAGATCCCATCAATCCTATCTCATGGATTCTTTTGAAAACATAGAATTGATATCCGACCATGATCAATAAAAAGATGTAATTAAACACATCATATCGAATGTCGAATAAACCAAACAAAGGAATACAAACCAAAACCTGGACTAGGGATACCTGGCCAAAAATGTAGGCGTTGGCAACTACATGTTCAGTGAAATTCAGTTTTTTCTTATCCAAAAAAAGCAACCAAGTGAACAAAGCGTAAAACGGCATGACCAAATAGGACATTATTCCTTGATAATCAAAAACATAGTCCATATTAGGGGTGTTCTTTGCCGTAAAGCTATTTTGCGTGAGGCTTACATGGTAGACATTGCGCAAGACGTAAAACATAATCCCTGATAATGTTACCCCTATGGCAAAGTAACTTATGGGGTTCATGTACTTTTTACGGATACCCCTGATATAACTAAGGATTACATTTTGGGGTTGGGAAAATAAATGTCTGAAGGTTTTGATCAAAGTATTGTCAAGATTGAAAACTTGAAAGCTTATGTCCTCCACTACATTTTTCAAGGTTAATCTTTGACGGATGACCTTGCCGCCGCAAGTAGGGCAATAACTAAAATCCGACCTTAGGCTGGCATCACAGTTGGCGCAATTCATTACTCCAAATCTTTTTTAATGAGTTTGGCGAGTTCCTCCGTTCCTTTAAAAGGAACAAACTCCCCATTTTTGATAAAAGATATGGCGCCTGTTTCCTCACTGACCACCAAACAAAGGGCATCCGTCTTTTCCGTAATGCCTATGGCGGCCCTGTGCCGCAAACCAAACCGAAGCGGAATGTTCCGATCGTTGGAAACCGGTAGAATCACTCTCGTGGCCGTGATGAAATTATCCTGAACCACAATGGCCCCATCATGCAAAGGGCTGTTTTTGAAGAAGATACTCTCCAGAATCGGTTGGGTTACCTGAATGTTCATGGCATCCCCGGTAGATCGTATAAAGTCGAGGGAATTGTTCCGTTCTATCACTATGATGGCTCCAGTCTTAGTGGAACCCATACGTTCACAGGCGGCTATAATGGCATCCACATCGGTAGTGGTGGAAATGGCTTCTTGTCGTAAAAATTTGAAATGTTTCAGGAAGCTCCGCTTTGTCGCAAAATTGGTGGAACCGATCATCAACAGGAATTTCCGTATTTCCTGTTGAAAAACAATGATCAGGGCGATCAACCCAATGTTCATGAAACCACCCACCATGCTGCTGATCATTTTCATCTGGAGTAGTTCGGTAAGTTTCCACAAGGCCCAAACAATTACGATTCCAATAAAAATATTGATGGCTACGGTACCCTTGACCAGCTTGTAAATGTAATAGAGCAATGCGGCCACAAGGACAATGTCGATGATATCGGTAATCTTGAACTCGAGAAAATTTAGAAAATCCAACCGCGGTGTTTTTGTAAAAATAGCAAAATTAGGAGAACAAAAAATCAGAGCGCATTTGCTTTCAATGCTTCCACAAGTTTAACACATTCCACAGCTTCCTTTACATCATGGGCCCTAATTATATTGGCTCCTTTTAACAGGGCTATGGTATGCAGGGCTGAGGTCCCGTTCAAAGCCTCTTGGGGCGAGGATCCCAAAATTTTGTAAATCATGGATTTTCTGCTCAAGCCAATCAAAATGGGCAAACCAAAGGTTTGGAACAAGTCAAGGTGGTTCAGCAAGGTGTAATTTTGTTCCGTGGTCTTGGCGAAACCAAACCCTGGATCAATGATCACGTCATTGATTTTAAATTGGGTGGTTTGTGTAATTTTTTCAGAAAAGTAGTAACGCAAGTCTTTGATCAAATCGTTATAAACGGCCTCTTTTTGCATGGATTGTGGCGTACCTTTCATATGCATCATGATGTACGGAACCTGATATTTGGTAACCGTTGCGAACATTTCCGGGTCCAAGTTTCCCGCGGATATGTCGTTGATGATGGCCGCTCCATGGACAATGCTTTCTTGGGCGACCTTACTTCGGAAGGTATCTATGGAAATTAACGTGCCGGGAAAATGTTTCAAGATGAGTTCCACCACGGGAATCATGCGTTTTAATTCTTCCTCCTCTGAAACATGTTCGGCCCCCGGCCGGGAACTGTAGGCACCCATATCCACAAACGTGGCTCCATCATTCAACATGGTTTCAACCCTTTTCAAAATGGCGCTGTCGTCCTTGTACGATCCGCCATCAAAAAAAGAATCCGGGGTAAGGTTCAAAATTCCCATCACCTTGGGGGTGGTGAGGTCGATTAGATCACCTTTGCAGTTTATGGCCATAAAAAATACCTGCTTTGTTGGGTTTCATTATCTTTGGCAATGTGCATCCAAGCACATTCAATTGGACGAAATTTACGCAAATTAGCAACAATACATGCAGCAGACTTCCCAACAATACGATGCGGTGATCCAAACCTGCCGGGAATTGTTTTCGAAAAAAGCACAAGATTATGGTACCGCATGGCGCATATTGAGGCTTCCATCGTTGACCGACCAAATTTTCATCAAGGCACAGCGCATCCGAAGCTTGCAACAAAACGCAGTAAGAAAGGTGGATGAAGGGGAGCAGTCCGAGTTTATCGGGATCATCAATTATGCCATCATGGCCTTGATCCAGATTAAAAAGGGAGTCGTGGAACAACCCGACCTTACTGCGGACGAGGCCATTGCCCTGTATGATGAGGAAGTAGCCCATACCAAAAAGTTGATGGAAGACAAGAACCACGATTATGGTGAGGCCTGGCGCGATATGCGGGTAAGTTCCTTAACGGATCTGATTTTGCAAAAAGTGTTGCGCGTAAAGCAAATAGAAAACAATCAGGGGGCTACCTTGGTGAGCGAGGGCGTGGATGCCAATTATCAGGATATGGTCAATTATGCCGTGTTTGCTCTAATTCATTTAAGCGAAGAAAAATGAAGTATCTAGTTTGGATTTCAAGGGTCATCGTAGGGGTACTCTTCATCATCAGTGGTTTGATTAAGTTGAACGATCCCATGGGCTTTTCGTTCAAGTTGGAGGAATATTTTAGTCCCGGAGTATTGGACCTTCCCTTTTTAACACCATTGGCTTTGGGTATTTCGGTGGTCTTGGTCATTGTGGAAGTGATTTTAGGTGTATTGTTGTTATTGGGTTTTAAGCCCAAGTTTACGGTGTGGAGCTTGTTATTGATGATTGTTTTCTTCACGTTCCTGACCTTTTATTCGGCTTATTTCAACAAGGTGACCGATTGTGGATGTTTTGGCGATGCTGTAAAACTGACGCCTTGGGAATCGTTTACAAAGGATGTGGTACTGTTGGTACTGGTTCTGGTTTTGTTCTTCGGAAGAAAATATATCCAGCCCTTATTGAACCCTAAAGCCAATTGGATAGTTGGAGGTGCCGCTTTATTAGCTTGTGCCCTGTTCGCCAACCATGTTTTGAACCACTTACCATCCGTGGATTTCAGACCGTATAAAATTGGAGCGAACATTCAGGAAGGAATGTCGATACCTGAGGGTGCCCCACAACCTATTTTTGAATATGCATGGCGATTCAAGGTGGACGGGGAAGAAAAAATTGTGGTGACCAATGGGGATTACCCGTCGGTGGATGGGGAATTCATTGATGTGGAAACCACAGAGATCCAAAAAGGATACGAACCGCCCATACATGATTTCACCATTGAAAAAGAGGGACAAGATTATGCTGCGGAATTGTTGGATGAAGACAAACTAGTGATGGTGATTGCCTATGATTTGGCCAAAAGCCATTACGATGCTTTTTCCGAAGTGGCAAAAGCAGCCCAAAAAGCCAAGGAGAAGGGGTATAAAGTGATCGGTATGTCGGCCTCCAGTGATGAAAATGCTAATGCCATTAAGTCGAAATACGGTTTGGACTTTGACTTTTATTTTACGGACGAGACGACCTTAAAGACCATTGTGCGTTCCAATCCGGCCATTTTGGTACTGAATAGGGGCACCATTCAGCAGAAGGTACATTACAACGATATTGAAGAACTTACTTTTTAAATTCTAAAGAACACAAGATTATGAGAACAAAAATAGTGGCAGGAAACTGGAAGATGAACAAGAACCTTCAGGAAACGGAAGCATTGCTGTCTGAACTTTCGGCCATGTTGCCCGATAGTACTGCCGAAGTGATCGTGGCCCCCACATTTGTGAATCTACAAGCAGCCATCAATTCGCTGCAAAGCTCAACCATAAAAGTAGCGGCCCAGAACATGCACTTTGCTGAAAGTGGAGCTTACACTGGTGAAATTTCAGCGGATATGCTCCTGAGTTTAGGTGTGGACATTGTTATTTTAGGTCACAGTGAGCGTAGGGCTTATTTTGGTGAGGACGATGCCCTATTGGCCAAAAAAGTAAAGACCGCCGTGGAAAAAGGACTAAAAACCATTTTCTGTTTTGGCGAAGAGTTGGAGGATAGAAAATCCGAAAACCATTTTTCCGTTGTGGAAAGTCAATTAAAAAATGCCCTATTCGATTTGGATGCCAGTGCTTGGAAAAGCATCATTTTGGCCTACGAACCGGTTTGGGCCATCGGAACGGGGGAAACCGCTTCACCGGAACAGGCACAGGAAATGCATGCCTTTATCCGTAAAACCATTGCTGATGCCTACAACGCATCCGTAGCAGATGATGTTTCCATTTTGTACGGAGGTAGTGTAAAACCGAACAATGCAGCAGAGATTTTCTCCAAACCTGATGTGGATGGTGGATTGATCGGAGGAGCTTCTTTGGTGGCATCTGATTTTGTGGCTATCATCGCGGCCATTTAACTTGAGGTATGGCCATAGTTTATTTGGAATACAATTTTAAGATTATACCCCTGCAACCTGCAACCGATATTTTGATCGCGGAATTGGGGGACGCCGGTTTTGAGAGTTTTGTGGAAACCGAAGAGGGTCTTCTGGCCTATATCTTAAAAGAAGAATGGAAGGAAGGCCTATTGGACGACCTGTTTGCCTTGCAACACCCAGATTTTAAGATTTCATGGACCAGTACCGAGATTGAACAACAGAACTGGAACGCGGAATGGGAAAAGAACTTCCATCCGATTCAGGTTGGGGGGCGATGCATGGTGCGAGCCCCTTTCCACGACCCGATCGATGTGGAATTTGATATTGTAATCGAACCCAAAATGAGTTTTGGAACAGGTCATCATGAAACCACCCATATGATGCTCCAGCATATTTTGGACCATGATTTTGAAGGGAAATCCGTACTGGATATGGGTTGCGGGACCGGAGTATTGGCCATTTTGGCCAACAAGAAAGGTGCAACTCCCGTTGAAGCCATTGATATTGACGAATGGTGCGTAATCAACACCCAAGAAAATATAGAAAGGAATGCCTGTCTGACCATTCATGTGGAACAGGGTACCAGTGATTTGTTGACCGGCAGAAAATATGATGTCATTCTGGCCAATATCAACCGCAATATCTTACTGGATGATATCCCAATGTATGCAAATTGTCTAAACAAAGGGGGTGCTTTATTTCTAAGTGGCTTTTATTTACAGGATTTGGATGCCATTTCTGCAAAATGTGCCGCCCATGGTTTGGAATTTGAAAAAAAACTGGAGAAGAACAACTGGATATCAGCAAAATATGTAAATTAGAAAGAGATAAACTCCACGATATATGGGCACTAGAGAAAAAGAACTGGAAGATGTCCTTCTTGAGGAAGAGACTGTAAATCAGAACGAAATCGTACTTTTCAATGACAACGTGAATACTTTTGACCACGTTATTGAAACTTTGATAAGTGTTTGTGAGCATACCCCAGAGCAAGCGGAACAATGTTCCCTGATTGTCCATTACAACGGTAAGTGTACCGTGAAGACAGGGGAGTATACCTATCTTAAACCCAAGTGCACCCAGTTGCTGGAAGCTGGTTTAAGTGCCGAAATCGTGTAAGGTGTTTATTTAAATCGCGATTTTTGTCCTCCGGGATTTTCTCCATGATTATCTGATAGCAACCTGAAAAATCACAAATTCTTTACATAATCCCTTGGGGACATATCGGTTAGAAGCCTAACTTTGGTTTATAATCGAAAACCAATCAACCAAAACCTTCCTTTAACCCTTTATGAGCGAGTTTTTTAAGGCCGAACTGAAAGACCGTTTTTTGGAATACGCCTTGGAACGAAGTGATTATTTCGAGATTCAGACACTTTATGATGAGTTTCTTAGGCCGAACTACAGTCTGCAATTTGTGGAAAAATTGGTTCGTGAGATTTTAGACTACGATCCCAATCTTATGGATGTCATGAGCGGGAATGGTATGGAAATGTTCATGCTGGCCTCCACCCCGAGTACCCAGGATTTTTTGGATGAAGGCGGGTTTATGGACATGTATGTTAAGGAAGAGGAAAAGTGGGATGTTTTTTTGGACCAGTTGTCGAGTACCCGAAAATTGACCAAGGACGAAAAAAAACTCATCAAGAAAAGTAACCCCGTACTTAAAAGGGAAAAAACACTCCTCATTATGCTCATTTCAGCCATTACCATTAGTTTTTTGTTCACCTTGGCAAGTATTTTCAAAGAAACCCTTTTGGAACCCGATTATGTTCCTGCCGACGAGTTTGAACGTAAAATACAGCAATTGCAGGAACAATATATTCAAGAGAACCAAAGACTTCAATCTGAATTGAACCAGGCCGAGCGAGCCTTGGACTCCCTAACAAAATAATATTTCGATCAAATCTTAATCGGATAGTTTTTCATTGTCTTTTGAATACTTCATAGGATGGGTATGTAGCTTTGTGATGATCTCGCCCATTTTATAAAGTGTATCCTTGATCTGTTTAGGGTTTACGGAGCAAAAACCCATGACCAATCCATTTTCATCAGTAGGGTGTACGTAATATTTGCTCAATGCGTGTGCTAGGATGTTTTGGTCCAATAATTCCCTTTCCAATGCCACATCCTTCATTTCAGCTTTAATATGTCCGATGACATGAAGCCCGGGATTTGAAGTATCCAAATAAAAATGGGCTCCCAAATTCCTATCGAAATGTTCCACAAAGATTTCCTTTCGTTCTTGGGAGACTTCCATCACGTTCCGCAAATGTTTGTTTAAATAATCCCTTTCAATGAAAAGGCTCATGGCTTTCTGGTTCTCTCGCGAAACAAATCTGCTCGACTGGCGGTAAAGTGCCGTTACCGCATCCAACAGATAATACGGAACGATCATGTAGCCCAATCGCATGGAAGGGTGGATCAATTTATTGAAGGTGCCCAAATAGATGGTCCTTTCCTGTTGGTCCATCCCAAATAGGGAACCCAATGGTTTCTCCCAATTACTGAACTCGTGGTTATAGTCATCTTCAATAATGAAGGTTTCTTTTTCCGAAGCCCATTTCAACAGTTCCTTTCTTCGGGCCATGCTCATTTTTATTCCAGTTGGATATTGACAGGACGGAGTAGTGTAAACAAATTTTGGTTTTACGCAGCTTATACCATTTAAATTAAGCCCCTCCGCGTCCACTGGGCCGGCACAGATTTTCGCCCCCAAACTTCTAAAAAGACCATGCGCCATAGGATATGTTGGGTTCTCCATTACTACTTCGTCATTGGGTTCTAGCAAAATGTTGGATACCAGATACAGGGAATGCAACGATCCCGTGGTCACGATGATCTGTTCCGGGTCACATTGAATATCTCTATAAATTTTCAGGTAGTTGGCCAAATTGTTCCGAAGACATTGCAGCCCTATGGTGTTGCTGTATGACAGCTCGGAAGGGGTAATGTATTTCCAATACTCATCCATGAGTTTTTTCCAAAGCTGCACGGGAAAAATATCAAGAGGAGGAAGTCCAGGCCTAAAGGCCACCCCCTTATTGGAATCCTCACCTGGCCAATGCGCATTTTCACAAAAAGCCTTTCCTCTGCTGGATAATGAAGGGTAATTTCCCTTCGACGCGACCGAAGGAATCTTTAGTTTTAATTTTTTGTTCTTCGGACAAAGCACATAGTATCCAGATCCTTTTATTGCCGTAATGTACCGCTCAACCAACAAAAGGTCGAATGCCTTGAGTACCGTACTTCGGGAAATACCCAAATCATGGGCCAATACCCGAGAGGGCGGCAACTTGGAATCCGGCTCCAAGAACCGATTAAGAATGGCTCTCTTGAATGCGTCGTATAGACTTAAATATATGTGAGGTTGGGGTTTGGCATCCAAGGAAAAGCCATTTCTGATAAGAAGGCCTTTCATGTTGAAATGCATAATTGGTATGCTAAATCTGATAAGATTGGTATGCTGAAGGTAGATGTTTATCCTTTAATTTTCAGTTTTTTAACATAAAGTTCACTATGAGAATCCCAAATCTTACACTCCGAACTTTACTTGTCCCGATAATCAGTAAGCGAATTCTGATGAATTGTTCCGGGATGGTAAAAGTTGTCCAAAACCCTTCTGTCATACCGATATTCTCAAAACATTTCGGAAAAAATAGACCGTTCACACCCCTAGATGGTCAATGGTAATGGGCGTTGTCCATTCAGGTCCACAAGGCTTCAAATCTTACCCAAAACCGCTTAAACGAAATTGATTATGCTGAAAACCCGATTCTTATGCTCATCCATGTTATTCCTTTTCATAGGGATGGTGTATGGTCAAAGACAAATAACTGGAACTGTTGGGGATGTCAATGGACCGCTGCCAGGTGCAACGGTATTGCTCAAAGGAACAGCTGTTGGGGTCACCACCGATTTTGATGGCAATTTTGCCATTACCCTTCAAGAGGGGCATGATACTTTGGTTTTTAGCTACATAGGGTACCAGGCCAAGGAGATCATTGTAGGCCAGCAATCGGTATTGCAAGTGATTTTGGAAGAAAGCACCCAATCGCTTCAGGAGGTAGTGGTCACAGCACAGGGGATTAAAAAATCAAAGAAAGCCTTGGGGTATGCCATCGCCAATGTACAATCCGAAGAAGTAGAAAAACGGCCTGAGGCAGATTTGGCCCGGACCCTACAAGGTAAAGTAGCCGGAGTTTCCATAACACCGGCCGATGGGCAAACGGGCTCCTCATCTACCATCCGGATCAGGGGTACCGTTTCCCTTACCGGGTCAAATGCTCCGCTGATCGTGGTCAACAATATTCCCTTCAACGGGTTGTTGCGGGATATCGACCCCAACGATATTGAAAGCATCAGTATTCTAAAGGGATTCAATGCTTCCGTTCTGTATGGTAGTGAGGGTCGTAACGGTGTCATTTTGATTCAGACCAAGAGTGGTTCGGCCAAAACAGGGGATGCCAGTACTTCAGTCACCTATTCCTCAACCGTGTACACCAATACGGTATCCCAATTACCTGAATTCCAGAACACGTATGCAAATGGTACGGAGGGAATCGAATTCAACCAAACGATCATTTCCAATTTTGGACCTGCCTTTTCCACTTTGGGTGAGGTGCCACATCCGTACGCAACAATGGCGGATATATTTCCAGAGTACGCGGATAAGACCATAAAAATTGCGGCCAAACCTAACAATGTCAGGAATATTTTCAGATTGGGAATCGGAACCACGCACTCTCTTACCATGGCCACCACCCGTGAAAAATTAGGGTTCAATCTATCCACAGGGTATACCGATGAGCAGGGTATCATAGCGAATAACGACCTAAAGCGCTTTAACCTATCGGTTGGGGGTAAGGTCCAATTGATGGAGAAACTCAACCTATCGGCTAATTTGGGGTACTCCACCCGAAAAGTAAACCTCGTGAACGATGAGGATATTTTCAGTGTGGTGTATCATTTGCCTCGATGGATCGATCTAACCGAGTTGCCATACCAAAATCCCTTGACCGGAGGTTCGGTCTATTATCGGAACGATACCAATCCCCTTTGGATCTTACATAACTCTGGTAATTATGATGACAAAGTGAGGGTTTTCGGGAATTTCACCGCCGATTATCAATTGGCCACTCCCTTGAACGTAACCTATCGGGTTGGTTTTGATAGTGAAACCTATTCCGGTTTTGATTATTCCAACAAGGGTGGGTATGACGGGGATTATTTGTATGGTTATTTGAACATTGGGGATAGCAAGGAAGTAGTGGTGAACCAAACTTTAATGTTCAATTTTAACCAGGATGTCATCAAAAACCTCAATTTGGAGGCACAACTCGGCATCAACTCCCAATTGACCCGATATGCAGGGAATTCTTCCAACTCCGACGGGCAAATTGTTTACGGATTTTTAAGACCGACCAACTACACCACCACTGAGGCGGATTATGGCACATCACAAGAAAACTTGGCGGGTGCTTTCGGGCAGTTGCAATTTGCTTACAAAAACTATTTCTATGCCACCTTTTCCGGACGAAATGATTGGGGCAGTACCGTAGAAGTTGCCAACCGGACCTTGTTCTATCCGGGAGCTTCGTTTTCCTTCATTCCTACTTCGGCCTTCAACTTTGGTGGGGAGACCGTCAACTATTTGAAATTCAGGTATGCTTATGCTACCTCTTCTGGTTATCCGCCACCCTACCGTACCCGAAGCACTTTGGTTATCGATCCATTGCGTTTTGCAGCCGAGGATGGTGTGTACCCCGTCACCAACCGATACAGTACCCGTTATGCCAACCTCAACTTAAAACCTGAGTTGCACAAAGAAGTAGAGGTTGGTATGGAGGCCAAGCTTTTCCATAATCGGGTCACATTGGAAGCATCGGCCTACATGCGAGTTTCCAAAGACCAAATTGTGGAATCCCGTTTAGCACCTTCTTCGGGATATGATGATCAGTATATCAATTTAGGTAGAATAGATAACGAAGGTGTTGAGGTGGACCTGGGTGTGGATATTTTTAGGGGTCATAATTTTAGATGGAACCTCAGGAATATTTTTACTGCTGATGAGTCCTTGGTTGTACAGACTACCCCAACAGGTGCTGATATTTTTATTACGGAAGACCGATATGCTGTGGAAGGGCAGCCATTTGGGGTCATCAAGGGGGATTATGCACTTCGGGATGAGAACGGCAACTTGTTGATCAGTGGTAATGGTTCCTCTACCCGGGTAGGGGAGGTCATCACAAGTGATGATGTTGGGTTGGATACCAAGGTGATCGGTGATCCCAACCCCGATTGGAAACTAACGACCATCAATACGTTTGGATATAAGGATTTTACCCTTTCCGCCCAGATGGAGTATACCCACGGTGGGGAAATTTATTCCAGCAGTGTGGTGAATATGCTGCAGCGCGGCTCCGCCAAAGAGACCGAGAACAGGGAAGGCACCTTTATCATTCCCGGATATTTGGCAGATGATGATACAGGTGAAATCTTGCTCGACGCCAACGGAGATCAAATCCCGAACACGATTCAATTGAATGCAAGTAGGGTAGGATATTCCAACTACTACAACGCCAACGACCTTGGTATGTGGGATACCTCTATTTTCCGGTTGCGGGAAGTTTCCTTGGGATATACCCTAAAACCAAAGAAGGGCCAGAAACTGCCCTTCAAGAAAATGGACATTACCCTGTCAGGAAGAAACCTTTGGTATAGGGCTCCCAATTTTCCAAAGTATGTGAACTATGACCCCGAAAGTGATGGCTGGGAGGGAGATAGCACTGTGCCGTCTACCAAAAGGATTGCCTTTGGTGTGTCGGTAACATTTTAACCCAATCAAAAGATTAAGAAATGCATAGAACAGGAAAATTTATTGGAAAAATGGCTTGCGTGTCCCTTTTGGTTTTTGGGTGCGAGGTTTCCAACTTTGATTTGCAGGAGAATCCAAATTATTTGACACCCGAAAGTGCCGATCCCGAATATCTGTTGAATGAGATTCAGTATCGATTCCAGCATTTTATGGGCAACATGATCTTGAATACCGATGATGTTATGCGTTACGAGGCCATGACCGATACTTATCCTTCTATTGTTTCAGTGGATGTGCTGGACGGTAGTTCCAGTAAGGAATGGGAAGGGTATTTTGAGGCATTGAACAATTCCAGGACCATTTCTGAATTGGCGGAGGGGGACGAAACGCTGTTGCTCCATAATGCCATCAATAAGTTGTTGGTAGGGTATATGACCATCACCATGGTGGATTATGTGGGGAAGATACCCTATTTCCAGGCGGTGAATCCATCCGAATTTCCCAATGCACGATTGGATGATGGGGAAGATGTTTACATGAGCGTTTTGGAGGACATAGACCAAGCCATTTTGGACATTGAAGCATCCACTTTCAAATTTTCCACGGACTTATTTTACGATAGCGACAAGGAAAAGTGGATTGCCTTTGCCCAGTCGTTAAAACTGAGGATTTTGGTCCAGACCCGCTTGAATAGCTCTTCTATTGGTATCGCCAATCCGGTTGCAGAGATCAATGCACTTTTAGAGGGAAATTTGATAGACACCGAAGAAGAGGATTTTCAATATACCTATGCCAACGTGGTGGAACCCGAAAGCAGGCATCCCTATTTCCAAAGAGGATATGTGAGCGATTTCGGGCAGTACATGGGCAACTATTTTATGTACATGTTGAAAGACTCCAAAAGCCAAAAAGATCCCCGAATCCGATATTATTTATATCGCCAAGCGGCTGCCGACCCGTTGATCATTCCCTACAATACCTGTATGGATGAACCCAACGTGGTGTATTGCTATTTGGGAGAATATTACAGGGGCCTGGATCATGGGGAAAGTCGCACAGGTTATGGTGACAACAAGGAAAGAACAGTCTACGGGCTTTATCCGGCAGGCGGCGCTTTTGATGAGGATCAATTTGTTACGGCAGCAAAAAGTACCAATTTGAACGGGACAGGTATCCTTCCCTTATTGACCACCTCTTTTGTGAAGTTTTTATCCGCAGAATCTGCATTGACCCTTGGGACCAACGGCGATCCGGCCGAACTTTTGGAACAGGCCATTCGCGCTTCCATGCATAAGGTTTTGGCTTTTGAAGATATCAAATCGGATTTTTTGGCAACGGAGGAAAGTGTGGATGCCTATGTGGAAGAAGTAATGACCAATTATGCCAATGCCGCGTCGGATGAGGAAAGATTGGACATCATCATTACCGAATATTATCTGGCAGCATTCGGGAATTCCATTGAGGCCTATAACTTTTACAGGCGTACGGGTTATCCTTCCAATATAGAAGTTCCCATCGATGATAACAACCCCACTTTCCCCAGAAGCTTTCCCTATTCTGCGAATGAGGTGGAGGTGAACCCTTTCATAAAACAAAAGAAAAATACGGAACGTGTCTTTTGGGACACTAACCCCGAAGGTTTCATTAAATAATCTGAAAACCAAATGACCATGAAGAAGAATTTGAGAATTATTATCGGTTTAGTATTGGTTTTGGGTTGTACAAAGGATTACAACACATTGGAGGACATTACTTTTCACGGTGGATATATTGCCTTTGCCGAGGAGCCTGACCTGAGTTTCAATATTTTGAAACTCGACACGGAATCGTTCACCGGAACCCTCTATGATCCCAATGAAAATGCAACCAATTATACCTTAAAAGCTGCTTTTGGGGATTTGGAAACAGAAACCTTGGTGGATATCAGTTCCTTTCCCGCTACTATTTCATTTACCATTCCTGAGATTCTTGCAAAATTTGGGTTGACCATTGATGACGTTGACCTGAACGACAAAATTACCTTTACGGCCGTGGTGACCACTCCAACAGGTGTTTTCGATGGTCGGTCTCCAAATTATGATGTCAACAATATCAATCAGGGTGGTGATACTACCGATAGGTTGAAATTTTCTGGTCATCACAACGCTATGGATTTTTCCTTTACTTTTTTTCAACCTGAAGGAGTGAAAATCAGAGGAACTTCATTTGAAGAGGTTCCCATTGGTCTGGAAGATGCCGTTTATGTACGGAATGGCGACAATGATGAAACCTTGGATCTTATGAATGGTGAAACCCCGCCTTTTGTGGATTATATGGCAAAGGGCACTGGTAAAGATGATGAATTGGGATTTGATTCCGAATACATTGCCATTACCGATATAAGTACTAGCAGTTTAGGTTTTTCCGAAGAACGTATCGGTGTGTTTTCGCTACTGGAAGATTATGAGGCATATCCGGATGGGATTCAAGGGTTCCATTCGGAGGATGCCGATGGAGCCATAAGAATCACCTTTGATACAGTACATGTGCCAGCGGGACAAGAAGATTCCGGGGTGTCATTTGAAATCTTTTTTGGGGTTACCGGTTGGGAAGAATTGGATGGGCTACATGCCTATGCCAACATCACCACGGATGATGATAGTGGCGTTTTGGAGCTAGCCAGTATTTTCAGTAACGAAACGGAAAATAGTGCAGGTCAGTGGCTAAAAATTGATAGTGGTTACCAAAAAGGGATTCGGTCCTATCAGCTGGTCATCCAAATCCAATCGGGTGCCACCCCAGAATCCTTCGATTTGGATAACATCATTATCTATGAGGCTCAAGAAGAGCAATAACCCAAGCCTGGCTCAATGTTGAATCATAAACCATGAAAATTCCAATATTAATATTGATCGCTTTGGTTTGTTTGGGAGGATGTAAACCCAAAGATGAGGAAATGGATATCCTGATCAAAAATGGCATGGTATACGACGGGCTCGGCACGAATCCACAACTGGTGTCCATTGCCATAAAAGAAGATACCATTGCTTATATCGGAAGTCAGGATGAGGTACATTTTTCAGCAAAAACTACCATTGATGCCACGGGATTGATGGTTGCACCGGGATTCATCGACCCACATACCCATGCCGATAGGGATTTGGAAAATCCAAAAGAATCCTATAATAAACCTTTTCTCTATCAAGGAATAACAACTGTGGTTGTTGGTAATGATGGTAGCAGTCCTTATCCAATTTCAAAATATGCAAACTTGTATAGGGAGCATGGCATTGGAACCAATGTGGTTTTCTTGGTGGGGCAAGGTACCATTCGGGAACAGGTAATCGGAAAAGTGGACAGGCAACCCAACCATGGTGAATTGGAACGAATGAAAGCATTGCTACGCCAGGAGATGCAATCTGGCGCATTTGGGATGTCCACAGGGCTTTTTTATGCTCCGGGAAGTTACGCCACAACGGAAGAAATAATCGAGTTGGGTAAGGTGGTGGCCAAGTACCATGGCATTTATGATACTCATTTACGGGATGAAGGAACCTATTCCATTGGATTGGCAACTTCGGTAAAGGAAGCCATTGAAATAGGCAAGGAGTCTGGGATGTCCGTACACATATCCCACATCAAATGTTTAGGGAAAAAGGTCTGGAAACAAAGTGATTCCATTATCCAAATTATCGACAATGCCATCAAGAGTGGATTGGAAGTAACCGCAAGTCAATATCCCTATTTGGCCAGCGCCACCGGATTGCAGGCAGCCGTTGTGCCTCGATGGGCAGAAAGTGGGGGAAAGGATTCCCTGTTCATTCGATATGAAGATGCCAATCAGAGGTCATGGATATTGGATGAGACGCAACAAAATATCGAACTGAGGGGAGGTCCTGAAAAATTATTGATTGTCAATGCAGGACAAAAGAATTTTGTTGGCAAAACATTAAAGGAACTCTCCGAATCTATGGGATTGCCACCCAATGAAACCGTTTATGAAGTCCTAAAAAAAGGATATGCAAGGGTAGCCTCCTTCAGTATGGATCCCTATGATGTGGAAAATTTCATGAAACAGGAATGGGTGGTCACAGCTTCCGACGGGAACACGGGACACCCAAGAAAATATGGCACATTTCCCAGAAAATATAAATATTATGTGAAGGGCGGGGCTATCAAATTGGCTGATTTCATTAATCGCAGCTCCTCAAAAACAGCCCAAATATTCCGAATAAAAAAACGTGGTTCCCTTGTTGTGGGCAACTATGCCGATATCATCATTTTTGACCCGGAAACCTTTGGCGACAAGGCGGATTACGAGGATGCCTTTCAGTTATCCGAGGGATTGAGATATAGTATCATCAATGGAAAAATGGTAATTGATAACGGAACTTTCACTGAAAATTTGAATGGAAGAATTTTAAAAAAAGAATGACTATGAAAACGAATCCCTATCTTAAAAACCTACTTAAAACCTATGTGTTGTTCATGGCTATGGCAGCCATTTCCTGTTCCTCCAATAATGATGAAAGCCAAGTGTCGGAAGTGGATGCCGAGTCTCCAACAAAACCAACGGGACTAACTGCAACCAATATCACCCAGCGTTCACTGGATTTAACCTGGGAACCTGCAACGGACAACGTGAAGGTGAAGAACTATTGGCTGTATCAGGACAACCAGTTTTTAGTAGGTTCAGGAAAAGCTTCGTATGCATTGGAAGGGTTGGATCCCGGTAGAACCTATATTTATCAAATTCAGGCCAATGATGCCGCAGGCAATGCTTCGGAGCTGAGCGACCCCTTGGAGGTTTCAACCATGGAACTGTTGACAGCAGAACTTCAATACGATTCTGGAAACCTTGAGGTTTATTTGGGAGCCCTAATGGACGCCGTTCCCGGAGTTTCGGGCAATAATTACAAGGTGCCGACTGATAATGATCTAGATCAATGGGGCCTCATCATTCACGCAATCTTGGAGGACAATATTGAAGAAGCCGTGGCACAAGCAGTCTACTTAAATTATCAAGTTGTGGAATTTGCCGATACGGAATCCACCCCCAACCAAGTATATTATATTTTGAAGGAGTTCAGCATCCGAACCAATTATTGGGGAACTTTTGTATTCAGTAAAACTCCGAAAAAGCAAAATTTGGTGTTGGCTGCGCCCCATATTTTACATGACCAGAATACAGGGTATCAGGCCGCCTATGTTTTTAGGCAGAACGTAGCCAAGGCCCTATTCATAAGTGGGGCCCACAGGTGCAATCGGGAAGAACCTACGGAATGTTCAGGTACTACAAAAGCTTGTAGTTCCAATTATGCCCCATATCGAGTATCCGATGTTCCCCATAATATTTATTCCACATTTCAAAGAACCACGGAGATCATGTACAATGAATTGCCAAGCAGTGTTTTTGTACAACTGCATGGATTTTCCAAGGAGGCTTCCGATCCTTATGTGATCATGAGTAATGGAACCAATAAAACCCCGGCCAAAGATTACGTTTCCCTGATTAAAAATGCGCTGTTGGAAGAGGATAATACCTTGACCTTTAAAATTCCCCATTTGGATGCCAATTGGACCCGGTATGCGGCATTTGATAACACCCAAGGTCGTTTCATCAATGGGTCGCCAAACCCTTGTAGTGTGGAGGCAACCGGAACTACAGGTAGGTTTGTGCACATTGAGCAGGAAAGTTCCAAGCTCCGTGCGAGCAAAGCAGGATGGGAAAAGGTCAGTAATGCATTGGGCAAGGTATTCTAAAAAAGTTGCGGCGCATGAGAGTGCGCCGCAACTTTTATAATCGAAATTTTTGTAGGCTATAAACCTTAGAAGTTATCCTTTCACTCCAGGTTGTAGGATTTTATAATTGTCCTTTGCCTTTGCTTCATCCACTATTTCTTTGACATCCTCCAACAATTGCTTGGCGTCATATATGATTCCATCCTTGATGGTATATTTGACACCGCCAACTCGGGCTACGGTGTTATCTTCCTTAAGTTTAATGGCACCTGTACCGTACAATACTTTTAGGTTCTCCAAGGGATTTTCCTCAACAATGACAAAATCGGCCAATTTGCCCACTTTAATGGTGCCAATCTGATTGTCCATTCCCAAGGCTTCGGCCCCGTTCAAGGTTGCCGCCTTGATTACTTCCAAGGGATGGAAACCTGCTTCACGCAAAAGTTCCATTTCCCTAGGGTAGGCAAAACCGTATAGTTGATAGATAAACCCGGCATCGGTACCGACGGTCACTCGACCACCACGATTTTTGTACTCGTTCAAGAAGGTCATCCAAAGTTTATAATTCTCTTTCCATGCAATCTCCTGTTCGGTTCCCCAAAAATGCCAATATGATCCATGGGATTGTCTGCTGGGGGCATAAAAATCCCATAGGGAAGGCAGTGTGTATGTTTCGTGCCATTCCGCGCGGCGAGCTCGTTGCAAATCCCGGTTTGCCTCATAAATGACCATAGTGGGAGATATGGTAAAATCGAGGGAAATGAGTTCATCCATGACCTCGTTCCATTTTTTGGAATACGGTTTGGCAGCTTGGGCCCAGAGTTGGCCTGCCTCCCCGAAACGGTCTTGCTCATTTTGATAGTTATAGTCCAGGGAATAGTTTTGAACGGTCCTATCATCGAACATGGCTTCTGGGAGCCCGTACCAATGTTCCATAGAAGTCAGCCCGGCTCGGGCACTGTTCAAAACATTCCAACGACCCACATACAATTGGGCATGATGGGTTTTGGAGCGTAGTCCCAATTTTTTGTTTTCCTCCAAAGCCGCTTGCATGACCTCTGGGAGTCCACCACCAAATTTGATGCCGTCTGCACCTTTTTTGGCATTTTCCCGTACCCATTCCCTTGCAGCTTCAGGTGTGGTGATGTCACCTCTACCTTTTTCCCCGTTCAAACTACTGCCAAACCAAGTGTAGGCCATAATTCTTGGAGCGGTAATCTCATTTTTTTCGCTTTTCTTTTTTTGGTCCAAGACCCAATCGATTCCGTTGCCCGAACCTGGGTCGCAAATAGTGGTTATTCCATGTGCCATCCATAGTTTAAAAATATACTCTGCAGGGGTTCCTTGGGTAGTGCCTCCTATATGGGCATGGGTATCCACAAAGCCAGGTAGCAAATACATTCCTTGGGCATTGAGTTCTTTTCCGCCAGGTTTGAGTTTGGGGCGTCGGTCGGGATTGATATCCATTCCCGGAAAACCGACTACTTGGACAGAAGCGATTCGGTTGTTCTCTACCACTATGTCCACTGGTCCAATAGGTGGTGATAGGGTGCCATCAATAACGGTTACACCTCTAATGATAAGTTGGGACCAAGGTCCATCTCCTTCTGCACGGTTGGGGGCTTTTTCAATTTGGGCCTTTCCAATGAATGTGGCCAGAAAACACAAAAGGAAGAAAACTTTTGATGGAATGTTTTTCATAAGGGTTGGTTTCAGGGTTATCAATTTGGTGATGGAGAATCGGTTTAGGATAGGAGCTTCTATTTTTTGACGCAAAAAAATCATAAATGTCAAATAACCATGTTGTTTCTGTTATTTATTGATGTACTAATTTAATCAACCTAAATGTTTTTTGTTAAATTGTTGTCAATAAAAAACTAACCATACCTTGAGCACACTATACAATTACCTTATTACAGTTAAAGATTGGGTATACCTGTTGCCTTTGCTTTTTCTGACACAAATGGTATTTTCCCAAGATGTTCCCATTACGGTTTCGGGAGAAGAAAAGAGCCAGACAGAATTTTTTGCGGAGCTTGAGGAAAAATCCGGATACAAGCTTTTTTATCTGAAAGATTGGGTTGATGGGCTCCATGTCGATAAAGATTTTGTAGATGCAACCCTAACCGAGATCTTGGATTCCATTCTTTCTGAGACCAATCTCAATTACTATGTATTAGAAAATGAGAAACGCATTTTCTTACTACAGAACGGTATCATATATGACGATTTGCCCTTAGGTTTTTTTGGGAAGCAGGACTCATTGGTTCAAGGTCAAAATACAATCAGCCCACAAAACGCCCCACCTCCCGCTTTTTTTGCTGAGACCAATGCTCAAACCACCGATAGGTTGCCATTGGTGCGTATAGGAAAAGCGGACAGACAGGATTTGAGGGAGTCTTATTCGTTATCAGGTAAGGCGATCAATGCAAGGACAGGAGAACCCATTCCGGATCTTGCCATCAGGATAAAGGGTAGGGGAACAATGGCCATTACGGATGAACAGGGAAACTATAACATGGAGTTGCCCGCCGGTTACAACGTGATTACCACAAGTGCCATGGGTATCAAGGACTCGGAACGGGAAGTGATCATGTACAATGATGGCAGTTTGAACCTGAACCTGGGTGAAAGCTTGGAGCAGTTGGATGAAGTTGTGGTGGAAGCGGATGCCGTGAGCAATGTTGAAGAAGCCATTACGAGTAGTGAGGAAATAGAATCTGAAGAATCCAAGAATATCCCCTTGGTACTGGGGGAACGGAATATTTTAGAGGTGGCGAAGGCCCTGCCCGGGATTTCATCTGCAGGTGAAGGAGCATCCGGGTTGAATGTTCGAGGCGGGAAAACAGATCAGAACCTAGTTCTTTTGGATGATGCCGTAATTTATAACCCTACCCATTTTTTTGGCATTTTTCAGGCCCTTAACCCCTTCACCACGGAAAAGGTGAACATATACAAAGGAGCGGCACCCGTTGAGTTTGGCGGACGGCTTTCATCCGTGTTTGATATTGAAACCAAAAATGGTAACGTGGAAAAAATATCAGGAGAGGGTTCCATTGGTCCCGTTACGGGTAATTTGGCATTGGAAATCCCATTGAAAAAAGAAAAATCCTCATTGGTGGTCGGTGGAAGGGGAGCCTATGCCGATTGGATTTTACGTTCCTTGGATGATGAATCCCTGAGCAATAGTGAAGCCTCTTTCTTTGATGGTATCGTAAAGTATCACCACAGATTTGATGAAAACAGCGAGGTGAGAGGTACAGCATACTATAGTAAGGACAAATTCAGTATCACTTCGGATTCCCTCTACAATTACAGCAACAGGTTATTTTCCGTTCGTTGGGCCCATAAGTTGAGTGAAAGGACAAACGGTGTCCTGACTGCCGGTAATAGTGACTATAATTTTGGAGTCGATTACGAAAGCGAGGGCAATAATGATTTTGAATTGGATTACGCCATCAATGAGTCTGAACTGAAGTACAAGTTACGAACCCGTTTGAATGACAAACATACACTGGATTACGGCTTGACGGCAAAATATTATTCTGTGAACCCAGGGAGTATCGATCCAAAAGGGAACGACTCCAATGTTGCTCCTGTGGATATTGAAGAAGAACAGGCCTTGGAAGGTGCGTTGTTCCTAGGGGATGAGTTTAAGGTTTCGGATAGGCTGTTATTGAGTTTGGGTGCTAGGTATATGTTTTACTCTGCCATGGGCAAGGCTACCCAAAACACTTATGAGGAAGGAGCTCCTAGAAATGAATCAACCGTTCAAGATACAATCAGTTATGGCAGTGGAGAATTCATTAAGACCTATGGTGGACCAGAGGCTAGGGTTTCTGCCAGATATCTCATTACTCCCGATTTTTCGGTAAAGGCCAGTTTTAATAACGCCTATCAATTTATCCACACGCTTTCAAACAATACAACCGTGTCGCCCATCGATACTTGGAAATTGTCCGATTTGAACATCAAACCTCAAAAGGGTTATCAGGCCACCTTGGGGTTTTATAAAAACTTTGAGGAGAATATGTATGAGTTGAGTTTGGAGGGGTACTACAAGCGTATGGATGATGTACTTGATTTCAAGACTGGAGCCGATCTTTTACTTAATGAGAATGTAGAGACCGAAGTATTGCAAGGTGAGGGAAAAGCGTATGGTGTTGAATTCCTGCTGAAAAAGAACAAAGGTATTCTTAATGGTTGGCTTAGCTATACTTATTCCAGGTCATTGTACAAGTTTGATGGGGAATACCCGGAAGAGCGGATAAATGACGGGAAGTTTTTTCCGTCCAACTTCGACAAGCCCCATGATGTAAGCCTAATAGTCAATTATAAGCTTACGAGGCGGTTCAGCTTTTCCATGAACTTTGCGTACCAGACTGGTAGGCCCATCACGTATCCGGTGGGTACTTTTAGGTTCAATAATTCTGACTATGTTGTCTTTAGTGATAGAAACAAGTATCGGATACCCGATTACTACCGATTGGATTTGGGAATTAACATCGAGGGAAATCATAAAAAGAAAAAGCTGGCCCATAGTTTCATTACCCTTCAGGTATACAATGTACTGGGTAGGAACAACCCATACTCCGTCTTTTTTGTGACAGAGGATGGAGAGGTCAAAGCATTACAGAGCTCTATTTTCGGGGTGCCAATTCCCTCCATAACCTATAATTTCAAGTTCTGATGGAGGGCGAAAAAATTATATACAGATCTTTTATGGGTCTGATGCTTATAATTATGGCCACGGCCTGCGTGACAGAGCTTGAAATTGAAAGTTTTGATCAAAAAGAACAGCCGAGTTTGGTGGTTGAGGCAATTTTATCGGATGAATTGAAGACACAAGTAGTATACCTGAGTAGGAGTGACTCCCGATTGGATTTGGAGACCGATACAGTTTACAATCCATATTTGCCCTTGGGTATAAATCCTCTCGATTCCGTTACCGTCGAATCCAACGCTATGGTAAAAGTGGTGGCAACCAATGGAACTACAGTGGAATTTGCGGAAGGTGAGAAAGGGACCTATCTTTCCAACCAACCATTTGCCTTGCAAATGGGAGTCGAGTATAAGTTGGAAATTTCTACAGAAAGTGGTATTGAATATGTTTCCGATCCGATCAAGGTTCAAGGAACATCACAGATTTCCAATTTATACGCTGAAAGAGCGATAAGTGATACAGGAGTGGAAGGAGTGGCCATCTTTATTGATAGCGAACCTGATCAGGGGAGTTCTGAATATTATAGGTATACCTTTGAAGAAACCTATAAAATTATTGCTCCCTATTGGGTGGAAAGCGATTTTGTGCTCACAAATTATGATCCTTGCGCACTACCAGTACCAACTTATGATTTGGAGATTTCCATTAGGGAAGTTCAAAATAGGGTGTGCTACAATACGGTTTCTTCCAATGTCATTATACAGTCGAGTACTTTGGGAAGCCCAGTATCAAAAATTTCAAGAAAAATGGTCAGGTTCATAGGTAGGGATAATTTTATCATCTCCCATAGATATAGCATTTTGGTAAAACAGTATGTGCAAGAATCGGAAGCTTTTTCTTTTTATGAGACCCTGAAAAGCTTTTCTCAGTCGGATAATATCTTTTCACAGGTACAACCTGGTGCCATTTATGCCAATGTGCATCGAAAGGATGGGATTGATGAAAATGTTCTAGGGTACGTAGAGGCCGTGGGGGCATCAGAAAGCAGACTGTTCTTTAATTATGATGATTTCTTTCCAGGTGAAGCGCTTCCTGATTATCCTTTCAATTGCAACTTGGTGTCCACCCCGGAGTCGCACACATCCTATTGCACTTCCGATCCTATAGGCAATCCTTGTCCATTGTCCGTAATAGAACAGGTGAACCAAGGAACAATAAGCTATTATGGTCCGTATGATGAGCTACTGGCACCCAACAGTTCTTGCCCGGGACCCTATCTGTTTACACCAAGGGTGTGTGGGGACTGCACTCTTTTGGGGAAAAATGTTGAACCTGATTTTTGGATGGAATGAAAGTGTTAAGGTGTATATGGTTTTTGATTATCCTTTCATGTTGCTGGGCATGTTTGGATGAACTTGAGATTGATACGCTTACGGGAGATGGGCAATCCGCTACGTTGGTAGTGGAGGCCGTGTTGACTGATGAGATGATTACCCAAAAGGTGTACCTGAGTCGGAGCGATGCCCGGTTGGACCTAGAGACAGATACCGTTTATAACCCATATATTCCCTTGGGGAGCCTACCCATTGATTCTGTGGATATGGAGGCAGGGGCCACGGTGCGTGTCCTGGGAGAAAATGGTGTGGAATATCAGTTCACGGAGGGTTCGGAGGGAATCTATCTCTCCAATCAGCCATTTGCCCTTCAGATGGGAATCGGTTATATTTTGGAAATCCAGACGAGCAACGGTCGGGAATATGTCTCGGATCCATTGGTTGTGCAAGGAAAATCAAAGTTTACCAATGTATATGCCGAAAAGGCTATTAGTAATAGCGGGGAAGAAGGGATAGCCATTTATGTGGACAGCGAACCGCAAGAAGGCAACACAGAGTATTACCGCTATGCTTATGAGGAGACTTATAAGATAGTGGCGCCGTATTGGCGACCAGTTGACTTTGAACTTACGGGGTATGATAACACCGTTTTCCCCCCTCTTTTCAATTTGGATGTGGTGGAACGTCAAATTCAGAATGAAATTTGTTATAACACCGTTTCATCTACCACCATTGATCAATTCAGTACTGCTGGTAGCCCGGAAAGTGAAGTTTCCAAACATATGGTACGCTTTATTGGCAAGGACAATTTCATTATTTCACACCGATATAGCATCTTGGTACAACAACAGGTGCAATCGGCCGATGCTTACTCCTTTTACAAGACCCTGAAAAGCTTTTCGCAATCGGATAATATTTTTTCCCAGATTCAACCAGGGGCACTGTATGCTAATGTACACAGAAAAGATGGGACAAATGAAAACGTTTTGGGCTACGCAGAGGCTGTCGGAGTCTCAGACCAACGATTGTTCTTAAATTTCGATGATTTTTTTCCGGGTGAACAATTACCGCCATTTGTGTTTGATTGCAATTTCCAATCGGCAAAATTGTACAACGAACCAACACAAGATCCCTGTCCTCAAGGCTTGCTTGAACGGATAAATGCTGGGATTGTGAGCTATTATTCCCCATATGATGAAAGTCTGGTTCCCAATGCATCCTGTCCTGGACCATACGTTTTTCTGCCAAAAATCTGCGGGGACTGTACTTTGTTGGGGTCGAACATAAAACCAGATTTCTGGGAGGAATGATAGGTTACAGGCACATATATGTAGGGGGGGTCCTGTTCTTGATGATGAGTTGTGTTGAACCTTTTGATGCAGCATCGGAAATAAGTTCCGCAGGTGATTTGGAAGGTACCTTGATTGTTGAAGCCAATATCACGGATGTTGAAAAAACCCAAAAGGTCTATTTAAGCCGCATGCAAAGGGTGGCAAATGATAGCACGGTGAATGTGGAAGAAGATAGACTGTTTAATGTGACCACTCCTATTTTGGTTAAAAATGGCCTTGGTACGGATTATGAAAGCGGTGCACAGGTTCAAATTTCGGATAGTAACGGAAACATATATCAGTTTGAAGAAACTGAAGACGGCACTTATGAATCCTTACAACCATTCGCGGCAACTGCCAATAATTCATATCGATTATCTGTGGTCACAGTGGATGGCGAAGAATATGTTTCCGAAGAAATGGAACCCCCCGGAGCATCGATTATAGATGATTTATATGTGGAGAAAATGGTAAGTGATACAGGAGTGGAAGGTGTTGGTATTTTTGTCGATGCATCGTTCACGGCCAATGGCAGTAAATTACTGCGCTACAATTATGAGGAAACCTATAAAATCATTGCGCCCATGTGGACGCCTTACGAATTTGAAATAATCAGGGATGAAAACGAATATGTTTATGACGATCAGGACAATGTCATTGATATCCTTTATCCGGATGTAAGTTTGGTTCCTAGGGCTAGGGAAGAGCAGGTTTGTTATAAAACGGATCCTTCCAACGAAGAGGTTTTGTTGAATGGTAACATTTTAACCGGTTCTTCGACAACACATAAATTGGTCAGGTTTGTTGCTATGGATAATCCTATCATTAGTCATCGCTACAGTATTTTATTAAAACAAATGGGAATTTCGGCCAGGTCCTATGAGTTTTATGAAAGGTTGATTGCTTTTTCACAAAATGAATCTTTGTTCAGTCAGATTCAGCCCGGCACTTTGGAAGGAAATGTATCGGATATTGATGGTAATACCTCCGTCATCGGTTATTTTGATGTGAGTAGCGAAGTAAGCCAACGTTTGTATTTTAATTTTGTGGATTTATTTCCTGATGAACCCTTACCTCCCTATTTCGGAACCGTCAATTGTGACAATTTAACCGCTCCCGTAATACCAAATCCTGATAGGGATGGGCCACCGCCTCCAGATCTTGTTCCGTGCCCTCAGTCATTGATTGAAAGAATCAAGCTTGGATTGGTGGAATATTATCAAGGTAATTCTGATCCTCCTGGTGAATGTGAGGGTCCATATATAGTGGTTCCCACCATTTGTGGGGATTGTAACATTGTGGGGTCTAACATAAAACCTGATTTCTGGATTGATTAAAACTCGCTTATGAAAAAACAGCTATCAATACTTGTAGTTTTTGGGTTCTTGGGTCTGATGGCCCAAGGGCAGTATGTGATCAAGGATAACGAAGAACTTCAAAACCTGAAAAATCTTCCTGAGGAAAAAGTCTTTGTTCACCATACCGGTCCAGTTGTGTTTGTTGGGGAATATGTGCATTATGCCTTTTATTGCTTCAACGCACAGACCAATAAGGCCAGTAATATCAGTTATGTAGGGTATGTGGCCTTGGTGAACGAAAAAGGGGAATATGTGTACGAAGAGAAAATCCGGTTGGAAAAAGGTCTGGCAACAGGTGATTTCTTTCTCAATACAGGGATCACATCGGGCCACTACAAATTACTTGGATATACCCAATGGATGAAGAATAATGGTCTTCAGCAGGTTTTTAAGGATGATATCGTCGTCATCAACCCCTATCAGGTAGATCAGCAGGGTTTAATGGAAGAACAGTCAGAACCTGTTTCGGGCATTCAAGAGGTGAATAAGGTTTCCGATTCTTCCATTATTCAAATAAGGTTTGATAAAAAACAATTTGGTACCCGTGAAAAGGTAAAATTGGCCCTGAGAAATTATAAGGGACCCTTGGGTTATGGCAATTTCACGGTGAGGATTCAAAAAAAGTCATCTTTTCCCATCGCCCAAGGTATGAATGCCATGGAGTATGGAACAGCCTATTTGAACGTTGCCAACCAAATTGATAAACAAGTGGGCGACAGCCTCTTTTTACCGGAGCAACGTGGTGAGCTCTTGTTTGGTAAAGTAACCGACCAAGCCTCTGGGGAGCCGATGGATAATGCAAAAATGGTGATATCGGTCCCAGGGCAAGAGTTTTTGCTGCAGTTTGCTACAACAGATCCCCAAGGGAATTTTTATACCTATCTGAGGAAGGATTACAAAGTGCCGCAAGCCGTAATACAGGCCAAGGACTTGAGTCAACCCATAAAAGTGGAATTGTTGCAAACCAAAAAAATGGATCTTACCGGATTGGAATTTGGTCGATTTACCTTAAAACCAGAGTATGCTCAAATCATTAAAAAGCGAAGTATTTATAACCAAATCGAGAACCAGTTCTTTGCCGCGAAACCTGATTCCGTGTTATTGGGCCTTCCCATTGATCCTTTTGATGGAGGAATTCCGGAAACCATTGATCTGGATGAGTATACCCGTTTCCCCACTTTGCAGGAAACCTTGGTGGAACTTCTGAAATTTGCAGGATACAGAAACGGCAAGGATGGCGATTACATCCGCATAGCGCAAGATCTTCAGACCTATAATGAAAAAAGCAATGATTTTCCGGCCATAGTGTTGATCGATGGTGTTTTTATTCCCCATCATGAAACCATAAAGGAATTTGATGCCAGAAAGATAAAGTCTATCAGTTTGGTCCGTGATCAATTTGCATTGGCGGACCGGGACTACCAGGGCATGATGATAATCAAGACCATAGAGGGCGATTTTTACGAAACCTATGCCCCTCAATTCGGTATCAATGTGCCTATAGAAAAGCCACAGCCCAAAAAGAATTATTATAGGCAAAGGTATGACATGGTTGAAACGGTAAGTGATAACATTCCAGATTATAGGAGCCTATTGTTTTGGGAACCCCATGTAGAATTGGAAGGCGATGCCTTGGAGTTTGAGTTCTATACCTCCGACCTTTCCGGGGAATTTGAGGTGGTCTTGGATGGTTTTACAACGTACGGTAAGCCAATAACAGTATATAAGACCATTATTGTAAGGGATGAGAGCCAATAGTTGTACATTTATGGCAGTACGTACTTTCTTTAATTAAACCTTAGAACCATTATGGGAACATTGCGCATTTTCATTGTCCTTTGTGTATTTACAGCTTTTATATCAATGGAGACTTACGGACAGGTGAAACTGGACGGACAAACTGTTACAGATTTACAAAAGACACCCAAGTATGCTTTTGGTGTAAGTGACGAATTCCATTTTAAAGGTGTTTTGGGGATGTATGATGCATTAGTGGAAAATGGGGTCGATATTGAGGCATTTGAAATTGTGGTAAAGGGCAAAATTGTGTCCGATTTGGTGAAAGGTTCCGCATTGGAGTCCTATTTTGAAAAATATCAGGGCAAGGTCCGGGTAAGTGTATGTAGTATGGCCATGAAAAAATTGGATGTAACGGCAGACCAATTATTTGAAGGGTTGACCCCTGTGCCCACAGCCTCCATTCGAATGTTGCAATTACAGGCCAATGGTTACAATACATTGTCCTATTGAAGGGATTAAGGGACAAAAAGAAAA
This sequence comes from Flagellimonas pelagia, assembly GCF_003584135.1. Lineage (GTDB taxonomy): Bacteria > Bacteroidota > Bacteroidia > Flavobacteriales > Flavobacteriaceae > Flagellimonas > Flagellimonas pelagia. The sequence goes on from NZ_QXFI01000009.1 coordinate 313,052, forward strand.
AACCTTGCAAATACGATGATTTTGCAAGGTTTTCTTTTGTTTTTTGGTGCTCGGACCTAGTGACCTCGGCAGGACAGAATTCGAACTTTTTAAAGAAAGATATTGAAATCATTTTAAATAAGTCATTTCATATCAGAAGAGCTTGATTTTAGCCCATCAAGGAGTATAAATATTCTCCACCTCATATGTCGTCAAGCGGTAAAGCTTAGAGAAATCGATGTGCTTGTCCACCGTGTTCGGAAGATGCCTAACTTCTGGCTTATCCGCCGCTTGCTCACACCCCAGGTGTAGAATTTGAATATCTATTTATTTTTGCACGTCTACCTGCTTGTTCGCCATGGTCCTCTTTGGCAAAAAAAGACCTTTGGGACTTTACAAACAGCACAAATCAAAAGTGGCTCACTTTCACTGGCCAGCTACACTCACTTTGACCCGACGAAGATGATATACTATGTCTGGCGTTTCCACTAATTCAAGGGTTAAACTAATATATTGAGATTGTCAGATTAAGTATTAACTAATATACATAAGTGCTCGATTTTATTATATTTATCCAGGGAAAATCCCTCCCCTTTAAGTGAGACTTTAGGTTGTATATTATTTATGTAGAATGTAGGACCTCCTGAAGGCTCCCTGTTACTTGTTCATGTATGTGACTACGTCAACTAAAAGTGTACTATTTTGATAATATTTAAAGAGACACTTTTGAGATGGAAGTTCAAACTGAGGGTATTGGACTTTGCAATAGATTATGGAAAGGTCAAGGAAACCTGTGAGATGTTCAATGTGAGCAGGAGCACTTTCTTTAGCTGGAAAAGAAAGTATGATTAGTATGGGACAGAGGGTCTTTTAAGGAAAAAAAGGGAAGCGGATACCTACCCCAATAGAATCAATCAAAAAACGGTTGATCTGATATTGGACCTTAGAAGGAAATACAAACTTGGCGCATGGCGTATCAAATGGTACTTGGAAAGATACCATGACATCAATATTTCTGAATCAAGTGTTTATAGGACCCTTAAAAGAAACGGTATCAAACCGCTCAAACGAGCAGTTACCAGAAAAGCGATGGGACCTAAACGTTACGCCAAGGAAACTCCGGGACACCATGTCCAAGTGGATGTTAAATTCTTGATTTTCCACACCAACGAAGGAAAAAAGATAAAACGATATCAGTACACGGCCATTGATGATTACACGCGTATCAGGGCATTGAAAGTATATGAAAGTCACAACCAGTCAAGTTCCATTGACTTTATGGATTATGTTGCCAATAAGTTCCCTTTCCGAATCCATGCAGTCCAGACAGACAATTGACATGAGTTCCAATCTAGGTTCAATTGGCACGTGAAGGACCTTGGCATGGAGCACCGTTACATAGAGCCAGGAAGACCACAGCTCACGGAAAGGTGGAACGATCACACCTCACGGACAAGAAAGAGTTTTATCAACTACTAGATTATTCTGATGATGTTGATTTGAACAAGAAAATAAAACAATGGGAAGACTTTTATAACTTTATAGAACACAAGGTGCATTTAAGGGAAAGACACCCTATGAGATTTTAATGTTTCACTTAAAAGAATGAGAGTTTATTGCCATTTTAGCTGAAGTAGCACACTAGAAAAAAAAATCAAAATCTTGTCTATAAAAGGAAAATGGATCGCTCTAATTAGTGAAGCCAATCTTGTACAACATGATTTTTGATTCTTTTTCGCATACTGTAACATTATTTTTAAGAACGATTACCAAACGATTTACGATTCTTCTTATATTTATTTTCACCGCGCACACATTTTCCCAGACCAAATCTAATATTGTTTGGATCGTTTGTGAAGATATTTCCCCCTATATCGGGGTTTATGGGGATGCCACTGTGCGGACTCCCAATATTGACGCACTGGCAAGGGATGGCGTTAGGTATACGCGGGTATATACGACTGCTGGGGTCTGTGCCCCAAGTAGGTCCTCTATCATTACGGGAATGAACCAGATCTCCATCGGGACTTCCCATATGAGAACTACTCATAACAACTCAAAATTGATGCCCGAAGGGGTCCCCAGCTATTCGGCCGTGTTACCACCAAAAGTCAAGGCTTTTCCCGAGTATCTGAGAAAAGTTGGGTATTACACATCGAACAACGCAAAAGAAGATTATCAATTTGAGGAGCCCGTGACCGTTTGGGACGAAAGCAGTATTGGTGCCTCCTACCAAAACAGGAAGGCTGGGCAACCTTTCTTCAGTGTCTTTAACTTTGCCATTTCGCATGAGTCCCAAATCATTTCTCCTCCAGATTCCCTCTACTACGATCCATCTAAAATGGTGCTGCCCCTTTATTACCAGAATACGGAACAAATGAGGCACGACAAGGCTGCCTTGTATACTCGGATTGAGCAAATGGACAGTGATGTGGGAGAATTGATCCAACAACTAAAAAAAGATGGGGTCTATGATGATAGTTATGTGATCTTTTATAGTGATCATGGAGGCAATTTGCCCTGGATGAAACGTGAAATCTTGGAGAGAGGCACCCATATCCCATTTGTTGTGAAACATCCAGGATCTGAAATGGCCGGTACCGTGAACAATGACTTGATCAGTTCCGTTGATTTCGCCCCCAGTATGTTATCCATTGCCAGGGCTGATATTCCAGACTACTTGCAGGGCAAGCCATTTTTGGGCCCAAAATCGGGAAGTGAAAAGAACCAATATGTATTTGCCGGCAGGGATAGAATGGCGGATAAATATGATAGAGTTCGCTCTGTGACCGATGGGACCTTTAGGTACGTTTATAATTTTCATCCCGAATTGCCCAAATACCAGGATTTGGCCTACAGAAGACAAATGGTCAGCATGCAGGAAATCATTGATATGAGGGATGCAGGCAAGATTACCAATCCATACCTTTCGGACTGGTTCAATACGCCAAAACCGCAAGAAGAATTCTATTATACCACCAAAGATCCGGACGAAGTACACAATCTAGCAGACGACCCCGCATACCAAGACAAGAAAAACGAGTTGAAAGAAGTACTTTTTAACTGGCTGGAAGTTGTTGGGGACACCGGTAAAATTCCAGAAAAAGAAATGGTCAGGAACATGTGGTGGAAAGGTAAGGATGATGCCCCTATGACCGAAAAACCAGTCATAAAAAAAAGCAAGGAAGGTGTAACACTTTCATGTGCCACCGATGGTGCCTCCATAGGTTATCGAATATTCAAGGACAATGTAGCGGATTCCACCTTGGTACGGGACATAAAAACTTGGGACTTTTTCTACCTAATGCCACATAACAACAAAAAAACAGTGACCGTGCCCAAGCCGTGGAATGTTTACACCGGTGGTAACATATCACTCAAAAAAGGGCAGACCATTCAAGTCAATGCGCATCGTATAGGATATAAGCCAACAGAAATCATCTATAAGTTTAAATAAAATAACATGAAGAATCCTTTTCAAATCATACTGGTATTCGTAATGTTGTGGTCGTTCAGCATTACCAAAATACAGGCCCAACAAAAAGATGAAAACCAAAAAAGGCCCAATATTGTCTTCATTATCAGTGATGACCATGCCTATCAGGCCATCAGTGCCTATGGCGGTAGATTGGCCCAAGTAGCACCAACTCCCAATATTGATCGGATTGCCAAGGAAGGCATGCTCTTTGAGAATTGTCTGGTTGCCAATTCTATTTGTGGGCCATCAAGGGCTACCATACTCACGGGCAAGTACAGTCATAAAAATGGATTTATCGACAATAGGTTCGGTACCAAATTCGACTTTGACCAACAAACCTTTGGTGAATTGCTCCAACAGGCGGGATACAAAACCGGGGTGCTCGGTAAACTACATCTGGGCGATAAACCGACCAAAGGATTCGATTATATCGACATTCTACCAGGTCAGGGATCCTATTACAATCCCCTTTTCATCAATAATGAGGGACAATATCAATTGGAAGGATACACTACGGAAATCATTACGGAGAAAGCCATCAAATGGATTGACGCCATCAAATCCGATGACCAGCCCTTTATGCTGTTTTTGGGACACAAATCCTCACACAGACCATGGCAGCCGGGACCAAATGAGTTGGGCATGTATGAAAATGTAGAGATTCCAGAACCAAAGACTTTGTTCGATGATTACTCAGGAAACAGGGAGGTAGCCGCCATGAACTATATGTCCATTTCCGAAGCCATGAAAATGGCACAGGATATTAAAATAACGGACCAACCCCAAGCTGGTTTTACAGAGGAACAACAGAAAAAATGGGATTCTATCTATGGGCCTATCAACGAAAAGGTCAAGAAAGCTAATCTTAAGGGAGACAATCTGACCCGTTTTAAGTATCAACGTTACATGCGGGATTATTTGGCCTGTATTGCCGGCGTGGACAAAGGGGTTGGCCAAGTATTGGATTATTTAAAGGAAGCTGGGCTCGATGAGAACACTATTGTTATTTATACCTCCGACCAAGGATTCTATTTGGGGGAACACGGCTGGTTTGATAAAAGATGGATGTATAAGGAATCTTTGCAAACTCCATTACTGGTAAAGTTGCCCGGTAAGGTCAGCCCAGGAACGACCAATAAGGACCTGGTTTCCAATCTGGATTTTGCCGAAACCTTTTTGGATATCGCACAAACCGAAATTTCAGCGGACATGCAAGGGAAAAGCATGCTGCCCATTTTAGAGGGAAACACACCTAAGGATTGGAGAAAAGCCCATTACTACCACTACTACGAACATCCTTCCGAGCACGATGTAAGAAGGCATTACGGAATTACCACCGATAGATACATGTTGATCCATTTCTACTATGATTTGGATAAATGGGAATTATACGACTTCCAAAAGGATCCTAATGAACTGAACAATGTATATGGAGATCTATCCTATGCAAGCATCCAAAAAGAGCTTCACAAGGAACTTGAACAATTAAGGGTGAAATACGGGGACAACGATGCCCAAAACCGGCAATTCATTGAGGAATATTATGAAAAGGTCAAAGCCAACCCATTGGTTGAATATTGGAAACTTTCCCCCGAAAAAAGAAAAAGGTTGTACCAAGAATATTTATAAACACGAAATTAACCATATAGTCCAGGTCAAAACATCTTCATAGAACCAAGAACAATGGTATTAAAGCATAAATCGGCACTTTTTATTATCCTGTTTGTCTTCCTGATAGGGTGCAGGACCAAAACAGATGGAGCAAATGAATCCATTGGCATAACAGAAATAGAGGGGCCTCCAAAATTAACAGATTCACCGACCGAAGCACCAGAAGGTATGGTTTGGATACCAGGTGGAGAATTTATGGAGGGTGCCGTCGCTAAGGACAAAATGGCCATGATGCATGAAAAGCCGGCGCACCAGGTGCACGTTGACGGTTTTTTTATGGACATCCATGAGGTCACCAATGAACAGTTCGTCAAATTTGTGGATGAGACCGGTTACGTAACTGTCGCAGAACGGGAAATTGATTGGGAGGAAATGAAGAAACAATTGCCAGAGGGCACTCCCAAACCCCATGACTCCATTTTGCAGCCAGGGTCCCTTGTGTTCAAAAAAACCAAATCCAGTGTGACTAACCTATATGATTATTCGCAATGGTGGGAATGGAAGATAGGTGCCAATTGGAAACATCCCAACGGGCCGGAAAGCACTATTAAGGACAAGGAAAATGAGCCTGTGGTGCACATTGCCCTTGAGGATGCCCTGGCCTATTGTAAGTGGGCGGGAAGGAGATTACCCACCGAGGCCGAGTGGGAATATGCCGCACGGGCAGGCAAAAAGGACGAGCTGTTCTTTTGGGGAAGCGATGTCTCGCAGTTGAGTTCCCATGCCAATTCGTGGGAAGGGGAATTTCCGTTGAACAATACCAAAGAGGATGGATTTGAGCGTAGGGCCCCCGTGATGAGCTATCCCAAGAACGACTTTGGCCTTTACGATATGGCCGGAAATGTCTGGGAATGGACTAGCGACTGGTACAACACGAATTATTATAAGGAACTTGCGGACAAAAACGAGGTTACCCAAAACCCTAAAGGGGCTTTTGAGGCCTATAATCCCTCGAACCCATATGCCAAGGAAAAAGTGATCAAGGGCGGGTCTTTCCTATGCAGTGCCTCCTATTGTGCCAGCTACCGGATAAGTGCCCGTATGGCCACCAGTCCTGATTCGGGAATGGAGCATTTAGGGTTTAGGACAGTAATGCCGGTAAAAATGCCCAGAAACAAATAGCATCTATATGATTCCTCCCAAAAATCCTAAAAACGGAAAGCCAAAAAACAGTCTTTGAACACAAAATACACCAATATGAAATCCTAAAAGCGCCCATTCTATTTTAGCATTGCTGTTTCAGTTATACTCTTGACGGGCTGCAGTGGTCCAAAATTTACCGAAGAGAATAAAGGAGAATTCAATCTTGTACACCAACAAGTTGGGAAAAGTTTAGGGTATTGCTCTAAATCCGGGGTTCTCATCCTTGAAGTAGATCAATTGGCCTTCAAGGATCTAAATCAAAATGGGACTGGATTCCTATGAGGATTGGCGATTGCCCGTTGAGGAACGAGCCCAGGACTTGGCTTCCAAGATGAGCATTGAGCGAATTGCCGGATTGATGTTGTACAGTGCCCACCAATCCATTCCAGGAGGTGGGAACCGTTTTTTTGGTCCGGCGACCTACAATGTAAAGCCTTTTGCGGAAAGTGGGGCAAAGGCAAGTGACCTTTCCGATGCCCAACAAGTTTTTTTAAAGTATGACAACTTACGGCATGTATTGATTACCAGCGTGGAATCTCCCGGAGTTGCTGCGCAATGGAACAACAATGCGCAAGCCTTTGTGGAAGGTATCGGCATGGGCATTCCGGTGAACACGAGTTCGTATCCAAGGCATGGCAGCGATTCCTATGCGGAATTCAATGCAGGATCGGGCGGACAGATTTCCATGTGGCCCAGTAGCTTGGGCATTGCGGCCAGTTTTGATCCTGGATTGATGAAGCAATTTGGGGAGATTGCTTCCAAGGAATATCGTGCCTTGTGCATTGCCACGGCACTCTCCTCCCAAATTGATTTGGCCACGGAACCCCGTTGGTCCCGTTTTGATGGTACCATGGGTGAGGACCCTAAATTGGCCACCGATATGGCCAGGGCCTATGTGGATGGATTTCAATCTTCCGGTGATGGCGGTTGGGGCTACCAAAGCGTGAATGCGATGGTGAAACACTGGCCTGGGGGTGGTCCCGAAGAAGGAGGGCATGACGCCCATTTTGGTTATGGAGCCTACGCAGTACCTCGATGTCAAAAAGGTCATTGTGGTTACCGGATACCGGTTCCGAGATGGCCAAGGGCAGTCCCTGCCTATCGGTAAGGAAGAGGGCATTGGTGGTCCTGCCCTTTTTGCGGCCTTGGTATTCCACGGCCTAGCCTCCCCTGATGGCAGTGTGGCTGCCGTCAAGATCGACACTGGAGAGGTCGAACATGTCCCTGTACCGTTTTAAAATACCGATCCAACAATCCAGAAATGTCCCTGAACGGCACCATTTGCGATAATGGTGGTAGACCGATTGCCAACTCAGGACCTTTTGGGAGAACAGCGAGCTCGTGGGCAGGTACTCCCATTGCACGCCCGTCTTCAACTTGTAGAGTATCGCATTGACAATCTCGTACAAGGGAGCCGTTGGGGCAAAACCCCTTTTCGGTAAAGGTATGTGCGGAACTATCTCCATTTCTATGGTATCTTTTGTACATGGGCTATGGTATTTATGTTTGGCGACACAAATGTCCGTAGCCCTATCTTTCGATCCAAAAAAAGTTTAAATCACTTCTCATTAAGAAGTTATATGATAAAATAAGTAGAAAGGATTGTTTTGAAAGTATTTTTCCTATAAAGGTTTTCTGATTACAAGTTCTATCAAACCCTTTATTTTATGATGGGTAGAGCCTATTTTACTAAAAAATGTGAATGGTACCATGTACGGTTATTCTGAGATAAAAACACAGAATTATAGTCCACAATTGCCCGTATCAAAATGGCACGACATCATCGGGGAGAGAACACTAGCCGATGCCATCCTCGATCGTTTGGTGCATACAGCCTACAGAATAGATATAAAAGGAGAATCAATGAGAAGAAAATTGAAAAATAAAAACTAAGTTTAACCCACGGATAGATCAAATCTGGGCAGTCCATTTGCCCTGGTCGGTTTCATCCGGCGAAGGTGGGTCAGTTTACGCGGGCTTATCCAGACCCATTTCAAACCCTTCCTTTGTTCTAAATCCGTGGGGGGATTTATTGAAGCTATGTGTGCGAATCACACAATTTAAGCTTGTAGCTCAGCATCTATTTTTTGGAAACCATTTCAATCATTCCGTCCTTAAAGATTGTTAATTCTTCTCTAAATGCAACGAATTTTCCTTTTCCACTGTGCTCGAAATAAAAATGTTCTACAAAAATCAATAACCCTCGTTTTGCACCAATTTTGGATTTGCATCTAAATTGATCTGAGGAATTGGGAACAATACATGAAACGTTTGGGCAAGCTTACCTCTTTCAACAGCTTTAGATATGAATACATCTTGTCTAAGCTGGTCTTCCCTTCCTTTGCCTTCCCAGAAAAATTCTCTTTTTCTTTCATCCAATATGAAACTCTTCAAACTTTGTTTTGAAAAATCAGCAAGTGAGATTTCACTTGCTCCGGCTCTGCTGCGAACCTGATTTATCAAATCGATTGATTCTTGAACAGGTCCGTTGAGTTCGTTCAAAGCCTCAGCTCTCGATAACAAAATATCTGAGTAACGAATATCAGGGATGTCGTTTCCTTGCCCATCTCCCGATCCATTGGGATCCATGGGATATTTAGCAGGAAAAGAACGGTCGTTGCCAAAAAGCTGAATCTCATCCCCGGCCGTATTGGTGTATTCAGTAACAATCAAGTTTTTCCTAGCATCATTATCCTCGAACGATAATACAAATTCATCTTCAAAAAATATGATGACCGGATACAGCCTAAGGTCTCCCGGTCTAGGAAAATCACTTGGGTAAGTGAGCGCATTTATTTGGTTGCCAGCATCAGGAGCTACGTGAGGCAGTGCCCATACCATTTCATCATTGATTTCATTGTCCAAACTGAAAACTTCTTCGTAATCGGGCAAAAGTTCATAAACCCCCAAAGAGATGATTTCGTTTGCCTTTTCCGCACTTTTCTGCCATTCTTTGGTATTCAAATAATGTTTGCATAAGGTGCCAAGCGCAGCTCCTTTGGTCGCCCTACCTTCTTCAATTGCTCTAATTGGAAGGTTTGTTGACGCAAAAATCAATTCTTGTTCGATGAACGATTCTATTTCGGCCTCTGTACTTCTGGGTAGTAAAAGGTCTTCGTTAAATAAATCCTTATACAAGGGCACTGGGCCAAAAAGGTTATATAGCTTAGAATAGCTATACCCTCTAATAAAGCGAGCCTCGGCGGTAATCAGAGTTTTGAAATCTTCACTAAATGGGCCATTGTCAATATTGCTCAACACCACGTTTGCATCTCTGATAGCTGCATAATATAGGTCCCACTGCCCTAAAATATGTCTATTATTGCTGTCCCATGTGAAATCGGAAAGCTGCCTATAAAATATTTCAATGCTCCCGTTTAAGCTTGACACTTCTCCCGAAGAAAGTCCCGATAATGCATAAATACCTTGCTGGGGTATGCCGGGTTGCACTTGTATTGAACTGTATGCGGAACCAAGCAACGACCTAATTCCTTTCTCAGTGGCCAAAAATGTTTCGGGTTCCAGTTCGGAGAATGTTTCTTCCTCCAAGATATCAGTGCACGATGCCGATAGGGCCAGCACCGCAATTCCATAGTATTTATATAGTGATTTCATATTAGTAAATTTAATTTTATAATCCAATGTTTACACCCAAAATCCAGCTGCTTGCCAAGGGGTAGCTGCTATAGTCAACCTTGGTGTTATTTCTTCCAAAGGAATTGGCCTCTGGATCGAAACCTGAATAATCTGTTATGGTCAACAAGTTTTGTCCTGTCAAATAGAGCTTTAAAGAAGACAAGAACTTTATGTTGTCAACAGGTACTTGATAGCTGATGTTTATGCTTTTTAACCTTATATAGGACGCGTCTTCGACAACCAGTGAATTGACCCTTCCTCCACCGTATGATGAAGGATTGGTACCCGAAGGCCATATAGTGTTTGTGTTTTGGGGAGTCCATCTATCCAAGTATTGATGTGCATATCTGTTCAACCTAAACGTACCAGGATAGAGGCTTTGAATGGCATTGACATTTAAGAGCTCAACCCCCTCTTGACCTTGTATGAAAATATCCAGGGTCAAGCCCTTATAACTGAAACTGTTGTTTATCCCATATGTAAAATCAGGAAATGGATCCCCTAAAATGATTTGGTCATCGGGGTCGATTGTGCCATCTTGATCAGCATCTCTAAAGATTGGAAATCCAGGTTGTGCTGTAGGTTGCGGCGAATTGGCAATGTCATCGCCTTCTTGAAAAATGCCCGTTACCTCATAGCCGAAATAGGATGCCAACGGCTCACCTCTCCTGATTATGGCATTGTTTCCAATATCAGCTATGTTTCCCGTGGGAATCTCATCTATTCTGCCCAAATCGGATACTTCATTTTTGATCATAGAAAAATTTACTGCGGTAGTCCACATAAAGTCGGGTGAAGATACATTTATGCTGTTGATCAATGCCTCGAAACCTTTGTTCTGTATTTTTCCGACATTCGATAAGATAGAATTAAAGCCGGATGCCGAAGGTAAAGGCAAGTCAAAGAGTAAATCTCTTGTGTTTTTGACAAAAAAGTCTACCGAGGTACGTAGCCTTCCTTTTAGTATAGACATATCCAAACCAATATTGAGCTGTTCTGTAGTCTCCCACTTCAAATCGGGATTTGAAATCCTTGAAGGTCTTGTGGTGGTAATAGGTTGATTATCAAAAACGGCGTTTGTACTACTGCTGAAAGTAAGTAAGGAACTGTAGTTGCCTATTTCTTGATTGCCCGTCTGACCCCAACTCGCCCTAAGTTTCAGTTCCTCAAAAAAATCAGGTACAAAGACTTCATTTGAAAGTTTCCAACCAAAAGCTGCCGAAGGAAAATAACCGAATTTGTTATTCTCTCCAAAACGAGAAGAACCGTCAGTTCGAACCGTTGCCGTAAAGAGATAGCGATCCATAAGATTATAGTTAAATCTTGCTAGGTACGAGGTTAGCACATTTTCTTCTTTCAGGCTTCTTAGGTTGTCATTTCCAGTGTCCCCCAATGATAGATTGTTGGTTTCTATTATATCATCAGGAAAACCTCCAATGGTTCCCGAAAATTCCCTCACACTGAAATCTTGATAGGTAGCACCGGCCAAAACGCTCAAATTACTTTCAGAACCAAACTTCTTATTATAATTCATGGTAAATTCAACGAGGTTGCTGTTGCGTTCTAATGTCGAGACATTGGCAACCCCGCCCTGTGCCCTTCCGTTCACGGTCAAAGTAGAGTTATAAACATCTCTTCGGGAGTTCGACCTATCTGACCCAAAACTTAGTTTGGCATTCAATAAATTACTGATTTCATACTGAAAGTATATATTCCCGAGTGTGCGGTTTGTGAGGTTTTCGCTCAACACACCCTCAACTAAGCTCAAAGGGTTGTTCACGGTCAATTGGGAAGATTCGCTGAAATTGCCATTCTCATCAAATACCTGTTCAGTGGGGTCATATGAAAGTGCTGAAAAAATGGGCCCCGAACTGTAATTGAATCCAACGCCATCAACACTATTTTTGTCCTTGATATGGCTTGTATTAAGATTGAGGCCCATTCTGACCTTGTTGCCAAGTGTGCTCTCGTAATTTACTCGGCCGATATATTTTTTAATACCGGTATTTTTGACCACCCCATCTTGATTGTATTGGTTTAAAGAGACAAAAAACTTGGAATTTTCACTTCCTCCTGAAATTGATAAATTTCTATTTTGTATAATGGCTGTTCTGAAAATTTGGTCCTGCCAATCAGTACCGGCACCTATTTGTTGGATGTCTACTTGGGTGAACACAGGCTCATTGCCATTGTCTACAGCAATACCGTTGATAACATCAATATATTCTGATGCAGAGAGAAGATTTATTCTATTGTGAACTTGCTGAAACCCTACCGATTCATCATAATTTACGGTCAGTCTTTGTGCTGACCCCTTTTTGGTTGTAATCAAGACAACTCCATTGGCGCCCCTAGACCCATAGATTGCTGTTGCTGATGCGTCTTTTAGAATTTCAATAGATTCTACATCTTGGGGGTTCAAGGTATTTAAGGGGTTCCTAGGGTTTACGTTGGTGCCCATACCCGTATTGGGGTCAGATCCAGAAAGCCCTTGTGAATTGTCGATTGGAAAACCATCGATGACGTACAATGGCTCATTGCCAGCTGATATAGAACTTGCACCTCGCACCCTAATGGAAATTCCTCCTCCAGGTTCCGCACTTGTCTGGCTTATCTGTACTCCTGCTGCTCTGCCCACCAGCAACTGATCAACGGACACATTGGTACCGGGATTAAGGTCATCACTCTTCAAAGAACTCAAGGCACCGGTAAAATCACTCTTACGTTGGGTACCATAGCCGACAACAACCACTTCATCAAGGCCTGCGGCACTCTCCTCTAATATGATATCGAAACTGGTTCTTCCATTTACCTCGATTTCTTTTTTTGCAAACCCTATATAAGAAATCACCAAGGTGGCATTTTCATTGGTGACCTCCAACGAAAAATTACCATCAAAGTCAGATTGCGTTCCATTCGCGGTACCCTTTTCTACAATGCTAGCACCCGGCAATGGTTGTCCATTACCATCTTTGACCGATCCAGAAACCAATTCCTGGAACAGAAGAATACTTGTCTTCATAGGTAATGGCATTTTGGGTGTTGATTCCAACTTATTTGCTACCCCATGTAGGATTATTTGTTTCTTAAACACTTTAAAACCCAACCCTTCACCTTCAAACAATTTTGTTAAAACCGATGGCAAGGGTTCTTTTATTGCCTCAATTGAAACCTTGCGATCAAGGTCCACATCTCGTCGGTTCAATAAGAACTTAAAATCAGATATAGCCTCTATTTCCTGAATCACATCGGCAATAGTGACATTTTGCATATTCAAGGAAATCTTTTTGTTCTGTGAATAAGAATTCGCATTGATTTGGAATAGGGTAAGAATTAAGAAAAGTATGGTTAGTTTCATTTTCAACTTTGATAGCGAAATATGCTTACGCAAATTGTTTGGTTCTATGAATTTTTTCATAATTTCGAGTTAGTTATTTAATTTTTATAAATCTTTTTACCGAACCGGAAAATGCTGGTGTGACTACGTCAACTAAAAGTGTACTATTTTGATAATAAATCAAGAGACACTTTTGACATGGAAAAGACAAGAGAAATTGAGCAATACTTAAGATGGAAGTTCAAACTAAGAGTACTTGAATTTGCAAAAGATTATGGAAAGGTCAAGGAGACCTGTGAAATGTTCAATGTTAGCAGGAGCAGCTATTTTAATTGGAAAAGAAAGTTTGACAAACATGGAGCAAAGGGTCTTTTAAGGAAAAAGAGGGAAGCTGATACCTACCCCAATAGAATCAATCAGAAAACGGTTGATCTGATATTGGACCTTAGAAAGGAATACAAACTTGGCACATGGCGCATCAAATGGTATTTGGAAAGATATCACAGTATCAATGTCTCTGAATCAAGTGTCTACAGAACCCTGAAAAGGAATGGTATCAAGCCGCTCGAACGAGCCGTTACCAGAAAAGCGATGGGACCTAAACGCTATGCCAAGAAAACCCCGGGCCACCATGTTCAAGTAGACGTCAAGTTCTTGGTTTTCCACACCAAAGAAGGAAAAAAGATAAAAAGGTATCAGTACACGGCGATTGATGATTGCACACGTATCAGAGCGTTGAAAGTATATGAAAGGCACAACCAATCAAGTTCCATTGACTTTATGGATTATGTGGTCGGTATGTTCCCGTTCCGAATCCATACCGTCCAAACCGACAATGGGCATGAATTCCAATCCAAGTTCAATTGGCATGTGAAGGACCTTGGCATGGAGCACCGTTATATAAAGCCCGGAAGACCCCAGCTCAATGGAAAGGTGGAACGGTCGCACCTCACGGACAAAAAGGAGTTCTATCAACTATTGGACTACTCCGACGACGTGGATTTGAACAAAAAAATAAAGCAATGGGAAGACTTTTATAACTTTGATAGACCACATGGTGCATTTAAGGGAAAGACACCCTATGAAATTTTAATGTATCACTTGAAAAAATAAGAATTCAGTGCCATTTTAGCTGAAGTAGCACA
>NZ_QXFI01000010.1 GCF_003584135.1 Flagellimonas pelagia
GTGGTGACCCTGAACTTTCTCTTTCTTTTGGCGAAAAGCCTGTTGGCCCTCACTATCCTGGTCTCCCTGCGCCAGCGTCCCAATACCGAGGGGTTCAGCCCAAGTTCCCTACATACCTCTGCTGCATTGCCCCTTGCATGGCTCAGTTCGACAGCCTTTTGCTTGAACTCCATTGTGTACTCTCTTTTTTGTTTTGACATGTTTTCAAAGTTAATTCAAACAGTCAACATGCTCTTTTCTCAATGTCCAGTCAAATGTAGTAAGTCCACAATTAAGTTTTCCAAATTTTCGAGACTTGCGCAACGGTGATCATTGTTGGGCCCAGTGTTATTCATTTATTTCACTCACGAAAGTATTCCAAGCTGGTTTAGGTTGCCCAGTTTCCCAACTGTGAAGACCTAAGTTATCCATAAAACCACATAAATAAGTTGAATCGACACCTTGTTGCTGGGCATATTGGTTGCAGAATCCTTGAGGATAATCATACATACCGTGATAGTAAACGAACGCTACTTTTTTACTGTCTATATATGGTTTCAAAGAGCTAAACATTACTTGCACAAATTCTGTTTGTTGTACTTCAGATGATGAATTTTCACTTGAAGATGTATATCCTATTTCTGTAAATGCAATTGGTTTACCCGCTGCATTCTGAACCATCCAGTCAATATCATCTTTAACTTGGTTGGTTGGACGCATTTGCCAAGGAATGCTATTTTGCTCGTCTGTTGGGTAATAGGTATAGCAAATAAAATCGCCTACATATTTAAATGTGTCAAACAAGGTTGGATTAGTTTTAGCTGAGTTAAAAGTAATAATTGTGCCTACTTTTACTTTTGGATTTAATGCGTGTATTTTCTGAATAGCAGATACATAAAATACTTTGAATCCTTGTAATTGATTTGGATTGGCACTTAAATATCCATCAATTTCATTTCCTATTAAAATATAGGAAACTCTTTCGATGGATGGAACTTCTGAAAAAATTTTATCTAAAAGCAGTGAAAATCTATTTATCATATCGGGATCATCGAAATCCAAGTTTTCTAAATCATCTGGAACTGATTTGATATTTGTATCTATCATTTTCAAGACAAGAATATAACTATTCAATTTGGTCTTATCTGGATCGAGTAAATTAAGAGGATTTGCCAGATTATCTTGTAATGAATAAGAATTAGGATTAGTTTCCAATGTATTCCATTCAGGGCTCATTCCAAATATATTAATGCCATTTCGAACCGCATAGTCCAGTCCTTCAAGATATCCGTCTAAACCGGGAGCTGTATTTTTATATTGTTGCAGAGAAAGTCCAATTAGTAATTTAGGTTTCGGCATTTCAGTAGGTGTAACTGAATTTTTGCTACAAGAAAGAAGCAGTATGGTTAAAAGTAGGTTTGTAAGTATTCTAAACATTGCGTTGTCTTTTAAGTATTAGACAATTCAAATTGCTAATAGGTTACAGAAACTATGTGTTTTCCAGATTGTGCCCAACTAGCTTATATCTCCAACTTTCTTAAGCATATAACGCCAATTTCGTCAGCTATGCCCAAGTGGATAAGCCGTGTAAACTGGGCTTGCAACAAAAAAATGGACAACCAGTTAAGAGTCATGCCTCTGATGCCTCTGATTTTTGGTTATACATTTCGTTTTCAAATTCCTCTATTGTTTTATAGTCCAATGTCGAGTGTGTCCTGCTTCTATTGTACCAGGTCTCTATCCACTCGAATATCGATAGTTCCGCTTCGGACCTGAAGCTATAGTTTTGATGGTACACCCATTCGACCTTCAAGCTCTTGAAGAAGGATTCCGCCACTGCCTTGTCCCAGCAGTTCCCTTTTCGGCTCATTGATTGTACCACTGGACCATTATGCTCTTTAAGGATATCGGCAAACTCGTAACTGGCATATTGTGAGTTCCTATCGGAATGGAAAATAAGCCTGTCCGTGGTATTGTTCGACCTTATCGCCATCTTCCAAGCGGGAATTATGGTGTCGGCAGTCCCCAAGGTCTTGCCCATCGACCTTCCAACGACCTTTCGTTGGAACGGGTCCATGATCACCGTCAGGTACATCCATCCCTCACCGGTCCTTATGCGGGTCATGTCGGATACCCATACCTGGTTTTTCCTGTGTACCGTAAAGTCACGGTCCAATATATTGGGCGCTATCGGATAATCGTGTCTGCTGTCCGTGGTGACCCTGAACTTTCTCTTTCTTTTGGCGAAAAGCCTGTTGGCCCTCACTATCCTGG
>NZ_QXFI01000011.1 GCF_003584135.1 Flagellimonas pelagia
TGTAGATACCCCGATCTTTAGGACAGTTTTTCTACAAAACCAATATAATTATCAAGCTGCTCTCTTGAATAGATCGATGGGTCTTTCATAGTCGATGGACTGATGTCTTCTTTCATGGTTGTAATAATCAAAGTACTCTGCCAATAACAGATAGAGTTCCATACCATCCTTTGGAGGGTTCAGATAGATTTTCTCATACTTTACATTCCTCCAAAGCCTTTCGATAAAGGCATTGTCGGTGGCCCTTCCCTTGCCGTCCATGCTCAGGCGTATTCCCTGACCCAAAACATAGTTGGCAAACTCCTCGGCAGTGAACTGGCTCCCCTGGTCCGTATTGAGGATCTCCGGTGTCCCGTGCTCACCTATGGTCTCTTCCAATGTTTCCCTGCACCATTGGGCATCCATGGAATTGGACACGCTCCAGTTCAGGACATAGCGGCTGTGCAGGTCGATGATGGCCACCAGATAGAGATATCCCTGTTGCATGGGGATATAGGTAATATCTGTGGCCCAGACCTGATTGGGCCTGTCAACGGTCAGGTTCCTCAGCAGGTACGGATACGTTCTGTGGTCCTTGCACCTTCGGGAGGTATGTTTTCCCGGAAGGACGGCCCTGAGGCCCATTACCTTGTAATAGAGCCGTTCGATACGGTTCCTGCTCACCTTGTACCCTCTGTCCCTGGTCAGCCAGATGTGCATCCGCTTGGCCCCTTTGAAGGGATGGTGGAGGTAATGCTCGTCCATCTCGCGCATGAGCCTCAGGTTCAGTTCGCTCTCGCCCCTTGGCCTGTAATAGAGCCCCGAGCGATGGACCGACAATGTTCTGCACTGCCTTGCAATGCTCATCTTGGAATGACCCTTGCGTATCATTTTTCTGCGTTCGGAGAGTGGTCTCAGCGCAAGGCGTCCTTTAAAAAATCGTTCTCGACCTTCAACTGGCCTATGGCCTTTAGAAGTTTGTCCTTCTCCCTTTCGGTCTCGCTGCGGGCATCCTTCTTGCCCGATTCGAACACCTGCTCGGCCCCATCAAGGAAATCGCGCTTCCAAGCGCTGATCTGGGTAGGGTGTATCTCGTACTTCTGGGCAAGTTCGGCAAGGCTATGCCGTTCCTTCAAGGCTTCCAGGACCACTTTGGTCTTGAACTTCGGGGTAAACTTTCTTCGTGTCATATTCAGTAAATTTAATGATTAAACTTACTGCCCTAGTTTTTGGGGTATCTACACTCTCCGTTTCTCAATATTTTCAAAGGACTTGATTTTAGTTCAATGCCTGCTTCTTTAAAATCGGGTTGAGATTCAGAATTTGGCTCATAACCGAAATAAAACTTTTCTAAAATTTGACCGAAATTGCCTTTTCCTTGGTATCCGTGTTTTTCAATTTCATTACCGCAGGCTTGTTTTAATGTAAGTCCTTTTAGTTTATTAGCGAACTTAATTATTGAATCTGCCGAGGTAACATCAAGCATACTCAAATTGATTTATTTGCTTGTATAGCTCCACTCCAATTTTTTCAATCACACCAACAACTAATGCATTTCCCATGAAAAATGCACGTTTTGTATCTGTAATACCATCAAGTTTGGTGTGATTGTCGGGAAACATATTTAGTCTTTCTAATTCAATTGGTGTTAGTCTTCTCAATCCTCTGTCAGAAGCGACTACATGTTTAAATCTTGAAGGTGATTTTCCACCTTCACCAGTAATAATCGTTCTTGACGCATTGTCTAGAGCATCTGGATAAATCATACTCCCTTCTGAATATTTATACCTATGACCCTCACTTGAAACTCGTTCAATAGTTTTCGAACCTTTCAAATACTCCCATTTATGTTTGTCATTATCATCAATAAAAAAGTCGTCTGTAACTTCACCATTTTGTAAAATGTCACCTAAGACTGTAAATCTTCCGTCAAAGTTGGGTTCTGTTTTAATGGTAAAAACTTTTCCATTTACTAATAATCCGGTGTTTTGAAAAGGCGATTGTTTTCCTGTTTTGTTGAAATTATTTGTTATTTCAACCAGATTGCCTTTCAATTCAACCTCTAGTATCGAATTTGTTGTAACTACTGGAAAGGCTTTTGCAATAGTTCCTTTGTCCAAAAGCCAATCAACTTTTTTAGATTTTTGAAGTCGTTTATAAGCCTCGGTTGATTTATGATAGCCAATAAAAAATATTCGTCTTCTTCTTTGTGGCATTCCGTAATCGGCGGCATTAATTACCCGCCACTCAACCGCATATCCAAGTTCGTTCAAACTTTGAAGCATAACAGCAAAATCACGACCTCTTTGTTTTGCTGGGGATTTTAAAAGTCTATCAACATTTTCTAGAAAAAGATATTTTGGCTTATTTTTCTTTTCTTCTAAAATTCGGTGGATTGACCACCAAAGAACTCCTTTCTTGCCTTTAAGCCCTTTTGAATTTTGTAAGGTTGTGGCAACCGAATAATCTTGGCATGGAAACCCCCCACATAATAAATCATGGTCTGGAATTTTGTCTGTTGGTACGGTTGCAATATCCTGATTTGAGTGATTTTCTTCTCCAAATCTAGCTTCGTAAACCATAGATGCATGTTGCGTTTTGGTCAATGGCTCCCATTGATTGGACCAAACAACTTTGTAATTACTTTTCTCCAGACCAAGGCGGAATCCACCTACTCCAGCAAAAAGTTCAACTACTTTAAGTTTTTCTTCCATGATTTTCATACTGCACAAATTAAATTTCGGATTATCAACTTTTCGTGACTTTAAAACATTTGACATCACATGATAGTCATTAAAGGTATTAAATCACTTTTATAAACGTTGAGAATACTCGTAAGTTAAATTAACATGTATTGTTAATGATTTTAAGCAAAAATATTAACTAGAAAATTGAACTTTGGTTTAAAGGCCATTTAATTTCCAAGATGTCCTGTTAAATATTACTTATTATCAATTATAGAATGATGGCCTTAAGATGGAACCAGTTTTGTACAAATTGGGAACTCTAGAACCATGATTATTAGTTCTGTTTAAAACGTTCAATAAATTAACCGAAGATATCTTGGATAAAGCTCCCTCATAAAATCTACAAAATGGTAATTTTCTTCCTTGATATTGTGGAGATGGGTAGTTTATTTCCTCTTGAAGCGTAATCCAAAATAATTTTTCGATGAAGGACCGTGGAAATAGAGTAGAAGTTGCATTTAAACCATTTTTGTACACATCATCTAAAAATTCAACAACTTGGTCAAAATTAGCTGAAGTAGTATAGTTATATATCGTACGTACGATATCCGTATGTGTTGGTGGCACACCATTGATTGTCAATCGATAGTCACCTTTTTTCTTCTTTCCTGGATATGTGATAGTTAAATTTCCCACATTAAAACTATCGGTTGTGTTAGGTTCTAATCCAGAAATTATATTTTGCATGTGTTCAATTCCTTCCTGATAATTCATAACGTGAGTTTTTTTTTTATTGTCATGGCTTGCTTTAATTAAACCCAATACTATAGTTGAAAATAAGTGCCAAGCACCATTCTACAATATCCTCCTTCTGATGTCAAAACCGTGTTATATGCGATTTCCCTATTTTCATTTTTTTTATCATTAATCTAGGTTTACTAGAACATTTTCCGAGTTTAAATACGTCTTTGTTGGGGCATCTTGCCTTTTACTCTTGATCAATTCTAATAATATTCCAAATTGATGTATCAATATCAGTGAGATGTTCGTTAAATCTGTCTCGGTGAACCGCTACACAAAGCAAATGAGTCGGCCTTGAAAGACCGACATACGACATCACGGCTGATTGTTGGTGATAAGTTCTATTTTCTGTTGCTGGAAATTCCTGTCCTCTGTATTGCCCTGCGAGTCTTGCAGATTCATAATCACCTTGGTAATATGTTTCCAAGTAAAGGGTACAAGTATGGGTTTGTCCTTTTGAAGAATGTACTGTGCCTATTTCAACTTGAACCCCATCCAGCTCTATGATATTTGGATTGTCCGAACCCGTGTTTTCTTCTTCCTCTGTTGTTTCGTTCGTTTGAATTGTAGCGTTGATAAACTCAGAACTGCTTGAAATACTTTTTCCGAATATCGCCAGCAGTTCAGGGATGAAATCTTTGACAAGTTGAAATGCTGAATCCTCATGCCCCTTAATTATTTCAATAGACGTATTGTAAATTAACTGATTGAATTTTTCATAAAAATCGCCTGTGACATTTTCGCGTAATTGTGTTATTAGTTTCCGCTTAGTATAATATCGTCCCTTGTCGTCCAACACTGATTCGAGACGAAGAACTTTTAAAAGGGCATTGAGAATGTTCTTGCGGATTGGCTCCAGTGTTTTTTTGGTTCGATCATAATACCTGAGATAACTCATAAGGCCTGAATATTCATTTTTTGGTTTATGACTTTCTCGCGTAAACAACTGATGATAATCTACAAGACGTATTTTGCCAGCGTCTTCAACGTCCTCCGGTTTTTTCCAGTCAGTATTCCATGCAATGGCTTTGAATGGATGGTCCGGATCTAACGGAATGTGATTAGATTCCTGATAGGCTCGAATTATCTGGATGTATCGACCTATAACATTACTGATACAGACATCGTCATAAATAATTATATGTGGTTGAACTGCAGTTTCTCCAAGACCATTAACATGAAAGCCAGTTTCTCTTTCCAGAGCAAAGCAATTGACAATATCAGCAAAGTGTGGCGGAAGCCTATGGCTACCATTAAGAGCGAGAACACTTGGACGATTGGTCCAGATATTTTGAATTTTGACTGATCCATTATAGATAGCCTGATTTTTATCTCCGATTCTTTGAAATTTTGATACTGACCTACCTTCATCAAAGAATATTTTTTCAAGTATTTGGTACTGATGGACATCCATGTCCTGCATTTCATCTACGAAAACGTACTTAAACCTCTTTTGTAAAAACGATTTAATTTCAGGATAACTATTGATATACAAATCTGCCAACCAATAGGCATCTTCATAATGCAAATAACCCCATTTCAACAGATTCATTTTATATGATTTTATTTGTCTGTACGTAGTTGAGTTTGATGCGCTTCTGAGAACTATATTTCCATTTATACCAGAAACAATATTTGATTCAGTGTCGAAACGCATTTGTGCAAAGAAATTTTCTGGTTCATGACGTCTATTCATCCAGGATTTAGCGGCAGAATTTGGCATAGTACTGAATAGTTCCTTAGCCTTTTCATCATATAAATCTGCATCAATTCGATAAGGCTTAAAGTTAAACTTCAAAGTATAGAATGGTATAGCTAGAAAGTGATCCACAAATGCTTGGATTGTACCAATGAACGAAGGATAACCCGATAGCTTGTTGCAGTGTTTGGATACAACTTTCTTAATCTCGTCAACAGCCGTATTCGTATGGGAAATTACCAAGATTCCCGAACCATCTTCAAAGGGTAAGTAGCGTTCCAGTATTAGAAGTTTGGCAAGAAGCGCTGTCGTTTTTCCACTGCCCGGAACTGCCTGTAAGTCTATTGTATCAAGATTCGCAATGAAATTTATGCGTTCTTCATCAAATGTTTTGCCTTCAGGAAGTAAAATCTTCTCCGCATAAGCTATGTCTTCCGGAGTGATACTAATTCCCATAGGCATGTTTTATAGCTTTGATGATATAATTTATACAATCTGTTTCATCCTCAGGATCGATTGTAATAGCTTGACCATTGTTTATATCGTCTATAAGCATTTGTGCCAGTCGATCGGCTATTTCGGTTTTCTTCAAACTTTTGTTCTCTAACTTCTCAGTTAGCCTATTTTCAAAATCATCCCAATTCGTTCGGTTGTGTATTGTCCTTACCACTTCCTGAAACGATGTTCCTAATGAGGTTGATTTAAAAAGACAGTATTCAAGAGTCCAGTGCGGAGAAGTAAAGGATTGCACATTATCCTTGTCAAAGGATATCCGATTTTTACGGATAGCAGCATCTTTTTTTGTTCCGTTACCAGCAATTGTAGCTTCATCATCTGGTTTTACATCCAAATCCGTAATGATAGCTACAGGGACAGGAATTTTGGCATCAGAAGGTAGCTTCCTGACAAATATTTTTGAATACCTTAAAAATGCTGTGCTTGCCACATTAACTACAGAAACTCCACGTTTGGTCAGGTCAAAACCTACTTTTTTGGCCAAGGCAGGTAACAACAATTCCTCAGCCCAACCTTCAACCAACAACACTCCTTTCGCAAAGAACAGATTGGATTTGGTGGTGTCTAAAAATCTTTCAAGGAATTTGTAATCTGAAGGATTGAGGTTAGTATAAGCACTGCCCAAAGGAAAGGTCTTATCATCCTTACAAATAATAAGATTTCCTAGCTTCACTTTTGAAGCAAGGTTTGGGCTGTGGGTTGTCAAAATGAGTTGAATTTCCTTTTGTTCTTGAAGAGCTTCTATGACCTGCATTTGTGCCTGAGGATGTAAATGCGCTTCCAGTTCTTCAATCAGACCTAATCGGATTCCCGTCCAATTTTCTTTACCAAGATGTAACAGTTCGGCAGCCATGAACAAGCGATTTAAGGTGCCTAGTCCAGGATTCTCTTCATCCTTCAGTGTCAGAGTAAGTTTTTCAAGAATTGGTTTGATGTTACTCCTGGTAGCCACAAATTCGCTTTCCTGATCAGCTGAATAGAATGATTGGATATGACCATCAATTTTGTCTTTAATCTTCTTTCCTTCTTGTGGGAGTGATGGATTGCCACCATTGGCTGAAGGAAGTTCAAATTCACCCTTGAAATATTTTCTTAAATCTTCACTGAAGTTGTTGAATATCCCTACCAGTTCATGTGTTTTTTCTTTTCCTTTAAAAGCCTCATCACCAATAAGTATTTGCGAAAGTCGGGAGTTCTTTTTTGCAATCAATTCAGATTCCGCATCACGAAGTGGCTTCAAATAGGTTGATTTCAAGTACTCCCGCGCTTCTGATGTCAACATGTATCCTTCAGAATCTACACCCGCCCTCACATCAGCAGGAAATATCTTTTCATTATTTCTCTTGGCATCCAGAATGACCCTTAAATAAGGTAATGCATCTTCTCCGGTACCTGTCCATCCCAACCATTCTGTAAAATTCTTTGCCTCCTCAGGTGATAATCCGTCAAATGTGATTTCAATTCTAAGTCGATTTGACTCGTTGTAAAAGTCCTTTTCCTCCACACGAATCCAATCAAAACTATGCGTTCTAAGAACTAGTTTGATGGCATCAATTATAGAAGACTTTCCAGAATCATTCTCACCAATGAGCACATTTAGCCCGGAACTGAAATTCAAATCAATGTTGGGGACATCAGGATCGAAAACTCCTTTTGATCCATACTTTCTGAAGTTCCATAGTTTTATATTGCTTATGTGCATTCTAATAAGTTTGTTCCATTTTCATGCTTTTGCATGTCCCCCAACTTTTATCAGCATATAATGCCAATTTGGTTGACTATGCCTAGAAAATTACTGGGCGAACATTAAATATGGGGGAGATTAAGCTAAATGTAAGAAATTTCAATTAATTGTTAAATGTGGAATTCTGTAAGGCTTTTAAATAATGTCATGAAATGAAAGATTTGGCTTCCAATGCTGGATCGCTTTCTTTTTTGTTTTGCTTCGCAAAAGAAAAATGTAAAGCAAGAGGATAGCGCGCAAGCGCGGCGCTATTGATTCATTTTCCTTCGGAAAAACACATTTTTAGGGTGTTTGTCAAAAATATTGAATAATAGCAATTATGACGTTTTTGACTAAAAAAAGCGCCCAACCCAGTAAAATCAATGGATTTTTGACTAAAAAATGGTTTTTTGGAGTCTAGTTGAAGTGTCTAATGAAGACATTTATTTGGTTAATTAATTTTGTAGACCGATTTTCCATTTTTGATGAAAAAATGCTCTCAGCCCAGTAAAATCAATGAATTTTTGATGAAAAAATGATTGTTTAAGGCTTTAGTCAAATGTTATTTTGAAGCTATTCTTTTGACCGTCTTGACTTTCTGCTTAGATACCATTTTTAGCGTAAAAATAAGTTCAGCCCAATAAAATCAAGGAATTTTTAGCGTAAAAAATGAAAATCCAAGGTCTATTTGGAGCAAAATTGCTTTCGTCATTTCTAAATCATTACTTATCCCTGGCTTTCTTTTCCTCTCTGAAAAACAGGTTCAAATGGTCCATTAACGCTTCTTCACCGACCGGCATCAAACGATTGGTTATGGTCATCGCCTGATGGATGAATTCCTCTTCGTTCCTTTCCATTACATCGTCAGAACCCAATTCGGGGTTTATTGCCCTCATGGAAAGATAAATCAATGCGCGAACGGTCAACAATAGATCGGCATGACCGTCAAGGTAAAAGAAAGTGGGTTGGAACTTTTCCTTGAACCAAGGATGTGGAACCAAGGTCGGGGAGTGGTCGTTCGAGTGGTGTCTCAAATCCTTTAGGAGCTTTTCTTCGTTTGGGTCCATGATGTGATGTATTTGAATTGATTTATGGGATTATCTGTTTTCAAGTTTCGTTAGCATTTCATCCAGTTTGTCCATATAATGCATTTGACTATCAGGAAGGATACAAAGTACCAGTTCCAATACTTGGGTGATACTATCCTCCTTTGATGCATTATTGTTTTTAGGAGCCAACATCATCCCATCACCATCAAGTGCGAATACACAGACCTCCAATAGGCTTCTGATCTGAATCAAAAGATGGTTGTTGTCCCTGACCTCGAAGTACACATGGTTTCCTTTGGGATCAATGGACCTTTTGTTTCCAAGCAGCCCGGTAAGATTTTTTCTAAGCTTTTGTATGTCCTTCAAGGTTTTGAGTTTTTTCTTCTTGTGTTTCATTGTTGATGTTTTTGGGTTGACAATCTTGCTTATTCCTTCAAAAGGAGTTTTTCTATTCGATCGTAACTGTCCAATTGGTCATCGGGAAGAATATCAATGACCAACTCGAGTATAGTGGTCACTGCATCATCCTTGGATAGAAAGGGAAGTCTTGGGGAGTCCAGTTCGTTTTCATTGTCAATGGTGGACATGCACAGCCGCAAGAGACAAGAGATGACATAACGCAGTTCTGAATTGTTTTCCACCCTGAACACTACTTCTTGGACTTGTGGTTCGTCCTTCCCATGATATCTTCGCTTTCTAGGGTTTAACAAACCAATCACTTTGTCCAGTAGTTCCTTTTCGCTTATTTGGCTTTCCTCGTTCTTTTCCATGGCCTCCTTGTTAAGTTGCGGTTTCTTTATCGGAAAGCATGAGTTCCCGCATTTCATCCAGAAAGTTTCCCTCTTCCAAGGGTACGAGGTTCTTTGCAAACTCCAGTACGGTCTTTACATCCTCTTTGATGTTTTTGATGTCCAAGGTCATATCACATTGATCGTCCAAGGCCAGGATACATACATTCAGGGTCGATCTTAAGGTGTAGAAAAGGGAAAAGTGGCTGTGGACATAGACATGGTTGAGATAATACCCTTTTTTGGTCCTTCGATTAGCAGGTCTCATCATTGCAAAGTTTTCCTTACTCAACTGCCTAATCGTGTCCAATAGGTTGGGGGCTTCTATATTTTGAGGTTCAACGGAAATCTTTTTTCCACTTGTGTTATAAGTTTGTAAAAGTTCAAGTTCCTTTTCGAACAATTGCTTGATCTCATCCAAGAAACATTCAAGTTTTTGTTCCAAAATGTCCAACTGACCCCTTTCAATATGGAAGGAGTTTTCATATCTTGAACTGGAATAGGCCCTGTCCAACAGTTCCAATAATTCCATTTCTTTATTGTCTTCAAGATTGAACATTCCCTTTGTTCGGTGTATGTTCCTTTCCAAGAACTTTTGATGGACCTCTATCTTATGGCAGATTTTGACCTTTCCGCAGAGAAGGCCTTCCAGTACCCTGTATCCCAGTTCAAAGCCTTGATGGGCCATAAAGGCAGCTTGGGAAAAGTTGTTATGCGATATAAAGAATTTAAACCCTTTTTGAAAGGCCAGACAACTTTCCATGGATGTCCGAAAGTCCTCCTCAATGTTTTTCTGGACTTTTTTATTGGTCAGGTCTTCATGTTGGTTCCAAGGAAAGCCAATACCCCGATTTCCAAATATGAGATGTTCTGTCAGACAATGGTTGATGAAAAATAGGTTTCCATTAGCCAGTTCCGTTTTGGCGTAATCATGGGAAAAGAGATTGTGGAAATGATCTTGATGGTGAAAAAACAACCCTTGGACCACGGGGAGGAACTTGTTGTTTATATCATTTTTAGGTGCATCAATTATGATGTTCCACCTGAATCTAAAAGTGTTCTTTTTTTCATGTCCCTTGTTCAGAAAGACCCGTACGACATTTGGAATTACTTTGATAATATCCGATAAAAGCCCCTGTATCTGGGGGTCTAGCTGTTTCTTTCTATGTGCTAAGGAATCCATATGTCGAAGTTTTAAGGTGAATTTCAATCCATTCGTGTAGAATTTCTATACCAATGTATAAAATAAATACTCATTTTCTATACGAATTTGATAAAATTTTATATAGGTGTATCTAAAATCTATCTTTATGTATCAAAATTTTACATTCACTCTATAATGACAGACCTAGGATTGTATTTGGCCAAAAAGTCCATCAACAAAGCGGAAGTTGCGAGAAGGACCGGTATAAGTAAATCAAGGATAAGTCAATTGAGTTCCAATCCTACTACCAAACTAAGGGCAGAGGAGCTCTACCTGATTTCATTGGCCATTGCTATTGACCCCTGTGAAGTGATGAAGGAATTATATGGGGATGTGAAGCTTCCCAATTAGGATATTGCCTCGCTCAGTAAATTAGTTTCGGTAAGATTTGGGCTTGCAGCACTTCGCTTTGCTTCGTTTGCTTAATCTTGGATTTAATCATTTAATGTATCAGATTTATAAGTTTGAATGAGCGTCTCGACTCTTTGTAATTCCTTTTTCAATGTTCTGATTTCTAGCTCCATCGCTTGGTTTTGTACCTTATCATCAATTACCTCGACTTCAAAGGGTGGCTGCGGGATTGGCTTTGAAAACAATGGAATAATTGTAGATGCAAATAGAGTAATCATAGCAATCAATATGGAAACTTTAGCCGTCTTATTCGCTTTTAAAGCCTGCTCTCTTGATTCTTTTAACTCCAAATAATCTATATATTGTTTAAAGGTTTTTCCTGACAGAACAAACTTTGCTCGTTGAAAATCTTGAAATGCTGGTACGTAAAAGTCTCGTTTATCTCTAAAATAGGAAGGAATCATCGTATGGTAAGTTTCAAACGGCTTATGTGAACTTGCCCTTATACGGTCATCTGTTGTAAATGCATCCACGAACCATTCCACAAGACCATACTTTGCATTAATCGAAATTTTCTTTCCCGATTTTTCCTCAATTTTCTCTATCAACTCATCAAAAGTAATTCCATCTGGGAATTCACTTCCAATTTCCATTGCCATTACATAAATGCTTTCTTTCATTATAAAAAACCTTAATAGTGTCAATCAAAATAATAAACTGCTCTTTTCAAAGATAATTCTTACGCACTTTTGGAGCTGTGCGGCATTGAGCAAATCAAAAATGGAAAAGCCAACAATAGAAAGTTCATCAATCTAAAAAAGAGATATTACAATATTGGCTGGCCTGATTTATTGGCATTATTGGTTCCTTTTTTACTTTACCTTTTGCGACCTTCGGGAGCAAAAGCAAGATTTGTCATGACAATGACACATCTTGAAATTTCGAGAATTCATCTATAATTTAGGGTTCAAAATTCATTAGGGCATTCACATAATCAGAATCAATAAATGGATTTTAATCTGGATAAAAGCCCCTCTTTTCGTCTCGTAGACACTTCAATGCTTGTATTGTCTCCCATGATTACATGGCCCCCTTTACCCTTAATATATTTTTTGACCTCTTTTAGATTTATTAGGTGAGAATTGTGGATACGGAAAAAGTGCGCTGGCTCTAACATTTCTTCGAAACTCTTCAATGTTTTTGACACTGTGACCTTCTTCCCCGATTTGAGATAAATATCAGTATAGTTCACATCGGATTGGCATCGGACAATATTGGTGATTTCCAAAAATTCATAGCCTTCAGAGGTGGGAACAGTAATTTTCTTTAAGGTATCCAGGCTTTTTAGATTGTGCATTAGAACATCCATTTTAAGGTCTAGGTATTTTGCGGTGGAATTCTTTTGATATTTATCAATGGACCGTTTTAGATCCTCTGCTTCAATTGGTTTGAGCAAATAGTCCAAGGCACTGAATCTGAAGGCATCAATGGCATATTTATCATATGCGGTGGTGAATATGATGTCAAAGGATATTAGTGGAATCTTTTGCAGAAGATCAAATCCGGTTTTGTCGCCTATTTGTACATCCAAAAAAACCATGTCGGGATTGGTTTCATCAATCAATAAAACTCCCTCTTCAACAGTTTGAGCCTCGCCGACAATCTTGATAGTGCCCTTATATGGGCCCAACAAATGTTGGAGTTCTTCTATGCAGTGTTGTTCGTCATCTATGATAAGGGCTTTTTTCATATTAAAATGCCAGAGTTAAAGGTAATTCGACTTCTACACGGAGACCTTCTTCTTTATCGAATATGTGTATGTTCCCTTTAGATTGTTCAGTGGCATTGATGATTTCAATTCGGTTGGTGGCAATTTGCATACCCATGGATTTATGGACAGCGGTCCTGGCCTCGGGTTTTCGACCGATACCGTTATCATCTACAATGTATAACAGGGAGTCTCCCTTTTTTTTGACCTCAATAATAATGGTTCCCTTACTTTCTTTATTGGCCATGCCATGCCATATACTGTTCTCGATAAAGGGTTGCAAAATCAAAGGAGGAACAAGGGTATTGTCTAGTTCAATAGACCCATCAATATGGAACACATGGTCAAATTTATTGGGCAGACGTTTCCCTTCGATTTCAAAATAGGTGTTCAAAAGGTCAAGATCGTCTTTTAAGGGGATTTCTTTCTTTTCAGAATTTTCAAGGGTCTTTCTTACGAGTGTGGCAAATTTTTTTAGATAATCACTGGCCGCTTCCCTGTCATTTTTCATGATAAAGGAATTGATTGAGTTAAGGGAATTGAAGATGAAATGTGGATTCATTTGGGCGCGAAGGGCCTTCAACTCGGTATCTGCCACTTTGGCCTGAAATTCGGCTTTCTCCTTTTGGTAAAGCGCATCCCTTCTACGTTTGTAGAGGAACAGCCCCCCAAACGTGGCGAGCAACAATCCACCTCCGCCCAAAAATGATGCATTTTTTATGGTTTTCTGGCGCTGTATCTCTGCTTGTGCTAAAGTCTGCTTTTTGTCCGCCTCATATTGAATTTCCTTTCTACTAATTTCCAATATTCGATCTTCACTTTCTATACTATCATTGAGTGTAGTATACTTCTTATGGGCGTAAAAAGCATTTTCATAATCTTTCTTATATTCATAAACGTCGGTCAGGGTGCCCCAAATGGTTTTTTGGGTAAATAGATTGTCCAAGGACTCCTTTAGACCCAATGCTTTCTGTGCATAGAATTCTGCTTTGTCTATATCCCTGTTTCCCAAATAGACCATACCGGCATTGGCATATGCTGTCGATCGTACAAATTCCAATCCGTATTGATCGATGAGGCTTAGAGACTTTTCTATATTTTCCAATGCTTCCTTATGCTGTTCCAACCTGTAAAGAATAAGTGACATATTTGTCCTTGAATATGCTTCAAACAATGGATTTTTATCCTCTTCGGACCATTCTATGGCCTTTCTGTAATAGTAAACTGCTGAGTCCTGCACTCCAAGATCACTATAGACACTCCCAATTTGGGCCGAAGCAAGCACACGATGTTCTGAACTAAGAGGAATTTTTTTGTAGTAGGTCAGGGCCTTTTTCAGTTCACCTTGTTCTTGGTAAATGTTGGCTATGTTACCAACTACGGAAGTCTCAAGAAATTTGAAATGATCGTTTTGTTCAATTAACAATAGGCTCTTTTGATAGTTGTCTATCGCTTTGTATGGATTGGACAATAGGTGTTGATAAACCACACCAATGCGTTCATGGGCCATGGCCATGCCTCTTGGATAATCCAAATCTTCTGCCATTTTTAAGGTCTCTTCCCCGTAAGCCAACCATGTAGTATCCGTAGGGGTCAAAAAAATTTTGTTCTTCATGTAGTCCAATCGCATGTCCACATAGGCTGTATCGGGCTCGCCATAGTTTTCCATCAACTTCACTATGGAATCCAAGGGAATCTGTTGCGAGGTAATTGTTAAATGGAGGATTCCAAAGAGAAAAATAGTTATGCTTTGCTTCATAAAGATTGGTGTTTTGGGCAAAAAGCAGGTCTTTGGAGCTAGGTTCAAGATACTATTTTTTAACAAAAATCGCAGGTAAGCGCGCAGAAAATAATCCAACTCCAGCGGTTAATGGTTATGGTTGTGCAATCCGAAAGATGAAAGGTAGCTTTAATGAGAAAAAAAACGATTCTATATAAGAAAAAGCAATAAAGAATGAAAACTATAAAATTCACAACTATTTTAATGATTACTATGGTCTTGGCGTGTAATTGTACATTAAATGCCCAAAGTAAAACTGGTAGAAAGATTGAAAAAGTTGGGAAAAATGTTGATGAGGCCAATGATGCCTTAAACAAGGGCAAGGAGCTTTTCAAGGGTATTTTTGGGAAAAAGGACAAAAAAAAGAGTGAAAATGCTAATGCATCCGAATCTGAACCAAACCAAAAAGCAATTAACAGAATAGAAGAAGACCAGGGGAACAAGGCAAAAGAAGAAGGCCAACAGAGCTTAGAGCCAGGAGATGTTCACCCTGACGCTGTGGTTTTGGATGTAGACAAGCTTTATGATTTTCATGAAGGTGCGGCTATTGTGGAGAAGGGGTCCTCAACAGCTCTTATCAATGCCAAGGGTGAGTTTTTGGTCCCGTTCAATACCTATGATTTTCTTCCCAATGATTCCTATAACGGATTCTTCTTGATAAGAAGAACCTACAATACTAAAACACCAATTGGCTTTGTGAATCCGAAAGGGAAATTTATCCAAACTGAAAAAGGGCAAGGAGTTGTTTTTGGAAATTATTTCTTAGTGGGCAACAATGGAAATAATTTAGATACTCGCAATTATTTCTATGATTTGGACGGGAAGAGATTTGTGGTTAGTGGTCATATGTCTGGCATCGAGAGATTCGTGGGGGATGGATTGGTGCAAATATCGATTAATAACCCAAAGGGTGGCTTTTTGAAAGGATATAAGAATTTGATGGATGAGTGGGTTATTCAACCACAGTATCAATGGGGTTCAGTTTTCAATGAAGGAGCTGCGGTCGTTGGGGATTACAATGAATTCGGGGAATTGAAGTATGGATTTATCGACATTAAAGGAAATCCAATAACGCCCATGCAATTTACGAAACCCCCAGGTCTTTTCCATAACGGTCTGGCCAAAGTATTTTATAAAGAGCCAGCCAAATATAGTTTTATCAATAAAAAGGGAGAGGTAGTCTTTACTGACCAAGGCATCCCATCCTTTGATGATTTTAATTTAGGATATTCTTTTAAGGGATCAAATAGAGCAGGTGAATCCATCATAATGGACGAGGAATTAAAAATCCACTCAGATATGGAATTTTTGCAAATGTTCGGGATTTTAGGGAATGTTAAATCCACGACGCTGGTTTTCCCTCATTATTCCTATACCAATAGACCGATTGAATCATCCATGATACTGTTTACCCTATATGATGGTAAGAAACTGTACGGAGGGTTCTTATTCCCAAAGAGCAAAACAGGGGTTTATGGCAACTTTATAACCAAGATTCCAGGAACTGGCGAATTGGAGGAGTTTTACTTTGATTCCGTTTCTGGATTGAAGCACATGCATTGGAAGAAGTCCAATGATATCCGGGATGGCGGTGCGGACATCATTGATGGATATGTCAATCAAAACGGGGTGTTTATGATTATAAAAGGTGAAGCTTCCAAATGGTGATTCCTAAGGGA
The DNA here is from genome assembly GCF_003584135.1 of Flagellimonas pelagia. Lineage (GTDB taxonomy): Bacteria > Bacteroidota > Bacteroidia > Flavobacteriales > Flavobacteriaceae > Flagellimonas > Flagellimonas pelagia. The sequence continues at coordinate 16,025 of NZ_QXFI01000011.1, forward strand.
AATGTATTTTGCTTGTTCATTGATGGGGATTAATTGCAATTTTTGGGTAAAGTGGTACCCACGCAAGGATTTTATCAAAGGATGAGATTTTAGATTTAGAGATATAGCAAAACAACAATGTTTAATTATTAATGTAATAGCATGGGATTTATTTTATTGATTATAGGAATAGCTTTATTGGTGGTCGGCATTAATTACAAACCTAATCCAAACGGAACCAAAATAAAGGATTTGGAACCTGGTGATGTAATCAAAATATGGCTTAAGTATGCTATGATTTGGGGCGGGTTGGTTTTTACGGTCTTTGGGACCCTTTCTTCTTGTATGGGATGTTAATGGATTTATTATTAAAGTGTTTTTCTATTTGTTGTTAGCCGAGTGAACAAAAAAGACAACTTTATAGAGCATAAATAATACAGCAATGATAAAAGGTTATTGAGAGTGAAATACTTCCAGATAATACTGGTTCTCTTTTTTGTGGTTTCTTGTAAACAAGAACAGAAGAAGCAATACGGGGAGCCAGAGCGCCATCGCACTAATCCAAGCTCCATCCACGAGAAAGACGATGTAATTGAAGAAAACAGGAATGCTGCCAATGAACAAGAAATGATGGTGGATACCTTGGAGGAGGCAGATACAAAACAGGAATGGTATGAGGATGGGACCTTGGAAGATAAGTCCCATTTGACAGATTTGCCCTTACGAGAGAATCTAGTTGTTGAAACAGAGGAACAGCTTAAAGTACTCAAAGCCTTTGAGCTTTTTTTGAAAGAAGACGAAGAATTCAGTATTGATCAAGTTAATACGCTTCATATTTTAAATACCGATCCCTATGGGAATAAAGAGGTCGTATTGGAATATTCAGTGATTGTTTACCCAGGGACGGATACTTGGGGCCTACGCTTTTTATATGGGATTGTGAGGAATGGAAAAATCGAAAAAAAGGCCCATGAATTTGTAGGCGGAAAAGGAGATGGAACTACTTCCTTTAAAAAGATTGATGATGAGGGCTTTTTTTGGTTCGATACAATTTCGTATGCAGAGGCCGATGCCATGTGTTGCCCTTCAATCAAAGGAGAGGCAAAGTACAAGTTATATGACGGAAAATTCACCCTTGTTGAAAAATAGGCTGCTATGACCAAAAAGAAAAACAAAAGAATAATTTATCTTTTGCTTATTGTGATATTGTTGTTGGCACTGTTGTCCTTTAGATTCTGTGGTGCTGAAGTGGTGGAACCCTTGGACGATGGTTCAAAACCAGCCGTGGCACTTCTGGAAAAGAAAATCTTGAAAAGGACGGATGATCAAATACATTTTACCCTTCACTTTACTGTTTTAAAGGACTCAAAACATGCAGAGGAAGCCCTAAAGAGTGCGGACGTACTCATAGACAGTCTAAAAAGTCCGTGGATAGTTTTTGAACAGGAAGAATTTGACAAGGTGAGTCTGAACAAAAAAGAATCTTTCACTGCCGTACTGTTGATCGATCAAAGTGGTAGTATGTCCAGCAATGACAGGAATAACCAGAGAATTGCAGCTGCACGAAAGTTCAATGAAAACTTTGGACAGGAAAATTATCTCATGTTGTGGACCTTTGGTGGAAAAGGAGGTAAATTTCGATCTTACGGGGAAGACTTTGCAAAGGACACCACATTTTTTGAAAAAAGCATTGAGGAATTGGAGTTGGTAAACCCAACAGGGGGAAGCCCTCTCTTCAAGGCGCAAGATTCCATTCTTAAATACTTAGATATCCATGCTCCTACAAAGATAAAGGCTTTGGTCTCACTAACGGATGGTGTGGCCAGTGGCAGGGCGGATTACCATAGTGCTGTGGCCACATCTCTTGAAAAGGGAATACCTTTATTCAATATTGGGTTGGTCAGTGATCCAAAAACCCTAAGAGAGCAAGCATTGGAAACCCAAGGAGCTTATGTACATGCCGGCGAAACCGAACAACTGTTAAGTGTTTTTGGTAATTTGGGAAGTTTAATACAGGGAACATCAACTGTGTATCAAACAGAGTGGTCTGCTCATAGGCGCAAAGGTAAATTTGGGAAAAGGGGAAGAATTAGGCATGAGATGACCATCCTTTTGCCCTATGGGGATACCATACGCTTACCTTTTGAGGTTGAGTGGTAGAAACTGTCCCTTCTATAGAATTAAATTTTTATTTCCTTCCTTGATAGTTCAAATACAAAATAAGCTCAAACAGGAACGATTAGAACTTTAAACTTCTCAATTGTTGGAACAGTAGATATAAAAGTGCTCCCTGAAATGAGAGACCTAGCCATGATTAATAAAGGAGAATACAATTCAAACAAGATAAAACTCTATCATTAAATCGAATTAAGCTCCAATTGATATGTGTCAAGTACATTGCTAGGTAATGACTTAAGATAAATTTGGGTGGTACTGAGTTTATTATGTCCCATCATTGCGGAAATGGCTTCCAAGGGCACTTTTTTGAACATTGCATGGGTTGCAAAACTATGTCTTGAAACATAAGACGTTAAACGCTCTTCAATTTCACATTCTTTTGCAATTTCTTTTAAACCAATATTATAACGTCTAAGCTCCCATTGGGCATCTTTGTACTGCAATTCCAAAGTGTCCCGATAGATTATGGGCAATAGAAATCCAGAAGGATTAGGATGGTCCAGATAGTATTGAATGATAGGTTTAATCTGATCGGTTATAATTATATCGTAGCGTTTTCCTGTTTTCCGTCTTTGAAATTTAACACGGCCATCGATGATATTATCTCTTTTCAGAAATGCCATATCAATAAAGGACATGCCTAACATCAGATAGGAAAGAATAAAATAATTGCGATAGTGAAAGTGATTGGAACCTATCTTGGTTTTCATTTCAAGTATTTTCTTGATGCTTTCAATCTTAATGGCTCTTTTTTCAGTAGGCTTTGTTTTTATGGTGTAGTATTTAAAAGGGTATAGAGATTCATCCACCATGCCCTCCTTGATTCCTTTATTGTAGATGGCCTTTATTGTTCTCATATAAGATGCAATTCCATTGATAGTATTGCCTGGTTTTGATAGATGGTGCCTTTCAAATCGTTTTAGGAATTCAAGATTGAGTTCATTGAATTTTAAATCTCGGTTGTTGGTAAACACCTTTAGTCTTCCAATAATCCCGGAATAATTCCTTGCCGTGCCAATCCGTTTTTCCTTTATAAGCTCTTCCGCTTTTTGAAGACCGAACTCATAGAACGAGTTTAACCGTTTTCTATTGACGATTTTATCGGCAATATCCTTGGCTGTAAGTCTGTCCAATTGATCATTATCGGCCAGCTTATTGATAACCTCCTGCGCCTTGACTTGTTTTTTTAACAAAAGGGTATTCATCAAGTGAACCGAATCAACATCTGGAAAATTTCTCTTTACTTTGCATCGATGATGATCCCAGTATTCCTCTGGGACATAATGACCTGTTTTGATTGAAGTGGTTTTTCTAAAATGGGTCAGCCTCAAAATGATGGGAAAACATCCATTTTGGGTCATTCTGCGGGTGTCCAAACTTAGCTTTATACTCGTGTTCATGAACATAAGTTATAAAAAAATTTGCACGCAATTTGCACGCAAAAGCTTGGTTTCAATTGATTCCGTTTGAAAACAAAATTTAGTAAAATATTGATAATCAATTAAATAACAACAAATTTGAATTTGCTTGTACCCCTTTCGACGACGCTGTTAATCAGAGGGTCCTTGGTTCGAGCCCAAGAGGGGGAGCAAAAATGAAAGTCCAATACTAATTTTAGTGTTGGACTTTTTTGTTTGTCAAGAGGTTTTATTAAAGACCTTTATTTTTCGGTTTAAATCTTTTGAGATATTATTTGAATCAATAAAGAGATACAAAAAAGATAGCATCAACCAAACCTTTTTCAGTCAAGCTTTAATAATTATCCCCTACGTGAGAATAACCCTATATAATTTACGTTCTATTGGAACATAGAAAAGCATTATTGGAAAACTCTGCAGGCATGAATAAAATTGTACCCTTACTATTATTCTTTTCATTAATTGGTTGCTCTTCCGAAAAAGAGGATACGGGAACTAATGTGGATGAAAATCATTCCACTATTAATTTGAACAATAGTTTGATTCAAAAGGGACCGTTTGTTGCCGGTTCAGGAATTTTAATAGTGGAACTGAACGAAGGCCTTGAGGCAACGGGCACCTCCTACAATACAGAAACGATAGACGATTTTGGTTCTTTTGAATTCAATAGTTCCCTCAATACAGACAAAATTGATATTGAAGCAACGGGATTTTATTTTAATGAGATTACCGGAGAACTTTCAAACGGTCAGGTAACCTTGAGGAGTTTCCTTCAGGTTCAAGACACAAAAAAGGCGAACATCAATATTCTGACAACGCTTTCCAGACAGCGTATTAAATATTTAATGATAAATAGTAACATGTCATTTGATGAGGCCAAGAATCAAGCCGAGGAGGAAGTGTTGCGGGCATTTAATATTCCAGAGGACATTATTGATGATCTTGGTCCTTTTCAGGATATGGATATAAGTCAGGAAGGTACGGGTAATGCCATACTTCTTGCTGTTTCTTGTGTGTTGCAGGGGAGCAATGGCGATGGTGAACTTTCTGAGTTGGTTACTAAGTTTGCCAACGATTTGGAATCTGATGGTATCATTGAAACTGATTTTGTTGTCAATAAGATTATGGAAGGTGGTTTTCAGGTGAATCCGAATTCCATAAAAAATAATCTCACCCAAAGATTTGAAAGTCTAGGGGTGGAGTATAGTCTGCCCAACTTTGAACTTTATGTGGATTCCGATGGAAATGGAAGAATAAATGGATATGATGTGACTCCTGCTTACCCAAGTGGTCTTATTGAAGAAACAAAACCTACCATAAACTGGGTTCCTAGTATAGAGGAAACCGTAATGTATGATGTTCAGTTGTCGGATACTTCAAATTTTGAAAATTTGTTGATTGACGCCAATAACGTGGTAGGTACTCAAATATCAAACATTGAGGTTTTGGAAAGAGGAAGGACCTATTATTGGCGGGTGAGACTTAAAGAAGAGAATGTTGTGGGTGAATGGAAGCAAAGTACATTCGAAATCAAAACTATTGAAATTAATAATTTATCACCTGGTGGAGGAGGGGAGATGGGCAACAGTAAGCCCATTTTTAGTTGGGAACATGATATGGTGGAAAGCCTCTCTTTTCAATTTCAGTTGTCCACTGATTCCGAGTTTTCAAATTTAGTTGAGAACGTAGATTCCGGATTAGAAACAAATCAATATGTGGCATCTACAATTTTGGAGGACAATGTAACCTATTTCTGGCGTGTCAGGGCAATGGACTCCAATGGAGTGCTTTCAGAGTGGGAAACCGAAAGTTTTCAATTTGAATTACCCATACTATTGACTGGGATGCCAGAAGAAATTGGTGATAGTACACCAATTATTCGATGGGAAGAACCATATTTTATCAATCAACCCCCCGAGGACTTTACCTATGAAATTCAAGTTTCCACAGATATTGATTTCAACGATATTAAATTGGATGTGGGTTCCATTACACAAACCTTCTATCAGGTAAGTGAGCCGTTGGATTATAATATCACGTATTACTATCGATTGAGATTGAAAGATGGGAACGGAGCCTTATCCGAGTGGAGCATTCCCCTAAACTTTAAGTTTATTTTTATTCCAGTAGATACGGCAGCAATATATCCTACTGGGTATATCTTGGATAGCACCCCCTTATTTGATTGGAGCGATGCCTATTTTCCAAATCCAAATTATGCACCTGAATCTGTTAGTTATCAACTTCAAGTGGCAACTGATATTGATTTTAACAGTATTATTCTTGATGTCGAAAATATTGGTGAATCCCAATATCAAACAATTTCACCCTACTCACTGAACACAGAATATTATTATCGTATTCGTTATTCTGATGAAAATAATATTTTTTCAGATTGGGCGTGGACAGTTTTCAGTGTGGTGGAGTAATGATGAAAAACAAAAGCCACCGATTTCGGTGGCTTTTTCATTTATAAATGTTTGTTTTATTGTAGCATCAGAGTTTGGAATGTTTAGAAAAGCTTTTCATTGGGTGGTTTTACCCCGGCCAACCTCAAATAAATGGTGGCCTGCCCCCTGTGGTGCGTTTGGTGCTCGAACATTTTGTCCAACGCTTTGGCCTTGGTCATCTCAAATTGTCCAAAGAGGTTTACGGACTCGGCCAATTGGTCATCGGATAGGTTTTTCAATCCGTCAATGACATAATCGTACCCGGCGTTCACCAATTCGATCACATGTGCTTTTGAAGTGTCCTCGGTTTTTTCGGATTCCCCGAACGCTACCGGACTTTCGGTACTGGCAATGGCGGCCATAAAGCCGTAATTGGCATCCGTAATGTGCAACATTTGCTGTGCAAAGCTACGTACCTCGGGAGTTGCCTTAAAGTCGAACTTGTCGTCCGGCATGGCTTCCATGTATTCTTGGGTGTACGCTTTTGCCCGTTCCCAATCGGCGATCATATCGGTCAGGTTTTGGGCATTGATGTGGGTCATGGCCATTACAATGAATGCCAGTGTAAAAAGGATTTTGTTTGTTTTCATGCGAGTTGTATTTAGTTTGATAGTTTCCAGTGGTGGGTGCCTTGGCTTGCCCAACTTCGTAACAGTCGTAGCTTAGGTGAAGTTCCTTACAGATTTGACTCATTTATGTTTCAATTTCTTTTATGGATAAGTGCCATATATTTTCCAAACTCCTTTTTGTCCTCTGGCAACATAGAAACCTTATGGTTCACCTATCAGCAGAAAAGCCACCTGTAATGGTGGCTTTTCTCGTTTCTGGGGAAACTACCTATTCGTTATACAAATAGTAATACAATGGTCAAAAGAAAACCTGCCACTGCAAAATAGAGTCCTTTTTTATAGATGGGGGCATTGGGTTTGAACATAAAAAAGGCTGATACGGCAAAGAACAGGAGGGCAATTCCAAAGAAAATACCCAGCCAGAACAGTGGGTTTCCTGTGTGCATCTTGTGGAGTTTGTTCATGTTCTCCAAAATCACGGGCAAGCGTTTTTCGGTATAGGAAGCCTCCCCTGTTTTCATGTTATAGGTTCCGCCATTAAAGTACATTACATCACCTTCGGTCTTGTCCACTTTAAAACCACGTCTTCGCAAAGCGGTCCCCAAGGCTTCTTCTTGCAAGTTTGGTTCCAGGGTGGTGCTCACCTCATACTCGCTTTTCAAGAAGTCCGTGGTCCTAAACGTAAGTACAATGCCGCTAATGGCATAAACAGCCATGATACCGGCCAAAAAGAATCCCAAGTAACGGTGGAATTCCCTAAAAGTATTTTCTGATTTTCTTCCCATTTTGTAAGGTCTCGGTAAAAAATAAAGTAGAAGGGAAGACCTGTGCTTGCCCTTCTACTTGGTTAAGATATTTTGGTTATGGTTTTTATTGTTGTGCCATTTCTAGGTTAATGGTCATCTCCACTTCATCACCCAAGGTCGGGGTATCTCCCCCCACACCAAATTCAAGCCTGTTCACCGTTCCGGTCAATTTAAGGCCTGCTTTTAATTTGTTGCTTCGCTGATCGGTGATGATTCCGTTTACCTTGCCTTCCAAGGTCACGGGCTTGGTTACCCCGTGCATGGTAAGGTCCCCGGTCAACTTAAAGGTCTTGTCCCCGGTTTTTTCATAGCCGGTACTTTTAAACGAGATGGATGGAAATTTTTCCGCATCAAAGAAGTCAGGGCTCTTTAAATGGTTGTCTCGTCTTTCATTGTCGGTGTCCACACTGGTGGATTTGATCTCGACACTGAATTCAGCCGCTTCAAAAGCATCCGTAGCCGTTGCCGTAATGTCAAATTCGCCGAAATGTCCCTCAACTTCAGAGATCATCAAGTGTGTGATGGCAAAGCCTACTTTAGAGTGTGCGCCATCTGCTTTCCATGTGGATTGTGCCGATACCATCAGACCAGTCAACACGGCAATGGCAAATAGTGTTTTCTTCATCTTCTTCAATTTTTGTGTTTGTAGAGTTTCTCAATGTATTGGTTTGTAAAGTAAACCAAAAATTGTAACATGACTTCATTTCAACGGAGGAAAGGAAGGGAAATCAAAGATGATCAATGTTTTTGACACCGCACCACTTTTTCCGTAAACGACAAAGGTTAACCTCCAATCAACCAGAGGCTTGTACGGAGTAGAATAAAATGTCGTTCAGGGGGCAAACTTGGTTGTTTGGAAATCTGTTTTTTTGCAGAGGGGTTTTATCCCTAGATTTGACCTCGTTTTAAATGCAAAGTATTGATTTCTAGAAAGGAGCTTCTTTTCCAAATTGTATTGCACATTATTGTGCTCCTATTTTTCTCGTTTGACCGAAACGAGGAAACCATAAATTTTGATAAGACCCTGTATCTTCTTTATTACAGCGGTGCCACCGTTGTGGTCACCTATTATTTGATGCCCAAGTTTTTGTACAAGAAGAAATATTGGCAATTTTTCTTGGGGTGTGCCCTAATTGTGGCTACCGTAATTTCCATTGAGGAATTGATTTTGGAGCCTCTGATGTACCCGGGTACCAAGAGAGGGGATAATTTCCCCGGTCTATATATCTCGCTTTTGGGATTGTTGCCGGTCATGTTCATCCTTTCAGGATGCAAATTTGGTTGGGACGCCCTTCAAAAACAGGCACAGATCGATGAGTTGAAGAGTGCCATACAGGAAAGCGAGATCCAGTTTCTGCGCAGCCAGATAAACCCCCATTTTTTGTTCAACAATTTGAACAACCTATACTCATACGCCTTGCAAAATTCGCCCAAGACCCCAGAGATCATCTTGGAGATGAGCGGAGTTTTGCGATATATGTTGTATGAATCCAAGGAACAGTTCGTACCTTTAAAGAAGGAGTTGGAGCAGCTTGGAAACTTTATCCGATTGTACAAGTTACAGATAGAGGATAGGGGAGTGGTTCGGTTCGATGTGGACGACATCGAAGAGGAATATAAAATTGCCCCGTTGATTTTGATCGTATTCATTGAGAACGCTTTTAAGCACAGTCAATCGGGTCAATCGTCAGACATCGAGATCGATGTTTCCATAAAAGTAGAGGATTCCGTACTGGAGTTCCATTGCAAGAACAATTTTGAGTCGGTACCCAGTTTGGATACCGTTGCGAAAGGTATAGGACTTCAGAACGTAAGGAAGCGTTTAGAGATCCTATATCCAAAAAAACATGAGCTGGAAATCAAGGAATCTACCAATACCTACGATGTTTACCTAAGGCTAGAACTGGAAAAAGCGTAAAATATGAGATGCATCATCGTTGAAGATCAACCGCCTGCACAGCGTATTTTAAAAAAATTTATCCAAGATGTACCCAACCTGGAGTTGGTAGGGGTATTTTCAGACGGTCTACAGGCCATGGAGTTCTTGAAAGCGGAACCGGTGGGTCTCATGTTCCTGGACATCCATTTACCCAAAATCAATGGCCTCGATTTTCTAAAAAGCATCCCTGAAGCCCCACATGTAGTGCTTACCACGGCTTTTTCTGAATATGCCTTGGAGGGTTATGACCTGAACGTGGTGGATTATCTGCTAAAACCCTTTTCCTTCCAACGTTTTTTGCAAGCGGTGAACAAGGTCAGTATTAAACAGGAACATCTAGCACCCAAGAACGATGTGGCCCAGGTAAGTGAAATCTATGTGAAATCGAGCCATGAGCATATCAAGGTTTCGGTGAGGGACATCTACACGATTTCCTCGGATTCTGATTATACCGAAATCCACCTGAAGAACAAGAAAATACTTTCCAACGAACCTTTGCGCCATTGGCTGGATGTGCTACCTGCAGGTCAATTCTACCAGGTGCACAAATCGCATATCATCAACACTCAAAAAATTGATCGCATTTCGGGAAACCAAGTGTTGCTCGTCAACGGGGCAAAAATTCCTTTGGGACGTGCGTACAAGGACCACTTTTTAAAAAGCGTATTACAATAATTGACCAACCTAAAAAAGAAAAGGCCCGGGATGTTGTTCCGGGCCTTTTCGATTTATATCGAAATGTTTTCTGCTTACTTGGCAAAGTAGACATAAATGGCGATTACTACCACACAAATAAAGGCACTAGCCAATTTAACATGCTTCCAAGGTTCTATGGATACTTGCTTGGTATATTCCAGTTCAAATGCCTCTTTTCTCGGGTAGAATTTGCCAATAATCAACATGATGATGATGTTGGTGATGAACAATATTGCCATAACGTGTAGATAATGGGGATAGGCACCTGCCTCTACCATATGCAATTCTTGTGGATCGGTAATACCGTTTGCCTTCGCCTCGGCCAGTGCGCTGGCCACCATTCTTGGCCCTACGATGAATTGACTGATGATGTACAAGATCGAACCGGATAGGATGCCAATTTTGGCTGCAATGGCAGGAACCCTTTTGGTCAAATAACCTACCACAATGATCGTGAATATCGGGATGCTATAGATACCGTTGATTTCCTGTAAATAGTTAAAGAGACTGCCTGCATTGGCAATGAGCGGAGCAATGAACATAGCGGCGAGTGCCAAGCAGATACCGAAAATCTTTCCATATTTTACAATGGTCATTTCCGAAGCTTCCTTGTTGATGTGCTGCTTGTAGATGTCAATACCGAACAAGGTCACCGAACTATTGAGCACACTGTTGAACGAGCTCAGGATGGCACCAAAAAGCACGGCGGCAAAAAAGCCCATCAAAGGTTTTGGAAGAACGGCCCTTACCAATTCTGGATAGGCAAGGTCACTACTGGCCAATCCGCCTTCAAAATAATAATAGGCGATCATTCCGGGCAGTACCAGGATGATGGGCCCTAAAATCTTTAAAAAGGCAGCCAACAAAAGCCCCTTTTGTCCTTCGGCGAGGTTTTTGGCACCCAACCCCCTTTGAATGATCTGTTGGTTGGTTCCCCAGTAGAACAACTGAACGAGCATCATCCCCGTAAAAATGGTCGCAAAGGGTACTTCTTGTCCGGGATTTCCTGTGGAGTCGAAACGCTCTGGATTGGCAGACATCAAGGTGTCAAGGCCAGACAGAACGCTTCCGTCCCCAATGGCCATCAATCCAAAAACAGGAATGAGTACACCTCCGATGATAAGTCCTATAGCGTTGATACTATCGGAAACGGCCACAGCTTTCAATCCACCAAAAACGGCATAAATGGAACCCACGATCCCAATACCCCATATGCAGATGACCAATGCGGTGGAATCGGATACCCCGAGAACTTGGGGCACGTCGAACATGCCGCTAATGGCCACAGAACCCGAGTACAGGATCACTGGGAGCAACACTACCACATAACCTGTCAAGAACAATCCCGAAGTAATGGTTTTTGTCGTAGTATCGAACCTTTTGGCCAAAAATTGGGGAACGGTGGTAAGGCCCCCCTTCAAATAACGGGGCAATAAAAATATTGCGGTCACCACAATGGCCAAAGCGGCCAAGGTTTCCCAAGCCATTACGGATAACCCATCCTTATAGGCGCTACCATTGAGACCTACAATTTGTTCCGTGGAAAGGTTAGTTAAGAGCAATGAACCGGCAATTACGCCAGCGGTAAGGCTCCTTCCACCTAAAAAATAACCATCAGACGATGTTTCATCCGTTTTGCGAACGGACCACCAGGATATGAATGCTACCAAGAGCGTAAATCCCAAAAATGAAATAAGTGCCATTTTGTAAAATTTGATTGTTTGGCCTATGGTTGAAAGCCAAATGGATTAGTTTGTTTTGTTAATTACATAAATTGGTTGATGATATTTTCAAACAACTCTTGTTGACCGCTCCGCTTTTTGATGTCTTGGTGCAAATTGGCGTGCGCATAGAGGTCCTCCAAGATAAGTTTTCCTTCTTCGAACGCTTTTCCGGTACCGGCATCAAAAGACGCATAGCGGTCTCTTCTCCTGCTAAGATAGTCGGAATTTTCCAAAATACTATTTGCGGCGAGCAAAGCACTGGAAAATGGATCCATTCTGCCGATGTGGGCATAGAAAATATCTTCCAGGTCTGTAGGGTTCCTTCTGATCTTTGTGTTAAAATTGATGCTACTTCCATAAAAACCAACTACTTGCAGGGTAGCAACATAGCTTGGGTGAGCTGATACACATCCACGGGGAATTGATCGGTGTCCCAACGATTTTGGTAATCTCCTCTATTGGTACCTATGCCGTAGCTTTTATTGGAATAGTGAAGAGTGTCCTGCAGCAATAAAAAAAGCCTGGAATTTTCCGGGCTTTTTTATAGTACTGGTTATTGGGATTATCCTGTAAAATAGGATAGGATAGCAATCACTATGGCTACCAAAAGAACAGAAAGCACAACATCTATTGTACTGTAACTACCTTTGGTAGCAGCTCTGTCTTCCGCAGATAGTGTACCAAAGGAAAGCCCTTTGATCGTAGCGTAATCCGGTGCCGTTGTTGCCAAACTAACGGATACACAAAGAATTACTGAAAAGATGAACATGAATATGGCCATATGGGCAAAATTCACCGTGGCAAACTGAAATAGAAATCCAGATACCTCTTCCCCGGCCACAATTTGGGGCTGGTAATAGATTTCAGAACCCAATCTGAGGATGAGCAATACCAAGCCGGCCAATAAAGTGGTAATGGCGGCTTTGGAATTTACCCTTTTCCAAATAATACCCAACAAAAATACTGCCGTTACAGGAGGGGCAATGTATGATTGCACATTTTGGAGATACTGGTACATGACCCCACCTCCAATTTTATCCATGATCGGAATCCAGATGATACCCAAGACAACTATGATGCCCGTGGCCACTTTACCTATGGTCAATAATTCTCGCTCTGTTTTTTCAGGACGAAGTTTTTTATAGATATCAATGGTAAAGATGGTGGAGCAGGAGTTAAAGACCGAGGCCAGGGAACTCATCAAAGCTGCCATAAGCCCACCGGCAACCAAGCCTTTCAGGCCCACAGGGAGTAAGGTTTTCACCAACATGGGGAAAGCCCTATCTGCACGTTCTACGCTAAAGACCTCAGGGTTTTGGATAGTCAATGCAAAAGCTATGATACCGGGAATCAAGAAAATCAAAATCGGCATCAATTTCAGATAGGCACCAAAAATAGCACCACGTCTACCCACTTTTATATTGTTGGCGGCAAGGGTACGCTGAACTATGTACTGATCGGTACACCAATACCAAATACCTACAATGGTTCCACCGATCAACAAACCTGTCCATGGGAACTGTGGATCGCTCATGGGGCGCCACATGTTAAAGTGGTCAGGGCTCACAGCGGTCACGGTTTCGTGGAGTTGTCCCCATCCACCAACTTCCTTCAATCCAAGGTAAGTGATGGTCAAAGATCCTAGGATCAAGATTACTGTCTGTAACGTTTCCGTATAGATTACAGCTTTCATACCACCGATTATGGTATAGATTCCTGTAAAGATCACCACCCCGATCGCCCCGTACCAAAATGGAATACCCAACAATTCGGAAACCACGATACCACCTGCATAAATGGTCACGGAAACCTTGGTAAGGACATACGCAACCAAAGAAAAAATGGAAAGGAACCAACGAGAGCGACTGTCAAAACGTTTTTCTAGGAACTCTGGCATGGTAAAGGCGCCACTTCTAATATAAAAAGGGAGAAAGAGCCAGCCCAACAACAATACGATCCAGGCATGAAGCTCATAGTGGGCCATGGGTGTGCCCGATTCAAATCCGGTACCTGCGAGCCCCACTACGTGTTCCGAACCAATGTTCGAAGCAAAAATGGAAGCTCCGATAACGAACCATCCCACGTTTCTGCCTGCCAAAAAGTAATCCTCGGTATCCTTGTTCTTTTGGGCCACAACCCAAACGGCCACTCCGATCAAGGCCAAAAAATAAATGCCTAAAACTATCCAGTCTGGCTTTTCTAAAACTGATTCCATAATTAATTTGGTTTAGTTAATGCAGTCATTTTTTAAATGTACTGATTGATGATGTTCTCGAACAGTTCTTGTTTGCCACTACGTTTTTTGATGTTGGGGTTGGACACGGCATGTGCATGAAGGTCTTCCAGGGAAAGTTTGCCATCTTCAAACGCTTTTCCGCTGCCGGAATCAAAAGAAGCATAACGGTCTCTTCGCATGCTGATATAATTTGAATTTTCCAATATATCATTTGCGGCGAGCAAAGCCCGTGAAAAAGCATCCATTCCACCAATGTGTGCAAAAAAGATATCCTCAAGGTCCGTGGAGTTCCTTCTGATCTTCGCATCAAAATTGATGCCTCCCCCTTGAAACCCACCAGCCTGAAGGATGACCAGCATGGCTTGGGTGAGTTCATATACATCCACAGGGAACTGGTCGGTATCCCAACCATTTTGATAATCGCCCCTATTGGCATCAATACTGCCCAAAAGATTATTGTCCGCAGCTACCTGGAGTTCATGTTCAAAGGTGTGTTGTGCCAAGGTGGCGTGGTTCACCTCTATATTTAATTTGAAATCATCCAAAAGATCATATTTGGTCAGGAAACCGAGTACGGTGGCCGCATCAAAATCATATTGGTGTTTGGAGGGCTCCATAGGCTTTGGTTCAATAAAAAAGGTGCCCTTGAACCCTTGTTTTCGCGCATAATCCTTTGCCATGTGGAGAAAACGTGCCATGTGGTCCTGTTCGCGGCCCATATCGGTATTCAGTAATGACATATACCCCTCACGGCCTCCCCAAAAAACATAGTTTTCACCATTTAGTTTTATGGTGGCATCCAAAGCGTTCTTTACTTGGGCCCCAGCAAAGGCAACCACATCAAAATCTGGATTGGTGGCGGCGCCGTTCATGTATCTTGGGTTGCTGAAACAGTTTGCGGTGCCCCAGAGCAATTTTACCCCAGATGCTGCCATTTTCTCCTGGGCATAATCGGTAATGGTTTGTAGCCTTTTCTCGGATTCGGCCAAAGTGCCCCCTTCGGCAATCAGGTCAAAATCATGAAAACAATAGTAAGGAGCGCCAATTTTGGTGATAAATTCAAAGGCGGCATCCATCTTGTCCTTTGCCTGTTGTATAGGATCGGTACTGGAAAGCCATGGAAAATCCTGGGTAGGTGCCCCAAAAGGGTCGCCCCCTACACCGGTAAAGGTATGCCAATAGGCAATGGCGAACCTAAAATGTTCCTTCATGGTCTTGCCACCTACCATTTTGTTCTCATCATAATATTTAAAGGCAAAAGGGTTGTCCGACCCTTTTCCCTCGAACGGGATCTTTCCTATCCCCTTAAAAAACTCTTTGTCTCCTGTTGTGATCATAATCTTGTTTTATTCAATTGTCAATATATTCTGCCAAATCTTTTTTCCATGTTTGATAGGCTTCTTGGTATGCGTCTGAAGAAGTATCGGGACCATAGGTGAGTTGTATCGCATCCGAAGCCGTGGCCTCTCCAATACTTTCAAAATCTCCAAAGGCATAGGCGGCAGCCCTTGCCGCCCCAACGGCACCTGTAGTCTCTATGATTTCTATATGGCTGTTGGTCAGTGTTGCTATGGTCCTGGAAAATATCGTCGCCCTAAAGAGGTTATCGTTACCTGCCTTGATGGAGGCAATGTCCACACCATCATTTTTTAAGATTTCCATGCCGTATACAAAGGAAAAGGCAATGCCCTCCAAGGCTGCCCTAAAAATATGGGGGGCTTTGTGCGTATTGAAGTTGAGGTTGAGTATCCTTGATCCCTTATTACAGTTTTCCAGCATGCGCTCGGCACCGTTTCCAAAGGGCAAGATCCGAAGACCATCAGATCCTATGGGTACGGCATCTGCTCTTTTGTTCATATTCTCATAGGAGAGCCCATTGGTGAGCTCATTTCTTATCCAACTGTATTGAATTCCTGTGCCATTGATGCAGAGCAATTTGCCAATTCTTGGGTTTTCAGTAGTATGGTTGGTATGCGCAAAGCTATTGATGCGGGTGTGCTCCTGTGTTTTTTCGAGCCCTGATATGGCATAGACCACCCCAGAGGTGCCACCCGTGGCTGCAATCTGTCCAGGTTCCATCACATTTAGGGAAAGGGCATTGTTGGGTTGGTCACCCGCTCGGTACATTACGGGAATCCCTTCGGGCAGACCTGATTCCAGTGCACCTTTTTTACCCACAAAGCCTTGTTCAGAAAATGAGGGGCGTATCTCAGAAACCAATTGGGAGTCAATACCTGCATCTTCCAACAACCAATCTGCCAATTCATTTTTTTTGAAGTCCCACATGATGCCCTCGGAAAGACCAGAAGGTGTGGTCACACATTCCCCGGTCAATTTAAGGGCTATATAATCCCCGGGCAGCATAAACTTGTGTATATTTTTATAAATGTCGGGTTCATTGTCCTTCACCCATTTTAACTTGGAAAGGGTAAAGTTCCCGGGAGAATTGAGCAGATGTCTTACACATTTTTCTTTTCCTGCCGTTCGAAACAATTTTTCCCCTGTATCCACGGCCCGGCTATCGCACCAAATAATCGAAGGTCTGATAGGTTTGTGGTCTTTGTCAACCACTACAAGCCCGTGCATTTGGTAGGAGATTCCGATTCCCTTGATCAGGGCTTTGTCAATGTTGTTTTTTGAAATGAGTTCCTGGGTAGCGGTGCACACATGTTTCCACCAGAGTTCAGGGTCTTGTTCCCCCCAGCCTAGTTTTAGGGATAGGATGGGCATTTCCTTTTTGGGTTGTTGGGCAATATCCAAAACACTGCCATCTTTGGCATTTATGATCGCAGCTTTTATGGATGAACTGCCAATATCGAAACCTATCCAATACATAAATTACGATTAAATAAAAATTTTAGTGTATTTTTCAAATATAAGTAACGGAATCGATTGCGTAAATTAATTTGCGTAAATTATTGGCAGCTGACAAAAGTTTTTTTGATTATCTCATTTTTCCCTACTCTTTTCATGAATGCAAATGAGTACAAAATGAGTAAATGTTTTGCTTGTTCAGCCCAAGGGAGGACTTAAGAACAATTGAAAAAATTATTCTAAAAGGAAACTAAAAGTTAATTTAGTGATTTGAAATTCAAGCCAATTACGGAATTGTGCTTGGGCAACCTAACCGCATTTTGACAGATGAAGATTAAGAAAGAGGTTACCATTTATGATCTTGCCAAAGAATTGAACTATTCCCCCTCGACTATTTCAAGAGCTTTGAACAATCATAAAAGTATCAGTAAGAAAACGATTAAGGTTATCAAAGAGGCTGCAGAGGAGATGGGGTATCGCCCCAACAATTTGGCAGCAGGATTACGGAACAATAAGAGCAATACCATTGGGGTTCTGATTTCTAGGATAAATAGACCTTTTATGGCTTCCTTGATCAGTGGAATTGAGGAAACTGCCAGAAAATCAGGATATAATGTGCTGATCAGCCAATCCAATGATAAGTATGAAAATGAGGTGAGCAATTGCAATGCCTTATACGATAGCAGGATTACGGGTCTTATTGTTTCCCTATCCATGGAAACCGTGGATATGGGTCATTTTCAAAAATTTATGGATCAGGGCATTCCCATTGTATTTGTGGATAGGGTCCCGGACAATTTCAATTCCTACAAAGTGGTCATAGACAACTATACGGCCGGGTACTCCGCCACTAAACATTTGATAGAGCAGGGGTGTACCAGGATTGCCCACTTTGCCGGGGCGCAGCACAGAAACATCTATGAAGAAAGGAAGAAGGGCTATCTGGATGCTTTGAGGGAGTATGGTTTGCCCATTGAGGACAATTTGATCATCCATTTTAAGACCCTTAGTTTTGAAGAGGGGGACAAAGCCACCAAAAAGCTTCTTAAAATGGACAATCCTCCTGATGGTATTTTTTCTGCCAATGATACCGCTGCGGTAAGTGCCATCATGTGTGCCAAAAAAATGGGGGTGGATGTGCCCGGGGAATTGGCAGTTATTGGGTTCAATGATGATCCCATAGCTTCCATAGTCCAGCCATCATTGTCCACGGTGTCACATCCGGCAAGTAAAATGGGGGCTATTTCCGCAAGAAGGATTTTGGACCATTCGGGCCAAAATTATGATACCGATCTTTCCGAGATAACAGTACTGGGAACTGAGATTATAGTGAGGGATTCCTCGTTGAAAAAAGCAAAGGTCCTAGAACCCAAATAATTTGGGCAGCCAAAGGCTGATTTCAGGAAAAACACTTACCAAAACCAAGGCCAAAATCATGGCCAAGAATAGAGGCAACAACGGCCTTACTACTTTTTGAATAGATGTTTTGGCAACTCCAACGCCTATAAAGAGGACCGATCCAACAGGGGGGGTGCATAGGCCAATGCAAAGGTTCAACACCATGATAATCCCGAAATGTACGGGGTCAATGCCCAGTGCCGTGGTAACGGGCAAAAAGATAGGGGTGAATATCAATACAGCGGGGGTCATGTCCATAAATATTCCAACAATGAGCAGTATCACGTTTATGAGGATGAGCACAATGATTTTATTGTCGCTCAACCCCAGTAATCCCTCGGTCACCACTTGGGGGATATTCTCGTAGGAAAGTACCCATGACATGGCAATGGACATGGCTATCAATAGCATCACAATGGCGATTGTGGCAGAGGATTCCACTAGAATGGGACGGATGTCCTTAAAGGAAATCTCCTTGTAAATCGCCGCCAGTGCAAAACAATAAATTACGGCTACGGACGATGCTTCGGTGGCTGTAAAAATTCCGGCAACAATACCCCCTATGATCACAATCAGCAAAAATAGACTGGGCAAGGCCTTCAAGAAGGCGCTGAACACTTTTTTGAGGGAGCTTTTATCTGCTGTGGGATATCCTTTCCGTTTGGCCCATATATAGGCCACCATCATTAAAAAAATACCTGTAAGGATTCCTGGTAGGTAACCCGCCAGAAAGAGTGCACCAATGCTAACGCCCCCACTGGCCACTGAGTAGATGATAAAAATATTACTGGGCGGGATTATAAGTCCCGTGGTGGCCGAAGTAACATTGACGGCCACACCAAACCCTTTGTCATAGCCGGATTCCTCCATCTTTTCCGACATAAACCCACCGATTGCGGCGGCGGCGGCCCCTGCGGAACCTGCAATGGCCCCAAATAACATGGCCGCCACAATATTCACATGTGCCAGGCCACCCGGAAGTGAACCGACCAAGGCTTTGGCAAAATCAATCAATCTTTCGGCAATGCCCCCCTTGTTCATAATATGACCGGCAAGAATGAAAAATGGAATCGCCAGGATGGAAAAGCTATCCAATCCCGTAACTACACGTTGTGCAATGGTGGTGAGGGCCGGATAGGTATCAACACTCACTAAAAGTGTGAGTAAGGAAGCAATGCCCAAACTCCAGGCAACAGGAACTCGGATGGAAATCAATACAAGAAAACTGAGGATCAGAATACTAATTTCCATTGATAAGGTTTTTGAGGGTTATTGAAAGATCGGATAGTTTATAATATAGGATAAAAGCACCGGATATGGGCAATACCATGTACACAAAACCGATAGGAAGGCCCAATGCAGGGGATGTTTGCCCAAGGGCGAAGGAAATGTACACATAGTGTAGGCCGCCGATCAAGAATACCGACACAACAAACAAAAGGATGATGGAAATAATGATAAGGTCCAAGATTTTTTTGTTGCGTTCATTCAAATAGTGTGGCAATAGATCTATGGCAATGTGTAACTTTTTGCCCGAGGCATAGGCAGCTCCCAAAATACTCAACCAAACCAAAAGAAAACGTGCAAGTTCATCGGTCCAGGAGCTTTGACTATCCAACAAATATCTTGTAATGACGCCCCAAAAAACATCCAGTACCATGATTCCCAATAAAATGGCAAGTGCCCATTCCAGAAAAAGGCCAACATGATGCTTTTTCATTGTACACTTTTTATTTGTTGTGCCAAGTCGTACAGATGTCCATCGGTCTGTTTTAGGTGCTGTAACATATCTTTTGATCTTGCTTCAAAAAGGGATTTGTCCGGGCGCAGAATTTTGACCCCGGCTTTTTGTATTTCCTCCATGGCTTTCTCCTCCGCTTCCTTCCATAATTTTCTTTGATATTGTGTTGCCTCGGCAACGGCTTGCAGAAGCCAATCTTTTTCGTTGGGTGCCAGTTTTTCCCAAGTGGGAGTGCCAATGACCAGAATATCGGGTACGGAGGTATGTTCGTTCAATGAAAAATACTTGCAAACCTCATAATGTTTCGATGAATAAAAACTTGGAAGATTGTTTTCTGCACCATCTACGACACCTTGCTGTAAAGAGGTATAAAGTTCCCCCCAGGAAATAGGGGTTGGGGCCCCTCCAAATCTCTTGACCATTTCTATGGCTGTCGGACTTTGCATTACCCTGATTTTCAATCCTTTTAAATCTTCTGGGGTATTGATGGGTGTATTTTTGGTATAAAATGAACGATTGCCTGCATCAAAATAGGTGAGTCCCTTTAGCCAATATTTTTTAGATGCTGAAAGCAATTCCTTCCCAATGGGGCCATCATATACTTTAAATCGATGTGCATCGCTTCGGAACAAATAGGGATATCCCAAAACTTTTAAATCTGGAGAGAAGTTTTCCATTACAGCCGCTGAGACCTTTGTCATCCCCAGACTTCCGATTTGGAGCAGTTCAAGGCATTGCTTTTCCGATCCCAATTGACTATTGGAATAAATCTGGATTTGTAGCTTGCCATTGGATTTTTCCTTGACCAAATCAGCCATGTAAACCATGGTCTCATGAACTGGGTGGGTAACTCCAAGACTATGGGCCAGCTTAATGGTTTTTACGGCTTTCTTGTCCGGCTTACATGAAAGCAGAAGAAAAGAAAGGATAAAGATGAACCTGAGTTTCATGTTGGTTTCAGTTCAGTGATGGGTTCATTAAAATGTATGGCATACTTCCTCAAGGTAAGGTTTTCTCCTCAACTTGGAAATTGGAAAAATTCCTTGGCATTGTTATAGGTAATGTCCTGTATTATTTTCCCGATCCATTCCATGTCATTGGGTAAGAGCCCCATTTTTATGTCATTTCCCAAGATGTTGCAAAGTATCCTTCTATAATATTCGTGTCGTGGAAATGAAAGGAAGCTTCGGCTGTCGGTCAGCATGCCAATGGAACAGCTCAACAATCCCATGTTGGAAATGGAGTCCAGTTGGGCGGTTATCCCGTCTTTTTGGTCCAAAAACCACCATGCGGCCCCAAATTGGACCTTTCCTTTTATTCCTTCTCCTGTAAAGTTACCTGCCATGGTAGCAAAGACTTCATTGTCATTTGGGTTGGAGTTGTAGAGAATGGTTTTGGGCAAGCAATCGTTTTCATTGAGTCGGTTAAGGAAACTGGCCAACTGTTCTGCTTGTTGAAAATCCCCTATGCTGTCCACGCCCGCATTCATCCCAATTTTGGATAGGACAGCTTTGTTGGTATCGCGTATAGGTCCCAAGTGAAATTGCATCACCCAGTTTTTTTCAGCATACAGTCCACCCAGAACATAGAGTATGGCCGATTTGTATTGCGCCGTCTCCGCACAGGTCAGGGTCTTTTTATCAAAACGATTGGATAGGATACGGTTGATATCCTTTTCCGAAAATTCCGTGCCATATAGATGGGGCAAACCGTGATCTGAAAGTCTGCAACCGTGATCATGAAAATGGTTTACCCTGTCTTTTATGGCCTCACGCAGCGATTCAAAATCGGTGATGTTGATGCCGGTGACCTCAGAAAGTGCTGCTAGATAGTCGGTGAAACCTGCTTTTTCAATATCAATGAGTTCATCCGGCCGAAAAGTTGGGAGTACTTTTACAGGCCAGTCTGAATCGGCTATCTTTTTATGATGGGATAGGTCGTCCAAAGGATTGTCCGTAGTGCAGATTACTTCAACGTTCATACTATCCACCAAACCTTGAGTGGAAAAGGTAGGCAAACCAAGTTGCGCATTGCACTGATCGTAAATTTTTTCAGCGCTCTTTGGGCTCAGAAGCTCATCGATCCCAAAATATCGGCTGAGTTCCATGTGGGTCCAATGGTACAAAGGATTTCTTAGCGCATATGGGACGGTTTCCGCCCATTTTTTGAATTTCTCCCTATCAGATGCATTGCCGGTTATATATTTTTCGTCAATGCCCAAGGCTCGCATGGCCCGCCATTTATAATGATCGCCATCAATCCAGATTTTGGTCATGTTTTCGAACCTTTTGTTGTTTGCCAGTTCATTTGCAGGTAAATGGCAATGGTAATCTATGATGGGCTGCGTTTCGGCAAAGCTGTGATACAGTTCTTTGGCATGATCCGTCTCCAACAAAAAGTCGTCATGGATAAATTTTTTCATGCGGGTATTTCTTTGTATTGCAAGATTAATTCAAGGTAATGGTTCCGGTGCTCATTTTCGGCGCACCCAGTTCCATACTTCGTTTCATGGGGCTACTTCCACCAACATACACGGTGAACTTTCCAGGTTCAAATACCCGATTACCATCATTGTCCACCATTTGAAAGGCACTGGGTTGCAGGGTGAAGGTAATGTTTTTGGATTCCTTTGCACCTAGATTGACACGTTGGACTCCGTACAGTTGATAGTTTGGGACATCCACAGAGGCTTCCAAATCCGAAAGATACAATTGTACTACCTCATCTGAAGGTATGTCACTCTGATTGGTGACATCCACCGTAATGGAAACCTCCTCATCCTTGGAAATGGACGATTTGGATATATTGAGGTCACCATAGGTGAAACTACCATAACTGAGTCCATACCCAAAAGGATAGAGGGGGTCCTCATCCATATATTTATAGGTTCTCCCCTTCATGGAATAATCTTCATAAGGTGGGAGCTGGTCCAAGGACTTTGGAAAGGTTATGGGCAATCTACCGGAAGGGGATACTTTTCCGAAGATGATATCGGCCACGGCGTTTCCACCCTCTTCCCCGGGATACCAGGCCAGTAGAACAGCATCGGCAAGTTCGTGTACCTCTGCCAAGTTCATGGGGCTGCCGCCGGTAATCACCGCTATGATGGGCCTTTCGCCTGCAGCATTCCTAAGTTTTTTTAGAAAATCTATTTGGTTTTTGGGCAGGTTGTAATCCAATCTGTCCCCGGCAGTGGAAGATGCCAAGGACTCTCCCTCCTCTCCTTCCAGTAAACTGGAAATTCCCAGCACTGCTATGGTGGCATCGCTGGTACCTGCATTGGGGGTGGCCCAGTCCTGTGGGTTCAGGGATTCCCTGTCCAACAACGCACCCATTCTATATTGCAGCTGGCTTCCGGGGTGAATGGCCCCGGCAACCCCTTCGAGCACAGTGACCAATTTTGGATTTACCCCGTAATAGTTGCCCAACAACACATCTGCACTGGTGGCATTGGGCCCGGTGACAAAATATCGGGATAGATCGTTCTTTAGCGGAAGGGCCCCATTGTTTTTGAGCATTACAATGCCCTTTTGGGCAACTTCCCTTGCCAAGGAACGGTGTTCATCACTATTGATGACATCAACAGAGATATCATCATAAGGATTACTTCCTTTGGGATCAAAAAGACCCAATTTAAAACGGGTGCGAAGCAAAATCGCCAATTGTGCATCAATTTCCTCTTCCGTGATCAAGCCTTCCTTGACCGCTTGGGGCAAACCATCCAGATAGGTGCTGCCACAGTTAAGGCTTACGCCGTGTTCAACAGCAAGGGCAGCAGCTTCCGCTTGGCTGTTCGCCACACCATGCCCACCTTTGTCCGCGGGCGTGTAAAGATCTACTATTGCCCAGCAATCACTGAGAACGTGACCATCAAAGTTCCATTGGTTACGGAGTACATCGGTTATGAGATAGTTATTGGAACAGCACGGCTGCCCATTGGTGCTGTTGTAGGCACACATTACAGCTTCCACGTCTGCTTTGACCAACGCTTCGAATGCAGGAAGATAGGTTTCCCACATATCTTTGGGACTGGCTATGGCATCAAATTCATGACGTAGTTTTTCCGGTCCGCTATGCACTGCATAATGTTTGGCACAGGCGGCTGTTTTCAAATAATCTGGATTGTCCCCTTGTAGGCCTCTTACGAATGAGGTACCAAGAATTGAGGTGAGAAAGGGGTCTTCACCATAGGTTTCCTGGCCACGGCCCCAACGGGGATCTCTAAAAATATTTATGTTCGGGGTCCAAAAGGTAAGACCACTATAGCGGAGATGATACCCTTTTTCCTTGGCGGCATTGTGCATGGCACGCGCCTCGTCAGAAATTGCTGAAGAGACACGAAAGGCAAGGTCGCTGTCAAAAGTGGCGCCCAGACCAATGGCCTGGGGAAAAACAGTGGCCGTACCTGATCTGCCAACCCCGTGCAGGGCCTCGTTCCACCAACCGTAGGGAGGAATGCCCAAGCGCTCTATGCCTGAGGTGCTGTGCATCATTTGATCTGCCTTTTCCTCCAACGTGAGTCTGGATATCAAATCCTCCACTCTTTCATCCATGGAAAGGGAAGTGTCGTAAAAAGGAAAATCTTTTTCTGGGTCTGTATTTGAGCCAATGGGGGTTTCCTCAATGCCAATATTTTTTTCCTTGCAAGAAAGCATGCAAACAAACAAAAGTCCGCATAACAAGCTGATTTTAGATAATTTCATCATTTGGCTGTGGTTAATAGTTTTTTTATAATCGAACTCCAAATTTCGTAAAATTATTGATTTTTGCAATCGATTGCGTTAAACATTTTGTTAATCTATAAATTTTTTACTTATTTTACTCTATGCAATTGATTGATTTAATAATTAATCGATTTTTTTTTGCCGATTTCTAAATGATGAAACAGTTCCTTAAATTATATACCACCACTTTTTTAGGTCTTTTTTTACTGACCTCCACCCCCTTGTTCTCTATGTCCAATGGGTATGGATTGTGGTTGGATTACACTAAGATAAAAGATAAAGTGGTACTTGAGGGCTATAGATCCCAACTACAAGGCATTTATTTGGAAGAGGGAGGTGCCACCTTGAAAGTCATTGGTGAAGAACTTACCATGGGGCTTGGTACTCTGTTGGATACTAATTTGAAGTTCAATGCATTGGGGGGTGATGGGAACATGCTCATTGTTTCGAAATATATGAATCTACCTAAGAATTTGACGGAGAAAATGGAGGTGGATGATCTTAAAAAGGAAGGATATATCATTAAAAATGTGGACATGGAAGGCGGGTCCCATGTGGTCATCACGGCAAGGGATGATATTGGTCTTCTCTATGGCACATTTCATTTTTTGCGGCTGCTTCAGATGCATAAACCCCTAAAAAATCTAGAAATAGTGGAATCACCCAAGGTGGACATCAGAATGCTGAACCACTGGGACAATCTGGACAGGACCATTGAGCGGGGATATTCCGGATTTTCAATTTGGAACTGGCAGACCTTGCCCGATTACATAGACCAACGATATATTGACTATGCCCGTGCCAATGCTTCGGTTGGGATCAATGGTACTGCTGTAACAAGTGTCAATGCGAACGCTCTTATACTAACGCCCCATTACCTGGAAAAGGTGAAAGCATTGGCGGATGTGTTCAGGCCATATGGTCTAAAAGTGTACCTGACAGCTAGATTTTCAGCGCCCATTGAAATTGGGGGACTCAAAACGGCAGACCCCTTGGATGCCAAAGTGATCCAGTGGTGGAAAAACAAGGCAGATGAAATATATTCCATAATCCCGGATTTTGGGGGCTTTTTGGTCAAAGCCAATTCCGAAGGACAACCTGGCCCACAAAATTATGGGAGGACCCACCTGGATGGCGCGAATCTTTTGGCAGATGCTTTGGCACCGCATAACGGCGTGGTCATGTGGAGGGCCTTTGTGTATTCTGAACATGATCCTACGGACAGGGCCAAGCAAGCATATAATGAGTTTGTGCCCGATGATGGAAAATATAGGGAAAACGTATTGATCCAGGTGAAAAATGGCCCCATCGATTTTCAACCAAGGGAACCTTTCCACCCCATGTTCGGTGCTATGCCAAACACACCATTAATGATGGAATTCCAAATCACAAAGGAATATTTGGGATTTGCAACCCACTTGGTCTATTTGCCCAAACTCTTCGAGGAGGTCTTAAAATCCGACACATATAGAAAGGGAAAAGGATCGTTGGTGGCCAAAGTGATCGATGGCTCTTTGAACCATAAAAAATTAACGGGAATGGCCGGTGTGTCCAACATTGGAACAGATTTCAATTGGACGGGACACCCATTTGGCCAAGCAGATTGGTATGGCTTTGGGAGATTGGCCTGGAACCCTTATATGGACTCAAAAGATATAGCCGATGAATGGCTTCGTTGCACGTTTACCAATGATGAACACTTTGTGGGGCCGGTCAAAAAAATGATGATGGAATCCAGGGAGGCCGTGGTAAATTATATGGATCCCTTGGGGCTGCACCATATTTTTGATACAGGCCATCATTATGGGCCAGGACCATGGGTGGACAACCTTTCCAGACCTGAATGGAACCCTGTGTATTACCACAAGGCAGATAGTCTGGGCATTGGTTTTGATAGGACCAAAACAGGGAGCGATGCCCTGTTCCAATATGCCCCGGAGGTGCAAAAAATGTTCACGGACCTTGAAACATGTCCCGAAGAATATTTGCTTTGGTTTCATCACGTACCTTGGGACTATAGATTGAAAAACGGTAGAACCCTGTGGGATGGATTGGGAATTAAATATCAAAAAGGAGTGGACCAAGTCCGGGAAATGATTGCCACTTGGGAACAGATGAAACCCTATGTGGATGATTTGAGGTACAAACAGGTCACCATGCTGTTGAATATTCAGTTGAAAGAAGCAAAATGGTGGCGGGATGCATGTATGCTGTACTTTCAAACATTTTCAAAAATGGACTTTCCAAAAGAAATGGAGGCTCCCGAGCATGCCTTGGAGTATTATAGATCTTTACAATTTCCATACGCTCCGGGAATCCGCCCCAGTTGGAACTAATTTTTAGTAAAAGAATTGATGGATAAAAAAATAGCAATAGTTACAGGAGGCAATTCCGGATTGGGGTATGCCACCGCCAAGAAATTTTGCGATAATGGCATCAAAACCTATGTTGTTGGAAGGACCAGGGAACGCACCGAAAATGCCTGCGCGGAAATTGGCGAACATGCTGTTCCGGTAATTTTTGATTTGACCCACCTTGAACAGATTCCTGCCATGGTCAATGAAATTTTCAAAAAAGAGGGACATATTGATATTTTGGTGAACAATGCAGGAATAAACATGAAAAAAGATTTTGTGGATGTGACCGATGCCGATTTTGAAGAGGTGATCCGGACCAATATGTTCAGTGTCTTTTCCATTAGTAGGGAGGTAGTGAAAAAAATGAAGGAAACCGGGGGGGGAAGTATTATTAACATCAGTTCCATGGCGGCCCAGTATGGATTGCCAAAAGTGATTGCCTACTCGGCCAGTAAAACAGCCATTGAGGGAATGACCAGGGCCATGGCGGTGGAACTGGCGCCCTTTGGCATCAGGGTAAATTGTATAGCTCCTGGGTTTATCAAAACCAAAATGACAGCAAAGGCACTCGATTCCGATCCCGAGCGAAAAAATAAAGTATACTCAAGAACCCCCATGGGCAAGATGGGACTCCCTGAAGATATTGCCGATGCAGCATATTTTTATGCATTGGACGAGGCTAAGTTTGTTACAGGGACAGTCCTTCCCGTGGATGGTGGAAACAGTATTGGATTTTGAGAACGAACTTTCCAAATATGATCAAAATGCAACAGACCATGCGTTGGTATGGCCCCCACGATACCATTAAACTAAGGGATATAAGGCAGTGTGGTGTAGAGGGAATTGTTACAGCACTTCACCAGATACCGGTCGGTGAGGTATGGGAGGTAAAAGACATTATGGAGAGGCAACAGACCATCCGCGACCAAGGTTTGGAATGGACCGTGATTGAAAGTTTGCCTGTGCATGAGGACATTAAACGGAAGCGGGGCAATTACAAACAGTATATTTTAAACTATGGAAAAAGCTTGGAAAACCTTGCCCAATGTGGACTAAAAGTGGTCACCTATAATTTTATGCCGGTTTTGGACTGGGTACGTACCGAGCACGAACATATCAACAGTGATGGTACCAAGGCACTTCTTTTTGATGAGACCGCTTTTACCTATTTTGATGTTTTCTTGCTCAAACGATCTGGTGCGGAAGCTGATTATACAAAAGAAAAATTGGAAGAAGCATCAGCCTATGGGAATGCCCTGGACGAAAATGAAAAACAAAGACTTTTCAAAAATGTTCTATTGGGACTACCGGGAAGTACTGAAAACTTTACCAGGGAAAAGGTATTGGAACTGTTGGAAGACTATAAAGGAGTAAATGATGGGGAATTAAGAAAAAACCTGATCTACTTTCTAACAGAAATAGTTCCTGTCGCCGAAAAATTAGGGGTCAAGCTGGCCATACACCCGGATGATCCTCCTTTTTCCGTTTTGGGTCTGCCCCGTGTGGTATCTACGGAAAGTGATCTGGAACAGCTGTTCAACGCTGTGCCTTCGCGGGCCAATGGTCTGTGTTATTGCACGGGATCATTGGGTGCCCGACCCAGCAATGATCTTTTACAGATCATTGATCAACATGGAGACCGGATACATTTCCTTCATTTAAGGAATGTGAAAAGGGACAATGACAAACAATTCAGGGAATCCGAACATCTAAATGGCGACAATCCCATGGAGGCCATCATGGAACAACTGCTTTTGCTTATGCAGCGAAGGGGCGTTTCCATTCCTATGCGGCCTGATCATGGTTTTCTGCATTCCTTTGAAGGGACCAAAGAACAATACCCTGGTTATTCTTTAATGGGTAGATTGAAAGGCTTGGCGGAAATAAGGGGATTGGAGCGTGGAATTTCTTATAAAATAAACCGGAACGGATAGTCTTGGTCAAACCCGACTACCCCATGAATAAACATAGTAAGCTAAACATACCAAAATGAATGTACTAAGAACTTTGACCGTCTTGTTTTTTATCATGTTCCTTGGCTGTAGTTCAAGCGGGGATGATGCGCCCCAGGGCCCGATTGTAGGTGGTCCTTCGGATGATATCGATCCAGGATCCACTGATGATGGTTCCAACCCCGATAGTGGGGATCCTTTCCTCTACAATGCAACCCAAGACCTGAAGGATGTTGCCGATTTCCCGATCGGGAACATTGTTTCCGCAAGCAAATTGGCCTCTACATCTACGGAAAATGAAACTTTCAAAGGCATATTGAATGCGGAGTATAACAGTATAACCGCTGAGAACGACATGAAAATGGCCAATATGTTCACTGGTCAGGACACCTATGATTTTAGTGATGGGGACGCCATTGTTGCCTATGCGAAGGAGAACGGGTTTCGTGTGCACGGACATGCATTGATCTGGCACCAATCCATACCTAATTGGTTGAACAGCTTTGCTGGGACCGATGAAGAGTTTGAAGCACAGATTGAGGGATATGTGAAAGCCACGGTGGCACATTTTGCCGAAGCAAAGGACACTGGAGGAAACCCTATTGTGACTTCATGGGATGTTGTAAATGAGTATTTTGATGGGTCCTCTGTTAGAAGTACCCTATTCAGTCAAAGAATGGGGAATGATTACCATAAAAAGGTATTCCAGTGGGCCCGAGAAGCTGACCCGGACGTAAAATTGTTCTATAACGATTATAACATTGCAGGTGAAGTGGGCAAGAGAAATGCGATCATTGGTATGGTCAATGATTTTCAGACCAACGGTATTCCCATTGATGGTATAGGGATGCAAATGCACCTGAATCATGATTGGCCTACTTCGGATCTGCCAACGGCCATACAGGATATATCGGATACTGGGCTATTGGTGCATGTGTCAGAGCTTGATGTCAAGGTCAATTATGGGGATGATATTACAGAACTTACCGAGGAAAGAGCTGCCGCACAGGAAGTGCAATTTCAAAGGGTGGGATATTATTATACCACCATTGTTCCTGCTGCACAGCAATATGGATTGACCCTTTGGGGCTTTCGGGATAGGGACAGTTGGTTGTACGATGGAGGTTCGGAATGGCCATTACTTTATGATAATGATTTTGATACGAAAATTGCCCATAGAGGTTTGGTCGCGGGACTCAACGGGGAAAATCCTGAATGATGGGCAAACTACAGCACCGGATTTTTAAAGTCCAATAGGTAAAAACAGCTTGTATACGTTTCATGAAGAATGTAATACTCCTTTCATGTTTGTTCCTCTGTTCCCTTGGCATGGGGCAGATCAAGCTGCCTAAACTGATCGGTGATGGGGTGGTCCTACAAAGGGACTCCAATATTAGGTTGTGGGGGTGGGCATCCCCCAATGAAAAGGTGGAACTTTCATTTAAAGGGAAGAAATACCAAGTTGTTGCCAATAAAAAAGGCGAATGGACCATTGATTTGAAACCCCAAAAGGCAGGAGGACCCTTTACCATGCTTTTTAGGGGAAATAATGAAGTGGAGGTGAAGGACATTCTTTTTGGGGATGTTTGGATTGGGGCAGGACAATCCAACATGGTACTGCCCATGGAACGGGTAAAAGAGAAATACCCTAATGAAATTGGAAAGGCAAACTATCCGGAAATAAGGAATTTCTTCATCCCTACATTAAAAAGCCTGAAAGGCCCGGAAAAAGATTTGCCTTCCGGAGTATGGAAATCGGCCGTTGGAGATGATATCTTGACCATGGGTGCCGTGACCTACTTTTTTGCCAAGGAGCTCTATGAAAAATACCATGTGCCCATTGGAGTAATAAATGCAAGTGTAGGTGGAACTCCCATTCAATCTTGGATGAGTGAGAGTGGTTTCAAGGAATTTCCAAAAGATTTGGAAATCATTCAAAAAAACAAAAACGAAGCATATACAAAACAGTTTACCGCCAAACCTCCCAATCCACTACCAATAATTAGGGACCAAGGACTGACAGGTTCTGTAAAATGGTTTGAAAACCAATATGTGCCCAAAGATTGGAAAAATTTTTATGTGCCGGGATATTGGGAAGACCAAGGGGTTCGGGACTTGAATGGCGTAATCTGGTTCAGGAAAGAAATTGAGGTTCCTGAAACCATGCTGGGAACAGATGCCAAACTCTTTTTGGGACGCATTGTGGATGCCGATGAGGTCTACGTGAACGGGACCAAAGTTGGCAACATCACTTATCAATACCCTCCTAGAAGGTATACTCTTGCCAAAGGGATTCTTAAAAAAGGGAAAAACATACTTACCATAAGGGTTACCAATTATGAAGGAAAGGGAGGTTTTGTCCCGGACAAGGACTACGAGCTTGTTGCCAATGGTATGGGTATTGATCTAATGGGGAAATGGCAATATAAGGTTGGAGAGGTTTTTTCGCCAACCCCCCCAAAAAAAGGATATGATCAATTTTGGGCCCAAAACCAGCCCACATCCCTCTACAATGCCATGGTGGCCCCGTTGACAAACCTTTCCATAAGAGGCATTCTTTGGTATCAAGGGGAGTCCAATACTGGAAACCCCAAGCCCTACAAAGAGTATCTTCCAGCCCTGATCAAGGATTGGAGAGCGCAATTCAATGATCCTGATGCACCATTTCTATATGTACAACTGGCCAACTTTCAAGATGTGGACTATCTCCCCGTTGAGAGCAATTGGGCAGAACTGAGGAACGCACAGTTGAAAGCCCTTTCCGTACCGAATACGGCAATGGCCGTTACTATTGATTTAGGGGAATGGAACGATATCCACCCACTTAACAAAAAAGAGGTGGGGGAACGACTGGCCTTGGGGGCGTTCAAGTTGGCCTATGGCGAGGATGTGGTTTACATGGGGCCCACTTATAGATCTTCAAAAGTTAGGAATGGAAAGATGGCGCTGTATTTTGATCATGTGGGCAGTGGTTTGGGCTCTATTGACGGGGAGCCTTTGGACCGATTTGAAGTTGCCGGCATCAACCATAAATTTGTTAAGGCCACGGCAACAATGGAAGGGAACACTGTTGTAGTGGAGAACAAAGATATACCCCATCCAACTTATGTGCGATACGCTTGGGCCGACAATCCGCAAGGGGCCAACTTATATAACAAAGAAGGGCTGCCCGCATCCCCCTTTCAAAACTATGATGAGGAATTACTGGATACAATTCCTTGGCGGGGTAGAAAGGCAGCAGTGGTCCTAACGTATGATGATGCTTTGAATGTACATCTTGATAATGTTGCTCCCCTTTTGGACTCCTTGGACCTAAAAGGTACTTTTTATGTGTCCACCTATTCCAAGGCATTCAGAAACCGCTTGGACGATTGGAAGAAAATTGCAGCGCATGGACACGAACTGGGCAACCATACCATCTTTCATCCTTGTATGGGAAAGAAAAGCAGGCCCTGGGTGAACCCGAACTACGATATGAACACCTATACCGTGGAACGTATGGTGGATGAGATTCGGATCAACAACACTCTTTTGGGGGCGTTAGACGGCAAAAAGGAAAGGACCTTTGCCTATACCTGCGGGGATTTTACCGTAAATGGGAACAATTTCTTTATCGATGGATTGAAAGATGAACTGGTTGCTGCCAGGGCAGTGCGCTCTGAAATGCATGGGATTGATGAAGTGGATCTCTACAATATGGACAGTTATGCCATTGTGGATGCCAGTGGTGAAGAGATGATTGAAAAGGTCAAGAAAGCTGTTGAGACCAATTCCCTGCTCATTTTTCTGTTCCATGGAGTGGGAGGGGAACACTCCATGGATGTTTCCCTGTCCGCCCATAGGGAATTATTGGAATACCTCCAACAGCATGATGATGAGGTGTGGACCGCAACCCTAATGGAGGTGGCAAAAAATGTGAAAAACCATCAGTTTGGGAAAAGGACAAATTAAGAGGTACCGGAGCAATTGTATGATGAAAAAGGCCAGGAGGATATTTTTTCAATTCTTTTTGATAGGTATCCTTTCAATTATTTGCATGGCTTGTAAAGAACGGGAAGTGCCTATTTCCTCAAAAAAGCATGACATGCCCCATCTGATCCAAAAGGGACATACGACTCAATTGATCGTTGATGATGCACCTTTTATAGTTTTAGGTGGAGAATTGGGCAATTCTTCCTTCACAAGTGTTGAATATATGGAATCCATTTGGCCCAAGTTAAAGGCAATGAACCTCAATACGGTTTTGGCCCCAATTTATTGGGAACTCATGGAACCGGAAGAAGGGAAATTTGACTTTCAACTTATGGACCAATTGGTGGACAAAGCAAGGGAACATGACCTTAAGCTGATTTTACTTTGGTTTGGCTCGTGGAAGAACAGTATGTCCAGTCATGCACCATCTTGGGTAAAAAAGGACCAGGAAAGATTCCCACGAATAAAGGACGATGAGGGGAACAGCCATGAAATTTTGAGCCCTTTCGGCAAGAACAACCTTACGGCGGACCTCAAGGCATATGAGGCGTTGATGCAACACATCAAAGAATTGGACGGTAATGAACATACCATTATCATGGTACAGACAGAAAATGAAATTGGGATGCTGCCCTCTGCCCGTGATCACCACCCTATGGCCAATGAAAAATTCCAACAGGAAGTGCCCGAAGAACTTCTACACTATTTGAAGGACCGTAAAGAAGAGTTGGTACCTGAGTTCTATCAGGTATGGGGAGAAAATGGATTTAAAACAACAGGAACTTGGGAAGAGGTTTTTGGTAAGGGAACCCGCACCGATGAGATTTTCATGGCATGGTTTTATGCAAAATATACCAACGCCATTGTAGAAGCCGGGAAAAAAATACATCCTTTGCCAATGTATGTGAATGCTGCTTTGAACAGACCCAATACACAACCAGGAAAAGGATATCCGAGTGCAGGGCCATTGCCCCATATCATGGATGTTTGGTTGGCCGGGGGGGCATCCATTGATTTCCTCTCCCCGGATTTTTATTTTCCCAACATTGAACACTGGTGCGACCTTTATACGAGACAAGACAATCCTCTGTTTATTCCAGAGCACAGGTTTGATCAAACGGTTTCTGCCAAGGCACTTTTCACCATAGGCCATTATGAAAGCTTGGGATTCTCCCCTTTTTCCATAGAATCAACAGAGCAACCCGGGGACGAAGATTTAGGAAAGGTATATGCTTTGGTGCACCAAATGACACCTTTGATTGGAAAACACCATGGGCAGGGCAAAATAGATGGAGTTTTATTGGATAAGGAAAAGCAAGAAAGCACCCTGAATTTCGGCAACTATGAACTGATGGTCCGTCATTCCCATACCTTGGGCTGGGAGGCATCTTCATCCAACGAAAAATGGGCACCGGCAGGTGCCATACTGGTGCAAACCTCTGAAAATGAATTTTACGTGGCAGGTTCTGGTATTGTGGTAACCTTCAATAATTTGAAGGATCCCTCAAAAACAACCGGTATATTGAAAGATGAAGAGGGCCGTTTTGAGGAAGGCCAATGGAAGGTGGTACGTCATTTGAACGGGGACCAAACCCATCAAGGAAGACATGTAAGGATTTTTCTGAACGATTATTCCATTCAACGGTTCGAATTGTATGACTACGACTAGGGCGGCTATTGTTTTTTTTCTATTTCCAATGGCATTTGGTTATGCCCAGTCCCAAGACACTCTGCATCTATGGCCCAATAAGGTGCCCAATGAGGTTCATCCCAAAAGTACTCCCGTTCAAACGCCGGATACAAGTAGGGCCGTTATCCGAATCACTGAAATCACCAATCCCAAACTGACCATTTTCAAGCCCAAAAAAGGGAAAGGCAACCATGGAGCAATCATTATAGCACCAGGAGGAGGATATCAATATTTGGCCATCAATATTGAAGGGTCTGAAATTGCGGAATGGCTCAACATGTTGGGCTACACGGCATTTGTGTTGGAGTATCGAACCCCAAATAATAGGTTGGGGGCTTTGAACGATATCCAACGGGCCATCAGAATGGTAAGGAACAAAGCAAAAGATTTCGATTTGCATGCAAATAAGATAGGGGTCATGGGATTTTCGGCAGGAGGGAATCTTTCTCTTTTGGCGAGTACAAATTATCTGCAGGATTCTTATAAAAAGCAAGACGATATTGATTTGGAATCCTGCAGGCCCGATTTTACCATATTGATGTACCCTTACTATGTAAAAAATGACCCCCAAGCTTCCGTATTGACAGAAGTACAATTTCATAAAGGGATGCCCCCTATGTTTCTTTTCGGGACTTTTGATGATTTTTTGGTCGAAGGGTTCTTTGATATCGCAAAATCCATAAAAGAGATGGGAACCCCTTTGCAGATGCACCTATATGAAAGGGGAGGCCATGGGTATGGACTCCGAGTTGGAAACCCTGCAGCCGAACAATGGCCACCTCTTGTGGAAAATTGGTTGCAACAGGTTTTTCAAGAATAACGATTTGCACTTACGTTTTCCGTCATTTGGCAATTTCCCATTTGAAGTTAGGGAATAAGGATGCCAATTAATTTGGGTAATCAGCCACGGCTAAGTTTGTATAGTAAATTAGTATGCATAAAAAAGACCGCCTTGTTCCCAAAGGCGGTCTTCGCTGTGAATTAAAATTACAACTAACTCAAACTAACTATTATTCACAACCATCATACTCGGTCACTATTACGTCGTCCACAAAGAAGGTCTGTGTGGTAGCTCCCATGTCAAACAATAACCTATGGTCGCCGGATGCCGTGGCCTGTGCGGTCACAATAAATGAGAAATACGTCCAATCTTCTGGAATCTCCAAGTCAGGGGAATAGAAGAAGTCGGCCCCATTGCCATCATATTGCGACATGGATATTCTAAAGATGCCATCTGGTCCTGCGGCTTTTGCCCAGAAACTGATTTTATAGTCCTGGCCTACTGTAAGTGCAACCGGATCTGAAGCCATTTGCACATCCCATGGGTTACCGCCGGTACCAGTTGCCGTCATGGATGCGGAACCACTATAATATTCGGTAGTGGAAACATCATGGGCTCCATTAAGGGTTTCCCATCCTGTCAGTCCATCTTCAAAACCTCCATTTGTATAGATGCTTTCCGGTGGAGCATATTCCTTCACGCTTACACCATCCACAAAGAATGTTTGGGTAGTGGCCCCCATATCAAAAAGCAATCTATATACACCAGATGGAACAGGTCCTGCCTCAACAATGAACGAGAAGTATGTCCAATCTTCAGGAATATCCAAGTCTGGAGAATAGAAGAAATCCGAACCGTTACCATCATATTGGGACATGGAGAGTCTAAAGATGCCATCTGGCCCTGCGGCTTTCGCCCAAAAGCTGATTTCGTACTCTGTGCCTTCAACCAAGTCCATTGGATCGGATGCTATTTGTGTGTCCCAAGGGTTGTTTCCTGCTCCTGTGGCAGTCATGGATGTGGTGCCACAGTAAGATTCTGTAGTGGTCACATCATGTGATCCGTTCAAACTCTCCCAACCTGTCAGGCCATCTTCAAAACTTCCGTTGGCCAATAGTTCGGGCTGTTCGCCGGAAACACCAATTGCTCCGGATACAAGTGCAATATGGTCTATCATAAAGGCACCTGAGGATGCTCCCATGTCCAGCACCGCTCTGTGGGAGGGGAGGTCATTGGTTACAGTAAAGGTCCATGAATAAGGTTGCCATGAAGATTCCAATACTTTGTCCTCACCATAGAAATAATCAGCCCCATTGCCATCGTATTGGGATATGGAAAACCTCATAAAGGCACCTTCATCAATGGCTTTGGCCCAAAGGATAAGGGTGTATTCCTCCCCAAAGTTCAGTTGGACCCCATCAGATGCAAATTGATTGTCCCATGGGTTGCCAGAAGCGGGCATTACCATTAAGGACCTACCGCCACCATAGGCTTCTTCGCCTGTTACAGCAGACATACGATCGGCCCCATTGAGTTTTTCCCAATTGGTGAAATCATCTCCCGAGCCTTCCTCCAACTGTCCGTTGGCCAGTACACTTTCCCGTGCCAAGAAACCGGTCGTGGCCATAGTTTCACCATGAATGGAAGAAATGGCGAGTTCCAAAAATTCATCATCGGGAATTCCACTCGGAACTGTGACCACAATTTCCGTTGCTGTGTTTGATGTAATGGAGGCCTCAATACCATCTATGGTAACCGTTGGGTCGTATTCTGGGTTTAAGCTCAGCCCTGTAATCACCAGATCGCCGCCGATCGGTACAAAGGCATCAAACTGCTGAATTACGGGAATAGGCCTTAAAAGTACCTCAAATGGAAGATTGATTCTATAATTGCTGGGCATGGCCAGGGTTATGGTGTTACTTCCGACTTTGGCACCTTCAGGAACGTTAAAGGTTATGGTGTTGTCACTCAATTGGAACGGGGCCTGTTGGTCTCCAATGAAAATAAATTGCACCGTATTGAAATTGGTCCCTGTCAAAGATACCGGGTCCCCTGGATAGGCACTGTCCACACTTACTTGGTTTACGGTCACCGTTGCCGGTGTAAAATCGTCATCTTCTTCACAACCTGACATAAAGAACAATGCCATGATTGCGAATGAACTTATAAGGAATTTGAAATTGTTTTTCATGATATAATTGTTGGTTAGATGTTAATATCCAGGGTTTTGGGTTGCTCCTGTTTGATCTATGAACCCTTGTGGGATTGGCCATCTTACGTGCTTGTCCTGTATATTGCCAGTAGCACTTGGATTGTACATCCCAACCCTTTCTACCAAAAGATTGTTACGCTTAAGGAAATACCAACGATGTCCTTCATGGCCCAGCTCTCGGGCCTGTTCCTCAACAATGTCTTCAAAAGTGATGCTCCCGAAGTTGCCGGAGGCATTTCCATATGCACGTTCCCTGAGTACGTTGAGATATTGTAGGGCTTTAGCGGTATTCCCTTGCTTGAAATAGGCTTCCGCACCGGAAATATAAGCCTGTGCATATCTGAAAATGATAATGTTCCTCCAACCTTCAGCAAGTGCGGTGGTTCGGCCATATTCACCATTTTCCCAGGTTTTTATGGTCGTAGGTTCAATATATCTCCAGTTGTTCGGGGTATCGGGCCATTGGGCCTGCACATCTTCCAAGGTCACCCTATCGCCCACCTCTTTACCGGCCGGTAGGTTTTCCGCATCATCAAATGTCCAATAAAGTTTGTGCCATGCCTGTATACGTCCATCCGCTTCGTCTTCCACATCACCATCATCATCGGAATCAAAAAGACTCCAGTAATATTCTGAAGGGGACAAACGAGACCATGGTCTGCCTCCTTGGTCCATGGTTCTGGCCACACCGGCCACCCTATCGTATAATGGTACAAAATGCTGGGATGTCCATTGTACATTGTCGGTGGCGGGAGGTTCAAAACCGATGGAAAAGATAATCTCGGCATTGTTCTCTTCGCCTCCTTTGCCACCATCCAGGCCAAAAATCCCATCCAAGGGTTGTAATGAGTATGATTCATCTGCAATAACGGCATCCGCTGCTGCAGCTGCAGTGACATAGTCCCCAACATCTAAACTGGCCTCTGCCAACAACATATTGGCCAGACCACTGGATATGGTCAGAACACTATTGTCCAGTTCAACTCTTTTTTTCAACAAGGGGATAGCGGCCTCCAGATCGGAAATGATGAGGTCATACACTTCGCTTGGACTGCTTTGCTGTGTTTCGGAAACAGGCCCCGTTTCATCCAAATTGGCAACTTTAACGATTGGAATGTTCTCAAACCTCCTCACTAACTCGAGATATAGGAAAGCGCGCATGGTGTATGCCTGGCCCAATGAGTTCTTGATGTCTTCGGATAGGTCATCAATATTTCCAGAAGATGTAATTGAATTGATGATCTGGTTGGCAGGAGTAATCCCTTGGTAGTAATTGTCCCAAAAAGTTTGTATTTCGGCACTGATCGAGGCCAAGTCCGAAGTGTACCCGTTCATGGCGGGCATTGCCGTAGCCGGTTCATCTGCCAAATTGGTCCCTGCTTGGACAATATCGACCCCGCATTGTTTAAAAACCGGGATACGGAGTTCAAAATCATTGTAGACTTCCCTTGCATAGATCAACGAACCAGCCAATAAAGCTTGGTTTCCTTTAACCGTATTTGCGGCATCTTCGGCAGATAGTGTATGCCTTAAGTCTTGGTTTAGCACATCTTTTTCACAACTGATAAAGAAAAAAGGAAGGGCTAAAAGTGTAGTGATAATTTTTGAATACTTTTTCATCTCTCTTTTTTTAAAATGCAACTTTTACTCCAAATGCCCAGGTTCGTGAAATAGGATATTGATCCGTATTTGTGACTTCCGGTGAGTAGGCATTTTTATAATCAGTCCAATATTTTAAGTTGTTCCCCCTTAAGGAAAGGGTAACCTGATTCAAGAATGTTCTGTCCAGCCATATTTGTGGCAATGAGTATGACAATGAAACATTGCGCAACGAGATAAAACTGGCATCTTCAAGGAAAATAGCATTATGGAACGCCCCTGATACGTTCATGGCACTGCCGTCACCCACTCTTGGATAATCATTGGTCGGGTTTTCAGGTGTCCAATAATTTATAGCGATTCTATTCTGCCGTGCACTGGCATAGGTATTGTAGATGTCGTTCAATCTACTCACGCCTTCCACTATTTCAAAAAGCACAGAAAGCTCAAACCCTTTGTAACGGAACACATTGTTCAGACCACCATACCAATCTGGGGTTTGGTTCCCCACAAAGGTTCGGTCATTTGTGTCAATATTGCCATCTCCATTAACATCCTTAAGCTTTGGGTCTCCGGGCTGGGGGGTATTGCCAAAAGTGGTTATGTTGGGAGTTTCCCCAATTTGCCAAACACCCTCATATTGGTAATCAAATATTTCTGTAGGGTCTTGACCTATCCACCATCCATTTTCAATATCGTCCAAGGGTTCCCCATTTGGCCCCACTTCGTTCAACCTTATAATGGTAGTTTCATTTGTGGCCCAGTTGGCCGTCATGTTCCATGAAAAGTCTTCCGTATCAAAAATGGCTCCTCTAAGACTAACCTCAACACCTTTGTTCTCGGTTTTTCCAATGTTGGAAGGATAACGACCGTAGCCATTGTTCAGGGCGGGTTGAATCCTACGAAGCAACAATACATCTTCTGTTTTGGTGTTGTAGACCTCCACGCTTCCACTCAATCTATTTTCAAAAAATCCGAAGTCCAAACCAATATTGGTCTGTTTGCTGGTTTCCCATTTAAGATTACGGTTACCTGCTACATCGCCCGGGATCAAACCGGTTGTGTTCAAGTCAGGGGGAATCAACGTAGGGTTGGTATTGGCTTGGTAGGAGAAAGGATTTATCTTGTCATCATTACCCAGTTCCCCATAGCTCAAACGGACTTTGAACTGATTGAGGACATCGCCTCCAAACCACCATTCTTCGTTTTGTGCATTCCATGCAAATGAAGCGGAAGGGAAATATCCTACCCTGTTATCATCCACAAATCGTGAGGAGGAATCCCTTCGTAAGGTAAAGGTGGCACTATACCTTCCATCATAGTTATATCCAAGCCTACCTGCCAAGTATGCTTTTCCCCAATCACTGGTGTTTATACTGATGGTCTGTGTTTCTGAAGGGGCTGTTCCAATACCCCAGTATCCCAGTTGATCTGCGGCGGTTTTGGTTGCCTGATCATTTTTCTCTGTCCATTCTGATTGTTGGACCCCATAAATCAAGGTTGCATCCAAACTGTGGTCCCCGAAGGTTTTCTTGTAGTTTAAAATGTTGTCCAATAAATAGGTGGTGGTTTCGCGGGTCCTAATTTGGGCAAGGTTGTCGGCTCCATCCGTAAAATTTTCAGACTGGAACCTTCCCAGGAACTCATTCCTTTGCTCTGCAAAAGAGTTCATTGTATAAGTCAATCCTTTCGCCAATTTAATGTTCACATATGGGTTTATGTAGGAACGTGTCACATTTTCATCCAATTTACTTTCGTTGAATTTGTGAAGTGGGTTTACGGCAAACAAGTCCGTTGTGGCAAATTTTGTGTAGTTGCCCTCTTCGTCGATCAGGGTACCATAAGGGCTGGATTCCACCAAGGCAGAGAGCGAAGGAACTCCATTATTGCCAAAACCTACAATCCTGGTCCTTTGATCGGAAAAGCTTTTTGACATTTGTACCCTTGCCCCGATTTTTAGCCAATCAGTGACATTTATATCCCCGTTAAATCGGATGGAATATCTTTTATAGTCAGAGGCTGTCAACGGGCCGGAATCACTTAAATAATTTCCGTTTAAATAAAAAGTACCCAAGTCGGATCCGCCGGATACGGTAAGGCCAAGGTTGTTTTGGAGCCCATTTCTGGTTACTTGCTCAAGCCAATCCACTTCCTTGCCGGCCAAAAAATTGGCCAGTTCTATTTGATCCAGAACACTTGCCACGGCAGGGTTGGCTGCGTTGGGGTCGCCAGCTTTTACGGCATCTAGCCTAAATTTGAGGAATTCATCCCCATTCATGATATTAGGGGTCTGCACCAAGTCGGAGAACCCTGTGGAACTGGAAATGGTTACTTTGGGTTTTCCAGGAGTGCCGCTTTTGGTGGTAATCAATACAACCCCATTGGCACCACTGGATCCATAAATGGATGCCGATCCAGCATCTTTTAAAATGTTGATACTGGCAATGTCATCCGAATTGAATTCAGCCATGTTCCCCCCGGTTAAAGGGACCCCATCAACAACGATCAAAGGTGTATTGTTTCCATCCAAAGCGGAAGAATCCGTTCCCAAGGAATTGTTGCCCCTAATCTTGAAGGTGGGTGCAGAACCTGGTTGCCCTGAAGTCCGGGTGACTTGAAGTCCCGCAACCTGCCCCCTTAATGATTCGACCACGTTGGCCACGGGCGCTTTTTGAACTTCAACCACATCTACAGTAGTGATGGCCCCGGTTACGTTGGCCCTTTCCATGGTTCCGTAACCAATTACAACTACTTCCTCCAACATTTGGGTGTCTTCGGCCATACTGATATTGATCCGTGTTCTTCCATTTACATTAATGGTTTGGGTTATAAACCCCAAGTAGCGAATTTCCAATATGGCATTGGAAGGAACACTAAGGGTATAGTTTCCGTCAAAATCTGTTGAAGTACCGTTCGTGGTATTCTGAACTATTACCGTTGCCCCGGGGATGGGTGCCCCTTGCGTATCGGTTACCACCCCAGAAATGGTGATGTTGTTCTGAGCTTGCACCATGGTGCCGACCAATAAAAAAAGGTATAAAAAAGAATGGGTCTTTAGGCCAACCGATTTCATTAGCCTAGCTAATAAGAATTTGGTCATGTTAGTAAGTTTTGATTTTGTTTAGTTAATTAATTCAATTATGGCAAAAAATGCCGTATAATATTTTGAATGTGTTAAATATACATAATATATTTGTTCACGCAATCGGTTGCGTTAAAAATTTTCACATTTCTTTAAAATTTAATATTCTATCTTTTGAAAAATATGTAAAAATCTGATAATCAGATATTATTGATTTATTGTAAAAGAAAGCAAACGATTGTTTTTATGGAACAACTTATTTTTTTAACAAATTAGTAGCTACTTCAACTTATGAAAATCGCAACTTTTAGATCAAAAAAAAGAAATAAGATAGATTTGTCGGTCTATTTTTTATCATTAATAGTGTTATTGATGGGTTATTCGTGTAAGAATCGAAAAGTGGAAAAAATGGATGGAATTGAAACTTTGTCCATTTCTGATACCACTGCTGTTTCTCCAGACAAGGTATATCCATTGACATCTGATTTATTTACTGCCGATCCATCGGCCCATGTGTTCAACGGACGACTCTATGTGTATCCTTCCCACGATTTTGAGTCGGGTATACCCGAAGATGATCTGGGAAGTCATTTCAATATGATGGATTACCATGTGTTTTCCATGGATAGTGTAGGCGGTAAGGTTACAGACCACGGATTGGCGTTGCATATAGATAACGTTCCTTGGGCAGGTAGACAAATGTGGGCTCCTGATGCTGCTAAGAAAGGAGATGATTATTTCCTATATTTTCCCGTAAAGGACAAAGATGATATTTTCAGGATTGGTGTGGCAACCGGTAAAAATCCAGAAGGACCCTTTAGTGCGTTGGAGAAGCCCATCGGAGGGAGCTATAGTATGGATCCGGCAGTTTTCATGGATGATGACGGTAAGTATTATATGTATTTTGGAGGTATATGGGGAGGCCAACTCCAAAAATGGGACAATGGTAAATATATTGGGGAGGATAAATATCCAGAGGCTGATGAGCCGGCACTTTCCCCAAAGATGGCCATGTTGGCAGAAGATATGGTAAGCTTTGCGGAAGAGCCCAGGGATGTTGTGGTCTTGGATGAGAAAGGGAAACCTATTGTAACGTCCGACAATGACCGTAGATTTTTTGAAGCAGCTTGGGTACATAAGTATAAGAACAGGTACTATCTTTCCTATTCAACCGGGGATACCCATAAAATTGTTTATGCCATTGGTGATAGTCCGTATGGTCCCTTTACATATCAAGGAGTACTATTGGATCCTGTTTTGGGATGGACCAACCATCATTCAATTGTAGAGTACAATGGCAAGTGGTGGCTGTTTTTTCATGACAGCTCTCTTTCTGGAGGAAAAACACATCTTAGAAGCGTGAAGATGACTGAGCTCAAGTACCATCCCGATGGCTCTATCCAAAGAATAAATGCCTATGTTGAACCAAAATGATAAAAATATCCTATCTTTTACAAAGCTATGCCCTCAACTGAGGGCATAATTTTTTTCTAACAATTTTTTAATCTAAAAAGAGTGGGTGGTTTCCTATAAATTTGAGTAATTTGAAACATAATTTTAGTATTTGTAAACATAATTATATAAAGGTATGGGCAAGAAGCGGTCGAGTTTGATTTTTGTTTTGCATGCATCGCTGGCTGCTTTTGGCACCTACTTTTGCATGTATGCCTTTAGAAAGCCGTTTTCAGTGGCCACTTTTGAAGGGCTGTCCTATTTCGGGATAAACTACAAAATACTTTTGGTCATTGCACAGGTGGTAGGGTATGCACTTTCCAAATTTGTGGGGATCAAGGTGATTTCAGAATTAAAACCCAACCGAAGGTTGATGTACCTGATTTCCCTGATTGCGATGGCGGAGCTTTCCTTGTTGCTGTTCGCTTGGGTACCGGCCCCTTACAATATTGCTTTTATGTTTTTGAACGGCTTGCCCTTAGGCATGATATGGGGCATTGTGTTCTCGTATATTGAAGGGAGAAGGTTCACGGACATTCTTGGGGTGGTACTCTCGGCCAGTTTTATTGTATCGAGTGGCGTGGTCAAATCAGTGGGGCTTTATGTGATGAACAATTGGGGTATAACTGAATTTTGGATGCCAGTGGTAACTGGGGCGTTGTTTTTTATACCGTTACTCCTTTGTTCCTACATGTTGCAAAAGGTG
Source organism: Flagellimonas pelagia (assembly GCF_003584135.1). GTDB lineage: Bacteria > Bacteroidota > Bacteroidia > Flavobacteriales > Flavobacteriaceae > Flagellimonas > Flagellimonas pelagia. Next base: position 60,500 of record NZ_QXFI01000011.1, read on the forward strand.
CCGCCACCAACCCCTGAAGATATTGAAAACAGGACCGAACGGATTCCCATGACCAAAGAAGACCGCAACAGTTTGGTGAAACAGTTCTTTTTTCCACTACTGTTGGTGGTCATCTTTTACACCTTTCTGACCGCTTTTAGGGATTTTAGGGACAATTTTGCCCGCGAATTGTGGGACAGTATCGGCTATCAAGGCGACATCTCCGTGTTTTCGACTTCCGAAATCATTATTGCCATTGTGGTGCTATTGATCATTGGGACCATTTTTTATATCAAGGATAATTTTAAGGCCTTGCTCACCTATCACGGTCTTTTGTTGTTGGGTACTGTGGTGTTGGCTTTGTCAACCATTCTGTTTCAAACGGGTGTGTTAGATCCTTTTGTATGGATGGTTTCAACCGGTTTTGGGCTTTATATTTGCTATGTACCCTTCAACTGCCTGTTTTTTGATCGATTCATTGCAGCCTTCAAAGTAAGGGGCAATTCCGGTTTTCTCATTTATATCGCAGATGCCTTTGGGTATGCGGGCAGTGTATTGGTGTTGCTGTACAAAAATTTTGGACAAGCCAAGCTTTCCTGGCTTAACTTCTTTGTGTATGGTACCTATGCCGTGGCCGTTATCGGAATAGTGATTACCGTAATGTTGTTTCTCCATTTCGGGGCACGACACAAATCTGAAAATATAAAAGAGCGATTGGATTATGGACAATAAATATGATGCCGTCATTGTAGGTGGTGGCATTTTGGGGACTTTTCATGCCTATCATGCCATGGAAATGGGACTAAAAGTCTGTTTGGTGGAAAAAGATGCCTATCCCAAAGGAGCGACCACCCAAAATTTTGGCCAAGTGGTTCCTTCGGGGATGAACTCCAAATGGCAGAAATATGGAAGGGAAAGCCTTCGTATTTACAAAGAGATCCAATCGCAGTTCGATATAAGCATCCGTCAGAACGGTACGGTATATTTGGCTTCCAATGAAGAAGAAGAACAACTGTTGGTGGAACTCAGGGCCATCAACAACAGCAACGAGTATGCTTCAAAAATGCTTACCAGAAGCGAATGTTTGGACCATTACCCAGGGTTGAGGAAGGATTATGTTAAGGCAGGGCTCTTTTTTCCCAAAGAGGTAACCGTGGAACCCAGGATCATGATCCACAGGTTACAGGAATTTTTGGGCACCCACAAGGGAATGGAGATCAAAATGGGTTTCCCTGTGATCCATTGCGAACGAAACGGGGATTGGGTAAAAGTGGAAAGCTCGGCAGGTGAAAAGCTTTGGGCCAAAAAAGTGGTTATTTGTAATGGTAGTGATTTTAAGAACCTGTATCCTGAAGTATTTGCCAACAGCGACCTTGAAGTTTCCAAATTGCAGATGATGCAGACCAAATCCCAGGGCAATTACGAGTTAAAGGGCTCCATTTTAACAGGATGGTCCATCAGGAGATATGAGGCTTTTTATGAATGTCCATCATTCGCTGGAATCAAGCAGAATGAACCAGAGGATAGCCTTCAAAAACAGTGGGGCGTTCATATTTTATTTAAACAGGCAACGGATGGTTCCGTAATTTTGGGAGATTCCCATCAATATGCGGATGCCAATTCAATAGAAGACCTAGGGTACGACTTGGATATGGACATAGACCATTTTATGGTGGAGGAAGCCAAGAAGATTATCGATTTGCCTACCTATGAAATCCAAAGAAGATGGTATGGCATGTATTCCCAATGTAAGACAAGCGATATCTTCCAACAGATCATTGATGAGCACATTCATATCGTCACTGGAATAGGAGGCAAGGGCATGACAGGGAGTGCCGGATTCAGCAAAAAGAACATGGCAACAATTTTTAATACGCAGAAAATTAATTTATGAAAGACATTAAACTAGCGGTTTTTGACATGGCGGGCACCACGGTGAACGAAGATAATGTAGTATACAAAACGGTTAGGCAGGCTTTGGCCAAACGGGGTGTTGATGTTTCCTTGGAAACGGTCCTTGAATATGGTGCCGGAAAGGAAAAGTACAAGGCTATTGTGGATGTTTTGGAAGCGACCAAAAATGGCCGGGAAGAAGAAGTAGATGCCAAAGCAGTGCATGAAGATTTTAAAGGAATGTTGAAAGAAGCCTATGCCAATTTGGAGGTGACCCCATATGAAGGTGTGGAAGAACTTTTTGAGACCTTGAGATCCCATGGGGTAAAAGTGGTACTGAACACAGGTTATGATAGAAAAACGGCGCAATCCCTTTTGGACAAACTGGGATGGGTACCAGGCAAACAGATCGATGCATTGATCACTGCGGATGATGTGGTAAATGGAAGGCCATCATCCGAAATGATAGAGAAGGCCATGGAGATGTTTGGGATTACCGATTCCGAGGTAGTTTTGAAGGCAGGCGATTCCATAATCGATATAGAGGAAGGCAAAAATGCCAACTGCGGCATTACCGTGGCAGTTTTGTCAGGGGCACAGACCCGCGAACAACTGGAAACAGCTGAACCAACATACATCCTCACTTCTTTGGACGCCTTGACAGGGGTTCTGTATCCGTGATCAGATAAAGAAATAGACCACCAACATTTTGGAGGGCACTTTGCCCCTATTGATCGGAACATGGGGGATTCTGCCGTCAAAGAAAATGGAGTCCCCTTCTTTTAACAATACCTCTTGATCGCCGATGACATAATAGCACTCCCCGGTAAGAATGTATTTAAACTCAAAAGCATCAGTGACCACTTTTTCACGTTCTGAATTCGGTTGCACTTCCAAGAGTACACTTTCAAACCCTACCGAGTTCAAATGTTTACTGAAGATATAGTTGTAGGTAAAACCAATGGCCTCATCTTCCTTTTCGATGATGGTCTGGTCATCTTTTCGAGAGACCAAAAAATTCTGGCCGTTCACTTTGGGCATGCCATCAAAAAAATCCGTGAGTTCGGTATCCAAAGCCCCAACGATTTTTAAGAAGACAGGTAAGGAAGGTATGGTCCTTCCATTTTCTATCCTAGAAATTAACCCTGCGGTGACCCCGGCATTAATCGCAACATCACTTATGGTTTTTTTATTGTTCTTCCGTATTTCTTTGATTCGTTTACCGATCCCTATTAAATAATCTTCCATGTTGGGGTATGCTTGCTATTTTAATATTTATAACATTCTGCCAGTTTTCATAATTACTAAAAAAACGCTTCAATCCCTTATAAAAATGAATTGTTTTCAAAGTTCCATAAAATATAGGGTACTTTTAAAAGTGCATATTTGTAAATAATGTTTACCTAACATTGAAGGGTTTCTTTTAACCTTTCCGTATCATTTTTTTAATCTGTTTAAGGGTATGCCTTAACTCTTGTGTTGGATATTTGTTGATAAATAATTAACCAAATTTTACAAATACTCAACAAATGAAAAAATCAATCCTAACGTTTTTACTTGCCTTTGTCGTAAGTATGATCGGCTATTCCCAGAGTACTTTTTCTGGAAAGGTAGTAGACGAGAACAACGTACCCTTGCCCGGGGCTTCGGTTGTTGTGAAGGGTAGCACCACAGGTGTGGCTACAGACTTTGATGGGAACTTTGAAATTCAGTTACCCAGTGCCAATGAAATTTTACTGGTATCCTATATAGGATATGTGGCCAAGGAATTTGCCACTTCCGGACAGACTTCGGCAACCATTGTGTTGCAACCCGATTCCCAACAGTTGGATGAAGTGGTGGTTACGGCCTTGAACATTACCAGGGACGAAAAATCCTTGGGGTATGCCGTACAAAAGGTTGGGGGCGATGAGGTTTCCCAGTCCACGAGCACCAATACCGTGAGCACTTTAGCGGGTAGAACTGCAGGGGTTCAGGTAGTGACCAACGGTACGGGACCTGGACAATCTTCTTCCGTGGTGATTAGGGGGTATTCCTCCATGCAGGGCGACAACCAGCCCCTTTTTATAGTGGACGGTATTCCGATCAACAACACTACGGATACCAGGACGAATACCTTGGGGGGTGCTTCCAACATGAATCTGGATTATGGTAACGGTGCTGCGGAGATCAACCCAGATGATGTGGCGTCTATTTCTGTATTGAAAGGTGCCAACGCTACGGCACTTTATGGCTCAAGGGCTGCCAACGGTGCAGTGATTATTACTACCAAATCGGGTAAAGGCAAAAAAAGTGGTATCAGCTTCAGTTCCAAGACCACCTTTGAAAGCGTATTGAAAGCTCCTGAATACCAAGGTGTTTATGGTCAAGGTAAAAACTTTGATTTTGCCTTTGTGGATGGTTACGGAAACGGAACGTATGATGGTGTGGATGAATCATGGGGTCCACTTTTGGACGGTACCTTGAGACCGCAGCATGATTCTCCTACAACAAACGGACTTCGTGGAGGTGATGTTCATGGGCTGGACTATGTTTTGGGTTCCTCTGGGGTTGACCTTCAGAGAAGAGGAGACATTATTGCCACACCCTTTGTATATGGAGGAAACCCTGCCAAGGAATTCATGGAAACCGGTAGGACCTTGATCAATACCGTTTCCTTGTATGGCTCCAACGAGAATGGAAACTATCGCGTTAGCTATACCAATTTGGACAACAAAGGCATTGTGCCCAATACCGATTTAAGAAGAAATACCATTTCCCTTTCCGGAGATTACCAAATTTCCGATAGGTTGAGCGTGTCGTCCAAGATCAACTACATTAGATCGGATTCGGATAACCGTCACGTAAATGGATATGGTACGGAATCCGTAATGTACCTTTTCATTTGGTGGGGACAACAGATCAATGTGCATGGTTTAAGGGATTATTGGCAGGATGGCCTGGAAGGCTTTCAACAGTTCAACTACAACTACAACTATCATGATAATCCTTACTTTACCATGTATGAGAATACCAATGGTCTTGCCAAGGACAGGATTATAGGAAACCTTTCTGCGACATACAAAATCAGTGATGACTTTAAATTTATGGTTAGGGGTGGTCGTGATTTCTTCTCTGAATATCGGTTCATCAAAAGGGCCTATTCCACACAAAGGTTCCCAAATGGGCAGTATAGGGAGGATAAGATCAACTTTCAGGAGACCAACTTGGATTTCCTGTTGACCTATGATAAGAACATCAACGACAAATTCCATGTGAATGCCAACTTTGGGGGGAACCGAATGGTGCAGAAAAACCATTTCAATTCCTTGATGGCCAACAAACTGTTGATACCTGGAATTTACTCGTTCTCCAACGTGGATGGTAGCTTGGTGCAACGTACCAGCCGTCCCGAAAAACAGATCAACTCCTTGTATGCTTTTGCCCAATTGGGATGGGATAATAGTGTGTATTTGGATTTGACCGCTCGTAACGACTGGTCTTCCACACTTCCAGAGCAGAACAATTCCTATTTCTATCCATCCGCATCTTTGAGTGTGGTGTTGACCGATTTGTTTGACATCAACAGCAACGATGTTCTCAACTTTGCCAAACTACGTGGTGGTTGGGCACAGGTAGGTAGCGACACCGATGCGTATCGACTTTCCGAATATTATGCTTTAGGAACACCAGTTGGGGACAATCCAACAGCAAGTCCATCCAGTACGTTGCCCAACTTCGATTTGAAACCTGAGATCCAAACATCTTACGAATTTGGTACGGACCTTAGGATGTTCAACAACAAATTGACTTTGGATGCTACCTATTACAACACGGTTTCCAAAAACCAGATTTTGGACATCGATCTACCTGTAACTTCGGGAAAATCTGCAAGGACAATCAACGCCGGTAAGATTAGAAACCAAGGGGTGGAGATCATGTTGGGTGTTACCCCTTTCGAAAACAAGAACTTTTCTTGGAACTCTTCTTTCAACTTTGGCTTGAACCGAAACAAGATTTTGGAATTGGCCGATGGTGTGGATAGATATTCTTACGGAGGAAACGGGATTACCTTGGTTGCAGAAAAAGGAGGTTCGCTTGGTGACATGTGGGGAACCGGATTGGTAAAGGTAGAAGATAAGGACAGTCCTTATTATGGTGAAGTAATCTTCAACAACGGTTTGGTGCAACAGGACAACACCTTGAGAAAGGTAGGGAACTTCAATCCTGATTTTACCTTGGGCTGGAACAACACCATCAAGTACAAGAACATTTCGCTCAACTTCCTTTTGGATTGGAGACAAGGTGGAGAATTGCTCTCCAGAACCCGTTTGATTGCCGCTACTTCCGGTAACGTAGTGGAAACCCTTTGGGGCCGTTCCCCAGAGTATGGTGGCCCCCACCCAGGTATCGCCGATTCTGGTCTTACCTATACGGATACCAACGGAACAACTTGGAACGATGGTATCATAGGCGATGGTGTGATGTTGCAAGGTGGAGAATATGTGCCCAATAATGTAATAGTAGCTGCCAATGCCTACCACAACAACCGTTATAGAAGGGACAATGATACGGAAGGTATTTATGATGCCACTTTCATCAAATTGAGGGAAGCACGATTAACCTATGATTTCCCAAAAGGTTTCTTGAAAACAGATGATATCAAGAGTTTGAGTTTCTCCTTGATCGGCACCAACCTTTGGTTATGGGCCAAGGATTTCAACCATGGCGACCCGGAATTATTGTCGTTTGGAGGTGGAAATTTCGTCCCTGGGGTAGAAAATGCCACAGTACCTACAACGCGTAGCGTAGGATTTTCAATCAACGTAGAATTTTAATCAGGCAAATAATCAACAAATGAAAAAGATATTCTTTATAGCGCTCGTACTTGCGATGACCCTTTGGTCTTGCGACAAGTTTGACGTGAGCAACGATAATCCGGATGTAGCGTTGAACATCAACCAAAACCCGGAACTGCTTTTGACCAACCTTCAGAGAACTGCTATCAGGGAAGCTGTAGGTGGATCGTGGAGCGAAGGAAACCTTATGGGACAATATGGTGCACGAATCGTGTTTACCTCTTTCGATCTTTTTGACTGGGGAGATCAAGGTGGGGCATGGAACAGTTATTACAATGCTATTCGTGATGCCAAGGAATTGGAAAAATTGGCCAATGAGAACGAATTGGACAGTTATGTTGCCGTATCTAGGATCATGCAGGTTTGGGCCTTCAGCATTTTGACCGACATGTGGGGAGACGTTCCCTTTTCTGAAGTAAACCAGGCAAGTGAGGCCAATTATGCCCCTGTTTATGATACGCAGCAGGACATTTATAACTCCATGTTGGAAGAATTGGCATCTGCCAATACCATTTTGGCTGGTTCTGACCTAAATGCAATCAAGGGAGATTTGTTGTTCGATGGTGATCTTGCCATGTGGAGAAAGTTTGCCAACTCTTTGAGGTTGCGTTTGGCCCTTCGCTTGAGCGAGGTTTCTCCTTCTACTTCTTCCAGTGTGATTTCGGAAATCTACAACAACGCGGCCCAAAACCCGATAATGTCATCCAATGATGACAATGCTGTTCAAACGTTTCTTGCTGCCAACCCAGATGCACACCCTGTTACCGAAGAGTCGGTATATCGTGTAGGTTCCTATAACGAGTACAGGATTTCTGAGCATTTTGTGACCATGTTGCAAGGATTGAACGATCCCCGATTGGAATTTTTCGCTGACCCAACCGCCAATTCGGTTACTTTGGGTACCCCAGAAATTGTGGGTATGTTGAACGGAGTAGTGGACGGTCCTGCCTATACCTATCAAGGTGGGGATGCTTTCTTGTCAAAATTCAATATTGATTACTTCTATTTTCAACCAAATGCCAACCAGGCAAGATTGATGTTGTATTCCGAAGTCCAGTTCATTTTGGCAGAAGCGGCCCAAAGAGGATGGATCACTGCAGATGCCCAAGCGTTGTATGAAGAAGGAATCACGGCCAACTTCGCCTATTGGGGTGTGGCCATGCCAGCTGATTATTTGACCAGTGCTGGGGTAGCTTTTGACAATACTTTGGAAACCATCATGACCCAAAAGTATATCAATTTGTTCTACACCGATTACCAAGGATTCATTGAATACAAGAGAACTGGTTTCCCAGCAACTATTGAACCTGGACCCGATGCTTTCTATGATGTGTACCCAAGCAGGTTTGAGTATCCCAGTGAAGAAGAATCTTTGAACAATGCCAACTATACCGAAGCGGTCAACAGAATGGGAAGTGACAAGATTACGACCAAGGTTTGGTGGGAAAATTAAAAGATGCCCATGTTTTATCTGAATATAAAAAAAGGTATGATCATGACCACAGGAATTTTGTTCCTGTGGTCTTGTTCTTCCAAGAAGGATGATACCCCCAAGGGTATAGAGCACATTGTAATCATTGGTGTGGACGGTATGAGTCCCAATGGGATCCAGAAGGCCCATACGCCTATGATGGATTCCATGATTCAGAATGGAGCGGCCACCATGCATGCCCGTTCCGTATTGCCATCAAGTTCCAGTCCCAATTGGGCCAGTATGATCATGGGGGCCGATACCGAACAACATGGGGTCACCTCCAACGGATGGGAAAAGTTTGACCATCAATTGCCACCCGTAGTAGCGACCAAAAACGGAACCTTTCCTACCATTTTCACCTTATTCCATGACCAACAGCCCGATGCCCATGTAGGTGCTATTTACGATTGGGATGGCTTTGGTCGTTTGTTCGAAAAGGAGGATGTTGATTTTGATATTGACGGGGACCACGAGGACAATACCACAGAAGAAGCGGTAAACTATATTAAGGAGCATACTCCAAAATTCACCTTTGTGCATTTGGATCATGTAGATCATGCAGGCCATGCCTTGGGCCATGGAAGCCCGGAATATTACAAATCCGTGGAAAAGGCCGATTCTTTGATCACAGAGATTGTCAATGCGACCAAAGAAGCGGGCATCTTTGAAAAGACCCTGTTCATTGTTTCTGCCGATCACGGTGGAATCGGTTTTGGGCACGGGGGTGAAAGTCTGGCCGAAATGGAGATACCCTTCATTCTTTATGGCGTAGGAATCAAAAAAGGATATCAGATTGAAGAGACCGTATACCAATACGACAATGCAGCCACGGTGGCCTATGCCATGGGATTGCAAACTCCCCAGTCATGGATCGGGAGGCCCGTTAAAGGAGCTTTTATCGGTAATGAAAAACCCAACTTGACCTATAAGCGAAAAGAGCAGATAACCCAACCAAAGATTCTTCCGGATGCAGGCTATTTTGAGCCTGCAGGAGGAGTTTTTAAGGCGGACTCCGTTGCCGTGATAATGCAGAACCCCAACAATGTGGGTGAAATCAGGTATACCATTGGAAATGCTGTTCCGACCATGGAAAACAGCAAGGTCTATCAAGATACTTTTTACCTGAAGCAGACCGAGATTGTAAAGGCTGGTGTCTTTCAAGAGGATCAATTGGTGAGTACGATTGCAGAGGCCAATTTCAGGCTGGTTCCAGAAACGAAAGAAGACCCTGTTGCCTATGCCATTTATTACGGGGAGAGGATGGACAAATTACCCAATTTCGCTACCTTAAAGCCTGTTAAAGAAGGTTTTGTTGCCGAATTTTCCCATAAGCAAGCACTGACTGAAGATGTGCAACAAGAACAGGTGGCCTTGGTGTTGGAAAGCTATTTGGATATTCCTGAAGATGGGAAATATGGCTTTTTTACCAATAGTGATGACGGAAGTAAACTCTACGTGGATGGAAAATTGTTGGTGGACAACGATGGGGACCATGGGGTCATGGAACGTGGCGAAGCTATTGAACTGACCAAAGGCAAACATTTGATCAGGGTAGAATTTTTTAACGGTGGGGGAGGCTACCACTTGGATGTAAAATACCAAGGAGCCAACATTCCGAAACAGATTATTCCCGCCAATCATTTATACAGAGAAAAATAACATGCACATCAACTTCAAAAAATCAGGTTTTTTTGCCGTTCTATTCTTTTCGGCTGTAATGGTACTGGGCCAAAAGCAGCAATTACCTGCTTGGCAACCTGGTTTTTTGGACATCCACCACATCAATACTGGTAGGGGTGATGCCGCTTTTATGGTTTTTCCTGATGGTACCACAATGTTGGTGGATGCCGGGGATATGTCCGAGACCCATCCAAGGACTACATCGAGTAGAAATGCCGAATTGGTTCCGAACAGGTCCAAAACGGCACCCCAATGGATTGTGGATTATATCGACCAGTTTCTACCCAAAAGGCATGAGCGAAAATTGGATTATGCCCTGATCACCCATTACCACGATGATCATTTTGGGGAAATCGATTCCTTACGAAAAATAGCTCCAGGGGGGTATCAATTGACCGGGATTATGGAAGTGGGAACTCTTATCCCCATCAAAAAATTAATCGACCTTGGGTTTGAATTCCCCCTCAACCTGAAAGATGCCAAAGTACAGGCTGAGAAACGTTTCTCAAGCGATGCCTATGGCATGATACCGACCTTAAAAGAATACTGGAAGTTTATCGATTATCAAGCTAAAAAAGTTGGATTAATCAATGAGGCCTTGAAAGTGGGTCGTTCGGACCAAATCGTTTTAAAAAATAATCCAAAGGATTATCCGGAATTCTCGATACAGAACATTGCCTCCAACGGAAGCATTTGGACGGGTTATGATGATTCCTTTTACCCTTTGTTTAAACAGGGGGAATATCCTGGGGAGAATCCGTTGAGCAATGGTATCCGAATCGATTTCGGCAAGTTCAACTATTACACGGGCGGTGATATTTCCGGCATAGACGGCATGGGTCAGACGGATTTGGATGCCTTGGAATCCCACGTGGCCCCAGTAATCGGCCCGGTGGATGTAGCTACCCTCAACCATCACGGTAACCGGGATTCCCAAAATCCGTACTATGTGCGAACCATCCGTCCAAGGGTCTGGATTCAACAGAATTGGACCGCCGACCATCCGGGGGAGGAAGTTTTAAGAAGAATAACATCAACACAATTGTACCCTGGCGAACGGGATATTTTTTCAACCATTATGCTCCAAGGCACCAAGGATGTGATCGGGGGCAGGTTGGACCAATACAAAAGCAAAAAGGGACACATTGTGATACGGGTATACAATCACGGGAATTCGTACGATATTTATGTGTTGAACGATTCATCGGAAGAAAGGGAAATACTAGCGAAATATGGACCATATGAAGCACGATAGGCACAACGCGGAATCTGTTGTGGAAGGCGACATCAACCTCACCTCTGCAAGGGGCGAATGGTTAAAGGAAGAAGTGAACGACCAGACCAAAGAACTGTTGGAAAAGGATGCCAAATACTTTTTGCACCAATCCATGTCCACCCCGTGTTTGGACGTATTAAAAAATTGCGAAGGCTCCTATTTGGAGAATATTTCAGGGAAACGCTATCTGGATTTTCATGGCAACAATGTGCACCAAGTAGGGTTTTCCCATCCCAAAATGGTGAGTGCGCTCATGGGGCAACTTCAGGAACTCACGTTTTCAACCCGAAGATATACCAATGAAAAAGCCATCCAATTTGCGGAGAAATTAACATCATATACTCCAAAAGGACTGAACCGTATTTTATTGACCCCGAACGGGAGCTCATCTATTAGTATCGCCTTGAAACTGGCACGTGCGGTGACGGGAAAACACAAGGTGGTTTCTTTTTGGGACTCGTTCCACGGGGCCAATTTGGATGCCATCAGCGTAGGGGGCGAATCCATTTTTCAGGAACATATGGGGCCATTGATGCCCGGTGTGGAACGTATTCCACCACCTATCACCTATCGCGGTATTTTTGAAGGGAATGAAGAAAAAGCCCTGGAGTATTTGGAGCATGTGTTGTCCAAAGACGATGAGATCGGTGCTTTTTTGGCCGAAACCATCCGCAACACCGATGTGCAGATTCCATCCGCCAAATATTGGCAAGGCGCCCGTGAACTATGTGATAAGTATGGGGTGTTGTTGATTTTGGATGAAATTCCGATTGCCTTCGGACGCACCGGAAAAATGTTCGCCTACGAACTGTTCGGTATTGAACCCGATATCCTTTGTTTGGGGAAAGGCTTGGGTGGAGGCATTGTTCCCCAAGCGGCCATTGTGACCCGAGAGGAATACAACCGTTTCGGGCACATCTCCTTGGGGCATTATACCCACGAAAAAAGCCCGTTGGGCTCGGTGGCAGGATTGACCCTTTTGGAAATCATTGAAGAAGAAAACCTATTGCAAAAGGTGAAGGCAGATGAGGAATTTATGAAGAAAGCCCTGTACAAAATGCATCGAAAATATTCCTTGATCGGCGATGTACGTGGGGTCGGTCTTTTATGGGGGATAGAATTGGTCACCAACCGGACTACCAAGGAAAAAGCAACCGCCGAAGCCGAGGAAATCATGTACGAATGCCTAAAAAATGGACTGAGTTTCAAAGTTTCCAAAGGAAATGTACTACAACTCTCCCCGCCTTTGACCATTTCAAGGGAAGAACTGGAAAAAGCCTTGGAAATATTGAACGAGGCCTTCCTAAAAACCAACGCTATAGCCTAATGAAAAAAATCAACCAACTACTGATCTTCTTATTTGTGGGCATTGCCCAAATCATGGCTCAATCCGAGCCACAGATTTTGGTACAACCCTATCTGCAGAACGCCGAACCCAATTCCATCACCATTATGTGGGAGACCACCAATGGAGAGGAGAGTGTTGTGGAATATGGAACCACTCCAAAATTGGGCAAAAAGGCCACAGGCAAGGCCGAAGACATCAATTTTTCGGATTCTAGGGTACATGCCGTTAAATTGACAGGTTTGGAACGCTTTACCGAATACTTTTATCGGGTAAAGACAGGAAAGGCCAAATCGGACATCTATCAATTTAAAACGCCGCCGTTTGCCAGTGATGAGGAATCGTTCAACATTGTTGCCATGAGCGATATGCAATACGATAGCCAAAATCCGAACAAGTTTTCCGAAGTGGTGAACGAGGGCATCATTCAATATTTGAAAAAAGAATACGAGGGTAAATTACCTGATAATCTGGCCATGATCATGATTCCGGGCGATTTAGTGCAGAGCGGTAGCCAATACTATCAATGGAAAGACCATTTTTTCGATCCCGCCCAAAAATTATTTGCAGAAGTGCCTGTGTACCCTGTTTTGGGCAACCATGAACGCAACTCCATTTTTTATTTCAAATATTTCAGTCTTCCCGAGAACGGAACTCCTGCCTACGCAGAGCATTGGTGGTATAAGGACTATGGCAACACCCGTGTGATCGGGTTGAATTCCAATGACGGCTATCGGGATTTGAGAGAGCAATATGAATGGTTGGAAAAGGTATTGGCAGAAACGGAAAAGGATGATAATATCGACTTTGTTTTTGCCCAACTCCACCATCCCTACAAATCGGAACTTTGGATTCCGGGAGAAGAAGAACCCACAGGAAAAGTGGTTAAAATGTTGGAAGCGTTCTCCACAAAAACAGGGAAACCCAGCATACACTTTTTTGGACATACCCATGCCTATTCCAGGGGACAGTCCAGAGATCACAAACACTTGTGGATCAATGTGGCCTCGGCAGGTGGTGCCATAGACAATTGGGGCGAATTTGAAGGCAGGGATTACGATGAGTTCACGGTTTCCCAAGACGAATATGGTTTCGTGATGGTGGAAGTGGACGGCAACCGAAACGACCCCAAGTTCACCATTAAACGAATCAGTCGTGGTAATGAATCCAAGTTTAGGGACAATGAGCTTCGCGATAGTATTACCATTTGGAGATTGGAAAAGAAACCCGAAACCCCCAAAGCAGTTTCGCCTACAAACAATGTGGAAGTTAAAGGTGATTTTGCCATGTTAAAAGCTGGGGAATTTTCAAGTCCGATTAATGGAGCCTTCCATGCCGCCGCGCATTGGCAGGTTTCAGAAACCAAGGATTTTGAAAAATTGGCTTTGGACAGTTGGAAACAATACGAAAACTGGTACTATGAGGAAGACCGCCAAAAAGATGACGACCTTACCGACGAAAAAACCAAAAGATTGAAACCGGGAACCACCTATTATTGGAGGGTCCGTTACCGAGACCAAAACCTGAATTGGAGCGGGTGGTCCGAAACAGCATCATTTAAAACCAAATAGAAAATGAAAAACAAGATTTTGCTTTTGATGGCTGCCTTGGTAGCTTTTCTAAAGATAAGTGCACAGGATTCCGATACCAAAGTGATTTTGATTACACTTGATGGGTACCGTTGGCAGGAATTGTTTACAGGTGCCGACCCTTTATTGATCGGGAATAAGGATTATGTTCATGAGATGGATGTATTAAAGGAAGCTTTTTGGAGGGAGACTCCGGAGGAGAGAAGGGAGGCTTTGATGCCCTTTTTCTGGACCCAGGTTTCCAAAATGGGACAGTTGCATGGGAACAGGAATTTGGGGAGCAAAGTGAACCTTACCAATGGCATGTGGTTTTCCTACCCAGGCTATAACGAAATCTTGACAGGAACCGCGGATGATAAAAATATCCGTAGCAACGATAAGATTGAAAATCCCAATACCACCATTTTGGAACGGTACAACAAAACGTCCGAAGGGAAAGGGAAAGTGGCCGCCTTTGGTAGTTGGGATGTGTTCCCGTTCATCATCAACGAAAAGCGTTCCGGGGTTCCTGTGAATGCCGGTTTTGAAACGGCTACAGGCAATTTGAACGAAAGGGAAAAATTCCTGAACGAACTTCAGGGTCAGGTTCCCAGTCCATGGGGCAGTGTCCGTTTGGATGCCTTCACCCATCATTATGCTTTGGAACATATGAAGAAGGAGCATCCCAAATTGCTGTACATCTCGTATGGTGAAACGGATGACTTTGCCCATGACGGGGAATATCAGGCATATCTAAAATCGGCGCATAACACCGACGCGTTAATCAAGGAGTTGTGGGACTTTACCCAACAGGATGATTTTTACAAAGATCAAACCGTTTTTATCGTTACCACAGACCATGGCAGGGGTACCGAGCCTTTGGATACTTGGAGAAGCCATGGAGCGGATATCAAGGGAGCTGATCAGGTTTGGATGGTCACTTTTGGAAAAGGCGTTCAGCCATTGGGTGAGGTAAAACAGGAAGAGCAACTCTTTTCCAACCAGTTTGCACCGACCATTTTAAAGATTTTGAATACTTCCATCCCTAAGGAAATCAAGGGCCAACCCCTAAAAATTTAAGTTTAAGTAGGTTTAATTTCAGTTAATTAGTTTGCGTTAATTTGCAATGTACCCACACTTTAAGTGTGGGTTTTGCATATTAGGGCAAAATTGATGCGGGAATTTCTTTATTAAAATAATTACCTTAGGGGGCCTATACCAACAGCATGGAAGAAGATCTTATTGGAACATTCAGCAACTATTTTGAGCAACCCCTTATCGATGAGATTTTGGAGGTCGGAAAATTGATGGAAGTCCCAGCTGGGGAGACCATTATGGATATTGGGCAATACATCCGTAGTATCCCTTTGTTGCTGTCCGGGGCCATTAAAGTGTTGAGGGAAGATGAGGAAGGCGATGAGCTTCTTCTATATTATTTGGAACAGGGAGAGACGTGCTCGGTGACCATGGCCTGCTGCATGGGCCATACCAAGAGCGAGATCAGGGCCATAACGGAAACGGATACCCGGATCATTATGATACCTGTTCAGAAGATGGAGGAATGGATGAGCAAATACCAAGGTTGGCGTAATTATGTGTTCGACAGTTACCATAACCGCCTGAACGAGTTGCTGCAGACCGTGGACAGTATCGCCTTTAAAAATTTGGATCAAAGGCTAGTGGATTACCTTAAAAAGAAAGTGGAAGTGACCAATGATAACAAAATCAGGAGCACCCACCAAGAAATTGCCTATGATCTGCACACCTCAAGGGTTGTGGTTTCCAGATTGTTGAAAAAGCTGGAGAAAATGAAAAAGCTGAAATTGCATAGGAGCTACATCCATATCATAGATTTGTAATTGTGCCCTTTGTTACTGTGGGCAGCCATTAGGCACTATATTTTTGCGCAAAACCAATCACATGCTCAAAAGGTTTTTTCCTTTTTTATCGTGGATCGGCAATTATGACCGTTCGTTGTTGTACGGGGATTTGATTGCGGGGATTACCGTGGGAATTATGCTCGTACCACAGGGAATGGCCTATGCCATGATTGCGGGTATGCCTCCCATTTATGGACTTTATGCCGCATTGGTGCCCCAATTCGTGTATGCCATAACAGGAACGTCCCGTCAATTGGCCGTAGGGCCCGTGGCGATGGATTCCTTGTTGGTGGCCGCGGGTATAGGGGCCATGCAGTTGTCGGGAGAAGGAGCATACATTTCGGCCGTCATATTTTTGACGTTGCTTATCGGGTTGGTACAATTGCTTTTTGGGTTCCTGAAAATGGGATCTTTTGTCAACTTTTTATCCAAACCCGTAATCAATGGATTCACTTCCGCTGCGGCCATACTCATAGGCTTGGGTCAATTAAAACACGTGTTGGGGATAGACCTGCCCCAATCGGGAAAAGTACATGTGTTATTGGCAAGTTTGTTCCAAAATTTAAATCAGATTGATCCATTGACTTTAGGTTTAGGGGTTTTGGTAATCCTTTTGATCATCGGATTGAAAAAAATCAATAAAAAACTACCTATTCCCCTGCTGATCGTAGTGTTGGGAATTTTAGGAGTGGTCCTGTTCGGATTGGAGGCCAAGGGCATCCGTATAGTGGGTGATATCCCAAGAGGATTGCCCAAGTTTGAACTTCCAGTGGGCCACTGGGACAAGATAGGCCAGTTTCTGCCCATTGCCCTTACCGTGGCCCTTTTTGGGTTTATGGAATCCATTTCCATTGCCAAGACCTTGGAAGAAAAGCATCCCGAGTATGAGTTGGATGCCAATCAGGAGCTTAGGGCTTTGGGGATGTCCAATATCATGGGCTCTCTTTTTCAGTCCTTTTCGGTTTCTGGAGGATTCTCAAGGAGTGCCGTAAATGATGAGGCTGGGGCCAAAACGAGCATGTCGCTCATTTTTAGTACGTTGATCATTGCGGGGATATTGTTGTTCCTCACCCCATTGTTCTATAATCTGCCCACAGTGGCTTTGGGCGGAATCATCATTGTTTCTGTTTTTGGATTGATCGATGTGAAGTACCCCATCAACCTATGGAAAAACAGGAAGGATGAGTTCATTTTGCTGGTGGCCACTTTTTTGATGACCCTTTTTATCGGGTTGATAGAAGGTATTCTTTTGGGTGTGCTGCTGTCCCTTCTATTATTGGTCTATCGTATCTCCAAACCCCATATTGCCATTTTGGGAAGGATCAAGGGCACCAATTACTTTAAGAACATCAACCGATTTTCGGAAGATGTGGAGGTATATAACGATATTTTGATCTTGAGGTTCGATGCCCAATTGTATTTTGGGAACAAGGATTATTTTAAAAAACAACTATATCAGGAAATAGAGAAGAAAGGCCCCGAACTCAAGTTTGTGGTCCTCAATGCGGAACCCATCAATTATATTGATAGTAGTGCCGCCGTAATGCTGGAACGAACTATTTTGGAGCTTCGGGAAAAGGGGATCCAATTTATGATTGCGGGTGCCATTGGCCCCACTAGGGATATCCTGCACAGCAGCGGTATCATCGATATTCTAGGAAAGGAAAACCTGTTTGCGCAGACCTTTGATGCCGTGGATTGTTGCTCCAATCACACCGAAAGAAGTACCATTCAAAAAAAGATATCACTTCAATCCAAGACCAAGAGTTTGTAACTTTGGTCACAGAACGTTACGGTACACAAGTTTATATTTGATAAAAACCATTATCACATGAAAATTGAACAAATTTACACCGGATGCTTGGCCCAAGGGGCTTATTACATAGAAAGTGAAGGGGAAGCCGCCATAGTGGATCCCTTGAGAGAGGTAAAGCCCTACATCAAAAAGGCCGAAGAAGATGGCGCAAAGATCAAGTATATCTTCGAAACGCATTTCCATGCGGACTTTGTCAGCGGGCACGTAACCCTGGCCAAGGAAACGGGTGCATCGATCGTATATGGTCCAACCGCAAAACCTGCTTTTGACGCTATTACTGCTGAAGATGGTCAAGAGTTTACATTGGGCAAGGTGACCATCAAGGTCTTGCATACACCCGGACATACCATGGAAAGCTCCACTTTTTTGTTGATAGATGAAAATGGAAAGGACCATGCCATATTCAGTGGGGACACCTTGTTCTTAGGCGATGTAGGTCGACCTGATTTGGCCCAAAAAGCGGCGCATATGACCCAGGAAGAATTGGCAGGCACACTATATGAAAGCCTTCGAAATAAGATCATGCCTTTGGCCGATGATGTTATCGTATATCCTGCCCATGGCGCAGGTTCCGCATGTGGAAAGAACATGATGAAGGAAACCGTGGACACCTTGGGGAACCAGAAGAAGATGAATTATGCGCTTCGTGCCGATATGACCAAGGATGAATTCATTGATGAGGTTACGGAAGGCCTTTTGCCTCCACCACAATATTTCCCTTTGAACGTGAAAATGAACAAAGAAGGGTATGAGGATATCGACAAAGTATTGAAAAGAGGAACACATGCCCTGAGTCCTGATGCTTTTGAAGTCGCCGCCAACGAGACAGGGGCCGTGGTATTGGATGTACGCCACCAAGATGACTTTGCCAAAGGCCATGTTCCAAGATCTATATTCATTGGTTTGGATGGCAGCTTTGCCCCTTGGGTAGGAGCTTTGATTGCCGATGTGGAACAGCCCATTCTTCTGGTGGTTCCCGAAGGCAAGGAGGAAGAGACCGTTATTCGTCTTTCAAGGGTTGGTTTCGATAACACTTTGGGTTACTTAAAAGGTGGAATCGAAGCATGGAAAGCCTCTGGAAAGGAATTTGATACCGTGCCTAATGTGAATGCCAAGGAATTCAAGGAAATGGTGGATAAGGGAGTTCCCGTTTTTGACGTAAGAAAAGAATCAGAATATAAGGCAGAACACGTAGTGGATGCCCATTTAACACCACTGGATTATTTGAATGACCATTTGGCCGAATTCCCAAGTGAAGAAACTTTTTACATTCATTGCGCAGGAGGATATAGAAGTATGATCGCCTCCTCTATTTTGAAGAGCAGGGGAATCCATAATCTGGTGGATGTTTCCGGTGGTTTTGCCGAAATCAAGAATGTAGGGATTCCTGTAACGGATTACGTTTGCCCTTCCACCCTAAAATAGGAGCAGCCATGCAACATATTTTTAAGAAGGGCCTGTATCTGGTATTCTTCGTAGGTATTCTTTCATGTCAATCGCAAGATACGACCATTACAAGGGTGGATAAGGAAGCCATCAAGGCCGAGGTCATTGGAAAGGATGTGCAACTTGTGGATGTACGCACCCCGGAAGAATACAATGCCGGCCATATTGATGATGCCATCAATTTTGATTTGAGCAACCGAAGTGCCTTTATGAAACAAGTAGAAACCTTGGACAAGGACCAGCCCGTATACGTCTATTGTTTGGTTGGATCCAGAAGTGCTTATGCTGCCAAAATCCTAAGGAGTAAGGGATTTACAAAAATCTATGACTATTCGGGAGGCTACAATGATTGGATGAAGAATTAGACCAATTTTACTTCATTTTCGCCTTGTGTAACCATCGTTACTGACCGTCATTTTGATCCTAGGTATTTTAGCCCATAAATAAAAGAAATATGTCGCTACTAAGCTTTTTGTTCAAAGGGCAGGCACTTCCCGATCAAGTACAGATTTTGGACCGGGAGGATTATAAAATGGCCATTTCCAAAGGAAAGGTGCAATTGGTGGATGTAAGGACCCGAGGGGAATTTATGTCCGGCCATATCAAAGGGGCAAGCAATATTGATTTTTTCCAAGGTTCCGCCTTTCGGGCAGCTTTTTCAAAACTGAAAAAGGACAAACCCCTATATATTTATTGCCAATCCGGGAACAGGAGCCAAAAGGCGGCCAGAATGTTGGTAGATATGGGGTTCCAGGAAGTATATGACCTTCGTGGGGGGTACAGGATTTGGACCTATTAATCTATTGAAAGGCAGATATGAAAACGACATTTCAAGTACAAAACCTTAAATGTGGTGGATGTGCGAGAACCATTTCCAATAAACTTTCGGAAATGGAAGGTATTAAAGATGTGATTGTGGAGAAGGAACGCTCATCGGTTAGCTTTGATTATCAAGGCGCCGATGGCGCTTCCTTAGTTAAAGAAGCCCTCAGACAAATGGGTTATCCCACAATAGATGATGAGAACGGCATGGTTCTAAAAGCAAAATCTTTTGTAAGTTGTGCCAACGGCAAACTAGGACTTTGATGAAACATTTTTCCATTTCTTTACTGGTTGTATTGTTGCTATTTTCCTGCAAACAGGGACCCAAAACCTCTGAAGAGGATCCACAATCCGTGGCACAATTGGCCACTGCTTCCGAAGAGGGGAAAAAGTTGATGGAAACCAAATGCTATCTGTGCCATAATCCTTCCTTAGGGGAGAACGCCCAACGTATCGGACCTCCCATGGTAGCCGTTAAGGCCCATTATCTGGATGTCTATAAGGATAAAGAATCATTCGTTAAGGGCATCATGGAATTTGTGAAATCACCTTCCGAAGAGAAGACCATGATGAGAGGTGCGGTACGCCGATTTGGGTTGATGCCCACCCAACAATTCCCCGAGGAGGAAATCCGAAAGATTGCCGAGTACCTATACGACTATCAAATTGAGGAGCCCGATTGGTTCAAGGAACATTGGATGGATAGAAGGGGAGACTCCCTGTACAACAAAGGCAAAAAATTGGAAGTTGCCCCGGTAAAACAAACTCCCAAGGAAATGGGAATGAAATTTGCACAGGAAACACAGAAAGTACTGGGCAAGAACCTCATGGGGACCATCCAGAACAAAGGTGTTGATGAGGCCGTTGCTTTTTGCAACGAAAGGGCCTATCCATTGACGGATAGTATGTCCATAAATTTCAATGCCCGAATCAAACGGGTGTCGGACAAGCCACGTAATCCTAAGAATGCTGCCAATACATCAGAGTTGGCTTATATTGAAACGTTTAAAAAGGAAGTGGCCACTGGTGGTTCCATAGAGCCCATTCTAAAGGAGGAAAATGGAAAGGTTTATTTCTATTATCCTATTGTCACCAACAGCATGTGTCTGAATTGCCATGGAACCCCAGGCAAAACCATTCAGACCGACGTGGTTCAACATCTATCCCGATTATATCCGGATGACAAGGCCACTGGCTATGATGTGAACGAAGTAAGGGGAATTTGGAGTATTGTTTTTGATGCTCCGGAGGATTCCAATTAAGCCTTGATCATGGCTTTGTCGGCTTTTTGAATCCGTATACCAATTGCCCCCAGAAACCTTTCGGTAATTTTTCATCCCCAGGGAACCCCAATTCAATTTTTCCGCTGTCTTCCGGAATATAGTTCGTCTTGAAGATGTAATCCCAAATACTCAGACTGATCCCGAAATTCACACCGTACGAACCTTCGGGAATGGTGTAGGCATGGTGGTACAAGTGCATCACTGGATTGTTCAAAATATACTTCAAGGGGCCGTAGGTCAATTTAATGTTGGAATGGTTGAAATGCCCTATGGCTATGGCGGCAAAATGCACGATATAGGCCTGTTCGGGTTCAAAGCCACCGAGTACCATCACTCCCAAGGTCTTTAGGGGTTTGTACAGGATGTTTTCCATCCAATGGTAGCGCAAATGTGCTGCAAAGCCCATTTCTTTTACGCTATGGTGCACTTTATGGAATTCCCAAAGCACAGGATATTTATGCAAAAGGACATGGGTGAACCATTGTACGAAATCCAAAATGATAAAAAACACCAAAAGCTGTACCCATTGGGGCCAATGCGCAATGTCGACGATGGATAACGTCTTGGACGTGATACCAATGTCCCCGAACAAAACGCCCAGCATTTTGTACACTCCACTGATGACGATGGCGAAAATGAAGAAGTTGAAAAACATGTAGAACCCATCCAACCAAAAATCCTTCCGGATGATGGATTGCGCTTTACGCCAAGGGAACAGGATTTCCAAGCCCCAAACCAAAAGGGAAATGGCAATCAATCCCCAAAAATAATTGGTGTACCACGGCACCTCGAATAAAATGGACTTCCAGGTCCAATTTAAGGTACCCATCAAACCGTTTACAAAAGCGTTTATATAATCTTGCATATTCTTGATCAATATGTCGTGGAACACGACCCGAGCCTTACCAATTATTGTAAGTTTAAGCTTAAAAGCACTTTAAAGTGCCTAACTTAAATATACTGCAAAAATAATACAGCCTGTGTAACCAAGGTTACTATATGAATTGTGTTGGTTGTCTATTTTTGGGGTAATGTTCTGATACTCAAAAAAGTTAATGTGGAACGTGAGGTGATGCAATTTTTGGTAACTTGTATAGGAATCATAAACGAAGCATTATGAAAAAAAACATGGGCGGTGCAGACCGCGTAATCCGAATCATCCTAGCATTGGTAGTTGGAGCATTGTATTATTTTAATGTGATTACAGGAACATTGGCATATGTATTGCTCGCACTGGCGGCAATCTTTGTCTTGACAAGTTTTGTTAGTTTTTGTCCCTTGTACACCCTTTTCGGGATCAACACGTGCAAGGTCAAGAACTAGGTTTTTTGGTTGGTTGATAAAAAAGGGCCGTTCTTTTTTGAAGAACGGCTTTTTTTATGGGCTAAAAATGACAAATTTCAATTTACAAAACCCTCTTTTTGAGGATTATGTAACTTGAGTTACATTTTTTTATGACTTTCCTCAATATTTTACAAGAAAAATTAACAGAACAAGCAAACGATGAAATCACATTATCAAGTATTGATTATTGGGGGAGGTACGGCAGGGATTATGACGGCAGCCCAATTATTGAGGAAGAACCGGAAGTTGGACATTGCCATCATCGAGCCTTCGGAAACACATTATTACCAACCTGCATGGACTTTGGTAGGGGCGGGCGCCTATGATTTTAAGAAGACCGCCAAACCCATGGCAGATGTAATGCCCAGTGGTGCGGATTGGATAAAGGACAAGGCGAAAGCCTTTCAACCTGAACAGAATACAGTATCCACGGAAAGCAGTGGCGACATTACCTACGATTTTTTGGTCGTGGCCCCAGGCTTGGTCATGGAACCCAGTATGATCAAAGGACTTCCCGAGGCATTCGAAAAAGGGGTGGCCTGTAGCAATTACATCGATCCAGATTTTACTTGGGAAACCATCCGAAACTTTAAAGGAGGAAATGCTTTGTTTACCCAACCTACAACCCCTATCAAATGTGGTGGTGCACCGCAAAAGATTGCCTATTTGGCTGCCGATTATTTCGGTAAAAACGGTTTGAAGAACAAAACCAACGTGATTTTTGCCACCCCGGGATCGGTAATTTTTGGTGTAAAAGAAATCCGGGAAACCCTAATGAAGGTCATTGATCGGTACGGCATCCATTTTAAGCCGTTTTATGCACCAAAGGAAATCGATGTAGAGAACAAGATTGTACACTTTAGCCATACTGCCCCAGAAGAAAATCGGTGTATCATTAACGAAGACAATGATTTGGGTGAAGTAATGATTGGTGACGTGGACATTCAAGTCCCTTTCGATATGTTGCACTTGGCCCCTCCACAGGCTGCACCCAAATTTGTTAGGGATTCTGTTTTGGCCAATGCATCTGGTTGGTTGGATGTGGACCATCATTCCATGCAGCACAACAAGTTCGGCAACATTTTCGGTTTGGGGGATGTGGCGGCACTTCCAACTGCCAAAACAGGAGCTGCGGTCAGGAAACAGGTTCCTGTTGTGGTGGATAACATCCTAAAATTGATGGAGCACAAATCGGCCGACAACAAATCCTACAATGGTTACTCCTCTTGTCCACTGGTGACTGGTTATGGAAAAATGACCTTGGCCGAGTTCGATTACAACAATAACTTTATACCAGATCCAAAGCTGAAGCGAATACTCGTGTTCAATAGCGATAAGGAACATTGGAGACTCTGGATGTTGAAGAAATACGGGTTGCCCAATCTGTATTGGAATAAAATGATGAAGGGTAAAAACGTTTAGGTTCAAACGATTAGCCTTGAAGGGACATGAGAATTATCATGTTTTGAAAACTGTTTTGCCGCTAAATTTGGTCAAACTTCAAAAACCAATACATTGTGAAAACACTCAATATACCTTTAGTGGTTTGGGAAAATGGCATCTGGATGATCGGGCTGTTTGTTCTAGTCGTCATTGTACTTGTAGGTGCGGTTCTGGCCATGATGAACAGTGGAAAAAAATAGAACTTTCCTCATATATGAAGTTTTAACACGATGATTTGGCGTTGTCGTGTTAAAACTTTGTTTTTTGTAACATGGGTAACCTAATAAGAAAGTTATCAGGGTTATTTTTGATGTCAAAATCATATCCATGGAAACGGAAATACTCGCCCGTATTCAATTTGCCTTCACAGTTGCGTTTCATTACATCTATCCCCCTTTAAGTATTGGCCTAGGCCTGTTGTTGGTCATTTTTGAAAGTATCTACATCAGGACCAAAAAGGAAATCTACCATAAACTGGCCCGATTCTGGACCAAGATTTTTGCACTTACTTTTGGAATCGGTGTGGTCACAGGGATAGTCATGGAGTTTGAGTTCGGGACCAACTGGGCCGTGTATTCCCGTTATGTGGGCGATGTTTTTGGTAGTGCACTTGCGGCCGAAGGTATTTTTGCCTTCGCTTTGGAAAGTGGCTTTTTGGGTATATTGCTTTTCGGATGGAACCGGGTAAAACCTTGGGTCCATTTGGTTTCCACAATAGGAGTGTTTTTGGGATCCATGTTCTCCGCCATATGGATTGTGGTGGCCAACAGTTGGCAACAGACCCCAGCAGGGTTTCACATTGTGGGGGAAGGGATGGAAGCCCGGGCAGAGATCACCGATTTCTGGGCTATGGTGTTCAATCCTTCCAGCGTGGATAGATTGACCCACGTTTGGCTTGGGGCCTTTTTGGCAGGAGCCTTTTTGGTCATGAGTGTCCATGCCTATTACATGGTCAAGGGAAAATATATTGAAATTTCGAGGAAGGCCTTTAAGATTGCGCTGATCGTGGCGACCATATTTTCATTGGGACAATTGTTCACAGGACATCAATCCGCAGAAGGGGTGGCCAAAAACCAGCCTGCAAAATTGGCGGCATTGGAAGGACATTATGAGGAGTCGGCCCCGGCAGATATGTACATTATGGGTTGGGTAGACCAAGAAAACCAAGAAGTATCGGGAATCAAGATACCTGGAGGACTTTCTTTTCTGTTGGACTACGATGTGGAAACACCTGTAACCGGACTCAATGCCTTTCCCGAGGATGAACGCCCATCACAAGTGAACGCCGTATTCCAATTCTACCACATTATGGTAGCCATAGGAATGGCGTTGATTTTCCTGACCTTGTTTGCCAGTTTTTTGTTGTGGAGAGGTACCCTTTTTCAAAAAAAATGGTTGTTATGGATATTTGTATTCGCCGTGTTCCTGCCACAAATTGCCAATCAGGTGGGTTGGTTTGCCGCAGAAATGGGAAGACAGCCCTGGGTGGTCTATGGTCTTTTGAGAACTGATGAAGCCTTTTCACAGGCGGTATCGGATAATCAGATTCTATTTTCGCTGATTTTGTTCTTTTTGATATACGCCTTGTTGTTCACCTTGTTCATCTATCTATTGCACAAAAAGATCAAACACGGGCCATACGAAGAAGCGGAAAGCGACGAAACACCTTTTGGAGGAACATTGACTCACATGATTAACTAAGCAATATGGAAACATTTTTAGGATTGGATTATCCAACATGGTGGTTTTTGGTCGTTGGCGGTTTGTTCTCAGGATATGCCATCTTGGATGGGTTCGACTTTGGGGCAGGTGCTTGGCATCTTTTTCTAAAGAAAGAACAGAGCAGAAGAATTGCCTTGAATGCCGTGGGGCCCGTTTGGGATGGTAACGAAGTATGGCTGGTGATTGGAGGTGGCGCCCTATTTGCGGGTTTTCCGTTGATGTACGCCACACTGTTCTCTTCACTCTATATACCCTTTATGCTGTTTTTGCTCTTTATCATCTTTAGGGCCATTTCCATAGAGTTTAGAGGAAAGGAACCCATGTTGTGGTGGCGAAGGCTTTGGGATATCTGTTATAGCATTTCCAGTATCATGCTGGCCTTTTTGCTCGGAGTGGTACTTGGGAATGTGTTGCAAGGCATCCCGATAGGGGAGGATTATCAATATAAAGGCGGTGTCCTTTTTGAATTTTTGAATCCATATGCCTTGATGACCGGATTTACCACTTTGTCACTTTTTATGGCA
Source organism: Flagellimonas pelagia (assembly GCF_003584135.1). GTDB lineage: Bacteria > Bacteroidota > Bacteroidia > Flavobacteriales > Flavobacteriaceae > Flagellimonas > Flagellimonas pelagia. Next base: position 86,833 of record NZ_QXFI01000011.1, read on the forward strand.
CATGGAGCCATTTTTCTACTATTGAAAACAGAAGGAAGGTTGTTTGCCAAGTTGACAAGGTTATTGAAAAGAGGAATGATTTTCTTTATGGTGAGTTTTTCTGTCACCACACTCTACACCTTGATCTATATTCCCCACCTTTCCGACGATTTCAAAAGCAATCCATCGCTTTTTGTCATTCCTTTATTGACCTTTTTGAGTATAGCCAACGTGCCCCGTTTGGCGGAGAAAAGGAAATACAAGTGGGCTTTTCTGTTTTCATCATTGACCATTGCCTTTTTGTTGGTTTTGGTGGCGGTTGAATTGTATCCCGTACTCCTTCGCTCCACCATAGACCCCAAATTCCATATCGACATATACAATGCCGCTTCCTCTACCAAATCGTTACAGATCATGTTGACGATTGTGGCCATCGGTACCCCTTTAGTGTTGTTCTATACCATATTTGTGTACAAAACATTCTGGGGCAAGGTCAAGTTGGACGAGACCAGTTATTAGTTGTTTGTTTTTATAGGTTTATACAGTTGAAAGGCATCCAAATGGGTGCCTTTTTCTATGTGACCTAAGTCACTTTATATCTGAAACCCTAAAGCTAATTTTGGTAAAAATGATATAATAATGTCCAAAATAGTTGTGCTGGGTGCCGGAATAGCGGGTCATGTGGCCGCATCGCATCTCAGAAGAAAGCTCCCAAAAGAGCATGAAGTGGTAGTGGTTTCACCCAATAGTAATTACCAGTGGATTCCATCCAATATCTGGGTCGGGATCGGTAGGATGAAACCCAGGGATCTCATATTTCCATTGGCCCCCCTGTACGCCAAAAAACATATCGATTATAAACAGGCCAAAGCCATCAGTTTTTATCCGGAAGGGGATAACGAGGAGCAGAAACCCTACGTTTTGGTAGAATATGTGACAGGGGACGAGAAGGGAAAGCAAGAGAAGGTCACCTATGACTATCTGATCAATGCAACCGGTCCAAAACTCAATTTTGAAGGGACCGAGGGACTTTCACCGGGCAAGAACAAGGCGCATTCCGTTTGTACCTATACCCACGCCCAAGAAGCTTGGGTGGCCCTGGAAGAGGTCATCAAACAAATGAAGCAGGGCAAAAAGGTCAAGATTCTGATCGGTACAGGTCATGCCAAGGCCACCTGCCAAGGTGCTGCTTTTGAATACATTTTGAATGTGGAACAAGAGCTTAGAAGACATAAGGTAAGGGATATGGCAGAAATCACCTGGATTTCCAATGAATACCAACTAGGGGATTTTGGGATGGACGGAATGCTGTTGAGCTACGGAAGCAATATCATGAAATCCAACGAAATGGTGGAGATGGTCTTTGAAGACCGTGGAATCCATTGGATCTTGGGTGCCGGGGTCAACAAAGTGGAAGATGGGTTAGCCCATTACGAGACGCTTGATGGCGAATACAAACAGGAAAGCTATGATTTCGCCATGTTGATTCCTTCCTTTTCCGGTCATGGATTTAAGGCCTATGACAAGAATGGGGGTGATATTACGGAAAAACTCTTTAAAGGATTTATGATCGTGGATGCCGACTACACGCCCAAACCTTATGAGGAATGGACGGTTCAGGATTGGCCAGAAACCTATCAGAATCCGTCCTATGCCAATATTTTTGCACCGGGGATTGCCTTTGCACCTCCCCATGGCATTTCAAAACCGAGAAAGAGCAAAAACGGAACGGACATCACTCCTGCACCACCACGTACAGGGATGCCTTCGGGGATCACCGCAAAATTGGTGGCCGATAACATTATTGAGATGATCAAAAACCCGAGCCACGAACTACATCATAAGGGCTCCATGGGCAACATGGGAGCCGCTTGTATCGCTTCGGCCGGGTTTGGAATGACCAAGGGTAGTGGCATCAGCATCACAACCTATCCCATTGTACCCGATTTCAAAAAATATCCGGATACCCATGGCAGGAAACTGGGTAAAACCTTTGGTTCCATCGGTCTTGCCGGGCACTGGCTGAAACTGGCATTGCACTATGCCTTCATCTACAAAGCAAAAATGAAACCTTTTTGGTGGTTAATTCCTGAATAGAAAAATCATGACACGACGCATATCAAAATACAAGCGATTTATGATGATGAACCCCATCGTCCAGTTTTTTAAGTTCATCTTTTTGAGTCTTAAAGTGTTGGTGATCGTAGCTGGGGGACACGGAGGTACCAGAAAGGCTTAAACCCTGACATTCATCATTGTACAAAACCTCAATACGGATTTCCTTTGTAGGGACTTCTTCGTATTGGGGTTTTTTCTTGCCCGATTTTCTTAGTAACACAGGTTACTGTGTGGAACTTGGAACGATTCTAATTTTGGCTCAAATTAAAATAGTATATGAAGCGAATACTTATAGCAATCACACTTATTTGCGCACAGGGAACTTTGCTGGCACAAGACCATGTAAAGATTTCCTTGGGGGATGTCCTGGCCAGAGTGCAGGAATCCAATGCAAGTATCAAGGTATCCGAACAGGAGGCGAAGATGGCAAAATATGACTACCAATTTTCGAGTTCCATTTTTTTGCCACAGATATCGGTCTCCCACACAGGGATTACCACCACGAACCCATTGATGGCCTTCGGTTCCAAACTCAACCAAGAGATTTTGACCCAAGCGGATTTTAACCCTGCTTTGTTGAACGATCCCGATCAAATAGAAAACTTCGCCACTAAAATTTCGGTGGAGCAGCCCTTGATCAATATGGATGGTTTCTTCCAACGTAAGGCCGCAAAAACAACCATGGAGGCCAAAGACCTTCAGGCCTCACGCACTAGGGATTATTTGGATTTTGAGGCGCAAAAGGCCTTTGGACAGTTGCAATTGGCCCACAGGGCGGTACAGGTATTGGAAAAAGCTTATGAAGCAGCCAATGCGAACTTGAACACGGCCCAGAACAGTTTCAATCAGGGATTGCTACAGAAAGCAGACTTGTTGGAGGTGCAGGTAAGGGTCACTGAAGTGGAGAACCAACTGAACTCGGCCAAAAGCAACGTAAAAAATGCCTCCGATTATTTGGCTTTTTTGATGAACGAACAAGGCAACGTGGTATATGAACCTACCGAAGAATTGATGCCGAATGATTTAGATGGAACTGCCGAGGCAACTTTGGAAAATCGTGCCGATGTACGGGCGATGGACTTGGTTTCCGAGGCATACAAGGCCAACATGAGGGCAGAGAACATGACCTTTTTGCCAAGGTTGAATGCCTTTGCCAGTTACGAAATGTACGATGACCAAATTTTCCGTGCAGATGCCAAGGGATATATCATCGGGGCCAGTTTAAGCTGGGATGTTTTTAAAGGGGCCCAACGCTTTGCAAAAGTGGGCAAGAGCAAAACAAATTATGAGAAATCGAAACAAGAATACGAGCAGTACATTGCCAAAAGTTCTATGGAGCTACAACGCACCAGAAGGATGGTCGAAGATGCGCACAACAGGCTCCAGACCTCAAAATTGGCTATGGACCAATCCGAAGAATCCTTGAGAATACGTACAAACCGATTTAAGGAAGGCTTGGAAAAAACAACCGATCTATTGATGGCAGAGGCCATGTACGCCGAAAAGCAATTGGCCTACTACCAAACCATTTTCGAATATAACCAAGCACAATCCCTACTAACATTTTTAACCAAAGAATAATTGCGATATGAAAAACACTACGATATATAAAAATGCCTTTATCGCCCTTGCATTGGGGATTACCCTTGCAAGTTGCGGAAGTGACAAGGAGCAAAAACAAGACAATGGACCTGCCGTTCCAGTAACCGTCGCTGAGGTGGAAACAGGGGATAGTAATACCATTTTGGCCGGTAGCGGACAGATAACCGCCTTGAACAATGCCACACTCAGTACTAGGATGATGGGTTACGTGGAATCGTTGCCCGTGAAAATTGGTCAAAAAGTGAACAAGGGAGATTTGTTGATTTCCATCAACAATGTGGACCTACGTGCCAAAAAAGCACAAGTGGAGGCCTCCATTGCCGAGGCTACAGTAGCCTTTAACAATGCTAAGAAAGATTACGAAAGGTTCCAGAATCTCTTCAACGAAAACAGTGCTTCCCAAAAGGAATTGGATGATATGACCGCCCGATATGAAATGGCCAAGGCTCGATTGGAATCAGCCAACCAAATGAAGAACGAGGTCAATTCCCAATTTGCCTATGCTAACATTCGTGCCCCATTTAGTGGAGTGGTGACCAATACCTACATAGACGAAGGTGATATGGCTAACCCAGGGGTGCCGTTGGTTTCCGTGGAATCTCCAGGAGGTTTTGAAGTAGTGGCCAAAGTGGCCGAGAACAACATCACCGGGATCCAAGTGGGAACCAAAGCCTTGGTTCAAGTTAAAGCCTTGGATACCATCGTTACAGGAAAAGTGACCGAATTGAGTGCCTCTGCCCAAAACACAGGCGGGCAGTATTTGATGAAAGTACAATTGGATAAAACGGATGCCAAAATTTTGTCAGGTATGTATGCAACCGTAAGGCTGGAGACGGACAAAGCTAGCAATGAGAAAACCATTGTTACGGTTCCGTCCAAGGCCTTGATCCAAAAAGGGCAGTTGAGCGGCATCTACACCTTAGGTCAAGACAATGTGGCGCTACTACGTTGGTTGCGTTTGGGTGAGACCTATGGCGACGAGGTGGAAGTATTGTCCGGCCTTTCCAAAGGGGAAACCTATATCGTTTCTGCCGAAGGCAAGCTGTACAATGGAGCTAAAGTAACCATTCAATAACCTAAAAAAGGGAATAATGAAAGACGGACTTGCAGGAAAAATAGCGAGAGGGTTCATCAGCTCCAAATTAACGGTACTCTTAATGATTGTGTTCATGGTCATTGGGGTGTACAGTTCCTTCCTGATTCCAAGGGAAGAGGAGCCACAGATTGATGTGCCCATGGCGGATATATTTGTGGGATATCCTGGAGCTAGCCCAACAGAGGTGGAATCCAGGATCACCAAACCGCTTGAAAAGATCATATCCAATATAAAAGGGGTAGAATACGTGTACACCACCTCTATGCAGGAGCAGGGAATGGCCATTGTGCAGTTTTATGTAGGGGAGGATATTGAACGTTCCTTGGTGCGCTTGTACGATGAGATCAACAAGCACATGGACCAAATGCCCGAAGGGGTCACCATGCCTTTGGTGAAGACCCGTGCCATTGATGATGTGCCCATGTTGGCACTCACCCTATGGAGCGATGAGTATAACGATTTCCAATTGCGTGAAATCTCTGGGGAATTGATCAACGAGATTGAAAAAGTGAACGGGGTTTCCATTACCAAAAAGATAGGGGGGCGTAGCCGTCAACTTCGTGTCATGGTGGACAAGGATAAAATGGCTGAATCAGGGATTGACCTTTTGGCGGTTGCCCAAATGATCAAGGCCAATAACCAGCAGATGGATTCCGGTAACTTTTTGTCCAACGATACCGAGTTTCATATTGCCACAGGGAGGTTCTTGGAGACCAAAGAGGATTTGGAAAACTTAATCGTGGGAACCAAACAAGGTCAACCTATCTATTTGAAACAGGTGGCTACCGTTTTGGATGGCCCTGAGTTGCCCAAAAATTATGTCTCCCTTGGATTTGGTGCAGCCAATGAGAAATCATCCGAGTACAAGTCAGAGTACCCAGCGGTAACGCTTTCCATTGCCAAGAGAAAAGGTGCCGATGCGATGAAGATTTCCGATGTGGTATTGGAGAAAGTGGAACATTTGAAAAAGAATTTGATTCCGGATGATGTTCATGTGGAAGTGACCCGTAACTATGGAGAGACTGCTTCTCAAAAGGTATCCGAACTTTTGATGCACTTGATAGGTGCCATTATTGCGGTGACCTTTGTGGTGATGTTGGCCATGGGCTGGAGAGGAGGCCTCGTGGTGTTCCTTTCCGTGCCAATCACCTTCGCCTTGACGTTGCTGAGCTACTACATGCTGGACTATACATTGAACCGAATTACCTTGTTTGCCTTGGTGTTCGTAACGGGTATCGTGGTGGATGACTCCATCATTATCGCGGAGAACATGCACCGCCACTTTAAGATGAAACGATTGCCGTTCAAGGATGCGGCATTATACGCCATCAACGAGGTAGGTAACCCGACCATTTTGGCCACGTTTACGGTAATTGCATCCGTGTTACCCATGGCGTTTGTATCTGGGTTGATGGGGCCTTATATGTCCCCAATGCCCATCGGTGCCTCCATCGCCATGTTGTTGTCCTTGTTCGTAGCGTTGACCATAACCCCGTATTTGGGATACATCTTCCTAAGGGAAAAGGACAAGAAAAAAGAGAATGAAAAAGAACCGGTTGAGATTCAGGATACCTTCATCTATAAAGCTTACGAGCGATTTGAAAAACCCTTGATTGAAAGTCGAAAAAAGAGATGGTTGTTCATCGGTATCACCGTGGCGTTGCTATTCGGTTCTGTAGCCATGTTCTTTACCAAATCGGTAGCAGTTAAAATGTTGCCTTTTGATAACAAGAACGAGTTCCAAGTGGTGATCGACCTTCCCGAAGGCTCCACTTTGGAGCGTACTTCGGCGGTGGCCAAGGAAGTAGGTGCTTATCTGTCAACCCGACCAGAAGTGATGAACTATCAGAGCTATGTGGGTACATCGGCACCTATTACCTTCAATGGATTGGTAAGGCATTATGACTTGAGAGGCGGCAGCAATATGGCCGACATCCAGGTCAACCTTACCGACAAACACGATCGTAGCGAGCAAAGTCATGATATTGCCAAATTGCTCAGACCAAAAATTCAAGAACTCGGCAAAAAGTACAATGCCAATATCAAGATTGTTGAGGTGCCACCAGGTCCTCCGGTATTGTCAACCATTGTGGCCGAAGTATATGGCCCTGATTATAACGAACAGATTGAAGTCGCTGATAAGGTGAAAGGCATTTTGAACAATACTGCCGATGTGGTGGATGTGGACTGGATGGTTGAGGATGACCAAGTGGAATATGATTTTGTTGTGGATAAGGAAAAGGCAATGCTCTACGGGGTCACTCCCCAACAAATCGTTCAGGTTATGGGTATGGCTTTCCGTGAAATGCCTGTTTCCCATGTGTATGATGAAGATTCCTTTGATCAGATCGGGATTGTGCTTTCCATTAGCGAAAAGGATAAATCCACTTTGGATGAAATCAAACAACTGAAAGTGGCCTCGCAACAGGGCAATATGATTTCTGTGGGGGATTTGGTGACCATCAATGAAGGTACCAAGGCCAAAAGCATCTACAGGAAAAACCAGAAGAGAGTTGTCTATGTGATGTCCGATATGGCAGGGGAGTTGGAAAGTCCAGTGTATGCCATTTTGGGAATGACCGACAAGTTGAACCAATTGGAATTGCCGAAGGGATACTCCATGAACGAACTCTATATGGAGCAGCCCCAGTTTGAGGATGACTATACCGTCAAATGGGACGGGGAGTGGCAGATAACCTTGGAGGTGTTCCGAGATTTGGGCATTGCCTTTTTTGGGGTCATCGTGATCATTTACATGTTGATCGTGGGATGGTTCCAAAACTTCAAGGCACCTATGGTGATGATGGTGGCGATTCCCTTATCCATGATTGGTATTGTACTCGGTCACTGGTTCTTAGGAGCGTTCTTTACCGCCACCTCTTTCATCGGTATGATTGCCTTGGCAGGGATCATGGTGCGGAACTCGGTGTTGCTGATCGACTTTATCAACCTAAGGTTGAATGAGGGTATTCCGTTGAAACAAGCGGTAATCGAGGCTGGGGCGGTCCGTACCACACCAATTCTACTTACAGCCGGTACCGTTGTTATTGGAGCTTTTGTGATCTTGTTCGACCCCATTTTCCAGGGATTGGCCATTTCACTCATGGGGGGAACCATAGTGTCGACCATTTTGACCCTATTGGTGGTGCCATTGGTGTATTATATGATTGAACGTAAAAACTACAACTAAGATGAAATCGGCATGACTAAAAGAATCTTTTGACATACAGTGCAATGATTCTTTTAGTCATCAAAGATTCCATGTGACCATTGAAAAACAATAAAAATTAACGCATGAAAATGATCATTGTTACCACGGTGGAGGAGTACAAAAAAGAGGTCCTCAAGATTTTTAAGAAAGCCGGTATCGAAAGCTTTAGTGGTTCGGACATTGATGGATATAAAAGTGCATCGCCCTTGTTGTATACCAGTAGCTGGTTTCCAAGTGAAAAGGGTGGTGCTGCATCCAATCTGTTTTTTTCCTTCTGTGCGGAGGAGAAAGTGACCGAAGTATTCAAATTGTTAAAAGAATTCAATGAGGAAAGCGAAACGACCAACCCTATCAGGGCGGTAGAGCTTCCGGTACAAAGAACTGTTTAAAAGAAATATATGAGAAATAGAATTGTAAGGGGTGTAGCAGGAACCTTTATCCTGATAAGTTTGGCCTTGGCCATATATGTGAACATCAATTGGTTGTGGTTTACGGCTTTTGTAGGTGCCAATTTGTTGCAATCTTCCTTGACCAAATGGTGCCTTTTGGAAGACATCCTAAAAAAATTCGGGGTTTCCGATTCCGATAAGAATTGTTGTTAAGCGGTAACTAAGTTTGAAATTCAAAGCATTTTCTCCATTTTTGTCTAAAAACAGAGAAAATGCTTTATCAACCTTGGCCCTGGTATATTGCGGGGCCCCTCATTGCCTTGGTCATGGCCGTTTTGATCCTAATGGGCAAACGCTTTGGCATGTCCTCCAATTTAGAGACCTTTTGTTCCATTGGGGGGGCGGGCAAGTTTACCGACTATTTTAAAGTGGACCTAAAATCCCGAAGATGGAACCTTTTGGTCGTATTGGGCTCCGTGATTGGTGGATTTTTGGGTGCCCATCTGCTTTCACCAAACCCTGCTGTTCAAATTTCGGAGAAGACCGTAACCAAGTTAAACGAGCTCGGTTTTGAAAGTGCCGGGACTGCCTATTTGCCAACGGAATTGTTCAGCATGGAAGCGTTGACCAAACCTTTGGTATGGATCATTCTTTTGGTGGCAGGGTTTTTGGTCGGTTTCGGAACCAGGTATGCCGGCGGATGTACCTCGGGCCATGCCATTTCAGGGTTGAGCAACCTTCAGCGCCCTTCCTTGATTGCCGTCATCGGCTTTTTTATCGGTGGACTGATCATGGTCCATGTATTGTTTCCCTTAATTTTTGGATCATGAAAAGTATATGGTATATCATCGTAGGTACCTTTTTAGGGGTAATCCTATACAAGTCGGAAGCCGCTTCTTGGTTCCGCATTTATGAAATGTTCCAATTTGATTCGTTCCACATGTATGGTATTATTGGCTCCGCATTGGCGGTTGGCATTGTTTTGGTCCAGTGGATCAAAAGATCCAAGGTAAAATCCTTTTTTGGGGAACCGATCAATATTCAGGACAAGGAAAGGTCTTTTGCCCGATACATTATAGGGGGAACACTTTTCGGATTGGGATGGGCATTGGCGGGGGCCTGCCCGGGACCTATGTACATTTTGGCTGGAACAGGGTATTGGCCCATGTTCATCGTTCTTTTTGGTGCGGTAGTAGGAGCCTTTATTTATGGAATTTTAAGGAATAAATTGCCCCATTAAGGTTTTCTCAACGGGATATTTGGTCAGAACAACGATTTTGGATGGTTCGTTGGAGGCATGCGTATAGCTTTGTAGGTCCCAATTTTACTTAAAAGTCCCATTAATGAAACTTACCACATGCATTATTGACGATGATATGGTGTCGCAGTTTGCGACCAGATATTGCATACAACAATCCCATGGAGATTTCGAGATCATAACCTGTTCCAGTGGAGAAGAAGGGTTAAAGACCTGTTTAAGTTTTGTGGATGAGCGAGACAAGCTTCCTGATATTATCTTTTTGGACCTGATCATGGATGGTATGAACGGATGGGACTTTCTTGAAAACTTGCAAAATCTCTTCAAGGAACATTCCCTGCCCAGTGTTTATGTACTTTCGGCTTTTACAAATTCCAGGGACCGTGCAATAGCTAAAGACCATCAATTGATTGCTGGCTATGTAGATAAGCCCCTATCCCGATCTTACTTGCAGAAGATCCTCAAAGAAGAGGAGAAGAAGAGAACGGTGAGTTAAAGGTTACTTGAAAGCCTTTAAGGAAAATATCATCAATTAGGATCCAAGGTTTATGTAAAGTTTTTCAAAAAAGCATATTTTTGCAGTCCAATTTTGGAACGGCCTCGTAGTTCAATGGATAGAATAGAAGTTTCCTAAACTTTAGATGCAAGTTCGATTCTTGCCGAGGCTACTTTTTTCTTTTACCTTCGATATGCATCAACCCGATGCTGCTTTCTCAACTATAATATATTCTCTTGTTAAATTATTTGGAGTTTGTTGATGGCCAAACAAGAACTTCATACTTTTATTGGATGTAATTCCATTGTATTACAAATGTTTGATTCGTTGTATATGCAAAAAAGTAGCATTGACCCACTATATGGAAGTGAACCGGCCAGACCCAATGAACCACCGATTGGACCCATTTTTTGAACTATCCAAAGATTGCCTTTGTATAGCGAATTATGAAGGCTATTTTGTGAAAATAAATCCAGCTTTCATGGCATTATTGGGATATTCAGAAGAGGAATTGAAAGCAAAATTAATTTCTGAATTTATTTATCCGGAAGACAGGGAGCTTACGGCAGCATATAGAAAAAGGCTCAAAGATAATTTCCCATTGGTCAATTTTGAAAACAGATATGTATGCAAATCTGGAGATCTTGTCTGGTTGCATTGGACATCTACCCCAATGGAGAATGAACGGTTGATATATGCCATCGCTAAAGATATCACCCATAAAAAAAAGCTTGAGGCCGAACGCATATCCCATCTTGGAAAGCTTTCCGAGGCGAATGACAAGCTTAAGCAACTCAATTATACCACTTCACATGATCTAAGGTCACCCTTGAATAATTTGTTGTCCCTTGTCGATTTAATCAATTTGACAAAAATTGATGATGAAGAAACATTGGGAATAATACGTTATATAAGACTTTCTGCGGAAGGGTTAAAAACATCCTTGAATTCGTTGGTGGACACCTTCAAGGAAAATGATATTTCAAATAAAAACTTGGAGGAAGTCAATTTTCTGGAATCGTTCCATAAGGTCAGGAATTCCATAAACACATTGGTACAAAATGCCAGTGTGGAATTTCATTTGGATTTTTCGGATCTCGAAAGCGTTAGGTTCAACACGGCCTATTTGGAAAGCATTTTTCTGAATTTCATTACCAATTCCATCAAATATCGGCAACCTAATATTGCCCCCATCATTTCAATCATTACGAGCCAAAAGAATGGAGTAAAGACATTGGCCTATACCGATAATGGCCTTGGCTTTGACTTGGAAAAAGTGGGGCACCGCATTTTCAACCTGAACCAAAAATTCCATGACAATGAGGACAGCAAAGGAGTTGGCCTTTATTTGATATATAATTACATCACTAGTCTTGGCGGTTCGATAGAAGTGGACAGCAAGGTCAATGAGGGAACTACTTTCACCATTCATTTTAAGGAATAAAGGGCTAATTCAAAGGATGGTTATGGGCTATCCTATTAGATGTAAGGTAATTCATCTTAAATATTTCGCAACATCACCAAAATTGTCGGTTTATAAATACCTTTATATAGGTTAAAAATCCAATCCCATTGTATAAAGAATCTTTTAAGATGAAATTGAAGTTTACTTTTCATATATCACTTGTTCTCTTTTTGTTGTTCCTGTCTCAGGCCTCAGCACAGAAAAAGGAATCAGCACAGATATCATCTTTAATACAAAATTTTAAAAAGGACATTCGTGGCCCGTATAAGGACATTCGTTGGTTCTGTACCGATGGAAGTATCCGAGCTCCAAAAGATCCTTGTCCAGATGAAATAGGGCCAGGGGTGCAGCACGCCCGGTACAAGGATGAAGTGGTGGCGTTAGGCAAATCCAACCATGTTTATCTAGGTCAGATTTTGGCCTATACCGATCAAGAACCTTTTTGGGATGTGACCAATGACCATTCACGGTTGAAACAATATCAACTTGATAAGTATTTAAGAAGTGTTGACAATGGTTGGATCAACCAAAGGGGACAGTTTTATCGTGGCGCCATCCAATCCGAAGACGAGGAAGCATGGGGCATCGAATTCTACAAATGGCTTTTGTCAGATGATGAAGTCTTAAAGAATGAATTTTTCCTGGTGCGCCAGTCTTTGAAGGATATCCCGCATAATGGGGACGATAACGTGGCCCAGAAAATGAGGAGTGAGTCCAAGGTCATTTCCGACCTGTATGAACCCTTCATGGATCTTAGAACGAAAATCCACAGCCAACCCGAAGATGACGATATCCAAAAAGTGCTGCAGTTCAAGCAAAAGCATAGCGCCAAGTTAACAACGGATCTGTCCAATAAATTGAACGAATTGGTGGTCACCATGAGGGAATTCCATAAGCCTGTAGATATCTCGGCACTTCCCAAAAGAGCCTCCCTTACAAAGGGCACTCCTCTGGGAAAGGCTATCGAAAGCTTTGCTTCCGACAAGGAATTGGAGGGAAATCCAAAACAGTTGATGGAACAGGCTTCACAGCTATTGTTTGATATTCGAAACGGATTATTAGAGGAAAAGAGACCCATGGCCAGGCTGCAATTGCTGGATGTATCCTTAAAATTGGAAGAAATCGTTTTTAAAAGTTCACCCGATTACCAACCTGAAAACTTAAAGGAACTGCTGCACAAAATCTGCTATTTGGGGATGGCCGTTACAGGTTCTGGCTATTTGGAGCAATGGGAGTGGGGGCAATTGGCAAGCAACCTCACCAACTATGAAGCAGATGAACGTACTTTAGGCGAATTGACCGAAGTATTGAACCGGGCCCGTTCCGCTGTGGAATGGAGTGCGGCCATGGTAAAGGCCAATTATGATGCAATAGTAAAGGAATATGTTGCTTTTGAACCCCTTACCGCCGGTTTTGTTGATGATAAGATACGAGGGTCAGTGGCCCTGCATTTAGGCCAAAGTGTTGGGGAATTGGGCAACCTCATTTCAGCAGAATCCCAATTGGCCAATAAAGTGATGGATATCCAGAACCAGAGTACCATTCGTGGTCTGAATCCCGGGTATGCTTTTGGGGAATTGGTCGTTGTGGGAGGCAGTTCGGATGATATTGAGGTGTCGTCGGACAAGATCTATGTCTTCCAACGTCCCCCGTCTGATTTAAAGCCTGTTGCAGGAATTGCCACGGTAGCCGAAGGCAATATGGTTTCCCACGTGCAATTGTTGGCCCGTAACCTCGGAATTCCCAATGCGGCATTATCGGACCAAAACCTTCAAGATCTTAAAAAGTATGATGGTTCAAAAGTGTTTTACGCGGTTTCCAATAAAGGGAACGTTATCCTGAAACCCGAAAACCAAATGTCCAAGGAGGAATTGGCTCTTTTCGAAAAAAAGGAACGCAAAGAGGAGCGCATCGAAGTCCCCATTGCACAAATACGGTTGGATGAAAACAAGGTGCTAAACATGCAAGACGTGGATGCCGACGATTCCGGAAAATTGTGCGGACCCAAAGCTGCTAATTTAGGCCAGCTTAAAAAGATGTTCCCCGAAAAAGTAGTGGAAGGTTTGGTGATCCCCTTCGGGATTTTCAGAACACACATGGACCAAAAAATGCCCGATCAAGAGGGATCCTATTGGAATTTCCTGACCAAAATGTTCGAAGAGGCCAATCGCATGTTGGCATCCGGTATTTCCGAAAAAGAGGTTGAGAATTACCAATTGCGTCAATTGGAAATTTTAAGGGATGCCATTAAAAAAATGCCGTTGCGGGACGACTTTATCGATCAATTGGAAACTGGATTCAAAAACGTTTTGGGCTCCGAATTGGGTTCCGTTCCCGTGTTTCTACGCAGCGATACCAACATGGAGGATTTAAAGGATTTTACCGGAGCCGGACTCAACCTTACCATTTTCAATTCGGTGGAAAGGGAAAAGATTTTAGAGGGCATTAAAGATGTTTGGGCTTCACCTTACACCGAACGGAGCTTCAAATGGCGTCAAAAATATCTGTTGAACCCCGAAAACGTGTTTCCATCCATTTTGGTCATCCCTAGTGTGGATGTCGATTATTCGGGCGTATTGATCACCAAGGGCATCAGCATGGGAACCGATAAGGACCTGACCGTTGCCTTTAGCAGAGGAGCTGGCGGAGCCGTTGATGGACAGGCAGCGGAACAATATCTCATCAAAGATGAAGGCGGCTATGTTTTATTGGCCCCGGCTCGGGAACGTTTTTATAACGGGTTGCCCAAAACGGGGGGCACCGAAAAGAAAAAGGCCACTTTTCAAGACCGTGTGTTGAATGAACGCAATATCGATGAGATAAGAGAATTGGCCCATCAGATTCGGGAGCGTGTTCCAAAAGAAACGCATTCGGACTATCAAGGGGCCTATGATGTTGAACTGGGCTTTAAGGACAACAAGCTTTGGCTGTTCCAGATCAGGCCTTTTGTAGAAAATAAGAAGGCGTTGGGGTCCACTTATCTGGAATCCATCACACCAAAAATCGACCTGACCAAACAAATTTCACTTTCCAAAAAAATCTAGATGAAAAAGATTGTTGCACTCGGCATATTGGGGATCATAGGATTGAGTTTCACCGAGTTTGTGGAATATCCCATCGATGGTTATGAGCGAACGGGGATCAAAAGGCTCAAAAGGCTGGAAATGGTCAAAAATGGGGAGTTGAAAGATACTTCACCTTTGCCGGAAGGTGCCAAAAAATCATGGGAAGATATTCAATTGAACCTCCTTTCCAGAAAGATGGACAGTGTAGGTAGTTTTTTTGTGGTGGATGAAACCTTCCAAAAGGAAATCAATGGGCTTTTCCGAGGATTGGATAAAAGTTATTCCCTGACGATTCTTGATATTTCCGAGCCCGATAGCATTCGGTACGCGGAACGCAATAAAACCTTGGGCTATCAACCTGGGAGTGTGGGCAAATTGGCGGTTTTGACAGCCCTTTTTGAACAATTGGCCAAAATTTACCCCGATTCCTTTGAGCTGCGAACCCAATTGCTGAAAAATAAAGTGGTAAAAGCTGGGGTATGGGGACTAACAGATGAGCATACCATTCCCATTTTTAATGTAGAGAAGAACACCTTGGTAAAACGCCAGGTCATCGCCAGTGATGTGTTCAGTTTGTACGAGTGGGCCGATCATATGCTTTCTGTGAGCAACAATGGTGCAGCTAGTATTGTGTGGCGCGAAGCCCTTTTAATGGCCGCTTTTGGTGAAAAATACCCTGATCTTACCGAGGAAGAGGCCATGGCCTATTTTAAGCAAACCCCGAAAAAGGATCTCACCGATCTGGCCAATGATGTGGTCAATCTTCCGCTTCGCAGTTTGGGCATTACTTCGGATGAATGGCGGTTGGGTAGTTTCTTTACCGGTGGGGCCAATACCTATGTGGGCGATAAGGGAGGAAGCATAGGTACGCCTTATGGATTGATGAAATTTTTGGTCCAATTGGAACAAGGTAACGTCATTGATGAAGCCAGTAGTCTGGAAATGAAACGGTTGATGTATATGACGGATAGAAGAATCCGTTATGCACAATCCCCTGCATTAAAGGATGCAGCCGTTTATTTTAAATCGGGAAGTTTGTACAAATGCGATAGATCCAAAGGCGAGGAATGCGGAAAGTACATGGGCAACGTGCAAAATTTCATGAACTCTGTCATCATTGTGGAGCATCCGGACAATTGTAGGTATATGGTGGTGTTGATGACCAACGTACTGCGAAAAAATTCTGCTTCGGACCACATGTATTTGGCCTCGGCCATAGATAAGATTGTTAGGAAGGGTTGATTTCCGTCAAGGCGTTTTGGGCAAAATCCCTTATTTTCTGGTTTTCGTCCGAGGTGAATCTTTTCAATAAAGGTTCGTATTTGCTTTCCTTTTGTTTTCCGATGAGATAAAGCACTGCCAGTTTTAAGTTCACGTCCGGCACTTTGAGCAATTGCTCAAAGCATTCCATTTCGGATGGAATGTTGTGTTTGATTTTCAGAATCGCTTCCTCCGATGAAAAATCCATGGTAGCTTCCTCAATGATGGGCAGTAATTTTTGCTTTAGGTTTCCGGTCAACAAGTTGTCCAAAAACTCGATGGATTTGTTCCTAGCCTCTTGCTTGGGACTCAAAAGTCCCAAATAGGCATTCTGAACATCCTCCTGTACATACTTTAACCCCAAAAGCTTAAAAATACGTTCAAGACCTGCATCCAATCGTCGTTCCAAAAGTTCCAAAAGCGAAGCCCTGGCATCCCTTTCCTCAACATCAATGCTTGCCCCCGACTTTTTCCTGTTACGGTACGAGATGATGATCTGCGTATGCATGGCGGATAAGGTCTGATGATATAACCTACATTCTTCAAAAATCTTGGAGGCCACCTTGAATCTGTTAAAACGTAGGGTTGGTCGTTCCCTTCTGATATCGCTGAGGGCACGGACCACTTCCAACCGGATGCTGAGATCCACATCATCAAAAAGCTGGAACAGACCGTGCACGGCTTCCTTCGATTTAAAGGATTTGATGACCAAGGGCACAAAGCGGCATGTTTCCAGATCTATGGTCCTTTTGCTTACCTGTGAAACCAAAACAGGTAATATTCCAGGACCATAATTGTTCATTGCTTCTATTACCGTAGGACGATAGGACTTGTTAGGCAACAAATGCAGCAATTTGTCGATGAACATGGCGTGCATGCTGATACCTGCAGCAGTGATGGCCGCTTTTTTCAAAACTTCGTCCTGGTTGTCCAAGCCATCCAGGATCACGGGATACAACTGCGGGTAGCCTGAGGCGCCAACAGCTTTTAAAACAAGTGGATTGATCGGGTTGTTGTTGTCGGACAAACGTTTTTCCAGCCTTCCTTCCAGGTTATGGTTCGTCCTTAAGGTCATATTGCCCGCACTTTCCCTTGCCAAACAGAACAGGGCCGTGTCCCGGACCAATGCATTTTCGGAATCCAGAAATTGATCAAAGACATATTCTTCTTTCTGATCGGAATGCAACAAGAGGTATTCAAAAGTGGCCAAAGTAAGGTCTTCATCCCCGTACCCAAGCAATTCGTTGATCTGTACCACCATGGAAGAGGTATTCAAAAAATACAGATTGCGCATGGCTGCCGCCTTCACTTTTAGGGATGGATGGTCCAACAATCGCAACACATCGCTGGTAAACCGCCTGTCGTTGATTTCCATCAGCTTGTTGAGCATAAACAAAACCTGTTCTTCGTTACCGGATAAGAAGATATTTTTCATACCCTCGACCACGGACACCTTTTTGGCTTTTGAAACAAAGGTGTTCTTTTCCTTGGCAGTGGAGGTTTCTAAATTATTCTTGAAGGTGGCGTAATATTCCTTCCTCAGTACCCCGATGAAAAAAATCCATACCAACACCAAACCGATGATCAAGAGGGTAACGCTCAAGGTTCCCAATTCCAGTCCGTTTACGAAAAAAACCAGCAAAAGCCCAGCAAATCCTGTGGCAATACTGTCTACCACCACATCGATGAAGGATTTGGTCCGGTTCTTCAGATCAAACGGAAGCGGCAAGGCCAGTAGTTCGGAGGCACTTTTGTTGATGGACTGCTTCATGATCCCATCCATGGCCTTTATGGCCACAATGGCAGAAAGCTCGGGAAGAAAGAGGAAAAAAACAGCTCCAAATAGAATGCCTAATGGTAATAACAATAGTGAAAACCCAACACCCCAAATGCCCACGATCCGATGCGTTAAAAACAATTGCACCGCTAAGGAAAGCAGGTTGAAGGTGGAGAACCAAAATGCAAAAAAAGAAGTGAGCTCCTCAGGGTCTTCAATGGATTTGGCCGCAAAATCACTAAAAAGGTAATCTACCAATTTGGCCACCAAAACCCCAACGGCCACCGTTAACGCCATATAAGTCAGGTGTCTGGACTTTTTGATGAGTTTGTAAGGGTGTCCATCGGTGAGCGAGATTCTTTTTTTCTGCTTGAACTCATCCAGTTTGTTCACGCGCAATCTCCATATATATCGCAGTAAGGGAAAACATCCCATCAACAAAACAGCGGCAATAAAGATCATGGCATCGTTACCGAACACAGGGGCAAATATGGAAGTTAAATATCCACCGAAAATACCTCCCAATATGGCTCCGGAACCAATAAATCCGAATAGCCGTTTGGCGTCCCTAACGTTGTACACTAAGTTGGCCAAAACCCAAAACTGGGAAGCGGACAATACCGCATAGATCGATACCCATATGTAAAAGAAAAACAAAAGGTAGGTGTTCATCAACCCAAAAATCAACAGAAAGCCTAAGGCGATCAAAATGATGATCGAGGTTGAAAGCGTTGTTTTTATGATGCGGTTCAGTTCAAACTTGGTTAGTATCTTGGTGTAGAACATAGAACTTGTCATCGCGGTAAGGGCCACTAAAATATAGGCCAAGGACAATTTTTCGGCACCAAGCTCGGAAAGAAACAAGGCATTGATGGTCGGTTTAATGATCAACAATACCGAAATGATCAGAAAAATATAGCAGAACATAAAAAGGGAGATTTTGTATTCTCCCTTTCGTATATCAAAAAATTGATTTGCCAGTCTATAGATCATTGGTCAACGTGCTATCCAATGTCTAAATTTCGGGTTTTTTCAATACTTTTTCCACTGGTTTTACCAAATTCCGGATGATTTGCTCGCCATCCGGATCATCAACAAGGGCCACCAATATGTATCTGCGATTGGATTCTTTTCCCCATACGAGGATGGAATCGGAGTGGAATGTTTTCCAAGACCCAGACTTACGGAACAAGCGCGCCGTAGGGGCAATGATGTCCAAGGTGTTCACGAATTTATGATGCAACTCTGGGTTTTCCATGATGTTCAACATCTGTTTGGACCTTTTTTCGTTCACCAACTGGCCATTGGCCAAGAGATAATAGAATCTGCAAACCTGGGTCACCGAAGCTGCGTGGCTTAAATGTTTCAAGGGCTCCCTATTGGTGTCACCGCCCCCACCGTACCGTTTTCCTACCCAAAGTCCACCGCCATTTTCCTCATCATAAAAGGCATACTTGGGGTCTGTCATCACCGATTCTATTTTGGCATACCCCACACGGTCGATCATTCGGGTGGAGGCTGCATTGTCCGATTTGCTGATCATCAACCTCATATCCTTTTTCACTTCTTGAGTCTCCACCAGCTCTCCCTTTTCAATGGCATCCATGGCTGAAAGGAGAATGGCTATTTTGGGCAAGCTTGCGGCATACATCATATAATTGCCATTGATCCTGGCAAACCGAACCTTTTCTGGATTACTGAGATCCACAATGCCAACGGCCATCTTTTTTTGAGAGATCAAATGGGACCAGGTTTCATTGCTCATAATTTCCTCTTCCAAATTGTTTTGAAGGGAAGTGTCCACTAGGTTGGTAAGCGGCTTCATATTTTCGCTGCCCATTTTTAAGGGCAACGCTTGCTGTCCTGAAACGGATGGGATTAGGGCGGAAAAAAATAAAACAACAAAAAAAGTCCTCATCAATAAGTAAGGTATAAAAAACTAACCAAAATTATATAATCCTAAGATGCACAATGTGTTAAAAATTCATTTTTAGAAAAAATGTAAACACGGCCAATGATACAGGTTTTGTTGCTAGATTATCGCGCCATTTGTTAAAAAACTAAACGTATCCAACACAAAGTTCTTCTAGAAAAACGCTGTCCCTGATACTTTTATTTTTCAATTAGGCTATAGTAGGGGCATTTTTATTCCCAAGGAAATATTCCGTCCTGGACTGTAGATCTCATACGACCGGAATCGGCTCATGTGATCTAAATATTTGTTGTCTAACAGGTTGTTGGCGTTCAAGAAAAATTCCATTTTGCGGTAGTGGGTATCCAGTCCTAAGTGAACCAAGGTATAGCCAGGGGTTTCCATTTCATTGGATGCCACTTGGTGCTGCTCAAAACTGGTATTGGTGCCAATATTGAATGTCCATTCGGTCAATTTGCCCCAATGGTCCCAAGTGATGAAGAGATCGTTGTTCCATTTGGTGGGAGGCATTTGGTACAGGTACTCGTCCTCATCGGCAAGTTTGCCTTTTAGGGTAGAAAGGGATGTTTCCAAATGTCCCCAAGAAATGATGTTTGGGTGAAGGTTCAACATAATTTCACCCCCATAAATGGCCGCATCGTGTTGCTGAAATTCATACAAGGGAACCAATACTTCCGGGTCCAGATTGCTATTGGTTTCCTCTCCTGTTGGGGTAATGTAGATATAATCGTTGATGGCATTATAAAAGGCACTGCCCTCAAAGGATATTTGTTTTCCTTCATAAGCAATGCTTCCATCCCATTCGGTATTGGTTTCCTTTACGAAGTCCACATTTCCTACTTCATACCGTTGGCTTTCCAGTTTTACGCCGTTGGACATCAGTTCGTTGAGGTTGGGAGACCGATAACCGGTGGCCACGCTTGTCCTGAATACCAAATGTTCCATGGGTTCGTAGGCCGCTCCCAAGGAATAACTAAGGTTGTCATAGGTTCTGGAAATAGCGGGTTGGGTCACGGTTGTATTGGTGCTTTCCTCCGTATCTAGGTTTCGGTGATCATAACGGGCTCCAATGCTTAAGTTGAAATAATCCTCTTCCCATCGGCTCACCCCAAAAAAGCCAATATCGTTAATGTCGGCATCAGGGATCAATTGCGTAGTGCCCTTATTGCCGTTCGCGTTGTTCTTGTGCATGCCCTGTGAGCCCACGATGGTATGGAAATGACCCATTTCCGGAAGTAACCATTTTACATCATAGGTGTAAGATTTGAGAATCATGTCCAGATAGGTGTATCCTTTTTTATTGCCTGCGAGTTCCTCGTTTTCGGTGCGGTGGTTGTTCTGGTAGCCCAAAGTGGCCTTTATGGTGGAGGCCCCGGCCAAAATAGTAGTTTTGGATATGATCCTGTGGTCGATGACCCCATGGTAGGGCGCTTCCGTCTCAAAAGGGAATTTTTCCTTTTCCAAACTATCAATGTTGATGATACGGCCATCCTCGTCCTTTACAATATCCTTACCATCCAAAATACCGTAAAAGGCCTGGTTGAAGGTGTAGGAAAGTTTGGAATTCCCCCAAGACCTGTTGATGCCGGCAAAGCCTTTGGCACCGTACTCCAACAGGCGGGTATTGGGAACCCTAAAATCGAATCCGTCATAAAAGTAGTCTGAGAGCAGTTTGCCCAGGGCGCTGACACCCCAATTGAATTTTTCCGAAGAACTTTTCACCCCGGCCTCGGCTCTTCCGCCGCGGTTGTTGGAGTAAGCCATAGCTTCCATATCGGCCTGTGTTGTGCCCACTTCTGCCGGTTTTTCCTCCACAAAACGGACAATGCCTCCCATGGCTTCGGGACCATAAAGCAACGAGGACGGACCTTTGATGATTTCAATGTGATCCAGTCCCAATTCGTTAATGCCGATACCATGTTCGTCGTCCCATTGTTGTGTTTCGAAGCGGATACCATCCACCACGGTCAGCACGCGGTTGCTGGAAAGTCCCCTGATTACCGGTCTGCTGACCAATGGCCCTGTGGAAACGGCACTTACCCCAGGTGTTTTGGGGATGATGTCCATAACACTCATGCCTCCCGTTTTGGCCATTTGTTGCTTGGGAATCACGTCAATTTTAAAGGTTTCCTCCTGTTGGGGTTTTTCGTATGCCGCCGCGACCACCACTTCGTTGATGGCAAAAGGCTGTGGTTCAAGGGCAATGTTCAGGATCAATTCCTTTTCATCGTCAACTTCAAAGGTTTCTACTTCCGTTTCAAATCCCACAAAGCTCACTTGTATAGCGTAAACGCCTTTTCCGAAGCCGGATAGTTGAAAATTTCCTGAAGCATCCGTAGCGGTCGCCTTATTTATGGCACTCACATATACCGAGGCTCCTTCCAAAGGCTGGTCGGTTTCGTTATTGGAGACCGTGCCCTTGATGGTGGTCTGGGCTTGTATCGTAAACAACGCGGCCAAGAAAAATAGGGCGGATAAAAATTTGGTCATAAGGTTGAATTTAGAAGGTTGGTTTGTTTCAGCAGGGAAATTACAAAACGTAAAACCAACAGGAGATAGGTTTTTGAATTTTGTGGAGGTTTGTCCACCATGAAAATGGATAAAAAATCTTACCGATGTAAATAGGGTATTGCCCTCTGTTTCTGCTGGTTTGTGAATTGCAGAATTGCTAAAAATTGGTATCGAACGATTTTTTTCATAATTTTTTTCCAAGGAATCAGTTTTATTCTAATTTTAGCTCGATCATTAAGATAAAAAAAGCACCATGAACAATAACCTCAGACGTGTGATAGTGGATTACAAGAAGTTGACCCCAGAGGTACTTAAACTATTGGTGGAAAAGTACCCCGATGGCTATGGGGACAATGATGTGATCACTTTCAGAAATTTAAAGGGAGAATTGATAGAAGCCGTTGAAGTGTCCACGGACGACACCAAATATTTGGTAAAGATCAGTTTGAAATTGGAACATAGTATGGCCAATTATGACGAAGATGATGAAGACGACGATTTGGACACAGGGGATTTGGGTAAAATCCCTGGTAACGACGACGATTTTTCCGATTCAGATGCGGATGATGAAGATAACGACGATGACGATCGTGATGATGTCGATGATGACCTTGATGATGTCGCCGACGACAGCGATGAGGATGACGACGAAGACGACTATTGATCAGCCCCTAATTCCCTAAGTTTTTTAGCATTTCCTCGGTGGTCTGGTCCAAATCGAACCTAGGCTCCCAACCCCATTGTTCCCTTGCCTGGGAGTCATCGATACTACTTGGCCAGGAATCAGCGATCTGTTGTCTGAAATCGGGGGCATAGCTTATTTTAAAATCAGGGATGTGTTTTTGGATACTGGCGGCCATATCTTCGGGCGCAAAACTCATACTTCCCAAGTTGTAGGAGGACCTCACCTTTATTTGTTCTGCAGGACTGTCCATTAAATTGATGGTGGCCCTGATGGCATCGTCCATATACATCATAGGTAATTTGGTGCCCTTGCTCAAAAAGCTCTCATAATGTCCGTTTTTAAGTGCTTCATGGTAAATCTCCACAGCATAATCGGTGGTGCCCCCACCGGGCATGGTCTTCCAACTGATAAGCCCAGGGTAACGTACGCTTCGTACATCCACCCCATATTTTTTAAAATAATATTCGCACCAACGTTCTCCCGATTGCTTGCTGATACCATATACCGTACTTGGTTCCATGATGGTGCTTTGGGGGGTTCCCTCTTTTGGGGTATTGGGGCCGAATACAGCAATGCTCGATGGCCAAAAAACCTTGTTGATTTTACTGTCCTTGGCCAAATTAAGTACGTTGAACAGAGAGTTCATGTTCAGGTTCCAGGCCCTCATCGGGAATTTTTCGGCCGTGGCACTGAGCATGGCGGCCATTAAATAGATTTCATCAATATCATAATGCATCACCACATCCTCAATGGCGGCGTAATTAGTGGCGTCCAATAGCTCAAAGGGACCCGATTGCATGAGGGAATCGTTGCCTTCGCGGATATCACTGGCAATTACGTTGTCCGCACCATATTTGTTTCTGAGTTCAATGGTAAGTTCAGTTCCTATTTGGCCACAAGCGCCAATAATGAGAATAGGTTTGTGCATTAAAATTGAAGTTAATTCGGTTTGGGGGCAAAGATACCCTTTATTAAAATTTGTACATTCGCCTATGCGAAAATTGTTAGCTGTACTGATTGTTTTTTCGGTTTTGGGCGGGTGTAGGAAAACCGATGAAGGTACCACGGAAAACTCCGGTGGGGAGGAACTTGCTTTCGACTACCAAAAAATGCCCGAACGGGCCACCATCAATCCCGAAGCCACTAAAATTGTGGAAGGTTGGGAAGAGTTCAAGGCGTTCAATGCCAGTATCGATGTGCTGTACAAGGCAACCAATAATGAAGATTTGGCCTTGGCCATCGACGACCTCATCGAAAAGGAAAAGGAACTGAACAAGGGCCATTATCCTGAATTGTTCGATACCTTTCAGATCAAGAGCAGGCAACAAGTGGTCCGAACCTATCTGTACAAGGTAAAGGCAAGTATTCTGGAGAACCAGCCCACTACAGAGCCCACCATAGATATGTTGCAGGCCTACAATGCCATGCGTAAACAGTTCAATGTGATCGTGAATAGTCAGTTGGACAAAAAATTGATTTTGGATGAAAACTAAAACTGTTTTTTTATTGTGGTCTTTGATGGCTACCCTATTGGTCAGTGCACAGGGGGCCGAGAAGCAGAAAATCAATGAAGTATTGGACCATTGGCACCTGGCCGCAGCCAATGCCGATTTTGATGCCTACTTCGGGTTGATGACCAAGGACGCTGTGTTCATAGGCACCGATGCCATGGAAAATTGGCAGAACGAAGCATTCAAAAACTTTTCAAAACCTTATTTTGATAGGGGCAAGGCGTGGAATTTCACTTCCGTACAACGCAATATCTACCTAAACGAAGCCAAAACCTTTGCTTGGTTCGATGAGTTGTTGGACACGCAAATGAAAATTTGTAGAGGTTCGGGAGTACTCAAAAAAATAAATGGGCAATGGAAGATTGCCCATTATGTATTGTCGATTGCCGTTCCCAATGAAAATGTGGACGAATTGGTCCAGATCAAGGAGAAAAAAGATGACGAGTTGCTTCTGGAACTAAGGAGCAAGCAGCAAAACTAGTTTCCTTCGGTAGTGCCCTCTTTCTTTCTGGCTTCCAAAGCCTGTTTGCTCAAACTGGCCAAATTGAAATTCGGGGCAATTTTAAGGGCTTCATCAATGGAAGCAATGGCCGCATCAATGTTTTCTTTGTCCTGGTTAAAGTCCACTAGGCCCTTAAGATGGTAGAAAGCCGCCTTTAAAGGCACTTCGTAAGGTTGTTGTCTTTCGTAAAAGGCATATTGCATATCATCCTTTGCATTGGCAATGCCATATTCGATATTGGTGGATGCCCCAGCAACGTCCCCCGTCTGTATTTTTAGGTCGGCCATTTCGTAGGCCACGTAAGGAGAAGGTTCTCTTTTGAAGAGTTCCTCAAATTGTTCCAATGCCCTTTTGGGTTGGTTCAGGGCCTTCAATGAAACCGCTTTGATCTGTACGGCCAAATCGGAATCGTCAGTGTTTTTCTCGATTCCTATGGTGTTCAAGGCCTGAATGTGCTGTCCGTTGTTCATGTACACAAATGCAAGGGTATCCTTTCTTTCATTGGATGGGGAAAGTACATTCAAATGGGTCAAGGCCCCAATGATCCCGTTCACATCGCCCTGCATGCGCATTTCGTTGTAAAAGGCTTCATAATGCTTCAATAGTTCGCTCTTGGTTTGAGAAAACCCATTGATTCCCATGAACAGCAACAGCGCAAAAACAATCTTTTTCATTGAACTTCAAATTAGTGCGCCAAAACTAAAAAAATAATCGGTACCACTCTGTTAAGAATCACATAAGTAAAGGTTATGTGGATGAAGAAATGATTGAAGTAGTGAATTGATGGCCTTTTTGTAGGAAGTTTTCACTTTTTACGCGTTTGCCCGTGTCATGTACGGGCAGGTCTAGGTATTCAGGGGGTGCAACACCACGCTTAACTGCTTCGGCGGAATAATAGTCTTTTTTGCTGGGATGAAGGGGATATACCCCGTTGAAGATTTCGCCCCAATACCCTTCATTGATGATGGAGCTTATCATATGGATGCAATCTTCCAGATGGATCAGGTTGATGGGATGATGTCCGTTCTTCAAATCTTTTTTCCCTGATAGTTGCTTGATGGGATGACGGTTTGGACCAATAAGCCCCCCGAACCTTAAAATAGTCGTCAATCTGCTGGAATCGTTCTGGAAAAGTTGTTCGCTGGCCAAAAGTTGTTTGCCCGATTCCGTTACAGGATTGGGAGGAGAGGCTTCCGTAACATCGCCATCTTCATCACCATAAACGGCCGTACTGCTTACAAAAAGGATTTTGGAGACTGGGCTTTTCTTTATTTGGGCTTGAAGCTGCTTCATTTTTTCTATAAAGCTTTCCGCATTGCCCTGTCTAAGTTTGGGCGGTACATTGATGACCAAAATATCGATATGGGACAAAAAGGTTTCGATGTCCCCGTCAATGCCATTTTCCGATAAGGAAATATGATAGGGAACAATGCCCAAATTTTGAAGCGCTTCCAATTTATCGGAAGAGGTGGTGGTCCCGTGCACCTCCAACCCCTTTTCAACTAATCTTTGGGCCAAGGGCAGACCAAGCCAACCACAGCCTAAAACCCCTATCCTGTTACTCAAATTTTAAGGTTTTTATCGTCAAAATGGCATCGTTCAGGACAAAAGGCATGGGGATACTGGTTTCGGGTCTTTTGGGAACACTGAACTCCTTGTTGGTAAGTAGGTCGTTGGAAGCTTCGTAAAAACTGAGTTCCAGAACCGAATCTTTCGGAAAGCTCAGCTCCAGTTCCGTAAAATCGTTGTTGGTGATGTAATGGGTGATCAACCTACTGCTCCGGTTTTCCAGAAAATAAGGGGACAAGGGGATGCGGTTCACCGTGGCGGCATGGATAGGCACGGAATTGGTATATACATCCAACCGGTTTACATTCCGTTT
Organism: Flagellimonas pelagia; assembly: GCF_003584135.1. GTDB lineage: Bacteria > Bacteroidota > Bacteroidia > Flavobacteriales > Flavobacteriaceae > Flagellimonas > Flagellimonas pelagia. The sequence goes on from NZ_QXFI01000011.1 coordinate 113,573, forward strand.
TGGGGTAACACAGAGCTCAATGATGCGATTCTCGCCAATGATGGTGTCCTTAACCTTATCGATTAGTGGGAGGGCAAGATCCTTTTTAGGGGCATCCGCAATGTAGCTCAACTTGGTCCGGTACTTGCTAAAAAGGGTCTCCGCTTCTGGTTTTCTTTTGTTATCCCCTAAAAACTGGGCGTTCCAGGAAATCAGTTTTTGGTCATAGGTGCCCCAGACCGAGGAGTCGTTATCTGCATTGTAGATGTATACCAAACTGCTGGGTTTTGGCCTTTTTTCGTTGAAATTCGATTGGAGATGGCTCGAAATGCCAAAAACAAAAAAGAGGAACAGGAACAGATAGGCCAATCGACCTTTACTTTTCAATTGACTAAAAAAGGGAAGGACCAGAACGAACAGCAAGGTGGTAAAGAGGGTAGCGGCCACCATCATTTTTAGGCCCAACCCTACGGGAAACATTTTGATGAAAGGGGAATATATCAACACGGCTGGCAAGGCCAAAAACACCAAAAGGTATGGACTCGGTTCCTCTTGGTTGATGGTCACCATAAAAGCAGCCAATAATCCAAACAAAGGAATGATGAAAAAGCTGGCCCCTTTTAAATACGCGGCAACCAATCCACAGAGGATAAGCCAAATAATAATGGGGGCCACCAAAAGATTGGGGGTGCATATTTTTTTGAACTTGTGATAGGTATAAAAACAGATGAACAGGGAAAAGGTCACAAAAACGGCAATATAGGTATAGCCGTTGTAGGTGAAGCCGTGCAGCATGTCCTTAAAACCAGGGTACCACCACGTAATGATAGTCCAACAGAAATAACCCACCACTCCATTGACCAACAAAGTGATCAAAAGTGGTAAAAATCCCTTCAGGATTTCTTTTGTGTTCAGTCTCTGTTTTTTAAACCCAATCACCAATAGGATTACAAAAGCCACCAAGGCCATACCGAACATAGGCCAAATCCACTCAAAAGGATAGGAAACCAACCTAAAGAGGGGAAGGTTGAAGTAGATATCATCATTAAGGCTTTTCAGGTTGTTGAGGTCGGCATTGCCGAAATAATGCAACAAGGGCATCAGGTAGCTACCTTGATGGGCCAGCGTTTTTTTGTCCAACCGATCATAAGTATCCAAAGCCGTATGGTAATCAAAATGGTCATCGATAAAGGCAAAATTAAAGCCATCAATGTCACCATCTTCGCGAAAAACAGTCAGGTCCGTATCGTTGGGCAACATCTTATAAATACTATAGGCCAGTGAATTGGCCACAGGATATTTGGGATTTGCCTTGGTGAACTCCTTGATCAGGGTGCCATTGCCTCTGTTCGTTTCAATGAGCATGTAACTTGGGCCGCCGCTGCCCCGTGCCTCAAAATTGAGCGCAAGACCTACATCTTTGGCCCAAGGATGGTGGTTCACAAAAAGGTCGGCCCCGTTCAGGCCCAATTCCTCCGCATCCGAAATGAGGATGATGATGTCGTTCTTCGGGGTTTCGTTACTCGCCAATAAGGCCCGTACCCCTTCCAAGATAGTAGCCACCCCACTTCCTGCATCACTCGCGCCGTAGGATGAATGGGGACCACTGTCGTAATGGGACAATAAAAGAAGTGCCTTGCCCTGACCGGAACCTTTAATGCGGGCCAAAATGTTGGTAGCCTTGCTTAGATTGGCCCAATCCCCGGCAGTGTAACCTTCCTGGGTGGTGGTCTCCAACCCCATTTTTTTCAATTCAGCAATGATATAGCTTTTGACACGGTCATGTCCCGGAAAACCCACCGCGTGGGGTTCCATGGATATGTTTTTCACATGTACCAGGGCCCTGTCGGTAGAAAAGGATGTATCGGAAATATCCGAATCTGGTCTGTAAGTGGGCATCAAAGATGTAAAGCTCCAATACACGGCAATACAGAGGAGCAAAAGGGCAAGCGTCCGGGAGAATTTCATGGTTTGGTCATGTTGGTATATAAATGTATGAATTTATGAAAGGTTCTCATATTTTGATGTGAAAAATTAGGTTATTCGCTAAAAAAAGCTATATTTAATATTCAACTTTAAATTCTAACCATATGGCAATCAAAAGTTTTCAAGGCGTGCGATCCAAAGAGGAGAACAAGAAGAAATACAATGCCCCTATCTTGGTGGAAGACTATATGACCAAAAAATTGATCACTTTTTCCCCCGACCAATCCATTTTGGAAGTGATGGAGACTTTTGCAAAGCACCATATTTCCGGAGGGCCGGTTGTGGACAATAATGGTTTTTTGGTGGGAATCGTTTCCGAAGCGGACTGTATGAAGCAAATTTCGGAGAGTAGATATTTCAACCAGCCCATATTGGACAAGAGCGTGGAGCGTTTTATGACCAAGAATGTGGAGACCATTCCCCATGATATGTCCATTTTTGATGCTGCAGGAGTGTTCGATCGTCATAACAGGCGTAGGTTGCCCGTCATGAAAAACGACATTTTGGTGGGTCAGATCAGCCGGAAGGATATCGTGGTAGCGGCCTTAAAACTGACGGCCCATAGTTGGAAATAGGCTATTCCCTTTTTACGATCATATAAAAATCATTGTCAAGCGGCAGATAACCCAGGTCATACACAAAATAATAGGTGCTCCCTTTTTTTGTGGTGTACAGGTTGGTGATGTATTCAAAATCAAAACCTTTATCCAGCAAACGCATTTTGGTGGTCTTGGTCTTTCCTTCCTTTAAAGGAAAGCTATCGAGGATGCGGTAATTTTTTCTAAGCTTGTTGTTGATGTTCCGCAGTAGGTTTTTACTATCGCGGTTCAGTTTGTTGTTGTAGGAGTTGCGGCAGTGGTCCGAGCAGAATTTTTGGTCCACCCGACCAACCAGCTTTGCACCGCACTCCAAACATTTTCTTTCAGACATGGCATAAGATTAGGTGACCACAATATCATACTTTTTCAACAAACCGATCAATCCTTCCTTACTGAACTTGCTTTTTTTCAAGGTGTTGATGGATGGATCAATGGAAAAATTTAATGCTGAGGTAAAATCCACCTGCTCTAATTGGGTGTGGTTGAAAATGGCGTTTTCCAGGTCTGAATTGGGGAATTGTGACATTTTGAGATTGGCTTCGGAAAAATCCACTTGGTGCAGCTTGCAGTTAAAAAAGGTGGTTTTTGGAATTTCCATGCCGTAAAAGGAAGCCACCGAAAGATTACATCCCGTAAATTGAAAGGCCAAAACCATCGGATTACAGGTCTCGAACTGCACTCCCACCATTTTGCAATCCACAAATGTGACCTCGTTAAAAATGGTATGGGCAATGTTGGTGTTGGTAAAGTCGCAACCTTCAAAAGTGCATTCCACAAAATTTTGATTGTCCAAAAATCCCTTGGAGAACAGGCAGTCCACAAAGCGGCAATTCTCATAATCACCCTTGGGCAATTTGTTTTGGGTATAATCCTGCTTTGTGAACTCCTGATCGAACCAAAAGGGTTGTGCCATTATTCTTCGGATAATATGATAGCCGGAATTTCCAGCGATTTGAACATGTCGTTGTAGGCTTTCATGCCATCGTTTACAATGGCGTTTTTTTCATCCTCATACGTTTTCCACTGGGCCAAAAGATCTCGTAACCGTTCCTTGGCGCCGTTGGTCACCTTCGGTTCGGCCACGTCCACAAACCCTTTTAAATGCATGAACTCGGCATTCAACTGGTTCCGGAAGTTGATCACATCCTGGAACGTCTTTTGGTTGGGCTGAATCAACTTTTCTTCCCAAGTGGTAATGCGCTCCAAAAGCTTATCCCCATTTTCTAACAAGCCTTTGGCTTTCTCATTATCCTTCAACAAGTCTTTGTAAGTTTTGAGCTGATTTTTGGCCTTTCGAATCTGGTTAACCCCCTTGTGCATACTGTTGATGGTCTCATCAATTTTAACAAGGACCGATTGTTGTTCCGCGTAATCCGCTGGGGTGCCTTCCACATTGGGGTCGGCCAAAACCACGGCATTGGTCTCCATGGATGCATCACCCATTGAAAGTCGTAACGTGTAGGTGCCGGGTGCCACACGGGCCCCTTGATACCCTCCATAGGCAAAAACTTGATCTACGGGAATCACGGACTCACGGCTAAAATCCCAAGTGAATCGATTGTAACCTTTCAAAGAAGGCAGAACCGCTGGTTTTGACGGTCCGCCGGGCCAACTTTTGAAATCTTTTGGAGCTTGATTGGTGATGGTCCGGATCACTTTTCCTCCGGAAAGCACTTCTAGTTTCAGCTCTGTGGAATCCAATTTTTTGGGCAGATAATAATCAAAGGTTACCCCCGATTTTGGGTTTTGCCCCAACCCTTGAACCGGTTTGTCGGTACTGCCGTTAAAAATGCGGTAGGACGGTTTTGGAGTCACAATGCTCAACTTTGTGGCTGGATTCACACTGGTTTGAATGGCCCCAAGGTCGTCCAAGATCCAAAAGGAACGTCCCGCCGTGGCAGCGATCAAATCGTTGTCATGAATGGCCAAGTCGTTGATTGGAACTAGGGGTAGGTTGAGTTGCAGGGGCTGCCAGTGTTGTCCATCATCCAAGGAGACAAACAAGCCTGTTTCGGTACCGGCATACAACAATCCTTTTTGTTTTGGGTCTTCCCGGACCACGCGGGCAAAGTTATGCTCGCCATCAATCCCTTGTGTGATTTTGGCCCAGGTTTTACCGTAATCCGAGGTTTTGAAAATATAGGTGTCCAAATCCATGAACTTGTATCGCATGGCCACCATATAGGCCGTTGCAGGGTCATGGGGAGACACTTCAATGCTGTTGATGATGCTTTCCTTTAAATTGGGAGGAGTAATGTTTTCCCAACTTTGGCCACCGTTTTTGGTGATGTGTACCAAACCATCATCCGAACCGGCATAAAGAACCCCTTTTTCGTGTGGGGATTCCACCAAGTACATAAGGGTGTTATAGTTTTCGCCCCCTGCGGCTTCGTTGGTGTACGGCCCACCTCCTGGACCTTGTTTTTCTGGGTCGTTTCGGGTAAGATCGGGACTCACCACTTCCCAGGTGTTCCCGCCATCCTGTGTTTTAAAGACCACATTCCCGGCATGGTAAATCGTGTTCGGGTCGTGTGGCGAACTGATGATGGGTGCGTTCCAATTGTAACGGAACTTAAAATCTTTTGGAACTTTGCTGAGTCCCAACTCAGGATATTCCTTGATGGGTTTTGCTTCCTGTGAAGCCCGTACCCATTTCTCGATGATACCTTGGTAACAGCCACCATAAATAAAATCGGGATTGTTGGGGTCAAAAGCCAAATAGGCGCTTTCGCAACCTGACACGGCATACCAATCCTTCCAATCAATGCCATCATCATGGGTTCTACTGGCAATGGCCACCGAAGTATTGTCCTGCTGGCCACCATACACGTGGTAAGGCACCAAATTATCCGTGATCACGCGATAGAATTGGGAAGTGGCCTGATTCTCCTGGGAGCTCCAGCTTTTACCTCCATTGTTGCTGATGTTGGCACCTCCGTCATTGGAGTTGATCATGATTTTGTTGTTGTGCGGATGTATCCAGAGGTCATGGTTGTCCCCATGTGGAGTGGATAAAGGCGCAAAGGTTTTTCCACCGTCAATGGATTTGGTCACGGGAGCGTTCAACACATACACCACGTTTTCATCTTGGGTATCGGCAAAGATTTCCATGTAGTACCAAGAACGGGCAATATTGATGCGGTCCTTGCTGGTCTGCTGCCAGGTCTTACCGGCATCCACGCTTTTGTAGACCCCACCTTTTTCGCCTTCGGCCTCCAAAACCACATAAACAATGTCGGAATTGGCCCTGGAAACCGAGATGCCCGATTTACCAAATTCCTTTGGAATACCCTTGTCCATCTTGGTCCAAGTGGTACCGCCGTCGGTGGATTTGTACAATCCGGAAGATGCCCCGCCGGATTCCATAGTCCAAGGATACCTGCGGTGTTGCCACATGGCCGCGTACAGGATCATGGGGTTGTTCATATCCATGGAAAGGGAGGAAGCCCCCGTGTTTTCATCCACATAAAGGACTTTTTCCCAAGTTTCGCCCCCATTCAGGGAACGATACACCCCCCGATCTTCGGATGGGCCATATTGTGCACCTTGGGCCGCCACAAAAAGGATATCGGGATTGGTCGGGTCGATGATCACATCGCCAATATGGCGGGTCTTGTCCAAACCGATATGTTTCCAGGTTTTGCCTGCATCGGTGGATTTATAGACACCATCTCCCATGGAAGTCATCACCCCACGGGCAGGGTGTTCTCCCATGCCTACCAAGACCAAGTTGGGATTGGTTTCGGAAACGGCAATATCACCTACGGTGCCTGTTTTTAAGAATCCATCGGAAATGTTCTCCCAAGTGATGCCGTCATCCGTAGTTTTATAGATGCCACCCCCGGTAGAACCCATGTAATAGGTGTGGGGTTGGCCCACCACCCCGGTAGAGGTGACACTTCGACCTCCACGGTACGGCCCAATATTACGCCATTTGAGTCCCGGGAAAAGGGAATCGTTGACGACAACCGCGGGAGTGTCGGATTTTTTGTTTCGTTTTTGGGCATGCGAAGGGTAAATGGCCAGCAACAGGGCACATAGGAGTAATAGTCTTGGTTTCACGAGTGTTGGAATTAGTTATCCTGTTAAAGATACTAATTCAAAGCCATTGGAGGTACAATGAGCAGCGTAAAACTGCCTGTAAACCCTAGGGAAACATCACGGTTTTTTGGAATAGGCAAAAAGGATTTCCTCGGCTTCGCCATTTTCTTCGATGAGCACGTAGACGTTCATGTGGTTTTTATCCACCAACTCCATGGTAAGGCCTTCAAAATAGACCTTGTTCTTTTCCAGTTTCACCAATTTGAAGTCGATGGTCTCGATTTTATCCTCCCATCCCTTCAGGTTGCCATCAAAATGTTTCAGCTGGAGAATAAGGGAATTCTCCAGCTGTTGAATGTGTCCCACTTCATAAAAAGAGACCTTATTGTCGTTCACCAAACGGAACACGAACATCATGGAGTCGCCCAAAGGCGCGCTCCAGATTTCTTCAGCCGTTCCGCCAAAGGCTTCCCCGCTCCAAGATCCCTCGATCCAGGCCACCTCTTTTAAGGAAGCACTGGGCGATTCCTGTCCTTCGGACAGTTGCATGGTCTTTTGGGCGGAAACGATTCCGGTGCCCATCAATAAAAGGAACAATAAGCGTCTCATGGGTGGTGGTTTTTGTGGTTAGTTGGAAAGGGCAAACTTGACGTTCACCATGGATTCCACTTTTATTTTTTCAAAATCGATGTCCAAGGGTTGCTCCATACCCTGCTTAGCAACGGAATAATCCATTTCCATGCGAGCAGCTTGGTAATATCTGGGGTAATAAGGTTGTGAGTTGTCCACAATATGGATGGCCATGCCCACTTTTTGGCCCAATGGCTTGGATAGGGCCACGGCTTTTTGCTGGGCTTTTTTCACGGCCTTGGATTTCAGTTCCAGTTCCAGCTCGTCCATTTTGGAATATTCGGTTTTTTCTACATAGGCGTTGGCGATCTCCAATTGCTCCAAGGCCACCATGACTTCCCCGGCCTGCTTGCCAGAATAGACTTCCAACGCGTATTGTTTGCTTTTCAGCACTTCCTTGTCGCGCAAGAAATATTTTTTAAAATCGCTGCTAAAATCCTTGATCACCAATTGTTTGTCTATATCAATGCCCATGGCCTTAAAGCGTTGCGCCATTTTGTTCTCCTGCTCCTCTACGGATACACGGCCTTTGGTGTCCTTTTCCTGAATGGTGATGCTGAGGTAGATTTTGTCCGGCGTTACCAAGGTGTCCACTTGGGCGGAAGTTTCCAGATAGGGCACATCTAAAAAGCTCTTGGTTTGGGCAAAAAAGGCGGTGGTGCATAGCAATGCTGCAATAGGTAAGAAAAACTTTTTCATAGTTTCATTTTTGTTTAAAGGTAAATACTTCCCTGTGAGATACAAAACCTGTACCACTTTACAAACGCGAATATGCTATTCCGTAAAAGGGTTGGAATTGTTTGACTATCTTGAATACAGAATAGGGGATGCGAAAGAGCGTGATTGGATGCGTGGATGGTAGTCCATATTTAGTGATAGAAAAGTATTTTATATTTATATAAACAAGTTGTGTACAATAAATAAAACCAATGAAAAATATTCCTGATTGGATTGATAAGATAATCGAAGATTTGGTAGAGCCTTCTACGAAACTCAGCGACACTTTACTAAAGGTGCAAGTCTTAGCCTTTAAAATTGAAAATACACAGCTCAAAGAATGGGTGAATCTTGAAATAAACGGCTATGTTGGAAAAGAAAGACCAGACTACAGAAAGATTCCTACTGTTGTTAAGGGAAATCTTATTCAAGATGCAGGCTTTCAAGGAATTTGGACAAAGAAAAGTGTTAGCTTACCAGTTGAATATTTGGATCAAAAATATTGGGACGTTTTAATGTCAATAAAGATGGACTCAAGTGTTTCTGAACTTGAGAAAATGGTGGCAGACAAGGGAAGTTACCAAGTGAATCTACCACACGCAATAGCACAAGAGTTTTCTAAAATCATGAATCCATGGCATGTGGACTCAGCTTGGCAAAAGATTAGCAATAATTCGATTGAAGGAATATTATCTACAATCAAATCAACTCTTTTAAATTTCCTTTTAGAATTAAATAAAGAATTTGGCGATAATGACAATTTATCGATAATGAAAAAGAAAGATGAAGTTGAAAGTATCTTCAACAAAACGATTGGAACTATAAAGAGTGACAATGTCAATATCTCAATTGGAAATAAAACTGCTCAAGCGGTAAACTATGGAGATAAATCACAAGTAAACGTCGGGGCTGGAGATAACGTGACTCAATCCATTAACGCAGAAATGAATGCAGAAATTCAAGAGTTCATAGATTTGTTAAAAAAGCAGATGGCCAATTTAGGATTGGACATTGAAGAAAAAGAAGATATTATAAATGAAGTCGCTAGAGTTGAAACCCAGATTGCTAGAGAAAGTCCGAAAACGAATATTATAAATGGTGCTTTATCAACTATTAAAGGAATACTGACTGGTATTGCAGCTAATGCATACACTCCTATCGTTCTTGAAAAACTTGGTGACCTTATGTCAAAATTTTAAATAAAAACTGTACACAATAATACCTATAAGCAATAGAGCCCTTAGGGACGCTTCTGCTCATAGCCAAACCGTTGGGCATAATTTGAAAAAATATGGGAGTTGAAATAATAGGAGCTTTAGTTTCTGCAATTTTCGGATTACTCTTCGGGGTTTTTCAACCTTTATTGAATAAAATAATTTATCCAAAAGCTGAAAAATATTATTTAGAAAATCCAGAAAGTAACTGGTCAAAATTTCTTCAGCAAATTTTCATTTTTAATAAAGACAAAAACAAACCTTTCAAAGAAAGATTATCTCATTCATTAAGTACTCTGAAAAATGCAACGGAAGAAATCGATGGGGTAATAGAAGAAATTTCAAAAATCAGCAAAGAAAAACAGCAAACCATTGAAAAGTTAGAAACTACTTTGACAGAGTTAGAAACTAGAGAAAATGATTTAAAAGAAAAAATATCGACAATGGAAAAAATTCCAGTTGAATCTTTAAAGCACTTCGAAGAAATTTTAAATAAAGGAAATAAAAGAAGTGCTACTAGAGATTACGTGATTTTTGTTTCCGGTATTATTCTAACAACAATTATTGCAATTTTGCTTAACAAATTTATGTAGATATGACCGACAAAAAACTTGAGGGTTGGGGATTAATTTTAATTCTTGTTTCCTTTGGTTGGCAATTCCTTGAAGTAAACTTGACTGATTTATCTAATGAAGTGGATAAATATCAGCTTCACGAAAAAGTTGACGATTTATATATGATTATCGCTGATGCATATTCTAATAGTGAATTCAATAATAGTCAAGTAAGAAGTTCTGTTGACTTTGAAACAATTAATAGAAATTGGAAATATTGGAAGGGGTTAAAAAGGGAAAAGGAGAGTTTAGTTGGACAACTAAAATGGACTTTCTATTTAAAGTCACTTCTTTTTATAATAGGTAGTATCTTTTTGATTATTCCAAAATTCAGAGCAATAAAGGAATAATAAAACTGCGTAGAAAAATGGCTATATGTAATAGTTAGGTTTAACCAACTCCCAAGACCCATGAAATTCCTCCTCGCACCCGATAAATACAAAGGCTCCTTAACCGGGCAGGAATTCTGCGAAGCGGTGGCCAGTGGGATCCTAAAAGTCTTTCCCCAGGCGGAGATCGTAAAAAGACCCTTGGCGGATGGTGGGGATGGCACCATTGAGGTGGTGAGCCATTACCTGAATGCTTCCTCCGTTCCCGTGCGGGTGCATGATCCCTTGTTCCGAGAAAAAGAAGCCCATTATTTGCTTTCCCAAGACAAACACACCGCTTTTATTGAAATGTCCGAAGCCTCGGGTTACAAATTGCTCCAAAAGTCGGAAATGAACTGTATGCACACCACCACGTTGGGCACTGGCGATTTCATTTTGGACGCCTTGGAAAAAGGGGCAACAACCATCGTTTTGGGTATCGGTGGGAGTGCCACCAACGATGGCGGTATGGGCATGGCCCAAGCGTTGGGGTATCGGTTTTTAGATGCCGAAGGCAACGCGTTGGAACCAGTGGGCAAAAACTTGGGACTGGTGGCTCAAATCGATACGGAAAAGGTGCATCCGCAGTTGTCCAAAGCTAAAATTCAAGTGGCCTGCGATGTGAACAATCCGTTTTATGGGGAACAGGGTGCTGCTAAAATTTACGGTCCGCAAAAAGGGGCCTCACCCGATGAGGTGGCCTTTTTAGATCAAGGATTGGAACAGTTCGCCAAAGTCCTTCACACCACTTTTGATATGGATGTACAGCAAATTCCTGGAGCAGGTGCCGCTGGGGGTGTTGGGGGAGGGGCCGTGGTGTTCCTGAACGCCAGCCTGACCTCTGGGGTGGATTTGGTGATGCAGTTGGCCAATTTTGAGGAAGTGGTACAAGGCGCCGATTGGGTCATTACCGGGGAAGGCCAGTTGGATGGACAAACCTTTTCGGGCAAAACCATCAATGGGGTGATCAAGGCCGCGCAAAAATATCAGGTACCCGTGGCCGCCTTTTGCGGTTCGGTAGATGTGACGATTGCGGAAATGCAACACATGGGATTGGATTATGCCGTTTCCATTTTAAACCAGATCGGCAATTTGGATGAGGCCAAGGCCAAGAGCTTTCAAAACTTGGAACTGACCAGCTATAATTTTGCCCATCTGCTCAAAACAAGCAAAGCTTAGGCATTTTTGGCTAGTGCAACGGCCCTCGTTGCATCTTGAATTCCAAGGATGTTTTCACCGTTTTCCATTCGTTCTCCAAGATGGAAAATACAACCGTGTCCCTTAAATTTCCTAGTGCGTCAATGCGGTGGTTCCTTAAAATACCATCTTGTTTGGCGCCCAAGCGCTGAATGGCGTTTCGGGACGGGTGGTTGTGAAAATGCGTACGGAATTCTACGGCAACGCAGCCCAAATTCTCAAAGGCGTATTTCAGCAACAGGTATTTGCACTCCGTGTTCACCCCGGTGCGCTGTACTTTTTTGGCATACCAGGTAGAGCCGATTTCCAGCCGTTTATGTGCGGCGTCCACATTCATGTAGCGGGTGGTGCCCACCACGGCATTGGTCTTTTTGTCCACAATGGTAAAGGGGAGCGATTTGCCTGACTCTAGTTCCAACAAGGCAGTGTTGATGTAGGCATCCGTGGTAGCAGGAGTGGGGACGGAGGTGTACCAAAGTTCCCAAAGGTTGCCATCAGATGCGGCAAAGGCCAGATCCACCTTGTGTTCCTTTTTCATGGGCACAAGTTTTACCAAATTTCCTTCAAGGGTAACGGGTTTCAACCAAGGTTGCATAGCTAGTGTTTTGCCCCAAAGATAGGGGGAAATCCTTCGATAATGGCAAACAAAAAAGCCGGGAAAAACTCCCGGCCCTTTGTCAATCAAAAAATAAAACCTGAAAATTATCCTATTTCCTTAAATTCCTCCACAGTGAAGAAATCCTGGTCTTTTTCGTTGATAAAATAGATGCCTTTGCCCACAAAGTACTCCATGGACTTGTCATTTACCTTCACGGCAAAGCCTTTTTCGGTGGGGACCACCTCAAAGCTGTCCGTAACGGATTTGTTGTACTTCAATACCAGATAATGCTCGTAAACATTGTCGTTATCGGAGTCTACCGCAATAAGTTTGGTCACTTTGGCGGCTTCCGTTTTTAGGTCTTTGTTCTCCATATCCCTTGGGTACTTGCGTTGTTCCACCACTTTTACATGGTAGGGCATTTCGGTACCGTTGTGGTCTATGGCAAAGGTTTTAAACGTAGTGGCGTTCATGGTGCCGGACGTTTTGGTTTGTCCAAATCCGACAAATCCGGTCAGTAATAATAGTGTTGCTAGTGTTGTAAATGTTTTCATGGTTTTATTTTTTTTATAGTTAATGAATCGTTTTAAGGGTCTCTGTTGGATTATTTGAGGTAGGAAGTGAACATCCAGTTCCTTTTCTCCAAGTGGGTCATGAACTCGGTCAACATGTTTTCTGTGACCACATCCCCGGTATCCAAGGAAGCGTTAATGCCATCCAGCATGTTGTTGTGTAGGGTTTCAAAATCCCGAAGCACTTCGCGCACCATTTCAATGGCGGTCAGTTCCTTGGATGGTTCCTTGATCTGGGCCATCTCCATGGTTTTTTGTAGGGTGAAGTTGGGTTTCACACCAAATGCCCTGATACGTTCCGCTACCACGTCTATGTTCTTTTTGGTGGTATTGTATTCGTTCTCGAACTCTTCGTGAAGTTCAAAGAACTCGGGACCCTCTACGTTCCAGTGAAAGTTTCGCAACTTGTTGTAGAATACCTGGTAATTGGCCAGCAATGTGTTCAGGGTGACCACGATCTCGGCGGTTTCCAAATAGGTGAATCCCAATTTTTTGAATGTCTTGTTTTTTGCTTTTACGGTTTCCATGTTTTTTGAATTTTTGATTTGACTTCAGTTGATACTGGCACGCAAACAATAGGGTGGAAGGTATCCGACCTAAAATGTTGCGATGCGCTAGTTTTTGTTTAAATAATGGGAAAAGATGTTCCCATGACGAGGATGTCGGTCGGGGTATCGACCTAGAAGACTGTACTCTGTTTTAGTGCTACATCCATACTATTAATATACACTTATATATCGGAAAATCAAGTATTTAACATGATTTAACATAATGTGGTGCACCATGGATGAGAAATTTACTGATTATCTCCAGAGGGAACGATAAACCCTTTTCTCAGGCACTTATAAATATCTGCGGAGATGTCCGTTACATATTCCTTTTGGCTGTCGAAGACTTTTTGCGGCTCCTCGTGCAAGGCATCGTGTTCCTGGATATAAATGATCTCCAATTGGTCGTACATTCTTTTGCCAAGACTGAACCTTTTGATTACGGAGTATTTGTTGATACAGCGAATGGGCATAGCGTTGGGGGTTTGGTATTTCTGTTTAGACACAGGAAAGGGAGGGGAGGTCACATGTTGGGCACCTATATACAATGGGACACACTCCAATTAAGTTTTTTTGATATGTTGGATTTTGATATTTTTAATGAGTGTCCAGAAACCGCAAAATTTTATATAGAATAATTGCTGCATTGTTCATTCTTTTGGGTGCTGCAATTGGTATTTATCTTATCCCGGACCTCATACCTCTAATAAAAAGGACGCCTTATCAATTGCTAGATCCTGAAATTCGTGTCAGAAATAAGTTAGGCATAGATTGGTTTTGGCAATACATTGGTTGGTTTATAACTTACATGATTTTTAGAATAGGGAAATCATTCTACAAAGACAGCCAAAAACCCACCAATACTGGCAACTAAATCAATGGTTTGTCCACACGATATTTTTTTAAATATATAGTTCCCTTTTTTAAACATTTCCATCCGTTTACAAACGAAAGCAAACAATTTCAAACCGAATGAGGTTTTGGACCGTTTCTATGTTTGCCCTGTCGAATGATGACAATTTGATGGCATGAATTGTTTAACGCTAAAATCTTACATCATGAATTCACTTAAAAACAAAGTACAGTTGATTGGAAACTTGGGCAATGACCCTGAAATGGTAACGCTTGACAATGGCAGCAAACTGGCCAAATTCTCTTTGGCCACCAATGAAACCTATAAAAACGCCGAAGGCGAAAAGGTAACGGATACCCAATGGCACAACATTGTGGCCTGGGGCAAGATTGCGGAAATCGCAGAAAATTATCTGGCCAAGGGAAAAGAGGTCATGATCGAGGGCAAATTGATGTCCCGTGCCTATGAGACCAAGGAGGGCGAAAAGCGCTATATCACAGAGATCAAGTGCAATGAACTATTGATGCTAGGAAAGTAGTATTGCATTTTCGATACAGAGGGGGCCATTGCGCCCCTTTTTTTATGCAATTAGGGTAAATCCATTTTAAGTTGTTATAAAACCAAATGAACGGTTCTTTCGTAATTATTCTAAGAACCCAAAAATTTGAAGCTATGAAATATATAGGAACGATTACTGCGATGTTGGCCTTGTTCATCTCGGCATCGGTCTCGGCCCAGGAAAGTCAAGAAAAGGAACAGGACAAACTTTCCTATTACGAACAACGCGCCAAAGAAGATGCTGTTTACGAACAGTCGTTGGCCACCAAGAATGAAGAGGATGAAAAGGATTTCTGGAAAGACCAAAAACGATATGAAAAGGATTTAAGAAAGCGGGACAAGGAAGCCTATAGAGCCTATATGAAAGGAAAACAGGATGCCTATGCCGAACATGCCCAACATTGTGATGATCATTGCCATCATAGCAGGGAATATTACGGTCATGCGCATTTCTACTATACCTATTACGATTATCAGTACCCCAGAAGAACGTATGTGGGTACCGGTGTTCGGGTATCCTCACCACGTGTTGGAATTAGCATTTTTTAGATTTAGTTAGTCAATACAAAAACGCCCCGAATTTTTCGGGGCGTTTTTATTTTATACCGTTTAGTTTTCCTCCAAACCTCCCTTACGTTCGGGTGAACGTGGGGTGGGCCATTCCAGTTGTTCACCTGTTCTGTCGCTAATGGGCAGAACAGCTTTTTCACGATCTGTTTTTTCTGGGTATTCGCTGGCCATGTAAGCCAAGATTGCCGTAAGGATGGCATTGTTACGCACATCATCAAAAATGATCTTGTCATACGTATCCCTGTTGGTGTGCCAGGTATAGTTCCAATACGACCAATTCAAGGAACTCAAGCTGAATGCAGGGGCACCTGCTGCTTGGAATGAGGCGTAATCCGAGCCTCCCCTCGCCGGGGTCCCAGGGAAGGTAGTTTCGATTTCATCCGTGATTTCCTTCGGAACGGCATGCAGCCATTTGCCCAAATAGTCATAGGAATTTAGGAATCCACCACCGGAAATGCGAACAACCCTTCCAGTGCCATTATCCTGATTGAAAACGGCCTGTACGCCTGCAACAATATCAGGATGGTCCTCCACAAAGGCCCTAGAACCGTTGAGTCCCTGTTCCTCACTGCCCCAATGTCCCACCATAATGGTTCGTTTTGGGTTGGGATAGGCTTTTTTCAAAATACGCATGGCTTCCATCATCACCAAAGTACCGGTACCGTTATCGGTGGCTCCGGTGCCTCCGTCCCAAGAGTCGAAATGGGCGGACAGGATCACGTATTCATCTGGTTTTTCAGAACCTTTGATTTCTGCAATGGTATTAAAGGTTGGCGATACCCCTAAATCCTTGGATTCGGCTACCACATGGATCTGTGGTTTTTGTCCGGATTCCACCAAACGGTATAGCATCCCATAATCCTCCAATTCCAAATCCACGGTCGGGATTTTTTTGGTGCGGGCACTGAAAATCTTGTTTACTCCAAAACCTTTGGACCAATAGGATGCAACGATGCCAACAGCTCCGGCAGCTTCCAACGCTTCGGGCAAGGTTCTGGAGTTATACCCCATGTTCTTCATATTGGCGTTCCATGCCTTGTCCATTTCGTCGCGCTCTTTTTTCATTTTTTCGAACGACTTTTCGGTGGCGAATTCTTCCCAGTTGTAGTCTGGCCTTCCCGTAGGTTCCAATTTGGAGACCATGACCATCTTGCCCTTAACCGTGGACAACCATTTTACAAATTCCATGGAATCCTTTACCATAGGTAAAACTACCAATTCGGCAGTGGTCCCTTTTTTGGGTGTGGCGGGGCTCCATGCCAATTGGGTTCCTTGCAGGCTTTGTACCCTTGGGTATACCATATCGATATGCGAAATGCCGCGTTCCCAGCCTTTCCATTCGCCCCATTGTTCGTTTTTGGCGGAAATACCCCAGCCAGCATATTTGGCAACGGCCCAATCATGGGCCTTTTTCATTTGTGGGGTTCCGACCAATCGGGGTCCGATACCGTCCATCAACTCGTGACCTAGGGTTTCGAGTTGGGAGTTTTCATTGGCTTCCTTTAAGATAGCTTGAATGACAGGGTCTTGTTCCTGGGCCAGAAGAAATACGCTGTTGGCCAGCAGCAGTGCGATGAGTAGAGAGGTTTTTCGTAACATGATGGTTTTAATTTGTCCCTAAAATAGAACATAATCGGGAGCTTGGGAAATGGGACAACCAGGAAAAGGGATGGAATAGGAGTAGTGGAGGTGGGGAAGGGTCTAGGCCACTTTCTTCAAAAGGTCAAAACAAGGACATTTGGAACAACGTTTGTTTTCCCCTTTTTTGAATTTTTCACAGCATTTGGATTTCAATTTGCCTTGGGTGGACAAATTCTTCAACAATGCTTTTTTGAGTTTCTTTTTTTCCTTCTTCTTTTTACCCATCACTTGGAACAGAGAAGGCAAAACTAATTATTTTAATTCAATCTAAATAAATAATTAACACAATGAAGTTCAGAATGATTTAAAACCGAAGCGATACCCCCATGGTATTGGGGCCGAAGGAAAGGTTCCAACTGACCTGTTTGGTATTGTTGTTATACTTTTCATCGTATTTCGAATCCAGATACCGGTCAATGGATTCCACAATGAAAATACTGAGTACTGTACTGAAGGCAACATCGGAGAACCAATGGAAATCATCCATGACTCGAACAAAGCCCGGAATCAATCCAACGGTATAGATCCCTGCCTTTACCCATGGATTGTGGAATTGTTTTGCAATGGCATAGGCATTACTGAAGGCCAACATGGCATGACCCGAAGGAAACGAATCATAATTGTAGACGCGGTTCAGGTGGAAGGGATCAAACGTATCCGAGCTTTCTCCACTTTTAGGTCTGGCCCGCCCAATGATACGTTTGCTCACTTGCTGCAAAAATCCGCCAGCGGTTGCAGAGGAAATCAACAAGACCCCGGTTCTCCTCAATTTCTCGTTTTTGGTGAACAATCCTGCCAGATACACCCCGCCAGTCAGCATGTAATTGTTCTCTGGGCTTCCGTATTCGTTTCCATAATCGATGACCAAATCGGGGATATCTTCCCTAAACCCATTTTTCCAATGGTTCACCTCATCATCCACGGTTGCCAACAAAAGGGTGCCTCCCGTCAAATATCCCAAGTTGGCCCAATCATTTCCTTGCCAATGAAAGGGTCTGGAATAAGCATACCCCACACCACCAAAAACATTCCCGATGTCATACGTGAAATCGTTCCACAGGTTGGATTCCTTTTCTTGGCCAAACATGGGATAGGCCATCATCAAGACAAACAAATATTTCAATATTTTCATGAAGGTTGAAAATTTGGATAATCTGCAAAATTACGCATAAATATCCTGTGCCAATCGAAAGGTGTTCGCATGGGCCTCTACAATAATCTTGATTTCAGGGGAATATCCGCCACCCATACTACACTGTACTGGAATATTGGCATCTCGGCAGGTTTGCAGCACAAAGCGGTCCCGTTCCTTACACCCATCTAAAGAAAGAGAAAGGGTGCCTAGTTTATCTGTTTCCAAAACATCTACACCACAAAGGTAAAAGATGAATTCGGGGCGTACCTTTTCCAATAACGAAGGGAGGGTATTTTTTAGGACGGAAAGGTACTCCTCATCTGTAGTGCCCTTCTCCAAAGCAATGTCCAGATTTGAAACTTCCTTTTTGAAGGGATAATTGCCCTTTCCGTGCATGGAAAAAGTAAAAACAGAACGGTCGGTCTGAAAAATTTCGGCGGTCCCGTTCCCTTGGTGTACATCCAAGTCTACCATCAATATGTTGTTGATCTGCTTGTTACGCTGCAAGTATCGGGCCCCGATGGCTTGGTCGTTCAGCATACAAAAAGCTTCCCCGCGATTGGAATAGGCATGGTGCGTTCCCCCGGCAATGTTCATGGCGATGCCATGTTCCAAGGCGAATTCGCATCCTTTTATGGTGCCATCGGCAATGATGCGTTCTCGGAGAACCAGTTCTTTACTCAGGGGAAAACCTATTTTTCTAGCTTCTTTGGAAGGGATCTCCAAGTTCAGCAAATCGTGATAATATCCTGAATCGTGCACGGCCAAAATGTGATGATCTTCAGGAATTGAAGGTTCAAAAAAGTTTTCCTCGCCACAAGTGCCTTCATGCAGCAATTGTTGGGGCAACAGCTCGTATTTGGCCATAGGAAACCGATGCCCGTCCGGTAAATGATGTTTGTAGATGGGGTGATAGGCAATCTTGAGCATGTAAAAAGTTATTTGTGCAGCGCCAACTGGATCCGTTTTCTGGGGACATCCACATCCAACACCTTTACGATCACTTGTTGATGAAGGCTTACATGTTCGTTGACATCCTTTACAAAGGTATCGGATAGGTTGGAAATATGAATCAGGCCGCTTTCCTTGATCCCGACATCCACAAAGCATCCAAAGTTGGTGATGTTGTTCACGATACCCGGTAATAATTGTCCTTGTCTCAGATCTGTAATTTCCCTGATGTTCTGGTCAAACGTGAACACCTTGGCTTTCTCCCTTACGTCCAAACCTGGTTTTTCCAACTCTTTTACAATATCTTCCAAAGTGGGCATGCCAATGGTTTCCGTACAATAGGATTTTAGGTCGATGCGCTGCAGGGCAGCTTTGTTCCCAACGATTTCCTGAAGTGGAATTTTTTGATCCTTGGCCATTTTGGCCACCAAGCTATAACTCTCTGGGTGCACTGAGGAGTCATCCAAAGGATTATCACCACTTTTGATACGCAAAAAGCCTGCACTTTGTTCAAAGGCCTTACCGCCTAAACGGGCCACTTTTTTGATTTCATCCCTGTTTTTGAAAGCCCCATTTTCATTGCGATGGGCAACAATATTTTCGGCGAGTTTGGGACCAATACCAGAAACATAACTGAGCAAAGGAACACTTGCCGTATTGATGTTGACCCCCACGGCGTTCACACAACTTTCCACCACGGTGTCCAAAGAAGATTTCAATTGGGTTTGGTCCACATCATGCTGGTATTGCCCCACCCCAATGGATTTGGCATCGATCTTAACCAGCTCTGCCAAGGGATCGGCCAGCCTGCGACCAATAGAAACCGCTCCCCGTACCGTAACATCATAATTGGGAAACTCATCCCGGGCAATCTTGGAAGCCGAATAGATGGAAGCCCCTGCCTCGCTCACCACGAATACTTCAAGGGGTTTTTTAAAGGGAATGCGTTTGATCAATTGCTCGGTTTCTCGTGATGCGGTCCCGTTGCCTATGGCAATGGCCTCGATTTTATAGGCATCTACCAAGGAACTTATTTTTTTGATGGCCCCAGTCCGGTCATTTTGCGGTGCATGGGGATAAATGGTTTCGTTGTGTTTTAAGTCGCCGTGTTCATCTAAACACACTACTTTACACCCCGTCCGGAACCCAGGGTCGATGGCCAAAATGCGTTTTTCACCCAAGGGGGCACCTAACAGTAATTGCTTTAGGTTTTTGGAGAACACCTGAATAGCGGCCAAATCCGCTTTTTCTTTGGCAACGTTTAAAAGTTCATTGGAAAGGGAAGGGAACAAGAGCCTTTTGTAGGCATCGGCGATGGCCATTTCGATTTGTTCCGCACAGGCATTGTTCGATTTGATTAAGCGCCGTTCTATGTTCTGCAAGGCCCTCTCGTCATCGATTTCGATTTTAACCCGGATGAACCCTTCCTTTTCTGCCCTCATGATGGCCAAAAAACGGTGCGATGGGCAGCGATCCAAAGGTTCGCTCCAATCAAAATAATCCTGGAATTTTTGGGCTTTCTCGTCCTCTTTTTTGGTCTTGATTACCTTGGTGGTGATCAAGGCATAGCGTTCCAACTGGCCACGTAATTGATTGCGGATATCGCCCCGTTCGTTGATCCATTCGGCAATGATATGTCGAGCACCTTCCAAGGCTTCATCTTCATTTTGGACTTCCTTGCTCAAATATCTGGAGGCGATAAATTCGATTTCATCGGCATTTTGCGCCATGATGATTTTCGCCAAGGGTTCCAGACCATTTTTACGGGCCGTTTCCGCTTTCGTTTTTTTACTTTTTTTGAAAGGCAAGTACAAGTCTTCCAAGCTGGTAAGGTCTATGCAGTTCAAAAATTTGGCCTTGAGGTCCGGGGTAAGGGCCTCCTGTTCTTCCACAGCCTTGATGATGACTGCCTTTCTTTTTTCAAGAGCTTCAAATTGGGTCTTGTACTGTACAATGGTCCCGATCTGGACTTCATCCAAATTCCCGGTACGTTCTTTACGGTATCTAGAAATAAAGGGAATGGTACAATCCTCGTTCAAAAGTGCCACGGTATGCTCCACACTTTTTTCCGACAATTGGGTGTGCTGTACGATATAAGGTACGAGTTGCATTTTCTTTTAAATGTAAAGTAGGTTAGACCTCTTTCTTGTTCTTGGGGTTTTTGAAAGAGGTTATAAAACGTTATTGTTTTTTTATGTCAATTGATGGTTTCTCCATTCCCGACCCCATCCTCATCGGGATTCATAAAAATGAGTTTTCCTTCTTGGTTTTCCGTCATCAAGATCATGCCCTCACTTTCCACACCGCGCAGTTTTCGAGGGGCCAAGTTCACCAAAACAGTCACTTTTTTACCAATGATTTCCTCTGGTGTAAAACTTTCGGCAATACCGGAAACGATTGTTCGGGTATCCAGGCCCGTATCTATTTTCAATACCAGCAGCTTTTTGGCCTTAGGCATTTTTTCCGCCTCTACAATGGTGCCTACCCGCATATCCATCTTGGCAAAATCGTCGTAGGTGATGGTGTCTTTTTGTGGTGCGACTTCTTTTTCCATTTGTGCGTTCGATTTTTTAGTGGCTTCCAGTTTGTCCAATTGTTGTTGTATCTCGGTATCCTCGATCTTTCGGAAGAGCAATTCGCTTGGGTTGATGGCGTGTCCGGCAGGGAGTAAAGTGTCTTCTGAGGTGATGTCATCCCACTGAGATGCTGAATCAAGTTCAGCATGACGTAAAATCCCCTTCAATTTAGCCGAGGTAAACGGTAAAAACGGTTCGCTCAACACGGCAAGGCCCGTTGCAATCTGAAGCGCCACATACATGATGGTCTTCACCCGTTCTTCATCAGTTTTGATAAGTTTCCAAGGCTCTTCGTCGGCCAAATATTTATTGCCCAATCGAGCGAGATTCATCAGCTCCTGACTTCCTTCACGGAAACGGTAACGCTCCAAGGAGTTGGACAGGATTTCAGGAAAACTTTTTAGGGCCTCCAAAGTCTCTATATCAACTTCAGAAAAAGCGTTCGGCGTTGGAACAACCCCGTTATAATATTTATGGGTAAGCACGGCAACACGGTTCACGAAATTGCCGAAAATGGCCACTAGTTCGTTGTTGTTGCGTGCCTGATAATCCTTCCATGTAAAGTCATTGTCCTTGGTTTCCGGAGCGTTGGCCGTCAAGGCATAACGAAGTACATCCTGCATATCGGGGAATTCTTCCAAATATTCGTGCAACCACACTGCCCAGTTCTTAGACGTAGACAGCTTGTTGCCTTCCAGGTTCAGGAATTCGTTGGCCGGAACATTTTCTGGCAATATAAAATCGCCATGAGCCTTCAGCATACTTGGGAAAATGATACAATGGAACACGATGTTGTCCTTGCCGATAAAATGCACCAGCTTGGTATCCTTACTTTTCCAATAGGGTTCCCAGTCCTTGCCTTCGCGTTCGGCCCATTCCTTGGTAGACGAAATGTATCCAATGGGAGCATCGAACCACACATAGAGTACTTTGCCCTCGCCACCTTCCACAGGTACGGGTATACCCCAATCAAGGTCACGGGTCACAGCACGGGGTTTCAATCCGTCATCGATCCACGATTTACATTGGCCATAAACGTTGGGTTTCCAATCGGACTTATGACCTTCCAGAATCCACTCTTTTAAAAATCCTTCGTATCGATCCAAGGGCAAAAACCAGTGTTTGGTCTTTTTTAGGGAGGGTATTGTTCCTGTAATGGTCGATTTTGGGTTGATGAGATCGGTAGCATTAAGGGAAGACCCGCAGCGTTCACACTGATCACCATATGCTTCCTCATTACCACATTTGGGGCAAGTACCGATGACGAAACGATCGGCTAGAAATTGCTTGGCCTCATCATCATACAACTGTTCGGTTTCCTCTTCAATAAAATCACCCTGTTCGTACAGTTTTACAAAAAAATCGGAAGCTGTTTTATGATGTATTGCTGCCGAAGTCCGAGAATAATTATTAAAGGAGATGCCAAAATCCGCAAAAGATTTTTTGATGATGCCGTGGTACTTGTCTATGATTTCCTTTGGGGTGACCCCTTCCTTTTTGGCCTTCATGGAGATGGCCACCCCGTGTTCATCGCTTCCACACACAAAGGCGACATCGTTACCCTTGAGCCTTAAATAGCGAGAATAGATGTCTGCAGGGACGTAAACCCCGGCCAAATGCCCAATATGAATAGGGCCATTGGTGTAAGGAAGTGCCGCGGTAATGGTATATCTTGAAGGATTGGTATGCTGGGCCATGAAATCTTTAAATTAGGCCCCAAAAATACTGAATTTAGCGGGATCGGTCATAAAAAAGGAAACCTTCGAGAATGCGACCCGTATTGGGGTGTGGGGTGCATTCTCGAAGGTATCCGAAAATAGATGACAAAGTGTCCCGCTTCTTTAGGAAATCATCACTGATTTACTCATTTTTTTACCACTCACCGAAATCCTATAAATGTATTTTCCGGTGGAAAGGGTGTCGCGCATGCGTTCACGGATGTTGATGTCGGTGGCTCCTTCCAAAACCATCTCATTGAAAATGGTGCCTACCCGCTGTCCCAAAATGTTGAACAGTTCTATATCCACATGGGCCGCAACCGGCATTTCCAAATGGATATACGGTGCGCGGGATTGGGGATAGTAAGGCGTATGGACGATACCTTCCAAAATATCTGGATCTGGGTTTTCTGGATCTGGACTCGGTGGGGTATCTGGCAAAATAGGTGGATCGTTGTCCATGGCGATATCATCAAAGGGTTCGCCACTACAACTAAATCCTAAATCGATGGCCTTGTATTGGTATCCCAACAAGTGTTGTTCCACAGATGTCCTGGGTACACACAACCACTCGGCCAAAACGGTGCCGTATAGGTCCCTGAAATCCATGGTATATTCCAAGTTCCCCCTATTGTTAGGTTCATCAAGGGATGGATGGTCACCCACAAAGGCACTTCCATTCAACCCTGATCCGAAGAAAAGGGTAGGAGCGGCCTTACCGTGATCGGTACCGTTGGACCCGTTTTCAAAAATCCTTCGACCAAACTCGGAGAAGGTCATGCTCAATACCTTGTCGTCTTGTTGGGTAAAGGCAATATCCTCATAAAAGTTATTGATGGCAATAGATAGATTGGACATCAACCTTTCATGTACGATGGGTTGGTTACCATGGGTATCAAATCCTCCCATGGAAATCATGTACACCTTAGTGCCCAAATTACCCTTGATCAATCGGGCCAATAAAGCCAACTGACGGGCAAAGCCATTATCTTGGTATTCCACCTGGTTCTGGCCCCTCATATAGGCATCGTGGATGATTCCGGCATATTCGTAAGTGGTATTGGCAACCCCTCTTAAAAAGCGAAGTTGGTCACCATACATACAATCGTCGAACGGTGCATTTTCAATATCATAAAAAGCACCTGTCTGGGCAATTTGTTCCAACTGGTCCACATTGTTGGTCACAAAGGCATAGTTGGTTTCCTCACCTTGGAAAATAAGGTTGGCCAAATTCCCGATTTGGATGGCCGCAGGGGCCGCTGGTGGGTTAATGAGGTAATCTGGATAGAGTTCCTCAAAGTGCCTACCCATCCATCCGGTGTTTTCTCCTGAAAAACCAGTGGTGGTCAAATCGGTATTGGCAAAAATATCCGATCCCGTAAAGTGGGAAAGACTTTGGTTTTCATACCCTACGCCATGCACTGCCTTGAACTGTCCATCTCCCCAAAGGGATTCCAGGGCGCTCATGTAAGTGGGCACCCCAAAATCGTTGGTAAGTTTTAGGACCTTACTTTCAGGAATATAGATGTTGGGCCTTGCATTGGCATAAGAATCATATTGTTGGATCGGGATAACGGTACTCAAACCGTCATTACCTCCCGATAATCTGATCAAGATTAAAATGTTGTCGGTCTCCGCTGCCGCCACGGCTGCTGTAAAAGGGGACGGGGCAGAGGCTGAAATCAAATGGCTCCCCAAGAACATGGAACCTGAACCTGCAATTCCGAGGGCCTGTAAAAAGGACCTTCGGCTCCATTTGGTGTGTTCTTGGTCATGGCCTTCATGCTCAAGGCCTTTGTATGGGGATGTATCGTGGGTGTGATGGGTATCGCACATGGTGATGGGTTATTTAAGTTGAAATTCGGGTTCTCTGGACAAATGGCGCAACAGGATATACACCTGTGTGGGAGGCTCTGCACTTAATTGCAGCATCCATTCCCCTGTACCGCCGGGAGTATAATCCGGAGAATAATATTCCTCGGGTACATCATCGATTTTGAAGGCATCCATGGCCCTTTCAAAATCGGCATCCGTCAAAAGGCCCTTTGGGGTAAACTTATCCACCAATGCCCTTACCACTATTTCGGGGTTACTTGTATTGCTGTCGGCCGGGCCCACAGCATCCATGGCTAATGTCCTGAACTGTTCAGGATCATTTTGGAAGAAACGATCGATGTAAACTTCCATGGTCAACCAACGACCAATGATAAAATTTGTGTTGATCCAAGTTCGGTCCCGTTGCCAACCTTCCACCTCTGGAGGTTGAAAAAAGGTCTGACCTATTAGTGAACAAGAATCCACTAAATTGATGACATCCATGTCATCATAAGCGAAGTTAGTCTCCTTTATAAAGTTAAAATATATATCCGCAGGACTCTTGATGATGACCCCAATGGCGGTCTCATCAAAGAAATGCTGGCTTTTGAAAAGCTGACGGATTACCGGGGCAATATCAAAATTGTTGGAAATAAAGGTTTGGGCCAATCCATCAATGATCTGGGGGGCTATCCCGTTGCCGTCGTCACCTGTAGAATCAGGATGAACAAAAAACTCGTATAGTTTCTTGCAGATGAACCAACCTATTTCGTTTGGTCTTTGGTTGAACAATACATCGATGACATCATCATAACCCCAATTTCCAGTCTGGCCAAAAATGGTTTTATTGTCCGTATTGAATTCGGTAAGGTCGAAAGTCACTTGGGTGCAACCTTCGTCACCCCTTTCCGTATATCCGGAAAGTGCTTTTGCGGTCTCGATGATATCTTGTTCGGTATAGTTGTTGCCTTCACCCAAGGTAAAGAGCTCGTAAAGTTCACGGGCATAGTTTTCATTGGGGTTGTTACCGCGGTTCCTTACTCCATCCAAATAATAGAGCATGGCACTGGTAAGCCCAATTTCACTGGTAAAGGTCTTAAAATTGCCCAAGGCGTTCCGCTGTAGACAATTGATATAGTAATACAGAAACTGGGGACAGTTATAGGTCTCCAACTGGGTCACAAAATGGTTGCTCCAGAAGAAACTCAAGCGATCTAGTAGGCCGTTGTCCAAAAGCGCATTTCCATAAGCAGTCTTAAATTCTTCTATTTGGGCTCTTCGCATCTGCCCGGCAAGATCATCATCGGCCGGATAGTTGGCCTCTGTCCAGTCTGCCCAAGCAGGGGCGGGAATCACCGGTGTGGAAATCGCTTGGTTGACCAAGCTGTCCACAAGGGCGCTGGCAGATTGACCAACAGCAGCATTAATGGTATCAACAGAGGCACTAAAACCGAGTCTTCGGTACAAATGGGCCGCACGTAACTCATCCAAGGGAGTATTGTACGGTGCCAAAGTTGAGGAATTACAATTGATAAAGTACTCCATAGCAATGTCTGGCGTTAATTAGGTACATAGTTTTGGGGCAACTATATGTTTATGCTAATGTTGGATGTGGTTCAATTGGGCCAACAAATTACAATCTTAACGTTTCAATGTCCGTGAACTACCAAATTTTTCGACGAAATGCATATTTTTTTTTGATATTGTACATTTTGTATGGCAAAGCATAACGAATTTGGAAGATTTGGGGAGCAGAAATCCGTTGATTATCTGAGGGATAGCGGTTATGAAATCCTTGCCCAAAATTACCGTTACCTGAACGCAGAGATCGATATTATAGCAAAGAAAGAAGGTATATTGGCCATAGTGGAGGTGAAGTCAAGAAACACGGGCTTTTTGGAAGATATCGCGAGCACCATCAACCCCAAAAAAATAAAACTATTGACCCTTGCAGCCCATCAATTTATAGTTGAACATGACCTGGATTTAGAGGTACGTTTTGATGTCATCACCGTGATACAAACCGATAAAAAAATTGAAATTCAACATCTTGAAAATGCTTTCTATTATTTTTAACCGTTTGTTTGTTTTGTAACAATATGTTATTTTTGTTCAAAACTGACCTTCGATGAAAACAATATCAGCAGTAGTTGAACACTACATCAAAAAAAAACCATTCTTGCAAACGGCATTGGCCCAAGGCATTATCAACCTCACCTCACTTTCCAGACAGATCAAACCTGAAATTGCGGATGAACTGGGTAAAGACGTAAAGGACGGTGCCATTGTAATGGCCCTCAAACGGCTCTCCGACGATTTGGAGTTCCGGGCCACCCACAAAATTGTAAAAGTGCTCAAGAATATCGGCGAGATTACCGTTCGTTCCAATTTGTCCGACTATACCTTTCTGGCCTCCGATTCCATTTTGCAACAACAGGCCAAATTATTGGAAGAGGTCAATGAAAACCAAGATGTGTTCTATACTTCGTCCCGGGGGGTCAATGAGATCAATATTGTGATCAGCAACATTATGGACAGTGTGGTGGAAAAATACTTTAAGCACGAACGCTGCACCCAAAAGGCCGAAGGTCTTTCCTCCATTACCGTAAAACTGCCTGCCGAGAACGTTTCCGTTCCCGGGATCTATTACTTTATCTTTCAAAGATTGGCTTGGGAAGGTATCATACTCTATGAGGTGATCTCTACCACCAACGAGTTTACCATTTTGGTGAACGATGAGCAGGTAGATGTGGCCTTCAAGACCATCAAGGACCTGAAGTTGCTCTAAATTGTATTTCCCAACCATTGGTTTAAACTAAAATGGGAACTCCTTCGTTTTAGAAAGAGACACTTTAGGAAGGATGACCAAAAAAAGGATTCTTTACGGTTTTTTGGCCCTGTTTGCACTCTACCTGTGCTATTTGGCCTATATTTTTATACTCTCCCCCAACTCCAACCTGCAATCCATTTATCTGATTCCCAAGGATGCCGTTTTTATCATAGAATCGGAGCAGCCTGTGGAAAGTTGGCAAAAAGTAAGCGAGAGCAAAGCTTGGCAACACCTGACCAAGAACGATTACTTCGCAGAGCTTACCGAGAACATACAACGGGTGGACACCGTTTTCAATAACAACCATAAGCTGTTCGAGTTTTTTGACGGACGTTCCCTGTTCATTTCCATCCACATGATTTCACCCAAGGACTACGGCATTTTTTATGTGCTGGACCTCAAGCGTATTGCCAAGTTACAGCTCCTCAAAACCTATTTCAACACCTTGCTCAATGACGATTATATAATGAGCAAACGGAATTATCACGACCACGAAATCTTGGAAGTGCATGATCGGGAAAGCAAGGAGACCATGTATCTGGCCTTTATCAAAAACCAGTTGGTGGCTTCGTATACCCATACGTTGGTAGAGGCTTCCATAGACCAATACCAAGAACCCGTCCTGGGAAGAAACCTCAATTTTATCGAGATCAACCAAAAAGTGGGGCATGAGGATCTTTTCAGATTGTACCTCCAGTACAATTATTTTGATGACTACGTAAAACGATTTACCGACACGCCATCGGATTGGGTGCGTAGGGTAAGCGAGAATTTTCTATTCTCTGGATTTTACTTTAATCTCGACCGGAACAGTACCCTCACGGCCAATGGCTATACCAACATCAGTGCCACGAACGAGTACTATCTGGAAGCCCTTCAAAAATCGGGAACTGCCGAACGGACCATTCCCGCCATAGCGCCCAAACGTACCGCCTTGTACATCAGTTATGGGTTCGACAGCTTTGCGGAGTTCTATAAGAATTTTGAAATGGTCCAACAGAACGATCCCAAACAGTTTGAAAGTTATCAGGAAGGAATCGAGAAGGTAGAGAAATTCCTCAAAATAGACGTTAAGGAAAACTTTGTGAGTTGGATCGGGGACGAAATCGCTTTGTTGCAAATTCAGTCCCACATTTCCAAAGGAAAAAATGATATGGCCTTGGTATTAAAAGCAAATGATGCCGAAAAGGCCAAAACCAACCTCGATTTTGTGGTAGAGCAGATCCGGAAGAAGACTCCAGTAAAGTTCAAGGCCATAAAATACAAGGACTACGAGATCAATTTTCTTTCCATAAAAGGTTTTTTTAAAATGCTATTGGGCGGTAGGTTCAATGAGTTTGATAAACCTTATTTTACACAGATCGATGAATATGTGATCTTCAGCGATAATCCCAATACCCTCAAAAGTATTATTGATGATGTGGTAGAGGAAGAGACCCTTGCCAGTTCGGCGGCATTCCGGGATTTCGACAGCAAGTTTGAATCGGAATCCACCGTATTCGTGTACAGTAATGTGCCAGTCTTGTATGACAATATGTATGCCCTTGCGGATTCGGAAACCAAGCAAAAAATGAAGAAGAACAAGGATTTTCTGATTTGTTTCCCACAATTTGGGTTACAGTTGACCCCAGAGGATGACCTGTTCGAAAGTCGCTTGGTGATTAACTATCAAGATGTGGAAGAGGTGAAGAAGAATACCCAGTTCGAAGAAAAGCAACCGACACCAATCCCAACAAACCAAAATACTACTGTAGAGGAAATCACCGATGCTGTTTTCGACCTAAAACCCATTTATCCCACCGACCTGAATGCCAATTCCTTCAGCAAATTGTATGCGAACGGGACCACCAAATTTGAAGTGGACCTGAAGGATGGTCTTAAACATGGGCGTTATACCGAGTATTATCCTGATGGCACCGAAAAAATCACAGGGCGGTTCCGTAATGATGAGCAAGTGGGCACTTGGAGATACTATAACGAAGAAGGCAAACAAGTACACAAAAAACGGTTTTAGGGAATAATATCCCCATTTGTCATTTCGAACCGAGCATAACGAGTGTGAGAAATCTGCTTTCAAGGAGTTTAGATTTCTCAATCGTCGTTTCTCTCCTCATTTCGAAATGACAATAGGGCCTACTGGTCATTCTGAACGCAGTGAAGAATCTCTTTTAATGGTTGTCATGGTAGGATGAAAAAAATCCATCAACAATCATTACCTTCAAAGCCTAATTAACCAATCCTCAACATGAAACCACTTTTTCAAATTTCCCTCCTTGTAGTATTGATGGTCAACAACCCCTTGACGGCCCAAAAAATGTATTTTCCCGAAAGAAACGAAACGTGGAAAGCTGCCGAAAAAGGCCAGTTCAAGTATGATGTAAGCCAATTGTCCAAAGCAGTTGATTATGCCAATGCCAACGAATATTCTGGTTCCCGCGATTTACGGATTGCGATTTTGAATGGCTTTAAACAAGAACCCTTTCATAAAATCTTGGGGCCTACCAAAAAACGCGGGGGTCCAGCTGGGATGATCATGAAAAACGGGTATGTTTTGGCCTCTTGGGGAAATACCAAGCGGGTGGATATGACCTTTAGCGTGACCAAAAGCTTTTTGTCTACCGTAGCAGGGTTGGCCGAGGACGAAGGGCTGATTATGGACACCAAGGACAAAGTGGGCGACTATATTTGGGATGGCACCTTTGATGGGGAACACAACTCCAAGATTACCTGGGAGCATCTGTTGCAACAAAACTCCGATTGGTCCGGAGAATTATGGGGTGGCAAGGATTGGGCCGACCGCCCGCCACGGGAAGGTGGTCTGGACGACTGGAAATTCCGAAAACTGAATGAACCTGGGACCGTTATGGAATACAATGATGTTCGTGTGAATGTTTTGGCCTATTCCCTAACGCATGTGTGGCGTAAACCGGTTCCCATGATTCTGAAGGAAAAAGTAATGGATCCCATCGGGGCCACGACCACTTGGCGTTGGTTTGGGTATGACCATGCTTGGACGGAAGTGGATGGCATCCAAATGAAATCCGTTACGGGCGGGGGGCATTCTGGTGCCGGACTCTTTATCTCCACGGAGGATATGGCCCGTTTTGGGATGTTGTTCCTGAACAATGGCCAATGGAATGACCAACAATTGATCAGTGAGGGCTGGATCAAAAAGGCCACGGCACCTTCGGTGCCCAATGTGAACTATGGCTATATGTGGTGGCTCAACCAAAATGGACCTCGTCATTGGGAAGGCGTGCCCGAGCATGTATTTTACGCTGCAGGCTTTGGGGGCAATTTTATTGTGGTGGACCAAAAAACAGGCCTGCTTATCGTGACCCGCTGGTTGGAACCCTCAAAAATCGGGGAGTTTGTAAAACAGGTGTACGAGGCTTTTTGATGGATTGTCATTCCGTCCTTGACACGGAATCTCATTCGACTGTATTGTGATACTGAAATGAGTTCAGCATGACGTTTTTAAGGGTTATAAGATTTCTTGTCGCTTTGCTATCTCGAAATTGACACTTTTGGTCATTCTGAACGCAGTGAAGAATCTCACTCTATTTGAGAAGGTACAACTTTCAATGGCTCCAACACCTTCAATGCCCTTTCCACGCTGGTAATCCGGTCAAATGTCAGTAAAAGTCGCAATCCGTTCCGGGTCTGTTTTTCCTTAAGTCTAGCCTGTTGGGAGTGGCTCTGTACATATTGCAATACTTGGGTAAACACGGGGGTTTGGTAAAAATTGGATTGCTGATCGGCAATAAAGTACCCCAAGAACTTGCCTTGTTTCATCACCACTTTTTCCAAGCCAATGTGGGTGGCAATCCATTTGATCCGGACGGAATTGAGCAGATCTTGTGCCTGATCGGGAAGTTCCCCAAAACGGTCTACAAGATCGGCCTCGAATTTCTGTAGCCCTTCTTCATCTTTTACCTCATTGAGCTGAGTGTAGAGGTTCAACCGTTCCGTAATATTATTGATGTAGTCATCGGGGAAGAGCAGTTCAAAATCGGTATCCAGTTGAATGTCTTTCACATAGACCTTCTCCTTATGACCCTCTACCTCTTCATATAGCTCCTTGAACTCATTTTCCTTGAGTTCGTCAATGGCCTCGGTCAATATTTTTTGATAGGTCTCAAACCCGATTTCGTTGATGAACCCACTTTGCTCACCACCCAACAAATCTCCGGCACCTCGGATTTCAAGATCTTTCATGGCAATGTTGAACCCGCTTCCCAGATCCGTGAACTGTTCTAGGGCTTCAATACGTTTTCGGGCATCTGGGGTCATCACTTCGTACGGCGGGGTAATGAAAAAACAGAACGCTTTTTTATTGCTTCGGCCTACCCGTCCACGCATTTGGTGAAGGTCGCTCAACCCAAAGTTATTGGCATTGTTGATGAAAATGGTGTTCGCATTGGTCACGTCCAGCCCACTTTCTACAATGGTGGTGGAGACCAGCACATCAAACTCCCCGTTCATAAAGGCGAGCATGAGTTGTTCCAATTTTTTGCCCTCCATCTGCCCGTGGCCGATACCGATTTTGGCATCGGGAACCAACCGTTGGATCATTCCGGCCACTTCCTTGATGTTCTCAATGCGGTTATGGATAAAAAATACTTGTCCGCCCCGTTGGATTTCGTAGGAAACGGCATCCCGAATGATTTCTTCGTTAAATCGGATGACCTGGCTATCAATGGGGTAGCGGTTGGGGGGTGGGGTATTGATCACCGAAAGGTCGCGGGCCGCCATCAAACTGAATTGAAGCGTTCTGGGGATGGGTGTAGCCGTTAGGGTAAGCACGTCCACATTTTGTTTTATGGAACGTAGTTTTTCTTTCACGGAAACCCCGAATTTCTGCTCCTCGTCCACGATCAACAATCCCAAATCCTTGAACTGGACATTTTTGTTCACCAGTTGATGTGTACCGATGATGATATCGATTTTACCAGCGGCCAATCGCTCCAAAACATCCTTTTTCTCTTTCGCCGTTCTAAAGCGGTTGAGGTAGTCCACCGTAACGGGCATATCCTTCAAGCGCTCCTTGAACGTTCGGCTATGTTGAAAGGCCAAAATGGTAGTGGGTACCAAAATGGCCACCTGTTTGCCATTGTCCACAGCTTTAAATGCCGCCCGAATGGCCACTTCGGTCTTTCCAAAACCAACATCCCCGCAAATAAGTCGATCCATGGGACGTTCGCTCTCCATGTCCATTTTCACATCTTGGGTCGATTTTTCCTGATCGGGGGTGTCCTCGTACAGGAAGGATGCCTCTAACTCAAATTGTAAATAACTGTCGGGAGCGTATTGGAAACCTTTTTCCAAACGCCGTTTCGCATACACTTGAATAAGGTCGAAGGCAATCTGCTTGACGCGGCTCTTGGTCTTTTGCTTTAGGCTTTTCCAAGCCGCGGAACCGAGTTTGTAGATTTTGGGTGGTGCCCCGTCCTTCCCATTGTATTTGGAGATTTTATGGAGTGAGTGGATGCTGACGTACAAAATATCGCGGTCGCCATAAATCAATTTGATGGCTTCCTGTTTTTTGCCCTCCACATCTATTTTTTGGAGTCCCCCGAACTTCCCGATACCGTGGTCAATATGGGTCACGTAATCCCCAATTTCCAGTTTGTTGAGTTCCTTGAGGGTAATGGCCTGTTTCTTGGCATAGCCATTTTTAAGGTGGAACTTGTGGTACCGCTCAAAAATCTGATGGTCCGTATAGCAGGCCAGTTTCAGGTCGTCATCGATGAAACCTTGGTACAACGGAAAAACCACCGTCTGGTAGTGGACGGTATGATCCACTTCCTCAAAAATATCGTGGAAGCGTTTGGCCTGCTGCTCGGTGGAGCAGAAAATATAGTTGGTGTACCCTAGTTCCCGATTCTCGTTCAGGTTCTCGATCAACAGGTCGAACTTTTTATTAAAAGCAGGTTGAGGTTTGGTGTTGAATTGTATGATATCACTTCGACTTCGCTCAGTGACCATATTGTCTAAATTTTGAGGGCTGAGCGGAGCCGAAGCCCCAATCTCCACACATACAAAATCCTGTAGTTGGCTTTTCAGCAAAGCTGAATCCACAAAAAGCTCTTTTGGCTCTGCATGCTTGATTTCCTTGCCAAGTTTTGCAAAACTCTCTTCGGCTTTTGCAAAAAGTGTATCGGCGCGGTCATAGATCAAGGCAGGGTTCTTGGCAAAAATCACAGTTTTAGGAGAGATATATTTAAGGAAACTCTCACGTGATTCCTGCAAAAACTTGTTTTCTACATTGGGGATGATGGTAATTTTCTTCACCTTGTCCGTCGAGAGCTGGGTCTCCACATCGAACGTTCGGATGCTGTCCACCTCGTCGCCAAAAAATTCGATACGATAGGGCTCATCATGTGAAAAGGAGAATACATCCACAATGCCACCGCGAACGGAAAATTCCCCGGGCTCGGTCACAAAATCTACCCGTTTGAACTGATATTCAAAGAGCACTTCGTTCAAAAAGTCGAGAGAGAGGGTATCTTCCAGTTTTATTTTCAGGGTGTTCTTGTCCAGTTCCTTTCGGGTGACCACCTTTTCAAAAAGGGCATCTGGGTAGGTGACGATTACCGCAGGTTTTTTCCGGGAGTTGATGCGGTTCAGTACTTCTGCCCGTAGCAACACATTAGCATTGTCGGTTTCCTCAATTTGGTAAGGCCTTCGGTAGCTCCCCGGATAGAACAGCACATCGTTCTCCCCAATCAGCAATTCAAGGTCATTCAAAATGTAAGCGGCTTCTTCCTTGTCATTCAAAATCAAAAGAAAAGGGGTGTCGGCAGTCTTAAAAACCTCAGAAACTGCAAAGGTTAGGGAAGAACCCACCAGTCCTTTTACATTGATTTTTCGATTGTCATCTTGGGTGGTGTCCAGAGATAGGGCAATAGAATCCCTCAGTTTCCCTAGGGCGGGAGACTGTGCAAAGAGTTGGGAAATCGGGGCTTTGGTCAATCCAAAAACTTTGCGGCAAAGATAACCTGAAATGTTTTTAGGGAAAGCATTTTTTGAGATTTCTCGTTGCTCTCTCAATATCAATTATATTACAATGTCATTCCGTGCTTGACACGGAATCCCAATGAAAAGGAATGATGAGATGCTGAATCAAGTTCAGCATGACAATACGATGTTTGGATTTCTCGTCGCTTTGCTCTGTCGAAATGACAATTTGGAACATAGAGTCATTCTGAGCGGAGCGAAGAATCCAATTATTGTAAAAACTTTTTTGCGCCTGGACTTAGATTTGTTCTTGGTCATGTAAAAAGAGATTCTTCAAACACTTCATGTTTTCAGAATGACCATGTTGTATTCTCCGAAGAATCTAAACCTTCACTACAGTATCTTCCACAATGGCATATACCTCATCTTGTTTGGAAGGTTTTAGGGCATGGGTGCCGGTAAATTCCCCAAAAGCGGGCAAGACCATTTGGCTCTTGGACTTGAAAAAGCAGGGAAGCCTTAAATGCTGACGACCAAAGCCTTGTAATCTCACGGCAGGATGAATGTGGCCACAAAAGGTGAACAATCCTTCGCGTTCTTCGGGATGGTGGGTCAGTAAAAAGTTTTCCAAGATGAGCTCTGGGAATATTTTGACCTCGAGTTTTTCAAACTTTTCTGGGGCGATGATATCGTGGTTCCCCGATACCAAAATAATCTCAGACGGGGTTTTGGCCACCCAGTTTTCAAAAAGCTCCCATTCCTTGTTCAAGGACGAATGGAAGAGGTCGCCCAAAAAACAGATTTGGAAGGGTTGGAAATCGGACACGATTTTGTCCAACAAGACAAAATTCTTATGAATGGCCTTTCGGGGAACGGCAGCCCCGAACTTCCGGAAATGGGATACCTTCCCCAAATGCACATCACTGATGAGCAACAGGGATCTTTCTTCCCAAAAAAGGCCACCCAAAGGATGGAGGGTAAAGTTTTGTTGCTGGATGGAAATATTCATGAACTTCAAAGATACCATAGCTTAATCGGATTTGCCACAACAAAAAAGCCCCGACATTTTTGCCGGGGCTTGGAATATGATGATAAAAAGTTATCTCTTTTTAACGACCGGGATGGTCTTGGGGAATCTACCCTGAGTATACACTTTGATAAAATAAATTCCTCTTTGATAGGTTTCCATGTTGATATTGATGGACTCACTTCCTTCCGGTACATTCAACTGAACAACGGGCCTTCCCACCATGTTATAGACAATCACTTTTGCGTTTTCAGTCAATGCGCAGCCAAAAGAAACATTGACGGAGCCTACAAATGGGTTTGGATAAGCATGAGCTCTGATATGACATCCGTTTGATGGAGTATCACAACTGCCCAAGGTATCACCATGGGCCAAATGAAACTTGACTGCATGTTGCGAAACACAGATTTCTCGACCGTTATGGCACATGGTCACTTTCGGATTCCATGGGTTTGAACCACAGCTTACATCAATGACTTCCACCGTGATGGTTTCTATCATGGAACAACCATTTTCATCGGTTACGGTCACTTCATATGCTGTGGTCTCTTCTGGACAAACCGTAATGGTGTTTCCAGTTTCGCCCGTGCTCCAAACCATTTCATAAGCACCAGTTCCACCTTCAACGGAAAGCACTTCCAAAGTGGTACAACTTTGAGGTTCATACCCCAAATACACTGTTGCATCTCCAGAAGTGATCATGGTAATCATGTCAGGTTCCGTAATGGTCACTTCTGCCTCAAATTGTTGCAAAAGGGCATCATTTACCACCACGGTATACGAACCGGCCATAAGATTAGACGCCGTTTGGGTGGTCTGTCCATCGCTCCAAACATAGGTATATGGGGCAACACCTCCACTAACGGTAACGGTTGCCGTTCCATCCGCTTCGCCAAAGCAGCTTACATCGGTAGAGGTCATGGATTCAAAAGCGAAAGGTTTGAGCATCAATCGTACCGAAACGGGCAAGTGGTCCGATGTGGTACTTGCATAATCGTAATCATAGAATTCATAGTGCGATTGGGCCGAATGTTCAATGTATCGTGGTAATACTTCGTCGGTACCTGAAATATGGTCGATCATATCCTGTTCGA
The DNA here is from genome assembly GCF_003584135.1 of Flagellimonas pelagia. Taxonomy (GTDB): domain Bacteria; phylum Bacteroidota; class Bacteroidia; order Flavobacteriales; family Flavobacteriaceae; genus Flagellimonas; species Flagellimonas pelagia. The sequence goes on from NZ_QXFI01000011.1 coordinate 150,364, forward strand.
ACACGTAGGAACGGAAACCATTTTCACTGAGTGTTGCGGTGAACACACTGTAATTTGCCGCATCGTTCACGTAATTTTCATAGGAACTTACCGTGGTTGAAGTGATATCGGCAACGGTCACATCCACATCGTCGTTGTAATCGCCCAATAGGATGAGGTTGCGGTCGGCATAGTACACATCCAAACTATCTTTCAACACTTCCACATCATACTTTCTCATATCGTAGCGCAACTGGGCATCGCTGCTTCCGTTGGCACGGGCATGTAGGGCCACAAAGTCATAGGTTTCGGTTTCCCCGTTGATGGTAATATCGGCCGTCATCAAGAAAGGCAATCGTCCACTGGCATAAAAACGGTCCGGTTCGCTGGGGTAATCTGTCAAGGCCGAAGTATCACCACCGTTGTAGTAGGGATGAATGGATTCCAACAAAACCTTGGTATCGGTGACGGTGACGGTCTCGGTGTTGTAAATGAAACCTACTTTTTGATGGACCCCTGGATCATTGGGATAGGAGACCGCAGGTGAAAGCACATAATCGTAGCCAGGCAGTTCGCTGACCATTTCCGCAAAAAGGGCATCATCGGCAATTTCTTCCACAGCCAATACATCAAGTTGTAATTCGGCTATCACAGCTTTTACACTGTCCTTTTGGATGGCATCGGAATTTGGGTCTCCCGCTGCTGGGGAGTTGCCTTCGTCGCCAAACCATTCAATATTCCAAGCGGCCACTTCCAACGTATTGGCCTTGTCCACTTCAACAGGAAGCGCTGGTGGTTCATAGTCGCCTGCACAAGCAAGGTCGGTCCTGATCCTGGGCAATAATTGATAGAGTTCATAATACCTGCCGACTACCCCTATGACCTCACCGCAGGTTTCAGGTTGGGCAAGACCCACCAAGCTTTCCACATCGCCATCTATACGCAGTTCACCGGAACCACTGGCATCGCTTACCACGTAGTTTGAGTTCCCAAACAAAAGGTCTCTGGGTTTCGGGAAGGTCACATCCACTATCCTGACCAATTCTGCTGGGTGTTGACCCATTTCGGCCAGGGTGATGTCCAAAGGAACAATCGGTTCGTTGGGTGTTCCGTTGGAAGTGACTTCGGTAACCGGACTGATCTGGATCTGTTCATTATAAGAGCTTCGCACACCCGTAATGGTGATGGAATCTCCTATCATGAATACCCCATCACCATGAACCTGCTCATCAAAAACGGCAATGGCCCCTGTTTGGTCCTGAATGTAGGCAGAGCCTGCAAACTGGTCTGTAACGGTCAGCACACCACTTATGGTCACCAATGTGCCATCACTTAAAGCACGTGCCTCGGCGATGGTAATGGGTTCTGGATTTTCGTTGCTGCCGCCCCCGCCATAGGTGCCGATGGGGAACGGTAATCCGGCCGTGTCATTTGTGGTGGTATTGTCCAAGGCATCGATACCACTGTAGGTCCAATTGTCCAAAACAAAAGTGCTTCCGTCTGGTCCTGTGCCATTTTTTCGATAGACCCAGCCATCCACATAATCCCATGCCTGGCCTGTTCCATCCACATTGATGTCCCCAAAAACATCAATTACACCGCCTTCAAAAAAGAGCTCAATGGCATCATCACCATTGATGGCAGCGGATGATGAAGTGTAGTCGGGGGCAAATCCAAAATAACTTTCAAAACCAGTACTTTCACTGGAAACGTAGATAAAGGTACCTCCTGTAACACTTACGGCAGGAAAAGTAAATTCCTCTCCATCGGTACCTCCGCCGTTATTGGCAGAACCGATTCCGTAGGCACTTAAATCCGCAATATCATTTTTAACATAGAGTTCGATGGCCTTTGGTACACCTCCGGATAGTGGTCCATCCACAACCCCTGTAATAATGAGGTCAGGACCATAGGCGCCTAAAGGAAACGGAGTGGCGGCCGTATCATTGGTAAGGGCGCCATCCATGGCATCAATACCACTAAAAATCCAATTGTCAATAACGAAAGTACTTCCATCAGGTCCGGTGTCGTCCTTGCGATAGGCCCAACCATCCACATAATCCCATGCCTCTCCGGTTCCATCCATATTGATGTCCCCAAACACATCGATTACAGAACCATTGAGAAACAATTCAATAGCATCATCACCGTTAATGGCCATGGCCCCGGAAGTATAGTTGGGTGCAAACCCGAAGTAACTTTCAAACCCTGTAGTTTCGGTGGCCACATAAATGTGTGTACCGGCAGTAACGGCATCAGCAGGAAACGTAAATTCCTCGCCATCGGTTCCGCCACCATTGTTGGCCGAACCCAAACCGTAAACGCTGAGGTCGGCAATATCTTCCAAAGCATAAAGTTCCACTCCTTTTGGAACCCCACCGGTCAATGGACCATCATAGACTCCCGTGATGATCAGACCAGCTACAATGGGCGTGCTGGAATCGGTACGGGCATCGGCAGCAACTCCTGTGGAATACATCAAACTGGCATCATAGGACCAGATTCGGTAACCATAGTTTGTATTCTCCAACAAGCCTTGGTGGTCAAATGTTGAGGCACTTCCTACATAAATTACGGTGGCCCCATTGGGCAATGTATCCCCTTCGGAATAGGTTGTTCCATCCGTTGGGGTTTCAGAAACAGTGCCACTTTCAACAGTTGCAATTATAACAGGATTGCTATCGGCATTCAAGTTCCAAGAAAGGGAAATGCTGGAAGTACCCGTTGAGGTAGCAGTAAAATTGGAAACATTGTCCACCGTGGTTGTTACCACTCCACCAAAGGTGCCGATCGGGAATGGATTGGCAGCCGTGGCGTTTTGGGTTTCATTGTCCAGGGCATCGATGCCGCTGTAGATCCAATTGTCCAACACAAAAGTGCTACCATCCGGGCCGGTCCCATTTTTACGGTAGACCCAACCATCCACATAATCCCATGCCTGTCCTGTTCCATCCACGTTGATGTCGCCGAACACATCGATCACGGAACCGTTAAAAAACAGCTCAATGGCATCGTCACCGTTAATATTGACGGCCGAATCCATGTAATTAGGAGCAAATCCGAAAAAATTAGCGAATTCCACATCTTCGGTGGCTATGTAAATAAAGGTCCCAGCAGTCACGGCATCGGCAGGAAAGGTAAATTCCTCGCCATCGGTACCACCACCGTTATTGGCAGACCCCAATCCATATTGACTTAGATCTGCAATGTCATTTTCTACATAGAGTTCCACGGCCTTGGGAATACCCCCGGTAAGGGGTCCATCCACAATTCCGGTAATTTTCAAATCTTGGGCGGAAGCGCCAAGAATAAAAGAAAAAAGAAATAGGAGAAAGTAAATTTTCTTCATAGTGTGAGGTTGTAAAGTGTTCAGGAAACTAAAATCTTAAAATTTTAATAAAATCGAATCACCCCTGAATTAAGAATACGTTAAGGGGTGGTTTTTTCGACGAACGACACTATTATCTGGATTAGGAGTGCGTTACCATGAAAACATTAAATTTTCTGTAAATCAAATTATTGAAGGAAAGGGTCTTGTAAGCTCAGAGGATTGCATCCAGGACCAGGCCGAAAGTTGTTTGGATTTGTTATGACACACAAGTATCCTTGAAGAAGGAAAACATCTTCGTTTTCTATCACGATCTTGTATCTGTAGGTGCCTTCTGAAATGTCTTCTGTTGGAAATATTTCGCCATTTGAATGATACCCATCTGTTGAAAAAACAAGCTTATTGTTGGAATTGAATATTTCAACTGTATTGTTTGGGTATAAGTAAAGGTTTTGTACAATCCAAAAATCGTTTATGCCATCACCATTAGGAGTGATTACATTAAATACTTCGATATTTTGCCTTTCCTCACCATCTGGTGGGTCTGGTAAATTGTTGACATTACCATCTATTTCACTATTACAGCAGTCAAATAGATTTTTGGAATCATCGGAACTACATCCAACAACAAAAAAGACGTAGAATAGAAAGAAAAATCTAAAAGTATAGTTCTCTATTTTGGAAACCTTCATAGGTTAAAAATACTATTTATCGTGACAACTTCGCTGTCATGCGTTTAATGCGATCGGCCAATTTTTCGTTGGACAATTTCTCCCGCAGCCGATCTGTAATGATAGGGAAGGAGAACGGAGTAGGTCTAGCGCACTGTTTCCAGACGATTTCCTGTTGAGCTATGCGCTCCAAAGCCAAACGCAAACGACCTTCCTCCAATTGGTGCTCAAAAGTTTCGGTATAAGCTTGTTGGTACAAAAGATTATCATCCTCAAAATCCTTAAATACATCGAACAACAATTCCGAACTGCTTTGCAGGTGTTTCATTTTTACCCCTTTCTCCGGATATCCGGTAAAGACCATCCCACTGATGACGGCAATATCTCGGAACTTACGTCTTGCCATTTCGTTGGAGTTCAAACTTTTTTGAAGGTCGGAAAGCATATATTCCGAAGTGAAGAGATCGTTGTCCAAAATGGACTGGATGTCAATTTTTTTATCCGAAAGCAATTCAAACCCATAATCATTGAAGGCTAGGGAACAGGTGATAGGAGTCAATAGACTGATGCGGTATGCCAAAAGACTGCTCATGCCTTCATGGATGGCGCGGCCCTCGAACGGATAAAAGATATGATGATATCCATCTGAAGTTTTAAAAGTTTCGATCAAAAATTGGTGGGGTTGGGGGACCAGACTCTCTTCCCGTTGCTTGGCAAACATCGGGGCAAGGGATTGGATTTCTGGGGATTGTTCCTCTTGCGGCAATTCTGCCGTGTACAGTTCTTGGCGGAGCAGTTCCGACATTTTAGCGGAGAAGCTCAATCGGCCTCCCATCCAACTGGGTACTTTATTGGTCCGTTTGGTGGAATTGACCACGTGGGCAGACATCCCCTTGATCCGGATGAACTCCAAATTTCTACCTGCAAATGTGAACACATCTCCCGGACTCAATTTGGAAATGAAATATTCTTCAATGCTGCCAATGTACCCGCCTTTTTGATAGCGTACCGAAATTGTGGCGTCGCCCACGATGGTCCCAATTTGAAACCGATGTCTCATGGCAACTGCTCTGCTGTTCACTACGAACCTGCCATCGTCTTCTACCTCTACTTTTTTGTATTCGTCATAACTCTTCAAGCTTTGACTGCCCATCACCAAAAAATTGAGGAGCCACTGCCATTGTTCTTCCGAAAGGGCCTGATAGCAAAAGGTCTGTTTTACTTCCTGATACATTTCATCTGGATAAAACCCATCCGAAACCGCCAAACTGGTAAGATATTGAATGAGCACATCAAAACTGTTCAGGTAAGGAATCCGATCTTCCACGGCATGGTGGAGTACCGCTTTTTGCATGGCCGAAGCTTCTATAAGTTCCATAGCGTGGGTGGGCAAAAAATGGATTACACTTTCCTTGCCGGGTCTGTGACCGCTTCGCCCAGCACGCTGCAGAAATCGGGCCACCCCTTTTGGTCCTCCGATCTGTACTACGGTTTCCACGGGGGCAAAGTCCACACCAAGGTCCAAGCTGGAAGTACACACCACGGCTCTTAGACTTTCATTACGGATGGCCTGCTCCACCCAAAGTCGAGTCTCTTTGTTGATGCTGCCATGATGCATGGCCAGTTCCCCTGCATATTCCGGGTGTTGCTCCAATATTTTTTGAAACCAGATTTCACACTGGCTTCGGGTGTTGGTAAAAAGTAGGGTGGTTTTGCTATTATTGATGATTGGGATAACGTTTTCCAAAAGATGCAATCCCAAATGGCCCCGCCACGGAAAGGTTTCCATTTCCTCTGGAATGATACTTTTGACCGTGATTTTCTTGATGATCTCGGCCTTGATCAAAACCGAGTTTTCCAGTTCTTTGGAGGTGGGTCCCAGAAGCACTTCCCTCGCCTGTTCCAGATTGCCAATAGTAGCCGATATGCCCCATATTCGGAGGTTCTTGCAAACGGATTTCAATCGGGATAGGCCCAATTCCATCTGAACGCCCCGTTTAGTCCCCAAAAGTTCGTGCCACTCGTCCACCACAATGGCGGTGCAATCCTTAAAAAGTTTGGCGTACCCTTTGGAAGAGAGCAGCAGATGCAGACTTTCGGGGGTGGTGATCAAAAGATCGGGCATAGTATTCCGTTGTTTGGCCCGTTCTTTCGTTGAGGTATCCCCGGTTCGTATGCCCACGGTCATTTGGGTGCCCAGATCTTGGGTGATGCGTTCGGCGGATTGTTTAATTTCTTGGGAAAGTGCCCGCAATGGTGTGATCCAAACCGCTTTCAGTCCCTTTTTGTGCTTGGTTCTATAATCGGGATGGTTTTGGATGTAATCCAACACAATGGGAAACCAAAGGGCATAGGTCTTGCCACTTCCGGTCGGAGCGTTCAAAAGGCCGTGTTTGCCTTCCAGAAAAGCAGCCCAGGTCTGTTTTTGGAAGGGAAAAGGTTCCCATTTTTGTTCATGGAACCAATTTTCGGCTATATGGAAGAGTTCGTTTTGGTGCAGTTCCCGTAGTACTTTGGATTGAAAAATACGAATTTCTTTCAAGGGTTTGTACCCACCTTTTTGCGATAAGATTTATATTTGTGCCACAAAATTTGAAATATGCCAATTTTAGATCTTTACGAGCACGGAGACCACAGGAAAAACTTGGCCCATTTTGCCACTTTGGCAAGTTTGGCCGCCATTGATGGAGAGATCAACCCCAAGGAAAAAGCAATCTTGGAAAAATTTGCCTTCAAACTCAATATTACCGAAGAGGAAATCAAGGAGGTCATGAAGAAGGATAACAAATATCCTATTGAGACACCGCACAGTGGCGAGAAAAGATATAAAAGGCTGTTCGAGTTTTTTCAGATCATATTTTCCGACCACGATATTGATGAAGGAGAACGCAAAATGGTTGAAAGGTATGCTATCGGTTTGGGATTTTCGCCTAAAAAGGCCACCGAAATCATCGATAAATCCATTAAAATCTTTACGGGAAAAATTCCTTTTGAGGATTATTTCGAATTGGTAAAAAGAGAGAGCTAAGATTTGGCCCTGGCCATAAACTCCTCTGCCTTTTCCACCATTTTTTTACTTCCACAGAAAAACGGTACCCGTTCATGTAACTCCGTAGGTTGAATGTCCATGATAGGGTTGAACCCGTTACTGGCCTTGCCGTTGGCCTGTTCCGCTAAAAAAGCCATGGGATTGCATTCATAGAGCAAGCGCAGTTTTCCATTATGTGCCTTATCGCTCTTTGGGTAGATATAAATACCCCCTTTGATCATGTTACGGTGAAAGTCTGATACCAAAGAGCCGATATATCTTGAAGTGTAGGGGCGGTCGTCCTCTTCCATTTGGCAGTATTTGATGTAATCCTTCACGCCTTGGGGAAAATGGATGTAATTGCCTTCGTTCAAGGAATAGATCTTGCCTGTTTCCGGAAACTGCATGTTGGGATGGGATAAATAAAAAGTACCCAAGGCCGGGTTCAAGGTAAAACCGTTCACGCCATCCCCTGTGGTATAGACCAACATGGTCGAAGTGCCATAAATGATGTAGCCTGCTGCGATTTGGTTTCTTCCCGGTTGTAGAAAATCTTCAAGGGTGACAGGTGTTCCCACGGGAGTGACCCTCCGGTATATGGAAAAAATAGTCCCAACGGAAACGTTCACATCAATATTGGAGGATCCATCCAAAGGATCGATCAACACAATGTATTTGTTCTGGTGTTGTTTGTCAAAACTGTTGATGCTGATAAAGTCATCTTCTTCCTCTGAAGCAATACCACAGACAATTTCCCTATTTTTTAAAGTTTGGATGAACTTTTCATTGGCCAACACATCCAATTTTTGTTGGTTTTCACCCTGTACATTGGTCTCCCCGGCAGAACCGATGATGTCCACCAAGCCTGCTTTGTTCACTTCATGGTTGACCACTTTGGCCGCCAAACGGATGCCGTTCAGCAGTCTGGAAAGTTCTCCGGAGGTATATTGAAATGAGTTTTGGTTGGCAATGATGAATTCACCTAGGGTGCGGTGCTGCTTGTCAAACATGGAAGGCTGTTTTATTTAAGGACAAATATCGTGCATTTTGTGAAACTATAACGTTTTCGATAAAGATAAGTTTTAGAATTTTATAACTTTGAGTTTTATTTGTAACAATTATGGAGTTTACAATAAGGGATGCTCGACCCGAAGATATGGAGCATGTTTTGGCTTTGATCCAACAATTAGCCGATTTTGAAAAAGAACCCGACGCCGTTGAGGTTACCAAGGACGATTTGGTGAAGCATGGCTTCGGGGACCAAAGGATGTTCCATTGCTTTGTGGCCGAAACGGATGAAGGTATTTCTGGGATAGCTTTGGTGTATCCACGTTATTCTACTTGGAAAGGACCTGCCATCCATCTGGAGGATTTGATCGTGTCGGAAAATATGAGGGGAAGTGGTCTGGGAACGGCCCTGTTGGATGAGGTGGTGCGCTATGGGCACTCACTTGGGGTAAAGCGAATCTGCTGGGAAGTGTTGGATTGGAATGAGCCTGCGATTGAATTTTATGAGAAAAAAGGGGCCAATGTACTACGCGATTGGGATGTGGTACAATTGGACGAAAACGGAATTAAAAATTATATGGAAAGCCTGAATTGAGCTTTTCAACAGACAAGCATAAAAAAATGAGAGTTTTTAAGTTTGGGGGAGCATCTGTGAAAGATGCCGATGCCGTAAGGAATGTGGTGAGTGTGCTGAAGGAGGTGGGGTATATGGACACCTTGGTTGTGATATCGGCCATGGGCAAGACCACCAATGCGATGGAAAAGGTCGTGGAATCCTATTTTTACGATAAAAATGAACTCAATGCCTCCATTCAAGAGGTGGTGGACTACCACGAAGGGATTCTGTCCGGGCTGTTCGAAAATCCGAACCATCCCATTTACGACAAGATAAAATTGCTGTTTGATGAAGTGAAGGGTTTTTTGGCCTGGAACAAATCCCCAAAATATGCTTTTGTATACGATCAGGTGGTTTGTTATGGAGAATTGCTGTCCACAACCATTGTGAGCGCCTATCTGAATGAAGTTGGGGTTTCCAATACCTGGTTGGATGTACGCACCATGATCAAGACCGATAATACCTACCGCGACGCCCAAATCAATTGGGAACGCACCCAGCAGGAGGTCGTGGCCAGGGTAGATATGTCCAAACTGAACATCACCCAAGGTTTTTTGGGAAGTGATGATAATAATTTTACCACTACATTGGGCAGGGAAGGGTCGGATTATACCGCGGCCATTTTGGCCTATTGTCTCAATGCCGAGTCCGTAACCATTTGGAAGGATGTGCCTGGTGTCCTGAACGCCGATCCCCGAAATTTTGAAAAGGCAGAGTTGTTGGAACAGATATCCTATCGTGAAGCCATTGAGCTGGCCTTTTACGGAGCATCAGTAATCCACCCCAAAACCTTGCAGCCTTTACAGCGTAAAGAGATACCCCTGCACGTAAAATCATTTGTGAACCCTATGGACATGGGGACCACCGTGGGCAAAGGAATCGGGATTGTGCCCAAAATACCTTGTTTCATCGTTAAAAAGAACCAAGTGTTGTTAAAACTTTCCTCCTTGGATTTTTCATTCATTGTGGAAGACAACATCAGTGAAATCTTTAAACTGTTCCACGATCATAGATTGAAGGTGGATCTTATCCAAAATTCGGCCATTAGTTTTTCCGTTTGCTTGGACAACAAGTTCAAGGGATTAGAGCCCTTGTTGGAAGAATTGAAAAAGAAATTCAAAGTGGTCTGCCATGAAGATGTTTCCCTGTACACCATACGCCATTTTGATGAGCAAGCGGTGAAATCCCTTCAAAACGGAAAGTCGGTTCTGGTGGAGCAACGCGGCAAGGAAACCGTGCAATTGGTTGTGCAATAACGCTTTATCCTTATTCTTGATGCAACGGGGCCAGTAATTGTAATTTTCTATCTTTACGCCTAGCTAAAGAAGAAACTACATGGGCTTGGTTACTGCAAAGGAGGTTGCAAAAGTGATTCATCTGGACAAGTATGGCTTTTTGGGCACTTTTGTGGGCTGGCTTTTGATGGTGGCCACTAGGATCACTACGATTAACAGGTTCTACAACAAGAACAAAGACCTCCCAGGCCCCGAATTTTTGGACGCCATCCTGGACCATTATGAAATCGATTTTGAAATTCCGGAAGAGGATATCAAAAGGCTACCCAAAACGGGTCCGTACATCACCATCAGCAATCATCCCTTGGGTGGGATTGATGGTGTTTTGTTGCTGAAACTTTTGTTGAACGAGCGTCCGGATTATAAGATCATAGCCAATTTTTTGTTGCATAGGATCGAACCCCTGAAGCCTTTTATTATGCCGGTGAACCCTTTTGAAAGCCATAAGGATGCCAAGAGCAGCATAACAGGTTTCAAGAATGCCCTAAAACACTTGCAGGACGGTCATCCATTGGGCATATTCCCTGCCGGGGAAGTTTCTACCTATCGAGATGGGAAATTGGTAGTGGACAGGCCGTGGGAAGAGGCAGCCATCAAATTGATCCGCAAAGCCGAAGTGCCGGTTGTACCCATTTATTTTCACGCCCGCAACAGTCGACTTTTCTATACCTTATCCAAAATGAACGATGTGTTCCGAACGGCCAAATTGCCTTCGGAATTGACCTCTCAAAGCATGCGTCCCATCAAGGTGAGGATTGGGCAACCCATATCGGTTGCTGCCCAACAAGAGGAGGAGACCTTGGAATCCTTCACCGAACTGTTGCGCAAGAAAACCTATCTCTTGGCCAATGTTTTTGAAAAGGAACGCTTGATCGATAAGGTGCCCACCTCTTTGAAGATACCCAAACCTCCCAAGAAAATTGCCACACCCATCAGTACGAAGGTGTTGGAAGGTGAAATAAAGCGATTGCGTGAAAAAGACTGTCGTGTGTTGCAGAGCAAGAACTATGAGGTCTTCTTGGCCAAACAGAAAGACATGCCTTTTTGCCTCAACGAGATTGGAAGACAGCGCGAGATCACGTTTCGTGAAGTGGGAGAGGGGACGAACAATGCCATAGATTTGGATAAATTCGATTCCTATTACCACCATCTTTTTCTATGGGACGATGATGAGAAGACCATTGTTGGGGCGTACCGAATGGGATTGGGCTCCGAAATCTTCAAAAAGTACGGTATCGATGGGTTTTATCTCCAAGACCTTTTCCGTTTTGAGCCTGAACTTTACGGTATGATGGAAAAATCCATCGAAATGGGTAGGGCCTATATCGTAAAGGAATACCAACAAAAACCGATGCCTTTGTTCTTGCTTTGGAAGGGCATCGTGCATACCACCTTAAGGCATCCGGAGCATAAATATTTGATCGGGGGCGTGAGCATCAGCAACCAGTTCTCCAATTTCTCCAAGTCCTTGATGATCGAGTTTATGAAATCAAACTATTGGGATCCTTACGTGGCCCAATACATTCGTCCTAAAAAAGAATTCAAGGTAAAACTGAACGATGCCGACAAGGAGTTCATTTTTGATGAGACCCAAGCTGACCTGAACAAATTTGACAAGCTCATTAGCGAGGTGGAACCCGGGAGTTTGCGATTGCCCGTATTGATTAAAAAATACATCAAACAGAACGCCAAGGTGGTCGCGTTCAATGTGGACCCCTTGTTCAACAATTCTGTGGACGGGCTCATGTACATCCGCATAGCCGATTTACCGGAAAGCACGGTAAAACCGGTCATGGAAGAGTTCCAGGCCGAATTGGAGCGAAAAATGGCCGAAGGGATTACCAATCCAGAGGATTTGACTTAGTCCATCAGTTCCTCTTTCACGAAATCATGGCAGAATTCCTTGATTTGGTCCCTTGTTTCACGAAATGCCTCCACAATTTCTTTATCTGTTCCCTTTACTTTTGATGGGTCTGGAAAATTTTGATGCACCCGAATGGCATTTTTGGATGGGATGAAAGGGCAATGTTCCCTGGCATGATCGCACACGGTGATAATGAAATCCCATTCAATTCCCTGATATTCGTCCACATGATTGGAGGTGTGGTGAGAGATGTCCACGTTGTCCTCTTTCATGATTTCAACGGCCATGGGGTTCAGACCATGGGTCTCGATTCCCGCGCTGTAAATGTTGGCCAATTTATTCTGAAAATGGTTCAGATAGCCATGGGCCATTTGGCTTCTACAAGAGTTTCCGGTACAGAGTACCAATACGTTTTTCATAGTTTTTTTGATTGATGTTCAATTTGTTCCGATGACATTGCTCCGCTTTTCAAATAAAAGGTTGTCCTTCCATTCATCGTGAAGCTTGCCTACCCGTTCACGTTTGCCAATATAGCGAAAACCCACTTGCTCATGTAGCTGTACGCTTGCTTTATTTTCAGGAAAAATACCGGATTGCAAAGTCCAGTATCCTGCCTGTTCACTTTCGGTTATCAAGCGTTGCATAAGCATTTTGCCAACTCCTTTGCCGCGACTTTGGGCCGCGATGTAGACACTCACCTCTCCAACTCCTCCATAAACACATCTACTTGAGACAGGGGAGAGGGCGGCCCATCCCAAAATGGTCTCGTTCTCCTCGGCAACCAATCGGCAGTGGTCGGTATGTGATTTATCCCAATGTTCATAACTGGGAATCTGGGTTTCAAATGTGGCAAATCCAGTGGCTATTCCTTCGGCATAGATTTGGGACACTTGTTCCCAATCGGAAGGCCGCATGTTTCGAATGGTCATGATGATAGGATTAACAACAACCGGATCCAGGTGTGCAACAGGCTTCTTTTTCTATCTCGGCCACCGTTGGGACAACCCCACAGGTTTCCTTGGCCTTACAGTCGGTTTTTTCTACGGAGAGCTTCATGATCAACGAGGTTTCATCCAAATCAAAATCGTTTACAAAAAGCTGGGCAGTGTGAAAATGGTCATTGCTGTATTCAAATTTGATTTCCGTGTCCTTGTCCATAGGTTTGATCTTATCCACTTTGTTCAGGATGCCCAATGCCTTGTAGGTGGACATGAATTCGGTTTTCTCTTTTTCTTTTGGACTTTCCCACAGTTGTACAATGGTCTCCTTCCAAAAATCGGTCCCGGCCCCACAATCCACAGAGTCTATGGTAATGTTTTTCACTTCTGTGATGTGGTAATTGGCCCCAACGAGTTGATCAGGAGCATACTCGAAAAGCAGGCTTTTGTTCTGATGTTGTTTTAAAAGGGATAAAAATTCAGATGTTTTCATGGTTAACAACAATTACGGTTAATATTGGAAAAGAACAGGTGGAAGGTTTGTTGAAGTTCTTCCCATCGTTCCTGGTCGATACAATAACATAGGTTTTTGCCCTCAAAGGTTCCCTTGAGCAGCCCAATTTTTTTAATCTCGTTCAGATGCTGGGAAATGGTGGGCTGGGACAGACCAATGATATCCACCAGATCGGTACAGATGCAGGCATCTTGCTTACTGATATATTCCAGAATGGCCACGCGGGCAGGGTGTGCCAAAACTTTTGCGATTTTGGCAAGGTCATTCTGCTTGGTGGTGAACATATAGGTCTTGGTCAATCCCATTTTAATGTATTTTAATATTGCAATATTACGATGATATGTTGAAATAAAAAAGCCAGAAAGGAAATTAACTGGCTTTTGTTGTTTTTAAAGACTTTTGAACCAGTTTTGGAAATGCTCCCCTAAAAGGAACACTGGTTTTTGGTTTCCATTGATCGCGCCCACAAGACTAACGATCCATAGAATGAAGGGGAAAATCCAAGCTACCAGATTGATTACGGGTATAATTCCCAGTACAAAACCTAATAGCATGATGCCCAAGACTTGTCTTATGTAAAAGGAGCCAAGTTCAGATTTATTACTGCTATTCATAATAATGGCAATGATCCAACCGATTAAGGTAAGGTGGGCAACTATAGCTACAGTTTTTCCACTTTCAGGATTTTTTGGGTCAAAGGCTTGTTTTACATCTTCCTTAAACTCTTTTGCAGCCTCTTCGGCTTTGTCGCCAAAGTCTTTGTTTTCTTCAGACATGGTTTTATATGTGTTGGTTAATGAGTTTTAAATGTAGCAAATAAATCAATATCTAAAGAAAGGCTTTATCAACAGGCTCCCATAGTTCCAGTTTGTTGCCATCTGGATCCATAATGTAACCGAATTTGCCATAATCGTATTCCGCAATCTCACCCACTATGGTTACCCCCTCTTTCTTCAATTCCTCCATAAGTTCCACTAGGTTTTCGACCCTGAAATTGATCATAAAGGGCTTTTCACTAGGTTCAAAATATTTGGTGTCACTGCTAAAGGGGCTCCACTGGGTCATGGCATCGTTACCATCCTTGTCCTTCCACCAAAAAGAACATCCGTAATTATCCGTATTGAGGCCCAAATGGTTTTTGTACCATGTTTTGATTTGGTCCGGGTCTTTGGTCTTGAAGAAAATTCCACCTAATCCTGTTACTCTGTTTTTCATGATTTTTTAATGTTTTGTTCATATATATTGATCCAATCCTGGGGAGACATTTTTCTGCATAGCTCCCCGATGAGTTGATAAGGAATGGTTTGGATGTTCTTGAACCGGATACAGCTTTTGCCCATATCCAATTTGGTTTTTACATAGTTTGGATATTCGCTTACAAACCAATCGTGGAGTTCTTTGTCCGCATAGATTCCCGAATGATAGAGGGCCACAAAGTTCTTTTGCGAGGCAATGCAGGCAAAGGGAAGAGGTTGTTTTGGGTCACAGTGATACCCATTCGGATAAAGGGAATGGGGCACAACGTAACCGATCATCCCATAGGTGATACATTCCTCAAAGCCTTCGGGTAGATTGGTTTTTACAGTTTCGCGCAATTTTGAGATGACCTCTTTGCGGTCTTCGGGTACTTTGCTGATGTATTCTTCTGGGGTTTTGGCATCTATGGTCATGATTCTGATTTTCGTTGGAGTATCAATGCAGATAATAGCGTAATGATCAATCCGATAGCAAAAACCGTTGTTGCCATAAAAGTAAAGGACAATATCGGGTTTGAAAATTGGGCTTTCTGTTCTTCCAATTCGGCCAGACGGATTCGTAACTCATCCGGTGGAAGGGTACCTTTCATATTTTCTGCAATCTCGGCATAGTAATAGTCCATAAAGCCTGGATTGAGTACTTCCGTATAAAAGACATCCAACAAGCCAAAGATGATGGCAGTAATCAAACTGATCAAGAGCCCCATGGTCAATGCTTGCTTAAAACTGACTGCCCCACCATTTTCCTTGTCCCTATAATGCCGAATCCCGAAATACACAAAGCACAGGGAAACGGTAATGGTCACATAACCTAAAATTTCCTGTACAGAGAGCGAAAGGGTACTCAGTCCATACCAACTGGCAATGGACAGCACACAAATGGTAAGGGCTCCATAGGTACCATATCTTAAGATTGTTTTTTTCATGGTCTTGCTTAAATGGTTGATCCAAAAGTAGAAGGATAAGCTTGCTACAGGCTCATACTAAAGTACCAAATTTGCGTGAGCGATGGGTTATATCGCCAAAATTTGAAGTTCTTTCGCCTTTTTAATGGCCTGGGTGCGGCGCTGTGCATCCAATTTCACCAGAAGATTGGACACGTGGGTCTTGATGGTGCTTTCCGATACAAAAAGGGCATCGGCAATTTCTTTGTTCGACATTCCTTTTGAAATAAGGATCAACACTTCATATTCCCTTTTGCTGATACCGAGTTGTTCAATTTTTTTATAATCGACTTGGGTTGGTTTCAACTTTTCCTTATGAAGTGTTCTTTTGTTGATGTAAATACCGACAAAGAAGAAAATCACTGCAATGGAACCAATGGTAAGTTCAACGGAAATATCATTGGACAAATAGGAATAACGGCTTAGCCTGAAAAGAATCAATAAGGCGATGATGAGGGCAGAAAAAACAAGAATGGTCTTTTTCACCCTTTAAAATTAGCAAAATCTTGCCTTCACCTTGTCCACGATGGTCTGTGCCAGTTTTGCATGACTTTCCACGGTCCAACCCGCCACATGGGGGGTCAACAATACATTTTTGGCCTTTCGCAGATACTTGAAGGCCTTGGGTTTTTGAACGAACATGTTCTCGAAGGACTTTTTCTCGTACTCCAACACATCAAGTCCTGCACCCAGTATTTTCTCGGATTTAAGCGCCTCTACCAAATCTTGGGTGACCACGCATTTGCCTCGGGCCGTGTTCAACAACCAAAAAGGCTTGTGGAACCCATTAATGAATTCCGTGTTCACCATACCTTGGGTCAATTCGGTTTGGGGAACGTGCAAACTCACCACATCCGATTTTTGTTGGAACTCCATAATGCCCACCTGCCGTGCATTTTCATCGCCAACACCTCCTACAATATCATAACAGATGACTTCCACATCAAACCCCCGAAGCTTTTTGGCAAAAGCTTTGCCCATATTGCCATAACCGATGATGCCCACGGTACGGCCATCGAGTTCGACACCACGATTGCCCTCACGGTCCCATTTACCCTTTTTTACCTCACGGTTGGCCTTGCACATCTTGTTCATGACAGATAAGAGCATACCCAACGTATGTTCGCCAACGGCATTTCGGTTGCCTTCTGGGGCAGAAACCAAATAAATGTCCTTCTGCTTGGCATACCTAGTATCAATATTTTCGAGTCCGGCACCGACCCTTCCGATAAATTTCAGGTTGGTGGCCTTGTCCAAAAACTGTTGGTCTATGGTGAACCTACTTCGGATGACGATGCCATCGTATTCGTGTATTTTCTTTTCCACTTCTTCCTTGGTGGAAGTATAGTCTTCGTGGTTTTCAAATCCCAATTCCGCAAATTGCTCTATCAACAAGGGGTGGTTGGTATCGAGGTGGAGAACTTTCATGGGTCAAATATACAATTCCTAGATTTTTGGATAATGGGTCTGGGTCTTCTCATGCTGCACATTGCCCGTATGTGTAGTGCTGAGCTTTTCAAAAAGGAGCACGTGTACCTCCTCGTCGTCCTTGGTCATGGGGTTGTGTTCCACGCCTTTGGGCACGACAATGATCTCTCCTTCCTTCACCGTTTCGGTACGGTCCTGAAACTGCATGTACAGGGTGCCTTTGATGACTTGGAACAGTTCATCTTCATGCTCGTGGGCATGCCAGACAAATTCACCTTGTAATTTGGCCAGGAGTACCTGCATATCGTCCACGATCGCAATTTGGTGCGGATGCCATTGTTTGGTAAACTCGGCATGTTTTTGTTTCAGGTTGATGGATTTCATAGGCATGGTTTATTCGTTAGGTATGGGCAGGTTGTGCATTTTCAAAAAGGACAATTTATCCCAATACCCCCGTTGAAATTTGATTTTTCCATCAATGATGTGAAAAAAGCCACAGCCTCTCAGGCCCAAAGGATCTTTCCATTCCAAAATGGCCCATTCCTCGTCCTCAAAAATGTTCTCCACAATGCACACCATATCGGCAGCGGCAAATTCGTTCTTGAACATTTCATAAATGGCCTCTTTCCCCACTACAGGGTCATTGGCCACCTGATGGTTGATGGCATCGTCATAATAGAAATCGGCAATGGCCTTGGCGTCTGCTTGGTTAAATACCTCAACCCATGTGGTCACTAATTCTTTTGGAGACATTTTATAATTTGCTTTTAAACGCCCAATATCAATTTGGCGATGGTAAAGTAGATCAGAATGCCAAAAATATCGTTGCTGGTAGTGATGAAAGGTCCAGTGGCAATGGCTGGGTCAATGCCCCGCTTGTCCAAAAATACGGGGATGAACGTTCCTATGATCGCCGCCACGATAATCACCAGAATAATGGCAACGCCTATAGTGAAGGACACCAAATAGGGGGTGTTGAATATAAAGTGGCTTACCAGCAAAACAATAGAGGCAATGGCCCCTCCGTTGGTTAGTCCAATAAGAAACTCTTTAACCAATCGTGATGCGACTTCGCCCTTTACGGTATCATTGGCCAATCCTTGTACCATAATGGCGGAAGATTGTACCCCCACATTCCCAGCAGTGGCCTGTACCAAGGGGACAAAACTCAGCAAAATTCTATAATCGTTCATCAAAGGTGAAAAACCTGTAATGATACTGGCTGCTCCAAGCCCCCCAAAGGTTCCTATCAACAACCATGGTAGACGAGCCCGAGTAATCTCCCAAACGCTGTCGTCTGCCTCTACCTCACGAGAGATACCAGCTGCCATTTGGTAATCCTTATCGGCTTCTTCCCGGATTACGTCCACAATATCATCAATGGTGATACGGCCAACCAATCTCCCGATTTCATCGACCACGGGAATGGCCTCCAAGTCGTATTTTGACATGATCTTGGCCACCTCTTCGGCATTTTCGTTGACATTGACCGAATCCACTTTTGGGATATACACATCCTTGATATTGGTCTTGGTAGATGTGGTCAAAAGATCCTTTAGGGATAATCTGCCTTTCAGCCGACCTTCATCATCCACCACATAGATGGAGTGGACCCTGGTCACATTTTCGGCCTGGGCACGCATTTCCTTCACACAGGTGAGCACGTTCCAGTTCTCGTTGACTTTCACAAGCTCCTTTGCCATAAGACCACCAGCGGTGTCCTCATCATAACGCAAGAGGTCCACAATATGCTTGGCATGTTCCCTGTCCTCGATTTCGGAAATAACCTCCTGAATGATTTCCTTTGGAAGTTCGTTGATGATATCCGCAGCATCATCCGTGTCCAATTCTTCCAGCTCGCTTGCAATCTCCTTTGCGGTAAGGTTGCCCAATACGGCTTCCCGAATGTCCTCGTGCATTTCTGCAAGGATATCGGAAGTTTTTTCACTATCCAGAAGTTTGATCAGGTAGGTGGCCTCCTCTACATCGAGTTCGTCCGCAATCTCGGCGATATCGGCATAGTGGAACTCGGACATCATGGTCTGCAGTTCGGAGTTCTTTTGCTCCGCTATCAGTGCCTTGATGTCTTCTAAAAGCTCGTCTGTGAGTTTAAACGGGGTCATTGGCTATCTTCTGGGTCAACGTTACAAAATCTGCTACACCGAGCTGTTCTGGGCGTTGGTCAAAGATAGCATCTTCTTTGAGATTATCGGAAAGATTAAAGGTTTTAAGACTGTTCCTGATGGTCTTTCTTCTTTGGTTGAAAGCGGTTTTTACCACTTTGAAGAAAAGGCGTTCGTCACATGGTAATTTTTGGTTTCCCCTTCTTTTCAACCGTAAAACTCCCGAATCCACTTTGGGTGGTGGGTCAAAAACACTTGGAGGAACGGTGAACAGGTATTCGGCATCGTAAAAGGCCTGTACCAAAACGGAAAGGATACCGTAGGTTTTGCTCCCAGGTTTTTCGCAAATGCGTTGGGCCACTTCTTTTTGGAACATGCCCGAAAATTCTGGGATTTGGTTGCGCATTTCCAACATTTTGAAAACAATTTGGCTGGAAATGTTGTAGGGAAAGTTTCCCGTGATGGCAAATTCTTCTTCCCCGTACAGTTCGGTCAGGTCAAATTTTAGAAAATCGGCCTCCACCACGTTCAACCGATTGTTCTTTTTCAATATCTCTTGATGTTCCAAAGGAAAACTGTGGTTCAGGTACACAATGGATTCCTCATCGAGGTCCATGGCCACTAGGTCCAAATCCCGTTGCAACAGGTATTTGGTGAGGACGCCCATCCCAGGTCCGATTTCCAAAACGTTAGTGTACCCTTCCAAAGAAAGCGTGTCGGCAATTTTTTTTGCAATGTTCTCATCCTTTAGAAAGTGCTGGCCCAAATGCTTTTTGGCCCTTACGGCACCTTCCTCTTGTCCTATTGGTTGGTTTTTATGTCCGCCATAGGCAGATTTTTTCTTGTTTTTCTTGGACACCGGAGGTTTTTTTGCAAGTTACTTGGAATTTTCGATATATACCCATGCCATGGTGCCGGATTCCAAGAGGAACTTTTCCCGTTTGTATGCACTGGTTTCGTAGATGTCCGCTTTTTTAAGGTCAGTTTCGGAAACCTCATACACGGTTCCACTGACTTTATCTTCCAAGTTTTTGGTTTGAAGGACCAGCGGATAACGACCGTAAACCGCGTTTTCCATTTTTTTGAAACCCAGTAGCGCACCGGGAACGCCGGTCAAGCTACGGCCAAAGATATATTCCTGTACCTGAATATCCTGAAGGGTGCCGTAGGTGAAAAGATATTCCAAAGGCTAGGGTATTTGTTGGCTGATTACCTCCAGTTCGGTCCTGAAGGCCACAAATTTATTGGGGAACAATTTTTGGGCATCGCCACGCAAACGGTCGGCATCTTCACGGTAGTAGGCTTCCAAGGTTTTTCGATCCTGGGTGGTATATTGGATGGAGTAGGTGACTCCCCCGCCATCTTCCTCTACCAATACTTTCACCATTTTGGCATGGGAAAACTTGCCCGTGTCCAGCATGTCCGGGATGTGTTTGTCCCGCATCCAAACAAGCCAATCGTCATGGACATCCGCATCGATATTGATGGTTACGTTGTAAATGAGCATGTGTTTCTTTTGATTTCGAAGAGGTGAAAATTAGTCTATTTTTTGGGAATTCAATAGTTTCTGGCGTCATTTCGAAATGAGTGCCAAAAGTGATTGGTACGATTGAGAAATCTTTATGATGGGATTCCTGCTTTTACATCGACTACGCTCAGGCACCAGTGGGAATGACAGCGCGATCAATTTATGGCATCGCCGCGAAGCTTCCTAAAATTGATTCGGGCCTGCGGGAAATAATAACTGTCCTGATAGTTGTAGATGATCTTTTCGTAGTGGCTTTTTGCCTTTTCGGGTTCGTTCAAAATGTTCCGGTACAACTCTCCGAGTGCAAAGTGGGCATCATCGGCCAAAATCCCATCCGAATAGAACTCCACGATTTTTTTGTAGTTGAACTCGGCCGCCTCGTAATCCTTTTGCTTTTCCAAAAGCTCCGCTTGTTTTAAAAGGGCTTCGTCCTCAATTTTTTCGCCCTTGTGGTTTTGGAGAATGTCCTCCAGTACCTCAATGGCTTCTTTGTTTTTGTTTTGATAGGCCAACAGGTCGGCCCTTGCATATTTCTTCAAGGCGGTCTGGGTAGAATCCTCCAAGGAATTGTCCGAGATCAAAAGGCTCAACTGCATGGCATCGTTGGCAATGAGTTGGGACGTGGAACCCCTCAGTACTTTCAATTGGGTAAGGGCCCAATCAAAATCCCCTTTATAAAAACTGGTCTGCGCCACTTTAAAACGTGCATCCTGCCCCAATACATCATTTTTGAGGCTTTTTTGTACTTGGGTGAATAGGATCAAGGCCTCGTTGAAGCGTTGGTCGTAGACCAAAATATCACCTAGAGCCAGTTTTACATAGGCAACGGCCACACGACCCATGGGCAGTTCCAGGCTCTCCTTGAGCATGGCAATGGCCGGTTCAGGACGTTCGCGCCTAAAGGTCAAAAAATTGGCATAGGCGATCTGTAATTGTAGGGTGAGACTTTTGTTCCCGTACTCGGCCACCAGTTGTTCAAATTGCTTTTCTACGGAATCGAGGGTTTTGGCGGTCGGATTCTTCAGTTCTATATCGATCAAACGGAGTTGGGCATTCAGTTTGATCCTGGGTTCCTCGGTATTTTCCACTATGAACTGAAAAATGGACGAAGCGTTTTCAAGGTCGTTATCCTCCAGGGCAATGTCCCCTAAATTTTCCAAACGATCCATATTGCTGCCTTCCGCACGCTTGAAGATGGCCTTTTCTTGACTGAAGGCACTGCTATACTGTTTTTGCTGGACAAACAACCAACTTAAAAGCTCGTTCCAGAGCACATCGGGACTTTTTTGGGCATTTTTAAGTAATACTTTTCGGAGTAGGACATTGTTTTCGTTGGCGGGGTCTTCCGAAATAAAATCATCGATGTTCCTGAGCACATTGGAGCGTGAGGTCTTTCCTTCCCAGATAAGATTGAGATAGGATTGGTACATTTTCTCGATATCGCCTTGTTCCCCATAAATGCGAGCCAATTGAAAGTCGTAATTGAGATCGGGCTTGAGTTCCATGGCCCTGGTGTAAGCCTGTATGGCGTAATCGAGTAGGGCATACTTTTGGAAACGATACCCCACGCTATAGCCATAATTGGGGTTTTCATCTATTTTTTGAATGGCCTTGTCATAATATTCGGTTGCCCTGTCCGCTTGGTCTTGGAGGGTGTAGTTATAGCCCAATTCAATAAAGAAGGTGGGGAAGGCATAATTGTCCTTTAGCTTGTCCAACAGAAAATTCTCTGCATCGGTATAACGTTCCAATTGCTGGTAGCAGGCTACCAGTCCTTCGGCATAATCGGTACGCCTGGGATTGGTCTCGACCAGTTTTTCATAAAAGACCACGGCTTTTTCGTAATCCCCGTCATTGAAGTACTGTTTGGCCAAAAAATCTTCTTGGGCCAAGGCCGAAAATTGGAACAGGAGGAACGATATCAGAAATAAAAAATAGCGCAATAGCGTGTTTTATTTCAAATATAACGCAGAAATACCCGGGATTCTGTTAAGTGAATCCAAATAATGCCTGAAAACCCTAGTCGATGAGCTCGAATCCGCAATAAGAAACCAGAGCATCCGGAATTTTGATGCCGTTTTCGGTCTGGTAGTTTTCCAAGATTCCGGCCAATACCCTAGGCAATGCCAAAGAGCTTCCGTTCAAGGTATGGGCCAGCTGGCTTTTACCATTTTCATCCTTGTAGCGCAACTTTAAACGGTTGGCCTGAAAAGTCTCAAAATTGGAAACAGAACTGATTTCCAGCCAACGATCTTGGGCAGTGGAGAACACTTCAAAATCGTAGGTGAGGGCAGAGGTAAAACCAAGGTCGCCACCGCAAAGTCTCAAGATTCGATAGGGCAACTTCAACTCGCGAAGAATGTTTTTCACATGTTCTACCATTTCGTCCAAAGCTTGGTAAGAATTGTTGGGATGTTCCAAACGCACGATCTCCACTTTGTCGAATTGATGCAAGCGGTTCAATCCACGCACATGGGCGCCATAACTTCCGGCCTCTCTTCTAAAGCATGGGGTGTAACCGGTATATTTTATAGGGAAATCACTTTCAGCCAAAATATCATCCCTGTGCAGATTGGTCACGGGTACTTCGGCAGTAGGGATCAAGTACAAATCATCCGCTTGAACGTGGTACATTTGGCCTTCCTTGTCTGGCAACTGTCCGGTTCCATATCCAGAAGCTTCGTTCACCATGTGAGGTACTTGCATTTCGGTGTAGCCTGCCGCCGTGTTTTTATCCAAGAAGTAAGAGATCAAAGCGCGTTGCAAACGGGCGCCTTTTCCTTTGTACACAGGAAATCCTGCTCCGGTGATTTTTACCCCCAGTTCAAAATCGATAATGTCATATTTTTTGGCCAATTCCCAATGGGGCATGGCTCCTTCAAACAAGGTCGGGATATCCCCTTCACGGAATACTTCTTCATTGTCGGCATCTGAATTTCCAGCGGGAACGGAAGTGTGCGGAACATTGGGTATCAGGTACAGTTGTTCCTGAAGCGCAGCTGCAGTAGCATTAAGGTCGTCACCCAACTGTTTGGAGGTTTCCTTCAGTCCAGCGGTCTTATCCTTTAAAGCATTGGCTTCCTGGGCTTTGCCAGATTTGAAAAGTTGGCCAATTTCCTTGGAAAGTTTGTTGGATTCCGCAAGAATGCCATCCAGTTCCGTTTGTATGGAACGTCTTTTTTCATCCAATTCAATTACGGCAGCAATCATGGGTGCTGCATCGATGTTACGCTTTTTTAAAGCGGTGATGATACTTTCCTTATTTTCCCTAATGGTCTGTAGTTGAAGCATGGCCTTGTTTTGTGCGGCAAATTTAATTCAATCTGAAGAAGTGCCCAACAATAATCCATTGGGCATCAAAATAGATGTTGTTTTTTATTCTGTAAATGAAATGAAACTGGTTATTTGTTGGATATCAGTTTCAGGGATCGTGCCCTGTCTTTTTGCAGTTGTTGTTTCAGTTCTTCCACGGAATTGAACTTGTGCTCGTCCCTGATGCGATGCAGGATGTTGACTTGGATTTTCTTGTCATACAGGTCTCCATGGAAATCAAAAAAGTGGACCTCGATGCTTTTGGTGGTCCCGTCAACCGTGGGGTTAAAACCAATGTTCATCATGCCGAAACATTCCTTGTCTTCCAAAGTACTTTTTACCACATAGACCCCAGTCTTTGGGATGAGTTTGTATTCCTCGGCAATGTGAAGGTTGGCGGTGGGGAAACCAAATTCCTTGCCCAATCCCTTGCCTTTCCCAATGGTTCCGGTAAGCATGTAAGCATAGCTTAGGTAGCTGTTGGCCGTTTCGATATCACCTTCCAAAAGCGCATTCCGAATTTTAGTGGAACTCACCGAAACATCGTCGATTTCCTGGGCGGGGATTTCTTCCACTTCAAAACCAAGGGTGTTGCCAAAAGCGATCAAATCTTGAATGTTGGCATTTCTGTTGCGGCCAAATCGGTGATCGTACCCGATGATGATTTTTTTGGCCTTTAGGCCGTTCACCAAAATATCGCGCACAAATTCTGTGGCGGAAAGCCTGGAAAATTCTTTGGTAAAGGGGTGGATGATGAGGTAATCCAGCCCCAAGGTTTCCATGATCTGTTTTTTCTCTTCCAGAGTGTTCAGCAACTTGATGTCCACATCTTTTTGTAGCACCATTCGGGGGTGGGGGAAAAAAGTGAGTACCGTGGATTTCAGGTTTGTGGCTTTGGCATTATTTATGAGGCGTTCCAATATCTTTCGGTGTCCGAGATGTACTCCGTCGAAAGTGCCGATGGTGATAATCGTTTGATTTGGAATGTCTTTGAAGAGAGAAATGTTCTGGATTGTTTCCAAGCGATCAAGAAATAAAAAAGGCTTACATTTGAAATTATACTATGCCCTAAATCTGTATGAGAGCTAAATTACACCTTGTTTTTTCAATAACCATATTTTTTAGCTGCTTTTGCATTTACGGGCAGCAGGCGTATTGGAAGAACATACCCAAGCAATCTACGCTGAAGAGTGCCTCCATCAAGGATATGGGCAAGGCTAAAAAGGTCTTCTCTTTGGACCGACAGGTTTTTATGGATGAAATGAAAACCTTTGCCACTTCCAAAAGCGTAAACAAAGTGGTCTATCTGCCGGATGGGGACGGAAACATCATACCCTTCGCCTTAAAGGAAACACCGGTCATGCATCCGGATCTGGCCAAGAAATATCCCAATATCAAATCATATTCCGGGGTAAGTTCAGATGGAAAATATAAGGTGAAATTGAGTAACTCCCCAAAGGGCCTGGAGAGTATGGTGGTCAATCTGAAAAACCATGAACAAACGTTTATGGAACCCATATCCAACAAAACCGATTCCTATGTTTTGTACACTAAAGGAGCCGGACTCACTGCCAAGGACGATTTTATTTGTGAAACGGTTGAAACGCTTTTGACCACATCAAAGACCATAGCCCCTTTGGTGGATGATCAGGTGTTGCGAAAATATAGGATAGCCGTTTCCACTACGGGGGAATATACCCAAGGTAAAGGTGGCACTGTGGCCGATGCCCTAGCTGGGATCAATGCCACTATTACCCGGATCAACGAAGTATTCGAGACCGATTTGGGTGTTACCTTGGAACTCATTGCCAATAACGACGTTCTCATTTTTACAAACCCTAATACGGACCCCTATGGAAGCAGCTTGAATTCTGAAGTGCAAGCTACCATTACATCCATCATCGGGGAAG
Source organism: Flagellimonas pelagia (assembly GCF_003584135.1). Lineage (GTDB taxonomy): Bacteria > Bacteroidota > Bacteroidia > Flavobacteriales > Flavobacteriaceae > Flagellimonas > Flagellimonas pelagia. The sequence continues at coordinate 176,106 of NZ_QXFI01000011.1, forward strand.
CGAACTATGATGTGGGACATCTTTTTCATCAGGTAAGCGATCCTGAGTTGAACAATGGTAATGCTGGATTTATTGGGTCGGTCTGTGTGGATAATAAAAAAGGAAGTGGGTTCTCGGCTTCCTCTACTCCCGAAGGGGATGTGTTCGATTTGGATTATGTGGCCCACGAGTTAGGGCATCAATTTGGAGCTAACCATACATGGTCTTTTGAATCGGAAGGGACCGGGGTGCAGGCAGAACCCGGAAGCGGAACCACCATTATGGGTTATGCCGGCATAACCGGAGACAATGATGTGGCTCCCAACGGCTCCGACTATTTCCATTATTACAGTATCCAACAAATTTCAGATTATCTGCAGACCACCTCTTGTGCACAGGTAACCCCGTTGACCAATTCGCCACCCGTTCTCACACCGGTAGGGGATTATACCATTCCCAAGGGAACCGCTTTTGTGTTGGAGGGCATTGCAACCGACCCTGATGTAGGTGACGTGCTTTCCTATACTTGGGAACAGATTGATGATGGTGTGGTCACCAACAACACCTTTGGACCGACCAATCCGAGTGGTGCAAACTTTAGATCCTTACCTCCAAATGCTGAGCCCATTCGGTATTTTCCAAAACTATCGGAGGTTGCCCAAGGCAATTTAACCCAGGTCAATCCTACTGTCAATGAGGCATGGGAAACGGTTTCAGAAATTGAACGCACCTTGAATTTTGCCTTCACGGTAAGAGACAATGCATCGGGTGGTGGTCAGGTCATATCAGATGTGCTGGCTGTAAACGTGTTAAAGGCGGCGGGTCCCTTTGTGGTGACTTCGCAGAGCACCAACGAGATATATTCGGCGGGTTCCATTCAGGAAGTTACATGGGATGTGGCCAACACCAACATTCTGCCTATCAATGCACAGATGGTCGATATTTTTCTTTCTCTGGATGGCGGACAAACATTCCCCATTATCTTGGCAGAGGATGAACTTAATGATGGGTCGGCCAATATTCTATTGCCAGGGGATGCCACGACCAGTGCACGCGTTATGGTTAAGGCCAGTGACAATGTTTTCTTTGCCGTCAATGCATCCGATTTCACTATCCAACAATCGCAAGTGGTGTTGCATTTTGACCAATTGGAATTCGAAGTGTGCCAACCCGATGATCTTGTTATTCCCTTTGTATATGAAACCTATGCTGGATTTAACGAGACATCGACCTTTACTGCCGATGCGCCAGCCGGTCTTACAGCTATCTTCTCACCAACCGATGCCACTGCGAACGATACTTCTGTTAGTTTGACCTTATCCAACACCGATGGCGTAGCTGCAGGACTTTATGATATTACTGTTACCTCTACCTCAGCTTCGGTAACCAAAGGCGTAGTGCTATCGGTTTTCATTGAGGATACAAGTTATACTGACGCAGTGCTGCTTTCCCCTACAGATGGGCAAGGTGGTGTTTCCTTGGATGCTCAATTGACTTGGGAAGAAAATCCACTTTTCACCCAATATGATGTGGAGGTTTCAACTGACCAAGGTTTTGTAAATGTAATTGAATCTGCCACAGTTCCTTTTAATTTTTATAAGACGAACAGTCTACAGGCCGAGACCGAATATTTTTGGAGGGTAAGACCCAGTAATGGTTGTGGAACGGGAACCTTTGGAACGCCTTTTAGTTTTGTCACCTCCCAGGTAGACTGCAAAAATTTAGAATCCACTGACGTACCCTTGACCATTTCCGCTGTAGGTACCCCGACTATTACCACTTCGGTGTTTTTCTGGGAAGACCTTCCCGTTTCAGATGTCAATGTGAACTTGGAACTGGACCATTCATATTTGGAGGATTTGGTGATTACCCTCATTTCTCCTGAAGGTACTCGGGTGACGTTGCTTTCCAATACCTGCGGCGATTTGAATAATATAAACGCTGTATTTGATGATGATGGGGATCCCATAACCTGTTCTGGCAATCCCGCCATTTCAGGATCAGTGAGCCCCATCGGTTCCTTGGCCTCCCTTAAGGGAGAATCCATTTTAGGTGAATGGATATTGGAAATAAAGGATACCGCTGCAAGTGACGGTGGAACCTTGATCGGCTTTTCCTTGGATGTATGTATCGAAGGTAGTTATAGGCCAGATGCTGATGAAGATGGCGTTTTCGATGATGGCGATGATCTCTGTTTGGGAACTCCAAAAGGAGTTGAAGTGAATACAAGTGGATGTCCGGTCTACCGACTGGCTTCGGATAATTTTGGGATAGAGATCCAAAGTGAAACTTGTAGGAGCAGCAATAATGGCTCCGTCACTATCACACCGGTGGATACGTCCATAACCTATACTGCGGTCCTTGAAGGTGGGGGTTCGCCCACAACGGCAGATTTTACGAACTCACAGACTTTTGGAAATCTGACTGCAGGGGAATACTCCATTTGTATCACCGGTACTAATGGAATGATCACCTATGAGGAGGTGTGTTTCGGTATCGTGATCACGGAACCGGATGTCTTGGATATCGATGCCTTGGTCGATGCTGGAATTTTAACTTTGGGATTGAGCGGTGCAGACTTTTACAATGTTGAACTTAACGGGTTGGTGACCCAAACCCAAGCCTCTAAGATTCAATTACCACTGAAGGAGGGAGTTAACACATTGCGTGTCTATTCCGATCTCCCTTGTCAGGGTGTAATTGAAAAGGCCTTGTTTTATTCCACTCGACCCATTTTGTCCCCAAACCCGGTAGATGCTACTACCGAAGTGTATTTGGGAGGTTATGAAGGGAAGGTGGATATCCAAATTTATTCCGGCAACGGAAGATTGGTGATGTCCATGCAAAAAACGGTTATTGGGGAAAATCTAGAAATGGATTTGTCCGTACTGCCAAGGGGAATCTATTACTTGGGACTGACCAAGGATGGGGCACAGGAAATGTTTAAATTTATTAAGAGATGATGATGAGGAAACTACTCTATATATCCATCTTGGGGTTTTTGGTAGCCTGCGGCAAGGATAATACGCCACCTGCACCCGAAGGGGCGCTTTTGGTCTTCCCGGAAGAAAACTCCGAATGCACAACAGGTTCCAATGTCAATGAAACCTTGAGCCAGGTGACTTTCCGTTGGGATGCTTCCAAAAATACGGATAGTTATACCTTAAGTGTAGTGAACCTGAAAACCAATGTACCCCAAAACATTTCCACTGCTACCACTTCTGCTAGTCTATCCATTGCAAAGGGAACCCCTTTTGCCTGGTCGGTCACTTCACGTAATTCAAAATCCGATCAAGTGGCAACCAGTGAGACCTGGTTGTTCTACAATGCGGGTGCACAGACCACGTATGCACCTTTTCCAGCCCAATTGGTAAGCCCTGCCTCTGGTTCTACGGTACAAAAGGATATTGCCAACGAAGTTCTGTTGGAATGGTCCGGTGCAGATGTGGACAATGATATCGATACATTCGAGGTATTCTTTTCAGATGTTAATCCGCCCACAACATTATTGGGAACTACCAACGCGGCGACCATGGAATTGTCTGCCTCAGTACAGTCTTCTACAGTGTACTATTGGAAAGTGATCACCACCGACCTGGAAGGAAACACTTCGGATTCCGGTGTGTTCGAGTTTAAAGTCTTCTGAATTATTTCCCGTTGAACTGGTTCATGGTGTTCTTGACACCGGCAAACACAAACGAACGGACAAGGTCTGCAGCTACTATCAAACGGTCGGTCATGGCCTTGGTCTCTTCGGCGTTCCATTTTCCCAGAACATAATCCACTTGGCGTCCTTTGCCAAAATCTGCCCCTACACCAAATCGGAAACGGTTGTAGTGGGTGGTTTGGAGCATGTTCTGCACATCTTTAAGCCCATTGTGGCCGCCATCGCTTCCCTTGGTTTTTAATCTAATGGTTCCGAAGGGAAGGTTGATGTCATCCGTAATGATGAGCAGATTGTCCATGGGGATATTTTCCTGATCCATCCAATATTTGACCGCTTTGCCACTCAGGTTCATATAGGTGGATGGTTTAAGGCAAAGAACACTCTTTCCCTTGTGCTTAAATGTGCCCACCGAACCAAGTTTGGCACTTTCAAACGTGAATGCCTCTTGTTCGGCCAAAAAGTCCAAGATTTTGAACCCGATGTTATGTCGGGTTTCATCATAGTCCGACCCAATGTTTCCTAGTCCTACGATCAAGAATTTTTTCATGGAATCCGTTTCTTCCAATAATGATGGACTGCCAAATAGTTTTTGGATGAAATTGAACATCAGCAGTGTTGTAATGGTCTAAAAATACAAAAGCATCCCCAATGTCCAAGAGAACAATACAGGGATGCTTAAAATGTTGTGGTTTTGACTATTCCGTGGCCTCAGCAGCTTCAGTAGCTTCAGCGGCTGGAGCCTCAGTGCCTTCCTCTTCTTCATCTTCCGAATCATCGGCAACAGAAGTTCTGGAAGCTTTCACCTGTACAACAGAAGTGTTGTCTGGGTGCAAAATGGTATAATTTTCACTCAATAGGGATTCCACTGAAATGGTACCACCAATCCTAAGTTTGGAGATGTTCACAGTGATGGAATCCGGTAGCAAATCTGGCAACGCCTTAATGGTAAGCTTTCTCTTTCTGAAAAGCAATCTACCACCATTACGTACCCCTGGGGAATTTCCTTCCAAAATAACAGGGATGTCCATAGTAACAGGCTTATCCTTGAACAATTGGTAGAAATCCACGTGTAAAATACTGTCGGTTACAGGATGGAATTGAATATCCTGCAATACGGCCTCAAATTTTTGGCCATCTTCCAACTCAATCACAGCAGTGTGAGCGTTTGGGGTATACACCAAATCTCTGAATGAAAATTCTTCAACTGAAAAGTGAATCGGTTTATCCCCTCCGTACAGCACGCAAGGGACCTTTCCAGCATTACGTAGGGCCTTGGTAGCAACCTTACCCACGCTTTCTCTTTGGGATCCTTTGATTGTAATTGACTTCATAATTTCTATTTACTATTTAAATTTAATTCTAAAATATACTTTTCGAAATGCTCTTGTTGTCAGCCTGAGCGCAGTCGAAGGCTACATTAAAAACTTTGAGGATATCGATGTGTTGTGGTGAACCCTGTGCATAACATCGGCAAAAAGGTCGGCACAAGACAATACCCTTATTTTCTTTTGGTTGTGGTCGATCGGAATAGAATCGGTAATGATCAATTCCGTCAACTTGGATTTTTCTATTTTTTCATATGCATTACCCGAAAGCAATCCGTGTGTTGTTACGGCACGTACGCTAACGGCTCCCCGTTCCATCATCAAATCGGCAGCTTTGGTCAGGGTGCCAGCGGTATCCACCATGTCGTCCACCAATACCACATTCTTTCCTTCCACATCCCCGATCAACTCCATATGGGAAATTACATTGGCCTTGGCCCGTTGCTTGTAACAGATCACCACATCGCATTCCAAAGCCTTGGAATAAGCATAGGCCCGTTTGGAGCCTCCCATATCGGGTGAAGCAATGCAGAGATTGTCCAGTTTCAAATTTTTCAGGTAGGGCAGGAACAAGGTGGAGGCAAACAGATGATCTACGGGTTTTTCAAAAAAACCTTGTATTTGGTCCGCATGCAGATCCATAGTGATGATTCGCGTGGCACCAGCGGTTTCCAACATCTTGGCCACCAATTTGGCAGCAATCGGAACACGGGGTTTGTCCTTTCTGTCCTGTCTGGCCCACCCGAAGTACGGCATTACCGCGGTGATGTGTCTTGCGGAAGCACGCTTGGCGGCATCCAGCATCAACAACATTTCCATCAGGTTTTCAGGTCCTGGGTTGGTGGAGCCGATGATAAAGATCCTGGCGCCACGAATGGATTCCTCGAACGAAGGTTGAAATTCCCCATCACTGTATCTGGAGAAAAGAACGTTCCCTAGTTCGGCCCCATAAGAAGCAGCAATTTTCTCGCCAAGTATGGTACTTTGGCTACATGCAAAAATTTTGGGTTCGGGAACTTGATAGGCCATTGCAAACTCTTGTTAACTAGCTTTTTAAAGAGCTGTTTTCTAAAGAGGTGCAAATTTAAAAATTAATTCGGGTTGCTAAAGGATAAATGAAAGTATTTTTTGGTTGGAAATAAAAATATTTTGTTAGCTTTGCAGTCGCATTTTGAAAATGACATGATGCCTTGGTGGCGGAATTGGTAGACGCGCTGGATTCAAAATCCAGTGTCTTCGGACGTGTGGGTTCGATTCCCACCCAAGGTACTGAAAAACCCTGATAATCGATTGATTTTCAGGGTTTTGTGTTTTTTTGTAGTGACGTAAAAGTGACGGTTTTTTTATCAAGGATGAGCAATTTAGCTTAACTGAAAATAAAGGTTAGATTTTATTTTAATTTCTATCAAAAATTATCATTTGACATCCTCATCTCCGAATCCCAAATTGACACAGATTGATAATCCATCCATCATTAAACCATTTTTCCACTGTTGAAAACTCAAATTCTTTCAATTTCTCAAAATTCTGGTTAATCCCAAAAGGTTCGATTTCTAAACACATGTAATTTGTCAAATTACATTTAGTGCTATTTAAACTGGATTATTTCAAGTATTTGTTTATCAGTGTTTTGTGGATAACTAATATCCATTTGGCCCAAATATAGCCTTCTTTTGTTTCTACCTTTATTCCAAGAATTCTAGAAGAGAAAACAAAAGCGCTTTTGTTCATTTTTTAATCCAAAAAGGAAACAAATGGACAATTTATTGATACTTGAACGGCTAGATCGTTTAGAGCGGCTCATGATAGCTAGCAAAGAGGTGCTGACCTTTGAAGAAACCTGTGACTATACCGGAATTTCGAGAAGCTATCTGTATAAACTGACTTCTTCCGGAAACATACCACATTCCAAGCCCAATGGAAAAATGATATTCTTTGAAAGAAAAAAACTCAATGATTGGCTTCTCCAAAATAGTCGGTTGTCCCATGACGAGATCAACGGGAAGGCTTTGCAGCACTCATTCAAAAATCGAAAGTAATGGTTTTGCCCAAACATAATGGCAATCTGTACTTTGTCAAGGATTCAAAGAAGAAAACGGTCTATGACTATACCATGGAATATTTGGAGGCCAAGTACGATATCATGTACAATGAGATATCCCATGATTTCCAGATAGCCTTTAAAGGTACCAAAGAGTGGCAATATCTAAACCTGAATTCCCTTATCATAGAACTGGCCAAGGCGGGGGTGGATATTCCTACCGGAAAATTGGAAATACTGATACGGTCGGAGTGGATTCCCAAGTGCAATCCCATTAAAGAGTACTTCAACAACCTTCCAAAATGGGACGGAGGTGAACATATCCTAAAGTTGGCCTCCTATGTGCCAACGTATGAGAAAAAAGCTTTCAAATATCACTTCAAGAAGTGGATGGTCCGTGCCATTAGATGTGCCCTGGAACCTAATTATTTCAATAAGCAGGCTTTTGTGCTGTCCCACCAAGGTCAAAACTCGGGCAAGTCCACATGGTGCAGATTTCTGTGCCCGCCAGAACTTGCTGAATATATGGCTGAGGACATCAGTAATGACAAGGATGCACGGATACAGCTGTGCCGGAATTTTTTGTACAATCTGGACGAACTGGCCGTGCTTTCCAAAAAGGATGTGAATGCCCTAAAGTCATTTTTTTCCAAGACCTTTATAAACGAGCGCTTGCCATACGATAGGAAAAACACGACCCTGTCCCGGATATGCTCCTTTGTGGGCTCCACCAATATGTCCTCGTTTCTTAACGATGAGACGGGTTCAGTGCGTTGGCTCTGTTTTGAGCTCAAGGGAAAAATCGATTTTTCGTATTCAAAAGAGGTCGATATCAACAAGGTATGGTCACAGGCCTATCATTTGGCCTATTCGGACCCCAACTTTGATTCCGAACTTTCCATTGAGGATATTCAGGAGAATGAAGAACGGAACAGGAAGTATACCAAATTGACCTCCGAACAAGAAGTAGTTGCCAAATACTATCAAAAATCCAATGATATGAAAGACTTCAGGACGGCATCGGATATCATGGTAGAGATTGCATGTCTCAACCTTCGATTGAACCATATAAATATTGGGAGAGCACTCGCTGGGTTTGGTTTTCAAAAGGTAAAGCATCCCAAACGACAGGTTTATGGCTATTTGTCCCGACCCCTCTTTGAGGGAAGCCCCTGGGAAATGGAATTTGCAAAGAAAGAAGAATAGTACCTACCTAATTACCTAAAGAAGTCTAAAGCCAAAGAGCATGGACAAAATTTTAGGTAGGATATATAACTTCCATCTTACCTAGAGGTTACCTAACCTACCTAATGGGTAAGATAGGTAAGTTGAGAAAATATCTGACCTAGCTTGAAAACCCGCGTCATCATTGGGTTAGGTAGATAGGTAGGAGAAATAACAAAATTTGAGACAATGAAAAGAAAAACTACATATATGATGGACTGCGAAAAAGCCCGCAACATTGACCTCGTATCCACGCTGGCCAAGTCGGGGCACTTTCCAGTCCGGGAAACGGAAAAAGAAGCTTGGTTCCTCAGCCCGTTCCGGACCGAGACCCAAGCCTCTTTCAAAGTATCATTGAAGAAAAACTACTGGATAGACTTCGGGACCTTCGAGGGGGGCAGTACTATAGATTTGGTCATGAAAATGGAGAACTGTTCTGTAAAGGAGGCATTGGAAAGATTGTCGGGTCCTATGGAGCATTTTTCTTTTCACCGGCGGCCGAATCCAACCAAGAAGGAACACAGGGCCAATCCGATTGAAATCATCCAGGAAAAGGAAATCGAACACCGGGCCATTCAAACCTATCTGAGCTCCAGAAAGATATCGACCAAGACCGCAAGAAAACTTTGCAAGGAAATCCATTATCGAATAGGAGGGCGGAAATATTTTGCCATAGGACTCCTGAACAGGTCGGGAGGCTGGGAGCTGCGGAACAGATATTGGAAAGGGTCCACATCGCCAAAGGATGTTTCGATAATTGGCAACCAATCAAAGAAATTGGCCATTACGGAGGGCATGTTCGATATGCTCACCCTAATGGAGTTGATGCCGGGTATCTTAAACAGCTATGACCTTCTGGTATTGAACACCACGGCCTTTGTGAAACGGATGATTTCTGAAATAGGGGAATATGAAAGTGTGGAGCTGTTTCTTGATAGGGACAGAACGGGACTGGGGATGACGGAACTTTTATTGGAAAAGTGCCCGAACAGCAGGGATATGTCCTCTCTCTATAGAGGATTCAAGGATATCAATGAATGGAAGGTAAAAAGCGCGAAGGATGAAGTTCGGCAACGAATTCAAGATGTGTCATTGTCATGACAAATCTTGCTTTTGCTCCCGAAGGTCGCAAAAGATGATGTGAAAATGAAGAAAGAGTTCGTCCAGTTCCGGTGCTCGGTCTACGAGAAGAAACTGCTGAAGGTCAAGGCCCGCAAGAGCGGTCTTTCCCTCAGTGAGTACTGTCGGCGTGCCGCCTTCGAAGACCGTATCGTGGAGCGGATGACGGACGAACAGATAGAGGCCTATAAGCTTTTGGTCAAATACCAACGGAACTTCAAATTGATCACCAACATGTTCCGGAAGCGGAACCCCAAGTTGGCAGAGGAAACTGCCCAATTAGCCAAAGAAATACGACAACACCTTTTAAACTTCAGGAAATGATAGGAATGGGAAAATCCATATCGCACACCGCAGCCTCCATGAGCTATGGAATGAACGAGGAGAAAGAATCGGAAATCATCCACAGCCAATATCTGGCCGGGGAGACCCCACGGGAGATCACCGAGGAGTTCAAGGTCATCCAAGAGCAGAACGAACTGTGCCGGAAGAACACGCTCAGCTTTGTGCTGAGTCCCACTATCGAGGACGGTAAAAAATTGGAAAGGGAACAGCTCAAGGAAATGACCGAAAGGTTCCTCAAGGAAATGAACCTCAAGCAGCACCAAGCGGTTGCCTTTGTCCATAGGGACAAGGAACATGTGCACGTCCACCTGTATGCCAATCGGATAAACTTTCAGGGAAAGGCCTACAATGACAGCTTTATCGGAAAGCGGAGCCAACAGATGGCCGAGCGGGTGGCCAGACAGATGGAACTTACCACGGTAAGGGAGGCACAACAGGAAAAACTGTACCGGATGCATGAGCTCAGGGCCGAAATACAGAAAATCCATGAAAAGGTCATGGCCAGGGACAGGCCAAGGGATTTTGACCAATACATCAAATCGATGGAGGAGAACAATGTAAAGGTCATTCCGAGCATCAACAGGCAGAACCAGTTACAAGGCTTCCGTTTTGAGTACAAGGGAACCAACCTAAAGGGAAGTGAGGTGCACCGTTCCATGTCCATGGGCAGGATTGCTGGCCAAATGAACTTTGAGAAAGAAAGGGCACAACGGATTGCCAAGGACAAGAGCATGGAACTTTTGGGTAGGACAGTGAATGTCCCAACAAGTCTGACCAAGACCATCATAAAGAAAACCATCAAACTGGCCATTAAGGTGGTCAGGGATACTGGAATAGGAATCTAAACAAAACATCATGGCAAAACTGGATGAAATAGCGGAACTGTTGACCGAGGAGATCAACGGCTTTGAGAAGAGCATCGGCCGATTGGAAAAGGTACATGAAAATTTGCAGAACCTTCCATTGAGGCCCGACACCAATGAAATTAATGTTCTTCTGAAAGAATATGGCAACAGCCAAAAAACCAACATTGAGGAACAGCAAAAATTGATGCGAAGGATCCTTGGCAAAGTAGAGAAATCAATTCTGTTGCCAAGTTGGGCCATAAAACTGTCCTGGGGATTGTTGGTCTGTGTCGTATTGGTCCTTGGTTTTTCAATCTATCAGGTATCAAGGATATCAAAGAAAGAAGAGGTAGCATATATCAAAGGACAGGACAGTGCGATGGGACATTATGGGGCATTCCTTGATGAGAGCCCACAGGCAAAGGAACTGTACCAAATATGGCTGGAGGAAAATGGCAAAAAGTAGGACAGCGCCCTATCCTATTTTTGTTCAACGCTTATCTTCCCGAACGCTACAAAAATAGGCCAGGATCCATGCGCTGAAGTCGAGGTAAGATTTGGGGTAGAGTTTGGTGTATTGATAATCACGATACCTAAATTTTGTATCAGGAATTTGGAATAAGTTTTTTTATGAGTTCGTCTCTACGTCTTACAGCCACTTCTATTTTGGTCCCATCGGTCAAGGTAATATAGCCTCCTTTTCCTTTTAGATAATGCTCCACAAAGGAAAGGTTGATCAAATGGGACTTGTGTACCCTAAAAAAGTTGCTGCCATCAAGAATGCCCTCAAAATATTTTAAGGTTTTGGAAGCCGTGATTTTTTTGTTCGATAAGGTATGGATGTGGGTATAATTGGCATCTGACTGTAGTCGGACTATGTCATTGGTGTCCACCATGACGAACCCATCCACTGTAGGGATGGCAATTCGTTTGGAATTTCCCGACCCCTCCTTAAAATTATGGAAAAGCACATCAATTTTTTTTGTGGTCTCTTTGAGGTCCTTGTTCTCCCTCACTTTTTGTAGTGCTTCATGGAGGTCTTCTTTGGCAATGGGCTTCAACAAATAATCCAAGGCAGAAAATTTGATGGCCTTTAGGGCATAAGTGTCAAAAGAAGTGGTGAAGATCAGTTCAAAATCAAGATGGTTTAGTTGGGACAGTAAATCAAACCCGGTAGTACTCCCGAGCTGGACATCCAAAAAAAGCACATCAGGATTGTATTTTTCTATATGTATTTTACCCTCTGAAATGGTATTACAACTCGCCAGTATTTGGATATCCGGGCCAACTTCCTGCAGAAGACCCGTCAATCGGGAAATGCAGTGCTGTTCGTCATCAACGATAATGGCTTTTAACATGGCGAGGTCAGAATTGAAGTTCCAAAGGTAGGTTTATTTCCACACGCAGGCCTTCTTTCTTGTCTATCATGTCGATGGAACCTTCCGTGTTTTTCATATGGTTGATGATCTCGATACGGTTGGTGGTGATCTTTACGCCCAAAGAACTTTTCTCCTTGGTATCCATAGAAGCGGTGGCCCGACCGATCCCATTATCCTCCACCACGCATAAGAGCATGTCTCCCTTTTTCTTGATTTGGATATCAATTTTCCCAGTGTTCCCTTTGGGGGCAATACCATGCCATATACTATTTTCAATAAAGGGCTGTAGGATCATCGGGGGAAC
>NZ_QXFI01000012.1 GCF_003584135.1 Flagellimonas pelagia
TGTAGATACCCCAAAAACTAGGGCAGTAAGTTTAATCATTAAATTTACTGAATATGACACGAAGAAAGTTTACCCCGAAGTTCAAGACCAAAGTGGTCCTGGAAGCCTTGAAGGAACGGCATAGCCTTGCCGAACTTGCCCAGAAGTACGAGATACACCCTACCCAGATCAGCGCTTGGAAGCGCGATTTCCTTGATGGGGCCGAGCAGGTGTTCGAATCGGGCAAGAAGGATGCCCGCAGCGAGACCGAAAGGGAGAAGGACAAACTTCTAAAGGCCATAGGCCAGTTGAAGGTCGAGAACGATTTTTTAAAGGACGCCTTGCGCTGAGACCACTCTCCGAACGCAGAAAAATGATACGCAAGGGTCATTCCAAGATGAGCATTGCAAGGCAGTGCAGAACATTGTCGGTCCATCGCTCGGGGCTCTATTACAGGCCAAGGGGCGAGAGCGAACTGAACCTGAGGCTCATGCGCGAGATGGACGAGCATTACCTCCACCATCCCTTCAAAGGGGCCAAGCGGATGCACATCTGGCTGACCAGGGACAGAGGGTACAAGGTGAGCAGGAACCGTATCGAACGGCTCTATTACAAGGTAATGGGCCTCAGGGCCGTCCTTCCGGGAAAACATACCTCCCGAAGGTGCAAGGACCACAGAACGTATCCGTACCTGCTGAGGAACCTGACCGTTGACAGGCCCAATCAGGTCTGGGCCACAGATATTACCTATATCCCCATGCAACAGGGATATCTCTATCTGGTGGCCATCATCGACCTGCACAGCCGCTATGTCCTGAACTGGAGCGTGTCCAATTCCATGGATGCCCAATGGTGCAGGGAAACATTGGAAGAGACCATAGGTGAGCACGGGACACCGGAGATCCTCAATACGGACCAGGGGAGCCAGTTCACTGCCGAGGAGTTTGCCAACTATGTTTTGGGTCAGGGAATACGCCTGAGCATGGACGGCAAGGGAAGGGCCACCGACAATGCCTTTATCGAAAGGCTTTGGAGGAATGTAAAGTATGAGAAAATCTATCTGAACCCTCCAAAGGATGGTATGGAACTCTATCTGTTATTGGCAGAGTACTTTGATTATTACAACCATGAAAGAAGACATCAGTCCATCGACTATGAAAGACCCATCGATCTATTCAAGAGAGCAGCTTGATAATTATATTGGTTTTGTAGAAAAACTGTCCTAAAGATCGGGGTATCTACAGAGTTTCGGGCAAAGGAAAGACTTGTATTAAATATTATAAACTATATAGAAGTATACAAAGAGGAATTTGAGAACAGTTCCTTTTGGAAGAAAAATGCTCATTTATTATTGGTATTTTATCTTCATGACAATGATTTGGACTTGCTAGATTATAATATAAGGCTTGTAAATGATTGGCAATACCCAAGTGAAGATTTAAGAATCATCAAACATGATTGGGAAACAATAAATAAAAAAATAAAAGATGGCAAGGCCCACGAATTATCAGAAGGTGACACATTTTATCTTGGGGCTTGCACAAAAGGCTCAACTGCCTTAAAATCTTTTCGCAATCAGCCATTTAATGAAGAAAAAGCAAAGCAAAGGGCTTATTCTCTTAAGCAAGGTTATGTTAATCACATAATTGCAAACATTTCTCAGGAGGAAACTGAGACATATGGAAAGATTATAGAGCGGCCCGAAATTCTCGATGCAGTTCAATCAATCGAAGAAATAGTTATATCGAAATTCCTTCCTTTCTATGGTAAATCAGCAAAAGAGATAGAAAAATATTTGGGTTTGGAGTTGAATCAAAAAGCCAAAAGCTATTTTGCCAACCTTACTAATGCAATTCTTGGTCTTAAACTTGGGCAAAAAATAGAAGAATTTGAAAAGGCCGATATCCAAGTCAAAACAATTCGACTTAGCGAAAATAACCTACCAAAAGAAGATATTTCATTTCCAACATTTGAATTTCAAGAATTAATCAAAACTGATTGGGAAGACTCTGATTTCAAGAATATTTTAGAAAGTAAGTTTTTCTTTGTTTTTTATCAATATGAAAACGATGATCTAATTTTAAAAAAAGTACGGTTTTGGAATATGCCACAATCCGACATATCAGAGGCCAAAATAGTTTGGGACAAAATGATTGAAGCAGTTTCTAGAGGTTTGATAGTCCGAGAAGTAAGCGATATTGGCATTAGAAAGACCTACTTTCCAAAGAAAACTGAAAACAGAATAAGTCATGTCAGACCACATGCCAGAAATGCTGCAGATACTTTTATGCTTCCTATACCTGATAAATTAACAAAACTTACTGAATATACTAAACACTGTTTTTGGTTTAATGCAAGTTATGTAAGAGATGAAATATTTATGAAATAAGCCCCCAGAACGTATTAAGAATTTTAACCTTTTATGTGCTTAGTTTAAAAAAACGTCTATTTTTCGTGTTGATGAAGTTAGATTAAAACGGAATAGAACTTTAAACAAAAAATGCAAATCATTACTGAAGATGGTGAAAATTATATTTTGATATCCAATCCACGTCAATTGGAGAAATTACTCAATCTTATATCTTCACAAGAAGCCTTTGCCGATAAATTTAAATTTTCCAAAAGAGAACTCTTCATCAACTTACTCGAATCATTAAAGGTTGACTATGAATACTTTACTAAAAACTATTTTTATTACGATTCAAGTAGAAAAATACATATATCCGAAAGCCAGTTTGGGTATGTTTGGGTAAGTACTTCGGGATTAGTTGCAAAAAATAAACCTACTTTTAATCGTGCGCTAAATTCTTGTTTAAACCAATATTTAGTAATATCACTACTTTTTAAAAATGCGATTGAAATTGTTAAAGATGAAAGGGTATATGATATCGATTCGTATCCATCCAGCCAATTAAGCAAATTATCACCGGCAATTTTCCACAATCTCACATTTTACATTGAGGTATTTTGTAAAGCTTATTTATCATTGACAGATAGCACGGTTCCTCGCACACACAACTTGCCTATTCTCTACCAGAAAACCGTAGACGTAATGGTTAATAAAAAACATAATGATTCGCTTTTCCAGATATTGGTATTGGATCCGCTTTATAATTTCATTAATCATATAGATAAAATCCCAGGTGATTTTAAAGAACAATTTATAAAATACGATGATAACCCATTAGACGATACCGTAATCTTATTTGATCTCGGGGGCTTAGTAGAAATGACCCATATACTTGAATTATCTGTTGACTTTATATCCGATTATTTCTATATGGGCACAGAATCTCATTATTTAGAAACAAACCTATTTAAGAGGCTTTTAGAATTGGCAGACACTGAAGAAAAAAAGAAAAAGATACGAGAAATGTATCCACATTTAGACAACAGTCACAAGGATGCTAGTAAGGAAAATTAAACTTAATTGGATTTTTATTCTAAAGTCATTTATTAGCACAATAGGTTGCCCCTATTCCAATTTTAATTTACGCTTTTCTTCCCGAACACTATAAAATTGGAACAGGATCCACGTGCAAAAGTTTAAGGGTAAGTATTTGGGACAAGTGACAAATTATTCTGAAAAAATTTAGTTTGAAATGTTAAAGTTTGGGTTCAAACTTTATTTTTTTCAATCCGCGTGCAAATTGCGTGCAAATGAAAAAGGCTTCAGAGTTTGAATTTCTCTGAAGCCTTGCTGTATCTGCTCCCCCTCTTGGGCTCGAACCAAGGACCCTCTGATTAACAGTCAGATGCTCTAACCAACTGAGCTAAGGAGGAATTTTACCTTAAGCGGGTGCAAATATAGCAGATTCTTTATTACACCACAAACAAAAAAATAGCTTTTCTATTTAAAAAGCCATTTATACAGATCATTCCCGTTGGCAAACAGCAATAGAGCGATCAAAAGGAAGAAGCCCACCATTTGGGCATACTCCAAAAACTTATCGCTGGGCTTGCGGCCCGTGATCATCTCATACAACAGGAACATCACATGCCCCCCATCCAAGGCTGGGATAGGCAAAATGTTCATAAACGCCAAAATAATGGAGATAAATGCCGTAGTGGCCCAAAAGGCCGGCCAGTTCCAAGTATCGGGGAACATGCCCCCAATGGCGGCGAACCCTCCTACCCCTTTATAGGCTCCAGTTTCTGGATTGAAGATTTTTTTCAATTGCTTCATGTAGCTCGAGAGGGTAGACACCCCTTTGTTGATTCCGGCTGGAATGGCCTCCAAGAAAGAATATTTTTGCGTCTCGATCCTAAATATCCCTTTATCCTGAAAATCCTCCATGGTGATCGCAGCGGTTTCCAAGCCCAATTTGGCATCCTTGCTCACTTTGGCCATAACATGGTGCTCCGTACCATCTTCCCTTTTTACAAGGACATCAACCTCTTTTCCTTTGTTGTTATCCAATAGGGTCATCACTTGATCGCGATATTTGGCAGGTGACCCGTTGATGTTGACAAACTCGTCTTTAGATTTAAAGCCTGCATTCTTGTTATGGGAAGTATCAGGAACCTGGTTCACGATAAAGGGCACCCTAAAACTCAAAAAATGGATTTTGTCCTCATCCTCTAACAAAGTGGAAATAAAATCCACAGGGATTTCCTTTTCAATACGTTGGCCGTTCCTCTCCAAGGTAATGGTGTTCCCATTGATCAATTCTGCAAAAACACTCCTGAAGGTTTTCAACTCGTTGCCATCCACAGCAATGATTTTGTCCCCGGTCTGGATTCCCAACTCATCACCAATGGACTTTTCAGTGACCCACACCCCATCCTTTAAGCTGTCCATGGGAATATATTCGTCCCCATAAGCATAGGCCATACCAATGTAGATGACCACCGCCAAAATAAAGTTTACGGTTACCCCTCCCAACATGATGATCAAACGTTGCCAGGCCGGTTTGCTCCGGAATTCCCAAGGTTTAGGTTCTTCCTTCATCTGTTCGGTGTCCATGCTCTCATCGATCATTCCGGAAATCTTCACATAACCGCCCAAAGGCAACCAACCGATACCATATACCGTTTCCCCTATCTTCTTTTTGAACAGGGCAAACTTTACATCAAAAAAGAGAAAGAACTTTTCAACCCGGGTCTTAAAGATTTTGGCCGGTATAAAATGCCCCAGCTCGTGCAGGACGATAAGCAGGGAAAGGCTTAGAAAGAATTGTATGGTCTTTATCAATATAGGGGTCATCAGTCACAATTTGTTAAAACGCACAAAAGTAACCTTTTAAGAAATGATAAAAAAACCAAGGTTTTGTTCACTCATCGATTTAAGAAAGATTTAGCAACAAAAGTTGAGTTTTATCATGGCAGATCATCCCTTGGGCCGTAATTTTGCACCATGGGTTCTTTTTTTGCGAAATACAAGTTGTTCGGATTGGTGTTCCTTGGTCTGTCGGCCATTATCATCTACCTATTCTACAATGCCCTACAGCCCGAAAATGTACTCCCTGTGTACCAACCTAACATGGTGGATAAATCGCTTGTGGACAGCACACTCTACTACAAAAAGAAGTACCACACCATTGCTGATTTTGCCTTGGTGAACCAAAACGGTGATACCATTACCCAAGACAATTACAAAGGGAAAATCTATGTGGCAGATTTCTTTTTTACCACCTGCCCCACCATTTGCCCGATCATGACCAAAAACATGGGAGAGATACAGGCCGCCATTTTGGATGACCCCAACATCATGCTCCTATCGCACTCGGTGACCCCGGTGATCGATTCTGTGCCCCAACTGAAAAAGTATGCCTTGGAAAAAGGAGTGGTGGACAGCAAATGGAATTTGGTGACCGGAGATAAAAAGCAGATTTACGAGCTGGCCCGTAAATCGTACCTAGCCGTAAAGACCGATGGAGATGGTGGGCCGTATGATATGATCCATACCGAAAACTTCATCTTGGTGGACAAGGAGAAAAGAATCCGCGGTTTTTATGATGGCACCAATCGGGAGGAAATCAACAAGTTGTTGGAAGACATCAAGATTCTTGAGGCCAGTTACGAGGATTGAAACAAAACGTTTAAAAGATGATGGCCAAATATTTAGCTTTTTTACTTATTTTTGCCCTTAATTATATTCAATCTAAATAAGCTTAGTGGCTACTGTTGCAGACCTCACCCAAGGCCAAAAGGGAATCATCAAAGATTTTGCGGAACATGTTCTACCGATTAAACTATTGGAGCTCGGTTGTTTGCCCGGAAACAGTATTGAACTGATCCAAGTGGCCCCTTTGAACGACCCCATATACATCAACCTAAGTGGAAGTCACATAGCCATTAGACGATCACTGGCCGAACTCATTGAGCTGGATATCATTGAAGAAACCCAAGCCCTATGAGCAAGAACATCAACGTTGCCCTGATCGGTAATCCTAATACCGGAAAAACTTCTGTATTCAACCAACTTACCGGGCTCAAACAAAAAGTGGGCAACTACCCTGGCATTACGGTAGAGAAAAAAGAGGGCATCTGTAAGCTTCCCAGAGGGGTAAAGGCCCATATTCTTGATCTTCCCGGCACGTACAGCCTCAACACTACCTCTTTGGACGAAAGCTTGGTGGTGGAATTGCTTTTGAACAAGAACGATAAAGACTATCCCGATGTGGCAGTCGTGATCAGCGATGTGGAAAACCTCAAAAGGAACTTGTTCCTTTTTACGCAAATCAAAGACCTGAAGATTCCCACCATCTTGGTCATCAATATGGCCGACCGCATGTCCAGAAAAGGGATTTCCATGGACATCGAGGCAATGGAAAAAAAGCTGGATACCAAGATTGCCTTGGTCAGCACGAGGAAAGGACAAGGCATAGAGCGAATCAAGGAGCTCATTGCGGATTACAAAAACCTGTCTTCTGCTCCTAATGTCGATGCCAAAAGAATTTCTCCCGAGTACTTTGAACGACTTCAAAAAACGTTCCCCAACGAGGATCTGTACAAACTTTGGCTGGTGATCACCCAGGATGTGAACTTCATGCCGATTGAGAAGAAACATATTGAGGATGCCACATCGTTCACCACCAAATCCAAGGAGGAACTCAAAAAATTGCAGCACAAGGAAACAGTGTTGCGCTACCAGTTCATCAACAACACCCTAAAAGAGACCTACAAAGTGGATTTCTTGGCCGCTAAGGGCTTCCGTGCCTCCCTGGACAAGATACTGACGCACAAGATTTTCGGTTATCTCATCTTCTTTGTAATCCTGCTTACTATTTTCCAGGCTATTTTTGACTGGAGCAGCTATCCCATGGATTTTATTGATGAGCAATTTGCCCTTGCCAGCGAATGGATCAAAAATACCTTGCCTCCCGGGGTCTTTACGGATCTTTTGGCCGAAGGCATCATTGCAGGGATTGGTGGTATCGTCATCTTTATCCCCCAAATTGCCTTTTTGTTCCTTTTTATTTCCCTTTTGGAAGAATCGGGATACATGAGTCGGGTGGTTTTTTTAATGGATCGATTGATGCGACCCTTCGGACTGAGCGGAAAAAGCATCGTGCCCCTCATTTCAGGAACGGCTTGTGCCATACCCGCCGTAATGGCTACCCGAACCATTGAAAATTGGAAGGAAAGGCTCATCACCATTTTAGTGACACCTTTCACCACCTGCTCCGCCAGGCTACCTGTGTATCTGATTTTGATTGCGTTGGTGATTCCAAAGGGAACCATTTTAGGACTGAGTTATCAAGCCCTGACCTTGATGCTTTTATACCTCATCGGATTTGGCATGGCCATTTTCTCTGCCATGATCCTGAACAAGATTCTGAAAATTAAGAGCCGATCGCTCTTTATGGTAGAGATGCCCACCTATCGCCTGCCCTTGTTGAAAAATGTGGCCTATACGGTTTTGGAAAAAACCAAGAGCTTTGTGTTCGGGGCAGGGAAAATCATCTTGGCCATCTCCATTGTACTTTGGTTTTTGGGTTCCAACGGATACTCCGAAGATTTCAAGAACGCCGAGCAGATCGTGAACGATCGCATTGAACAGGAAGGCCTTAGCACATACAGTAAAAACTACATCCAGAACAACATTGATGCCTATCGGGAAAATGCTCTGGCCGAAGGGATTGCACCAGAAGTCATTCAAGACTCCATACAGTCCATGACCCACGATCTAAGGGAAAGGGCCGAAGCCCAGGAAATTGCCAGCTATAAGTTGGAACATTCCTATATAGGCCAGGCCGGAAAAGCATTTGAACCTTTGGTGAAACCTTTGGGCTACGATTGGAAAATAGGTATCGCCGTGCTCACTTCCTTTGCAGCACGGGAGGTATTCGTAGGCACCTTGGCCACCATCTACAGCGTGGGAAGTGACGAGGAAGAAACCATCAAAACCAGAATGGCCGCTGAGTTGGACTCTTCGGGAAGGCCATTGTTCAACTTGGCGTCCGGTATTTCCTTGATGCTTTTCTATGCCTTTGCCATGCAGTGCATGAGCACACTTGCCATTGTAAAACGGGAGACCAATTCTTGGAAATGGCCCTTGTTCCAATTGGGCTTTATGAGTGTTTTTGCCTACCTTGTAGCATTGATTGCCTATCAAATCCTCATCTAATGGAAACGGTTCAACACATATTGGTCTATCTGATCTTGGCCTTGGCCGTTGCCTATTTGGTGTACAAGTTCCTTCTTCCCAAGTCCTTGATCCATGGAGGCAAGAAAAATTCCAAGGACTGCAGTCAGGACAATTGTGGCTGCAGTTAAAATCCCAACAGGATTAATGTCTTCAACTAATTAATTTTTAGTATTTTAGATTATAATCCTACTCTCATGAAAAGCCATTTTCTCTGTCTTTTAGTACTGCTTTTATTGTTGACCGCTTGTTCATCCAACAAGAATGCATCTTATGATAAAAGCCATTCCGAAGAACTGGCAGAAAAAAATGCCAGGAACATTCCATTGATCGATCGTATCCGAAAAATGCCAGGCATCACTTTACGAAATGGGGTACCGCATTTTTTACGGAACTCCACTCAATTTTTTGATAGCGGCACCGAACCTTTGTACGTATTGAACGGCACGGTTATGGGTAATTCCTTTCAGTCCATCAACCAGTTGGTGGACAGTTTCAACGTAAAAAGAATACAGACCATTGCAGGTTCTGATGCCGCAGAGTATGGATCAAGGGGCGGTAACGGGGTCATAAAGATTACCACCTACCAATAACATTTCACCTCATTGTATTCAATAGGAAAAATCATATTTCCAAATCTATCTCACATCAACCTTTAATTTTTTTTATTGGTGATGTAACCTTTCTTAATTTCCTGACTATATAAAGTAAACGCCAACTAAAAAACATCTTTTGGAAGCGCTTTCAGATGAAATGATCATGCAAAAAGTGGCCGAGGGCAATTTAGATTTGCTCAAGGTACTTTTTGACAGGCATCACAAACATGTGTACAATTTTCTGTTCAAAATGTCGGGAGACCGCATGCTGAGCGAAGATTTGACACAGGATGTTTTTTACAAGTTGATCAAGTACAGAAGTTCATACCATATGGGGTCTTTCAAATCTTGGTTGTTCACTATAGCCAGGAACAGTTTGAAGACGCATTTTACAAGGCACCACAAAACCTTTGAAGACATTGGGATTTTGGCCTACCAATCAGCGGAAGAAGTAAATGACATGACCGAAAACAATGCCCATTTGCAAAATGCATTGAACCGATTGTCCCCGGAAGACCGTGAGCTGATTTTCCTGAACCGTTATCAGGAAATACGGTACGAGGACCTTGCAGAAATTATGGGCAGTACCCCGGGAGCGATCAAGACCAAGGTCTGCAGGATATTAAAAAAATTGAAGGAAATCTATTTAGAAACAATATAACCATGGAAAACGAACACGTTTTGGATCTTATCCCCGAATATTTGGATGGCTCCCTGGACAACGAGACCATGAAGAACATTCAACGGCACTTGGAAAAATGTCCTCAATGCCAACAGGAAGTAAAGGAAATGGAAGCACTCCTCAAGGCGTTCAAGAACGATGTGGTTCCCGTTCCTTCGGAACGTTTAAAATCAAGGTTTGAAGAAGCTTTGGAAGCTGAAAAAGCAGCTATGGGCAAAGTAGTTCCCTTGTCGTCCAAAACGAAAAAATATGATTGGGCCAGTTCCGTACTCAAAATTGCGGCCAGTATTGCCTTGTTGGTCGCATCCTTTCAGATGGGAAGTGTATTCCAACAGAAAAAAATAGATCAGGAACTGGCCGAGTTGAAGGACGAGAACCTGAACATGAAACAGACCGCCATGCTTTCCCTTATGGAAAACCAATCAGCCAGCAAACGTATCCAAGGGGTAGCTTATATCGACGAATTTGAGAATCCGGATGAGGCCATCATACAGGCCTTGGCCAACCGATTGCTTAATGATGAGAACGATAACGTTCGGTTGACCGCTTTCGAGGCCCTATCCAAATATACCTCTTCGGAAACCGTAAAGCATGTGCTCATCCAAGCATTGGAGAAGGAAAAAAACCCAAGCATTCAAGTGGCCATCATACAGACCTTAGTTCAGATTCAAGAGAAAAAAGCGGCCGAACCCATGAAGAAATTATTGGAGAATGAAGACACCCAGCCCTTCATCAAAGAACAGATCAAAGCAGTATTACCAAGTTTAACATAAATATCAAAAAGCGAAAATCATGAGAAAATTCACCATTATCCTAGCCGTACTCTTTGCCAGTACGGTAGCCCGGGCCCAGGCCGATTATACCAAATCGTTGAGCGGTATCCAATGGGTAAAAATCGAATCCAAGGCAGACGTAACGGTAAAAACCCACAGTTCCAACGAACTGTTGATCAAATCTGGCCCATCCATGAAAACCCCCGAAAGGGCCAAGGGCCTAAAATTAGTGGGTGAAGGCGGCACCGACAACACCGATGTGGGCTTTTCGGTCATCCAGGATGGCAGCACCCTGATTGTTTACAACCTAAGAAAATCTGGTGATGCCGAAATTTATCTCCCAAAAAACCAAAATATTTCCGTGAAGAGCACTTGGAACGGAGATATTGAAATTGACGGTTTTGCAGGCGAAATTGAAGCAGATGCCCAATTGAACGGAAGTGTCAGGGTTTCCAATGTAAACGGTCCTGTAACCGCCAATACCTTGAACGGAGAACTTGCCGTAACCTTCGGCACGGTGAAACAAGATTCACCTATTTCCCTATACTCCACCAATGGTGCCGTAGATGTGTCCTTACCCAGCAACACGCCTGCCAACTTATCCCTAAGCACCTTGAACGGTAATGTGTATACCGATTTTGACATTAAAGCGGAAGAAAAGAACGGTATGCGATCCTTGTTGGGCAGAAACATCAAATCGACCATCAATGGTGGGGGTGTCAACCTTTCCATGAAGTCGACCAACGGGAACATGTACCTCAGAAAAAAGTAATCACAATCCAAAACATCAAAAAAACGAACAGTCATGAAAAATTTCATTTTAGCCTTGATAGGCCTTTGCACCCTATCCCTGAGTGCCCAAAAAGTCATTGAAAAGAACTTTAACTATTCCGGGCAATACATTGACCTTGATGTAAAATTCGCATCCAACATCGAAGTGAAGACATGGGACAAATCCACCGTTTATTTCAAAGTGGACCTTACTACAGAAGACGGCAAATATTTGGACCTGTATAAATTGGACATCGACGAAGGTTCCAAGACCATCAGCATCACCTCGGAACCCAAAGATGTGTTCAAAGCGTTTCACGATGAATGGAACAAGAACCATCCCAATGAAGAGGAAAGGTACTATTTTACCAAGGACACCTATACGTTCAACTACGTGCTTTATGTGCCAAAAAATGCTTCATTCAAGGTGAGTAGCATCAATGGTGAGCTCCAATCCGACATTATTGAAGGGAATTTCACCGCAGAATTGATCAATGGGGATATCGACATCAAAAAATATAATGGAGATATGGACCTACAGACCATCAACGGAGCCATCGACTTGGTCATGAAGGATACCCAAATGGTGGCCGAGACCTTGAACGGTAACATTTACGCCGACGAAAAAATGGACCTCAAGGTATCCAAACGTTATGTGGGGCAAAAAGTGGAAGGAAGTTTTGGCAATGCCTCGCACCGCATGAAACTGAACACCATCAACGGCAATGTTTACTTAAGGCTCTAAATCACAACAACGTGGTATATCTGAAAGATGACCCAATCTTGTGATGGGGCAAGAGTTACGCTATTCAAAAAAATAAATTATGAAAAAATCAGTGATTGTCTTTTCAGCAATTCTTTTGTTTTCATGCTCACAGTCAAAATCGAGCAAACCAAATATGGAAAATCTGGGTAATGACAGCATTACCCAGGTTGAAAATAATCGTATAGCAGTTCTAAATGAACTTAGAAATGAACTTCTTTTAACCTATGGCACAATTGATGGATGGTCGAGGGTGGACATGGGACCATGCGGTGAGTTTGCCTATGCCTTCTATGAAGAGTGGAATTCCAGGTTCAAAGACTCGGTCAATATTGTTTTTATGATGAAACCGGATGGTTCAGATTGCAATCATGTTCTTGTAAGGTTGCCAGATAAAAATTTGTTTGATGCCGGACTTGGGGTTATGGATGAAAGTGCCTTAAAGCTTGTTTTCATTGAAAGCCGTATTGAAGATATGGTTCATTTTGATTATGACTTATTAGAAAAATGGTCATATGGATTGCATCGAAAATATTACAATTGCCCAAACTATTCAGACAGTTTATCGAGAAGTATATTAAAACGCCATTTTGACAAACTAGCAATGCAAAATAATGGAAGGTAATTTAGGATGGCAAGCATACAATTCTTTGCACAACGCCATAAGCATAAAAGTTGTGACCTATTCAAAATGAATATGATAATCTGCAATTAGTGATGAAGACCCTAAATCAAATTGGAAACAAAGGAATAGAGCAATAGGGCCCAACCGATTACCAATAGCAATCCCCCAATTGGGGTAACCGGACCCAAAAACCGAAGTTTTCCCCTTTGGCCGCACTTAAACAAAGTGCATAAATGCTGAAGGAAAACAGCAACGTACCAAAGATGAAGCAGTTGACCATGGCCGAATCCAATGGTCCGTCAAAACTTAGGTTAAAACCAAGTACCAAAAGCACTAGGGCATGGTACATCTGATATTTGACCCCTGTCTCAAAACTATGTAAGAGTTCGGGGGTCAATTTCTTTTTAAGGGCGTGGGCACCAAAGGCACCAAAAACCACAGCCAGTAGCCCGTACAATGCTCCCATAAGTTGTGCCATAAACAGTGTTCCCATCTACTAAAATTTAAAGGTTAATGTTGATTACGTAATCCGAGGTTATGTGAAAGGCGCATTCCTTGTATTTGGGTGGCCCGAAGGTTTTCATCTCGGCATTCGAAAAGGCCACCTTTTCCCTTGGAATCCCCAACCAATTAGTATCCAATTTACCATTATCATTTTCATCGTGGAAAACAGCCAAGGCATATTCCCCTGCAGGCAAGTTTGCAATCTTCAAAACAACACTACCTTCATTGGCCTGCACACTTTCCGTTGTCAAGACCCGTTCAAAGGAGAGAAAGGCTTCATCCGAATTGTAAACGGCCACATTTACTTTACCTTTTTTGGATGACACATTGTTCACATGTACCGAAATGGTGTTCTGGGCCAAGAGTATCATGGGAAAAACCATCAAACAGAAAACAAAAAAAGTCCTCATCATTCTTTTCCTTTGGAAGACATACGATCTTGTAAATCCGTTTGCAAAATGGAGTATAATTCTTGGGTCTGAAGACTATCCTGCAGGTTGATGTACATTTTGAGCGAGTCATGGTGTACCAGTTTGATCTTCTGCTGCCGTAGGTCGTCCACAAAAACATACACCTTGGCTTGGGTGATGGAATCCTTAAAAACGCCTTTTTCCTTCATGTCCCATGAAAACCCACTCGAGCGTTCCATTTCGGGCAGCTTATCTACCAAAAGAACACTATCGATCTCGGCCAACGGAACCTTCTGGTAGTATATGCCTGAGAAAATCCTAAGGCTGCCTTCCTCAATCTTATGCCAATTTTTGTAATGCTCCACAAAAGCGAGCACACAGAAAACCACGGTGACCACGATCAGTACATTCCAAAGCCAATGTCTTTTCTTTTTACCCATATTGTTAGGTACGGTTGATGGATTTAAAGGTAGTGCAATTCAATTTAGCATTCAAAAATGCCCATTCCTATTATCTTTGGAACATCAAGAACCACCATTATGGATTTTACAGGAAAGAACGTACTGATCACAGGGGCCTCACGCGGCATCGGAAAAGCTACCGCCATGGCCTTCGCCAAAAAAGGGGCCAAGGTCGGGGTCAACTACAAAAACAATGACGAAGCGGCCCAAATGGCATTACAAGAACTTCCCGGGGAAGGTCATCATCTTTTTAAACGGGACATTTCCCAAAAGGAAGAGACCAAGGCATTGATCGATGATTTCATCAAGGTTTATGGCCAATTGGATGTTTTGGTGAACAATGCGGGCATTTCCATTTTTCATGAATTGGACCATGTGGATTTTGATCATTGGACCCATGCTTGGGAAAAAACTTTTGAAACCAACCTCTTTGCGGCGGCAAATCTCTGCTATTGGGGAACTAAGGCCATGATGAAATCGGGTGGCGGACACATTGTCAACGTTTCTTCCCGAGGGTCTTTCCGAGGGGAACCCACCAAGCCAGCCTACGGCGCAAGCAAAGCCGCCCTGAATGCCATGAGTCAATCGTTGGCCAAAAAACTGGCCCCTCACCACATTTATGTGGGGGTTGTGGCCCCAGGGTTCACTGAAACCGAAATGGCACAAGAAACTCTTACCCCCGCCGAGCGGGAAAATCTTTTGCGGGAATCTCCCTTCAAACGGATGGCCCGACCGGAAGAAGTGGCCCATGCCATATTGTTTTTGGCATCGGAAGGTGCTGCCTATTCTTCAGGGACCATTATCGACGTGAATGGGGCCTCATATTTGAGATAAACCATTCATGAAGGCATCTACCATAGCACAAATCAAAAAAGAACTCCAACACAGATCTTCGGATGAAGTGGTCCAACTGTGCTTGCGATTGGCCCGGTTCAAAAAGGAAAACAAGGAACTCCTTACCTACCTACTTTTTGAGGCGGACAGTGAATCGGGATATATTGAATCCGTGAAGCAAGAAGTGGACGAGTTGTTTTCTGAAATCAATGTGAACAGCTATTTCTACATCAAAAAAAGTGTCCGGAAAATCCTTCGAACCATCAAAAAATACATCCGTTATTCGGGCAACAATGAAACCGAAGTGGAACTACTGCTCTATTTCTGTGAAAAACTGAAAGCCCTTCGGCCTTCCATCCACCGTAATACCACTTTAAAAAACTTGTACGACAGGCAATTGATCTATATCGAAAAGAAATTGCCCCTGCTCCATGAAGATCTGCAATATGATTTTGGGGAGCAATTGACCCATTTGAAAAGCTAGTTTGAAATATTCTCAACAGTTTCTTTAGAATGGTTAAAAATATGGGGCACATCCTCACAAATGGTGAATCATTTTCAATCGTATTGAGTAAATTGTAGCTTTATTTAACTACTCATAACCAACACCGACATCATGGGAATGCTAAAAACCTCAACCAGAACATGGCTGCTACTGTCCATGTTCCTATCCTCATTGTTCAATTACGCCCAGACTGCTCCTACCATGCAAGTGGACACCAGTTTTTACAACGGTTTTAAATGGCGAAATATAGGCCCAGAAAGGGGCGGCCGATCGTTAGGCTGTGCGGGAAGCCCTTCAAGACCCAATGAATATTATTTTGGGGCCACCGGAGGTGGTCTATGGAAAACCGTTGATGGCGGTAATACCTGGTCCTGCGTAACCGATGGTCAGGTAACGAGCTCCTCTGTCGGCGCCGTTGCGGTAGCGGAGACCAATCCTGACGTGGTCTATATCGGAATGGGCGAAACCCAACTCCGGGGAAGTATTACCCAAGGGGATGGTGTGTATAAAACCACCGATGGCGGCAAAACATGGACGCATATAGGCTTGGAAGAAACCCAGGCCATTGCCAGGGTACGTGTTGACCCAACCAACGAAAACATAGTGTACGTTGCGGCCCTTGGTCACCCCTATGGAGACAATGAAGAGCGTGGCGTTTTTAAAAGTACCGATGGTGGAGCTACCTGGAAAAAAATACTTTACGTAAGCAATAAAGCTGGCGCGGCCGATTTGATCATTGACAGGAACGACCCCAATACCCTTTATGCCAGTACATGGCAAGTGTACCGAAAAGCTTGGAAAATGTGGGGCGGGGGTCCTGATTGTAAGCTTTGGAAATCAACGGACGGCGGTGAAACCTGGACCGATCTGACCCAAAATGTTGGCATGCCCAAGGGTCCTATCGGGAAAATCGGTGTTACGGTTTCCCCTGTGGATTCCAATAGGGTCTGGGCCATTGTGGAAGCCAACGAAGGTGGCGTTTTTAGATCGGATGATGGAGGAAAAACTTGGGAACTTACCAATAACGAGCGCAAATTAAGACAACGTGCTTTCTACTATTCCAGAATTTATGCGGACCCCAAAGATAAAGATGTGGTCTACGGATTGAACGTGGGCTTTTTCAAGTCCACCGATGGCGGGAAAACCTTTGATGTGACCATCAACCCTCCCCATGGCGACAACCATGACCTATGGATAGACCCGAACAATCCCGAAAGAATGGTCAGTAGCAACGATGGTGGAGGTATTGTAAGCCTTAATGGTGGTAAAACCTGGACCGATCAGGATTATCCTACTTCGCAATTTTACCATGTGATGGCCACCAGTGATGTTCCCTACCATGTAGCGGGTGCCCAACAGGACAATACCACTTTGGCCATGCCCAGCGATGGATGGGATTTTATGCAGGCGCGTGGACCCAATAAAGGTTGGTACTATGCCGTAGGAGGTGGTGAAAGTGGATGGATTACGCAGAGCCCAACCAATCCCGATATTTTTTATGCCGGAAGCCAAGGAGCCTTATTGACCCGATATGACCGAAGCAATGGCCAAACCCGGGACATACAGGTGTACCCCCGGTTTTTCTCCGGGGAACCCGCCAGTGCCCTTCCAGAACGTTGGCAGTGGACCTTCCCGATCATGTTTGCTCCCAAAGATCCCAATGTGATGTACACTTGCTCCCAACATGTTTGGAAAACGACCAATGATGGTCAAACATGGGAAAAAATAAGTCCTGATCTTACTTATGCCGATCCCGAGACTTTGGGCAAAACGGGCGGTGTGATCACCATGGATATGAACGGACCGGAAATTTATGCCACAGTTTTTGCTTTGGCACCATCCTACCATGACATCAATACCATTTGGGCAGGATCGGATGACGGCAAGATTAACGTTACCCGTGATGGCGGCAAAACTTGGACCGACATTACTCCCCAAGACCTCCCAAAATTCTCTAGGGTCAGCATCATTGATGAATCTGTCCACAATCCTGGCACTTTGTATGTGGCGGCCAACCGTTACCAGGTTGATGATCGTGAACCCTATGTTTTCAAGACACATGATTATGGTAAAACCTGGACCAAGATCATTACCGGAATTGAAAAAGGGCATTTTGCAAGGGCCATTCGTGAAGACCACCAAAGAGAAGGCCTTCTTTTCTTAGCCACGGAACACGGGGTCTATTTTTCCATCAATGATGGGGATAACTGGCAGTCCCTTCAATTGAACCTTCCCGATACCCCGATTAGGGATTTGGTCATCAAGGACAACGATGTGGTCTTGGGATCCCATGGTAGGGGATTCTGGATCTTGGACGACATTCAACCCCTTCGCGAATATTCTCCCGAGCTGAAGAGCAAAAAAAATGTCCTCTTTAAACCAACCGATGTCATCCGGGGTATTTACAATGCCAACTTCCAATATTATCTGGAGGAACAGGTAGATACCATCACTTTTGAAATACTGGATGCCAAAGGAGAATTGATTGATTCCTTCGGAGGGAATCAGCCTAAATACAAAAAAGATGATGGTGATTCTTGGTACAGCAGGGGAAGCAGTACCAAACCTACCACGGCCAAAGGCATCAACACCTTTACCTGGAACTTAAGGTATCCTGGGCCCACTTCTTTTGATGGCATCATCATTTGGGGTGGGTCGGTCAAAAACGGTCCTAAGGCACCTTTGGGCGCGTATAAGGTCAAAATGAAAGTAGGGGATGAAGTGGTACAGGAACTCCCTTTTAATGTGGTCATCGACCCCAACTTAAAAGGCATCACTGCTGATGATTTGGACAAACAATTTGAATTGGCTTCCAAGATTACCAAAAAGGCAAGTATTGCCAACGAGGCAGTGATCCAGATCAGAAGCATCCGCAAACAATTGGACAGTATCGGCAAGGAAATCACAAGCAAGCAGTTCAAAAAACTTTCAGGTGGTCTTATGGAGCCCCTGACCGTTGTGGAGGAAGACCTCTACCAAGTTCGGAACCAGTCCGGACAGGATCCCCTGAACTTCCCGATAAAGCTCAACAACAGGTTCATTTCCCTTCAACGCAGTATTGAAAATGGCGATGCCAAACCCACTGATGCATCCTACGTTGTTTTTGACGAGCTGTCAAAGGAACTGGATATCCATATTGGAAAATTGAACAGTATACTGGAAAAACAACTCCCAAAAGTGAATGCCTTTTTGGAAAAAAATGGTAGTGCTCCCATCAGTTTGGACTAACAGGATTTCCTAACGGTAAGATTTCAGGCAAATCACCTATCTTTAAGGAACATAGCGCATAATTTAACTGTGATGAAACGTTCCTCAATAAGATGGGTGATTTGTCTTTTTATAGCCTTGGGCGTGGCCAATTCCTGCAAACAAAACAACAACCCGCAGACCACTACCTCTGTTCAAAATGCCGAATGGTGGAAAGAGGCCATCGTTTACCAGATTTATCCCCGTAGTTTCAAGGATTCGGATGGTGATGGTGTTGGCGACCTAAAAGGTATCATAGAAAAGCTCGATTATATTAAAAGTTTAGGTGTTACGGCCGTTTGGCTCAATCCCATCTATAGCTCGCCCAATGCCGATAACGGCTATGATGTAAGCGACTATCGCGGTATCATGGAAGAATTTGGCACCATGGAAGACTTTGATGCCCTTTTAACCGGAATGCATGAGCGGGACATCAAATTGGTCATGGACATTGTGGTAAACCATAGCAGCGATGAACATGAATGGTTCAAACAATCCCGAAGTTCACGGGACAATCCCTATCGTGATTATTATCATTGGTGGCCTGCTGAAAAAGGAGAACCTCCTTATCGCTACAGTTTGTTCGATGCCAAGGGCAATGCCTGGCAATATGATTCATTGACCAACGCCTACTACCTTCATTATTTTGCGAAGCAACAACCCGACCTCAATTGGTCCAACCCAAAAATGCGCCACGAAGTCTACGACATCATGAAATTTTGGGCCGATAAGGGCGTGGACGGTTTTCGGTTGGATGCCTTTCAGTTTGCGGCCAAGGATACCACCTACCCTAAATTCCCGGATGGTTTTGAAAAGGACTTCATTCAATACTATGCCATGCAGGATAGGCTCCATGACTATCTGAGGGAAATGAACCAAGAAGTTTTTAGTAAATATGATGTCATGAGCGTTGCCGAAGGCGCCGGCCGTAATTTTGATGATGCCCATAAATTGGTAGATCGGGACAGAAAAGAGCTTAATATGGCCTATGCCTTTGAAGGGGTGGATATTCCCAAATATGAGGGATATGAATTGGCAACCATGAAGGAAGTGTTCAGCAAATGGGACAAGGAATTTGCCAAAGACGGATGGCTTTCCATTTTTTTGGCCAACCACGACCAAGCCAGAATGGTAAGTAGATGGGGCAATGACACCGAAGCATACCGAAGTGCCTCGGCCAAATTATTGAATACCTTTATCATGAGCATGCGGGGCACTCCCTATTGCTATTATGGGGATGAACTTGGAATGACCAATATTGATTTTGATACCATTACACAATATCAGGACATTGCAGCCCTCAATGGATATCAAAAAGCATTGTCCGAAGGTGAGGATATGGACTTGTTCATGAAGAAACTCAATTTTGGTTCCAGGGACAATGGCCGCACTCCAATGCAGTGGAATGATTCCGAAAATGCAGGATTCACCTTGGGGACCCCTTGGCTTCCAGTCAATCCCAAATACGTCGACATCAACGTACAAAAAGAAAACTCCAATCCTAGTTCTGTGCTGAATCATTTTCGGGAATTGACCACACTTCGAAAACAAAATCCTGTTCTGGTCTATGGCAGCTATGAGCTTTTGGCTCCAGAACATCCTTCTATTTATGCCTATACCAGAACTTTGGAGGGCAAAACGCTTTTGACCCTGTTAAACTTTTCTAAAGAAAGTGCTGACATTACCCTTGAGACAGGTTGGGCCAAATCGCCAGTACTTATAAATAATTATAATGACCTTCAAATTATTGACGATTCCATAAAAATGGAGCCCTTTCAAGCGGTGATACTAAACATCAACTGATTCATTACCAATATAATCAGACTCATTCTAAATTAATAATCAAGCATTTATCCTACCTCGAATTGTCGTAATTTTATGGTGTCAGGATGAATAAACTTATTACCATATTAACTGCAATGCTCATTTTGCTCCAGAGCATCAATATCCATTTTAAGGATTTGGTGGAAATGGGACAGTTGGTGGAGCACTACAAATTCCACAGCGAGGAATATGGGGATAGTTTCATGGTTTTTATGTCCAAACATTATGGTGAATTGAAAGCCTCACACAACGAAAAGCATCAGGAGGAACAAAAAGATCACGAAAAATTGCCATTTCAGCACCAATCACAATGTTTGCAGCATTTGGTCTTTATGGTGGACTCCAATCCTTTTTTTGAATCCCGCTCGGAAATCCCCGTGGTAAGAAAGGGCAATTTCCATTATCAAATGTCGGACTCACAAATTTGGGGCGACGGGTTGTTCCAACCACCCAAACAAGCATAATTCATAGTTATCCGGGATTGCCGGACACTTCTCCAGAAGCCTTATTTAATCTGTAATGCTACTCTATTTCTATGAATCATGTTTTCAAAAATCATCTCTTTTAGCATAAGGAACAAGTTCATTGTTCTACTCTTTACTTTATTTATTGCGTTGGTAGGTTTATACTCCCTATCACAAATACCCATTGGTGCCGTTCCGGATGTGACCAATAACCAGGTACAGGTACTCACCACTTCAAGTAGTTTGTCCACCCAGGATATGGAGCTGTTCATTACCTACCCTGTTGAGCTGGAAATGGCCAACCTGCCCGGGGTCAAGGAAATCCGATCGGTTTCCAAATTCGGGCTTTCGGTGGTCACCATTGTCTTTGAGGACAATCTGGGGACCTATCTGCCCCGGCAACTCATCGCCGAAAAGATCAAATCGGCATCCAAACGTATCCCAGAAGGGTTTGGAGCCCCCGAAATGGGTCCCATTACCACCGGTTTGGGAGAAATCTACCAATACATTCTGGACGTTGAACCCAAATATCAAGGTCAATATACCTCCACCGATCTTAGGACCATTCAGGATTGGATCGTGAAACGTCAACTCTCTGGTATTCCGGGAGTGGTTGAGGTCAACACCTGGGGTGGGCACCTTAAACAATACGAGGTCGCCATCCAGACCCAAAAATTGAATGCATTGGATATTGCGGCAGCAGAAGTGTTCACCGCTTTGGAAAAAAACAACAGCATTGCAGGGGGCGGTTATATTGAAAAGGTGAACCAAGCCTATTTTATCCGTGGAGAGGGTCTGGTGAACAACCTGAAGAATATTGAAAATATCGTGGTCACCACCCGAAACGGCATACCTATTTATATTAAGGACATTGCAAAGGTCGGGTTCGGTAGTGCTCCCCGCTTTGGTGCCATTACCGGTAACGGGGAAGGCGAAAAAGTGCTGGGCCAAGTCATGATGTTAAAGGATGCAAATTCTAAAAAAGTTATTGAGGCTGTTAAAGAACGTGTGGCAAGTATTTCAAATTTCTTGCCAGAGGGAGTCTATATTAATCCTTTTTTGGATCGCAGTGAATTGATCGGAAGAACCACTTTTACCGTAACGGAGAACCTTATTTTGGGGTGTCTTATTGTGATTTTTGTGGTGGTCCTCCTTTTGGGCAACTGGCGCTCGGGCTTGGTGGTTGCCTCTGTAATCCCACTTTGTCTGATGTTCGCCCTCACCATGATGAACATTTTTGGAGTAGACGCGAACCTTTTAAGTCTTGGGGCCATCGACTTTGGCATCATCATCGATGGTGCAGTCATCATTGTAGAGTTCATTGCCTTTCAAATCAGTCAAAAACAAGCTGAACTGGTCCATTTGGGCAAGCATGAAATACAAGCAGTAAAGGATGAAATCACGGTGCAAGGTGCCACTAAAATGATGAACTCCGCGGTGTTTGGCCAGTTGATCATTCTTATTGTATTCATCCCGATTCTGTCCTTGAGCGGAGTTGAAGGTAAAATGTTCAAACCCATGGCTTTGACGTTCAGTTTTGCATTACTTGGGGCAGTTCTGTTGTGTTTTACCTATGTTCCGGTTGCTTCGGCCTTATTTCTGAAGCCGAGCAAGGATGAATCCAAAGGGATATCCGCGCGTTTGGTAAACTGGATCAACCGGCAATACGAACCCGTAATCCACTGGGCCATGGAAAGTAAAAAATTGGTGCTATCCGTAGCCGCAGCCCTGTTGGTTGGTGCCATTCTTCTGTTCAGCTCCATGGGCGGTGAATTTGTCCCAACGCTGGACGAAGGGGATTTTGTAATCCAACCGATTCTTAAGACAGGGACCTCATTGGAGAAAACCGTGGAGACAACCACCAAGATCGAGAAAATTTTAATGGACCAATTCCCCGAAGTAAAGCAAGTGGTAAGTAGAATCGGGGCCGCTGAGGTACCCACAGATCCTATGTCCATGGAAGAAAGCGACGTAATCATATCCCTAAAACCCAAATCGGAATGGGTTTCTGCGGAGACAAAGGATGAGCTTGCCGATAAATTCAAAGAAGCTTTGGCTGTGATTCCTGGCATGGAAGTGGAGTTTACCCAACCTATTGAAATGCGTTTCAACGAATTGATTACAGGGGTGCGGGCCGATATCGCCATCAAGATTTTTGGGGAAGACCTTGAGATTTTGAACAAAAAGGCCAACGAGATCAAACAACTTATCGAAAATGTGGAAGGAGCCTCGGACATCACCGTGGAAAAAGTGGAAGGTCTGCCGCAAATGAACGTATCCTACGATCGAGCAAAAATTGCCCGTCACGGACTCAACATAGCCGACCTCAACGAAATGATTTCCATGGGCTTTGCAGGGAAAATTGTAGGTAGCGTTTTTGAAGGGGAGCGGCAGTTCGATATGGCAGTTCGATTGGATTCAGAAAATCGACAGGATATTTCCGATCTTAAAAACCTGTATGTGGACCTCCCTTCCGGAGGAAAGATTCCGTTGAGCGAATTGGCTGAGATCACCTATCAAAAAGGGGCCGCCAAAATATCACGGGACAATACCCGAAGAAGGATTGTGGTCGGTATCAACGTGCGGAACCGCGATTTACAATCTGTGGTAGACGATGTACAATTGTTGATCAACCAACACATCAAGTTGCCCACTGGGTATACCATTTCCTACGGCGGACAATTTGAAAATTTGCAAAATGCAAAAGCTAGGTTGATGATTGCCGTTCCTATAGCATTGTTACTCATTTTCATCATGCTCTATTTTGCCTTTGGATCGGTAAAGGAAGCACTATTGATATTTTCTGCCATACCGCTTTCCGCCGTGGGAGGCGTTTTACTATTATGGTTGAGAGGAATGCCCTTCAGTATTTCCGCGGGAGTCGGTTTCATTGCCCTCTTCGGTATAGCGGTGCTCAATGGCATCGTACTTATCGAACATTTCAAGGAATTGAAAGGAAAGGATTTTGATTCCATGGAAGACCTTATCAAGCAAGGAACTAAAGATCGATTGCGGGCCGTATTGTTAACCGCATCGGCCGCGGCCTTGGGCTTTTTGCCCATGGCGGTTTCTACCAATGCGGGAGCCGAAGTGCAAAGACCTTTGGCCACTGTGGTCATCGGTGGGTTGGTAACGGCGACCATGCTTACTTTGGTAGTGTTGCCTGTTTTGTATGCCTATTCACACAACATTAAGTTTAAGGGTATGAGAAAGCGAAGAAAAATGAAAAAGATGTTGAAAAACCAAGGATTGACGCTTTTGTTGCTTTTGATTTCGATATCCGGATTCTCACAATCCAAATTGAACCTTGAAGATTTGAAGGCCCTGGCCTTGGAAAATAACAAGGGTATTCAAGCCGGTGCTCTAATGGTGGATCAGGCCGAAACATTAAAGGGAACTGCATTTCAGTTGGAAAAGACTGATTTCTACTATCAATACGATGAGAACAACCTGGCGTTGAACGGGGAGCCTTTAAAGGTTTTCGGCGCAAAGCAGATGTTGGAATTTCCGACGGTTTACGGTGCGAAAAGTAAGGTGCAAAAATCAAATTTCGAGCTGCAAAAATCATCTTTGGAACTACAAAAAAAGACCCTGTTCCAATCATTGAGCACCGCGTATTACGATTACCAAACGCTGCATCAAAAAGCCAAAATGTACCATACGCTGGATAGCATCTACACCAAATTTGCCCATGCAGCGAACCGGCGCTTTGAGCTCGGTGAGACCAACTATCTGGAAAAGGTGACGGCCCAAGCCAAACAACGGCAGATTGCCAATACCTATACCAAGACCCAACAGGAAATTATCACAGCCAAAGCATTGATCATCAGTTTAGTGCAAAGTGGTGACACCTTGGATATTGCCATTGAAAAACCAGAAAAGCTATCGGTCTTGAACACCACTGGCCTATTGGAAACGGAAAACGCCTTCCTTGATCAGCGCCAAGAGTTGAGCAATGCCCAAAAGCGATTGGAAGAAAACCGATTGCTGCCAGACATCGACCTGGAATATTTTCAAGGGACCAATAAAGGACTCGGCACCTCCCTGTACGGAGTCCAATTGGGAATAAGGGTTCCTTTGTTTTTCTTCGGGCACAGCAACAGTGTGAAATCCTCCAAGATCCAGACCAAGATCACGGCCATGGAAAACCAAGAGATCAGCATTACCATGAACCAACGTTACAAATCCCTTTTGCAGCAGTTGGAACAGCAGACCAAGGAACTCTCCTATTATGAAGATGAAGGGGGCCTATTGTCCGAGCAAATCTTAAAAGCGGCTTCGGGCAATTTCAGCAATGGGGAAATCGATTTTTTCCAATACATCCAAAGCTTGGAGAATGCTTATGACATCCAGTTGAATTACTTGGATGTCCTCAACCAATACAATCAAACCGTAATCGCCATTAATTACTTGACCATAACATTATAACAATGAAAAATATCATCTATAGCTACGCCACCGTTTTCCTTTTATTGATAACATCCTGTGGCAACAAGAACAACGAGACTTCCTCCGAAGGGGAACAGACTGAAACCTCTGCGATTGTGGTAACTCAAGATCAATTCACATCCAACGGACTTCTTTTGGGAGGATTGGAGGAGCGAAATTTTCCCGATGTGGTGGAAACATCGGGTATGATCGATGTACCACCGGAAAACAGGGCCAGTGTAATGGCCTTTATGGGAGGATTCGTGAAAAAGACGCCACTTTTAATAGGCGACAAGGTAAAAAAAGGCCAATTGTTGGTGACCTTGGAAAACCAAGAATTTGTGCAAATGCAGCAAGAATATCTTCAGGTGTACAATCAACTGGATTTTTTGAAAGCCGAATTCGAGCGAAACAAAACGTTGTACGATGAAAAAATCGCTTCCCAGAAGAACTTCCTTCAGGCCAAAAGCAATTATGAAACCGCTAAGGCCAAATACCAAGGGTTACGGGAACAACTGCAGATGCTCAACATTTCTCCCAGTCAAGTGGAAAAAGGGGCTATCAGTTCACTGGCAAGTATCTATGCCCCTATTTCGGGCAGTGTAACCAAAGTGAACGTTTCCATGGGCAGCTATGTATCCCCTGCCAGTCAAATTCTCGAAATAGCGAACAATGAACACGTCCATTTGGAACTCACAGTATTCGAAAAGGACATATTAAAAGTAAAAAAGGGACAAAAAATCCAATTTACCATCCCAGAGGCTTCCAACGAAACCTATATGGCAGAAGTACATCTGGTAGGTGCCTCCATTGATGATGCCAAACGAACCATTAAAGTACATGGCCATTTGGAGAACGAGGATGATACTGGATTCCTGCCCGGTATGTTCGTGAATGCCATGATTATGACCGATACGAAAAATGGCCTATCCCTTCCGGATGAAGCTGTCATAGAATCCGAAGGGTCATCCTATGTGTTGAAATTGGTTTCTCAAAATGCTGAGGGCTATACCTTTGAGAAAGTCCATGTGGACCAAGGCAATAGCTATGGAGGCTTTACCGAAATCAGCTCGGAAGACCTCAAGCAAGACGATCAATTTTTGCTCAAAGGAGTTTTTGATCTGATTGGAGGATAGTATATTAAGCAAATAAATACCATAACTGGGCCGTAAAAAAGCAGACCACAAATCCCAACACAATGGGCAAAAGAGTAGCAATTAGAGTCCATTTGGCACTTTTGGTCTCTTTGTAAATGGTATAAATAGTAGTGGAACAGGGGTTGTGCAGCAAGCTGAACAGCATCAGGTTGATTCCAGTGAGCAATGTCCAACCCCCGGCCCTCAAAATGTTTTCGGTACTGGTGATGGAATCCAGTTCGAACATGACCCCTGAGCCCTCACCGACCCCGGACATCCCTGTCACCAACACGGTAAGCATCAAAATGGTCGGGATTACGATTTCGTTGGCTGGAATGGCAATGATATAGGCCAATAAAATGACTCCGTTCAACCCAAAGACCACAGCAAACGGGTTGGACCAATCAATGAAGTGCTCGGCCAAGCTCACCCCCCCAATATGGATGTTGGAAACCAACCAAATCACCATTCCAGCTGGAACGGCAAAGACCACAGCCCTCCACAACACGAACAATGTTCTATCAATCAATGAAGTATACAAGGTTTGAAGCACCCTTGGCGGACGATAAGGCGGCAATTCCAAACTAAAGGTAGAAGCTTCACCCTTCAAAACGGAGCGACTTAAAACCCAGGAAACGATCAAACTAAAAGCGATACCCAAAACGGCCACACCTACCACCGCCCCTGTGGAAACCAAACCAGCCCAAAATGGGGATACCATACCTCCAATGAAAATGGTGGCAATCAAAATCTGAGTAGGCCATCGACCATTACATAGTGAAAAGTTATTGGTGATGATGGCGATCAATCGTTCCCTTGGACTATCGATGACCCTTGCGGCGATAACACCCGCAGCGTTGCATCCAAATCCCATGCTCATGGTAAGGGCTTGCTTTCCGTGTGCCCCTGCTTTTCGGAACAAACTATCCATATTGAAGGCCACCCTGGGCAAATAACCCAAGTCTTCCAACAAGGTGAATAATGGAAAAAATATGGCCATTGGCGGTAACATTACGGAAATGACCCAGGCCATGGCCAAATAGGCCCCATCGATCAAAAGCCCGGATAACCACCATGGCATAAAACTGTCTGCTCCACTTTTCAGGATGGGATGAAGCGTATCCACCAACAAAGAAGCCAAAAGTCCGGATGGGTAATTGGCACCCGAAATAGTGACCCAAAAAACCACGGCTAAGAGCACGAACATAATCGGGAATCCTGACCATCGGCTGGTCACGATCTTATCAATCTTCCTATCCAAACTGAAAGCTGGTTTATCTCCTTCGATGGAAACCGTTTTGCGGGCAATCTGTGCCGCATCGGCATATAGGGAGGAAACGATCTTGTCATGGATGCCCATGCCCAATTCCCATTTCAGGTTGTTGGCTATCCCCAAGATTTCCTCCGTATTTTTTGATTTGTTCTGCTCCGTCATATCGCTATAGGGGTTTCATTCTCGACCAATCCATCTAAAATGCCATTCTGCAAGGCCTCGATGATGCTTTGGTCTCCTTCCAACAAACGTAAGGCCACCCATTCCGCATTGGGCAAACCCGGATAGGTTTCCCTTAATTTTTTAGATAAGGTATCAATGGCATGTTTTAACTGTGGCGTATGGTTCCTGACCCGATGGGGCTTGCAGATGTATTTGCCTGAGGCCACCTCGGCTATCATGGCTACCAATTCGTCCATACCATCCCGTCTTCGGGCCGAAGTAGGAATCACTGGAATCCCCAATTCCCTGGTAAGTTCTCGAACATCGATTTCTACATGGTTACGCTTGGCCTCATCCATCAAATTGAGACATAAAATGGCCCTATCTGTGATTTCCAATATTTGAAGGACGAGATTCAAGTTCCTTTCCAAACGGGTGGCATCGGCGACGATCACGGTTACATCCGGACGGCCAAAAAGGATAAAATTACGGGCCACTTCCTCATCCGTACTGGTGGATAAAAGAGAATAGGTGCCCGGAAGGTCCACAATCTTGTAACTGTCGTCTTCATAGGAAAAAGCTCCTTCTGCCCTACCAACCGTTTTTCCTGGCCAGTTTCCGGTATGTTGTCGTAATCCGGTAAGGTTGTTAAAGACAGTACTTTTTCCAGTATTGGGGTTTCCGGCAAGCGCCACAACATAATCCACCTTATCCATATCGATTCCCAATCGGACGAGGTTCCCCTTATGGTGTACCGGACAATTTTCGCAATTAGGCTGACTGCTCATGTTGTTCTTTTTTAATGTTATTGATGAAAATCAGGTTGGCCTGATCTTTTCTGATGGCGATGGTGGTTCCCAAAATGCGGTAGCCCACAGGGTCTCCCGAGGCACTCCGAAGCTCAGCGGTTATCGAATTACCCGGAACAATCCCGAAATCCATCAACCGTCTTCTTTGCAAACCACGACAGTAGGAAGAAATGCCCACAATATTGGCGGTCTCATCAGGCTGAAGTTCGGATAAGCGCTGATACCCCTCTTGAATAGGTTCGGCTTTCGGAAGTGGTTGAACCGTTATAGCTGAGGCAAAAAGTGGGGTAAGCACACATTCGTTCCCATCGGCGGCAAAGGTGATCTTCCCCTGTTGTACATCCAATTGGTAAACCTGCATGCCGGGGTATAGACCAAGGGCCGAAAGTTGTTCAAAGATATAATGGGGCTCGTCCTCAATATGTACAATTTGGGCCACTTCCCCTTCTTTTAAACTACTCAACGGCCGGCCGGAAAATGGCGGAATCTCCCCTTCCGTGGAGGGAATGGGGTCACCATGGGGGTCGAAGGCAGGATTGCCCATTCGTGCCGCGATCCTATTGGCTTCTTCTAAGGACAATTGGTGTTCTTGAATGTCGGCCTCCCCGTGCCAATCCATATGCTGTACCCCGGTCTCATCGGCCAAAAACCGCTCCCAGATCCTGTGTACACGTACAATACGTAGCGCATAGGATTTCCCGGTATCGGTAAGATGGATGTTATGTCCTTCAAAAACAACGAGACCCATATCTTTCAAGTGGGCCATCAGTTTTGCCATTTGGTCTGCACTGATATTGAGATTGCCCGCAGCACTGTTCAAGTTGCAGGCGATGCCCTTATATTCGCAATCGAAAAGGTATTTCAAAGTGTCTTCCAAAAGAACGCGCTGGGAGCTCATCCGTACTTTTCCCAAACGGGCCAACAATCCTTTTTTGGGCCAGAACACCCAAATGAGGGTCCCGACGGCTACCAATCCCAAAACCAAGGCCATTACAGGTTGTTCCATAGCTATTTTGGATTATATAATCGTTTCATTTTAAATAGATATTACAGGCAATCTGATGTGAAACCATATGTTCCCGTTCCCCAATCTTTAAGTGAAGGGAACCATCGAATGCCTCTTTCCCTAAAATTTGGATCGGCTTGCCGATTGAAATTTCATGCTTATCCAAATATTGCAGAAAGGCCGAAGAACTATCCTTCACCCCCACACAAATGCCATGGGCCCCAACAGGCAGTTCACTCAACAAGTCCTTATTATGTTCTTGGAATTCACCGTTCTTTCCCGGAATGGGATCACCATGGGGGTCATATTTGGGGAACTGGAGCAACTGGTCCAACTTATCGATCAATTTTTCACTTTTGATGTGTTCCAACTGTTCCGCCACCTCATGTACCTCATCCCAGGCAAAATCAAGCTTCTCCACCAGAAAAGTTTCCCAAAGCCTATGCTTTCGAACAATGGAAAGGGCGGTTTTAACCCCCGCATCCGTAAGGGAAATCCCTTGGTATTTTTTATAGTTCACCAGACCTTTTTCGGCCAATTTCTTGGCCATATCCGTAACAGAGGATGGTTTGGTTTCCATCTGCTCCGCAATGGCATTGGTGTTTATGGATACATCATCCCCGCTTCCCAAATGGAAAATGGTTTTCAGATAGTTCTCCTCGGATCGGGTCATCTCAATTTAATTTTATCAAAAATACATTTTTTATTTATAAAAAACTATTTTTAGATTTGCCTAAATTTTATTTTATATAAATTGAAAACCATTTGTAAACATATCGCCCTACTTTGGATTGCTTTGGTGAGCAGTTGTTGCATGGCACAATCGGCATCGGTAAATGGAATAGTAACAGATAATGGACAGCCCTTGCCCTTTGTGAACATCATGATCAAAAACACCCAACTTGGAACATCCTCGGATGAAAACGGGAATTTTACCTTGACCAATATTCCAACTGGGGAGCACCTGCTTTTCGCTTCGGCATTAGGCTATGTCTCCTTTTCCAAATCCTTAACCATATCAAAGGGACAGTCCTTAACAATCCATATTGAGATGGTTCCTTCGGCTCAAAGTTTAAACGAGACCGTGGTTACCGGAACCCTTAAACCCGTAAGTCGATTGGAAAGTCCCGTTCCCGTGGAAGTCTATTCCCCAACGTTTTTAAAAAAGAACCCAACAGCCAGTATTTTTGATGCCCTTCAAAACGTGAACGGGGTGCGCCCACAAATCAATTGTAATGTGTGTAATACAGGCGACATCCATATCAACGGATTGGAAGGCCCCTACACTTTGGTGCTTATTGATGGAATGCCTATCGTGAGCGGATTGGGCACCGTGTATGGTTTAACAGGCATCCCCAATTCCTTGATCGAACAAGTTGAAATCGTCAAAGGACCGGCTTCATCCCTGTATGGTAGCGAAGCCGTGGGTGGGCTGATCAACATCATCACCAAAAATACCTTAAGCGCCCCAGAGTTTTTTGCGGATGGCTTTGTGACCGGATGGGGTGAATATAATCTGGATGTGGGCAGTAAATTCAACTTAGGAAAAAAAGCCGATGTGCTTTTTGGAATCAATTACTTCAACTACAACCAGCCTATTGACAACAATGGGGACAATTTTACCGACTTAACTCTGCAAGACCGCATTTCCATCTTTCAGAAATGGGATTTTGAACGCAAAGACTCCCGAATATTCTCTTTTGCGGGTAGATTTTTCTATGAAGACCGATGGGGCGGGGAAATGCAATGGACTCCAGATTATCGGGGTGGTGATGAAATTTATGGTGAAAGCATTTATACACGCCGTTGGGAAGTCTTAGGGAAATACCAATTGCCCTTGGAAGAAAAACTTCTGCTTTCCTTCTCTTACAACGACCACAACCAGAACTCGGTTTATGGTGACACCCAATATTTGGCTAATCAGCGTATCGGATTTGCTCAACTTACTTGGGATACATCCGTAGGTAAACATGATCTGCTTTTTGGAAGCGCTGTGCGCTATAATTATTACAACGACAACACTCCTGCCACTCCATCAGCGGATAACATTTGGATTCCGAGTATGTTTGCCCAAGATGAAATTGCCATTGCACCAGACCACTCTTTTTTGGCGGGAATGCGATATGATTATGACAAAAGGCACGGCAACATTTTTACGCCAAGGGCTGCGTACAAATGGAAAGTGTCCACAAACGACATTTTACGGTTGAACGTAGGGACCGGTTTTCGTGTGGTGAGCCTTTTCACAGAAGACCATGCTGCTCTCACAGGAGCACGCGAGGTAGTCATTTCGGAGGAGCTGAAACCCGAACGATCCGTCAACATAAACCTGAACTACCTGAAAAAAATCTATAGCGACAATGGGACTTTCATTGGCCTCGATGCCTCTGCATTCTACACCCATTTCTCCAATATCATCCTGCCCGATTACGATACCGACCCCAATCTTAT
This sequence comes from Flagellimonas pelagia, assembly GCF_003584135.1. GTDB lineage: Bacteria > Bacteroidota > Bacteroidia > Flavobacteriales > Flavobacteriaceae > Flagellimonas > Flagellimonas pelagia. Next base: position 32,293 of record NZ_QXFI01000012.1, read on the forward strand.
CATTTATGATAACCTTGATGGAAAATCGGTTTCACAGGGTGTAAGTGCCAATGTGGATGTTGCCTTTGCAGGCGGACTCAAATTTTTAGTCGGGGCTACTTGGCAGGATGTAAGTAATACTGAAAATGGCATTCGCCAACAGCAAATCCTAACCGAAAGCATTACGGCTACCTGGAATTTGTCGTATACCTTTCGACAGCTTCATTTAATGGTTGATTATACTGGAAACTTATATGGTCCCATGCGGTTGCCACTTTTGGGCGATTTAGATCCTAGGCGGGAGTATTCCCCGACATGGAGCATTCAAAACATTCAATTCACCTATAAAGGGCTCCCCAACTTTGAAGCATATGCAGGCATCAAAAACCTGTTGGACTGGACTCCAAACCGGGGCAATCCTTTCATCATTGCCCGGGCCAATGACCCGTTCGATAAAAACGTCACTTTTGATGCCAATGGGAATGCCGTTGCCACTCAGGATAATCCCTATGCCCTTACTTTTGACACTGGATATGTATACGGCCCCAATCAAGGTATAAGGGGATTTTTGGGTTTGAGATATACGGTGTTTTAACGCTAAGTATGTTGATGATATAATGAAAAATAAAGGTGGTTCACTCACAACTTCATCCATAAAATGCTGTTTTATAAGCCATAGATCAAAAAAATTCCTATTTTTATTTTAACGGGACCGCACATCCCCATTATTTGCACAATCATGAAACTAAACCAACAACAAAAGAAAGAAGCCCATGATATGATGGAGCTTTGGGAAGATGATGTCCTGGAACGTTACCCCGAAAATGCCACAAAATCCAAGGAAGAATTCCGTAATTACGATGATCCTGCCAGAGATACGGTTAGGGAATTCTACAAAATGAACCACACCTATCAAACCTATGATTTTGTGATGGAAAAGGAAAAAGAGTTCCTTTCCCTCAATCGCAGGGAAATGAGCCTTTGGGATGCCGTGGAATATTTGAACACTTTGGTGGATGATTCCGATCCCGATATTGATCTGGACCAGACCCAACACCTGTTGCAGACTTCCGAGGCCATTCGCGCCGACGGACATCCCGATTGGTTTGTGCTGACCGGGTTCTTGCACGATTTGGGCAAAGTGCTCTGCTTGTTCGGCGAACCGCAATGGGCAGTAGTGGGCGATACCTTCCCAGTCGGCTGTAAATTCTCGGATAAAATTGTGTATCCGGAATTTTTCAAAACCAACCCGGATAATACCGATGAACGTTTCAACACCAAACTTGGCGTATACAAGGAAAATTGTGGGTTGAAGAATGTTCATATGTCCTGGGGTCATGACGAATACCTCTACCACATCATGAAGGATTATCTGCCCGAAGAAGGTTTGTATATGATCCGCTATCACAGTTTCTATTCCCAACACAGGGAACATGCCTACGATCATTTGATGGATGACCACGATCGGGCCATGTTCAAGTGGGTGGATAAATTCAATCCCTACGATCTTTATTCCAAGGCACCCGTAAAACCCAATGTAAAGGAACTACGCCCCTATTATGAGGATCTGGCTTCCAAATATCTGCCCGATACAATTCGGTTTTAGCGGATGGTAGCATTCATTAGTTTTTTTGTGTTCACGGCATTTGTTGCCGCGTACTCCAGTTGGAAATTACGTAAGGACAACTTCTCCACTAAGGATGGTTATTTTTTGGGTGGACGAAGTTTGACAGGCATTGTCATAGCCGGTTCCCTGTTGCTGACCAATATTTCCACCGAACATTTGGTGGGCATGAACGGGGATGCCTATAAACACGGGGCCATCATTGTGGCTTGGGAAGTAACCTCCGCGTTGGCCTTGGTGGCCGCGGCCCTGTACTTTGCACCAGGCTATCTACAAATGGGACTCACCACCATTCCCGAATTCCTTGAAAAACGTTTTGACGGATTGACCAGGACCATTATCGCCTTTTTGCTCATCATTTCCTTTGTATCCACTCTTTTGCCCATTGTGTTGTACTCGGGGGCCATTAGCATTGAGCAGATTTTTGATATTTCCGGGTTGTTGGGCATCACCCAGACCGAAGGCCTTTGGTTAACCGTAATTGTTGTGGGCTTCATCGGTGCGGTTTATGCCATTTTTGGTGGATTGAAAATGGTCGCCTATACCGATACCATTAATGGTTTTGGACTTTTGATAGCTGGAATTTCCATTCCGTTATTGGCCTTGTGGAACATTGGGGATGGCAATATTCTGGAAGGACTCCGTTTGGTTTTTGAAAAAGCTCCGGAAAAATTCAATGTGGTCAGTGATGAAGTTTCGGTGGGACCAGGCTCCCGTGATTCCATCATGCCCTTTGGTGTCTTGTTTACGGGATTGATCATTAACCAGCTGTATTTTTGGACCATGCACCAATCCATCATCCAGCGGGTTTTAGGAGCAGTAAACTTGAAAGAAGCCCAGAAAGGATTGTTGTATGCAGGACTCTTGAAGATTTTGATTCCCTTAATCATTGTCCTCCCCGGCATTATTGCCTTCTATTATTTCAACGATTCATTTTACGATAAAAAAGAACTCGTTTACCCCAGTTTGGTGAAACAAGTATTACCTTTTTGGATGACAGGCTTCTTTGTTGCCGTTTTGATGGGAGCCATCTTGAGCACCTTCAACAGTGCGTTGAACAGTGCAGCTACCATTTTCAGTTTGGGTATTTATAAACGTTACATCAATAAAAATGCGAACGAAAACCGATTGGTCAAGATTGGTAAATCAACCTCCGCATTGTTGGCCTTGTTTGCCATCGGGATTGCACCGTTCATCGCCCATGCCCCTAGAGGACTTTACCAATTGTTACAACAGCTGAACGGAATTTTCTTCATCCCCATGGCAACTGTAATCCTAGCAGGATTCTTTTTGCCCAAGGTATCCGCCAAAGCAGCTAAAATTGGTTTGTTGTTCGGTTTGTTCTTCTATGTTTTCACCAATTTTATTTGGCAAGTGGATATGCACTACGTCCATATTTGGGGCATTGAATTTGTTCTCAATATTATGGTCATGCTTTTGGTCTCAAAATTCTATCCAAGGACCAATTCCTTCAGCATTACAAACATTGGTGTGGTGGATGTAACCCAATGGAAGTATGCCAAAGGTTTCAGCATATTTTTGGTAGTGGCCACGCTAGCGGTTTACATTTTATTGGGTCATGTAGGATAGTTCCAAAACTTGATTCCCAACTACAGTTTTCAATGTGTATTTTTACGCCATGACCCAATACGACTACATTATTGTGGGTGCCGGTGCAGCTGGACTTTTATTGGCCGATGCCATGGGAACTGATGCTTTCTTTTCCTACAAATCCATTTTAATTTTGGAAAAAGAACCTAAAAACCAGAATGACCGCACTTGGTGTTTTTGGGAAAAAGGAGAAGGTCAGTTTGATTTTTTGATGCACCAATCATGGGACCAAATTCTTGTTGCGGGGGAAAACCTGGAATTACGAACATCCATTGCCCCGTACACCTACAAAATGATTCGTGGGGCTGATTTTTACCAACACTTCGTCTCCAAGGTAAAAGCCAATCCTAATATCACTTGGAATCAGGAAAATGTAGTGGATATTCGGAAGGAAGATAGTCGAGTTATCATCACCACGGAACACTTCACCTATGTTGGTGAATGTGTTTTTTCAAGCCTGTATGATAAGGATGTAGTTGCCCAACAAATGAAGTATCCATTACTGCAACAACACTTTCTGGGATGGACAATTAAAACCGACCATTCGGTTTTTAAAACGAATACGGCCACTTTTATGGACTTTTCAATTCCCCAAAACGGCAATACCCGGTTTATGTACGTACTCCCCTTTTCAGAAACCGAAGCATTGGTGGAATACACCTTGTTTTCTGAACATCTTCTGGAAAAAGAAGCATACGAAGATGCCATCAAAAATTATATTGAAGAAAAGTTTCCTGGCACCATATATACCATCCAAGAGAAGGAATTCGGAACCATTCCCATGACCTGCTATCCCTTTCATCATAAAAATACCGAACGGATTTTTCATATTGGCATTGCAGGCGGATGGGCCAAACCCAGTACCGGTTTTACCTTTTTTAATACAAGTAAACAGATCATAAAATTGGTGGAGCATTTGAAAATGGGGAAGCCGCTTTCCAAATTCCATCAAAAAAACAGGTTTGGATTTTACGATATGCTTTTGTTGGACATTCTGTACAAAAACAACCATTTGGGAGCGTCCATTTTTACATCCCTGTTCAAAAAAAGAAAAGCATCCCTGATCCTGAAATTTTTAGGTAATGAGACCAATCTTTGGGAAGAATTACAGATTGTAACGGCGCCAAAACCGATGCCCTTTATTAAAGCATTGGTCAACCGGATTTTTTAAACAGTTCGTTGCATCAAACTTTCCCCGAATTGCCTTAAAAGTTGTTTGCTGCTATCGGGCAAATTCAGTTCATCCAAAGTTTTATACGCTTTTTGCGTATAAGATTCAATTTCATATTTAGCATCCTCCACGGCCCCGCTTTCCATAAAAATCGATTTTACTGCTTGGACTTTGATGGTCGAATCTTCTGGTTTAATAGAATACAAATGCAACAGGCTTTCCCGATTTTGTTGGTTTGCTTTTTCAAGGGAACGCAGATACAAAAAGGTCTTTTTGTTCTCCATGATATCCCCTCCAACCTGTTTTCCAAAAGTTTCAGGATCCCCAAAGGCATCCAAATAATCATCCTTCAACTGAAAGGCAATTCCAAGATTACGACCGAATTCGTAAATAGCAGATGATTCCTTTTCCGGGGCCTTGGCAATGATCGCCCCCATTTTCATGGCAGCCGCCACCAGTACCGAGGTCTTATATTCTATCATTTTAAGATATTCTGGGATGGTTACATCGTCCCTCGTCTCAAAATCCACATCATATTGTTGGCCCTCGCAAACTTCTATGGCAGTCTTGCTAAAAAGCGTAGTCAGTTCCTTGAATATTTCAGGCGGATAGCTTTCAAAAAATTGATAGGATAGGATCAACATGGCATCTCCGGACAAAATACCTGTGTTGATGTCCCACTTTTCATGCACGGTGACCTTCCCGCGGCGCAACGGGGCATCATCCATAATATCATCATGTACCAACGAAAAATTGTGGAACATTTCAATGGCCAATGCGGCATCCATGGCTTCTTCAACCTTTCCACCAAAAAGTTCAGTGGTCATCAACGTTAAAATGGGCCTGAGCCGTTTCCCACCCAAACCTAAAATATACTGGATTGGTTCGTAAAGGTTTTTGGGTTCGGTAACCTGCGACCTTTTTTCCAAATGTACCAAAAATGGGTCCTTATACCTGTCGATGAATTCGGTTTTTGCCATGGCGTCAAAAATACATGCAAAAAATCAAAAAATCGTCTCAACCTTCATGAATACTTCGCGTTTGGAAGCATCCTAAAGCCTAAAACGGCATCCCTTAAAAAATTTTTGCCCAAAAAATGCAATAGATTTGAAATCCTTCGTCTCTATAGTTGAAGACAGCAACCAGTCCTATTTAAATGGCAGCCAAAACAGAAAACCATAATAACCTCACTACTTTTTTCAACGACGAATATGGGTCGTTGAGATCGTACGTGCAATCCAAAATCCGGGATACCTCGGAGCGGGATGCGGAGGATATTGTGCAGGACGTTGCCCTTCGGATCTTTTCGCGGCCAGATGATGCCATTCCCATTACCAACGTGGGTGGGTTTGTGTACAACGCCATACGAAACAGGATCATTGATATTATGCGGGGGAAAAAAGAACGAAAGCTCCCCAGCGAGGACATCGATGGACAGTGGCAGGAATTTGCGGAACTGTTCTACGGTGATGCGGACAACAGCTATTCCCCAGAAATGGAAGCAGCCCTAAAAAAAGCGGTCTCCGATCTGAAGCCAGCCTACAGGGACATCATCATAGCTGTGGATTTTGAAGGATATACCTATAAAGAGATATCCGAACGGACCGGGATACCCTCTGGAACACTGATGTCCAGGAGGCACCGTGCCATGTCGGAATTGTCAAAAACATTGGAAAATATAAAAGAATTTAATTATGGAACGTAAAAAAGAATTTGAAAGGAGAGTTGAAAAAAATGTGGAGCACTATGTAAAAAAGGTGGTCAAGGTCATAGCCATGGTCATACTGGCAGTTGCATTCTTCCTATTGGCCAATTATGTGTTGATGCGTTTGTGGAACTGGTTGATGCCAGATCTCTTTGGACTATCCATCATAACCTACTGGCAGGCCCTTGGAATCTTCATCATTGCCAAACTCCTCTTCGGATTTGGAGGTGGCGGTGGAAAAAAAGGTGGTGGACCTCGTCACAAAAGGAAGTTCAATGCATCCAAGCGCTGTGGTTCCATGCGAAGGGATTTTGAAGAGTGGAAACACTATGACCAGTTTTGGAAAGAAGAAGGGGAACAGTCCTTCAAAGCTTATGTAGAAAAAATCAAAAACGAAAATCATGATAAATCAGAACAAGAATAATTCCAAAAACCGGTATTTACTCCGTTTCAGCCCCTTCTTTTGGCGGTTGGGCGGTACTACAGGAGGTTCTAAAGATAATGGGCCGCATATTCGCCCCCTATTTAGCAATGTAGAAGAAACCCAGTAGAACAAACCATTAAGCCCTCGTTAAAAAAATGTAAAACCAAGGAAACTTTTTTTGTTTTTAAAGTTTCCATGCCTACATTTGCCGCTCATTATGAGGGAGAAGATTATACAAAAAGCAACGGACATGTTCTTAAACCTTGGTTTTAAGAGCATTACCATGGATGATTTGGCCAATGAAATGGGAATATCGAAAAAGACCATTTATTCCCATTTTAAGAACAAGACCGAGTTGGTACAGGAAACCACCATGTCCATGTCGGATTTCATTACCTGCGGCATCGATAACATCATAGCCCTGGAAAAAAACCCGATTGAAGAATTATATGAGATCAAAAAATTCATCATGGTGCATTTGAAGGACGAAAAATCATCCCCATTGTACCAATTACAGAAATATTATCCAAAGATCCATTCCTCATTGAAGGAAATCCAGTTTGAGTGTACGCACCGTTGTGTGGCTGAAAATGTAAAAAGGGGAATGGAAATGGGAATTTATCGTGATAATCTCAATGTGGAATTCGTATCGCGCATCTATTTCACGGGAGTCATGAGCATTAAGGACAATAATGTTTTTCCCACGGAGATTTTCAGCAGGGCCGAATTATTGGACTATTATCTCGAATACCACCTGAGGGGAATCGTAACACCCAAGGGAAGAAACATACTAAACTCTATCATCAATTCAAATCAAGAATAAATGCGAACAACCCTTATCAGTCTAATGTTACTATTGCCCTGGCTGGCCTCGGCCCAGGATACCATCCCAAATTTCAGTTTGGATGGGGCCATTGCCTACGCCTTGGAGCACAACTATAGCGCCATCAATGCCTCTAGGGACATAGTGGATGCCCAAAAGCAAAAGTGGGAAACCATTGCCACGGGCCTACCACAGATTTCCGGAGCGGTAAGCTATCAGAACCAATTGAAACAGCCCGTATCCCAGATTCCTGCGGAATTCTTTGGAGGCGAACCCGGCACGTACCAAGAAGTGGTCTTTGGTCAAAAGCAGTCCATGACTGCATCGGCCACCTTGAGACAACAAATCTTCGATGGTTCCTACATTGTGGGGGTACAGGCCACCAAGACCTTTTTGGAGTACAGCCAGAACAACAAGGAGAAAACCGAGTTGGAGGTTAGAAAATCCGTGGTGGAAGCCTATGGCAATGTGCTGTTGGCCCAAGAAAGCGTGCAAATTTCCGAAAAGAACAAGGCCACTTTGGAAAAGAATCTTTACGAGACTAAACGTATCTATGAAAATGGCTTGGGAGATGAGGAAAGTGTGGATCAGTTGCAGATTACCCTTTCTTCGGTGGATAACCAGTTGAAGAATGCCAAGCGTTTGGAACTCATTACGCTGCAAATGCTCAATTTGGTTTTGGGTTTACCCATAGAGACTCCTACGGTTTTGACCGAAAACCTGGATGACCTTACCCAACGTCAAATAGACCTAGGTCTTTTGGACAGCGAGTTCACTATTGAAAACAATGTCGATTACAAAATGGCAATCAATTTGAACGAGCAGAGGGCCCTTGAACTGAAATTGGCCAAAAGTTACGCCTTACCTACTTTGAATGCATTTGTGAATTACGGTGGGAACTCTTTCAGTAATGATTTCTCATTCTTGAACAGTGGCCAAAAATGGTTCGGTTCCTCCATTTTGGGAGTGGACCTGAACATCCCCATTTTCAGTTCCTTCAAGAGAAGTGCAGGTACCCAGCGCGCCAAAATTGCGCTGGACAAGGCCAAAACACAGTTTACCGAGGCCCAAGCGCAAATCCGACTTCAATTGGAAAGTGCCAAGAGTGATTATATCCTTGCCATTGAGCAGTATGGCACCTTCAAGGAAAATTTGGAACTCGCGGAACGTATCGAAAAGAAAAACCAAATCAAATACGCCGAGGGTCTTGCCACCAGCTTTGACCTAAGACAGGCGCAAACACAGTTGTACACCAGTCAACAGGAATATCTACAATCCATGGTAGATGTCATCAACAAGAAAACCGAACTGGAAACCATATTAAACAAATGATCACAAGAGAAAACCATTCCATCATGAAAAAGACTATATATATAACACTAACAGCGGCAGTTTTGGCTTCTTGCGGGGGCGGCAGCAACAAATCTTTGGAAAAAGTACTTGCCAGCAACGACCTTGATGCCATACGTGCCAAGCATGTGGAAATTTCCAAAGAGCACAAGGCCTTGGAAATGCAGCTCAATTCCTTGGATTCCGTAATCGCCCTATTGGACGATTCCGCCAAATTGCCATTAGTGACCACCATACAGGTACATCCGCAAAAATTCGACCACTATTTGGAGCTTCAAGGAGATGTGATGACCAAACAGAACGTGCTCATCTATCCTGAAATGGCCGGTACCTTGAACCATGTGTATGTAAAAGAGGGACAAAAAGTGGCCAAGGGTCAAATATTGGCTAGCATAGACGATGGTGGCCTGTCCAGCCAATTAGCGCAGCTTAAGACCCAAGCAGAGCTGAGCAAGACCACTTTTGAACGTCAAAAAAGACTTTGGGAACAGAACATCGGTTCCGAAATCCAGTACCTACAGGCCAAGACCAATTACGAGGCCCAAGAAAGTGCCGTGAAGCAAATGGAAAGCCAAGTGGCCAAATCGACCATCAGGGCCCCTTTTGCTGGAATCATAGACGACGTGATCAAAGATCAAGGCACGGTGGTTGCCCCTGGAGCAGGTTCGGAGGTGTTCCGTATCGTGAACCTTTCCAATATGTATGTTGAAGTGGAAGTTCCTGAAAGCCACCTCCCCAATGTAAACCCAGGAAAAGACGTAAAAGTATATTTTCCTGTATTGGGCGACAGTGTTGCCACCAAAATCAGGGAAACCGGAAACTTCATCAATCCGAGCAATAGATCGTTCACTGCTGAAATCCCCGTACCTAGCCACGATGGCAAGATCAAACCGAACCTAACGGCGAGGGTCATGATCAATGACTATACCAGCGAAAATGCCATTCTTATTCCCCAAAGCATCCTCTCGGAAAATGCCAATGGTGAACAATATGTGTTCTTGGTAGAAGCAGATTCCATTGAGAACGACCCAGTGGCCAAAAAGGTGGTCATTACCACAGGTAAGACCCAAGGGGATTTTGTGGAAGTACTTTCCGGAATCAACAGTGGCGATGCCATTATTGATGAAGGTGCCCGAAGTGTGAAAGAGGGACAAAAAGTGAAGATCAAAAATATCCAGTAATAGGATCCAACGTCTATCAACCATAGACCAAAGACTTAAAAAATATGAGCAAACAAAAAAAGCAAGTAGATAAGGAGTTTGGTTTGTCCTCTTGGGCCATCGATAACCAAACCACCATGTATGTATTGATCGTGGTGATCCTTATCCTTGGCGCCATGGCATATTTCAGCATGCCCAGGGAAAGCTTCCCGGAAGTCAAGGAAACCAAAATATACATCAGCTCCATATATCCTGGAAACACCGCCGAGGATATTGAAAAACTGATCACGGACCCGTTGGAGGATGAACTCAAAACCGTGAGCAATGTGGTGGAGATTACCTCTACCTCACAGGAAGACTATTCCATGATCATTGTAGAGTTTGATGAGAACATTTCGGTGGAAGGGGCCCTTCAAAAAGTGAAGGACGAAGTGGATTCCAAAACCGCGGGTGAAGACTGGCCTACTTTTAACGATGCGAAAGTAGAACCCAATGTTTTCGACCTGAGCCTATCCGAAGAGATGCCCATCCTGAACATCAATATTTCTGGGGACTATCCCGTGGACAAACTCAAAGAATATGGGGAATATCTGGAAGATGAGATCGAAGGATTACAGGAAATCAAACAGGTGGATATTCGGGGCGCCCAGGAAAAAGAAGTGGAAGTGGCCGTGGACATCTATAAAATGATGGCCGCCAAGGTCAGCTTCAACGATGTGATCGGTTCCATCAGCAATGAAAACATGACCATGTCCGCCGGTAACCTTATCGCCAGTGGCCAACGGAGAACCATCAGGATCGTAGGTGAGATCGACAAACCCAAAGATCTGGAAAATTTTGTGGTGAAGTCCGAAAATGGAAATCCCATCTACCTGAAGGATATTGCAAAAGTGACCTTCAAGGAAGAGGACAAGACCACATATGCCAGGGAATTTGGTGAACCTGTGGTAATGCTAGACGTAAAGAAACGTTCCGGGAAGAACATGGTCGCCGCTGTGGAACAGATCAAAGTTATCGTGGATGATGCCATAAAGAACGTGTTCCCACAAGACTTGAAAATTACTATTGCCAATGACCAATCTACCAAAACCATTGGCCAAGTAGATGATTTGGTGAACAACATCATCTTCGGTATCATCTTGGTGGTCGGAGTATTGATGTTCTTTTTAGGGTTCAAGAACGCCTTGTTTGTAGGGTTTGCAATCCCGATGTCCATGTTCATGTCGCTGATGATCCTGAACGCAATGGGTTACACCATGAACACCATGATCTTATTCGGTTTGATCATGGGGTTGGGAATGTTGGTGGACAACGGTATTGTGGTTGTTGAGAACGTGTACCGTTTGATGGATGAGGAAGGCATGTCCCGAATAGAGGCCGCCAAAAAAGGTATCGGTGAAATCGCGTTCCCGATTATCATTTCCACGTTGACCACCGTAGCCGCTTTCGTGCCACTAGGTCTTTGGCCTGGTATCATGGGGCAGTTTATGATGTATTTCCCGATAACCCTGTCCGTAGTATTGGGATCGTCCCTCTTCGTGGCCATCTTCTTCAACTCGGTATTGGTGTCAAGATACATGACCACCGAGGACAAGGAAATGCCTTTAAAGCAGATTATCCGCATTACATCCATCGTTGCCGTAATTGGATTGTTGATCATTTTCTTTGGAGGAAGTTACCGTGGTTTAGGAACGGTAATGGTGGTAACCGCCATCATGTTGTGGGTATATCGCTTCTTCTTGAGAGGATGGGCCAATGGATTCCAGAAAAACATCCTCCCCAAGTGGGAAAACCTATACGAAAGAACCTTGCGCTTCGCCTTGGCGGGTAAAAGACCTATTTTAATAGCGATCACCACTTTGGTTTTGCTTTTAATCTCTTTCGTTGGTTTTGGTATTTCCGTGGGAAGCCAAAGGACCAAAGTGGAGTTCTTCCCTGATAACAAGCCTAACCAGATAATCGTGTATATCGAATATCCGGAAGGAACCGATATTGAGAAGACCAATGCAATTACCAAAGACATTGAGAATAAAGTGTATGGCATCATCAATTCGGATGCCTACATGCACGGGGATTATAACTTTATGACCGAAAGTGCGGTTTCGCAGGTGGGTGAAGGTGCCGGAAACCCACAGACTGATGGGGGTTCTTCCGCCGAGATGCCCCACCGTGGAAAAATAACAGCTACCATGCGGGAGTTCAAATATCGTGAGGGTGCCGACAGTAACGAGTTGCTCAGAAAAGTACAGGAAGCCTTGAAAGATGTTTACCCAGGGGTGGCCATTTCTGTGGAAAAAGATGCGGTGGGTCCCCCAGTAGGTTATCCCATCAACATTGAGTTGGAAGGTGATGACTATACGGAGTTGATCAATACCGCTGAAGAAATGCGGAACTTTATCAATACCAAAAACATACCTGGTATTGATGAGTTGAAAATTGATGTGAACAAATCCAAGCCTTCCATGTTGGTGGCCGTGGACCGTAAAAAAGCTGGGGAACTAGGTGTCGCCACTGGTCAGGTAGGCCAGCAATTGCGAAGTTCCATCTTTGGATCCAAGGCGGGTATTTATAAGGAAAATGGAGAGGATTATGATATCTATGTCCGTTTTAACGAGAAAGACCGCTATAACACCAGTGCCCTGTTCAATCAAAGGATCACGTTTAGGGACCCTTCATCCGGACAGATCAAGGAAGTTCCTGTTTCCGCCGTGACCAAGCAGGTGAACAGTACCGGGTTCAACGCCATCAAACACCGTGATGTGCGCAGGGTGGTGACCGTGTATTCCGCTTTGGCCCCAGGTTTTACTGATGCTGCTGCCGTTGTTGGCAAAATTCAAGAAGAAATGAACGATTTTGAAAACCTCCCTTCGGGTATCAAAATCGACTATACCGGACAAATTGAAGAACAAAAAGACCAATTTCAGTTTTTGATGGGAGCCTTCTTTACCGGTTTGGGCTTGATCTTCTTTATTTTGATCTTCCAGTTCAACTCGGTGTCCAAGCCAGGCATCATCATGCTTGCCATTTTCTTGAGCTTGATAGGGGTATTTGGCGGATTGGTGGCCACGGGAAGCGCCTTTGTGATCATGATGACCATGATGGGGATCATTTCCCTTGCGGGTATCGTGGTGAACAACGGGGTGGTACTGTTGGATTATACCCAACTGTTAATCGATAGGAGAAAAGACAAACTCGATATGGACGAGGACGAACTGTTGGAGATGGAAGATTTCACAGAAATCGTGGTAAGAGGTGGTAAGGCCAGGTTGCGACCTGTACTGTTGACGGCCATCACCACCATTTTGGGATTGATTCCGTTGGCCACCGGGTTCAACATCAACTTCTTCACCTTGATGAGTGACTTTGACCCGAACATCTATTTTGGTGGGGACAACGTAATATTCTGGGGACCCTTGGCATGGACCGTGATCTACGGATTGTTCGTGGCTACGTTCTTGACCTTGGTAGTGGTGCCCATACTATTCAGTTTGGTGTACAAGCTTAAGATCAGGATCAGAAAAAGAAAATTAGCAAGGGAAGAGCGCAAAGCAGTGAATACAGCAACTGCCTAAAACCTTCCAAAAGGTACCCAACAAAAAAAGCCCCGACCTAATAGGTCGGGGCTTTTTCTTAAACACTGATTTAATTACTAGTTGACCGAGACAACTTCGCCTTGGCTCCAGTTTTTAACGTTTGCAATTCGGTTGTCGGTAAAATCCACTTCCTTCAATACATCATTTTCCCAGAAGAACCATTTTCCGGTTTTCTTACCATTCATGTATTGACCTGTAGCTATCTTTTTTCCTTCATTATTGAACATCACCCAATCCCCATGTAGCTTTCCGTTCAACAAAAAGCCAGTTTGGGCGATTTCTCCATTATCGTGAAAATAAGTAGCCTTTACCATTTTACCATCTTTTTCAAAAGTAGGTTTGATATCTTGTGCAGATATACCTACCGTAAACATCACCGCCAAAAGAAATACTGCTTTTTTCATCACGTTATTGGGATTTTAAATGGTTAATACTATTAGACAACGTAACAAATATACATATATTTTACGTTAAATAAATATTTAGGTAACTTTTAATTTACATTGAATTAACATTAAAAATTTAAGTAATTGATTAATAGATATTTATAACATTAAGCATACTAGGGCAATTCTCCTTTTATCGATAATTTTGACACATATTCCAGTCAAAAAGAACTTCAATGTAAATTTATTGTTAATTCTAAGTTATGTAAATAATCCTTGTATGGGACGTTAAAAAATCAATCCGTCAGAAATATTTTTCCCGATAACGAGAAAAAAAGGTTTACTAGCAATAAATAATGCTATTCCTATTAAATTTGCCCTCTCATTACAAACATCATGTACAGAAGCAATACGTGTGGTGCTTTAAGGGCATCTGATATCGGTTCCGAGGTTATTTTAAGTGGATGGGTACACAAGGTCAGGGATAAAGGCTTTGTGGTGTGGGTAGATCTTCGTGATCGTTACGGCATAACCCAATTGGTTTTGGATGAGGACCGCACCGCGTTGGAGCTTTTGGAAAAGGCCCGTGAGCTGGGTCGTGAAACCGTTATTCAGGCCAAAGGCCAAGTGATAGAAAGGGCATCCAAAAACCCAAATATCCCTACAGGAGACATTGAGGTGTTGGTAAGTGAACTCACTATTCTCAATAAATCCCTTTTACCTCCTTTCACCATTGAGGATGAAACGGATGGCGGAGAGGATATCCGAATGAAATACCGCTATCTGGACATCCGAAGAAACCCCGTAAAAAACAACCTCATCTTCAGGCACAAGATGAGTATGGAGGTTAGAAAATATCTCTCCGACCAGGGCTTTGTGGATGTAGAAACCCCCTATTTAATCAAATCGACCCCCGAAGGCGCAAGGGACTTTTTGGTACCCAGCCGTATGAACGAGGGACAATTTTATGCCCTGCCCCAATCCCCCCAAACCTTTAAACAGTTGTTGATGGTGGGCGGAATGGACAAGTATTTCCAGATCGTGAAATGTTTTAGGGACGAGGATCTCCGTGCAGACAGGCAACCTGAGTTCACCCAGATAGATTGTGAAATGGCCTTTGTGGAGCAAGAGGACATCCTGAACACTTTTGAAGGATTGACCAAACATTTGTTGAAGGAAATCAAAGGTGTCGAAATCGACAAATTCCCTAGAATGACCTTTGACGATGCCATGAGACTTTATGGTAACGATAAACCCGATATCCGTTTCGGAATGGTATTCGGCGAACTGAATGCCGTGGCTCAACACAAGGATTTTGGAGTTTTCAATTCGGCCGAGTTGGTAGTAGGTATTGCCGTGCCAGGCGCAGCGTCCTATACCAGAAAGGAAATTGATGCCCTGATCGATTGGGTAAAACGTCCACAAGTTGGCGCCAAGGGCATGGTTTATGTAAAATGCAATGAGGACGGCACCTATAAATCATCCGTGGACAAATTCTACGATGAACAGGATTTGGCCAAATGGGCAGAAGTGACCGGGGCCAAACCTGGAGACCTTATTTGTGTGCTGTCCGGTGATGCCAATCCCACCCGCGCACAATTAAGTGCCTTGAGAATGGAACTGGCCAACCGAATGGGTCTGCGAAAACCTGACGAATTTGCCCCACTTTGGGTAATCGATTTTCCGTTGTTGGAACTGGATGAGGAGACGGGCACCTACCATGCCATGCACCACCCCTTTACATCGCCAAAACCCGGTCAGTTGGAATTGTTGGAAACCAACCCCGGTGCGGTAAAGGCCAATGCCTATGATTTGGTGCTGAATGGAAATGAAATAGGCGGTGGTTCCATCAGGATCCACGACAAGGAGACACAGGCGACCATGTTCAAACATTTGGGCTTTACCCCGGAAGAGGCCAAGGCACAGTTTGGATTTTTGATGGATGCCTTTCAATACGGAGCACCTCCCCATGGAGGTATCGCTTTTGGACTCGACCGATTGGTGGCTATTTTAGGCGGACAGGAAACCATCCGTGATTTTATCGCCTTCCCTAAAAACAATAGCGGAAGGGATGTAATGATCGATGCGCCTGCCCATATCGATCAAGAACAACTGGATGAATTGCACTTGAAATTGACACATACCTCATAAACTTCAAATCCCGATTGTTATCGGGATTTTTTTGACCTTTGGATCAATGGGACATAAAAAATCTTGGTTGACAAAATTTTTGGTTTGGCGGGCCAAACACATCTCTCATAGGCAATTTGTGGCCATCTTGAGCATTCTTGTGGGCTTCACTTCTGGAATGGGGGCCGTTATCCTAAAAAACCTGACGCATTTCTTCCAACATCTTATGGAAGGTAGATTGGTACAGGAATACCATCATGCCTTTTATTTTGTTTTCCCTATCATAGGCTTGACCCTGGTGTATCTCGTCATCAAATACGTCATCAGGAATAAGGTAAGCCACGGCATCCCTTCCACTTTATATGCCATTTCCAAAAGAAAGGGTATTATGGCCAGATATCAAATGTTCGGCTCGATCCTCACCGCTCCCATCACGGTTGGTTTTGGAGGTTCTGTGGGACTTGAAGGACCAACGGTGGCCACAGGTGCTGCCATCAGTTCCAACATTGCCCGCGCCTTGCACTTGAACCACGCTACACGGATCCTGTTGATCAGCTGCGCCTCTGCCGGTGCATTGTCCTCCATTTTCAAGGCACCCATTGCTGCCATCGTATTTGCCATCGAGGTTTTCAGTTTGGACTTGACCCTTGCATCACTTCTGCCTTTATTGCTGGCCTCCATATCGGCTATTATCACCTCCTATTTCTTTTTTGGGGATGATGCCTTGTTGCCCTTTAAGATCGTGGATGGTTTTACTATTGCAGATGTACCCTTTTATATGGTATTGGGGCTGTTCGGAGGTATCACTTCCATTTACTTTACCGAGGTGTATACACGGATACAAAACTTTTTTGACAAACTTGGCTCTCCCATTCAAAAATTGATGTTAGGTGGTGTGGTCATCGGGATATTGGTTTTTTTGGTCCCTCCCTTGTACGGTGAAGGTTTCGATACGATGAACAACTTGGTACAGGGAAACACGGATGCCGTTCTTGAGAACAACTTCCTCAATCTTGACCTGAACAACGGCTGGGTGGTCATTTTACTTTTGGCCGGGCTTGTGGCCTTTAAGATTGTGGCCAGTGCCCTCACCTTTGGTGCCGGGGGTGTTGGCGGTATTTTTGCCCCTACCCTTTTTATGGGAAGCCTTATGGGCAATTGTGTAGCCAAGTTCATCAACCATTTGGGCATTTTCAAAAATATGGTCTCGGAAAGTAATTTTACATTGGTAGGCATGACAGGTCTTATGGCCGGTGTTTTGCATGCCCCACTAACGGCCATCTTCCTTATTGCCGAGGTAACCGGAGGATATGAGCTCTTCATTCCATTGATGGTCACTGCCGCCATTTCATACGCACTGGCCCGCTATGTACACCCGCACTCCGTGTATGCCATGGAATTGGCGCGTAAAGGCGAACTCATCACCCACAATAAAGACCATGCGGTACTGATGTTCATGGAAATGGACAAGGTGATAGAAAAGAATTTTTTGCCCGTGTATCCCAAAATGAATCTGGGTGACATCGTCCACAAGGTGGTCACCCAATCCACACGAAATATTTTTCCAGTGGTCCATGAAAAAAAAGGCACTTTGCTGGGTATCATCCTGATGGATGACATCAGACCCATCATGTTCGACCAGACCATGTACGATAAAGTGTTGGCCACCGATGTGATGCAGACACCACCGAGCATCATCGATCTGGATGCGGATAAAATGGCCGATGTGATGAAGAAATTTCAGGACAGTGGTGCATGGAACCTACCCGTGGTGAAGGATGGAAAATACGAAGGGTTTATTTCCAAATCAAAATTGCTCACAGCCTACCGCAGGGAACTCATCAACTATACGCAATGAAAATCATCTTCAGATATATTGTTCTACTCTTGGTCATAGCGGCATTGACCAGCATCATCTATGGCTTGAATATTGAAGAGAAAGACCCCGTAACGGCCCAAAAATTTATCGGTGGGGGCACTGCGGGCTTATTTTTGGTGGCCATGCCCCTTTTTTTATTTACGGAAAGTAGGGGCAAAAACATGAAAGATTACATGCTCACCAATGAAAATATTAAGAAAATGCAAAATAATGAACGCAAAAACACTGATACTCAATAATTTTCAAAAGATTTAATCTTCAATTCATCCAACGGGCCATAAAAAATCCTACATTCGTACTTTAACATTTTATTTTTTTTTAATGACTGGTACAGTAAAATTTTTCAATGACTCCAAAGGTTATGGTTTCATTACCAACGACGAAACAGGAAAAGACATTTTCGTTCATGTTACGGCATTGAACGGAGTGGAACTGAACGAAGGTGACAAAGTAGAATACACAGAAGAAGACGGAAGAAAAGGTGTGGTTGCTTCCAAAGTGAAGGTAATCGGATAACAATATTTTATTTTGATTTGTTTTAGGACCCTGGCGCTGCCAGGGTTTTTTGTTTAATTGAGGTTCCTTCTCTGGATAAAGAACCTTTTTAACAATTCGGACGCCTCATTTTCCAATATTCCGCTGACCACTTCGGTCTTGGGATGCAGATGTCCCCCCACAACATTAAAACCACGCTCCAGATCGGCAGCCCCATATACCACTTTCGAAATTTGGCTCCAGTACAGGGCACCCGCGCACATCTGGCAGGGCTCTAAGGTAACATAGAGGGTACAGCCATGAAGATATTTTCCTCCCAAAAAATTGGATGCTGCCGTAATGGCCTGCATTTCGGCATGGGCCGTAACATCCTTTAATCGCTCCGTAAGGTTGTGTGCCCTTCCAATGATCCTATTGTTCACTACCACCACGGCACCCACAGGAACCTCGCCATTTTCGAATGCGATTTCGGCCTCTTGCAAGGCTTTTTTCATGAAATAGGTGTCATCGAACGGATTTTCCACGATAATTTTCAAAATTTTGAAGACATGGCTAAGCTACGCATAAAAAAATTTTGGAGAGAATCGGTACTTTTGTTTTTTGTCCATTGGAAACATTGCTATCACATATCAATTCCCCCGCCGACCTCAAAAAATTAACCTTGGATGAGCTGCCCCGACTTGCCCAGGAACTTCGGGAATTTATCATCGACATAGTTTCCACAAAAGAAGGTCATCTAGGGGCCAGTTTAGGAGTTGTGGAATTGACCATTGCCCTGCACTATGTGTTCGACACCCCGAACGATAAACTCATCTGGGATGTGGGCCATCAGGCTTACGGGCATAAGATCTTGACGGGCAGAAAGGAAATATTCGACACCAATCGACAGTTAGGGGGCATCAGCGGTTTTCCGAAACGCAGCGAAAGTGTTTATGATGATTTTGGAACAGGACACAGCTCAACCGCCATATCCGCTATTTTGGGTATGGCAATGGCTTCTAAATTGAAAGGTGATACCGACAGGCAACATGTGGCTGTGGTCGGCGATGCCTCCATTGCCAGCGGCATGGCCTTTGAAGGATTGAACCATTTGGGGGTCACCAATGTGAATGCCCTCATCATTTTGAACGATAATGCCATCGGCATCGACCCTAGTGTCGGGGCACTGAAGAAATACCTCACCAATGTAAAAGCTGGGACCGCCAAGGACGAGAACATCTTCGAATGCCTCAACCTCAACTACTCAGGACCCATGGAGGGGCATGACGTAAAAACGCTTGTTGGTGAACTTGAACGGTTAAAAAAAGTATCAGGCCCCAAATTGTTGCATATTATCACCACCAAGGGCAAAGGCCTCAAAAAAGCAGAGGAGGACCAAGTGGTATACCATGCTCCGGGAAAATTTGACAAACGTACCGGGGAACGGATAAAAAAATCCAACGGTGCAGAACCTCCCAAATACCAAGATGTTTTCGGCCATACCTTGGTAGAACTGGCGGAGAAGAACAACAAGATTGTGGGCATCACCCCAGCCATGCCAACAGGAAGTTCGTTAAAATTCATGATGGATAAAATGCCGGATAGGGCGTTCGACGTTGGCATAGCCGAACAACATGCCGTTACCTTGGCTGCAGGGATGGCGACCCAAGGATTGATTCCTTTTTGTAACATTTATTCCACTTTTTTGCAACGGGCCTATGATCAGGTCATCCATGATGTCGCACTTCAAAAACTCCCTGTGATCTTTTGTTTGGACCGTGCCGGACTGGTAGGCCAGGATGGCCCCACGCATCACGGTGTCTTTGATATCGCATACCTAAGATGCATTCCCAATATGGTGGTCTTTGCCCCCATGAATGAAATGGAACTGAGAAATATCATGTACACCGCCCAGTTAGGACTTGATGGCCCCATTGCCATCCGCTATCCAAGGGGTCGTGGGGTAAACCTTGATTGGCGAAATAAGTTCGAAAGGATTGAAATCGGAACCGCCAGATGTTTAAAAGAAGGTTCCAAGTTAGCCATCCTTTCCATTGGCCATTTGGGAAATGAAGTGGAAGATTTAATCGGTGCTTTGGACAAGCCTGAAGAAGTGGGCCATTTTGATATGAGGTTCGTAAAACCATTGGACAAAAGCACACTACGTACTATTTTTGAAAAACATGAGCAGATAATCACCTTGGAAGATGGATGTAAAATGGGAGGATTTGGATCTGCGGTAC
This sequence comes from Flagellimonas pelagia, assembly GCF_003584135.1. Lineage (GTDB taxonomy): Bacteria > Bacteroidota > Bacteroidia > Flavobacteriales > Flavobacteriaceae > Flagellimonas > Flagellimonas pelagia. Next base: position 52,845 of record NZ_QXFI01000012.1, read on the forward strand.
TTGAATTTGCAAATGAAGAAGGGTTTTCCAAACCTGTTAAAATTTTTGGTGTTCCCGATCGGTTTGTTGAACATGGAACAATCCCCGAGACCCAAAAACTGGCTGGTATGGATTTTGATGCCCTGTTTTCTTACATACAATCAACCCCCTAGACCAATGCGGATAACTTGTTTTCTGATTCTCTTCCTTACCGTTTCCTTTTCTGCAAGTGCACAAATAACCCGACTGAAAGTATTTGAACCGGACAGTGTAAATGCCGGTTTCAAGATTGTTCGCATCAAGGATGTAAAATTGAAATACCTGCCCAGGAGTGCCAAACTCACGGATCCGAGGGCCGTTCTGAACCGGGTAAAACCGCTACGCAAATGGTACAAGCGTTTTGAACCCACTTCTTTTTGGAAAAAAGTCAACCAGTTTGGCCTCAACATCAACGAGGTTTCCTTTGTAAACTGGAATGCGGGGGGTGATAATTCGGTTTCCGCCTTGGCAAGTTTCAACTTCGCCCGTAACTATAAGTTCCGATATCTCAACTGGAACAACGAAGCGCAGCTGCGATATGGGCTCAATGCCCAAGAAGGGAGAAAACTCAGAAAAACGGACGACCAGATCAGGCTTTCTTCCACCATCAGTTTTAGGAAAGACACCATCACCAGTTGGTACTATTCCGTAAAGGCCAATTTCAACACCCAGTTTTCCAACGGTTTCAAATATCCAGATCGGGACAATCCCATCTCACGGTTCATGTCTCCGGGGTATCTCTATATAGGTATGGGTACTTCGTACATCCCTGCAAACGACAAGTTCAACCTTTACATTTCACCAGCCACCATGAAATCTACCTTTGTTATGGATGAAGCACTGTCCAATCAAGGTGCCTTTGGTGTGGACAAAGGGGAAAATGTGTTTTTGGAACTCGGTTTTCTCATCACGAACACCTGGGAGAAGGAGGTGATGAAAAATGTGTTGATGAACCATCGGATAAACCTATATACGGATTACGTGCGAAGTTTCGGGAACATCGACGTGGATTGGGAGGTGAACTTTAACCTAAAGGTCAATGACCACATCAATGCCAGTATTGGGACCCATCTCATTTTTGACAATGACATCAAGTTTGATGAAGTGGTTGATGATGAGGGCAATGTAATAGACCCCGGCATCTCCAGAATCCAGTTCAAACAATTATTGGGACTCGGAATTATTTACAATTTTTAGACCTTTCTTCCAGTAAGTTTATCATGGATGTGCACTGCGGCACTGTCCGAAAGACTGCCCACAAAACAACTGGTGTCCAACAGGATTTTATAAATCGATGTTTCGGTATCCCGATAGATTTCCGGCAGGCTTTTGATCAGCAATTTGTCATAATTGGTTGCATGTCCTTGTTTGGCATTGATGAGCGCCGAAGTATACATTTCCAATAAGTCGGAGATGATCCTGTACCCCGCCAGTTCCTTATCTACCACTTCGCTTGATTGATAGATTTTGTCCACGCTCAACTTAATGATATCCTCAACCTGGGCCTGGTATTTTCCTTTGTCCAACAAAGCGGCATCAAACTCCCCTTGCATGATCTTGTCCTCGTTTTGCACAAACACATCGACCGCATCCTGGATCAATGTATTGATGGCCAAAGCCCTTAGGTAACTCAATCGATCACTGGAATTGGTCATGGCATTGTACTTTTTGGTGTTGATGTTCGCCTTCACCAAATTGATCAGATATTCCAAGGCATACTCTTCGGGAACCAAACCTAAATTGATGCCATCCTCAAAGTCGATAATGGTATAGCAGATGTCATCCGCAGCTTCCACCAAATACGTCAACGGATGTCTGAAGAACCCTGTTCCAGGATTGTACGGATTGGAAAGTAACCCTATCTCATTGGCTACTTCCATGAAAAAATCCTTTTCGGATTGGAAATACCCGAACTTCTTATCGGCAATATGTTTAGACGGTTTTTTGGGCAACGAAGCTTTCGGATATTTCATGAACGCTCCCAAAGTGGCATAACTCAACCTGAGACCGCCCGGAACACCACCCCTAGATTCCGTCAACAACTTAAAACCATTGGCATTGCCTTCAAAATCGATAAGGTCTTGGTATTCTTCCACTGATAGGACCTCCCTGTATTTTGCTCCTGCTCCATGCTTGAAAAAATTTCCGATCGCTTTTTCCCCACTATGTCCAAAGGGGGGATTGCCAATATCATGTGCCAGGGCCGCAGCGGCCACAATGGCCCCGAAATCATTGAAATGGTACCCGTGCACTTCAGACAACGAAGGATATTTGGTCAATATTTCTTGTCCGGCAATCCTACCCAAGCTTCGGCCAACCACGGAAACCTCCAAACTATGGGTGAGGCGTGTGTGCACAAAATCTTTATTGGACCCAACGCTTATGGGCATGGGGATTACCTGCGTCTTGTCTTGCAGGCTGCGAAATGCGGACGAGAAAATGACACGATCATAGTCCACTTCAAAGCCCAAACGGGTCTCGTTCTGTTCTTTTCGCAATCGTTTTGCAGTATCTCCGTGGCGTTTTAAAGAAAGTAACCGTTCCCAGTTCATGGTGTAATCATTTGTGGCGAAGATATATTAAAAGAAGAACCTATGCTTTCCGCATGGAAAATATTGATATTTTTAAAGGAGTATTTGGTAACATTTTGTTAACCTGATTGCGGATTTATAGTGGCATTTTTGTCATATTTCTGAAAGAATGGGGGAGAATATCTACATTTTCATGGTTGTTGCTCTTGGAGTTTTGGCAATAACCGATTTGGTGGTCGGTGTTAGCAATGATGCCGTTAACTTCTTAAACTCAGCTATTGGCTCCAAGGCATTGTCCTTTAAGACCATCATGATAGTTGCCAGTATTGGGATTGCCTTTGGTGCCGTTTCATCCAGTGGGATGATGGAAGTGGCAAGAAAAGGGATTTTTAACCCAGGTGAGTTCGTTTTTGAAGAGATCATGTTCATATTCATGGCGGTCATGATCACCGATATCCTGCTTTTGGACTTTTTCAACACCTTGGGAATGCCAACCTCCACGACCGTTTCCATCGTATTTGAGTTATTGGGTGCTTCGGTTGCCATTTCACTTTTCAAGATTGCCAAGACTGAAGGAGGTTTCGCCGACTTGGCCACTTATATCAATACCGACAAGGCTGCCGAAATCATCTTTGGCATACTGCTCTCAGTGTTCATCGCATTCACGGTCGGAGCCTTGGTGCAGTTCGTTTCCAGGGTGTGGATCTCTTTTGATTTTAAATCGAAAACAAAATGGATCGAGTCCATTTTTGGTGGTTTGGCCATTACGGCCATCGTATATTTCATCTTGGTGAAAGGATTGAAGAGTGCTGCGCTGTTTAATGGTGTCATCTCCGATTTTGTGGCGACCCAGCCGGAACTTTTTCTGTTGGGCAATTTTGCTTTTTGGACCGTGAGTTCGTACCTATTGGCCACAATGGGGAAAGTGAACATATACAAAATGGTCATTGGTTTCGGGACCTTTGCATTGGCCATGGCCTTTGCCGGGAATGACCTGGTCAACTTCATCGGGGTACCGATTGCAGCATTGCAGTCTTATCAGGATTGGCAGGTATCCGGTATCCCGCCTGCTGATTTCAATATGGGTGGTCTTTCCGCCGCGGTACGAACCCCTACGCTTTTGTTATTGCTGTCCGGGGCCGTGATGATTCTCACGCTCTGGTTTTCATCCAAGGCCAAAGGTGTGGTCAAAACCAGTGTGGATCTTGCAAGACAGGACGAAGGAGATGAGCGTTTCCAGCCCAATTACCTATCCCGTCAAATTGTAAAGTTAAGTATTGCCGCGTTTGAAACCCTTTCAAAAATTATTCCACCGGCATTACAGAGTAGGATAGACAAACAATTTGTGATTCCCTATACCTATGTACCAAAAAGCAAGGTACAGGACATGCCCGCATTTGACTTGGTGCGTGCTTCGGTAAACCTGATGGTGGCCAGTATCCTTATTTCGCTTGCCACATCCATGAAATTGCCTTTGTCCACCACGTATGTGACCTTTATGGTGGCCATGGGAACTTCTTTGGCGGATAGGGCTTGGGGAGCTGAAAGTGCCGTTTACAGGGTCGCTGGGGTATTGAACGTTATCGGTGGTTGGTTCTTTACAGCGCTTAGTGCCTTTATTGCCTCTGCCATAATAGCCTATATCTTGTTCATGGGTAAATTTATAGCACTTGCGTTGATGCTTGTGGCCGCAGCGGCCATTTTGCTCCGCAATTATATGTCGCACAACAAAAAATCGAAAGAAATAAAGGCCGAGGACAGTTTGCGTCGTGCGGAGAGCAGTTCCATACAAGGTGTGATCGAGGAGAGTGCAGCCAATATTGCCAACGTGGTAAAGAGAAGCAACAGAATCTATTCCAATTCCATAAATGGTCTTGCCAAACAAGATTTGGATTCCTTGAAAAGAAACAAAAAACAGGGCAACAAACTATCCGAGGAGATTGACGATTTAAGGAACCATACGTTCTACTTCATCAAGAATTTGGATGAAGCCCATGTTGGGGCCAGTAATTTTTATCTCAATGCCATGGGCCATTTGAATGATATGTCCCAATCATTGGAATATATTGGGAAAGTGAGCTTTAATCACGTGAACAACAATCATAAAAAGCTCAAGTACAACCAAATCAAGGAACTTAAGGAAATCGACCAAAAACTTGAGGAAGTCTTTAACAAGACCCAAAAAGCGTTCGAGGAGCGATCTTTCCAACAAATTGGGGCCATCTTGAATACCAAACAGGAGCTTTACGATATGGTTTCCCAAAAAATCGATCGTCAGGTTTCCAGGACAAGGACCGAGGAATCCAGCCCCAAGAACACTACCCTTTATTTCTCTATTTTAATGGAGAGCAAAGACTTGATCACGGCCATGATGGACCTTTTGGAACTGTATTATGCCGAGCATGACAGCACCATTACCCCAGCCAAGATCGAAAACAAATAAAGTGTTATCTTTCCTATCACATTAGTTTGATATGAAAAGATTTTTTCTCGCTTCCCTTGTTGTGGCCGTCGCTTCGGTCCATGGGGTCAAGGCACAGCTTACAGCCCGTCAGGTATTGGATAACGCCATATCGTTCCACGATCCCCACGGCAATTGGGCAGGTCTAAATACTTCATTCGAGGTGGTAATGACCACTCCGGAAAAACCAAAACGCACCAGTACCATTTCCGTGGATTTTCCCCATAATGTATTCATCTTGGATGTAGAACAAGGGGATGATACCTATACCTATAAAATAAAGGATGGTTCCTGTGAGATCAGCCTGAACGGTAGCGATGAAATCTCCGAGGAGGATGCCAAGAAATTTCGATTGGACTGTAATCGTGGCACTTTTATGAAAGATTACTACACTTACCTTTACGGGCTTCCCATGAAATTGAAAGACCCCGGCACCCATCTAGATCCCAAGGTTCAGAAAAAGACCTTTAAAGGCAAGGAATATTTGGTGTTGAACGTCACATATGATGCGGAAGTAGGCAGTGATGAATGGTATTTCTATTTTGATCCGAATACCTTTGCCATGGAAGTTTACCAGTTTTACCATGACGAAAGCAAAAATGATGGGGAATATATCCTGCTCCAAGGTATTGAAGAAATCAACGGTATAAAAATGCCGAAGACCAGAGCGTGGTACGTCAACAAGGACAATACGTATTTGGGTACCGATACCCTTGAAAAAATTTCCAAATGAAAATAAAATTCCCGTTACTGTTTTCTTTTTGCTTGGTATCATCGGCCCTTTTGGCCCAGACCAAGGAAAAAAGTTGGATGTTGGGTCCATTTGTGCGTCCCACGAATGCGCAACCTGTACTCCAGAAAGACGAAGCCTCTGTCTTTACTGATCCCATTACCCATACTGTTGCGCACTGGGAATCCATGGCTACATTTAACCCGGCTGCCATTGTCAAAGATGATTCCATTATGGTATTATACCGAGCAGAGGAAAAATTGGGCGAAAAGGAAATTGGCGGTCACCGATCTCGCATCGGTATGGCTACTTCCATTGATGGATCCCATTTTTCCAAAAGACCAAGTCCGGTGTATTATCCCAATGAGGATGGCCAAAAACACAATGAATGGCCCGGGGGCACGGAAGATCCGCGGATCGTTCAAACGGAAGATGGCCTTTACGTGTTGACCTATACCCAATGGAACCGTGAGGTCCCCAAATTAGCGGTCGCTACTTCCAAAGACCTTATCCACTGGGAAAAGCATGGCCCAGTATTTAAAAACCATAGGAATGGCCTGTATTTGGATCGAGAGACCAAGTCCGGGGCGATCGTCACCGAGCTTAAAAACGGAAAGTTGGTCGCTGCCAAGATTCATGGCAAGTATTGGATGTATTATGGCGTGCCCCATATTTGGCTGGCCAGCTCGACTGATCTTATCAATTGGGAACCCTTGGAAACCCATGAGGACAAACTTGCCCCTGTTTTAAGCCCTAGGCCCGGCTATTTTGATTCGTGGTTGGTGGAAGCGGGCCCACCTCCAATTATTACAGAAAAAGGCATTGTGGTGCTGTATAATGCAGGAAACTCCCAAAACGTTGGGGTGAAAGATTTGGGCAATCGGGTCTACACTGGAGGACAGGCACTTTTTGATGCCAACGAACCTTGGAAGATGCTCGATCGCACGGATGAACCCTTCATCAAACCTGAACTTCCTTTTGAAAAATCTGGCCAATATGTAGATGGCACTACTTTTTTGGAGGGATTGGTGTTCTATAAAGGAACTTGGTTCCTGTATTATGGTACTGCGGACAGTATGGTAGGGGTGGTTTCGGCAAAGATGGAATAATTCCTATCGATAAAAATTCATCTCGTCCATATATTTCCAAACAGCATAGGGAAGTAATGGACGGATATTTTTACCCTGATAGTGTGCCTTTCGGATAAAAGTGGAGGAAATTTCCATGATGGGGGCATCTACTTTGATAATCTTGGGATGGTCCGTAAACTGATGTTCCACTTCACTATGGGAAACCCTTGGGTACACATAAATGTGGTGAAGTTCCAAAATGGCCTCGTAATTTTTCCATTTATGGAAACTCTTCAGGTTGTCCTCGCCCATGATCAACGAAAAATGATGGTCTTTCCCATATTTTTCCTCCAGATGCACCAAGGTATCCACGGTATAATTAGGCTGGGGAAGATCGAACTCAATGGTACTCGGTTTTAATTTGGGATAGTCCTGTACTGCTTCGTATACCATTTGATACCTGTGATGGTCATCCAGAAGCGATTGCTTGGTCTTAAAAGGACTTTGTGGGGTGATGACGAACCAAACCTCATCCAGATCGGAAAACTCCACCATATGGTTCGCTATGACCAAGTGACCGATGTGTATAGGGTTGAAAGTTCCGAAAAAGAGCCCTACCTTTTTCATGTATTACTCGTCTTTTGAATCCGGTATCTTGGTCCCGACATATTCGGCGACCAATCGGTGTGCCTCGTTCAAAGCCACATCCAAATCATAATTTTTGATGATCTTATCAAACTGCGGTGCCGTGGCAAGTTCTACGGAAGCCTTGGCAATCCTCATATTGATTTTATCGTCGCTTTCGGTGCTGCGTTTCTTCAATCTGATCTTCAGCTCGTCCACACTGGGTGGTTTTACAAAAACGGCCAAGGTCTTATCCGGGAATTTTTTCTTGATCCGAAGACCGCCCACCACATCAATATCAAAGATCACATTTTTCCCTTCGGCCCAAAGGCGTTCCACCTCACTCTTCAACGTGCCATAAAAATTATCGCGATACACTTCTTCCCACTCCAAAAAATCCTCGTTCTTGATATGTCGCTTAAACTCGGAAACCGACATAAAGTAGTAATTGACCCCGTGCTTTTCCTTGCCCCTTCGAGGCCTTGAAGTCGCGGATACGGAAAAGGCCAAATTGAGTTCGGGTTGTTTCAACAAGTGCTGAACGATAGTGGTCTTTCCACTTCCGGACGGGGCCGAAAATATGATGAGTTTTCCTCCTTCCGTCATAACACATTGAGCATTTGTTCCTTGATCTTTTCCAATTCGTCCTTCATTTGCACCACCAATTGTTGCATGGGGGCATAATTGGCCTTAGAACCAATGGTATTGATCTCCCTTCCCATTTCCTGTGCAATGAATCCCAATTTTTTTCCATTGGAATCGTTGGATTTTAAGGTAGTCTCAAAATAATTCAGGTGATTGGCCAAACGCACCTTTTCTTCCGTAATGTCGTATTTTTCCAGATAATAGATCAACTCTTGTTCAAAACGGTTGTCGTCCAATTCAATTTGAAGGTCGGCCACCGCACGTTCCAAGCGTTCCCGCACGGTTCCCAATCGTTCAGGGTCCATGGCGTTTACCTTTTCCAACAAATTGTTCAAGGTTGCTATCCTATCCACAAAATCCTGTTCCAGCACCTTTCCCTCTTCGTTCCTGAAATTCACTATCTCGGAAAGGGCTTCTTTCATGGCCTTTATGATCGATTCATATTCGGCTTCATTGATGTCGTCTTTGTCCGTTTTTAGGGTGTCGGGCATACGAAGGGCCAACTCCAATAGTTTGATATCGTCACCTTTGGCAATTTTTCCCAATTGCTCCATGTATTTTTTGACTACTCCTTGGTTGACTTCGGCCGTGGTCTCTTCCCCTGTAATTTCCACATAAAGCCCAAAATCCACCTTCCCCCGTATCAAAGCGTCGGCAATCATCTTGCGCAGTTCCAACTCCTTTTCCCTATAGGATTGTGGAATTCGAGCATTGATGTCCAAACTTTTACTGTTGAGCGATTTAAGCTCAATGGTTATTTTTTTGGAAGGAAGCTGTACTACGTGCTTCCCAAAGCCTGTCATGGATTGAATCATATAGTAGAATAAATTTCGCCAAAGGTAACCAAAATTGCTTTTGGCCCTTTGGCGATGCTTAATTGGTGGGAACGGTCACCGAACTATTTCAGTTCCCTTACCCAGATATTTCTATAGCTTACCCGGCTATTATCACCATGATCCTGGAGCTTTAACGGTCCTTTTCCATGTACAGGGTTCTTTGGCCAGCCTACATAAGGTGTGGTCCCCTTGATTTCTACATTATCCTGGATCAGCACGCCGTTCTGAATCAACGTAATGGTTCCTGATTTCACTTTTTGGCCTTTCTCGAACACGGGTGCATGGTAAATGACATCGTAGGTGTTCCATTCCCCGGTTGGGACAGATGCCATGGCCAAAGGTACATGCTGTTTGTAAATGGAACCTACTTGACCATTCACATAGGTGTCGTTATTGTTGTTGTCCAACACCTGTATCTCATACATTCCTGAAAGAAATACACCACTATTGGCCCTGTGTTGGCCATCTCCATTCACCTCTGCTGGGGATTTCCATTCAATATGAAGTTGCATACTACCAAAATTCTGTTTGGTCTGTATGTCTCCTGTTCTATTGTTCACGGTCATGCTACCATCCTTGTTCAAGGTCCATTTAGCTGCCGTGCTATCCTTTGTACTTATCCAATTGTCAAGATTTGAACCATCAAAAAGGACAATGGCATCGCTGGGTGCAGCTCCATTTGTACCTGGAACCACCTTTGGTGGAACAGGTTCATAAAATTCTGTTTCCTCTGGTGTTGTTGGCTCCACTTCTTGTGCCGACATGTATAGACCCATGGACATACCCATGGCCAAAAGGGTAAATTTTAATTTTGTCATCTTAAAGCTCTTTTATCTTAATATCCCTGAACGATACCATATTACCATGGTCTTGAAGACCTATCTTACCTGTTTTAAAAGCTCCGAAAGCTTCCCAGTCGGCAAACTTGGAGTTGGCCACCAATTGGTCCCAACCCTCACCCTCTACAGGGAATTCAACAATTTTGGTTCCATTGAGTTTTACATAACCTTCATTGGTTTTATGGTTGACCATGATTTCCACGGCATTCCATTCCCCAGCAGGTTTAACCACCTTTTCCGAAGGCGATACCATATCGTATAACGACCCGGCCAAACGATCGGTACCGTTCTTGGCATCAGGGTGTCTTTCATCGTCCAAAACCTGTACCTCTGGCCCTGTTAAATAGGGCTCCCCATACTTTTCATCCTCTACAACGCCCCAAAAGATGCCACTGTTTCCACCTTCGGCAATCTTCCATTCCAAGGTCAATACAAAATCGGTGAACTCCTTATCGGTCACCAGATTGTAATTTGCCCCCTCAGGTCTGGACTCAGGCGGGTAGAGTACCATGGCTCCATCCTCAATTTTCCATGGCTCGGTAACGGCGCCATCATTGTAAAAATGCCAACCATCAAAAGACGATCCGTCAAAAAGTACTGTCCACTCAGGTGTCTCTACCACCTCTGCCACTTCTTCCTCGGTAGCTTCGGTATTCTCTTTTGGCTTTTCCTTGCATGCAAAGGTCAGGGCCATTACGGCCAATAAAATTGGTTTTTTCATAATCCTAGAATTCGTTTTAGTTGATTTTTATCTATTTCTGCTCCAGCAAAATCATCAAAGGTCTTGGTAGTGGCCTCGATGATATGGTCCTGTATAAATTTGGCCCCTTCTCGGGCTCCTTGTTCCGGGCTCTTGATGCAGCATTCCCATTCCATTACGGCCCACACATCGCATCCGTATTGGGTAAGTTTGGAAAAAATGGTCTTGAAATCAATCTGACCATCTCCCAGGGAACGATACCTTCCGGCCCTATCTCCCCAATCATTGTAGCCTCCAAAAGCCCCTTTCTTACCTGTTGGGTTAAACTCGGAGTCCTTCACGTGGAATGCCTTGATGAACTCGTGGTAAAAGTCGATGTATTCGATATAATCCAATTGCTGCAATACAAAATGACTTGGATCATAAAGGATGTTTACCCGCTTGTGGTTGCCCGTTGCAGCCAAAAAGCGTTCAAAGGTGTCCCCATCATGCAAGTCTTCCCCTGGGTGGATCTCGTAACAGACATCCACGCCTTCTTTGTCAAAATGGTTCAGGATGGGCATCCACCTGTTTGCGAGTTCCTCAAACCCCATTTCTACCAGTCCGGGCGGGCGTTGCGGCCATGGGTGTGCGGTGTGCCAAAGCAATGCCCCAGAAAACGTGGCATGGGCATTGAGCCCCAATCTTCTACTGGCAGTGGCTGCCTTTTTTACCGTTTCAATGGCCCATTGGGTACGTTCCTTAGGTTTGCCCTTAAGGGCATCGGGCGCAAAATTGTCGAACATGATATCGTAGGCCGGGTGTACCGCTACCAGTTGTCCTTGCAAGTGGGTGGAAAGCTCTGTGATCTCCAATCCATAGGAATTGATCTTTCCCTTAAGTTCATCGCAATAATCCTGACTTTCGGCAGCTTTGTCCAAATCGATGAGAAACGATTCCCATGTCGGGATCTGTATACCCTTGTACCCTAAGCTGGAGGCCCATTTGCAAAGTCCGTCCAAAGAATTGAACGGCGGTTGGCTGTCTACAAATTGAGCTAAAAAAACAGCCGGTCCTTTGATTGTCTTCATTGAAATTGATTTTTAGGAATTTTTAAATCCTGATTTATTTGGGATTTATCTTCTATATTTAAGAAAAAAACTATGCTAATTTTACGTCTCATGTAGTAAGACATAAATATAGGGATTCATTAACAATTAAAACAGCATATCGTTTTTTTAAATACTACTTATGGAAAATGCCTCTGCCCGAAATCTTTGGGGTGATTTTTTGGACGCCCATCTGGAATTTGCCTCCCAGGAAGCTCCAAAGGTCATCCACTTTTGCGATAATGAAAAAGATGCCAACGAATGTGCCGACCTTGTCTGCAAGGAAACCAAAAGGGCAACCACCCATTCGTTGAAAGGTTTGCAGCTACGCAATGAAAAATTGCCCAAGATCGGGGACTTTTACGTGGTTACGGACTGGAACGGAAATGCCAAGTGTGTGATACGGACAACAGCCGTAAAACTAATCCCTTATTTCAGTGTTCGGGAGGAACATGCCCGAAAGGAAGGGGAAGGCGACAAAAGCTTGGAGTATTGGAAAAAGACCCACTGGGATTACTATACCCGTGAGCTTACGCAATTGGGTTCAAGACCTACCGAAAGTATGATCGTGGTGTTCGAAGAGTTTGAAATGCTCTACAAAAAATAATGGCTGCCATTGGCAGCCATTTCTATTATGGTTTGATGGAATTTAATCCATATCGATCCAAATATTTCCTTGTTTGTGGGAAGCCACGGAACTTTCGATAAAGTTGAGTCCGCGAACCCCGTCCAACATGGTCGGGAATTCACCACTGTTGTAGGCTTCGCCTCGAATGGCTTTGGCAACACCCAAATAAATATTGGCCATGGCATCAAAAATACCTTCGGGGTGGCCCGGTGGCAATTTGGTACCATCCAATGACAGTTTGGAATTGTATTGGTGACCCGGTTTGTATACCTGAAGCGGCTCTGGATCGTTCAACTTGTAGAGGTAATTGGGATTTTCCTGTTCCCATTTCAATCCTCCTTTTTGACCGTAAATGGCAATGGAAAGGTTATTCTCCTCCCCTGTAGCCACTTGACTGGCCCTAATGACTCCCTTTACATGTTTCTCCATGCGAATGAGAACGGTTCCATCCATGTCCATTTGGTTGTCATCATATAGGTAATTGAAATCGCACAAAAGAGATTGCACTTGCAAACCTGTGGTAAACTCGATCATGTTGAAGGCATGTACCCCAATATCCCCCATACAAGAGCTGATCCCAGCTTTTTTGGGATCAAGCCTCCAAACGGTTCCACGTTTTTCCTTATCGTGAATGATAGGGTTCATCCAACCCTGATAGTATTGGGCATCTACTTTGTGGACTTTACCAATTACCCCTTCTTTGATCATTTCCCTCATTTGGCGCACCATCGGGTACCCGGTATAAGTATGGGTAACGGCAAACACGGTGCCTGCCTTTTCCAAGGTTTCCTGCAAAATGATGGCTTCTTCATAGGTAGTGGTCATGGGTTTTTCACAAATGACGTGGAACCCATTTTCCAACAATTTTTTGGCCATGGGAAAATGCAAAAAGTTAGGCGTAAGAATGGAGCATACCTGAATACGCTCATCCTCTGGAAGTTTCATCTCCTCTTCCACCAAGGTGTCAAAATCCTTGTAGATTCGATTGGTGGGTACATCAATCTGCTTTGCAAAATCCAAGTTGTCCTCAAAATTCGGGTTGAAGACGGCCCCGACTATTTCATAATTGTCATTGATGAAGGAAGCTACTCGGTGCAATACCCCGATTAGGGAATCGCCACCTCCTCCAAGAATTCCAAGTCTGATCTTTTTCGGCATGTTTTTGTTTTAGTTATGATTTATATTCTATTTTTTCATTTTTGAAGATAATGGCGAACAGGATGAATACAGCTGCCGCGAATGCTGCTGGATAAACCCAAATTTTCTCCCAGGTATGTGTTCCGTCTTCCAACAGCAACGAATCGGTGATCTGTCCCGCAATCCAGAAACCGATCAACATACCCACACCATAGGTGGCCAATGTAATGAGACCTTGGGCGGCACTCTTATATTTTTCCCCTGCTTTGGTATCGGTATAAATCTGACCGGACACAAAGAAGAAGTCGTAGCAAACTCCATGAAGGGCAATACCCAAAATCAACATAAAGGCCAGATCTCCTGCATTGCCATAAGCGAACAGAAGATAGCGCACGGTCCAGGCCAACATCCCTACCAAAATGGTCTTTTTAAACCCAAACTTGGTGAAGAACAACGGCAACAACAACATGAAAAGCACTTCTGAAGCTTGACCAATGGTCATTTTACCGGTTGGGTTGTTCAATCCGATTTCCGTCAAAAATGGGTTGGCATTTTGATAATAAAAAGCCAGCGGAATACAGATCAAAACGGATGAAATGAAAAACACCAAGAAATTCTTGTCCTTCAAAAGTTTCAATGCATCCAATCCCAACACATCTGAGATAGTAACTTTTTCGCTTTTATCCACCCTTGGTGGGGTCTTGGGCAATGTAAAACTAAAGAGGCCCAAAATAGCCGATGCAATGGCAACCATCAAAAAGGTATTCTTCAACATTCCTGCTTCAAGGCTTTCTGGGGAATCCCATAGGAACACATAACTGATTACCAAACCGGCAATGATCCAACCGATGGTTCCAAATACCCTAATGGGTGAAAATTCCTTGGCAGGATCTTTCATTTGGTTGAACGAAATGGAGTTCACCAAGGCCAAGGTGGGCATATAAAGAATCATGTATCCCAATACATAAGGGTAGAACACTGAAAAATCTGTAGTCTGATACATTTGGTACATCAAAAATGCCCCGATCAAATGAAGCACCCCTAGGATACGTTCTGCATTAAAATACCTATCGGCTATCAATCCAATAATGAAAGGAGCAATGATGGCCCCCCATGATTGGGTTGAAAAGGCTTGGGCAATCTCACCCCCGCTTGCCTTAAGATTGGTCCCCAAAAAAGTTCCCAAGGTAACGAACCAACCGCCCCAGATAAAGAATTCTAGGAACATCATGAAGGACAGTTGAAATTTGGTTTTAATATTCATGTAAGTATTAGTTAGTAGTTATCGTTTATAATGTACATAGTCCAAAGGCTCGGGCACCACTCCGGCTTTGCGGAGTTCCATCATGATCTGGCCCCTGTGGTGTGTGGAGTGGTTGATGATATGAAAAAGGATATCCTTTGTCTCGTTGGCAAAGCTCCTACCCTCACTGTTCTCATACCCCACCCGTTTTTCAAAATTATCGGTATTGGAGATAATTTCAAAAGAGGCGCGCTGATTCTCATAATGGATATCTTCCCATTTATCGATTGCGTGCATTTCCCATACACCATATGTATTAGGAATGCCCAACAACCTGTGGTTCCAGATATGGTGGGCATTCAATATGTGGCTGAAAAGCCGTTCGCAGTTCTCCGGAACGCTCTCCAGCGCACTGCATTGTTGGATTATTTTTTTGTTACAATAAAAATTGTAATCGAAGAGCTGGTGCAAAAATCCCTTCATATACCCTCAAATCATTTGGGTTATTCTAGTACTTTTTCTATCAATCTTTTGGTGGCCAAGATACCTTCTTCCTCACTCAGCACATTGCCTTCATATTCCACATCAATATATCCTGAATAACCGGCATCCTCCATAATCTTGATCATTTTGGCAAAATCGATGGTGGTTTCGTTGCCCTCTGCATCAAAATCATAGGATTTACCACTTACCCCTTTGGCATAGGGCATTAATTCCTCCACACCTTTGTATCGGTCATACTCTTCCACACATTTGGATTCGTAGTAATCCCCCGCTTCCCTTTTGATACAGAAATTGCCGAAATCAGGCAGGGTACCTACATTGTCCATACCCACTTTTTCCATTACCTCGGCCAACAACTTTGCATTGGAGGATGGACCACCGTGGTTTTCAATGATCACATTGATTCCCTTGTCCTTGGCATAAGTAGCCAACTGGGTAAGGCCATCAACAGACGCTGGCACCCATTCTTCGGGGTCATGGGTTCCGTTCAGGTTCACACGAATGGAATGGCATCCCAAAGCTGCGGCGGCATCTACCCATTTGTGATGGTTTTCTGCGGCCTCCTTCCTTTCGTTTGCATCTACGGCAGCAAGATTTCCCTGCCCATCTACCATAATAAGCAGATTTTCCAAACCATATTTTTCACTTTCGGCCTTACTCTTGGCTACCCAATTGTTCATGGCTTCTTCCGAAAAATTGGCTGCTTGCAATTCCTTGTAATATAGGGCACTCACATATTCCAGTCCTTCAAAACCCCATTTGCTTGCTTTCTCGGCAAAGGTATAGGGGTCCACACCATCATCAAAAATCATTTTATGGATGGACCACTGGGCCAGCGATATTTTGATATCGGGCTTGGCTTCTTCCATGGCCATCTCTTCTGTTGCTGTTTCATCAGCAGCTTCTTTTTTTGGGTTTTGTTTGCAGGACAAAAACCCGAACAAGGCTACTGCAACAAGGGTCAAAATACTGTTTTGAGCTAAACTTCTTCTGTTCATATTCTTAGGTTGATTAATTTCACATGGTATTCAAAAACTATAACGTTATAGTACTGAATTCTCAATAAACATAGGGTTTAAATGTAGAAAATTAATTTAATAATTAATACATTTAGCAAATAAACAATCCGAATAAATGAGTAAATTTTATTACAACGAGGAGCAGGAATCCTACGATGCCATCGTGGTGGGAACGGGCATCAGTGGCGGTTGGGCCGCCAAGGAGCTCTGCGAGAACGGTCTCAAGACACTGGTCTTGGAACGTGGGCCCATGGTAAAGCACCGCGAGGACTATCCAACGGCCAATATGGACGCCTGGGATTTCCCCCATGCCGGTAGAGCCACTAGAGAAGATATAAAAAAACAGGAAAAGCAATCCAGAACAGGTTATACTACCAGTGCCGCTTCCAAGCATTGGTTCGTAAACGATCTGGAACATCCCTATAACGAGGTAAAGCGTTTCGATTGGATGCGTGGTTACCATGTGGGCGGACGCTCCATCATGTGGGGCCGCCATAGCTACCGCTGGAGCGATATCGACTTCGGCGCCAACAAGAATGATGGTATCGCCGTGGACTGGCCCGTGCGCTACAAGGACATCGCCCCTTGGTACGACAAGGTGGAAAGCTATATCGGTGTATCAGGAGAATTGTTGGGCCTACCGCAATTGCCCGATGGGCAGTTCGAGCCCATGATGGAACTCAATTGCGTGGAAGATATGGTAAGAGGCAAGGTTGCCGAGCATTTTGGTGGTCGTGTGATCACTGCAGGAAGGGTGGCCCACATCAACAGTGACAAGAAATTCGAGGGTGATGGCCGAGTGCGCTGCCAGTTCAGGAACCGATGTATCCGTGGATGTCCTTTCGGGGCCTACTTCAGCAGTGTTTCCTCAACGTTACCTGCAGCAGAGAGAACTGGAAACATGACATTGAGACCAGATTCTATCGTTCACGAAATCATTTATGACCCCAACACCCAAAAAGCAACGGGCGTCAAGGTGATCGACAGGGAGACCAAGGAGGAGTTCGAGTTCAAGGCGAAGGTCATCTTCCTTTGCGCCTCCGCGATAGCTTCCACTTCCATTTTGATGCAATCCAGATCGGACAGGTTCCCTAACGGATTGGGGAACGATTCGGGAGAATTGGGACATAACGTTATGGATCACCACTTCTTGGTAGGTGCCAGTGGCAAATTCGATGGATACGAGGACAAATACTACAAGGGAAGGAAGCCGAACGGGATCTACATCCCAAGGTTCAGGAACCTCGGTGGCGATTCCGACATGAAGACCTTCAAACGGGGTTACGGGTACCAAGGTGGTGCCAGCAGGGGCAATTATGAAGAAATGGTGGCTGAAGCAACCTACGGTCAAGGATACAAGGATGCTGTCCTTACACCAGGCGGATGGACCATGAACATGCTTGCTTTTGGAGAAACGCTACCCTACCACGATAACAAGATGACCCTTGATTACGACAAGAAGGACAAGTGGGGACTTCCCACCGTTACCTTCGACGCGGAAATCAGGGAGAACGAATACAACATGCGTAAAGACATGCAGGATCAAGCAGTCCAAATGTTGGAAAAAGCGGGAGCCAAGGACATTACTCCTTACGATGCTCCTTACGCCCTCGGTTTGGGTATCCATGAGATGGGCACGGCCCGTATGGGCCTCGATCCCAAGACCTCGGTGGTGAACGGGAACAACCAGGTGCACACCTGCAAGAACGTCTACGTGACCGATGGGGCCTTCATGGCCTCTGCCAGCTGCGTGAACCCCTCGCTCACCTACATGGCATTCACCGCAAGGGCCGCCAACCATGCCGCCCAGGAACTCAAAAAAGGAAACATCTAATGGAAAGAAGATCAGCACTCAAGAACATGGGGATGGCCTTCGGCTACGCCGTGGCGACCCCCACACTGTTAAGCCTGCTCCAGGGCTGCAAGGACAAACCGGCCTATGCGGAATGGACGCCCGGCTTTTTGGACAAGGGACAGGGACAGGCCCTGGCCACCACCCTGGACGTGATCCTTCCCAGGACCGATACCCCCTCGGCCACCGAGGTGAACGTGCACGCCTTCATCGACTCCTATCTGGACGAGGTGATGCCCCTGGACCAAAGGGACTTCACAATGATGAAGATGGAGAAGTTCTATGACAGGGCATTGGAGGGCTCCGGCAAGACGGAGCTGGCGGAGCTGGAGGCGGCGGACATCGAGCCGGTGCTCGCCACCTACCTGAAAAAGCGCACCGACGAGGAGGAACAGGCGCACAACGAGGCGGTGATGAACTACATGCAGGCCATCATGCAGGGGGGCGAGGCCACCCTGGACGACGAGGTGGCGCGCTACACCTTCGCCAACGAGCTCAGGGACCTGGCCACATGGGCCTACAAGTCCTCTGAGAAGGTCGGCGAGGAGGTACTGGCCTACCTGCCCATCCCAGGGGAGTACATCGGCTGTGGGGACCT
>NZ_QXFI01000013.1 GCF_003584135.1 Flagellimonas pelagia
TGTAGATACCCCAAAAACTAGGGCAGTAAGTTTAATCATTAAATTTACTGAATATGACACGAAGAAAGTTTACCCCGAAGTTCAAGACCAAAGTGGTCCTGGAAGCCTTGAAGGAACGGCATAGCCTTGCCGAACTTGCCCAGAAGTACGAGATACACCCTACCCAGATCAGCGCTTGGAAGCGCGATTTCCTTGATGGGGCCGAGCAGGTGTTCGAATCGGGCAAGAAGGATGCCCGCAGCGAGACCGAAAGGGAGAAGGACAAACTTCTAAAGGCCATAGGCCAGTTGAAGGTCGAGAACGATTTTTTAAAGGACGCCTTGCGCTGAGACCACTCTCCGAACGCAGAAAAATGATACGCAAGGGTCATTCCAAGATGAGCATTGCAAGGCAGTGCAGAACATTGTCGGTCCATCGCTCGGGGCTCTATTACAGGCCAAGGGGCGAGAGCGAACTGAACCTGAGGCTCATGCGCGAGATGGACGAGCATTACCTCCACCATCCCTTCAAAGGGGCCAAGCGGATGCACATCTGGCTGACCAGGGACAGAGGGTACAAGGTGAGCAGGAACCGTATCGAACGGCTCTATTACAAGGTAATGGGCCTCAGGGCCGTCCTTCCGGGAAAACATACCTCCCGAAGGTGCAAGGACCACAGAACGTATCCGTACCTGCTGAGGAACCTGACCGTTGACAGGCCCAATCAGGTCTGGGCCACAGATATTACCTATATCCCCATGCAACAGGGATATCTCTATCTGGTGGCCATCATCGACCTGCACAGCCGCTATGTCCTGAACTGGAGCGTGTCCAATTCCATGGATGCCCAATGGTGCAGGGAAACATTGGAAGAGACCATAGGTGAGCACGGGACACCGGAGATCCTCAATACGGACCAGGGGAGCCAGTTCACTGCCGAGGAGTTTGCCAACTATGTTTTGGGTCAGGGAATACGCCTGAGCATGGACGGCAAGGGAAGGGCCACCGACAATGCCTTTATCGAAAGGCTTTGGAGGAATGTAAAGTATGAGAAAATCTATCTGAACCCTCCAAAGGATGGTATGGAACTCTATCTGTTATTGGCAGAGTACTTTGATTATTACAACCATGAAAGAAGACATCAGTCCATCGACTATGAAAGACCCATCGATCTATTCAAGAGAGCAGCTTGATAATTATATTGGTTTTGTAGAAAAACTGTCCTAAAGATCGGGGTATCTACACATTATATTTTTGAATCTTCCATAATCTTCAAAAGAACTCCAACCATTAGCTTTTATGTATGTATAATTTGGAACATTTCCTAAAAAGTCATTAAAAGTCGTTCCATCAGTAGTCAAAGCATTATTTAAGTCTTTTAAAACATTTTTGTCGGTCAATTTATTTTCTACCTCATTCAATAATTCGTGATAGAGTTCAATTCTTTCCGTTTTTATTGTTTTTTCATCTGCCGAAGCTCCAACTTTTGCCTTTAACAATTTTATGTCAAAACCAACTTCAGATTGAAGCCCACCTTGCTCTTCGATTGCTCGGGTTATTTCGCTTATAATACCACCACTCAACTGACTGTTAAGTGATTTTGCTTTATCATAATCGAAGTAAATTAGATCTTTTACCGAATTCATCATTTTTCTCAAATGTTACCCAACTTATATGCAGGTCTGCATTTCATTATATAGGAAATACACTGAGCGAGCCCAATATTTTGTTTTCTATAGGAATTGGCACCCCATATTGTTTAAAAGTAGGAAATAACCACTTACATTCAAATTATCAGAATAATTTCCAATTTCAATAAGTTTTGATGTACTAGGCTTCATTGGCTGTTCATAACATCGTTAAAAACTATTGCCGCCCCAAAAATTGTACGGTTTTTGAATATGTAACTTTAATAAAACTTACAGCCATGGATTCACGATCCAAGAGTCTTTTGGACATCCGTCCAGACATTCCACAGTCACATTTCAACAATGCAATGGGTTTTGATGAACGTTTTCAGAACCAAACCTTGCGGCCCGTCATCAAGCTTCAGAACTTTTTATTGGTAGAGGCTTTCAAGAACTACATCGCCAAGCACAAGGGGGCATTCCATGACCTTTCCCTTGAGAAAAAACTGCAGTTCATAGAAGGGGCCATCCAAAAGGACATCAAGTTCAGGAATTCCCTAAAGGGAATGGTGATAGGACAATTTACGGTGGAGGAATACCAAGAGTATATTTCCAATTCATCTGCCCTTAACAAGCGGATGATGAACATGGTCATCGAACGGTTGAAAGACCAGGTCCTGTTGTTGGACCATCAGGCCCTATTACAGGATTGATTCTCCGTTCAGGTTGGTGGTAAGGATGTCGCTCATAAGGTCAAAGTACGGCCTTATGGCACGATACGATTGGTCCACCTCCTCCAAAAAAGAATCGGAAAGCACTTCCTTGTCGGTCAGGTCCCTGACAAATACATATTGTTTGTGCTTGATCAGGTCAATGTCAGGATGTTCCCTATCAAAACCTTTTGGAGCTGTTTTTACGGTATCACCCTTTAGGTTGCCCCAAATAGATTTCAAGGATTTTTGTCCGATGACCTCCCTAAATTCGGAAGCATCCATTTCCAGTTCCTTGCGTATACGGAAAAGATCCTCTTTGTTCGGGTCCCAAAATCCGGTGGCCAAAAAAGACCCGCCCGGTTTTAAATGAAGATAATACCCTCCTCTCAAATGACTGCCCAATCGGGAAAAAGATCCTCCAAAGTGGGTCTTGTACGGGGTTTTGTCCTTGGAGAAACGCACATCCCTATAAATGCGGAACATTTTCATCTTTTCGATCTCGTCGTGATGGTTCAACTTGTCCTTAACAGACTCGTAAAAGGCCTTCACCGAAGCCTCATGTTTTTTGAAAACTTTCTTGTTCGCTTCAAACCACTCTTTATTGTTATTCTTTTCAAGTTGCTTTAAAAAATCAAATACTTCTTTGGAAATCGTGTTGTGGGCCGCCATATACCGATAATATGTTATTTTTAAACTAAAGTTAGCCTTTTCCCATAGGGTATGGTAAGGATTTGTCTAATTTTAAGACAATAAAAGTAGTATGGACAAGGAAAAAATTATCTCGGAGCTGAACAGGCACAAGAAGTTGCCCTATCTGGATTTCAGATTGAAGCAAGAAACAGAAGACTTTACGGATACACTTTTTTATACCTTATTTGACGCCAATACCCCAGTTGCAGTGAATCTGGAGCTGTTGGAAAACAAGTTCAATGGGTTGATCGATATGGCTTGTTGGGAATTGGAACGCCCCAGCACACAAGTATGGAACAACTATCTTTCCGAACTTCCAGGGATTTTGGAAAAATTGAACCTGGATGCGGAGGCCATTCTCAATTGCGACCCGGCTTCACTGTCCATACGGGAGATTTACATGGCCTACCCTGGTTTTTATGCCATTGCCATTTATCGATTGGCGCATGAACTTTATGTTCAGGATGTGCCGTTGATTCCAAGGTTGATGACAGAATATGCACACAGACAGACGGGTGTGGACATTAACCCCGGTGCCAAAATTGGGAAGTCGTTCTTTATCGATCACGCTACGGGTGTGGTCATTGGCGAAACCGCCATCATACACGACAATGTAAAAATTTATCAGGGTGTAACGCTTGGAGCCTTATATGTGGCCAAAAATCTGGAAAAGACCAAAAGGCACCCCACGATTATGAGCAATGTTACCATTTACGCCAATGCCACCATTTTGGGGGGCAAGACCGTTATTGGTGAAAATTCCATCATCGGCGGTAACGCCTGGGTGACCGCTTCGGTGCCACCAAATTCCACAGTTTTCCACACACCTGAAATCAAAATAAAGACAGCTCCAAATGTCTAAAAGCATCCTAGACCTTATTGGCAACACCCCTTTGGTGGAGTCCATAGTATTGAATTCCAATCCGAACGTCAAAGTACTTTTTAAGCTTGAAGGCAATAACCCTGGTGGAAGCGTAAAGGATCGCCCTGCCTACAATATGATCAAGAGTGGCTTGGAACGTGGTGATTTTACCAAGGCATCCAAATTGATAGAGGCCACCAGCGGAAATACGGGCATTGGTCTGGCAATGATCGCAAGTCTGTTCGGTTTGGATATTGAATTGGTAATGCCCGAAAACTCAACGAAAGAACGTGTACAGACCATGCGTGCCTATGGCGCAAAAGTTACCTTGACTCCTGCCGATGTAGGGATTGAAGGTGCTCGGGATTACGCTGAATCCAAAGTGAAGAATGAGGGATTCATCATGATGAACCAGTTTTCCAATGATGATAACTGGAAAGCCCATTACAAAACAACGGGGCCTGAAATTTGGAGGGATACTGAAGGACAAATCACCCATTTTGTATCCAGTATGGGAACCACAGGAACCATCATGGGTACTTCTACTTTCTTGAAGGAAATGAATCCGAATATTCAGATTGTGGGAGTGCAGCCCACGGATGAATCCAAAATACCGGGCATCCGCAAATGGCCCCAAGAATACTTGCCCAAAATCTTTGATCCAAGAAAAGTGGATACCGTAATGGAAGTAAGCGAGGCGGATGCTACCCTAATGGCCAAAAAATTGGCCAAGGAAGAAGGCATTTTTGCAGGTATGAGCAGCGGAGGTGCCGCCACTGTAGCCTTTAGATTGGCAGAAATGTTGGACCATGGAACCATTGTATCCATTGTATGTGATCGAGGTGATCGCTATCTGTCTTCCGACCTTTTCGACTGATCTAAAATCAACTTTTATTTGATGAATAATTAGGTTTTATTATCAGATTTTTCTGATTATCTGACATTGCCCACTGTTTGTCGATTAGATTAAATCCTTTCATTTTTATCTGCTTACTTTATATCAAATTAGACTCCCAAATCACAGTTTAATATGAATACAATTTCAAAAATCATCACCTGGAAAAGAAACATACTGGCTTCTTTAGCTATTTTATTGGTCTTGATTGTCCTAAATTTTTATGGTGTGTACACCAACAAATTTTATTTCCTAAAACCGGACAATTACATATTCCCAATTCTTTCCACGGTGCATTTTTTATACCTGTATGTGGTTTGGTTCAAGATTTCTGAAGAAGAATTGCCAGATCCCAAAATGCGTAATATTGAGTATGTGCTCTACGCCATCATGATTGTATACGTCTTCAAGATCTATGACAGTATCATGGTGCTCAATTCCGTTAAGGAATATAGGGAACATGTGATTCCGGCTACCTTTAAACCTATAGCTACGGTTACCTTGGTGCTCTACAGTATATTGCCCATTCTAACTATTTACACTTTTTGGCTAAGAAGGCGATATGTAGGCATCTACAACTTTGAAAACTATAACGACAACCTTAACATTTGGCAATAAAACTAAGGCTATAACCCACGAATATAGCTGCCATATAAGTCTTTGAACTGGAATCCTTGTTCAAAACGGTGTTTGCTGAGTTTTTTATGGATGACCAGTCCCCAAAGTAACAGTTCCTTCAAAAAATAGGAATCCTCTTTGGAAATTTCGGGTTGGTATTGTTTGATAAGTTGATTGAGCGGGCCAATGGAGTCGAGTTTTGATTTATAGGAAGTCTCGGATTCATCATCCAAAAGATCAAAGCCTTCGCTGTCAAAAAACCAATTGACGAGTTCATCATATTCGGTTTCCTGTTCCTTGCGCTGTAGTTTGTCTATCTTCGGAAAAAAATTGGGAAACAACGATTTGATGGCATCTTCGATCAAGGTTTCGGCCACAAAGCCTGCTCCCTCCTGCTCTCCTTCATAAACCAATTCAATTTTTCCGGTAATGGATGGGATAACTCCCATAAAATCACTCAAACGAACAGAGGTTTTAGAATCTCCTGCCAATACGGCTCTGCGTTCTGCCGTGCTCAATAAATTTTCAAAAGCGGTAATGCTCATTCGGGCACTTACCCCACTCTTGGCATCCACGTATTCGCTTTTTCGGGCTTCAAAACTGATTTGCTCTAAAAGGTCCATAGCGAGTTCTGGCACGTAAATGATATCCGATTGTCTGCTGTCCAATTGGGCCTCTTGTTTGGTGATTTTTTTGGCAATTTCCACACTTTCAGGATAATGTGTAAGAATCTGTGAACCGATTCGGTCCTTCAAAGGAGTCACGATACTTCCCCTGTTCGTATAATCTTCGGGATTTGCTGTAAATACAAATTGAATGTCCAAGTGCAGCCTCAACTTAAAGCCACGGATTTGGATATCCCCTTCCTGCAGGATGTTGAAGAGTGCCACTTGAATCCGAGCTTGCAAATCGGGCAACTCATTGATGACAAAAATGCACCGGTTGGCTCTTGGGATCATCCCAAAATGGATTACCCGATCATCTGCATAGGAAAGACGAAGATTTGCCGCCTTGATGGGGTCCACATCTCCGATCAGATCGGCTACGGTAACATCGGGTGTTGCCAGTTTTTCAAAAAAGCGCTCATCCCGATGAATCCACTCCACCGGGGTATTATCCCCGTTTTCCTTGATGAGCTCTATGGCAAATCGTGAAATGGGGTTCAAGGGATCATCGTGGATTTCCGAACCTTCCACGACAGGCATCCACTCGTCCAGCAGTTGTACCATCAAACGGGCCAATCGGGTCTTGGCCTGCCCACGGAGTCCCAATAGATTAATGTTATGTCGTGATAAAATCGCTCGCTCCAATTCTGGGATTACCGAATTTTCATAACCCCAAACTCCTTCAAAAACTTCTTCTTTTTTGGAGATTTTGGCCAAAAGGTTTTCGCGCAATTCATCCTTGATGCTTTTACTTTGGTATCCAGCCAATTTTAATTGGCCTAAGGTCTTTATTTTGGTATGATCCAATTTCATATGGTCTTTATCCTTTAATTCGTCGTTTTCTGTTCTGTTCGTAATCTTCAAATATCATTTCCCCTAATCCCTTTAACCCAGTATAAAATGCCTTGCCCTTATTCGCTTTGGTAAATTCGCGCACAAACTGCATCAAAAATGGATCTTCAGCAATCATAAAGGTGGTAATGGGAATGTGCAATTTTCTGGCCTGTTGTGCCATGGTATAACATTTCTCCACGATATAGTCGTCCAACCCCACACTGTTTTTGTAGTAACTTCCATCGGGAAGTCGGATACAAGAAGGTTTCCCGTCCGTAATCATGAAAATCTGCTTGTTTGTGTTCCGCTTTCTACGGAGTATGTCCATGGCCAATTGCAATCCGGCAACGGTATTGGTATGGTACGGACCTACTCGTAAATAAGGCAAATCTTTGATGGGAATGGGCCAGGCATCGTTCCCAAAAACTAAAATATCCAAGGTGTCCTTGGGATACCGGGTAGTTATCAATTCAGCCAATGCCATGGCTACCTTTTTCGCCGGAGTGATTCGGTCTTCCCCATATAAAATCATGCTGTGGCTGATATCGATCATCAGTACGGTGCTCATTTGCGCCTTGTACTGGGTATCCTCCACCACCAAATCTTCCTCGCTCATGGAAAAAGTGTCCAACCCATGGTTGACTTGGGCATTTTTCAAACTTTCCGTCATGGAAATATGTTCCAAGGAATCCCCGAAGCGATATTCCCTAAACTCTCCGGTATGCTCGTCTCCCCTACCCGATTTTCCGGTGCGATGGTTGCCGGAGCCACTCCGTTTGATCTTACCGAAGATTTGGTCCAAGGCGCGTTGACGCAGCATGCGTTCCAATTTGGCCGTCATGGACAGGCCTCCGTCTGCCGGATTTTCATCACCTTCTTCCCCATCATCGCCGCCCTTTTCGCCATCCATGTCAAATTCTTCGCGGATGTATCCTTTGGCCTTCAGGTCTTCAATAAAATCATCTATGGTGTAATCGTCATCGGTAAGCTCGTATTCTTTGTCCAGCTCACGGAGCCAGTCCAAAGCTTCTTCTACATCACCCGAAGTATGGGTAATCAGTTCCTGGAAAATCTCGAAGAGTTTTTCGAACGGGGTTTGGTCAGGAGCTTCGTACGTTGTAAAACGAAATCCTTTTCTTGTGTTCATAGCCATCACATAAAATTAAAGCATTTCCCTGTAACGGCGAGGGCTTTAGAAAAAACTTAACGCTACGGACAAAAAAAGCGCCGAGCCCTAGAAACCCGACGCCTGGCATCAAGCCAACCTAAACTATTCTTCTACAAAAGTGTAACTGGTCTTTACGACCTGTGTTAACCTGAAATACCCAAACGCATAGTTGTCAGGATTTGTATTATTGATACAGTTACCTTTTACGGCCACTGGGGTGGACTCAAAAAGCCCCACACCGCCCAATTGGGAGATCAAAATCTTGATATAATCGTAATAAGCCCTTGAAATCCCGTGCATTTCAATATTCACTACATCGCCGGGTTTAAAAGGTTCTGTATGGGTATCCTCATCCTTCTCGATTTCATACCACCAGTCAATCTCGTTACCGTTCACGAATTCATCCTCCCCTTCTTCCAAATCAGGCAGCAGATCACCTTCCCGCTGAAATTTTAACAGGTAGTTGTTCCCTTCTTCCTCAGGGTCGGTAAACACTACATGGACTTCCAACACTTCGTCGTCAAATCCATCTTCCCGGTCTTGAAAAACACGGGTGATGTCGGTCACAGGGGTCATGGTCTCGGTTGCGGTATACACCTCCCCATTGTATTCGATCCTAAGGGAATATGTCTGTTCCAGAACGGGTTCAAAATTCGTGGTCAGGTATTCGCCATTGCCCTGATCAGCAAAAATGTAGCTGTCGCCACTACTATTGTTCGTCACCACTACGGAGGCGCCTATTACCCCAGTGTCGGTATCGGTGTTAAAAAATGGAGTGGATTCGCGCAGGCGGATGGTCTGAATATTTCCTTCGGTTCCCTTTTCCCAATCCAAGGATGCCTCCACTACCAATCGTTTTGGGCCTTCTTGTACTTCAACATCCACTACATCTTCACAAGAGGCAAAAGCAATAATAATTACGGGCAATATGATTTTTTTCAATGTTTTCATGATTTAAAATTTAAAGTTGTAGGTCAATGAGGGTACAATGCCAAAAATGGCGGTTCGGGTGGCTTCGTTGGCCCCGGTTTCCAAGTTTTGTCCAAAGGAGATGGAAGCGGCATTTTTTCTGCTGTACAGATTATAAATACTGAGAACCCATTCTCCCTTAAAGCGTTTGTTCTGATATTTTCTTGGTTTGTAATTGACCGAAACATCCAAGCGATGGTAAGCTGGCAAACGATCCGAATTTCGGGGGGCATAACTGGCTATGGACAAATCTTCGTATACGTATTGCCCATTGGGATAAGTTACCGGTCTACCTGTTTGAAAAACCAGATTGGTCCCAAAACTCCATTGGTCGTCCAAACGATAGGCCCCCGATACGGATATGTCGTGGGTCCTATCAAAAGAAGTACTGTACCAGTCGCCATTGTTGATGCCTGGCCCACCAGCCGTTCCTCCCAAGGTCCTTTGTTCCGATTTGGAAAGGGTGTACGCAATCCATCCCGTAAAGTCGCCCTCATTCTTCCGAAGGAGGAGTTCCAGTCCGTAGGCCCGCATTTCGCCATTCAAAACTTCAGTTTCAATGGTATTTTGACCGATCAAATCGGACCCATCTATGTAATCGATTCTATTGTCCACGGTTTTATAGTAAGTCTCTACTTCCAGCGAATACATCTTGTCCGTAAAATTGCGAAAGTATCCCAACGCATATTGGTTGGACAACTGTGGCTTAATAAAGGGGCCGCTGGGGGTCCAAACATCCAAAGGAGTTGCGGACGATGTATTGGACAACAAATGAATGTATTGGGCAGTGCGGGAAAAACCTGCTTTTAGGGACGATTCCTCATCCAGAAGGTAAGCCAATGAAACCCTGGGTTCAAGATTACCAAAGCTTTTAATAACATCACTTTTAGCGAAATTGGTCTCCCCTGTTGCTTCACCCCTTTCATAAATGCCCAATTCAGGATTGTACACCACGGGCTGATCGTTTGCGTAGGTGTTTATGGGTTGTCCGCCCAATCGAGAGAAAGCACTGTATCGCAATCCGTACTGTACCGTGAGTTTAGGGCTGAGTTTGTGCTCCGCACTTAGATACAACCCACTTTCAAAGGCTTTTTTCTGGTCCAGTTTTAACGGATTTACGGGTGATGTTTCGGCGGTGGGACTTACTTCCCCAGGATTGAAATCATAATAAATACCGTTGATTCCAAAATCCAATTTGAAGGCGTCGCTTAAATAATATTTAAAGTCATATTTAAGATTATAGTTGGTGATGGAGGATACCCAATCAAATTCCTCCTGTGCGAACTCCAAGTCGTAGTCATATCGACTTAGGATGGCCGAAAGATTGGAAAACAACCGGTCGTTGAATATGTGGTTCCAACGCAGATTACCCGTGGAATTCCCATAACTACTATCAAAAGTGTTGCCCAGTTTAAAGGCATCGCGGCCAAAATAACCACTCAAAAAAAGCTTGTTATTACGATTGATACTGTAATTGGTCTTGAGGTTCAGGTCGTAGAAACTGACACTGTTTTCTTCTCCCGCAGCCTTGAGCAATAGATCAACATAGGACCGGCGACCGGCGACTAAAAAGGAACCGTTGTCCCCAAAAATAGGCCCTTCTGCCGTCAGTCGGCTCGAAATAACCCCGATACCCCCGTTCAGTTCAAAGTTTTTGCTGTTCCCATCTTTCTGTCGAATGTCCAATACGGAAGATACCCTGCCCCCAAAGCTAGCCGGAATACCGCCTTTGTAGAGTTTCATATCTTTAATGGCATCCGCATTGAAGACCGAGAAGAACCCAAACATGTGCGAAGTGTTGTAAATAATGGCCTCGTCTAGCAGCACGAGGTTCTGGTCCTGTGCGCCGCCCCTCACATGGAACCCTCCGGTCCCCTCTCCGTTATTGGTAACGCCGGGTAACATTTGAAGGGATTTCAGCACATCCAATTCCCCCAAAACCACGGGCATTTGTTTAACGGTACCTATATTCATCTTCACCACACTCATTTCAGGTTTTCGCAATATGGCTCGTTCCGGTTCGTCTGCGGTGACGACCACTTCATCCAGTTCGGTCGAGAATTCGGAAATTTCCACATCGTTTTTAATGTCGTGGTCCAAATGGATCTTCATTCGGATTTCGCTATATCCCATGTATGAAATGCTCAATATATACTCGCCTTCCGGTGCCGTTACGGAATAAAATCCATATTCATTGGTGACCCCACCAATGGTAGTGCCGTTCAAGAACACGGAAGCACCGAATAGGGTCTCCCCATTGCTTTTGTCGGTAATGGTGCCGCTAATGGTGTGGCTGGTCTGGCCTATGGCAAGGATACAGCCCAAAAAGAAAAACCACAGCAACCAAACGGTACATTTGATTGCTGGGTCCAATTGTGATTTACTGTTCATTTTTTGATGTTTTGATGGTTGTACTTGAAATTTTCACCATCATAGACAGGTCAAAAAAGGAAGGGTTGCATACACTGGCTTTTTTATGGGATCTTTCTTTTCATATTTTACAATCGATAGATTTTTACAAGTTTTTTTTCTTCATGGTGCAACCCTTTACTTTTGCGGTTGTCTTTAGCAAGAGACAAGGCATCAACCTAAACTATTGGAAACCGACATCCGATTTACGCATAAGGCCATAGTGGAGCAATGCAAAGCCGGCAATAGCAACTCGCAATACGAGCTGTATTCCTGCTATGTGGATGCTATGTACAACGTGGGGTTCCGCTTTTTGGGCAATGCGGAAGATGCCGAGGATATTGTACAGGACAGCTTTGTGGATGCCTTTAAAAATCTGGACAGCTTTAAGTATGAAAGTAGTTTTGGTTCATGGTTGAAGCGGATTGTCATTAATAAAAGTATTAACCACCTAAAGGCCAAACGTATACCCGTGGTACCGATGGAAGCCCATGAGTTCCATTTGACGGATGACGAACCTGTAGAGGCCGAGGCAACGGATATAAATAAAGTGAAGAAGGGTATCGCCCTGCTCCCGGACGGTTACCGGGAAATCATCAATCTGTATTTGATTGAAGGATATGACCATGTGGAAATTGGGGAGATTTTGGGTATTTCTACCAGTACCTCAAAATCGCAATACCACAGGGCCAAGAAAAAATTATTGGAAATCATCAATGAACTGTAATGGACAATTTTGAAAAACATATTAGGGACCATGCAGCACAATTCAACGAACGAAGGGCGGACAAGGACAAAATGTGGGCCAAGATTTCAGAAGAACTGCATCAAGAAAAACCCAAGGTAATCCCTCTCTGGAAAAGACCCGTGTTTCGCGTGGCTGCTTCGGTGTTATTATTGTTGGGCATTGCTTCTTTTTTTGGACTGGCAGTGTTGAACAACAGTGCCAACAAAACACAGTACGCGTCCAAAGAATTGATGGAAATAGATATGTATTACAAGGATTTGGTCTCCTACCAAGTGCAGTTGGTAAAGAACAACCGGTCCCTTTCCGAAGAAAACAAAGCAGAGTTCCTGTCCTTCATGGATGAACTCGACGCTGAATATGAAGTCCTTAAGAAGGAAATGCAAAAAAACCTTGACAATGAACGAGTGCTGGAAGCCATTGTGGGCAACTACAAGAAGCGTATCGAGCTCATTGAGAATTTGTTGCACCAATTAAATGAATCTAAAAAACCGGATGAAGATGATTATGGATACACGTTATAGAAAGGTCCTATGGATGGCCTTGCTGCTGATTTCGGTGCATTCTGCCAGGTCACAGGAAAAGGTATATAAAACCATTGAAAAGAGTTTCCCGTTCACGAACTCGGGCGAGTTTCAATTGGAGAACAAATATGGGAACATTACGCTTAAGGGATGGGACCAGAACAAAGTTCTGGTGAACATTTCGGTTACGGTAAACCATCGTAAAAAGGAGAATGCAGAGGATTTACTGGAGCGTATCAACCCAAAGATCAAAACCAGTAACGGCTATATTTCCAT
The DNA here is from genome assembly GCF_003584135.1 of Flagellimonas pelagia. Classification (GTDB taxonomy): domain Bacteria; phylum Bacteroidota; class Bacteroidia; order Flavobacteriales; family Flavobacteriaceae; genus Flagellimonas; species Flagellimonas pelagia. The sequence continues at coordinate 12,975 of NZ_QXFI01000013.1, forward strand.
TGTTTCGGAAATCGCCAATAAAAATACAGGATGGTTTGCCGATATTTTAAATAAGGCCAACCCCATTGACTTTGATCGCAGCCATGTACAAATAGATTATGAGGTCTACCTTCCTGCAAAGGCCGGACTCAAGATCACCAACCGTTTTGGGGATGTGGTCATTGAAAATTGTATGGGAACCCTCAATACCTTGATCGAGCATGGTGACCTGTGGATCGGGGAAAATCTGAACAAGGCGGATATTGTTTTGAGGTATGGGAAAGTCCGTGCCAAGGATTTGAATTATGCGGATATAGACTTGAAAATTGGGGAATTGAACATGGAAAATTCCAAAAACCTACGTTTGCGAAGTGATGGTACGGAAATCCATGCCAATTTGGTGAATTCCTTGGAAGTGTATTCGAACAAAGACCATATCGCTATAAACGAAGCAGGATCTCTATTTGGAAACTTGGAATTCACCACATTCAAATTGGAACGGTTGACGGGCGATGTGGATATGAATATGAAGATTGCGGATTTTCAAGTGTATGCCATCACAAATCCATCTGCTGCAATAGCCATACAGCAGGAATCTGCGGATATCACGCTAACGGTTACCCATTTCTCCCACCGCTTTACGGCAACCTTGGAGCAAGGTGTGGTACGCTTGCCTAAATCTTTTGAGAACGTCAGCTCCGAAATGTTGGACAAAGGCCGCAGGCTTCGAAAAATTGATGCCACTTATGGAAAGGAACGGAAAGGGAGTATTTCCATACAAGGGGAAAAGGGAATTGTGACCATAAACAATTAAAAAAACACGAAATGCAACCTTTTGCCAAATACATTGTCTTTAAAACAGAATCAATCAGAAAATCAATAAAAATGAACAATCAAAAAACAACTTCCTTACTTTTTTTCCTATTGCTTGGTATGATGGGGTTCGCCCAAGATGATGACGGACAATACATTACATTCAATGATCGAAAGAATGTGGTGCACGGTGTCTATCTCGGGTTATCCACCTACTTTGGTGAAATTGAGGGAGAGGACACTTACATCGGAGGATTAAAAGTGGCCTATGTGGCCAACAGACAGTTTGAAGTAGGTTTTATGGCCAACATACTGTATTCCGAGCAAAACATCTTCAATCCGAGAACCAACAACAACGATGATATTGTCGCCATATACGGAGGACTTCATTTGGAACCTATATTGTTTGGCAAGAACAGGGTAAGCCTATCCTTTCCTATACTGGTCGGTGGTGGTGGTGTGGGCTATGTGGACCATAATGCCGTAGTGAATGATGAGAACGTCGATTTGGATGATGATGATATTGATGCCGTATTTGTATTGGAACCGGGTATGAATATATTGTTCAACCTCTCTCGGTACGTTCAATTGGAGGCCGGTTTCAGGTATAGAATGTCCAGCAGGATTGAATTGGCACAAAGCCCAGTGGATAGGATCAGTGGTTTTTCTGGTGGCATTGGGGTAAAGTTGGGTGTTTTTAATATGGGTCGTAACCGCTACAAAAAACATTTGGACTGATGAAAAAGAAGAGTGTGAAAAAAGAACCCATTGAAATTCAACTGGTTTACACCCAGAACAATCAGGTCTTCACAAAGAACGACCAAGAAGAATGGTTACCGGTTTCATTTCAGTGGGTTACGATTCCATTTTCAAAATGATTGGGCCGACCGATGAGTGTCTCACACTAATGCCTTCTTTCTAGGACATTGGAAATATCATCCAATGTATAGCCTTTGGCCTGCAACAAGATCAAATAATGGAACAAAAGATCGGCACTCTCGTTCAAGAAAAGGTCATCATTGGCGTCCTTGGCCTCAATGACGGTTTCCACGGCTTCCTCCCCCACCTTTTGTGCTATTTTGTTGATGCCTTTTCGGAACAATGAAGCTACATAACTATCAGGGTTGTCCTGATTATTTTTTCGGGATTCTATAATCTTTTCCAAGGCGGATAAAAAGCCGTAAGCTTGGGCATTTTCTTCTGCCCAACAGGTATCGGTTCCTTTGTGACAGGTGGGCCCAACGGGATTTACAAATACCAAAAGGGTGTCGTTGTCGCAATCCACTTTTATATCAACCAGGTTCAGGAAATTTCCACTTTCTTCGCCTTTGGTCCAAAGGCGTTGCTTGGACCGACTGAAAAAGGTCACTTTTCTACTCTTCTGCGTTACGTCAAAAGCTTCTTGGTTCATATAGCCCAGCATCAATACGGTTTTGGTCTTCGCATCTTGAATGATAGCGGGCACAAGACCATCTGGGTTTTTGGTAAAGTCAATTTTCATCTGTTCTTTTTAATTTGTTTTTAATGGTCAGATGCAATGCCACATTATTTCGGCTGATAAACCTAATCAGGTGTGAGGGCATTTCATATCTTAAATTCTAACGGGAATCCCTTCCCTCTTCAATTCGTTCTTTAAAACTTGTATTTCAATTTCCTTAAAATGAAAAACGCTGGCTGCCAGGGCAGCATCGGCTTTCCCATCTATGAAGGTATCGGTAAAATGGGAAATGGTTCCGGCACCCCCTGAGGCAATGATGGGAATGTTCACCAATTTGGACAATTGCGCCAAAGCCTTGTTGGCAAACCCATTTTTGGTGCCATCATGGTCCATAGAGGTGAATAATATCTCCCCTGCTCCTCGTTCTTCCACTTCTTTGGCCCAATCAAATAGATTGATTTCAGTTGGAACTTTACCACCTACCAAATGTACTTTCCAGACACCATCAACCTGTTTGGCGTCAATGGCGACCACGATACACTGGGAACCGAATTTAGCCACCAACTCATTGATGAGTTCCGGTCTTTTTACCGCTGAGGAGTTGATAGAAACTTTGTCCGCGCCATTCTTGAGTAATATATCCACATCCTCCACCGAAGAAATGCCCCCACCCACCGTAAACGGAATGTTGATGGTCTCTGCTACGTGATAGACCAATTCCGCCAAGGTCTTTCGTTTTTCCTCAGTGGCCGAAATATCCAAAAAGACCAATTCGTCCGCCCCTTCTTTAGCATAAATGGATGCTAATTCCACAGGATCTCCAGCATCTCGGAGGTCCACAAAATTGACACCTTTTACGGTGCGTCCGTTTTTGATGTCCAAACAAGGAATGATTCGTTTTGTAAGCATAATTTATCGTCACCCTAGCATAATATAGGGGTCTTGTTTGATTTTAATTTATGTTATGCGATGCCGAAACAAGTTCGGCATGACGTTTTCTTCGAAAACCATCTTTGAATTTTAATCGTCACCCTGAACTTGTTTCAGGGTCTCATTTTAATAGTCCAGTGCTTCTAATGTTGGATTCTGTTCTTTAATCAAGTTAACTTTCCAGTCGTGGTGCCAGTTTTTTAATTGTTTTTCTCTTGTAATAGCCTGATTAATATCAGAATAAACTTCAAAGTACACCAAATCAATAACATTGTACTTCACTGTAAATTTTGAGGCAATTCCTTCTTTATGTTCCCCCATTCTTTTGGCCAGATCTGAAGTGATTCCAATATAGAATGTTGTTCTGAACTTGTTGGTCAATATGTAAACAAAACTCTGATTCATCATTTATGATGTCCAAACAAGTTCGGCATGATGTTATTCGTTCTTCACATTCAGGTCTACCCCATCATAAAAACCCAAATTTTTGTTTTCCAATATTTTGGTCCAAAGGGCAATCTGTCCTGTGTGGTATGATAGGTGCTCTGTAACATGGATAATGTTCCCAACCCCTGAAAAATTAAACCCTTGAACGGAACGTTTCCGGAGCAATTCCTCCAACGGAGCCTCATAAAAGGTTCGTTTGGCCTTATCCACGGTATCACTAAGCTTTTTGAACAATTCCTCTTTTGAAAATCCAGAGGTTGCTGAAAATTCCTCATCCCGCTTGCGGTTGTCTTCTTCATTCTTGATGGAAGCAATCCCGTATTGAGTGATATTTCCACATAAATGCAGCATCAAATTTCCAATGCTGTTGCTGGATTCGTTCGGTTTCTGCCAAATTTTGTCTTCGGGTAATTTGTCCAAACAAATTTTGATCATACGAAGGCTTTCGTTCATCCGATAGCCCACGTTCCAAGTCAGTTCATCCTGAAGTTGCTTTTCCTTATCCATTTTCAAGAATATATTGTTCCAATTGTTTTAAACTGATTCTATTTTCATAAATGGCCTTGCCAATTATGGTGCCCTCACAACCAATTTCAGCCAGTTTTGGGAGTTCGTCAAAGGTGGAAATACCTCCACTGGCAATCAATTTCAAACCCGATTCGGTTTGGGACAGAATCTTTCTGTATAAATCGAAAGAAGGTCCTTGTAACATCCCATCTTTGCTAATATCAGTACAAATGACATACTGAATGCCTTCCCTCTGATAGTTCTGTATAAAAGGTATTAATTCCTGTTCGGATTCTTCCAACCAACCTGAAACCGCTACTTTTTCATTGTTGGCATCGGCTCCCAAAATGATTTTTTCTGCTCTATAAGTCTTTAACCATTCCAAGAAAATTTTCCTATCCTTCACGGCTATACTTCCCCCGGTAATTTGGGAAGCCCCACTTTCAAAGGCAATTTTTAGGTCTTCGTCCGATTTAAGACCTCCGCCAAAATCAATTTTAAGGCTGGTTTGGGAAGCAATGCTTTCCAAAACCTTATGGTTTACGATGTGCTTGGATTTTGCGCCATCCAGATCTACTAAATGAAGGTATTGAATGCCGTGTGCCTCAAATTGCTTTGCAACCTCCAAAGGATTTTCATTATAGATTTTTTTGGTCCCGTAATCCCCTTTGGAAAGTCGGACACATTTCCCTTCAATGATGTCTATGGCAGGAATCAATCTCATACGTTAATCATATTTGGCTCGGTCAATAGCTAACCACATTTCTGAATCCCCTACTCTTTTAAATCCGAATGCTTCATAAAAACTATGAGAATCCTTCGTCTTTAAGGCTACCGTTTTAACTGTTTGAATATCTGTTCGTTCCAAAATGTGTTTCACCAACATTTTACCCAATCCTTTGCCTTTATAGGGGTCGAATATGACCACATCCATAATATAAGCGAATATCAAGGAATCTGTCAATAATCTGGCAAAACCAACTTGTTCATCCTTATCGGAATAAACACCAAAACAGACGCATTTGTCAATGGTCATCAAGGTTTGGTCCATAGTCCTGCCACCACCCCAATAGGTAGCGGTGACTTCCTTGTGAATCTTTGGAACATCCAATTTTGTTCTGTCCTCGGAAATATAAAATTCCATTTAAATGAGGGTTAAAAAATTATTTAAAATGGCACTTCCCACATCACTGCTCTTTTCTGGGTGAAACTGAACCCCATAAAAATTATCTTTTTGAAGGGCAGCACTGTAGTCCAATCCATATTCAGAAGTTGCAATGGTTTCCTTGCCCTTTGGGGCATAAAAACTGTGCACCAAATAGATATAGGACTTATCTGGAATACCCTTGAACAAATCTGTTTTTAAATCCGTGATCTGGTTCCAGCCGATTTGCGGCACTTTTACTCGGTTTGAAAATTTCTTCACATCTAGGTCAAAAATCCCAAGTCCACTTGTATTTCCCTCTTCTGATGAATGGCACATAAGCTGCATGCCCAGACAAATGCCCAAAACCGGTTGCTCCAATTCCGGGATGAGGGTATCCAATCCACTGGATCTCAATTTTGCCATGGCTGAACTGGCCTCTCCTACACCAGGGAAAATCACCTTGTCCGCTTCTTGGATTTCTTTGGCATCATGGGACAACACCGCATCATAACCCAACCGTTTCATGGCAAAAATGATACTTTGGATATTCCCCGCACCGTAGTCGATAATCACTATTTTCATTACAGCATTCCCTTTGTTGATGGCAAAACCATTTTTTCCACATCCCGTTTTACCGCCATTTTGATGGATTTTGCAAATGCCTTGAAAATAGCTTCAATTTTATGATGCTCATTGGTGCCTTCTGCCTTGATGTTCAAATTGGCCTTGGCCCCATCAGAGAACGATTTGAAGAAATGTAAAAACATTTCTGTAGGCATTTCACCAATTTTTTCCCTTTTGAACTCCGCATCCCAAACCAGCCAGTTCCTTCCTCCAAAATCTATGGCTACTTGAGCTAAACAATCATCCATGGGCAAACAAAACCCGTAGCGTTCAATGCCCAATTTGTTACCTAAAGCTTTGGAAAACACTTCGCCCAAAGCAATGGCGGTATCCTCAATGGTATGGTGTTCGTCTACCTCCAGATCGCCATCGACTTTTATGGTAAGATCCATTTGTCCGTGACGGGCCAATTGGTCCAACATGTGATCAAAAAAGGCCAATCCGGTTTTGATGTCGCTTTTCCCGGTACCGTCCAAATTTAACTTGATTAGGATATCTGTTTCGTTGGTTTTTCTACAGATTTCAGCAACACGATTTTCCAGTTTCAAAAACTCATAAATCTTTTCCCAATCATTGCTTTCCAAGGCAATGTAGGAACCCAGTTCTTCTCGTTTCACCGTGATTTCTCCGGTTCCCAAATGGGTTTCATCATTGATATAGATGCCTTTTGCCCCAAGGTTTTTGGCCAATTCCACATCGGTCAATCGGTCACCGATCACAAAAGAGTTGGCAAGATCGTACTCTTCCGAAAAATAGGATGTGAGCATTCCGGTTCCCGGTTTTCGGGTCGGGGCATTATCCTTCGCAAAAGTTTTGTCGATAAAGACATTATCGAAAACAACACCTTCAGCTTCAAATGTGTTGACAATGAAATTATGTACGGGCCAAAACGTGTTCTCGGGAAAAATGTCGGTTCCCAAACCATCTTGATTGGTTATCATCACCAGTTCATAATCCAATTCCTTCGCAATTTTCCCCAAATAGGTGAAAGCCTTTGGATAGAAGATCAATTTTTCAAAAGAATCAATTTGTTCATCAATGGTTTCCTTAATAATGGTTCCATCACGATCAATGAATAGTACTTTTTTGCCCATGTTTATAGTTGCTTTAAAATGGCTATCAATGCTTTGTTTTCAGTTGGTGTCCCTACCGTAAACCTTAAGGTGTTCTCACATAGAGGTTGGGTGCTGCGGTTTCGCACCACCACATGTTTCTCGAGTAATTGCTGATAACGCTTATCGGCATTATCTACCTTGGCGAGTACAAAATTGGCATCCGAGGGGAATAACTTTTCCACAAAATCTAAGTTTTGTAAAGCTTGCTCCAGATTTGCACGTTCTTCCAAAATTTGAACCACTTCCTGTTGTACCGCATCCTCGTTCAAAACCCGTTGCAAAGCTTTTTGTTGGGTCAATTGGTTGACATTATAAGGTGGTTTGATCTTATTCAAAATGGAAATAATCGCTTCCGAAGCATAACAAATACCTAACCGGATTCCCGCCAAACCATAGGCTTTGGACAAGGTTTGGGTAACAATTAAATTTGGGTATTTTTTCAAGCTATTCAACCAACTTTCTTGGCCTGAAAAATCAATATAGGCCTCGTCAATGACCACCAATCCGTTGAAGGATTCCAAAAGCTTTTCAATGCCTTCCTTTTTAAAGGAATTCCCTGTAGGATTATTGGGTGAGCAAATAAAAATCAGTTTGGTTTGTCTATCCACGGCATTCAAAATTACTGGGACATCCGGTTCAAAATCGGTAGTCAACATAACTTCCCTATTTTCCACGGCATTGATTCCTGCCAATACTTTGTACATGCCATATGTAGGTGGTAGGGTGATCACATTGTCTTGATTCGGTTCACAGAATGCCCTATAAATCAAATCCAAAACCTCGTCGCTGCCATTGCCTAAAAGCATGTTGGTTTCTGATACCCCTTTCTGTTCTGCAAGAACCGCTTTCAAGCTTCTTTGGTATGGGTCCGGATATCGGTTGACCCCATTATCAAAGGGATTTTCGTTGGCATCCAAAAAAATCATGGTGGACCCATCGGAAACATATTCATCCCGTGCCGAAGAATATGGTTTTAGGGCTTTTACAGAATCCCTAACTATGCTATTTATGTTGAAGGTTTGTGTCATTTCAAACTTTTTAAACGAAGTGTCACTGCATTTTTATGGGCCTGCAAACCTTCGGCCTCTGCCATCCATTCTATGGAAGGGCCAATGGCTTCCATTCCCTCTTTGGATATTTTTTGAAAGGTCATGCTCTTCGTGAAACTGGCCAGGTTCACACCACTATACTGTTTGGCATAGCCATTAGTGGGCAGTGTATGGTTCGTCCCTGAAGCATAATCCCCAGCACTTTCAGGAGTATAATTGCCAATGAATACAGAACCGGCGTTTTGTATCCGTTGAAGGTAAAACGCCTCATTTTTCACACAGACAATAAAATGTTCTGGGCCATATTCATTAATTAAATCCATGGCCGATTCATCATCTTTTACCAAGATCAACTTGCTATTCTCAATAGATTTTTCTGCAGTGGCTGCTCTGGGCAATACTTTTATTTGAGATTCGATTTCCTTTTCAACAGCATTCATCAATTTTTCGGATGTGGAAACCAAGATCACTTGACTGTCAACCCCATGCTCTGCTTGGCTCAACAAATCCGAGGCGACAAAAGCGGCATTGGCAGAATCATCAGCTACAACGAGAAGCTCACTTGGTCCGGCCGGCATGTCGATAGCAATTCCATATTTTGTTGCTAATTGCTTGGCAACCGTTACAAATTGGTTACCGGGTCCGAATATCTTATACACATTGGGTATGGTATCCGTTCCAAAGGTCATCCCAGCAATAGCTTGAATACCCCCTACTTTGAAAATTTTGGTTACCCCGCAAAGTTGAGCGGCGAACAAAATGGTCGGGTTTACGTTACCTTTTTTATCTGGTGGCGTGCACAAAATAATTTCCTCACAACCCGCCAGTTTTGCCGGAATAGCCAGCATTAAAATGGTCGAGAATAAGGGAGCCGTGCCTCCTGGAATGTAAAGTCCCACTTTTTGGATGGGCCTTTTTTCTTGCCAACACAACACCCCTGGCATCGTTTCCATTTCTACTTTGGCCGTTTTCTGGGCGGCATGGAATTTTTCAATGTTGGATTTTGCCAAGGAAATGGCCTTTTTCAAATCGTTCGAAACCGAATCGACCGCTGTTTGAATTTCCTCGTCAGTCACCAAAAGAGAATCCAATTGCACATGGTCAAACTGGTCTGTATACTTTTTGATGGCCAAGTCCCCTCCTTTTTGAACCGCTTCAAAAATGGCCTCCACTGTTTTCTCTATGTCGGCAACCGTTTGGGTAGGTCGTTTGAGAATCTCTCCCCAATCCTGTCTATTTGGATAATAAATCTTGTTCATTTCAATATATTTTGATCAAGTGTATGCCCAAGGCTTCATATCCTTGATTCTCCCAGAATTTTTTGCCTCTTACATTTTTGGCATAGCAATTCACTTCGGCACGATCACAACCAATTTCTTTAGCATAGTCGTTTAAGAAATTCAGCATTAGTTCACCTATACCTTTTCCTTGATATTGAGGTGAAATGATAACATTATCAGGCTCCACGTGTTTACCGGAATATAATTTGTTCAATACCCAAACCCCGCAAATGCCTATCAATTCTTCTTGGTCGTACACCCCGATGCATTTGTACCCCATCGGAATCATTTCATTCAATCGAGCTTGTAGCACATCCATGGGAATGGTTTCCCTGTTCAGGATATAGGCCAGCGGAAGGATGCTGTTGAGCTTTTCCGTTGGTATCCATTTTATGGTGAATTGAGGTTCCATTGTTATTTACATTACCATTTTTTCGATAGGACAAACCAAAATTCCCTCTGCCCCAGCCTGTTTCAAGGCATCGATCACTTCCCAAAAAGTGTCCCTTTTGATGACGGAGTGCACGGAACTCCACCCTTCTTCCGCCAAAGGCAAAACAGTGGGGCTTCGCATCCCTGGCAAAATGGAAATGATCTCATCCAATTTGTCATTTGGGGCATTCAATAAAATGTATTTGTTCTGTCTTGCCTGAAGTACCGATTGTATCCTGAATTGGATTTTCTTCAGGATTTCCCTTCGTTCTTCGGAAATCTTTGGGGAAACGGCCAAAACCGCTTCACTTTTTAAAATCACTTCTACTTCCTTCAAATTGTTTTTGAACAAAGTGCTTCCGCTTGATACAATATCACAGATACCGTATGCCAAACCGATGTTCGGTGCAATTTCCACGGAACCATTGATCAAGTGCAGATCAGCGGTAACGCCTTTGGATTTCAGGTATTCGTTCACAGTATTGGGATAGGAAGTGGCAATTTTCTTGCCTTCAAAATCTTTCACGGAATTATACTTTGCCCCCTTTGGAACAGCCAGTGAAACGCGGCATTTGGAGAAATTCAACTTTTCAGCCACGGCAATGTCCTTGCCTTTTTCAACCAAAACGTTATCGCCGATGATGGCAATATCCACTACCCCGTCCCTTAAATATTGGGGAATATCGCCATTACGAAGATAGAAAACCTCCAAAGGAAAGTTGGCAGCCGTTGCCTTGAGTTGGTCCTTTCCATTGTCAATGGAAATACCACAATCCTTTAGGATCTGAAGGGAGTCTTCATTTAACCGACCGCTCTTTTGTACAGCAATCCGAATTTTTGTCATGTCTTCAACTTTTGTGTTCGAAAAACCAAACGGGTACAAAAACAAAACCCGCTTGATTTCTCAAACGGGTTAGAATATATTTTATATACAACAATACATTTCTATCTCGCTTGAGGGCAAGTATAAAAATGGTGGTGATGTACGTTCTTATTTCTCATTACAGTTCAAATGTAGAACTTATTTTTTTATCAAAAAAGGGGAAATTAGTTATTTCCCAAAATTAAAGGGAGTCCGTCATCACCCGATCCTACTACAACTACCTTGGCATTTGGGGACTGAGCCAGTTTTAAAGTAGCTTCAATACCCTTGTCCTGTAGAATTTTGTCAGTTAGGGATGCACTCAGGATTTTGTTGGCATCGGCCTTACCCTGAGCTTCTATTCTTTGGCGTTCTGCTTCTTTTTGAGCGGTCACTAACCTAAACTCATATTCAAGGGATTCCTGTTCTTGTTTCAATTTACGCTCTATGGCTTCTTTGATAGTCGGGGGCAAGGTCACATCCCGGACCAAGATTTCATCCAATACAATGTATTGATCGTCCACAATCTTTTTGGTCTCTTCAAATATTTCCCGTTGGATGGCATCCCGCTTGCTGGAATACAATTGTTCGGGGGTATATCGACCCACCACACTTCTTGCGGCTGATCTTATGGTTGGAAGAATAATGCGCTCCACATAGTTTTCCCCAATTTTCTGATGTAGTTTCCCCAAATCGTCAAATGATGGCTGGTACCAAGCAGAAGCATCCAGTTGAATGTCCAATCCATTGGAGGATAGCACCTTCATTTTTTCGAAAAGCTCTTGTTTACGTACTTCGTACACATAAACGCGGTTCCATGGGGCCACCAAATGAAAACCTTCACTCAAAGGTGGTTTGTCCGTGACCACACCTCCTCCAAAAGTTTTATAAAGCACGCCCGCCTCACCGGAACCAATGGTCACCGCTGATTTGGAAATGATAATGATCAAGAAAATTATAGCCGCTATTGCCGGCAAGGCAATTTTTGGTAATCTGTCCATATATGTGGTTTTAAATTAATCCGTTGTATTTTCTGATGAACCATTCCAAGGCCAAGGTCAAGGCCATCAGTCCGAGTAAAATACGGAAATCTATTAAAGATACAACATTCTGCCTGCTCTTTTGGACGGGCAAAAATTGTGTTGAAGTGGCCAAGTCTTCAATGAGGGAATCAACCTGATCAAAATAGTACAATTTTCCTTGGTTCTTTTGTGCCAATCGGTCCAATTTCTGGTAATTGGCTGAGGATAATTGTTCCTCAGGATTGAAATCCAAAATTTTAAAACTACCAGAACGCTTGAGGTTTTCCCCTGTAACGGTTACGGTGAAATCATATTCCCCAGAAGCCAAGTCGCTTAGATCCACTTCAAAATAAGATCCTTTTAATAACATGGGAGCTTCGCGGACCAATTGATTTTCCTTTTCTTCCACTTTGATGTTGATTCTTGCATTGGTATCGAACTGGTAACTCTCATCAAAGTAGGAAGCCCTAATTTTTGCCAAACCTGCATTGTCAAACACTAGAGAATAATCCAGTTCCAATCTGCTTCGTTGATTATTCGAACCCAAATAGACCATGAGGTTCCCCATAAATTCATCAAACTTTTGAAAACTTTGGTCATTGCGATACACTTGTGCCCTCCATCTCCATAGATTTTCCCCAAACAGCGCTGCTTCCCTTTGCTTGCTCTCTGTGATAATGGTAAACAAAGGCTTGTCCAAATCAACCCCTCGAATTTGCTGAAACATCAATGGAGATGATTCCTTCAAAATGGATATTTCCCCAAGACTTCCGATAAGTGGTGGAAAGTTGTCCACCGTAAAATCACCCAAATTGAAAATGCCAAACGCATTGTTCAAAACAGGTAGAATATCTTCCGTTTGATTGTTGTTATCCTTGGAAAAACTACCCTGTGCTTGATTCAAAAAACTCCAATCTGTTTTACTTCCCGTAATCGTAAAATAATTGAGTCCCGATCTTTGAAGAAAAGTATACACCTCCCTGAAATTTCGGGTGGGTTGGTACAAGATCAAAATGTCGGCATCTTCCAATTCCTTGGCACCAACATTGGGTTTTACTATGGAAACGGAACGCTGTTCGTTGGCTTCAATAGACTTTTTGAGCGCCCCGATATCAGGATGCAAAATATCGGAAACAATTACCACATTGGTTTGTTCATCAATAACCTCGATGGCCGATTCCTTGAAATTATTCGAAGTGTTCCTTTCATTTTCCAGTATACCCACTTCAACTTTAATGGTTTTAATGCCCACGCTTTCCGCCTCGATCAAGGTGTTCAAGGTCTGGCTGTTTTTTGTTGCATTTAAGTTGACCTGCTCCTGATGCACCCTTTTTCCATTGATGTAAATGGAAACTGTACTGGAAACTGGCCTAGCTCCTCGATAAAGGATGGTCGTTTCAACTGGGAACTTATTTTTTAGGAAAGCATATTTGTTGACATTGATCAAGCCGACCGCCAAATCTTCATACTGGGTGGTGTCGCCTACCACAACAGGGGCAACGGTCACATGATTCAAATGGAGATACTCGTAATCCCGTCCTAAAGTTTGGTTTCCATCCGAAAAAAGGATTGTGGCATTAGTGCCATTCAGAAAAATTTGATCCACCGTGGAAAGGGCCTTGGCAATATCGGTGTTGTTTTGATCAAATCGGATGGAATCCGTTGCTTCCAAATTGGAACCAAAGGCATATTGATGCATGGTAAACCGATCGTTCAGTTGTGGATTTGAACGAATCTGTTCCATTGCTGCGGCAAGGTTGTCTTTTGAGGTACTTTCTTCCATAGAGGAGGAATCATCCACCAATAGCACCAGATTGGTCTTTTCCAAATAATAGTCGTTGTTGACAAACTTTGGATTGATCAGAAGCAAAAGGCCGCAGAATAAGGTCAGGAACCTCATTGCGGCCAATATGAATTTTAGATTACCCTTTCGTGGGTTTTTATAGAAGTATTGATAAAAAACTAGACTGAGCGCGGCAACCGCTGCAAGAACAATAAGGAGTACCGTGCGCAATTCCATCCATTCTATGTTAGCATGCCACCATCCACGTTCAACACCTGGCCGGTAACATAATCAGAAAGATCGGAAGCCAAGAACAAACAGGCGTTTGCCACATCTTCCGGAGATCCACCACGCTTCAACGGAATGGCATCCCTCCAACCTTGTACAGTTTTTTCGTCCAATTTATCGGTCATTTCGGTTTCTATGAAACCAGGGGCAATGGCATTACAACGGATATTCCTTGAACCCAATTCGAGGGCCACAGATTTGGTGAAACCGATCATCCCTGCCTTGGATGCCGCATAGTTGGTCTGTCCAGCATTTCCTTTTACCCCAACAACACTACTCATATTGATGATGGAACCTTTACGCTGTTTCAACATAGTACGTTGTACGGCTTTGGTCATGTTAAAAACGGATTTCAGGTTGATTTCGATCACGGAATCAAAATCCTCTTCGCCCATACGCATCAAAAGGTTGTCCTTGGTGATGCCTGCATTGTTGATCAACACATCGATTCTACCGTCAAAATCCTCCAACACTTGGGCTACAAGAGCTTCCGAATCTGCATAACTGGCAGCATTGCTCTTATAAGCTTTGGCTTTCACACCCATTCCGGTGAGTTCTTTTTCCAGCTCCAAAGCTGGTGCTTCACTGGAACTATAAGTGAAGGCCACATTGGCCCCGTGCTTTCCAAATACTTCGGCAATTCCTTTTCCAATTCCGCGACTAGCTCCTGTAATGATTACATTTTTCCCTTCCAAAAGTTTCATAAGATGATTGTGTTTGAATGGTTATCCACCAAATATAGTTGTTGTTTTAGGTTTAGACGAAAAAAAATCCCGCTAAAAAACGGGATTTAGAATAGATTTAACGGTCGGTTATCCCGCCACTTCTTTTACTTTGGCACCAATTTCAGCTGGAGAATCCACTACGTGGATACCACATTCGCGCATGATTCTTTTCTTGGCCTGGGCGGTATCGTCGCTACCTCCTACAATAGCTCCGGCGTGACCCATGGTACGACCTGCAGGTGCAGTTTCACCGGCGATGAAACCAACAATCGGTTTTTTGCTACCACTTGCTTTGTACCATCTTGCTGCTTCGGCTTCCAATTGTCCACCGATTTCTCCGATCATTACCACACATTCTGTTTCAGGATCGTTGATCAATAGCTCCACCGCTTTTTTGGTCGTTGTTCCTATGATGGGATCTCCACCGATACCGATGGCCGTTGTAATTCCCAATCCTTGACGTACTACTTGATCAGCGGCCTCATAGGTAAGGGTTCCCGATTTGGAAACAATCCCCACTTTTCCTTTTTTGAAGACGAAACCAGGCATGATACCTACTTTGGCCTCTCCTGGAGTAATCACACCAGGGCAGTTAGGACCAATTAAAGTACAATCTTTATCTTGAATGTAGTCGTAAGCTTTCACCATATCTGCCACAGGGATACCTTCGGTGATGGTAATGATCACCTTGATTCCGGCACTGGCAGCTTCCATAATGGCATCAGCAGCAAACGCTGGCGGTACAAAAATAATCGTGGTATCGGCACCAACTTCCTTAACGGCATCTTCCACCGTGTTGAAAACTGGTTTTCCCAAGTGTTCTTGGCCACCTTTTCCCGGGGTAACCCCACCAACCACATTGGTTCCGTATTCAATCATTTGCTCGGCATGGAAGGTTCCTTCGCTACCGGTAAATCCTTGTACAATTATTTTTGAATCTTTGTTTACTAAGACGCTCATAGGTTTAACTTAATATAGGTGCAAAAATATGGTTTACTAAAGTTTTTATCTATTGATTTTTTAATTCTTTTTCAGTTTTTGTAGGATTTCGGGAATCTGCTTAACCGATGCCATTTGTTTTAGTTTTTCACGCGCTTCTTCAGCTGGACTACCAAAATAGGTTTTGCCGCCTTCCAAGGATTTGGCCACTCCCGTTTGGGCCAGAATAACAGCTTTTTTACCGATAGTGGCACCACTGGTGATCCCCACTTGGCCCCAAAGGGTCACTTCGTCCTCGATGACTACACAACCAGCTATCCCTGTATGGGAAGCAATCAAGCATTTTTTGCCGATTACCGTGTCATGCCCCACCTGGATTTGGTTGTCCAATTTGGAACCTTCCTTGATGGTAGTGGCTCCCGTCACTCCTCTATCTATGGTACAGGATGCACCAATGTCCACATTGTTTTCAATGACCACGGTACCTCCCGAGAGCAATTTATCAAACCCTTCGGGCCTATTTTTGTAATAGAATGCATCTGCTCCCAGTACGGTATTCGCATGAATGGTCACGTCATCTCCGATAATGCAGCCATCATAAATGGTAACATGTGGATGGATGACGCAGTTCTTTCCAATTTTCACATGGTTTCCAATGAAAACTCCAGGTTGTATGATGGTGCCCTCCCCTATTTCCGCAGTGGCAGAAATGATATTGTTGGAGTTTACAAATGGTTTGAAATGTTTTGTCAGCTTATTGAAATCCCTAAAAGGGTCGTCCGAAATGAGCAAGGCCTTACCTTCGGGACAT
Source organism: Flagellimonas pelagia (assembly GCF_003584135.1). GTDB lineage: Bacteria > Bacteroidota > Bacteroidia > Flavobacteriales > Flavobacteriaceae > Flagellimonas > Flagellimonas pelagia. Next base: position 29,166 of record NZ_QXFI01000013.1, read on the forward strand.
TCCACTTTTTTGTTGATGAGTACGACTGTGGCCTTGGAATTCAAGGCTTTGTCGTAATATTTAGGATGGTCCACGAACACAATATCGCCTTCTTCCACTACATGGATTTCATTCATACCAAAAACAGGAAAAACCTCGCTGCCGACAAACTCGGAACCAATGATTTCCGCAATCTCCTTTAAAGTATGGGCTTTCGGAAATTTCATTTTTCCTTACTCTTTAGCGCGTTCCAAATAAGCTCCCTTTTCCGTATCGATTTTAATCTTATCCCCTTCGTTGATGAAAAGAGGTACGTTGATTCGGGCTCCCGTTTCCACAGTTGCAGGTTTGGTGGCATTGGTCGCCGTGTTTCCCTTAACCCCTGGTTCAGTGTGGGTCACTTCCAAGATAACGCTGGCGGGCATTTCCACGGAAAGGGGCATATTGTCCTCGGCGTTGAAAATGATGGTCACCACTTCGCCTTCTTTCAGTAGATCGGGAGCGTCCAAATTATCCTTTGGTAAAGATATCTGGTTGTAATCCTCCGTGTTCATGAAATGGAAGGTGTCTCCCTCAGGATATAAATATTGATAGGTACGGGTCTCCACACGCACATCCTCAATCTTATGCCCGGCTGAAAAAGTATTGTCCAAGACCTTTCCAGTGGTGACACTTTTCAATTTGGTACGAACGAAGGCTGGGCCTTTTCCTGGTTTTACATGAAGAAACTCTACAATCTTGTAGATATCGTGGTTGTATCGGATGCACAACCCTTTTCTAATATCAGAAGTATTTGCCATAAAATTAATTTGAACTAAAATAGCCTTTCATGATACCCCTTTGCGAATCCCTGATGAATTGAAGAATCTCATCACGTTCTGGGGTTGCCTCCATTTCTGCTTCTATAATGGATGCTGCTTGTGTGTTATTGTAATTTTTTTGGTACAGGATACGGTAAACGTTTTGGATTTCCCTGATCTTATCGGCATCGAACCCTCTTCGTCTCAATCCTATTGAATTGATACCGACATAAGATAGGGGCTCCCGTGCTGCCTTAACATAAGGAGGGACATCTTTCCGTACCAAGGAACCTCCCGTTACAAATGCGTGATTTCCTATGGATACAAATTGATGTACGGCCACCATACCCGCCAAGACTACATTGGTGCCAATGGTGACATGGCCCGCCAACGTTGAATTATTGCTGAAAATACAGCCATCTCCCACGACACAATCATGGGCGATATGACAATAAGCCATGATCAAACAGTTATTTCCGATCACGGTCTTCATGCGGTCTGCCGTACCCTTGTTGATGGTGGCACATTCCCGTATGGTCGTATTGTCACCAATTTGTACGGTAGTTTCTTCTCCTTGATATTTTAGGTCTTGGGGCATTGCGGAAATGACTGCTCCTGGAAAAATGTTACAGTTTTTGCCGATACGGGCCCCTTCCATAATGGTTACGTTGGAACCAATCCAGGTACCTTCACCAATGGTGACATTGTTATGGATGGTCGTAAAGGGTTCGATTACCACATTCTTGGCAATCTTGGCTCCCGGGTGAACATATGCTAAGGGTTGGTTCATTTACGAATCTGTGTTTTTTGTTTTAACGATCTGTGCCATCAATTCAGCTTCGGTGGCCAACTTTCCATTAGCATAGGCATAGGCTTGCATATGGCAGATTCCTCTTCTTATTGGAGAAATCAAATCGCATTTGAATATTAAAGTATCTCCAGGAACCACCTGTTGTTTGAATTTCACATTATCAATTTTCATGAATAATGTCAAATAATTTTCAGGATCTGGCACGGTGCTCAATACAAGAATCCCCCCTGTCTGGGCCATGGCCTCTACCTGAAGAACTCCTGGCATTACGGGTGCTCCAGGAAAATGTCCTACAAAGAACGGTTCATTCATAGTCACATTTTTGACCCCAACCACATGGGTGTCGGATAGCTCCAAGATTTTGTCCACCAATAAAAATGGAGGCCTATGTGGCAACATTTTCATGATTTGGGTGACATCCATCAAGGGCGTTTGGTTCAAATCATAGGTGGGAACTTTGTTCCTTTTATCAATCTTAATAATTTTGGAAAGCTTCTTGGCGAACTGGGTGTTTACGAAGTGGCCAGGTTTGTTGGCAATCACTTTCCCTCTGATTCGTGTTCCGGCCAAGGCCAAATCTCCGATTACGTCCAATAATTTATGGCGCGCCGCCTCATTGGGATAATGCAGTGTCAAGTTATCCAGAATACCGTTGGGCTTCACGGAAAGTTTTTCCTTGTTGAAAGCTTTTTCCAATTTTTTCATGGTAGACTCGGAAATTTCCTTGTCCACATAAACAATGGCGTTGTTCAGGTCACCGCCCTTAATCAATCCATGTTCCAAGAGCATTTCCAATTCATGGAGAAAACTGAAGGTGCGTGCATCCGCTATCTCCTCCTTAAAATCGGACATTTTTTCCAAAGTGGCATTTTGGGTGCCCAATACTTTGGTTCCAAAATCAACCATTGCCGTTACTTGATAATAATCGGCAGGGATTACGGTGATTTCGCTCCCAGTGGTCTCATCTTTATAGGAAATGACATCCTTCACAATGTATTCGTCGCGCTCCTGTTCCTGTTCCACAATGCCTGCTTCTTCCAGAGCCTTTACAAAAAACTTGGAGGAACCATCCATAATTGGAGGTTCGGGAGCATCCAATTCTATGAGAACATTGTCGATTTCAAGTCCGACAAGTGCAGCCAAAACGTGCTCAGAGGTATGGATCTTGACACCGTTCTTCTCCAAATTGGTGCCCCGTTGGGTATTCACCACATAATTGGCATCGGCCTCTATGATGGGTTCGCCCTCCAAATCTATTCTCTTGAACGCGTATCCGTGATTTTCCTTTGCAGGCAAAAAACTCATGGTTACATTTTCGCCTGTGTGCAACCCTACTCCCTGTAGTGTTACTTTCTTTTCAATGGTGCGTTGCTTATTGCTTATTTTGCTCACCTTCAACCTTTTTTTCTATGTTGGAGATTTGATTTACCAGTTTTGGCAAATTTTTAAAATGTACGTATGATTTGTTGAAGTCCCCGTAATTTAAAGCTGGCGACCCTTGGAGGACTTCGTCGCTTTTAATGTTTCTGCCAATACCGGATTGGGCCTGTATCCTGACCCTATCCCCAATGGTGATATGGCCTACGATGCCCACTTGACCTCCGATAAGACAATTCTTTCCAATTTTGGTGGAACCTGCAATACCGGTTTGCGCAGCAATGGCCGTATGTTCCCCAATTTCCACATTGTGGGCAATCTGGATCTGGTTGTCCAGTTTGACACCTCTTCTTAATATGGTGGAGCCTAAGGTTGCACGATCTATGGTAGTTCCTGCCCCAACATCCACGTTGTCCTCCAGGATTACGTTACCGGTTTGCGGTACCTTACTATATTCCCCATTGGAATTGGGCGTGAACCCGAACCCATCGGCACCAATAATGGCACCACCATGGATTACACAATTGTTCCCGATAATGGTTTCCGAGTAAATTTTGGCCCCAGCAAATACAATCACATCGTTGCCGATGCTTACATTGTCCCCGATGAAGACATTGGGATAAATCTTTACATTGTCCCCGATCTTTACATTCTCCCCCAAATAGGAAAAAGCACCTAAATAGAATCCTTCCCCGTACGAAGCACTTCCAGATATATAGGAAGGGTTTTCAATCCCGACCTTATTGTTCTTGACCTGGTTGTAATACGCCAATAGTTTGGAAAACGACTTGTATGCATCCTCTACCTTGATCAATGTGGTGGACAAGGTCTGTTCTGGAACAAAGTCTTTGTTCACAATGGTTATGGAAGCCTTTGTGGAGTAGATATAAGCAGTATATTTTGGATTGGCCAAAAAGGTCAACGAACCTTTTTCACCTTCTTCGATCTTGGACAATTTATGGACAGCGATTTGAGGATTTCCCTCAATTTCCCCCTCTAATATTCCGGCAATTTGGGTAGCTGTGAATTTCATTGGTGCAAAAGTAACAAAATTTGTTAAACAGCTTCCTTAGGGTAACAGCTGTAATATTTGGTAACTGTTTTGGAAAGTGCCTTCAGGCTTAGCTGGTCAGATTCCTTGAGCACGTCCGTAATCCTGCCATTCTTTTTAAGAATGTATATGGCCTGCTGTTTTTGATTGTAGGCCTTGTTCGAGATTTCGCCCTGAAACACAAAGTTGGCGGCTTCTTCAGCTGAAAGATCGTATTTTTGGACGACTCCCGATAACTTTTCATTCATTTTTTGTGGTTCAACAGGCTGTTTTTTGATCTTGATGTGCAAGAGTCTGCGATCCAATATCATACTGCACAATTTGGACAGCACAAAATCCTCGTGAGATTGCCAGCCTTTCAATGCGCCAAGAATATCCACGTCATCCAGTTGGGCAAATGTTTCAAGGATCTCTTTATCAAACGATATGGGTTCATTTTGGTTCAAAAAAAACAATAAGGGCCTACTGGCTGGCAGCATTGATCCTTGAGCCAACAACAATCTGGCGCGTTGCATAATGCGGACCAACAATTGTTCCGCAACCAATCCCGTTTTATGAAGGTAAACTTGCCAGTACATGAACCTTCGGGCCATCAAGAATTTCTCCACCGCATAGATCCCTTTCTCTTCTACCACCAAATTACCATCTACCACATTCAACATGGAGATGAGCCGTTCGGAATTGATGTTACCTTCGGTCACCCCGGAATAGAAACTATCTCGTTTTAAGTAATCCAATCGGTCCATATCCAATTGACTGGACACCAGTTGGTTCAAAAAAGGTTTCGGGTAATCTCCCTTGAAGATTGAAATGGCAACGTCCAACTTTCCATCAAACTCCTTGTTCAATTCCATCATAAACTGTAGGGAAAGTTTTTCATGACTCAAATCCTTCACCACAAAACCTTCCAGTGCATGCGAAAAAGGTCCATGGCCAATATCGTGCAGCAAAATGGTACAGAGTAGACCGTTCTCCTCTTCTGGAGTTATCTCAACCTCCTTAACTTTGAGTACTTGAATGGCCTTGGTCATCAAATGCATGCTCCCCAATGCATGGTGGAACCTGGTATGGTGGGCTCCCGGATACACCATGTAGGACATGCCCATTTGGGATATCCGCCTCAACCTCTGGAAATAAGGATGGGAAATCAGCCTAAAAATTAGTTCGTTTGGAGTTCCAATAAAACCGTAAATTGGATCGTTAAAAACGTTAAGCTTATTGGTTTTTACCAAGGATTTTTGTTTTAATGCCACAAAGATAACTACTATATGAACAAGATTACAATTCTTTGGGTCGATGATGAGATAGACCTGCTAAAACCCCACATACTTTTTCTTGAAAGTAAGAATTACAAAGTAGTTACCAGTCAAAGTGGCCAGGATGCGTTGGAAGAAATCAGGGAAAATTTTTTCGACATTGTTTTTTTGGATGAGAACATGCCGGGACTTTCGGGTCTTGAGACCCTCAACGAGATAAAAAAATATGAACCTTCCATTCCTGTGGTGATGATTACCAAAAGTGAGGAGGAGTACATTATGGATGAAGCCATCGGGTCTAAGATTGCCGACTATCTCATAAAACCCGTTAACCCCAATCAAATTTTATTGTCGCTGAAGAAAAGCTTGGACAATTCCCGTTTGGTATCGGAAAAGACCACGGCAAACTACCAGCAGGAGTTCCGTAAGATAGCCATGGACCTATCCATGGTCAACACCCATGAAGAATGGGCCGAACTCTATAAAAAACTGATCTATTGGGAGCTGCAATTGGAGCAGATAGAGGATTCTGGAATGTTCGAGATATTGGAGTCCCAAAAAGTTGAGGCCAATTCCCAATTCAGCAAGTTTGTGGACAAGAACTACAAAAGTTGGTTCAAGGATGGGGATGCCCCCATCATGTCCCATACGCTTTTTAGAAATAAGGTTCAACCTGAGTTGGAAGGCAACAAGACCTTGATGGTGGTCATAGACAACTTACGATATGACCAATGGTTAGCGTTTGAAGAAACCCTTTCCGTGCATTATAAAAAGAAACAGGAGTCTTCCTATTATAGCATCTTGCCCACCGCCACCCAATATGCGCGGAATGCCCTTTTTTCGGGATTGATGCCCTTGGAAATGGAAAAGCGCTATCCCAATTGGTGGAAAAACGATACCGATGAAGGCGGCAAGAACCTTTTTGAAGCCGAATTCTTGGGAGAACAACTGAAACGATTGGGCCTCAACCTAAAATGGGAGTACCATAAGATCAACAATTTAAAACAAGGGAAACAGCTGGCCCAAAACTTCAGGTCGCAAAAAGAGAACGATCTAACCGTGGTCGTGTACAATTTTGTGGACATGTTGTCGCATTCCAAGACTGAGATGGATGTGGTGAAGGAACTGGCTTCCAACGACAAGGCCTACCGATCCCTCACGCTGAGTTGGTTCAAGAATTCTCCTTTATTGGAAATCATACAACAAGCGCAAAGTTTGGGAATGAAATTGATATTGACCACAGATCATGGCACCATCAATGTAAAACAGCCATCCAAAGTGATCGGCGATCGGGAAACCAGTCTAAACCTTCGGTACAAAACGGGACGCAGCCTAACCTATGAGGACAAAGAGGTGTTGGCCACCAAGAATCCACAGGAAATCCATTTGCCCAATATTAACCTGAGCAGCAGTTTCATTTTTGCCAAGAACGACCTGTTCTTTGCATATCCCAACAACTTTAATCACTATGTAAGTTATTATCGGAATACGTACCAACATGGCGGGGTTTCTTTGGAAGAAATGATTGTTCCTTTTGTAGTTTTGGAGCCAAAATAGTTTATCTTGAAAACGACTTTTCAGTTATCGGAAATCAGTGAAGTGGCCAAAACCCTGTTGGCTTCCGTTCCCAATAAGACCATTTGTTTGTATGGGGAAATGGGTGCAGGCAAAACCACCTTGGTAAAACAATTGATACACCAACTGGGTGCCGCAGACATTGCCAACAGCCCTACTTTCGGTTTGGTCAATGAATATCATGACAATAAAGGAAAGCCATTGGCGTACCATTTTGATTTTTATCGACTAAACGATGAAATGGAAGCTTTGGATATTGGCTTTGAAGATTACTTGAATTCGGATGCTTGGCTTTTTATAGAATGGCCGGAGAAAGTCAAGTCGTTGCTGCCAAACGACGCTGTAAGTGTTTTATTGTATTTTATCGATGAAAATACGCGTTCAATCGAGTTAAATGTTTCTTAACGATTGATCCCATTATCTTGAACTCATTCTTTTACAAAGCAAGTCCGATTCGATAAACCGTTCGGTTTTTACGTTAAAAAACCAATTTTATCGTTGAAGCGTAGGTAGGGTTGAGATATTTTCCTACATTTGCTCAGTGAATGAATTCATTTATTAACCAAAAACTCTTTTACGATGAACACTAAAAAAGTTTTTTTTGGATTACTTGCTGTTGCTTTTTTGGCAATGACCGCTGTTTCAACCAGTGTTAAAATTGACAAGAATCAGACTGTAAGTATTGAAAAGCGCAAAATCGTTAAGGTTTAATTGAGCTTTCATCCTTCAAGTATCAATCCCTTTTTTCGAAAAGGGATTTTTTTTTTACAATAATCCCAGGTTTTTTGAGTTAACAAAGTGATGAGCAAAAAATCTACGATAAGAAAGCGTTTCATTATAGAAGGGGCTATTGCATTATTTATTGCAATATCTCCGATAATGTTTTATAGCTATAAATACTTACCTCAAGACGCTACAACTTTAACCATACTGGGAATCACTGTAAATGAAAACAACTTTGGAGACGTAAGCACGGCAATTTACTTTTATTTAAGTAAGGTTGTTCCATTACTCCTGTTGGTCATTTGGTTCGTTACTTCAAAAAATTGGTGGTACCATGCCATATTGATTCCAATTTCCATGTACAGTTTTCAACTGTTTACTGTTTTGAACTACTCCAATAGTGAGCGTATTGATGAAAATGAAATTTTGTATGTCATTGCAGTTACTATGGTGGTAGTGCCAGTGGTATACTTTATAAGGCTTAAATTGGTGGACAAACACGTGCACGGGATCGATCTCGATGCCATGGACACAGAACTTCAGATTTTAAAGGAAAAAGAGGAACTGAGAAAGGAAAGAGAGAAATTGGAAGAACGCCAAAACACCCTTTCGAAAAAAATGTAAATTTGTTCCATTACCAGTTTCGGAATGTTGAACACTTTTGCCACATATGAACCAACCGTCCTCCCCATTTAGCAAACAACAATTGTTGCCCCAAGAAGAAACCTTGGAGGTCATCAAACAAAAAGGGGAACTCTACATAGGCATTCCCAAGGAAAACCAATATCAGGAAAAACGAATTTGTCTTACGCCGGATGCTGTGAACGCTATTACGGCACATGGCCACCGTGTGTTGATAGAATCTGGTGCAGGGGATGCCGCCAATTTTTCGGATATTGAATATACCAATGCTGGGGCCGAAATCACCCGGGATACCAAAAAGATATTTTCCTGCCCCATTATACTAAAGGTAGAACCCCCTACCCTCACCGAAATAGATTTCATCAACCCACAGACCATTGTCATTTCTGCCCTGCAGATCAAAACACAACGGAAAGAATATATTGAGGCCCTTGCCAAAAAACGGCTTACTGCCATTGCATTTGAGTTTATAAAGGATGAGGATGGCAATTATCCTGCTGTTCGTTCCTTGAGCGAGATCGCTGGGATTTCATCGATTTTGATTGCCTCGGAACTGATGGCCAACACCAATAAAGGCAACGGTTTGATGTTCGGCAACATTAGCGGAGTTCCGCCTGTGGAAGTGGTCATTATTGGTGCAGGCACCGTGGGTGAGTTTGCCGCTCGCTCTGCGTTGGGGTTAGGAGCAAACGTGAAGGTTTTTGACAACTCCATCAGTAAGTTGAGGAGTTTGCAGACCAATTTGAACCGAACGCTTTATACCTCCACCATTCAACCTAAAAACCTGATAAAATCCCTAAAGCGTTGTGACGTGGCCATTGGTGCCACACGCGGCAAGGATCGGTCCCCTGTGGTGGTTTCCAATACCATGGTGGAACACATGAAAAAAGGGGCGGTCATCATCGATGTGAGTATCGACATGGGCGGTTGTTTTGAAACTTCTGAGGTCACTACTCATACGAAACCGACGTTTGAAAAATACGGGGTAACACATTATTGTGTTCCCAATATCCCCTCTCGGTATCCCAGGACTTCATCCGTATCCATCAGCAATATCTTCACCCCGTATCTGTTGAAAATTGGTGAAGAAGGAGGTTTGGAACATTCCCTACGGTTCGATAAAGGTCTTCGTAACGGATTGTACATGTACCACGGTATCTTGACCAATAAATCGGTAGGCGACTGGTTCGGGATGAGTTATAACGACATTAATTTTCTTATTTTTTAGGGTAGATGGAGTTTTTAAAGCGATTGGGATGGTACTTGGTAGGATTGTCCATTGGATTGGTATTCTTGGTTTTCTTCTTAAAGAAAAAGTCTGGTGAGGAAGGCATCGATTTTTGCTACCTGCCCAACTGTAGGGTACTTAAGAATATGAGATCTAAAACTTTGACTTTTGGTGAGGCATTGCCCGAAGCCTACCGGGACACAACCCTAATCTTAAAATTCTTGACGGATGGCGATGTGGATTTTGGCAAGAGCGATACCAAATCTGAACCTTGTAAAACGTATGTGGTTTCACATGAGGTAGATGGAAAACCATTGTCACTTCAAATCAAAAACTGCAAAGAATCCATAGTTGTGGAAAATATAGAAACTTTGGATTAATCCTCCAACTTCCTGCGCTTCCGTTCTTTTTGCAGCAAGGCTAGTTCCCGTGAAGTTTGCCCTGCCACGGAGGTGTTCTCCTCTGCCCTTCTGATCAAATAGGGCATTACATCCTTCACCGGACCGTAGGGTACATATTTTACAGCATTGTAGTTGGCGGCCGTTAAGTTGTAGGTGATATGATCGCTCATCCCGAACAATTGTCCGAACCAAACCCTTGGATCATTGGGTTCTAGTCCTTTATTTTCCATTACATCAATCAATTTATGACAGCTCTGTTCGTTATGGGTTCCCGCAAAAACATTAAAACAGTCTAAATGGTCCATGAGGTAGGTGATGGCCGCATCGAAATTTTGATCGGTTTCCTGTTTGTTGCTACAAATAGGGGTTTTATATCCTTTTTCCTGTGCACGCTCGTTTTCCTTTTCCATATAGGCCCCGCGAACAACCTTGGCTCCCACCTTAAAGCCTTCCGCATTGGCAAGGGTGTGTAATTTTTTAATATAATCCAGTCTATCCCATCGGTACATCTGGAACGTATTGAAAACAATGGCCTTTTCTTTATTGTATTTGCGCATCATTCCTAAGGCAAGGTCATCGGCAGCTTGCTGCATCCAGCTTTCCTCTGCATCGATCAATAAGGCCACATCAAGGTCATGGGCCTTTTTGCAGACTTTCTCATATCGGTTCACGATCCTATCCCAGGCCTCGGTCTCCTCGCTGGTTAAATCCAGACCGATGCTCATTTTTTCGAACAGTTTCATGCGTCCAAAACCGGTGGGTTTAAAAACGGCAAAAGGGATAGCGTCCTTTTCCTTGACAAAATCCAAGATTTCTAGCGTTTTCTGCAATGCAAAATCAAATTGGTTGTCCACTTCCTTACCCTCAGCGGAATAATCCAAAATGGAACAGACTCCTTTTTCGTACATTTTATCTATGATCGGAAGACAGTCTTCTTCATTCACTCCCCCGCAAAAATGGTCAAAAACAGTGGCCCTAATCAATCCATCAACAGGTAAATGGGCCTTGATGGCAAAATTGGTCACGGCGGTACCAATCCTGACCAAAGGCTCGCTGGCGATCATTTTGAACAAAAAGTAGGCGCTCTCCAACTGGGAGTCGGATTTCAGCTCAAAAGCTATTGCGGTATTCTCAAAATTAGGTTGCATTATTTGTGTTCCAATTAAAGATTCAAATATAAGTACGGAATCCATAACCTTATCCATAAAATAATCTTTATTTAGCAGTGAAATTTGAATTATGGAATCGGTCAAAGCACAATCTTATGACGTTCACATTGACGAGCTAGCACAAGCCGCACTGAACCAACATATTGCCAAAAATGATTATTCAAAAATCTTTGTTTTGGTGGATACCAACACAAAAAAATATTGTCTGCCGGCCTTTGAAAAAAAGTTTGAAGAATCTATCGATTCCATTTTTGAAATTGAACCAGGGGAAGAGAATAAGCACATACAGACTTGCTTGCAGGTTTGGGAACAACTTTCCAACTTTGATGGGGACCGAAAGAGTTTATTGATCAATCTGGGAGGTGGAGTCCTTACCGATCTTGGTGGGTTTGTGGCCTCTACTTTTAAAAGAGGGATCGACTTTATCAACATCCCCACTACCCTATTGTCCATGGTAGATGCTTCCATAGGAGGAAAAACGGGGGTTGACCTAGGTTCCTTGAAAAACCAAATCGGGGTGATCAACCAACCGCAGATGGTCCTCATCTTTCCAGAATTCTTAAAAACGTTGGATCCCCGGCAAATTAAAAGTGGTTATGCCGAAATGCTGAAACACGGCCTCATTAAGGACAGGGAATACTGGGACGATCTACGGCATGGTAACATTTTTGAGGCAGCTTCAAGCATTCAGAAATCCATTGCCATCAAAAATGATGTGGTATTGCAGGATCCCACTGAAAAAGGACTCCGCAAAATCTTGAATTTTGGACATACCTTGGGTCACGCCATAGAATCCTATTGCCTTGAAAACTACGACAAAAAAACATTGTTGCACGGAGAGGCCATTGCCATAGGGATGATCATGGAAGGTTTCTTGTCCCACAAGCTTACAGGATTGTCAAAACTATGCCTCAACGAGATCAAAGAGACCTTTTTGCAATATTTTGAAAAAGTGGACTTTGATGACAACGACATGGATGCCATTCTAAAACTGCTCAAATACGATAAGAAGAACTCACATGGCAATATCAACTTTGTGCTTTTACAATCCATCGGTGTTGCCGTAACCGACATCAAGGTGCCGGAAGATCTTTTCGTAGAGGCTTTTTCATACTACAAAGAATAAGCGATACATATACTATTTTTTTGCCTTGGCAACTCTTTATGTTGGTCATTTCCAAAAAATCCTAGCTTAGGATTACTTTAATAACTAACCATTATGAAACGGATATTGATTGACTACAAAAAGTTGGACCACAAGGTGGCGGCTATTCTAATCGACTCTTATCCAGATGGGTATGGGGATGACGACATCATTACATTCAGAAAACCGAACGGTGATATCATTGAAGCTGTTGAAGTGCGTACCGAGGATACCATTTACTTGGTAAAGATCAGTAATAGTCTTAGCCATTTTATTTCGAGTTTTGAGGAAACCATGGAGAGGGAATTGGACAAGGACCTAGAACCAGAAGAAGTGGCAGAAACGAATGTGGATGCTCTTGAGACACCTGAATTTGAAGCAGACGATACGGACAACGAAGGTCTGTTCTGATTACACCAAATACCGCTCGTTAATAATTCTGATGTGGTGGGCCTGATGGCCGTTGATGATAAATCCAAGTGCCCCAACGCTCATAGGAAAACCGTTTGCCTTCCCTACCCTTTTCAACATATCTTGATCAAAAGACTTGAAGAGTGTTATGGTGGAGTCCCTGACCGCAGTGTACTCCTCCATTAAATCATTTTTGGTCCTGCTCCCGGCGTTGGAATTGGGAACATAATCATCTTGTTCGAAACCCGGAAGGTCCGTTTTATCGTTCCTTGCAAAACGAAGGGCCCTGTATTGGAAAATACGCTCCGTATCGATCATATGTACCAATGCTTCTGCCAAGGACCATTTGCCCTCGGCATAAGCAAAGCGTAATTTATCATCGGGAAGATGTTGCACAAGGGACAAAAAATCCTTTTTACCCTGTCTCAATTCATTCATCAGGTCAACATTGCCCAATGCATTGATATAGGTTTGGTAAAAAGGATTGTATTCCGAAATTGATAAATCCGAAACCAGCATCTATCTAAAATGAATTACATCTCGTTAAAGATTGTGTGCATCAAACGTTTTTTATCATTGATGCTCTCTTCCAAGGAAATCATGGTTTCCGTTCTGCTGATACCATCAATATCGTCTATTTTGAAGATGATGTTTTTGGCATGTGTAGTATCTTTTGCCCTAATCTTACAGAAAATATTGAATTTTCCGGTAGTGATGTGCGCAACGGTCACATAGGGTATTTGGTTCAGTCGCTCCAACACAAACTTGGTCTGATGGGTTTTCTCAAGAAAAATACCCACGTAAGCTATAAAGGAATAGCCTAGTTTAACATAATCCAGGGTAAGGGATGAACCTTTGATGATCCCAGATTCCTCCATTTTCTTTACACGGACATGGACCGTTCCGGCTGAAATCAAAAGCTTTTTGGCAATGTCCGTAAAGGGAGTACGGGTGTTGTCTATCAACATGTCCAGTATCTGGTGGTCTATCTCGTCTAGCTTAACTTTGCTCATTACATTGAAATTTTCAGCTAAATTAGTTAAAAAAGGAAATTTACGTAATAAAAATGGTTCTTTTTTAAATAAAACGCAAGACCACGATGTAAATACTTCATTTTTCGTTGATTGACAAAAACAAATCCATGATGGTTTTATGGGAAGTGTTAAAGTCAAGACCCACTGTATCAGCAACTTCAATTATTCTGTGTGCGTAAAACCCTTCAAGTGTCCCGACTTCGGCAATCTCTGGAACAAAATTGATTTTAGAGCCTTCCAAAACCTCTTTATAGCGCACACCGACCTTCTCCCCTTCCTTATACTCTTTATTGATGACTCTTGGGTTCTTCACCAAAACATCGAAAAACAATTTTTCGTTCTCTGGAATGTCAAAATAAGTGTCTTTGGTAAAATCGGAGATTTCATCCGTTGCAATGGTTCGTAATGCTTCCACCATGGCCAGGAAAATATATTCCCTTGTTTTTTCCCTTTCATAATCGTTCGGGTAGTGCCCTGCTTCAAACAATACCGTTGGAACCTCAAGCATCTGGAAGGTATCCCCCACGCAATTGTCGTTAAACCCATCATCATATCTTCCGACTTGCCCTGGAATCATTTTTTGCAGAAGGGAATTCATGGCTCCGATCAATTTCATGGCTGTTTCCCTGGAGGGTGTTATGTCCCTTTGTTCATTACTTGCAGGCGACAAAAAAGATACAGTGGCGGGGTTATCGGTTCTTCCTGCGCTAAAGAGGGTGCGCTGGTCGTGTAGGTTAAAACAGAAATCAGGTTCGAATTTTTGGAACAGTGTTCTTAAGGCAACACTTTCAGGCTGGCTTAAATTTTTGGCGTCCCTGTTCAAATCAATTTGGTTGCTATTTACTCGAGTATAGGCCTTTGCCCCATCCGGATTCAACATGGGAACGATCGTGAGGGTGCAGGCTTCCTTTATGCTTTTGGCGGTCTCATGCTGGGACTGAATAAAGTTGACCAAATCCCATACCGCTTTGGTGGTCGTGGACTCATTACCGTGCATTTGGGACCACATCAAAATTTTATGCTTTCCCTGACCTATGGTAAATGCCGGAATGGGAATTCCTTGTACAGAGTTTCCAATGATAATGGTATCCACTTTAAGTTTTGGAAAGCAATTTTCCTGGAGCATTTCCATCGTAATGTAACGCCCGTGTATGGAATCTTCCCTGTATTCTGAATAATCAATCATGTAAAATGCAACTTGAGAGTACAAAAGTAAACATACCTCATTTTACATTTGTAACTATTAACAAGACACAATTGTAAATCCAAAATAGTGCTTGTTTGCACTCACTTTAGGCTAATGGTCACAAATGTAACAGTTGCAAAGTAATTATCATACAATACACTATATATCAATGAATTAATTTATATATAGTGAATTAAAAATTTAAATAGAATCAAGCTTAATGATATTATTTTGCCGCATTTCCCATAACTTGCACTAACTTTGAAATATTATAATTTACAATTGTGAACGAAGAGATTGTTTCTAGGATACAGGCTGTTATCGATTATTATAACCTGACCGTATCGGCCTTTGCTGATAGGATTGGTGTGCAACGTTCCAGCATCTCCCACCTATTAAGCGGTAGGAATAAACCCAGCTTGGATTTTGTAATGAAATTGGCACATGCTTTCCCTGATGTAAATCTATATTGGCTTTTAAAGGGGGAAGGTGATTTCCCTTCTGATCCCGATGCCCCTGCCCTTGGTCCGTCAAAACATCTTGATGTGGATACTGAACCTGCAAAGCTCATTCAAACTGAACTACCATCGCCAGCCACAAGGAATATTGAAATGAAGAAGGAGCCTTTAAAGATTGTAATATTCTATGCTGATGGAACTTTTGAATCATTCCATCCAAAAAATGATTGACCCTTTCAAGTAGTTTCCGTTATTTTGTTGTCATGATGAAACATCTTCTTTACGGGAGTTTTTTTGTGCTGTTCATGGCCTGCAAACAACCTCCCCAACGAAACTGTAGTGATTTTAAAACGGGTAAATTCTCATTTACCACAACTATTAACGGAGAAGAAAAGAAGACCATTTTTTACCGTACTTTGAAAATGGAAGTGGATGAATTTGAAGGAAAAAAGGATTCGTCCAGTATCCGATGGATTAACGATTGTGAGTATGTGCTCAAGAATTTGAACCCTAAAAACATGGCCGAGGAAAAATCCATCCACATTAAAATATTGACCACAACCGATTCTTCATATACTTTTGAATACAACGCCATTGGCGACAAACGAAAATTTAAAGGAACCGCACACAAAATACACTGACCATGTTTGATATTTTTTCTAGCCCCGATGCCTGGATGGCACTGCTTACCCTTACTTTTTTGGAAATCGTATTGGGTATAGACAACATTATCTTCATTTCCATAGCTGCCGGCAAGCTGGAGAAAAAAAATAGAAGAAAAGCCACCAATATCGGTTTGGTTTTGGCCATGGTCATGCGGATTCTATTGTTGTTTGGCATTACGTGGCTGACCAAGATGAAAAAGCCCTTTCTGGTGTTGAACGAATCTTGGGTTACAGGGGGCATCAGCTGGCAAGCCGTGATTTTATTTGGAGGTGGATTGTTTCTACTTTACAAGAGTACCAAGGAAATCCATGAGAAGATTGAAGATAGGGGGCATGATGAGCGGGAAGTTGAAAAATCAAGATCATCTTCCTTGATGAACGCCATAGTTCAGATAACCGTAATCAACATTGTGTTCTCCTTTGATTCTATTTTAACCGCCATTGGAATGACCAACGGAATTTCTCCGAACCCAACGGATGCTCTAATTTTAATGATTACGGCTGTTGTAATTTCCGTTGTGATCATGATGTTGTTCGCCAACCCGGTCGGAGAGTTTGTCAACCGCCATCCTTCCATTCAAGTATTGGGGTTGTCCTTTTTGATATTGATCGGGTTCATGCTGATTGCCGAGTCCGCACACCTTTCCCATTTGGTAGTGTTTGGCAACGAGGTAGGTGCCATACCCAAAGGGTATCTTTATTTTGCCATAGCCTTCTCACTGATGGTGGAATTCTTAAATCTAAGGATTAGGAAAAATCCACAACCAAATGAAGGTCAGGAAATTGTAGAAGAACATTGACAACTCAATTCGGCCTGTGATAAGCCAGTGTCGGGTTGGTTTCTTTGTGCTCTTCGCAAAGTCGTTGCTGTTGTTTTACGGTAAGGGTACTGCCATCATGGCTCCATCCCGGTGGGCCAAAAATGTACATTAATTTGTGTGAGAACTTCTTTACCTTCTTCACATCATTCCAGATATCCTTGAATTCATGGGTCAAGATAACCACTGGATTATAGGAATCGGGTGAATGGATAACACCGTATTTCACATCGATATCATCATCAAGTTCTTTCCAGGTACCGAATACTTTGTCAAAAATATTCAAGAACCCTCCATGGTTTTTATCCAAGTATTCCACGTTTTGGGCATGATGGACTTGGTGCATGGTGTGGGTGTTCATGAACTTTTCCAAAAAGCCCAATTTTGGGATATAGACTGAGTGCAACTGGAATTGCCAAAGGGCTTCAATGCCCAGGCAAACCACTACCATTTCTGGCGGAAATCCAATGGCGGGCATCCATGCATAAAAGAAAGGTTTGTATAAAATGGTAAACCAGCCGTTCCTTACTGCGGTCCCAAGATTAAAATTGTCTGAGGAATGGTGTACGATATGGGCCGCCCACAAAATACGGATTTCATGGTTGGCACGATGGAACCAATAATAGGTGAAGTCGTCGGCCAATTGGCACAGAATCCAAACATACCATGCGTAGCTAAAGGATTGGAAGCCCAGAAAATTGGTGCGGACTCCATCAACTATGGGGTTGCATAATTCGTAAACACCTTCAAAAAGGACAATGGCGAATGCTACTTTGAACAATGGGCCCAAAATAGCGGATCCGATCCCCATAAAACCACTGGCGGCCAAATCCTTCCAATTGTATAGGTGATCGTCCCCGTGGGTTTTGCTATAAGTCAATTCTACTAAAATAAAGGCAATAAAAACTGGTACGCCATATACCAGCGGGTTGGTGAAATCCATATAAATGTATTAAGCGTCTTGTTTAGGTGTGTCTCTTGGGCGAGAATATAGGCAGAAAAAGACTTAAAACAAAGAAGTTTGATCGGAACCTTCATCTTTTGTCCCTATATCAGTATCATCGTCATCTATACTTTCTTCATCTACTACCTCAATGTCCTCAGTTTTAGTCTCTTCGGGCTCTTCATGGGGCAAAGAGTCCAAAACATTAATGTTTTTGATTTTTTCCGCCGTCAGTTGATTGCCCAAAGCCTTTATGCCCTTAACCGCAATAAATTCTTCCACATTGACTTGTTGATTGGGTTTGGCTTCCTTTCCGCGTGGTTTTACAAATTCCAGTTCAATCATGGGTCTCCAATCTGTGGAAACGAGTTCTAAATGAGATTTTGGACTTTCGGAAATGACCACTTCCTCCTTGTTGGGGTTTTCTACCAAAAAGCGTTTGAGGAAATACCGGTCTTTTTCGCCGTCATAATGCACTACAGAAATCGGCTTGTTCGGATTCCATTTTTCAAGAACGATCATATCGTCGTTGAACCTTGCGAGCAAATCAGGTACAATCGTTTTTACAATGCCTTTTTGGTCAATGACCAGTAACAGGTCATCCCCCTTGAATTCCCCGAGCAACTCCCCTCTTCCATCCACATTCAAGCGGCCAACCACGTCATCGAACCAGATTTTTCTGGGTTTAAGGGTGGAAACACCTTTTTCTTTGAGTTCAATACGCTTTACCGGATATTTGGTGACAAGGTTGCCTTTGGATGCCCTTCCTTTGATAAGCACATCGGCAAAATCCAGGTCCCATTTCAATTTTTTAATGCTGCCCGACTGACGAAGCATAACTGTTACCACTTCGGCTTCCCCATTAGGATTGGCTGAAAAATACAATACGTCCGAAGAAGCTTTCTCTCCGGCCAATTGATACATTTTGTCGCGGGTGATGCTGGTCACGTTAAATCGTTTCACGTAACTTGGACCTCCTTTGCCATCCTTGTAGATCATATTATAGATGGTGCGTTTGTCCTTTTTCTTGAACACGGCCACATGGATGATGTTCTTGTCCACAAACACCTTGGAGTCGACTTTGGTGATCATCATTTCCCCTTTTTGGGTAAAAACGATAATATCATCGATGTCACTACAATCCGTCACATACTCGTCACGTTTTAGGGAGGTGCCAATAAAACCTTCCTCTCTATTGACGTACAGTTTTGTGTTGCGGATGACCACTTTGGTGGCCTCAATGTCATCGAAAATCTTGATCTCGGATTTGCGTTCCCTGCCCGCTGCGTATTTCTTCTTCAGCTCTTTGAAATAATCGATAGCGTATTCCACCAAATGCTCTAAATGGTGTTTGGTCTGCGCAATCTTTTCCTCGAGCCCCTCAATAAATTGCTGGGCCTTTTCCAAATCGAATTTGGAAATACGCTTGATGCGGATTTCGGTCAGCCGAACAATATCCTCTTCGGTTACAGCGCGTTTCAAATGTTGGGTATGCGGTTTCAATCCCTTGTCGATGGCAGCGATTACCCCTTCCCAAGTTTCTTCTTCCTCAATATCGCGATAAATCCTGTTCTCAATGAAGATGCGCTCCAAAGAAGCAAAATGCCACTGTTCCTCCAATTCGTCAAGCTGGATTTCCAACTCAGCTTTCAGTAGATCAACAGTATTGTCCGTGGAGCGTTGAAGCATTTCTTTAACCCCAATAAAATTAGGCTTGTTATCCTCAATGATACATCCCAAAGGCGAAATGGAGGATTCGCAGGCGGTGAAAGCATACAAGGCGTCAATGGTCTTGTCAGGAGAAATCCCCGGGGGCAAGTGTACCAGGATTTCCACTTCAGCGGCAGTGTTGTCCTCTATCTTCTTGATCTTGATCTTGCCTTTCTCATTGGCTTTGAGAATGGAATCGATTAAAGTAGAAGTGTTGGTTCCGTAGGGTATTTCGGTGATGACCAAGGTGTTCTTGTCCAAAGTGGAGATTTTGGCCCTTACCCGGACCTTGCCGCCACGCAAACCATCGTTATAATTGGTGACATCAATAATGCCAGCTGTAGGGAAATCAGGATATAACGTAAAACGTTGTCCTTTCAAGTGCTTGATGGAAGCATCGATCAATTCCACAAAATTGTGCGGTAATATTTTTGTCGAAAGTCCAACTGCAATTCCTTCGGCACCTTGCGCCAATAACAATGGAAATTTCACCGGAAGATTGATGGGCTCCTTTTTTCTACCGTCGTAGGAAAGTTGCCATTCGGTGATTTTTGGACTGTACACCACTTCCAGTGCAAACTTGGAAAGTCTGGCCTCAATATATCGGGGTGCCGCGGCACCGTCCCCGGTCAGGATGTTCCCCCAGTTTCCCTGAGTGTCGATGAGAAGGTCTTTTTGACCAATTTGGACCATGGCATCTGCAATACTGGCATCACCGTGG
Organism: Flagellimonas pelagia; assembly: GCF_003584135.1. Taxonomy (GTDB): domain Bacteria; phylum Bacteroidota; class Bacteroidia; order Flavobacteriales; family Flavobacteriaceae; genus Flagellimonas; species Flagellimonas pelagia. Next base: position 49,268 of record NZ_QXFI01000013.1, read on the forward strand.
GGGTGGTATTGCATGGTATGCCCCACTACATTGGCCACTTTGTTGTAACGTCCGTCGTCCAATTCCTTGAGGGCATGCATGATCCTACGCTGCACAGGCTTGAACCCGTCCTCAATGGCCGGTACAGCACGCTCCAAAATTACATAGGAAGCATAATCCAAAAACCAATCCTTGTACATCCCCGTTACCTTGACCAGGCTATCTTGGGGCTCTTCATGGTTTTCTAAACCTTCATCATTCAGTTCTTCGTTCTCTTCCATTTAGAAGGGCAGCATTTAGTTGGTTCACAGTTGATTTTCCTCAACTAGATCTAGTTCGACTTTAAGGTTATTTATGATAAATTCCTGCCTGTCCGGCGTATTTTTTCCCATGTAAAACTGTAACAGGTTGTCGATGCTCATCGCTTTGTCCAGCATTACAGGTTCCAAGCGGATATCGTCTCCAATAAAATGTTGGAACTCGTCCGGAGAAATTTCACCCAATCCCTTGAATCGGGTGATTTCGGGTTTACCTGTCAGTTTTTCAATGGCCTGGCGTTTTTCCTCCTCACTATAGCAATAAATGGTTTCCTTTTTATTGCGTACCCTGAACAATGGGGTTTGAAGAATATATAGGTGATTTTCCTTGATCAGCTCTGGGAAGAACTGCAGGAAAAATGTGATCAACAGTAAACGAATGTGCATACCGTCAACATCCGCATCCGTGGCAATTACGATATTGTTGTAGCGCAAATCTTCCATGGATTCCTCAATGTTCAATGCCGCTTGTAGCAGGTTGAACTCCTCGTTCTCGTACACGATCTTTTTGGACATTCCGTAGGAATTCAACGGTTTTCCACGAAGACTGAACACGGCTTGGGTGTTCACATCTCTAGATTTGGTGATAGATCCGGAAGCGGAATCCCCCTCCGTAATAAAAAGGGTGCTATCCAGCCTGCGGTCACTTTTCATGTCTTGAAGATGGATACGACAGTCACGCAACTTTTTATTGTGAAGGCTTGCCTTTTTGGCCCGTTCCCTTGCCAGTTTTCGAATACCGGACAGTTCCTTGCGCTCCCGCTCCGCTTGAACGATTTTGCGTTGCAACGCCTCAGCGGTCTGAGGATTTTTGTGCAGATAGTTATCCAAATAGGTGCCTAAAAAATCGTTGATATAGGTGCGCACCGTTGGCAGATTGCCTCCCATATCGGTGGATCCTAACTTGGTTTTGGTCTGGCTCTCGAAAACAGGTTCCATGACCTTTATCGAAATTGCCGAAATAATGGACTTCCTTATATCGGAAGCATCGTAGTTTTTTCCGTAAAAATCGCGGATGGTCTTGACCACTGCCTCCCTGAAAGCAGCTTGATGTGTTCCTCCCTGTGTGGTATGCTGCCCGTTCACAAAGGAATGGTATTCTTCGCTGTACTGGGTTTTACTATGGGTCATGGCCACCTCAATGTCCTCTCCTTTCAGGTGGATGATTGGGTAGAGAAAATCGTCCTGGTTGTTGTTGTCTTCCAACAGATCCTTCAAACCGTTTTCGGACTGGTACTTCTCCCCATTGAACATAATGGTGAGCCCGGGATTGAGGTAGACGTAATTTTTGAGCATGCGTTCCACATACTCATTTCGGTATTTATAGTTTTTGAATATGGTATCGTCCGGCGTAAAACTGATCTTGGTCCCTCTTCTTCTTGAAGATTCTTCCAAAAGCTCTTCATTGACAAGGTTTCCAATATTGAACTCCGCCGACTTGGATTGCCCATCCCTGTTCGATTCCACCTTAAAAAAAGTGGACAGGGCATTGACGGCTTTGGTACCGACACCGTTCAACCCTACCGATTTCTTGAACGCACGGGTATCGTACTTACCCCCGGTGTTCATCTTGGAAACCACATCGACCACCTTGCCTAATGGAATGCCACGGCCATAATCGCGCACATTTACAACATTGTCCTTTATGGTAATCTCGATGGTCTTTCCTGCACCCATGACAAATTCATCGATACAGTTATCAATGACTTCCTTGAGCAGTATGTAGATACCGTCATCGGCGGACGAGCCATCTCCCAACTTACCAATGTACATTCCAGGACGCATGCGAATATGCTCCTTCCAATCCAGGGAACGAATATTATCCTCTGTATACTGGGTTTCTGCCATTAATCTATAAGGGTTAATCCTTGCTAATATAAAATTTAGGGGCAAAAATAACAGTGCCGGACAAAGAAAGTAATCAACAATGAAAGTGTACAATTGTTAATATACATCATGCCTTAGCCCTCTTTTTTCGCTGTATGGAGAGGTAGGTGACCCCAAAAATCACCACCATCATTCCTAGTAATTGCCAGTACGTCAATCTTTCATTCAAAAATACAAAAGCCAACAGAATTGTGGAAACTGGTCCCAAGCTACCCAATATCGAAAAATTGGAAGCGCCTAATCGTTCTATGGATGCCGAAACCAGAAAAGATGGGATCAAAGTGGCCAAAATGGCCATGGCGAAACCATAAAGATACACCGGTAGCGGATATTCCCAAAGTTGCCAGCTCCCGGCAATGAGGTAATGTGCCATGATACAGGTTGTAGAAATGATCATAGCATAACACGTAAATCGTAACATCCCAAACTTGGGAATCAACCAACCACTGCCCACCAAATACGAAGCATAGGTAATAGCGCTCAGTAGTACCAAAAAACCACCCCACAACACTCCATTGCCTGTGATATCCAATTCGCTCCAAAAGGTGATAACCACTCCAATGTAAGTGATGATAATGGCCACGGATTGCACTTTGTTTATTTTTTGTTTGAAAAAAAGCCAGGAAAGGAATACTACAATCGTGGGATACACAAATAGAATAATCCGTTCCAGACCTGCCTTGATGTAGTTCAATCCCAAAAAATCGAAATAGCTGGCCAGATAGTAGCCCACAAACCCGAAGAGGAACAACCAGGCATAATCTTTAACACTGATGCTTACCGACGGTTTTTTCTTTCGAATCAGAAAAAGAATGAAAAGATAGAAGGGCAAAGAAAATAACATGCGGAATAAAAGTAGATCTAAGGTATCCACATGGTATTCATAGGCCAGTTTGACCATAACCGCCTTGGAGGAAAACAGAATTACCCCCACAATACCATAAAAGATTCCCAAGCTTTTGTTCGACATACATCAAAACTAAACTTGAGCTAAAAATTTAAAGGAGAAAATCAGGTAGAATTACAACGGTCAGCGTTTACACATTGAACCTAAAGTGCATGATATCACCGTCTTTCACGATATATTCCTTGCCTTCTACACGCATACGGCCAGCTTCCTTTACCTTGGATTCGCTGCCATATTTAATGTAATCGTCATAAGAAATCACCTCTGCACGGATAAATCCCTTTTCAAAGTCGGTATGGATCACCCCTGCAGCCTGGGGAGCGGTGGCCCCAACGGGAATGGTCCAAGCACGAACCTCTTTAACACCGGCGGTGAAATAGGTTTCTAGATCCAACAATTTGTAAGCCCCGCGAATCAATTTGGCAGAACCTGGCTCAGTAAGGCCTAAATCTTCCAAGAACATCTGGCGCTCTTCATAAGTTTCCAATTCGGTGATATCTGCTTCGGTGCCAACCGCCAAAAAGATGACTTCTGCATTTTCATTGGCTACCGCTTCTTTTACCTTTTCAACATAAGCATTACCCTTTGTGGCTGAACCTTCATCCACGTTGCATACATACATCACGGGTTTGTCCGTAATCAGTTGCATCGGTCTTACATATTCGGCACGGTCTTCCTCGCTGATTTGAATGGCGCGAACCGAAGTTCCGGACTCCAAACCTTGCTTAACGGCATTGAGCACGGCTTCTTCCTTTTGGGCTTCCTTATTTCCAGTTTTGGCTGCTCTTTTAACTTTTTCCAGTTTTTTGTCCACACTTTCCAAATCCTTCAACTGGAGTTCCATATCGATGGTTTCCTTATCTCGAATTGGGTTTACGGAACCATCCACGTGCACAATATTGTCATTGTCAAAACACCTCAAAACGTGCAGAATGGCATCGGTTTCGCGGATATTTCCCAAAAACTGGTTGCCCAAACCTTCACCCTTGCTAGCCCCTTTCACCAATCCCGCAATATCTACAATTTCCACCGTTGCAGGAACCACGCGCTCTGGATTTACCAACTCTTCCAATTTTTCCAGTCGCTGGTCGGGCACGTTCACCACACCAATGTTGGGTTCAATGGTACAAAAAGGGAAGTTGGCACTTTGTGCTTTTGCATTGGAAAGGCAATTGAACAAAGTTGATTTTCCTACGTTGGGCAATCCTACAATACCGGCTTTCATTGACTAGATAATAGATGTTATATTTTAGAACTCGGATCAAATCTCAGAACAGAAATACCATTGTATTCATTGATTATTGATGACTGTTCATTGATTTAAGGCTGCAAATATAAGTTGAAGTTTTGGTTGAGGGATCAATATTTCCCAATCAAAAGGTAGATGCCCATGATAAACAGGGCAATGATTCCTAAAATGGCCACCAAAGAGAGGATGCATCCCAACTGCATCCAAATGCCTTTGTACTCTTTTTCCTTTTCTTCCATAAAAAAACCCGAACCATTTAAAGTCCGGGCTAAATTACAAGATATTTTATTGATTAGTTGTTGGGATGCATAAAACGCTGCTTGCCCAACAATACATCTTCGCTTTCAACATGGTCCTCATCGGGGACACAACAATCCACCGGGCAAACCGCGGCACATTGGGGTTCTTCATGAAAACCTTTGCACTCGGTGCATTTATCTGGAACGATATAATAAATTTCATCACTTACAGGATCCTGCACATCATCCGCATTCACGGCCTTGCCGTTTGGCAAAACCACATCTCCGGTCAACGATGTTCCATCGCTGTATCTCCACTCATCGGCACCTTCATAAATTGCGGTATTGGGGCATTCTGGCTCGCAAGCACCACAGTTTATGCATTCATCTGTTATAATTATGGCCATAATTTCCTTTTCCTTTTGGGCTGATTCTTTTCAGCATGCTTACTTTTGACAAAAATAAACCCTAGTAATTTAGTGTACAAATTTAATGACACCGTATAACCAAAGAATAACAGCTTTTGTCGAACTTGGAAAATACCTAACGGATTTTTGCGAAAAATGTTATGCGAACGATGATTCCATCGACCTTGAATTCAAGGAAATAGTGGCTCGGGCCGAACATGAAAACGGATGGTTTACCCAAGAGAATATTTTGCACGCTTTAAGGGAATGGGGACATTTGCTCACCAAAGAAAATCTTGAAGATTGGTTGTCTGGATATGATTTGAGCACTGTGGATTATCCAAAAATCATTGGCATCATCATGGCCGGGAACATACCTTTGGTAGGTTTCCATGATTTTCTCTGCGTTATCTTGTCCGGACATAAGGTTTTGGCAAAGCTTTCCTCCAACGATAAAAGATTGTTGCCCCATTTGGTGAAATTTTTGGTTGAACAAGATCCATCATTAGAAGAAAGCATTGCTTTTGTGGAAGGGAAAATGGAAGGTTTTGATGCCGTTATAGCTACTGGAAGCAACAATACAGGACGTTATTTTGAGTATTACTTCGGGCAAAAACCACATATCATCCGCAAGAACCGAAATTCGGTGGCTATCCTGACCGGTAAAGAGACCCAAGAAGAATTGGTGGCTTTGGGCGAAGATATTTTCAGGTATTATGGATTGGGTTGCCGCAATGTTTCCAAAATTTATATCCCCGAAGGATTTGATTTTGACCCTTTCTTCAAGGCCATGTACGCTTACGGAGACATTATCCACCAACACAAGTATGCCAATAACTACGACTACAACAAAGCGGTGTACCTGATGAGCGATTTCAAGATTTTGGACAATGAATTTTTGGTTTTGAAAGAAGAGGCTTCCCTCTCCTCGCCTATTTCGGTATTGTTCTATTCCTATTATAGTTCAGAAGAAAACCTTCAGAAAGAATTGGATACGTTAAACGATCAAATCCAATGTGTGGTTTCCAATCAATATAAGGATGGACATGTCGGTTTTGGAGAGACACAAAAACCTCGATTGAACGATTATGCCGATGGTGTCGATACTATGGAATTTCTGCTTCAACTTTAAGAAAAATCGAAACCCGAGAACCGTTTTCAGATCCAAGAATTTTTAAGACCTTTATCCCGTAAACCAAGGAAATGAAAAAACACAATTTTAGTGCAGGACCCAGCATTTTGCCCAAAGAGGTCTTGTTAAAGGCTTCCGAGGCCGTAATGGACCTCGATGGAATCGGACTTTCCCTAATCGAAATATCCCACCGTAGCAAGGAATTTGTAGCCATCATTGAAAAGGCCCGTTCCCTGGCATTGGAATTGATGGGGTTGGAAGGAAAAGGCTATCAGGCCATTTTTCTTCAGGGTGGTGCGAGCATGCAGTTTTTAATGGCCGCCTATAATCTTTTGGAGAAAAAAGCAGGATACGTGAATACGGGTACCTGGAGTCAAAAAGCCATCAAGGAAGCCCGCTTATTCGGCGAAATTGTTGAAGTGGCCTCGTCCCAAGAAAATAATTTTGACCATATCCCAAAGGGATACAAGGTCCCGAATGACCTGGACTATCTTCACCTGACCTCGAACAACACCATCTATGGCACACAGATCAAAGAATTTCCAGAAACGGACGTTCCCTTGGTCTGTGATATGAGTTCCGACATCTTTTCACGTCAGCTCGATTTCTCAAAATTTGACCTGATTTACGCTGGGGCCCAAAAGAATATGGGACCCGCCGGAACCACTCTTGTAGTAGTCAAGGAAGATGTATTGGGTAAGGTATCCCGAAAAATCCCATCCATGTTGGATTATGCCGTGCATGTAAGCAAGGATAGTATGTTCAATACTCCCCCTGTGTTTGCGGTCTATGTTTCTATGCTTACGATGCAGTGGTTGAAGGATTTGGGAGGTATTCCAGCCATTGAGGAAATCAACGAGCGGAAAGCCAACTTGATCTATTCCGAAATTGAACTGAACCCTGTATTCTCTGGTTTTGCGGCCAAAGAAGACCGTTCCATGATGAATGCCACGTTCAATATTACTGATGATGGACTCAAAGATATATTTGATAATATGTGTAAGGAAGCAGGCATCAGCGGCATCAACGGGCATAGATCCGTTGGTGGTTACAGGGCTTCCATGTACAATGCACTTCCCATTGAAAGTGTTGGGGTTTTGGTCGATATCATGAGCGAATTGGAAAAGAAAGGATAAGTTTTTTTAAATGTTCAATTCTAAGTTTTAAGTGTTGATTGAGGACAAGACCTTTAAATTTTCTCTTAGTATCATCAAATTGGTCAAAGATTTGAAGGCAAATAAAGAATTTGTCTTTGCTGATCAACTGCTTCGTTCATCAACCAGCATTGGAGCCAATGTTGTTGAAGCTGGTGCAGGTCAATCCAAAAGGGATTTTATCACAAAAATGGCGATTGCTTCCAAAGAGGCAAGGGAAACGCGTTATTGGCTCAGATTGATCAAAGAAAGTAAATTGACAAAGATTGGGACAGAATCTTATTTGGATGAAATCGACCAGATCATTAAAATATTGACCAAAATAGTGAAGACCAGTCAAGAAACGATTTAGCATTCAAAATTTAAAATTTATTACTTAATGAAGGTTATATTAGCCAACGAGGGGTTGGCAAATGAAGGAATCGCTTTGCTTGAAAAAGCTGGATTTGAGGTCAACCTCACGCATGTTGCCCAAGAACAGTTGGCAAACTTTATCAACAAAAATGAAATCAACGGACTTTTGGTGCGCAGTGCCACCAAGGTCAACAAGGAAATCATTGATGCTTGCCCCTCCCTTAAATTAATCGGTCGCGGTGGCGTGGGTATGGACAATATCGATGTGAAACATGCCGAGTCCAAAGGAATCCATGTCATCAACACCCCGGAGGCATCCTCCGAATCTGTTGCAGAATTGGTCTTTGCCCATTTGTTTGGCGCGGTACGTTTCCTCCCAGACTCCAATAGGAATATGCCATTGGAAGGCGAGAGTCATTTCAAATCACTGAAGAAAAGTTATGCCGGCGGGGTGGAACTACGTGGAAAAACATTGGGTATTGTCGGTTTTGGAAGAATTGGACAGGCAACTGCCAAGATGGCCTTGGCACTGGGCATGAGAGTAATCTACACGGATCATCATGTCACTAAAGCAAGTTTGGACATTTCTTTTTTTGATGGTCAATCCGTGAATTTTACTTTGGAGGCCCAGGAATTGGAAAGTGTGTTGAAACAATCCGATTTCGTTAGCCTGCATGTTCCGGCACAAGAGGATTATGTCATCGGCAAAAAAGAATTGGAAATGATGAAGCCGGGTTCTGGAATCATCAATACCTCCCGTGGCGGCATCTTGGACGAAGTGGCTTTGGTGGAAGCCTTGGACAATGACCACCTCGCCTTTGCAGGATTGGATGTGTACGAATCGGAACCGCACCCAGAAATCCAAATTTTGATGAACCCCAAAATATCCCTTACGCCACACATCGGGGCATCTACTATTGAGGCACAGCAACGTATTGGAATGGAATTGGCCCAACAGGTTATCAATTTGCTAAATTGATTTATTTTTGTAGGGCAAAACAGCATAGCAAAGACTACTTTTTTGTACATTGTCCTTCTAACCTTAACAATAAACACATGTCAGGATTATTGGATTTACTGAATAGCCCCATGGGCAAACAATTGGTCAGCGGGGTAGCAGGACAGACGGGCCAATCTGAAAGCAAAACTGCCGATGTTTTGAGCATGGCCATGCCACTTTTGATGGGAGCTATGAAAAAGAATACTTCTACACCGGGTGGTGCCCAAGGATTGATGAACGCGCTCAGTTCCAAACATGATGGTAGCATTTTGGATAATCTAGGAGGTTTCTTTGGTGGTGGTGTAGACCAAAGCGCCATGGATGACGGAGCCGGAATTTTAGGCCACATTTTAGGATCAAAACAGCCACAGGTCGAGAATGCCCTAAGTAGTAAATCGGGGATGGATGCAGGTACCATTGCCCAGATTTTACAGATAGCCGCCCCTATCCTATTGGGATATCTCGGCAAGCAGACACGACAACAAAATGTGAGCAGCCCTGATGGACTCAACGGACTTTTAGGTGGATTGATGGGCGGTAACAAAACTGCGGCCAAACAGCAATCCCTCATTGAAACCTTTTTGGATTCCGATGGTGATGGCAGTATCATGGACGATCTTGCCGGAATGGTATTGAACGGAGGTGGTCAAAAGAAAAGTGGCTTGGGAGGAATCCTCGGCGGATTGTTTGGCAAATAGAAACACCGACTTAACGTTATTTAACAAGGCCGTTTGAAATTTCAAATGGCTTTTTTTGTACCTTAAGATTATGAAAAAGAAAAAGATACACCATTCAATAATGACAATAGCTTTGCTATTGTTTGTCTCCTGCACTACCCAAAAACAAGCGTTGGATATTTCCAGCGAGGAACAGGCCGTTTTTGATTCCAAAGAAGAAGAACCCGTAGAAATCAAGGATGAAAAAACAGAGTATGAGATCGTCATTATTGAACCGGGGTTCAACACATGGTTGTTGAGCATTGCCAGGCCTGAAGGTTATTATTCTCAAAGTTTTCTTGAAAACCGCAACGCCATTTTGGTCATGAATTGGAACCAACGGGTGATGCAACCCAACTTATATAATCCAAACCTATATGAAATGCAGATCAACTACGATCCCAACATAGATTATGGGTACGAGGTCAACTACAAGCTCTACAATTATTTCATTTACTTCCAAAGAAAGTATCACCAACGCCTGGGCCCCTTTATTCCAAGGATTTAATGTCGTATTTTTGCATGACAACCATAGGCAATGCAAAGAATAAGACAGCGTTGGGAAATCCAGAAGAATTGGCAATTAATTTTTCCTGTTCTTGGCGTAACGCTTACCATGCTTGCCGCCTATATGATCGCTAGAAGGTTGTTACACCTTTTTGGACTCAATAACACCTATTTTGAATGGATTTTCACCATTGGCGTTACGCTGTTGCTTTATTTTCTATTGATTCGGTTCTTTTTGTGGTGTTTTAAAAAGTTGGAAAATAAATGGAAGGTGACCTTCAAATGGGAAATGATCACCATTTTTATTGTTTTTGCCATAACAGGTAGTTTGGCCGGTAAAATGGCAGGCCCCTTGGTGGAATGGATCGGGCTGGGCAAGGGCGCCGTACATCATGTTCTTTATTGGATCATCAGGATTCTTATCATTTTCCCCTTATATCAAGTCTTATTGATTTCCATAGGATGGCTTTTTGGGCAGTTCCAATTCTTCTGGAATTTTGAAAAAAAAATGCTCAAACGCATGGGATTGGGCTTTCTTGCTCCATAGTTTAAGGTTTTATTAACACAGAAAGAGCAAAGGTCTTCTTTAAATTTGTTGGAAATGGCCTTCAAACTCCACAAACGCGCGATTTCATATCTGTCCCTTGTTCTTGCATTGGGGATTCTTACGCCGTCTGTTGTCAAGTTAGCACATGCCATATATGGGCATTCCCAAGAGCAAAAATGCCTCGCACAGGGAACCAATCATATCCACAGTGCAAACTTTCATTGTGACTTTCATGATTTTACCCTGGCCTCCAAGGTGTTTTTCAATTCTTCTTTTACCTATTTGCCGGTAGAGGTACCGGAAATTGTGCACAATGAAACGGCCTATCATTTTGTCTTTAAACCCTTCAAGGCACAATACCATGCCTTACGAGGTCCTCCGAGGGTTGTAACATCTACTGCCGTTTAGATTTTACAAACCTTTTAATTTTTACAATGAAACAACTTTATATTGCAATGCTCCTGGCATTGTCCCCTCTTTATATATTTTCTCAAAATACCCTAACTGGAACCATTACAGATTCTGAAAACGGAGCTCCACTGGAACAAGTATCCATATACTTTCCACAATTGCAGAATGGTACCATTACGGATGAGAATGGAAATTACACCCTAAAAAACCTTCCGGAAGGCAATTACAAATTGGTGGTTTCTTACTTGGGATATGAAACCTATTCCATTTCTTTTGAAATCGGGACAGGAAATAATGTGTTCGATTATCAAATGGTTCCCTCGGCCATAGAAATGGATGAAGTAGTCCTCTCCACACCCTTCCATAAACTGGAAAGGGAAAACGTAATGAAAGTGGAGCAAAAGTCAATCGCCGAGCTAAAAAGTGAAGGAGCCATGACGTTGGCAGATGGTATCACCCGTATACCCGGAGTCTCATCAGTGTCCACAGGTGTGGGTATCGGCAAACCTGTGATTCGTGGATTAAGTTTCAACAGAGTTTTGGTATACACACAAGGTGTCCGCTTGGAAAACCAGCAATTTGGTGGCGAACATGGTCTTGGATTGAATGATGCCGGGATTTCCAGTATCGAGGTCATCAAGGGTCCCGCGTCATTGCTATATGGCTCCGATGCCTTAGGAGGTGTACTCTATTTGAATCCGGAAAATTTTGAACTGGCAGGTAAGACTTCCGGGGATATAAACCTGAACTATTTTACCAATACGTTGGGTTATGGAACCAACGCTGGTTTCAAGACGTCAGGCGAGAAATTCAAGTTTTTGGTAAGGGGAGCCATTGCTTCCAATGCGGATTACGAAACCGGGGACGGCACCAGTGTCACCAATTCAAGGTTCAAGGAATCGGATATCAAGACAGGGTTTGCCTATCAAGCCGCCAAATTCAAAACGGAGCTACGATATAATTACAATCTCTCCAAGCTTGGTATTCCAGAAGAGATCGGGGTACAAAACAATGATCGTGATCCCTTACTGCCCTATCAGGAAATTTTTACCCATATCCTGAGTTCCAAGAACAATTTCTTTTTCAAGAAATCAAGCCTTGAAGCTACTTTTGGCTACATTTTTAACGACAGAAAAGAGTTCGAGGAAGAGCATGATCATGAAGAAGAAGGTGAGGAAGAGGAACATGGAGAGGGACCTTCCTTGCATATGGAGTTGAGTACTTTTAATTACAACATTCACTACAACCCGCAATGGGGCAAGACAACCACTATTTTCGGGATTCAGGGGATGAGCCAAAAGAATGAAAACTTTGGGGAAGAAGTGTTGATTCCAAACGCTACCACCAATGATTTTGGGATTTTGGCCACATCTCACATCCATTTCACTAAAAGTGATTTTCAATGGGGACTCCGGTATGATGTCCGTGCCATAAAGGGTGATGAAAGCGGTACAGTAGGTGAGGAAACCTATATCGCTGCCATTGACCGTAATTTCAACAGCTTTAATGCTGCTGTGGGGTACCGTGTAGATGTTACCGATAACATTTTGGCCCGTTTGAACCTCGCATCTGGGTTTAGAGCACCCAATTTGGCGGAATTGACCTCCAATGGACTACATAGCGGGGCCAACCGCGTAGAAATAGGAAATCCCGATCTTAAGAGTGAGCGGAATTTTCAGATAGACCTCGCCCTTGAATACGGGAACAAACATGTGGAGGCCTACATCAATGGGTTCTACAATGGCGTGAGCGATTACATCTATCTTCAGCCTACGGGCGAGTTCAGGGATACGGACCCCATCTATATCTTTCAGCAACAGAATGCTACTTTGTATGGTGGTGAATTTGGGTTCCACATCCATCCACACCCCATAGATTGGTTGCATTTGGAAAGTAGTTATGATATTGTGTATGGCCAATTGGAAGACGATACCAACCTACCCTTGATGCCGGCTAATAAATGGACCAATACCTTCAGGGTAGAATGGAACAAAAAGGACACCCAATATCGATGCTATGCATTCGTGACGCTTCAAACCTTTTTTGACCAGAATAAAGTGGCCGTATTCGAGACCAAGACCCCTCGTTACAATCTGTTCAATGTGGGTGTTGGGGGAGATATCAAGATCTTTGACCACAAAATCGGGTATAAAATCAGTGGCAACAACCTGTTCGACAAAAACTATATCTCGCACCTATCTCGGTTGAAAACGGATGGAATTGCCAACATTGGGCGCAACGTAGCTTTCAATTTGAGCATTCCGCTTTAAAAGAGAATTAAGAATTTAGAAGAAGGGCAACGATTGATAAATATCAATCGTTGTTCTTTTTTTTGGTCAAAAGATAGGTGTAGATCCACGTCAAGGTAAACGTAGGGATAATATCAAGACCAGGAATCAACTCTTCGGTGAAGGTGATCAAACCAGCGGCCTGCCCTACCCTGCCCTTGTACATACGGGTCATGAGCCAACCGGCAATGGGAGCCCAGATTACGTCGGAAAACTCGCCCACACCAGGAATGATAAAGGATAACATCCCAATGCCATCAAACACCAATCCCAAAATGAGATTGCGGTACTTCTTGTCTTTTTCTTCTCCCATAAAGGAAAAATAGGAATTCCCCCCGAATTGTGGAAATCGACTATGACAAATCTGAACTAATAAGCTTCAGGAACTCGTTACGGGTCTCTATTTTTTCAAATTGTCCCCTAAAACCTGATGTGGTGGTCACAGAGTTTTGTTTCTGTACCCCGCGCATCATCATGCACATATGGGCTGCTTCGATCACCACAGCAACCCCTTTCGGTTTCAAGGTATTATTGATGCATTCCAAAATATCGTGCGTCAACCGTTCCTGCACCTGCAACCTGCGGGCAAAAACATCCACAATGCGTGGAATCTTGCTCAACCCCACAATATGTCCGTTGGGAATGTAGGCGATGTGGGCCTTGCCAAAAAAAGGTAACATATGATGCTCGCAAAGCGAATACATTTCTATATCCTTGATGATGACCATATCATCGTAGCTCTCGGCGAACATTGCGCTCCTCAAAATCTCTTCGGCGTCCTGTTGATAACCTTGGGTAAGGAACAACATGGCTTTGGCGGCACGCTCTGGTGTCTTGACCAATCCTTCACGGGTTACATCTTCCCCAATATCGCCCACGATCTTGGTAAAATGATCCTTGACCTCGTTAGTGATTTCGATATTGTATTCCTCAAGGTTTCTATAAGGTGCCATACTGTAGTTTTTTTGAAAAATAGGTGTTAAGCTTTTTGATTTTTGGATTGATGATGACCTGACAATACGGTTGTTGCTGATGGTCGTTGTAATAATTGTGATGCTCCTCCTCTGCTAAATAAAAGGGCTTTTCTTCGGAAATAGCCGTAACAATAGGGGATGCAAAGATGCCTTGTTTTTCCAACAGGGCAATGAACTGTTCTGCTAATTCCTTTTGTTTGTCATTAGTATAGAAAATCTCACTGCGGTATTGAGTCCCCACATCGTTCCCCTGTCGGTTGAGGGTCGTAGGGTCATGCGTGGCAAAAAATACTTCAAGCAATTCGGTATAAGAGACTTGGGAAGGATCAAAAGTGATCTTGATGGCTTCCGCATGCCCGGTCCTACCCGTACAGATTTCACGATAAGCAGGATTTTTTATGGTGCCGCCCGTATACCCAGGAACCGCTGATTCCACACCTTTCAAACGTTGAAAAACCGCTTCGGTACACCAAAAACAACCGCCAGCAAATATGGCGGTTTCCATTGCAATGTTATTTTGTTTATCCATTATTGTTCAAAGTTAAACAAAGTTTGGGATTTCACATTCTAAATCCCAAACTTATTCCATTCGGTATTAGTCGTACAAATGACCGAAACTTAATTTAAAAACCCGCATCTTTGTGGCTTCGACAGTAATCATTACTTTCATTCCAGGAAGACATTTTATGATAAAGGCCACGAACATTCAAAAAAGTTACGGAGACCTTAAGGTCTTGAAAGGGGTTGATCTCGAAATTCAAAAAGGGGAAGTTGTTTCCATTGTAGGTGCTTCCGGCGCAGGGAAAACCACCTTGTTGCAGATTCTTGGGACCCTCGATACCCCATCCAATAAAGGGGAAAGTACCTTGTTCATCAATGATACGGATATTAACCAATTGAATGATAAAAACTTGGCCCGATTCCGAAATGAACATATAGGGTTCATCTTCCAATTCCATCAATTGCTGCCTGAGTTTACGGCGCTGGAAAATGTCTGTATCCCTGCATTCATCAAGGGTACGGGCAAATCCGAGGCAGAAAAAAGGGCGAAGGAACTCTTGGATTTTTTAGGACTTGCCGATAGGTATGACCATAAGCCCAATGCGCTTTCAGGTGGGGAACAGCAACGGGTAGCCGTGGCACGATCCCTGATGAACAGCCCATCGGTAGTTTTTGCGGACGAACCCAGTGGTAACCTCGATTCCGAAAGTGCGGATAACCTGCACAAACTATTTTTCAAGCTTCGGGACGAATTCGGCCAGACCTTTGTTTTGGTGACCCACAACCTGGAACTGGCCAATATGGCTGACCGTAAATTGACCATGGTAGATGGTATGATCGTAGCCAAGAATTAGCATGACCAAAGCGGAGTTAAAGGATTTTCTGGATGCCAAGGTGGAGGAATACAACCATCCCCGATTTTTAGAGGATGACCCCCTGCAGATTCCCCATCGCTTTACTAAAAAAGAGGATGTCGAAATCAGTGCTTTTTTGGCTTCTACCATTGCATGGGGCAACCGAAAAAGCATCATCAACAATGCCTCTAAATTGATGGACCTCATGGACCATGCTCCCCATGATTTTGTCATGGGCCATCAACCTGAAGATCTTGAAAAACTGTCACGCTTTGTACATCGTACTTTTAATGGGACCGATTTGGGTTATTTTGTAACCAGCCTGAAAAATATATATACCAACCATGGTGGTCTAGAAGGCATATTTACTACCTATCAGCAACCAGACTCCATGCAACCGGCCATTTCAAAATTCAAGGAAATTTTCTTTGAACTGCCCCATGAGACCCGTACTACCAAACATGTCTCCGATCCGTTAAAAGGTTCAGCGGCCAAGCGTATCAATATGTTTTTGCGGTGGATGGTACGTGACAATTCCACTGGTGTTGATTTTGGCTTATGGAAAGACATTTCACCCAGTAAACTTTCTTGTCCATTAGATGTGCACACGGGAAATGTGGGCAGAAAGTTAAAACTATTGAAGCGCAAACAGAGTGATGCCAAAGCCTTGTCCGAGTTGGACCGGAACCTACGAAAACTGGACCCTACCGACCCAGTAAAGTACGACTTTGCCCTTTTTGGTTTGGGTGTGTTTGAAAAATTCTAACTCATTTATTTAATATTTAGAGCGATAAAAAATGCTAAAATATTTTGCGCAACCAAAAAGTTGCATATATATTTGCAACCAAACAGTTTCATAAATCGTATTGAAAAGATGAGAAGAGATGTTTTTCAAGCTATTGCCGATCCCACACGAAGGGCCATCATAGCACTGATTGCGTTGCAATCCTTAACGCCCAATACCATTGCGGAAAACTTTAATACTTCCCGTCAATCTATTTCAAAACACTTGCGCATTCTCACCGAATGTGAATTGGTGCATCAAGAACAACAGGGCCGGGAAATTTACTATTCGCTTAAAATAGAAAAGATGAAAGAAATAGATGCGTGGCTTGAACAATACCGGAAAATTTGGGAAACCCGATTCAACCAACTCGAAAACGTATTATCCACCATAAAAAAACAAGCAAAATGAAAGATCACCTATTATTCAACTTTACTGTAGACAAATCAATTCAAACCGTTTTTATTGACAAGGAATTTGCAGCAGAATTGCCCTTGGTTTGGGATGCCTTTACAAAACAAGAAATTCTGGATCAATGGTGGGCTCCTCTACCTTGGAAATCGGTAACTAAACATATGGATTTTAAAGTAGGTGGTAGACGGTTTTATGCCATGGTAAGTCCGGAGGGCCAAGAACATTGGTCACTTCAACAATACACTTCCATCAGTCCCAAAACCAATTTTAAAATGTTCAATGCATTTGCTGACGCGGATGAAAACCCACAATTACCAGGCTCCAACTGGGATTTGAGTTTCAGTGAAGAAAATGGGGTCACCAAAGTCAGTATTTCCATTCACAATGATTCCCTCACCCGAATGGAACAGATGATCGAAATGGGCTTTAAAGAAGGATTTACCGCAACATTAACGTATTTGGAAAAGGTGTTGAAATCACTATCGTAAACCCGGACGGTCAAAAAATTTCAATCACCCCCAAAACCAAAGCCGGGGGCAAGATCCAAGTTGATTTTCTGCCCTCCTTTGGCAATGGACGCATAGATGGCCTCAACAATCATCATATCCCGTTTGCCCATTTCTCCTGGTGCCTTATTGGGTTCTCCCATGAGCACATGCTTTGCAAAATCATCCATTTGTAATTTTTGTTGGCTTTCATGTGGAAACTTGATAATGTCACCATTGGAAGTTTTGCCACTCAACGGTCCATAATTGTTGGCCGGTTGCAACTGGAACCAACCATTGGTGCCTGAAACATACATACTGTTTGCGTTAAAATTGTGCGAAGTGGAGATATTGGCCACTGCCCCACTTGGAAATTCAAATTGAGCTAAGATGGTCTCATCCGTATCCTTAAAATATTCTGGTCGGGTGCTGAATTCTTGTGCAGAAACCGAAATAGGGTTCTCCCCTGTCCCATAAATAGTACTTTGCACGGCATAAACCCCCATATTCATAAGAGCTCCGCCGCCTGAAAGCTTCCGGTTCAACCGCCATTGGTCAGGATTTCCCGTGGATCGATAAGCAGCCTCAGCAGACACAAATTTGATGTCTCCAAAAGTCTTTTCCTTCACAAATTGCTTTACTTGTTGGGTATAGGGTTCTGAATGTAACCGATACCCCATGCCTAATTTCACTCCAGCAGCCTTACAGGCATTTATGATAGCATCACACTCTTCCACACTAACGGCCATGGGTTTTTCACAGATGACATGCTTTCCCGCTTTGGCAGCACGAATACAAAATTCGGCATGCATGCTGTTGGGCAACACCACATATACCACATCGATGGCATCGTTCTTGGCGATTTCATCAAAATTTTGATAGTTGTAGATGTTTGCTTTGGGAATCCCGTACTTGTCGGCCCAGATCTTTTCCTTTTCTGGGGTTCCTGTCACGATTCCTGCCAAATAACAATGCTGGGTATCTTGAAGTGCAGGGGCCAATTGGTAGGTGCTATAACTGCCCAATCCTACCAGGGCAATGCCCAGTTTCTTTTTATCCTGATCGGCCCCCATGGCACAGGCAAAGGAAGTAACGGACATAAGGGCGGCGCTCCCAGCTCCCTTGATCATTAAACCATTGAAATCCCTTCGGGTTAAATTTTTCATAGATGTCATGTTTAGTGTGCTGTACTAAAAATACATATAATGATTGAACCTTTATAATTTTATGTTTTTACGATTCCTTTAACAGCAATAGACCTTTCAAAATCCTTACTTTTATTGACTAGACTAATTCAACCAAAAAATTATGAGATCTCTTTACCTTTTCAGCATTGCTTTATGCTCTGCTATTACCTTGACTTTTGCCCAAGAAAGGAAGTTGCCGATTGATACAACGGTGACTACCCAACATTCCGTGACCATCAACGGCACTCGAATGGATTACACCGCCGTAACGGGAACCCAGCCGGTTTGGGACGAACTTGGAAAACCCATTGCTTCCTTGCACTACACCTATTATACCAGAAATGATGTAAAAGACCGAGCAGCCCGTCCTTTGCTGATCTCTTTCAACGGTGGACCTGGTTCAGGTTCCGTTTGGATGCACTTGGCCTATACCGGCCCTCGCGTGCTTAAAATTGATGATGAAGGCTATCCGGTTCAACCTTATGGAGTAAAAGAAAACCCTTATTCGGTTTTGGACGTGACCGATATTGTATATGTGAATCCAGCCAACACTGGCTATTCCCGTACCATTCCTGAATCAGGAAAGGAAGTGGACCATAAAAAATTCTTCGGGATCAATGCCGATACCAAATATTTGGCCGAATGGTTGAATACTTTCGTGACCCGCAACAACCGTTGGAGATCCCCGAAATACATCGTTGGGGAAAGCTATGGAGGTACCCGTGTGATGGGACTTTCATTGGCTTTGCAAAACCAACAGTGGATGTACTTGAACGGAGTGATCATGGTATCTCCTGCGGATTACAGGAATTTCCGTGACGACGACCCTGTTTCCAGTGCCTTGAATCTACCTTATTTTGCCGCTACCGCATGGCATCATAAGGCCTTGCCCGCTGCTTTGCAGAACCAAGATCTTTTGGATGTATTGCCCGAAGTGGAGGATTTCACCATCAACAAATTGTTGCCTGCCATTGCCAAGGGCGGCTTTATCCAGGATTCGGAACGTAAGGCCATCGCCGAAAAAATGGCCTATTATTCTGGGATAGATGTGCAGGACATCATTGACCAAAATCTGGTGGTTCCCACGCAATTTTTCTGGAAAGCTCTGTTGAGGGAAAAGGGAGGTTATACCATCGGACGTTTGGATAGCCGTTATTTGGGAATCGACAAGGTCCTAACCGGTACCAGACCCGATTATTCACCTGAGTTGACGTCTTGGTTGCACAGTTTTACTCCTGCCATCAATTATTATTTACAGGAAGAGCTGAACTTTAAGACCGATATCAAATACAATATGTTCGGTCCCGTGCATCCTTGGGATGACAGTAATGACCATGTACGTGATGATCTTCGTCAAGCCATGGCACAAAACCCTTATTTGAATGTGTTGGTACAATCCGGTTATTATGATGGAGCCTGTACCTATTTCGCCGCCAAATATACCATGTCACAAGTGGATCCAAGCGGGCGTATGAAAGATCGTTTCGAATTTAAAGGGTATCGTTCCGGTCACATGATGTACCTACGTCACGAAGATTTGAAAACGGCTAATGAAGATATCCGGAATTTCATTCTAAAAACCCAAGCAAACGGTAAGAGTGCTAAATATTAATGGTGATTAAAACTATATAAAAAGGCAGGTCCACAAAGACCTGTCTTTTTTTTGACATGGGTTTTCATTCGATTCTGTCCTTTATCTGAATACTTTTTATGTAAATTAGAACTTTGTACAGTAACTAAAACAAACATTTTGAAAACACAAACCACCATTTGGGCCATGGCATTTTTATTTGGATTGTTGAACTCGTTCAAAAGTACCGCACAGGATTGGCCCAACCTTGAAAAGTATAAGAAAGCCAATTCGGAATTGTCTGCTCCTGCCCCAGATGAGAACCGAGTGGTTTTTATGGGCAACTCCATTACCGAAGGCTGGATCGGGGCGCATCCTGAATTTTTTAAAGACCATCCTTTTGTTGATCGCGGTATCGGGGGACAGACCACGCCACAAATGTTGTTGCGTTTTAGGCAGGATGTCATCAACCTAAAACCAAAAGTTGTGGTGATATTGGCAGGAACCAATGATATCGCAGGAAATACAGGACCCATGACGCTTGAGGAAATTAGGGATAACATCTTGGGAATGGTGGAACTGGCCAAAGCTAATGGCATCCATCCCATAGTCTGTTCCGTGTTGCCAGCCTATGATTACCCTTGGAGACCCGGATTGCAACCCAATATCAAAATTCCAAAGCTGAATACTATGCTAAAGACCATGGCAAAGGAGCAAGAGGTCATGTATCTGGATTATTTTGCAGCCATGGCCGATAAACGAAACGGTCTGCCCAAAGCTTTGACTACGGATGAAGTACATTTGACCAAAGCTGGATATTCCGTTATGGAGAAACTGGTTTTGAAAGCCATTGATGAAGTGTTGGAGTAAGAGACACCGATGTGATATCGCTTTACAGCATCAATAATTTTCTGCCCGTAATTATTTGAAGTCCATAAATTTAGTAGGAGACCAAGTGATTAATGGTCATCCGAAGCTAACTTTTGTATCTTAGCGATATCAATCAATCTCATTGTGGAACTAATTGGCAATAAGGAAACTACTATTGCGGTTTTACCTTTTCAGATTCTTGGGGATTCTGAATCCATCTCCCCGATCATCAAAGGGTTTACCGAGGACCTTATCATCAATTTTTCCAAGTACATTGGGTTGTCCGTCATTTCCCAATACTCCACACAGCACATTTCAGATACTTCCGATACCGAGTCCATGACCAGATTGGGTGCCGATTACCTGATCACTGGAAGCTTCCGACCCACGGATAAAGGATTCCGCATTGGGGTGCAACTCATCAGGACCCGAGACCACAAGATTGTTTTTGCCGGTAATCATGATGAAACCCTAGAAACCGTTCTAAAAATGCAGGACACCATTACCCAACAAATGGTAAATGTGCTGCAACAACAAATAGACCACGACCTGCTCTCCTACTCCTATAAAAAGGAATCCGTGGACCTTGCGGTATATGAAAATTGGCTTTTGGGAATGAACGAGGTCAAAAAAGGAACCTTGGAAAGCGATCTTAAGGCACGGGAACATTTTGAGGCCGCCCTAAAGATTGATCCCATGTTCGCCAGGGCTTATACAGGACTCTCATTATCATACTTCAATGAATGGAGTTGTCAGTTATGGGATCGTTGGGATGTAAGTCAAAAAGGAGCCCATGACTATGCCCTCAAAGCTATAGAATTGGATGAAAACGATTATGTTTCCTTGGCAGTCCTCGGTCGCACTTTTCTTTATTTGGGGGATTACGAAAAATCCGAACATCTGCTACGCAAATCCCTTAGGATGAATCCAAACGATGCCGATAACCTTGTATTGATTTCCAATTGTATGGTTTGGCTTGGTTATATGGAAGAAGCGGAACAATTATATGATAAGGCCAGAAGCTTGAACCCTTTGAATCCGGAAGCCTATCTACCCGCAGGCATGTTGGTTTATTTTGAAAAAGGTGAGTTTGAAAAAGCTATAGAGGTAGGTGAAAAGGTTTCCAATCTTTCCATTTGGACAGATTTCACGGCATTTTTATCCGCGGCCTATTACCATATTTCCCGTTACGACCAAATGAAGAGTTATTGGGAACAATATCTAAAGATATTTAGAAAAAACATCAAGCAGGGTAAAGATGCCACCAACCAAGAAGCAGTTGCATGGCAAAAGGAGGTTAACCCCTATAAAGATAAAAGCAATCTGGAGCCCTTTTGGGAGTTTATGCTGGGCAATGGTTCAAAAAATAATTCTTCCACCACCCCAATAAAAGCAAGTAAAATTGCCGGAGGAAGTTTCATTCATCATGGCGAACTGTGGGAACTCAATTATTCAGGTCTATCGGTAACTGTAAAAGATTCCAAAGGGCTACATGACATCGTGCAGTTGTTGGAACACCCCGAGGAAGAATTTCATTGTTTGCAGCTTATGGGAAGTTCCGTAAACAATGAAGGTGAAGCACTTATTGATGAAAAAGCATTAATGGAATATAAGTCCAAAATAAAATCCTTAAAAATGCAAATCGGCGATGCAGAAGAGATAGGGCTTATTGAAAAAGCAGAAGGACTAAAAGAGGAATATGAACAATTAATGGGGCATATCGGTAAGGTTATGGGGTTGTCCAACAAAGCTCGTAAAACGGGTTCTTCTTTGGAGAAAGCAAGGGCAGCGGTGACTTGGCGCATCAGGAATTCTATCAAAAAATTGGAACAAATACATCCTTTATTGGCCAAACACCTAGCAAACTCTATCAAAACAGGAACGTGTTGCAGCTACAAACCGGAAATACCCCACGAATGGACATTTTAAAGAAACTTACCTGCTCCCTTACATTGTAAGGTTAAAACTTATGCCTATGGGGTAAACAACCTAAAAAATCGTAAAGTATGTTAGAGATTTTAAAAAGTTTGCCTAATCCATGGGATGTATTGATAGACCCAGTCTCCCTAATTTTACTGGGCATGTATGGCGTATTGATGATCTGGGAAGGACTTTTTCCTGCCAGGGAGTTGCCTAAAATCAAGAATTGGAAATTACGCGGACTTACCTCCTTTGCTGTTTTCTTTTATCTGTCCACCTATTTTCCCTTGATATGGGACAATTATCTGGTGGATTATCAAATCTTTGATTTGACAGCACTTGGAACGGGATGGGGTGCCTTCATCGCCGTGATGATCTATGAGTTTGCCCTTTACCTTTGGCATTATGCCATGCACAAGAATGACACCCTCTGGAAAATTTTTCATCAAATGCACCACAGTGCCGAACGTATGGATAGTTATGGGGCCTTTTATTTCAGCCCGATGGACATGATCGGTTTTACCTTGTTGGGAAGTCTGTGTTTGGTTGTCGTTGCCGGTTTTACTCCTCAGGCCGCAACCATCTTCATACTTGTAACCACATTTTTGAGCATATTTCAACATGCCAATATCAAAACTCCGGTTTGGGTGGGGTATTTCATCCAAAGACCGGAGGCCCATACCGTACATCATGCCAAAGGCATACATGCATACAACTATTCTGATATTTCATTGTTCGATATCTTATTTGGCACCTTCAATAACCCCAAAGGGTATGAACACGAGGCAGGATTTTATCTTGGAGCCTCTAAACGGGTTTGGGATATGTTACGGTTTAAGGATATCAATAAAGAGTAGAATATGTCCTGCACAAGACCTAATATGGGCATGAACCCACCTAAACACCATTGGGATTTGGACGATTCCCGTTTCATTGAAGCCTTTGAAACGGGAAGCCTATCCCCTTCCCTGTTCAACCACGAAGCCCATTTACGTTTAGCCTATATCTACTTGAAGAATTTTGGGGAGGAATTGGCCATAGAGAAATGTTGTAATGGCATCTGTGAGTTCGACCAATTGCATGGGGATGGCACCAAGTTCCATAAAACCTTGACAGTGGCTTCGGTTAAAGCAGTCCACCACTTTATGAGAAAATCAAAATCTGCCACTTTTGATGATTTTATTGTGGAGTTCCCAAGACTCAAAATATCCTTTAAACAATTGTTGGACCAACATTATGCCTTCGATTTGCTCAACAATGCAAAGGCCAAATCAGAATATGTAGCCCCGGACCTCATTCCCTTTGATTAAATAGGTTGTGGCGGGATTTAGTTACTTTGCAATATGCAACAGGGCAAAGTAAGCATCGTCATCCCGTTTAAGAACACTGCTCATTATTTACCGGAATGTTTGGATTCCATTTTGGGTCAAAGCTATTCCAATTGGGAAGTTTTGGCGGTTGATGATCATTCCAATGACCAGAGTTTTGAAGTCTTGAGTCAATATGCAAGCAAAGATTCTCGCATTGAAGTCATTAAAAATAAAGGGGGTGGAATCATTCCTGCCTTGCAGACAGCATATACCAAAAGCAGCGGAACTTTTATTACCCGGATGGATTCTGATGATATCATGAAACCGCAAAGGTTGCAACGAATGGTCGATAATTTGATAGCAACCGGCAAAGGACACATCGCTGTGGGACTGGTGAAATACTTCTCTGACCATGGGATCAGCAATGGCTACGAGCGATATGAAAAATGGTTGAACGGGTTGACATCCAAAGGGACCAATTTCGATGAAATCTATAAGGAATGTGTGATTCCTTCCCCATGCTGGATGGTGCACCGGGAAGATTTTGAACGTTGTGGAGGATTCGGGCCCTTGCGCTATCCTGAGGATTATGATCTCACCTTTCGTTTTTATGAAGGGGGATTAAAAATCATTCCATGCGATGAAATATTGCATCTTTGGAGGGATTACGATACTCGGACTTCACGAACCCATGAGCATTATGCCCAAAACTATTTTTTGGATATCAAACTCCATTACTTTTTGCAATTGAATTATGACATAAACCGCCCCTTGGTGGTTTGGGGAGCTGGATTCAAAGGAAAAGCCATTGCCAAAGGATTACAAAGACGAGGGATTAATTTTACTTGGCTTTGTGATAATCCCAATAAAATTGGCAAAAAGATCTACAATAAAGAACTGATGCATTTTGATGTTTTGAAAACATTGAAAAACCCACAAAGCATCATCACTGTTGCCAACAGCAAAGAACAAAGAGAAATAAAGAAATACTTGAAGGGTCTCGGTCAAAAGCCAATGGAGGATTATTTTTTCTTTTGTTGACAACCCCTTCACCTTTAACCCTTCCACCATAAACCTTTTATTTTATTACCCCCTTAACAGCATTATTTGAAATGATCAAATATTTTAATGCCTATATTTGTTCAATCTAAGTCGGGAATGCAGTTTAAACATCCAGAAATTCTTTGGGCCCTTTTTCTTCTGATCATCCCCCTATTCATTCATCTTTTTCAATTACGAAGATTCCAAAAGACACCCTTTACCAATGTGGCCATGCTACAAAAAGTGGTTTCGGAGTCGCGCAAAAGCAATTCCTTGAAGAAATGGCTGCTGCTTTTTACGAGGTTGTTATTGTTGGCCGCGTTGATCTTAGCCTTTGCACAACCGTTCGTGTCCTCAGGAACGGCCTTGCAACAAAAGGAAACCGTGATCTATTTGGATGATTCCTTCAGCATGCAGGCCAAGGAAAATGGATTGTCCCTATTCGAAAAAGCCATCCAAGACCTTATCAAAAATGTAGACCCAGAATCGGTTTTCAGTCTTTTCACCAATACACAGACGTTTACCAACATTCAGATAAAGGATATCCAAAACAACCTTTTATCCTTGCCCTATACCTATAAACAATTGAACCTTGAAGAAATTGAGTTGAAGGCAAATACCTTGTTTTCAAAATCGGGAAACTCCATTAAAAACTTGATGGTCATTTCTGATTTTCAAGATAGGATGGCTACTGGAACCCAACCATTGGATAGTGCACTACGCCCCTATTTTGTTTCCTTAAGACCTAGGGAAGTGCGAAATGTATCCATGGATTCCGTTTTTCTTTCGGATAGATTTTCGGACCAAGCAAAGCTTACGGTGCTTTTATCGGGAGGTAACCCAGAGGAAGCCCTTCCCCTTTCCTTGTACAACGATGAAAATCTGATTGCCAAAACGGCTGCAAAATTTGGTGAAAATGCAAAGGCCAAGGTAGAATTTTCCATACCGGGGAATGAAAAAATCAATGGTCGGTTAACCCTTGTTGACAATGGATTGGCCTATGATAATACCTTTTATTTCAACATCAATGAAACTGAAAAAATCAAGGTGTTGGCTATCAGTGAATCCGATAACGATTACTTGAGTCGACTTTTTACGGAGGACGAATTTGCCCTTCAAAGTTTCAGGCTTAATCAATTGGATTATAGTAAGCTTGATGATCAAAATGTCGTAATCCTGGATGATTTGAAAGCCATTCCCAATAGCCTTCAAAATGTTCTGCGCACCTTTAGAGATAATGGTGGGACTTTAATCGTAATTCCTTCCATCAGTAGTGATTTGGCTTCTTACAATTCCTTTTTATCCAGCCTTTCCAACATTCGTTTTACTGAAAAAGTATCAACAAATACTAAATTGACCACCATTGCTTTTGACCATCCGCTTTACAGGAATGTTTTCGAAAAGCAAGTAACTAATTTTCAATATCCTTCGGTAAAGGAATATTTTAAAGTCCAGACCAATTTGCCTAACATACTGGCTTTGGAAGGGGGTGATGCATTTTTATCGGGGACGGATGGACTTTACATTTTTTCAACGCCTCTAGAACTGGAAAATTCCAATTTTAAGAATTCCCCATTGATCGTGCCCACCTTTTACAATATGGCAATTTCGAGCTTGAAGGCCTCTGAACTTTATCACACCTTAGGAGTTCCGAGTACCATTGATGTGGCGACCCGTTTGGGAAGTGATGATATTTTATCGGTTGCGAAGGAAGGGTATGAATTTATTCCGCTTCAGCAAACGTTTCCCAACCGGGTAAGGCTTTCTTTTGACCAAAATCCAACTGAAGACGGCATTTATACCATTTCAGAAAATGGGAATGCCCTGCAAAATATCAGTTTCAATTATCCAAGGGCTGAAAGCCAACTCAGCTATATGGATTTGGAAAGTTTTTCCCAAACCAATATACAAGACTCCGTGATGTCCGTGTTCCGGCAATTGGAACAGGACAATAACATTACGGCTTATTGGAAATGGTTTGTTATTTTAGCGTTGCTTTTGGCACTCACCGAGGTTATCATTCAAAAATTCGTTACATGAACATTCTGCTGAAGTCTGCAAAAATTGTATGCCCTGATAACAAGGAACTTCACCTGAAAAAGCGGGACATCCTGATTAAAAACGGGATCATTGAAAAAATTGGAACCTCTGTGGAAGGCCCAGCCAATGCCAAGGTGATGGACCATAAGAACCTTCATGTTTCCCTGGGTTGGTTTGATTCAGGTGTGAGTTTTGGGGAGCCTGGTTATGAAGAGCGTGAAACCATTTCAAACGGATTGATAGTCGCAGGAAAAAGCGGTTTTACGGATATTCTTTTGTACCCCAGTACCCATCCAGTGCCTGATACAAGCTCCGATGTGGTGTTCCTAAAGGAAAGGGGACTGAACAAGGCGACGATAATTCATCCCATGGGAACCTTGACCAAAAATTCGGATGGGACGGACCTTGCGGAACTTTTCGACATGAAAAATGCAGGGGCCGTGGCCTTTTACGACTTCAAGAAGCAAGTGGCCAATCCTAACCTTTTAAAAATAGCCCTACTATATGCTCAAAATTTTGGTGGATTGATTTTTTCCTTTCCCCAAGACGGCAACATTAAAGGGACCGGTGTGGCCCACGAAGGAAAAATTTCGACCATCCTGGGGATGAAAGGAATTCCTGCTTTGGCGGAAGAACTGCAAGTAGCCCGGGATTTATTCGTTTTGGAATACACTGGGGGTAAATTGCACATCCCCACGATTTCCACAGCAGGATCGGTAAAACTGATTGCCAATGCCAAAAAGAAGGGGTTGGATGTAAGCTGCAGTGTGGCCGTCCATAATCTTTTTCTTTCGGATGAATCCCTGCAAGGATTTGATACGCATTACAAAGTGTCACCTCCCCTTCGGGAAAAATCGGATTGCAAGTCCTTGATCAAAGGAGTAAGTGATGGGACCATCGATTTTGTGACCTCTGACCATATTCCTGTAGATATTGAGCATAAGCGTGTGGAGTTTGACAATGCCATGGACGGTTCCATTGGATTGGAATCTACATTTGGCTGTTTGAATACCATTTTCGGTCTGGACGAAACCGTTGACATCCTGACTAAGGGACGTTCCCGTTTTGGATTGGAAGAACCTGTTTTAAAAGAAGGAGCCAAGGCCTGCCTTACCCTTTTTAATCCTGATGAGGATTATACTTTTGGATTGGAAGATGTACTTTCTACCTCCAAGAACAGTATGTTTTTGGGTTCTTCCCTAAAGGGAAAAGCCATAGGTGTCATCAATAACGACCAAATCACCATAAAATGAGCGAAACCAATCCCGGAAAAACCACGGCCATAGTAGCGTACATTACCATTGTGGGCTGTTTGATCGCTATCACTATGAATATGGAACCCAAGAATGCTTTTGCTAGGTTCCACACTAGACAGGCATTTGGCATACACGTGCTGTTTCATGCTTTGGCCATTCTGTTGACCTATTCAGGAATAGTTTATCTGGCATTGCCCATCTATATTTTCTATTTTGTACTTTGGATTTTTGGATTTTTGCAGGTGCTGAACGATCAGATGAAGCCCTTGCCAGTTTTGGGTGAATATTTTCAAAAATGGTTTACCTTCATCCCCTAAAAATCTACCATGTCCCCCATCCCACTATCTTTGGAATATCTCCTACGTCCCTCATCATCAACATCTGAAAAGAAACCGGCCATTTTTTTATTCCATGGTTATGGTAGCAATGAGGAGGATTTATTTTCCTTCGCTCCCGAGCTACCAGGCGAATTGATGGTCTTGTCCGTTAAGGCACCCTACGATCTAGAACCTTTTGGCCATGCTTGGTATGCCATTAATTTTGATGCGGAATACGGAAAATGGAGCGATGATGAACAAGCCAAAGAGTCCCGTGAAAAGATTGTGGCTTTCATCGATGAGGCCATTAAAGCCTACAATCTTGATGAAAAAAACATCACGCTTTTGGGATTTAGCCAAGGGACCATTTTAAGTTACGCCGTGGCCCTTTCCTATCCGGAAAAGATTAAAAATGTAGTGGCCCTTAGTGGATACATCAACGAAAGAATTTTGGCAAATGGTTACACTGAAAAGGACCATAGCAACCTCCATATCTATGCCTCGCACGGACAGGTAGATCAGGTAATCCCATTGGAATGGGCACAGCGGGCACCAGAATTGTTGAAGCAATTGGGAATTGACTACACTTTTGAAGAATTTCCAATCGGGCACGGGGTTTCCCAACAAAATTTTTATTCTTTCAAAAAGTGGTTGGAAAACCACATTTGAAAATTGTTGCAACCTACCGTCATTCTGAACGGAGTGAAGAATCACATGCGTAAATGATTTAGATTTTTCGCTATGCTCAGAATGACATGTAAAATGGTTCTGAGTCTACCTTATGCGTCCTTGTAACAACCTGGTTCCAATTGTCATTCTGAAAGGTCAAAGGTCCTTGAAGAATCTCAACTAGCCATAATACTAAAAGATTCTTCGCTTTGCTCAGAATGACATGTAGGATGGTTCGAGATTCTTCGCTTTGCTCAGAATGACAAGTACGGGATTAGTTACTCCTAGTATAAAGTAGGTGGTCCAACATGGTGAAATCCACGCTCAGGTCATCTTTAAGCTCATATTTTATGAGTAGTTCACCCCAGTATTTTCCATCGGAAAAGTCGGCCAAGATCCATTTGTGGTTCAGCACCTTGATCTTGTTGATTTTAAAATCACTTTCCATACCCTCATACGGAATCAAGGGATTATCTCCTTTCCTTTCATTGGTTTCCAACAATTTATCCTCAATGTAACGGGAAGGATTGTCCAAATTGAGATGGTCATAGTACGCCAAGGCATCATCGTTGTTCTCCAAGGTGAAATATTGCATGTCCAACACTTTTAGGTTGAGTGTTTTAATGGAATCCTCCATTTTTTCCGTTTGTTCCTGCAATCTGGAAACATCGGAATTGAGTGCTTTTTGCATGTTGTTGGCCGTCACGTATTGGAACAGTACCAAAAGGGCTGTAAAAACAAATAGGTACAGAAAAATTCTACTTTTCATGGAATTAAATTTTCAATTGTAGGTTATCGTATGCTAAGTGAACGTTGGGTGGTAGTCGTTTTTCCACTTCTTCATGGAATCCCAATAAATGACTGATGTGTGTGAAGTAAGTTTCATCTGCACCTGCTATCTCGGCAAATTCTAGGGCTTCTTCCAAATTAAAGTGGGAATGATGGGGTTCTTCACGCAATGCGTTCACCACTAGCACTTTGGCTCCTTTTATTTTTTTGATTTCTTCTTCCTCCACTTTCTTTATATCGGTGAGATAGACAAATTCCCCAAAGCGATATCCGAAAACCTGTAACCGGTTGTGATAGGCTTCAATGGGGATTATGTTCAGTCCTCCTAAAGGAATCGGTTTATCCTTGGTTACTTCAAAAACCTCTACGGCCGGGGCACCAGGATATCGATTTTCATCGGCAAATATATAATCGAAACGTCTTTTTAGGGAATTGATGACCCGTTGGTGCGCATAAATCGGAATATCGCCCTGCCGAAAGAAAAAGGGGCGAATGTCATCGATACCAGCAGTATGATCGGCATGTTCATGAGTGAACAGGATACCGTCCAGTTTTTCAATAGGATGCAACAACATTTGCTGCCTAAAATCGGGGCCACAATCCACTACAAAATTGTAGTCGTCCCAAGAGACCAAAACGGAGACACGAAGCCTTTTATCCTTGGGGTCCTTACTGAGACATACCGGATGATTGCTTCCAATTACAGGTATTCCCTGTGAGGTTCCCGTTCCTAAAAAAGTAATGGTCATCCTGTCATCCATTAAATCCAAAATTATAACTTATTTATTTAATAGATTGAATGAAGAGTGTAACTTTGTTCTTCAATAAAAATCCGGATATGCCTTCTGTACCTAGCAAAGAAAATGCCTTTGAAAATATCCCGTCCATAAAGGCCAAAACCTTAAGGATCAACTTGAACCCTGATATTTACGGAACTTTTGCCGAAATTGGGGCAGGACAGGAAACAGCCAGACATTTTTTTAGGGCCGGTGGAGCTTCGGGAACCATTGCGAAAGCCATGAGTGCCTATGATAAATCCTTCAGTGATGCCATTTATGGTGTTGAGGAGGATGGTAGATATGTGACCCAATCCCGATTGAAAAAAATGCTGGACCACGAAATGCGTTTGGTGGAAGAGCGCATCGGTAGGGAAAGCAATCCAGACTATTTGTTCTTTACCTATGCCAATACGGTGGCCACTATCGATTTTTCCAAAAGATACAAAGGCCATGGTTGGGTAGGTATCCGTTTTCAGTTGGATCCGGAACAAAAGGAATATGACGAAATCGTACTCCATATCCGATTTAAACAGAACGAGGCCCGATTGCAACAAGAGACCTTGGGTATCTTAGGGGTGAACCTGATCTATGGGGCATTCTTCAAATTCGATAGGCCTAAAAAATTGCTGAAATATCTATACGATCATATTGATAAGGACACTTTGGAAATTGATATGGTGAACTTCACCGGGCCCAATTTTGCCGAGGTGGACAACCGATTGATGAGCCTTCAGTTGATCAAGAACGACATGACGGATGCCGTAATGTTTGGTCCTGACGGGAACAACCTGCTCCCTGCTGCCGTACTTTATAAAAAGAGCATCTTGGCGCTTCGAGGTAGTTTTAGGCCTGTGACCAAGGTGAATATGGATATGTTCAAAAAATCGTACGACATATTCATTCGGGAACAAACGGTAGAATATGAAAATACCATTGTGGTGTTCGAAATTACCCTTTCTAACTTAAAAGCGGCCGGGGAAATTGATGAGCAGGATTTTATGGACCGTGCGGAACTTTTATGTGCCTTGGGACATACCGTATTGATTTCCAAATTTCAGGAATACTACAAATTGGTGGAATATTTCAATAACTACACCAAGGCCAAGATCGGACTTACCATGGGTGTGAACAACTTGGTGGATGTATTCGATGAAAAATACTATCGTCATCTAAGCGGCGGCATCTTGGAAGCCTTTGGAAAATTGTTCTTCAAGGATCTGAAGGTATACCTCTACCCCATGAAAGATCCCGATACCGGACAAATCCTGACCAGCAACAATGTTAAGGTACATCCTAGGATGAAGGAACTTTATAAATTCTTCAAGTACAATGGAAAAGTGATGGACATCATCGATTACGACCCAGAAGTACTCCATATTTTCTCCCGTGATGTGTTGAAAAAGATCATTAATAATGAAGAAGGCTGGGAGGCCGAACTACCAGAAGGTATTGCCGAAATTATCAAACAAAAACATCTCTTCACCAGAAAGGTTCTGGAAGAAAAGGAATAAAAAAAGCGCCGTAATGGCGCTTTTTATTTTTTAGTCTTCCAATAATTGAGCGGCGTGGTCCTTGGTTTTCACCTTGTCAATGACTTTTTCCACTACACCATCTCCATTGATGACAAAAGTGGTGCGGTGAATGCCGTCATACTCCCGACCCATAAATTTTTTAGGTCCCCATACTCCAAAAGTATTGATGACCGTGTGGTCTTCATCGGCCAATAAAGGGAACGGAAAATTGTATTTTTTCTTGAAATTGGTCTGTTTTTTCTCAGAATCGGCACTTACGCCAAGCAATTCAAACCCTTTGTCTTTCAATTCTTTATAGTTATCCCGAAGGTTACATGCCTCAGCTGTGCAGCCAGGGGTATCTGCCTTTGGATAAAAGAAAACCACTAGGGATTTACCCCTGTAATCCTTCAGATTAATTGTGTTGCCATCTTGGTCGTTTGCTGAAAAATCAGGTACTTTATCCCCTACTTTTAACATGTTCATAGCTTCTGGATTGAAATTATTGTTTAATGTTATAAGTGTAAAATTAAACAAAAATGACCAAACAAGAAAAAGTTGACTTCACCATTTCTACTTTGGAGAAGATTTATCCAACGATTCCCATACCACTAGACCATAAAGACCCCTATACCCTATTGATCGCTGTGTTGATGTCGGCCCAAAGCACCGATATTCGAGTGAACCAGATTACCCCTCTTTTATTTGAACGTGCTGACAATCCCTATGACATGGTAAAACTTACAGTTGAGGAAATTAGGGAAATCATCAAACCGGTGGGGTTATCCCCCATGAAGTCAAAAGGGATTCATGGACTATCTCAAATTTTGATTGAAAAATACAATGGCCAAGTCCCCCAGGAAATCGAATTGTTGGAAGAATTGCCTGGAGTGGGCCATAAAACAGCAAGTGTAGTGGTGTCTCAGGCTTTTGGAATTCCTGCTTTTCCTGTGGATACCCATATTCACCGACTGATGTACCGTTGGGGTTTTAGCAATGGCAAAAATGTGGTGCAAACGGAGCGCGATGCCAAACGACTGTTTCCCAAAGAACTTTGGAACAAACTTCATTTACAGATTATTTGGTACGGGCGGGAATATTCACCGGCTCGGGGCTGGAACTTGGAAAAGGACATCATCACGAAGACCATTGGCCGAAAAACGGTATTGAACGAATATGATAAAAACAAAAAGAGCCGCTAATTGCGGCTCTTTTCGTCAGTTTGAACATTGATTAATTTAAAGTTACTTCAAACTGGTGTTTTTTGTAGTCAACTACATGAATCGATTTTGAATAGCTAAGCAAGAAATCAATAGTCTTCTGGCTAGCCTTTACCGTTTTTACGGATTTTTGTTCTTCAGAGTAAATGTTTTCCATATTCTAGCATAAATGTTTCAATTAGATAACGCAGCTAGATTGGAAATATTGCAGTCTTCGACGTACTGTATTATTAATTCGTTAAAACGATGTTCTTACGGTCAACAATTTTTCTGAGGTTGATAAGGGCATATCGCATTCTTCCCAAGGCAGTATTGATGCTAACGCCAGTGTTTTCAGAGATTTCCTTGAAGCTCATGTCCTTGTAGATACGCATGATTAGAACTTCTCTTTGATCTTCGGGCAATTCATCTATCAAAAGCGTAAGATCGCTTTCAATCTGATCTTTAATGATTTGTTTTTCTACGTTCAACTTCTCATCCTTGATTACGGAGAAGATGTTGAAGTCATCACTTCCCTCAAACTTGGGCATCCTTTTGTTTTTCCTAAAGTGGTCAATGATCAGGTTATGTGCGATCCGCATGACCCAGGGCAAAAATTTGCCTTCTTCACTATAGTTACCTCTTTTTAAGGTTTTGATTACTTTAATAAAGGTATCTTGGAAGATGTCCTCTGCCACATCCCTGTCCAAAACTTTGGAATAAATAAAACTGGAAATCCTTTGGTTGTGTCGGTTGATGAGAATCTCAAGAGCTTTTTCGTCTCCGGAGATATAGTTTTTTACTAAAATCGAGTCATTAATCTGTAGTTCCATACAAATTACTTTTTTGGTTAAAATCATGGTCCTTCCTTTCCAAGAAAGACTTCAGGTATTTAGTTTTTAATCTTAAAAAAGTAATTATTTCTGTATAGGCCTATCAGTATTTTAATTACACTTCAAATATAGAGAAATAGGTAGGCGACCTAAAAAACTATGTTGTGAGATGCTAAATTTTAGATGTTAACTCATGCAATATACGTATTAACAGTGGGGTGTCGTATCTTTGAAACCCTAATTTTAACAAATGACGGCCATTACAAACGTTGATCCCAAGCAAAATATCATCATAAAAGGTGCCAAGCTGCACAACCTTAAAGATATAGACGTCGTGATACCCCGAAACAAGTTGGTGGTCATCACGGGATTGTCCGGTTCGGGCAAATCAAGCTTGGCGTTCGATACCCTTTATGCCGAAGGCCAAAGACGCTATGTGGAAAGCCTTTCTTCCTACGCCCGACAGTTTTTGGGAAAACTTGACAAGCCGAAGGTGGATTATATTAAAGGTATAGCGCCAGCCATTGCCATTGAGCAAAAAGTGAACTCTACCAACCCTAGGTCCACTGTAGGGACCACTACAGAGATATACGATTACCTTAAACTATTATATGCGCGTATCGGGAAAACCATTTCCCCTATTTCAGGGAACGAGGTAAAAAAACATTCCGTAAGTGATGTGATGGATTATATTAAAGGTATAAAGGTGGATACCAAACTCCTTTTATTGGCTCCCATCACCATTAAGGAAGAACGTGATCCCATCAAATCGCTCGAGTTGTTTTCCAAACAAGGGTACGCCCGAATCAAATATAATGGAGAGGTCATCCGAATAGATCAGGCCCCAAAAGATATTGGTAGGGAATTCGACCTTGTGGTAGATCGTATCATAGTAAAGGAGGATGAAGATTTTCTCAACCGTCTGGCCAATGCTGTGGACAATGCCTTTTTTGAAGGAAAGGGACTGTGCACCATCGAGAATCTGGAAAGTGGGGAAATACGTTCTTTCAGCAACCAGTTTGAATTGGACGGCATTAAATTCCTGGAACCCAATGTGCACCTGTTCAGTTTTAACAATCCATATGGTGCCTGTCCCAAATGTGAAGGCTACGGGGATGTCATCGGTATTGATGAGGATTTGGTGATTCCCAACACCGCCCTATCCGTTTACGAAAATGCCGTATTCCCATGGCGTGGTGAAAGTATGGGTTGGTACCGTGACCAATTGGTCAATGCTGCTTACAAATTCGATTTTCCCATTCATAAACCTTGGTTTGAACTTTCCGAAGAACAAAAACAATTGGTTTGGGAGGGCAATGAGCATTTTATCGGAATCCATAAGTTCTTTGAACAGTTGGAAGAAAAAAGCTATAAAATTCAGAACCGGGTGATGTTGTCCCGATACCGTGGAAAAACCAAATGTACCGTTTGTAAGGGCAAGAGACTTCGGGTGGAGGCCAATTATGTAAAAGTAGGGGGTAAATCCATATCTGAATTAATAGAGCTGCCCATCCGTAGATTGATACCCTTCTTTGAGGAATTACAACTTTCCGAACATGATTCGGCTATTGCCAACAGACTTTTGAAGGAAATCACCACGCGTCTGGACTTTTTGGACAAAGTAGGACTCAGCTATCTCACCCTAAATAGAAAATCCAACACGCTATCTGGTGGGGAAAGTCAGCGCATCAATCTGGCCACAAGCTTGGGAAGTAGCCTGGTAGGTTCCATGTATATTTTGGATGAACCCAGTATTGGTCTGCATCCTAAGGATACGGAGAATTTGATTGAAGTATTAAAATCGCTCCGCAATCTTGGCAATACCGTTATTGTGGTGGAACATGACGAGGACATCATGAAAGCGGCCGATGAAATCATCGACATTGGTCCCGAAGCCGGTACCCTGGGCGGTCGTGTAGTGGCTACCGGTAATATGGAAGCCATCTTAAAGTCTGATTCCCTGACTGCATCCTATCTCAACGGTACCATGGAAATCAGTATACCAAAAGAGCGTAGAAATTCCAAACACTACATCCAAATAAAGGGAGCAAGGGAGAACAATCTCAAGAATATAGATGTCACTTTTCCATTGAACATGCTCACCGTGGTCACGGGGGTTTCGGGAAGCGGCAAGAGTACCTTGGTCAAAAAAATATTGTATCCCTCCATTTTAAAGGAAATTGGTGGATATGGGGAAAAGGCGGGTCAGTTCACCAGTATGGAAGGGAAATATGCCCATATCAAACACGTTGAATTTGTGGACCAGAATCCTATTGGTCGTTCATCCCGTTCCAATCCGGTTACCTATATCAAAGCCTATGACGACATCCGAAGCTTGTTTGCATCCCAAAAATTGAGCAAACTGCGTGGATATCAGGCCAAACATTTTTCATTTAATGTCGATGGTGGTCGATGTGAAAAATGTAAGGGCGAAGGTGAAATTACTGTGGAAATGCAATTTATGGCCGATGTGCATTTGGAATGTGATGTCTGCAACGGCAAACGGTTTAAGAAGGATATCCTTGAAGTCCAGTTTGAAGGCAAGAACATTGACGACATCCTGAACCTGACCATTGATGATGCCATAGAGCACTTCAAAATACACAAACAGGGTAAGATTGTGGCCAAACTACAGCCCCTACAAGATGTGGGACTGGGATATGTTACGTTGGGACAATCCTCCTCTACCCTGTCCGGTGGTGAGGCACAGCGAATAAAGCTTGCTTCGTTCCTGGTAAAAGGCCATACCAAAGAAAAGGCTTTGTTCATCTTTGATGAACCCACTACGGGATTGCATTTTCACGATATTAAAAAACTGCTCAAATCGTTCGATGAACTTATTGACAAAGGGCATTCCATCATCGTGATCGAACATAATATTGAACTCATCAAATGTGCGGATTACATCATCGACCTTGGTCCAGAGGGTGGCGAATTAGGAGGTCAATTGATGGCAGAAGGCACCCCGGAAGAGTTACTTCAGCATAAGGAATCGTTTACGGCCAAATATCTTAAGGACAAAATATAAAGAGTCAATTAATTGGTTATCAATAGTTTATAATTTTTGGCACGCTGATTGATACTATAAGGGTGGATGCAAATAGTTGCATCTAGAACATAAAACCTTGTAGTATGAAAAAGTTAGTACTCTTAATAGCCGCAGTTGCTCTTGGGTTACCGAACATCCAGGCCGCAACCATAGAAAATACAGTTAGCACCAGTACCATCCGTGGATATGGAAACTCCTTCATCTTTGTGGAAGACGGGGTTACTTTTTCAGTGTATCCTGATGGTGAGTTCGACTTCTATATGGATAGTCGCGTGAATGTTGGCATAGGTGCCCAGATAGGGAATGTTGGGATTACCTTCAACTCCGGTTACGATTATAATCCTTATGTACAGTATGACGATTACGGTGCCGTGATCCAAGTAGAAAACATTCCTGTCTTCTACGATTATTACGGACGTGTTTCTCAAATCGGTAGTGTGGACATCTGGTACAATAATGGTAGAGTCCGTAGAATCGGCGGTCTTCATGTGTACTACAATGGCGGTGTATTCAGCCACTATACCGGATATATCAACGTATACAACAGATACTATGTGTACAGACCCTTCCACAGGTATTTTGCAAGACCTGCCATCGGATTCTGTAACGTATATACCTCTCCTTACAGAAGGTACTATAGCCCAGTAAGATACACCTACTATGCCCCTTACAGATACAACACCAGAAGAGCCTATGCTCATGTAGGTAAAGTGTATCGCAATGACAATCACTATAGAAGGGACAACATCTATAGAAATGATAAAAGGGTAACCGTACGTGATAATAAAAGTATTCGAAGAAGTGGAGATTATGGTAGAAGCAACAAATATGTGGAGCAGAATTCCTATAGAAAAGGCAATGCTGTGACCCGTTCCAACAATACGGTGAAAAGACAGGCCTCAACTTCTAGAACTGTAAAGAATAGCGATTACAGAAGAGCTGACAATAATGCTAGAAGCAGCAGGGAAATTTCACAGAAAAGTGTTACCCGTACGCCTAACAGTAGGAGTGTTACCCAAAGGACGGTAAAAACAACTCCAGATAGTAGAACAGTGACCCACACCACTAAAAGTACCTACAAAAAGCCTGAAACCAGAGGCAATAATAGTAGGGCCACAGTGAGCAGGGGCAACGAATCCAAAAGAACGGTTGCAAGGAGTTCCAATGGTAACGGAAACCGTAGCTCCAATACCGTGGCAAAGAAAAGTAGCTCTAGAGCTTCTACAACAAGAAGTTCCAGACACAACGAATAAAAGAGAGTTTTTAGGTTGGTTAGTTGTTTGCCCCGTAGTTGGATTTATCCGCTACGGGGTATTTTTTTTCAACCATTTGGATAGAATGCCCGTTACATCTTCCGAAATGTCAAAGCGGTATAGGATGCCCACGTACATCACCATGATCAAAGAAGATTTCAACAATATGTTGATGATGGGGTGGAACGGAAACTGGAACAGATTGAACAGTACGGAAAGCAATACCAATGTGGCCAACACCTTAAGTGTAGCTTGGGTAAATGGCAATATGTCGAATTTCATTTTCACAAAAACCAATTTGACCATATTAAATATTAAAATGGAAACAAAACTGGCCAATGCCGCACCTTCCATCCCCATTTTAGGAATGAGCCAATAGTTGAGCACAATGGTAAGAATGGCCAACCCTACCCCAAATACCAATACCGATTTATAGTATTGGGAGTTGAAAAGGATGGAATTGTTGTTGCCCAAAATAGAGTCCAGCACCTTGGCCAATCCGATCAAGAAAACAATGGTAAAACCACTTCGATAGTTTTCAGGGATTAATAAGTATAGGTCATTCAAGTTCAATATGATCAACACGAACAAAATCCCGGAAGCAATAAAAAGGGTCAGTGAGCTTCTTTGGTACAATTTCTTCAACCCTTCAGAATCCCCCAGATTCAACAGCTCAGCCGTCAAGGGGTAGGTAATTTGGTGCATGGCCCTGGAAGGCACAATGATCACTGTGGCAATGTAAACGGCAACCCCGTAATAGGCTACATTTTCTATGTTGACGAACTGGTTGAGCATCACTTTGTCTATTTCCAATAGGATGAGAGCGGCCGAGCCTCCTAAAATGATCAAAAACGAATAGGAAAGAATTTCCCTGGTCCCTGCTGGGAAATGAAAGTTCAACTTAGGAAATCGAAGGTAAAATGCATAAATCTTGATAATGATGGTCCGCAACAAATAAAGACCAACCAAGCACTTGAAAAACAAATCAAGGGAAATCACCTCAAAATAATAAAGGAGTAACAGTATGGAAACCCCCACCCTGGCAAACACCTCTTTCATGAAATTGCCAAAGACCGATTTCATATGCACCTTGCACCAAGCATTGAACACTTCAAAATAGGCCGTGGCGAACCCGACAAAAAATACATACCACAAATAGTGTTTTACTATGGGATTGACCTGGGAAACCCAATCTCCTAGAGGATTATACCAAAAAAGCCCAATCAATGCCACGGGGATGATTCCAAGCAGCGGAACAAGTACCATTAGGGTAAGGAACCCATCCTTTTCATCATCCGAATAAAAACTATAATATTTCACCAAGGTGTTTTGTACCCCAAAGGCCATCAAAGGCATGAGAATGGCGCCGGACGCCAAAATAAAGGTCACAAGACCATAGTATTCAGCCGGTAAGATTTTGGTGTAAAGGAAAAGTGTGTTCACGGCCCCAAAAATGAAGCCCATGTACGTCACCACCACATTTTGTATTGATTGTTTGAGAACAACGCCCATTAGATGAATTTTGCCAAGGATTCTGTAAGTGCCCTCCTGTGATATTGTTCAATTCCCACGGAGTGACACTCCAATTTTCCTTCTTGGTATTGGTTGAACCAATCCAAAAGTACATTTTTTAGCGATGACACATCGGAATGTTGAAGGAACTTGCCAGCCTCTAATTCTTTGACCATGCTCCCTGCCTCCCAATCCTTTGGACCAATGGCTAAAATGGGCCGTTTTGCATTCAGGTATTCGAACAATTTACCAGGAATGATGCCCTTGGTCTCTTCGGAATCAATTTCCAATAACAGCAAAACTTGGGAAGATTGCATAATTTCAGTCACTTGGTCATGAGGTAAATATCCCAATTGTTGCACAAAAGTATCCAAACCGAAAGATTGTAAACTTTTCTGGACTTCCTCGCTGATGACACCAGCCAATTTGATCTTCAATGCTTTTTGGAAAGTTTCATTTTCAGCAATAAGCTCCTTTATAGCCTGCCAAAGTCCCAAGGGATTCCTACCTGTCAATAACGAGCCTAAGTGTGAAATGGTAAAATCCTGATCCAATTCCTTTGGGGCAAGATGCTCATCAAACCCGTTGGTGATCACCTTTATGGGTTTTGGGGTGATGGCTTCAAACTCCCTCCGTGTGGTCTGGCTAGTTACAATTATTTTATCGGCAGAAACCAATACTTCCTTTTCAAGGGATTCGTGTTTTTTTGCCGCCCATGACATTAAACGTAATTTTTTGTGATACCCGATAGAAGTCCAAGGATCTCTAAAATCAGCAATCCAATGGATATCATATTTTCTTTTCAGACCCAGTCCGATCAAATGTAAACTGTGTGGAGGACCAGTGGTAACAATGGTCTGAATGCCCTCATCAGCAATGACCTTGGCCAAAAAATGGATTGAGGGTTTTACCCAACCTTTTCGGGCATCCGGAATAAAAAAATTTCCGCGTATCCACAAAAGTATCCTTTCGGCTAAAGAAGGATTTTTATCTTGAATGATTCCCGAACTAATGGTCTTGGTTTTCTTTTTGGATAACAAAGCTGCCCAGCCAT
Source organism: Flagellimonas pelagia (assembly GCF_003584135.1). GTDB lineage: Bacteria > Bacteroidota > Bacteroidia > Flavobacteriales > Flavobacteriaceae > Flagellimonas > Flagellimonas pelagia. The sequence goes on from NZ_QXFI01000013.1 coordinate 90,533, forward strand.
AGGGCTCTTTAATCGGTTGTTTCAGGATTTGAACAGTTGTGGGAATCTCCTTTTCCAAATTACGGTCCGTGATGGGATAACTTGGATTTTCAGGAACATAAATCAGGGGCTCGTATCCAAATTCAGGCAAGTATTTTACAAACTTCAGCCATCGCTGTACCCCTGGTCCCCCGGCAGGAGGCCAATAGTATGCTATGACCAAAATCCTTTGCATTACGAATCCTCGGATTTTCTACCAAATAACGAATACCCTGCTCCTCCAACAACGATCAATCCCAATAAGATGTTGGCTGCAAGGGCAATTTGGCCACCTTTTTCAATGACTTGGGGCTCAAATTTGAATTCGATTTCGTGAGTGCCTGCAGGGACCTTCAAACCACGAAGGGCATAATCCACTTTAAAATGAGGTTCTAGTTTACCATCGATATAGGCATCCCAACCAGATGGGTAGTACATCTCGGAAAAGACCGCGAATCCATCGTTGGCATTTGAGGATTTGTATTTAAGATAGTCAGGACGGTACTCCACCAAACCGATAGTTGCCAATGAATCCACCTCAAATCGGAGCTTGGTTTGGGTCGGATAGGTTTTGGTATTGATGACGGCCTGTTTTTTGGAATTGAAATCCTTTAGTTTCATAATCTCCTCATCAGCAGAGGAAACGGGCAACAATTGATCAACAAACCATGCATTGCCATTGGCATCTGGATTGATGGCCGGGAAACTGCTGCCATCATCATCTTTTTGGATGATGTACTTTACGTTAAGCATGTTCAACACCTGCAGGTTGTTCTGGTACAAGTGATACTCGAACAGATCTTGCAGGGCACGGGGTTTAGCGGCATGGTACCCCCCTATCGACTTATGGAAATAGGATGTTCTGGAACCATTGACTCCTTCTTCCGGGTCAAAAACCCTAAAAATGGAATCGTCCTGTTGAATCAACTGGTCAATTTTACTCGCCTGAAAGGGCTCGTTCACTTCTCTTTGTCGCACAAAATCGTCCTCGTTCACATAACGAAGATCCACGCCTACCAAATCGAACAGAATCAAAGCACCCAATGCCAAGACCAATAGATTCTTTCCCATTTTTTCTTTGATGAAAAACCATAGGGCTGCAGCGGCCAAAACCACATAAATCAAAGAACGTATGGTATCGTTTACGTAAACAGCTTCGCGATCACGCTTGATCATGGTCATGACATCATCCCCGAAATACCCACGGTACATTTCGTCTCGCAAGCCTTCAAAACTGAAAAAACCTTTGATCAGAAATATAAAAACTCCCAATCCCAAGGTGATGAAAAAGCTCCATTTTAAGGCATTGAGTTTTTCCTTTTTATCCACGGAAGCTTTGAAAAGCTCCCACAAACCTAATATTCCCAATACAGGGAGACAAAGTTCCAATACCACTTGAATGGAAGAAACTGCCCTGAATTTGTTGTATAATGGAAAGTAATCGATCATAAAATCAGTGAGCACTGAAAAGTTCCTACCCCAGGATAAAACCAGGGACAAGATGGCCCCTATCAACAACCACCATTTCTTCTTCCCTTTCACCAAAATAACACCCAGTACGAACAAAAAGAAAATAATGGCCCCAACATAGGCCGGACCCGCCACAATGGGTTGATCACCCCAGTACAAAGGCAAACTACTGGAAAATTCCAACGCTTTACTAGGTGGTAGTCCTTGATTGGTCAGGTATTCGTATGCCTTGGAATCCTTGCCCAAATCCTCTCCTCCCGATCCTCCAAAAAGCCTGGGTGAAAACAAATCCAACGATTCGGCAATGCCATAGCTGTATTGAGTAATATACTCCTTGTCCAGTCCATTGGTTACTTCTTTAGGGCTTCCATCTGGGTTTATGGTGAGCTCCGATTTCCCTCGGGTACTCCAATCGGCATACTCCTTGGTGGCCATCAAACTGGTGGCGTTCGTCGCAATGGAGAGCACCACGGCCAATACCAAGATTCCCACCGAGACAAAAAAGTGTTTCAGTTCCTTTTCCTTAATTGCGTAAACCAAATACACCAATCCCATCACCAAGACCAACAACATAAAATAATAGGTCATTTGGTAATGGTTGGCACTGATTTCCAACGCCATGGCCAAAGCCGTCAAAATAAAGCCGAGGATATATTTCTTTCTAAAAACCAAAACAATCCCACCAAAAACCATGGGGATATATCCCAAAGCATGGGCCTTCGCATTATGCCCAACGCCCAAGATGATAATCAAATAGGTAGAAAATCCAAAGGCAAGAGCCCCCAGGGCCGCCAGCCTAAAATCTACTTTTAAGCAGAGTAATAAAATGTAAAAACTCAGTAAGTATAGAAAAAGATAATCTGCTGGCCTGGGTAAAAATCGAATCAGATGGTCCAATTTCTTGACATAATCATTGGGGTAATTGGCCCCCAACTGATACGTGGGCATCCCACCAAAAGCGCTATTGGTCCAATACGACTCTTCTCCGGTGGCCGCTTTGTAATCGTCTCTTTCCTTGGACATGCCCTTGTACCAGGCAATATCCGATTGAAAAATGGCCTTGCCCTGTAGCACTGGATAAAAATAGACCAATGACACAAGAATCAGCAGTCCGATTACACAAAAATGGGTGATTAGGGCCTTTGGAGAAAGATTCATGGATAGGTTTTGAAAAGACAAATATTAGTCAATTTCTTCAAAATCTATGTATTCTCCAACTTTTTTTGAAGGATTGGACTTTCTAGGAGGCTTTTGAAATATGGAAGTCTCCCCTTCTCTTTCCTGTGTTCTCCCGTATCCTTGATTATCGCCAAATTGTTGGCCAAACCGCTCACTGGTCTTCTTCACCGCATAATTGAGCAATCTAGGGGCCAACCACGTCCAGAGCAATTTCAGGGCGTAGTATACTAATATGACAATTAAAATCGTTTGTAGTAAAACCATATAACCTCAGTTATTGTATCAAAATTACACTGTTAGTAACGGAAAACGGTCAAACGTATCTTAAAATAGTATTAAAAACCAGTTATATGGATCTCTCCATGCTTAAAAAGTGCCTTTTTGCATTGGTTCTGTTCCCTGCCCTGTTGTGTGCGCAGTATACAGACGTCATCAATTCCAACAGACCCGGAAGGGCCGTAAGTGCCTACGCCGTAGGAAAAAACGTGGCCCAAGTGGAGGTTGGATTGCTGTACGAGCAGCAGGACAATGCAGACTTGAATTCCGATTCGAACATTTTCGGAACCGATTTTGCGCTACGCTACGGATTGCTTTTTGAGGAACTGGAAATCAATCTCGAAGGATCCTTCATCAAACAAAACATCACCTATCCCGATTACAACATTGAAGGCAAACTGACCAATTTCTCCAGAAACCGCTTAGGCTTGAAATATCTGGTCTATGACCCCTACAAAAATCCTGAGCGTAACAAACCCAATTTGTATAGCTGGCGGGCCAATAATGTTTTTCAGTGGAAGAATTTGATTCCGGCCGTATCGGTGTATGCCGGGGCAAACTTTTTATTCAACGATAACCCATTTTATCCAGGTGACCCAAGCCTTTCCTACAGAGGGGCCATTAATACGCAAAGTAGATTGTCCCCAAGGTTTGTGTTGATTTCCAATATTGCCTATGACCGAATCGGGACCGATTTCCCGGAATGGCGTGTGGCCTTATCGCTTAGCCACGCTTTTCGGGATCCCCGCTGGAGCGTTTTCTTTGAAGGACAGGGGATTTCCAGCGACCGCTACTCCGATGTTATTCTGCGTACCGGTGTGGCCCGTTTGATCAGCTCCAATTTTCAGGCAGACATTCACATGGGTTCTGGGTTTAATGACTCCCCTTCTCGTGTATTTGTGGTTTTGGGCTTTTCTTACCGTTTGGATTTCCATAAAGACCAACTCATTCCCATAGATGATCAAAAAGCTGGTCAAAATGGCACAATAAAGAAGAACGCGAATAAGAAAAACTCAAAAAAGAAGAAGAAAAAGAACAAAGATGACATAGATTTCTAAGTTTTGTGTCCATCATTTTTCTGCTGAAGGTAATATTCCTAATATTGAGGTTCTAAATAGGATCTATGGTTACCGTAAAGCAGGTTCAATCCAAATCAGATTTAAAAACCTTCGTAAAATTCCCCTTTTCCCTTTACAAAGGTTCACCTTATTGGGTGCCTCCCATCATCAATGACGAGATGGAGTCCTTTGACCCTGAGAAAAATCCCGTTTTCCAAAATGCGGAAGCAACCTTCTTTTTGGCTTACAAAGAGAACAAAGTAGTCGGAAGGATTGCCGCCATCATCAATTGGTTGGAGGTGGAGGACCAAGGTCTGAAAAAAATGAGGTTTGGCTGGTTCGATTTTGAGGATGACCTTGAAGTTTCCAAAGCTCTTTTGGACAAGGTCAGGGAAATTGGATTGCAGCATCAACTGGAGTACATGGAAGGTCCCGTTGGCTTTTCGAACCTGGACAAAGTAGGCGTACTCATTGAAGGATTTGACCATATCGGCACCATGATTACCTGGTACAATCATCCGTATTACCAATCGCATTACGAACACCACGGTTTTGTAAAGGAAAAGGAATATTTGGAGAACAAGTTTTTGGCGGCCAATGCGGACCCCAAGCTTTTTGAGAAAGCCAATGTGTTGATCAAGCAGCGCTATGGCCTCAAGGAAATGAACTTTCAGAAAAGTTCTGAAATCATGCCGTGGGTGGATAAAATGTTCGACCTGTTCAACGAATCCTATGCCAAGCTTTCATCGTTTGTTCGGATAACGGACATCCAAAAAGAATATTTCAAAAAGAAGTATATCAGTTTCATCAATCCGGAATACATCAAATTTGTGGTGGATTCCGAAGATAATTTGGTGGCTTTCGCGATAGTTATGCCATCTTTTTCCAAGGCCTTGCAAAAAGCCAATGGAAAATTGTTCCCAACAGGAATCTTTCATCTGTTGAGTGCAAAAAAGAACAGTAAGGATGTTATTTTTTATTTGATCGGTATTCATCCATCCTATCAAAACAAGGGGGTCACTTCCATCATTTTCAACGAGTTTCATCATACCTTCAAGAAAAAAGGAGTGGTCAATTGCATTCGTACGCCTGAGTTGGAGGAGAATGTGGCCATTAGACAAATGTGGAAGCATTTTGATCCCATAACCCACAAAAGGCGTCGTACCTATCGAAAAGACTTATAACCATAAATAACCAACCAAATGCCAACCTCACAACCTCCGACAAACCAAAATACTAGTTTCCATGAAGATTAAGTGGCCCATTATAGGGCTACTCCTGTTGACACTCTTGTGGCCTAACCAAGATAATGCCCAAGAAAAAGAAATCATCCACCGAGGGGAACAATGGCTCCAATACAATCTGAATATCATCACGAGTGAAAAATGGAATCTTTTTGGTAATACGGGAACCAGATGGCGGGATAGTTTTGAAAAATATACTCTATTTTTTGGCAGGATTGGTGCCGGTTATAATTTAAATAGTACGATTCGGTTAAGTTCCGGTTTTACCTATGCGGAACTAAAACGTGAGGGTGCCACCTATCTTGCGGAATTCAGGCCCTATGAAGAATTGTTGGTCAGGGCGAATCCGGCCAAAAAATTTGGAGTGAGCCATCGGTTCCGATTTGAACAACGCTTTCACAATCCTGTTATAGATGGAGAAATCCAATCGGAAAACACCTTTGCGGTTCGATTTCGGTATGCACTCTCGACGCGTATCCCCATTACAGCACTTTCCAAGGAAAACCCCGATTTTAAATTGAGTTTGGGCATCAGTGATGAGATCATGATCAATGCCGGAAAGGAAATTGTGTATAATGTTTTCGACAAGAATCGGTTTGTGGTCTCCCCCACCGTGCAGTTCAACAAATGGATGTCCGTGGCCTTGGCATGGAACAATCAATTTTTTAACACCTCCACTGCCGGGCAATACATCCATACCAATGCTTTTTGGTTGCAATTGACACATACACTCAACGTATCGCATAAAAAGGACGAAGACCTTGGTCCCATTTATCAAAATCCAGTCATTCCAAATCCCAAGGATGCTGCGGAATAAGTTGAATACAAGATTATAACAGCAAACGAACATGAAGAATAAGTATGTAAAACTCTTTTTGCGCCTGGCTTTGGCTGGCAGTTTTCTATCAGCCGTCGCAGATCGCTTTGGAATTTGGAGCCCGGAAATATCCGTTTGGGGCAATTGGGAAAATTTCCTTGCCTATACCGGATTGATCAATCCATGGATGCCACAATCGTTCAAACCGACCCTAGGAATTTTGGCTACAGCGGCCGAGATAGTTTTTGCAATTTTCTTATTGATTGGATTTAAAACGGAATTGTTTGCTAAATTGAGTGGTATTTTGCTGCTATTGTTCGCAATATCCATGACCTTTTCAACAGGAATCAAGGGTGCTTTTGATTATTCCGTGTTCAGTGCCGCTGGCTGCGCCTTTGCCCTAAGCTTGATGAAGGAAAAATATTGGGAATTGGATAGTTTGATTTTTAAGATGGAAAATTAAAAACCTTCCCTCCAAAAACATCAGCCTTTCTGAAATAGAGCATTCTGAAAGCACCTTCATTTGATTTGACCTGTTTATTATTGGTTTTATGGCAGTTTTTTCTGAATTTTAGTAAGTCCATAAACTTAGAAGCGATGCGTTATATGAGAACCCAAATAGGCAAAATAGTAATCGGGTTTCTTTTATTGGCACCCTACATCTGCTCTGGGCAAAAACTAAATTCCGAAAAATGGAGTGAAAGTGAAAAGGCCCAATATACAAAGCTTACCGAGTTGGTCCATTATGTCCATAAAAAGAAGGAAACCGAAATTTCCAAAGACACGCTGTTCCAGAAATATATCTATTTTGACAATGTCCTGAGCGATACGGTCCAACAAAGAAAGATAAAGCGATTAGCAGCCTTTGATGACCTCTTCCAGTATTTCAGAAAAACCTTGGACAGCATTGGATTGGAAAATTTGGATGCAAAACCCATTAGATTTTATAAAGATCATAAAATCTATGAGCCATTTGAAGAAAAAGTGGCCAAAAAAAGTATCGATGGTAAAAAAATGTATACGAAAGATTCCAACGTTTTTGCTTATTACAGAAAGGATGAACCCGAAAACCCTTTAGGTACATTATTATTTGAGCCTGAGACGGATAAATTAGCTGCCTGGATTATGATCAACCAAGGCGGATACAAGTACTTTTTAACCTTCAATCTTTTCTAAATTTATGCTGAATGAAAGATTGACCCACTTCGCTCCCGAACTGCATATTCCCAATGGGACATTCGAAATCGATTTTTATACCAGATGGGGAGCGGTTGAACATTTTTGTTTCCGAAATGATGATGGCAGTATCCACGTAGCCGAATTGGATTTTGACGGGGCTATTTTCCATATACATGAAACCATGCGAGGCATAGATTCCCTTGAACCTAAAAGTGCGAAGGGTGTCACCACGATAATCGGTTTATTCGTTCCCGATGTGCGGCATGTGATGGAAAAGGCTATTTCGGCAGGTGCTACCTTAATTAATCCCACTACCGATCATGACTATGGATATCGACAAGGCATGTTCAGGGACCCCTTTGGTCATTATTGGCAAATCCAGAAGAAAATTTAAACAAACGCCACCCATATGAACCAAGAAGTTACAGAATTTCTGGATGGACTCAACCATCCGTTACGCGCCGAAATCGAACAGTTAAGAAAATTGATTTTGAACGCCGAACCAACGCTTACTGAAAATGTGAAATGGAACGGCCCGAATTACTGCATAGGAGATGCCGATCGAATCACCATGAAAATCCAACCCCCAAAACAAATCCAATTGATTTTTCATCGTGGGGTGAAAAAATTGGAGCAACCCAAAGAAAGATTATTGGCAACAAATTCAAAACTGCTTGTTTGGAAGGAAAATGACAGGGCCGTGGCATCTTTCAAAAACCAAACGGAAATTGAAAACAGTGCCTCTGAATTAAGGAATATCATTAAGGATTGGATCAAAGTAACAATGGAATAAAGGGAAAATAGATACTCTATAAAAGGCAATACTCCATTTGACTATCTTGTAACATGACTTTTGAAGAATTCAAATCGATTGTTTTTTCCTTTCCTGAAGTTCAGGAGGCACCACATTTTGAAAAGACTTCCTTTCGGATCAAGAATAAAATTTTTGCTACGTATGATTCCAGTAAACATATTGCCACACTGAAGATATCAGAAGTGAATCAAGATGTTTTCACCAAAATGAGTCCAGGAAAAATTTATCCCGTACCAAATAAATGGGGAAAACAAGGATGGACGATTGTGGAATTGGGAACCTTGGAAAAAGATATATTAAAAGATGCTTTGACCTGCGCGTACTGCGAAGTGGCCCCTAAGAAATTGGCTGTTTTGGTTCGACGAGATTTGTGACAATAAAAAACCGTACAGTTGATGAACTTGTACGGTTTTCTTTTGTATGCTTTTTTGGATAATTATTCTCCCATCGCTGCAGAAACCGCTGCGGACAATCGCTTATAAGTCCCATTTTCCAAACGCTCACGGATGGATGAAAAGGCATCCAATGTTTCGGCGATATCTTCCATGGTATGGGTGGCCGTCGGAATCAAACGCAAAAGGATCAATCCTTTGGGGATTACCGGATACACCACTATCGAGCAGAAGATTCCATGATTTTCACGAAGGTCTTTCACCAAGGCCATCGCTTCGGGAATACTTCCATTCAAATAAACAGGGGTTACACAACTGGTGGTGGTTCCTATATCAAAACCACGTTCCTTAAGACCATTTTGAAGGGCATTCACGTTTTCCCATAATTTTGCTTTCAATTCTGGCATGGTACGGAGCATGTCCAAACGTTTTAGGGCTCCTTTTACGTATACCATGGGAAGGGATTTTGCGAACATCTGAGACCTTAGGTTGTATTTCAAATACTCCACAATCTCTTTATCAGCAGCTACAAATGCACCAATTCCTGCCATGGATTTGGCAAATGTGGCCAAATACACATCGATATCGTCCTGAACGCCCTGCTCCTCTCCTGCTCCGGCACCGGTTTTACCCAAGGTTCCAAATCCGTGGGCATCATCCACCAACAACCTGAACTTATATTTTTTCTTGAGAGCAACAATCTCTTTTAGAATACCTTGCTCACCGCGCATACCAAACACCCCTTCAGAAATCACTAGGATACCCCCACCGGTCTCATTCGCCATTTTAGTCGCACGCTCCAAGTTTTTCTCCAAACTTTCAGGATCGTTGTGCTTAAAAGTGAAACGCTTGCCCATGTGCAAACGGACACCATCAATAATACAGGCATGGCAATCCACATCGTATACAATAATATCATCTTTGGAAACCAAAGCATCGATTACGGACATAAAGCCTTGATAGCCAAAGTTCAATAGATAGGCTGCTTGTTTATGTGCAAATGCGGCCAATTCTTTCTCCAACTGCTCATGGTAATCGGTATGCCCGCTCATCATACGAGCGCCCATGGGGTATGCGGCACCATGCTCCATAGCGGCCTCACCGTCCACTTTTTTGATTTCCGGTCGATTTGCGAGCCCCAGATAGTCATTGATACTCCACGTTATGACATCCTTTCCTTGGAACTTCATGCGGTTGGAAATGGGTCCTTCCAATTTCGGGAATACAAAATATCCTTCGGCCTGTGAAGCCCATTTTCCCAGCGGTCCCTTGTTTTCAATGATTCTATCAAATAAATCTCTCATCTACCTAAAATTTGATTCAATTGCAAAAGTATATATTTTTACGTTGCTCGCACAACGAATTTTTAGCATAAAAAAACGGCAATGTTTTGCATTGCCGTTCCTTAATATTATCGCGAAGTATTCATTACTTGATGTATTCTATTTTTTCTGGTACTTCCGCATCTTGGATATCAAAAAAGCCTTGATTGTCCATCCATTCATTGCTGTAGACCTTGCTCATATAACGTGAACCGTGATCGGGGAATACCACTACTACATTACTGTTGGCAGTGAATTCGCCTTCGGTATCCAATTGGTACAAGGCCTGCATGGCAGCACCACTGGTGTACCCTGCAAAAATACCTTCGGTGTGGGCCAATTTACGGGCCATATGGGCACTCTCGCCATCGGTCACCTTTATATAACGGTCAATACTATTAAAATCGGTAGCGGATGGAATCAGGTTTTTCCCCAATCCTTCTATACGGTAGGGATATACCTCATTGTGATCGAACTCACCTGTTTCGTGGTATTTTTTCAATACGGAACCATAGGCATCAACACCTAAAACCTTCACGTTCGGATTCTGCTCCTTTAAATAGCGGGCAATACCAGAAATAGTACCACCAGTTCCACTACACGCTACCAAATGTGTAATCTGTCCATTGGTCTGTTCCCAAATTTCAGGACCTGTGGTCTTGTAGTGGGCATCAATGTTCAGTTCGTTAAAATATTGGTTGATGTAGATGGAATTATCTGTTTCGCTATGCAAACGCTTGGCCACTTCATAGTACGATCGTGGATCGTCCGCGCTTACGTGCGCAGGGCAAACATATACCTTGGCTCCCATGGAGCGAAGCATATCAATCTTGTCCGGTGAGGATTTGGAGCTAACGGCCAAAATACATTTGTAACCTTTAACAATGCTCACCATGGCCAGACTAAAACCTGTATTCCCAGAAGTAGTTTCTATAATGGTACTACCGGGTTGCAGGATACCTTTTCTTTCGGCTTCCTCAATAATGTGGATCGCAATTCTGTCCTTTGAGGAATGCCCAGGATTGAAGGCTTCCAGTTTGGCGTAGAAGTTTCCGGTAAGTGGGGCTGTAATCTTGTTAAGCTTGACTAAGGGGGTACTTCCAATTAGGTCTAGGATACTGCTATAAGCATTTATCTGTTTCTTCATAACTGGTATTAGGTAGGGAACATTTTTCTAAAGATAAGAAAATTGTTCCCTGCAAAAGTAATATTTTATTTTTAAAGGGCTTTTCCTTCAAGGTCTAAAATAAAGGCATACTCTTTGGCGGTCTCCTTCAAAGCCTCAAAACGCCCAGAGGCACCACCGTGTCCGGCATCCATATTGGTATCCAAAAACAGTTGGTTATTGTCGGTTTTATACTCCCTCAACTTGGCCACCCATTTTGCTGGCTCCCAATATTGTACTTGGGAATCGTGCAAACCTGTGGACACATATAAGTTCGGGTAGGCCTTGGCCTCTACATTGTCATAAGGGGAATACGTTTTGATATAATCATAGTATTCCTTGTCATTTGGATTGCCCCATTCGTCATATTCACCGGTGGTCAACGGAATGGTATCATCCAACATAGTGGTAACCACATCCACAAAAGGTACAGCGGCGATTACACCGTGATACAGTTCCGGTGCCATGTTGATTACGGCTCCCATTAAAAGTCCACCTGCAGAACCGCCCATGGCATACAAATGTTCCGGGCTGGTATATTTTTTCTCGATCAGGAATTTGGAAACATCGATGAAATCGGTAAACGTATTCTTTTTGGTCAACAGTTTTCCGTCTTCATACCAAGGTCTGCCCAAATACTCACCGCCCCTAATGTGGGCAATGGCATAAACAAAGCCTCGATCTAACAAACTCAACCGTACCGAAGAAAAATAAGGATCAATGGTAGCTCCATAAGATCCATATCCATATTGCAACAATGGACTAGTGCCATCTAGCGGAGTGTCTTTTCTATACACCAAAGAAATAGGCACTTTTTTGCCATCCCTGGCCGTGGCCCAAAGGCGCTCGGTCTTGTAATTGTTCTTATCGAACTTACCTCCCAACACTTCTTGCTCCTTCAAAACGGTTTTGGCCTTGGTCTCCATGTTGAAATCGATCATCGCATATGGAGCACCCATTTCATTATAGTAGTAACGCAATTCCTTGGTGTCGAAATCCAAATTAGTGGAAGGTCCGGCCACATAGGTTTCACTTTCAAAAGGAAGGTAATAACTATCGGAACCGTCCCATTTGGAGATTTTCATCTGGTTGAGACCGTTTTCCCTTTCGGAGAGCACATAATAATCCTTAAAGATTTCAATATCCTCCAACAAAACTTCTTCCCGATGGGGAATAAATTCCTTCCAATGATCGGAAGCGGTGTGCTCCTCATCAGTCTTCATCAACTTAAAGTTGGTGGCCCCATCCTTGTTGGTCAACACATAAAAATTGCCATCATAATGGGATATGGAATATTCCACACCTTTTTCACGTGGAGAAAATATCTTGAACTCCCCATTCGGGTCATTGGCATTCAAAATTCGGTATTCGGTGGTCAGGGTACTGCCAGAACCGATTACGATATACTTTCGGGATTTGGTCTTGTACACAAAGGTGTTGTAGGTATCGTCTAGTTCCTCAAAGACCAACACATCATCTTCCGAAGGGGTTCCCAAAACATGCTTGAAAATACGGTCTGAACGCAGGGTCACAGGGTCCTTTTTGGTGTAGAACAAGGTTTTGCCGTCACTGGCCCAAACGGAACTTCCTGTGGTGTTGTTGATGATGTCAGGATAAATTTCACCCGTCTTCAAATTCTTGATCTGGATATTATACTGTCGCCTAGAAATGGTATCCGTAGCAAAAGCTGCCAACGTATTATCAGGGGTCACGGAAATTCCCCTTAAGTTGAAAAACTCATGACCTTCGGCCATTTGGTTGCAATCGAACATCAACTCTTCAGCAGCATCCAAGCTTTCCTTTTTTCTGGAATGGATAGGGTACTCCTTCCCTTCCTCATAACGGGTAATATACCAATATCCATCCAATTTGTAGGGTACCGAGGAATCATCTTCCTTGATCCTTCTCTTCATTTCCTTATAAAGTTCTTCCTGGAAGGGAACGGTATGGGCTGTCATTTTTTGGTAGTACTCGTTCTCGGCGTTCAAATAGTCCAGAACCTGTTGGTCCTCCCTATTGTTCATCCAATAATAATCATCGATCCGTACATCGCCGTGCTTTTCCAACTTAGTTGGATGTTTTGGGGCCACTGGTGGGGCTATGTTCATTGATTCTTCTTTACTGTTCTTGCAAGAGCTTGCAAAAATAAGGCATAAAACCAGAATATGAATTCTAGAAATAGTCAGTTTCATCGGTTTTAGGTTTTAGCCAATTTACTACTTTTGACCTTACTCACCTTTAAAATTGAAATTATGTTTGGAGATATCATGGGAATGATGGGTAAATTGAAGGAAACCCAGAAAAAAGTAGAGGAAACCAAAGCACGTATGAACACGGTTCTGGTTGATGAGCAGTCAGCAGATGGATTGTTGAAAGTGACCTTGACCGCCAATCGCGAAATAAAATCCATATCCATTGACGATTCCCTTCTGGAAGACAAAGAGCAATTGGAAGACTACTTGATCCTTACCTTGAACAAGGCCATTGCTAAAGCAACCAACATCCATGAGGCTGAACTTGCTGCCGTTGCCAAGGAAGGAATGCCCAACATTCCTGGCTTGGATTCCTTTATGAAGTAGCTAGCTGTTAGTATTCAGTAGTTAGGAATCAGTGGAGGGTCATCAGTTCGAGTGTTTTCAGAGTGGGCAGCACGGAGAAAATGTATCGAGAACTAGGTCGGATTGCTGGATTTTTGGATGTTTTGAACTTGAGCTTGATACTTGAACTTTAAATGTCAGGTAGAGCGCAGTCGAGACCAATTACAATATCTTTCTCGACTATGCTCGAAGTGACAAATTCAACCTATGGTTGTCAGGATGTTCAAGAAACGTTGGTGCATCTCCTCCGTATAATCTAGATGGGTGACGATACGCAATTTCCCCTGACCCATTCCGATAATGGATACTTGGTTTTGGCTCAATTGTTCCAAAAAGGCTGCTGAAGACATTTTGGTTTCATCAATCTCAAAAATGATGATGTTCGTTTCGATGGGCTCCACTTTTTTGATGAAATCCAAGGTAACAAGCACCTCCCCTATTTCTTCTGCTTTTTGATGGTCTTTGGCCAGTCGGTCAATATGGTGGTCCATGGCGTAGATACCCGCTGCGGCTAAATACCCTGACTGTCGCATGCCTCCACCAAATACCTTGCGAATGCGTAGGGCTTTATCGATATGTTCCTTGTTGCCCACCAATACCGAACCTACGGGACAACCCATACCCTTGCTCAAACAAACACTGATGGTATCGAACAACTTGCCATAGGCTTTTGGGTCTTCCCCTTTCTTGACCAAGGCATTCCATAATCGGGCACCATCCAAGTGGTATTTTAGATTATGGTCTTCGCAGACTTTTCCAATTTTTTGCAGCTCCGTAAAATCCCAGCAAGCCCCACCACCTTTGTTCGTTGTGTTTTCAATACAGACCAAAGTGGTCAACGGGCTATGGTAAAAATCGGGCGGATTGATGGATGCTTCCACTTGTTCCGAAGTCATCATGCCACGATTTCCATCCACAAGTTTACAGGAAACCCCGCTATTGAAGCTGACACCACCGCCTTCATAATTATAGACATGGGCATACTTGTCACAAATCAATTGGTCCCCAGGTTGGGTGTGTATTTTGATTGCCGTTTGATTGGTCATGGTCCCACTTGGAAAAAATAGGGCCGCTTCCATACCAAAATACTCGGCTACTTTGGCCTCCAATGTATTGACCGTGGGATCGTTCTTGAAAACATCATCACCCACCTTGGCTTGCATCATGGCCTCCAACATGCCCGGTGTGGGCTTGGTGACCGTATCACTGATTAAGTTAATCTCCACAATTGTTTATACTTTTTTTATTAGATCGGGATTAATAATTTCTTCAATCTGTCCATACCCGACTATGTATATGCCCTCATTAAGTGTGAAACCAGTGCCTATTGCGAGTTTATTTGCTAACAAATGTGGCGATGCTAAAGTTACTCTAGCATGAATTTCATCTCCTGGGTAGACAATGTCTTTTTCTATCCAGCTTTGATGTGCCATAAACATAGACTCAGAAAATTCAAACTTTAAATCAGGTCGATAACCTTCCACTGCTGGTGACTTTCTCCCCCCTTCTTTGGCTGTCCTAAATTTAACTTTGGCTATAAAATCAATACGGATACTCATACATGTGTCCAAAAAATTTTGGACAAATATTAATTACAATCCATTCCAATGGGTGAACCATCAGGGATTTGAGGTACCTCAATAAGTTTAAATTTGGAAGGATCTTTCATAAAATCATCAATCCGCTGCACCATTTCTGCTGAGATGGCACTTTTACCATTGCCTAACAGCTGTGTTTTTAAATTCTTGAGGGCTTCCAAAGCAATAGCATTCACCTGTGGATGCACATCGGTATGGGCCGCCAAATTCATGATATGGTAAAGTACTCTAAAATTGACCGTGTTCTGTACCTCTTCCTCATAATCATCCCTATGGGAAAGGTCAAAAGTCCCCTTAATGGTTTCGTCCAATACTTCCTTGAGTCCCATTTGATTTTTGTCCAAACTCTTTTGTTGGATCAATCTGGAAGCACGCTCAGGGTGCAACAGCAAACCAAGCGTCATATCCGCAGCCGTCTCAGCTACTGACAAGGCATCAAAGCTTACTCCCGTTCTTCCTTTAAACGATTCTCTTGTTCTGTTGAACCCAATGGCCCGTGGTGGAAAAAGGTCCAATTTATCTTTTGGAACGGCAATGACCTCGGCATCCAAGGTTTTAAGGATAGACTTCATGGCCTGCTCCTGTACAGCGGCATTGATGGGTTTTACGGCAAATTGGCCACCTCCCTTAACAGCATAGTTGTAATCCAAGCCACCTATGATCTTGGAAACTGCTTCGGCTTGATACCTGTGGAAAAAATACAGGGGAACAAACACATCTTCCAATGTGGAATAGGCTTCTCCACTTCTAATGTTGTCTATGGAAAAGTTATCGATGGCTTTTTTACGGATTTCGAGCATGCTCTCCAATTCTTGACTGGCACTTTTTCCATTGTCCCACAAATGGGCCAATAAATGCGCGCCTCCTGTTGGGCGGGCATCCTGGTCGGAGATGTAACGCAATCCATCATCCTGGGCCTTTTTCAAAATGGCGTTCAACGCTTGCTTTTCATTTGTGCCTGCAGGAAAATCGGAATAGGAATAGGCCACGATTACCTTGTCCCACTCGCCTATACCGGTATCATATGCATTGGCAAAACTGATGTTGTTCCCATCCAGTTCAAATTGTGGATGTGGGTAGTCCATTACCGAAGATCTGTTCACGGTGCTTGCCGCAAAATTGTGCGCAAATCCTAGAGTGTGTCCAATTTCATGGGCGGAAAGCTGCCTGATCCTTGCCAAAGCCAGATCCAGCATGGGTTGGTAATTATCGTCACGTTCCGCAAAAGGTTTGTTCATCAAGGCTTGTGCTATCATAAAATCCTGACGAATCCGTAGACTCCCCAAACTCACGTGACCTTTAATGATTTCTCCCGTACGTGGGTCGGTCACGCTACTACCATAGCTCCATCCCCTAGTGGAACGGTGCACCCATTGCACCACATTGTACCGTACATCAAGAGGGTCGGCATCATCGGGCAATATTTTCATTTGGAAGGCATCTTTATATCCCGCGGCCTCAAAGGCTTGGTTCCACCATTTGCCCCCTTCCATCAATGCGGAACGAATGGGCTCCGGGGTGCCATTATCCAAATAATACACAATAGGCTCCACAGCTTCGCTCACTGCGGCACTTGGATTTTTCTTCTCTAATCGATGTCTTCTGATGAATTGCTTCAAAATGGGCTCCTGAACCGGAGTGGCATAATCATAATAGGAGAAAGGATAGGAACCGCTACGCGGATCAAAATCCCTTTTTTCATATTTGTTATCAGGCAGCTCAACAAGGGAATGGTGTTGGGCCACAGTGACCAGGCTTGGGTCCGGGGTCACGGAACGAATCCAGGCACCTTCCGGGTTACCTTTAAAGGTAAGGGTCACATCAAACTCTACATTTTTCGGGAATGCCTTGGTACGTTCAAAGGCCAAGGCACTTTTGCTTGCGTCCACACTATAAGAACCTTGTTTGGACCTTTTCAGTCTGTTGGCCACTCCATGGGCATCGCGCATCAAAAAATCTGTAAAATCAATAAGGTAGCTTCCTTTGGACTCCTCCTCTATTTTAAATCCGTGCAAAATGGATTTTGCAAAGGCCTGCTCGACGGATTTGCGTTCCAGTTCATTATCGGTAATCGCCCTAAAGGTTAAATTGGGTTGTACCAACAACAGTTTATTTCCTGCCTTTTTGAAGAATACCACCTGCTCGTTCCCCAATTGTCCACGATCTAGGCCAATATCGTTGCTACCTATCCCACTGCTTAAGGAATAGACGTATAAAAAATCCTTTTCAAGATCATCGACCTGCAGGTAAATCTTATCGGTCTTGTCATCATAGAAAAAATTGAAATAACCACTGAATTTTTGAAAATCCTTGGCCTTTTCAAAGGTCTGTGCACCTAAAGCGGAGCAGACAAAATAAAACAATGCAATGAGGGTAGTTGAGTTCTTCATAGTTGGTTTGTAATAGACCTTAAAAATATGGAATTCATTTTAAAAAACACTGCATCTAACAATGGACGGGCACAAAACTTAATTTGTTAAAAATTGAGGCTGATTTTTATCTGTTCTCTTTTTTAAACCCCTCATTTTTATGCAATGTTTATTTCATAAAACATTGGAAATCCATATTTTAATAAAAAAAGAATATGGGGCCAGATACAGATAAAACCATTTTTTCCAGTTATGATAGGAAAGATGGGCTCTTCGATGAAGTTTTTGGAAAGGACGGAAACGTTAAATCAGTGTATCAGAAGCTGTTGGACCTCTATGGGGCTAGGTCGATTGAAGACTATGTTACCTTGAACAATAAGGCAAAATCTTCCTTTTTTAACCAAGGGATCACTTTTCAAGTGTACGGGGATAAGCAAAGCCAGGAGAAAATTTTCCCTTTTGACCTGTTTCCCAGAATCATCGACCCCAAAGAATGGGAAATCATTGAAAAAGGTGCTATACAAAGGAGCTTGGCCCTGAACCACTTTTTATGGGATGTATACCACGATAAAAAAATAGTGAAGGATGGGATTGTACCCATAGAGCTTCTGAGTTCTTCCCCCAACTATCTACACCAGATGATGTATGTGGACCCACCCAGCAAGATTTACAACCATATTTCCGGCACGGATATCATCAAACATTCCGATGGTAATTATTATGTTTTGGAAGATAATATCAGATGCCCATCCGGGGTCAGCTACGTAATCTGTAATCGGACAGCCCTAAAACGTGCCCTTTTTGGTGTTTTTAACCATTATAAGACACACACAGTAACCGATTATGCCGAGAATCTGCTCAATCTATTGGAAAGCGTAAAACCACCAGGTGTGGATTCCCCTGTTTGTGTGGTCATCACTCCGGGCATGTTCAATTCGGCCTATTATGAACATTCCTATTTGGCAAAGGCAATGGGGGTTGAATTGGTGGAAGGACGTGACCTTTTTGTGGAAAACGATTTTGTCTATATGAAAACCACACAGGGTCCTGTTCGGGTGGATGTGGTATATCGCAGGATTGACGATCTGTTCATAGACCCTATGGAGTTTTATCCCGATTCTTCCTTGGGTGTACCTGGATTGTTCGCTGCCTACAGAAAAGGAAACGTAACGCTTGCCAATGCCCCAGGAACCGGGGTAGCGGACGACAAGGCCATTTACACTTATGTTCCGGACATCATTAAATATTATTTGGACGAGGAGCCCATTCTCAAAAATGTACATACCTATCATTGTAGTAGACCCGATGAGCTTCAATATGTACTGGACCACATCAGTGAATTGGTCATAAAACCTGTGGATGAAGCCGGGGGCTATGGCATTTCCATAGGAAACAAACTTACCAAGGAAGAAATCGAGGAAGTAAAGGTCAAATTAAAGGCCAATCCAAGGAAATTTGTGGCACAGCCTATCATGTCATTATCCGTACATCCCACTTATATCGATGCAAAAGAATCATTCGAACAACGGCATATAGACCTTCGAACCTATACCGTACTGGGCCAAGACAAACAGTTTGTATTGAAAGGCGGTTTGACCCGCGTGGCATTGAAAGAAGGAAATCTGATCGTGAATTCGTCACAAGGTGGGGGTTCCAAGGACACTTGGGTATTAAAACAATAAGAACACTATGCTAGCAAGAGTAGCCAACAACCTGTTCTGGATGGGCAGGTATATTGAACGGGCCGAACACGTTGCCCGGTTTATGAACGTGAATTATTTTTCTTCTTTGGATGCGCCCAACCAATTGTCCCAATCCAGGCAATTTGTGCTTCGGTCCATGTTGTTTATGGTAGGGGATCCCGTTTACGATGACACCTTGTTATTGGATGAGGAAAGTGTGCTGTATGATATTGGATTGAATCCCGAAAAAAACTTTTCCATCATAAGTAGTATCAAAACGGCAAGGGAAAATGCCAATAGTTCTCGTGATTTGATTTCCACCGAATTATATGAGAGTCTGAACAAGTTTTATCATTTTGTGATGAATTATTCCAAGGAACTATTCGTAAAGACCAATTTGTATGATTTTACCGTGAACGTAACGGAAATGACTGCCGTACTCCGTGGAAAAATCAGGGGAACACTGCTACACGATGAAGTGTACGCCATCATCATGTTGGGTGTCAACATTGAACGGGCCATTCAGGTAACCCGCATCATCAATACCAAATTCAACGATGCCCTTATGGCCCAAGGGAGTTATGGTGACCCTATTGGCAATAGTTTCGAATGGAGTACCTTGCTTAAATGTGCCGAAAGTTATGACATGATGCGACGTTTGTACAAAAAATCGCCCAATAGCTCTTCTACCCTAGAGTTCTTGATCTTGAATGGGAGATGTCCCCGGTCCTTCATGAACTGCATCAACCAAGTGTACAAACACATCCACGAGCTGGATAAAAAAGTGGAGTACGAGAAAAGCTCTACGGCCTTTATGGTTGGAAAAATAAGGGCGGAATTCGAATTTAAACAAATCGAGGAGATTCAGGACGACATTCAGGGCAACTTGGATACGATCCTTAATAAGATGTTCAAAATTAGTGAGAACATGGAGAAGGAATTCTTCAACTACTGATTAACTTGGCAGGATTGAATTGCGCTCACATGTTCTATGAATATGAAATAGATTATGATACCCAGAACTCCTATGAAAAGGGGCTGAGCGAAGCCTTTTGGCAGTTTTTGGTGATTCCAGAGGACAATGATACCCAAGAGGTTACCTACTGGCATTTTGAGAACGATTTGGGTGAACGGAACAGTGTTTCGGAGAATGGATTGGGCTTTAAAACGGTTCAGGTACGCTCCAAACGGGAAATCGACCATATCAAGTTCAATGCACACTTTAAACTGAAAAAGAAAGAAATCAACCCTTTTGATTTTGAATTACCATTGAATTTGGACGATGAGCTTGAAATTATGAATAGTCTCAATTTCAAGGTAGACTATGAACCCTACTTGAGAAAAACCAAACTGACCACCCTACCCGAACAACACAGGGCCATATTCCTTTTCGATTCCGATAAATCCGTTTTTGAAAATTTGACGGATTTGAATTATTGGGCATTCGGACATCTTTATTTTAAAGTTGGGGTCACCGATGTGGATACCCCTTTGGCGGAAATCATAGAAAAACGCCATGGTGTGTGCCAAGATTTCACCCACCTGTTCTGTGCCATTGCCAAACACAACGGTATTCCCTGTAGGTATGTCTCCGGATACCTGCATCAGGGCATTGGTTTTTTTGGGGATTCCCAAATGCATGCTTGGGCCGAGGCCTTTGTTCCAAATGTAGGCTGGATAGGATTCGACCCCGCCAACAACCTGTTGGCCAACCACAACCATATAAAGGTTTGCCATGGCAAGGATTATAATGATTGTGCACCTTTAAAAGGCGTTGTCTATACCTTGGGAAACAACGAGACCAAGTATTCCGTGCTGGTAAAAACCGCAGAAGAACAGCAGCAGCAATAGATTATTTTATGTGCTGAAAGAACCCTATTTTTGCCCCAAAATACAATTCATGGTAACTACAGATCAACAGAAAGATCTTATTGAGCGCCTTGGTGCGTTAAGGAGGTATCTTTGACATCGATGCCAAACTTATCGAAATAGAAAACGAGGAGGAAAAAACACTCGAACCCGGTTTTTGGGACAATCCACAAGAAGCCCAAATTCAAATGCAGACACTTAAATCCAAAAAGAAATGGGTAGAAGACTTTAATGAGGCCGAGGCCTTGGTCGGAGACCTTGAGGTGCTTATGGAGTTCCAGCAAGCTGGTGAGGTCACTGAGGCCGAAGTGGAACAGCAATACAAAAAAGCTGTCGACCTTATTGAAAACCTTGAGTTCAAAAACATGCTTTCGGATGAAGGGGATGAACTCACTGCCGTACTCCAAATCACAGCAGGTGCCGGTGGCACGGAAAGTTGCGATTGGGCTTCCATGTTGATGCGGATGTATCTGATGTGGGCCGAGAAACATAAATACAAGGTCAAGGAACTCAACTACCAGGAAGGTGATGTGGCCGGAGTAAAGACCGTAACCTTGGAGATAGAAGGTGAATATGCTTTCGGATGGTTAAAAGGCGAAAATGGCGTGCACCGTTTGGTGCGCATCTCCCCTTTTGACAGCAATGCCAAAAGACACACTTCGTTCGCATCTGTTTATGTGTATCCCTTGGTGGATGATACTATCGAAATCGAGATCAGTCCAGCCGATATTGAAATTACCACAGCCCGTTCCAGTGGCGCCGGTGGACAGAACGTAAACAAGGTGGAAACCAAAGTACAGTTGTTCCACAAACCTACGGGCATCCAAATTTCTTGTTCTGATTCCCGTTCCCAACACGACAACCGAGCAACCGCCATGAAGATGTTGAAGTCACAGTTATATGAAATAGAACTGCGTAAAAAACAAGAAGCACGGGCCGAAATAGAATCTTCCAAGATGAAAATCGAGTGGGGATCACAGATTAGAAACTACGTGATGCATCCCTACAAATTGGTAAAGGATGTGCGCACCGGTGAAGAAACAGGTAATGTGGATGCTGTAATGGATGGGGATATCGATGCCTTTTTAAAGGCCTACCTGATGATGATGGGGCAAAAGGAGGAAGAATAGTTTAAATACAGGCACCTGATGCCTGATAAACGTTGAAAAAATGATCAAAATATATCATAACCCACGGTGTGGGAAATCAAGGGAAGGATTGCAGATCCTGGAAAATTCCGGAAAGGATTTTGAAGTCATTAAATATTTGGAGGATGTACCTACTAAAGAAGAACTTAAAACCCTATTAAGGTATTTGAGCATTTCCCCCATAGATTTGGTTCGACAAAACGAAACCATTTGGAAAGAAAAGTTCAAGGGCAAAAAGCTATCCGATGAAGATATTTTGGAAGCCATGGCCAAGAATCCCAAACTCATTGAGCGCCCCATCGTAGTGGTTGGGAAAAAAGCGGTCATTGGCAGGCCTCCTGAAAAAATCAATACCTTGCTATAATATTGATTGCCAGTTGAATTTAACATTGAATTTTCAGAATACTAGCTACTAAATCATATCTTTAAAATATGAAAAGCACAAACACCCTAATCGTTTTATCCTTTGTTTTGGGACTGTTGTCCGTAAATAATGTTGCCGCCCAATATGGATACGGTTATGGTTATCCCTACGGTAGCCGTTATGGTAGAGGGCAAAGTATGATCCCTAATGCTGGACCCACCGAATCCAAGAAAGATGAAACACCGCCGACCGCTGAGGAAATTGTAGATACGCAAATGCCATCCATTAGTGAAGAATTGGGGCTGGATCCTTTTGAGCAAGCTGTCGTGAGAACAGCACTACTACAATCCGTTCAACAGAAAATTGAACTTCACATACTGGAGTTGGAACCTCTTAAGATGAAGGAAGAGTTCGAAAAGATAGACCATAAAACGAAAGAAGAATTAAAGGCAGGCCTTCCAGAGGATAAATACAATGCCTTTGTCTCACTGCAGGAAAACAGCTTCAAGACCAAAAATAAGACTAAGAAAAAGAAGAAAAATAAAAAGGATTAACAATTCTTTAAGGTCATTCGCAGGCCCAATTATGTTGTTGGGAGACAAATATTTCTTCCCTACTTTTTTTCCACACATTTTTGCTCCACTAAATTCAGACTATGCACAGGATTATCGTCCCGTTGCTGCTACTGACCTTATCCACAATCAAAGGACAAGTAAGGCAAAATCAGCAAAACATAACCATATCCGGTAAAGTTATAGATGCCGAATCAGGTCAACCTCTGGAGTATGCGACTTTTGTCCTTCAGGATGCCGACAATCCTGATAAAGTCACTGGAGGAATCACTGATACATCCGGTGAATTTTCCATAGAGACCGTTCCGGGCAAATATAATATTAGGGTAGAGTTTCTTTCATTCAAGACCTATTCCTTAAATGGACAAACCTATACCTCTTCTACAAATCTGGGCTCTATTCGTCTTGAGGCAGACGTAGCACAATTGGAAGCCGTAGAGGTCGTGGGGGAACGGACCACTGTGGAAGTCCGACTCGATAAAAAAATCTACAATATTGGTAAAGATATTACCACCAGTGGAGGGAATGTAAGTGATGCTTTGAACAATATCCCTTCTGTTTCCGTGGATGTGGAAGGTGCCATCAGTCTTCGTGGAAATGACAATGTTAGGATCTTGATCAATGGAAAACCATCCGCTTTGGCTGGTTTTGGTTCTACTGATATTTTGCAACAATTGCCCGCGGATGCCATTGAAAAAGTGGAAGTGATCACCAGTCCATCGGCCCGGTATGATGCCGAAGGAACTGCAGGCATCCTGAATATCGTGCTCAAAAAAGAAAAAACGTTGGGCATCAACGGGTCCGTGAACACTACGGTAGGAGTGCCCTTCAACGCCAGGGTGACCACCAATTTCAATATCAGGACCGAAAAGTTCAATATTTTCAACACCCTGGGCTATTTTCACAGGGAATCTCCTGGAAGTGGTTTGAACGACAACCGATATTTTTCCGATGCCAGTGATTTTGACAGAATCATTGAGGATAGGGACATTACCCGAAACGATGACGGATTCAATATCAATATCGGGATGGAGTATTTCCTGACTGATAAGTCTTCCGTCACCGGTAGCTTTTTCTACAGGTGGTCTGATGAGAACGATGTGACCGAAAACGACAATCAAAGGTTTGCAGATGGCGATTTAAACAGTAGAACTTTAAGGACCGAAGATCAAGCACAAAAAGAGAATAGTAGACAGTTTTCCTTGAACTACACGAACAACATCAATGATGAAGGCCACAAATTGACCGCCGACCTTCAGTATTCATATGACAATGAAGATGGATTGACGGGAATACAGGAAAACAACACCATTCCCAACAACGATCTTTTGGCCTTGGAAAACATCTACGATAATCAGAAACAGGACGACTTTTTAGCACAGATAGACTATGTGCTGCCTATGGGTGATGCGCAGTTTGAAGCGGGTTACCGAGGGAATTTTGAAAAAGAGGTGAACGATTATCAATTGGATACCCTAAACCAGAATACCGGACAGTTTGAGACCAATTACGATCTTACCAATGTATTTACCTATCGTGAAAACGTGAATGCCCTGTATACCCAATACGGCAACAAATACGGTAAGTTCTCGGTGTTGTTGGGTCTTCGTTTGGAAAATACCCAAATGAAAGGAAATGTGGACGCCAACATCGATAGCGAAGCCTTACAGGAAATCATAGGACAGGATGTGGATCTTAATTTTGATAAGAATTATTTGGGACTTTTCCCTACCGTCAACCTTATCTTTGAACTCTCCAAGACGCAGAACATTTCCGTTGGGTACAACCGAAGGATCAATAGGCCACGCGGCTGGTTTATCAATCCTTTTCCTTCCAGATCTAGTAGAACGAATGTTTTTCAGGGGAATCCCGATTTAGATCCGGCCTATGCCAATGCCTATGATATTGGGTATATGAAAAGATGGAAAAAATTGACGCTTACCTCTTCCATCTATTATCAAAAAGAAACAAGGTCTTTTGAATTCATTAGGGAAGAAACGGGACAAGTAACTTCAGATGGGATTCAGATCATACGGTCATTACCCATCAACCTATCTACCAACGAACGTATTGGAGCGGAAGCAGGTGTTATATACAGCCCTGCCAAATGGTGGCGATTGAACAGCAGTTTCAACTTCTTTACCTTCACTTCCGATGGTGAGTTCAATGGGGTTGAGTATGGAACCACCAATTCAAGCTGGTTCGCTAGGTTGAGTTCCAAGTTTACCCTCCCAGCCAAAATTGAACTCCAGGCCAACTCGTTTTACATGGGTCCACGACAAACGGCACAAAGTGATACCAAAGGTATGTTCTCCATGAACTTGGCCATGAGCAAGGATGTGTTTAAGGATAAGGCCACGGTTTCCTTGAATGTGAGCGATGTGTTCAATTCGAGAAAAAGAAGGTCCTTTACCGAAACACCGACCTTTACCTCTGATAGTGAATTTCAATGGAGAAAAAGACAAATAAACCTTTCTTTTATCTATCGTTTCAATCAACCTAAGGAGAAAAACAACCGAAGGGGACCACAAGAGGACGGCGAGGAAGAAAGACAGTTTGAAGGATAAACCAACTGACCAACCTAAACCAAAGAAAAAAAGAAGCCGAAATGGCTTCTTTTTTTATGCTATAGTTTTACGTAAACTGGTTTATCATCAAATACTTTTATGGTAGGTATAAGAGCTGTCACCATAAAAACATGGTATCTTTCAAAACAAAAAAGAAGCCAAATTGGCTTCTTTTATTATTCTTCTAGTCTGGCCGCTTGCCTGGCCTCCTTTTTTTCTTTGTACAATTCCCTAAGGTTACCGATCAACCAATAAGGTACTACGAAGGTCAACAAGAAAATCATCAACCAAAAACCTATGGTCAAAATCGTTAAAAAAGCTAGAAAACCTAAATATTGGTCAAATTCGAACATTTTTTTTCCTTTAGATGCAACAAAGATACAATGAAAAAATAGTTTTAAACAAGGCCTCTTTTAAATTTTATGCGTTTTTCGAACCAAAAAGTCTTTTTCTCAAAGTACCAAAAGCGGCTACGACACCTACGGCAATAATCTTCCAAAATTTGAGCAATGCAGCAAAGAACCCTACTTTGGCCAATACTTTGCCTGCAATCAATCCACCTATACCGTAAGCCGCCACTTCGTCAAAATCTGGATCAAAATCCGAATAACGTTTACCCGGATTGAATTCGGCACTGGATATGACCCTGTCTATGTTGTTCTGTACCAGATGTAATTTATCCATATCACTTATGGCATTCAGGTTCAAATATCCTTTTCTGCCCAGTACCCTGATGTTGTAGTTAAGGGTGTTCATATCCATCCCCTCAAATTTTATCTCCTTGGCCCAATGCAATTTTTTGGCGTTATGGTCGTAAAAGGGCTCAGCGGCCCATCCTACAATCTCCGCGGTCGGGTACCCCTGTTTTTTGCGTTCCTCGTTTTCTTCGATGGCACTCTCTTGCATATCCTCCAAAAGGTCATCATAATCGATATCGTCCGCATCGTCGTCGTCGATATAACCTTCTTCCGAGTAGGTAATTTCAATGGCATAGGTAAAATCGTCACCCAGAACGGAAATCTCCTCGGGAAACAACATGCCCAAGGTTTCAGACGGTGGATTGCCCCAAAGTTCGGTAAGCACGCGTTGGCTCTGTTGACCATCCAAATATTTAAAACCTTCGGGCACATGTAGTGTGGCAAGATCATTCCCAAGTTGTATGGTACCTTTCTGGAAAGTATAGGAATTATTGATGCTGTCCAGAATTTTTAAATAGATTTCTTCGTCCAATTCAAAACCTGTATCGGTTGAATCTGTTTGCGAGAAGACATGGGAAATACATAGCAAAAATGCTAAAATGGTCAGGTTTTTCATGGTTGGTGTTTTATATGAGGTCCAATTAAAACATAAATAATGAAAGAAAAAAGCCACATGGCCCATTTTAGTTGAAAAACAATATTATTCGGTTGACTTTTACATATGATACTGTGATGGTTTATCTTTGTAGAACAACAAAATCATCATATTCCAATGAGTTTCAGAATAGAAAAAGATACCATGGGCGAGGTGAAAGTGCCCGCGGACAAATATTGGGGTGCACAGACAGAACGCTCCAGAAACAATTTTAAAATCGGCACCCCTGCCTCCATGCCGATGGACATCATTTACGGATTTGCCTATCTAAAAAAGGCCGCCGCTTATGCAAACCATGAGCTTGGTGTACTCAGTGTAGAAAAAAGAGACCTGATCGCACAGGTCTGTGACGAAATCCTGGAAGGGAAACTCGACGACCAATTTCCATTGGTTATCTGGCAAACAGGCTCCGGCACGCAAAGCAATATGAACGTGAACGAAGTAATTGCCAACAGGGCGCATGAAATTGCTGGAAAAAAAATTGGGGAAGGTGAAAAAACCATCCAACCCAATGATGATGTGAACAAGAGCCAATCTTCCAATGATACCTTCCCGACGGGAATGCACATTGCCGCCTACAAAAAAATTGTTGAGGTCACCATCCCCGGTGTGGAGCAGCTCAAAAATACGTTGGACAAAAAATCCAAAGAATTCAAAAATGTTGTAAAAATCGGTAGGACCCACTTAATGGATGCCACTCCCCTAACCTTGGGGCAGGAATTCTCCGGATATGTTTCGCAATTGGAACACGGCATCAAAGCACTCAAAAACACCTTGGCCCACCTTGGAGAACTGGCTTTAGGTGGAACCGCTGTGGGTACTGGATTGAACACCCCAAAAGGGTATGATGTGCTTGTGGCCAAATACATTGCCAAGTTTACAGGCCAGCCTTTTGTCACGGCTGAAAATAAGTTCGAAGCTTTGGCCGCACATGACGCCATTGTGGAGAGTCACGGGGCATTGAAACAATTGGCTGTTTCTTTGAACAAGATTGCGAACGATATTAGAATGATGGCCTCAGGCCCACGTTCCGGTATCGGGGAGATCATTATTCCGGCCAACGAGCCAGGAAGTTCCATTATGCCCGGTAAGGTGAACCCAACTCAGTGTGAAGCCATGACCATGGTCTGTGCCCAAGTAATGGGCAACGATGTTGCTATTAGTGTTGGTGGAACCCAAGGACATTATGAGCTTAACGTGTTCAAGCCTGTAATGGCAGCCAATATTCTACAGTCGGCCCAATTGTTGGGCGATGCCTGCGTAAGTTTTGATGAACATTGTGCCATAGGAATTGAACCCAACCACGAAGTGATCAAGACGCTTTTGAACAACTCTTTGATGCTTGTCACCGCCTTGAATACTAAAATAGGATACTATAAGGCAGCAGAAATTGCGAATACGGCCCATAAAAATGGTACTACGTTGCGGGAAGAAGCTGTTAACCTTGGTTATGTTACCCCAGAAGAATACGATGCGTGGGTGCGTCCAGAGGATATGGTGGGCAGTTTGAAATAGCTTTTCAAAAAATATTGAAGCATAAAAAAAGCCCGTCCAAATTTGGACGGGCCTTTTATTTATGATGGATAGTGTGTATTATTTCAACTCGAACTTGGAAGTACCCAACAATTTCAATTTGCTGTCATAAACATTTACCATGTAGTTACCTTTTTGGTAATCATCTGCTGGTTTGTTCACATAGTCACATACATCCAAGGCATCATTTTCGTAGTAGAAATTGGTTCCTTTGCTGTAAGTGATGGAAGCACCTTCTTCGGTTGACTTGCTGAAGCCATCACCAAGAACGTTTCCTTGTGGTCCCAAAACTTCAATGTAGAATTCCCTGTCACCAGCTTCGGCAATGGTGTTGCTAGCCACGGTGAAACAAACTTTAAGTTTATCGGTAGCTTTAGCTCTTGAAGTGGACACCAATTTACCGCTGCTTCTTTCTTTAACAGCATCTACACTGATAGTGGAAAGATTAAGGGCAGAACCTCTTTCAACAGCATCGGCCAATTGAGTGTTCTGAACGATCAAAGAATCGTTGAAGACGGTTTGTTTTTCCAATTCAACAAACGTGCTGTCCCTTTGCATGGCCAACAAGCTGTTAGATTGTGTCAAGGAATCTACTTGCTTCAATAATTTCTCCCTTTCAGCTTTAAGAACGCTTACTTGTCTTCTGTATCGGGAAAGAGAAGCGATATCAGCTTTCATACCTTGTACAGAATCGATGTACTTTGCAATATTGTCCCTAGCGGCAACCAATTCTTCATTGGTAGCGTTGCTTTCCAAAATGGCCTTGTCATACTCGGATTTCAAGTTGTTCAAGTCCTCAACAACCAATTCCTTTTCTTGGGTAAGCGCTTCGGTTGTCTTCTTTTTGTCTTGGTAAAGGCTCACGGTATAGATGATGGTTCCCAAAAGAACTACACCCAACAACCCGGCAATTACCTTCAATCCATTGTTATTGCTTTTTGTTTCAGTCATAACTTTTTGATTTAATTGATTCTCGTTAAATGTTTTGATCAATTGTGTTTGGTTTATATACGCTTCAGATTCTGGTTTGGATTATTTAACCAAAATTTTTTGTGAAAAAAATCATCATAGTGTCGGAGAAACCTTATTTTTAAAGGAACTCAAAAATTCCATGATGAAAAGAATTATGCCCATTATAGCATTGATGCTCTTCTTTGCCTGTAAGCAGAACAAGCCTCAGGATGAAGAATCTACAGAAGTTGCCACCGAAATGGAGACGGAGGTTCCTGAGAAAGCTACCATCATTCCTATTGAACATGCCACCGCTGTTTTAGAATGGGATGGAAATACCGTTTACATAGATCCCGTAGGTGGCAAAGAAGCCTTTGTGGGTCAAAAATCACCCACTTTAATTTTAATCACCGATATCCATGGCGACCATTTCAGTTTGGAGACCCTACAAGCGTTGGATACCGTAAAAGCAACCGTGGTGACCCCAAAAGCAGTAGCTGACCAAATCCCTGCCGATTTTGGTTCTCCTGTTGTGGTAATGAACAATGGGGACACCAAAAATTTCTCCGGAATTACCGTTGAGGCCATCCCTATGTACAATCTTCGGGAAGAAGCCCTTGATTTCCATACCAAGGGAAGGGGTAACGGATATGTGCTTACCGTTGGCCAAGAGCGTATTTATTTTTCTGGGGATACGGAAGATATTCCAGAAATGAGGGCATTGCAGAACATTGACAAAGCCTTTATTTGCATGAACTTACCTTATACCATGACCGAGGAAAGTGCCGCCGATGCTGTGTTGGAGTTCAAGCCCAAAGAGGTATACCCTTATCATTATAGGGGCCGTCCCGACGTTAGTGATGTGGCGAAGTTCAAAACTTTGGTGAACGAAGGAGACCCTAATATTAAGGTGGTACAACTAGATTGGTATCCCAAAGATGATTTTTAATCCATTATAATAATACCGCCTTTTTGGCGTTAGCATAACAAACTATTAACCAAATCAAATACTTGACCATGGCCCCCAAATCCCATGTTTTAGTAGTTGCGGTACTATTTTTTGCCGTTCAAACTACCTTCGCAAACCAGTGTGATGCCTTTTATTCCAAAGTGACCTACGCGCTCAACCATTGTAAGAAGGCGATGTCCGCCACCAATTTTGAACACCAGATGTACTATGCCGAAAGGGCATGGGAAGCCCTGGAAAAGGCAAAAGCTTCCAAGGGTGAATGTGTATGTGCCAAAGCAGACGAGAAGACCATAGATGCTATGGAATCCTTGGACAAGGCCATTGAACCTGCGGATTGGGAAGCAGGAAGGTTCTTTACCAAAAAAGCACTGGGACAAATCACCGAGTTGATCACGTTCCTTGATGAATGTACCATTGGCATTTCAACAACCGAAACCGTTGTGGAAGATACCGATACGGCCATTTT
Source organism: Flagellimonas pelagia (assembly GCF_003584135.1). Classification (GTDB taxonomy): domain Bacteria; phylum Bacteroidota; class Bacteroidia; order Flavobacteriales; family Flavobacteriaceae; genus Flagellimonas; species Flagellimonas pelagia. The sequence continues at coordinate 121,506 of NZ_QXFI01000013.1, forward strand.
TGAAAACGAGGCACATCCACAACAAGAGGACACGGAATCCGTGAACAGCATGGAATTGGAAATGATCAAAATCTTTGACAAACACGCCCAAGATAAACTGCATTCCGCAGAAAGTGCCATTTCCCAATTGGTGGAACTATCCAAGACCATTGGAGCCAATCCTGCACAAGACAATGGTGACCCCAATAATTTGGCGGCCCATCAAAAAGCCTATTTGGAAAGGGCCAAGAAAATATTGGAAGAGGGAATCAAAAATCTCGGTGGAGAAGAATAATCCTCTTCTTATCTTATCAATTTTTTATACTTGATGCGCTTGGGCATGATATCACCGCCCAAGCGTTTCTTTTTGTTTTCCTCATAATCCGAGAAGGACCCCTCAAAGAAATAGACTTGTGAATCCCCTTCAAACGCCAAGATGTGGGTACAGATCCTATCCAAGAACCATCTGTCGTGGGAAATTATTACCGCACAGCCTGCAAAGTTTTCCAATCCTTCTTCCAAGGCACGAAGGGTGTTTACATCCAAATCGTTGGTGGGCTCATCCAAAAGTAAAACGTTGCCTTCTTCCTTTAGCGTCATTGCCAAGTGGAGGCGGTTTCGTTCACCACCCGAAAGCATGTTTACTTTCTTGTTCTGCTCACTTCCAGAGAAATTAAATCGGCTCAAATAAGCGCGAGAATTTACCTGTTTTCCACCCATCATCACCAATTCCTGTCCATCACTGAAGTTTTCCCAAATGGTCTTTTCTGAATCGATGTTGGAATGGCTTTGGTCCACATAAGCAATCTTAGCCGTTTCTCCTACCACAAATTCACCTTTGTCGGGAGTCTCCTCCCCCATGATCATTTTAAAAATGGTAGTCTTACCTGCTCCGTTAGGTCCAATGATTCCAACGATACCCGCCTGCGGAAGGTTAAAGTTCAACTCTTCGTACAGCAATTTGTCACCAAAAGCCTTACTGACACCTTTGGCCTCGATTACGTTGGTTCCCAAACGAGGACCATTGGGAATATAGATCTCCAAATTTTCCTCTATCTGTTTTTGATCTTGGCTGAGAAGCTTGTCGTAATTCTTTAAACGTGCCTTTTGTTTGGCCTGACGACCTTTGGCTCCTTGTCGTACCCATTCCAACTCTCTCTCCAAAGTCTTTTGCCTTTTGGATGCCTGTTTGCTCTCTTGGGCCAATCGCTTGGCTTTTTGATCCAACCAACTGGAATAGTTCCCCTTCCATGGAATACCTTCTCCCCTGTCCAGTTCCAGGATCCAACCAGCAACATTATCCAAGAAATAACGGTCGTGGGTCACGGCAATCACCGTTCCTTTATATTGTGCCAAGTGATGTTCCAACCAATGAACCGATTCTGCATCCAAGTGGTTGGTAGGCTCGTCCAACAAAAGAACATCGGGCTCCTGCAACAACAGACGGCACAAAGCCACCCGTCTTCTTTCCCCTCCTGAAAGCACATTAATTTTTTTGTCCGATTCCGGTGTGCGCAGTGCATCCATGGCAATCTCCAACTTGGTATCGAGTTCCCAAGCATTAGCAGCATCGATTTTGTCCTGTAAAGCCGCTTGTTTGTCCATCAGCTTTTGCATCTTATCAGAATCTTCATACACTTCGGAAAGGCCGAACATATCATTGATCTTATTGTACTCATCCAGAATGGCAACAGTTTCCGCAACCCCTTCCTTTACAACTTCCAGTACGGTCTTGTTCTCATCGAGAAGCGGCTCCTGCTCCAAATAGCCCACTGTATATCCTGGGGAAAAAACCACATCTCCTTGATAGTTTTTATCGACCCCCGCAATGATTTTGAGCAAAGTGGATTTACCAGAACCATTGAGACCCAAAATACCGATCTTGGCACCGTAGAAAAAACTGAGATAAATATTTTTAAGCACAGGGGTATTGGCCGTTTTATAGGTCTTGGTAACCCCGGACATTGAAAAAATGACCTTTTTATCGTCTGACATTTGGTTGTAATTAAAATGTTATGAAAAATTGGGCCTACACCCTACCCTTAAGTGCATTGAATACCCAGGCCACGGCAAAAAAGCCAATGCCCACGGCCCCGAAACCGTATCCTGCCACTTCGTCGTATTTGAATGCCCCAAGTGCTATCATTCCTATTCCCACAAAAATCATAATCCATGTGGCCCATGCGAGCACCGTGTTCTTGTTCATTCCCATTGTCTGTAGTTCTGAAGAGGTTCAAATATCGTAAAAAATGAAATAATGCAAAGGCAAAGCTTAGGATTAAGTTTCAAAAGGAAAGGTTATGCCGCATTTTTCACGGACTGTGTCCAATAATTCGGACAGATTTAAGCTGTTTTGGTGCGACCAAAGGTCACTTTCAATCTTTTCTTCCTTGAGACATTTGTTGACTTCCAAGATTTCATAGTAATAACCAATCCCCGTCAACGGCATGGGAACTTCTTGTTCTTCCCCTTCTTTTACCAGTCTATAACCATTTGCTTCATGCCATCTTGAATTCAACAGCAGTTCTCCTTTTGTACAGGAAACTTCGGCTATCATGCTAGACCGACTGGTCAGACCGGAATACAAAACCGCTTGTGCCCGGTCGTAGTCAAAAATCATGCTGGTCTGAAGTTCCGTCCCATTGGGGTGGAAATTGGAGGTAGCCAAAATTTTATCCGGCATCCCCAACAACAAATACGCAAGAAAAATAGGATAAATCCCAATATCAAGAACAGAACCTGAAGCCAATTCGGGGTTCAATAATCTTGAATCCTCGTCCCTGTCCAAAGCATAGAAGGCAAAATCAGCATGCAGGTAACAAAGCTCGCCCAACTCTTCATCATCGATCATTTGCTTTACTTTTTGAATCGTAGGATTAAAGCGCGACCACATAGCTTCCATCAAGAAAACGTTGTTCCGCTTTGATGCTGCCACCATCTCCTCCACCTCGGCTTTGCTTATCCCCAACGGTTTTTCGCAAAGCACATGTTTTCCATTTTCCATGGCCCCAATGGCCAAATCCTTGTGAAAATTATGAGGGGTTGCTATGTAGAGTACGTCCACCTCAGGGGATTGAAACAGTTCTTCATAAGTACCAAAAACATGTGGCACCTCAAATTCATCCGCAAACTCCTGTGCCCTTTGCAAACTTCTTGAGCCAACTCCCGTGAGTATGGCATCTTTAACCAATTGAAGGTCCGACGCAAATTTCCTTGCTATTTTTCCTGGGCCAACAACGCCCCATTTGATTTTGCTTTCCATATATCCCAAAAGTAATGATTATAACTCCTTATCTTTAGCCGACTAAACGAATTTGGACAAAAATGGACCTTACCTTCAATAAAAACGAAGACCATAATAAATTAAAACTCTCCGAGTTACGAAGAAGACTTGCAGAAGTAAAACTGGGTGGTGGCAAAAAGCGGATTGAAAAACTACATGCCCAAGGCAAAATGTCGGCCAGGGAGCGCATCGATTATTTGCTGGATAAAAATGCTCCTGCAATCGAAATTGGCGCTTTTGCAGGTGATGGCATGTATGCGGAGCATGGAGGTTGCCCTTCGGGAGGGGTTGTGGTGAAAATTGGATACGTGAAGGGAAAACAATGTGTAGTGGTCGCCAATGATGCCACCGTAAAAGCCGGAGCTTGGTTTCCCATCACAGGAAAGAAGAATTTAAGGGCCCAAGAAATTGCCATGGAAAACAAACTGCCCATCATTTACTTGGTTGATAGTGCCGGGGTATACCTTCCCATGCAGGATGAAATTTTTCCGGACAAGGAGCATTTCGGTCGCATTTTCAGGAACAATGCCATCATGAGCAGTATGGGAATCACCCAGATTGCCGCAGTTATGGGTAGTTGTGTGGCCGGTGGCGCCTACTTGCCCATTATGAGTGATGAAGCTCTGATCGTTGACAAAACAGGAAGCATTTTTTTGGCGGGCAGTTATCTGGTAAAAGCGGCCATTGGCGAAAGCATCGATAACGAAACCCTTGGCGGGGCAACGACCCATTCTGAAATCAGTGGGGTTACCGATTACAAAGCCAAGGATGACAAAGATGCTTTGGACAGAATCAAAAACATAGTGGACAAGATCGGAGATTTTGAAAAAGCTGGGTACAACAGAGCTGAGGCCAAGTCACCCATCGACAATCCGGAGGATATTTACGGACTTTTGCCTTCATCCCGAAGTGATCAGTACGACATGTTGGAAATCATCAAACGCTTGGTAGACAATTCCGAATTTGAACAGTACAAAGAGGGCTATGGCAAAACCATTCTGACCGGTTATGCCCGTATTGATGGCTGGGCCGTAGGCATTGTGGCCAATCAGCGAAAAGTGGTAAAAACCAAACAGGGAGAGATGCAGTTCGGGGGTGTGATCTATTCCGATTCTGCTGACAAGGCCACCCGTTTTATTGCCAATTGCAATCAAAAGAAGATCCCATTGGTCTTTCTTCAAGATGTTACGGGATTCATGGTGGGTAGCAAGAGTGAACATGGGGGTATCATAAAGGATGGTGCCAAAATGGTGAATGCGGTGAGCAATTCCGTAGTGCCTAAATTCACTATTGTAATTGGAAATAGTTATGGTGCAGGCAATTATGCCATGTGTGGAAAAGCATATGACCCCCGGTTGATAGTTGCTTGGCCCAGCGCGGAACTTGCAGTAATGAGCGGGAATTCAGCTGCAAAAGTTTTATTGCAAATTGAAAAAGCATCATTGGAGAAAAATGGAGAGCCCCTTGACCCTGAAAAAGAACAAGCCCTTTTTGACAAGATCAAGCAGCGATATGATGATCAAATTTCACCGTATTACGCCGCTGCGCGACTTTGGACAGATGCCATCATCGACCCCCTGGATACCCGTAAATGGATTTCCATGGGTATTGAGGCCGCCAATCATGCTCCGATTGAGAAAAAATTCAATTTGGGAATATTGCAAGTGTAAGTTCTTAATTATGAGCCACTTCTGAAGGTAAAACAATACTGAACAAAAATTGATTGGCTTCTTTTAAACCCAACCGAAAAAACTTAATTTCCTTGGTCTGCAACTTGCTCCCGTAATTCTTATAAACGGTGGCCTTCAAGTAACTCGGCGTAAATTGTTTGTTTCCGTGATACGTGGCATTTACCTTCCAAATCCCAGGTAAGGCATCATCCAAAAGAAAATCTGCCATGGAGTATCCCTGTTCTTTTTCAGACCGGATGCGATCCGGCATATCTTCCATAGTATGTTTCCAGTTGAAATATTGATTGTTTGGGTTCACAAACTGCAAGTCGAATTCCGCCTCGGAATCGTTCCATTCAAAGACCAATCTTGTGGTATATGCGTCAATCCCATCCCCGTTCCGCACACGTATCTGTTTGGAACCAGACTTCAAAGTGAAAAGGTTGTCCATTTCCCGCTGAAGGATTTCCGATAATTCGAGGGTGTCCTTACTCAAAAGACCTTCATCCAACAAATAGGAGTGTCGTGCATAAATTGAAGTTGCCGACTCCTTGAATCCTAGGTTGCGATAGCTATTGGCCATATCAATATAACTCTGGGCATATTCAGGTCTTAGGGCATACACCTCTTTATACAATGCATGGGCTTTTTCTAATCTTCCTTGGGATTCGTATATGTAGGCTAGGGATTTTAACCATATCGCATTGTTCCTGAATTGATTAAAATTCTCTTCCACAATTTTATCGGCTTCATCCACCCCAAACATTTCATACATCAAGGCATAACAATCCAAATAGAAATAGGGCACATTGGAATATGATTTTTCAAATTCATCAAAGTTGTTGAGCGCCTCGGTTAAGGAGGTTGCATTTTGAATCGCCAGCAAATAACTTGGCACTTCATTTTTGGCTTCCTCGTGTGAAACTACTTTCTCGGTCACAAAATTGTCTCTTAATCTGGCCCGATCGTAAGATTGTGAACTGTTTTCCTCCCTTAATCCATGGACCCCATTTTTGGTATTGATAATGACCACACCGCCACTTGCAATATGTCCATACCGCCAAACTGCCTGGATACCTGGAATGATACCCACCCTTATAACCATGGAAACATCCAACCAAGTAGGTGCATCATTGAAAATATTCCCGTCAATTTCAAATAAGGCCGGTGTTCGGTAACCTACAGAACCCATTCCCCTTATAAATAGAGCCCTGTTAGATACTCCAGTAGCTGGATTACTAACTGTTCCAACCCGTATACCCGCTCTTCTACTTGCAATGGCGTTTAAAATATCGGATCCGGGAGTGAATTCAGAACCGTCAATCACCTTCAAATGATAGGCAACTGTGGCTGGACTTATATATCCAAATGAAGTGTTGACCACAGAAGAATCCGTGATGTAGGTCATCGCGAGTTTTTTCTGTTTACTGATTTTTTGTTCAACCACCACTTCATCCAACTGTTCCACCCTCAGGTTCATTTTAATGTTCAAAATTTTGGTGACATCCTCTACCAAAATGGAAACGGTGTCCATACCGATGTAGGTATATTGGAGTTCGTCCTTGGGTTTTGCCAAAATCCGATACCATCCTTCATCATTGGAACTTGTTTTTAATCCAGAAGCTAGATTGACAACATGGACATTGGATAATTTGGATGTGCCATCCGTAATTCTCCCTGAAATGGTGTTTTGCGCATTAATGCACCCCATCCAAAAAAAGAATAACAGTATGAATCCAAAATACTTTCCCATCCTGAATTTTAGTTATGAACCACTCTTGCAGGAATACTCATGGTAAACAGTTGTTGGTTGATGTCCCTTGTTCCCAATTGAAACACCTTTACTTCCTTACTTTGCAGTTTGCTGCCATAATTTCTATAAATGATGGCCTTGACAAAAGTTGGCGTTACCTGTTTGTTGCCATGATAAGTTGCATTTACCTTCCAAATGCCTGGCAGCTCATCATCCAACAGAAAATCCGCCATGGAATACCCTTGCTCCTTTTCGGATCGGATACGCTCTGGCATCTCCTCCATAGTATGTTTCCAATTGAAGAATTGGTTATCGGGGTTCACAAACTGTAAGTCGAATTCCGCTTCGGAATCGTTCCATTCAAAAACCAATCTGGTGGCATAGGCTTCATCTGCATTGCTCTTTCGTTGCTTGATTTTTAGGGAGCTACTTTCCAAAGTGAAAAGATTGTTCATTTCACGTTTCATGATATCGGCTAAATCCAGGCTATCCTTGGGCAACAGACCCTCGTCCAACAAATAGGAATGTCTGGCATAAAGTGAAACAGCCGACTCCGGTCTATTAAGGTCACGGTAACTGTTTGCCATATCAATAAAACTTTGGGCATAATCCGGCCGTAGGGTATATATTCTTTTGTAGAGTTCATGTGCCGTTTCCACTCTGCCCTCTGCGTCCAACACGTAAGCCATGGCTTTTAGATAAACGGGGTTGTCCTGCGACATAGTCATGAAATCATTCAAAATACCATTAGCATAATCCTTGGCGTTCTGCTCCTCATAAAAATAACGATAGGCTTCCATCAAAAAGTAGGGATGACTTTTGAATGCGTTGCCATTCTGTTCGTAGGTTAATTTGGCCTCTTGTAACGATTCACTATTCCAAAGTTTTTCACCATATGTTGATGTGGGCGCTTCCTTACCATCAATGGAAACCACATTCCCCTTTACATAATTGTTTCGCAAAAGGGCTTGATCATAGTTTTCCTTTTCTTTCAACCGATACGTGCCGTTTTTGGTGTTTACCACTACCACACCACCAGCACCAATAGATCCATATCGTGAGGTAGCCATAATTCCTGGCATGAGTGCTACGCGTTCCACATTACTTGGGTCAAGCCATGAGGGGCCTTGTGTAAATATCTGGCCATCAATGTCATAAATAGCAGGTTTCTTAGCCATAATGGAACCCATACTTCTAGAGTACACATCAAATGAGTAATCCGGGTTAATTACAACATTCAAACCAGCAAATTTGCCCCTCAAGAACATGCCAAAATGGTAGTGATTGCTGATCATGTCCTTACTTGTCAGAATGGGCAATCGACCTGCAAATGTTTCTTTGTCTATAATGCCGAATGCAGTCCGGATCAAGTTTTCATTGGTGGCATATTGTTGCTCCATGATTCGTTGCTTGTTCCTGCCCACTTCACTTACAACTTCCACTTCATCCAGTGCTTCTACCTGCATTTGCATGCTTACGTTCAAAATCCTGGTCACATCTTCCACAATAATGGAAATCGTATCCATACCCATATAAGAAAATTGAAGCTCTTCCTTGGGTTTTGCCAAAATTTGATACATACCCTCCTGATCAGAAGCTGTTGATACTCCCGAAACAAGGTTTTGTATGTTCACATTTTTTAAGGCACTCCCCTCATGGGTAATACGTCCACCGATCGATTTTTGACCATAAACCAAAATCGTTGGACAAAGCAACACGAAAACTACAATAGATAACCTCATAAGATCATGATGTTTAATAGGTTATCTAATTTACAAAAAAATCAGTTGCCCAATTGTGGTTTAGGCCTTGGAATAAGTAGCATTTCTGTTTGTCTACCATTCACATACCTAAATCCGTCCTCTCCATAAAACCCTGGTTCTTCGAGCATGATTCGAATATCACGATTCCATTCGGGGATATTCACGGTAGCATTGAGTTCTATGGCATAAGCGGTATTGGGGTTGAGGGGATAGTTTTCCCCATCATCTTTCATGACACCTCCTTGAGCGTCCCACATGCCAATAGTGGTTCCGGCTGAGTGGCCATAGGTTCCCAATGGATGGGTATAAAGGGCAGGTCTAAGACCCGCATCTTTGGCATCTTGTAAGGCCTTGGCCAAAATTGCATTGCCCACCTTTCCTTTGATCATGTTCTGGGTCAAGAAATCCTGCACACGGTTGCCCTCTTTCAAGGCATTGACCAAAAATTCAGGTGCTTCCCTTTCTTCTGGTAATAAAACATAGCCCATTTCCTGACAATCCGTATTGAGTCTTAGGTAGGTAATCCCAAAATCACAGTGCAATAAATCTCCGGGAAGAATCACTTTGTCAGCTTCTCCTGCAGAAAAGGAGGTGAGATGACTTACTAGACCTTCGTTATTTCTTTGGATATCCACAGTAGGATGGAACCACGTTTCCAGCCCAAGGTCGGTGACCTTTTGGCGCATCCACCACACCACATCATCTGTTGTGGTGATTCCAGGGGTAATTACTTTTTCAGAAAAGGCTTCTGCCACGATACTATGGGTAATATCCGTCAATTGGGCAAAAATGGCCATTTCCCGAGAGGTACGGGTCTCTATCCAACGTACGGCCAATTGCTCAGCAGAACCCACTTTGGAATGATATTTTTTGGGAAGATTGGCCATAAACTCATCGTAATCTGTTTTGTCCAGTCCATCGGCTATATTGTGGTCCTTGGAAAAATTCAGACCTATCTTTTTAGGGTTCCGCTCTTCGATCAACTCCATCAACCGTTTCCATTGATTGGGTTCTTTCTCCTTGTCCCATGCCGAAATGATGCTCTTTCCCACATTGTAACGGGCCACTGCCAATTTATCGATCGTGTTTTTTTCCTTGTTGCGGTAAAAGAGAAGAATGGTGCGCCTTCTGGCATTCAACCACGTGGCAGGTAGCATGGTCCTGATCACGGGGTCTTCGTTATATTCCCTAGAAATAACGACCCACATATCCAAACCCGTATCGTCCATCAGTTTTGGTAGCAAATGGTTAAATCGTTCCTCCAATATTTCATCCACTACCCGAGCCCTTTCTTTTTCTGAAAGGATCTCTTGTGACATCACAAAAAAGGGAAGCAGCAGCAGAATAAGGTTTATTGTTTTTAGCATGGTTGATTTTTGGTTTATGAAAATACTGAAATTATAAGATTTGCAGTACTGTTTTTTCTCGGTGAATTTTTTGTGTAGAAGTTTCCACAAAAGATTTTACAAAGTAAATCTCCTTGGGAACTTCATATTTTGAGATATCCCTTAAGGATTTAATCTGTTTAAGGAGTGCTTCTTTTGGTGTAGGTTCCCCTTCAATGACCAGAACCAGTTTTTGTCCCAACGCCTGATCTGGTATTCCCATGACAAAAAAACGTGGTGTGATTATCGATGCCAACTTGACCTCAATGGTTTCAGGCATCAGTTTGACCCCTCCTGAATTGATTACACTATCATAACGCCCCAACCATTTAAAACGGGTTTCACTGACCAATTCTACCAGGTCATTGGTAACAACTTCATGATCTGAAATATTGGGAGCATCAATGACCAAACAGCTTCTATCATCTGTTGCCAAAGTAACATGGGGAAGGGCCTCAAAATAAGGGGTTGGTTTAGGAACTATTTCTTTTACTGCTATATGGGTTATGGTCTCCGTCATTCCATAGGTCTCGTAGGCCCTCAAGTGAATTTTAAGCAACTCGGAACGTAATTTGTCGTCCACCGGGGCTCCACCAATGATCAAAGTCTTGATTCGTGACAAATACTCCAAGGAGTTTTGGACCTGTAGCGGAACCATCGCGGTAAAATCGTACTGTTTTTGATTGTGGGACAAAGGGGTTGATGTAGGTTCCACTTCATCCAAATGCAGACCAAGGACCATGGCCCGTACCAACATCATTTTTCCTGCAATACCTGTGCAAGGCAAACATAAAAGAGCAGATTGTTTGGGTCGTAACTTAAAATATTCCCCTGTGGCCATGACCGAATTGACCATCTGCTCTTTTTTCAAAGTGATTTTTTTGGGTTTTCCTGTTGAACCTGAAGTGAAGACTTCCACCGTGGGTTTGTCAGAAACCCAATCCAATAAAAAATCGCCCAAAGGAATCTCGTAGGCTTCCCCTTCCTTGACCAGACTGTAACCAATCTCCGATAAATCCTCCAAAGAATAGGAGACACCGTTCAGTCTAAATTCAGGATGGATGTTATGCCAAATCGGAATCTCCATCTGTGAGGGCTACAAATTCTTCTTTGGTCAATACTTTTCCAAAAAGTCGTTCCTTCCAGTTCTCCCACCCATATTTCTTTGAAAAAATAAGGATGAGGATGGGATAGAATACAAAAACAGGTACCAGAACATCCCACCCCAACACAGGATCGGAAACATCCTTATAAATAGAATTGGTGTGGAAAGCGGTCCAGTCCGCAGTTACCAAAAGTGCGGTGAAAAGGTTGTTGGCGGCATGAAAACCAAGTGGAAGTTCCAATCCTTCATCCATCAAGGTCAAAATACCCAGAAAGAATCCTGTGCCTATATAAAATACCAAAATTCCATAGCCCAATTTTTCAACTTCTGGGTTGAAGATATGCAGGAGGCCAAAAAGAGACGAACTGATGACAAAGGGCAACCATTTGGTCTTTGAGCCAATCCCAATCCCCTGCATAAGATACCCTCTGGTAAAATATTCCTCAAAACTGGTTTGTATGGGCACAAAAATGATGGAAATCACAAAGAGCACAAAAAATGGCATGGGTTTAAAATTGAACACATAGTTTTCTGGAGAAAGATAAATATCCAGCACAACCATGACCGACGAAACGATGCCCCAAAGTCCGAATGCAAAAAGGATGCGTTTCCAATCCACTTTTTTACGGGAGGTCGTGAAGCTTGTAAAAGATTGCTTGTGCAGAAACCGGATTACAACCCAAAGACTTCCCATGGCCGCGACAAAAGTGAGCAGTACCAAGAGAAAAAACAGGTTCAATCCCAAGGTATTGGCCATGGCTCCATAATCAGTGGGCATGTTCATCATGGAGTCCGATTTGAGCAAGAGAGCAGCTACAAGTGGAATCCCCCCCAATATCTGCCAGCCAAAAAAGATGATCAAAAGCCCAACCACGTAGCGCCATCCTTCGCTAAATCCTTTATATCCTTGTTCTATGTACATATTTTCTCAATTTCTTTCCGGTTCCAACCCCTGGATCGGTTATAACATATTTTACCCTGGAAAACCTCCAAAGGACTTTCAAAATTATTCGTATATAAACTTCCCGTGCCCAATCCCTGTGGTATGGTGGGATGTAATGTGTAGGTCCATTGTGCAATGGCGTTCAACCCAATATTGCTCTCGAGCGCACTGGTGACCCACCAACCTATATTATACTTTTCCGCTAAATTGATCCATTGTTCGGACCCTGCAAAACCACCCACTAAACTAGGTTTCAATATAATATATTGTGGTCTTATGGTTTGCAGCAAACGTTCCTTTTCCGCTAAGAAAAAAACACCGATTAATTCTTCATCCAAAGCTATGGGTAATGGGGTTTGCCCACAAAGCTTTGCGATTTCTTTCCACTGCTTGGGTTTTATGGGCTGTTCTATGGAATGCAATTGAAATTGGGCCAATCTTTCCAATTTTTTCATGGCTTCATCAGGAGAAAATGCCCCGTTGGCATCAACGCGCAGCTCTATTTCCTCTGGGCCAAAATTCTCGCGAATGGATTTTAGTATGGCAATCTCCTTTTCAAAATCAATGGCGCCTATCTTCATTTTGATACACTTGAACCCTTCCTTCAATTTTTGCTGCAATTGTGATAACATAAAAGATTCATCACCCATCCAGATCAATCCGTTAATGGGAATGGGCGATTTTTTTTGGGTAAAATCTGAGGGGAAAAGCTCAAAGGGATCATTGGATGAAAGAGAAAGTAATGCCTGCTCCAGACCAAATTGGATGGAAGGAAATTCCATCAATTCCTCCAATAACCGTTCTTTGTCTAATTCGATATTACTACAGACCCAAGCCAATTTCTGCTCGTACTCGGGAACATCGTCAATGCTCAACCCCTTTAATAGGCCACACTCCCCTATCCCAAAACTATGGTCATCGTGCAAAACCAAGAAATAGGTTTTCTTCTGTGTCAATATGCCACGCGAGGTTCCGCTGGGAACTTTAAAATTAAGGGTGTACTTTTTATAGGTCGCTTTCATCCTGTGCCCTCAAATTTAACTATATTTTGCCTCTAAAAGGGAAGTTATGGCAAGTATCAAAGGAAAAACAATTTGGATAACCGGGGCCTCATCCGGCATTGGAAAAAGTTTGGCTTTGGAACTTGGCAAATACCCCTGCAACCTTATTCTATCATCAAGGAAAGAAGCGGATTTGATTAAGGTAAAGGAAGCCTGTGGAGGTTCCGATACTATTTCGATATTGCCCTTGGATCTCAAGGACCATCACCAAATGGACCAAATCTCTAAAAAGGCCATCTCTTTTTATGGCAAGGTCGACATCTTGGTCAACAATGCGGGAATCAGTCAGCGCTCGTTGATCAAGGACACGGATTTGGACGTTTACAAACAACTTATCGATATTGACTATTTGGGTACCGTGGCCTTGTCCAAGGCAATCCTTCCCCATTTTTTGGCCAATGGGATCGGGCATTATGTTACCGTCACCAGTTTGATGGGTAAATTTGGATCTCCTTATCGTTCAGGCTATTGTGGGGCTAAACACGCCCTTCATGGTTTTTTTGATGTGATGCGGATGGAACACGAAAAAGATGGAATACAAGTGACCTTAGTGTGTCCCGGTTTTGTACAGACCAATGTGGCCAAAAATGCACTTACGGCAGATGGTTCTCCCCAGAAGACGGACGATAAGGCCACACAAAATGGGATTACCCCGGAATTGGCAGCAAAAAAGATGGTTTCCGCCATCCAGAAGAGAAAATTTGAAGTGAATATTGGAGGCAAAGAGATAAGCGGAGCTTACTTAAAACGGTTCTTTCCCAAGCTGCTGCACAAGGTAGTCCTCAAAAGCCAAGTGAGATGATTCAACTAAAGTTGAACCAAAATCTTACCCCTTCGGATTGTTTGTCGATGTTGAGCTTAGACTGCAATTGGTTCACCAATCGGTTGATCAGGCGTATTCCCATGGAGGAATGAGTCCTTTCCTCGGTATCCTCCGGCAGCCCCACTCCATTATCGGTATATTCAAAATAGCCTTGGTCGCCGTTTTTACGAAGATGGATGTAAATTTTTCCATTTTCATCATTCTCCGGGAAAGCATATTTGAATGAATTGGAAACCAGTTCGTTCAAAATCAATCCAAAAGGAATGGCCCTGTCAATATCCAATTCGGTGCCTTCGGCATCTATGGTAATGCTGATGTTGTGCCCTCCTTTTTTGTAAACGGACTGCACGCTGTTAATCAAACTCTCAATATAGCCCTGCATTTCGATGACGGATAGGTCATCATTCTGATACAATTTTTGATGGATCAAGGCCATGGCCTTTACCCTACTCTTCCCTTCTTCCAAAGCTTCAATGGCAGCCTTGCTTCTTGTATTTTTGGTTTGAAGGCTGAGCAAGCTGGATACCATTTGAAGGTTGTTCTTCACCCTATGATGGATTTCTTTCAAAAGAGAATCCTTTTCCACCAATGCAATTTCAATAATATGCTTTTGCTCTGCGATCAACCGTTGGTTTTTGATACTCTTCAAATAGGCATATACCAAACCCGCAAACCCTAAAAGGGTGAAAATCAACGATATAAATACAAGATTGATACGTTCATCCTTTGCTTTCATATCGCTACGGGCCAGTTCGTTTATCCTTTTCTGCTCATCTATCAACCGCTGGGAATTTTCAAGATCCTCGTTGGCCACAATGGTCACCAATTGCTGCTTAATGAGGGCCGATTGCTTTTGGGACATGGAATCTTTTATCCTTTCATTGCGCTTATAATAAATGGCAGCATTCCTAAAGTTTTCGATCTTATCATAATAAGCGGCCAACAAACTATTACGCTTAATAGCCTGAAAAATGGTGATGTTATCAAATTCAACATCCAAATATTTTTTGGCTTCTGTATAGTGCTCCATCTTTAGATTGGCATCCGCCAAATACAAGGTGTTATCCACCACCTCACTCTGGTCACTGTTCTTGGGCGAGGTTTTCAGGACTTCAATACTGTTCTGCAATAAGGGCAATGCTTCCTCGTATTCCCCAAGCATCACATGACATTTGGCTATGTTTCCCTCAATTTCAGCCTTAAGAAGATCACTTTCAAAAATATCCGATTCGCTTTTTTGGGTGGAAATATCGTTAAGGTACACATCCAAATAGGCTTTGGCCTTTTTTAACTCACTCAAAGCTGTAGGTGCAGAATTGTCCAATCTGAGATAGTTGCCAACTTTGCTGTGGTATTTTGCCAGACCATAGGAGTCATTGTCCGCGATGGTCGGCTTTACCTCCATGATATATTGGTTCCTTGCCTTTGTGTACAGTCCAAGGTTACTGTAGATATCATAAAAGGATACGTTGTCCGTAATACCCAATTCACGTTTTCTCTTTCTAATCTCAATCTGCTTGTCGTACAACTGCAGGTTGGCATAGTTATCATCCAAGACATCCAGGATAATCCTTTTGGATTCGGGATCCAACGAATCCTTTGAAAAATACAAATCCTTGGCCAAGGCCGTACTCTTGTCATATTCACCCAAATCATTGTACACCTGCGCCTCCATGACCCTATAGAGTTTGGATGCTATGGTATCGTTGGTTTTTTCGGTATTTGCCAGATATATCTTGATGGTATCCAACCAATCGTATGCGGAGTTGGTATTGTACCGGTTTACCGAATTGAAGAAAATATCGAACCTGCCAGATGGTGCATTGGCATCTTTGAATTCCTTTAACACACTCTGCTCCCCATCAGTTGAGATTTGAGCCGAGGCATGAAAAAGAAAAATGAAATATAATGTGGTGAATAAAAATCTTACGTAACGTCCCATTAATTTTCTTGATATAGCAACCACAATCCATAGGATGCAGTCCCATATTATTTGTGCCCTTTTTTTCCTTTATAGCCCCAATACACAAATCTCTTCAGAGACGAAAACCATCAGCTGAAAAACAAGTATGGGGTATATAAAGAACGTTAGTTTAGTCCCAAAATTAAATTCCATACTACAGACTTGTCCACTATTGTTGTGAAAACCCCGTATTCTGTTGTGAAAAGTACATCGATGTATGTGAAGTGGTATTATATCGATGTTTTGTGCATTTCATGGAATAGCCCAAGGATTGCTTAAGTATCAAAATCAAAAAAGGCCTTGCCGATTAAACAAGACCCTTTTACGAGAACACTATATGAAAATGAAAAAATTACTTTCTGAAATATTAACACTACTAAAGTATGGGCATGCTCGTAGATGTTGAAATTTATGTTGTGAACACTATAAAAGTTGTGGTCTTTTTCTTTAAAAAGAGTTGTTGTATAAAAAAAGCACCCTTAAGGGTGCTCTCTAATAATATATTTGAAACAAAGTCCGGTCTTTCCTAACTGTTCATGGATGATAGGATAAATTCCTTGAAGTCTTTGGAAATGGGAATCAGGTTATTATTGATCACAATATCCTTTGAGTTGATGGCATCAATATGATCCACATTTACGATATAGGACTTGTGTGCCCTGTAGAATTTGTTCTGTGGCAATTTTTCCAAATAATCCTTTAACGGTGAACGGACCAAAAACTTCTTGTCAGAGGTATTTACTTCCAAATACACATTGTCCGCCTTGATGAACTGGATGTCCTTAAACTGTATCCTGTAGTAAAGGTGTTGTTTCTTCACAAAGATGGAATCCTTCAGTACGGAGTTGGATGTGAAGCTTTCTCCTGCTTCCTCAAACTCTTTACTGTTTTCCTTTCGGGCGTAGCTAAAATTGGAAAGGGCAATCTCTATAGAGGTGTAAAGATCTTGTTGCTCAAAAGGTTTTACCAGATAACCATCAGGCTTCACCGTTTTTGCATTCTCCACAGTGGCCCTATCGGAGTTGGAGGTCACGAATATGAACGGGATGTTATAATTCTCCCGGATATGTTTTCCTAGGTCGATACCTGTCTTGTCCGAAGCCAAGATGATATCGATCAACACCAAATCAACATGGTTGTTCTTCAATACCTCTACGGCTTGTTCGTATACAATGACATTATCCACAATCTCATACCCAATTTCCTCGAGCATGGATTGCATATCATCCGCAATGATGACATTGTCCTCTACGATTAGAATTTTGATTGGATGTTCCAAGTTCCTTTAAGTTTATCTGGTTGTTAATCAAATTTACAAAAAAATATTTACAGCTATGAAGAAGAGTATGGCAAGTAAGAAAGTACTCAATGCCAACTTCTTCAGTTCCCCATCAAGCTTCACCGGTTCGTGGGTCAACATCACTTTTCTCAAGTGGATCAATAGAGGCACAAAGGCAAGCATAAAAAAGGAATGGCTCCAATGGATGCCTTCCCATACGATATAGACCAAAAAGAGCAACAACGCCATGGATATCAAAAAGAAGTGGTACCGTTTCCCATTTTCATAGCCCAATTTAACTACCAAGGTATTCTTACCATGTTTTTTGTCCGAAACCACATCCCTCAAATTATTGAGATTGAGCACTCCAACGCATAACAACCCAACGGCCACCGCGGGCAAAATGGATGGCCCATCTAACCTTTTTGTGAATAAGAACATGCTTCCCAGCACGCCAAGCAATCCAAAGAACAAAAACACGAAAAGATCACCGAGACCCTTATATCCATATGGATTAGCGCCCATGGTATACTTGAGTGCCGCCCAAATGCTCAGCACCCCAAGTACGGTAAATAGGATAATGTAAGGAAGGTTTTCCCATCCAAAAGCTTGATAGACCAACACCAAGGCCAAAGCCATGGAAATTGCAATGGAAATGATGATACCTTTTTTTAGCGTTGCCCTGGTGAGCAAACCGCTTTGCAATGCCCTTGCTGGCCCAATTCGATCTTCATTATCGGTGCCTTTGACCCCATCGCCATAGTCGTTGGCAAAATTGGAGGTTACCTGAAAACCTATTGTAGTAAGGAGTGCCAATATAAAAATGGAAAGTTCAAAAAAACCTTGTTTTCTGGCCAAGGCAGCTCCTACAATAATTCCGGATAAGGAAAGTGGAAGTGTTCTTAATCGAGCGGCCTGTATCCAGGTCTTAGTATTTCCCAAGCTTAAAAAGGATCTTCTATTTTAACTCTTTTACCGTCTTGATATGAGGCCACAAATGCATCCTTAAAGCCCATTTGTACCAATTGCTTTCTAAAGGATTGGGCTTCCTGCAAGGTTTCAAAATTACCTAGGGAATAGGCATAAAAGGGATTTGTTTTTACAAAAAGGGTATTGGTCAATGCCTCAGATGCCAAGGTTACGTTATTGTCCACAAAAGATTTGACCTGAACGGAATAAATTTTTTCCTTGTTCAGAAACTCCTTGGCCAAATAGAACTCCTTGACCAAACTCAATTCTTCATTTTGTGATTTTAGGTTATCGATCCTTGCTTTGATCACGTCCAAACTATCAATGGACACCAATACGTTACTTTGGTTTTCGAAGGATTGTTTGCTACTGAGCCCGGCGGTAAAGGAGGTGATAGCCAAAGTTCCAATGACGAACAATCCCACAAAACCCAATAGAATGTTCCTTTGCACTTTCAATTTGCGCAAATCTTTGTTCTTATACTTTATCTGATCCAGTAGTCGTTCGTTGATGATCTGGGCCTTATCTATATCCTTATGAAGGTCCAACAAATCGCTTTCTTCAATAAAAGGCATATTGTCAAGGGGTTATGGGTTAAATGTTATGACAAATACATAACAATCAATAAGTTGGTACGTATCCTACAAATGTAAAATATTTAACTAAAGAAAAAAACTCAACGGTATGAAAATAACTCACTTATCCCTAAAAATCCATATTGATGAAATAGATCTTCACAACAAACGGATACCATCCTCTTGAATGGTAATCTTGCGCTGTCTGTAAAGAATGCCCACTCCCTTTTTAAAGGCCTTCTTGCTCAAATGAAGCTGACTCTGGATTTCTTCGGGTGAAGACTTGTCATGCAAGGGTAAAAAACCATTGTTCTGTTGCAGTTTATCAAAAATGATTTTGGCAGTGGGCTCCAACATTTTGGCCCCAATGGGCTGAAGGGAAATATCAATTTTATGGTCATCCCTAACCTTCTTAACATAACCCTTAACTTGACTACCAACCGATACGGGTTTAAAGATATCGCTGTCGAAAATGAGCCCTTTGTATTTGTTGTCCACTATGACCTCCCAACCCAAGGGGGTTTTTCGGTATACCAAAAGATCCACCTCTGTATTGGGTTTGTAGTCGGCGCCTTCATTTATTAGGAACCTGTCCAATTTACTGGATCCTGTCAACCTCATGCTCTCCTCATCCATATAGCAATGCACCATGTATTTTTTCCCTTCCTCCATACGCTGGGCCTGTTCCCTGAAAGGAACGAGCAAATGCTTTTCAAGGCCCCAATCCAAAAAGGCGCCATAGGCACTGACTTCTGTTACTTTTAAAAAAGCAAATCCATCCCGAACAATATATGGTGTTAAGGTGGTAGCGACTGGGCGTTCACTATTGTCCAAATAGCAGAATACGGTTAAATCGGCATCTATTTTAAAGTCTTCGGGCACATACTTGTTGGGCAAAAGAATTTCCGTGCCCTCTTCATCTTCCAAAAAAAGACCGACACTGGTAGCCCTAACAATTTTCAGCGTATTGTAATCCCCTAATTTTATCATGGCACAAAGGTAGATGTAAATTGTGTGTATAAAAAAAGCCGCCCGTAATGGACAGCTTTATTAAGCGGTTAACCATTTTAATTATAAACGGATTCCTTTCCAAAATGTTTGGCCAACATATAGTAGATGACCGCCCTATGCTTGTTTTTTTCAGATTGGCCGTATTTGGCAATGACTTTGTTGATGCCTTCCATTAAGGCAGGACTATCCGCAAGCCCTAATTTTTTGATCAAGAAGTTGTTCTTTACGGTTTCCAGTTCCTTTTCGTCAGATCCAGAAACTTTGGAAGCATCCAGGTTATATATGGCAGGGCCAAGTCCAATGGCAACCTTGGTCAATAAATCCATATTCGGGGTCTCCCCAAATTTGGATTTGATATCCTCTGCGTACTTTTCAATTAACTCGTCTCTTTTGCTCATGATCGATCAGTGTTTTTTTATGATTTATAGCGTAGCCCCTAAGATATGAAATCGAAGTAGCCAAGCAAAATTTTATTGTTCAAGTCCCTAGGGGTGAAAATCTCCAATATCCTTGGTTTTTGTGATGGATCATAAAGATGTTGCAGGTTATCGATAAGCTCCATTTCATTTTCTGCCTTGAAATATTCAAACCCATACATGTTGGCCAAATGCTCGGCGGAAAGACCGTGGTGGGTCTCAAAAAAGGTCTCGAATTCTACTGTGTCCTCCTTGCCCGGCAAGATCCTGAAAATTCCCCCTCCCCCATTGTTGATAAGGATTATCCTGAAATCGGGTCGTATGTGATTGTTCCAAAGTGCATTGCTGTCATAGAAAAAACTAAGGTCCCCTGTAATCAACAGCGTAGGTTCCGGGTTGTGTATCGATGCCCCGACAGCCGTGGACGAGCTACCATCGATACCACTGGTACCCCGGTTGCAAAAGACTTTAAGAGACTCGTGCATGGGGAACAGCTGTGCATAACGCACCGTGGAGCTATTGGCGAGATGCACCTGATACCCTTTGGGTATGCTTTCCATGATTTTATCAAAAACCGTAAAATCTGAAAATGGAATCTGATTTAGGTAGGCCTGTCGCTTTTTTTCATATTGTGTTTTTACCTCTTCCCAATAGGCTTTGTATTCGCTCACCGTATCCTGTGAAAATCCTAAAGCTGTGAAAAACGCATTGGGGCTCGTTTTTATATGTTCCGAAAGGCAATAAAAAGTATTATAGGCCTTCTTTTCATCTATATGCCAATGATGTTTCGGTTTAAATTTTCGCAGAAAGGCCTTTATTTTTTTGGAAACAATCAAACCGCCGAAAGTTACCAACAAATCGGGTTGTAACTTTTTGAACAGTTCATGCACGTTTGTTGATTTTTCAATGGGTGCGATAATGCTGTCGATGCTCAGGAAAAAATTAGGATGGTGCAGATTGGATGTGGTTTCTGTAAATACCAAGGTATTGCCGTCGTTGGCCAATTTTTCCATGACCGATTCATCTATGGAACCGGGATGGTTTACGCCGACCAAGACCATTTTGCGCTGACTTTCATGCCATATTTTGGCCAGTTCTTCCCAATTTTGGATTTCCTGGGGTTTTGGAAACGAGATCAAGCTTTCCTGAATTTTCACTGATCGAGATTCAACCCGCCCATACAAAGGTTCCTCAAAAGGTATGTTGATGTGGACAGGGGCTTTTTCATGAAAAGCTGTTTGCAGTGCTCTTGCTATTTCCTTTTCATTAAAGGCCTGAACGGCTTCCTGGCTTTCCTCCAACAGGTTTGGACCATAGGCGGCAACTTTCTCGGTGGCATGCGAAATATCCTGCTTTAAATTGGCCGCATAACCGATATGCCTGTCCAAAACGTTTTCTTGTCGAATGGTCTGTCCATCCCCTATATCGATTCGGTAACCGGGACGATCCGCCGATACCACGATCAAAGGAATGTCACTATAGAATGCCTCGGCCACGGCCGGATAGTAATTTAAAAGGGCGCTCCCCGAGGTACAGACCACTGCCACCGGTTCCTGCAACTGTTGGGCCATGCCCAGTGCAAAAAAGGCGGCACAACGTTCATCCACAACGCTATAACACTTGAAAGAAGGGTTTTTGGTAAAACTGATGGTCAACGGAGCATTCCGCGATCCAGGTGAAATGACAATATGTTTAACTCCCTTGGATTTAAAATACAACACCAAGGTCTGTGCAGAGGGAATATCTGAGTACATCATGGACTACAAAAATACATTTGAAAAACATATTCCCATAGCATGGAAGCAACTTATTACAAGATGCCGAGCATGGTTTTGCTTTTGTTCTGTGTCTCTATCCATTCCTGTTCTGGAACAGAACCAGCAGTTATGCCCCCTCCTACGAATATGGCGGCATGGTTACTGGAAAGTTCCATGCACCTCAAATTCACGAACAGGGAGGCCTCCTTTGGTGCCCAAAGGTTCAATTCTCCCAAAAAGCCTGTGTAATAGGTCCGTTGGTAATTTTCATTTTGTAAGATGAAATCCTGGGCTACCTTGGTAGGTATGCCGCATACGGCTGGGGTGGGATGTAAAGAGTTGATGATTTCCGATAGACTGGTATTGGGGAGTGGGACTCCCTTGACCTCAGATCTTAAATGCCACAGTTTCCCCGCCCTGATGGATTCAGCTTTTTCAATGATAAGGTCTTCCATCAAGTTACCCAAGGAATCCTTGATATGATCCGATACCATTTGCTGTTCTTCGATTTCTTTTGCCCCCCATTCTGGCTGCTTATTTTCCTCATAAGGCAAGGTAGCGGCCAAGGACATGGTTTTCAGTTGTCCATCCTTGATTCTGACCAAGGTCTCAGGAGTGGCCCCGCACCAGGTACCCACTTTGGGATGATGGAAGAAATAGCAAAAAGCATTGGGGTAATTCCCCAACACATCTTTAAAAATTTGGATTGGATTTTTTGAAATTTTCAGATCAATTTTTCTGGAAAGGACCACTTTTTTCAATTCACCTGACTGGATGGCCTGTATGCCTTTTTCCACAAGTTCAATATGCTCTTTTTGCCCATCCTCGGAAATGACGAGCTCTTTATTTTTCACTTCACTTTCAAAAAGAACATGGGTTTGAAATACTTCATCCGGTTGGATGAGTACCACTCCTTCGTTAAGCGAAAAGGGTGCGAAAACAAAACCGTTGTCCTCAAAATCTTTGGTGATATTTAAATTGGCATTGGACTGAAAAATAGCTGTGAGCACCTGTTCATTGGGTTTTCTGAATGCTACAAAGGGTAGTCCTATTTCCAGGCCTAAACCCATTCTTTTTAAAATGTATTCAGGGTCCTTATTTTCTGGGTAAAGCAATGGTAGTCAATTTACAGTTGGAAATGAGGTCGCCCTCCTCATTGGTGATCTTTATTTCCCAAAGTTGGGTAGTACGGCCTTTATGGAGAATGGAAGCCCTTGCGTACACATAGCCTTCCTTAATGGATTTCACATGGTTGGCCGCAATTTCAATACCTCGGACAAAAAACTCCTTGCCATCCAAAAAAATATAAGATGCAGCACTGCCCACACTTTCCGCCAGCGCTACGGATGCCCCACCATGGAGCACCCCGTCAGGTTGATGGACCTTTGGCGTTACGGGCATTCGGGCCAAGAGAAAATTTTCACCTACATCGATGTACGTGATGTTCAATGTTTCCATCAAGGTCCCTTTGCAGATTTCATTGCAGACGGCCAGAATTTTCTCTTTGTGTTCGTTCATGCTCGCATTTTTTGTAAAATTACACAAAGCTTTGGCAATTTCTAATCAACCTCTGGGATTATGTCCACTATGGAAAAGTCGGTTACCTATACCTCTGAAAACACCTATTTAACGCTCAATGAAATAACTCCCAAGACCCAAAACATTTGGTTGGTCTTTCATGGAATCGGTTATTTGAGCCGTTATTTTGCCAAATATTTTAAAAGTTTGGATTCTGATGAAAATTATATCATCGTTCCCCAAGCCCCTTCCAAATATTATTTGAAAAACGAATATAAGTATGTGGGGGCCAGTTGGCTCACCAAAGAAAATACCGCTGTGGAAATTGAAAATATCATCAATTATATTGATGCTGTCATGGCTAACGAAAACCTCTCCAATAACTTGAATATCAATTTATTTGGATTTTCTCAAGGTGTATCGGTTTTAACACGCTGGTTGGTCCGAAAGAAATTGTCTTGCAACATGATAGTGCTTTACGCCGGAGGCATCCCAAACGAACTTACCGCAGATGATTTTGCATTCCTGGATTTCGACACCACCAAAATCAAGGTCATTTATGGGGACAAGGACGAGTTTTTGACCCCGGACCGATTGGTGGCAGAGCATGCAAAGATCGAAACCCTGTTCGCAGGACACGCAGAAACCATCATCTTTAAAGGAGGGCATGAAGTTAAACCAAAAATCATCCAAAAGTTACTTTCAGAGCCTTCCGACTCCTCATCTGCCAATTAATGGTCGGTCTTTTCCTTGGGGGTTTCTTCTTCAGGGTAGTATTTAATGACCCTTGTGGTGTACGTGTTATCCGGGGTTATAATCTTTTTCACCCAGTTCTTTGGTGTGTGGCTATCAAATTGAAAAATATATTCGTCTACGGCTTCCGTGTTCAGGGTTTTGGTGACCACCTTTTGCAGCACCCCATCCTTGTAGTGGTAGAACAGTTTTTTTTGCGAAACGAACTCTTTCTCCCCAACATCATATAAAAAATCCTCCTGGGTCAACAATTTGCCTTCGGGACCATAAACCTCTTCCACGGCAGTATTGGGCTCACCATCCAAATATTCCTTTGTCAAAACTACTTTTTGGGTACCCTTCGGACCCTTCCTTTCCGAAGTCCTAACTGATTTTTCCAAAATACCATTGGTAAAGGTACTGATGGTCAACTCATTTTTATAGGGAGTATATTCAAAAGTGGTCTCATCCACTCCATCGGTATTGGAAGAAATAATGCGTACCAATTTTCCGTCCTCATTGTATTGATATTCCTCCTTTTCCAAAAACTGTTTGTCGTATGATATAATCTTTTCCACCACTTTTCGTGTGGGAACGGTATCCACGGTATAAAAGTTGGCCATGGACGTTGATTCATCCAACACATTGTTCTTGTAGCTTTCCATGCGTTTTTCCAACAACTCCCCATTACTATACCTGTAATCGGTTATGTCCTGGTCGGAATCATTATATTGGGTGATGGTTTTTGTAAGGATGCCCTCTTCGTTGAACTCGAAAAATTCACGTCCATAATCCGTGATCACCAAACACGATTTCACCTTTCCCTTTAGGTCAAAGTCTTCTACCTTGAAAATTTGGACATCTTGGGACCAAACTCCAAAAATTTGAAAAAATGAGAAAAATAAAAGGGTCGCGTAGTGTCTTTTCATACTGTAAAATTAGTTCTTAATACGGCAACTAAAAAATTTATAGCACACACCATGCCCAATTTAACCCAAAGAAAATATTATTGGTTAAAACCTACGTTCTGGATAAAAAGGGGTGATATCCATTGATAATTTATCACCGGAAATCAGTTCTGTGACCAATTTGCCTGTGGCGGGACCCAAGCTCCAACCCATCATGGCATGTCCTGTGGCCACAATCAGGTTGTCAAGTGCCTTGGGTCTTCCAATATAGGGTAACCCATCAGGAGAAACGGGACGTAGGCCGCATTGCGCACTTTCCTTGTCCTTTTCTGGAATCTGCAATCCTTGATAATATTGTTCCACCCCTTGGGCAATGGCCTCTACTCTTTCCTTTCGGATGATGTGGTTGATTCCGGAAAATTCCATGGTCCCTGCAAAACGAGTAAATCCTTCCATGGGGGTAACGGCAATCTTTTTCTCCATTAAAATGGCGGGCATGGTTATACCTGTTAGAGCATCCATGTTGATTCGGTACCCTTTCCCTGCTTGTAATGGCAGATTCAAGTTCAACTTTTTGGAGATTTCCCCGGTCCAAGATCCAGCGGCAAATACTACTTCATCAGGTTTATAACTGGCCTTGTCCGTTTTAATTTCGGTGATTTTACCACCAGCGGCCAGAACATTCACAACTTCCTCGTTTTTATGTATCTCAACCCCACTTTTGATAAGGTGTTCCAACATTTTTTTCATGATCTGAGGCGGTGTGGTATGCCTGTCACATTCCCATAGAATGGCACCTTTGGCGTTGAAATCTACATTGGGTTCCAATGCTTTCAGCTCTCCCATGGACAATTCCCTTCCCTCCAATCCCAATCCTGCCGCTTTCACCAAAACTTCCATTTCGTGATCACGGGCTTCATCGGTCTGGTACACCATCAACAATCCGCGTTCACCAATCTGAAAGTCGCCCAAATCCCCTGATGTCTTGATGTCCTCATAAAGTTCTCGGCTTAGCAAGTTGATATCCCTAATGATGGGCATTGCTTTTTCCACCTTTTCCTCGGTGGATGATTTTTTGAAATACCAGGCCCATTTGATGAATTCGGGATCGAGCCTGGGCTTCATGTAAAATGGACTGGACGAATTGAACATGTACTTCAATCCCTTGGAAATCATTCCAGGTGCAGCTAACGAGACAATATGGCTTGGGGTAAGGTAGCCTGCATTCACAAAAGATGCCCCGGCAGAAATGTCCGATTTGTCCAAAACGGTTACCTTATGCCCTTGCTTCTGTAAATAATAAGCGGTGGAAAGTCCGACGATACCGCCCCCCACTACGACTACACTTTTAGTATTGCCCATGTCCTTGGATTTTTATGGTTGCATGTTGATTTGAAACAAGGAGCCAATTTACGCAATGGGCAGGAAAAAGTTAATGGGAAGGTTATCTTTTCTTTAGCAATGTTTTACCTATTTTTGGGAAATTTTGAAAACAAACCACACATGAAAAAATTATCCCTACTTGCCTTAGGTCTTGTGATGGCATGCAATTCTACCCAAAAAACGGCGTCAGAAGCACCCAAGACCATGAAGGCAGGAGACCCGGTACCCTTTGCGGAAACCATAACCCAAGATGACCTAAAAGAACACCTATACAC
Source organism: Flagellimonas pelagia (assembly GCF_003584135.1). Classification (GTDB taxonomy): domain Bacteria; phylum Bacteroidota; class Bacteroidia; order Flavobacteriales; family Flavobacteriaceae; genus Flagellimonas; species Flagellimonas pelagia. The sequence goes on from NZ_QXFI01000013.1 coordinate 148,057, forward strand.
CTATGCCTCCGATGAGTTTGAAGGAAGGGAGACGGGTAAACCGGGACAGAAAAAAGCAGTGGAATACTTGAAAGCTTTCTATGAATCCCAAGGCATAGCCGCTGCCCAAGGTAACGGTGACTACTTTCAGGAAGTCCCCTTGGAAGTTTCCAAAGTTCCTGAAGGAAATGTTACCATTAATGGTACAAGCTTTCCTCTAGGAGAAGATGTCATCACTTTCTCTTCTGCACAGGGGACCTACAACAATGTAATCTATGTGGGCTACGGTGTTGAGGAAGGTGATTATTCCGATTACAATGGAGTGGATGTAAGTGGAAAATTGGTGCTCATCAAAGCTGGGGAACCCATGAATGCGGATGGAACCTATTTGATTTCCGGAACCTCTGAAAAATCTGCTTGGGGCAACATGTCAGAAGGGATGGGTAAAAAATCCGAGCTTGCAGTTGAAAAGGGTGCTAAAGGAGTTTTGTACATGGATGAGCAGAATTTTGCCAGGTACAAAGGCTATTTCAATTATATGAAGAACAATGACAGTGGTCGTATGGAGTTGGCCGCGGACCACAATGATAATATGTTGTTCGTTTTGGATGAAAAGGCCGCCAAGGCCATCAAAAGTGATATAGCTGATGCCACAAAGGCCAGTTCCGTTCCCGTTAATCTAGGTCTTAATGTAACAAGTGGTAACGAAAAGTTGAGTTCGGAGAATGTTGCGGCCATCATAAGAGGCTCCGAAAAGCCCGATGAGTATGTGATTATTTCTTCCCACTTGGACCATATTGGAATCACTGGAAATGGGGAAATCAACAATGGCGCTGATGATGATGGTTCGGGCACGGTTTCCTTATTGGAGATTGCACAAGCTTTCAAAAAAGCGGCCGATGCCGGGGAAGGTCCAAAACGTTCCGTTGTTTTCTTACATGTGACCGGGGAAGAAAAGGGTCTTTTGGGTTCCAGATACTATACCGATATTGATCCCATTGTTCCGTTATCGGAAACTGTAGTGGACCTGAACATCGATATGATCGGAAGGATCGACCCCAATTACAAAGGCGCAAGAAACTACCTCTATTTGATCGGGCCGGACAAGTTGAGTACCGAACTGCACAACCTTTCGGAAGCCATCAACAAAAAGTATACGAACATTGAGTTCGATTACACCTATAATGACGAGAACGACCCCAATAGGTTTTATTATAGGAGTGACCATTACAATTTTGCGAAGAACAACATCCCGATCATCTTCTATTTCAACGGTACCCACGCAGATTATCACCGCCCTAGCGATACACCGGATAAAATCAATTACGATTTGATGGAAAACCGCGCCCGTTTGATTTTTTACACGGCATGGGAAATCGCCAACTTGGATCATCGATTGGTGGTGGACAAGGCATCTAAATAAATTTTAGCGATTACAAAATAGTAAGCCCTTATTTTATAAGGGCTTTTTTATTGGCTTAAAATAAAAAACCCAAGCCGTACAGCTTGGGTTTTGTCTACTTAAGGGTGGAAGACCGGGCTCGAACCGGCGACCTCTGGAACCACAATCCAGCGCTCTAACCAACTGAGCTACAACCACCATTTAAAGCGGATGCAAAAATACTTTTTTGTATTGATTCAACCAAAATATTTTATGACTTCCGCTCATTAAAATTTTCATTCTGTATTTGACCTGCATATCTGTAGTCATAACCCACTCAAAATCATGTGGTGCCAAGTTTGGTATAAATCATCGATGAAATGCCTATTTTACAAGACCAAACACACTATTTTTGACGTTTCACAACAATTTGTTCCTTTTAGGGCAACCAAAACTTATTTTTGCACTAAATTATTTCAACCTGTTGTTGTCAGAAAAAAACTTCATACACAAGTATAAAAGCCTACTCATTTCGTTAGTGGTATACAGCTGTACCCTACTCGTTTTCACACCCCTAACGGCGCAATTCAACAAAAGGGACAGTTTGGCTTTTAAGTTGCAACGGTTGGAATCCACTGAAAGGTTCAATCCCAAAGATACTTCACATATCAATCTCTTGATAAAACTGGCCAAATCATATCGATATTTGGACAGTGATAGCATCTACTCCATTGCAAGCAGAGTCCTAAAATACAGTGAGACCATCGATTACGATTATGGCAAAGTGAAAGGATTGGATGCTTTGGCTGAATATTATTATAACAAGGGAAACCGAAAAAAAGCCATGCCCTTGTTCCAAGAGGCCCTCCAATTGGCCAAGGATATGGAGAATATTGAATGTGAGGTTTCCATTATCAATACACTGGCCCAAAACTACAGTTTTGAAGGCAACTATGCTGAGGCATTAAACCTAAACCTAAAGGGAATCGATTTGGCGCGGCAAATCAACCAGCAACAAATGCTCTCGATCTTCAACGAGAATATTGCAAGCCTGTATGCAGACCAGAAGGATTTCAAGAATGCATTGATATTCTATGACACAGTACAAAAGATAAACCATAGATTGGGCAATGAGGTAGTCGATGCAGAAACACAAAGCAACATGGCTTCCTTGTATAAGGATGCAAAGGATTTTAAAAATGCCATGTTCAATATTAACCGTAGTATCAATACCTTTGAAAAACACGAAATAATCGATTGGCTTGCCTATGCCTATGAAGTAAAGGGAGATATTTATCTGGAACAGCAAAAATACCAATGGGCACTCTATTGGTATGACCAGAGTAACATGCTCTTTAAGAACCAGATAGAGGATGACAGGATCAAGATCCAATTGTTGAACGGGATGGCCAAGGTATATCTAGGACTTGAAAAAGATAGTCTTTCCATGGTGTACGCACAGGAAGGCCTTGGGCTTTCCTCCAAAATAAAATCCTTACAGGGACAGATAGATTGTTCCGAGACGTTATACAAGTTAAATAAAAAGAATGGTGACGACTCCAATGCCCTAGCGTATTTGGAGGCCTTCAAAAAGCTTTCCGACTCTTTATCCAGGGACAAGAACAAACAAAGTCTGTCCTTGTTAGAAACTAAGCTGCATTACGAACAAGAAAAGCAGGAGTTGATAGAAGCCAACGAAGAGGCCCTTGCCAAGCAGCGCAACTACATTTACTTTTCTGTCATTATTCTATTGATCCTCAGCATCATCACTTTTGTGATCAGACGTAGCGAGGGTATTCAGAAAAAATTGAACAAAGAACTCAAGGAAAAATCACAGGCGGTAACCGAAAGGGAAGCCGAGTTGCATGAAATAAATAAGACCAAGACCAAATTGTTCTCCATCATCGGACATGACCTTAGAGGGCCTATTGGTGCCCTTCAAGGGCTGCTGAAATTATTTACCGATGGCGAGATCTCCAAGGATGAATTTTTATCTTTCATTCCAAAACTGAAGACAGATGTAGAAAACATTTCCTTCACCCTTAACAACCTATTGTCCTGGGGCCAGAACCAATTGAACGGCGTGGTTACCACACCTAAGAGGGTCTCTTTGGACAAGATTGTGACCAGCAATATCCAATTGCTGTCCGAACTGGCCAAAAGTAAATCCATTAAACTCATCAACCAATTACCTGAAAATCCCCTCATATGGGCCGATCAAAACCAAATGGACATTGTAGTGAGGAATTTGCTGAGCAATGCCATTAAGTTTACTCCTGATAATGGTCTGATCACCATAGAGGCAGAAGAAAAGAAGGATATGTGGCAAGTTTCCGTTAGGGACACCGGTATTGGCATGAACGAGGAAATCCAGAAAAAAATCTTTAAAGATTCCACCAACGTTACCACCTATGGTACCAACAACGAGAAAGGTACCGGGCTCGGGCTTTCATTGTGCAAGGAAATGGTACTGAAAAATAAGGGTAAAATATGGGTGGAAAGTATTCCGCGTAAGGGGACCACATTCTTCTTTACCGTTCCCATGGCCGAAAAAAGATATCAAAAGGCAAGTTGATCAGATCAAATCGCCCAAACTGTCCACGGCGGCAAAACGCTCCACGGTAAATCCCTCGGCATATTCCACACCAACGATCCTTCCCAAATCCCTAGCTCGGTAAATGACGCTATCGATAAAATTCTTACTACTGATGGGGGTTTCCGGTTCGTCACTATTGGGGTCGTAAAATTGTGACCCATATGCTTTTATCGCTGCAATCTTGGTATCAATAAATCCAGTTACATCCATCACGAAATCAGGTTCCAAGTTTTTCCATTGGATGTAATGATAAACCACTTTGGGTCGCCAGGGTTCCTGCCACTCATCATGCCCGTCCATTTTTGTGTCGATTTTGACGAGACCACTCAAAAAACAGGCATCGCTTACCAGTTTACTCCCCTTCCCATGGTCAATATGGCGATCGTCCACCGCATTGCACAATACAATTTCAGGTCTGTACAGCCTTATCATTTTGATAAGCTCAAGTTGATGTTCCTTGTCATTTACAAAAAAACCATCGGCGAATTCCATGTTTTCCCGTACAGAAATCCCTAAGATTTTGGCAGAAGCCGTCGCTTCCCTGTCCCTGATTTCTGCAGACCCCCGGGTTCCCAATTCCCCACGGGTCAAATCCACAATTCCTACTTTTTTTCCTTTGGAAACCTCTTTGGCGATTGTCGCACCAGCTCCAAGTTCTGCGTCATCGGGGTGTGCCCCGAATACTAAAATGTCTAATTTCATAAGCTACTTATGCGGTAACCGTTAGGGCCTTTACCTTGGCAATGGCCTGTTCAATATCCGCTATGATGTCTTCGGTTTCTTCTATTCCCAATGAAAAACGTATCAGGGAATCCTTAATCCCCTGTTTTTCCCTGTCCTCAGCACTCATCAACGCATGTGATGTGGTCACGGGAGAAGTCATGGTGCTCTCCACCCCTGCCAAACTCATGACAGGTTTGACCAATTTTAGATGTTTGTAAAAAAGCGCATGGTCTACATTTGGCAATTCAAACGACAGCATACCTCCGAATCCCTGCATTTGGGATTTGGCCAGTTCGTGATCTGGATGGGTTTCCAAGCCTGGATAATATACAGTAGCCACATCTTCGTTCTGGTTTAGGTAAAGTGCCATTTTCATCGCATTTTCATTTTGGGCCCTTACCCGCAATGCCATGGTCTTCATACTACGCTCCAACAGCCAAACGGTATAGTCGTTCAAGCTGCCACCAAAGCAAATCCCGGTCTGGAACACTTTCTCCATATTTTCTTTTGATGAAGCCACCACCCCGGCACAAATATCCGAATGCCCACCCATATACTTGGTGGCACTGTGCAGCACCACATCCACCCCAAGATCTATTGGGGTTTGGTTGATGGGACTTGCAAACGTATTGTCTATCATGGTCAGTATTCCGTTGTGCTTCGCCAACTTGGACACTCCCTTAATATCCGTTATGGTAAGAAGCGGGTTGGAAGGCGTTTCCATATAGATCAGTTTGGTATTGGGCTTGATCTCGTTTTCAAAATCTTTAGGTTCCCAACCATCGGTGAAGGAATAGGAAATACCAAACTTTGGAAACTGAGTCACTGCAAAATGATAGGTTCCCCCATAAATGGTCTGTTGCAGCACCACGTGATCCCCGGCTTGTAAAAAACTCATAAGGGCTGTACTTATGGCGGCCATGCCACTACCAAAAATTAAAGCGGCCTCGGCATGTTCCAAGGCCGCCATTTTTTTACAGAGTGCTTCTTGATTAGGGGTATTGAAGTATCTGGGATATCGTTTTACATCCACTTCACCGAATTGATAAGATGTACTCATGTACAATGGAGAAGTCGCTCCTTTGTACAATGTATCTTCCAATTCCCCTTCGTGGGTACATAACGTATTGATGCCTTTTTTGTCTATGTTCATGGTGGTCGATCTTTAGGCTAAAGATACGAAACCCATCATACTTGCACCTGCTTCCAGTTTCCTTTTTTAAACCATACCATGGCAATAATGGCCAATATGACTTCTGCCAACGTAATTGCGACAAAAACGCCCATGGCGCCCCATTCCAAGACCAATGCTGCAATATAGGCCAAGGGAAGTTGGAACACCCAGAACGAAATCAGATTGATCTTGGTCGGAGTCTTTGTGTCACCAGCCCCATTAAAGGCTTGGCTCACTACCATACCGTAGGCATAGAAAATATAACCGGCCGCTATGACCTGCAGACAGAGGGACCCGTTTTTAACCACATCGGGCGTAGTGTTGAACCACGAAATAATTTGCTTGGCAAAGATGAGATAGACCAATGAAACCGTTCCCATAAAAATGGCATTGTACTTGCCCGTTTTCCAAACAGAAATTTCAGCTCTATCGGGTTGTTTGGCACCTAAATTCTGTCCTACCAAAGTAGCTGCTGCGTTGCTCATGCCCCAGGATGGCATCAAGGTGAACATCATCACCCGAATGGCAATGGTATAGCCTGCCAAAACTTCGCTACCAAACTCAGACATGATCCGCATCAAAAAAATCCAACTCGATGTACCAATCAAGAACTGCGCAATACCTCCCAATGAAACCTTGATCAGGTTCACCATCACCTTGAAATTTAGGACCAAGTCAGACAAAACCAGTTTGATCTTGCCCCATCCGAAGAACAATATCCCTAATTGGAAAAGGACTGCTGACCCCCGACCGATATTGGTGGCAATGGCTGCTCCCATAACACCGTATTCGGGAATGGGGCCAAACCCAAAGATGAACATGGGGTCCAAAATAATGTTGAGTCCATTGGACAATACCAAGGCCCACATGGCGATGGAGGCGTTCCCTGCTCCCCTGAAAATGGCGTTGATCAAAAACAGCAGTACCACAGTGATATTACCCCCAATCATGAATTTGGTATAGCCAAAACCTTCCTCGATCAGATCAGGTTCCCCTCCCATCAAGGCCAAAATTTCCTTGGCGAACACAATGCCTATTATTCCCAAGATTACCGAAATCAACACTCCAAGACTAATGGCCTGGACCGCTGCAACCCTGGCCCCTTGAACGTCTTTCTCGCCAATTCTTCGGGCTACAACTGCTGTAGCCGCCATACTCAACCCGATGGCCAAGGCATATACTAAAGTAATAACGGATTCCGTAAGCCCAATGGTGGCCACCGCATTTACACTCACTTTGGAAACGTAAGCAATGTCTACCAAAGCAAAAATGGATTCCATGAGCATTTCCAAAATCATGGGAATGGAGAGCATAAATATCGCCCTACGGATGCTGCCTGTTGTAAATTCTGTTTCTTTTCCGGATACAGCAATCCAGAAATATTGAATCATTTTTTTGAATGAAAATGTATTTTGATGTGTCATTTTAAAAGAATTATGTGTGAGAAATGTGTGGAAATGTCAACCGTACCGAAAAGTGTTTCGGTTACTTTTTTGGCATAAAGCCAAATGTGACATCTATAGCGTACATAATTCTTATAACTTCATGATGAAGCAAAGATGCAACTTTTTTTTAAAGGGAAAAGAAAAATCTTAATTATTTGGCGTAGTGCACTTTATATCTCCAATAACTGATGCCTCCCAAAATAAATACCCCTAATACCGTGAACCAAACAAAACTTGGCGTAATTACTTGTTCTCCACTGGCATAACTATGGAGTCCCACCAAATAGAAGTTCACCCCAAAATAGGTCATCATGATACTTGAAAAAGCCAAGACACTGGCAAAATTGTAAATCCATTTACCCCTTAGACCAGGCACAAGCCGCATGTGGAGCACAAAGGCATAGACCATAATGGAGATAAGCGCCCAAGTCTCTTTGGGATCCCAGCCCCAGTAACGCCCCCAACTTTCGTTGGCCCATTGTCCCCCTAAAAAGTTGCCAATAGTAAGCATAACCAAACCTGCGGTCAAAGCCAATTCGTTGATCACGGTAAGCTCCTTGATATTGAGACCCATCCGTTTTTTGTTCTTATCGGTCGTCAAAATCATCAACAACAAGGAAACCACACCAAGGATCATGCCCACGGTAAACGGACCGTAGCTTCCCACAATAACGGCTACGTGTATCATCAACCAATAACTATCCAGAACAGGTTGTAGGTTGGCAATAGCAGGATCTACCCAACTCTGGTGGGCAATCCACAGCAACATGGAAGTAACAAAAGCACTGGCGGCAATGGTAAGCTCACTTTTTCTACCCAGAGCCAGTCCAATGCCCATGGTAGCCCAAGAGACATACAGAATGCTTTCATAGGCATCGCTCCAAGGCGCGTGACCCGAAATATACCAACGCAACACCAAACCAATGGTGTGCCAGATAAAGAACAGGATAATGGTCCCTTTGAGAAGATAGGCGAAAGCTTTTAAAATTTTCCGCTCCTTGAAAATTTGGATCATGAGCACCAAGAACAGGATTACCCCCACCATTGCATAGTATTTGTACAATCGGTTGAAGAGATCTAGTTTGTTGTAGATGATCTCGGTCTTGACCTTATTGTCGGATGGTAAGACTTCCTCCCCATGATTCTTTTGGTTCTGTTTGAAAGCTTCCAACATACGGTCCGGTTGGGAGTAATCTCCAGTAACGATAGACTGTTGCAAGGAATTCAGGTAAAATGGAATGGCATTCCGAATAAAGTTGGAATACAACGAGTCTTGAACTTGGTAATTACCACTCCGATATTCCACCGCGGATACCCATTTGTTGTTCTCATCGTTCAACAAGGGAAATATTTTTACCATATTTCCGCTCAGGGCCATATCCAATAGGCTTAACCTTTCCCCCACCTTTTTAATGTCCTTTTCAAAATTGGAAGGATTGGTGGTAGAGGTGGCTTGCTCTAGATAAGAACGAAGTTTGTAAGCTCCTTTTTCATCAAAAAAATCGGTAGCTTTTACATATTTAGTACCTGACGGAACGCCAATGACCTTGCGGATGCTATCGTTTTGCCATTTACCCACTTCAATCAAATCCACGGTATACCAAACACCTGGATTCAGCATCATGGAAAGGAAAACCTGATTGGCAGACATATCCTTGTACTTGTCCTTTCCACTTAACTTTCTTAACAATTCAGAAGAAAACGTGTGTATAGGCTTCATTCTTCCGGCACCATCTTGGATGACCAAGGCTCCGAATTTTTCAGCATGCTCCTTGGCAACGGTTGTGGCCTTAAGTACGGAATCAATCTGTGCTTGGGTCGGCATTGTGGAGTGTCCATGTTCATCCGTGGTTTCTTGTGCATGTGCTCCGGTTAAAGCTAGCAACAAAAAAGCTATGGCCAAAGCTGCTTTCTTAGCCTTGATTTTCTCCAACATCTGTTGTAGATCTTTAAAGCGCGTATCCCCAAAGAACATGATGCCCATCAATCCGATATAGAGCAAGAAATAGCCAATATAGGTAATCCATGTACCCCAAAAGTCGTGGTTTACAGAAAGAACGGTTCCTTTTTCATCTGGGTCAAAACTGGACTGAAAAAACCGATAACCTTTATGGTCCAAAACATGGTTCATATAAATGTCATAGTCGAAAGGTCGTTCGTCATGAACAGTAACACGACTCATGAAGGAAGCATAACCGGTCTCGGTTCCTGGATATTTTTCGGCAATAAAATCGTTGAGTTCAATGGAAAAAGGCAGTTCATATATCTTGGAGCCATAACTCAAGGAGAAATCCAATCCGCCCACATTGATCTTGTCCGAAAAATTGGTAGTGCCCTGTCCTCCCAAAAGCTTTACTTCTTTGGATTCACCGTTGGATGAAATGGATACAATCAGGGCATCTTGCGTAACCTTGGTGATTTCTTCATCCGGCACCTTCACAATACCATACGTGCCCTTCACCAAGGGTTCTGGGATCACGAATTGCATTCCCGCCATATTGTAGAGCGAACGCAGTTGTAGGGTTTGAAGGCTATCCTGAACCACTTCTCCCTGAAACTGATCGGCCATGCGCATAAAGTTTCCTTCAAAAGGGGGTTTGATCTGGTATCCTCCTTTTTCCGAATAAAAAATGTTTATCGCCCCATCGGTTTCGTTGTTCAAGGCAAAAAGCACATTATGGATGCTGGCAATCTTTCCGTTTTCCAAATAATGTTCGTGGCGTTGCCCATTTCCGGCTTCCACAATCTGAAGGTATTCGGTGCCATTTTCATCGGGAATCAATCCCTTCTCCGCTCCTCGGATAAAATCCACATAGGAAATGGTAAAGGGTTGCCCGTTAAAATCGGATTTCCATGGTAAACTAGAACGTTTTCCTTCGGGGGTCACCAAAATATCATCTTCCAAAATGCGACGCTTGGTTTCCCCATTGATCTCCCCATCAATGTAGGCAGTCAAAAACGTTTTATCCGAATAAAATACCTTCTCATTAGCCCCTTCGCGGATAGGCATCCTGCCTTCAAAGCTGATATAACGGGTAACAAAAGCGCCTACAATGATTAAAATCCAAGAAAGGTGCAACACCAGAATGGCCCATTTTTTCCAATTCAACAATTGGTATCTGTAGATATTCCCTATAAAATTGATTACAAAAAAGACCATGATGGCCTCGAACCAAGTGGTATTGTAGATATAGATTCGGGCAGTTTCAGTGCTGTACGAGCTTTCCACAAAGGTACCGATGGCCATTGCTGCTGCAAAAACCAAAAATAGAACGGCCATAAGTCTTGTGGAAAAAAGGGTCTTTTTGAGAAAATCGATCATGGAAATTCAGTATGCTTACGGCTCGCAAAAATACGGCCTTTTTACCATTTTGTCGTTTTTAGGTCTATAAATAATCCCACAGATTTGTTAATTATGAGAATGATGCATCTATCCTAAATTTGTAGTTTTGGGCATGCTCAACGTTGTGTTACTGGGTACCGGAAACCTTGCCAGACATTTGTTCCTGGCCATATCCCGATCGGATAGGGCCCAAATTGTGCAGGTAGTAGGCAGAAATCTCAATGACTTATCCTGGTTTTCCCATCATACGGCCGTCTCCAATGATTTTAATGATGTTTTTGATGCCAATGTTTACTTGATTGCGGTTAAGGACGATGCCATTGCAGGGGTCTCAAAATGCTTGACCAACAAATCGGGCATTGTGGCACATACTTCCGGGGCAACGGATATGGATGTTCTTATTCCTGAAAACAAAGGCGTTTTCTACCCTTTACAGTCCTTTACCAAAGGCAGGGAACTGGATTTCAAGAACATTCCCATCTGTGTGGAAGCCAAAAAGGAATCCTCGCTTCAAGTGTTGAAACAATTGGCAGATTCCATTTCTTCCAATGTACAGGAAATCGATTCCGACCAGCGAAGAAAATTGCATCTTGCAGCGGTCTTCGTGAGCAACTTCACCAATTATCTGTATGGTGTGGGTCAAGAAATCTGCTCGGAAGAAGGACTTTCGTTCGACCTTTTGAAACCATTGATCTTGGAAACTGCGAAAAAGGTGCAGACCTTTGCACCGCGTGAAGCCCAAACGGGTCCTGCCAGACGGAATGATGTTTTGAGCATGCAAAATCACCTGAACCTATTGAAAAATGAAAAACACATCGCCCTGTATAAACTGTTGAGCGATACCATAAAAGAAGTTTATGAAGAAAAACTATAAAGAGCTTTTGAGCAACATCACCACCTTTATTTTTGATGTGGATGGTGTTTTTACCGATGGCTCTGTTCTCATTACCTCTGACGGGGAGTTACTCCGAAAAATGAGTGTGAAGGATGGCTATGCTGTTAAAACTGCCATTCAAAAAGGGTATAACATCTGCATCATCACCGGGGGCACCAATCCTGGTGTAAAGGAACGACTTAAAGGTTTAGGGGTCACAGATTTTTATATGGGTGCCCATCATAAGGAAGAGCCCTTGAAAGAGTATCTCGACATTTATAGCATAGATTCCCAAAGCGTTGTATATATGGGTGATGATCTTCCAGACATACCGCCCATGAAGATGGTGGCCTTGGCGACTTCCCCACAAAATGCAGTGCCAGAAGTGAAGGCCATTTCTGACTATGTTTCCCATAAAAATGGAGGCGATGGTTGTGTCAGGGACATTATAGAACAAGTTTTAAAAGTTCGAGGGGATTGGAACGATAATTTTAGCGCCAAGAATGACTAAGAATCCACTAAAGGAAAAACTAATGGAAATCAAAATCATTCTGGGATCTGGATCCCCAAGACGCAAAATGTTCTTGGAAGAATTGGGGCTCGAATTTGAAGTTCGGACCAAATCAGTGGAAGAAGTTTATCCCGAACACCTTCAAGACAAAGAAATATCGGATTACCTGGCCCAATTGAAAGCCGAACCCTTCAAAGCTGAGTTAAAATCCAACGAGGTCGTTATCACCTCGGATACGGTGGTTTGGCACAAAGGGATCTCATTGGCAAAAGCCGCCGATGAAGAAGAAGCCTTTACGATGTTACGGACACTTTCCGGGGACTGGCATGAAGTGATCACATCGGTATGTTTTACTTCGAAAGAATTCCAAAAAACCGTCAGTGCCGTTACCAAGGTGAAATTCAAAGAGTTCACCGATGACGAAATCAACTACTATATTGAAGAATTCGAACCGTTCGACAAAGCTGGTGCTTATGGCATTCAGGAATGGATCGGGATGATCGGAATTGAAGAAATCCAAGGGTCCTACTCCAATGTTGTGGGTTTGCCCACCCATTTGGTGTACGAGACGCTGATGAACCTTTGATCAAATACTTTTTACCGAAATAATCTTTACAGGACAAGCTTTTGCCGCTTGTTCACAGTTATCAAAGATATCGTCATCATGTGATTTGATTGTATGGAAACCTTTCTTGTTCTGGGCGTGCAGCAAAACGGATTTACCATCTTTTTTGGACATGGCGAACTGCTCCGGGGCCATTTCCACGCAGTAATTACACCCAATACACTTTTCGCGCTGCAAGGTCACTACAACCATTAGGCCTCTACCTTATTTTCAACAATTTTGTACAATTTGTCGGAAGGTCTGATCCTGAATTCCAAAGGAATGGTTACGGAATCCCCCTTCTTTCCTGTAGAGATTTGGGCATCGTTCACCAGCATTTGGGTCACCTTCATTTCTTTGGCTCCTGTGGTAGGGCCAGTAATCAAGATGGTATCGCCGATGGAAATATCATAAGCCTCAATACTGAATTCCCCAATATTGGTCTTGGGAAAGAAATGTGCCCCTTTTCCGATGTAGACTTTTTTCTGGGTGGCCGAAGAACCAGGAATTTTGCTCCACTCCCCTAATTTTTGGCCTAGGTAGTATCCACTCCAAAAACCACGATTGTAGACCTTTTCCAGTTCCTGCATCCAAGTGATCACCTTTTCTTTATCGTAGGTTCCATTGTACAGACTATCAATGGCCTGACGGTAACAGCCAATGACCTTGGCTACATATTCAGGTGCCCTGCCCCTTCCCTCGATCTTCAATACTTTGATACCTGCATCGGCCACTTGATCCAAAAAATCGATAGTGCAAAGATCCTTGGGTGACATGATGTACTCATTGTCGAGTTCCATTTCAAAACCGGTCTCTTGATCGATCACCGTGTATTTTTTTCTACAGTTTTGCTTGCATGCTCCTCTGTTGGCAGAAGAATTATAGGAATGAAGGCTCATATAACATTTGCCCGAAACAGCCATGCACAAGGCTCCATGACCAAAAATCTCTATCTCTACCAATCGACCTGATGGACCTTTGATCTGCTCCTTTTCTATTTGATCGGTGATTTTTTTTACTTGTCTCAAACTCAATTCTCGACTCAACACCATTGTATCCGCAAAAAGGGCGTAAAACTTCACTGTCTCTATGTTGGTGACATTGATCTGTGTGGAAATATGTACTTCCAACCCGAGTTCCCTGGCAGAAGCAATTACCGCCTGATCCATGGCAATAATAGCCGTAAGATCGGCCTCCTTGGCTTTTTTGAGCAATGTTTTCACGATGGAAAGATCGTGATCGTAAATGATGGTATTCAAAGTAAGGTAGGTCCTAACCCCTTTTTCCTTGCATCTTCTGGATATTTCGGGAAGATCATCCAAAGTAAAGTTGATGGATGCCCTTGCCCGCATGTTCAACTGCTCCACCCCAAAATAAACAGAATCCGCCCCATTGTCCAAGGCCGCTTGCAACGATTCAAAGTTGCCTGCCGGTGCCATCAGTTCTATCTGTTGCATTCCCATTACTTTATTGCTTCAATTTTTTTGCAAAACTACGCTTTTAGCTTGCATAACAAAAAGTTAAGTGTGATTGTTATTTTTCGTATTCCTATACGATATAAAAACTATGATTTAACTTTATCGATGAGTTCAGATCCACAACCCTTTTATTTGTAACGTATGCGCCATGTTAAAACTGTTCTAAATAACCGAAGCCCTATTTTTTATCTTTCTATATTTGGTTCAACCACTAACAAACCAACCATGAAGCACTTTTGGGCCTGTTTTTTATTTCTTGCATTTTTAAGTTCCAACTCCTTAGCCCAAAAACCTGATAAACCTACTACTTCAGAAATTTATCACCACCTTCAAAAGTTGAACTTTTTGGGGACTGCCCTTTATGTGGCGGCCCACCCGGATGACGAGAACACCAATCTGATTTCATATCTATCCAACCATGAACATGCCCATACCGTGTACTTGTCCATGACCCGTGGGGATGGCGGACAGAACTTGATCGGTTCAGAGCTTCGTGAGCTTTTAGGCGTATTACGTACCGAAGAACTTTTGGCAGCACGAAATATTGATGGTGGGGAACAACGATTTACAAGGGCCAACGATTTTGGTTTTTCCAAACACCCAAATGAAACCTTGAAAATTTGGGACAAGGATAAGGTGTTGAGCGATGTGGTTTGGGCTATTCGGAACATAAAACCTGATGTCATCATCAACCGTTTTGACCATCGTACACCGGGATCTACACATGGCCACCATACCTCTTCCGCCATTTTGAGTATGGAAGCCTTTGATCTGGCCAATGATGCCACAGCCTATCCCGAACAATTAAAATCAACTTCACTTTGGCAACCCAAAAGAGTATTTTTCAATACTTCGTGGTGGTTTTATGGCAGTCAGGAAAATTTCGAGAAAGCCGACAAGTCCAATTTGGTGAAAATGGATGTGGGCGCTTATTATCCTGATTTAGGGTTGTCCAACAACGAGATTGCCGCTATGGCACGCAGCCAGCATTTATGTCAAGGTTTTGGAAGATTGACCGATCGCGGGTCTTCTGATGAATACGTTGAATTTTTGAAGGGAGACAAGCCTACCAACAACGATCTTTTTGCTGGCATCAATACTACCTGGTCACGTGTGAAGGGTGGTGAGGCTGTTGGGGAAATCTTATACAAAGTTCAGGACAATTTTGACTTTAGGGATCCATCCAAACACCTTCCCGATTTGGTGAAAGCTTACCAATTACTCCAAAAAGTGGAGGATGACCATTGGAGAACCCTTAAATCCGAAGAACTCAAAAATCTTATTTTGGAATGCGCCGGATTATATCTGGAAGCCAGTTCCGAATCGGGAACCACAACACCGGGAAGTACAGCCAAAATCCGAATAGAGGCCATAAACCGGAGTGCGCGGAACATCACCTTGAAAGAAATTGATATTATTGGGGCTTCTTCAAAATTGACACCCAATGCTGCATTGTCCAATAACGAGGAAAAGAATTTTGAAATCAGTTTTACCGTTCCGGAAAACACCAATTACACAAGTCCCTATTGGCTGAACGAGCCGGGGACTTTGGGCACTTACACGGTAAACGATCAAAGTTTAATTGGAAAACCGGAAACACCTGCCGCTTTCGTTGCGCGATTTGTACTGAATCTTGCTGGTACTGATATCGCATTCGATAAACCAGTAGTCCACCGATTTTCCAAACCCGATAAAGGAGAATTGTACGAGCCATTTGCTGTTTTGCCCGAAGCCACTTCAAAAATTGATGAAAAGGTACTGATCTTCGCCACGGATGCCACTAAAGACATTCAAGTTAAGGTTAGGGCTGGGAAAGACAATGTAGCGGGCACAGTTGCTTTGGATCTCCCAACTGGATGGACCGTAACTCCGTCCAGTATTCCTTTCAACATTCCACAAAAAGGACAGGAAGTAACGGTAACCTTCAAGGTAACACCGCCCCATACGGACAGCGAAGGAAAAATTTCGCCTATAATTACCATTGGAAACAAGAAGTATGGCAAGGAACTTGTGGAAATTAATTACGACCATATCCCAAGGCAATCCATTTTGTTGCCATCCGAAGCCAAAGTCGTTCGAATGGATATTCAAAAATCCGGGGA
The DNA here is from genome assembly GCF_003584135.1 of Flagellimonas pelagia. Taxonomy (GTDB): domain Bacteria; phylum Bacteroidota; class Bacteroidia; order Flavobacteriales; family Flavobacteriaceae; genus Flagellimonas; species Flagellimonas pelagia. The sequence continues at coordinate 164,267 of NZ_QXFI01000013.1, forward strand.
ACACATTGCCTATATTATGGGAGCTGGGGATATGGTTCCGGAAAGTTTGGAGCAAATTGGGTATCAGGTACATATCATCGACCCCAATGATATCCAAAAAGGTTCTTTGGATAAATATGATGCTGTTGTAGTTGGAATTAGGGCATACAACGTGGTGGAAGCCTTGAAATTCAAACAACCCCTACTTTTTGAATATGTAAAAAATGGGGGAACCATGATCGTACAGTATAATACGGCAGGAAGATGGGCCAGCCAGTTTGAAAATATTGCTCCATACGATCTTACCTTATCCAGTGATAGGGTTACCGATGAAAACTCGGAGGTGAAGATCGTAGCGCCAGGGAATCCTTTGATGAACTACCCCAACAACATCCAAAAAAGCGATTTTGATGGATGGGTACAAGAAAGGGGGCTCTATTATCCAAAGACTTGGAGTTCAGAGTTTACCCCGGTAATTTCTATGGGTGACGAAGGGGAATCACCCACTGAAGGAAGCCTTTTGGTGGCACCATACGGAGAAGGTCATTATATTTACACCGGATTGAGCTTTTTCAGGGAACTCCCTGCCGGTGTATCCGGAGCTTATAAGCTTTTTGCGAATATGCTGTCCGTTGGAAAAAGTGAAGTAAAAAAAGAAAGTAATGTCAAAGGATAATATGGATACCAAAATGGAATGGAAAAAGGAATACACGGTTGTGGTCCTTTTGAACGCCATTTATATTTTGATTTTTTACTTCATCATGCTACTAAATAACTAGAATTCTTAATGGCCTTATTAGATTGGATCATTCTTGGCAGTACACTATTGTTCATAGTAACCTATGGCGTTTGGAAAACCCGAGGCAGCAAGGATGTTGATGATTACGTTCGTGGTGGAAACGATGTGAAATGGTGGACCATCGGTTTGTCCGTTATGGCAACCCAGGCCAGTGCCATTACCTTTTTATCCACACCAGGTCAGGCTTTTCATGATGGGATGGGGTTTGTGCAGTTTTATTTTGGACTGCCCTTGGCCATGATCGTCATCTGTTTGATCTTCATTCCTATATATAAAAAATTAAAGGTTTTTACCGCTTATGAAATGTTGGAAGGGCGTTTCGACCTGAAGACCAGAACCTTAACAGCCATTTTGTTCTTGGTACAACGCGGACTTGCTGCGGGTATCACCATTTTTGCACCTTCCATCATTCTTTCGGCTGTTTTGGGATGGGACCTCCGTACTTTAAATATCATCATCGGGATACTGGTGATCATCTATACGGTTTCCGGAGGAACCAAGGCGGTCAGCGTTACGCAAAAGCAGCAGATGTTCATCATCATGATGGGGATGTTCTTTGCCTTTTTCTTTATTCTAGGGGCACTGCCTACGGATATTTCCTTTGATAAAGCATTGAAAATCGCTGGGGCCAACAACAAACTCAATATTCTCGACTTTACCTTCGACACCAATAATCGATATACATTCTGGAGTGGTATCACTGGTGGATTCTTCTTGGCCCTCGCCTATTTCGGAACAGACCAAAGTCAGGTACAACGATATCTTTCCGGAGCATCGATACGGGAAAGTCAATTGGCCTTGGTCTTCAATGGCATCTTTAAGATTCCGATGCAATTTTTCATCCTATTGGTCGGTGCCATGGTTTTTGTGTTCTATCAGTACAATACTTCACCACTAAATTTCAACCCCGCAGCCACGCAAGCCGTAATGACCTCTGAATATGCCGATGAATATGCGGCCCTTGAGGAGGACCATAAAAAAATCGAAATGGAAAAGCAGATTGCCCAACATGCGTATTCCGGGGCTTTGGAGCTGAAAGAATATAACGCCATTGAACAGGCCAAACGAGATATCATCAAAATAAATGAAAAGGAAAAAGCAAGCAGGGATGCCGCAAAGGAGCTCATTACAAAGGCCAACACACAGGTGGAAACCAATGACAAGGACTATGTGTTCATCCACTTTATCCTCCACAATCTTCCAGTGGGACTGATTGGATTGTTATTGGCCGTGATTTTATCGGCAGCCATGTCTTCCACGGCATCGGAGTTGAATGCTTTGGGCACCATCACCGCCCTTGACCTGTATAAGAGAAACCTGAAAAAAGAACGGGATCCCAAACACTACCTCATGGCAACCAAAGGGTTTACATTGTTATGGGGAATCCTGGCCATATGCATTGCCAACGTGGCCAACCTTTTTGATAATTTGATACAATTGGTCAACATCATTGGATCTATTTTCTATGGGAATGTATTGGGCATTTTCCTTCTTGCATTTTTCTTCAAGTTCGTAAAGGGAAATGCAGTTTTTGTCGCGGCCATCGTGACCCAGATTATTGTCATTATTGGTTGGTACCTGGATTGGATGTCCTATCTGTGGCTCAATGCCTTTGGCTGTGTTTTGGTCATCCTATTGGCCACCATTACGCAAGGTTTTGATAACTTCTTGGGCAACTCTCCTGTGAAAGTAGAGGAATAAAAAAACCCACTTTAAAAGTGGGTCTTTCCAATATGCTTTAGAAGCTTCATTACATTTCGGCCCACTCTTTGAGCGAGTCCTTGTTCATTTTAACATAATCCTCATTACCAGCAGCTTGAGCGGCAGCCAAAGATTTTTTAGCAGCTTCAATGGCACCTTTCTTATCGCCCAATTTGGCATAGATCAAAGATTGGGTACGCATCATCCAGTAGGCTTTACCTCCATCCATTTCAACGGCTTTATCTACCCATTCCTTGGCTTGCTCCATATTCATTCCTTCACTGAAGTAATAGGAACCTGCAGCAAAGTAATCATTGGCAGTAAGGCCTTCCGTTTTGGACATGGTTTCCGTAATGCTCTGAATGGCCTTGTCAACAGTAGGTACCACAAATTTTACCCCAACATAGGTTTTCTCCCAAAGAATGCCCAAGGTTGCTCCATTGTTGTTCAGGTCATCAATGGTGAACGTAAAGGTTTCGATGTTTTCAGAAATAGGATAAACCTCCACCTTAACGGTTGCAGCTACTTTGGAAGCATCCCATTCTTGTGGATTTCCCCAGTTCTCTGTATCCGTGTAGAAAATAACTTCCCAAACAGCTTCACCTGGTCTTGTGTAGATGGCGTAGGTACCAGCTTTCAGTTGCTTCCCTTCCACCACCACATCATCACTAAAGGAAATGGTAGTGTTCTTATTGGCACCTGTCCTCCAAATGGCATCAAAGGGAACAAGGTCTCCAAAAACCTTTCTTCCACGCATCGATGGCCTGGAATATTCTACGACTACATCGGTTAGGCCAACTTTCTGCTCCAACTTGGAAAATGGACTGGGAGCGGGGGTCTGAATCTGGGCCTGCACAGATACCGCTAATGTTGCAATAAATAATAAAAGTGAATTTTTTTTCATAGGAATAGTGTTTACATACGTTTAGTCGAACAAAGCTAAAGATAAAGAAATCCCTTATTTGTTAAGAAATCCTTAAAAGGATGAATCGGATAAACCCGACGTTCTCTAATGTAAAGGTATATTTTTTTGTTTAATCTTTTTTTAAATAAATTAAACAATATTATCTTTGTGAAAACAATTGGATGAAACTTTATCAACTCCATGCCAAACAAGCATTGCCCATTTCCAAAAAAGAAGCTTGGGAATTTCTATCCAATCCAAGAAACCTGAAAACCATTACACCGAAACACATGGGATTTGACATTCTATCAGGAGCGAACAAAAACATGTATCCTGGCCAGATCATTCAATATCGGGTTAAACCCTTCCCTTTTTTCAATACCAAGTGGGTCACGGAAATTACCCATGTTAGGGATGGGGATTATTTTGTGGATGAACAACGGTTCGGACCTTATGCACTTTGGCACCATAAACACTTTTTGAAAGAAATTCCCGGTGGCGTGGAAATGGAAGATGTTGTGGATTACAAAATCCCCTTCGGATTCTTGGGAAGTTTGGCTCAGACATTATTTATCAAGAAACAACTTGAGACCATTTTTTTATTTCGGGAACGCAAGCTGAATGAGATTTTCGGGAAAGTTGATGAAAACAGTAGTACCCTAAACTTCAAGAGCATTTAAATGAAGGATACCGTATCTATTTTTTGGTTCAGAAGAGATCTAAGGCTAGATGATAATGTCGGTTTATACCAGGCGTTAAAATCCGGACATCCCGTACTCCCGATTTTTATTTTTGATACTGAAATATTGGAGCAACTACCCAAAAAAGATGCTCGGGTGAGCTTCATCCATGAAAGGCTGCAGCATTTACATCAGAAGTTGGCCTCAGATTATGGAAGCGGTTTGGCACAGTTCCATGGCACTCCAAAAACTGTTTTTCAAGAATTGACCCAGGAGTTTAATTTAAAGGCGGTATACACCAACCATGACTACGAACCCTATGCAAAAAAAAGGGACAAAGAGATAAGTGATTTTTTGTCCAGTATTGCTATTGATTTTAAAACTTTTAAGGACCAAGTCATCTTTGAAAAGAGTGAGGTGGTAAAGGATGATGGTAACCCTTATGTGGTATATACCCCTTACATGAAAAAATGGAAAGAAAATTTCAATCCCTCCATCCACTTGGTCAATTATGACACACTCCCCCTACTCCCTGAAAAAGTATATAAATCCAACTCACTGCCCAAGCTTTCCTTGGACGGTATAGGTTTTGAAGCTTCCGAAATCAGTGCCCCCGATTACAATGTTTCACCTGGCTTGATCCATAAATATGCTGAAACAAGGGATTACCCAGCCATGGAAAATGGTACTTCCCATTTAGGTCCTCACCTGCGCTTTGGTACGGTATCCATCAGAAAAATGGTTAAAAAAGCCATTGCAGAAAAAAATGAAACCTTTTGGAACGAGTTGATCTGGCGGGAGTTTTTCATGCAGATTCTTTGGCATTATCCCCGGACCGTGCACGAAGCCTTCAAACCTAAATACGACCGCATCGTTTGGCGCAACAACGAAGAGGAGTTCGAGCGATGGAAGTCCGGACAGACGGGTTATGTCCTTGTCGATGCAGGAATGCGTGAACTAAACGCAACGGGACACATGCACAATCGGGTACGAATGTTGGTGGCGAGCTTTTTGTGCAAACATTTACTGATCGATTGGCGATGGGGCGAAGCGTATTTTGCCGAAAAGCTGTTGGATTATGAAATGGCCAGCAATGTGGGAAATTGGCAATGGGCCGCCGGAAGTGGTGTGGATGCCGCTCCATATTTCAGGATTTTCAACCCAATGACCCAAGTTGAAAAATTTGACAAGCAACGGGAATACATCAATCAATGGGTGCCTGAACTCCAGGAACTCACCTACCCTTCCCCGATAGTCGACCATAAGATGGCGCGTGAACGCTGCTTAAAAGTCTACAAAGAAGCTGTGGGTTAAAGCTTTTTCAGTAATTTTAGTACTTGCAATGATCAGATAACCTTTCTTCTGGAAGGTAATGGTCATGCATCTCTAACTAACTGTAAACCTTTAAAATGAAAAAAACCACAACTCTTTTGCTTTTGGGACTGCTTTCGCTCAACTTGGCGGCCCAAAAGATGACCAAAGACAAAAAAGAGGTCGTTGCCTCTGTCGAAAAACACAAGGAAAACCTTATTCAATTGAGCGACTCTATTTGGGCATTGGCCGAAACCGCCTTTGAAGAGTCCGTTTCCTCCAAGTTATTGGCCGATTATGCCGAAAAAAATGGCATGATGGTGACCCGTGGCGTAGCCAACATCCCGACCGCTTTTATAGCCACTTATGGTTCTGGAAAACCGGTAATCAGTGTTTTGGGGGAATTTGATGCCCTTCCAGGTCTTTCACAGAATTCAGTTCCCACAAAGGATCCCCGAATTGAGGGTGCTCCTGGACATGGCTGTGGGCACAACATGTTCGGTGCAGCGAGCCTTGGTGCCGCCATCGCCATCAAAGAACAAATTGAAGCGGGAAAGATAAAAGGAACCGTTAAATTCTTCGGAACGCCTGCGGAGGAGAAATTCTTCGGTAAAGTTTGGATGGTGGAAGCCGGTCTTTGGGATGATGTTGATGTGAACGTAAGCTGGCACCCATCCGCCCAAATTGAAGCCGATGTGCAAAGCGGTCTGTCTTTGGTGGACTTTATTGTGGAATTCTATGGACAGGCAGCCCACGCTTCCGCAGACCCTTGGAATGGACGCAGCGCGGCAGATGCTTTGGAGCTTTACACCACCGGTATCAATTATTACAGGGAGCATATTAGGCCTACTTCCAGAATCCATTATCACATTCAAGATGGTGGACAAGTGGTCAACGTAGTCCCTGATTATGCCCGCTTATGGGTAAGGGTTCGCGATCCCAAGCGTAAAGTAATGCTTCCTACCTATGAAAGAGTGAAGGCCATGGCCGAAGGAGCAGCCATCATGGCCAATGTGGACTATAAGATTTCCTTGGTGTCCGGTATCTATGAAACCTTGGTGAACCGAGCTGGTGGAGAAATCATGCAGAATAACTTGGAACTTTTGGGTCCCATTACCTATACCGAAGAAGAAACGGAATACGGAAAGGCCATTCAACGTGCCACTGGAAAACCTGAAGTGGGTATGGACGGCGCAGTACATGAGTTTAAAGAAACCGAAGAACTTCCTGGAGGTGGCTCTACCGATGTGGGAGATGTGAGCTGGAACGTGCCCAACATCAATTTGGGTGTAACCGTTGCTCCGAAGGACACTCCATGGCACTCTTGGGCCGTAGTTGCCTGCGGAGGAATGAGTATTGGTCACAAAGGAATGGTCCATGCTGCAAAAGCCATGGGGTTGACCATGTTCGACCTGTTCAAAGATCCTAAATTGGTGACCAAGGTGAAAGAAGAATACAAAACCAGAAAAGGGGATGAAAAATATAAGGCCATGATCGATGGTCCTCCTCCAATCCCTGGTAAATAATTTAAAGACTGAGATAAGCCTGCCACATAGCAGGCTTTTTCAATTATAGCCATACCTTTGATGTACAACATTTTAAAATTTTGACCACAATGAATGACCCCATCATAAAAATCTTCCCATTGAGTATGCCCTGGCAAACCCAAGATCCCTTTCTATTCAGTGTATACCATCTAGACCATTACCCAAAAGGTAACGGGGAAATGGGTCCAGAGCCAGAGTTGTTAAAGGGAAGAAACTTGGGCAACGATTTCAATCCGTCTGAAAAATGGCGCATGTACCACGGGCAGACTATACCAGGCTTTCCGTACCACCCGCACAGAGGTTTCGAAACGGTGACCATTCTAAACAAGGGCTTCTGTGATCATTCAGATTCCCTTGGGGCGGCAGGTAGGTTTGGTGAGGGTGATGTACAATGGATGACCGCAGGAAGAGGAGTGCAACATTCCGAAATGTTCCCATTGTTGAAGGATGACCAAGATAATCCCTTGGAACTCTTCCAGATTTGGCTGAACCTACCAAAAGCTGGCAAGTTTGTGGAACCCCATTTTAAAATGTTATGGAATGAAGATATTCCCGTAGTAACGGAAGGGAATGCGACGATCAAAGTGGTTGCCGGAAATTATAAATCGACCGAAGCCATTGCCCCTGCACCTGACTCCTGGGCTGCAGACCCAAACAATGAGGTTGCCATATGGAACATCCATGTTGATGCAAATTCCGAATACATCTTGCCAAAGGCCGGTTCAAAAATCAATCGAGTCCTATATTTTTATGAGGGTGATACCATCCAAATAGAGGGACAAAACATAAATTCAAAATTTGGAATTGCCTTAGATCCTTTGCAGGATGTGCATGTTACCATTGGAGCAGAAAATGCACATTTCATTTTATTGCAAGGCAAACCCATCAATGAACCGGTTGCCAAATATGGTCCGTTTGTGATGAATACCGAGGAAGAAATCCAACAAGCCATGGAAGAATACCGCCTTACCCAATTTGGGGGATGGCCTTGGCCCTATCCTGACCATGTACACGATAAGGAGAAAGGACGGTTTGCTCTGTATCCTGATGGCACTTTAGTAGAAAAATAATTTAATATGGAGAAGATACTCTTCGTTCTGCTCATTTTCTTAGCAGGCCTGATCCCTAGCAACGCACAGGTGGAAGAAAAGGCCATTGCCTTAGAAACAGCTACAGGAAATATACAAGGAACCTTACTCCTTCCCCTAACTCCGGAAAACCCTCCCGTAGTGCTGATCATTTCTGGCTCGGGGCCTACCGATAGGGATGGTAACAATCCTATCATGAAAAATAATTCTCTAAAAATGTTGGCGGAAGGTTTGGCCGAATATGGTATTGCTTCCCTCCGATATGATAAAAGAGGCATCGGTGAAAGCAAGGATGCCGGTCCTACAGAAAGTCAATTGCGCTTCGAGAATTATGTGAATGATGCCAAAGCTTGGATTCAACTTCTATCACAAGAGACCCGATTCTCAAAGATAGTCGTGTTGGGACATAGTGAAGGATCTTTGATTGGTATGCTTGCATCCCAAAATACAGCAGTGGCCCAATATATTTCAGTGGCCGGGATTGCCGATCCTGCAGCCAAAGCCCTAAAAGAACAACTCAAGGCACAACCAGCATTTGTGACCGAACTGTCCAACCCCATACTAGATCAATTGGAAAGAGGTCAGCAGGTAGATTCTGTGCCTCCCTTCTTATTTTCCCTTTTCCGTCCGAGTGTACAACCCTATATGATCTCATGGTTCAAATACGACCCAAAACAAGAGATGGCCAAATTGGACATTCCTATTTTGGTTATTCAGGGGACCACAGACATTCAAGTGGATACTTCCAATGCCCAAGCACTTGCAGATGCTAATCCCAAAACCCAATTGCAACTCATTGAAGGCATGAACCATATCCTAAAGCTTGCCCCGTTGGACCGGACCGCGAACATTTCTACATATTCCTTGCCTGATCTTCCCTTAATCGTGGGGCTTGTGGATCGTATTGCCCAATTTATGAATTAGTTAAAAAGGACTCCCTTACTTAATTTTTCCAAAAATAATTGCGTAGTCAAATAACTACATATATATTTGTAGCCATATAGCTTCATAATTTAAATACCTTCATGATGAAATTGAGACGCGATCCCTTCCAAGCCATAGCCGACCCAACCCGTAGGGCCATATTGGTTTTGCTAGCCTCACAGACCATGACCGCAGGTGCCATTGCCGCCAATTTTGATGTGGCTCGGCCTACCGTTTCCAAACACCTTCAAATTCTGGGTGAATGCGATCTAGTGGCATCCACACAGCAAGGTCGTGAGATGATCTATGAACTTAAGGTCGATAAAATGAAAGAAATTGATCTTTGGCTGGAACAGTTCAAGAAAATCTGGGAAGATCGCTTCGATAATCTCGATGCCTACTTGGCAAAACTTCAAAACGAAAACAAAAATGGAAAAAACAGAAAGTAGATCGCTAAGCATCTCTCGAACCTTGCAGGCACCCATTGAACTGGTCTGGGAAGTCTGGACCACTCCAGAGCATATTGCCCAATGGTGGGGACCAAATGGCTTTACCAACACCATTCAAAAAATGGATGTACAGGAAGGAGGCGAATGGAAACTCACCATGCACGGACCCGATGGGACCAACTACCCCAACCGTAGTATTTATAAAGAGATCATCCCTTTCAAAAAAATTGTCTTTGAACATTTTAACCCTCATTTTATTACCACGGTCCATTTTGAAGCTGTAGGGCAGACTACTGTCATGAATTGGTCCGCTTTGTTCGATAGCGAGGAAATATTGCAGACCATAATCAAAGCACACAAAGCTGACAAGGGCATGCGTGAGAATGTAGAAAAACTTGAAAGTTATCTGTCAAACTTAAAAATAGCCCGATAAAAACCAATCTCTTATTTGATTTTTCCGTGGATTTGCAAAAATGGAGGCATGCCATTCTAGACAATATTACTAGATACACGGAATCCAACTAGTTACACCCGAACAATTTGGGCCCCAATGGCCCTCAAGCGTTCGTCGATGTTTTCGTACCCACGATCGATCTGTTCAATATTATGGATGGTTGACGTACCTTTTGCCGAAAGTGCTGCTATCAGCAAGGAAACCCCGGCCCTAATATCCGGAGACACCATGGTTGTGGCCTTTAAGGTCGATTTGAAATCATGCCCGATCACGGTAGCTCGGTGCGGGTCACAAAGGATGATCTTGGCTCCCATGTCGATTAATTTGTCCACAAAGAACAAACGGCTTTCGAACATTTTCTGGTGAATGAGCACTTCTCCTCTAGCCTGAGTAGCCACCACTAAGATGATGCTCAATAAATCTGGTGTCAACCCTGGCCAAGGTGCATCGGCAATGGTCAAAATAGATCCGTCAATGAAATTCTGGATCTGATAACCCTTCTCATGCTTGGGAATGAAGATGTCGTCATCCTTTCTTTCAATGGTAATCCCCAACTTTCGGAATACTGTGGGAATCTGTCCCAAATCGTTCCAACTTACATTTTTGATGGTAAGTTCGCTCCGGGTCATGGCTGCCAGTCCTATCCAGGATCCAATCTCGATCATATCGGGCAGCATGGTATGTTCGGTGCCTCCCAATTTTTGCACACCTTCAATGGTCAATAAGTTGGAACCAATACCTGTAATCTTTGCCCCCATACGGTTCAGCATCTTGCACAACTGTTGCAAATAGGGTTCACAAGCGGCATTGTAAATTGTGGTGGTACCTTCGGCAAGCACGGCGGCCATCACAATATTGGCAGTTCCGGTCACGGAGGCTTCGTCCAAAAGCATGTAGGTGCCTTTCAACTTTTCGGCCTCCACGCCATAAAAATGCTCCTCTTTGTTGTATCTGAATTTGGCCCCCAGCTTTATAAAACCTTCAAAATGGGTATCCAAACGCCTTCTTCCAATTTTATCACCTCCGGGTTTGGGAATGTATCCTTTTCCAAATCTTGCCAAAAGTGGCCCTACCAACATAATGGATCCCCGCAAGGCCCTTCCATCTTCCTTGAATTGGGAAGACTGTAAATAATCCAGGTTCACGTCATCTGCTATGAAGGTATAGGAGCCCCTGCCCTTCTTTTGGATCTTTACGCCCAAATCTTCAAGCAGTGCGATCAGTTTGTTGACGTCGACAATATCGGGTATGTTGTTGATGGTAATTTTTTCCCCGGAAAGCAATACGGCGCAAAGAATCTGAAGTGCTTCGTTCTTTGCTCCTTGGGGGGTTATCTCACCATGCAACTGGTGACCACCCTCTATTCGAAATGTACCCATGTATTCCTTTAGCGTTTAATATCTTTTCTTGCGGTTTCTCTGGCTACCTTTTTTGTTGGTTCCGTTTCTGTTGGATTTGGCCTGTCTGTTTTTCAGGAACTGGTTGCTTTCGGTCAAGTTTTCGCCATCCCTTGCCAAATCAATCTCGCCGTTGCTCAGTTCTTTCAAATGCTCGAATATGGCCTTATCTTCAACTGTATCCTTGTTCCACGTCAAATAGCATTTTTTCATGTGGTTGGCAATGGCGTATTCCAAGCCGGAACGCATATCCCCTTTTTCCCACTTTACCGCAACATCTATCATACGTTTGATGTTGTTCCCGTAAAAACGATATTTTGGGTGGTTTTGCGGATATTTCAATGGCTCAGGACGTTGTTGCAATATCTCTTTGGAGGTTATAGGGAACGGGGAATCCACATCCAATTTAAAATCGGACATAATGAACAACTGGTCCCATAGTTTATGTTGAAAATCGGGCACATCTCGCAAGTGGGGCTGAAGATTGCCCATTACGCTAATAATGGCCTTAGCTTCCTTGTTACGTTCCTCGCGATCGGCAATGGATACCGCATGATCTACCATTTTTTGAAAATGACGACCATATTCCGGGATAAAAAGCTTCGGACGCTCTGTATTGTATTCTAGGTTTTCTACTGTATTCAATTTAAAACGTTTAAGAGAATTAGTTTTGGGAAGTGTATATCCAATAACGTTCGCAAAATAATAAAATTATGGCAAAGTCTGCCGTCTACAAGGAAATTACACCTTCCACAATGGCCACCTCCTTGTACTTCAAGATCACCTCGTCCGGGTCTTTCAGGTTCACGGTTATGGATAGGCTGGTATACGTTCCTTTCTTGGATTTTTTGGATTCGATGACCGCCCCAGTATTATCAAAAATGTCATGGATCTGTGCAATGCGTTCTTCATCGGTAGGAACGATAAATTTATACAGGTAATCGGAAGGCCAAGTAGTATTCTCCAAAAGTTGCTCCCTCAGTCTTTCGTAAAATTCATCCGTGCTATCCTTCTCCATGCCCATATTTTTTACAAATATAGGGTTTAACCGACAATTTTTTTTCCTTGGGGCTATTTCATTACTTTGTACCGTTAAAATAAAACGTTTGGGCAAGAACAAGGTTGTGATCACCGGAGCTCCGGGAACGGGTAAGACTTCTATCGTGAACGGGTTGGAGAGCAAGGGATTCCATTGCTTCCATGAAATCATACGCGATATGACCTCCAAGGCCAAGCAAGAGGGCAATGACGGTGTTTTTGTGAGCAACCCCTTGGTTTTTGTGGAAGATGCCTACCAGTTCAACATTGACCTGCTCCAAGGCCGGACAGCCCATTACAAGCAATCGCTCAAAACCGATGAGCCCATCAGCTTTTTTGACAGAGGTATTCCCGATGTACTTGCATATATGGATTTCTTCGGACAGGCCTATGATGAGGAATTTATGGCCTACTGCGAGATCCATCGCTACGATTCGGTTTTCATAGTCCCGCCTTGGCAGGAAATCTATATTTCGGACAATGAAAGATTGGAAACCTTCGAAGAAGCAGAAAAAATACATCTGGCCTTAATGGCCACCTATACCCAATTTGGCTATAACCCCATTGAAGTGCCAAAAGATGAAGTCCACAAGCGGATTGATTTTATTTTGGAAACACTTAATACCATTTAGTGCAAAAGGATATAAAAGGCATTTTACAGGAATACTGGGGACACCACAATTTCAGAGGCTCCCAGCAGACCATTATTGATACCGTTCTTTCGGGCCGGGACGTTTTGGCATTGATGCCCACCGGTGGTGGGAAATCCATTTGCTATCAGGTGCCAGCCCTGGCAAAAGAAGGGCTCTGTATTGTGGTATCACCTTTGGTGGCATTGATTCAAGACCAAGTAGCACAATTGAAGAAAAAGGGAATCAAGGCCATTGCGCTGACCGGGGGGATTCCTTTTGATGAACTCAACAATCTTTTGGACAATTGCCTGTACGGCAACTATAAATTTCTATACCTGTCTCCCGAACGACTGCAGCAAAGCTTGGTTCAGGAACGCATACAGGAAATGGATGTGAACCTGATCGCTATAGATGAGGCACATTGTATCTCCCAATGGGGCAACGATTTTAGACCGGCCTATTTAGGCTGTTCCATTCTGAGGGAATTATTGCCGAACATTCCCATGATCGCCCTTACAGCAACGGCAACTCCGAGGGTTGTGGAAGACATTCTTGAGAACTTGAAATTGGAAAACGCTCAAATCTTCAAGGATTCCTTTACACGTTCCAATCTTATATTTAAGGTAAAGCGCACAGAGGACAAGATTTTTCAGCTTAAAAAATATGTGGGCAAGATTTCTGGGAGTACCATTGTCTATGTCCGCTCCCGAAAAATGTCCGTTTCACTTTCCAAGTTTTTAAATGAAAACGGATTTTCCTCCACGTATTTTCATGGGGGCATGAACAAATCCGAGAAGGAAGAAAAACTCAACCTTTGGTTGAACGATGAAATTCGGGTCATTGTGGCTACCAATGCCTTTGGCATGGGGGTAGATAAACCCGATGTTCGTTTAGTAATCCATTATCAGATTCCCGATAGTTTGGAAAGTTATTATCAAGAGGCCGGAAGGGCTGGAAGGGACGGTCAACCTTCCACAGCCATGGTGCTGACATCCTTGGAAGACAAGCAACGTGCGGAACAGCAATTCCTTTCCTCTTTGCCCGATGTGGCCTTCGTGAAAAAAATCTATTCCAAACTGAACAATTTTTTCCAGATTTCGTACGGGGAATGGGTAGAGGAGCCCCTCTCCTTCAAGTTCAATGAATTTTGCAAGCGATACGAACTGGAACCGAATTTGGCTTTTAATGCCCTGCGTACCTTGGACCAGAACTCGGTGTTGACCATCACAGAAAATTTCAAGGAAAAGAACACCCTCAAATTCGTGGCCTCCAAAGCAGGCATTTTTGAGTATTTGGACCGAAACCGCACTACCGCCCCGATCATACAGACCATTCTACGCACCTATGGTGGAATCACCGAATACGATACCAAAATAGACCTTCATCTACTATCCAAAAAGACAGGGAAAAGCGAAAATAAACTCAAAAAAATATTACTTCAACTTTTGGAAGATGGTATTGTGGAATACCAAAACAGCACCAGTGATCTGGAAATCACTTTTTTGGTTCCCAGGGAAGACGACCATACCATTAACCCTTTTGCAAAAAAAATCAAGGACTTCAACAGTATCAAGCAGAGCAATATGGCAGCTATGTTGGGCTATATTGACAACACCAAAATATGCAGGAGTATTTATCTGTTGCATTATTTTGGCGAAAAATCAGCTGAAAAATGTGGTACATGCGATATTTGCACCAAGAATTCCAAAAAGGCCTCCCATCTTAATTTGGGAGAAAAAATCTTGGAACTCCTGACCCTTGCCCCGCACACCTCCAGACAACTGGAAAAGGCCACGGGTGCTGATGAAAAAGAACTTTTAAAAATACTGCAGGGATTACTTGAAGATGAAGTAATCGCTATAAATTCCAGAAATGAGTATAGTAGAGAATAGCCCACTTCGTATCGTATTTATGGGAACTCCCGACTTTGCCGTTGGAAGTCTGAAACATATTTTAGAAGCTGGCCTGGACGTGGTCGGTGTAATCACCGCTCCTGACCGCCCTGCCGGTAGGGGTCGAAAAGTTCAGGAATCCGCCGTAAAGCAATTTGCCGTGGAACATCACCTGAAAGTTTTACAACCCACCAATCTTAAGGATGAAGGTTTTTTGGAGGAACTAAAAGGTCTGGAAGCCAATCTACAGGTGGTAGTCGCCTTTAGGATGTTGCCCAAAGAGGTTTGGCAAATGCCCGAATATGGCACTTTTAACCTTCATGCCTCCCTCCTTCCCCAATATCGTGGGGCGGCCCCCATCAATTGGGCCATCATCAATGGAGAGACTGAAACTGGGGTCACTACCTTTTTTATAGATGAAAAAATAGATACTGGAAACATCATCCTTCAGCAAAAAGAAAAAATCATGCTAGAGGACAATGTTGGAGACCTACATGATAGGTTGATGGAAACGGGTGCCAAACTCGTGGTGGAAACCTGTAAACTTATCGGGCAGGGTTCCGTGGAGCTCAAGGCCCAACAAGAAAGTGCGGATCTAAAACCGGCACCCAAAATACATAAGGAAACCTGCGAGATCGACTGGAACCATTCTATGAAGGCCATTTACGACCATATTCGTGGCCTCAGTCCCTACCCTGGTGCATGGACTACCTTAGTCCAAGGGGGTAAAGAGGAACAAATCAAAATATTTGCCACCCAAATGGAGAGCGGGAACCATAACTATAACGTTGGAACACTGGTGGTGGACAAAAAATCTATCAAGGTAGCCGTGAAAAATGGGTTCATTCTACTCATGGAACTACAACTTCCAGGTAAACGGAGAATGAAAGTGAACGAAGTTTTGAACGGGTTGAAGCTTGAAGAAGGGGCCTATCTTCGCTAATCCCTTGCTATGAGAGGGCTGGCAAAAAGTTGTCATTTTTTTCCGACTTTATCAACAAACGTTTGAAGTTATCAACAAAAAACCCGATTTCCCTAGGTTTTACTTGCGTTACTGGCAAATCCGTATAAATTTGTTCAGCATTAAAATTATTTTAACAACAATTAATTTAATTCCATTATGAACAAAACAGAATTAATCGATGCTATGGCAGCTGATGCTGGCATCACTAAGGCAGCAGCTAAAAAAGCATTGGAATCTTTCTTGGGAAATGTAGAGGGATCACTTAAAAAAGGAAACAGGGTTTCCTTGGTAGGTTTTGGTTCTTGGTCAGTTTCCAAAAGAAGTGCCAGAGAAGGTAGAAACCCTCAGACTGGTAAGACCATCAAGATTGCTGCCAAGAACGTTGTAAAGTTCAAAGCAGGTGCTGAATTGAGCGGTGCAGTAAACTAATCAATTATTTTTAGAATATATGAAAGCACTTCCTCGGGAGTGCTTTTTTCATTTAATAGGGTTTTGGTTTTTTGGAAATATTGTATATTATGATAAATTTAAAAACAAGAATCCTATGAAAATGGTGAGCCATCAACCAGAAAAGGGGAAATTGCTTGTTGCGGAACCTTCGCTTACCGGGGATGTATCCTTCAATAGGTCTGTGGTTCTACTGGCAGAACACAACCATGAAGGGTCCGTGGGGTTCATCCTGAACAAACCGCTGGATTATACCATTTGTGATCTTGTTACCGAAATCAAAATCCCTTTTCAGGTCTTCAACGGAGGGCCTGTGGAGCAGGACAACCTCTATTTCATCCACAAAGTACCCCATCTTATTGAAAACAGTGTTGAAATATCCGATGGTATTTTCTGGGGAGGCGATTTTGAAAAAACTGTTGAGCTCATCAACAATGAGGTCATTACCGAACAGGATATTAGATTCTTCTTGGGATATTCGGGTTGGGGCTCACAACAACTGGATCAAGAACTCTCTTCCAAATCCTGGGTGGTGGTACAGAACGAATACGAAAGCGGAATTCTTGAAAAATCTTCCATTGCCTTCTGGAAAGAAAAAATGGTAGAACTCGGAGGCGACTATCTTTTGTGGTCCAATGCTCCTGAAAATCCCTCTCTCAACTAGTTTGGGCCAATCTGGCCTTTGCGTTCAGTTTTCCCACTAGACCTTTGGCCACTGAACTTCCAAATTCCTTTTTTCTGTATTTGCTGATAGGTTGTATGCCTTGGATGCTGTTGGTGATGAACATCTCATCCGCTTTTTGGAGTTCGAATGGTGAGATGGATTCTTCCAACAATTCCCATTCTTCACTGGAGGATATGATTTCCATAAGTTTTTTTCGAATGATTCCATCCAAACAACCATCTGACAAAGGCGGGGTTTTGATCTGATTTCCCTTGACCACAAAAAGATTACCGTTGATGGCCTCCACTACCTGCTTGTCCGTATTCACCAACAGACAATTGGCATAACCGTTTTCTTTGGAGAATACACTGGCAACCACATGCAATACCCTGTTACTGGTCTTCAGATTGGACAACATATCCTTGTTCACGTAAAAATCCTTGAAGAGTTCTACTTCGTAAGGGCTATCATCCATAAGATAAAAGGGAGACTCCAGGGTAGAAGTTTCAATCACATAGGAAACATCGTTGGTGGCAGGGGTATACAATCCTCCATCTTTTCGGAAAACGGTCAATCTTACCCTAGTGGCTCCCGTATCCTCGTCATTGGCAGAAATGGTCCTTTTGATTTCCTCCTCCAAGAACTCCAACGTAAACTCCATGGGGATTTCCATCCTAAGTATACGCATGGAGGCCATCAAGCGAAAGTAATGGTCTTCCCAAAAAAAGAGGGCTCCATTCACACAGCGAAGGGTTTCAAAAAGGGCATCACCATATTTTAGACCCCTATTGTCCGCTGTCAAAATCTCCTTTTCCTGGGGAAAAAGTGTACCGTTGAAATTAATCATAAAAAAATCCCGATTTTATCGGGACCAAATATACGGCATCCTTTACAATCGTTCTATCTAGAGCCCAATACCTGTTTGAGGTCGGAAACTTGGTTTTCCCAAAGCATTTTAGCCTCATCTACCTCGTCATCCTCCGCAAAATCCGTGATGAACAAAGAAACATCTTTGGTGATTTCATCCACAATAATGCGCATTTCGAAAAAAGAACCGTCTTCATTTTCGGTCCAGGCAAACTTTACGAACTCTTCACTCTTGCGTTTGAGCATTTTAGCCTTCTCCTCCGAACCGTTCCAAATAAAAGTGAAGGTTTCACCGCGTGAATTCACATTATCGGCGTACCATTCTGAAAGTCCTGAAGGGGTGGAAATATATTGGTAAAGTAACTGAGGCGAAGCGTGTATCACGAACTCCATTTCAAATTTAACCTTATCATTCATTATAGCATTCAATTTATCCTTTTCAACATTTGATATAGTTTGGGAAGATAAAAAAATAAATGTCAAATAATAAATTAATCCCGAATTTTGATTCAGCAAAAATTAAACTATATATTTGCACCCGCTTAACAAAACCATGGCGAGGTAGCTCAGCTGGTTAGAGCGTCGGATTCATAACCCGGAGGCCGGGGGTTCAAGTCCCCCTCTCGCTACAAATCAAAAAGTCATTTAACTGAAAATCAGTTAAATGACTTTTTTCATTCCTGAAACTTTAACAAACACAGAATTATCTTCAACTTTTCTGGTAAAAGTATTTTGGAAAATGACGCCATAAAAAGTACCTAAACCTTCAGAAAAAATATTCTTGGGCTGTTCCAATAGATACATAAACCTACTACAAAAAAGGTAATCGGGGCTGGATAGGTAGATATAAATACTCATGAACCGAGATACAAAGTATTAACCAAGGCAATTATGAATTGCCACTCTGCTTTAACTTAATCACAAGTTCCCGCAACTCTCCCAAATTTACGGGCTTGATCAAGTAATCCGAAATCTCTGAAATGGCTTCCGCTCTTTTAATGTCTTCTGGATCTATAGATGAAGATACCATGTACACCGTTATTTTTTTTCCTAACCTGGGCTTTAGCTGAACAAAATGTTCCATGAACTGAAAACCGTCCATAATAGGCATATTAATGTCCAAAAAAATAATATCAGGAAGGCTTTTGGTGTCTATAAGGTTGGCGGTCATAAAGTTCATTGCTTCCTCTCCATCATTAAAAAACAGCAATTCCTTTTCCATTTCCAAGGATTGCAAATCCTTTCGCATCGCGTATTGATAGATGCTATCATCATCCACTATGCAAATAACCATTACTTCGGACATTTTATTTTTTTTAAAAGGTTATAATAAAAGTTGTTCCCACATTCACTTCACTTTCCACGGTTATCTTTCCTCCCAAGGTCTCAATTTGGGTTCTGGTCATGAACAAACCAACCCCTTTGGAATCAGGATGGCGGTGAAATACCTTATTGAGACCGAATATTTTGCGGCCGTGTTGTTTAAGGTCGATTCCCAATCCATTATCTGAAAAAACAAGCTGCTTTCGGCCTCTCTTTTCATAGGATTTAATATGAAGTTCAAGTTTTCGGTCGGGACTTTTATACTTTAAAGCGTTGGATATCATGTTGGTGAAAATACTTTCCAAATAGATTTTACTAAATCGGATGGAAGGCAATCCACTAAAATCCACTGTGATCTTGGCTTCCTCATTTTCTATCCATTGCTCAAATGATGGCAAAACATTTTGATAAACTGTGTTAAATTTTATCTGTTCCAATTTTTGTCCATGATCTGACTGCACCTTCAAAGAATCAGTAAGTGCATCCATGGTGGCACTGAGCCTATTGGTAGATTGCGTTACTTTTTCGATCAGGATTCCCTTTTCAGTTTCGTCTTCTGTTCTACCATATAGGTGCATCAACATTTTTATATTTCCAACTGGAGCTCGAAAGTTATGGGAAGCGATTTGGGCAAAATCCGAAAGTCTTCGATTGTTCTCCAATAATAATCTATTGTCCTTTTCCAGTTTTTTAAACAATGGTGTCAATATGAACAAAAACTCACTGATCAATATAACCAATGCTAAAAAGGCCAGCCAAAATGTTACGCTTTCGGTACGTTTCACTTTTTTTTCCGATAATCGCTGGTATTCCTTAACAATCTGCTCCATTCCATTAAGGAATAATGCCTCGGAATGATTCACCATTTGTAGCAACGTTTTCCTACTCTCCTCATTTGTATCAATGGCTAAAGCATTGGTAGCATTGACCACTTCCATAAGATGGGTATCTACATCGTTAAAGAGGGAATCCAGTTTTTGGTGATTGTCTGAAAATTCAGCTGTTGAGCCCATTAAATTCAAATGGGATTGTTTCCATTGATCCATTAAATCTTTAACGTTCTCCTTTTCTAATTCATAAGAAGGTCCATTCTTTTGCAAAGAATTCATATACAAAGCTTTGGCTATTCTTTGACTTAACATTCTCTGTCTTCCTGCCAAGTTTATGGTCCTGGCATCTGCCTCCTGTGTTTTCAAGTAAAAACGGGTTATAAAAAAATTCGAGGCCACCATAGTTACCACGGTAAGCAACAATAACCAATATGCGTATTTCTTATAGTTGGGTTTAGCTGTCATATCTGTTAAAGGAAATATACGTCAATTCTTGCAAGTTTGTGTAGGCAATTCCACATTTTTATGACCATGAAGAATTATGGTGGCTTAATTTATTATTTCATTATAAGTAAACGGATGGATGAAGGAAACTTTTAGATAAATTGATAGTTACCGTTCTTAACAGAAAAAAGCATTAAATGTACCGACATTTTTTATGCACCATAGTCCTACCAACAGGTTTTACCCCTAAATTTAGGGTACCATGAAAAATACCATTTCTGAACGCGTAGCGGATTTTCTAAAAAACTACCCTCCTTTCAATGCATTGGATTCCAAACAGTTGGAACAGCTTTCCCTTCAGGTGACCATTATCCATAAGGAAAGTAACAGTGTGGTCTTTACTGAAAAGGAAGAGCCCCATGCCTATTTCTATGTGGTGAACAAAGGCGCCATTGCACTTACCAAAAAGGATTCAAGCCAAATTCTGGACATTTGTGATGAAGGGGATGTTTTTGGGCTGCGCCCCCTACTGGCCCAGGAAAGCTATAAATTGGAAGCCAAGGCCTATGAAGAAACCATTCTTTATGCGGTGCCTATCAAGGATTTTAAACCCTTGGCCTTGGAGAACAAGAGGGTCGGGAATTTTTTGATCGAAAGCTTTGCTTCCAATACCCGAAACCCCTATTCCATAAAACACCGGGGCAAGCTTTATGGGGTCACTGCCAATACTAACGATAACAATCCTAGTACTAAAATATTGGACCTTCAACCGGTTCGGTATTCCACCGATTTGGTTACCTGTACCGCAGGGACCAAAATCAAGACCGTGGCCACCACCATGGCCAAGCATAACGTGAGCAGCATTTTGGTAATGAATGGTGATTTGCCTTTGGGTATCATTACGGATAAAGACCTTAGACAAAAAGTGGCTACGGGCCTTTTTCCGATTACCGGAAGTGCCAAATCCATCATGTCGTCTCCCGTCATCACCTATCCAAAAGAGTTGACCGTAGCCCAGGCACAAATGGCCATGATGAAAAGTAACATCAGCCATTTGGTCCTTACTGAGGATGGTACCACAGATGCCAAAGCCGTTGGCATCCTCTCCAAACACGATGTGATGTTGGCCTTGGGCAACAACCCGGCCGTATTGCTTCGCGCCATCAAAAGAGCTACGGACTCCAAAAGGCTGCGCAGTATCAGGCATGGCATCATGACATTGTTACAAGGGTATTTGGAACAGAATATCCCTATCGGCCTGGTGTCCAAAATCATTTCCGAACTCAATGATGCCTCTACCAAGCGCATAATTGAAATCACTTTGGATTCCATGGAAAAAAAGCCTCCTGTGGATTTTACCTGGCTTACCATGGGAAGTCAAGGTCGAGGAGAACAACTGTTAAACACCGATCAGGACAATGCCATTCTTTTTGAGGATGTCCCAGAAGAAAATCTAGAGGAGACACGAGCTTATTTTTTACAATTGGGCTCTCAAATTTCCAAGGAGTTGAATACCGTTGGTTTTGAGTACTGCCCTGCGGAGATGATGGCTTCCAACCCTTCGTGGTGCCATAGTCTCAGTGAGTGGAAACATGTTACCTCACATTGGATCAACAATCCCGGCCCGGAGGAAATTCTGCTTTCTTCTATCTTTTTTGACTATAATGTGACCTACGGCAGCAAAGCCTTGGCCGATGAACTGTCCCATAGCATTTTTGACCATGCCAACCACTATCCACAATTTTTGACGCACTTGGCCAGTGGTGCCATGCAAAACCCATCACCATCAGGGTTCTTTAGGGATTTTTTGGTAGAACAGGATGGGGAGCACAAGGATTTTTTCGACCTAAAACTTCGCGCCTTGATGCCTATTATTGATGCAGCTAGGGTACTTATCCTCTCCCACTCCATTAAATCCATCAACAATACAGCGGAGCGATACGAGAAATTGGCCGAGTTGGAACCCAACAACCGTGAACTCTTTTTGGCGTGTTCGTATGCTAGTAAAGCCTTGTTGAAATTTAGGACCCGCCAAGGGCTGTTGCACAACGATTCGGGCAGGTTCATAGCCTTGGACCAATTGAACAAGGAAGAAAAAATAAAACTGAAGCGGACCTTCAAAACCATTAAGGAAATCCAATCCCTTATTGAAGTTCGGTTCCAAGTTAAAAACCTATTGCGCTGATGTGGTTTTTCTCCAAAAAGAAACAACTGGAATTCCCTGATTTTTGGTGGGCCTACGAGGAGCACTTCAAACATCCGTTGCCAGAGCTGATCAAGGACAATACCTTCATCGTATTGGATACTGAAACCACTGGTTTTAATTTGACCAAGGATCGAATGCTCTGCATTGGGGCCCTTAAATTGAAAGACAATAATATAGTGGTAAAGGATAGTTTTGAGGTATACATTGAACAGGAACACTATGATGTAGGAAGTGCAGAAATACATGGAATCCTTAAAAAAAGTAAGCGTAATAGAACTTCGGAGCTAGAAGCTTTGAAACAATTTTTGGTCTATATTGAAAACCATGTATTGGTGGGGCACCATGTGATGTTCGATGTAAACATGATCAATGCCGCTTTAAAAAGGAACGGGCTACCTAAGTTGAAAAATGAAAACTTGGACACGGAATCCTTATATAAACGCACACTTTTGATATCCACTGTTGTCCAAAAAAAGGACCGGTATACTTTGGATGATCTAGCCAAAAAATTCAGTATTTCTAGAAAGGATCGGCATACAGCTCTAGGTGATGCATTCATCACCGCCATAGCTTTTCTAAGAACCATTGAAAAATTGAAATCCAAAAAATTAAAGGACCTCATTCGAAAACAAGGCCCTTTACGATTTGGTCTATAAAATTGGATTTATAGACTTTCCTTCATGATCTGTTCCACCACTTCTGGATTCAGTAATGTGGAAGTATCCCCTAAATTGCTTGTGTCCTTGGAAGCTATTTTTCTTAAGATACGACGCATGATTTTACCACTGCGTGTCTTGGGCAATCCGGGAACAAACTGAATTTTATCCAGTTTCGCTATAGGACCTATGTGTTCCGTGATCAACTGATTGATCTCTTTGGCCAAGTTTTCCCTATTACGGTATTCTCCGGTTTCCTTCAAAATGATATAGCCATACAGTGCATTCCCTTTGATGTCATGTGGGAACCCAACAATGGCCGATTCCGCAACGGCTGGGTGTTCGTTGATGGCATCCTCTATAGGCGCCGTTCCAAGATTGTGTCCGGAAACAATGATCACGTCATCCACCCTACCTGTGATTCGGTAATAGCCCACTTCGTCCCTCAAGGCACCATCACCAGTGAAATATTTTCCTTCAAAAGCTGAAAAATAGGTATCCTTGTAGCGCTCGTGATTGCCCCAAATGGTTCGGGCAATGGAAGGCCATGGAAATTTGATACACAATCTTCCATCCACTTGGTTGCCTTTGATCTCTTTTCCGTTTTCGTCCATCAACGCTGGCTGGATACCCGGCATGGGCAAGGTAGCATAAGTGGGCTTGGTCGGTGTGGAATATGGTATAGGTGAAATCAAGATACCCCCGGTTTCCGTTTGCCACCATGTATCCACAATCGGACATTTTTTATCTCCAACATGGTCGTTGTACCAGTGCCATGCCTCTTCGTTAATGGGTTCCCCAACAGTACCCAATACCTTTAAACTGGAGAGGTCATATTTGGTCACAAAATCCAAATTTTCCTTGGCCAAGGCCCTGATGGCCGTTGGGGCCGTATAGAATTGGGTCACCTTATGTTTTTGGACCACTTCCCAGAACCTTCCAAAATCCGGATAGGAGGGCACTCCTTCGAACATCACCGTGGTGGCTCCATTTGCCAATGGTCCATACACGATGTAGGAATGTCCAGTAATCCAACCGATATCGGCGGTACACCAATAGATGTCTTCTTCCTTATACTGGAACACATTCTTAAACGTATAGGCGGTGTACACCATATAGCCGCCAGTGGTATGTACCATCCCTTTGGGGCGACCCGTTGATCCTGAAGTATACAAAATGAACAAAGGATCTTCTGAATCCATAATTTCAGGGGAGCAATCGGCATAAGCCTTATCCAAAAGGGGTTGAACCCATTGATCGCGACCCTCTTTCATGTTGATCTCGCTACCCGTGCGTTTTGTCACCAGCACCGATTTTACTTCGGGACATTGTTCCAAAGCATCATCCACAATTCCTTTTAAATCGATAGTCTTGCTGCCCCTGTATGATCCATCGGAAGTCAATACCATTTTTGCACCACAGTCGTTGATCCTCGTAGCCAAGGCCGTGGACGAAAATCCAGCAAAAACGACGGAGTGTACGGCACCAATACGCGCACAGGCCAATACCGCAATGGCCAAATCCGGAATCATGGGCAAATAGATGACAACCCTGTCCCCTTTCTCCACACCTTGGTCCTTCAACACATTGGCATACCGACAGACCCTTTCATGCAACTGAAGATAGGTGATATGCTCGGCCGGTTCGTTGGGGTCGTTGGGCTCAAAAAGAATGGCGGTCTTATCTCCCCGAATGCTCAAATGCCTATCAATACAGTTTTCGGTGATGTTCAGTTTTGCCCCATCGAACCATTTGATCTCTGGTTTGCTAAAATCCCATTCCAATACTGAATTCCATTTCTTTCTCCAGAGAAAATGTTCTTCCGCAACCTCTTCCCAAAAACCTTCTGGATTTCTGACCGATTTACGGTACACCTGAAAATATTCCTCCAAGTGCTTGATATGATAATTACTCATCTAATGATATGTTTAGTTAATATTAGTTTCGTTATAAATTTGTTGATGGGGGGTTATGTTATGTGATCATTTCCTCCACATCACTGATGATTTTTTTTATGGAAAAAGGCTTGGTCATGTACCCATCCGCACCCATTTTCAATCCTTTTTCAATGTCCTTTTCCTTGCTTTTTGCGGAGAGAAACACCACTTTGGTCTGTCCTAAATTTTCGCTTTCTCGAATTCTCTTCAAGGTTTCATAACCATCCATCTGAGGCATCATGATGTCCAAAAGAATCAAATCCGGTTTCTCCCGCTCCGCAATCTCCAGGGCTTCTGTTCCATCCCGGGCGATAAATACCCCAAAATCCTTTTTCTTAAAGGCATATTCCAAGGACATTACAATGTTGGGTTCATCATCCACGATCAAAATTTTCTTCATGTTCAATTCCTGCTTTTGGGCAGTTCAAAAACCAAACGTGCCCCTTTCTTAAATCCTTTGTCCACCCATATGGAACCCTTATGGCCCTCCATAATTTTTTTGCAAATGGCAAGGCCCAACCCACTACCCTGTGGCTTTTTGGTGTTCTGGTTCTTAGATTGATAAAACTTGTCGAAAATGTAGGCTTGGTCCTCTACCGGAATGCCACGTCCGTTATCCTCAACGGATACTCTCAAAGCTTTATCCCCATCCTCCAAATGGATTTTGATGGTTCCTGTATGTGGTTCCGTAAATTTAAGGGAATTGGACAGCAAATTCGTCAAAACCTGCAATATTCGGTCTTCATCAAAGGGTACTTCCAGATTTTCCCGTTCTGTGAACTCGATGCCCACTTGCTTTTTGGCCGCTATTTGTTCTACACCCTTGATCGCTTTTTTTATGGTTTTGTTGATCTTACGTTTTTTAATATCAAGTTCTGTTCTGTTGTCCGACAACTTTTCAAGATCGAGGATGTTATGGATCAACGTATCCAATCTATCCGTATCGCGACTGATGTTCTCCAGGAATTGTTTGCGCAGTTCTGGCGGCATGTCATCATCCTCCAACACTTCGGAAGCGGCCTTAATGGACGTTATTGGGGTTTTTAACTCGTGTGCCACGGTATCCAGGAACTCATCTTTTTGTCTATCCTGTAATAGCAACTCTTCATTGGCTTCCTTAAGTTGATGGGCCATGGCGGTAAGCTGTTCGGATTTTTCAAAGAGGAGTTTGTTGTTGGCCTTAGTCTCCTTGCTCTCTTCCAAAATATTGAGTACCTCTACCAAACTGATAGGTGTTTCCTTGGATACCGAAGACAGCAAAATCTTGGCCGATGCGCTACCGATACTTCCGGTCAACAACTTTTCCGAAAAGTTGATCAAACGGGCATCCGCTTTTTCTTCGGCATCAGAAATGTTATGCTTTTTATTGAATACCCGTAGTGCACGATTGGTCCTTGTCTCTCCCAAAAACCTGCTCAACAATCTTTTGATATCTGCTACATAGGCCTCTCCTTTCCACACAAAGGCACCTTCCTGAAGGTTTTCGTAATTAGCATGGTTCACAAACATCTCGGCATAGTTCCGTTCCCTGTAATTTCCCTTGTTACGAAGCGAAAACCCAACAAAGAACAAGGTATTGAACGACAAGCTCCACAAAAAGGCGTTGCTCTCCGGTGTTAGATAGTCCAGTCCGAACAGTTGAGCCGGTTTAAGCCAAGAATAACCGAAAAGGCCTTCTTCCACAAACTTGACATTGGGCATAATTACCTGACTAATAAACGGTAATAAAAGTGTATAAAATACAACTGCAACACCTACTAGAATACCTATTTCAGCTCCTCGTGCCGTTCCCCTCCTCCAGGTCAACCCAAGAAAAAAGGAAGGGGCTAATTGGGCAATGAGCACAAAAGAAATCAACCCGATTGAAAAAAGTGAAAGTTGGGCTGAGAAATTCACATAGAAGAAATAAGCGATAACGATCAAGAAAAAAATAGCTACACGACGTATATTCTTGATTCTTTTGGTGTTTTCCTCTGGATTGCCTTCCACCAATTTTTTGATAAAACCATAGGGTATCACAATATTGTTGCTCACCATGGTGGACAGTGCCAAGGTAGAGACCACGATCATGGAAATCACAGCGGTAAAACCACCAATGAACACCATCAATACCAAGCCTTGGTTGTTTTGTTGTAAAGGCAGTAAAAGAGAATAATAATCGTGGTTGACTACATCAGGAAGGCGAATGTTACCTGCCCATGCAATGAAAATCACAAAAAGATTGAAGAGCAAAAGATACAAGGGAAACAGCCAAATGGCCTTTTTCAAATAATTTTCATTGTCGTTTTCTACCACCGCCACATGAAATTGTCTGGGCAACAAAAAAATGGCGAAAAATGATAGGCAAATGGTAAACAACCAATTGAAGCCATTTTCCAACCCCCCAAGGGAAGTCAGTTGATGAAAATTGTTTCTCATGGAAGCCTGTTCATACAAATCGGTGGTCCCATCAAAAAGATAGTAGGTCACATAAATGCCAATGGCCAAGAAGAACAGTAACTTTAGAACGGATTCAAAGGCCACGGTAGCAATGATACCCTTTTTATGCTGGGAAGTATCCGTGGAACGGGTACCGTAAAAAGCGACAAAAACCGCAATGAGCAATGCAATATAAAAAGTGGAATCGTCTAGAAACCCTGTGGAAACATAACTGTTTTCTGTTGAAATCAAGGAAAATGTTTCCGAAACGGCCTTTAACTGAAGGGAAATGTAGGGGATGATGGCCAACAAACAGGTGATGGTCACCAAGGCTCCCAAAAATCTGTTGTTGCCATACCGCATCGAGATAAAATCAGCGATGCTAGATATTTTATGTTGCTTGGAGATGCGAATAACCTTTTTCATCACCACGATCCATAACGGCAGGGAAATGACAGGGCCCAAATAAATGGCCAAAAAGCTGATACCCGACCGAGATGCAATGCCCACACTCCCATAATAGGTCCATGCCGTACAATACACCGCTAAGGAAAGGGTATACACGTATGGATTGTTGGTCCACTTGCCTCGGGGGTTCTTCTCAGCAAAATAGGCCAATACAAAAAGCATGGCCAAATACATCACAATTATAAGTCCTACCACGTAATTACTCATAGAACTTCCTTAAAATGATATAGGCAAAAATGATGGACAGCAACCAACTCAAAAAAATGGCGACATATAGAATGGGAAAACCAAAAACATGTCCGTCCACATCAAAAATGGCCACGAAGGGAACATTCCATAAAAAGAATAGGACTATGGAAATGAGTATCAATTTTTGCTGATGCCTTTTCTTCATTTTCTCTTGTTCGTCGGCTTACTAAAATTACAAAAAACGGTGCGGTAATTTGACACCGCACCGTTTATCACAACCAACTAAATTAATGTGCCGATGCTTCACCTGCACCGCTAGGTATTCTAATGTGTTCCACAATTTCTTGGACTTCTTCTGGAGGCTCTGCGGTAAATTGGTTCACTGTAAGTGCCACAATAAAGTTGACGATCATGGCAATGGTTCCAAAACCTTCGGGCGAAATACCAAACCACCAATCACTTTGCAATCCAGCAACCGCTTCTTTTCCTCCATCGAACAAACCAAACTTGAATTTGAGCATGTAGAAAAGCATGAGGGAGATACCCACAATCATTCCGGAAATAGCCCCTTTGCTGTTCATTTTCTTATAGAAAATACCCAAGATGATAGCAGGGAAAAACGATGCTGCCGCTAACCCGAAGGCTAGGGCGACCACTGCCGCTACAAATCCGGGTGGGTTGATTCCGAAGTACCCAGCGATCACAACGGCAACGGCTGCAGAAATCCTTGCGGCCCAAAGCTCTCCTTTTTCTGATAGTTTTGGATTGAATACATTTTTGATTAAGTCATGGGAAATGGAGGATGAAATCACCAACAGTAATCCGGCTGCAGTGGAAAGGGCAGCTGCCAAACCTCCTGCGGCAACCAAGGCAATGACCCAAGCGGGCAAGTTTGCAATCTCAGGATTTGCCAATACCATGATATCCCTATCCACAGTCAATTCATTTTTATCGGCAGCACCTACATATTGGATCTTGCCATCACCGTTCTTATCATCATATTTCAACAAACCGGTTTCTTCCCAGTTTTTGAACCATTGTGGCATGGAGGCATATTCCTTTTCACTGGCGGTCTCGATCAAATTGGTCCTTGCGAACACGGCGACCGCAGGAGCTGTGGTATACAAGATGGCAATGAGCAACAAGGCCCATCCTGCAGATTTTCTGGCATCCTTAACCCGTTTTACCGTAAAGAAACGAACAATTACGTGTGGTAATCCTGCAGTACCCACCATCAAGGCAAGCGTGATGGCAAAAACATCCACCAAACTTTTGGAGCCATCCGTATATTCTGCAAACCCTAATTCAGTGGTAAGCCCATCCAATTTATCCAATAGATAGGTTCCATCAGCTACAGTGCCACCCATTCCCAATTGTGGAATTGGGTTTCCTGTCATTTGGAAGGAAATGAAAATAGCGGGCACCATAAAGGCAAAGATCAATACACAATATTGGGCCACTTGGGTATAGGTAATTCCCTTCATTCCACCAAGCACGGCGTAGAACAAAACGATGACCATACCGATGATTACCCCAGTGTTGATATCCACTTCCAAGAATCTGGAGAAAACGATACCCACGCCACGCATTTGTCCTGCCACATAGGTAAAGGAAACGATCAAGGCGCATATCACGGCCACGATCCGTGCTGTTCTGGAATAATAACGCTCCCCGATAAAATCAGGCACCGTGAACTTTCCAAATTTTCTCAGGTAAGGTGCCAGCAACAAGGCCAGAAGCACGTAGCCACCAGTCCAACCCATTAAATAAACGGCACCATCATACCCGGCAAAGGCGATAATCCCTGCCATGGAAATAAAGGAAGCTGCCGACATCCAGTCCGCTGCCGTGGCCATTCCGTTGGCCAATGGGGAAACACCCCCGCCAGCAACATAATATTCTTTGGTAGATCCGGCCCTGGACCAAATGGCTATGCCGATATATAGGGCGAAAGAAATGCCCACCAATAGATATGTCCATACTTGTACACTCATAATTCTAGTTTTTGTTGGTTAGTTAATCTTCGTCATAGCCGTATTTTTTGTCCAGTTTGTTCATCAATCGAACGTAGACAAAAATGAGGATGACAAATACATAAATCGACCCTTGTTGTGCGAACCAGAATCCAAGTTTGAATCCGCCCAAGCGAATGTTGTTCAAAGCATCCTTGAACATGATGCCGGCCCCGTAGGAGACCAAGAACCAAATGGTTAAAAGAATAACCAGATACCTCAGGTTTTCTTTCCAATAAGCTGTTGCCTTTTTCTGTTTTTCTGACATAATTTGTTGGTTTAGTGATTATAAATAGATATGTGCTTGCAGTGTTAAAACCCCGGAACTATCACCGTTTCCAACTTTGGAATTGGCATATTCCAGTGTAAGCTTGGAATGGTGCCCTGTCATGAACAGGTTAGCCCCAATCCCAAATCGGGTCGCATTGTCATCAATCGCATCAATGGTTCTGGTCTGGTATGACAAATAAGGTTGCACCCTTGACTTATCCGCCGCTCCAGGAATCAAATAGCCTACATGGCCGTAAATCATATTACCAGTTCCATAAGGGCCCAAGACAAAATTGCGACCATAATCATTGCTTTGGAAAACCCCGTATGCCGTGATGGCCGAACCGTCATCAGCCAAGGGAGCGTCATAAAAAGCATCCACGGCGAAAATATTCACGTCCTCTCCTTCCAAATTTCCTGTTCCATCCATTACCACAACCCCATTTCGATGGTTCAAGAAACCAGCTCCAATATTGAAGACCTTTTTGCTACCTAGGTACGTTCCCACCTTGTAAGGTAGGAAATTAGATTCTTCATCCAAGAAATGGTAGTCAAAATATCCTTGTACCACCTTGCCGGCATTACCAGCTCCCAAAAGCTCCCTTCCACGATATACCGCCCTACCATTGGGGGTCGGGTCATTCCCCGAGTCCAAAGTAGTGGTAATGGCCTCATTATAGGAAACCCGATACTGTAACCTACCTACTTTACCTTTTAGGTAAACACCCAAATGACGGGCAAACTGGTCGCTAAGGCCCAAAGCGGCCCATGACTCCCTATTATTGTCCAAAGTCATGAAGTTCAGGGTGCTACTGTTGTTCAGTCGTGAAATTCCGTTCCAGTAATGTAATCCAGAACCTGCGGCAATGTTCTTTCCAATTTGCCACTCTCCCCAGAAATCATGAAAGAACAATTGGGAAGATTCTCCTTTCCCTGTCGGGCTAAGGTTACTTCCATTCAAACTGTTCAACCCGAAATGGGTAAGGATCAAAAACTTTTTGTTCAATTGGGTAAATGTCAATACCCTGGCTCGTCTTACACTTAGGTTCAGGTTACTGGCATCGTCTGGAACATCATCGCTGTATTGGGCCCAAAATTGACCCCATGCAATGATTCGAAGATATTTTGAA
The DNA here is from genome assembly GCF_003584135.1 of Flagellimonas pelagia. GTDB lineage: Bacteria > Bacteroidota > Bacteroidia > Flavobacteriales > Flavobacteriaceae > Flagellimonas > Flagellimonas pelagia. Next base: position 195,887 of record NZ_QXFI01000013.1, read on the forward strand.
CCATCTTCGTTAAAATTAATCTTGTAACCCCCCGTATATTCGGTGTTACCCTGCGAGAATGATTTAGGAATGAACAGAAGCGTAAGTGCCATTCCAAGAAGGATTCTTTTCATTTCAGTTTGGATGTTAGTGAGTTATGTGCATCACGAACATCCTAAAAAAAAGTACTGAAAGAAAAATCAGTATATATTTTTGCTAAATACCTATACTCAATCCTTGAAACGGTCCCATTTTATCAACATGAACTTATCGCCGAGTTCAGTAACCAATTGGCCAGCTCCTTTTAAATTTTCTGGATTATTAAAGTATTTTTGAAGTTCCCCGAGATTCAAGATCTTATAGGTGGGATGGTATTTGGAATTGTATGGCCGCTTGATGTTGTATTTGCGGACCCAATTCATCACCGAAACATGGGAAACACCCAAGATTCTTTCAATTTCACGATACGTAAGCCCTTCTAAATAAAGCTGTAACGCTTTGTTTACGTAATAGTCATCTATCTGCTTTCCCAATTTGGGAACTGTAAAATAGTAGCCGCAGGATTTGCATTTGTAGCGTTGCCGTTCATTAATGACACCTGCTTTGGTGAATTCGGAGGAAGAACAATTTGGACAGCTTTGCATTGGATATACTTAATTAGCATAAATATACCAAATTAGCTTTAAATATTTAAACAAAAAAATCCTTTAGAATAACGAAATCATAAATTTAAGCCCATAAATATTGAAAGGAAGGCAATTTGAGGGCTATTTAGCCAAAAATTCGCTGATATTACTGAAGATACGGTCCTCAATGTTGGAAATATCACTCTTTACGAAATTTTCACCAGTGATGTTCTCGTATAATTCGATATATCGATTGGATACCGACTCGATATATTCATCCGACATTTCGGGAACGGATTGCCCTTCCAAGCCTTGGAAACCATTGGAAATGAGCCATTGTCTAACAAATTCTTTGGACAATTGTTTTTGTGCTTCCCCTTTGGACTGACGCTCCGCATATCCTTCCGCATAAAAATAACGGGAAGAATCCGGCGTGTGAATCTCATCGATCAATACGATTTTGCCATCCTTGGTCTTACCGAACTCGTATTTGGTGTCTACCAAGATCAAGCCTCTTTTGGCAGCAATCTCGGTTCCCCTTTGGAAAAGAGCATGGGTGTACTGCTCTAGCACCTCATAATCTTCTTTGGAAACGATACCTCTTTTTAAAATATCCTCTTTGGAAATATCCTCATCATGGTCCCCTTTTTCGGCCTTGGTTGCCGGAGTGATGATGGGGCTGGGAAATTTGTCGTTTTCCTTCATTCCTTCGGGCATGGGTACGCCGCACAACATTCTTTTGCCAGCTTTGTACTCCCTGGCTGCGTGTCCGGAAAGGTATCCGCGTATCACCATTTCAACCTTAAAAGGCTCACAAGCCACACCTACCGCAACGTTGGGATCAGGAGTGGCCATCAACCAGTTAGGCACAATGTCCTCCGTATCCTTCATCATTTTGGTGGCTATCTGGTTCAAGATCTGACCCTTGTAAGGAATACCCTTGGGCATGACCACATCAAAAGCGGACAAACGGTCCGTGGCCACCATTACCAAAACATCATTTTGAAGGGTATATACCTCCCTCACCTTACCTTTATAAACAGATTTTTGTCCCGGAAATTCAAAGTCCGTGGACATCAACGTATTCAGTCCCATATTAGAATTGATTTTGGTGCTCTATGTTTTTATAGGCATCGATGACCTTTTTCACCAATCTATGTCGGATCACATCCTTATCATCCAAATAAATAATGCTGATGCCATCCACATCCTTTAATATCAAAAGTGCTTCCTTTAATCCTGAAATGACCCTTCTCGGCAAATCGATCTGACCTGGATCACCCGTCAATAAAAATTTGGCATTCTTGCCCATCCTGGTCAAGAACATTTTCATTTGGGCGTGGGTGGTGTTCTGGGCCTCATCTAAAATCACGAAGGCATTGTCCAACGTGCGCCCCCGCATGAAGGCCATGGGCGCAATTTGGATAGTACCGTCCTCCAAGTATTTGGCCAGTTTTTCCGCCGGAATCATATCCCTAAGGGCATCATATAACGGCTGCATGTAGGGGTCTAGTTTCTCTTTAAGATCACCGGGTAAAAATCCCAGGTTCTCCCCTGCTTCCACCGCCGGGCGTGTCAATATGATACGTCGTACCTGCTTTTCCTTGAGCGCCTTCACGGCCAAGGCCACCCCAGTATAGGTTTTTCCCGTACCAGCCGGACCAATGGCAAAGACCATATCGTCTTTTTTGCAGGCATCCACCACTTTACGTTGGTTGGCAGTCTGGGCCTTGATCAAGCGACCGTTTACCCCGTGGACCAAAACATCCCCACTGCTCTTGGAAGAAGTATAGTCCTCCTCGCTGGTACTGGTAAGGATACGCTCGATCATGTTCTCGTCCAACTTGTTGTACTTGGCAAATTGGCCCGTGATCTCATCAAAGCGCTTGTCAAACTCCTCAAGGAGTTCTTCATCACCATAAACTTTGATCTTGTTACCCCTGGCTACAATCTTTAACTTTGGAAAGTATTTTTTGAGCAGTTCGATGTTTTCGTTTTGCTGCCCGAAAAATTCTTGGGGGCTGATGTCCGTAAGTTCTATTATAAGTTCGTTCAAAAAAAGTGAGGTGTTACAGTTGTTTTTGAAGAATTATATTCTTTCTTTTTTAACTAATTTTACAACGCAAACTTAACCAAAAATCAATTTGAGCGGGCAAAAACATATCAACAGTATTGCATGGCAATCATAACCTTAACAACAGATTTTGGCTACAAAGATCACTTTGTGGGTGCTGTTAAAGGGGCGATTCTGGGCAACCTCCCCGATGTTACCATTGTTGATATTTCACATGCCATCAATCCCTTCAACATTCAAGAGTGTGCCTACATCCTGAAAAACGCCTACCGATCGTTTCCAGTGGGAACGGTTCATGTGGTGGGGGTCGATTCGGAATGGTCACCTGAAAATCAGCATATTGTGGTGCAGGTGGATGGTCATTATTTTGTAAGTGCGAACAGTGGTGTGATTTCGTTGATCACTTCCGAAGTGAAACCCGAAAAAGTGGTAGAGATCAACTTGCCCAATACAGAACCTGGCTCTTTCCCTGTATTGAACATTTTCGTGCAGGTGGCCTGCCACATTGCCCGTGGTGGAAAACTTGAAATCATCGGAAGAAGTTTTGATGAACTGAAGGAACTCCGTGAATTTGAACCGCGAATTATCAACAATGGCAAGTCCATTTCTGGCAACGTGATCTATATCGATAACTATGGCAATGTGGTCACCAACATTCAAAAAGGACTTTTTGAGGCCTATCGCAACGGACGCGATTATGAGATTATAGCCCGGACCACTAAAATCAGTAAGGTTCACCATAGTTACAACGGGATCATCAATTACAGTCTGGATCGTTCGCAACGCATGGGGCCTGGGGATGCCTTGGCACTTTTCAACTCTGCAGGTTATATAGAACTTGCCATTTATAAGAGTGACCTGAATTCCGTGGGTGGGGCATCTTCCCTGCTCGGGTTGAATTATCGGGATACTGTAACCATAAATTTCCTTTAAATGTTGACCCGTATCGTAAAACTGACCTTTAAACCCGAAAATATTCCTAGTTTTGAGCAAATCTTTGCGGAAACTAAAAACGGAATCTTGGCATTTGAAGGTTGTAACATGGTGGAACTCTATCAGGATATCAACAATCCCTGCATATTTTTCACCTATAGTTTTTGGGATACGCCCGCGGATCTGGAGAAATATAGGAACTCCGATTTTTTCAAAACGGTTTGGGGAAAGACCAAACTGCTGTTCTCCGATAAACCAGAAGCCTGGAGCGTGAATAAAGTCCAATCTACAAACCCATCTTAATGTTCGCAATTTTTAAGAGAGAGGTACGGTCCTTTTTTACATCGCCCATTGGTTATTTGATCGTGGGATCCTTTTTATTGCTCAATGGACTTTTTTTGTGGGTCTTTAAAGGACAGTACAACATTTTTGATTATGGATTTGCCGACTTGGGCAATTTCTTTTTGCTCGCACCATGGATCTTTATCTTTTTAGTGCCTGCCATCACCATGAAGAGCTTTTCGGAAGAGCGGAAAATGGGAACCTTGGAGTTATTGTTGATCAAACCTGTTTCGGTATGGAAACTGGTTTTGGGCAAGTTCTGGGGAGCCGTTCTTTTATGTGTGATTGCTGTAGTGCCCACAATCGTCTATGTTTTTGCCATTTCCAAATTGGGCATGACCGAAGGTAATTATGATTTGGGGATTGTACTTGGGTCCTACTTCGGACTGCTCTTTTTAATCAGTTCCTACACGGCCATCGGGGTGTTTGCCTCTACCCTTTCCGATAATCAAATTATAGCATTTTTGGTGGGGATCTTAATATGCTTTTTGATTTTTAACGGATTTGATGCCACCGCCTCACTTTTTTCCAATGGGGAAACCCAAGAGGTTTTAAAAGGATTCGGTGCCAAGGCCCATTTTGATAGTATAGCCCGCGGGGTTATCGATACGAGGGACCTTGTTTATTTTGTATCGCTGACCTTAGTGTTCCTGTATCTCACGTTTCAACGTTTAAAACAATTGCCACGCTAATGGGAAAGTTTTGGATTGCCATATTGAAAGCCGTGGTTGCGCTGATCGTACTGAATATCTTGGCAAGTTTCGTGTACACACGTTTTGACCTGACCGAAGACCAACGTTATACCCTTTCACAACCTGCTGTGGAAGTAGCCCAAAAATTTGATTCCCCTGTCATCATCGATATTTTGTTGGATGGGAACATTCCTGCGGAATTTTCCAAATTGAAGGCAGAGACCGTTCAATTGATGGAATCCTTTGTGGCCAAGAACAAAAACATCACTTACAGTTTGGTGGACCCTTTGGCTGATGAAACCCAAGCAGAACAGACCATTGCCGAGCTCCAAAGTCTGGGATTAAAACCTGCAAATGTCACCATTGAAGAAAACGGAAAAGTTTCCAACGAACTGGTTTTTCCTTGGGCCATGGTCAATTATAAAGATAAGACGGTCAAGGTTCCGCTGCTCAAGAACAAGCAGGGATCCACGGCCGAAGAGCGAATTAACAACTCCGTACAACAACTGGAATATTCCTTTGCGGATGCTTTTACCAAATTAAGCACTACCCATAAAAAAAGTATTGCCGTTATTAAGGGCAATGGAGAATTAGGCGACATCTACATTGCGGATTATTTGACCACGGTGAGGGAATATTACAACATAGGTGCCATTACTTTAGATTCCGTGGCCAACAATCCCCAAAAGGTGTTGGACCAGCTCAAGAACTTTGATATGGCCATCATCGCCAAACCGACCGAAGCGTTCACGGATGGGGAAAAATATGTGATGGATCAATACATGGTACAGGGCGGTAAATCCATTTGGATGATCGATCAGGTGGCCATGGAAATGGACAGCATTTATGCTGGCGGCGGAAGTTCCTTTGCCTTGCCCCGAGAACTCAACCTGAAAGACCTGTTCTTTAAATATGGGGTAAGAATCAATCCCGTTTTGGTAAACGACCTATATTTTACACAAATCGTTTTGGCCACGGGCGAAGGAAACGATTCCCAATACAATCCCCTGCCCTGGTATTATTACCCAATGGTGTTTTCACGGAACAACCACCCCATCAATACCAATATTGAAGCGGTGCGACTCCAATTTACCAGCCCTATGGATGTTTTGGAAAACGATTACCAAAAGACCATTTTGTTGCAGAGTTCCCCATTGTCCAAAACGGACGGGGTACCAAGGCAGATCAGTTTGGATATGATTATGACCCAGCCTGATCAGGCTACCTATAACAATGGGAACCTTTCTCTAGCTGTTTTGATCGAGGGGAATTTCACCTCCATGTACAAGAATAGAGTAAAACCCCTAAAACTGACCAATGCTTTGGAAGAAGGCCCGGCCAATAAAATGATCGTGATCTCCGATGGGGATATCATAAAAAATCAACTCAGGAACAACCGTCCGTTGGAACTTGGTTATGACAAATGGACCAGCAACTTTTACGGCAATAAGGAATTCTTGGTGAACAGCACCAATTACCTCTTGGACAATACCGGGCTTATCAACATACGGAACAAAAAAGTGGCCATTCCGCTACTCGATGTAAAGAAGATTGCTGAACAAAAAACAAAGTGGCAAATGATAAACATTGGGCTTCCAGTACTTTTGACCTTGGTCTTCGGCCTTTTTTTCGGTTTTTACCGCAAACGGAAATTTAGTGCCTAAGTGTTGATAATTTTGTTTCTTTGCTAATACCATTTAAGATATATTTGCTTTTATCGATTTTAACAGTCCCGTTTACGGTTGAATATACCTTGAACAGGCCAAAATGCTAAAGAATTTCTTTGATGAAGTTTATCGTATCCAGTACATATTTATTGAAACAACTACAGGTTTTGGGAGGAGTTATCAACAACAGTAACACCTTGCCAATCTTGGACAATTTTTTGTTCGATCTCAAAAAGAACCAACTAACGGTATCCGCATCCGATCTCGAGACCACCATGAGCTCTGTTTTGGAAGTGGATTCCGATTCAGAGGGTGCCATTGCCGTACCGGCCCGTTTGTTGTTGGATACCTTAAAAACCTTCCCGGAACAACCATTGACCTTTGTGGTTGAGGACAACAATACAGTAGAGATTAGCTCCAACCATGGTAAATACGCCTTGGCCTATGCCGATGGTGCCGAGTTTCCCAAGGCAGTGGAAGTTTCCAATCCAAGCTCCACTACCCTTTTGGGCGATATTTTAGCTACGGCCATCAACAAGACAATCTTTGCCGCCGGTAATGATGACCTTCGCCCAGTGATGAGCGGTGTGTTCTTCCAGTTCTCACCGGAAAATTTGACCTTCGTTGCTACGGACGCCCATAAATTGGTGAAATATCAAAGACAGGATGTAAGCGCCTCCCAGGTGGCGGAATTCATCATGCCGAAAAAACCATTGAACTTATTGAAGGGTATTTTGGCAGGTTCCGAATCCGAGGTGACCATCGAGTACAACGATAGCAACGCCAAGTTCATTTTTGACCATACCGAACTGATCTGTCGATTAATCGATGGGAAATATCCGAACTACGAAGCAGTTATCCCAAAGGAAAACCCGAACAAACTGACCATTTCAAGAAACCAGTTCTTGAGTTCGGTGCGTAGGGTTTCCATTTTCTCCAACAAGACCACGCACCAGATTCGTCTGAAAATTGCCGGTGCTGAATTGAATATCTCCGCAGAGGATGTGGATTACAGCAACAAGGCCGAAGAAAGACTTTCCTGCTCCTACCAAGGGGATGATATGCAAATTGGCTTCAACTCTAGGTTTTTGGTGGAAATGCTCAATAACCTCTCTTCCGATGATGTTTCCCTGGAAATGAGTTTGCCCAACAGGGCAGGTATCCTCACCCCAATCGATGGATTGGACGAAGGAGAACACGTTACCATGCTTGTAATGCCTGTAATGCTCAACAATTAGAACAATACCAGCCATATATGTAAAAGCTGGAATTTTATTCCAGCTTTTCTTTTTTATAGAAATTTAATCGTAAGGAAATATGAGGGTGATTCTCCATTGGAGGCTCTTACCGCATTTACAATGGGTAAAATAAACCCTAAGATTCCTGTTGTGATCAATCCCAAGATTCCAAGGCCCAACAACAATATGGCCGGAATACTGATGATAATATAAAGGAAAAGGCTTAATTGTAAATTGATGATGGCCTTTCCATGCTCATCCATACCTTCCACACTGTTTCTTGTGGACAACCAGATAATCAAGGGAGTGATGAACCCCCCAAAACCGATGGCGTAGGACAACAATTGGGTAAGGTGGGTAATGGCCAGCAAAGTGTTGTCCGTTCTAGCTACTTTTTCATTGATGACTTCCATTTTTGATTGATTTTGATGATTTAACCTATTAGTATACCTTTTTGCAAAAATGTTACATCGGGCCAGCTAATTTGTATTTTTGCCAACATGTCGTATACAGATAACATTGTTGCCCTAGCCACCCCTTCAGGAACAGGAGCCATAGCTGTCATCCGGGTATCCGGACCTGATGCCATCTCCTTGGTGGACAGCATATTTCAATCAGTCAAGAACAAAAATTTGACCGGACAAAAAAGTCATACCGTCCATTTGGGACATATTGTGGATGACACAAAGGTTTTGGACGAGGTTTTGGTGTCGCTCTTCAAAGGGCCGCATTCCTATACTGGTGAAAATGTGATGGAAATCTCATGCCATGGCTCTCCGTATATTCAGCAACAGATTATTCAACTTTTGTTGAGAAAGGGCTGCCGTGCTGCTTCGGCCGGAGAATTCACCCTTCGGGCTTTTCTCAACGGCAAAATGGATTTGAGCCAAGCAGAAGCCGTGGCCGACCTGATTGCAAGTGACAGTGAAGCGGCGCACGACATCGCCATGCAACAGATGCGGGGAGGGTTTAGCAATGAAATCCAAAAATTGCGCGAAGAACTGCTCAATTTTGCATCCCTTATTGAACTGGAACTCGATTTTTCCCAAGAGGATGTAGAATTTGCTGACCGAACACAATTCAATGAACTTCTGGGCAAAATCAGCGAAGTCCTGAAAAAGTTGATTGACTCCTTTTCCCTAGGCAACGTGATCAAGCATGGTATTCCCGTAGCCATTGTGGGGCAACCCAATGTGGGGAAATCCACCCTGCTCAATGTGCTGTTGAACGAAGAGCGGGCCATCGTAAGTGATATTGCGGGGACCACTCGCGACACTGTCGAGGACCATATCAGCATCAATGGCATCAATTTTAGGTTTATTGATACGGCAGGTATCCGCGAGACCGAAGATGTAGTCGAAAAAATTGGTATTGAAAGAACCTTTGGCAAGATAGAGCAGGCCAGGCTGATCATTTATCTATTTGAAGGAGAACATTTTGAATCTTCGGTATTGAAAGAACTACAAAGAAAGTACCCCAACAAGCAAATTCTGCCCATCTGCAATAAAATGGACCTTTTGAGCGACGCTCAAATGGAAAGCATCAAACTGGCCATACCCAACGTTTTGTTCCTTTCTGCCAAGCACAAAACCGGTATCAAAGAACTGGAAAGTCAATTGCTATCATTGGTAGATTCGGGAGCGTTAAGTGGCGATACCACCATCATCTCCAACAGCAGGCACTATGATGCCCTGCTAAAGGCTTTGGAAGAAATCCAAAAAGTGAAGGAAGGACTGGATATGGATCTGTCCAGTGATCTTATGGCCATCGATATCCGACAGGCATTGTACCACTTGGGAGAAATAACGGGCAGCGTCACCACTGATGATCTCTTGGGCAACATTTTCTCCAATTTCTGCATCGGGAAGTAATTTGATTTTTCCAATATTTTCATTTATTTATATATAGTTGATTATCAATGTTTTGTTAATAACTTCTCTATCTAATTTTATCTTTTATTTGTTCACCTTGCTACTTTTATTACACCTTTTTTACACCTCGAAGTGTAAAAAAGGTAAAAAGGTGTAAAAAATTACACCTCGTAAAATTGAAATACTATGAAAATCAATTTGAAAAGTAAACGGTTAAGGAATGATAAATTGAGTCTGTATATTGAATATTATGACGGCTATATCATTGACAGGAATGGGACAAAAAAGCATCGAAGAAGATTCGAATATTTGAAATTATATCCTTTAGAAAAACCTAGCACATCCGAGGAGAAGAGAAAGAACAAAGAAATTTATGAGCTGGCAGACAATATTCTTGCTATACGAAAAGCAGAATATGTTCAAGGTAAATATAAAATTAGGGATGGTAAAAAGGGTGAAATTGCCTTTTTGGACTATTTTGATAAACTAAAAGAAGACCGCTTTGAAACGAAAGCAAATTATGGCAATTGGGATGCCGCCCAAAAACATATCGAAAAATACTGTCCGCCACACAAACAGCTAAAGGATATAGATACGGATTTCGTAAAAGGTTTTAAACGGTATTTAGATACCAAAGCCAAAACCAAGAGCAATACTCCCCTGTCCCAAAATTCTAAGTACACCTATTTCAATAAATTTAAGGCCGCTTTACGGGAAGCTTATACGGAGAATTATCTTGATGAAAATGTACTTAAATCTGTCAAAGGCTTTGAACAAGCCGAATCGAAACGCGAATACCTTACCTATTCCGAATTACAGGCACTGTCCAACACCAAGTGTAAGTATCCAGTTCTAAAGAATGCCTTTATTTTTAGTTGCCTAACAGGGTTACGGTGGAGCGATATCAATAAACTGATTTGGGCAGAAGTCCGTGATGAGGATAATGGTGCAAGAATCATCTTTAGACAAAAGAAAACGGATAGTCTAGAATACTTATATATTTCCGAGCAGGCCAGGGAATTTTTGGGCAAAAGGACGCATAATAATGAGCGAGCATTTAAAGGATTGAAATATGGAGCCATTTATAATACTGAAATATTGCGATGGTGCATGCGTGCGGGAATTACTAAACATATTACTTTTCACAGTGCCAGACACACCAACGCAGTTCTCTTGCTTGAGAACGGAGCGGATATTTACACTGTTTCAAAAAGATTAGGTCATCGTGAAATTCGCACTACCGAAATCTATACCAAAATCATTGATGAGAAAATGAAAGAAGCAGCTAATATGATTCCTGAATTAAATTTTAGGTAAATTTATTCCGTTCGCAAACTTTTTACAGGGTTAATAGTTGCCGCCCGGATTGCTTGATAGCTTACAGTAAAAAGGGCAACCAACAATACACCCAAAATGGTGGCCACAAAAACCCACCATGGAACCCCTATACGGTAGGTGTAATTTTCCAACCATTGCTGCATAAAATAATAGGATACAGGAATCGCAATTAGGCCCGAAACAATTATCAATAATGCAAAATCCTTGGAAAGCATTTTGAAAAGGCTCAGTATAGATGCCCCCAATACTTTTCGGACACCGATTTCCTTGGTGCGCTGTTCCGCCATAAAGGTAGCTAGACCAAAGAGTCCTAGACAGCTTATAAAAATGGCGAGTAAAGAGAAGATTCCAGATAATTTTCGCATACGCTCCTCTGCTTTGAATTTGTTTCCGAAGGCAGCATCAACAAATTGGTATTCGAATGGAACACCGGGGGCGAACTTCTGAAAGACCGTTTCAATTTGGGCGAGCGATTCTGCAAGGCTTTTCTCAGGTGCCAGTTTTAGGTTAATCCAATTTGTTTGATTGTAATTTATTGCATAAATAGCCTGTTTTATAGGCTCAAATGGTGATTCGGTCAATAGATTTTTAACCACCCCTATGACTTTATGTTCCCCATCGTACCATCGGATTGTTTTCCCGATCGGGTCTTGCAGCCCCATATATCTTACGGCAGCTTCGTTCAGGATATAGGCAGTGGAGTCTGAGGCAAAATCCCTTGAAAAATCCCGTCCTTGGGCCATATCCCAACCCACGGTCTTTCCATAATCATGCGATACGTAAAAGGTTACCATATTGGTCATAAAATCGGGATCCTTGCCTTCCCAATCATAGCCTGAGTTACTGTTCCATACCTCGGTCAACGGACTTGAAGATTCCGCCATTTCGACTACTGCCCCACTCTTTTTCAAGGCTTCACGAAAGGCATTGTACTTACCCTCATAATCCTCAGTGTATTTTTCAACCATGATAAGTCCGTTTTTATCATAACCTATAGGCCGGTCTTTGGAATGCTGGATTTGCCGATTGACCACCACCGTACCGACCACCAAAATGATGGAAACCGTAAATTGGACCACGACCAAAGCTTTACGGAAGGACATTGCCGTTTTACCGGTGCGGATGGTTCCTTTCAACACTTTTACCGGACGGAAGGAAGAGAGGTACAGTGCCGGATAACTTCCGGCCAAAAGGCTGGTGACCAATACCAACCCCAAGCCAATGGACCAAAAGATTGGGTTGACAAGGGGAAAAATAATCTGTTTGTCCGCCAAATTGTTGAACAATGGCAGAAGAATACCAACAAGTATACAGGCCAATACAAAGGCACAAAGGGTAACCAGCAATGATTCGAGCATAAACTGCCCTATCAATTGGTTTTTGTTCGATCCAACCGTTTTTCGAATGCCTACTTCCTTGGCACGTTTTAGGGCGCGGGCCGTGGCCAAATTCATAAAATTGATACATGCTAACAACAGTACAAAAAATCCAATGATACCGAACATGCGCACATACTGGATTGCCCCACCGATAGATACGCCATTCTTAAAATTGGACCTCAAATGCCAATCCTTCATGGGATGGAGAAAGATTTGGGGATTGCTCCGTTTGGTTGGATCTGGAACGTGGTCGCTAAGCGTATTCTTGATCTTATCACTCACGCCAAACATTGCAGGCCCATTGGCTATTTGTACATATAATTGGTAAGAATTATTGTCCCATAGTTTTTGGTCACGTGCCGCTTTTACCCAATCGTTCATGGATACGTAGAGGTCCCATGGGGCAATAAATTGGAGTTCTTTGGATTCCGAAAAGGCCGAGAGGGCTTCAAAGACGTTTGAATTCTGGGGCAAATCTTCAAAAACGCCTTCAACGGTAACATATCTGTCATTGTTAAGCTTCATGGTTTTACCCATGGGTTCTTCGGAGCCGAAAAACGCTTTGGCCATAGATTCTGAAATTACAATGGAACTGGGGTCATCGAGCGCATTTTGATTACCCTTCAACATGTGGAACGAGAACATACGAAGGACATCTTTTTCCATAAAAGCGCCATATCCATTCAGGCTTTTTTCTTTGACGGATAGTACATTGTCCCCTGGGAAGGAACTCATGACAACATATTTGAAATCGTCGGAATAGACGCTCCGCAGTTCATCGGCCAAAGGATAGGGATGGTTGTACCGGGTACGGGTCTCACCATTGTCAGTTTTGTTCACAAGCACCTGTGCAATGCTCCCATAGTTTTTGAAATTGGTATTAAAGGTAAGTTCATCATGAATCCACAGTCCTATGAGCATTGTAACAACCAATCCCAGGGCCAATCCACCCACATTAATAAAGGTATATCCCTTGTTTTTGGAAAGGTTCCGCCAGGCGATTTTCAGATAGTTTTTAAACATGATTGTCCGTTTTTTGGTCTTTATTATTGATAGATAAATGGCAAACTTTACAAACGATTAGGCAATTCGCATTTGTAGTTAAGACATACTAATTTACTATACCTATTTTTATGCCACAATCATAGTGGGTTAATAATCAATCATATACAATATTTCCATTCAACTTAAGTTATCTTCTTGTGTAAAAAAAATTGACGGTATTTGTCAAAAGTATTTACATTGAAATTGGGATACAGTTCCAACTAAAGTAGAATATTCTTTGCTACAGAGAATAAAACACGACCATCTTAAACATCTGAAATCCGCTAAAATGTTAACTTGGGGAAATGCAAGTCAATTCTTATCAAATAGTTTTATGGTTATGTTTTGCTTACGTTTATATACGTCTGCTTATTCCCTATATCGTCTTCTTTGCTCGTTATATGTTTAATGAACCCGTAGGATGGGACAAATACGTAGAACGGCCACGATTGGTATTCTACGGGATAGGCCTATTATTGATGCACGGTAGTTATACATCACTATTGAAATATTCTGACAATCCGAAATCCTTCTTTTTTTACGCTAATGTCTTCATTTTCTTTGGTGGGATTCTACTATCCCAAATAACATGGTCTAAAAGATTTAAAAATGTATTTATTCCAAAAATCAAGGAAAAGCTAAAGAAGCAGGATAATTTCAATATTTCCATTACCAAAAATCAATTACAAAAGTTATACAATGGTTTTGTCCAATACGATATGATTCATTCGGAACAAACAAATCTGGATGATTTTATTGAAGTCTTTTTAAAAGATTGGCATACTCACAATTCTAAAATATTTTTTAAACTGGATGCCCCAAGCTGTCGGGAATTCTATGAACTTTTTAAATTGAAGTTCCCTACAAACTCATTGAGCCTTATTGACTTTTTCAAAAGATCGGATACTATACGGAGAAAAGATGGCAAACCCTATAAGTATTCTACCATCAAAGATGCTAAATCCAGAACCCCCGTTTCCAACCGAAGCGAAGACCTAAAGGCCATTTTTGAAAGTTTATAACATTCTTTGCTTGCCTTTCTTCCGAATATGTATGCATTGCTGATAAGGCGTACTTTTCTTTTCCCTTCCCATACTAGCTTAGCATCAGAATTCTAATAAAAAGAACAAAGGCCTTTGTCTATTGTCAAACTATAATTTTTATGATAATGGATAATATCGAACTAGAACAACGACTCGACAGAATCGAGCGATTACTAATTGCAAATAAAGAAGTACTGACCTTTGAAGAAGCCTGTGAATACATGGGAATCTCCAGAAGTTTTCTTTATAAACTGACTTCTACAAGAAAGATTCCACACTCCAAACCCAACGGTAAAATGATATTCTTTGAGAAGAAAAAGCTTAATGTCTGGTTGTTGCAGAATGGGAGAAAATCAAAAGAAGAAATAGAATCCGAAGCTCTTAAGTACAGTCTAAACAATAACACAAAATAGTAATGGGGAGGGAGAAAAAATTGATTCAGGTATGGAAAAGTTTTACCCGTTTGAGTGAGAATTCAAGATGTGTCATTGTCATGACAAATCTTGCTTTTGCTCCCGAAGGTCGCAAAAGGGAAAAAGATGTATGAAAAGAGAATTCGTACAATTCAGGTGCTCTGTCTATGAGAAAAAACTGTTGAAGGTTAAGGCCAAAAAATCGGGTTTGTCAATTAGCGAATATTGTCGCCGAGCCGCCTTTGATGACAGAATCATTGAACGTCTTACCGAAGATCAAATTGAAGCCTATAAGCTGTTGGTCAATTATCAAAACAATTTCAAACGGATCGGAAATATGTTCAGAAAGCGGAACCCTCGACTTTCTGAAGAAGTCACCCAATTAGCAAAAGAGATCAGGGAACACCTTTTAAAATTCAAAAGATGATTGGCATGGGGAAATCCATATCGCACACATCGGCATCAATGACCTATGGGCTTCGAGAAGAAAAGAAGCCTGAAATTATTCACAGCCAATATTTGGCCGGGGAAACTCCCAAAGAAATCACTGAGGAGTTCAAAATAATCCAACAGCAAAACGAACTGTGTAAAAAGAATACACTCAGCTTTGTGCTAAGCCCTACTATTAAGGATGGCAAGAAAATGGAAAACAAAGAATTGAGGGAAATAACTGAACGCTTTTTAAAACAGATGAAATTACAGGAGAACCAAGCTATTGCCTTTGTCCACAGAAACAGGCAACATGTACATATCCATCTCTATACAAACCGTATCAATTTTCAAGGTCAGGCCTACAAGGATAATTTCATTGGAAAACGAAGTCAATTGGCTGCCGAAAGAGTTGCAAAAGAAATGGGATTGACTACAGTACGTGATGTTCAACAACAGAAAATGGAACAGGCCAGGGATGCAAGGATCATTCTCAAAAGAATCCATGAAAAAGTGATTAGCGAGGTCAGGCCAAGGGACTTTGACCAGTACATAAAGGCTATGGAAGGTCATCCCGTAAAGGTCATCCCTTCTATCAACAAACAGAACCAATTGCAGGGTTTTCGGTTCGAATTCGCCGGGCAAAACCTAAAAGGTAGTGAGGTACACCGTTCCATGTCAATGAATAAAATAGCGGAACGAATCGGATTCAACCAAAATGCCATTGAAAAGGCTAGAACAGAAAAGGCAATGCATCTATTGGGGAAAACAGTGTCTGTCACCCCAAACCTTGCAACCAAAATAGCGGCAAAGGTTATCAAACAAACCATTAAAAGAACCATAGGTAAAGGAGTTGGAATAGAAATATAGAATTATGGCAAAACTGGACGAAATAGCAGAACTGTTGACCGAGGAAATAAGAAGTTTTGAAACCTCCGTTAACCGATTGGAAAAATTGCAACAAGAAATAAAAACTCTTAAAATTCAACCAGACTCTTCGGGAATCGACCATATCCTCAAAGGATACAACGATTCCCAAAAAAAGGTGATGGAAGAACAAAATAAGCTGTTGGCAAACGTAATCTATCATACTAAAAGGTCAATGGCCTTGCCTAAGTGGTCAGTAAAACTGTTTTGGGCATTATCGGTAATCATATTATTGATTTTAGTGTATGCCCTATTTCAGGTTTCGCGAATATCCGAAAAAGAGGAAGCTGCCTTTTCTGAAGGTGAAAGCAATGCTGTTCGGCACTATGAGCGATTTATGGAGGAAAACGCAGAGGCAGGTGTCCTTTATGAAGAATGGCGCAACGCCAAGGGCAAAAAGTAGTTTGCGCCCTATAGAATTTCTTCTTCTCGCTTATCTTCCCGAACACGGAAGAAATTCCACAGGATCCACGCGCAAAGTTTGGGGTAAGATTTGGGGTTAGATAATATTTAAGTTAAATTCAATACGATAAGTTATTTAGGATATGTTTTTATTGCCAAGTGAAGAAAACTCATTTCCTCCACTATACAGATACAAAAAAAATCTCGACTCATTGCTAGGCTCAGATTTTTCAGATAAATCATTTAAAGAGATTAACAATTTTTACTATGATAATGCCCTAATACTCCCTAGTGCAAAAGAAAAGTTACATCCTGAAGCATTTGAAAACTTTTATTTCTATAGAGTAAGAATGAATATTGATTTTAAATCCACTGATACAAATCTAGTAAACACTTATTCCTATCCTTCTCCAAGCCTATGTAGAAAAAATGGACGATCAAATGTTGCCGGAACTTCTGTTTTTTATTGTTCTGATAGTGCAAATTCTGCTATACACGAAATGAAACCAAAAATTGAAGATGTCGGTTTCTTAAGTGTTTGGAAAATTAAGGTAAATAGACCGATTAAGCTTGCATGCTTGCTTCCTGTTTCCTTGAAACGCCACAACCCATGGTGGGAATTCACTCAGAATGTCCATAACGACCAACTTAAACTATGGAATAAAAACTATCCAAAACTTAATGACCACTATATGGCTCTCACAAACTTCATTGGTAACGCATATAGATTAAAAGACCCTAGATATTCTCTTTCATCTTTTATTTCAAAGAAGCTAATGTTTGAAGATATTTACAATGACTTTATTCTGTATCCTAGTTTTTCAACAGAAGAGACCTATGCTAATATGGCTTTTCACCCAAACTTTGTAGACAATCATATGGTTCTGCATAAAGTATTTCAATTTAAAATTATGAAAATGATTGAGGGTACCGCGGCTTTTTCAATTGGATTAGTTGGAGAATTGGAAAATGGCAAAATGAGCTGGAGAAGAAAGAATGTTTATGACCGTGATGTTTTAGACAGCTTTCAAAGATTTACGGGAGATAGAAATTAAAAACTATTACAAATATTGAAATTTAATTACATTTAGTGTAATTTTAATGTATCTTTACATTCTAAATAAACATTATCTATCAATTGCACGTTATTTCATTTAAAAAGCTAAGGGAATATTTTTCAAAAGAAACCAATGCCAAAGTGGCTTTGCAAGATTGGTATAAAAAAGCAAATAAAGCAGAATGGGAAAGTTTTTCGGACTTGAAGAATACTTTCAATTCGGCTGATAGCGTTGGAAATGGGAGATTTGTTTTTAATGTTAAAGGTAACCACTATCGGATAGTGGCCATTGTACGGTTTAAATTCAAGAAAGTATTAATTCGATGGGTCGGGAATCATAAGGATTACAACAAAATAAAGAACATTGATAAATTATAGTGGTATGGGAAAATTAATAACACACGAAGAATACGTCAAAGCAAACCTTCGCTTAGAAGAGTTGATAGATGTAGTTGATGACAACACTCCAACCGATGACCCATTGGCCAAGGAATTTATGGAGGTTACTGATATTATAGAACAATACGAGGAGATTCATTTCCCTATCGGATTACCCACCCTACAAGAAATGATTGAGCTTCGTATGTTTGAAATGGGCCTGAAAAGAAAAGACCTGGCTGCACTTTTAAACACCAGTGCGTCGCGAATCAGTGATTACCTAAATGGAAAGCGTGAAATTACTTTGAACGTTGCCAAGGCTTTACACCAAAAGTTGAACATTGACAGTGACATTATTCTTCAATAGAAGTTGTTAACAAACAAAAGAACAATAAAGGCAACAAAAAGGGTACACCTTTTTTCAGGACTATCTCATAAAGTGTGTAAATAGAAAATTAGCGGGGGCATGCCCCCGCTAATTTTTTGTCTAATTTTAAATATTTGCACATTATGAAGAAAGAAGAATTGTTCAACGACGATTTCCTGAAGCAGTTCAAATCGGGAGACGAGCTCAACGGTTTTTTGAAGGAGCTCCAGAAACGCGGCATCGAGAAGATGCTGGAAGGGGAACTGGACGGCCATCTGGATTACGAGAGGCACCAGCGCTCGTCCAATGCCAATAATCGCAACGGACACTCCAAAAAGAAAGTGAGGACCTCCTTCGGGGAGTCCGAGATATCCGTCCCCAGGGACAGGGATGCCAGTTTCAACCCCATGGTCGTCCCCAAACGGGGCAACATGGTGGACGGTATCGAGAACATCATCGTATCCCTGTACGCCAAGGGCATGTCGGTCAGTGACATAGAGGAGCAGATACGGGAGGCCTACGGCTTTGAGGTATCAACTTCGACCATATCAAGGATCACCGAAAAAGTGGCGGACGACATTGTTGCATGGCAGAACCGCCCTCTGGAACCGGTCTATCTGATCGTATGGATGGACGGCATCGTCTTCAAGGTCAGGGAATCCTCCAAGGTGATCAACAAGACCGTGTACGTGGCCGTGGGCCTGCGCAGGGACGGAAAGAAGGAAGTGCTGGGCCTATGGCTGGGCAAGAACGAGTCGGCGGCCTTCTGGATGTCGGTGCTCACCGACATGAAGGCCCGCGGCACCGAGGACATCCTGATCACCGCCACCGACAACCTGAACGGGTTCACGGACACCATCAAAAACGTCTTCCCCGAGTCCAGGACCCAGATATGCGTGGTGCACCAGATACGCAATGCCTGCCGCTATGTGGTATGGAAGGACAAGAAGGCCTTCACCGCGGACATGAAGGGCATCTACAATGCACCCAACGAGAAGGCCGCAAAGGCCGCCCTGGAGGACTTCGCCAAAAAATGGGAGGGCAAGTATTCCTATGCGATAAGGAGCTGGAGGGACAACTGGGAGGACCTTACCGTGTTCTACGAGTTCCCAGTGGAGATACGAAAGATCATCTATACCACCAACCTTATCGAGAACCTGAACGGGAAGATACGCAAGTACACCAAGAACAAACTGTCCTTCCCAACTGACGATGCGGTGATGAAATCCGTATATTTGGCCACAAGGGAGGCCACCAAAAAGTGGTCCATGCCCATTAGGAACTGGGGCATCATTTTAAACCAGTTCCTAACGATCTATGAAAAAAGGGTCAGACTCTAATAAAGTCAAACCCCCGTTATTTTTAAATTACACACTTATTGGGATAGTGTCCTTTTTTCCACCCCTAACCTCTCCACTCCCCTATTCATGGGCACTGTAAGATATTGCATCGGGAAATAAACCAACTATTTATCACCTACATTTAACTGATTATCAATATTTTGTTGATAACTCATTCATGGTATTTCCCATATCATTTTATTACTTTTTATCTTACAACATCGTATGGAGGCAAGATATCTGGAGAAATTCTCCAAAAAATGAAAGCTGGAGTCTTTATGTTCAAGATTAAAAAATATCATATTGAAATAAACGGAATCAACAATTGGTAAATCAAAACAATCCTAATTTTCAAAATTTAAAATCCCCTTTTATCACGCTCTGTATGTTTAAAAAGCTATTTGGCGTTTTGTTTCCCTGCTTACTTTCTATCCTCTACTTCGGATGTGTGGATCCGGTAGCTCCTGAATATATTTTTATAGGGGATCAAATAATCATAGAAGGATTGGCTTCTTCCATATCAGGCACTTCGTATGTAACTATAAATCAGACCAGTTCAGATTTTGGTATTTATCGCAACCTCTTTCAGGAAGGGGCCACGGTATCCTTTACCAATGTTGATACGGGCCAAACGTTTCTCTTGGAAGAAAGAGAGGATGTGTATGTGCCTTCAGACGATTTTACCGTAAAGCCTGGGGAATCTTGGGAACTTGATGTGGTCCTGGCCGATGGGAGAAATTACAAATCCCGACCAGAAACTGTTATTGAGCCGGTGGAGGTTTCTGAAATTCGGGCCGAGTATAACAAAGAACTTATTTTTAGGGAAGACTCAGGGAAATTTGTTCCGGGCCATTCCATTTTGGTAGATTTCGACGATCCCCCAAGCAAGAAAAATTACTATTTCTGGCGTTTCCGTTCGTTCGAAAGGCAAACATATTGTGAGGTTTGCTACGGGGGTAATTTTAGGGATGGCGAATGTAAGCCGGATAACACAGGATTATCGGGATATTATTTTGTCTACTATTGCGAGCAGAACTGTTGGCGGATACGGTTCAATGAAAACATTGAAATTTTTGATGACAAATTTAGTGATGGCACCTATATCCGTAAGCTGCCCGTAGGCAATGTACTATTGTACAACAAGGAAGATATTTTGGTCCAATTGGAACAGGTTTCTGTTTCCTACGATGCCTATGAATACTACAAAAGACTTAAGGATATTGTTGACAACAACGGAAATTTTGACGCTCCGCCACCCTCTGCGGTAGTTGGAAACATCTTCAATCCGGGCAATGCCGACGAAATCATACTGGGCAGGTTCACTGCCGCTGCCGCTTCACAAGCTTCCATTTTTATAGAGCGGGGCCAAATATTGGAAGATATGATTGAAAGTACCCTGGACCCGATATCGGAAACAGACCCACCATATAGGCCAAATATTACGACAGCCCCCTGTAATGAATCGCGGACCAGGACTGCAATTCGTCCAGAAGGCTGGATTGGCAATTAGTTTGCGCCTTGTGGTGATGGAAAATAGAGTTAACAAATGAGGCCATATTATCTCCTAAACGCCTTGATCATCTTTTCTTTCGTAAAGGAAGTGCATGCTCAAGAATACCAGATGTCATTCAAAATCTTGAATGCGAAAACGGGTATCGGTGTGGAGAATGCAGAAATAGCCATCGAACCGTGCAGATGCGGAGG
Organism: Flagellimonas pelagia; assembly: GCF_003584135.1. GTDB lineage: Bacteria > Bacteroidota > Bacteroidia > Flavobacteriales > Flavobacteriaceae > Flagellimonas > Flagellimonas pelagia. The sequence continues at coordinate 217,130 of NZ_QXFI01000013.1, forward strand.
TGTCTCAGATGAACAGGGAAGGTTCTCCATCACCCTTCCCGAAGCCAACTACCAAGTTACCGTTTCCTACATTGGTTTCGGCTCTGAGGTTCGGCAAGTGGAACTGAACCGGAATATTTCCTTGGACATCATGCTTATTGAAAAACATGAAGAACTTTCCGAGGTCATTGTAAGGGCAAAGAAAATGGATGAAATCCTCAATTTACCGCAAATGGGAGTGGTAAGTTTAACACCAAAGGACCTGAAGATGATTCCCTCAGCCGTGGGAGAGTCCGATGTACTGCGCTCAATGGTCCTTTTGCCGGGCGTTAACAATGCAGGGGAAATCAGTAATGGGCTTTCTGTTAGGGGAGGCTCCTTAGACCAGAACCTAATCCTTTATGACTATGCTCCCATCTTTAATCCAACCCATCTATTTGGCCTTTTTTCGGTCTTTACCCCAGATGCCATATCCTCCACGGAGCTATATCGTGCCAACATTCCGTCCCGTTATGGTGGAAGGGCCACCTCCGTGCTCGATTTAAAAGTGAAGAATCCCTATGTGGACAAATTGAAACTGACAGGGGGAATCGGTCTGGTTTCCAGTAGGCTGAATGTAGAGACTCCTTTGGTAAAGGACAAACTGATGTTGTTCGCAGGGGCACGTGCAGGATTCACCGATTTTTTATTGCCGCTCTTTTCGGAACGTCTTAAGGACACAAAGGCCAGATTTTATGATAGTACTCTAAAGCTTTTGTATTTAGCATCGGAAAAAGACCAAATTTCACTTACCGGATTTGTGTCGAAGGATTTTTACCAACTTGATCTTGTTACCCAGATCCAAAACGTCAACGCAGAAAACAATCAATATGATTTCAGTACGCTTAACGGAACCCTGAACTGGTCCCATAGTTTTTCCAACAATGCCAATCTCCGGACGGTGGTACTCGCCAGTGACTATACCCCGAAAATAATTTTCCCGGAACGGGACATCGACAATGAGATTGTTTACAAATCGAAAATTAACTATCTCAGTTTTATATCCGAATATTCTAAAAATGTCCGTGTTGACTTAAATTATTATATCGGGGTGCAGGCCAATCGGTATACGATCAGTCCAGGGGCTTTGGACCCCGGTACTTCGGACGTATTGTCCGTCTCCTTGGAAAAAGAGACAAGCTATGAATTCGATGGCTATGCCAATATCGATTGGTCTCCCTTGGAACAGCTTTCCCTCTCTGGAGGTCTCCGTTTCAGTCATTTTGTGCTGGTCGGTCCCTACACCCAGAATTTTTTTGATGAGGTTACGGGGGAACCATTGGGTTTTACAGAATTCGAAAAGGGCGCTGGGGTCAAGACCTACAATGGCGTGGAGCCGAGACTGGGCCTAAACTTGAAATTGGGGGAAACCACTTCCTTGAAGACGAGCTATGCAAGGCTGAACCAATACCTACAAAACATATACAATAGTACCACCCCGGTACCTACCTCTCGCTGGAAGACAGCAGATCCCTATGTGCAACCGCAGAGAAGTGACAGTTACGGTCTGGGGCTTTACAAGAATCTAATGAACAATGAACTGGAAATTTCCTTGGAGGGTTATTATCGGAAGGCACAAAATGTATTGACCTATAGACCGGGGGCCGACTTCTTTCTAAGTGATAACATCAATCAAGATGTTGTTCAAGGGGAAGGCAAGGCCTATGGAGCGGAACTCAGTTTCAAAAAATCAACAGGGAAGGTCAATGGTTGGATGAATTACACGTGGTCCAGAAGTCTTTTACGATCCCAAGTTGATAGGATTGCGGACAGAATCAATAACAATAAATGGTACCCTTCCGATTTCGATAGAACACACGTTTTTAACGGGACCGTAAATTTTGAGTCTGACAAATTCAATACGTGGAGCTTTAATTTCACCGCGCAGACCGGAAGACCCTATACAGCGGCCAATGGTATTGTAACCATAGAGGGAATAGAAACGCCTTTGTTCTTGGAAAGAAACAATGCCCGTTTGCCCATATACCATAGGTTGGATTTCTCATGGAACATCAGAGGGGTAAAAAGTAGGACCAAGCGATGGTCGGGCGACTGGACCTTTACCGTCTATAACCTGTACGCAAGAAAAAACCCGTACAGCATTTATTACACACAACGTAACGGCACCGAAAATTCCGAGGTGTTCCTAAATAGTCCTTTGGGAGCCTACGAGCTTTCCATTATCAACAGCCCTCTGGTTTCACTTACCTATAATTTTGTTTTTCAATAATTTAGAAAGCTTAGTTGTGTTTGAATCGAGGAAATAACCAACGTACCGATTATTCACATACTTCTTTACCTATTGCAATTTTCCATATGCAACCTCTCGCGCGACTTATAATTTGGTCTTTGCTATGTAAAATATTTGGACAAGACCTGTAATACTATTTTACATCCAAATAAAAATCCGTTGCTCAAAATTTTATATATATTATTGTTTTTCAGACACTTATTGGTTTTGGAATAATTTTGGCACAACTTGGGTTGAGTTGGATAAATTACCAATCAGGAATTAAAGGGAAGAACGGTTGGAAATCAAAAAATGCCCTCTTAAATTCCGATGTTCAAAATAATACGTTGTACCAAGCCCGTTGAAATGGAACTGATGTAAAATTAGAAAAACTACGACCATGAAGATTTATGTTATCACGGCAATACGTCATTTGCTGAAACATAAGATGCATTCCATCCTTAATTTACTGGGCCTTACCATTGCCTTTACCACCGCTATAGTGGTTTCTCTTTTTATAAAGTATGAATTCAGCTACGACCAACAACAACCTGATGCGGCCAACATATATAGAGTCATCAAAGAAAACCTTGACAATGAGTGGAGAGGTACCCATTTATGGAACGCCACAAGTGGGTTGATGAAGCCTACACTACAGGAAAATTGTCCGGAGATCAAAAATGTAGCCCAATTGCTTCCTATTGATGAGATAGAAATTGTAATCAACAACCAACATTTTATGGATGGGAAATTCTACTTTACGGGGCCCGAATTTCTGGAGATTTTTCAATATCACTTCTTAAAAGGCGACCCGAAAACTGCCTTGATCGAGCCAAAAAGTATTGTCCTGACAAAGTCAATGGCCGAAAAGTATTTTCCTGAAGAAGATAACCCAATGGGTAAACTTATCCACTTGGGAAACATGGATTTTACCGTTACCGGCATTATGGAGGATGTACCTAAGAACTCCCATCTTCCCATCAACTTTTTGGCTTCCCAACAAACCGTTTTTGACCCATCTTATGATTTGAACGACGCTGAGGCGGAATGGTGGAATAATAACTATAATACATATGTGCAACTTTACAATGATGTTGATGTTCCATCATTGGAATCCAAAATCACAAAAATTGTTCGAGCTTCAAGGGAAGGAGATGTTCCTGAAGCCTTCCACCTTCAAAATATAAAGGACATACACCTGTATAGTCATGTAAATCTGGAATCGGGTACCAATGGAGATATTCTGTATATCCGTGTTTTTTTCGGAATTGCCCTGTTATTATTGCTTATTGCCGGGTTCAATTATATGAATTTGGCCAGTGCCCAAATGTTGTATTTCACCAAAGAGACCGCCATAAGAAAAATATCAGGGGCCAGCAAGTTTCAGATTGTCCTTCTGGTTTTTGTTGAAACCCTACTGATATGCTTGTCGGCCTTTGTGGTTTCCATGTATTTGGCATATTTTATTCTTCCTTCTTTTGCCGAACTGGTCGAACGAGAACTAGCGGTGAGTATGTTATGGTCCTATAGCAACCTGGCTGCTTGGATAGGAATGGTTATTCTCTTTGCCCTAATTTCATGTGCCTATCCAGCCTATCATATGATGCGACAAAAACCGATCGTGATGCTCAAGACACAAACGTCAAAGCCATCCAATTTTTTAAATGTCAGGAACATTTTGGTAGTCTCCCAATTTACGATTTCCATAGCGTTGATTGCCGGAACCATTATATTTTATAGGCAATTGGATTTTATTCAAAACAAAGAACTGGGCTTTCAAAAAAACAATATCGTGAACATTATCATTCCTGATGTTCAGTCTGAGCTTAAGAAAAGTTATTCGGTCCTGAAGGAAAAATTACAGGCCAGTACCAATATTCTTGATGTAACCTATGCGCAAACCGCATTGGATAATGATGAGTGGGGCGGCAGCGCTGAATGGGCGGGAAAATCGACACAGGAAGACATAAAACTCTACCATTTGATAGTGGATCAAAATTATTTGGACTTTTATAATATTGATCTCCTGGACGGGGAACTGTTCTCTAAAGAGATGAAAGCCAAAAACAATTCTTCCTTTATTCTCCTGAACCAAGCAGCCGTAAAAGCACTTAAATGGAATGAGCCCGTTGGCAGGAAACTTTCCCTTCAAATGTGGAAGGATAGCAAGGTCATCGGGGTGATCAAAGACTTCAATTATCAACCTCTTCATCTGGGAATTGAACCATTGGCAGTTTCTTTGGGTTTACCTGAGGAGCATGCCAATATCATTTCTGTAAAAATAGCACCCAATGATGTGGGCGGAACCCTCGATGAGATAAAGACAATTTATAAAGGTCTGTATCCAGGTTATGGTTTCAACTACCAATTCCTGGACGACCAGTTAAGCAATGCCTATCGCACTGACCAAAAGTTGGGACAACTATTCGGAATCCTATCTCTGATAAGTCTTGTGGTTGCGGCTTTGGGTCTTTTTGGTTCGGCTTCTTTTATGGCTAAACGAAGAATCAAGGAGATAGGCATAAGAAAAGTAAACGGTGCCAAAGTTTCAGAGGTACTTGCATTGCTCAACAAGGACTTTGCCAAATGGGTGGTTTTAGCTTTCTTCATGGCTACCCCGATTGCATGGCAAATCATGAAAGGATGGCTTGAAAACTTTGCTTATAAAACCACTTTGGATGTATGGATTTTCGTCCTAGCTGGTGTTTTGGCTCTGGTTATCACCATCATTACCGTAAGTTGGCAGAGCTGGCGTGCCGCCATTACCAATCCAGTTGATGCGCTACGGAACGAGTAGCACAATCTATTGGTCACAACATGGCTTCTTCAAAAAGCTTCCATTTTGTTGTATTCGTAGCTAAAACTTGTAAACCAAACCCAAGGCATAGGAACCATCTCCACTTTGAAAACTAAGCTCAAAATGCTCTTGCATATAGGGTGTTGTGAACAGATATGTGCTTCCGATACCGACCAAGGCTCCTCCTAGAACATCCCAGCCATCATGTCGGTCATTCAATCCTTCCACCCTACTATAAGCTACAAAACCTGCAATGGCATAGGCAGGAATTCCATATTTCCATCCATATCTTCTTTGAAGAAAAGAAGCCCCCTGAAATGCAAAGGAAGTATGTCCGGATGGGAACGCGTGACCGTCTGTTCTCCCTTCCGGCCTTGGTTTATTAATGGCATACTTTAAAATCCAGGTTGCGGTCAAATTTGCGGACATAGATTTGCCCAACTGCCAAAATCCTTCCTTGTCTCCCTTGAGCAAAACTGTGATAAGGGAAAAAGTCGTTGGGGCAAACTGGGCATAATCCCCTACCCGTCAATGGTCGTTTCCTTTGCTATTTCTTCAGCGGAATCTGTTTGCTGACCAAAAGCTTTACCTGTTAGAACAAAGAATAGGGCTGTACAAATTATAAATCTTGTTGCCATCGGGTTTCTTCAACTAATCACGTGGTTCATCCAATGTCTTGATCAATTGACCATCGGTTCCGATCAAAACCTCAATTTCCTCTTTTCCTTTTTCCAATCCGATCTCATATTGGGAACCGTTGGGGTCTTCTATAAATTCAACCTCATCAATACTGTACTCGGAAAATTGTTTTTTTAGGGTTGTGACCACATTTTCAGGGATATCATTTTTCTTGATTTCATGTTCTGTTTCTTTCCACGTGCCATCTTCCAAAAAATTGGCGGAATATTCAATACCATCCATTTTGAATTCTGCCTCCCACTCCTTTTCCGATTCTTTGTCCCAAGTAACTTTTTTCACATTCGGGAACTTCTTTACAAAGGATGCTTGTACTCGAAGGGGAGCCGAAGTCCGCTGTGCAAATGCATAAATCCCCAATCCTAAAATCAATGCTATGGGCAATCCGATGACATACTTTTTATTCTTCATGATCTACTGATTTAAAATCTTTTAGTAAATCTAGAACCCAATTCTAAAGATGGTTTTAAGCAAATCTAAAGTGATTTAAAGTTGTTTCTGCTCTTCAGCATTATCAGTAACCATGTGACGATGCGAAACGTAAATCATCAACCCGATCAATATTATGGACACAATGGTTGCAGGTAAGGTGCCCAGGTTCAATCCACCTTTGGCCATAGGTTTGGTCAAAAAATCCCCGAAGGTTGCCCCAAATGGCCTTGTGAATATAAATGCAATCCAAAAGAGGATAATCTGGTTCATCTTCGTAAAATAATGCAAGAGTATCACTAAAACGATAATCCCAGCGGTAACAAAGGCACCATATAAATAGCTCAGCCCAACAACATCGCTCAAGTAATCCCCAAAGGCGGTCCCCAAACTGTTGGAAAACAGGATGGCCATCCAATAATGGATTTCCTTGTTTCGGTCAAATATGGGATATACCTCCAGGTTCCCAAATCTTTTATGCCAGGTAAAAAGGGTCAAAAGCAATCCAGAAAACAGCAATAGACTTCCCCAGGTGTAACCCAAGTGGAGGCTTCTATCTATAAAATCGGATATTTCGGTCCCCAAGGTGGTAGTACCAATGATAACGAGCCAGTACCATACCGGAATGAATGCTTTTCTGGTCAATTGAATGCCCAGTACCAGCCCGAAAAAAATTAGGGTGATCAGAATTCCCGTGGCATATCCCAACCCTAAGGTTTGAGCAATAAAATCCCCCAAAGTTTCCCCCAAGGTGGTCGCCACAATTTTCATCAACCAAAACAACAGGGTAATCTCCGCAACTTTGTTCAGTGTCTTCATTTTCGAAAAATTAGATTTTGTATTTAAACCCGACCCTGAAAATCTGGGTCTCAAAATAATTCTGGTAAATGGCCGTAACCCCTTGATCATATATCCGTTGACGAATCCCGAACCTGTTCAGGATATCACTGGCGGAAAAGGTCAGTTCCGCTTTTTTGTTCCAAAGTCGCTTCTTCAACCCAAAATCAATGGAGGAACGGGAAAGTTCCTTGCCCTGCGGAATATTCTTGTCGGAATAATATATGCCAGTTACCTGAATTGAGAAATCCTTGGGCAGAACCATTTCTGTACTCATCTTGGCATTCCATGCGTCGGCAGTTGATTTCTCGGTAGAAAAACTTCTCTCATAGGGAAACAAAAGAATTCCTTGATAAGCATCGATGGTGTTGGAGAACCAGTTAAACGTAGCAGAAACCTTCCAATTGTTGGTGATGTCCTGTCCCAATAGCAGTTCTATACCCGTATTGGTGGCTTTACCGGTATTTTGATAGATCCTGTTCACAATGTCATATTCTGGATTGGAATTGTCTATGCTATAAATCCGCATGTATTGATCTTGGATCATCCGATGGTATATGGCAGAATACAATGAGCCACTCCCCCATATATATTTATGTGCCAGTTCCAGGGCATTGGTAAATTGAGGGCGCAAATAGGGATTCCCTACTTTTAAGAGTTCAGGATCGTCATATTTTGGAAAAATCCTAAGTTCCGGCTCTCCGGGACGATCAATTCTTCGATTGTAAAATGCCGAGATCTTGTTGTGGCCATTTAACTTGTAGGTGAAACGCACGTTGGGGAACAGTTCAAAATAATCATACTTGTCATTGTTGGGATAATAGGCATTGGTCGGGTCCAAATCATAGAAAACTTTTGTTTGTTCTGCACGAAGTCCTGTTTCCACATCATACTTCTCTTTCTCCAGAACGTAGTTCACATACCCAGCATACAAGTTTTCACCCCAATCGGAAAACGTTCCCAAATCAGGATAGATAATGGATTGATTCCCCGGAGTAATCGTATAATCCACTGGTAATCTTCTGATCCGCAATTTGGCACCCAGTTCCAATCGCCCTGAACTCAAGGGGCGAACATAATCCGAAGAAAGCGAAGTGGTGTTCTCAATGGCCCGGATGTTGGTCATATCCATCCCTATCCTCACTGAAGAACTATCATTAAGGGAATAGGTTTCATCTTCCAATCCTTGGGTATATTGAGCACTGGCACTCAGTGTGTGACCAGGTTGTTCAAATTTATGTCTGTAGTTTACTGTGGCATTGATGAAACGGGTGATTTCTTCTTCTTGCCAACTATAGAAACGATTTCTACCATTGGTATTCAGGTTGATGAAGGCAACTTGGGCGGAATCGATATGTCGCTCACGATCATAAAGCCCCGAAAAGGTGAAGCTATTTTTGTCATCCATTTCATAATCAACCCCGCCATTGATTATGGATCTAAACTGTTTCCTGTTCTCGGGGACTTGTGAAACAATGTTCCTGCCGTCATCATAGTTACGTGTGGTAAACTCATTATTGGGCAAAGCCTTTTGTAAAATGAACTCGGACTGGAGAAAGTAATTCACCCTATCCTTCCTATAATTTAGGTTGAGGCTGGGAATCACTTTTGGGTTGGCCGAAAAGCTTCCTAAATCGGTGGGCGTATCTGCCCGTCTTTTTCCAAGGGCCCCTAGGCCAAATGAAAGTCCAACATCTCCATTGAATCCCGTTTGCTTTTCTTTTTTATAAATGATATTGACAATACCTGCAAATCCGTTGGCATCGTACTTGGCAGAAGGATTATTGATGATTTCGATTTTTTCAATATTGGAGGCAGGAATATTCGCCAGACCCTTTTGATTGCCAAAACCTGTTAGACTACTCTGCTTTCCATCGATAAGCACCACAACTTTATCGCTTCCCCTTAAAATCACCTTTCCATCTTGATCAAACGTTACTCCGGGGAGTGTTTTCATAGCATCCATGACCGAACCCCCAGATTGGGCTATGTTATCTTCCAAGTTGAAGGATTTTTTGTCAAGCGCAGCATTGGTGGTAGCCTGTTTTCCAACAACCTCAACTTCTTCAAGATTCTGGGTACTTGGCTCAAGAGAGATCTTTCCCATATCAAAAATGGAATTCAATCCTCCTGATATCATTGTCCGCTCCGTGGTCGTGTATCCGATAAAAGTAAAATAGAGCCTGTACCTTCCTATGGGAAGATCAATGATTTTAAACCGTCCATTCTCGTCCGTGATGGCTCCCGTGACCAACCTGTCATCCTCCAAACCATGAACGGCCACATTGGCAAAGGAAAGAGGTTGTTGGGTTTCAGAATCAAGCAATTGGCCGCTTATGGTTATGTTTTCTTGGGAAAATAAGGTTTGGCACGAAATGATAATCAGGAGGATGGATAGCACTTTGCTCATGGGATAACGTATTTGTTTGCCATCAAAACTAAACCCCGATCCTAAAGGGAATTTAAAGTTATCGATAATCTTGGTTTGAACTCTGGCTACTCTATAAAAGAAACGGTGAAATGATGCATCCCCGCCTCAAAATGATACGAGATGGTAAAACCATACAGATCACAGATACGTTTAACAATGGCAAGGCCCAAACCGGTTGATTTAGCCCCATCCGATTCCCTATAAAACCGAGAGTAGAGCATTTCAGGGTGCCGTATTGCCTTTTCACCAGCATTAGCAATCGTTACTTTTCCATTTTGAGCGTTGACCAAAATATTTTTATGGCCTGTTGAATATTTTATAGCATTGGAAATCAAATTACTACAAAGTACCTGAGCTAAAAAAGAATCCATATCCACCCAAATAGATTCGCAAATTTCAAAGTCAATGGAAATGGTTGAGATTTCACTGAAATCCTGAATGTTTTTCTTCAGTTGCCTTGAAATATCCAATTTTTCCTTTTTCAAGAATTGATTGTTTTCAATCTTGGTCAACAAGGTTAAGCGTTTGGTCATTTGGGTAAGCCGTTGGATATCCTTTTGAATGGAGGTCAATTGTTCATATTGGGTGTCTTCCAACATTTCGCCATTGATCACATTCTCTATTTTAGCTTGGATGATGGCCAAAGGTGTTTGCATTTCGTGGGAGACATCTTCCGTGTATTGCTTTAAATTTTTATAATCTGCACGTACTTTGTTGGTCAAAGTGGTCATCTCATCATTCAATTCGGAAAACTCCAAAATATCACTGTCCATCAACTCGATGGGGGTTTCGGAAGTCAGGGAGAAGCTTTTCATCTGTTCCAGATTCCTAAAAAAAGGATGCCATACCTTTTGGTTTCTTGACTTGTTGAGATAAAACAAGAAAATGAAGACCACCAGTATGATGGCCAGATAGGAAAGTACCACGGCCAACAAAATGTTTTCCGATTCAACCACCAATGCCCGAACGGTAATCCTATAGTTTTGACCATTGATGGAAGAAAAAGTGGAGAGTTCGCGGAATTCTTCCAATTCATTCTGGGACGGGTCATAGATAAGGGTATCCTTGAGTATTTCCATGTCCAGTTTGTCAACTTTTACCACTTCCGCAACAGGAGGTAATTGGTAGTCCATGCCACCTTCCTCGATGGATTTTTCAATTCTGGACTCCGTTGAACGCAATTCTTCCTCAACCTCGGCCTGCAATACAACTCGAAGATAGTAGTATAGGACCACAGTACTGCCCAACATCAAAACAAGGCCTATCCAAAGAAAGGTTTTGGATGTTTTCTGGATCAGCGGAATTTTCTTGATTTTCTTGTTCATGTATCAGTCCTCCATAAATTTATAACCACTCCCATATGCCGTTTTGATATACTTACCTCCGGTCTCGGTCAACTTTTTACGCAGATTGTTGATATGCACATAGATGAAATCAAAATTATCGGCCAAATCACTGTGGTCCCCCCATAAGTGTTCCGCAATAATTTCCTTGGAAAGTACCCTGCCCTTATTGGTTATAAAGAATAATAGTAGATCGTACTCCTTTCGGGTCAATACAATCGGGCTGTTGTCCACATACGCCGTTCTTGAATTGGTATCAATGGAAATTTCATTGAACTCGATCCGTTCCATTCCTCCAAACTTACCTCTCCTTAAAACCGCTCTAATACGCGAATTGAGTTCTGCCAAATGAAACGGTTTGGTCAGGTAATCGTCCGCACCCAAATCCAGCCCTTCAAGCTTATCGTCCAATGAATTGTTCGCGGAGATAATGATGACAGGGGTTTGGGATTTATTCCTTTTCAATACCCTTAGGATATCAAGACCGTTACCGGTAATCAGGTTAATATCCAAGACCAAAAGGTCATATTCGTATAAATCGATCTTGTACAAAGCCTCATAGTAATCGGACGCCCTTTCACAAACATTTCCATCCCTTTCCAAATAGGTTACTATGGAATTTTGAAGTTCAATCTCATCTTCGGCTATAAGGATTTTCATCATTTAAATTTAAGGAATAAATGTAGGGTCCAATTCTTTAGAAAATCTTAAATATTATATTTTGAACATAGGGCCAATCGCCGTTCACTTTGATTTTGTTTGTGACAAATGTCACAGTATGCCTCACAAGGCCAACGTACCTTTGAATGGATTCCTATTGAATTTAAAGACACATTGCGATGAAACATACAGTGAAAATCTTGGGTACCGGTTGCCCCAAGTGTCAAAACCTGACCAAAGTTGTAACAGAGGTAATCGCAGAAAACCAGTTGGATGCCTCTGTTGAAAAAGTGGAGGATATCACACACATTATGCAATATAATGTGATGCTTACTCCAGCATTGGTGGTAGATGAAAAAGTGGTCATGAAAGGTCGGATACCCTCCAAAGAAGAAGTTTTGGCCTTTTTAAATTAAATTTCCTTATTACAGGCATCATGTTCGATTGGTTGGAACATATGGCCCAATGGTTGGTCTATGACATTTTTGGGATGAATCCCAATAATCATTTCGCCAAAGCCCTTGATTTCTTCATTTACGACAGTATAAAAATACTGTTGCTGTTATTTACCGTAGTTTTTTTAATGGGTATTGTCAACAGTTATTTTCCCATTGATAAGGTCAAGAACTACTTATCGAGGAAAAAACTTTATGGCTCCGAATATCTAATGGCCAGCCTTTTTGGGGTGGTTACCCCTTTTTGTTCCTGTTCCTCGGTTCCTTTGTTCATCGGATTTGTTCGTGGGGGCATTCCCTTGGGGGTCACCTTTGCCTTTCTGGTCACCTCACCTTTGGTGAACGAAGTGGCTATTGGACTGTTCATTGGATTGTTCGGGGTTAAAACCACGGTGTTGTATGTGTTGAGCGGCGTGTTGTTGGGAACGATTTCAGGGTTTATCCTTCAAAAATTAAAGCTGGAAAGATATTTGACTCCTTGGGTCAAAGAGGTTCTTGCCAATGCCCAAAAGGAGCAGGAAGTGTTTGAAGAGGAAGAACACTCGTTAAAACAACGACTTCCCATAATTTGGCAAGAAGCCTTGAAAATATTGAAAGGAGTACTCCCTTATGTCATCATCGGCATTGCCATCGGCGGGTTGATGCACGGTTACATCCCATCCGGCTTTTTTGAAAAATACATGGCCAAGGACAATCTATTTGCCGTTCCCTTAGCAACTCTATTATCGGTACCTATGTATTCCAATGCATCCGGTATTTTGCCCGTAGTACAAGTCTTGGTAGACAAGGGCATTCCTTTGGGAACGGCCATCGCCTTTATGATGGGGGTCGTTGGACTCTCTTTGCCAGAGGCCATGCTACTGAAAAAGGTCATGACATTAAAGTTAATTGGAATATTCTTTGGTGTGGTCATGCTCTGCATCATGGTTTCGGGCTATCTTTTCAACATCATATTATAACTCAAAATTGCATACATGAAAATCAGAAACTTTCTATTGGCCATTTCTTTCCCAATATTGGCTTTTCAACTGAACGCCCAAATGCCCAAGGTGCGTTCCATTGGTGCCATGAAAGATATGGGAAGCACCTACGACCTGCATATTTTGCTGGATACCATCTCCCCTAAATCACATTTGTATGGTATGGGTCCATATGATAGAATGAAGGGAGAAATCACCGTTGTTGATGGCAAACCTTATTTTGCCACTGCTTTTGAAGAAGGAAAATACCAGGTGGGCACAGATTGGAACATCCGATCACCTTTTTTTGTGTATTCCGATGTGAAGGAGTGGTCGGTGTTTAAAATCGATGGTTCTTTTAAAAGTGTTGAAGACATTCAAATTGCCGTGGCAAGAATCGCCAAAGAAAATGGTTATGACCTCCAACAACCCTTCGCTTTTAAGATCAAAGGCTCTTTTGATGATTTCGCAACCCATATCGTCACCCCTAGAAATCCAGAGGTTGCAGGGTACCGAGAAGGTATCAAATCCCAGAAATTTTCGTTCAAGGATACCAAAGGGGAACTTCTGGGGTTTTATTCTGAAGACCATCAAGGGGTTTTTACCCATGCCGATAGTTTTGTTCACATCCATTTTTTGAAACGAGACAAATCGTTTATGGGACATTTGGATGAAATCACCACAAAGCCGTCTTCCTATAAATTGTACCTACCTAAACGAAAATAATCCCATCAATTCTTTTTGGTCTTGAACCAATAGCTGACACCTACGGACCAGTAAAAAACACTTTCCAAATCTTCCTCATACACACCATCATCCGTTGTGAGCGTTGCGCTTGTCTGTGGAAAGGCCCAAGTGGGTGTAAACGAGAAAATCAAATGCTTGTATTGGTAATGAAGTGGAAGGCTTAATTCCAGATTAAGTACATTGAACTCCGAGGCTTCCGCTATTTCCACATTGGTGACCACATCTGCAGTAGAGGTACCACCTTGCCCGTTGCCTTGTCCTTTCCTGTTCCCCAAACGGCTTGTGGTGTAGTATTCCTGATAAAAATATTGTGACCCGGCAAAGACCGAAAATCTTGGATCGATCAAGAGATTCCTATTCAATGCATATATGGGTTTGTCCACTATGAATCCCAAAAACAGGTCTGGTGAGCTGTTCTTGTTGAAATATGAACTCGCATAAAGGGAAAGCTCCAATAGTTTAAAATCATAACTGAGCAAACCTGTAACATCGGCCACTACTTCCGATTGTACGTTATAACTGTCCTGGTTGTAAAAATACGCGGTTCCTGAAAGGCCACCGCTCCATTTCTTGGCTTCAAACAAATACCCTCCAGTGACATAAAAAAGGTCCACACGCTTGTCGCCAGAGCTTGTCAGATAGGAAGCCGTTACATCGGCAAACAGCCCCGACTTGTCATAATATCCAATGGAAGGTAGTAAATAGGGCGCAGCAATGGAATCCCTTCGCCCCATAAAGATGGCATCGTTCATATAACTCAGATCTGCAAGCACATAGGATGCCTCCTCATTGGACTTTTCTTTGGTAGTTTTTTGGGCAAATGCCCCAACAGTACCCAACACTAACATCAACACAATAATAACATAACGTTTCATGGCCTCGTTCTTTAAGATAAAAGAACCATGCCGCAATTGGCGGCATGGTTCCAAACCAAAATACAACTACATGACTTGTCCGGCTTTCTTCTTTTGAAGATTAGCCTTTTTGGACTTCATGTTCATCATGTTTTTTTGGAGCATCATTTTACGATGTTGGTACATGTTGTTGAATTTCACTCCATCAATGTTCAAACACTCGCCATTTTGCAACCTCAATTGTTGACGATCCTGGTTCATGTAAGAACCATCAGGATTAACAGTCGTGCCATTCGCCAATTCCAATTGTTGTTGCAACCTGTTTTGGGATTGGGTCCTGATTTGATACAATTCCCCATCAATGAGCATCACTTGATACCTGTTTTGGTTTCTTGCTTGGATTTGGGCGTTAGTAAGTCCTTTATCATCCTGCATCATTTTGTAACGGTATTGATACTCGTTACGATACTTGATGCCATCATTGTCCAAGCATTCCCCATCCCGTAATCTAAGCCGATCTCGGTCTTGGGTCATATAGGTTCCGTTGAGGTTGACAACCGTTCCATCACTCAAAGTGATAGGGTCTTGCAAACGTATTTGGTCGCGGTCACGTATTTGGAGCACGTCTCCATCGACCAACATTAAACGGTCTCGATTTTGATCGGGATCTTGGATCCTGTCCCTATCCCGGTCCTGTGCCTGCAGTGTTACTGTTCCCAGAACAGCCAACACCAGTAAAACTACTTTTTTCATGGTACTCGTCTTTAAAAACTTATGGTACAAAGGTATTTTCAAAGAAAACGAGCCACAATGATTTTAGTCACTAAACCACTTATTGTCAGTTATTTAGAATGATTAAATAGTAACAAATGTTACATAGGATCCATCGTTTTACTGCTTCACATAACGATACAGATCATCAGTGGCCTGTAATAGCTTGCCCTTTAATGAAGGATTTAAATCGGGATGGTCCGCCAAGTACTTTTCCATAAGTTCATAAGCCCCAGAGGCTTGGTATTGGCCAATGGTGGCACTAAGCCATCGTTTGGGAAAAAAGATGTCCCCTGTCTTTTGTATTTCTTTAAGAAGATCCAATGCCAAAGGCAGTTGTTTAATGGAGGAAGATTGATGCAACGGATGATGGATATAACCACAGGCTGCCAAGACCCACGATTCCTTTTCCCTGTTTTTGGCTTCCCTGAACGATTCAAAAAAAGCACTTCTGACCGATTCATCCGCAGATAGGGCCGGTAGTAAAAACTCAAAACGTTTTAGTTTATCCGGATTATCCAATGCTTTTTTAGCGGTTTCCAGAATTTCTTCCGCCTCCGGATGTTCATACAGTGCCAAGGTCATCGCCATACTGGTATAATCGTCCTTATTGAGCTTTAGGTCTTGGATTTGTTTTTCCTTGTTCCAAATCTGGTACAATTTGTTCTTGGCTTCATCCGAATAGGCCATACCCTTCCAGAGACCAAAAATGTTTTTTTTGATGTTGGCAACATGCTTTTCTTTGGTCAGTTCCTTCCAAAGCATCGTTTCAAGCAAAGGCTGTTGTGCGGCTCTTGCTTCTGGGGAAAGATAACTCCAATAAACACTGCCGATCTGTCCACATATGAGACCGTGTACCAGTTCATTTTCCTCCATTTGAACTCCTTTCAAGAACAAATCGAGCCCTTCCTCGGGAGCCAAATTGCCAGCTAGTATGTTTTCATAAGTATTCAAGTAGGCATAACCACGGGCCACCTCATCCTTTAAATGGGGTGTAATCTGCAAATCATCCACCTTAACCGGGAATACACCATAACCAAAGGCATTGGAGTTGAATATGATGGCTTCTGGCCTGTGAAGCCCAATAGCTTCTTCCACTTTTACTGTACGCCCATCAATAGCCACAGGAATCACCAAAGTACTGTCAGGGTATACCAGGGTAACATCGAAAGCCTGGGGCCAAATCTTTTCGCTTCCATCTTCTGCCTTTTGACTTAAGGTGAAACTTTTGATCATATCATTATCATATCCGATCTCTTCCTTGAATATGGGCCTTCCTGATTGGTTCACCCAGACCTCGCTCCATTTTTGAAGGTCTTTGGGTGACCTGGCATCTAAAATGTTCACCAAATCGTTCCAAGTGGCATTCCCATAGGCGTATTTGGAAATATACTCACGAATGCCTTCCCTAAACTCCTTCTCTCCAATAGCGGCTTCCAGTTGGCGCATCATGATCGGAGCCTTATTATAAATGATACCGCCGTACAGGCTTCCCGCATTTTTCAGATTGTCTAAATCTTGACGGATGGGATTGGTTCCTTTGGTCCTATCCTCCCCATAAGCTCCTTGATAATGGGAAGTCATAAATTGCAACCTATGGTTGATATCAGGAAATGTAGGGTTGACAATCTTATCTGCCATAAAATTGGCAAAGACTTCCTTCATCCAAACATCGTTAAACCAATCCATGGTGACTAAGTCGCCGAACCACATGTGTGAGGTTTCGTGTGCAATGAGCTTGGCCCTACCCAACTTTTGTCTCTCCGTGGCACTTTCATCCAAAAATAAGGACGGCTCTCGATACTGAATGGCTCCAACATGCTCCATGCCTCCATATTGAAATCCAGGGATTCCCGCAAAGTCCAGCTTTTGAAATGGAAATTGATGCTGGGTATAGCCTTGGAGAAAATCAATGGATTTTTGGTGTATATCGAAAACAGGCCCAGTACTCAATTTGATCTTGGTCGTGTCCGTTTCCCGGTACAGGAAGGTCATGTCAAAAATGCCTGGATTTTCAGTCACCGATTCAAACTTACCTACCACAAACGAAAAGAGATAGGTGCTCATGGGATCACTTTCCTTAAATTGATAGTGGGTCTTGCCTTTCTCTTCCGAGCTTTTTTCCAAGGGTGCACCACATAGCACTTTCCAACCGTTAGGTGCTTTGATATCCAACATATATTTTGCCTTGATATTAGGTTGATCAAAACAAGGAAACAAAGTACTGGCCCTATCCGGAACCAAAAGTGTATAAAGGAAATCATCATTTCGGTTAAGGGACAGCTCACCTGCATCAAACGCAATCTGAATAGCGTTTTCACCTTTTTGCAAGTTATCCGCAATGATCAAATGTTCCTTTTGATGGTTGATATCTTGCTTTTCTCCATTAACCACCAACTCTTTCAACAAAGATCCATCGGCATTGAAATCAAGGTATAGGGGTTGCGACATATCCAACAGGTCAAGTTTAAGGTCTAGCCTTGATGGTATGGGCGATGCCTTCTCCTCTGGAATATCAAAGGACAAGGTATAAATGACATTGGAAACTTGGGAATGGCGGTATTCTGCCATTTTTAAGTGAATGCCCAAATCCAATAGGTCTATTTTAGGGGCGGTCTGGCATGCGGCAAAAAGCAATAAAGCACAAAGGGGGAATGTTTGGTTCCTTTTCATTTTGGAGCGTTTGGTTTAGGACCCAAAAGGTACCAATTTTTGTCGATGTCACATCAACGGAACCGAACACAAAAAGAAGGCCAATGCATGGGGTTTATTCCGTGACCACGCAATTGATGATATCCACTCCCGTATTTCCGGTAGTGGGATTATAGGCATATACCAAGACCTGATAACTCCCCGCACCGTCAATTTTGACATTGCCTTCAAACAGGTTTCGCGAAGGGTTAGCCAAGGTCAACTCACCAAAAACTTGTCCATCCTTTTTTACAACGGCTTTCACTTCCATGACTTCGGAATCCCAAATACCCCCTTTTTCTATCGGACAGCCACACATCATCACAATATTGGCCTTGACGTCCAACCCAGTGGACTTAATGGATTCCAAAGGAATGTATTGATGTGTATTGGGGGTAAGGATATCAATTACAAATCCTGGGATTTCCAACACTACGCCATCACCCAAAATATCCTTGCCAGGAATGAGCCAAAGCTCCGTGCTGGCATGCACTTGGGCATTTTTCCTGCTGATGGGTGATATCACTTCCACACGAACAAAAGTGGGTTCGGAAATATCCACCACAGCCAAAAAACCAGCGGTTTTATCATCTGCCAACTGGGCAAACCTGTCTTTTGGGGTTTTCATGATCAAGCCGGTATTGCCCGTGCTTCCCGTGGTAATGCCCTCGGCAAGGATTTGTCCGTTGATGGTGTTCCTAACAATTATGTGGGCCCCTCCAATGGAACTTCCCACAAACTTGGCATCCTTTGCCTTAGCCCTGACCATCAGTTTGGTATCGATAGCAAAAGCGTGTAGACTTAGTGAAAAAAGTACGGCGAAGAGAACTGATCTTTTCATGATGGGTATATTGGTTTCTGTCCCTAAACTTAGTGTTTTTTCACAAGTTGTCTTCTTAAAGACTGGCTAGTTTTTCAACATCGGTACCTAAAATAGTGTCCAGGTTACTTTCAATTTTTTCCACGGGCCAATTCCACCATTGAATTTTCAAAAGGGATGCAATGGTTTTTTCATCATATCGCTTCTTTAATGGTTTTGCGGGATTTCCACCGACAATGGTATACGGTTCCACATCCTTGACCACTACGGAACGTGCCCCGATTATGGCACCATCCCCAACCGTAACCCCAGGCATGATCACCGCTTCCATCCCGATCCAAACGTCGTTACCAATAATCGTGTCCCCTTTTTTCTCAGAGACCTGAAACATCGCCTGTATCTCCGCCACAGTGGTTTCTGGCGTCATCATGAAATTATTGAACGGAAATGTGGAAAAGCCATGCATGTTGTGGTTGGCCGAACTGGTGATGAACCGGACACCGTGGGCAATCTGGCAAAACTTGCCCATAATCAATTTTTCCGGGCTCAACGGGAAAAGATATGGTGCCAAAAAGGCTGCGTAGTTGTCCAAAACCTCAAAATGTCCAAAGTAACTGAAATCCCCTATTTCAATCCTTGGATGGTCCACAACTTGGTTTAAGTGTACAACCGTTTGGATTTCGTTCCCGTTAGGCATGACCATGGGGTACTTCTTTTTTGGATTCAATAGTGTATTTGTCATTATCTAGTTTGTTGTATCATTTAAAATCTACCCGTTCCATGACCATTCTTCGTCCGGGCATCTCGATTTCTTGTTTTAAAAGTGTCCTTGATTTTTTGTCGATGTAGTAATAGCTTGGCATTTGATTATTGCTGATATCATCCGTGACCTGTACTTTCCATACTTCTTTGGATTGACCATCGATTTCCATGACTTCGGAATCCACTGCCTTAATGGTGGCAGTAATCACTCCGGTTTGCGTATTCGGGTTGAAATCAAATATGGAAATGACCTGTTCGTACCCTTCTTCCAAAGGCAACCATCTGATCAAATAGGGGTAGCTGTTACTATCAAAAAAAGAGGCTTCCTGTTCTTGGTCCAATTCTGTTTTTTTACCTGTCTTTTTATCGTGGTAATATCCAGTTACACGATCTTCAAAATGGATGACCATATCCCTGTTTTGATTATACGAAGAGTGGTATAGAGGGGTTAGATCCTTTAATTTTACTATGGTACTGTCTACCCAAGGTTCAGTAAGTTGTGGCATGGCCACAAGGGTGATCAAAATCAGCTTGTCCCCCTTTTGTTGAATGTTGGTACTGACCTCACCCAATTCGTGGGATATGGTATCCTGAAGCACTAGCCATTTCATGGTATAGTTTTCATCCTTGATCCATGTGGAATCAAAGGGGTTGTTATTGGGGCCGATGGCTTGCTGACCATAGGAAAGGGTCAAAAAAAATAGAAAGGCTAGACTAATAATATTTTTAATCATCAAAAAGTGTTTTTGGTTACATAAGTTTTTGGTGTTGGGGTTTGGATGCAAACTGAAATTTACAATGACCAACGGAACAATCTTTCTGTGTTGCCCCATTAGACTCAAAAAATATTATTTGTTACATCCTTCTTATATCATGTCCCAAAAATATTGGCATAAGAGAATATTCCTATTGATCTATATCAATAAAGCACATTCTACAAACCATTATTTGATGTCGGAAAAACTGGCAACAATCTCAAGACTCATTAAAAGGATAACTAACTACCTGATAGAGCGTAACTGTTGTAGTTCTGCTTCAGCGGCCAATACCAGATTTTTAAAATGACCGAGGTCCTTTTTGGGGCAAGAATGGGATAGTTGGAACCTAGAGCTTTCAAGAAGTCGTTCGCAATAGGCTATCTTTTCGTTTATGGGCAACTTGGAAATGGTATGCTTGTACAATTGATCCAATTGGCACAATGGGGGGCAATCCGGTTTATTTCTTAGAAAATTGAACATTTGAAAAAACAGTTGGTTGGTTTCTTAAATTGCCACAAAAACCACGCCAACCCAAAGATTTTAAATTATTCTTCCACTCGGAGCATAAACCCTCGTCGGTTTACATTCACGATACTGACCTTGGGGTCTTTACTGAGATGTTTTCGTAAGTGTGACACAAAAACGTTGAGGCTCTTTTTGTTGAAGTAATCATTCTTGTCCCAAATGGTCGTCAAGATTTCCTTGTGTGTGCACAATTGGTTTTGGTTCATGGCCAAAAGCGTCAACAGGTCAAATTCCTTGCCTGTCAGTTTTATAAGTTCTCCCCTATATCTAAGTTCAAAATTTTCGGTATTCAAGGAATAGTCCCCAATTTCATACTCCGCAGCCTGCTGTTCCACTTCGGAATCCACCACCAATCTAGCCAGCAATGCATTGATGCGCACCACCAGTTCTTCCTCATCAATGGGTTTTTTGAGATAGTCCACCGCACCCAGTGAGAATCCTTTTAAAACGTCTATCTTCAGCGATCGGGCCGTTAAAAATATAAAAGGTAGATCCGGGTTGATGTTCTTGATCTTTTGTGAAAGTTCAAAACCGTCCATGTCAGGTAACATGACATCCAGAATTGCCAGGTCGAATACATTGGTCTCGGTCTTCACCAGGGCTTCTTGCGCGTTCTTTGCCCATGTGACCATAAATCCCTTCATTCCTAAGTATTCTGAGAGCAAATATCCTAAAGAGGTATCATCTTCAACCAGAATCAATTTGTACTTTCTATCCATTTTTGGTCAATTTAAAGGAAAGGGTAAATCTTGTCCCTTTTCCCAATTCACTTTCCACCGAGATCTTTCCCCGATGCATCCTTACAATTTTTTGTACATAGGACAATCCAAGACCATAACCTTTCACCCTGTGCACATCGCCATTCTTAATCCTAAAATATTTTTGGAAAATTCTTTTTTGGTCTTGCTTGGAGATTCCCTGTCCATTATCCTCAATGGAAATGAAAAGTTTTCCTTTTTGGGTAAATGCTTTCAGACGAATGACCGGGTCATCGGAGTATTTTTTGGCATTCTCCAACAGGTTGGCAATAACATTTTCCAAATGGAACTTTTCCGCCTTGATTATATAGTAATCTCCAAAAAGTTCATAGTCGAAGTCAAGGTTTTCACTGGCCGCCAAAATTTTAAAATCCTTGGAGATACGTTCCAATTCCGGCTTAAAGTCAATTTCATTGAACTGCATCAGTTTTTTTCCCGACTCCAAACTGGCCAATTCCAAGACTTTATCGATATGACTTCGCAACCTATCTGTTTCACGCCTGATAAGTTCCACAACTGGTCTTTTTTCCTCCGATATCCCCTCCTCCAAAATCTTGCTGGCAAGACCTATGGAGAACACTGGGGTTTTGAGTTCATGGGTTAGATTATTGATGAAATCATTTGTTGTGGTAATCAAACTGCTCTGCCAGTAAAAAGACCTCAATACCCAGATCACCACCACGATTATAGCCAACAGAAATATAAAACTAGGAATAATAAGCCCTTTTATTTGACCCATAAAATATTTGTTCAAATCTTCAAAACCTAGCTCAAGAATCACTTCTTTGTTCAGCAACTCTGGAAGGTAACCATTGAGTTTAATAGGATAGGTCAAGGCATCCTCACTTTGTATGTGGGGTCTTACTGAAGTCAAATACTGTATGGAATCCCTCGAATATAAAGCATAGGTAAAAGGAGCATCAATACCGGAAACACCCAATTGGTAGGCAATATAATCGTTTAGGTAAAATTGGGAAGCCTTCTCCAAACTATCCAAACCTATATTAACTTCCGAAGTATCCTTTTCAATGGCATTGCCAAGCGTGTATGTCAAAGAGTTGACTTCGGAAAGTTCTTTACCGATGTTTGTCCTGGCCTTGTCCATCTTTTCTGAAAACTGTACCCTTGCCAATCCCAAGCCCACACGCAAGTATTGATATTGCACCACCAAAAGGCCAATAACCGATACCACAAAAACAAGTACGTATACATTTCTTTTGGTCAGCATGGTGCTAAATAAACAAAAAAACACCAGCTATTTACCTCTTGGTTAACCCTATTAATCTTTCATTAATCTTTTTGATCGATTGTTAATCCCTGGGCAAGTCATTAAGATCTATCTTAGCCATGAGTTTAGTTAAGAAATATATTGTAGTGTAAACAAAGGGCCGGTCCATATGGACCGGCCCTTTGTTTTGTTTAACTAGGGAGCCAAAAAACATTTCATTGTCATTTGCCCTAGCATATCATTATCTTTGCAGTCCAAATTTTAGACATGTTCAGTTTTTTTCAAAGGAAGGTATACTTGGCCGACTATCTGCATGGACTTGTGGATATCCACAACCATATTCTTCCGGGTATAGATGATGGGGCAAAATCGGCGGAAGATTCCATTGGGCTAATCAATGGCTTTGCCGAACTAGGGGTAAAAAGTTTTATATGCACCCCGCACATTATGCACAATCATTACGACAATACTCCAAAAACCATTAAGGAAGCATATGAAAAAGTTGCAAGGGAGTTGGAAAAACCAGGGCTGCCATCCATTAAACTGGACTATTCTGCCGAACATATGATCGATGACAATTTCGAGAGGATTTTGAAAAGTGGACAAATTGTTCCATTGAAGGAACAATACCTACTGATTGAAATGTCGTATCTACAACCCTCCTTTAATTTTGATGTAGCCGTGGAGAAGATTGCCAAACACAGGTATTTTCCAATTTTGGCCCATCCGGAAAGGTATATGTATTTCCATCAAAAATATGGGAAGTATGCATCCATGAAATCCAACGGTATTATGTTCCAGCTAAATCTGCCCTCATTAAATCCAGAGTCTTATGGGAGTGGAGTCCTGAAAGTTGCTGAAAAACTATTGGAAGATAGGGTTATTGATTTTGTAGGATCTGATGTTCACAATCTTAGGCAATTGGCCCTCATAAAGGAAACCAAATTGAGTACCAAGACTTTGAACGCTTTGCTTCCCGTTATAGAGAATACAATAAACACTTTTTTCTAATCAAGATAGGCTCCACCACTTTTTAACCGTTTTTCCGTAACCATATCCATATTTTCCTCCGTATCCCAAGTTGGATTCCTTAACGCCATTTACTATAAAGGACATATTTTTGATTTTGCCCTCCTCTAAAAGCTTGATCGGATATTCCAATACCTTTCGTTCAGTCACTCCTGCCTTGGTAACATAAAGAATCTGGTCCGCGTAATCACTTACCAACAAAGTGTCCGTAACGGCAAGCATTGGTGCAGAGTCAACAATAATGTAATCGTAATTTGCCCTTGCTCTTTCAAAAAAATCGGCCAATCTATCGCTCATCAACAATTCAGCTGGGTTGGGCGGTATCTTGCCCGAGAACACAATATCAATCTTGGTGTCCCCAATAATCATGGGAGTTATGGCATCTTTAAAACCAACACTATCACTATAAAGATATTCGGTAAGCCCGGTAATTTCCTTTCTGGTCAACTGCTCGCCACCTCCCTTAAGATTAAGGTAAAAATCATGAAGTTTTGGATTCCTGATATCAGCTCCGATCAATAATACACGTTTTTTGGTGCTTGCTAATACCATGGCCAAATTGGAAGACAAAAAGGTCTTACCTTCTCCTGAAACACTTGAGGTGATCAATGTGACACTACCAAGATCTGTCTTTAAATTCTTACGGAGCAAATAATCCAAATTGGTCCTTAAAATGCGGAGTGACTCTCCCAACACGGAGCGGTCCATACCAGAAACCAATTTGTTGTCCTTCTTACCTATCTTGGGAAGCTCTGCAAGAACTGGAGCGGATGCTCTGTTTGATATTAGTTTTTCCAGTTCTATTTTGTTCTGGACCTTATTTTCCAACAGACCTTGCGCATATATCACTGAAAATGGTATAAGAAGGCCTAAAATAATAGCTGCCAAATACACTACCTTTGGTTTTGGTGCTATGGGTAACCCGGCACCGTATGCAGCATCCACAATTTTTGATTTAGGGGCAGCAGATGCGAACGTAATCTGGGATTCCTCCCGTTTTTGCAATAAGTATAGATACAATGACTCTGTAGTTTGCTGCTGTCTAGAAATATCCCTCAGTGCCCTTTCATTGCTCGGGGCCGCATAGATTCTAGAATTTATTTGGGACAACTGCTTGCTCAAACTGTTTACTTGAAGGTCTAGGTTGTTGGTAACATTGTTCAAACTGGATTGCATCCCCCTTTTTAAACTTTCCAACTGCTGGTCAAGTTTAACGATTACCGGATTTTTCTCATTGGAACTCTCCAACAATCGGTTTCTTTGTGCCACCAATTCATTATATTTCTGGGCTGCATTGGCAATACCAGGATCATTGAGACCAACATTTGTTGGCACCACATCATATCCTTCTTGATCACTGATCAAATCTTTCATTGAGTTAGCAATGTTCAACTGTATGCTCGCACTTTGCAATTCCTGTTCACTGGACGCACTTCTGTTAAAGTTCACGCTGGATTGTGATCCTAGATCCGCTATTCCACGGCTTTCCTTGAAAGTTTCAGCACTCTCGTCCACAGAGGAAAGATTACTGTATATTTCAGTAATCCTATCGTTTATGAATTTGGTAGTTCGGTCAGCAATGTCCTTTTTGTCCTCAACCGCATTGGAATTATTGGTCTGAACCAACTCATTGATAATATCAACCGCCCTTTTTTGGACAGGATCGGTAAGGGTAATGTTTATAATGTTGGACATTTTGTTGGCGGGACTTACAACAATATTGTCCCTGTACTCAGCTGCTACCAAAGGGATTGGATCTATGGCTACCTTTAATCTTTTGTTCTTATAGGAATTCAAGTACTCTGTTTCTGGAACCAAGATGATATCCCCGATCTTGGTCTTGATCTTGGATCCATAATCATACTTTTTATAAGGACCGTCTTCCTCTTCTGAATATTCAAATGAAGTATCGGATTTTAGGTCCACATAGAAATGATGATTGGACTTGTTCACTATGGAATCCGCGGAAATAAAATTTATGGTGAAAGGGAAATTTCCACCGTACAGTTCATTGTCCCTAATGTTTCCGATAACATAGTACCTAACATTGAGTTTGAGCTTTTTTACTACCTGGATAAAATTACTCCTTGCCTTTAGTATTTCGATCTCATCCTCAATCTTTGTAGTACCCCCCGAAAACACATCAAGATCCTGTAAAACACTCAACTCGGAACTGGAGCCGTTTTCTTCCAGAATTTGGATTTTTGCCGAAGCGCTATACATTGGAACTGAATATCTGACATATACCACCGCCATTAATATGGCAACTGCCAAACATAAAATAAACCACTTCCAGTGTTTCAAATAAGAGTCCAATAGGCTCTTCAAATCCAATTCAGAGTTATTCATTTGTCTTTGGGGAATGATGTTATTCTATTAGGTATAAAAGATTTCAGGCGTTAATTCCTCGTCAATAGTATTACTGTGGATGTAATAAGTACCGATAAGATGGATACAGCAATGGATGTCCGTTGATCAAAACTTGATTGTGTTTTTCCGGATTTATTAGGCTCTACATATACAACATCGTTCTGGGTCAAATAGTACACCGGCGATTTTAGGGCATCTTTTTGGTTAAGATTGATTCTGTTGTACACTTTTGTCCCATCAAAATCCCTAATTACCATTATGTTGTCCCTTCTACCCTTGATATTTATATCACCGGCCAGACCCAATGCTTCCATTATTGTTATCTGCTCACCGTTTACTGGATAGGTGCCTGGCTTGTTCACGGCTCCCAAAATTGTAACCGTAAAGTTTTTGATCCTAATGTTTATGATCGGGTTCACCAAATAATCAGACAACTTTTCTTCCAGTAGTTTTTGGGTCTCACTAGGTGAAAGACCTGCTATCTTTATCTTTCCGATAACCGGAAAATCTATCTCACCATTCTTGTCCACAAGATAATCTACCTGCTCTGGGCGTATTCCTCCTTCTTGGGCGCCTCTATACAAATTAAAAGGGGCACTGGCCTCAGCATCCAATACGGAAACATAGATACTTACCAGATCGTCAACTTTAAACTTGGTTGAAAAAGTATTGTCATCGACCAAGGTCTCGAATTGGGTTGCATCTTGAAAATAGACCACATCTTTTGAAGATGAACAAGAAGCCAATACGGATGCAATAATAATAAAGCATGCCAATTTAATCGTATGGTGCATTGTGAGAATCGTTTTAGTTTAGTTGTTGAATTGAGGTAACCCCAGTTTGGATTCTTTAATATCCATTTCAGGATTCTTCCTGTCCAATTTACAAAAATCAGAATTGTTGGAGATATATTCCGGAACAATACTTTTCATTAATTGAACCACATTGTCCTTGAAAAAGAGGTTAGAGATACAAAGTTCATCTATCATTGTCCTGGTCTTGGCATAATCGATTTCCCTTACCTTACTGATCATAATCTTATCATGATAAGTGGGCAATGTATTTTCACCATTGGCCAACAGTTCCTCATACAATTTTTCACCTGGTCTTAAACCTGTGATTTTTATATCTATATCATCAGGGTAGTGGAGTCCCGAAAGCCTGATCATGTTCTTGGCCAAATCCATGATCTTTACCGATTCGCCCATATCAAAAATAAATATCTCCCCCCCTTTGCCCATGGCCCCCGCTTCCAACACCAACTGGGAAGCTTCGGGAATGGTCATAAAATAGCGAGTGATGTCTTTGTGGGTCACCGTTAACGGTCCGCCTTTTTCTATTTGTTTTCTGAACAAAGGGATTACAGAACCATTTGAACCCAACACATTTCCAAATCGTGTAGTGACAAATTTGGTTTTCTCCTCTTGTTGTCTACAGCTAATGTACATTTCGGCTATACGCTTGGTCGCTCCCATGACATTTGTGGGATTCACAGCTTTATCCGTAGAAACAAATACAAATTTTTCTACCTCATACTCCACGGCCAAATCCACAATGGTTTTGGTTCCCGCAACATTAATCTTAACAGCCTCATAAGGATTTTGTTCCATTAAAGGGACATGCTTGTAGGCCGCAGCATGAAAAATTCTATCTGGTCGGTGTTCCTCAAACAGAACCCTCATTTTGTTCTTGTCCCTAATATCACTGACAATTGGGACAAAGTTGAAAAATCCAACTTGTTTCAATTCCTGTTGAAGGTCGTAGAGAGCGGATTCCGCTTGGTCTATCACAATCAAGGAGCGATAATTGTATTTGCAGATCTGCCTTACAAGCTCGCTACCTATAGATCCGGCACCACCTGTTACCATGATTACCTTATCCTCGAAATCCTTCATAACTTTACTATTCTTGATTTCGATGGGAGGCCTGTCCAAAAGATCCTCTATCTGTACCCTTTTAATCTGGGAAACCTTGAGTTCTCCATTGATCCAATCCTCCACGGGGGGCACTATCTTTACTTTAACGGGTAAATCAACAATTTCATTTACCAAAGTACGCAACTGTTTGGGCCTTATGCTTTGGATGGAAAAAATAACCTCAGATATATTGTTGAACTTGACAAATTCTTCTGTAAGGATTGATTTATCATAAACCTTTACCCCATTGATCTGTTTCCCTACTTTTTGTAGGTTATTGTCCACAAATCCAACCACTTTGGAGCTCATTTTGGAATGATTGGTAAGTGTGTTGTAAGTTATGATGCCCGATTCACCTGCACCATATATGATGATGTTTTTGTTGGGAGTTTCATTTCGGTTCATCAAACTCTCGTAGCATATCTTGAAAATGTACCTTGCTGCAGTAAGTGAAATGAAGGTGAGCAAGCTATTGATGATAATGATAGATAACGGAATTGTAAATCCATCAACCATGTTCATGAAGCGATTTACCAGAACAACCCCTATTGCACCGATACTTGCCAGACATACCGCATTAAAAATCGCATATACGTCCTTCATTCCGGTATGCCTGACCACTCCCTTGTAACTACCAGAAATTAGAAAAGAGATTCCAAAAAGAAGAACGATAATGGGCAACTGGGCCCATAATTTCTGGACATCGAAATTAAAGCTCAAATTGAACCTAATGAAATAAGCCAATATGAAAGACACGGCAACAATGCACAAATCTATGAACAATACCGTCCATTTAGATGCATAGTGCCTGCCATTTCTATAAAAGTATTCTTTTATCATTTAAGTTCTCTTTTAACAATATTACATATCCTTTCAAGGTCTTCTTTTTCAAGACTAGACCCACTTGGCAGGCACAGTCCTCTTTCAAAAAGGTCTTCACTCACACCATTTGTGTAGCTAATTGCCTTTTCAAATACCGGTTGTGCATGCATGGGTTTCCAAAGCGGCCTTGACTCAATGTTCTCGTTTTCAAGTGCCAACCTTAAGTTTTCCCTTGTTTCAAAGGAAGGGGTCAAAATACATGTAAGCCATCTGTTGGAAAAAGTTCCTTCCGGTTCGGCCAGAAAGCTTATTTCTGGAACTTCGGACAAATTAGTTCTATAGAACTCATAGTTGTATCTTCTTGCCGCAACCCTGTCCTCCAGGACTTCCATTTGTCCCCTGCCAATACCGGCCAACACATTGCTCATCCTATAGTTGTACCCTATTTGGGAATGTTGATAATGTGGTGCATTATCCCTGGCCTGGGTAGAAAGGAAAACGGCTCTTTCCTTTTCAGTCTTCTCTTTGCAAAGTAAGGCACCACCTCCAGAAGTCGTTATGATTTTATTCCCATTAAAGGAGAGTATTCCCATATTTGCCAGACTACCGCATTTGCGGCCTTTATAAGAACTTCCCAATGCTTCTGCACTGTCTTCAACAACAGGGATGTCATATTTTTGGGAGATTTCATTTATTTCATCAGCCTTGTAGGGCATACCATAAAGGTGCACCGCAACAATGGCCTTCGGCTTTTTACCCATGGCCATTCTTTCATTTATGGCCTCTTCAAGAAGTTTGGGGCAGATATTCCATGTATCCGACTCACTATCTATAAAAATGGGAGAGGCTCCTAAATAAGCTATAGGATTTGCCGAGGCAGAAAAGGTAAAGCTTTGGCATAAAACCTCATCGCCGTTGCCCACACCCAAGATCTCCAGTGCCAAATGAATAGCAGCAGTTCCAGAACTTAAGCATGCGGCATGTACGCCGTTGTCAACAAACTCTTCAATGGAATTTTCAAAACCCTGTACATTGGGACCTAGTGGAGCGATCCAATTGGAAATAAAAGCCTCTTTTACATAGGCCTCTTCGGTCTTCCCCATATGTGGAGGAGATAACCAAATTTTTTTCAAGACGGTGGTTTCCATTTTAGTTTTGGGTTATTATAAGTAGGTGAGATTGCAATCTCGATGGTAAAAGTAATGGTAAAATCCCCCCAAGTGACCATTTTTACTCACAATTCGCCCAAGGTGAAAAAAAATCGATTAAGTGTAAATATCCCGAAAACCACACTTATCTACCATGGTCCGGTTCTGTCCTAGAGCAAGGAATAATTGGTTTAGTACATAATGGTTCAATGAAATTGCTGATCATGAAAAACACCTATCCTACCTCAAAATCAACCAAAATTTTTCAAAAAAATCATGTAGTTGGTATAATGCCATCCATATGAAGAATGTTTTAATTTTTAGTATCAAGGCCTCTTATATGGGCTACATTTGTAATATTTGCAGCAACAAAAACCAGTATATGAAAATTCTAGTTACCGGAGCCGCAGGATTTATCGGATACCATGTTTGTAATAAATTATTGGAAAACCAACATACAGTAGTTGGACTTGACAATATTAACGATTACTATGATGTAAACCTTAAGCTCTCAAGACTGCAGCAACTCGGAATCGATGCCAATCTGGCTAAAGAGTTCTATCATAAAGTTTCAGGGACCTCCAATAAAAAGTTCAGCTTTGTACGTATGAATCTTGAAGATAGAGATCATCTTCCCAAGTTATTTTCTGATGAGAAGTTTGACGTGGTATGTAATCTGGCCGCCCAGGCGGGTGTCCGGTATAGTCTGGAAAATCCGGAAGCGTATGTAGACAGTAATATAGTGGGTTTCTTGAACATACTGGAATGTTGTCGCAACCACAACATCCAACATTTGGTATATGCCAGCAGTTCCAGCGTATATGGGTCCAACAAAAAGGTACCATTTGAAACATCCGACAATGTGGACCATCCTATAAGCCTTTATGCTGCTTCCAAAAAAAGCAACGAACTTATGGCCCATACTTACAGCCATTTGTTCAATTTTAAGACAACTGGCCTTCGATTTTTTACCGTTTATGGTCCTTGGGGCAGACCCGATATGGCAATGTTCCTGTTCACAAAGGCCATTTTAGACGGAGAGCCTATAAAAGTTTTCAACAATGGGAATATGGAACGGGACTTTACCTATATAGACGATATTGTTGAAGGAGTGGTTCGCATCATCGAGGACAGGTTTGTTGGGGAAGAATCATCCAAAAAGAACTACAGCGTTTACAATATTGGTAACAATAATTCCGTAAAGCTATTGGATTTTGTTAACGCTTTGGAAAGCAAACTATCTACAACGGCCCAAAAACAGTTTCTTGAAATGCAGCCTGGGGATGTTGAAAAAACATGGGCAAATGTGGATGATTTGATAAGGGACTACGACTATAGGCCCAACACCTCAATTGAAATTGGTATTTCCAACTTTGTGGATTGGTACAAAAAACACTATCAAGTACAATAAAAAGTAGATTAATACATTCTTGAGAAGGGTAATACCTTTTAACCGATTTTATGGGCCATTAACATAGTTTTACGAAGCTATTGGAAAGTTTTTATCAATTTTGGCCTCCAAAACAACAAAACCTCAATTGCATATGGCATTGAACGATATTGTCCTAAACAAGGAACTTCACATTTTAGTTACGGGAGGAGCAGGGTTCATAGGTTCCAACCTTTGCGAAACATTACTTGAAAATGGAAACAAAGTAACCTGTCTGGACAATTTTTCCACAGGAAAAAAAGAAAATATCGAACCCTTATTGAGCAATGGGAACTTCTCGCTGATCGAAGGAGACATAAGGGATTTGGAGACATGTGAAAAAGCCTGTCAGGGTGTTGATTACATTTTACACCAAGCTGCATTGGGTTCAGTGCCCCGATCCATAAAAGACCCTATCACCAGCAATATGGTCAATGTATCAGGTTTTTTGAACATGTTGGTGGCCAGCAAAAATGCCGGGGTCAAACGTTTTATATACGCCGCAAGTAGTTCAACCTACGGAGATTCAAAACAGATGCCCAAAATTGAAGAAGTGATCGGAAAGCCCCTTTCCCCATATGCCATTACAAAATATGTGAACGAACTTTATGCCGATGTGTTTTCTAAAACCTATGGCATTGAAACCATAGGCCTCAGGTATTTCAACGTGTTTGGAAAAAGGCAAGACCCCAACGGTGCTTATGCTGCCGTGATACCTAAATTTGTGATGCAGTTGATGAAGCATGAATCGCCAACAATAAATGGGGATGGAAGTTTTTCAAGGGATTTCACCTATATTGAAAATGTTGTTGAAATGAATCTAAGAGCCATTGTAACCACCAATACGGAAGCCGTGAACACTGTTTACAATGTAGCCTTTGGAGAAAGAACGGACCTTAATCAATTGATTGGCCTTCTAAAAAAGAATTTGGCAAAATACGACCCCAGTATTGCTGAAATTGAACCAAATTATGGCCCCAATAGACTTGGAGATGTCCCCCACTCCCTGGCCTCTATCGACAAGGCTAAGGAAAAACTGGGATATGCACCAAAATATGACATTTCCAAAGGCCTAGAAAAAGCAGTTGATTGGTATTGGGGAAATTTAAAAAACTAAGAAAAATTACTATTATTTATAGATTAAACTAAACACATGAATCTAACTGTCATCGGAACCGGATATGTAGGCCTTGTAAGCGGGACCTGTTTTGCCGAAATGGGAAATAATGTAACATGCATAGATATTGACCAAAAAAAGATAGATGGTCTAAAAAATGGTATTATCCCTATTTATGAACCTGGACTGGAAGCCATCGTGAAACGTAATGTTGCCGGTAAAACACTCCATTTCAGCACTTCTTTGGAAAACCACCTTGAGAATTGCGATATTGCGTTCATAGCTGTTGGAACCCCCATGGGAGAAGATGGTTCGGCCGATTTACAGTATGTACTTCAGGTTGCAAGACAGATAGGTGCACACATGACCACCCCTTTGATCATTGTGGACAAATCAACAGTTCCCGTGGGAACAGCAGATAAAGTACATGAAGCCATTGCAAATGAACTGGACAAAAGAGGAGAGTCCATTCCTTTTACCGTAGTTTCAAACCCTGAGTTTTTGAAAGAAGGGGATGCGATAAGCGACTTTATGAAACCCGACAGAGTTGTCATTGGTTCCGACAATCCGGACGCAACCAAAAAAATGCGTGCCTTATATGCTCCCTTTTTCAGAAGTAGCATGGACCGTTTGATCACAATGGATGTCAGGTCTGCAGAAATGACAAAATATGTGGCAAATGCCATGCTTGCCACTAAAATTTCGTTCATGAACGAAGTTGCCAATATTTGTGAGCTTGTTGGTGCAGATGTGAACAAGGTGAGAATTGGTATCGGTTCCGATAGCAGAATTGGCTATAGCTTCATTTACCCTGGTAGCGGATATGGAGGTTCTTGCTTTCCAAAAGATGTAAAAGCTTTGAAGAAGACGGCCATGCAACATGGCTATCAACCCCAGCTCATTGAGGCCGTAGAGGATGTGAACGATAGACAAAAATTGGTTGTGGCCAATAAAATTATTGCTAAGTATGGCGAGGACCTAAGTGGTAAGGTTTTTGCGGTCTGGGGACTTTCCTTCAAACCTGAAACCGATGATATGCGAGAGGCACCATCCATTTATATCATCAATGAGTTGGTTAAGAGAGGTGCTACCGTAAAGGCATATGACCCGAAGGCAATAGAGGAAGCCAAACATTTTTATCTGAAGGACACTCCCAATATAACCTATTATTCTTCCAAGTACGAAGCCATATCGGAAGCTAATGCCATGATTCTTCTTACGGAGTGGAAAGAATTCCGCTCCCCAGATTTCCACGAAATAAAAAAACAGTTGGTAGAACCCGTCATTTTTGATGGAAGAAACCAATACAACGATGAAATCCTGGGCGAAATGGGTTTTGAATATTATCAAATAGGCAAAACCAGGTCTTAGTTCGGTCAAGGGAACAAATTCTAGAACCATAGACATAGATGGCAACAAAAAAACTGAAGGTCGGAATACTTATAAACGATTACAAGATACCTCTCTGGGAATACAGAATGGTTCAGGATATCTTGGCTTCCGACCATTCTGAAATTGCCCTCATCGTTCGAAAGAAAAGTGTTGGTGGGACCACCAAAGAAGGTAAGCTAAGGACTTTTTGGAAAATTAGGAACAGCCTTCTTTACTTTCTGCACGGCAAACTCGAAAACAAGCTCTTTAAGCCAAGACCAAATGCCTTCCAGCCAAAAGACCTAAAGGAATTGATTTCCTGTCCAGAAATAATCGTTTCCCCAAAGGAGACCAAGTTCAGTGATATTATAGGCTCGGAAGACATCGCTAAAATACGGGGACATAATATCGATGTGTTCGTCCGATTCGGTTTCCGGATTTTGAGGGGGGACATCCTTAAAAGTTCCAAATTCGGTGTCTGGTCCTACCATCATGGTGATAATGATATAAATAGAGGCGGTCCTCCAGGTGTTTGGGAAGTATATGAAGGTTGGCATAAGACCGGGGCGGTACTCCAGATACTTACCGAAGATCTTGATGGTGGACTTACCTTGGCCAAAACCCAAGCCTCCACGGATTCTGTAAGCATCAATCGCAACAAGAACAACTATTATTGGAGTGCCACTTCATTAATTACAAGAAAACTGGCGGAACTGCACAAAAAAGGTGGTGATGCCTTTATGGATGAAGTGGTGCGGAACAATGCCTTACCACAGATCTACTACAACCGTTTGTTCGTTGCCCCTACTAATTGGGAGACCCTTAAAGCCCTGCTTAAAATTTATTCCGGTGTGTTCAAAGGATGGATCAAGAGGCTTTTCTTTTTTAACCAATGGATCCTGATGTATAATTTTGAAAAGAAGGAACAACTTTCAAAATCATTTTTCAGATTCAAAAGAATTGTTCCGCCAAAGGATCGTTTCTGGGCAGATCCCTTCATTTTTGAAAAAGACGGAAAATACCATGTCTTCTTCGAAGAACTGGTATACAAGAATGGTTTGGGAAACATTTCCGTGTTGGAATTGGACGAAAAAGGGAATTATTCAGAACCAAAAATTGTCCTGGAAAAAGATTATCACCTCTCCTATCCTTTTTTGATCGAGAATGGTGGCCACATATACATGATTCCCGAAACAGCAGAGAACAACCAAATAGAGCTCTATAAATGTGAAGAGTTTCCACTTAAGTGGAACTTGGAAAAAGTAATGATGAAAGGTGTGAAAGCCGTGGACACTACCATTTTGCATCACGAGGGTACCTATTGGCTTTTCTGCAATATAAAAGAGAATGAAGGCTCTTCCACTTCCAATGAGTTGTTCTTGTTCCACTCGGACAATCTTGTAACCGATCAATGGACCCCCCACCCCAAGAATCCCATTGTTTCTGACGTTGGCTCTTCAAGGCCGGCCGGTAAGATTTTTGAATACAACGGTCATTTGATTAGGCCATCACAAAATTGTGCAAAGCATTATGGCCATGGCATGCAACTTCAAATGATAAAAGTACTTACCAAAGAGGATTATCAAGAGGTCAATCTACAATCCATTTATCCAAACTGGAGCAAAGATTTGGTATCCACACATACCCTTAACCAAACGGGGAATCTTACCATCATCGATGCCTTGGTAAAAAGAAGAAAATAGATTGATAGTATAACTTCTACTTTTCTGATACTTCCCTGTATAACTCCAAGTGTCTATTAAAGACTTCTTGTATGGAATAGTTGGCCACGACATGGTCATAAAATCTGTTGCTCTTCTGCAAAGCAGTAGGATAGTCTTCCATTACATAGGCCATGGCCTGGGGAAATCTGTCCATTTCCACCACATATCCGTTTTCTTCGGGAACAATATCCGGTATTGACCCAACCGGGGTACAAATAATGGGGAGCCTGGCCGCTCCAGCCTCCAATATTACAACGGGCATACCCTCCCATAATGATGGCATGATCAAACAATCGGAAGATTTTAAATAGTCAACCGCTTTATTGGAAAATCCATGCAATACAATTTTTTCCGATTGTCCTTCTGCTTTGATCTTTTCCTCAAGCTGTTTGCGTAAAGAACCTTCGCCCAATACATCTATCACAAAATTTTCCAGTCCTTTTGATCTTAAAAAGCCTGCCAACTTTGGTAATATAAATGGATTCTTCTGTTCTGTAAGACTACCCAAGAACAGGAAATGAAAAGTTTTGCCGGCCAAATCGCCATTGCGTTCGTTCGCAGCAACCTCAAAGTTTGAAATATCCAGACCATTGGGAATGATCACTGTATTCTTCAAAAACCACTGTGTACCACTTTTGGAAAACAAAATATCCGCCTTGCGCAAACTTTTGGTAATGGCCAACACAAATGCCCTGTAGGCTTGGTTAACGGTTGTATTGTGCAAGGTAAAAACTATGGGCAACCTCCTATAGAGTAACTTGAACAAAATTCCTATCGCCAATGCATGGAACATGTGACAATGCATCACAGGATTCTTTTCTTCCTTTAAAATGTCCCTTAGCTTTTTAAGACCTTTTCCTATGCTTGAAAAAGATGAGATATTCAGAAAATGGTATTCCAATCCGGCATCTTTGAACTTCCCCTCAATGGTATCGATGTCGCTTATGGCAATCACCAAGGTCTTAACTTTATGTTTTTCGGCTTCAAGACCCAGTTTCAAAACCATTTGCTCGGCACCGCCACCACCTAAGCCTGTAATCAAGTGTACGATTGTTATTTCCTTCATCTTTATTTGGTATACATTTTTTTGAACATTGCCTCATAATTTCCAACGATTATGGGCGCCCTATACTTTTTATAAACACTTTCTCTTATCAAGGCGGAATCCCAATCCATTCTTACCATGGTATTGAGCTTTTCCAAAAATTCAATGTCATTTTCAACCATAAAGCCGTTGACTCCCTGTTCCAGGATTTCTTTAGTACCTCCCGGTACATTATAGGCTATGACCGGTGTACCGGAAACACAGCTTTCCATTACGGCATTCGGAAATCCTTCTACATAAGATCCTTGTAAAAATACATCATGTGCAATGAGTTCCTCGTTGATCATTTTGGTGAAGGGAATGTATCTGATGAATTGTGACAGTCCCAATCTTTCCGCCTCGTCTTTTATTTTCTTCTCCTCCACACCACTTCCTATAATGGTATATTCAAAAGGAAAATCCACTTTTGATAAACTCTCCAAAAGTCTTAAATGTCCCTTTTCTGGACTAAGTCTTCCAATGGTAATCAACTTTTTAACTTTGGAAGAGGTCATATCCCTAGCGGAAAGTTGCATGTTCTCCGGGGCTGGATTGGCAATTACGACCATTTGGTTGTCGGATAACCTGTAGGTCTCTTTAAAATCGTCATACATATCCTTGGACTGGCATACGATCATGTCCATTTGTTTGTAGGCAAAGCGATATAAAGGTTCTTTACTGAAAAGACTCTTTCTAGTGGAAAAAGAATTAAAAACGCTGATGACACTGGCCTCCCTACCTACAAATTTAGTTTTTGGAAAAAGTATGGAAAAGCATCCCAAAAGAGCATTCAAATGTCCTATGGAAGACATAACAATGTCCGGTTTGGCCTTGGCCATAATTTTGATAAGTGGAAGGGCGCCTTGCAAGACCCGATCCTTGTTCAAAAAAACTACTGGTATGTCCTTGATGTCGTATGCGGCATCTGCCTTTTTGCCTACTATGATCAAGGAAACCTCAAATTCGGATTTGTCTAGATTGGCCGCCAAAAAACTAATGACCCTTTCGGCTCCCCCAGCCCTTAGCGAGGGTAGAACAAAATAAATTTTCTTCAAAATGTACGATTGAGTTATTGGAGATATTTCTTGATTTCAGGATCTATTACCTGATCTATCCTTTCCTTAAAACCTAGACTGAAATCCATCTCCTTTCGAGATACAAAGGTATCCAAAGCTTTTTGTTTATAATCCTCGAACCTTCCAATAATTTTTGCCGGGTTACCTCCAACAATACTGCCACTGGGCACTGATTTGGTGACCACACTGCCTGCGGCCACTATGACATTGTCTTCAATGACGACCCCTGGCATAACAATTGAATTTATACCTATGAAAACATTGTTGCCTATATCCACCCTGGAAAAATGCTCCCTTCTTCCTTTCTCATCTTCCACCAACCAAGCTGCACCATCATGGGTAAGCAATTTTACTCCCGAGGTAATGGTAACTTTGTTGCCGATTTTTATCAACCATGGCTCGGAACCAAAGTTGGTGGTAAGTATCCTACAGCCTTCCCCAACTTCAACACCCAAACTTCTGGCATAATCGGGACCCGAATACTTAATCTTTTTTATTGTCGTTTTAAGATAGTGGAAAATCTTTTTCATTTTGATCTATTTTTGCAGCAAGCGAATAAAAGCTAAGGTTAAAGTAAACGAAATATATAAGGTTTTCATAGACCAAAACGGTTTAAAGAATAAAAAAGTATTAATGGTTTCAATATCCCAGTATGAGCAATAAATCCCTAACCAAGGAGGGAATAAAAGGAGCGGTTTGGAGAACCTCCGGTTCTTTGTTAAAGATAGTGGCCCAATTTGTAATGCTGGCCGTGTTGGCCAGATTAATATCTCCAGTGGACTTCGGATATGTTGCCTTTATCATGATCTTGGTAGGTTTCACGGACCTTTTTTCCAAAATGGGCATTGGTGGTGCCTTGATACAGATGGACGACATCTCGGACCGCCAAATAAGGACAGGGTACTCCCTTTCACTTGTCTTCGGGGTGGTTTTGGCAATATCCTTCTATTTTATAACACCTTATTTGGCCGTCTTCTTCAATATGGAACAAATCATAGATGGCCTCCACTTTTTTGCCTTCATGTTCCCCTTGAAATCTTTGAACAGCGTCAGTGTGGCTTTATTGAACAGGGACTTGAGGTTTGATGTGGCAGAGAAAATTACCCTTAGCTCTTTTGTGTTTGGATACGCATTGGTCTCTATAATCTTTGCGATTTTCGACTATGGGTATTGGTCCCTATTATATGGTCAATTGGCCATGTTGGCCGTCTCATGTATCTATGCAAGCATATACCATTTCCCAAAATTCACCTTCAAATGGGTGAAAAGCG
Organism: Flagellimonas pelagia; assembly: GCF_003584135.1. GTDB lineage: Bacteria > Bacteroidota > Bacteroidia > Flavobacteriales > Flavobacteriaceae > Flagellimonas > Flagellimonas pelagia. The sequence goes on from NZ_QXFI01000013.1 coordinate 256,256, forward strand.
AGGTAAACGAACTCCTTTTCTTCGGTAGTGGTTTTACCTTCAATACCACCTTGGGCTATTTTTCCGACACCATTGACAATCTGGTGGTAAGTAAATTTATAGGGGCACAAGCTTTGGGCATCTACTCCAAGGCATACCAATTATATGCCATTCCCGCCGGTATTTTTGGAGGAGTTTATGATTCGGTCATGTTCCCTATTTTGGCCAAAAGAAAGAGCGATGAGGCAAAGCTTAGGGATTTTTATTTTTTTAGCATCTCACTTTGTCTTCTCTTTTTGATGCCCATGGGCGTTATCATCGCGCTCAATGCGGAATTGATCATAAAAACGGTACTGGGGCCTGGATGGGAAGAAGCCATTTTAATACTGCAAATCTTGATTTTGAGTCTTCCATTTAGATTCGGTTATCGTATAAACCGATCCTTTTTAAAATCCCTTGGCCTTGTATATAAAGGTGTGGTTTTTGAGGTCATTTTTTTTCTGAGCACCGCAGTTTTCAGTGTAGTGGGTGTTAAGCTGTATGAACTGCCCGGACTTGCCATTGGTGTGCTTTCTTCTTCCATTCTCTTTTTTATGATTGTTTTTGTGTATTTGAGCAAACTTTTAAAAATGCTAGGAAAGTTGAACTGGGCCCTTTTCAAGGATCTCCTTTTGTACAATATTCCAATATTGGCTATCTGCTGGTGGCTTTCTTATTCTTTTGACCTACCCATTTGGGCATTATTGCTGATCAGTATCATGCTCCTTCCCGTTTTTTTCTTCATTTTGTTCCGAAAAAAAAGCGTTGTTCTAACGGAAGGCAACATTGTGCTTTACAACCAATTGGTCTCCAACCTTCCAAAGCCGGTATCCAAAATATTGAATAAGGTTCAAAGAAAAATTGAAAGTATCATTGGTAAAATAGGCGCGAAAAAATGAAAAACTGGATATACTACTTAATTGCGTTCCTTCTTGCTGTGGACAATGTATTTGTTTCCAAGAGAATCGGTTTTTTAAGTGTGGACCGTCTTTTGGAAATAATGATATTCATTCTCTTTTTCAGAAGCTTCCTTGACGAATTAAGAACAAATCCATTCTTTAAAAAATTCACTCAATTTCTTGTTGGTTTCATTGTCCTCAAGTTCTTGATGAATCTTTGGTTTTTGGCCAATGGGGAAATCAAATCCTTGGACATCGTAAGGGAAATCTTCAAAGGTATTACCTTTTTAATTTTTGCATACCTGTTCGTTTTGGTCCTAAAAAAAGGGCCCAAATATCTTAGGGTCATTTCTTGGGTACATTTAGGAATCCTTATTTTTGCATTGCTGCACCATCCCCTTTCACCTATTGCCGGGGAGGTACAGGAATTTAAAAAGGCCCTTCTTACCTCTAATGATGCGGAAATGGGCGAAGCTGATCTCAGCAACGAGGAAACATATATTGAGTATGGACTGGCCAATAGGTTTAGGCTCTCCGGCCCTTTCGCCTTTGCCATTACCTTCTCCTATTTTGCCATAAGTAGTTTTATTCTGAACCTTTATCTGTTCATGAAGACCAGGAAAAAGTTCTACCTATTGGTATTAGGGTTGCTTATTGTTACGGCATTTTTGTCCCAAACACGTTCCCTGATATTAGGCTTGTTCATAATATCCGCAGGTTATTTTTTATTGATCCAAAATAAAACGGTACGTTATAAATTCAACTTAATCGCCGGTGCCTTTTTCTCCATACTGATTTTGATGCTTGCCGCCAATTCCATCGGTTCCATTGATTCACGGGTTACAAGTGCAGAGGGCACAGGGGGTGGATCGGACAATAGACCATTGCTTTGGGCCACAGGGATATTGGCCGTTCTAGAGAATCCTTTTGGAGTTTCTGAAGCGGATTATGATAAGACGAGACAGGCCATGTTCGAAGTCTCCGGAGACTCCTCCCTGCTTCACCTCACCTCTCATAATGGATTAATAAACGTTGGTTTCCAATATACCTTCTTCGGATATATTCTTTTTGGCTTTTTTGCATACTTTCTTATAAAAAGTGCCATGAAGCTGCCTAGGGACTATAAATTCCTGTTTCTCCTGTCATTGTTGGGGTACTTGGTCCACTCCAGTTTTCACAACAACTTTATACTTTATGCGGACTATCCCTTTTTGACAATTTTGATATTGATCGGATATGCCAATGTTATTGAAGGTAAGAACGAAGGGAACTTGGCATCAGTCGGCGTGGGGAATTAATTTTTTAATTTCCACTTCCTTGATTTTTTTGGCAGGCGAGCCCGCTATGAGGATATTTTCTTCCATGAAAGATTTGCCTACCGAAGAGTTCGCCGCTATGGCAATGTTATTTCCAATTTCTATATCACCAAAAATCTTTACGCCCGGAGCTATATAAACATTGTCCCCTATTTGCGGTGCTTTGTGGCTACCCCCGGAAGCCCCGATATTGGTGCAGACATGTATTCTACAGTTTTTACCCACCTTGGCTTTTGAGTTCACCACGATTGTTCCATGGTGAGCTATGGAAAGTCCCGGCCCAAAAACGTTCTCGGGTATCGAAAATCCAAGTTTAAGGGCCAACTTCCTGTGACGTAATTTTAATAGGTTGTAATAAATTTTACCTATTATATCCTTTCGGCAGTTCTTATAGTATTCAAGCTTACGGAGCCTTTTCTGAAACTTCCAGATGTAATCTGGTGCGATCATTTGTTTGATCCATGTAAACCTTCCGTTGCCAATATTGAGTGCTTTCTTATCGGCAAGCACATAAGCTTTATATTCCGCCTTGGAGGATATCATCTTAAATGGTATTGTTATAGTCTACCGTCTACCTGTTGTTGCAATATTCCCTTAACATCGTATACCACACCATTGGGTTTCAATTTATTGGATATATCAACATTCTGAAATTCTTTATGGGCAACTACCAATACTACGGAATCGAACTTCTGCATAGGCTCCATATCTATGGTTTCAAGACCATATTCGTGCTTTACCTCTTCTGGATCTGCCCATGGGTCGTAAATGGTCACATTGGCCCCGTAGCTTTTTAAATCCTCAATGACATCCACTGCCTTGGTGTTTCTTACGTCAGGACAGTTTTCCTTAAATGTAATACCAAGTATAAGGATTGACGCTCCCTTAACTTTAATATCCTTCTGAATCATAAGTTTTATGACTTCACTGGCAACATAACTCCCCATCCCATCATTCAGTCTCCTTCCTGCAAGAATAATTTCCGGGTGATACCCAAATTCTTGTGCCCTTTGTGCCAAATAATAGGGATCAACACCGATACAATGCCCACCGACCAAGCCTGGTTTAAATGGCAAAAAGTTCCATTTGGTACCTGCGGCCATAAGAACCTCATTGGTATCTATATCCATAAGGTTGAAAATTTTAGCCAATTCGTTCACAAATGCTATATTAATGTCCCTTTGTGAGTTTTCTATAACCTTGGCCGCCTCTGCAACTTTAATGGTAGGTGCCAAATAGGTACCCGCAGTAATAACGGAGGAATATAGCTCGTTGACTTCCTTACCAATTTCAGGAGTGGAGCCCGAAGTCACCTTCAATATTTTTTCAACGGTATGCTCCTTATCCCCAGGATTTATACGTTCCGGAGAATACCCCACGAAAAAGTCTTTATTGAACAATAAGCCACTTTTGACCTCCAACTTAGGAACGCATTCCTCTTCAGTAGCTCCTGGGTAGACAGTGGATTCATAAACGACCACATCTCCTTTTTTAAGTACCATACCCACAGTTTCACTTGCCATGTGCAATGGCTTTAGAACCGGGCGCTTTGTATTGTCAACAGGGGTAGGTACCGTAATGATAAAATAATTACATTCCGCAATATCGTCAACATTAGCCGAGCAGAACAAACCTTTATCTCCCGGTTTGTCCGCCAACACCTCTTTCAACAATTCATTGGATACTTCCAAAGTGCTATCATTGCCATCCTTAAGTTCGGCAACCCTACCCTGGTTAATATCAAATCCAACCACACTATACTTGGTAGCGAACAAACGGGCCAGGGGCAAGCCTACATACCCAAGGCCTATAACGGCAATTTTATAATCCTTCATATTTAAAGTTCATGGTTAAGTGTCATAATAGTTCAATACGTAAGCCTTTAAAACTTATTTGGAGGTCGTATTGCACCGAAAACAATTTCATTAAAAATTGTTGTGCAAAGAAGATCATATACAACAGATTTCTCAAAAAAAATCGAACAACGGTCAAACTTATAGACTAAGTTTTATTCGGCCAACAAATCATATCCTAAAGGTAAGACTTCCGATCATCAACAATCATCTACAGTGAAAAGTGGGTTAAGCACAACAAATTGTTCGGGGGATTTTTTCATAATAAACAGATAGACAAGGTGGTACAGATGTTAAAGAAAGAGGTATTTTATCGATTTTATGGGTCCTTTTTGTTAAAAACAATCGTTGAAGTAATCCATTTCATCGACCAAGTGCGTACTTAGCCGTTGTAAATGAGAGATAAATTAAAATATTTAAACTATCAAGTTGAGAAAATGATGTATTTCATCGAAAAAAAATTGCTTTTTACCGATAACAAACATTTATTAAATAATTTTAACATCCAAATCACATACCCCATGAAGAATGTTATGCCCCTAATCCAATTAGTCCTATTCTCCCTCCTACTTACCTTACCTTCTTCCTGTTCAAAAGACAATGAATTATTTGCAGATGTCATCAATGAGGACATTACGGATAATGTTGATGATTCCACGGACGATACAACGGATGGAACAGATGATAGTACGGATGGCACTGACACTCCCAGTAATGATGACGACCAAGGAACTACAAACCCAGGTTTTGATGACAATGCACTGAAAGCCTTTCCTGGAGCATATGGAGGTGGTTCAAATGCATCTGGAGGTCGTGGTGGTGTGCTGGTAATGGTCAACACCTTGAATGCCAGTACTCCGTTATCATATGATTCTGGTTCCAACACCTACTCTGGAGGCCTTAGGGCGGCACTTTCGCAAAATATAGGACCTCGTTACATTGTATTTACCGTATCTGGAAACATAAGTATTGCCGGTTCCGATCTCATGATTTCAAGGGATGATATTACCATATTCGGCCAGTCCGCGCCAAGAGGTGGGATTACCATCCATGGGGACAACATCCAATTTAGCGGAGTCAACAATATTATTGTTAGATATATACGTTCCAGGAACGGTTCCACAAAATCCTATGATTCCTCTGGGGAAATATCCGATGACCAAAGTACCTACGGATTTAAGGTGAACGGTGGGAATAATATTATACTGGACCACGTTACCGCTTCTTGGGGTGGTGACAAAGCCATTTTGCTTGGCACCAACCAAGATGTCAGCCAAATGGGACACACCGTACAAAGGAGTGTTATCTCCAACTCCCATACCTATATGCAGATGTCCATGCAAAACCCTGCCAACTTTCATCAAAGAGATCAGATTTCATGCATCCTAAACGTTTTTATGAGAGGAAAAAACAGAACACCCAATATTGGAGGCACCGGCGGTTATGTTGAGGTAAAAAACAACGTGATCCAAACAGCAGGTACCAAGTTCGGGGTAATCCAATGGTCGGATAATGCTTATATCAACTGGACTGATAATTATTATAAAATCCCAACTGCCTCTAGGGAAACCAACGAATTTCAGAGGTCTGATGGCAAATACAACTCAAAAGGTTCACCTTACACCGAGTTAAGATTGTATACTCAGGGCAATGTTTATGAAAACACCAATGGTTTTGTGCTAAACGGTTCAGAATCCGGCAAGGACAGTAATTCTTCAATTTGGACATATAGATTGGGAGGAATTGCCAATGATACGCCAATTGATACCGATTTATTGGTGGCCGCCCCCCATGATGGTATACCAAACAGCTATACCGGTCTCTCTGCTTATGATGCCTATGAGAGCTTGATCAATCAAGGTAATGTTGGTGCTTGTCATTATATGGACGATGAGGGGCATATTAAATACTACATGGATCCATTAGATGCCGATGGCATCAACGACATCAAAAACAACACCATGAAAAGGACAGGCAACAAGAATGATTGGGAATTGCCTTCCATACCCTCTAGCAAAAGGGCATCTTCTTACGATACCGATATGGATGGTATGGCTGATGCATGGGAAATCCGAGAATTTGGAGATCTATCCCAAGGTTATAATGATGACTTTGATGGTGATGGTTACACAAATATTGAAGAGTTCTATAACCAATAAAAGAAAAAGGGTAGATACTTTTCTACCTCTTTAACCGTTTATCTTATTTTTAACCAATCAATTTCCAATATCAATTGGGAGTTGATTGGTTTTTAATTTAAACATAAATCCCAACAATGTCAAAAAAGATTCTGATCCTTTGCTCCTATGCCAATTCATTAACACATTTTAGAGGAGATTTTATTGATGACCTAATAAAAAATGGTTTTATAGTTTATGGCTCAGCACCGGACATGAATGATGAAACGAGTAATGCCTTAAAATCCCTTGGTGCCATTCCATTGGAATATGGGTTACAACGAACTGGACTCAACCCCTTTAAGGACCTCAAATCAATTTACGAACTGAAAAAATTAATAAAGGAAAACAACATCGATTTGGTCTTCCCATACACCATTAAGCCTGTTATTTATGGATCGATTGCCGCCAATATGACCAAAGTACCAACCATATCATTGATAACAGGGCTGGGCTTTACCTTTAGCGGTACATCCAAAAAAGCAAGGGTGTTGCAAAAAGTTACCGAAATACTTTATAAAGCTTCCATCAGAAAAAACAAACTGATCGTTTTCCAAAATTCCGATGACCATAAGTTATTCCTTGACAGAAGCATTATTACGCAATCCCATCCCGTTGATTTTGTATCGGGGTCCGGGGTCAACTTAAACAGGTATCCAACCAGAATAAACAAAAAGAAATCCGACAACATCATTTTTGTTTTTGTTGCAAGGCTAATAAGGGAAAAGGGGATTCATTTATTTGTCCAAGCCGCAGAATCTTTGAAACAAGATTTTCCCAATGCTGAATTCCATGTCATTGGATCACCGGATAAGTCACCATCGGCAATTGATCTTGATAGATTGACGGCTCTTGATGAAATTGGAACCATTGTATATCACGGGCGGCAAAAAAATGTGGCTGAGTTTCTTTTCAAATCGGACATATTCGTTTTGCCCACATTCTACCGAGAAGGTATTCCAAGGTCTATCTTGGAAGCGCTATCCGTTGGAATGCCGGTAATAACTACGGATTCTCCAGGTTGCAGGGAAACCGTGATCAAAAACGAAAATGGGTTCCTGATACAACCACAAGACCAAGATTCATTGACAAATGCAATGAGATTTTTCTTGGAAAACCCAAGTAAAATCGAGGAAATGGGTGTGCGTAGTAGGCAATATGCGGAAGAAAAATTCGATGTACGACTTATCAATAAAAAATTGATTTCCCTAATCTCAAAAGAACTGGAAGAGTAACATTTATACCATCGAAATATCGATGCTTTAAATTACTTTACCAAGTCCAATTTGGAGTCTTTGATTGTTGATTTTTGCACAACATTTAAATCCTCAGGTCTTTTACTTTTGGAAGGCTTAAAATTATTGACCACAAGTTTTCTTTTTCCTGATGCCAGCAGGGGAATATCATTTACATATTCAAAACGAATAACAGCATCCTGCCCTAGGTATTCGCGGTATTTTCTTTCAATCGCGCTTTCATCGTTTTTGTCGTAAAAGGGTGTTACTTTCAGTTTAATGCTATATTCCCCATTTTCCTCAATGACAAACTGAAATTGATCAATTCCACCAAACTGCAAAATATGATGAATGATATGTGAGGATATAAACTGCCCTTGGGTATTGACGAACATATCCATTTTTCTTCCTTCAATTTTGGTAAAGACCAAGGTTCCTGTTCTTTCACAGCGGTCCATGATACCAATATCTCCTGTGTCATAACGAATCAGGGGCATAGAAAAATTAAAAAAATCAGTGATTACAATTCTTCCCGATTCCCCAATACCTACTGGCTTATCCTCATTTAGATCAAGTAACTCTATATGATAACTTGCCCAATTAATTTCAAAACTGCCAGACTCATCGTCAATACGTTGTTGTGCAAGAATGCCATTCTCGCTATTTGAATATCTGGATACAACCGTCTTGCCTAAGTACTTTTCAGCTTTTTCCTTAACCCTTGGACTCAAACCTTCGGCAATTGCAATTATGGAATTGATTTTTTGTTCCAAAGGTCTCCCAAGATGGTTTTCTATATAATCGCAAACGGTTCCCAAGGCCGAGGTGTAAGCCAAAATATTTTTACTGGTACCTTTTTGTTCCAGTTCTTTTATCAGCTCCCCTACTCTTTCTTCGGTAAGATCATCCACAGAATAGGCGGCAATATTTTGTATTTTGGTCAATAGCTTATTTTTCTGGTACTGTTTGTCCCATAATCTAAGATAAAACAACCTAGATCCTAGCTCATATCCTGCGCGTTTGGCAAAAAAACAGGTATCGGCGGTATTCCTGTCCCTTTTGTTCATATCATGCAACACCCTAAATGGTTTTCCTGTTGAACCACTTGTTGTTACAGGATGGGTGTGTTTTCCCCTAAAAACCAAGCTCTGAAAATCCCCGGAGCAATCCCGCACAACTTGTTTGTCAACTATAGGAAAGTCTTCCAATTTTATATGCTTACCGGAAAGATGCCCGTAATATGGAACTGTCTTGACAGCGTGTTCAAGGATATTTTTAAGATTATTATTTTTAATCCTCTGTGTTGTGGTATCCCCGGGATGATTTAAAACCCATTTTATTTCACGATAATGTCTTGCTACCTTCCCACCCTTGAGCAAGTCCAATGTCCAATAAGTGATTTTCCTTAAATGTTCTAAAATTTTGTGCATAATCAATTTTAAAATCGACCGTTGTTATCTTAAATGTTTAGGGGTTATTTCTATCCATAGTTGAACTTACATATAGGATTCCATTTCTCAAACTATCAATTGAATACGAAAATCTTTGGGTATTCTTTTCAGGTATATTGATATATCTTCCAAGATTTTTACCCTCAAAAACGCAATAAATCAATGGGTCATCTTTTAATGCATCGTACTTCAAATCTTTAAAAGCCGTTGAATCCATTGGGTTTAAATCCCCAAAATCCATTGAAAACAATGAAATGTTGGTAAACCGATGTTCTGTATGGTTTATTACTCTTATTTGTGTCGTCACATCTTGATGAATCACAGGTTTCTTACTACAATCCACTCCCTGAACAAAACCTAAGATGGAAAGTATCGCGCAACTAAACCTAACAACATCCATATTAGTGAAAATCATGTTCCAACACATTCGTATTAAAAGTAGTATTTAGCAGGACAACAGGTTCCAAAATTCTGTTAACTCCCAAAAAAATCTATGAACTACCATCTGGTGTTAAATTAGTGGGTGTTATGGGATTATGAACTTTGAAACATGTAGATTTACCTAAAATTGACAGCCTCAACAAAATGAGATTCCTATTATTTCTTTGCCTATTCGCCATTCCATATTTTGGCAGTGCACAAATCCAGGTAATGGGAAAAGTGGTCGAGTACAATGACAAGGGCAAAACCATCCCCCTGCCCTATGCCAATGTATACTGGCTGGCCAGCACTGAAGGGGCTGTGTCGGATTCGTTGGGTAATTTCAAAATCCCTTATAACGCCGACTCCAAAAAGCTTATCATTAGCTTAATGGGGTACCGTTCGGATACCATTCCGGTAAACCGGCCCAATTTGAGCAATATTGTGTTGTACCCCAATGTGATTTTGGATGAGGTGGTTGTTGAAAAAGAGGTGGCCCCCATTCAAAAATCCTTGTTCAAAGTTCAGAATGTGGTTTCTGTAGATAGCAGGGAAATGTTAAAAGCAGCATGTTGTAACCTTTCGGAGAGTTTTGAAACCAATCCCACCGTCGATGTAAACGTCTCCGATGCCATTCTTGGGGCCAAACAAATCCAAATGTTGGGACTGAACAGTCCTTACTTATTGTTCACACAGGAAAATATGCCGTCAATTCGGGGAGCTTCGCAGGTGTTTGGATTGTCCTTTACACCAGGATCATGGATAGAGAGCATACAGATTACCAAAGGGGCAGGTAGTGTACTCAACGGATTTGAAAGTATCTCCGGCCATATCAATACAGAGCTGATGAAGCCGTTGACAGACAAACGGTTCTTTTTGAACATGTATGGCAACAATTATGAACGCTACGAATTCAATTCACGCTATAACCATAATATTACGGATAATCTGGGAACCGGACTCTATGTACATGCCAATCTTAGAAATGGATACATTGATAACAACGGTGACTCTTTTTTGGATACTCCATTGGCCAAACAGATCAACATCATGAACCGATGGCAATATATGAACCCAGAAAATGGTTGGGTCGGCTATGCCAATGTTCAATACTTGACCGATACCAAGGAAATTGGCCAAAATGATTTTGATTCCGATACGGACAAACTAACTACCAATTCCTGGGGCAGTGTCATCAATACGAACAGATTGGACCTTTCTGCTAAAACCGGTTATGTTTTTCCTGACCTACCCTATCAAAGTTTTGGCATACAAACCGCATACAGTGTACATGACCAAGATTCTTATTATGGCTTGAATGTTTACGATATCAACCATTCATCCTTTTATACCAACCTAATTTTCAATAGCATCATCGGTAGTACACAACATAAGTTCAAAACCGGTTTAAGTTTAACTTATGATGGTTTCAAGGAAATGGTAAACAGTACGGCCTATAACCGATACGATAATTCCATCGGAACATTTTTCGAGTATACCTTTGATAATTTGGAAGGTCTGAGTTTTGAATCGGGATTGCGCATAGACCGGCATAACAACCTGGGCACGTTCATTACCCCAAGATTCCATCTAAGATATTCCCTATGGGACAAGGCCAGTTTTAGGGCTTCCTTTGGCAGGGGCAAACGAGGAGCCAATATATTTGCCGAAAACCAACAGCTATTTGCCTCTTCCCGACAAATTGCGATTACGGAAAATGGGGGGAATTATTATGGATTACGTCCTGAAAAAGCCTGGAACTATGGGGTCAGTTTCATCCAAAAGCTTTATCTGTGGAACAGGGTAATGGATTTTTCCGTTGATTTTTACCGGACACAGTTCGAGGACCAAGTGGTTGTGGATTGGGAAAGCCCCCAAGAAATTGGGTTTTACAATCTGGAAGGCAAAAGCTATTCGAACAGTCTACAAATCGATTGGAATTATGAAGTCATTCAAAACCTGCATTTAAGGTCTACCTATAAATTTTTCGATGTTGTCACCGATTACACCAGTGGTACTTTGGAAAGACCGTTGCAGCCTAAATATCGGTTCTTTGTCAACTTGGGCTATGAGACCAAAAAAGTCAGTGAAGGGCAGTGGCGTTTTGATTTTACCACGAATTGGCTGGGTAGCCAGCGTTTGCCCAATACCAGTACTAATCCGCAGGAATATCGATTGCCATCGCACTCCCCTTCCTATATGCTGATGAATGCACAGATAACAAAAGTGTTTTCCGATAAGTTTGAATGCTATGTCGGTGGGGAGAATATTGGTAATTTTACACAAAGTAATCCTATTATTTCAAGTTCGGATCCTTTTGGTCCCTATTTTGATAGTACCATCCTATATGGCCCGGTATTGAAAAGCATGTATTTTATAGGGTTCAGATATAAAACTTAACTTTTAATGTATGAAAACAATTGTATTGGCATTCATGACCGTACTGATTATGGGAATTGGAAATGCTCAAGAGAAAAACAAATCGGTGAATTTTGAGGTAAAAGGCAATTGTGGAATGTGCAAGAGTCGAATTGAAAAAGCCGCCATCAAGATCAAAGGAGTGAAATTTGCTTCATGGAGCCCAGAAACAAAAGAATTCCAAGCCATAATTGATGAGCGGAAATGTACTATAAAAGACATTCAACAACGCATTGCGGAAGTTGGCCATGACTCTGAAGGTTTTACCGCACCCCAAGAAGTATACGACAGTTTACCCGAGTGCTGCAAATATCGAGATCCCGCTAGTGTTCACATGGATCATGGGAATAAAAATTAAGGGTTCACCACCAAACATAAAAAGGGGGCGAAAATGCCCCCTTTTTATTAATTTCTTTGTAAAAAAAACTTACATTTTCACCACTCTCTTTACCACTAAAATTTCCCCATTGGCATCGGTGACCTTGATCACATAAAAACCCGAGGCCAGTCCATACAGGTTCTTTATTACCATGGTATCCGTATTTTGGAACGCTTCTTCCTTTATTAACATCCCCATCATGTTGAACACTTCAATAACACAATCCTTACGTTTGCTTAGTTTGATGGTGATCTTCTCTGTGAACGGGTTTGGGGCAGCAGTAAGAATAATGGGCTTATCATCCAATAAATCACCACCTTCCTCCCAAACAATCTCCTCGTACAACTTATCAGAATAAGGGTATGGTTTGCTTTCTCTGTTCTTAACGAAAAGTGGGGTAAACTTGCCAGTATTCGCATTTTGGATATCAATGGAAGCCTGAAAGGACGATCCAGGTGCAGCTTCAAAACCTGGGGTAAGGTTAATTTCGTTAACAGACTTAAAACTGGCCACCGTACCGGAAGGAACCATAAAATTATTTCCTGCCTCAATGGTATATTGATAATAGAATATTTCTTCAGGATTATAGGTATTGCTAACAATATAATTATCCAACTGAGCCAGTTGGTTTTCAGCATAAAAAACCCCATAGACCCTAGAATCTGTTATATCATTTGGGTCTACGGATGGATATGTCACGCCGTTAAAGGTATAGGTTCCGTCATATCGGATCATGGAAGTAGTAATGTAAGAGGAGCTATGGTGGATTTCCTCCCAATCATGCCAAACCTTATCAACAAATGAATGATGGAAGAAGAAAACAGGGTCGCGTGGTGACAGTGGTGTTGGCATGGCCCCACCAGTCCATACGTGTGCACCTCTGTGCACAGGTCGCCTTTCCAATTCGTTGGAAAACTCAAAAAAATCCGTCATTGTCATCAAGTTGGACACATCCGTGGGTGTGGGCAGTGGTCCTCCTGCACCGAAGCTCCTATTCAATGACCAATTGGCATTGAAACTTCCCAAAAAGGATTCATCCCACAATGCATCCGATGATGATTGATATATAGAAGAATCCCAAAATCCCAGACTAATTTCTGGGTTTATTTCCTGAATGGCTTGTTCAAGTTCAAAAATCATTCGTCTATGCCAAGCCAAAAATATCTCACGCTCGGGTTCTTGGGGCAAGTTAAAATGTAAATCCAGTCGGGTAGGATCGGCAGTATTGTCGAAATTAAAAAAATCCGCATGAAAATTGGCCAAATCATTCATAAGATCGGGGCCGTTTCGCAATTCATACAAGGCATTGACAAGCTCTGAAATTTCGTAATCCGTCATTTCATCAAATCCTTTCCTAATGCTTTGCGAAAAGATCATGGGAACCGAACCAAGAAGCAAACATACAATTATTGAAAATCGGAACTTTGTCATGTTTTTTGTTATTGAATTATTTTGAATTTTCATTTAAATAATAACTTTATACTATTAATTAGGCACCCAATCCTTTACCCCATCTAGAATCTCATTATAAATAGGGTGGTTCAAATAGCCACCATATGTTACATCACTTGTAAAAATTCCTGGATCTTGATTTGCCTCAAGTATCACAGGACCATTTTCGGTTATGGCAACATCCCACCCAATATATCGATCAGGCAAGTATTCCGTACTTAGCTTTACCAACTCACAGGCTTCTTTAAAAAATGGGATTTTAAATCCGCCAAACACAAATTGGGTATCAGGATGCATTGGATAGTCTTCATTACCAAAATTTGCCTGCTCATAAGCAATTTCCTTCAGTGTACCATTATCCATGTTCACTCCAACATAAACACCTCCCGAGCTAGCATTGTCCACAACACTATCGCCCCTTCCAAATCTCATAAATGCGCTTAGGACATGTACGTTGCTATTTGCGTCAATAAACGTTTCAAATCTAATGGTATTCACACTTTTAGAATAAATTTGAGCTATTTCCTTATGTTGCAATAGTATATGTTCATGGATAAAATCACCGCCCACCAATTCTTCGTACAGACTAGGTAGCCCTACCTTTATCCGACTTTTTTCCAATATTCTTGCCCCCGCTCCACCATATGCCGATATTGGCTTGACAAAAAACCTGTCTTTTTCGGTCATCATCCAAATCTGATTGAAGAATTCTTCCAATTCATTGTGGTCGTTTATTTTGTAAAGTTTCCCCTTCAAATAGAAATTTGTCCTAAAGTTATAACTGATCAATTCCGTTGAAGGAATGTTATTTTCCTTGCAAAAAAGGGAAAAACTCAGTTTATGGTCCATTACCATTATATATTCCTTCCGATGGTATTTTGGGCAATGTTTTACCTTATACGCTTCTTTGGTCCCTAAATAATCTTCAATATTTGAAATGTTCTTTCTATATAGAAACTTAAAATAATACCATGGTATTTCTTTCTTTAATACCCATAGATAGAAAAACTCATATACAATCCTGAGATAGTTTTTTTTTCTTTTATCCTTCAAAAAAAATGCTAGCCCATTCCATTGTTTTTTGTTCATTCATACAGTTTTTAACATCAAAAACATTAAAATCTAATTTTGAATGAGCAATTAATATTGATTGGAACCTTTGAGCTGTTTGATATCGTTTTGCAATAGCTCTATTTGATTTTGCTGTCTAAGGATGTAAAGTGTCAGTTCCTCAATTTTTTGGAGCAATTTTGCATCCATATCTCCCAGATCAATACCATTTTCCTTTATTTTTTCCGCACTTGGAATATTTGGAAGATGTCCATTTTCCTTGATATACTCGCGTACTTTTTCAAGATCCATCAATTGGAATTTTTCTTCAAAAACAAAATCGGGCCAGTTACCTTGCAACTCAACCTTAACGCCTTCGGCTATCATATTACCGGCTACTGCCAATCTATAACCTTGCGTATTTGTTGTCCCAATCCCAACATTCTGGTTTGCAAACAAATCCCTTACTGTCCAATCAACAGTATCCAAGTTGGCGTTTTCAGAAGTATAGTCCACAACACCGGATCCCGCCAATGTTGTTACACTCTCGGTATTACCTGCAGTAGAAGTGTTTCCGGCGGCATCCTGTGCCAAAACAGTAAAATCATAGGTGGTATCAGGTGTCAACCCGGTAACATTAAAATTTGTCGAGGTACCTGTATTCGCTAAAAAGATTCCATTTCGTACAACCTGATAGTTGGTCACACCTACATTATCGGAAGATACACTCCATGAAAGGTTACTGGATGTAGATGTTGTATTGGATGATGTCAAGTCTATAACCGCACTTGGAGCTTCAGTGTCCACAGTACCAGTGGTTGTTACGCTTTCTGTATTTCCTGAAACCGAAGTGTTACCTGCAGCATCTTCGGCAAATACCGTAAAGTCATAACTTGTGCTAGGTGACAACCCAGTTACATTAAAACTGGTTGAACCAGTACTACCAATTTCAATTCCATCTTGAAAAACAAGGTATCCGGTCACCCCAATATTATCCAAGGAAGCACTCCAAGAAAGGTCAACTGAGGTGTCAGTGATATTGGAGGAGGCCAAATCATTTACAGCACTTGGAGCTTCGGTATCGGGTGGTGCCAAAGTAACCACTGTTTCCGTATTTCCACCAATAGACACATTCCCAGCCGCATCTTGTGCAAAAACTGTGAAGTCATAACTTGTACTTGGGGTCAATCCTGAGACATTAATATTTGTAGTGGTTCCTGTACTTCCAATACTGACCCCATCTTGAAAAACTTCATAATTCGTCACACCAACATTATCCGTGGAACTTGCCCATGTCAAGGTTGTTCCAGTAGAGGTAATGTTAGAGGAAGTTAAAGAGGTTACTGAAGTTGGTGCCTGTGTATCTGCCAGTGTATTTACGGTTGCCACATTACTTGCCGCTGAGACATTCCCTGCCGCATCCTCTGCAAATACCGTAAAATTGTAAGAAGTATTGGGTGAAAGTCCTGTTGCATTGAAGGATGTTGTAGTCCCAGAATTTCCAACACTCACTCCGTCCCGGAAAACCTCATAGTTGGTAACCCCAACATTGTCCGTGGATGCACTCCATGAAAGCGAAGCTCCTGACATAGTAATATTGGACGAAGACAAATCGGTAATGGCACTTGGTGCTTCAGTATCAGAATTGGGAGGAGTAATCGAAACATTATCGATGAAAACCTGGTTCCCTGCTTGACTACCACTTCTTGGTGAAGTGTATACAACAATCACAGGATTGGGGTTCGTTGCCGTCAGAGTCCATGTATATTCCGTCCAGTTTGCTGAATTTATCGTAGTTGTTGCGAATCCTGCAAATCCAGACCAATTGGCAAATGCAGGGCTGTTCGCATTGTTTCCCTGTCTTGCCCAAATACTGATATTGTAGACTTCACCGACCACCGCGTTGAAAGTGTACGACATATCCCTACCAGTAGATGAATTGCCTTGAGTGGCGACTGAGCTTATGGCGTAGGTCCCT
This sequence comes from Flagellimonas pelagia, assembly GCF_003584135.1. Lineage (GTDB taxonomy): Bacteria > Bacteroidota > Bacteroidia > Flavobacteriales > Flavobacteriaceae > Flagellimonas > Flagellimonas pelagia. Next base: position 272,902 of record NZ_QXFI01000013.1, read on the forward strand.
TGAAAAGGATTGTCAGTACTGGAAGTTATGTTCGCCGTTCCTGTCCATCCGGTTGTTGCATTTGCCTCGTTCTCAATAGAGGCAGCATTGGCTTGGGTATGTAAATTTTGGGCGTTGAGCCCATAGGATAATAATACAACAAAGGTTGAGAATAGTAATTTTAGCTTCATTATCGGTTGGTGTTTAACATGTTGAGGTACTTGACTTTAAAACAAAGTTATATGATGGTATACCCAAAATGGATCATACGCTTCAAAATATCGATAAAATGCAGAAAAATACTATGAGTGAATCTTTCAAATTCAATTTTATGTAAATCGGGGAAAAATCTCATATTCTGCAATTAAAAATTGATCTCCCCGTTTTATATTTATAGATTTTTTTCATTGGAAGCCATCCAGTATAGAATTGTCAACGTATCTTTAAATAGTATGGTCCTTGATAATGGTTTTTGACAACCACTAGATCAAGCTTCATAATTTTTTAAAGTGACATATTTAGAATTTAGGTTTCCTATTATATGGCAACATAAACATTGATACATTTATAGATTCGCCCTTAAATCTAACATGGCCTCAATTATTATTACCTATGAGCTATAACTTATTAAATCGGTTACGATATCATTCATTTTGGATTCTGGATGCCCTAAAGGGCGGGGGAATCAAAAGCGATATAAAAGACATTAGGGCATCATTCGAATTGGAATCCTTTGATAGCCTCAAAGAAAAGAACCAAAATTATTTGAAGGAGCTTCTCGATAAGGCAACCAGTGAAAGTGATTTCTATAAACCTTTCAAAAATTATAAATCCCTTGACGATTTTCCCGTCATCAATAAAACAATTATACGGAACAATTTTGATGATATCCGTCCAAAGACCCTCCGTAATGAAAAATGCTATTTTATTTACACTAGTGGGTCAACAGGGACCCCTTTCAAAATATGTCAAAATGAAAGAAAGAAGAATAGGAATACTGCCGACACCCTATTTTTTGCAGAAAGGGCCGGTTATACCCTGGGTGAAAAACTACTATATCTAAGATTATGGACCGACCGGTTAAAGAAGAGTCGGATTTCGGCCGCATTGCAAAATATTGTCCAATTGGACATTTGTGAATTGGAGGACAAGCAAATTCACAACCTGTTGATGAAGCTGCAAAAAGATAAATCCCCCAAAGGATGGCTGGGTTATCCGTCAGGTATGGAAAAAATTTGTAATTATCTTGAAGCCCAGAATTCCAAACCGCTAGACTGTAATATCAATTCGATTATTGGCATTTCCGAAAATTTGAGCGATCATGTCCGCAGTAAAATGTGGCATTACTTCGGTTCACCAATGGTATCCAGATATTCAAACACAGAAAATGGGATTATTGCCCAACAATCCATTGACAGTCATTACTTCATAATAAATTGGGCCAGTTATATTGTTGAAATCCTTGATTTCAATTCGAATGAACCCGTAAAAAATGGGGGATTGGGAAGAATAGTGATCACGGATCTATTCAACCATGCAACCCCAATGATACGATACGATACTGGTGATATTGGCGCCATTGATATTAAGCCAAATCAACGGTTCCCGGTGCTTTGTTCGGTCGAAGGTCGACAAAGTGATATTTTGTTCAATACCGAGGGTAAAATGGTTAGTCCCTTTAAATTTATGAGCATTGTTCCCGAGTTTCCAGAGCTGAAACAAATACAGTTTATTCAAACCGGTAAAATACACTATACCGTGAAAATAAATGTTTCCGGCACTTTTGCCAGAGAAAATGAATTGATGGCGCTTTTCAAATCCTACATCGGAAACAATGCCCAAGTTTCAATTGACTATGTGGATGAAATTCCGACACTTATTTCCAAAAAAAGAAAAATTACGAGAAATATACTTGTTGAGAAATCAAAGTTGGAAAATTTAACGTTCACTTTATAAAGGACCGTCGATAAAATTTTAAATTCCATCTTCCTTCAGATTAAATTTGCAAATATTGCATCTTGACCTCATTAATGGAAAATTGGTCTAAAATCTTTTCTTACCAAATGATGTTGACTCAATTTTGCAAAGTCAGCTAACCAAAATCGAACATATGTACGCCCGTCTTTTGAAAAGATGTTTTGACGCAATTGTAGCCTTCACTTTTTTAGTACTGGCATTGCCCCTTCTTATTTTATTGATCGTCCTACTTTTTGTGGCCAATCATGGTAAACCATTTTTTTATCAAAATCGTCCAGGTAAAAACGGCAAAATATTCAAGATCATCAAGTTCAAAACAATGAACGATAAAACGGATGACCAAGGCAACCTTCTACCCAATAAAGATCGGATAACCAGAGTTGGAAACTTGGTGCGTAAATCCTCCTTGGATGAAATTCCTCAGCTTATTAATGTCTTGAAGGGGGATATGAGTCTTATTGGCCCCCGTCCCCTATTGGTGGACTATTTAGAATTGTATACCACAGAACAGGCAAGACGACACGAGGTGAGGCCAGGAATTACCGGTTGGGCACAAGTCAATGGTAGAAATGCCATATCCTGGGAGCGTAAATTTGAACTGGACATCTGGTACGTGGACAATTTATCCTTAAAATTAGATCTTAAAATTTTATGGTTAACCTTTTTAAAAGTTGTTAAATCAGAAGGTATCTCTGCCTCGGCAGAAGTTACCATGGAACGTTTCACAGGAAGTGTTTAAAGCAAAAACTTGGTTATCTTGCATTCCTTTTAGAGTGACCTTTTGTTTGTGAAGCTCTAAATCATTGACAAAACAGCAATTTGTATGGATTTTAACAACCTTTATATCATTGGTGCTGGTGGTTTTGGGAGACAGCTCGAAAGCTATCTTGAACTGGTGCCGGATCAAAAAATAAATTGGAAACTTAAGGGTTATATTGATGACAACCCCAATGCCCTTGAAGGTATGGGCTCCAGCTATGAGGTTCTTGGCAGCGTGGATAATTTCAATTTTCAGAAGAACGATATGGTTTTGCTTGCCATTGCAGATATCAAAACAAAGATCAAAATTGCGGAGATGCTTCGTGGCTCAGTTAAATTTTTCACCTTTGTTGCCGAAGGGGCATTGATCGGCAAGAACGTAACTTTGCAAGAAGGTTGTATAATATGTCCCGGGGCCAAAATTGGCTCAAATGTGACATTGGGAGAATTTTGTTTGATCAATTTAGATACCATTGTTGGTCATGATTCCATCATAGGGAAAAACAACTCCATAATGCCACATGTGGATATTGGTGGTGGATCTGTAATTGGAAATAATATTTTCATGGGAACCAAGGCCACGGTCTCCCCCAGATTGAATATAGTGGACAACACTAATTTAGGTGTAGGTTCAGTAATCATAAAAGATATTGTGGAACCTGGTACTTATTTTGGGGTACCGGCACGTAGAATGCTTTAAAACATTAACCCTATATAATGGAACAAAAAAATATAGAACTGCTCATAGAAGCTTTTTCCAATGCTTTGGAAATTCCAAAATCATCCGTTGATGACAATTTGAAATACCAAGGAATACCGCAATGGGATTCCATTACCCATATGATTTTGATCAGTGAAATTGAAAATACCTTTCAAATAGAAATTGATTCCGATGAGGTTTTGGAACTCAACAGTTTTTCAAAATCAAAGGAAATCCTCGGAAAATATAATCTTTGAACAGTCCATAAAACAATTGATATGGAGAGTCTCTTGGAGCAAATGAAAAAGAATGTGCATTCCATTTTCTTGGATGCGACCACTGGCAAAACCTATCATTTGCAAGAGTTGCTACTGTCCATTCCGAAATTGGATGGAAAAAAACTGGTCTTTCTTTATTTAGGCAACGACATTCGGTCCACTTCAATATATTTAAGTTTTCTGGACACCGACCATGCAACTGTACTGCTCAGTGAATCATTGGATACTTCCCTAAAGGAAAATCTGGAATCGGAATATCGTCCTACCATCATTTTTGATTGTAAGAGGGACCATATCGATGGCTTTGAAAGCAAAACGGTTCCGTCGGACGCTTTTCAGACAAGTATTTTTATTGGTGACCACACTCCTACCACGGTGCATTCAAATTGCAAGGTATTACTTTCAACTTCCGGCACAACAGGCTCTCCAAAATTTGTGAAGTTATCGGAAGAGAACTTATTACAAAATGCAAGGTCCATCTGTAACTATTTGCCGATAATCAAAGACGATGTTACCCCATTAAACCTCCCTCTGTATTATTCTTATGGCCTATCTGTCCTGCATTCCAATGCAATCAATGGTGGGACAATAGTATGTGGTTTACCTGATATTTTGCAAAAAGAATTTTGGAACCAAATGGAATCTTTTGGTTTTACTTCCATTGCAGGAGTACCATATATCTATGAAATGCTCCGTAGAATTGGATTTTTAAAGAAAGAACACCCACAGCTACGGTATATTACCCAGGCAGGTGGAAATTTAAGTCAAAATATTAAAAAGGAATTCAATACCTATTGTCTTGAACATCACATTCATTTTTATGTAATGTATGGACAAACCGAAGCTACTGCCAGAATATCCTATGTACCCCCTCATTTACTTGAGGATAAAATAACTTCGATCGGAATTCCCATAGAAAATGGTCGGCTTAGTTTGGATAAAGAAACCGGTGAGTTGCTCTATAAAGGGCCCAACGTATTTGGAGGTTATAGTGAGAAAAGAATGGATCTCAACAAATGGGAACACATTGAATTTTTGCGGACAGGTGATCTAGCCGAACGTGATGAAGATGGTTTTTATTATATAAAAGGCCGACTCAAAAGATTTGTCAAAATTTTTGGAAACCGTGTTAATCTTGATGAAATTGAGCGATATTTAAAATCCTCCCTAAATATTGCCTTAGTGGCCTGCGTGGGTATTGAGGACAAATTTATCCTGATTTCCCATTGTGAAGGGCATATTAAAGATGAGCAGATAAAATCAGGGCTTTTTGATAAATTCAAGATTCATCAGACTTCAATCAAAATCCAACAAATTGAAGAAATGCCACTTACCAATAATGGCAAAATCAACTATAAAAAAATAACCGAGGATTTTAAATAGGTAGAAATTTATTTTTACCCTTTCGCTATTCACACAACTTGGCCAGCGAAATATTTCGCGATGTTTCTATTCAACTTATTTGTACAATTTTTCTTTTGTCTTCTTTTTAAAAAATAAGAATTGAAAATAAAAAAGGGCGTAAAAAACACCCTTTTTTATGTATCCATCTAAATTGTTTCAGTCAAATTTCACCTCAAACTCGGATCTTCTGTTCTTGCTATGCTTTTCTTCGGTACAATAAACCCCATCTCCACATTCGTTGACCAATTGGGTCTCTCCGAAGGCCTCATGGTTTATCCTATCTTGGGAAATACCTTTGGACACCACATATTCCACCGTCCTTTGCGCCCTTCTCTCGGATAGCCACTGATTGTATTCCTTGGTTCCCCTTGAATCGGTGTGGGCCGTAATCTTGATGTTCAAATTAGGTTCACTTTCCATAATGGCAACCAACTGATCTAACAATTCCTTATCACGGGTAGTTAGATAAGATGAATTCAATTTGAAATACACATTCCCCAAATCGTTGATCTTGCTCTGCAAAGTTGCCCTTCTTGCATCTTCGGCATCTTTCTTTGCTTTTTCTGCAGCAGCCAATTCAGCGGCTTCTTTTTCCCCTTGTAGTCGTTCGGCCAACAAACGTGCCTCCTCCTCTGCTTTCGCGATGGAATCCCGCACCTTTTGTTGTTCTTTTTCCATTTCTTGCAATAAGGCCAGTTTCTCCTCCCCTTTGCGTGATAGTCCTTTCTCTACCTCAAAACGATAAGCTACACCCATAGCATGTTGAATATGATTCGTGCCATTTTCTGTGCTCATGGCCCATTTTCCCGTAGAGCTAAAATCAAGCCCCCAGTGGTCGGAAAACCATGTTCTGAAACCAATTACTGCGTTGTACGTACCTCTTCCCTGGTTGTTCGCATCTGTATACCCTGCACCGATACCAATGTAGGGATCAAAAAAACCTGTCTCACCAAGGATCATGTTCAAATCATAACTGACCCTAAAGTCCAACCCAAAGTAATCTATATCTTCAGGATTTACCACATTGTCAACAATCTTCCCTTCCTTGTATTTGTTGTAGGTCCCAATCGCCTCCAATCCAAGTCCATTCTTAAAATAGCGGCCCACACTAATCCTTGAGGGATAGGGAACCATGTTCCATCCTTCGCTAAGGTCAAAAAGCTCACCAAATTCGTCTCCCGAATCATCTACTATATTGGTTCCCAAGGTAACCAACCAGTAACTCTGCACAATACTGTCCTTTTTGGTAAGTTGCTCCACTTCTTGGGCAAAAAGTGATGACATAAAACATAATGACAAAACTGCCATTGCAGGTTTTGAAATATTCATGATATACGATTTGAGGTTATCGACAACAAAGCTATACCAACCATACCAATAGGTAAAGTTTGAACTTTCAAGTGCGTTAATTTTCGATGAGAAGCAAGAAATATTTTTAAACCTCTAATTTTCAATCTTTTGAAAATCGAAGATTTTATCGATAATCGGCATTTTAAACAGATAAAAGGGGTAATAGATGGGTTGGGTACTTATCTGTTCAACTTTTTCTTTTTCAATCAACTGTACTGCTATAGATACCCCTGTATCGGTCTCTTGGAGTTTTGAAAGCATTGGAACAACCTCCTTTCGTTCTTCACCCAAACATACCAAAATCAGCATATCCTTTGAAAAATCCACCATGGGAACGGGAAGCCCCGGTTTACGGGTCATGTTTATCTTGGCATAGAATTTTTGAAGGGATTTTTGGTCTTGGATAATCCTAACCTCATAATCGGTTATCGTACTGAAATTATCTTGATCGATCAAAACCAAATCTTTTATTTCTTGCCCCATTGGTTTTGATTCCTTCTGGGCTTTACAGGAAAGTAGACATATACAGGTTATGAAAAGGAAATATCGCACATCAAAAGGTATTCTTGAAACGGGATTTGTAGGCCTTTTCATAAATTTCCTCGTAAAGGGGAAGTATGTTGACAATGTCAAACTTGGAGGCCACCTTGAACGCATTGTCCTTGAATTTCTTCAGAACGGCATCATCCTTCAAAATTTCAATGGCCTTTGCGGCCATGGTCTCCACATCTCCCACATCGGCCAAATACCCGGAGACCCCATCAATATTGACCTCTGGAATACCACCGGTATTACTAGAAATAATGGCAACTTTGTTGATCATGGCTTCCAAAGCGGCCAGACCAAAACTCTCGGATTCCGAAGGCAACAAAAACAGGTCCGAGAAGCAAAGAATCCTATCAATTTCGTTACTATTGCCCAAAAACAATACCTTGTCTTTCAATCCAAGGTCCTCACACATTTTTTCGGCCCTCTCCTTTTCCGGTCCCTCACCTACCATGATCAATTTGGCAGGTACAGCTTTTTGTATCCTGTGAAATATTTTGATTACATCAGGAATCCGCTTCACCTTTCTAAAATTACTGATATGGGTCACGATCCGTTCATTTTCCCTAGCCATCATGGATCTTTGGCAATCGGTGTATTCGGGGCGGTATTTGGAAATTTCTATAAAATTGGGAACCACTTCGATTTCCTTTTCTATATCGAACAATTCCATCGTGTCTTTTTTCAACGCTTCGGATACGGAAGTAACCACATCGGATTTATTGATACTAAAGGTAACAGCTGGTTTGTAAAATGGGTGCTTGCCCACCAAGGTGATATCGGTACCGTGAAGCGTAGTGATCATGGGGATGAAAATGCCAGATTCCTGAAGCATTTTCTTGGCCATATAGCCTGCATAGGCATGTGGAATGGCATAATGTACGTGCAACAGTTCTATATCGTACATTTTAATGGTATCCACCAATTTGCTCGAGAGTGCCAACTCATAGGGCTGGTAATGAAAAAGTGGATATTCAGGCACATGCACTTCATGAAAATGGATGTTGTTTCCCAAGAGTTCCAAGCGCACCGGCTGTCTATAAGTCACAAAATGGACTTCATGGCCTCTCTCTGCAAGGGCAATTCCCAATTCCGTGGCCACCACTCCACTACCACCAAAAGTCGGGTAACAAACAATCGCAATTTTCATAAAAACAAATCTAAGGCAATAATCCGTGCCTAGTTAATAATGGAATCATAAATAACCTGTTGTATCCGTGTCCGCAATGCTGAACTGACCAACAAGTTATTGGCAGCAGACGGATACGTCCTGTTCGACAAAAACACGTATACAATCTCGGCATCTGGATCGGCCCATGTATAAGTTCCCGTAAAACCACTATGGCCAAAGCTCTTGCTCGAAACACATCCACAGGTCGGTCCTTTTTCCTCCAATTGGGGCTTGTCAAAACCCACTCCCCTTCGTACATTTTTATTGCAGAAATAGCAAGTGTTGAATTTTTTAATGGTCCGTTCGTTCAAAAACTGTTCACCACCGTAATATCCACCCTGCAGGTACATCTGCATAATTATTGCCACTTCATTGGCTGTACTGAAAAGTCCTGCATGTCCCCCAACACCACCCAGCATGGCCGCTCCCATGTCATGCACATAACCCTGTATCCGCTGATATCTGAAATAGTCGTCCTCTTCGGTGGGAACTATCTCATCCACCTGAAATTTTTTCAAGGGATTGAAAGTAGTCCGCTGAAGCCCCATCGGTTTATAGAAAAACTCGTCGACCAATTCATCAATGGGCCGTTGATAGGTCTTCTCAATATATTCCTTGAAAATGTAATATCCCACATCACTGTACCGGTAGCGATTAGACTTTAAAGTCTGTCTTCCAATCCTGTTGTATATGGAATCCTTGTAAGACCGCGTGAGGTACAAATGATCGGCCACTTTATACGGAAATGCCTCTGATGGATTGTTCCTGTAAAATTCTGTTGAAGGCTTTCTATCCTTGGTCAGGGTATCCAGATAAAAAGCAATCCAAGAAGGTAATCTGCCATAATGGGACAGTGCCTTTAAAACCGTTACATCCTTGAGCTCTGTGTCCGCATATTCCGGTATCAAATCCTTAAAAGTGTCATTTAGGGCAATCTTCCCCTCTTCTTCCATCTTCATGATCATGGGCAGGGTGCTCAAAATCTTGGTCAACGATGCCAGGTCATAAATAGATTCGGAGGTAATATGCTCTTCGGAATCATAGGTAGGTTTACCAAAATTTTTGTCATAGATGACCTTCCCTCTTCTGGCCACCAAAACCTGGGCGCCAGGATACATCAACGAATCAATGCCGTGCTGCACCAACGTATCCACCATGGCCAACCCTTCCGAACTCATCCCTACCCGTTCCGGTATGCTGTATCCCAACCTTTGAATCGATTTCATTTCCAATCCGGTACCCACAGGTAATTCAGTATGGGCGGAAACGGGTAATTTACCTGTGGTTCCGATGGCGCCGAAAATCACTTCTGCGGCATTTTCTTGGGCAATGTCACTATTTTGATAGGCTACCACCACGCCATCCATAGCATCCAAATTGGGTACATCCAAAAGCGCATAGGGTTTGGTGAAAAGGGTAAGAATAGTGTTGCTGGTCCTTAAGTGCGATATTTCTTCCAGCCAATATAACTCGTTCTGAGAAAACTTATATCCCTTCCATGGGCTGGCATTACTCTTATGAAAACCGATGATGACCAAGTTGTAGTTTGCAAGTTCCGTTTTGTATTCTGAGATACTTTTGGCATCAATTTCCGTAACCTTGAAATATTTGTTCAATGATTTCAAAAAAACGGAACCGGAATCATCACCAAAATGTACGTAGGCAATTTTCTTGTTATCCAGTTTCTTGATGGGCATCAATGAAAAATTATTTTTGGCCACCGTGATGGCTCCTTCTATGGCCTCTTCGTAAAGCACGTCGTTTTCAATGGAATTCAGGTCCTCGTATAGGTTTTCCAGAGGTACGGGGTGATAATCGTTCAACCCTACCTTGTACTTCGCTTTCAATATTTTCTTTACGGAAAGGGCCAACCGTTCCTCAGAGATGACTCCCTTGTTGTAGGCCTCCATCAACTTTCCTTTGGCCTTATCCACATCTTCGGGCATCAGGAGCACATCGTTACCGGCCAAAAAAGCCTGCAATTCCACTTCCCCATCGGGAGCAAATTGAGAAACAGCCTTCATGTTCAGGGCATCGGTGAAAATCAACCCCTGGAAACCCAATTCGTTCTGTAATAAATCCGTGACAATGACTTTGGACAAGGTGGAAGGGTGTCCTTCCCTACTCTCCAAGGCTGGAACATCCAAATGGGCAATCATTACTGAACTTAAACCATTTTCCATGGCTCTTTTAAAGGGAAAGAGTTCGATGGAATCCAGTTCTTCCTTAAAAGAATCAATAATGGGTAAGGCTTTGTGGGAATCCGTTTCGGTATCGCCATGGCCAGGGAAATGTTTTCCGCAGGACAACACCCCAGCGGCTTCCATTCCTTTTAGGAAGGCTATTCCTTTTTGAGCTACATTTTTCGGGTCTTCTCCAAAAGAACGATTTCCAATGATGGGATTTCGCGGATTGTTGTTCACATCCAGATCAGGAGCAAAATTGATATGCACCCCTAATCGCTTGGCGTGTTTTCCAATTTGATGCCCCACCTTTTCCACAATCGTACTATCCTGAATAGCCCCGAGGGTCATATTCCATGGAAAGGCATAGGTGGAGTCGAGTCGCATGGCCATGCCCCATTCCGCATCGGTTCCGATAAGCAAGGGAACCTTGGACTCGGATTGATAGGCATTGGTCAATTTAGCTTGGGCAGTTGGTGTTCCACTTGAGAATATTACCCCACCGATACCTTCTTGCTTCACCAGGTTCTTGATTCTATCCGTAGCAGCTTTATCCTGATTGGAAGCAATACTGACCATGAACAACTGCCCTACCCGTTCTTGCAGGGACATGGCATTGTATTGGCTTTCCACCCAAGTATGTTGGGCCATGGAATCCTTGGTAACCAATGGATCTATTTGGCCAAAAACTGGAATACAAATGAATAGGAATAGGGGAAAGTAGAGGTTTATCCGCATAAATACCTTGTCTAAGACATGAACTTATTGCTGATAAAAATATTGCATTTGGTCGAGGAATGCACAGAAATTAAGATAATTTAAGAACTCCCTAAACAAATCTGGAATGCCAACTTTCACTAGCGGGCACTTCCCAATTTTCCAAATACTCCTGTTTGGTGGCCACCAAATTATTAAAAACGATGGTGTTGGCGGACACTGCTTTGTCCTTTGCCATTTTCTTGAAATCCGTCAGGGGTTTATAGGCGATGTATTCCCCTTGTTTGAAGGAAACGTTCATCCGGTCCATGAGTTCCACTTGGAATTTCTGTTCCAGCGTTTGCATGAAATGAACGGATGCATCGATGGAGCAACCCGAAGCACTGGCATTGGTCTGGTCCAATCCAATGATGATGAACCTGTTGTATTTGATTTCAAATCCAGCATGCAGGTCGCTACCATGGGCGGTCCATTGCTTTAAAAATTCCGATACGCTTTGTTGGATATCCTGCAATTCTGATTCCGTAAAGCTTCTGTTGGATTGATAGATCCAAATTCGGGAATGATCGGGCAATTCGTTAAACTCTACCAACATATCAAATGGAGTTTGCTAATAGTTCGGCTACGTCTAAGACCGTAACACTATCTTCTTTTTCATGTGCCTTGATACCGTCCGTCATCATGGTATTGCAATAGGGGCAACCTGTTGCTATGATATTGGGATTGGTTTCCAAGGCGTCTTTGGTACGTAGAACATTGATGTCCATATCTCCCTTTTCGGGTTCCTTGAACATTTGTCCCCCGCCTGCACCACAACACAACGCGGTGGTCTTATGGCGTTTCATTTCTACCAGTTCCGCATTGGTTTTGGCAAGTACTTCCCTTGGAGCCTCATATACTGTATTGGCCCGACCCAAATAACAGGGATCGTGAAAGGTGATGCGCTTACCTTTGTATGTTTCCCCTTGTAAGGTCAGACGGCCTTGATCCAAGAGTTCTTTCAAAAATTGGGTATGGTGCATTACATCATAGGTGCCCCCTAACCCTGGGTATTCATTTTTTAGGGTATTGAAGGAATGTGGATCACAGGTTACAATCCGCTTGATTTCATAACCATTCAACAGTTCAATGTTCATCATGGCCTGCATTTGGAACAAAAACTCATTGCCCGTCCTTTTGGCCACATCACCTGTTGAGCTTTCCTCCTGACCTAACACAGCAAAGTCAACATTGGCTTGGTTCAACAACTTTACGAAAGCCCTGGATATTTTTTTGGCCCTATCATCATAACTTCCGGCCGAACCTACCCAAAATAAAATTTCAGGTTGTTTGCCTTCTGCCATAAACTCCTGCATGGTTTTCACCTTCAATTGTTCACCCATAGTGCTCGATTTATTCGTTTACCCAGTTTAAGCGATCCATTTGGTTGTATGGCCAAGGTGCACCATTGTTTTCTATGTTGGACATCATGTTGTTCAATTCCATTGGTGCAGCGGACTGTTCCATGACCAAATACCTACGCATTTCCACAATAATGGACAAAGGATCAATGCTCACGGGGCATGCCTGTACACAAGCGTTGCATGTGGTACACGCCCAAAGCTCTTCCCTGCTGATGTAATCATCCAACAGTTGTTTGCCGTCCGGTACAAATTCACCCTTGTTGGCATCCATGTTCTTGCCCACTTCCTCCAAACGGTCTCGGGTGTCCATCATGATTTTTCTAGGGGACAGTTTTTTACCAGTCTGGTTGGCAGGGCATTCCGAGGTGCAACGTCCACATTCCGTGCAGGTATAGGCATTCAACAATTGTACCCAGTTCAAATCCATCACATCCGAGGCCCCAAATTTCTCCGGTACTGCTGCAACATCTGTGGTAGTAGGTGCAGCAAAGGGGTCCGCATTGGGATCCATCATCAACTTGACCTCATTGGTCACGGATTGCAGATTGTCTAGCTGCCCCTTCGGCTTAACTTTTCCAAAATACGTATTCGGGAAGGCCAAAAGAATATGGAGGTGTTTGGAATAGTACAAATAGTTCAAAAAAACTAAAATGCCCAAGATGTGTAACCACCATGCCGTGCGCTCCACCATCATCAATCCGGATTCGGACATTCTACTCAATAAAGGGGTCAAAAATTGACTGATGGGAAACGAACCTGCCTGCACATAATGCTCCGCCCCCAATTGCTGTAATTGGGAATCTGCGGCGTTCATGGTCAAAAAGAGCGTCATCAACACAAATTCGATATACAGGATCATGTTCCCATCCTTTTTGGGCCAGCCTTTCATTTCCGGTTTGATGAATCGTTGCAAGCGGATAACATTTCTTCGTATCCAAAAAACCACCACGGCCACAATGACCAAGAAAGCTAAAATTTCAAACGAGCCTATCAAAAAATTGTATACCGAACCCAAGGAAGAAAACAATCTGTGGGTACCGAACAAACCATCCAAGATAATCTCAAGCACCTCTATATTGATAATGATGAACCCTACATAAACGAAGATGTGCATGATGCCAGCCACGGGTCGCACCACCATTTTGGTCTGTCCCAAAGCAATCCGTGCCATGTTTTGCCAACGCTGGGATTTGTTGTCGCTCACATCCACATCTTTCCCCAATTTGATGTTCCTGGAGAGCTTTTTTACATTTCGGGTAAAGTAGGCCACGCCCACAATGAGGGCTATGGCAAAGAGTATGTTAGGCACGTATTCCATCTACTGATTTTCTTTTTGTTCGGCCGGGTCATTTTCAGGAAGGGTATATTCCTTCTGTTTTTTCCCAAAAACGGAAACATTTACGTAACGTTTGGGGTTTAGCCTGAAGTCCTGTAGCAACAAGTCCAATTCCCTTGAAGCCGCTGCCAAATTATTATACAGGGCGTCGTCTTTGTGCAATTTACCCAAGGAGCCTTCCCCTTCTTCGATTTTGGCCAAAATGCCATTGAGTTTGCTAACGGTACCTTGGAACTCTGCAAGGGTTGCACCCAAATCAGCATTGACCAAAGAATCTGAAAGTTTGGAGAAATTGGAGGTGATACGGTTCACATTTTTCAGGGAGCTGTCCAATTGCATTTTGTTGTTGGCCAGCAACACATTTAAATTATCGGCGCTTCCTTTAAAGGACTTTACCAAGGCATTCAACGAAACTATGGTTTCCTGAAGCTGTTTTTTGGTGGGGTCGTCCAAAATTTCATTCACGTTCATCAAAAGGGAATCGGCATTGGAAACGGCCCCTTCCACCTTCATTTGCAAGGGTGTCAATTTCTGCTGTACCAGTTCCGTGATACCCGGTTTTATTTTAGATTGCAGGGTGTCCCCGGATTTGGCCATTGGTGCTTGGTCGAATATTGGTACGATCTGTACCCCTTTTCCTCCAATGATTCCCGTATCGAACAATTCGGCGATGCTATTTTCAGAAAAATCAAATTCATTGCTCACGGAAAGGGTCACCAGCAATTTGCCGGAACCATCCTTAAACTTGATACTGGTCACATTGCCGACGTTGTAGCCATTGATGGATACCTGGGTACCAGGTTGCAATCCGCCTACATTATCATATATGGCATAAAATGTTTTGTTGTTATCAAAAAGTGGTGAGGATTTTAAGTAGCTCAGCCCAAAGATAAAGGCCACGATTCCAGCGACTATGATAATCCCGGTCTTGATTTCCCTGGATAGTTTCAAAAGATTCGGTTTACGGTTTAAACAAAATTAGGAATATTTTTTACAAGGACGACCACTGATCTGATTGCTACTTCAAAGCATCTGTCAATGGTACCCTGTTTCCATTTTTATAGGCAACGATGTACGAGGTGGTGTAGCCCTTGGCATCTGCATTGGCCTTGAGCTTTTTGGCCTCGTCATATGTGTTAGCATTACCATACATATATCGGAACAGATTTTTGTAGGGCTCCTTGGTCATTTGGTCCAATCCATTAAAGTTTTCACTCTTCAATGGAATGTTTTTGGCACTTGCCATAATCTGTACCTTGTATTCAATTCCTGAACTAGCGGGCTGGGACACCACTTGCGTTTCGGTTTTTGTTTCCTCTTTTAGTGGTGTTGCCTTGGGTTCCTCTTTGATAGGGGTTTCATTTTTCTTGGTCTCTTCGGGAACATTCACGGCAACTTCTGTATCCTCTACCTTTGGGCTCGGGGTACTTGCCACCGTACCGCTACCCACTTCTTCCTTATACGCTAAAACGGCATCCGCAATTGCCTTGCCCATTTCTTGTTGGCCTTTTTTGGAATTCAGATAACTGCCTTCGCTTTTATTGGTCAAGAACCCGGTTTCTATCAATACACTGGGCATAAAGGTTTGGTGTAATACAATAAAACCGGCTTGCTTTACCTTTCTATCTTTTCTATGGAGCCTGCTGGTGAAATTATCCTGCAATTTTTTGCCCAACTGGATGCTCTGTTCCAAAAATTCTTCCTGCATAATGGTCAACCCAATAATGGATTCAGGGGAGTTGATATCGTACTCGGCATAGCGGGTGGCATAGTCATCCTCCAAATAAATAACGGAGTTCTCTTTTTTGGCCACCTCAAAATTTTGTCGGTTGGCGTGTAATCCCAAAACAAAAGTCCCAGCCCCATTGGCATCCGAATTGTGGGAATCGCAGTGTACCGAAACAAATAGATCGGCATTGGCCTGATTGGCAATCTGTCCACGAACGAACAGATCAACAAAGGTGTCATCATCCCGGGTATATACCACTTTGATGCTTGGGTCTTTCTCCAATTCTTCCCCGGCCTTGAGAACAATGGCCAAGGCGATATCCTTCTCCAAATATCCATTTCCTAGGTTTCCGGGATCATGGCCGCCATGTCCAGCATCCAATACAACCACGAACTTATTTTTCGGTGGCACCTTAGTTTCATTTTTTGTAAAAGATGTCAACGGTAGGACAAAGAGAAGAAAAACTAAAAATGCTGACCGACTTTTATTCATAAGAACTGCTTGATTATAGTGCTCTGTATTGGTTAAAAATATGGTAATCCCACATAAGTAGACCAAAAAATATATGTAAGTTTGGGGCCAAAAACTGGGCCAAACTAGCACAAAAATAGGATTTATCACGTTGCAAGCAAATAAACATCTTCTAGTTTTCCTATTTGTTCTTCTATGTGGCAATGCGACCTTAAGTGCTCAGGAAGACCAGATTACACCTTTGCCCATCAAAGCGGCAAGGGATACTATCCAGGCCCCTATTCTTAAGACCAACATCTTCGATAAAACAACGGCGACCGACACTATTGAAGTTGATACAGTCCCCAAAAAACAACCTTTATTGTTGGATAAGATCAAGTACAAGGCGAAGGATTATGTCAAACTCAGCCAAAAGGACAATAAAATTTATCTGTACGATGAAGCGGAAATATACTATCAGGATACCGAACTGAAAGCGGGGGTAATCGTAATGGACTATGTTAAAAATGAAGTCTATGCCGGGCGGATGAAGGACTCCTTGGGCAATTATTCCCAATTACCTTATTTTAAGCAAGGAGACAATGAGGTACGACCGGATTCCATCCGATTTAATTTTGACACCCAAAAGGCCATAATATGGAATTCAAGGACCGAACAACAAGCTGGATTGGGTCAATTGGGCAGCGATGCCATGAAGGTATATGCCCAAGTGACCAAAAAGGAGAATGACTCTGTATATTTTTTGAGTGAGGGCAAACTGACCACATCAAAGGACACCATAGATCCCGATTATTATATTAGGGTACGGAAGGCCAAGTTCGTGCCCAAGAAAAAAATCATTGCAGGTTTCAGCAACATGTACATTGTGGATGTCCCAACGCCTGTTGCCTTGCCTTTTGCCTATTTTCCCTTAACCCAAGGTAGAGCTCCAGGGCTTCTCTTCCCTACCTTTGGTAACGATCCCAATCGTGGTTATTTTATCCAGAACGGTGGATATTATCTACCCATTAGTGATTATGTGGATCTTAGTGTGACGGGAGACTATTATACCAATGGCAGTTATGGGTTTATCGGGCAATCCATCTATACTAAAAGGTATAAGTTCAAGGGTAATATCAGAATCAGTTATGAAAACCTTATACGAAGTCAAAAAGGTTTTAGTGATTATAGCAGAACAAGTAATTATAATATTCGGATATCCCACACCCAGGATACGAAAGCCAGTCCAAACTCGCGGTTTTCTGCTTCGGTAAACCTTGGTAGCAGCCAATATTACAATAACTCACTGAACCAGGTAAATCGTAACAATTCGCAAACGAACACCTTTGCCTCATCCATCAGTTATTCCAAGACTTTTCCGGCGTACCCTTCCGTGAATACCAGTTTGACCTTGAGCCATACCCAAAACTCCAGGACACAGATCATCAATATGTCCCTTCCTACTTTTCAGGCCAGTATGGAACGTATTTATCCGTTCGTAAAAAGGGACGAGGTGAAAAAAGGAATTTTCGAGAACATCAACTTTCAGTATGATGTGAACGCACAGAACAGCATCACTACTACAGAGGAAGATTTCTTTACCAGTAAAATGTTCGATGAGGCCAAGATCGGGGCCAGGCATAGGTTGCCCATTGCCACCAACTTTAAGGTGGCCAAATATTTTAGCGTAAGCCTTAGTGGCACCTATGAGGATATTTGGACTTTGGAAACCATCCGTAGGCAGTACGATGCGGCCGAAGAAGAAGTAGTGACTGACACCATACCCGGTTTTGACCGCTTTAACCGATATAGTTTGGGCACCAGTATCGGAACCACGCTTTACGGTACTTGGAATTTTGGGGAGGGCAAAAAAATACAAGCGTTGCGACATGTCATGCGACCTTCCATCAGCTATAGCTATGCACCATCGTTTGAACAATTTTATGATACCTATGTGGATGGTGATGGCGAAGATGTACAATACACTCCTTTTGAAACAAGTCTATACGGAAGACCTTCCCTATCGCGTGGGAGTTCGGTCAGTTTCAGCCTTCAGAATACTTTGGAAGCCAAGGTCCGGGACAAGGACTCGACAGCTACGGAGCCCAAAAAAGTCAGTATCCTTAGCAACTTAACCCTTTCCACCAGCTATAATTTTGAAGCGGATTCCTTAAAATTAAGCCCAGTGAGCTTGAGTGGAGCCACAGAGATCATTAAGAACGTACCCATCAATTTTGCGGCAACCTTCGATCCCTATGCCATTGATAATAGTGGAAGAAGGATCAATACCCTGAATATAAAAAATGGGGGGGGGCTGGCCCGCTTGACCTCCGCCAGAATAAATACCGGGTTTTCGTTGAATAGTGAGATGTTCCAAAAAGGCGGTACCAAAAAGAAAGATGATAAAAATAATCAGCAAAATACTGATTATGGCGCTAACCCATTTGAACTGGAAGGTGCTCAAACCGGTGACCGACACTTTGGCAATGAAAGGGAGTTGGACAATGAGGATATACCGCTATACAATACCAAATTACCATGGGATGCCCGTTTTACTTATGTAGCTACCTACAACAATAGTAACAGACAGGGCGAAATTACTAACCACTCCCTCATGTTTTCAGGAAACATTCAGCTTTCCCCTAAATGGGAGGTCGGCTTCAACTCCGGATATGACCTCAAAAACAAGGGATTTGCCGATACCCGATTTGCCTTTAAACGGGACTTGGGAAGTTTTAAGCTGAGTTTTGACTGGACTCCCTTCGGAAGGTATGAAAGATGGTATTTCTTCATCGGGATCAAAAGCTCCATCCTCAGCGACCTTAAATGGGAAAACAGAAGCCAGCCATTTAGCAACCGATAATATTTTTACATACCTTGAATCCATAACCTAGAAACCTTGAACACATGAAAAAAATCATCAATACTTCCAAAGCACCTGCTCCTATTGGCCCCTATAACCAAGCTACCTTGATCAAGGACACACTATATATTTCTGGGCAAATTCCAATTGATCCATCCACCGGAGAACTTGTGGAAGGGGACATCAAAAAGGAAACTAAGCAGTCCATGGAAAATCTTAAGGCCATTTTGGAAGAAGCGGGGATGACTTTTGAGCACGTGGTCAAATCCACCATCTTCATCAAGGACATGCACCAATTTGCACAGATCAATGAGGTATATGGTACTTATTTTGATACCGAGACGGCACCAGCCAGGGAAACCGTGGAGGTTGCCAACCTTCCAAAGTTCGTGAATGTGGAGATTTCTATGATTGCCGTTAAATAGTCTCTTTATGGAACTCCACGAGGCCTTCTATGGGCCTTCTTCGGATGACACCCAAAATCAAATCATTGCGTTCCAGGCAAGCTTCGAGCTCGTCCTGTAAAAAATGGGCGATACTCCCCACAAAACTGATGGGGACCTTGGTGGCCAACTCGAACTGCATGATGTAGTTGTTCACGAACTGTTGCAGTCCTTTTTCGATAACACCCTTACAATAAGGATGTTCCTTGTTCTCAATGATAAAACGGGCAAAGGTTGCCAAATAGGTGTTCGGGTTGGGCTGCTTGTACAAATGCTCCTTGATCACGTCCGCATCCAAATCATATTCCTTGGCGAACTTGATACCCAAATCCTGTGGCATCTTGTGAAAGTAATAATCGCGCAACAGCTTTCTTCCGAAGAAATTTCCGCTGCCGTCATCCATCAAAATATACCCTAGAGAGGTCACTTTTTGAATCAGTTGGTGTCCATCATAATAGCTACAGTTAGACCCTGTACCCAAAATACAGACGATGCCCTGCCTGCCAATTTTGGTGGTGGAATAAATGGCTGCGAAGGTATCTTCCCTTACTTCCGCTTTGGCGTTGGGGAAGAAATCCTTAAAAATGGCTTTTAGGAAATTTTTCATTCTATCGGTACCACAACCGGCACCATAGAAAAACAATTGACGTACTTCTGTCCTATTTTTGGAAAGTTCAAAATTATTGGCCAAACGATCCTCGATGACTTCCCTGGTCAGTACCTCGGGGCTCAATCCTAAAGTTTGGGTCAAGAACAACTGCTCCCCTTTTTCATCTAGGGCTATCCAATCGGATTTAGTGGCACCACTATCCACGATCAAAATCATACGTCAAAATTTTATGTGAAATCCTGAAAAGGGCAAAAACCCTTCTCAGGATCATCAATGTAAGATACTAAATTATAGGCTTGCTGCGTGCAATGCCAATTCAACCAATTTGTTGGAGTAACCGGTCTCGTTATCGTACCAGGAAACTACCTTGAAGAACTTGGAATTCAATTCGATACCTGCGTCGGCGTCAAAGATGGAAGTCCTCACGTCACCAACAAAATCTTGGGATACCACCAATTCATCAGTATAACCCAAGATACCGGCCAATTCACCTTCAGAGGCTTTTTTCATGGCTTGCTTGATTCCTTCATAAGAAGTTTCCTTTTCCAATTTCACGGTCAAATCCACTACGGAAACATCGGCAGTAGGAACCCTAAAGGCCATACCGGTAAGCTTTCCTTCCAAGGATGGGATTACTTTGGTAACCGCCTTGGCTGCACCGGTGGCAGCAGGAATAATGTTCAATAGGGCACTTCTACCTCCTCTAAAGTCTTTTCTTGAAGGACCATCAACGGTCAACTGTGTGGCAGTGGTAGCATGTACCGTGGTCATCAATGCCTCAGCAATACCGAACTCGTCGTTAAGCACCTTGGCAATCGGGGCCAAACAGTTGGTGGTACAAGATGCATTGGAAATAATAGTGTCGGTTGGCTTCACTTCTTTATGGTTTACACCCATAACAAACATGGGGGCATCTTTTGAAGGAGCGGAGATCACCACTTTTTTTGCACCACCATCAATGTGGTATTGGGCCATTTCCAAAGTGGTGAAGATACCGGTACACTCGGCAACGATTTCAGCACCAACTTCGTCCCATTTCAAATTCTTGGGATCACGTTCGGCAGTAATCCTGATCGTTTTACCATTTACGACCAAATGGCCGTCTTTCACTTCTACGGTCCCATCGAACAAACCATGTACCGAATCGTACTTCAACAAGTAGGCAAGATGGTCCACGTCCAACAAATCGTTGATGGCCACAACATCCACATCGCCTCTTTTAACGGTTGCCCTAAAGACCAACCTTCCAATTCTACCGAATCCGTTGATTCCTATTTTCAAATTTGACATTTTTACTTTTTTAAAGTGTTTACATTAAGTTGTCATTATATCGGAAACTCTGATGAGTTCTTCGTCTATTTCTGTATGGGCCTTGATGGCTTCCGCCAATGGGGTCAATACCATTTTGGTATCGCGAATACCCACCATGAGGTTCGATTTACCTTCCAGAAGACTTTCCACGGCCTTTACTCCCATTCTACTGGCCAGTACCCTATCAAAACAAGTTGGGCTTCCTCCGCGTTGCATATGACCCAAAACGGATACGCGCACATCGTATATCGGCAAATGTTCTTCCACATATTCCTTGAGTTGGAAAACGTTCTTCCCTATCTTATCACCTTCTGCAACGATTACAATACTGGACGATTTGCCAGAAGCCTTACTTCGCTTCAGCGATTCCAATAACCTTTCAAGACCGAGGTTCTGCTCGGGAATCAAAATTTCCTCTGCACCGGCACCCACACCTGCATTCAAGGCAATATGGCCAACATCGCGACCCATTACTTCCACAAAGAACAAGCGGTTGTGGGAACTGGCGGTATCCCTGATCTTATCGATTACCTCAACAACGGTATTGATGGCCGTATCAAAACCAATAGTATAGGAAGAGCCCAAAATATCATTGTCGATGGTCCCGGGAATTCCTATCACAGGAAAGCCATACTCCGCATTGAACTTTAAGGCACCTGTGAAACTTCCGTTCCCTCCGATGACCACAAAAGCATCAATACCTTCCTTGACCAATTGGTCATGTGCTTTCTTTCTACCCTCCGGAGTCCTGAATTCCTCACAGCGGGCCGATTTTAATATAGTACCTCCCTTGTTTATGATGTTGTTTACGCTACGGGCGTCCATGGGCTTAAAATCCCCTTCGATCATTCCCTGGTATCCTCTGTAGATACCCACACACTCCTTTTCCAAATACGCACAGGTACGAACCACTGAACGTATGGCCGCATTCATCCCCGGTGAGTCCCCACCTGATGTGAAGACGGCAATTTTCTTAATTTCTGAAGCCATTAAAAATTTTAAGAGGTCAAAACTAGGAAACTTTATTGAAATTATGAATGGCTTAATAATTTATTTAATTTCAACGTATTCCTCAAACGTTTTCGTAAAAATTTAGATGAAATTCGTGTAAAAATACAAATCTCCTAGGGCCTGTTCGGGATATTGTCCGCCTTTTGTGAAAACCGTATAAGACTATCCCTTCCCATTACCTCCGAAGTGGGTCTTTGGGGTTCCGGTTGTACTGCTTTCTCTTTCTTTTGGAAGACCTTTTGCATCAACTCCTTGAAACTATCAAAATCCACTTGATAGGACAGACCCACACCTTGGGTATACCCTTGTCGTTCTGCCAAAAATTGCTGAATCTGATTTTCCCGATTGAATATTTTTGCACTTAAGGTTCCTTGGTCGTTCAACAACACCTGTACTTCCACATCCCCGGCAACTACCGTTTCCGATACCCCTCCTACAGGTACCCCAACCCTGCCATTCACCAGAATTTTGTCGGAAATTTGGGTAGAAACTGTCACCCCGATCCTATTTTCGGTTCGGGTGTCGGCATTGGGATCTAAAAGTCCTTGCTCGTAAGATACCCCAAGATTGAATTTATCGTTGTTACTCCCCAAAATGGAGTTGAGCAAACCGGAGGCGGTCTGTATCAAATTTCCTGTAACAGCTTGTTGGTTGATTCCTGTTTGGGCATTTACAAAGGTTCCCTGTGCCAATAGGAAAAAGGCATTACGCTCCTTCACTGTGGGATCTTGCAATCTATATTGAAGTTCCGATTGTACCACGGAATTGGTTCCTGGAAAATCGATGTCAAAATTAACGTTGGGCCTTTCCAATTCGCCATCCAACCGAACGACCACCTCGGTGGCTATCCTACCCGTATACCCGGCATTGTCCAACAACGGGGCCGGATTGGCATTCAGGGAATATACGGCTTCCAGATTCAACTGGGCGGCCAAAGGATCACGTTCCCAAAGAATGGTACCTCCGGGACGAACTTTGAATTTCTTATCGATGATACCACCGTATTTAAAATTGTATTCTCCCGTTACCGCTACGAATTCCCCATACATGTTAAACTTACCATTGGTGTTGATCTCGATCAACAGGATTCCTGCTCCGGTACCCTTTAAGGAACTTCCTGAAGCCCTATCCACCACAATTTCAACCTCCGCTTCAGGAGTAATGGTTAAGTCAAATTTCATCTCTAGACCTTGGTACTCTTCCAAAACCCGTTCTTCCTCGAAGGAATTGGTTTGGTTCTTATTGATGAAATTGATGAATGAATAGTCCCCAACACTGGTGACATCGCTCAATGGGATTTTAAGGGATGTTCCTTTTGCAGTGTTAGCATCAACAGTAATGGTCAAAGCATCTGTGGGACCGTAAATACTACCTGTACCATTGATAAAACCTGTACCATAATAAAGAGATTCCTCATCAAACTCAGTATTAAGGATCATAAAACGGTCATAATTGGTATCCACATCCAAGCCAAGGTACCAATTGGAGAATTCAGTATGGCTAATGGTACCATCAAGAGTCGCCTTGGTTCCTTCTACGACATCAGATAAGCCTACTTTTTCAAAATAGAAAGTTTGGTCGAAGAGTCTCACTCTGGACATTGGAGCAAAGTCGTAATCCACATTCAGGTATGGTATTCCAATCCCGGCATCGTTCAAGGTCAGTTCCCCATTTATGGATGGGTTGGTCGCTTCTCCAGTAATCCGGGTGCTACCATTGACCTTCCCACGAATATTGGAAATGACACCATCTCCCAAGGGACTGAAGGGTTCCAGCGAGAAATCGGTAAAATCGGCCGTCAAGTTCAATTCCTGTTTGTTGTTGAAGTTGGTCACCTTTCCGTTGATGCTCAGTTTTTCCTTCCCATTGTCGTTCAACCAGGTACTCACCCCAAACTCGGTCAGGTCGTTGTTTCCGAAAATACCGATCTCCATGTCGCCCAAATGGATATCGTTGACACTAAAATCCTGAATCTTCAGACTTGATGTGGGCAGATATTTGCCATCCTTCTGTAAAATATTGAGGAAACCGTCCACGGCCCCGTTCATCTTCAGGCTGTCAATGGCAGGGGTAATCTTGTTCAACGACACCAATTTAAATTGAAGGTCCAAATCCTTATAGGTGGAATCCGCTATTTCCCCACGTAACCGAATCTGTTCGTCGTTGTTATTGTCCATCACCAGGTCCTCGATCTTAATGCTGTCCAAAGCGCTATTGAAGATTACTTTGTTCTTGCTATTCCCGTCACGGTTCAACACCCAGGTATTGCCCTTGAAACTGACATCGGATTTTTTGAGCCCGATCACGGATTTGTTGTTCTCGTTGAAGGTGTGGTAAAAGTTTAAGTTGTAGCTATCGTTATATTGGCTACCTCCCTTAAATTCCGTCCTAAAGAAAAGGGTATCCTTAAGGGTAGTGTTGATCAAACTGAAATCCTTGATATCATAATAGGCCGTGGAAAGGTCCTCCACCGAAACGAAGGTGTTGAAAAGAGGATTCTTGTTGTCGATCTTGAGTTCCAAATTATCGAATTTATTCCCAAATGCCTCTATACTCGGCGATTTAAAGGTGAGCTTAAAGTCCCTCTCATCTGCCTGAATGCTACCACGGATAAAGGTATTGGCATCAAAAACAACTTCTGGGAAGAACACGTCCACAATTTTGTTGTATATCTTAAAATTGAAGTCCACATGCTGGCCATCCGAAATCTCGAACGGTTTATAATTGGTGTAAATACTACCGATGGAGTTTTGAACCAATCTACCCAACTCCTCTACCTTGAACTTACCTTTCATATAACCGGTGATGATATCCGGGGAATTGATCTCTACTGTGCGCACGGTATCCTTGTCGAAGGAGGAGTTCACAGTAAAATCCTCAAAGTAGTAGGTGTCATTTATATTTTGATAGGTGGTATTGGTAAAGTTCATTTGCCCGACCATGTCATCCAGGTTGTTTCCTTCGATATCCATGTTCACGTGGCCTTTGAAGATGCTGATGCTGTCGTCAATAAAGTTCAATTCCTTCAAGTCGGCATAATCCACCGCGGCAACAAAGTTGAACTTGTTCTCCCTTCCCCCAAAATCTGCCAATCCTTTAAAATCGAACCTGAAATTATCATCATTACACAACAGAATCCCATCAAAGAGCTGATCCTTCAAAATACCCGAAACCTTTATTTTGTTGTATTCATAGTTGTTGTATTCCAACTTGTATATTTCTCCCCTTACCTCGGTATTCAGACTTTCGGCGACAAATCCCTTACCCTCCACATTCATGTCCAAAGAAGTGAATCCAAGTTGGTCATCATTGATGAAATCACCCAAATTAAAATCCATCAGCGAAATAAAACCAATATAGGAAGCATCCTCTATGGTCTGAATATTGGTCATCTGCAAATCCACATAACTGTCACCCACTGCCGTGTTCAGATTCACCGTGGCATCGATAGAGGTTTCGGTGACTTCTACATCCCCCCTAACGGTAAACTGGCCCAATTTCTGTACGGATTCCGGAATGTTCTCTCCCAAGATTTTAGGCAAGATTCCCCTCAACTGATAGTAACTCGAAGTGAGGTTGTCGATATCACCACGTAACACAAAAGGAGCCTGCTCACTGAACATGTTATCGAACTCAAAGTCGCCCCTGATCCCCGTGTTATCCGTGTTCAAAAACAAGTCCTTCACCTTGATCTGGTTAAGTACCCCGCTAAAATCCCCTGTAAAATTGACCACTTTGTCCTGGCCAAATTCATTATAAAATGTGTTCACCTCATTAAGGGCGACCGTGGACTCAGTAAAATTGGCATTGAGCTGTACGCGGTCCACAAACTGGGCAAAATCCTCCCGATCGTAGGTAAACACCAGATTGCCTTTCAGTTCCGATTGTTCGGTGTCGATGAGCAGGGAGTCGAAGCGCATCTCCTCTTTGGTGTACTTAAAATCCGCCGCCAGCTTTTTCAAGAGAATACCCCGACGCGCCAGCATGGAAAGATCTTCGATTTTTGTGGTCACTTCGGGTCCCAATATCTGAAAATCGGATGCCAAGATGGAGACGTCATTGAAATCCAAAGTTTTTGGTTTTTCCAAATTGTCATCGATCAAACGGAACTTTCCGTTATGGATCTGTATCTCATCCGAAGAAAGGAAAAAAGGAGGAGTCCCCGGGTCCCTTGGTTTCCCATCATCCAGTTTAGCCACAAAAACATCCAGATTGGTGTCCGTTTCCCCTTCATAAGTCCTTAGGTTGAAAACAAGGCCGTCCACCTCAATGTCCCCAAATTCCATTTTGTTGTTGGCCATATTCCGAAGGCTCAAGATGGAAGTGGTCAGTTTGTGGATGTAGAACAAGGTGTCCTTTTTATAATCCTCCACATAAATTCCCTTAACCCCTGTGTTCAGATTGAATAGGGAAAGACTAACGCGATCGATCTGAATATTGGTCCCAAATTCCTCGTTTACGGAATCCATGGCATATTTGGCCAACTTGGTCTGTACAACGGGCATGGAAAGCACCAGCGAGCCCAATACCATGAACAGCAAAATAGCCAGTAGGATGCGCAACAGTATTTTACGAAGTTTTTTGATAGGGCTTTATGTTTTACCTTTGATGACCAATTTTTGTTCCAAAACCAGTGACAGATACAAAAAAATATATTCTTGCGATCGAATCATCCTGCGATGACACTTCTGCTGCCGTACTTTGTCATACAAATGTACTGAGCAATGTAGTGGCTACGCAAGAAATCCACAAGCAATATGGAGGTGTTGTCCCAGAGTTGGCTTCTAGGGCACATCAACAAAACATTGTTCCCGTGGTGCACCAGGCCTTGGCCAAAGCAAATATCGATAAAAAAGAACTATCCGCCATAGCCTTTACACGAGGTCCGGGACTCATGGGTTCCTTGCTCGTTGGCACCTCATTTGCCAAGTCTTTAGCTTTGGGTCTCAACATTCCTTTGATCGAGGTCAACCACATGGAAGCCCACATCCTGGCGCATTTCATTGAGGATGAAAATAAGTCCAAACCCACCTTTCCTTTTTTGGCCATGACCATAAGCGGTGGACATACCCAAATTGTAAAAGTGACCGATCATTTTACCATGCAAGTATTGGGTGAAACATTGGATGATGCCGTGGGCGAAGCTTTTGACAAAAGTGCCAAGTTGATGGGACTACCCTATCCCGGGGGTCCTTTGGTGGACAAATATGCCAAGCTGGGAAATCCTAGTGCTTTTGATTTTCCAAAACCGAAGGTAGATGGGCTCAATTTCAGCTTTAGTGGCCTAAAAACAAGTATCCTGTACTTTTTGCGAAGGGAAACCCAAAAGAACCCCAAATTTGTGGAAGAAAACATCAACGATATCTGTGCATCGGTACAGCACACCATTTTGGATATTTTGATGGAAAAACTCCAAATGGCTGTGGATCAAACCGGAATCAAACAGGTAGCCATTGGTGGCGGTGTTGCCGCTAACTCTGGAATCCGGGCAAGACTGAAGGAAGCCGAGGAAACCTTGGGTTGGCAAACCTTTATTCCTAAATTTGAGTATTGCACCGATAATGCCGCCATGATCGGAATTGTGGGCTACCTTAAATTTGAAAAGGGAAAATTTACGGATCAAAGTGTGGCCGCCAAAGCCCGTTATGCTATCGGCAGCTAACCAACCTTAAACTTAAGACCATGCAACTTTTCTTTAACCCTTCGTTGGACAGCAGCATCAAACAATTTGTTTTTCCTCCCGAAGAGAGTAAACATATTGCCAGGGTGCTCAGGAAAACCGAAGGGGACATTGTACATATCACCAATGGAAAGGGATATCTGTTCGAAGCAGAGATCTTGGTCCCTGATCAAAAGAGGTGCAAGGTCAAGATCGTTTCCGAGAGCAAATCGGTTCCCAAGCGCTATAGCCTTCACATGGCCGTAGCCCCTACCAAAATGAACGATCGGTTTGAATGGTTCCTCGAAAAGGCAACAGAAATAGGAATTGATGAAATCACTCCCCTGATCTGTGATCACTCCGAACGAAAAACGGTTAAATTGGAGCGCATGGAACGGGTGTTGCAATCCGCCATGAAGCAGTCCTTACAAACCGTATTGCCAAAACTTAATCCTCCGATGTCTTTCAAGGATTTCATGGAAATCGAAAATACCGGACTAAAATTTATTG
Organism: Flagellimonas pelagia; assembly: GCF_003584135.1. Taxonomy (GTDB): domain Bacteria; phylum Bacteroidota; class Bacteroidia; order Flavobacteriales; family Flavobacteriaceae; genus Flagellimonas; species Flagellimonas pelagia. The sequence goes on from NZ_QXFI01000013.1 coordinate 301,291, forward strand.
CCCATTGCGATGAAGGGGAAAAGATGGAACTTAAACGTAGGGTAATCGCGGATATGGACACTACCATTTTAATTGGTCCCGAAGGAGATTTTTCCATGGAGGAGATCGATGCCGCAAAGGCTAAGGGCTTTGTCCCCATTTCTTTAGGGAATAATAGACTTCGCACAGAAACCGCGGCCATCGTGGCATGTGCCACGGTAAACATCATCAATAGTTAATACAGTATTTTCTTTTTAGCGGCCCCTGTGATATCCAAGTCGGCCGTCTCCAATAGGAGCATTAAAGTGAGCCCGTCGTTCTTAGAGATGATATCCGGAATTTGGATGGATGATTCCCCTCTTGAATGTTTCAATTCAACATATTTTTCCTGTACCACTATGTTGCTGTTCTTTAAGGTTCGGTTTCTGTTCTCGCCTCTTTTTACCTGGGTGACCCGTTCGTCAATCACTAAAACCGCCCGAAGCAATTTATGATCAATCTTACCGGTTGCTACATACGAAAATGCTACTGTCCCGTTGGCCACATCAGTATTGGTAATCTTGATCATATTCTCTGCACTATGGGTTTTATAAGCATCAATTTTGGAATACAGTTCCGCACGGTTGGATCCCACAAAGTGCTCCCTCCCATTGATCACCATTTGAGGAGTGTAGATACTGTTCGACCTAAACTTTTCCCCGTAGGCCCTTTGCTTCTGGGTATACTCTGGCTTTGCAAAGGGATCCTTCCAACCTATGTAGTCCCAATAATCCACATGATAAGACAAGGCAAAGACATCATTCGGGAATTCCTGTTTCACCTTCCATAAGAGCGCATCCGCGGGAGGGCAACTGGAACATCCTTGGCTAGTGAACAATTCCAACACCACGGATGAAGGGCCTACAGCAGTATCTTTAGGCTTATGAATATCTTCAGTAGGGTATGCCTTCAATAAAGCGAATAAGGACATTATAAGAAGAGTAGATGAGACAATTATGATTTTTTTCACCATGAATACTGTACATTTGACTAGTTGGTTAATCGTAACTCCATGAAACACCTTACCCTTTTGGCATTGATTTTAACGCTTTTTGGATCAGGTATGGTCAAGGCGCAGGAAATTGCCGTGCTCAAATATGGAGGTGGTGGCGATTGGTATTCCAACCCGACCTCCATACCCAATCTTATCCAGTTTTGCAATGCCAACATCGGTACCAAGATCAATCCCCAACCGGAAACAGTCGAGCCGGGCAGCGTATCCATATTCAAATATCCATTCCTGCATATGACGGGTCATGGCAATGTATATTTTACGGACGAAGAGGCCGAGAACCTTCGGACCTATCTGCTTTCAGGTGGTTTTTTACATATCGATGACAATTACGGCATGGCCCCGTACCTCAAAAGAGAACTGGAAAAGGTCTTTCCAGACAAACAATTGGAAGAATTGGGTGCCGATCATCCAATATTTTCACAAAGATTCAACTTTCCGGAAGGTTTGCCAAAAATCCATGAGCATGATGGAAAAAGACCTCAGGCCCTGGGCATTTTTGTCGAAGGAAGATTAGTGCTTCTTTTTACCTTTGAGTGTGACCTTGGGGATGGCTGGGAAGACCCAAGCGTGCACAACGATCCAGAAGACGTGAGGCAAAAGGCTTTGCAAATGGGAGCGAATATTGTTGAATATGCCTTTAAAAGCTGATACATGGATGCTAAGACCATAGCAAACGGAATACTGCGTGCAGTGGCCATATTGGCCGGAGTGGTATTGCTTGCCCTTTTTCTTTATAAAATACAGTCCGTATTGGCCTATTTGGCCATAGCCGCGGTGATTGCACTATTGGGAAGACCCATTGTCCTTTTTCTAAGGAGACGGTTGAAATTTCCCAACACTTTGGCCGTGGTGACCACCATGGTGTTTATGCTGGCCATTTTCTTGGGGATTTTGTCACTTTTTATTCCGCTTATTTCCGAACAGAGCAAGAATCTTTCCCTATTGGATATTGATGAGCTTAAATCCAATTTGAATACACTTTATCTGCAGGGGCTGGAATATTTTGGGGCCTCGACTGGCAGTGTCAACAATCTTATCGAAGATGCCCATATTGAGGAAAGTATGCTCAAAGGACTTGATCTAGGTTTTATTCCCAATTTCTTGAACTCGCTTGTCAATGCGTTGAGCAGTTTCAGTGTCGGATTGTTTTCGGTTTTGTTTATTTCCTTTTTCTTTTTGAAGGATAGCAACTTGTTCCAAAATGGCATCTTGACCTTTGTACCCGACAATAAGGAAAGTAACCTTATAAAATCCATCGACAAGATCAATGGTTTACTCTCCCGATATTTTGCCGGAATCCTGCTCCAACTTTTTATCCTGTTCGTGATCTATATGATTGCCCTGCTCATCGTGGGGGTGGAAAATGCCATTGTCATTGCATTCCTATGTGCGCTCTTCAACATCATTCCCTATGTGGGTCCCATCATTGGTGGCGTCATCATGATCACCCTTACGATGACGAGTTCATTGGGGGAAGATTTCAGCACCGTAATCTTGCCAAAAGCGCTTTATGTTTTGATCGGATTGGCCATTGGCCAGCTGGTGGACAACTTCTTTTCACAGCCCTTTATTTTTTCCACAAGCGTTAAATCCCACCCATTGGAAATCTTTCTGGTCATCATCATTGCGGGGCTACTTTTCGGGGTCGTGGGAATGGTCGTTGCGGTACCTGGGTACACCGCAATAAAGGTCATTTTAAAGGAGTTTTTAGCCGAAAATCCCTTTGTGAAAAAATTGACCAAAAACTTATAGTGTCAGTTTGAATAAATTAATATTAAATACTGGTATACAGGATTTTATATTTGAAAATCAGAATACTGACATTATGTCGGTTTTGCTCAAAAAACCCATGTTTGAAGGGGTTTCCCAAAAGGAACTCGCCGAGCAACTCGAATCCCGAAAAAAATGCCAGGACAAACTCCCAACTTGGTTTAAAACCGAAGGTATTTATTACCCCAATAAACTGAACATTGAACAGACCAGTTCCGAACCAACGGCCGAATACAAATCTCGACTGGTATCTGGAAAAAAGCTGTTGGACATCACTGGTGGTTTTGGTGTCGATTCCTATTTTTTTTCAAAGAAAATGAAGCAGGTGACCCATTGCGAAATCAATGCCGAATTAAGTGAAATTGCTTCCCATAATTTTGAAATATTGGGAAGCAAAAACATCAATTGTGTTCCCGTGAACGGTATCGAATTTTTAAAAAACACAATCGAGAATTTTGATTGGATCTATGTAGACCCATCCAGACGAAATGATAAAATAGGAAAGGTATTTTTGCTAAAGGATTGTATCCCCGATCTCACCCAACACCTCGACGACATTTTACAAAAGACATCAAATGTTCTGATAAAAACATCGCCTCTTCTTGATATCAAACAGGGTATTTCCGAACTCCAATTTGTAAAAGAGGTACATATATTGGCTATCCAAAATGAAGTAAAAGAACTGTTGTTCGTTATCGAAAAAGGGTATGTTGATACTATTGACATCAAAACAATGAACCTCTATCAAGGACAAGAAGACCACTTCAACTTTAACCTCACTGAAGAAGAAAATGCTCCTTTGGAATTGGGGGAACCGCTCACCTACCTTTATGAACCCAATGCAGCTATTTTAAAGTCGGGCGCTTTTAAAACCGTTGGAAATACACATCAACTAAGAAAACTGCATCCCCATTCCCATTTGTACACCTCGTCAAAACTTGCAGAGTTTCCGGGACGAAGGTTTGCCATCCAAACCGTGCTTCCCTACTCCAAGAATACATTGAAATCATTAGGAGTGACAAAGGCGAACATTACCACCAGAAACTTTCCCCTTTCTGTGGCCGATTTGAGAAAGAAACATAGGATTGCCGATGGTGGGGACCACTACCTTTTTTTTACCAAAAACATGGACGACACGTTATTGGTACTGGTTTGTGAAAAAGTATAGTTCAGTCCAACTGTTCGACCCATTCAAAAAACAGATTGATCCAGTTCCTAAGAACAGGGTCATGTAGTGCCAATGAAAATCCATGCCCCCCCTTTGGATAGATATGCATGGCTGCCGAAACCCCTTCCTCACGAAGTGCCCTAAAAAACAAAATGCTGTTTTCAACGGACACACCATCGTCATCTGCTGCATGCACCAAAAATGTTGTTGGTGTATTCTTGTCCACATGTTTTTCATTGGACAAGTAGTCTATTTGTTCTTGGGTAGGGTTGTCTCCCACCAAGGATTTTCTAGAACCGCTATGTGTGCTTACCGCTCCCAACGTAATCACCGGATAGACCAGAGCCATAAAATCGGGGCGGGCGCTTAAATCATCAATATCGTCCTGTCTGTCATATACCTTCTCATTGTAATGCGTGCCCAAGGTAGATGCCAAATGCCCTCCGGCCGAAAAACCCATAATCCCAATTTTATTGGGGGAAATATTCCACTCGCCTGCATTTTGCCTCACCATCCTTATGGCGCGTTGCGCATCTTGCAAGGGAACAATATTTTTATTGCTGGTGATGGATTTGGACCATGGCAATCGATACTTGACCACAATGCCGGCAATTCCCTTGGCATTGAAGGCCTTCGCAATATCAGTGCCTTCCCAATCATAGGCAAGCCCATAGTAGCCTCCCCCAGGAAATATAAGCACGGCTTGGCCTGTTGCAGTCTTTTTGGTAGGTAAGTACACCTCTATGGTAGGCTCTTGCACGTTCGTAATCCACAAAATGCCATCATCGTTAAACGTCGCATCTTCTTTTTCATCCGTTTCCTTTTGATTGGGAATTTTGTTGGGCCATAAAGGTAAAATGGCATGTTGGGCAGAAATTTTCATGGTCACCAGCACTATTAAAAATGTATATTTCTTGAAATGTTTCATTCTCTTGTTCATTGGTTAATCTTCACAATCCCATTTAAAATCGGCTACTTTGTCATTGGAGCCTGCGGATAGGTTGTAGTGCCACCATTCTGTCCTGATGGACCAAAATCCATGGGCTTCCATGGTTTCCTTGAGTAATTTACGATTCTCCAGTATTTCTTCGGGGAGATCTAAATTATCATGATAGGCACGTTTGCCAAAGAAGTCAAAATCGGTTCCCATATCCAGTTCATTTCCTTCCATATCCACCAAGGTGATATCGACAGCTCCTCCTTTGTTATGGATGGATCCTTTTACGGGATCGGCAACGTATTGTGGATTCGGTACAATTTTCCACATTTTGTACTGAACCGAGTTGGGACGGTAACAATCAAAAAACTTGATCTTGACACCGTGTTTCAGAAAATCCGCATTGGCCTCTATCAATGCCTTTGCAGTCTTTACCCGGGTGTAGCATTCGGCACAATCATACACCTTGGCCTTTAGAAAATTATTTTCAGTGGCATACCGAAGGTCATATGCGAAATCATCACTGAAATCGGCCAACCTAACAAAAGTGGTGTCGGCGAGGCCATCAAAGGTCTTGAAGGTTTTTTGTTCTTTAATGGAAATGGTGTCCAATGGCTTTACTTCGACCTCTTGCGCATTTGTATCAGTTGTCATTTTGGGCTTTTCACGGCACGAGAATATTGTCAACAAACCCAAAAATAAAAGCGAGTACTTCATGAAAATCAATTTATACGTTTTTGCTTCGCCATCCAGGTGTAAAGGGAATCGGTGGTATAGGCCCTGTCCCATGCATTGTGGCCAACACCTTTATATCTGGTATAACGAACATCGTATCCCATTTCCTTCAGTTTTTCCACCATTTTGTCCGATTCCTCCACATCAATGACCTCGTCCTGTTCCCCATGAAAAACCCAAATGGGCATTTTTTTGTCGATCCAATGGGCATACGGCAAAGGAGCCATACCACAGACCACGGCGAGGGCAGCAAAGGTATCGGGGTATTGTGTGGCCAGTTCCCAAGCAGCACTTCCTCCCCTGCTCAGACCCGTTAAATAAATGCGCTTTTTATCGACGCGATTGTGATCCACTACGGAATCCAACAATTGCATCACAGCTTGAGTGTTCCACCATTTTTTCTCGTGGGGGTTCTGCGGGGCCAAAATCAAAAAAGGAAATTGTTTGCCTTCGACCAATAGTTTTGGCGGTCCCGTTTCCTTGATTTCTTCCACTGCCCTGCCGGATTCCCCACCTCCATGCAAGAAGAGCAATAGCCCAAAGCTTTCGCTTTCGGAAGAAAAATAATCCTCAGGATAGTACAGGTAATATTTCAAGTCTTCCTTGGTTACGGTCTCCAACTCATCCTGGATCAAATGCGATTGTGCTGCACAGGCCTGGAGCAAAAAAACACTCATCAACAGCAACAAGCTTGGTATGGTCTTTGGCATCTGCATCTTATAATAATTTATCGGCAATATCTTTCCAAGTATCGGCCCTTTCAAAATCGGTAGTATTGGTGTTGTGCGGAGAAGTGAACATAATGGTCCGTCCATCAAAATTTTTGAGATTTTTACTCCTGTCATCGATGAGGAGGTCTCCCTTCAAAATAAACTTATCACCGCATAAGATACGTTTTTGCCATGGGATAAAGGGAAAAAATTCATCCAGCCAATCGGATTTCTCACGAAGTGACTGAGGAAATTCCATGGCGGCAGAAGCAATAAAAACCTCGTGTTTTTGGCTCAACTCCCTCAGTACTTCCTGACTATCAGGGATTACCTTCAAATCCTTGAAAAATCCCACCCTATGCGTATGCAGCTTGATGGATTGTTGATGCTCAACGGGAACGCATTGCCAAGCTTCTTTACCAAAACAATCCTTTAGTTGCAGGTTAGCATTGAACTCTTGGTTGTAAATATCGATATGGGCCATATAGGCATCGGCAATCACCTCATCCATATCCACAAAAATGGTCATACGGTTTGTTTTTTGTGAAGTACGCTAAAACTTGGGGGAATTTCAAAAAATGCGGCATGATAATTTTAAATGCCAATAGGTCGGATTTTATTATTCTGGGAAAAGGAGCCTGCTTGAAAAACGCCAAAAGATGATTCTGCGTTTTTTCAACCAAAAAATATTATTGCTATAACTGTGATTAGTGCCATTATCAAAATGACAATAAATGAAAACTTCATCGATTTCTTCGTGTCATGAATATCATGCAACAGTATGGTTTCAGTACTTGCTATGATTCCATTTGATTTAACAATTTTGTCAATTAACGGTCTATCCTCATCAAGCAAAAAGTACCTGACATCTATATTTGGTCCGGTCTGGTCGTTTATATCCGAATAAAATGGAACCTCATTAGTATGCAATAAGGATTCAAACTTAACCTTATCCTTTACTTGTACATATAACTTGAAGTGGTCCTTATATTTTACACCAAAATTTTCATCCATTTTTACCACATTCCCAAAACTTAAATCTACCACCCATTTAACGGCTTTACAGTGTTTTAATTTAATGAAATAACCGTTACCTTCACAGCTTATGACCAAAACCAACCCACGAACATGCTGCCCAAAGGTAATTTTCCTGCAAAGGTTTTTTTGAACGGTGAAATTGTAACCAGTGAAAACGCCACCATTTCGGTATTTGACCGTGGATTCCTCTTCGGGGATGGTATTTATGAGGTAATGGTACAACTGGAAAACGGCATTTTTTACAAAAAGGCCCATTTGGACCGACTACAGGAAAATCTCGTAAAAATTGGCATCGAGTATCAGGTATCCGACCTGGAAAAAGAAATTGAACCCTTATTGATTGCTTCGGAACTTGTCGACCAGCCCTGTCTTATCTACATGCAGGTTACCCGCGGTGTGGCCCCTCGAAAGCATTCCTACCCAAAGGGTATTCCCGCCACTGCGATGATGTACGCCCTACCCTTTCAATTGCCCTACATCAACCAAAAGAACATGCATGCCATTTTGCAAACCGATTTTAGATGGCACCGCTGCGATATCAAATCCATTTCCCTGTTGGGCAACATCATGACCAATGAGGCCGCCATGCTGGCCGGAACGGATGAGGCGGCTTTAGTTCGTGATGGCATCATTACCGAGGGATCACACACCAACATCTTTTTTGTGAAGGATGGTTCGGTGATCACCCACCCTGCCAACGAGCATATTTTGGATGGCATTACCCGAAAAATACTTGTGAAGCTTTGCCAAGAATTGAACATCCCACTGGTGGAAAGAGGAATTTCCGTGGAAGAAATACCAACCATGGAAGAGGCCTTCTTTACAGGAACCTCAACGCAGATAGCATCCATAGCTCAATTGGGCGACCATACCTTTCATGCACCGGACAATTTTGGTCCAATAACCCGAAAACTGCAAGAAGCCCTTGCTGCCCTTAAAGAAATTGACACATCTGAAGTGACCGTATAAAAATGTAATTATGATCCATAAAACACCACCTTTTGTTAGCACGATGATTCTTTTGGTATCCGTGTTGATTCTTTCATCCTGCAGCGAGCAATACGACCTGCTTATTCTGAACGGGACCGTTTATGACGGCAAGGGAGGGGAACCTGTTGTGACCGATATTGCCATCAAAGATTCCATCATCGTAGCCATAGGAGATTTGGATAATGCCAAGGCAAGCAGAATCATTAATGCTGAAGGTTTGTCCGTATCACCTGGTTTTATCGATATGCATGCCCATTTGGAACCGATTATGAAACTGAATTCCTGCGAAAGCCATGTAAGACAAGGAGTGACCACAGCACTGGGCGGTCCGGATGGTAGCTCGCCCTACCCTATGAAAGCTTTTATGGACAGTCTTCAACAAAAGGGTATCGGCATGAACGCCGCTTTTTTGGTGGGCCATAACACGGTACGAAGGAATATTATGGGACTCGAAAATAGGTCTCCTACTCCCGAGGAACTCAAAGCTATGGAAGCAGAGATCGACAGTGCCATGAAAGATGGGGCCTATGGCATTTCCACTGGCTTGAAATATTTACCCGGAGCCTTTTCCAAAGTGGATGAAGTAATCGACCTTTCCAAAGTGGCCTCCAAATACGGGGGCATCTATACTTCTCATTTACGGGAAGAAGGATTGGGCCTTTTTGATGCGGTGCAAGAAGCCATCCAAATTTCCAAAGATGCTGATATTCCCGTAATCCTTACCCATCACAAAGCCATTGGAAAACCCATGTGGGGCAAGAGTGCACGCACTTTGGCTATGGTAGATTCCGCACGAGCAAAGGGATTGGACATTAAAATGGACCAATACCCTTACGCAGCCAGTTATACCAGTATTTCTGTGCTTATCCCAAGTTGGGCAAGGGCTGGTGGTCAAGAAGAATTCAAGGCACGGGTGGAAGACCCAGTACTTAGTGACAGTATTAAAAATGGGATTGTCTTTAATATTTTGAACGACCGGGGCGGTTCAGACCTGGACCGAATCCAATTCGCGAAAGTGGAATGGGCCCCTGAACTGGAGGGAAAAACATTAAAGTATTGGTGTGAACAACACAATTTGGAGCCCTCCGTGGAAAATGGGGCGGACTTGGTCATCAAGGCTCAATTGAACGGTGGGGCATCCTGTGTATACCATGCCATGGCCGAAGAAGACGTGGAGCGCATCATGAAGCATCCGATGACCATGATCGGTTCGGACGGACGTTTGGTAGAACCAGGCATGGGTCACCCTCACCCACGTTGGTATGGAACCTTCCCAAGGGTATTGGGGCTTTATGTGAGGGAAAAGCATACTTTAGAACTTTCCGAAGCCATAAGAAAAATGACCTATCTACCTGCCCAAAGCCTGAATCTCACGGACCGTGGACTCATAAAGGAAGGAATGAGGGCAGATATCACCATATTCAATCCAGAGACCATCATCGACAAGGCCACTTTTGAAAAACCCCACCAATATTCCGAAGGCATCGAATATGTTTTAGTGAATGGAGGGTTGGCCGTGGATGAAGGAGAGTTCAAGGATATCAAATCAGGAAAAGTATTACGTAAACAATAGCACCTCAACATGATGAAAAAAACTTCAATAGCATTCGCTTTGGCCATTGGGCTCACATCCCATGCAATTATGGCCCAAGAAACCCCTGCAATCGAAAAGCAGTACACCAAAGAAATTGAAAAATTGACCAAAGCCAAAAAGGTAAAGGCCGCTTTTGAAATTATCAAGGGTCAAATGGACCAAACTACTGCCGACCACATTACCCTTACGGAAGTGTTGGCTCCTCCTTTCATGGAAGATGAAAAAGGAAAGGTATTCGCCAAAATGTTGGAAGAAGCTGGCGTGGATAGTATCTGGACCGATAAAGTCGGAAATGTCATTGGCCTCAGAAAAGGAACCTCAGACGAATCAGGTTATGTAGGTGTGGATGCCCATTTAGATGTGGTTTTTCCCGAAGGTACCGATGTGACCGTGCAGAAAGTAGGTGATACACTGAAAGCACCCGGAATTGGGGACGATACTAGGGCTCTCGCCATGCTCATTAGTATGTTGAAGGCCATGAACAAGGCCGATATCAAAACCGGAAAAGATGTATTGATCGTGGGTTCTGTTGGCGAGGAAGGCCTAGGTGACCTTCGCGGCATGAAATATATGTTCAACGAATCCGGGTTGGACATCGATTCATGGATTGCCATTGATGGTGGAAGCATGGGCAGGATCAGCAATGCCGGATTGGGTTCCAAACGCTACAAATTGGAAATCAAGGGAAAAGGAGGTCACTCTTGGGGAGCATTTGGGTTGGCAAACCCACATCACGCCTTGGGTAAGGCCATCGATATTTTTTCCGAAGCAGCTTGGGCCTATACTTCCGGGGATATTCCCAAGACAAGTTTCAATGTAGGTCGAATTGGAGGTGGTACTTCTGTCAATTCCATTCCTTTTGAATCTTGGGCGGAAATAGATATGCGGGCCATCGACCCCAAAAATTTGGATGAAATTGAGGCTATCTTGAAAAAATCCGTGGAGAAGGCCATAACAGCGTACAATGCCAGTGGTGTTAAGGGGGAAGTAACCTATGAGTTGATCAAAATCGGGGACAGACCTTCTGGTGAGTTGCCTGGTTCCCTGCCCTTGATCCAACGTACCATGGCCGCCACCCAATACTTTGGTGTTGTCCCTAGTTTGGGACGTGGTTCCACCAATATCAACATACCTGTTTCCAAAGGAATCCCTTCCGTATGTATCGGTCGCGGTGGAAAAGGTGGAGGTGCCCATTCCTTGCACGAATGGTTTTTGAACGACGAACCAGCGGATGAATCCATCCAATTGGCTTTATTGGTCACTTTGGCCCAAGCAGGATTGGAAAAATAAGATGATGAGAATTTGGAATCCTAAAATAGTAAGTTGTTTTCTTTTCCTCTTGTGGGCCGCTACATATGGCCAACTGAATACGGAAAAAGAAGCGCAAATTGACAGTCTATTCCAAGTATGGAACAAGCCCAATCACCCTGGAGGTGCCATAGCCATTATGCAAGGCGATAAGGTGGTGTACTCCAAAGCCTATGGATTGGCCAGTATGGAATACTTGGTGCCCAATTCCACGGGGACTTTGTTCAATGTGGCCTCGGTTTCCAAACAGTTCAGTGCATTGGGTATTGTGCTATTGCAGGAACAGGGAAAACTATCTGTTGATGATACCATCGACAAATACATTGATGGACTTGCTCCTTTTGGCAGTAAGATTACCATCCGTCAGATGATGCACCATACCAGCGGCCTTCGGAGCCTCCACGCCCTCTTTGCCTTGGCCGGATGGCGTAATGATGACTCTCGCACCAATGCAGATCTAGATCGGATCATGGCACTACAAACAGAACTTAATTTTGAACCGGGTTCCGAGTATCTCTACTGCAATACGGGATATATGTTCTTGGCCAACATTATTGAAAAAGTGACCCATAAGTCCTTTATGGATTTTATGAAAGAAGACATTTTCATTCCTTTAGGCATGCACGAAACCTATGTGGAAGATCGCTACGATCGGATTGTTCCAAATAACGCTACCTCCTACTATACCCAGCGCAATGGGTTTATCCGTGCAGTGGAATATTGGGGTTATGTGGGTTCTGGCAATATGCACACCACTACGGCCGACCTTTTAAAGTACCTGAAAAACTATTATGATCCGCAACCTGGATGGGAAAACATATTCCGAACCATGCAGACCTTGGACCCCTTGAACGACGGAAGTTATCTGGAATACGCTTTTGGTGTGAATGTGGATAAACTATACGGCAAAAAACGGATAACCCATGGCGGTTCCATTGGTGGTTTCCGTTCCAATGTAGCGGTATTCCCAGAGGAAAAAACGAGTATTGCCATCATCACCAATTTTTCATCTTCGGGACCTGGGGGCAAATCCAATGACATTGCCGGTATTCTATTCGGCAAGCCCGCTCCTTTTAAAAAGTTGAAGGTGGCCAAAATTTCAAAGTCGATCATGGAATCCTATGCGGGTGATTATTGGGATGATGACACCTATGAAGAACAACAGGTTACTATAAATGGGGATACGTTGTTTTTAGGTCAGTCAAAAACTGCTTTTATACCGATTGCTGAGGGAAAATTTGAAGCCTTGGATTCTCAAAATGGCACCAAATTGGAGTTCCATGAAAATGAATTTGATTACATCCCAGGCTCCAACCGATCGCTTCATTTTAAAAAATTCAAAGAAGAACCCCTAACCGGTGCCAATGCGGAAGAATATGTAGGGGCCTATTACAGTCCCGAGATCCATACCTCCTATTCCATCTTTTATAGGGAAGGTAAGTTGTATGCCTTTCATATACGATTTGGTGAATTGACCCTTACGCAAAAATTCAAGGATTTATTACAGGGTGAATATCCATTGAGCACATTAAAATTCAAACGTGAAAATGGAAAGATTACCGGAGTTTGGATTTCCGATGGCAGGGTAAGAAACCTATGGTTTGTAAAAACGGAATAACACAATTTGGTTTCTATGGCCTTGTAAAAAAGACCCCCGCATATAGCAGGGGTTCTTTTCTTTTTCAATCAGCAATTTTCATCCTCAATTTTCCAATCGCCCAGAATCAAGGGCCATTGATCGTATCAAATTGACACGTTCGGTAAGTTCCTGTCCAAAAAGCTGGACACTAAGGCGTTCCGCTTCAAGGACCTGACGTTCGGCATCCACCACATCAATATAGTTTACCAATCCTTTTCTATATCGCTCATTGGTCAATAGGGCAGCGTCCCTTGCTGCGACCACAAACTCCTGTTGTGCCAACAACTGTTCCCGTATCCAATGCAAATTGGAGAACGCATTTTCTACCTGTTTGTAAGATTGAAGCAAGTTTTGCTCATAATTTCTATGCTCTTCCTCCAATTCACTCTTTCTCAGCTTAATCTCAGCGCGCTTCTTACCTCCTTCAAATACAGGAAGAGAAGCCGTAACACCCGCAAACCAGGTCCTGCTGTCCCTTTCTATAAGATTGTCCGAAGCTCCGGAAAGATAACCGTAAGCCCCACTCAATTGGAATGAGGGCAACAATTGTTTCTTTTGATTGACCAGCATTTTTTCCGCTGACTCTATCATCAATTTTGAAGCCCGTAGATCCGGTCTGGTAACTACCAATGAATCTTTCCTCAAAAATTCAACATTGGGTGGAAGATATTGGATGTTGGCATGGGGCACCTCAAACGTACTGGCATCCTCTCCCACCAACGTGGCCAATATAAGTTCTATTTCGGACCTTAATCTTTGGGTGTTTTTCAGTTGTACCTGTACCGAAGCCAATTCGGTTTTTGCCCTAAGCTCATCAATCTGGCTTACCAGACCTGCGTTGTAACGCGTTGAAGCTATCTCCAGATTATCGAGTCTCGTTTTTTCCGTATGCTTCAACAAGTCGATCTCGGCATCCAAACGGACCATTAAAAAATAATTACTGGCCACTTCGGTGGTGACTTCCAATACAATCTGTTTGCGGTTTTCTTCGGTGGCTTTGTAAATCAAATTATTGGCCTCCAAATTGTTGAAATTTTTCCCAAAAACATCCAATTCATAGGAAGCCGTGACCGGAGCTTGGTAGGTACTCAAAGTCGCTGCTCCCAGTTGCCCTCCAAATGGATTGGGTCGGTTGGCCGAAAACTCCTGTCTCGTGAACGATGGTTCCACCCGAATGGTCGGGAACATAGTCGACATGGCGATATGTTTGTTGGCCTTGGCCTGGTTCAGTTTGGCCAACGCGATTTTTAAATCAAGGTTCTGCTCGAGGGCCTTGCTTTCCAAAGTATCAAGAGCTGGATAGCCAAAAGATTTCCACCACTGTTTATCTTGCGTGATGGGCCATACATTTTTGCTTATGGTATCATTTCCAATATACAGTACCACAGTCTCTTTGGATGTATCCCGCCATCTCCATTTGGAAGTATCCATCTCCTGCCCATGGGCAGAGAGCACCCCAAAAAGGATCAAAACGGATTTTATTATTGTTCTTGAATATTTCATTCCTGTTATTAGTTTAATTCGATTGCCTTTGTTTTTCTTTTCCCAATATTTCTACAGAGCACATAAAAAACCGGTGTGAACAGTAAACCAAAAAAGGTTACTCCCAACATTCCACTGAACACTGCCGTTCCCAAGGAGCGTCTCATTTCTGCCCCGGCCCCGGTTGCCAATACCAAGGGTACAACACCCAAAATGAAGGCAAATGCGGTCATCAATATGGGACGAAGTCTTAATCGAGCCGCTTCCATGGCCGCTTTTTCCAAAGGATATCCTTGGTCTTCCAACTGCTTGGCAAACTCCACTATTAGGATGGCATTTTTACTGGCCAATCCCACAAGGACCACTAATCCAATCTGGGTAAGGATGTTATTGTCCATACCCACCAATCCAATGCCCGTCATGGATGACAGCAAACACATGGGTACAATCAGGATCACGGCCAAGGGAAGTACCCAACTTTCATATTGTGCTGCCAACAAGAGGAATACGAACAAGACGGCCAATCCAAAGGCAATCCCTGCGGTATTTCCTGATTCTTTTTGTTGATAGGCCAGTTCCGTCCATTCATAATCAATTCCCTCGGGCAAGATTTGGTCAGCCAAGCGCTCCATGGCTTCAAGGGCCTCCCCTGAGCTGTAGCCAGGGTTAACGTTACCCGAAAGTGCCAATGCCGGGTAAAGATTGTATCTGGGTACCCGTGCTGGTCCCGAAATATCCCTTAACTGGCCTACAGCACTCAAGGGTACCATTTCACCATTCCTGTTCCGTACCCTTATCCGGGTAAGGTCTTGGGGAGTATATCGATATTCCCCATCTGCTTGTGCCGTTACCCTGAACGTTTTCCCCTGCATGTTAAAGTCATTCACGAAGGCAGAACCCATGTATACCTCCATGGCGCTGGAAATTTCTTCGATTGGCACTCCCATGGTCTGGGCCTTTTCCTTGTCCAAATCAAAGAACAATTGTGGTGAACTTGAGTTGAAGAAAGTGAACACGCTGTTGAGCGCAAGGTCTTGGTTGGCAGCCGCCATAAGTTGATACCCGGCCTGCAACAACTGCTCCGTACCCAGTCCCCCACGATCTTGGATCATCATTTTGAATCCACCTGCGTTTCCAATTCCGCGAACCGGAGGAGGAGCCACCACCACGGTAAAGGCATCGTCAAAAGGAGTCAATTTTTTGGTCAACTCTTGCTGTAATCCCTTAAAGGTGATGCCTTTTTTCTTACGGGTCTCAAAATCTTCCAAGGCCGTGAAAATGGCCCCGGCGTTGGAGGAGTTTGTAAAGGTGGCCGCATCAAAACCTGTGAAGGCCACGGCATTTTTTACCCCGTCTATGGTCAGAACACTGTCAATGGCCTTTTGCATTACCTTATCGGTCCGTTCCAAAGAAGAGCCAGGAGGCAATTGGATAATGTTGATGAAATAGCCCTGATCCTGTTCTGGAATAAATCCTGTGGGTACCCGACTAAAGGCAAAAACAGTAAGTACAATAAGTCCCACATAGGATAGCAAGACCCACTTGCGCTTCGCGATAAATTTTTGGGTAATATTCCCATACTTCAACGATACCCAATCCATGACTTTATTAAAGCCAGAAAAGAACTTGGGAACAAAACCGAACCTTGCTGTCGCCACTTTTTCATGGTCTTCCTCCTTATGTTTTTTCATGACGATGGCCGCCATTGCAGGACTTAGGGTAAGTGAAACAAATACCGAAATCATGGTAGCCACGGCCACGGTAACACCAAATTGACTGTAGAACGCTCCACTGATTCCCTTTAAGAATATGGTTGGCAAGAACACGGCAACCAATACTAATCCCATAGCCACCAAGGCTCCTCCTACTTCATCCATGGTCTTTCTTGCCGCTTTTTTAACGCCCATGCCATCCCTCAGGTTCCGCTCCATATTTTCCACGACCACAATGGCATCATCCACCACAATTCCGATGGCCAGTACCAGACCGAAAAGGGTCAAGTTGTTCAGGGAATATCCCAATCCCTGCATTACAGCGAAAGTTCCGATAAGGGATACGGGTATCGCCAAAATAGGTATGATGGCGGCCCTCCACGTTTGAAGGAATAAAATAATCACCAACACTACAAGGATGATGGCTTCGTAGATAGTCCCTCCAACCTCGTCAATGGATTGTGCAATGAATTCCGTTGGGTTGTAGGCAACTCTATATTCCACCCCTTTTGGAAAGTCTTTGGAAACTTCCTTCATGGTATTTAAAATGGCATCCGCGGTTTCCAATGCATTGGTTCCCGGTCTTTGAAACACGGGAAGCGCCACGGCAGGGTACTTATCCAGATATCCTTTGGTGGCATAACTTGCCGAACCCAATTCCACCCGACCAATGTCCTTCACCCTTACCAACTGGCCTCTATCGCCGTTTCTAACAATAATGTCCTCAAATTCCTCTTTGGTATTGAGCCTACCTTGGGTCTGTATGTTTACCTCAAAGGCATTTTGATCCATTAAGGGTTGTTGGTTCAAGGTACCCCCGGCCACCTGAACGTTCTGTGCCCTCAAGGCACTGAGTACCTCGTTGGGCGTCATGTCCATACTGGCCATTTTATCTGGGTTGAGCCAAATTCTCATCGAATATTGATCCCCACCGAACATCCTCACATTTCCTACCCCGTCAATCCTTGAAATCTTGTCAATGATCTGGAAATTGGCATAATTGGCCAGATAGGTTTGGTCATACGTATTGTCAGGAGAAATCATGTGGATGACCAACATAAGGTCCGGGGAACTCTTTTGTGTGGTGATACCGAGTCGTCTTACCTGTTCAGGCAATCTAGGCTCTGCAATGGCCACCCTGTTCTGTACAAGTACCTGTGCCTGGTCCACATCAACCCCTTGTTTGAAGGAGATGGTAAGGTTCAGCAACCCATCGTTGGTTGCTTGGGACAACATATAGATCATGCCTTCCACCCCGTTGATTTCCTGCTCCAATGGCGTGGCGACGGTCTTGGAAATGGTTTCCGCGCTCGCCCCTGGATACGCAGCGGTCACTACCACCGTAGGGGGAGCCACTTCCGGATATTGTGACACCGGAAGCGAGAAATAAGCCAGTCCTCCAAGAATCATCAAAATGATGGAAATCACAATGGAAAGGATGGGCCTTTTTATAAAATTATGCGTGAATTTCATATTGAAATATTGGTTTTTTGATTTACTATGTATTTGTTGTTCCTTTTGAATTTTGAAAAGACCTGCCCTAGCCTGCCCCATCTATAATGGGACAAGCTTGTATAAAAGGGCTTTGTAATGTGAAATACTTACATGCCTGTTCAAAAAAGGATATTGGATGCTTACATGGCTGCCAAAGAGGTATCAGGTTCAACCTTGAAGGTCTTTTGTTCCGGTTTGATCTGAATTCCCGGACGGACCTTGAGCAAATTACCGCTGATGACCTTATCGCCAGATTCCAGACCACCCAAAACAATTCTGTACTTGTGGTTGTACAACTTGCCTATCTGGATGGGTTTTACCTGAACCGTATTATCTTCACCCACCGTATACACTATTTTTTGTGATTGATTGGTAGTGATCACTTCTTCGGGAATCAGTAAGACCTCGGTTTCTTGTCCCAACAATCGCATACGCCCGAACATACCTGATTCCAGTTCCATGTTCTTGTTGTCAAAAACTGCCCTTCCTCGAATGGTACCGGTGGTTTGATGGATTTCGTTATCCACAAAGTCCATATATCCGACCCTGTCATAGGAAGTTTCATTGGTCAACTTCACCAACACTTGCTTTTTACCGGTTGAAGCTTTTCCATCGTTGGTTCCAGGATTTCCAAAGAAATCCGTTTCACTGGCATCAAAATAAAAGTGCATAGGGGTCACTTGAAGGATCGTGGTCAAAAGGCTGGCATCTGCCGACCCTCCTGAAATATAGTTTCCCGGATCCACATATTTTTCACTGACCTTTCCACTGATCGGTGCTTTAATGGTGGTGTATGAAAGATTCAATTGTGCTTCGGCCAACCTAGCGCTTGCTGCCATTAACCTAGCCTCTGAGGATTTCGCAATCTGTTTGCGCTGTTCTACTTCTTCCATGGAAACTGCCCTCGAATCCTGCACGGACGAAACACGATCATAATCACTTTTAGTTCTTTGCAGATCTGCCTCCGCTTGCAATTTTTCGGCTTCCGCTTGTTTTAAGGCCGCATAAAATGGGCGTTGGTCCACAATAAAAAGCACTTGGCCCTTTTCCACAAAGTCGCCATCCTTGAACTTAACGGATTCCACATATCCGTTTACCCTAGATCGCACCTCTACTCTTTCCGAAGCTTCAAAACGGCCGATGTACTCATCCCAATTGGTAATCTTTTCTGTAGATGGGAGAATATAGGGTGTTGCCATGGCAACCACCTTTTGTTCTGCAGCGTTGGAATCGGCGCAAGATGTCAATACCGACCCAAGGATTGCCATAATGCATATGGCCAAAACTGTCTGTAAATTTTCCTTTTTCATGGTGTTGTTGTTTTTGGTTATAATGATTGATAATGCAAATACCCAAACCCCAATACAGGCTTGGTATGATAAAATTCTTTTAATGTTTAAATGAAAATACCCTGTCACGAACCGATCGGCCGGCCGTGATATGGTCAATGTCCAAGAACAAAAGTTTGTCTAGATGATGTGCTTTCGTTGTTTAATTGAGCATACGATAATCGTTCGGGGAATATCCCACTCGTTGTTTGAACAGTCTCGTAAAATGCTGCGGGTATTTGAACCCGAGTTCATAGGCAATCTGGCTTACTGACTTTGTGGTATCAAAGATGCGCTCCTTGGCCACATCAATCAATTTTGTCTGTATATATTCCTGTGCGGTCTTACCGGTTTCCTTTTTGACCAGGTCCCCAAAATAATTGGACGACAGGTTGAATTCGGAAGCAAAATACCCAACCGAAGGGAGGCCAATGTTTTTTGGATTATCCGATGTAAAATAATCGTTCAGCAAACCCTCGAACTTATTGAGAACTCCTTGATTTTGATTGTCCCTTGTGATGAACTGTCTGTCGTAAAAACGTAAACAGTAATTCAGGAACAATTCAATCGTTGAAACGATCAGGGTCTTGCTATGCTTGTCGATGGTCTGTTTCAATTCAAAAGCAATTTTTGAAAAGCTATCCAAGACTATTTCCCGTTCGCAATCCGAAATATGTAACGCCTCATTTACCTGATAAGAAAAGAAATTATACATATTGATGTTTTTGCCCAATGCCGTGCCTTTGATCAAATCAGGGTGAAATGCCAAGGCATGTCCTTTGGGTTTCATCCTTTTGCATTCCTTTTTTGACAGCTCCTCTGGTTTTGGAGCTCTACCCGCCACTTGACCAGGAGCCATGAACACCAAGGTTCCTTCTTGATAATCATAATAATGTTTTCCGTATTGCATATCCCCACACTTCACATCCTTCAGCATAACCAAATAGAAGCCAAAGTTCATTTTGGATGGCATTTTGGGTTCCACTTTTGAAAAGTCGATCACAGAGACCAAAGGGTGTTCTGTTTTTACCCCATAATGCTTGTTATATTCACAAATGCTGTCGAATTTTATGATCTTTTCCATGGGTCCTGTTGCTTTACGTCAACCAAAGTTAGGTCATTATCTTAGTCATGGTACACCTTGCGGTAATAATGGTATGCTTTCGGTAATTTATATACCAACACGCTCCAATGGTAAACCGTTATCGGCTCCTCTCCATAGTGTAATCGTTTATATCCTGAAGAACTTACATCTCTAATTCAAGTATTAAAAGATTGATTCCCAATCAATATTATGGGTTTTACTTAACCTACCCAAGATTACCTTTACAAGGTTGTACCAAGACTATTTAAAAACACGAAATTAGCGGTATAGTCAAGGTCAAAACATCCTTATAAAACCAAAAACAATGGTATTAAAGCATAAATCGATACTTTTTGTTATCCTGTTTGTCTTCCTAATAGGTTGCAGGACCAAAATAGATGGAGCAAATGAATCCATTAGCATAACAGAAATAGAGGGGCCTCCAAAATTCACAAATCCACCGACTGAAGTACCAGAAGGTATGGTGTGGATACCGGGCGGAGAATTTATGCAAGGGGCCGTTCCACAGGACAATATGGCCATGATGCATGAAAGGCCGGCCCATAAAGTGCATGTGGATGGCTTTTTTATGGACATTCATGAGGTCACCAATGAACAGTTCGCCAAATTTGTGGAGGAGACCAGTTATGTAACGGTGGCAGAACGGGAAATTGATTGGGAGGAAATGAAGAAACAGTTGCCACAGGGGACTCCAAAACCCCACGACTCTATTTTACAACCTGGATCCCTAGTGTTCAAAAAGACCAAATCCAGCGTACCCAACCTGTATGATTATTCACAATGGTGGGAATGGAAAATAGGTGCCAATTGGAACCATCCCAACGGGCCGGAAAGCACTATTGAGGGTAAGGAAAACGAACCTGTGGTGCACATTGCCCTTGAGGATGCCCTAGCCTATTGTAAGTGGGCGGGAAGAAGGTTACCGACGGAGGCGGAGTGGGAATACGCCGCACGGGCAGGCAAAAAGGATAAACTGTTTTTTTGGGGCAACGATATTTCCCAATTGAGTTCCCATGCCAATTCTTGGGAAGGAGAATTTCCAGTGAACAATACCATGGAAGATGGGTTTGAGCGTAGAGCACCCGTAATGAGTTATCCCAAGAATGATTTTGGCCTATATGATATGGCAGGTAATGTGTGGGAATGGACCAGCGACTGGTACAACACAAATTATTACAAGGAACTTGCCGATAAGAACGAGGTTACCCAGAACCCAAAAGGGGCATCCACTGCCTATAACGTTTTCAATCCATATGCAAGGGAAAAAGTAATAAAAGGGGGGTCTTTCCTTTGTAGTGCTTCCTACTGTGCCAGCTACCGAATCAGCGCCAGAATGGCCACCAGCCCTGACTCGGGAATGGAGCATTTGGGCTTTAGGACGGTTCTTGAAAGGAAAGGTGGATAAATGCATTCCAAACCATTCTGTCAACAGCTATCTTAACCAAGTTTTTCCTTGAAGAAATCGATGGTGCGTTTCCAAGCCAATTCGGCCGATTCCTTATCGTACCTCGGTGTTGTGGTATTATGGAATCCATGGTTCACATTGGGGTAGATAAACGCGGAATATTCCTTACCATATTCTTTGAGTGCTGCTTCATAGGCAGGCCATCCTGCATTTACCCTTTCATCCAAGCCTGCATATTGCAACATCAAGGGAGCATTGATCTTATCGATATCCTCTGTGGGTTGCCCTCCATAAAAAGGAACAGCTGCCGCCAAGTCAGCTATTTTAACAGCCATCATATTCGATATCCATCCCCCAAAACAGAAACCGACCACGCCTATTTTTCCACTGCAATCCTTATGGCGCTTTAAATACTCAAAAGCGGCGATAAAGTCTTCCAACATCTCATCGCGGTCTCTTTTCCGCTGCATTTCCCTACCTTCATCATCGTTGCCAGGATACCCGCCAAATGGAGTGAGCGCATCGGGGGCAATGGTTACGAAACCTTCCAAAGCGGCCCTTCTTGCCGTATCCTCTATATATGGATTAAGTCCACGATTTTCATGCACCACCACAATACCTCCCAATTTACCTTTGGCGTCCTTGGGTTTTGAGAGCAAAGCTTTCATCTCTCCACCACCCTTTGGAGAATTATAGGTGATGTATCCCGACTCAAGGTTGGGATCGTTCTTGTCCACCAACATAGTGTCTACATAGTTGGGCATAAGGAAACTCATCAATGATGCTACCGTTATACCACCAACGGCGTACAGTCCCAGTTTCTCCAAAAACTCCCTGCGTTGGATCTTGTTATGGGCGTAATCATCATATAGGTCGAACACCTCCTGTTTGATGTCCTCTTTTCTTAATTCTTTCATGATCTATTTTGTTGGCGTTACTTCATTCTACACGATATTGGTTATAAGCCCCTAAAGGGGGATATTCCCTTAAAAATACCAATAAAAAAATAGAAATCTTATTCCATCCTTAAAATATACTTTAAGCATTGTGATCAAGAGCAGGATGGAAATCTGGCAATTGGTGAAACAGGTATTTCTATTCCACATTACACCAATGTTTGGCCAATATAATTCACTAACAGGGGTTTGGTAAAAAAAAGCCCCTTAAAAAGGGGCTTTTTGTAGTGATCGCGGAAGGATTTGAACTCCATTCGCAATCCCTTGATTTTATTAGCTTTTACCTTGCTGATGTTTTGTTACTAACCGAATTACAGACTACTAAGGGTAATCTCCTTTCGTATGAACCAAAACTAATCAATATTTATTAAAAAGATTTAGAACTAGCTCGAGTTAAAAACTTGGCGCATTAATTAATCAATTTTCTGTTTAGATTTATCCATAAAATATCCAATGGCCCCGCCAATCAATGTAAAGACCACTACTCCAATCAATGCATCCCAAATAATATCCATCCCACTGCCCACAAATCTGTCCACATCATCCACAATTGTCACAAAATTTTTCACATACCCTGTGATGCCACCTGCCATACGTTGAACCATCTCGGATTGAAAATAGTAGCTAAAAGGAATTCCCAATAATGCTCCCATAAGGGCAAAGGTCACCATCTTACCTGCCATTTTGTTCAGCACTAGATACACTCCCAAATAGGCCAATATTCCTAACGGAATAAACAACAATGTAAGGACAACAAATATAACCCTCATGATGATAGGTTGTAGGTTCAATTTTAACGCGAGCTTGCTGCTTACTCCCAATAAAATCTTTTCGGGACGAGTTATTAATTGGATTATTTTCTGTGTATCCATTTGTTTTAGGTAATGATTGTTGGTTTAAAATTAAGATTGACATCTCTAATCTAAAATCGCTAATGATTTTCTGCCCTTTCCCACTTATTTTGTGTAGCATATCCTTTATTCTTTGCGAAAATGTGTATTTTCATTTTGACTTCAAATTAATTAATCGGTTGCCATATGAAATACATCTTTACCTTGATGTTATTCTCCATTGTAGTGCATTCTTCCGCACAACAATTTCAAATGGAACTAGATTCCCTGATTAAGAAAATTGACTCAAGTACGGTTGCCAATCAAGAAACCATCGACTTAAGAAACCAATACATCAAACAGGCCCTTTTTGCCAATCCTTCCGATACCACCCTCTTGACATTTTCAAAAAAAACGGTAGACTTGGCAACGGACTTGAGATATTGGAAAGGACTTTTGGTGGGATATGAACGTGTGGCCTTAGTGTATCAATATTCCTTCTCCAACCCATACAAGGCCCTGGAATATTATCACAAAGCCTTGGGTCTCATGGAAAAGGACAAGGACTTGCAAACGCTTGGATGGAGTATTTATGGAGGTATCGGCACTTTGTACTATGAGCAGGAAGAATACGGTAAGGCCTTGGAGCAGTTTAAAAAGGTCTTACATAACGATAAAAACCTTGAGCTGACCGCCACTGCAAACATTGCCAATATTTTCGGATCATTGAACCAATTGGATTCTGCCATTTATTATTACAAAAAGGCATTGAACTTGGAACAGGTAACAAACAATCCAACATACAAGGCCAACCTGTATAGCAATCTATCATTGATTTACAGTCAGGCAGATCAATTGGACGCCGCATTGGCATCTGCAGAAAACAGTATCGGCCTTATTGAGCAATATGGAATTGAATTTGTAAGACCCACGGCCTACGCCAATGCCTCAATGGCCTACCTGGGCAATAAGGATTATGTTAATGCTGAGCTATACGCCAACGAAGCATTACAGCTGAGTGAAGCACAGGGAAATGTTTTTCTTCAAAAGTCCGCTTGGGGCACGCTGGCCGATGTGTACTCGGCCAAAGGAGAATTTTCCAAGGCGTTGGAAGCCTACACTAAATTTTCAGTATTGAAGGATAGCCTCAACAACCAGAACCGGAGGGTAGAAATCAACCGCAGTCAATTGGAGTTTGAATTTGAAAAGGAAAGGACCATTGCTCAAGCGGAAATCGATAGGCAGTCTACCATCAAAACGGCTTCGCTCTTGGGGGGTGGAGGTCTTTTAGCAGCATCGGTATTAGGATTTGTGCTGTACAAAAGACGAAGGGATGTCTTGGAACAGAAAAAAGATGCAGAATTCAGGGTATTGGTTGCCGATACAGAATTAAAGGCCTTGAGAGCGCAAATGAATCCACATTTTATATTCAACGCTCTCAACTCCATAGGTGATTATATCCTTAAAAACAACAATGAAACGGCATTGGAATACCTTACCAAGTTTGCCAAATTGATGCGGATGGTGCTTGAAAATTCAGAAAATAAATCCATTCCTTTGGAAGAGGACCTAAAGTTTCTTGAACTCTATCTTCAGGTTGAGGCCAAAAGACAACCTGGTAAATTTTCATATCATATTCAGGTTGATGAAGCACTCGAAGTTGAAAATACATTGGTACCCCCATTGCTGTTACAGCCTTTTATTGAGAACAGTATCTGGCATGGATTCCGGGATAGAGATGGAATGGGACAAATTCAAATAACCATAAATGAAAATCAAGACATGCTCATTTGCTCCATCGAGGATAATGGACGGGGAATAGAGCATACAGCAAATGGAAATGAATCCAAAAAGTCTTTCGGGGTGGCAATTACTGAAAATCGACTCAAGATTTTGAACAAACAAAAAAACAAAGAAGGTAGATTGCAAGTTATCGACCTTGGAGAACAAAAGGGTACGCGGGTAGAAATCAGCTTACCACTTGAACACCTTTTTTAAATTGGAACAAAAGCCCATATGAAAATAGCTATAGTAGATGATGAGCAGCATTGCATAAATCACCTAGCCAACTTATTGAAACCCCATAGCGCTGATATGCAATTGTTCATTTTTGAAAATGCAGATGATGCCATTATCGGGTTGGAAAAAACACGCCCCGATATCGTTTTTTTGGATGTGCAGCTCCATGACAAAACGGGTTTCGATGTATTGTCGTCCGTTTCAAAACGAGATTTCAGCCTAATTTTTACCACGGCATATGAAACATATGCCATAGAGGCCTTCAAATTTTCTGCCATTGACTATCTTTTAAAACCAGTGGACAAGGATGATTTTGAAATGGCCCTTCAAAAAGCCACGGATAAGATAGAACAAACACAATTACATGACCGGGTCAAGGTACTGCTCTCCCATATTTCTACCAATAACAGCCCTAAACGCATCAGTGTTCCCTCCAATGATGGATATGTTTTTCTATTAATGGAAGATATTGTTCGTTGCCAAGCCGATGTAAACTATACCCATATTTTTACAACTGATGGTAAAAAATATACAGCTTCCAAAACCCTAAAACATTTTGAAAAACTTCTGGAGGGAGACCATTTCTTTAGAATCCATAATTCCCATCTTATTAACCTGTTATATGTAAACTCCTATCATAAAGATGGCTTTACTATCCTCAAGGATGGTATGAAATTAGAAGTATCCACCCGTAGAAAAGAGGCATTCATCAAATTATGCGGGAAATTATGAGTCAGAAGATTATCGTTTATTTGAACTTTGTTTTAATTAAACCACACTATTCGTGTTTGGAAGTCTAAAAATCCAAACGCCAATTACTATGATTAGTGAATAAATTAATGGCCAAACCGTTTTATCTGTCCATCTCGTTATAAATCCTTCATCAACAATATAGAAAGTAATCCAAACGGATAAAAAGGAATAGATTGAAAGTAATAATTTCCTTCTCCAAAATGGAATAGAAGATTTTAAACTTCTCTGTATTAATCCAAAAACAACCATTGCAGGAATTGAAAACAAGGAACCAACCAAGATCATTAAAATAATAATCTCATAAGATTCAAATATCTCGGAAAGGCTCGAATTATTAATTATAATTCCCAAAACAACTGCCAACACCAGCGGTGAGGCTATAGTTGTTAGAACCCATATTTGAGCAATGTATTTCACCAATAATTTGAATCGTTTATTTGAACTTTAAGTGAATCAATTATACTATACACTTTTATTATTTCTCAGCTATTAATTCAATGTGGTCACAATTGAGTCGAATCATTTTACCATTTTCAAAAAGATAAAATAATATCATCATTTTCGTCAGGCTTACTATTCCTCCTAAATCCGTCATTTATATCTCTCAATGTTTTTGGGAAAAATGAAATCACACTTAAAATATTTTCATCCTCTGGAAATTCTGTATTATCACCTTCTAAGGTGTTTTTAAAACTTACATTTTTATGACAGAACTTTAATCTTTTGAATTCATTTTCATGAACCCAATTTCCATTTGATTTAACAAAATCAACTTCAACCATATTTTCAGATTCCGAAATCTCGCAAAACTCAAAGTTGTTATGCAAGTCAATATGAACTCCGTTTAAAGTAACAGCATAATTTTCCTCTATATCAAAATTGGTTTTCATTCAATCTTTTGAATCGTTTATTTGAACTTTAATAAATGTAAGAATTTTCTAGTTGTTAAAATTTGGTTTTCGGGAAAAGGATAGAATAGTGGTCAATCAGTATTGAGAAATAGAATTTAAATATAGGGGTAAAAAAGGGTCTAAATGGGAAACCAATTAAGTGTACGGAAAAAGTAAACTCTTTAGAATCCGTGAACTTGTTTAAGAGTGAAAGTTCAAAAAAACCTCTCATAAATCAGAAATCGATATAATGGCGAACGCAACGCAGTGGAGTGCTGCAAGCCCCAAATCTTGCCAAACTAACCTTACTGAGTGAGGCAATTTTATCCAATAATCCGGTATACTCTTCTCATCATTCGAAGTAATCCAATGGTCTATTGGTCTCAATTTTATATCGTTCCAATCTCCATTCCGTTATTTTAAGCTTTAGATTGCTTTTCCATAGGTGCGATTTTGTTTTTTAGTGAAATTGCGTCAATTTTTTCGTCAAAAATTTCCAGTGTTTACTGGGCCTGCCAAAGGGTTTACTGTAGATTTCGGAAAAGTCTACTGTAGCCCCAATTTTTGAACAGTATTTCAAATACTGTTCAATTAACTGGTTTTCAACTTGTTGAAGACCCGAAAACAACCGTGATGGCGCAATTTGCGCATCACCCTCTTGCTATTCGATTTTTCACGCGAGCGTGAAAACCCAAATACCTTTCTTTGGTGTGCTAAGCCATCAATAAATCCAGTGTTTTTTTTAAATAGAAGTTATTGATTAAACATATCTTACCGAACACCACAAAAGTCAACCTCAAACGTTGAAGTAAGGACTTGGGACAAAACATACGAAGTGCATTTATGAATGGCTTTTCAGAAATACAAATCAAAAGTCAAGATTTCCAAACTTTCCCATATTGTCATTTGAATCTGAAAACTTCGAATCCAGAATCGTTTCTAGACCACTCATATCTTCACTTATTTTCTTATCCAATACTCTTGCATAAACTTGGGTAGTGGCCAATTTTGTATGACCTAAAATTTTGGAAACAGTTTCTATAGGAACCCCATTACTCAAAGTAATGGTGGTGGCGAAAGTATGTCTGGCCACATGGAAGGTTACATTTTTTGTGATGTCACATGCATCCGCGATTTCCTTTAAATAACTGTTTAATTTTTGATTGGATATCCTGGGGAACAATTTCTCAGATTCCCGTTTAGGATGATATTGATATCGTTTAATAATAGATAATGCTGGACCTACCAATGGAAGCTTAAAGCTATTTTTGGTCTTCATCCTTCTTGTACTTATCCAATATTTTCCATCTATCCCTAATACCAAATTGTCTTCAGAAAGGTCCATTATATCACAATAGGAGATACCTGTATAACAACTAAAAATAAATAAGTCCTTAACAATTCGTAACCGTTCAATCCCTGTAAAATAATCTTGAATTTTTTGAAGCTCCGATAAAGTCAAAAACTCTCTTTCCTTTCTTTCCATCCTGACCTTGAACTTTTGAAATGGATCTTTATCTATCCATTCATTATCAACGGCTATCCTAATCATTTTGCGTAGGCGTTGAATATGCTTCATAGCGCCATTGTTTGAAAGGTTTGCATGATGGTTAATGGGATGCAGTTTTCGTAAATATGTTTCAAACCCAACAATAAATTGATGATTGAGTTGTGATAATCTGTAATCATCACATTTATATTGCTTTTTGATATACCTTAATAAGTACTTTTGACAGGTCTTGTAATGACTAAGAGTAGCCCTGCAAAGAATATGTGCATTGTGCGTATTGTGGTACTCGAACAAATTCTTTAAAGTAAATTCACTCACATCTTCTCCAAAATAGTGAGCCTTGACCATCTGTGGAGTTATATGTGGCGTTCTAGATCGAATTTCACGATAGCATTGAAATAGTTCTGTTTCAACTTCCATCAGATAAGTATTGATTTCCTGAGCTTCTTTTGTTCGCCCCAGAACCTTTGACCCCTTACTGTCCCATATCTCTTTCGGGATAGTATACTTTAAACTCATGTTTGCCCTTTGCGAATCAACGGTGATTCGGGCATAGATCTTTGCAGTGTTGTCACTCCTTCGGGATGTGCTTATCCAAAAACTGATTGAAAATGTGGACCGGGTTCTCATAGGTTTTGTGTTAAATTGAACGAAAATCACCTACGAAAGTCAAATACTAAGTGTTTGTAATATAGTTAATTACATCCTTATTCGGTTAACACTTTGAAGAAAAAAATTTACTAACCGAATTACAGACCAAAACATACCAAATCAAACCAGTTCAAATGAGGGTCTTAATACATCAAAACCTTGCAAATCAATAAGATGTGCAAGGTTTTGTTTTTGTTTGAACTCTAAAAGTGAACTCAAGAGGACAAAGTTCAAACTTTTTGAAAGGCGATATTGAAATTATTATCAACCAATCATTGCATGTTAGGAGGCTTTGATTTTTAATAGTATACCTACGGGCACATTATCCGAAAGAGGTTAAATACCTTCACTGTATCACTGGTCTGGTAAAATTTTATACCTCTTACCTAACGATTCAACGGATTAGATTAGGTACGAACTGAAGACAATTATGTAAGATTTAGCAATGTCTATTTTGAATCTTGATTCAAAAATCGCTTTCGGACAATTCTTGCAGTTTGGTGCTCTCCCGTATAACACCATCCCGGGGGCATGAATACATACAATATTTTGTTTTTTAGGCCTGGAGCACTGACCACATCTTTGTAGAGTGCTTTGAATTCACCAAAATATACATCAAAGAAACTTCCCGAATCCATCTCACGGGTTATGCCATATTGGATGGGAAGGTGGTCTTCCTCATCTTGATAGGTTCCAAAAACCCTATCCCAAATGTTCAAGAGATTACAGAAGTTGGTATCCATATACAGGGGATTTCTACCGTGGTGAACCCGATGGTGCGAGGGAGTTAAAATAAGCTTTCCAAGGAACCCTAAACGTCCCTTTGGCAGCACATGCTCACCAACATGGATAAAAGTGGCATAGGTAATATCCAGCAGAAGAATGGAAAAGAACAGCTTTGGGTCAACTCCAAGGAGTATGCATGTTGCGGTGCGGATAAAATCAGCATACGGGAACTCTAGAAAAAAATGCGCATGGTTTACGGATAAGTTCATGGTCTCCGCCGCATGGTGTGGGGAGTGGAGGCACCAGAGCAAACGAACTTTGTGGCCAAAATAGTGATAGATAAAACTGCCCAATTCCCAGACTACATATCCATAAATGAACCAATACCAAGTGTAAGAGGTCTGAAAAGGTGCATATTCTTGAAAGAAACCGATACACCACACAATAGTGCCCAATGAAAGAATACGGCCAATCACCCTATTAAAGACAATGATGAAGAAGTTTACTTTGTACGTCTTTAATTGTTCCCTTTCCCTGAAAAAAACAATGAAGAACTCAACAAAAAGTAAAATGGGAAGCGCTAGGAAGACACAGGACATGATACCATCAAAACTTTTGAAAAATGCGTAATTTTCTGTTTTTAAGGCTTCCAGTATGCTGGTGAAGCCCATAAAATTCATTATTTCCTCAAAAACTGCATTCAAGAAATCCATAAGTTGATCGTATTTCACTTTGTTCAAATATACTATTTTTTATGTATGAACATATGAACATGCCTATAAGTAAACGGTTTGCGAAAACGTTTTAATAGTTCTCATGGAGCGTACCGGCGAGAGTTTACTATAAGTAATAACTTTATGCTATCAATAATTCAAACCTTCATATAATAATGAATTGACAAAAAAGAAACATTTTTTTTGGCAACATGCAATAAATATCTATATTTGAACATATGTATGAACATATGAACATAATATGCCTGATTTTAGATTGGCCAAAGATGGGCTGGGTTGGGTAAAATAGATGATATTTTAATAGAATTATTTGAGTTGTTGGGTTTAGTTCTAAAGATGAAAATGGGAAGAAGGAAGTGTTGGTTCAATGCTTTCGGTCTTCCCATTTTCGTTTAATGGCTTGTTCAACAAAGTGTACCGTTAACTAAACTATCCTTCAAACTGTGTATTTATGAAATGTTTGCGATTACTTTTATTACTGTCGGTCATGGCTGTATTAAGTTGTGATGACGACCCAGAACAAAACCCCGAAGGGTTTACCGAGTTCGTCACCAACATTGACGGTGACTGGAAGATTGACCAAGTGCTCCAGAATGGGAACGATATCACCAATTTTATCGATTTTCAATCTTTTTCCTTGCAATTATCCTACGAAAATGGGATGCCATCTTCATATACCCTTTCCAATCTAACAACACCTTTTGTTTTGGGGCAGGCGAGTGGGAACTGGTCATTTGATGATCCTGTATATCCTACCAAGATCAATTTCTCGGATGGTACAAGCCTGGATATTCAGGGAGCAGTGCTTTCCGGAGGGGATGAGCTTACAGTGACCGTTCCTATGGGCTGTACCTCTAATACGTATACGTATCGATTGAGCAAATAACCAGAAACTAACATACACTGAAATGAAAAACAAACTATACAAACTAAAGCGCATCCTGTTTCAGCCAAAAGCACTGTTTCTGTTGTTTTTGTTGTTGAGTATGTGTATTACGATTACCAATGTAAATCAACCCTCTTCCATGGGTGTAGGGGAAAGAATGGACATCACTATAGATGTTGATGTTGCCCCAGCCGAAGATGCGGCCCACAACATTATATTTGGCGTTTTGGCTCCTGAGGCTTGGGACATAGCTTCCAATGCCACGGTTTCCTACACTTCTGATAATGGAAACGGGGCCATGCGACTGGCCAATGGTGCCGACCCGGATTATGCTACACCCATTATGGATCTTGCCGGAATCGGTGAAAATTATGGGCTGGTAGAGTGGGTGGTGTTCATTTCCGATGAAACGGTATCCGGTGCAAATGGAGTGAACTTTTCCGGACAGATCCAGCTTTCCATGGATGTCGGGACCGATAACCTTAAAACACAACTGGGATATATTGTGGGAACTTCGGGATATGGCATCACCGAGGGAGAGACCGATATAAGGTTCACCCCTTGCATGGAAGTGACCGGAGGGTCCAATCCGTTGATAGACCTATGTGGTCCACTTCCCTTTCCAGTGACCTTTAAACCGGCGGAATATACGTATGATGATATTATCCATATTGGGTTTGATGCCACAAAAGGACCCGAAGGATCACCAACAGCGCTTTCCGGGGCTACTGATGTATATCTCTGTGCCAAAGCTGTTATAGATGGACAAGCTATTGAGGTGTGCGATAATGCCAGTATTACCAAAATGCGCAGTATCGGCATTGACCAATGGGAAGTATCTATATGGCCCAGACAGCTTTTCAATGCTTTGCCAAGTCAGGAAATTGCGGATATCACCTTCAGTTTTATCAATGAAAACGGAGATGTTGAGGTCAAGAATCCAGATACCGGGGAAGACTTTCAAATAATAGCCAACTGTACGAATTAAAAACATGACGATTATGAAAAACAGAACAAAAGGCCTTGTTGTCATTTTTTTGGTGCTTGGCAATCTTGTGGCCTTTGCACAAAACATTACCATTCAAGGGGTGATCACCGCAGAGGACGATGGTCTTCCGCTACCCGGGGCCAACGTAGTGGTGAAGGATATGGCCATTGGGGCCTCCGCCAACTTTGATGGAGAATATACCTTGGAAGTCCCGAGTGGGGATGTGACTTTGGTTTTCAGCTATCAGGGGTTTAGTTCCCAAGAAGTTTCGGTGGGTGGACAACGGACCATCAATGTAGCCTTGAAAACGGATGTGAACGAATTGGACGAGGTGGTCATCATCGGGTATGGAAGCACGACCAAGAAAGATCTTACGGGGTCTATTGCCACCATTAAATCCGAGGATTTGGAATCAGTACGTTCCACTACGGCCGATGACTTTGTGCAAGGAAGGGTCTCGGGACTGTTATTGACCCAAACTTCGGGTCAACCCGGGGGTGCTACTTCTGTCCGGATTCGGGGAAGTAGTTCCATCAATGCCAGTAATGAACCTTTATATGTAATCGATGGTTTTCCTGTGGACAACAACAGTGACAACCTTTCCGCAGGTGTGGCCGAGGGGCCTTCCATCAATGCCCTTTCTACCTTGAGTGCCAACGATATTGCCTCCATAGATGTGTTGAAGGATGCTTCTGCTACGGCCATTTATGGTTCCCGTGGAGCCAATGGGGTCATCATAATTACCACCAAAAGAGGATTGAATGGGGATGCTCAAATCAATTACGATACCTATTTAGGGGTCAGCGAGGTTATAAAGAAGTTAGATGTACTCAATGCATCACAGTTTGCATTTTATGTGAACGAGTCCAAGTACAATGGTTCGGGGGACCCTAGGTTTTATACAAACCCAACCTCTTTTGGAGTGGGCACCGATTGGCAGGATGAAATTTTTAGGACTGCCATTACCAAAAGCCACGACCTTTCCATAAAGGGAGGGAACCAAGATATCAAGTATGCTGTTTCCGGGTCATATTTAGATCAGGAAGGAGTGGTTATTGAAACCGATTTTAAACGGTACAATTTTCGGGTAAACCTCGATTTTAAGGCTACGGAAAAATTGTCCATTGAAAACTCCCTGAGCTTGAATAGGACCAATTTTAATACCGCGAGGACCGAGACCACAGGAGGGGTGGAGGTTGCCAGTAGTGCCATTACGGGGGCATATCAATTCAATCCCCTGTTGCCTGTTTTTGACCCTGAAGGAAATTACACCAAAGGAAATTTTATTGTTCAGGACGATGGAACCTTTGTGAACGACGTGAGCAACATCCAAGAGCAGATTCCTAACTTCCCAAGTCCGGTAGCCTATCAAAAATTGACCGAAAGCAAGGGGAAGGCCACTAGGATATTGGACAATTTGGCCATTAAATGGGATGTGGCCAAGAATCTGCAATTGAAGACGACTTTGGGGGTGGATTTGAACATCAACGAACAGTTTTATTTTAGGACTGAGGAAATCGATTTTGGAAATTCACCGGGGGCATTTGCGGCCCAAGCCAAGAATACGGCCACCAGCTATTTGGCGGAATCCACTTTGAATTATACCAATACCTTCAACAATAGACATCGTGTGAATGCCTTGGTAGGGGCTTCGTGGCAAGATTTTACCATTGAGTCCCTTTCTGGGAATGCCTTGGGATTCCCTACGGAGAATTTCGGTTCCAACAACTTGGGGCTTGGATTGAACCCTGGGGTCAGTTCCAACATCATAGAGTCCAGATTGATATCCTACTTTGGAAGGGTCAACTACATTTTGGACAACAAGTACATCTTTACGGCCACTTCACGGGTTGATGGTTCATCCAAATTTGGGGATGGCAATAAATATGGATTTTTCCCATCAGGGGCTTTCGCATGGAATGTTTCGGAAGAAGACTTTCTTCAAGACTCCGGACTCTATCTAAAACTGCGTTTGGGGTACGGAATCATAGGGAACGAGTCCATTGCACCCTATTCCGCGCAATCCACATTCAAGCCTACCTATCATTCCTTTAATGATAATGAGGTGGTGGGGCAATTGCCCAGTACACCGGCCAACAGTGCCCTTAAATGGGAGCGTACCGAGCAATACAATATTGGTCTGGACCTTGGATTTTTCAATGACCGATTGGGATTCACTATTGACGGATACCGAAAAAACACGGAAGATTTGTTGCTGAACCTCCAAGTACCTTCACAAACCGGATACATCCAAAGTGTGGTCAATGCCGGAAGTGTGCGCAACGAAGGAATTGAATTGGGTATCAATGCACAAATGTTCAAGGGGAAGTTCAATTGGGACGTTAACCTGACCGGGGCCTATAACAAGAACAAGATTCTGGATTTGGCCGGCTTGGACAATATTCCAACAGGCTTTGGAATTCTGGGTATTACCAATTGGCAGTTGCTTGTGGAAGGTGGCGAGATCGGGGCATTCTACGGTTATGTTTCGGATGGTATTGTTCAATTGGATGATGACCCTGCAACCACCCCAAGGTTTGCAACCGACACGTTTACCCCCGGAGAGCGAAAGTATAAGGATTTAAATGGAGATGGTGTCATCGATGCCGATAACGATAGAACCTTCATCGGAAATCCCATTCCAGAATACACCTTTGGGATAAACAATACCATAACATGGAAGAACTGGGACCTTAACATATTCATGCAAGGGGTGTACGGTAATGAAATAGCCAACTTCAACAGGATCAACCTTGAAAATTTAAATGGCCAAGGAAATGTATTGTTGGAGGCCTTCTCCAACAGATGGACCCCGAACAATCCCAGCAATACCTACACCAGGGCCGCGGATGGTCCTCGTAACATTGTGTTTTCCGATCATTATGTGGAGGATGGGTCTTACTTAAGATTAAAATCGGCCACTTTGGGGTATTCCATACCGGGTAAATTTTTGTCCAAGATGAAAATCAACAAACTTAGATTTTATCTCACAGGAAAGAATCTGTTCACCCTAACCGATTATAGCGGAGTGGACCCAGAGGTCAGCTTTGGAGGACAGAACAACAACCTTAGTGCAGGAGCGGATTTTGGGGGATATCCCACCTCAAGGACCTTTCTCTTGGGTCTTAACGTAAACTTTTAAAAGTCAAAATCATGAAACAATTCAAAAAATATAGAATGTACTTCGCTGCCCTGATTTTGATCTTGGGTTGTGAAAGTGCCTTGGAAGAGGAAGTGAAGACCTTTTATACCGAGGATACATTTTACCAAACAGAGCAGGACGTCAAATTGGCCATTAATGGTATTTATGGACACTTGGGGGCCACATATGATGAAGCATTAAACTCCAAAGGATTGTATTTTGCCAACTATTGGACGGCCAATGCCCTCCTATCCGATGAAGGTGAAACCAGCTTTAATAGAGGAGACGGTTACAACCAGCTCTCTGCGATGGCCCATACACCGGAAAACACCATAGCATTGGAGATTTGGTCCAACCTTTACTTAGGAATAAATGCAGCAAATATGGCCATCATTAATATTCCGGACGTGGATATGGATGAGGATACCAAGGACGATTTATTGGGAGAGGCCCATTTCTTGCGTGGATTGCTTTATTTTGAATTGGTGCGTTTCTTTGGAGAAGTTCCATTACAATTGGAACCACAGATAGTATTTACCTCCAGTGCCTTTCTGGGTAGAGCAGCAATATCTGAAGTATATGCCCAGATTTTTGCAGATTTGACCATAGCCGAAAACAGCCTTCCAACAGAGCAGACGGGCTTGGATAACGGCAGGCCCACAAGTTGGTCCGCCAAAGCTTATATGGCCAAAGCGGCACTTCAACAAGGTGAAGACCTTCAATTGGCCAAAACCAAGTTGGAAGAAATCATGACCAGTGGACGTTTCGAGCTTTGGGAAGACTTCGCGGACGTTTTCAAAATTGCCAACAATAACGGAAAAGAAGTACTGTTTGCCATAAGCTTTTTGGAGGGTACGGATTTGTTCACCACGCTTTGGGAAGGCGGGCATTTGGTCTACAGGACACTCCCAGGCGGGGTATATGGCGGAAGGCCCAATGGTGGCGGACTTGAGATACCCACTATGGCCCTGTACAATTCTTTTGATGATGAGGATAGAAGAAAAGAAGTGACTTTTATGACTGAAGATGTCATCAACGGGGAGTTGGTGGAATTTGACTCTCCCCATATCGTAAAGTATTGGGACCGGGTAGCCGAGCCTCTGGTGAACAATACGGCCAATGACCTTCAACTTATTCGTTATGCGGACATATTGCTCATGTATGCCGAAGTACTGAATGAACAAAATAATGGGAGCACACCAGCAGCGTTGGACGCCATCAACGAAGTAAGAGAAAGGGCAAGATTTGCCGATGGGGTGGAGCGCAATATACTCCCAGATTTATCCGCAATGGGATACGAAGCTTTTAAGGAAGCCATACTGGAAGAACGAAAAAAAGAACTTACGTGGGAAGGCCATCGTTGGTTCGATTTGGTTCGATTTGGCAAACTGGAAGAAAAAGTTACTGAGGCCAAGCCCGGGGTTCCCGTGGCCGCAAGACATAACCTGCTTCCTATACCCCAAAGAGAAAGAGATATTAACCAAAACCTGACACAGAATCCTGGTTATTGATATGAACAACACTTTCTTTAAGGCCCTTAAGGTAGTTTGCATAATGTTGATGACCTTGGGTGGTTTTTCGGCCTGGGCGTCTGAAAACATTGCCAAGCAAGCCACTGTGAGAGTCTCATCCCAGTTGGAAGGAAATGAAGCCTCCAATTTGATTGATGGATTGATCCGCCTGGATGGACAGGGCGAATGGGCCTGTATAGGGGAGCGCAAAGCATGGGGAGCCAATACATTGCCTTGGCTCCAAATGAATTGGGACAGACCGCGGAGCATCAACAGCATTGTCATTTATGATCGTCCCGGTTTGGAGGAGCACACTGCTGGAGGGGTTTTAAGGTTCAGCGATGGTTCCCTGATTCGCGTAAACACCATTCCCAACAATGGCGATGCCAAGAAAGTGGAGTTCCCAACAAAAACAGTGGAATGGGTGCGCTTTGAGGTCACCGATGGGGAAGGGCTCAACCTTGGTCTATCCGAAATGGAAGTATTCGCAGCACCCGATGACAGCACAAATCCCTTGCATTGGGTGAATCCGTTTGTGGAGTCGGCCAAAGGCCGGTATTTTTTCTTCACTCCTGGTGCACACCCCATGGGAATGGTAGCTGCGGCACCGGTGACCCGCAATAAAAATCAATACGGTGGAGGGTACAGTTACAATTCCACGGAAGTATTGGGTTTTGGACAGATTCACGGTTGGTGCCTTTCAGGAATACAGATCATGCCCACGTTGGGGAATATAGACCCTACCTTGGGAGATCAAGGTTGGAAATCCAGTTTTAGTCATGACGATGAAGTGGCCATGCCAGGATATCAACGTTTGTATCTAAAGAAACATCATGTCTGGACAGAACTGACCAGTACCAAGCGTACTACCCTGTATCGCTTTACATATACCCAAGCGGACAAGGCCAGTATATTGACCAATTTGGGAGGATATTTGGGAAATTCAACCATGATCAATGCAGATGTCCGTAAAGTCAGCCAAAATGAACTGGAAGGCTCCTTTGATTCAGCTGGAAGATTTTGGGGCGGACCGGAGAAGGTCAAAGTGTTTTTTGTTATCCAGTTTGATAAACCTTTCCAGACCTTGGAAGGATGGAAGGATAAGGAGAGATTCAGCGATATTACCACTATAAAAGGCTCAGATACCATGACCCGTAGGGATTCGGTCGTTTTTGCTGGAATCACCCAGAGTTATTGGAATGCGCCCACTACCGGTGTTGCTGCTACCTATGATGTAAATGCAGGTGACGAGGTTCAGATGAAAGTGGCCATTTCGTACACCTCCGTGGAAAACGCCCGTAAAAATCTTCAAACCGAAGCACCCCATTGGGACTTTGACCGCTATAAGGAAGATGCCTTCAACATATGGGAAGAGCAGTTGGGGAAGATTGAGGTCAAGGGAGGAACAGAACAACAACGGATAAAATTCTACACAGACCTATGGCACATTTTGTTGGGAAGAAGAATTCTGAACGATGTCAGCGGGGATTATCCTGATTATACCCAGGGAGAGCGCCAAGGAACCTTCACAAAAGCCGACCTGAAAGTAAGAACGCTACCCAAGGATAAGGATGGCAAGTCAAGGTTCAACATGTACAATTTTGATGCGCTTTGGCTCACCCAATGGAACCTGAACATTGTTTGGGGGTTGGCTTGGCCGGAAATTTTGGATGATTTCTCGGCTTCTTTGGTCCAGTATGCGGATAATGGAGGGCTGTTACCCAGAGGTGCCATAGCAGGCGGATATTCCTATATCATGACAGGAAACCCGGCAACGAATATGCTCGTGAGCACCTACATGAAGGATTTGATGACAAAAACAAATCCAAAACATGCCTTCCAAGTGATGAAACGCAATCACATGCCCGGTGGCATGATGAGCGATTCCGCAGAGGACCTTGAGTTTTATATGGCCAATGGATACTGCCCCGATAATGCCGGAAAGACCCTGGAGTGGGCTTTTCAGGATTGGTCGCTTTCCCAAATGGCAAAGAAGATGGGGAAGACAAAGGATCATGCCTATTTCTCAAAAAGAGCTGAAGGGTGGTCCAAATTGTTCCATCCCGACTTAAAGCTGGTATTGCCCAAAGACCGATCGGGGAATTGGCTTCATACGGATTTGCTATCCGGTCAGGGTTGGGTAGAGTCCAACGCGTGGCAAGGAACCTGGTCGGTGTCCCACGGTATTACGGAATTGTCTAAGCTTATGGGTGGAAACGATGTATTATCGGCCAAACTCAACTTTGCTTTTGAGCAAGCAGCTCCCCAGGATTTTGTATTTGGATATTCGGATGGATATGTCAGTTATGCCAACCAGCCGGGCTGTTCCAACGCCCATGTCTTTAATCATGTGCAAAAACCATGGCTTACACAATATTGGGTGAGAAGGGTGAACGAACAGGCTTACGGTGCCACGACCGTGGACCAAGGCTATGGCGGACATGATGAGGACCAAGGCCAGATGAGTGGCGTAAGTGCGTTGATGTCCATGGGACTTTTTAGCTTGACGGGGAACAATTCCATCACCCCTAAATATGAAATTACCAGTCCGGTTTTTGACGAGATAACCATAAAACTCAACCCAACCTATTACCAAGGAAAAGAGTTTACCATCAAAACCTTGGACAACAGTAAAGAGAACAGTTATATCCAAAAGGCAAGGTTGAACAATGAGCCGCTCCAAACATTTTGGTTTACCCATGATGTTTTTCAAAAGGGAGGGGAGCTTATCCTGCAACTTGGGCCTGAACCGAATACCAATTGGGGAATTCAAAATTGAGGGCATAGAATAGAGGAGCCTTCCATTAACAGAAGGAGTATGTAATGAAAAAAGGGATTGTAACATCTGGGATTTGGTCTTTTGTACTCTTGATTTTGGGTGCGTCGTGCACAGAGGGTACAAAGCGGGGGGAATATCTCTTCCGGCCAGTGGCGGCCAAAGTCTCTGGAATCCATTTTTCCAATGACCTTCCCTTGGATGACGATTTGAATATCCTCAACTACATCTACTACTTCAATGGCGGAGGCGTTGCAGTGGGAGATATCAACAATGACGGATGGGATGATCTTTTCTTTACGGGAAACCAAGTTTCCAACAAATTATACCTGAACCAAGGCAATCTAAGGTTCAAGGATATCACCGAGGAAGCAGGTCTGGAGTCCAAAGGATGGTCTTCTGGAGTGAGCATGGTGGATATCAATACAGATGGTTGGTTGGATATTTATGTGTCCCGATCTGGACATTTAGATCCAGAACAACGAAAAAACCTACTCTACATCAACCAAGGTGATGGAACCTTCGAGGAAATGGCTCAGGAATACGGGTTGGCAGATTCTTCGTATTCCACACAATCCGCTTTTTTGGATTATGACAAGGATGGTGATTTGGACATGTACCTGCTCAACCATATGCACCAAATGACCGGGATGAACAATCCTGTGCCACGAAAACTGAATGGGGAATCCGAAAGCAATGACAAACTGTACCGCAACGATGGTGTTGGTCCATTGGGGCACCCGGTCTTTACGGATGTTTCTGATGAAGCTGGTATTACGATCGAAGGGTTTGGTCTTGGGGTAGGGATAAGCGACCTTAATCAAGATGGGTATCCGGATATTTACGTGTCCAACGATTTTATTTCCAATGATATCCTATATATCAACCAAGGGGACGGAACTTTTAAGGACAGATCCAAGGAGTTTCTCAGTCACCAAAGCCATAATGGCATGGGTAATGATATTGCGGATATCAACAACGATGGCCTTACCGATATTTTGGTGTTGGACATGTTGCCGTCGGATAATCGCCGCAGAAAGCTAATGCTGAACAAACCCAATTATAACTTATTTGAATTCAGTAAAAGTTTGGGGTATCAACCCCAATACATGAGAAACACCTTTCAATTGAACAATGGCAAGCATGCCCCGTTCAGTGAGGTGGGCCAACTTATGGGGATTAGCAGTACCGACTGGAGCTGGGGAGGGCTAATGGCGGATTATAATGGTGACGGTCTAAAGGATATGTTCATTACCACGGGCTACTTGAAAGATATGACCGATCTGGATTTTATCGTATATAGGAGGAAACAGTTCAAATTTAGGACCCGAGAGGAAGCGGACAGTATATATTTGGCCAGTATCAATAAACTACCAGAGGTCCCACTCCAAAACTACTTTTACAAGAACAATGGAAGCCTGAATTTTGAAGATACATCATTAAAATGGGCACCAGGGTCGCTAGGATTTTCAAATGGTGCGGTGTACGCAGACCTGGACAATGATGGCGATTTGGACATTGTTACCAATAACATTAATGAAAAAGCAAGTGTACTGGAAAACACATCGTCCCATAAAGGAAATGAAAGACGTAATGGGTTAAAATTAAATTTTAAAGGTCCACAAACCAATCCAAATGGGATAGGGGCGAAAGTATGGGCATATGCAGATGGCAGTGTTCAATTTTTGGAAAACTATACTACTCGTGGATTTCAATCCAGTGTGGCGCCTTCACTGTATTTTGCCTTTCAAGAGCATAAAAGAAAGGACAGTCTTGTGGTAGTTTGGCCAGATGGAAAGAGAAAATCTTATGGCAATTCAGTCATGGACTCCATCGCAACACTTCGATATACCGATGCTACCGAAACAGTCTTGCCAAAAAGGGATATAGAAGAGGGGCAAATTTTTGCAAAGGTGGATGGGTTACTCCAGTTTGAACACCAAGAAATTCCATTTTCAGATTTTGATATAGAACCACTTATTCCACAGAAATTCTCTACTAGTGGGCCCTCACTTGCGGTGGCAGATGCCAATGGGGATGGTCTGGATGATATTTTTATAGGGGGTTCACATGGCTTTCCCGGTCAACTGCATATACAAACCATGGACGGGAAATTTATCGCCAATACTTTGGGGATGGATGCTGAACACGAAGATGTTGGCAGTTTATGGTTTGATGCGGACAATGATGGTGATAATGATCTCTACGTGGTTAGTGGGGGGTCTGAGTTTTCATTGATGAAACCGGGATATTATCAGGATAGATTGTATTTAAATGATGGTCAAGGAAATTTATCCTTGTCCATTGACGCTTTGCCCAATATGAATACAAGCGGAAGCTGTGTAGTTGCTTCGGACTATGATCAGGATGGAGACCTTGATCTTTTTGTTGGGGGAATGGTGGTTCCTGGAAGTTATGGAGTGTCGCCCAAAAGTTATATACTGGAAAACAATCAAGGCAAATTCTCTGATGTAACTGCAGACAGATTGGGTGAACAAGAGTTGGGCATGGTGTCCTCGGCACTTTGGACGGATGTGGACAATGATGGTCGGACCGATCTTATGGTTGTTGGAAAGTGGATGCCGATAACTATTTATCTAAATAAAAAAGAAAGTTTCGAAAAGATAGAATTACCCATTTCAACAGGTTGGTGGAATAGCATCAATGGCGGCGATTTTGATAATGATGGGGATACGGATTACATCATTGGAAACCATGGGACGAACAGTGTTTATAGTGCAACAGAAGAATACCCGATGGAGCTATATGTAGGCGATTTTGATAGGGATGGGAAGATAGACCCACTTATTTCTCAATATAGTTTGAGTCCTGAAGGAAGCTTTAAAAGTTATCCTTTGGCATCCAGGGATTTATTGGCGGAACAAATGGTTTCCATTAAAAGTAGATATAAAAACTACCGTTCCTATGCCGATCTAGAGATCAAGGACCTTCTTTTGAACAGTATGGAGGAAAACCCTATTAAGAAAGAAGTAAGACAGCTAAAGAGCATATATGTTGAGAACCTTGGAGAAGGTAAATTCAAATTAAAGGAATTACCAAAGGAAGCTCAATGGGCCCCGGTTATGGGTACCAATATTACTGATTTAGATCAAGATGGCAATCTCGATGCGGTCCTCATTGGAAATTTCTATGATTACGAAGTGGGTTATGGGCAAAACGATGCTTTTCTCGGGCTTGTTTTAAAAGGGGATGGAAAAGGGAACTTTGTGCCTATGCACCATAAGGCCACTGGTTTTTTAATACACGGGAATGCCAGGGCCTTGGTCAAAGTTATGGGGCAAGACAAAGAATTTTTGGTGTCCTCACTCAACAGGGA
Source organism: Flagellimonas pelagia (assembly GCF_003584135.1). Taxonomy (GTDB): domain Bacteria; phylum Bacteroidota; class Bacteroidia; order Flavobacteriales; family Flavobacteriaceae; genus Flagellimonas; species Flagellimonas pelagia. The sequence goes on from NZ_QXFI01000013.1 coordinate 344,448, forward strand.
TAGTATTCAGGTTCATAAAACCCGGAAAGGGTCGGGCAATATAATAGAGATTCCAGCTAATGCGAAGTCTGGAATAATCACTTTAGAAAACGGAATAAAAAGAAAAATAGAATTCTATAACGGTGCGGGTTATTTATCGCAATCCACCAAAAAGATTGTTTTGCCGAAGAATGCCGAAATAGCGTTTAAAACCAATCAAGATTAAAGCTTCATGCAGGATAAAAATACGTACTACCTCGGTATAGATATAGGTGGCAGCCATTTTGCCATGGGTGTTGTTAATGCCGATACGATGTCTTTGTTAACAGGAACAGTAGAGCGTTTTCCTGTGGATAGTGGATTATCGGCCCTGCCTGTATTGAACCAATTGATCCGGGCTATAAAGCAGACCATTACAAATTTTCAAAAACCGATCAAGGGCATTGGAATATCCGTACCCGGTCCATTCGATTATGAACAAGGTGTTTCATACATCTTTGGGCTAAATAAATTTGATTCCCTATATGGGGTCAATATTAAACTGTTCTTGTGGTCCCATCTACAAGACACCTTGGAATCTATTGAACAGATAGCCTTCCTTAATGATGCCGATAGCTTTGTACTTGGTGAGACCTATTCCAATAATTTGCATAGCGGTAAAGTCCTAGGGGTAACGCTGGGCACGGGAATTGGGTCAGGATTTGTGGTCGATGGAAAAGTGGTTACAAATAGCGATGATATACCCGAGGATGGCAATATTTACAACCTTCCCTTTAAAGGGAAAAGAGTAGAGGACTGGATTTCTACCCAATGGTTTTTGGATACTTTTTTCAAAACTTTTGGAGAGTCCGTGGACAATGTGAAACAAATAGCAGACCGTGCGGAAACCTCTGAAAAAGCAAGAGACATTTTTGAACAATATGGACAACATTTGGGAGAAGTGATGTGTTCACTTTCTGGCTCGTTCAAACCCGATGCCCTTGTTATTGGCGGCAGTATCTCAAAAAGTTATCACTTGTTCAACAACGCATTCGAAACGTGTTTTGCGACCCCCAAAAATATTCGAATTACAAAAGGCACGGCCAACGCGGCCATAGTAGGTGCCGTCATTCATTTAACCATTAAACAGAATAAATTGAGCACAAAAAGAAAAACGGAGCAGTATGTGATGCCAATGCGAGCAGATGAGTCTAGAAAAGATGAAGGCTATACGGTGTACCCCTCTTTTGAGATTGCAACAGGGACCGTTTCCATGGGTGTTGAAAACCTTGTTGATGAACTTCCCAAAGAAGGATGTATTCTCATAGATGGTTATATGGGAGCCTACTGGGAGGAGTTTATGGGGCAACTTACCGCTGCCCTTCAAAAAAGGAATGTTGAACATGTCACTTATGATATGGCCTCGGCATATAAGGATGTCGAGAGCATTGAAAAAATGGTAGAACCATTTTTGGGCGGGGATGACCCAGTTTTTGGTAAAATCTATTCAGGTAACCTTAAAGATTTCTTTGATAACCAGAAGCTAAACTCAATCCAGCCAATGGAGGGAATACTAAATGTTTTTTATGGACCAGGGGCGGCCTTAAGTGGGCAGAAAGGGACCATTATCTATATAGATGTACCCAAGAACGAAATACAGTTCCGTTCCAGAGCTGGACAAGTTGCCAATTTGGGCAATGTCATGGTTGAGGATAACAAACAACAGTACAAACGAATGTACTTTATTGATTGGCAGGTACTCAATAAACACAAGCAACAACTTTTAAAGGATATTGATTTTGTTGTTGATGGACAGTTTGGGAGTGACATTACTTGGTGTGACGGCGATACCTTGAGGAAGGGACTACAAGAAATGGCATCACATGCCTTTAGACCAAGACCTTGGTTTTCCCCTGGAATTTGGGGAGGCGATTGGATGAAGGAGAGATTTGGTGAGTTGGCCCAAGACGTTCCTAATTATGCATGGTCCTTTGAGTTGATCGCCCCGGAAAATGGAATTGTAATCTCTAAAAATGGAGTGAGGCTGGAAGTATCCTTTGATTTTTTGATGTTCCACGACAATCAGGCTATTTTGGGTGAAGCTGCAAGTATTTTTGGTACCGAATTCCCTATTCGATTTGATTACTTGGATACGGTTAATGGACAAAATCTATCCCTACAATGTCATCCCACGGTTGCGTATATGCGAGAAAATTTTGGACATACTTTCACTCAGGATGAAACCTATTACATATTGGATGCGGAACCAGGAGCGAAAGTCTATTTAGGGTTCAACGAAGGCGTTCAAAAAGAAGAATTCCGCAATGCCTTGGAACAGAGTCATAGTGAAGCAAAACCTATGCCAGTTGAGGATTATGTCCAAACCTTTGAGGCAAAAAAACACGACCTCTTCCTTATACCAAACGGAACGGTACATTGTTCCGGAATTGGTAACTTGGTTTTGGAAATCAGTAGTACACCTTACATCTTTACATTTAAGATGTACGATTGGATGCGAATGGATTTGGATGGAAAACCAAGGCCGTTGAACATAAAGCGTGGTGTGGAAAACCTCAATATGGAATGTCAGGGAGATAAGGTGCAAGCGGAGTATATCTCCAAACCAGAGGTGTTGCAGTCTGGTGATGACTGGAAAATGATTAAGCTGCCTACACACCCTAAGCATTTTTACGAAATCCATAGATATGAACTAGATAGTGAAATGACCGTATCGACCAATGGGCAGTGTCATATCCTTAATTTAGTGGAAGGCACCAAAATCAATGTTATGGCCAATGGAAGAAGTATGGATGTGCACTATGCGGAGACATTTGTGGTTCCAGCTGCCGCGGGTAGTTATACCATCAAAAATTTGGGTACAGGAACTGCCAAAGTGGTCCAATCCAATGTAAAACCGGAGATTAGTAAAACGGGCCTATAATCAACAGTAGAGCATGGAAGCACAAAAAAACAATTACCTTTTAAAGATTACGGCCATTGGGGCCCTGGGCGGATTTTTGTTCGGATATGACACTGCTGTGATCTCCGGAGCTATCGGTTTTATGGAAACGAAGTTTTCCCTGACCCCTTCACTAAAAGGGTGGGCAGTGTCCAGTGCCATTGTGGGCTGTGTTATTGGAGCCTTGACAGCTGGGTATACAGCCGATAGGATTGGCCGTAAAAAGGCCTTGATCATCACAGCGTTGCTATTTGCCCTGTCTGCCGTTGGTTGTTTGTTGGCACCAAGTTTCACACTTTTGGTGATTGCAAGGATCATTGGAGGTGTAGGAGTTGGTGCGGCTTCCATGCTTTCACCTTTGTATATTTCGGAGATTTCACCGGCGGAAAAAAGAGGTTCTTTGGTCTCTCTGTACCAGTTGGGAATCGTTTTGGGAATTATCATAGTGTATTTCTGCAATTATTTAGTGTCGCAATCAGGCGACGAAGCTTGGAATATTGAATACGGATGGCGTTATATGCTGGGATCAGAGGCTATACCGGCCATATTGTTTTTGGTGGCCTTGTTTTTCGTGCCCGAAAGTCCAAGGTGGCTCTCCAAAAATGGAAACAATGCAGTTGCACTTCAAATCTTGGAAAGATTGAATCCGAAGGAAGAAGCACAAAAAGTCCATCAAGAAATAAAGACGGCCCTTCAACAGGAAAAGGGCAAATTGTCGGAATTGTTCGAAAAGGGATTCAGGACCGCGATCATTATTGGGATTGTCCTTGCACTTTTTTCACAGATTACCGGTATAAATGCCATTATGTATTACGCTCCGGAAATATTGAAATCTGCTGGTTTTGGGGTGGACTCTGCCCTTATGCAAACGGTTCTTATTGGCGTGATAAACTCCATATTCACCTTTGTAGCCATTAAATACATAGATAAAGCAGGGAGAAGAAAACTATTGTTATGGGGAATAACGGGTATGATAATATGTTTGTTGGTCATTGGGGGCTTATATCGATTTGATGCTCTTCAAGGACCATGGCTGCTCATTTTCATATTGGGTTTTGTAGCTTGTTTTGCATCTTCCTTAGGGCCTATCCCATGGGTGTTGATTTCGGAAATTTTTCCAACAAAAGTGCGCGGGGTGGCCATGTCCATATGTGTAATGGTACTATGGATAGGGGTTATGCTAATATCACAATTCACCCCCGTTTTATTGAGCGACCTAGGACCTTCCTTTACATTTTGGTTGTTTATGGTCAATGCCATTTTCCTATGGGTATTCACATATAAAATGATTCCTGAGACCAAGGGCAAGACCTTGGAAGAAATTGAAATGGGTTGGAAAAAATAAAGCTATTATGATAAGAACATGCTCAAAGCTAATGTGGTCAATTCTCTTACTTATACCCATGTTGATGTGTGGGCAAATAGAATTACCGCCAGTTTTTTCATCCAATATGGTATTGCCTCGTAATGTAAATATTCCCATTACGGGAACAGCCAAACCAAAAGCCGGATTGACCGTCTCCATCGGTGGACAAATCCATAGGGTCAAATCCAATAAAAGTGGAGCCTGGAAGGTGACATTAGATCCAATGCCCCATGGAGGACCTTTTATTCTGGAGATTGAAGAAGGAAATGGGGAAAAACTGGTCTTGGAAAACCTGTTGGTTGGTGATCTTTGGCTTTGTGCAGGGCAATCCAATATGCAGTATACGCCCAATATGCTAAATTACACCGAAACCGCGGATAATGATTATGATGTCCCCAATCTTAGGCTTTGCTCTGTGTGGGTAGACCGGGATTATCTCCCTAGGGAAAAAGTGTCCAATGCAATTTGGCAGGAAGTGACCAAGGAAACGGCTAGAAACTTCAGTGCCGTCGGATATTTTTTCGGAAAAGAATTGGTCAAGGAGAAAGACATTCCTATTGGACTGGTTAGCAGTAATCTTGGGGCCACGGCCATTGAGACATGGATGGGGATGGATGTTCTTAAAACCTTTCCTCAGTTTGATGAGGTCACTGGAAAAGTAACCAAAATCAATAAAAGTTTTGAAACCTTGGATTCGGAGTTTAAGAAGTTCAGAAAAAAATGGGATGACAAATATTACTTGAAAGGACCCGGGATAGAAGAAAAGTGGTACGAGCAAGGGTATGACTATTCGGATTGGGAAGAATGTACCTTGCCCGCTTTTTGGTCTGATTTTGGATATGGGTCACACGATGGGAGCATTTGGTTCAAGCGCACTTTTGATTTGGATGCTGACCAATTAAAGAGTGATTTCAATATTGTTCTCAACCAAATTGATGATTATGATAGGGTATGGGTCAATGGGGTACAGATAGGGGAGTCTTTTGGAAAAAGCAATTTCAGGAATTATTCCGCATCCAAAGATATTCTTCGGGAAAAGGGAAATATACTCACCGTACGTGTTTTTGATGTTGGCGGAAAGGGAGGAATCTACACCAATGCCTTTTGGGGCAATTCCATCCTCAACGGAACTTGGAAGTACAAAAAAGGAGTGAGTATAGACAGTAATCGGTTTCCGCAACCTGAAGTGTCCAATGGCAGTCCATTCTCGCACCCTATGCTCTTGTACAATGCCAGTATAGCTCCCTTACATAAATTGCCCATAGCAGGGGTAATTTGGTATCAAGGAGAATCCAATGCGTCCAGAGCAGTGGAATATGGTTCTTTGCTGCCAGCTATGATCCAAGATTGGCGAGAAAAATGGAACCATCCCAAAATGTCTTTTTTGGTAGTTCAATTGGCCAATTACCGACAAGAGGATAAAACACCTACAAATAGTAACTGGGCAGAACTCCGCGAGTCCCAAATGAAAGCTACTGCTTTGGAAAATGTTGACATTGTTACTGCCATAGATATTGGTGAGGCCAATGACATCCACCCTTATAATAAAAAAGAAGTAGGAAGAAGATTGGCATTGTTGGCCAAACATTACAATTATGGGGACATACTTAAAAAAGGCCCTGTTTACAAATCCCATAGTCTAAACGATACATCCATTTTGGTCGAGTTTGAGACCCATGGAGGTAAATTGGTTAGTAAGGACAAGTATGGCTATTTAAGGGGCTTTGCCATAGCTGGGAAGAATGGCGAGTTCAAATGGGCCAAAGCAGAGTTGGTAACTACGAACACGGTAAAGGTGTACCATGAAAATATCAAAAATCCAAAGTATGTAAGGTACGCTTGGTCTGATAATCCCGGACAATTGGACTTGACAAATGCAGAAGGACTGCCCGCGTTTCCTTTCCGAACCGATAGTTTTGAGTTGGGCACTTCCAAGAAAACATATCAATACGATTCCCATGCATTTTAAATATAAAATAGGAAGCTTTCTAATTGTATTATTGTTGTCCACTAATCGGATTTCGGCGCAAGAAAAGTCGGTGCAGGATATCGGTTCATATGACTTTCAGGCAGCGCCGGCCCCCGAATGGACAGAGTTAATGGAGCGTACCTCGGGTTGGTTTGGGGCAGATGGGATATTTACCATTCCTTTAGATGGTGTGGAAAATCAAGGAGACGGAGAAAAAGAGACCCTCTTTATTTTTAGCGACACCTATGTAGGAGAGGTTGTAAACAATGTGCCAAAACCCGGTAATGTTATGGTGAACAATACTACCGCATGGATGAAGGGGCTGGAACCAAAGAAATCGGCCATTGATTTTGAGTACAATTTGGATGGTGATGGGAAGCCAACATCCTATTTTGTTCCAAATAATATAAATGCCAAAGCCAATGAGTATTTCTGGTTGGGGGATGGGTTTATAAACCATCATAAGGACAATGCGCTCTACCTATTTGCCTATCATGTACATAAAACCGGTCCCAATGTTTTTGATTTTGAACAGACCAACATAACATTGTTGAAAGTTGATGACCCTACCAAAGAAGGAATCTCAACATCGACTCAAATAGCGACCGATTTAGGGTTTGTGCACCCAACAGAAGGGCGGGTATATTTTGGTAGCGGACTTTTCGTGAATACTAAGGAAGCCAATGCACCAAATCCAGATGGATATGTTTACATCTATGGTATCATGGAACGGCAAAAGTCCTTGATAGCCGCAAGGGTACTACCTGAAAATGTTGAAAATGTTGACGAATGGCGTTTCTGGAACGGTAGGGAATGGGTGGTGCAAAAGGAAGAGGTCGCGGAAATAACAAATGCAGTTTCCAACGAACTCAGCGTAACTCCAACAGAAGACGGCAATTTTTTACTCACGTTTACGGTTTTGGGCCTTTCCGATAAGGTAGGTATACGTGTGGGGACAAGCCCTGTGGGGCCCTTTGGTGAAATCCATGAGGTGTATACTTGCCCGGAATACAAGGAAAAAGGACTTTTCCCGTACAACGCAAAAGCGCATTATCATTTATCAAAACCCGGGGAACTGTTGATCAGTTACAATACAATTACGCTAAACTTTTGGGAAGATATTCAAAAAGACGCGAGTATATATCACCCTAGATTTATAAAAGTAAAATATAAGTAAACGAGTACTGGACTTAAAAAAAAACATATGAAAAACTGGATAAATGGAATGACAATTAGGGTAAGTATTTTGTCAATTGTCATGACGAGTATAGGCTGCAAAGACAAAACAAAAGAAACACCGATAGCGGATAATAATAAAGAACCAGAGACTATTGTTGCTGTAACATCCCCTAAATGGAGCCAGCTCTTTATTAAAAATGAAGGATGGTTTGGTGGAGATGGCATTTTTGGAATTCCTATGGATGGCAAAGAATTTGTTGCCGCAACAGATAGCACGGTCACACTTTTTACTTTTGGGGACACCATGATTGGCCATCATGATGGGCAAAGCTTACAGCCGGAAGATTTTTTAATGATCAATAACTCCGTGGGAATCCTGAAAGGCAAAGAACCAAATGCAGATAATATTACGTTCTATTGGAAAGAAAGCGAGGGTCAACAGGCCAAAGCACTTTTTAAGCCCAACACACCAAACTCCAGACCACATGATTATTATTGGTTGGGAGATGGATTTGTAAACACAGAGGGAGACGAAAACCTTTATGTTTTTGCTTACCCGGTTCGGGAAAAAGATACCACGGGTATAGGAGGTTTTAATTTTGAACAAGTTGGCGTAAATTTATTGCAAATACCCAAGAACAGTACGCCTCCGTATTTAGATCATACCCAATTGGAAACTCCATTTTTTGATTCAGCAACCCAAACTTCATTTGGCAGTGCCATTTATGTGAACACGGAATCAGCGGGAGCTCCGGACCCCGATGGCCATATCTATACATATGCGGTGTCCAACCAAGAAGGTACCAAGGGCCTGTTGGTCGCAAGGGTATTGCCCGAGTATTTGACAAAGTTTGATCACTGGAAATTTTGGAACGGTCAAGATTGGGTGGCAGAAATGGAAGAAGCAATTATGATAGCCAAGGATGTTTCCAATGAAATGAGCGTATCCCCTTTATCTGATGGCAGAATTGTATTGACCTACCAACGTTTTACCATGGGACCTGAGGTGGCCATACAAATTGGCGAGTCCCTCGTTGGGCCATTTGAGGAGCCTGAAATAGTGTATTTGACCACTGAGAATGATACCCATAAAACCTATTTCACATATAACGCCAAGGCTTACCCGCACCTATCTAAACCTGGTACTCTTTTAGCAAGCTATAATGTGAATTCATTTGATTTTTGGGCAGATATTTTAAAGGACCCCAATCTATACAGACCACGGTTCCTTGAAATCTCTTTGGAATAGTGGCTTAACGTTTAATGTCTATACTATAAGTGAATTGATCGGCCCGGTAATAACCTATGTTGTATTCTATAGGTCTATTGCCAGGGTCGTAGACTACCCGTTTTCTTTGTAGAATGGCCGAATTTACCGGAACTCCCAATTTCTCCGCAAGAAATTTATTGGCTAAAATAGCGCTTATTTGTTCTCTGGAAAGAACAGGGATGGTATGATATTCATGTTCCAAGATATCGTAGAGATGACGTTCAAAATCCTCATTTCCTGTAATGCCTATTCTTGGGTGAAAATAACTCACGAAGTATACAAAAGGACCGTTGTCCAAACCACGAAGTCTTTCTAATCTGAAAAGTTCATGCCCCTCCTTTACTTCCAATTGTTCCGAAATTTCCGCGCTTACTTTGATTTGGGAAACCTTGATTTCGTAATTTCTAAAGTTAATCCCTTGAGCGTGCATTTCTTGGCTAAAACTAACCCAATTGGATAGCTTGGTTTCGACCTGCTTTTTTGCTACTTTGGTGCCAACCCCTTTTTTTCTTATCAACAGCTTTTCTTGAACCAACCTATTGGTGGCCTGCCGAATTGTATTCCTGGAAATCCCAAGTCGTTTGGATAGGTCAACTTCCTTAGGTAAAAACTTGCCATTTTGGTAATCTGGGTCGTTTATCATATCACGAAGGATTTCCTCAACCTGTAGATGCAAGGGTACTGGACTATCGTGATCGATGCTAAGGGACTTAAGGTTAAGTATGTTCTTTTGTTGAGACATTAAACAAACTTATAAAATTTGTGTCAAACATTTGAAAATATTGATAAGATGATAGACCAAACTGGAATGATTGAATACAGAGAATAATTTAAAACTAGTTGTTTGTGTAGATACCCCGATCTTTAGGACAGTTTTTCTACAAAACCAATATAATTATCAAGCTGCTCTCTTGAATAGATCGATGGGTCTTTCATAGTCGATGGACTGATGTCTTCTTTCATGGTTGTAATAATCAAAGTACTCTGCCAATAACAGATAGAGTTCCATACCATCCTTTGGAGGGTTCAGATAGATTTTCTCATACTTTACATTCCTCCAAAGCCTTTCGATAAAGGCATTGTCGGTGGCCCTTCCCTTGCCGTCCATGCTCAGGCGTATTCCCTGACCCAAAACATAGTTGGCAAACTCCTCGGCAGTGAACTGGCTCCCCTGGTCCGTATTGAGGATCTCCGGTGTCCCGTGCTCACCTATGGTCTCTTCCAATGTTTCCCTGCACCATTGGGCATCCATGGAATTGGACACGCTCCAGTTCAGGACATAGCGGCTGTGCAGGTCGATGATGGCCACCAGATAGAGATATCCCTGTTGCATGGGGATATAGGTAATATCTGTGGCCCAGACCTGATTGGGCCTGTCAACGGTCAGGTTCCTCAGCAGGTACGGATACGTTCTGTGGTCCTTGCACCTTCGGGAGGTATGTTTTCCCGGAAGGACGGCCCTGAGGCCCATTACCTTGTAATAGAGCCGTTCGATACGGTTCCTGCTCACCTTGTACCCTCTGTCCCTGGTCAGCCAGATGTGCATCCGCTTGGCCCCTTTGAAGGGATGGTGGAGGTAATGCTCGTCCATCTCGCGCATGAGCCTCAGGTTCAGTTCGCTCTCGCCCCTTGGCCTGTAATAGAGCCCCGAGCGATGGACCGACAATGTTCTGCACTGCCTTGCAATGCTCATCTTGGAATGACCCTTGCGTATCATTTTTCTGCGTTCGGAGAGTGGTCTCAGCGCAAGGCGTCCTTTAAAAAATCGTTCTCGACCTTCAACTGGCCTATGGCCTTTAGAAGTTTGTCCTTCTCCCTTTCGGTCTCGCTGCGGGCATCCTTCTTGCCCGATTCGAACACCTGCTCGGCCCCATCAAGGAAATCGCGCTTCCAAGCGCTGATCTGGGTAGGGTGTATCTCGTACTTCTGGGCAAGTTCGGCAAGGCTATGCCGTTCCTTCAAGGCTTCCAGGACCACTTTGGTCTTGAACTTCGGGGTAAACTTTCTTCGTGTCATATTCAGTAAATTTAATGATTAAACTTACTGCCCTAGTTTTTGGGGTATCTACA
>NZ_QXFI01000014.1:0-556 GCF_003584135.1 Flagellimonas pelagia
CTAGGATGTTTTCATCACGACCAAGACGCGAAAGTCTAACTTGCTTCCCCTTGACTGGAACAATCATATCTTCTAAAAATGGGTTTATTTTGTAGCGAGAGAAGCTCATTTTAACCACCTTAAATGATCGACAGGATTCGATTTTAGATAGACGGTAGCTCAAAAATCAAGTTTTTTTTGAGCTACCGTAGTACTAGGGTTGAGCTACCGTAGTACAGATCCTGAAAATACGATCCCCATTTCATGCGGGCTGAGAGTGATCTCCTTCTTAGTTCTTAACGAAAAAAATTAATCAGGCGGTTTTCTGTCAGTCTAGAGCGTACGGATTTCTATGTCCGGGGAGTGGAAATTCCGCTTCCTCGAACGGACAGACTCGCGGCGATGCCGCTCCCTAATCCGTTCTTGCGGCGAGCGGTTCCTGCTCTTTCAAAAACGATATTCATTGCCTGATTTCGTCAGGGGCGAGCGAAGCGAGTGCCATTTACCCTTGACGACTCACCGGATAAAACAGGCTTGGCAGTGGTGGGGGGTGGCGCGGAGCGACGCCTTCCACCTG
>NZ_QXFI01000014.1:613-1604 GCF_003584135.1 Flagellimonas pelagia
CAGACCGCTGTTGAACTTGACCTTTAGGCAGCTTGCTGCCCGAACGATTTTGCAAAGCAAAGTCTAGTGAGTACACTATCATCCTGATAGTGGCCCGCCGGAGGCATCGCAATGCGATCCCCCGTCTGGCCGGATGGACGCCGGAACGAGGGGGGGAAGCATGGCGAACTACGCGATAATGCGCTGTAAAAAGCTGACGGGAATGGGCAGTGTGGCCAGCGCGTTGCAGCACTGCTACAGGGAGCGTGAGACGCCGAATGCTAACGCTGAACGGACACCAGAAAACTACTGCTCTGTATCCGAATCAACGGATCAGGCAATGGGGCGTGTCCGGGAGCTGCTGCCTGAAAAACGCCGTAAAGATGCTGTACTGGCCGTTGAATACGTTATGACTGCAAGCCCTGAGTGGTGGAAAGAAGCGACACCGCAGCAACAGGCGGAGTTTTTCGCCCGCTCTGAGCAATGGCTGGAGAAGAAATACGGGAAGGATCGTGTTGTGGCGGCGGTGGTTCACCGGGACGAGGCCACCCCCCACTTGTCAGCGTTCGTGGTGCCATTGACGCAGGATGGACGGCTGTCCGCGAAAGAGTTTATTGGCGGGCGGTCAAAGATGCGTGAAGATCAGAGCACCTACGCTGAATCAGTAAAAAAACTGGGTCTTGAGCGCGGAATCGAGGGAAGCCGTGCCACGCATCAGACAGTTCAGCACTACTACGAATCGATAAACCGTGGCACCCGTAGCCAGGTATCGATCTCACCGGAGGCGCTGGAGCCGCGTGTACTGCGGAAGGGCATTTTCACCAAAGACGTGGAAGATCAGGCAGCCATAGCTAAACGTTTAAGCCAGGCAGTGAACGATGGCTTTGCAGGAACCGTCGCTATGGCCTCTCAGAGCGCCCAGAATGCAAAAAGAGCGCGCGAGCTACAGAAGACTATGGATTCGCAGCAGAAACGCCTACAGAGCGTTACAGAGCCTTTTAAGGGGCTTTCA
>NZ_QXFI01000015.1 GCF_003584135.1 Flagellimonas pelagia
AATTTTAATGTATCACTTGAAAAAATAAGAATTCAGTGCCATTTTAGCTGAAGTAGCACAATGAGCAGTCCATCTTGGATAGATTCAACAAAAATGCCGGAAAACCCCAGATCGGATCTTAATTCATGAAGTAATATTGTATCCTTATTTCCCATATCTGGACTATATACCTGTACGACATTTCATGTTAAACTAAGAATTTTTGGGGGAATAATAAACACTCACGAATGTCCAAGTCGCCAGGATCACATAAACAATTCGATTTTTCAGAAAAAGTACGCCTTTTGAATGTTAACATAATATTACGAATATTATGCTTACCACACAATGGGCCGGTTCACAATTATAATTACGGCCGGCATTTCCCCTTTTTCCAAAAGACCCCCCAACCAATTTTCGGGCCAATCTTCATGATATGCCTTGGGATTTAGCCATGCCTACACGCCTAGGGCATTGAAAAACCAAATGTGTCACATCCATTTGGATTAGAAGCTTCCCCTAAACGATAATCCCTTTACATTTAGCTACAAAAGGAATAGGGTTCAAAAAAAAAGTAAGGTTCGCATACTATTGTGTGAATTATCCTGTTTTGGTATTTTTAAATTTCAAAGTAACCACATGACAGTAGATTCTGCAATCCTTCAACATGCCGCCATCCCATTCGCCGTTATTGATTCTGAATCGCACATTATTGATCATTCGTCAAAATGGGTTGAAATGTTCGGTCAAGGCCCACATATTATCGGAAAAAATTTTTACGAGGTCATGCCAGGTGTTCCCGATGAATTAAAATTGGACATTACACAATGTATGGAGGGAGAGGGGCATAGATCCGGGACGAAAAGAACTGTCCTTGAAAGTGGTGATGCCAAATGGTATGATTGGAAGGTAAGCCCTATTAAACCACAAGACGGTACCAAGACCAATGTACTGGTCATCATGGAGGATGTTACACATAAAAGGTTGGAAGAGGAACTATTGGCCAAATCCCAACAAGTGGCCAGAATTGGTGGCTGGGAGGTAGATTTGATAAAAAACTCCATTTATTGGTCAAAGATCACCAAAGAAATCCATGAGGTACCCGACGATTTTATTCCCGATCTGACGACGGGAATATCCTTTTATAAAGAAGGCCATAGCCGTAATACCATCACCAAATTGGTCAATGACGGAATTGAAATGGGCAAAAATTGGGATACAGAACTACAAATAGTCACTGCCAAGGGAAACAACCTTTGGGTCAGGGCCATCGGTGAACCAGAAATGGTAAATGGTATATGTGTGCGGATTGTCGGCACTTTTCAAGATATAGACAAACGCAAGAAAACACAGTTGCAATTGTTGAAAAGCGAGGAGTCACTTAAGGGTACTTTGGACAACTCCTGTATTGGAATGGCATTGGTCGCAATGGATGGCCGGTTCATGGATGTCAACCTAAGCCTTTGCCAGAGCCTCGGCTACACAAAGAACGAGCTTTTGGATCTAACATTTCAGGATATTACACATCCGGAAGACCTTGAAATTGATCTTGCCCTTTTGACCGAATTGGTAAAAGGCCGAAGAAGTACCTATCAAATTGAAAAACGATATTTTGACAAGGATGGACAAACGGTCCATGTGATACTGACTGTTACCGCAGCACGGGACATTGCTGGTGAGATATCGCATTTTATATCGCAAATTGTGGACATTTCACCCAGAATAAAGGCAGAAAAAAAATTGAAGGGACTTTTGGAACTTACAACGAATCAAAACAACAGTTTGATGAATTTCGCCTATATCGTGTCCCACAACCTACGTTCCCATGCAGCAAATTTGACCATGATAAGTAATTTTTTAATGGACGAATCCTTGGATGATGAAATCCGTGCTGATAGCTTGGAACTCTTGGGAAAGGCCTCCAAAAGCTTGAACGAGACCATTTCCCATTTAAACGAGGTAGTACAGGTGAAACTGGAAACGGGCAAAAAAATGAGGTCCGTCCAACTTCACGATATCGTAGAAAAAGTATTGTTGGATATACATGCACTGATCGAAGAAAACATGGTGAAAGTCCAAACCGATATCCCCAAGCAACTCCATGTCAATGGGGTTATGGCATATCTGGAAAGCATTATGCTAAATTTGGTGACCAATGCAATAAAATATAAGGATACAAAAAAGAGCGCCCCAACACTAAATATTTCTGCCAAAGAACAGGAAGATACCGTGGTCATAAAAGTTGAGGACAACGGGTTGGGCATCGATTTGGACAAATTTGGGACGAAGCTATTTGGCATGTACAAAACCTTTCATGGCAACGGAGATGCCAAGGGCATTGGGCTTTTCATCACCAAAAATCAAATTGAGGCCATGGGCGGAAAAATTTCCGTAGTGAGCGAACCCTTGATCGGAACAACCTTCAAAGTTACATTACCAAAAAAATAATATAAAATGAATTTTGATATAGCCTTTATCGTCGATGATGACCCCATTCACCAATTTGGGATGAAAGTTTTATTGAAGAAAGTAAAACTCTCCAAAGAAATTTTGGTTTACCATAATGGACAGGAAGCCATCGATGCCCTATTGGATCTGATGGAAAAAGGTGGGGAATTACCATCGATCATCTTCCTTGATTTGAATATGCCCATTAAGGATGGTTGGGGATTCTTGGATGATTTTGTAAAAATCCCGCACAACAACAGGAGAAAAGTGGTTGTATATGTCGTAAGTTCTTCCATAAATCCTACGGACCAGGAAAGGGCAAAAGAATATGAAGTCGTCAGTAATTATATGGTAAAACCCATCCATGAAAACCAATTAACAGAGGTTTTGGAGGAGTTGGGTCTTATAGGCAGTTAAACTAAAGAAAAACTTAAAAAAAGCCCCGAGAAGGGGCTTTTTGGTTTTATGGCGATGGGATTTCCTATAGCTGAGCAGTTCCGGTTACAGTGACATTTGCGCTTAGCTGTAAGGCCGATGTAACATTAATAGCTCCGAGGTCCAGACCGGTAGCGGACTCCACTTCCAATTGTGAGTTGAAATAAAACTGGTCACCATCTTGGGCATAGGACACAAAGATGAGTTCATACTCTCCCTCGGCCAAAAAGTTAAGGCTATAGGAGTTATTGATTCCACTTGCTTCTGCACTGGTAACGGCATTGGCGAACCTTATGTTGCTTTCACCCTGCCCCTGGGTCTCCACTTCCGCATTGTATGTGCCTTTTTTGTAAGCATATACCACAATCTTATCGGATGTATTTTGGGAATCGTTGATTGTACCTGAAATCTCTCCCGTTGCTTCCCTGTTCACGGTCCTTATACCTGCGGAAAGTTCAGAAAACGTCACAAAATTGAAGTCCGATTCCAAAGTTCCCTGTTCTTCCTTAATGGTCTTTCGCAGATCAAAATCGATAATGATTTCATTGGTGTTGGTTGCAAAGACTTCAAATGTGTTTGACACATTAATGTTTTCCGATGTTGACTCGATTTTATCTTTTTGCCCATCGGCCATCTCAACATAGCAACCTGGGACATTACCATCTACATCGGTGTCATAGTCCAATACCAATTCCATATTGCTATATGAACCAGCATCCATTTGTAGATTCCCCAAGGTCATGGTCTGTCCGTTGACCAGGGCCGAGAGATCAAAGGTGATCTTATTGAAGCCCTCAAGGGAGGTGCCGTCCACCTTAATATCGGCGACCGTTACAAAAACGGCCTCCACATTGGAGTTATCGATTGGGGCATCAGTCATTTTAAAGGTTGTTGTGTACGATTCCTTTTCTGTGTTTTCACTTCCATTGTCATCACTGCAGGAACATACCAATAGTGCTGTTCCAAAGACAATTCCTGTGTTTTTCAAAAAGGTTTTCATGAGATTTTTAATTTTTCGGGGTTAATAAATCCTTTGTATATGGAACAGATGAAGAAAGAAATACCCTACTCTTTTTTTATGTCTTGATCCGTATTTTTTTGGGGAGTTGCTGGTCATCAGTTAATTACACCTCTCCTTTTTTTATAAAATCCGTTGTCCTTGGTTAACATATCGTCCTAGATTGGTCCTCTGGACATTTTCAATTTATGTAAACAGATCCCTAAGCTATATAATCTGCCTTTACCTGATAGAATCGTTATATATCTATGGATCATTTAGCTGTAAGAATCGATTTCGGATTACTTCCCTTAAAAGAGCCTTCCGGAAAAGTTTGACAAACCATAAAAACCATAATGGAAAATACCCATATACGATTGCTCATAAATCATTGATGATGACACTGTCATTTCAATGATGCATCCCTTCATACCAAATAAGATTGGGGTTTCGAATGAAACAAAGACTTACACGGACCCCTCAAGGGCGTTAGACAATCTCGGCGTAGACCTGTTAGTTTTTGAACAAGAGTATATTTGCACTTGGATATCAACATGCCAGAAATGAGCGGATTTAGGTTTTTGGACATGGTTCGGCTTCACCAATACCCGAAATCCAAACTGGATATATTTATAATCACCTCCTCCACGCACCCCAAGGACTGGGAAAAGGGAATGGTTGGATATCTTGGAAGTTAGATGACAGAAAAAGTCTTTAGGGGAAATTTATAAGCGATGCAGATTAGTAACTATACTTAGATTTGAGGAACAACTTTTCCCAATTATCCGTCTGTATGCAAATAAAAAAGAGTTACACCTTAAAAAAATTGTAACTCTTTAATTTTCAAGTCGGGGTGGCAGGCCCATCCCTTGAAACATAAATAGTTGATTTTCATTATTTTACACCGTTAACTAAGACCAGTTAACCGAACCCTGAACCGTGTTCAAATCGGCACATCCAGAGGCAAAACTTATGGGAGTCTTACACCACTAATTTAGACATTTTTTATCAATCTTGATACCCCACTTTTATTAACTGATACTTTATCCGAAACATTACTATGATTGGAAACCCGGACATTGTCTACCACCCTCACCGAATAAAATTGAGTACCATTGAACATGATGACCAATAATATGGCATCCAAATATTGGATGTTTCAAAAGTTCTCTTTTTTGGTGGTCCCAACCATCCGACTCATCTTAATTTGGGTATAAAAGGATAGTAGAAATTCTTTCAATGAGCCTGCTCAACGACTAAATGCTTCTATCAATACAGGAAGTTCTCATAGGTTGGAGTCTCATACCATTATCATCATCAAAAAGTCATCTTAAAGCTTTCTATCTGACCTTTATCCTTTGAGTAGTATGCTTGGTAAAAGTCAAACTCTTTCCTACTATTTTCTTTACATTTTTTATCTATAATCTTCATAATTTGGAGTTTGGCGGAATTTGGTGTCTTTATGCCAAAAGTAATGGACTCCAAATCCTTGAAATCGTACCTTAATTTTCTGCTGTCCTTAGTGGAATAATCAATAAAATCCCCGTGGACCACCAATCGATATTCATTTTCATAAGACCATTCCCTAAGTTTTATCTTGAGACTGTCATTAAAATTTTTCCAGTATTCCTCCTGCCATTCCTCCTCTTTTTCGGGCGAATCAAAATGGGAAGCACAAACACTCTTGTTCCCATCGGGATCTTCATACCATAATTTGTCCAGTTCAATTTTGGGTAACCTGCCCATAGACCTGAAGAAATCGATTTCAACGTGCTTGTTATGGTACTCTATTTTCCGAAAAGTATGGGGTCTCATTCCAATGATTGGTCCAGAACCATATCCATATTCCGTATTCAAGTTCAATGCCAATTTACCCTCGTTCAATATGGGTTTGAATTTCAGGCAAACCCCTTTGTGATTATCCCCATAATGTCCCCAAACAGCAGAATTTTCATTGCTTTCAAGGAAAGAGGCAGAATACCAATCTGGATAAATATCATTCTCCAATTTCGTGACAAACCTGTTTGGAAATTCTGAAACCAGATAAAAAGCATTTGATTTACTTTCCCCTTCCCAGTGTTTGAACTCGATATGTAGTTTATTGGATTGGATATAGAGCCCAATGGTATTGAAAAAAATATCACTTTGACCCTTATTGTTTTCTTCTTCCAACTTATTGAACAATTCATGTAAAAAACCCGATTTCTCGATGACACTTTCAAATTGGCCCAGGTCTTGATGGTATTGCAATTTGTAGGTCAACTTGTGTTTATAATAGATTTCTGAGATGCTGTTTAGGAAAAAGGGATGGATGGTCTGCAGGTAGGACAACAGTTCGGAGCGTCGAATCGGTGTTCGTCTTTTGGACAATCTGATCGGCAATTCCCGGATAAATTTGGTCTTGAAGGTTTGATCGATAATTTCCTTCACCAAAAATTTCCTTTGCGGGGAGGCGTAGCGTAATAATCCGGATGAAACAACCAGATCATCATCCGTGATACTTTTGCTATCGTTCAATAGTATGGTCAAGACAAAAACTCTTTCCAAACTTTTGAGATAGTTAATGATCAAATTTTTCCAAACAATCCTGTCCCCTTTCCAGAAAACATCCCTCAAACCTTCCATTGGATCGTTCAATTCTTCTGGGGAAGCAAAATATATTTCCTGGTTTTCCAGTTCATTGTACTTGTCCAGTAAACATTCTATTGTCCTAAATCGATACATATAGTTGTTGGTTCTTGTTGAAGGATCGTGGGGAGCACCATATCTGGTCAGTTCAGCATCTCCTGGCTCAATTTAAGTGTATTTTAAATAATGGTCCATGAATTTTTCCTTGCTTATGGTTCTATTTTCAGAATAATAGTACAATTCATTTTCCTCCATCCCTTGTAAATTATCGATGAAAACTGGAAATTCCATTGTATCGACAAACTTCTTCCAATATTTCTTTATCAGTTTGATTTCCATAATGGTTTCCCGAATGGAACCATACTCAATGGCAATCTGGTTTCGAAACTTTTCCAGCCCGGTTTGACCATACCTTGTTTCATATACACAGGCTATGTAGTATCTGTATTGGACCTCGAACAAATAAAAGTTCTCAATCTGATTATCAAGGAACTTGAAGGTCATGGTGTTTTCATTTATGAGCTCGTACAGATTTTCCTCCGATTTCAGGTAGGCGATTTCATTACTCTTGGACACCTCTTCCATTAGGGCCCGAAAATCATAATCCTCGACATATACAAAGGATTTAGGGATGGATATCGTCAGCATATACCGATAGGTGAAAAGCTCTTTTTTGAGCATGGAATTCTTGGCCAAGGTATCTCCGTTCAGGATCCAGATCAAATTGTTCCTACCGTAGAACCGTTCTCTTTTTTCCACCTCCATCAGCTTCAACGGTGAATTTTGGACTTCAATGACAAGCCCATTGTCCAACAAAATATCAGCTCTATGGGATATCCCATTTTTCACTAGCGTAACCTCCCTATTCTTCACAGGAAATAGATTTTGCCAGGTCAAATGCCATTCCGAAATGGGTTCATGCCAATCATCACAATCGGTTCTTTTGTTTTTATAATGATACCAATGTTTGATGCGTTGTTCACCTTTTCGGCCTTTGACATTTGCCTTACAGATTTCACATACTGCAAGTTCACCAGAAAAACTGACCTCTATCTTTTCCTTTTTATCATTTAGTGCATATCTCATGGGTTTCCAAGATAGCTAACTTTAAAAATATGAATCTAAGAAACCTACCCGAGCTTTACCATTTTCGGTTCTCGAACAAATCGCTCATTTGATGACTCTAGCATAATACTTCCAGTTGCTGCTCTTGCTCACACTGCGGGCAGGTCGTTTGACCATCACAAAGTGGGGTTCATATTATTTTGGTGTCTCAGATCAATGGCCTAGGATAGACCCACCTCCAACAGCATAAATAATGGTATTTGATGCCAAATGAAATAGTTATGGTTATTTACTTGAATTTTTCTAACTGAACAATGACAGTTTCTCCTAAATAATCAATAGTATACTCCTGACCCATTTGAATTGGTTTATATTGTATTTTTGTATAAAAAAGTAAAGTACTACAAAACATTATATAATTAAGCTAAGCCTATATCGTGTTTTGAAAGAGTCTAATAATATAGACAATGAATCGAATCAAAGAGGTATTAAAAGAGCAAGGAAGAACACAAACCTGGTTGGCTGAAAAAATTGGTAAAAGCTACGTAATAGTAACAAATTATTGCAACAATAATGCTCAGCCAAGTATTCAAGTGCTAACTACTATTGCCGAAGTTTTAGACGTTGATATAAGAGCCTTATTAGTTCCAACAAAGGATGATAAAAAACTAAAATGAGCACACAATATAACATATTTAAAAACGGAAGTTGCTGGCTTAAAGCTGACTTTCATTTACACACAAATGCAGATGCTGAGTTTGCGTACAGTGGAGAGCAAAATGATTTCGGGCGGCAATATATTGAACAATTGCGAGCTCAAGAAATAGGTATTGGTGTAATCACTAATCATAACAAATTCGACAAAGGTGAATTTGTCTCTTTACGAAAAAGAGCTAAAAAGGAAGGGATAGGGCTATTTCCAGGTGTTGAGTTCTCATTAAAGGAGGGAATACACATCTTGATTGTTTTTGATGACGAATGGTACAAAGGAGAGACCGATCATATAAACAAGTTTATTGATAATGCCTTTTACGGTATAAACAATTATGACAAACCAAATTACCCAAATTCAAATTTCAATTTAAAAGAAGCTGTCGAGGCTTTAAATAAAATTGGCTTGGATTATTTTATTGTTTTAGCTCATATAGATGACACCAACGGACTATTTAAAGAGTTAAGAGGTAGAACTTTAGAGGATTTCATCAAACAAGAAGCATTTGAAAAAGTGCTGGCTGTCCAAAAAAGTGCCAACCTTGAGAATTACCAAAAACTTTGCAATTTTGCCAATAGAAAAGTTGCTTGTGTTGAAGGTTCTGACAATGCCCACGGAGGAATTGAAGCAATTGGTAATGGTCGAGTGACCTATATTAAAGTTGGTGATTTTAATTTTGAGGCACTTGAGTATGCCCTTACCGATTCAAATTATCGTGTATCACCAAAGGACAAACCGGAAATCAAGAACTCTTACATTAAGTCAATTTCTTTCGAAGGAGGGCTTTTAGATGAAACCAGTATCAATTTTTCCCCAGAACTGAATACCTTGATTGGAATACGGGGAAGTGGAAAATCTTCTATTCTAGAAATAATACGATATACACTAGGCATTCCTCTATCTGAAATTGCAGTTGACCCGCGCTACAAAGACGGACTCATTGAGCACGTAATGAAAAGTGGGGGAAAATCTATAATTACGCTTGTGAATGAGCATCAAGAGGAATATCGGATAGAGAAAATCTACGGGCAGAAAGAAGATATTTATAAAGATAATATCTTGCAACCTAATATTTCAATAGATGCCATTTTCGATCACCCCGTTTATTTTGGACAAAAGGATCTATCCAACAAGGATGCTGATTTTGAATCGGATCTAATTCAACGACTTATTGGAACCAGGCTAAGACCTGTACAATCAAGAATCAGTAATAAGAAAAGAGAAATCGAAAGTTTAATTTCCGATTTAAAAAAGTTACAGAATCTAAACTCCTTAAAAAAAGAAACAGAGACACTTATAGAGAATTCCAAACATCAGCTAAAGATTTATAAGGAGAAAGGTGTAGAAGAAAAGTTAAAACAACAGACACACTTTGATTCTGATATTTCCAAAATTACACAGTTCCATAGTGGTATTGCCAATTATGTACAAGATCTTAAAAGTTTAATCTCTGAACATGATTATTTTTTCCAGCAGGAAATTTCAGGCT
The DNA here is from genome assembly GCF_003584135.1 of Flagellimonas pelagia. Taxonomy (GTDB): domain Bacteria; phylum Bacteroidota; class Bacteroidia; order Flavobacteriales; family Flavobacteriaceae; genus Flagellimonas; species Flagellimonas pelagia. The sequence goes on from NZ_QXFI01000015.1 coordinate 9,754, forward strand.
CTGAACTAAACTCTGATTTGTTTGAGGAAATAGATCAGATAAAAATCGAGTTAAAAATTGAATTTGATAAAATCAAAAAAGTTCTGGAATCATCCAATGCCATCCAAGAGAAAGTTAAGGTAGTCCTCTCGAAAATCCATGGTAAAAAAGAAGGACTTAAGGAAGAGTTCGCCAAAATCAAGAGAGAAATCAATACGGACACCATTAATCCAGATAATTTTTTGAAACTTAATCGGCAGATTGAAACTGCCCGACTCAAGCTAAAGGAAATAGAGAAGTCAGAAGCAAAACGAACTGAGCTAAAACAGTCTCTGCAAAAATGTCTGTCTGACTTGAACAATTTTTGGTTGGAAGAATACAAACTTTTGAAAGCTGAAGTCGATAGGATTAATGATGCCGACAGCAAGTTAACCATTGAGGTGCTTTTCAAAGATAGAAGGGATAAATTCATGGATAGGCTCAAACAGGTGTTCAGGGGTTCTGGCATTAGAGAATCTGCTTACCATGAAATTGAGTCAACTTATAAGGATTTCATTGAGATATATAAAGATTCTTCCAAATTGAATAGCATATTAAATGAAAATCAGGTAGTGGAATTTAAGCGGAGATTTTCCGAATACCTTGACGACCTGTTAACCTACAAGGTGGATAATAAAATAATTATAAAGTATAATAATAAATCATTGGATAAACATTCCCTTGGTCAACGCGCATCTGCCCTAATTTTATTTCTTCTCGCTCAAAGAGAGAACAATGTATTAATCATTGATCAACCCGAGGACGATTTGGATAACCAAACCATCTATGATGAGGTTATAAAGGAATTAAAGAAGATCAAAGGAAATATGCAATTTATCTTTGCAACCCATAATGCAAACATACCAGTTTTGGGGGATAGTGAGAAAGTGATTGCTTGCAGCTATGACGAGAAAACAATGATGGCTCACTCAGGTACAATAGACAATCATCAAACTCAGCGTTACATTGTAGACATTATGGAAGGAGGTGATGAGGCATTTAATAGAAGAAAGAACATCTATAGTATTTGGAACATAGATAAAATTAGAAAATGAACGCAATCGAATTACTAGATATTATCAGTACAGGTGAAACCAGTAAAGTTCAATTTAAAGAAACTTTACCACATCCTGAAAGCATGTCGAGAGAAATCGTTGCCATGTCCAACTCACTTGGTGGAATGATATTACTTGGAATAAAAGACAAAACCGGAGAAGTTATTGGTTTGACTTCCGAACAAGTAGAATATGCTGATCGAAAGGTAGCTGAATTTGCTGACAATGTCAAACCACCGGTTTACCTTGCCACAGAGGTTGTCAAAGTGGAAGACAATGGCGTAGAGAAGAACATTTTAATCGTTCATACCAAAGAAGGAATAAATAAACCATATAAAACCCCACAAGGGGAAATTTATGTGAAACAAGGATCAAACAAAAGACTTTTAACTGACAACGCTGAAATCATGCGCCTTTTTCAAAGCAGTGGAAACTTGTTGGCAGATGAAATGGAAGTTCATGGAACCAGCATCCAGGATATTGACCAAAAAGCCTTCTCTGATTATTTTAAAAAAGAGTTTGGGAAATCCTTTGAAGAAAGAGGTCTTACTTACGAACAAGCATTAAAAGCTAAGAGAGTAATTAGGAACGATCAACTCACTTTGGCAGGACTTTTGTTTTTTGGGAAAGACCCTCAATCCGTTAAACCAGCTTTTACCATAAAAGCCGTTTCATTTTTTGGAAACAATATTGAGGGGAATCAATTCCGTAGTAAACCAAGGGATTTGACAGGTACAATTCCAGAGATATTTGGAAAGGCCATGAGTTTTTTGACGAGCAATCTCGATTCTCTGCAGACTGGGGAAAGTTTCAATGCCCAGGGAAAACTAGAGGTTTCTGAAATTTCTCTTGAGGAACTATTGCAAAATGCGCTCGTCCATAGAGATTATTTCAAAAATTCTCCTATCAGACTAATGATATTTGATGATAGGATAGAAATCATCAGTCCAGGCAAACTACCAAACAGTTTAACTGTCGAGGATATCAAATTTGGCAATCCAGTCATTCGAAACAATCAGCTAGTGGCATTCAGTACCCATACACTTCCTTTCAGTGGGCTGGGTTCTGGTATAATGCGAGCGCTTGAACAGGAGCCAAACATTGAATTAATCAATGACATTGAAGGTGAACAATTTATTGTGAAAATACCAAGACCAAAAAAAGAATAATATAGTTCAAAGAAACTGAAGAAAAATGGAACCATATACAAGGTTCTTTTTATAGTAATAACGATTTGGCCTAAAATAATTTGAGATCACAAATTCATTATCTAGAGTTGGTTTACCCCCCAATTTCCAATCAGGAATCTGAATGGCTCAAGGAAGATTTGGAATCGTTGGATTGGTTTAAAAGAAGTAAGATTTATTTTATCGGACAAAGGGCCGAATCGAAGTTTGTCTTTGAATCAGAATCGAAATTTCTATTAAAATTTAGGATTAGCGGGAAAATCGAATTCAGTTTCAAAATGGGAGAAAGAGATTCTTCTGGGAGTTTGGATCTTGCTAGGTTGTTCAAGTACTACAATCTTCCGCTAACTGACTTTGGAAACCTAGACGTAGAATTAGGAGATAAACTTATAAGGATTTGGAATACCAATGACGTTCCTGAAGTAATAGATTGGTTTACCACCGAAAAATTCCTTTATGACCTCTCTCGTAAAGTACCTTTTTTCTCAGGTTTTGAAAACTATAGGGAGTTTACAAAATATCGATTGCACTACATAGGTATTTCTGAAAAAAATGATAGTTTTAATCGACTTGTTGTCAAACCACATGATAAAAGATTAAGGATATTGTCCAATGAATTTCCTCAAAACTTTGGTTCTCGAATTACCGATGAGATAGTCTTGTTTTTCTTTGATATCAAATCATTAGAAATCAAACAATATCAATATCCAACTGATTTTAATGAGATCGGCAAGAATGAATTGGAGAATAGATTAAGGATTTTCAAAGATGCAGAAAGAGCATTCGTCCGAATATTGGACACCGATTATAATGAGGTTAAATTCAAGAACTATCCTAATTATATGAATTCATTGTTCAATTCCACAGTCGAACGATATTCCTTCTCCATCAATGAAGATATTGAATTTGTGACCGATAAAACCACAATTTATGGGGACCGCGATTTATATGGTCTAACCGGAGCCTATGCTGATTTCATTTTTGTAAATAAGGATGATGGTACTGTAGAATTGGTGAAAATGAAAAATCAAGGTTGAAATTAATGCCGACTGGAATGTGGAATATCACACATAAATGTCAATGTCCGGTAAAGATTAAATAGTATCCTTTTCATTGGAAAATAACATTGATTTTTTAAAAGATTTTGGAGGCCACCCTTATATATATAGATTCAGGGGTAATGCTGTAAGGACCCTATCTGAACTAGAGGAGGGTTACGTCTATTTTGCCAATAGAAATGAACTCAATGACCCTTTTGATTCTAATCCTGGAATGGTAAGCGTAACAAAGGATACCTGTGAATTGGAGCAGTTCTACAACTTCATGGCAGGCACATTTCCAAACGAGTTTACCAAAACAGATTTTCTTAAAAATTATTCCCCAGTCACCCTTCGGGATTTCATGGTTGAAAAACTAGAATTTTATATTCTACATTATGGCATTGTCTGTTTTTCTATGCAATTGGCCAATTACCCTTTATGGGCCAATTACGCAGATAACCACTCAGGATTGTGTCTTCAATTCAATATTGAAAAGGACATCAGATTGTTCCGAGGTGGTGATCTTCGCCCCATTGAGTATGTTTCCGAGCCAAATCGATTTACTTTCAACCCGCATCCCAATTGGGATACTTTGACGAAACTATTTTTTCAAAAGACATTAGACTGGAATTATGAAAGGGAAATCCGTTTGGTAAAGGTTTTTACGGGCAGGCATTATTTCCATAAAAAAGCTTTGGAAAAGGTCATTTTAGGGTACAGATGCCAACCTGAATTTATCAATAAAGTTAAAGAAATTGTAAAAGCAAACTACCCGGAAACCCATTTGTTCAAAATGATGGAGCCCAAAGAGTTCAACAAAATCTCATTAATTCCAATGTGAAATACAGTTTAGTCATTTGCCATATCGTCTATTTACGATATTGGTAAATAAAATATAAAACAACGGACAAAAAAAGAGGTTACCCCCTTTTCCTTCTAGTTTCCATGTTCTTGGTTTGAAAAGCTGGAAATATTATAACTCCTTCGTTGGGCCAAATTGACCCAAAAAATATATTAACAAGCGTTTTAACATAAATCTTCTGGGACTAGACTTGTGATGGTCATAAATTCCACTTTATATTTATTCCAATATCAACCTTTCCTTTCTAAAAGGTGCAAGTTTAGAAGAAATGGAATTGGACATAAACCTTTATAAATCAAACCTCTTTCTTTAATAGTTGGTTCACTTCATCCAAGAACTCCCCTTCTTCAAAAGGCAAAAGTTGTGTGACCAATTCCAAGGTTTTACGGATATCCTCTCCCGGCTGTTTTACATGCGGTGGGGAATATGGCTCCCCTTGGGTTGCCAAGATGCATACATTGATTAAAGCCTCTATAGTATCGAAAAGATCCAAGTATCCATCCAATAAAACAAAGGATGGTCTGAACTTACCTTTTTGTAGATTGGTAGGCTCCAGTACCTCCAACTTATATCTTGCGGATTTCATTAGTTTCTTCAATTCCTTTTTACTCTTTTTCATAGCTATCCCATTATTTGTTGTTTTAGCATTCAGTCCTCCTATTTAGGTTTCTTTTCTCCCCTATAGAACTCGTTCAAATGATCCATCAAAGCTTCTTCACCGACTGGCATCAAACGGTTGGCAATGGTCATCGCCTGATGGATGAATTCCTCCTCGTTCCTTTCCATTATATCGTCCGAACCCAATTCGGGGTTTATTGCCCTCATGGAAAGGTATATCAATGCACGAACGGTCAATAATAAATCGGCGTGGCCGTCAAGATAAAAGAACGTGGGTTGGAACTTGTCCTTGAACCATGGATGGGGAACCAGGGTCGGGTCATGGTCGTTCCCATGGAATCTTAATTTCTTTATGAGTTTTTCTTCGTTTAGGTTAATAGATTCATTTTTTGATTTCATACTGAGTTTTTGGTGTTAATCATTGGATGGAGTTTCTGAAAGCAATTGCCTCACCTCATCTAGAAATTCCATTTCATCATAGGGCATGAGGTCAAGAATATGACCCATTGTGTCAGCTATGACAATATCAGGTTCTTGTAACCATTTTGAGGCACCATGGGGATATTCAATGGACATCATGCATACCTTAATCAGATTGGTGATCAACAACATGGTTTCTTGGTATCCGCCGTTAATCAACTTAAGACTGTAGTTCTCCTCTCTTTCTTTGGAAGGATCCAACGTTCCACAATATTTCCATTCCAATTCCCTAAGCCTCTGCAATAAAGAGTGTTGTTTTAGATTGATATCGCTCTTTGATGGCAGGGATTCTTTCAGGGTTGACTGACTTCGTCCTTCAATCCTCCCTTGGCATTTTTCCAATTCAGCAGGGATGTATTCCTCTAATTTTAGGATGAACATATCCACAGCTCCTTTTATCAAATCGACCTGTTCCTCCTCTATTATAAAGTCTTTGGAATACCTGCTCTTTATATAGGATTTGTCTAGTTTGTTCAGTAACCGGATATCTTCTTCAATGTCTTGGGGGAAAATTTCCCCGAAAGCACTGCTAAAATCACCAATAAAGTTTTGATGCTCCCTTATGGAATGCCCTTTGTGGGTGTGGCCCAAAAAGAAATGCTCGGCCAACCGATATCCCATTTCCAAGGTTTGATGGAGCATAAAGCCCGCTAACTCAAAGTTTCCCTCATCCATGAACGGTATAGCCCCTTTTCTAAATGCCCTCACCTTTTCAATCTCTTTCTCGTAATATGCCTTCGAACTATTAAGGACCCTTGGTAGAACTTCTTCGTCGAACGGGGCTAGACGCCTATCATCAAAACAGGTATATATCATGTTTTCCCTATTACAATTGTTGACAAAAAAGGTAGTGCCTGCTGACTCTTGCTCCCCAATCTGGGTGGGCGTAAAGTAACTCACAACACAATCGGGATACATACCGAAAAATACTTTCAGGAACTGTTCCTTCTCTTCCCGAAACCTATTGGCATAATCTCCCGTCACGATTGTGAACCAATATTTATAGGGTTGTAGTTCCCCACCAATGGTCAGATAGATATGGTTGGTATCCACCTTTTCGACCACCCTGGACACAATTTCCCTAATTTCGTCCGGGTTGTTCGTCCCTTCCAAGTTAAATGTGCGTTGATCCATAATTTATTGTTTTACCTAAAGCAACGACATTGTTCCTGTGTACCCAACCATCCAAAGTTGTAACCAACCACAGCCATTGGTAATTTACCCGTATATTTAAATCTGGAATGTTTATTTTTGGGATATGGAGACAGTAAAAAAAAACAACCACATTGGAAGAAAGATTGGCCGCATCCGTGAGCTACGGGGCATGAAACAGGAAACCTTGGCAGAATTGTTAGGTATCAGCCAACAAAGTGTTTCCAAAATCGAACAGTCCGAGACCCTTGACACGGAACGTCTGGAAGCTGTCGCCAATGCCTTGGGGGTCACACCTGAAGCAATACAGAACTTTTCTGAAGAGTTGGCTATTAATTACTTCAACAATTTTTACGACAATAGTTTTAGCAATAGCCAAGGAACATTTCATCCAAATAATTGCACATTCAATCCCTTAGATAAAGTAGTTGAGCTTTATGAGCGTCTAGTTCAGGCTGAAAAAGATAAGGTAACTTACTTGGAAAAACTATTGGACAAGAAATAATCCAGTCTTAGAATCAGATTTTTTTATAATAAACTTTCAAAAAAGCTACCGGAAGGTATTGAATTGCTTCAAGCGTCCCAAATTCTTACCCTTTAACTTATACTATTAGCAAGGTAAAATATACCCTATCTTTCATTTCCCCAGAAGCATAACTTGATTTTACTGCTCACTTATCTTTTCTTAACACGAAAGATATAATTATCACTAATAATTTTTTGGTCAAATTGTTTCGAGATTTTAGTAGAAAAAATATATGAGCACAAATACTTCATCCTTTAAATCTTTATCTCACCTTTTATTTTGCAATGAGATCAAAATAGAAAGTATTCTGAAAATTGATTTGTAGGAAAATATATTTATCTTGTACATCTCCCCCTTACCATTAAAATTCTGAATAAATATAGCAGGAAACCAAATAAAGTTGGAATCCACGGATACTTGTAATGGCCACTAAATGTGTAAATCCGTAATCAAAATAATAATTATGATACTATTTTAAGCATTTCAACAAATTGAGAATATGGAAATAACCGATAAGCTACTAATAGAATTACAAAACCGACTTAAAGTTGGTAGCCGAAGGGGTGTTCATTTAAATGCGATAACAGGACGTTCACGGTATAAATTTGATCTGACTAGACTTTCCCATATTGATGAGAATCTACCGCAAAATTTTATTGATTCTTTACTTTCAGAATTGCCTTTGAAATTTAGGATAAGTTGGAAAGACAATGTGCCCGATTTAAATTCTCTCTTTGAGGAAGATCAAACACAACTGGTCCGAATTACAAAATCATTTGAAAACCTTATAAACCAAACCGAAGCAATTGAATCGGAAAAGGGAATAAATACTTTTGGATTTGGCTTCCCGATTCTTGTGCGCAGGGATCAATCGGACAATAAACTGACTGTTGCGCCAATTTTGATTTGGTCCTTAAGAATTAGAAGAACCAAAGAATTCAATACTTGGGAAATCTTAAGAAATGATGAAGACCCAATTTATATAAATGAGGTTTTAATAAATCATCTTCAAAATGATTCTAAAATTGAGATTGACCAAATCTCAAGCGAACATCTAGACGATGGATTAATCGACAGAAATGAACTACTGGATATCTGTGTAAACATTATTGTATCCATAAATAGTTCAACCCCAAATAACCTTCGAGAAACATTTGAACAAAAGTTGGATGACATAAAACCAATTTCTGACAAGAAATATTATGAAAAGCTGCCTTTAACATCGAACAATTCATTTATTGATTTCAGTGGTTTGTTTTCAATTTTTGAGGTTCAAAAACAAAACATCATAAATGACTATTCCAATTTATTAGATCTTAAAGGTGCAGAAATAGACCTTGAAGAAATGGATGAGCACTTTTTCCAACCAATATCTTCTATTGAAACCGATCCATCACAACAAGGTATTTTACATTCACTTAACTCTTCAAGAAATATATTGATTCAAGGGCCGCCAGGTACAGGAAAAAGTCAATCACTTACTGCCATATTGGTAAATGCCCTTGAAAACCACAAGAAAACCATTGTTGTTTGTGAAAAGCGCACAGCATTAGAAGTTTTATACAATGCACTAAACGAAAAAGGATTGAATTATCAAACAATCTTAATCAAAGATATTGTAAAAGATAGAAGAAATGCAGTTGACTCTGTTCGTGACAGAGTTGATAATTCAGCATATCGCAGATATAGATACACTCATTCAAAGGAAACTTTGGACAACATCATTGAGAAATCAAAATCTTTGATCGACACTATCAACAAACGACATCAAAAGTTAGGAGAAAAACTTATCGGTAATAAAAATTGGACAAATGTTGTTGGGTCCCTGTTGGCTGAACTTAAGGATAATTCTGAAGATTATGACCTTGATCTGAGTAAAGACATGTTCACTTATGAATCTGTTGAATTAAACACTTTGCTAGAACTAATTAGAAGAGGGCAAAACTTGTATAATGATTATAAACCTTACAGTGAATTATCGTTTCTCAATTCCTCAAAATTAGTTGGTGAAAATCCATTTATCATTGAGCAAAAAATCAATGAAGATTTCAATTCATACAAAACGAAATTAGAACTAGTCAACCGACAGATTCTAAAATATGAACAAGAGTTCTACAAAGTAAGAAAGGAACAATTGAATCAACAGGAAGTTGAAATTAAATCAATTACCGATTCACTTTTAAAAGTCCTTTCCAAGTACCATAAAAACGATGTCTTTTTCAATCAGGAGAAGACCAGAAGTTTTCTTTATAAAGCTTCATCCATTTTCTCCAAATCGAAAAAAGACACTCTTAATGACCAATTACTTGTTAATACACTTTATGCAGACTTAACAAATAAAATATCGAATTGTAAAGATTTTCCTGCCATCCCAACAGCATTAACTATTTCTGACAAAGAATTTAGCATTAAAACCTATCTCCAAGAAATTACTGCGACGAAAGACAATTTTCAGGATAAGATCGAGAAAGAGTATTCAAATCTTAATCTCTTACAATCAGTCGACAAAAAATTTGAAACAGAAACATTAGTCTCAATAAAGTCCACCCTCAATAATTTAAGATTATCAATAAATGAAGATAAATGGGTCAATCAATCTATAAAATCTGATAATCACAGTTCACTTATATCGAGTATAGAAAACATAATCATTTCCAAGAATACTTTTTTCAACAATGAAAATGATGTCTACTCACTAGAATTCAAGTGGTTCCAATATTACAATTCCCTTTCACAAGTAGAAAAACAAATAATCGACCAGCTGAGAAATAAAGAAAACTGGCGTAAGACGTTTTTGATTTACTATCTAAATTCCTTGCTCGTCAATTCAGCTAACATTGATTTACCAACAAATGATCTTGACCACATTGAATTAGGCCAATCTTTATCAGAACTTGAAAAAGAACAAATAAAATATATTAGGGAATATTGGTTTTCAAAACAAATTGATTCCACTAGAAGTTTTGATGTCAACAATCCGAACATCGCCGTAGAAAACCTCTACAATAAACGAGCAAGTAAAAACCATAAAAGACTATCCCTGCGAGAAATTGTAAAATTGGATATTGATTTGTTCACTACTTTCTTCCCTATAATTTTGACAACACCCGATGTGGCTAGCAATCTCTTTAAAGGCCAAAACAAATACTTTGACATTGTAATGTTTGATGAGGCAAGTCAATTAAAGTTAGAAGACAATCTACCTGCCTTATTGAAGGGTAAACAAATAGTCATAGCTGGAGATGAACACCAAATGCCTCCCTCCAACTATTTTAGCAAAATATTTGACGGCACAATTGAAGATGAAGATGAATTTGAAGATGAAATTGAACGTATCAAAAGTGATGCAAGTAATTCACTTTTAGATTGTGAATCACTATTAGACTTCGCATCTGAGTTAGGGTTTGACAAAAGACATTTGGATTTCCACTATCGATCTCGTCACCCCTACTTAATCGACTACTCAAATTTTGCATTTTATAATCAGAGATTAAAACCTCTACCAAATGACTTTGACTACATTCCTATCAAATACATAAATGTTAATGGGACTTATTCAGATAACTCAAATGATACAGAAGCAGAAACAGTTTTATCAATAATCGAAAATAATATATCACGACTGCCGAATGGTGAATATCCATCTGTTGGGGTTGCGACATTTAATATTAACCAAAGAAACTTAATCCTTAGTAAGATTAACGAAAGAAGAAAATTTGATCGATTTAGAGAGTTCAATGACAAAATAGTAGAACTTGAAGAAAATGGTTTCTTCGTCAAGAACTTAGAAAATATCCAAGGTGATGAAAGAGATGTCATTATCCTATCAACAACCTATGGTATTAATAAAGAAGGGAAATTTGCTCAACGTTTCGGCTCAATTAACCATCAAAAAGGCTACAAACTACTTAATGTCATCGTCACCAGAGCAAAATATAAGGTTTATGTATGTTCATCTATCCCGCAAGAAGTATTCTTAAACTACAAGGAGCACTTAATAGTAGAAGGATCAAATAATAGAAGAGGTGCATTTTATGCATATCTGGCATATGCAAAAGCTGTTAGTGAACAAGACAGTGATTCAAGATTGGCAGTTTTAAATGCTTTATCCGAAAACTCTTCGAAAAAAACTTCAATTGACAATTTCAATGATGAACTTGAATCACCTTTTGAAGAAGAAGTTTACGAAGCCCTAAGGGAACATTTTGAAGAGTCTCAAATAATTCCACAGCTCCAATTTGCAGGTTTTAGGATTGATTTGGCTTATGACACAAAAAAACCGGGAATACCAAAAATTGCAATTGAATGCGACGGTGCCGAATATCATTCAAGTCAAGAAGCCTATTTACATGATAGACATCGACAGAAGATTTTAGAGAGGCATGGTTTTGTTTTTCATAGAATATGGAGTACAAATTGGTGGCGAAATCCTAAGAAAGAAACACAGAAACTAGTTGAATTTATCAAGAGTATTGAAAACAGCAGTCCATCAATATTTGAAGACAAGTCCAAGACAGGATTAGCGTTTACTGATAACATAACAGTTATTGAAAACGAAATTGCCAAAAATTCTCCAGATTTAAAGAAAGACTTGAAAGAACGGATTGAAGTATTAAGTAAGAACGAGAAAGTTCAAACAGAATTATTCAAGGAAACCGTAGAACTCAATAGCAAAGTTAAAGTTAAGTACCTAAATATTGATAAAGACTTGAAAGTTCAGTTGGTCGAACAAGTCAATGGCAAAACCGATAAAATAAATGGAATTCAAAAGATTAATATCAAGTCTCCATTAGGCGTCGCACTCAAAGGTAGATCTGTTGGTGACACAGTCAGGATTGGAAGTTTAGATAAGTACGTAAGAATCCTAGAAATAGTTAAATAGCCCATTTAAAGTGGTGGTTTTACCATCTATTCGGACGGGTTTCCAGAGTAAATACAACAATTATGTTGTTGCTAATTTAGTAGGGAAAATCATGTTTTACACTTCAATTGTCCCAAATACTTACCCTCAACTTTTGCGCATGGATCCTATCGGGTTTTTGTAGTGTTCCGGTAGATAAGCGTAAAGCAAAAACCCGAAAGGGCGCAACCTACTTCTTTGATCTCAGTAGCCCATATCCTCACCCGCACCCCTTGCCTTATCAATGCCCCTTCCAAGTGCTTTGATGATCTTGGCCGCTATTTGTACTTTATTGGTCGGTATACTTGGTGTTTTGACACCCATCGTTTTAAGAAGTTTAAAGGCCATGTCCTTTTCCTTTGTGGGCAGTCCCATCACCTTGGCAAAGAACTTCCCTGGTTCCTTGGCATGGGCCTTTCTACCAGCATAGGATTCCACGTAATTCCTTTTAAACCCTGTTGTCCTATCAAACGTCTTCTCCGCTGCTTGGTAAAAACTGTCCCTATCAAATCCCCTTTTGACCATCTTTCCATTAAGTTCCACTTCGGAGGCCTTGTGCTTTGCCATTGGGGAAAGTGTATAGGTGTTCGTCACGTCCCTTCTGCTTACTATGATGTGGATATGGGTCTGTGGCCCTTCTTTTTGCATCCCTGCGGCCACTAATCGCCCGTTCTGTTTGTGCGGGGCCAATCTTTCTTGCTCTTTGATTCTTTTTTCAAGCTCATTGACATTCCCAATGGATTCACCACGCTCCACTTTTCGTATCTCGTTCCTGAGCCTTGCTATTTCCCCTCGGTACGGCGCATTCTCCTGAACCTGCTTGTCAAATCCCCTATAGGTGCGCTCATGCTCTATCTTGGCATAGTATTTCAGGTTCTCGGCCTTTACCTCTTGGTTACGATGGAAACTCTTGGCATATTCCTCCATGAGCTTCCTTGTATATTCCCTTAGCATATTGGGGTCATTCTCTATGGCCTTCAATTCCCTTTGGTTGGGACTGACCACTATGGAATAGAATTTCGGATCCTTCTGCCTTAGTTTAGCCGTATTGGCATCTATTTCATCAATGACCGTTTGAGGGCTTACACTGTCATTTTCTTGGTCAAAGAACTCCTCCCTTTGTTCAGGCAACCTATCCTCGTTTTCCTTTTCCAGATAGTCCACATAGTTTCCTACACTGGAGTTATAGGTACTGCCCATTTTCTGTGCTGAGATGGTAAGGTACATGGACGTTATTTTAATTGGTACTTTAAATTTTCAAAATCCTCGATGCCCATATTGATCTTGAGATATGGCTTCCCCATCATTGGCTCCACCTTCTCAACATTATGGAGGATTTCATTGCAGTGTTTTTTATATTCTTTGAATTCATGCAATATTCTATCGTGCTCCACTTTGGGAACGGTGTTTCTAGGCTTCAAAAAATCCATTCGTTCTTCCTGTATCTTAACAGGTTCAGGTCTCGGTTTCCTTCCATCCTTTACATAGGCCTCGTAAAGAATGAGCATCATTTCATAGGTAGGGCGGATACTGGTCTTTTCCATGTTCTTGATAATGGCGATGAGCCTATCAAATTTCTTCATCATCTGACGCTCCAATTTTTTGATACTTTCAAGGATGACCTTCGCTCCCTCTCCAAAAGGGTCAAGGTTGTTCTCCTTGAAGTATTGCACCATTCCATCCAACACTTCGCTATTTGATTTGTTGAACTTTTTGGAATAACTGCGAAAACGTGTGGCCGTCTCCTTATTTACCGTGATGTTGGAATAACCACCGATTCCTTTCTTCGTTCTGCCATTTGTAAATTGCTTTTCCATAGATGCGATTTTGTTTTTTAGTGAAATTGCGTCAATTTTTTCGTCAAAAATTTCCAGTGTTTATAGGGCTTCCCAAAGGGTTTACTGTAGATTTTGGAAAAGTCTACTGTAGCCCCTGATTTTGCACAATATTCCAAAATCAATTCAATTAACTGGTTTTCAACTTGTTGAATACCCGAAAACAACCGTGATGGCGCAATTTGCGCATCACCCTCTTGCTATTCCTTCGTCCCGCAAGCGGGACCGAATAAATACAGCATGATTGAAAATCAGCTAGCCTATAAATGTTCTTTGTTTGTGCGGATTTTTGGAAAGTCAAATCAAAAAGGAAAACCCGCCCGTACTATTAAATAGTAGTATTCAATAATATAAAGATACAATTTTATTAACTAAAAAAATGACCTCATAAAAGTCCTCTATCAGGGTTTATATTGTTAATCGTAAATCCCTAAATTTATATAGGTTTAAATAAAGTATTTTAATGTACAATAGAATTGCCCATATCGCTTTGGTTGTAAAGGACTATGATGAGGCAATTCATTTTTATACGCATAAACTGGATTTCGTACTTCTTGAAGACACAAAGATTGATGAATTTAAAAGGTGGGTGGTTGTTGCATCATCCGGAGCAAAAGAATGTTCTTTATTGCTCGCCAAAGCTGCCAATGAGAAACAATTGGCCAGCGTTGGGAACCAAACAGGAGGCCGTGTTGGATTTTTTCTTTTTACAGATGATTTCAATAGAGATTACGACAAACTGGTCAATCGGGGGGTAACATTTGTAAGAACTCCTAAAAAGGAGCCTTATGGAATTGTGGCCGTGTTTCAAGATCTTTATGGTAATTTATGGGACCTTTTGGAGCCTAATGAAAATAATAAGGGAGTAATAAGATAAAAGAATCCAAAGCTCATATAAACTATGATAGAATACAATGTAGAACACAATTTGAAAGTTGAAGAGTTCAAAGAGGTTTTGGTAAATTCCACTTTAGGTAACCGTCGGCCAATAGATAACCTTGACACCTTGAAGAAAATGGTTGAGATGGGGAATCTTATTATTACAGCTAGACATAAAGGCAAACTTATTGGCATTTCCAGATCGCTAACTGATTTTTCATTTTGTATCTACCTGTCAGATTTAGCAGTTGATATAAAATATCAGAAAAAAGGGATAGGAAAAGAATTGATTAGAAGAACGAAAATGGAAGCACCAGAAGCCAAATTAATTTTACTGGCCGCGCCTGAAGCTATTCCTTACTATCCTAAAATAGGGATGACCCAATATGAACATTGCTATTATTTAGATAATATTCAAAACTTAATTTGAGTTGATAAAGTTCAAATAAAAGATAAGCCTTAAACGGAAAACATTCAGATATAGCCAACCTCAAATGAATCTGACCAAAAAACAAATAGTACTCGCATCCCCTATTTTGATAATTGCAATCAATTTTGGTAATGCATTTATATTTGGGGGAATTATTGGTAAATGGGCCTTTATACCAATAATATTGATTGAATGGTGTTTATTTCTGTTCTTCATTTATAGGTATTCCGATAGAGAAATAAGAACAAAATGGCTGCAAAGGCCAAAAGGGCCATTTCTTTGGAACCTTTTGGCATTGCTGATTGGTTTTTTGCCACTGCCTTTGTTTTTAATGCATTATCAAGCATTGGGGAATTGGAATGTTTGGGTTCCTTGGATTTTATTGGCTTTGATCAATCCTTGGTTGGAAGAATATTATTGGCGTGGACTGCTGCTTGAGCATTCCAAAAAATGGTCGAACTGGGCAGCGATTCTTTTTACAAGTCTGGTATTTGCCCTTAACCATGCCGTTTTTGGGGTAAATTCGGAGCTAAACAAGGGCATGACCATTATAGTATCAACTTTCATTATGGGGATTGTTTGGGCATTGGTTTTTAAAAAAACGTCGAGTTTACGATGGATTGTACTAGCGCACTTTTTGGTCGACTTTTTCAACTTGTCCGCAGCCTCATTTTTAGACTTGTATGAAAAAGGAAATTGGTAAAATATATTTTAAAAATTAAACTTTTTGAAAGCTCTGTATTTTGATACTTGACTTTAAAGTTCAAATAAACGATTGCTCACAAAGTATAAAACAAAAGATATGATGAAGAAATGCCACATTACCATAGGCTTTATTTTTATGGGCCTAATGGCTTGTAAAACCAATAACCTGAGCTACGATGAAGCATTGTTTAACCAAATCGAGAATGGTGGCTTTAATGGCAATGTACTCGTATTCGAAAAAGGAGAGATCAACTTAAAAAAAGCTTTTGGATTGGCAAATATCAATAATGGCGATTCCTTAAAAATTGGTTCTATTTTTAGACTCGGGTCGGTCAGCAAACAATTTACCGCGATGGCGGTTGCCATACTTGAAGAAGATGGAGTACTTTCATATGACCAAAACATTCAGGATGTTATACCGGAACTTCCATATATTGGAATTACAGTAGAACACCTTTTGCAGCATACTTCGGGTTTACCGGACTACTTAGATCTTATGATAAACCATTGGAAGCCTGAACTTGAAGAGAATGACCCCGCTAGGTATATTTCCGGTAATGAGGATATAGTTCAAATGATGATTGAGAAAACGCCTGAAATTCATTTTGAACCTGGACAAAAATGGGAATATAGTAATACAGGGTATGTTTTATTGGCGACAATAGTTGAGCGCGTTTCTGGAAAGCCGTTTGAAGTATTTTTGAAAGAAAGAATTTTTGAGCCTGCCGGAATGACCAATACATCTGTCTATAAATTCGTTGACGGTCAAGACCCCAAAATGCCGTTACGGGTTTTTGGTTTTTCAGATGAAAATGGAGAACGAATATTAAATGATACTCATTTTCTAAATTTTGCCAAAGGAGACGGAGGAGTGTACTCTACATTAGAAGATCTTTTGAGGTGGGATAGGATTCTTCATACGGATGAACTTGTTACGGCAGCTACTCTTGAAAGGGTTTTTACAGCTGGCAAGTTGAACAACGGGGAAGCGTTTGAGTACGGTTTTGGATGGTTCTTGGACAATAAAAATCCTAGGATTAAAATTGTCTATCATGGTGGTGGTTGGGTCGGATTTGGAACCTATATATACAGAGATATTTCTCGTGATTCTTGTTTTATAATTTTGACCAATAATTCAAGTTGGCAAGAAGTCGAGACCCTTGTTGAGAAGTTCAAAATCATAATGGCAAACTAAAAGTTCAATATAGGGTGGAGGCCAAATATGATAAAATAGGAGTTAACTACAATGTCACAAGAAAGGCCGACCCATTATTAGTTGCAACTTTTCTAAAACATTTACGGCCAACATTGGAGGGCCATTATTTGGATATTGGGTGTGGAACAGGAAATTATACAATTGAATTCCAAAAAGAAGGCTATCAATTCATTGGTATCGATCCCTCCCATGCAATGCTTGAAAAGGCAAGATTGAAAAATAAAAACATTGATTGGAAAAAAGCTACTGCTGAAAGCATTCAACTCGCAAACAGTTCGATTGATGGAATCGTTGGATGTCTGACCATTCACCATTGGACTGATTTAAATAAGGCCTTTCATGAAATTTGTAGGGTACTCAAGGTCAATGGTAGAATCGTGATTTTCACATCAACACCAGAACAAATGAAAGGATATTGGCTTAATCATTATTTTCCAAGAATGTTGGATGATGCGATTGCACAAATGCCAAGTCTTTCGCAGATGGAAAATATCGTTAAAAAATGTGGTATTGAAATCATCGAAACAGAAAAGTATTTTATCCAACCCAATCTTCAAGATAAATTTCTGTACAGTGGAAAGCATAACCCTGAATATTATTTTGATGATCAAATAAGAAATGGAATTTCCTCATTTTCGTCATTGGCAAATCAAATGGAAGTGAAAATGGGATTGTCAAAATTAAGAGCGGACATTGATAATGGGGAAGTTTTTAAAATCATGGAATCCTATGAAAATGATGAGGGCGACTATCTCTGCATAGTAGGTAAAAAGTCTATAATCAAACCGAGTAGTCAAAAAGTTTAAATAAACGATTAGATATAATGAGATTCCTCTTTTGTCTTGTTTCATTTATAATATCAATTCAAGGGTTTGCTCAAAACCCAGTAATAGAACCTTATGTTAACTTTTTAAATCATATAGATAAGACATCTGCAAAGGATTACATACTTCAGAAATTTGATGACCATGACATTGTGATTCTATGTGAAAGGGACCACAGTGAATTCACCCAATATGAATTGGTCAAAGAAATCCTATCTGATGAACGCTTTCAAAAAAATATAAAGAACCTATTTACAGAGATTGGGCTCATCAATCTACAACCTGAAATCACCCAGTTCCTTAAGACTAAAGGATTGGATAGTGTGATTGTAGACAAGAGATTAAGTCAGTTTCAGCGGGATGCTTCCTTTTGGGTCATTTGGGATCGTTACAATTACCACTTCCTTTTGAAAACAATCTATGACATCAACAATCTCTCGGACAATCAAATTCACTACTACCCATCCGATGTTGAATTTGATTGGCAAAAAGTGAACAATGTTGAGGACTATGACAAGGAACAAGAATTTGAATTAGAACCACGGGATAGTTTGATTGCACGGAACATCATCAATACCTATAAAAGGATCAGTTCCAAGGGCAACAATAAAGCCCTGATCATTCTTAACTACAGGCATGCTTTTAAAATCAATATGGTGACCAGTAATGGAGAAACCGTCAAAAATGCAGGTAAGTATCTTCAAGATTATTTTGGGGAGCGATTGGCGAGTATCTTGACCAACAGGCCAATTTTCACATCCAATGGGAATGGGTTTGTCTATGGACTCATCCAAGATGGTAAATGGGATGCATCATTCAAATCAGAGAACATCCGAAATATGGGGTTTGATCTGCATGAAACAGTCTTTGGAAATGATGGTTTTGATATGTGGAAGGGTAACACCGACAACTTAAAATATGAAGATGTTTTTGATGGTTTTGTTTTTTATGAACCCCTAGAAAACCACAGACTGTTGGATTACTATAAAGGTTTGGTGCCAAAGGAACATGAGAAAGAATTTTTTAGACGATATAGAATCCAGATGGAATATATTGATAATGATGAAGTATTGAAAAAGCTTGATAATAATGATTTTAGGGAATCACTTTTAAAAGAGGTGAACACGCCAAAAGAAAGGAAGTACCCCAACTTTGATCAATTAATGGAAATCAGGGATGAAAATCTACGGGATTAAATCAAATAACATATCTTAAAGTTCAAATAAACGATGAAAATCCTATTACTTGGTGCAACAGGGAGAACTGGTAAATTGGTGTTGAAAAGGGCTCTTGATAAAGGTTATCAGGTAAATTGTCTTGCTCGTAAAACAAAACGGATTGAAAGAAATGATGGATTGTCAATCTTTGAAGGAAATCCAACTAATAAAGCTGATTTGATGAAGGCAATATCTGGATGCGAAGGCGTTATCAGTGTTTTAAATATTTCAAGAAAATCTGATTTTCCTTGGTCGCCTTTGAGAACACCAAGCACATTTCTTTCCGATGTGATGACTACCTTAGTCCCAATAGCTATAAAACAGAATGTCAATCGAATTACAGTTTGTTCAGCTTGGGGAGTTTCTGAAACCAAAAAAGAAATTCCCAAATGGTTCAAATGGTTTATAGATAATAGCAATATAGGTGTTGCATATAAAGATCATGCAAGGCAAGAGAAAATAGTATTGGAATCGAACTTGGAGTGGACAATTGTTCGTCCAGTCGGACTATACAACTCAAATAGAGAAGAAAACATCTTGGAGACTTTTGACAATGTGCCTAAGCCAAATCTTTTGATAAGTAGGCAAAGTGTTGCGGAATATATTCTGGAGAGTATGGAAAATGACATGTTAATCAAAAAAAAGGTTGTTATATCGAAGGGATAACTGGTTAAAATGAAGAATGACTACTATTATTTAGTGATGAAAGAACAAAGAAACATAAGGTTGATTGGGTTCCTTCCTACGATTGGAATAATTCTCTTTATCGGTCTATTTGTTTATTCATCTTTTTTATACCCAGGAGGTTCACAGGTAAATTTGGAAAGTGTTGGGTTTGATTGGGTCAACAATTATTGGTGCAACCTAATGAATGAACGGGCAATGAATAATATGATAAACCCAGCAAGACCTTTTGCCATTGCAGCCATGTTCGTTCTTTGCTTAAGTCTTATGCTATTCTTCATTCAGTTTGCTGGAAATTTTACAAAAAACCCCATTTGGAAAATTATCATTCTGATATTTGGAATTTTATCCATGGTATCAGCGTTTCTAATGTTTACTGAATTCCATGATTTAATGACAACACTTTCAAGTATCTTCGGAGTGCTTGTTGTTTTGGGGATAATCTGGGAAATATACCAGAGTAATATGACCAATTATAAAATAGGGGGTATTATCTGCATTGCTTTATTGGGACTGAACAATTACATTTATTACAGCCAACAGTTCATACTGTTTTTACCCTTATTGCAGAAACTGACCTTTGCTTTAGTTCTAGGTTGGATAATAGGCCTTAACTTTAAAATGATGCGGAAAAATAAGTCCCAAATAAGCTTAAAGTAATTAACCGATTCTATTCAATTGAACTTTTTGTTTCTGTAAAACTTATCGGAGCACCCTAATTTCATAAAAATCATATCTTTAGGGAAGCAACTTCTACAACTCATGTACAATTCTTCTTTAAAACTCAAAAATGGAAACAGACATTCATAAATTGATACCCCATCGCTCCCCTTTTTTATTTGTGGACAATATTCTTGTTTCCAATGATAAGGAAGTTGTGGGCACAAAAAAATTCGATAAGAAAAATAATCAAATGTTGACTGGAAGTTTTCCCGAATTCAATTTTGTTCCTGGAATGATCATTATTGAGTCAATGGCACAATGTGGTGGTGCGGGAATAAAGAAAGCAGGCTTGGCAGACGGTTTTTTTGGACTTGTTAGCATGGAAAATGTTAGGTTCTTTAATGGCGCAAAATATGATGAGGTAGTTAAATATGTTATCAAAAACATAAGGATAAGCAACAGGCTGATTAAGCAATCTGGAATTGCTTATGTTCAAAATAAATCTATTCTGGAAGCTATGTAGATACCCCGATCTTTAGGACAGTTTTTCTACAAAACCAATATAATTATCAAGCTGCTCTCTTGAATAGATCGATGGGTCTTTCATAGTCGATGGACTGATGTCTTCTTTCATGGTTGTAATAATCAAAGTACTCTGCCAATAACAGATAGAGTTCCATACCATCCTTTGGAGGGTTCAGATAGATTTTCTCATACTTTACATTCCTCCAAAGCCTTTCGATAAAGGCATTGTCGGTGGCCCTTCCCTTGCCGTCCATGCTCAGGCGTATTCCCTGACCCAAAACATAGTTGGCAAACTCCTCGGCAGTGAACTGGCTCCCCTGGTCCGTATTGAGGATCTCCGGTGTCCCGTGCTCACCTATGGTCTCTTCCAATGTTTCCCTGCACCATTGGGCATCCATGGAATTGGACACGCTCCAGTTCAGGACATAGCGGCTGTGCAGGTCGATGATGGCCACCAGATAGAGATATCCCTGTTGCATGGGGATATAGGTAATATCTGTGGCCCAGACCTGATTGGGCCTGTCAACGGTCAGGTTCCTCAGCAGGTACGGATACGTTCTGTGGTCCTTGCACCTTCGGGAGGTATGTTTTCCCGGAAGGACGGCCCTGAGGCCCATTACCTTGTAATAGAGCCGTTCGATACGGTTCCTGCTCACCTTGTACCCTCTGTCCCTGGTCAGCCAGATGTGCATCCGCTTGGCCCCTTTGAAGGGATGGTGGAGGTAATGCTCGTCCATCTCGCGCATGAGCCTCAGGTTCAGTTCGCTCTCGCCCCTTGGCCTGTAATAGAGCCCCGAGCGATGGACCGACAATGTTCTGCACTGCCTTGCAATGCTCATCTTGGAATGACCCTTGCGTATCATTTTTCTGCGTTCGGAGAGTGGTCTCAGCGCAAGGCGTCCTTTAAAAAATCGTTCTCGACCTTCAACTGGCCTATGGCCTTTAGAAGTTTGTCCTTCTCCCTTTCGGTCTCGCTGCGGGCATCCTTCTTGCCCGATTCGAACACCTGCTCGGCCCCATCAAGGAAATCGCGCTTCCAAGCGCTGATCTGGGTAGGGTGTATCTCGTACTTCTGGGCAAGTTCGGCAAGGCTATGCCGTTCCTTCAAGGCTTCCAGGACCACTTTGGTCTTGAACTTCGGGGTAAACTTTCTTCGTGTCATATTCAGTAAATTTAATGATTAAACTTACTGCCCTAGTTTTTGGGGTATCTACA
>NZ_QXFI01000016.1 GCF_003584135.1 Flagellimonas pelagia
TGTGCTACTTCAGCTAAAATGGCACTGAATTCTTATTTTTTCAAGTGATACATTAAAATTTCATAGGGTGTCTTTCCCTTAAATGCACCATGTGGTCTATCAAAGTTATAAAAGTCTTCCCATTGCTTTATTTTTTTGTTCAAATCCACGTCGTCGGAGTAGTCCAATAGTTGATAGAACTCCTTTTTGTCCGTGAGGTGCGACCGTTCCACCTTTCCATTGAGCTGGGGTCTTCCGGGCTTTATATAACGGTGCTCCATGCCAAGGTCCTTCACATGCCAATTGAACTTGGATTGGAATTCATGCCCATTGTCGGTTTGGACGGTATGGATTCGGAACGGGAACATACCGACCACATAATCCATAAAGTCAATGGAACTTGATTGGTTGTGCCTTTCATATACTTTCAACGCTCTGATACGTGTGCAATCATCAATCGCCGTGTACTGATACCTTTTTATCTTTTTTCCTTCTTTGGTGTGGAAAACCAAGAACTTGACGTCTACTTGAACATGGTGGCCCGGGGTTTTCTTGGCATAGCGTTTAGGTCCCATCGCTTTTCTGGTAACGGCTCGTTCGAGCGGCTTGATACCATTCCTTTTCAGGGTTCTGTAGACACTTGATTCAGAGACATTGATACTGTGATATCTTTCCAAATACCATTTGATGCGCCATGTGCCAAGTTTGTATTCCTTTCTAAGGTCCAATATCAGATCAACCGTTTTCTGATTGATTCTATTGGGGTAGGTATCAGCTTCCCTCTTTTTCCTTAAAAGACCCTTTGCTCCATGTTTGTCAAACTTTCTTTTCCAATTAAAATAGCTGCTCCTGCTAACATTGAACATTTCACAGGTCTCCTTGACCTTTCCATAATCTTTTGCAAATTCAAGTACTCTTAGTTTGAACTTCCATCTTAAGTATTGCTCAATTTCTCTTGTCTTTTCCATGTCAAAAGTGTCTCTTGATTTATTATCAAAATAGTACACTTTTAGTTGACGTAGTCACAATAGCGGATGAATGCACTGTCAGGAAGCTTGGGTATTTTGTCATAATAAAAGCCCATTAAATAATGTTGTCTAGCCAAAATTGAGACATCATTGCCTTGAGTAACATAATCGCGCAATAGCTTATCATAAATCAAAAGACTATCATATTTACCCGATGTGTTACTAAAACTGCTTTTTTGATATAGTACCTTACCATAAAGTGCATTCTTGTCGTTTTTTTTTGCCAGATAATATGCCTTGTCAATGGCCTGCTGTTGTTTCGTTTTGGATAGGTTGTCATCCATGGAACGATTATAATAATACAATACGGTGTCCGCTGTGGAATCAATGGAGGGATCGGAATCCTTATCCAAAAATGTACAGGAAACACAAAAACAAAATACGACCCAACATAAAAGCTTTTTCAAGTATAAGAGATTGATTAAACAAAAAAGCCATACATAAAGTATGGCTCAAATTACTAAAATTAAACTTACATCTACTCACCTGGTGGTGGGGGAGGTGGAGGTGGTGGGGGCGGATTGCTATCATCCCCTTCCGTGGCTACCGTGTGGTAGAGCATCTCGGTGTCCGCTACGTCATCTTGGGTACAAGAAAACAGGAACATATTCAAAAAAACTGCCGCTAAGGCTATATAAACTCGTCTCATAATATTTGCTTTAAAAATTTGACAAAGGGGTGGCCGTCCGGGGTTTTCCCAGAATTGTTTGTTCAGCTTTTCAGCCACCCGTGAGTGTTGGAGTACTTCCTTTGTTTTTGGAAAGTGGAAACTGTAAGCGGTAGACCTAGCTACTTTCCAACGGGCCAAATACCGGCCGCTTACAGAATCCCGTAAAAATGAATTTTCTAGAAAGGCTATGTTAGCAAGGCATAGCGGAATTCATTTCTGAGACGAAGTAACTGAGATAAAAAATAAGTTTATGGAGAAAGGAAGGAAAAGAATTTCCAGAGAAAAAAATCCATGAAATTTCCATTTATGGATTAGCTTTATAGCTAACAATCAACCCATTATATGTCTATTGAAGTTCTAATACTTGCATTTGAAAAAGCGAAGAAAGAAATTGGATCAAGTAAGAAGACACATCTTGCCCAACATTTATCAGACATATTATTGGAAGATTACAATTATGTAATCAGCGAACGAACATTAAGAGATTATTATACCAGTTATAAAAATGGCAGCCAAAGAACTCAAGAAGATTTAAAGCCAAAGCTCATTTCTTGTTTATGCAGTTATTTAGGGTATGATGACTACGCAGATTATATTCAGAAAAATTCTTCAACAGGAGTAAAAGATGGTGAAGAAAACGACAATCCGACGGACGTTAGTGAAGAATCTGAAACTGTAAGTTGGACAAAAATTATATTAATCAGTTCTGTAGTAATTTTGATAGTCATAGTGATACTCTATTGGCCTTTAAATAAAGAGCAAGGTATAGCCAACAATGGGAAATGCATGGCCTGGGCCGACTCCCTTTATGTAAAGGTTGACTGTACCTCCCAACCTTTTTCCAAATTTGGAACGAAAGTGGAACCGTTAGATCCGGCAAGGCTAAAAAATCTTAAAAAAGTGGAGGTCAATATGGCCTCCGATTTTTTTACGGAGGATGGCAAACCCATGATCTGGTATTCTAAAAACAAGGATGGGGAAATGGAATACTTTACCGCTCCTGGGCTCCATCCCATAACTGGGGAAACTCTTAAAAAAATCACTCCGTACATTATTGAGACCTATGTGCCCACCCATATCAATCGGAAGGGCTCATTTGTTCAGGAAGAATAAAATTTCATCAAAAAAAGCCCCGAATCCGGGGCTTTTGTTTTACTCAATTGCGAATAAGCGGTGGGTTCATCCAAAATATGGTTTCCTTTTCCCCGGAAACCGCTTTGCTGCTAAAAATCGGTTTATCATCCGGCATAAACTCTCCGTTCAAGGGCGCCGTTTTTCCTTCGTTGATGTTCTGCGCAAAGAATTCCCTGTATTGTTCATAATCCTTCGTGTGAACGGCGTTGATAAGCTCCCCCTGTAGATTGCGAACATCCTTCACCTCAATTTCAAGCAACTTATTGAGAGGACCTCCACGAGTATCAGTTTCTTTCAGGGTGGTGACCATATCTTTCAATTCATTTTCATCCATCCGTGGGTATAGCAATACCGAATTTCCTTCTTTTTCCATCAACCTAAAGCTTAACCTCTTCCCCTTGTATCTTATACTATAGGACCTATGTTCCAACGCAGATCTGGTCTCTGGCTCGGTGTTGAAATTCACCACCAGACATTTTCTGTTGATGTCCATGACCACATCTTCCACAATAAAAGCAGGTGGTAAGCGCAACTCAAATGCGTTATGGAAGGAAATATAGTTCAGGTACATTTGGTCATCCTTTTTTCTGTATTCCAAAACCACTTCAAAAACCAAATGGTTGCCCATAAACTGGTTTCCTTTTTCCTTGGTCTCCCTTGTCACGTTCTTGTTGAACAGGGCATATTCCATTTTATAAATGGAAAAATCGAATTGGGAAACATATAGCTTGCCCGTGGCAAGATTATCCTGCCGGTTCCGTTTAAACTCGATGACATATAAGGGTTCCCCATCAAAATTGATGGGATCCATCTTGGAGAAGGTATGATGGGGGATAAAATCGGTTTGCAGCACGTTCACAAAATCATAGGAATCCACCAGATAGTTTCTAATGGCATCATGGACCCTTAGAATGGTGAACTCGTTCCCTCCATAGGGTTTTAAAAAGGCCTTCTCTATTGTTTTTTGGCCTTTGCGGTAATCATAGCTTTGGCGGGCAAGGGTATCCACTTTAAAAGTCTTGTTGATTCGTTGGTCATACATCTGGACTTTTGTGGCCGATCTATCCATACTGTTGAAACCAGGGTCAAAAACTTCCAATATGGCCTCATTCAGGTTGATGTAGGTCCCTTCATCCACTTGATAGTCCCGATAATACCCCACCAATGAAAAAGGTCCGTTTGGGTAATTTTCCGGAATGTTCTCGATGGCCTTTTTCACGATTTCCTGGGCCCCATAACGTTTGGTACGTTTTCCAATGACCACGGTCTCATCCAAGTTGAAGATTTCCTCTTTCACCGAAATGATGTTCACTTGATCCACATTCAGATCGGACAGCTTTACTTCCAAGGTCCTGTACCCCAAACAGGAAATTTCAAGAACATCGCCCAACGCCAAATACTCATCCGGGACAACAAAACTGCCATCTGCATTGGATATGACCCCTACCGATTTTCCTTTAAGCCTTACCGTAGCAAAAACAACAGGTTCCCTTGTTGCTTCATCCACGAGCTTCCCCGTGATGAAATTTTTCTCTTGGGAAAAGAGCCCCATTGGCGCATACAGCATCAAGGAAAGAAGGATGATCTTTTTTAGGTTCATGGTCATTTTATGATTTCGCCAATTCCAGCGCTTTTTCCAACACCTCATCCCTGCCATCCCGTAACCCTTGAATGGTGGGATGGATCTCCACATCAATCCGGACTCCTTTACGCTGGGTTTCGGTACCATCAGGATAAAAAATGCCTATACCTGATAAGGAAGTTTTTATTCCACCTCCCAATTCCAAATTGGAAACATTCCCGTCTGCACCTGCCGTTTGACTCCCAATAGTAACGACATTGTCCGCTATTTGTAATGCCATGGTCGTAAACTCAGCATGACTTTGAGTGTTTTCATTCACTAAAAGGACCACTTTTCCGGAATAATTCCTTTTGTTTTTAAAACTTCCACATTGCATACCATCACGCCATATGAACCTACCTGGGTAATCAAGGTCAGGATACGTCATCTTGAAAAAATTTCTTCGCTCTGGAACTAAATAATGAGCAATATGGTACATGGTACCATTTGGATAATTTCTAATATCGAAAATAATGGCCTTGGTGTCTTTAAAACCTTCCATCATCTCTTCAACATCTCCCCTTTCCAACTTACCCATGTTCACATAACCAATACTATCTTGAATAATTTTCCAACTTTTAAAGGCATCAGGCTTTGACCTTAATGCATCCACTTCAAAATATTCAACCTTTACTTCTTTAATTTCATTGCCCCTTAGAACTTTGACTTTGCGCGATGACTTTTTTGTTGATCTTACAAAACAATATTTTAAAGTACGATTCTTGGCTGCCTTATTAGATCCCCAGACCAATGATTCATTATCTTCCATAAGATCTTGAACCGGTATTTCGTCAAATGCTAAAATGACATCCCCCTTTTTTAAAGGACAATTTAATCTTAACGAATCCTTATAAAACCCACTGACCACTAATTCATCGTTTAAGATTTCCGTTTTAAATGCAGGCCAAAAATATGTTTTTGGGTCTGTAGGTGCTCTAAACCAACCATGGGAATCATCAATTTTTACGACCAATTCCTGTAGAGCACTGTGAAATTCCTTTTCGGTGGAGGCAGATTGCAATTGAGGAATAGTAGTAAGCAACACTTCACCCCAAGGTTGGTCGGTTTGGTATTTATAGGGGAAAAAGTATTCCACAATGTTCCAATATTTGAAAGCAATCAACAACCTCATATATGGATCAGTCCAATCCAAGTTTTTGTATTCGGGTTCATTTTTTAAGGCAATATTGCCAACTTCCTTATAAGGTGCGTATACATAATGCTGCTTTCCTTTAAATCTGTTTTGCTCAATAAACTTAAGTTTATCCGAGAGTTTAGTAGTGAAAATATCCGGATTGTAGAACCAAGTGAGATCGAAATTCTTATCAAAATATGCTTCATCGCTTTTCTTGTCACACTTTTTACATGGTGGCACTTCTCCAAGTCCGTCAATCCAATTCAAATAGATTTCTGATAAGGCCTCCTTACTATTGGCTGACTTTACCTTGGGTAATATTTCTAAGAGTTGGTTGTCCCAATCAAATTTTCCATCGGCTACCTGTGGATGGTAGTATTTTAGAAAGCCCCATATTTTTGCAGTCGAGGCCAATTTTTCGGTTTCAGAAATTTGTTGCGCCTTGGCGATTCCTTGAAATGTCAACAGTAAAAATGCGAATAGTACATGTTTAGTCATGTTAGGTGGATTAGTGGTTCGGAATAAATATAACTATCTTCCTAACAGCCGATTAAACACCCTCATCAACTTTAAGAACAATTAACGCAAAACCTGTACAATTTAAGTTTCCTTTAATACTTCGTCCCTACATCAGAAGATTACATATCTGTTAGTATAGAAGCATCCCACAAACGTTATAAAAAACATAAAACCCAGCAAAATTGGGATTTACGGGCCATTTGCCCTATCTTTGCAGCGATGAAAATCAAACTCCACGAGAGAAAAAATAGCAGGATCCTTAGTTTTGAATATCTGGTTTTTCGTAACCAACCGGACAAGTTCATCCCACCCACCTTTTAATTGACCGCCCTTTTTCGGGTACCGTTGCGATGTAAAACATCCACGTTTTTCGTGGCAGTTGAACAGCGTCGCCCCCATTGTCACCAGTAACTAAAATCCAAAAATCGCTATCGTACAACAAAAGATCATGGTAATCAAGACCTATGATGCCTACACACGGCTCTCCACCATGGAGGCCAACCGGTTCACCAACTTCCTATTTGAGCACCAAGAAGGAAAAAAGGCCACCAAAACGGCCATAAGAAAGGCCATCCAATATTCCACCAAGGATATACCGGGCTTGGGCGGTTACGTGTTCTCCATGGAAGAAAAGGAAGAAATCCTGGGACTCGCCGTGGTAAACAAAACAGGCATGGGCGATTACATCCCGGAAAACTTTTTGGTGTTCTTCGTGGTGCACCGTAACCATAGGGACCAAGGCATTGAACAAAAACTGTTGGAATACACCCTACAATATTGCAAAGGGGGTGTTGCCGTGCACATCACCAATGAAAACCAATGCCCAAACCAACACTTTTTTGAAGAATATGGGTTTCAAGTGACCCACACCGAAATGAGATTGAACCGTTAAACACAACATATGCTAAAAATTGAAGTAAAACCTGGAGAAAGTATCGAACGTGCCCTAAAGCGCTACAAAAGAAAATACAGGAATACCAAACGCTTGGAGCAGATCCGGGAACGCCAGGAATTCACCAAAAAATCAGTAGAAAAAAGAAAAACAAAGAAAAAAGCACAATACAAGGAAAAATTCCTGAGGGATCAGGAAAACAGTTAAACACAAACCTATTATCAACAACAAAATGAGACTTTCAAAGATTAAAAGGGGAACCAAATATGAAAAACGCTACAGTGTTACCATGGGCGAACTGACTACTCAGGTCACCTACATTAAAAGGTACATCCTGGGGCTACCTGTACGCACTTTGCACAAGTACCGCGAAACCTATTATGGAAAAGTGAAAGACTGCAAGGACTGCAAAATAACTGCATAAACGTTTTAAAAACCTTTTAACAAAAAACAATGAAAGTATTAGTTATAGGAGCAGGTAACATGGGGCTTACCTATGCCACCGGCATGTCCAAATCCAAACTGCTAAAAAAGCGGAACATCATGGTCTTGGACAAATCAAAAGAGAAATTGGAAGAAGTGGACAAAATTGCCCATTTTGATGCCATGGAACGTTTGGAAGACTGTGTCCCCAAGGCGGACATCATCTTTCTGGCGGTAAAACCGTACCATGCCGAAGACCTTTTCAAACGGATGAAACATCTGGTAAACCCGGAACAATTGTTCATTTCCATCATGGCCGGGGTGACCATCAAATTTATCCAAGAAGCATTGGGCATCCAAAAAGTGGTAAGGGCCATGCCTAATCTGCCCGCCCAAGTGGGCCAAGGACTCACCAGCTATGTTTCTGCGGAGGAAGTGTCTCGTTTGGAACTTTTCATGGTAGAAGGACTCTTGGACACCACAGGGAAATCCCTTCGGGTAAAGAGTGAAAAATATATTGATGCCTCTACCGGAATCTCAGGAAGTGGCCCCGCTTATGTATTCTATTTTATGCAGAGTATGATGGAGGCCGCTCTACAAATGGGCTTTTCCGAAAACGTCTCCAAAGTATTGGTAAGCCAAACCTTTACCGGGGCCGTGGAGCTGTTCAACCAGAACAATCTTACCCCCGACTCTTGGATGGAACGTGTGGCCTCCAAAGGAGGAACCACCCGTGCCGCTTTGGATTCCATGCAGGACAACAATGTAAACGAATTGATAAAAGAAGCTGCCTTTGCAGCCTTTAACCGTGCCGTGGAACTCGGCGAAG
This sequence comes from Flagellimonas pelagia, assembly GCF_003584135.1. Lineage (GTDB taxonomy): Bacteria > Bacteroidota > Bacteroidia > Flavobacteriales > Flavobacteriaceae > Flagellimonas > Flagellimonas pelagia. The sequence goes on from NZ_QXFI01000016.1 coordinate 8,231, forward strand.
AATACTAAAACATGTACAAAGAACTCGTGGTCATCAAAGTAGGAACCAATGTGATGACCAATAAGGACAACAGGATCGTTAGACCCGTGCTCAATCGCCTGGTACGGCAGATTGCCGAATTGTATGAGCGCGATATCATGACCATTTTGGTCTCCTCTGGATCGGTAATTGCTGGTAAAGAGGTTTTGGGGAAGGCTAAGATCAAGGACAAGACTCAGCGCAGACAGGTGTATTCGGCCATCGGGCAACCCAGGATGATGCGCCATTATTACAACATTTTTAGTGATTATGGGATGAAATGTGCCCAAGTATTACCCACCAAACGGGATTTTAACCCCGGGGTGCACCGTGATAATATGATCAGTTGTATTGAAGGGCTGCTTTCTGAAGGAGTGGTGCCCATTGCCAATGAGGATGATGCCGTTTCTGTGGCCATGTCCATGTTTTCGGACAATGATGAGTTGGCCACTCTGTTGGCCCAGTTGATGAATGCCGATAAACTCATCCTGATGACGGATATTGACGGTCTGTATGATGGTCATCCAGAGAAGGAAGATTCCAAGGTGATTGAAAAAGTCCAGCCCAAGGAAGACCTCGACAAATACATCGAGAAAGGAAACAAGGCCGAGGGCGAAGGCCGTGGTGGCATGGGATCCAAATTGAACTATGCCCAAATAGCCGCGGCGAACAATATTCCATCATACATCGTGAACGGGAAAAAGGAAAATGTAATCATAGATATTGTAGAAGGAAAAAAAGTGGGAACCGAAGTTTCCCTTTAAAATGACAGCAATGAAATTATTGAACACAACACTAAAAAACAGCGTTTTACAAGATATGGAGCACATCCTCAATCAAAACCGGGAAGCATTGCTCCAAGCCAACCAAAAGGATCTGGATACCTTTGACCGGGACGACCAAGCCCTTTATGACCGTTTGGTTGTGGATCAGAAAAAGATAGATCAAATGATCCAAGCCGTAAGGGAGGTTAGGTTGCAAGAAGACCCCGTGAACAAAGAAATCTCGACAAGGGAATTGGACAATGGCTTAAAGATCATCAACAAAACAGCTCCGTTCGGGACCATCATGATCATTTACGAATCCCGGCCCGACGTAACCATTGAAGCTGCCGTGCTGGCCTTTAAGGCCAACAACAAAATTCTGTTGAAGGGAGGTAAGGAGGCGTATCACAGTAATAAGGCATTGGTGAAATTTTGGCATCAGGCTTTGGCTAAAAACGATTTACCGTCAGACTTTATCCAATTCATGGAAATGGACCGAACCCAGACCCAGGCCTTTTTGAAAAATCCCGGCCAACAACTCGATCTCATCGTGCCCCGCGGTGGGGAACGGCTCATCAATTTTGTAAAGGAGCATGCCAAATGTGCTGTTTTGGTCAGCGGTCGTGGGAACAATTTCCTCTTCGTCCATAAAGAAGCAGATTGGCAAAAGAGTTTGGAAGTCATCTTGAACGCCAAGACCCATAAAATTTCCGCCTGCAATGCGCTGGACAAAATTTTGATCGATACACGTATTGAAAATTACGAAGGGAAACTCAACGAACTGAGACAAATCCTCGTGGACAATGAAGTTTCCATTCTAGTGGATGAAAAGGTGAAGAAAACCTTGAAGAATGAAGAGGTCATTTCCGATGAGTCCATCTGGAAAGAAGAATTCTTGGCCATGAAGTGTGTCATCGGTGCCGTGGACAATTTGGATGCGGCCATACAAAAGATCAATAAAAATTCCGGTGGACATTCGGCCACCATCATGACACAAAACAACAGTGTGGCCCAAACCTTTATGGAAAATGTGGACTGTGCAGCCGTATACCAGAATGCATCGACCCGGTTTACCGATGGAGGGCAAATGGGAGTCGGGGCCGAGCTGGCCATCAGCACGGACAAACTGCACCACAGGGGGCCCCTTGGCCTAAAACAATTGGTAACAAACAAATATTATGTGTTTGGCAATGGCCAGATTAGAATGTAAAAGGTGGTACCATCAAAAAGAAATCTATTCTCCTTTAAGGAGGTGCCGACCACTAAGAGATCCGTTAAAACAAAAGCATTTTGATGGCTCAATCTTAATTTATTGGCAATTTTACGTAGAAAAATTGGTCATTTTTTAAGAAATTATCTAGATTTAGTACTCAAAACAATTCAACATGGGAAAATTTGAAATCAAAACAGATAAATCTGGTCAGTTCAGGTTTAATTTGAAGGCCGGCAATGGTCAGGTTATTTTGAGCAGCGAAGCATATACCACCAAATCTGCCTGCGAAAACGGTATCGAATCGGTAAAAAAGAACTCTCAGGACGACGGTAAGTTCGAGAGAAAGACTGCAAAGGACGGAAGCCCTTATTTCAATCTTAAGGCATCCAATGGCCAAGTTATCGGGGCCAGTGAAATGTACTCCAGCACCGCGGCCATGGAAAATGGTATCGCTTCGGTTAAAAAGAATGCCCCTGACGCTTCCGTCGAGGATATTTCCGCTTAACCCAAAAACAAAAAACTCAACTAAACAGCCTAACAAGGCTGTTTTTTTATGCCCAAACATTTCCTCCTTCTGGGAATTTGAACCAATTCCGAGAACTTCCAAAATAGGCCACCAAGCCAAATAGGCCATTCATTGGTTCAAATGGGTCATTCATTAATCGACTACTTTCCGTGGCATTTTTTGATTTTATGTTTGTGATGCAATTACGCGTTAAAGCTCATTGAAAAAGCAAGATCAATCTTTAACGTATGCACATATAGCAATGCACTTTTTGAGACTGTTGGTCATAAAAGTGTTTAGTTTAGTTGAGGTTTCCGTTACGCCAAGGAATTTGATTCAAATTCCTTGGTTGTAATGGTTTTTCGTTTGGAAAGAAATCCTTTCCCTATCCTTATATTAACACAGCCTTCTTCTTTCTCCTCAATAAAATAGCCCTAAAACAAGGACTGGCAAAATTCAGATAAACCCATTTGCTCCATTCATCAATTCAAAAAGCCGTTCCGTTTATTTACCCCCAACAGCTCCCTTTATTTACACTCTCTTTGGCCCGATTTTAAGCTTTTGAATAACCCAAGCCTATTCCATTAGGCAAAAAACAATTTTAACCATGCTATCAAAACATACTCTGCTGGGCATCGTGTTCTTTCTTTGTATACACCTGCTCAAAGCACAATCTTACGAAGGGCTGCTCACTGATAACTACAGTGGTGTCCACGGCATCATTTCCAACCCAGCCAATATTGCGGATTCGAGATTAAAACTGGACATTAACCTGATCGGGGTCAGTGCCTTTTTTGGAAACAACTATTTAGGACTGAACATGAGTGATGCCTTTAAAGATTTTGGCAAAACCTTCGATGAAGCCAAAACCACTCCCAAAACAAACAACTTTTTGGCTTCCAATCTCGACATCCTTGGACCGTCAGTTATGTTCAACCTGACGGAAAAAAGCGCAGTGGCGGTCTACAGCAGGGCGCGCCTTTTCCTCAACGTGGACGATATCAATGGAGCATCCATTGACAAAGAAGGAGGTTTTAATGAAGACGAGGACTTTTTTATCAATGAGGGGGATGTTTCAGGGGAAATCAATCTATGGACAGAGATCGGTGCTTCATATGCTCGCGTTCTTGTTGACCATGGGGAACATTTTTTAAAGGGAGGAGCAACGTTAAAATACCTTTCCGGAATCCACCATGCTTACATTCGGGGCACGGACGTTACTGTGGATTACGATGCTACCTCCAGGGATGTTGTAACTACCGGACTTCTTACATACGGCAACGATGCTTCGGGGAGTGAAGGTGATGGATTGAGCGATTTTTTCACTTTTGGAAAATCCACAGGTATTGGTGGTGATTTAGGTTTTGTATATGAGTGGAGACCCAACCATCAAGATTATAAACTCACCGATGCCAATGGCAATACCTATTTGAACAAAGGAGTGAACAAATACAAACTGAAAATCGGGGCTTCCATCACCGATATTGGAAAAATCAACAACAAAAAAGGGGAAGAAGAAACCTATGATCTGAACAAGACCCAAAGTATCGATGATTTTGACGGTATGGACCTTGAGGATGGGCTCAGCAATAATTTCGACACCACTGGACCCACTCATGAATCTGCGGATACTGGATTGCCTACTGCCTTACACGCCAATGTGGATTGGAACGTGGTTTCTAAATTTTACCTGAACCTGAACTCCGATGTTAACTTGCAGGGCAAGCACAAAATCAACTCCAACCATATCCGCAGCGAGGTCGCCCTTACCCCAAGATTGGAAACCGCTTGGATCAGCGTATATTCCCCAATCAGTTTGATGCAACAAGTTGGATTCCGATGGGGACTTGGTCTTAGGGCTGGCCCTTTTTACCTAGGTTCTGGATCCGCACTTACTGCTTTGTTTGGAAACTCATCAAAATCCTTGGACGCATATGCAGGGATCAAAGTGCCCATCTATCAAAATAAACTCAAGGACAGGGATGGGGACGGACTTAAGGACGATGTGGATGAATGTCCTGATACACCAGGTCCGATCGAGAACAATGGTTGTCCATGGAAAGACACGGATGGCGATGGTATTTTGGACAAGGACGATAATTGTCCTAATGAAGTCGGTCCAAAAGAAAACAATGGTTGCCCATGGAAGGATACCGACGGGGATGGCGTGCTCGACAAGGACGATGACTGTCCGAATACCCCTGGTCTTAAAGAATTTAATGGGTGTCCAGACACTGATGGCGACGGGATCATTGACCAAAACGATCGTTGCCCCAACCAACCGGGAAGCAAGGAAAACAAAGGGTGTCCCGATACCGATGGAGATACTTTGGTAGACATTGATGATGATTGTCCAACGGTTGCCGGACCGGTCAGCAACAAAGGGTGCCCCGAGGTAACGATTGCCGTTCAAAAACAATTGAATGCATACGCCAAGACCATTCTGTTCGATACCGGAAAAGCAACAATTAAACCAGAATCGGTTGCGGTAATGGTGGACATCATCCAGATTCTTAACGAATATCCGAATGCGAAATTCACGGTGGAAGGCCATACCGACAGTGTGGGCAGCAATGAGAGCAATCAAAAACTCTCAGAGGCAAGGGCCAATTCGGTAAGGGACTTTTTGATCAACGAGGGTATTGCTGGAGCTAGGTTGACCGCTATCGGTTATGGGGAAGAAAAACCGATTGCTTCCAACACCACAAATTTGGGAAGAAAACAAAACCGAAGGGTAGAGATCAATTTGATAAAATAACCATACCGCTGTAGTTCATTTATCGGTTTAGAACACAAGGTTTGGTGTATCTCGTGTCTTCTTCTATTACAGCTATGGTTGGGCCGCAAGGAAATCCTTGCGGCCCTTTTATTTTTTTGATGATTTGAGGCAATTTATTTTATGTGAGTAAAAACTTACATTCATAACAACTTCATAATCAATTCATTTTAGGTTCCATAAATCCATTTCCATCTTCCATCAATTCTAAACCATCATAGGTTAATCCACTGACCTTGAATAGATGGATAGTACCTTATTTTATACTTACCAAATCTATTTCTTGCCCAAACCTCATGCAAGAAACCTTCAAAACTTAACTGCTATGATTAAACTTTTACACTACTTTCTTTTCAATCGATCAATGGTAGAAAAAGGACATCCCTGTTGGGTAGTGTCTTCTTTTTTCCTAAGGATCGTACAATGCTCAATTGCAATAATCTTACTAACCCAAAGCAATACCCTTCAAGCCCAGCAACTGGACACTTGGTTTACCGCGGATAGGGCAGTGAATCTACCTCCGCTCCCAGGCCCACCCAATACTAATTTATGGTTGTTTGATCCATTGCCTACTGCAGGTCCTGTATCCATATGGTATGATTTTGTGGATTATGTGCCTCAGAATGCCATACCGCATCCCGATCCCTTGGAATATTCTTCTGCTTTTCCAGATGGCTTTGACTACCCCTACCCAAATTCTGTTGGCTTTTTTCCCACATATTTAAATCCCACAGGATCTATACCCGGTGTTCCCACTTTAGTACTAAATGCCATGAATTTCAATCCTGTGGTCGAATTTGATGGCAGTGGAGATGGGCAAGCCTTACATTTCCAATCTGCTTCAAGAAAAGAGATAACTGTATTTATCGTGTTTAAGGGAGAAGGTGCTGGAAATACGGCCGAGACCCAACGTTTGCTCTTCGGAGGAGATGTGGATGTACACCATATGAACTCGTTTCTCGATCAATGGACCACAAACCTATCCTTGGGCATTTCGAGTGGTAACCGATTCTCAATTGGCAGAACTTGGCGCAAAACTTTGTTAAGTGATAGTGGAGAATTCTTTCAAAGCGGCAATATAAATCTATTAACAAAACCGACCATTGGCACCTTTCAACGAACCATCGGAGTGGATGAGGAACGTTTGTTGACCCATGTCAATGGCATACAGGACATCTCTACGGTAAGATCACATATTATTGCAGACAATGATCTCTTCTTTTTTAACCGATTGGGAAAACATTTCAACAGTAATGACCCCAACCGTAACCTTACAGGCGAAATTGCTGAAGTCTTACTGTTTGATGGGCCCATCCCAGCGACGGCCATTCAGGTGGCAGAAAGCTATCTGGCCGTCAAATATGGTATTACGCTTTCAAACGGCCCTGGTTTGGGAAGCGAGGTCGGAAACACCAACTATAACTACCTGGCCGCCGATGGAATCGTTATCTGGCAAGCAGAAGCCACTTATAAATTTGATATTGGAGGCATTGGAGCGGACAGATATAAAGACATGGATGGAGGTGATAATTCCACCAGCTATGATGATTTAAAACTGCGTTTTAACCTGCATCAACGCATCTCAAAAAGTGAAAATCCCGAAGCCATTGTCACCATGTCTACCAATACCAATTTCACTACAGATAATTTGGACGACAATCGGACCATTATTGATAAAAGTGGTTTGGAATCGTACTTGCACAATTTTCTGCTTTGGGGAAGTGATCGTGGCAACATCAATGAAATTTTCACTGAACTTCCTCTGGGTATCACCAGTAGAATTGAAAGGGAATGGCGTGTTCAAATGAACCATTCTGCAGGTCTTAGCCCTATTAGCGGCGTAAGCGTTCGTATAAACCTCAATGGTTCTGATATTTTGGCCCATGGTGATTGTGCTCTAAAATTGATGATCGATACGGATGAAGATGGCGACTTCACCACCGGTCCCATCACCATGATAGATGCCACAAGTGTAGATGCATTTGGCTTTGCCTATTTTGATGGAGTCAATTTTGATCACAGGGACGTTTTCACAGTTGGTTTTGGGGATACTGTTCCCCCAACGGCAAGTAATCCGGCCACTATTACCGTTTGTGATAGTGCCCCAGATTCAGATATATCCGTTGTCATTGATGAAGATGATAATTGTGCCGTGGATACGGTCACTTATATGGGGGAAACCAGTGATGGAAACACCAACCCCGAAACAATCACCAGAACCTATAGGATTACGGACACATCAGGCAACTTCACCGATGTTCAACAACAAATTTTGGTGTTCACCACACCGATTATTGATGACATTCCTGACCAAACAGCCTGTGATTCCTATATACTACCAACTATAACAGGTACTAACCTTAGCGGCAACCAAGCATATTATGACCTACCTGGCGGTCCATCAGGTGGAGGCAATCAATACGTGGAAAATACTGCGATCTATTCCGATATCACTTTGTTCATCTATGATGAAACCGGAAGTGTGCCCAATTGCTTTGCAGAAGAAAGCTTTTTCATTGATATTACCAATCAACTTGAAGCAGGCGTTGATAGTTCGATAGATTTTTGTGAAACTGGAGGGGCCAACACTGACCTATTCGCCGCACTTGGACCAACAGCAGATACTGGAGGAATATGGACTGATGATGATTCCTCCGGTGCAATCCTTTTGGACCCAACTAATGTTGATTTTTCATCTATACCATCAGGAACGTATCATTTTACTTATTCCTTCCCTGCCATAGGAGGATGTGCCCCAGATTCTGCTGTTATTACAGTAAATATTACAGCTCAACCACAAGCCGGACTCGATGGTTCTTTAGAACTTTGTGTTGGTAGTGGGGTAGGTACCAATCTCGAAGATGCTCTCAATGGAACTCCTAATGGTGGTGGTAATTGGAGCGACAACGACCTCTCTGGTGTTGACTTATCAGACCCTGCAAAGGTAGACTTTTCTGGTCTTGCAGTAGGAACCTATCATTACACCTATTCCTTTCCTGCTATAGGAGGATGCTCTCCAGATTCAGCAACAGTCACCGTGACCATCAACAACACACCCTTGGTGGACGCACCGGCCGACGTCACCGCATGTGACTCCTACACCCTGCCGGCCCTTACCAACGGCAACTATTTCGATGCGCCCAACGGGGGAGGCAACGCCCTCTTCGCAGGGGACGCCATCACCGCCACCACCACGCTGTACGTCTACAGCGAGACCGGCACCCTACCGAACTGCTCCGCCGAGAGCACCTTCACCGTGACCATCAACAA
>NZ_QXFI01000017.1 GCF_003584135.1 Flagellimonas pelagia
TGTGCTACTTCAGCTAAAATGGCACTGAATTCTTATTTTTTCAAGTGATACATTAAAATTTCATAGGGTGTCTTTCCCTTAAATGCACCATGTGGTCTATCAAAGTTATAAAAGTCTTCCCATTGCTTTATTTTTTTGTTCAAATCCACGTCGTCGGAGTAGTCCAATAGTTGATAGAACTCCTTTTTGTCCGTGAGGTGCGACCGTTCCACCTTTCCATTGAGCTGGGGTCTTCCGGGCTTTATATAACGGTGCTCCATGCCAAGGTCCTTCACATGCCAATTGAACTTGGATTGGAATTCATGCCCATTGTCGGTTTGGACGGTATGGATTCGGAACGGGAACATACCGACCACATAATCCATAAAGTCAATGGAACTTGATTGGTTGTGCCTTTCATATACTTTCAACGCTCTGATACGTGTGCAATCATCAATCGCCGTGTACTGATACCTTTTTATCTTTTTTCCTTCTTTGGTGTGGAAAACCAAGAACTTGACGTCTACTTGAACATGGTGGCCCGGGGTTTTCTTGGCATAGCGTTTAGGTCCCATCGCTTTTCTGGTAACGGCTCGTTCGAGCGGCTTGATACCATTCCTTTTCAGGGTTCTGTAGACACTTGATTCAGAGACATTGATACTGTGATATCTTTCCAAATACCATTTGATGCGCCATGTGCCAAGTTTGTATTCCTTTCTAAGGTCCAATATCAGATCAACCGTTTTCTGATTGATTCTATTGGGGTAGGTATCAGCTTCCCTCTTTTTCCTTAAAAGACCCTTTGCTCCATGTTTGTCAAACTTTCTTTTCCAATTAAAATAGCTGCTCCTGCTAACATTGAACATTTCACAGGTCTCCTTGACCTTTCCATAATCTTTTGCAAATTCAAGTACTCTTAGTTTGAACTTCCATCTTAAGTATTGCTCAATTTCTCTTGTCTTTTCCATGTCAAAAGTGTCTCTTGATTTATTATCAAAATAGTACACTTTTAGTTGACGTAGTCACAATAACCATTTTCGTCCAACAAACTGGAAACTTGCCCAGCAGGGGCCACGGGTCCCCACCGAAGGTACTCCCACTCACTGGTCAAGGTCAAATGGATGCCCATATCGTGATCGGGATGTTCTTTTGCATATGCCGCCACTTCGGGCAACCATGGCGTAGGCACCATGATACTGGCACTCTTGACCGACCCATCTGCAAAGGCCTTAAACGTGGCTTGGTTTACGGTATGGATCACGCCCAAATCATCGGCATGAATAATAAGTAGTTTGGCATCGGCAGGATAGCCCAATTGTTCGGCAATTGTTTTTTGGGCAAGTAGATTTGTCCCTATCCATAAAAATGAAAGGGCGATGGTGAATAATTGTTTCATTGGTTCAATCTTTATTTTTGACCCTAGTCAGTAAAAAGATACCGATAATAAAGAACAAGCCCAAAAAGATGGTGCTGTTTCGCATACTACCGGTAAGCTGTGCGACCACGCCATACAAAAAGGTACCGATGATGATTCCTATTTTTTCTGCCACATCATAAAAACTGAAGAAGGAGGTGGTATCTGTGGTTTCGGGCAAGAACTTGGAATAGGTCGATCGAGAAAGGGCCTGGATACCGCCCATCACAATTCCCACAAAGCCTGCTGCGGTGTAAAAATCCATAGGGGTCTGTAGAAAATAAGCATAAACACAGAGCATGGCCCAAATGATGTTGATTACGATCAGCGTTCGTATGTTGCCGAAAGCCTTGGAGCACCACGCCGTTACCGTGGCCCCAATAATGGCTACCAATTGAATGACCATAATACTAATGATCAACCCTGTGGTGCGTTCACTGTCCGAACCCCATGCGATTTCCTCTTCCCCAAAATAGGTGGCGATGAGCATGATGGTCTGCACCGCCATACTGTATACAAAGAAGGCTCCCAGATAACGTTTCAATTTTGTGTTTTCCCCCAATTGGTGCCATACACTTTTCAACTCTTTGAAACCGTTCAGGATAATATGCTGTCTTTCTCCCTCCCTTTTGTACCCTTTCGGAAGATTGGCAAACGTGTATTGACTAAAAAGTATCCACCAGATACCCACGGAAATAAAGGAGTATTTCATGGCCTTGATCTCGGCAACCTCTCCCCCATCATTGGTGATGCCAAATACATCCGGTTTCATGACCATGGCCAAATTGAATACCAACAGGATGACACTTCCGATGTAGCCGAGGGAAAAACCTTTGGCACTGATACCGTCTTGCTGTTCGGGAAAGGCAATATCCGGCAAATAGGAATTGTTGATGGCAAAACTCACCCAAAACCCCACCAATCCAAAGAAATAGCATACCAGTCCGAAGTAAATGTTCTCCAAAGAAAACCAATACAGTCCAATGCAGGATACCGCCCCTAAATAGCAGAAGAATTTCAGAAAAACCCTCTTGTTACCCAAATAGTCGGCAATACCGGAAACTAACGGCGTCACGATCGCGATAAAAACAAAGGCCAATGAGGTAACATAACTGATCAAGGGGGCCCGGGCAATCTCTCCGCCAAAGATGGTCACCTTTTCAATCCCGGCAACCCTAAAAAGGGCACCGTAAAATATGGGGAAAATGGCCGAAGCGATCACAAGACTGTATACAGAATTGGCCCAATCGTAAAATGCCCAAGCATTCAACAATTTTTTACTTCCCTTCATTGCCAATACCTGTGCCATGTGTCTTGTTTTAAAATAAAAATGTCATCTCGAATACCTTTTGGAGAAATCCTATTCAAAAGAATCAGATTTCCCGCTCTACTCGAAATGACATGATCTGTTTTTTGTTTGTTTCCAACTTATTTGAACGATGTTACCCCAAACTTTCTAGCTTCCTGCTTTGCAGCTGGGGCCCATGCGGTCAAATTACCGATCCTGGTATCATTGGAGGGGTGCGTGCTCAAAAATTCAGGTGGTGACTGCCCCCCGGATTGGGCTTTCATACGTTCCCACAGTTTGGCCGCTTCATCAGGATTGTATCCTGCAATGGCCATTATCTGCAACCCTATCCTGTCTGCCTCGGTTTCATGGCTTCTGCTAAAGGGCAGCATGACCCCCAGTTGTGACCCCAATCCGTAGGCCTGCATAAAAGCATTCTGGACTTCCGGTGATTTGTTGCTCGTAGCCGCAGCAGCTCCAAGTGCTCCTATTTGTTGAAGGGTACCAGCACTCATACGCTGTGCCCCATGATCGGCCAAAGCGTGAGCTACCTCATGGCCTATCACTACGGCTATTCCGGTTTCATTTTGGGTTATCGGCAAAATTCCAGTATAGACCACAATCTTGCCACCTGGCATACACCACGCGTTCACGGTCTCATCTTGTACCAAATTGTATTCCCATTGGTAATCCTTCAAATACCCAGGATAGCCATTGGCATCCAACCAACGTTCTGCAGCAGAAGCAATCCGTTGCCCTACCCGGGTAATCATTTGGGCATCCGTGGTGCCCTTCACCACTTTGTTCTCGGACAAAAACTCATCATACTGGGCAAATGCCATCGGAAACATTTGGCTATTGGAGTAAAAGTTCAAGGTGCTCTTTCCTGTGAACGGATTGGTTTTACAGGAAACAACGGCCAAAAATATCGCTATGGTAAGAACTAACCTTTTCATATCGCTAACAGTGTTTAGTCTATGTAAATTACAAAAATTTATTTTCCAAATATGTGAAGCTCGGTGAAATCCTTACTGACCTCAATGGAATTGTTCCCGTTCAGTTTGATGTCTTTCAAATCCACTTCCTCGTTATCCAATTCCACCGTACCAATGGTAAATGGAAGCCCGTGCAGGGTCAACTTGAATTTTTCGTACGGGGTGATATAATTACCATCCTTGAACTGTTGTATGATTAGTTCGTTTCCTTTTCCCGTCAATCTGAACCTACGAAGACTGTATCTTCCTTTTTTATAATCGTACCCATCCTGTTGGTCCTCATATACGATGGAGTTTTCCGTTCCTTCCTTAAAGTAAACGTCTATCCCCAATTCTGTGATGGTCTTTTCTCCCACATACTGCTGAACAGGATATTTGGGAATCATGGCCCCTGCCTTTACATACAATGGAACCCTATGGATTCCGGCGGGGACCCACCTTTCCATACCTCCTGGAACCAATTCATCGGTCCAATAATTGTACCAATCACCTTTCGGGAAGTACATTCTTCTACCTTGGGCGTTGGGCTCCTGGACGGGGCATACCAACATTTGCTCGCCAAATAGAAACTCATCTGTACGGAAATGGGTCTGTTGGTCTTCCTGATCATAGAACACCAAGGATTGCAACATGGGCAGACCATCTTTGATGTACTTGTAGAACATGGTGTACAGATAAGGTAACAATTGGTACCTCAACTCGATAAATTCCTTGACAATGCCTGTAATTTCTTCCCCAAAGGACCAGGGTTCCTGATCTCCATGGTCCCCGCTGGAATGCACTCGGCAAAACGGATGAAAAATGGCCAATTGGATCCAACGTGCAAATAGTTCACCGTTGGGTTGTTCGGCGAAGCCGCCAATATCGGACCCCACAAAAGAGTACCCACTCATGCACATGCGTTGCATCTGTACATTGGCGATCCAAAGATGCTCCCACGTAGCCACATTGTCCCCTGTCCAAGTGGCACAATAGCGTTGTGTTCCCGAGTAAGCTGCCCGCGTAAGCACAAAGGGCCTTCTAGGAAAAGTGAATTTTTTCACACCTTCATAAGTCGCCCTTACCATCTGCATGCCATACACATTATGTGCTTTTCTATGGCTGCAGGGATGGCCATCATAGTCATGGCGCACATCCAGATTGGCGGTCTTTGTGGGCACTTCCATCACGGCTGGCTCGTTCATATCGTTCCAGACGCCACGAACGCCCATTCCGGCAATCATTTCTTTGTATAATCCGGCCCACCATTCACGGACATCAGGGTCCGTAAAGTCGGGAAACTTACATTCCCCAGGCCAAACTTTCCCCTTAAAATGGGGACCATCTGCCCTTCGGCAGAAAAATCCATTATCCATGGCCTGTTGGTATACCCAATAATCGCGGTCGATCTTGATTCCCGGGTCGATCATGGTGATTACCTTAAAACCTTCTTCCTCCATTTCCTGAATCATTTTCTTGGGATTCGGAAAATAGCGGTTGTTCCAAGTAAAGCATCTAAACCCTTCCATGTAATCGATATCCAGATAAATGGCATCACATGGTATTTGATGTTCCCTAAAAGTGGAAGCGATCTCCCTGACCTTACTTTCGGGATAGTAGCTCCATTTGGATTGATGGAACCCCAGTGCCCACAAAGGTGGAAGTTCCGGAACACCTGTCAAATCGGTATACGACTCCACTACATGGCTCATTTTTGGGCCATAAAAAAAGTAGTAGTTCATTTCACCACCATCGGCCCAAAAACTGGTCACGTTCCTTTTCTCGTTGGCAAAATCAAAGTAGGTACTAAAAGAGTTATCGAAAAAAATACCGTAGGCAATGCCTTCCTTCAATCCCACATAAAAAGGTATGGCCTTGTACAAGGGTTCCTGGTCCTTGCCAAAGGCGTAGGAATCGGTTACCCAGTTATTCACCCTTTTGCCTTTCAGGTTGGTATGAGAGGCCTTATCCCCCATTCCATAAAAGCTTTCACCGGAATGGCAGACCTTGCTCATTTTAACAACATTGCCCCCATAGTCAAAATTTTCCTCCCAATGGAAACCCAGCTCTTCCTCGCTCAGCACAACATCATCCATATCCACAATCTGGACCTTAAGGTCCGATTTGTTCACATAGATCTTGATCTTGGAAGTGGTGATCACGTATTCGGGAATCTCTTCCTTTACCGAAAGCTCGTTGTACCCCAAGTTCACATCTTCGCTGATGGCATATGAAAAATCGGGCTCGAAGACATATTCGGTAGCGTAGCGGAATCGAACCACGCTATCGCGTAAAATGGTTATCTGAAGTATCACCCCGTTTTGGGTGGTGAAGTATATCTTGTCGTTTTCCTGTTTAAAATCGACTATATGGTTGGGCAATTGATTGCCCCTTCTCTCTATTTCCGTGTTGGTTATCATCTCTAGTCAATTGAGGCTAACAAAAGAAATACATTAGTCCGAATAATGAAAAAGATGTTTTAAACATCCATCAACTATAACGTTATAGTATGTTCACTACCTGTACACCACCACCGATAATGGCGGCAGGGTCATCACAACGGACTGCTCGTGGCCGTTCCATGGGGTCTTCGCAGGTTTCATGGTTTTCTTGCCCATACCACTGCCCGAGTACTTGGTTTCATCACTATTGAAGACCAATTTCAAGGTAGACGTCTTTGGCACGCCAACCCTATAGTTCTCACGCGGAACAGGTGTAAAGTTACAGGCTACAATGAGGTCGTCCTGGGGGTCGTTCCCCTTTCTGATAAAGGTAATGACCGTGTTTTCCCTATCGTTATACTCTATCCATTGGAACCCATCGGGGTTGAACTGTTTTTCATACAAGGCCGGATTGCTTTTGTACATTTTGTTCAGATCTTTGATGGCCTCTTGGATCCCTGAGTGAAAATCGTATTGGGTCAAGTGCCAATCCAGACTTTGTAAAAAGTTCCATTCCGAAGATTGTCCAAATTCCCCGCCCATAAACAACAGGTTTCCCCCTGGATGCGTGAACATATACCCGAACATCAGCCTCAGGTTGGCAAAACGTTGCCATTCGTCGCCCGGCATGCGGTACAAAAGCGAATTTTTACCATACACCACCTCATCATGGGAAAGGGGCAACATAAAATTCTCCGTAAAGGCATAGGTCAAGCTAAAGGTGATGTTGTTCAGATCATAAGATCTATAAATAGGTTCTTTTTTGAAGAATTCCAACGTGTCGTGCATCCAACCCATCATCCATTTCATCCCAAAGCCCAATCCCCCGTAGTGCACTGGCTTGGTGACCCCTGTAAATGCGGTGGATTCCTCTGCAATGGTCTGGATACCCTTGAAACTGGCATACACTTCTTGGTTCATTTCCCTAAGGAATGACAGGGCCTCTAGATTCTCATTATTACCATACATATTGGGTTCCCATTCGCCATCTTCCCTCGAATAATCCAGATAGAGCATGGAGGCAACGGCATCTACCCGTAACCCATCCACATGGTATTGATCTAGCCAAAATATGGCATTGCTGATCAAGAATGCCCGCACTTCATTTCTTCCATAATTGAAGATGAGACTTTTCCAATCGGGGTGGTACCCTCTTCTTCTATCGGGATGTTCGTAAAGGTGGGACCCATCAAAATACCCAAGTCCATGGGCATCTTCAGGAAAATGGGAAGGTACCCAGTCCAATATCACCCCAATGCCCTTCTGATGGAATTTGTCCACCAAAACCTTAAAATCCTCTGGCTTTCCAAAGCGGGAAGTGGGCGCAAAATATCCCGTGATCTGGTAACCCCACGAGGGGTCATATGGGTATTCCATCACGGGCATGAACTCCACGTGGGTGAATCCCATCTCATCCACATAGTTGACCAACTCTTCCGCCATCTCCAGATAGGTGAGTGATTCCCAACCGTGTTTTTTCTTCCAAGAACCCAAATGCACCTCGTATACGGAATAAGGACGGTCCAAGCCGTTCTTTTCCTCACGGGTATCCATCCAATCTTGGTCCTTCCATGTATAGGGAGCATCCCAAACCAAGGAGGCAGTGTTCGGGGGTTGTTCACAAAACCTAGCAAAGGGATCGGCTTTTTCGGTCCAAATATCGTTGTTGTGCGAATGTATCTTGTATTTGTATTTGGTGCCTTTGTCCACGCCAGGAATAAATCCTTCCCAAATGCCACTGCTGTCCCAACGCACATTCAGTTCATGTTCCCCGGCATTCCAATAATTAAAGTCCCCGATCACACTTACCGACTTGGCCGATGGGGCCCAAACCGCAAAATAGGTTCCCTTGACACCTTCGACTTCAGTAAGGTGAGACCCTAATTTATTGTACAAACGGAAATGCTTTCCTGCCTTAAAAAGGTCAATATCGAAATCCGTGAAAAAGCTGTGTGAAACTACCTTGGACATAAAAGAGGGTTTAGTACATACAATAATACACATCTTTGGGCAAGAATCCGATATTGACAACTTCTTTACCCATTAAAACAACATTTTTTAAAAAATGGAACGCTTTTTGATTTTCTTGCAGAGACAAACAAAAATGAAGACAAATCCAAAATCCAAAATCATGAATAAATTTAGTACAATTCTAGGAGCCGTTTTAATAATGTTCACCGTGGCCTGCGAAGGCCCACAAGGCCCTCCCGGGTATGATGGGTTGGATGGCCTAGATGGTCTAGACGGCCAAGATGGTATCCAAGGACAAGTTGTAGAGGTGGAAGGGGTTAATTTTGATTATGATGCCGGTTCCAACCTATTCAGCACCTTGATTACTTTTTCCGACATCACCAATTTTGAAGTGTTCGAATCCGATGCGGTTTTGGTATACCGTCATGATGGTGTAATCGACCTAACCGATGGTTCCACCGCCGATGCCTGGAGCCAATTGCCACAGAATTTCTTCCTTCCCGGAGGTACCATGCAATATGTTTTTGCCCACACTTTTGTGGATTTGGAACTTTTTATAGATGGTAATTTTGACCTTTCCACTTTGGACACTGGGTTTACGGATAATCAGATTTTTAGGATCGTGTTTGTTCCCAGCGAATATGCCACCTCTTCCAAGTTGGACACTTCCAATATCGAAAATGTAATGTCCGCTTTGGGTATTAAAGAAGATAAAGTAATGAAATTGGATCTTAATTGATTCCTTCAAAAGTGTTACCTTAAAGTCCCATTGGTTTTCAGTGGGACTTTTTTGTTAAAACACATTTATTTTGAAAGGATACGGACCCAACTACGTCTACTTAAGAAAAAATAGAAACATGGGAAAAAGATTGCTATTGATGGCACTTGTGGTTTTTATTGGCTGCAAGGGCACATCCCAAGAAGAGAAAAAGGAAACAAAACAAGAAACCGCGTACAAAGTCACCAAAACCGATGCGGAGTGGCGTGCCGAATTGACGGACATGCAGTATTATGTGCTTCGTAAAGAAGCTACCGAGAATGCCTTTTCCAGCGATTTGCTCAAAAATAAACAAAAAGGAACCTATGTTTGTGCGGGCTGTGGGACACCAGTTTTCCGTAGCGAGTACAAGTTCGATTCCGGGACCGGATGGCCCAGTTTTGATAGGGAAATTGAAGGCAACGTAGCTTTTGATGTGGATTATAAGATTGGGGTGGCCCGTACCGAAGAGCATTGTGCTGTTTGTGGCGGACATTTGGGTCATGTTTTCAATGACGGACCTAGGGCAACCACAGGAAAGAGACACTGCATCAATGGAGTGGCCCTCAACTTTATCCCTGACGGTAAAAACTAATTACATGGACAAAAAATACGGCGTTCAAAAAACCAACGAGGAATGGCAAAAACAGCTTTCCCGGGAGGAATATTACGTATTGAGACAAAAGGGCACCGAAAGACCATTCACGGGCGAATATAACCTGCATTTTGAGAACGGGGGCTACCATTGCAAGGCCTGTAATGCCAAGCTTTTTGAAAGCAATCACAAATTTGAGAGTGGTTGCGGCTGGCCCTCTTTTGACCAAGCGGTCGAAGGTGCCATCGAGTACATCCGCGACACTTCACATGGCATGATCCGTACGGAGACCCTTTGTGCCAACTGCGGTAGTCATTTGGGCCACGTGTTCAATGATGGTCCAAGGGAAACCACCGGGCAACGCTATTGCATCAATTCGGTGAGCATTGGTTTCGACCCAAAAGATTGATGGGTATGGACTTTCAGGAAAACTATCTGGAAAATGTGAAATTTGAGTTCCATAGGTACAAGACCATGGGGGACAAAACTTTTGCCCAACTTTCTGAAAATGACATCCATTGGACCTATAGCGAAGACGACAACTCCATTGCATTGATCGTAAAACATATGGTGGGCAACATGCTGAGCCGATGGACCCAATTTTTGACCGAGGATGGTGAAAAATCTTGGCGAAACCGTGAAATGGAATTTGAAAATCCCTACTCAACAAAGGAAGAAATGTTATCGGCATGGGAAAAGGGCTGGCAGTGTCTCTTCACTGCTTTGGAGAGTATAAATCCTTCCAACTTCGGGAACAAAATCACGATCCGTGGTCAGGAACACACCATAGTGGAAGCCATCAATAGGCAATTGGCACATTATGCAAGCCATGTAGGGCAAATTGTATTCCTCGGAAAAATGATAAAGGGAAAGGATTGGCAATCCCTATCCATACCCAAAGGGGGCTCAGAGGCCTTCAATCAAAAGATGTTCGGTTCCCCGTAAAGCTGATTTCACAAACAAACTGATTTTTGGTTTTTTTCAACTTGGGATTTGGAGTTTGAATTCCGTACTTTTGCACCTGCCCGCTCTTAGGCAGGCTTCGAATCTAACAACTAAAATCAAGATCTAATGAGCAAGTTCGATGTTATTGTTTTGGGAAGTGGTCCCGGTGGATATGTTGCCGCTATCAGGGCCTCACAATTAGGTTTCAAAACAGCCATTATTGAAAAGGAAAGTTTGGGGGGCATCTGCCTTAACTGGGGCTGTATCCCAACCAAGGCCCTTTTAAAATCCGCTCAGGTTTTTGAATATTTGAAACATGCCGAAAGCTATGGGTTGAGCGCCAAGGAAGTGGATTATGATTTCGGTGCCGTGGTGAGCAGAAGCCGTGGCGTTGCCGATGGTATGAGCAAAGGCGTTCAATTTTTGATGAAGAAGAACAAGATAGAGGTCATCAACGGTTTTGGAAAACTGAAACCAGGCAAAAAGGTGGAGGTAAAATCCGATAGCGGAACCACCGAATACAGTGCTGACCACATTATCATAGCAACCGGTGCGCGTAGCCGTCAGTTGCCCAGCCTGCCACAAGATGGCAAAAAAGTCATCGGGTACCGTGAGGCCATGAGTTTGCCCAAACAACCCAAGAAAATGATCGTGGTGGGAAGTGGTGCCATCGGTATCGAATTTGCCTATTTCTACAACTCCATGGGTACCGAGGTGACCGTGGTGGAATACCTTCCGAACATTGTCCCTGTTGAGGACGAGGATGTATCCAAACAATTGGAAAGAAGCTTCAAAAAGGCTGGCGTAAAAATTATGACCTCCGCAGAGGTTACCAAAGTAGATACTTCAGGAGAAGGCGTGAAAGCTACCATAAAAACTTCGAAAGGTGAAGAAGTACTTGAGGCGGATATCGTCCTTTCTGCTGTGGGGATCAAAACCAATATTGAAAACATCGGATTAGAAGATGTGGGGATTGCCGTGGACCGTGACAAAATCCTCGTCAACGATTACTATCAGACCAATATTCCAGGATATTATGCTATTGGGGATGTTACCCCAGGACAAGCGTTGGCACACGTTGCGTCTGCCGAGGGAATCCTTTGTGTGGAGAAAATAGCCGGAATGCATGTAGAAGCCTTGGATTATGGAAACATCCCAGGTTGTACCTACTGTACTCCTGAAATTGCATCTGTTGGTTTGACTGAAAAACAGGCCAAGGAAAAAGGGTACGACATCAAAGTGGGCAAGTTTCCCTTCTCCGCTAGTGGTAAGGCCAAGGCTGCAGGTAATCCTGACGGTTTTGTAAAAGTGATTTTTGATTCTAAATACGGTGAATGGTTGGGTTGCCACATGATCGGAGCCGGCGTTACCGATATGATCGCAGAAGCCGTGGTAGCCAGAAAATTGGAAACTACCGGCCATGAGGTCCTTAAGGCAGTTCACCCTCATCCCACCATGAGCGAAGCGGTGATGGAAGCTGTCGCGGATGCCTATGGTGAAGTGATCCACTTATAATCTCAACTATGCTAAAGCTTTTTAGGGCCACTGCCATTTTAGAAGGAATTTCCTATTTGTCATTGTTCGGGATGACCATGCCCCTGAAACATTGGGCAGACATTCCCGAGCCGAATAAATATGTGGGCTATGCCCATGGAATTTTGTTCATTCTCTATGTGGTAGTGGCCGTAGTTTTTTGCTGGGAACGCAAATGGAACCTTAAAAGGTTCGTAATCTTGTTTTTGGCCTCTTTATTGCCTTTCGGCACTTTTTATGCCGATAAAAAATATCTTAAGGTTCTAGCCTAAAAAACTCTGGATGGCCAAATCGTAGCTTTGAAGGCCAAATCCCAAAATGACACCTTTTGCCCCCGGCGAAATAAAGGAAACGTGACGGTATTCTTCCCGTTTATGGGTGTTGGAGATATGAACTTCCACCACGGGTGTGGTCACCGCTTTTACTGCATCCCCAATCCCGACTGAAGTGTGGGTATAGGAAGCAGCGTTCAATACGATTCCATCATAATCAAAACCTACTTCTTGGATCTTGCCAATGATTTCTCCTTCAATATTGGATTGAAAATAGGACAGTTCCACTTGTGGAAACTTTGTTTTGAGCTGCCCAAAATAGTCCTCAAATGTAGTGCTGCCGTATACTTCCGGTTCCCTTTTGCCCAAAAGATTGAGATTGGGCCCGTTGATGATCATGATTTTCATGGAACCAAAAATACAACAAAAAGAAAATGGCGGGAATATCCCGCCATTTTATCATATCTTTTTTGGATTCGATTAAAAAGCAAATTGCAGTCCCAATCCAAAGGCTCCTACTTCATTACCGGCATCCCCTAGTCCAACGAAGGGTCTCCAGTCAAAATTCAATACAATGGGCACTCCATTTATCTTATAATCTAACCCCAAATGAGGACGTAAAGCAAATGAATTGTCTCCATCCCAGAGAACAATACTTGGCCCAATACCTAAATACCATCTCAGCCCTGGAGCACCACGGAAAGACTTATGATAGGAATACAATGCAGTAATCATGGTAGCATTGTTTTCGAACAATAAATCGGCCTGACCAACATGGTTTGCCGTAAAAAAATATTTTCCGGTGGCCCCAACAAAAGTTGCATTGTCAAAGGCATCAATCCCTAAACCTAATGCCGCCTTATAACTGGTTTGGGCTTTTGTGATCACAGTGCATAGCATGGCAAATGCCAAGACAAAAAGTAATTTTTTCATTTTTTAGCGTAATTAAATGGTTAATATTCATGGTATTTCTACACTGATTTGGGGTGAAGTGCAGTATACTTTCAATTTCTTCTAAAACAGGAAAAGTAAGCCAAGAGCGACCATGGAAAAATCCACCTCATTGCTCACTTTGATATAGGAAACGTTCAATTCCGTATTTCCTGTAATGTTATATCCTATGGATGGCCTAATATAAAATCCACCGTCCATGTTTTCGTTCAAGGCCAAGGCATAGCCAACATCAGCACCAAACTTAAATTCATAGGTGGGGTACATTCGTATGGCAGCGGCCACAGGTATAAATTGAAGGTCCTCAAATTCATACGTAACAGCGCCACCAGCTAAAGAATTAGATTCGCCAAAAGCATGGATATAACCAGTTGCTATGCCCGCATCGAACAATTCGGAAACACCCCAGTGGTGTGCCACATCCAATCCCAATGCAAAAGTTGAATAATTTGAAGCATCGCCAACGGGTATACCGGCCAAAACACCGGCTTTAAAGTTGCTCCTGTCCACAGTTTGGGCCATGGTCGTTAAACTTACCATTGCCAAGATCACTAGTAAAAATGTATTTTTTCTCATGGTTGATTTTTATTAAGAGCAAAACGCATTCCTAATAAATATAGTGCCCATTTGACTTAAAAATCCTACTAAAATCCAGTTTTTAAATATTAAAATCGATATAATGAATTGATTTGTGACGAAAAGTATGGATTCGAGGGAACCAATAATGAACCCATTTGACCAATTACCCTTTTGGGTTGATGGATATGAAATTCCATTCCCTATGTTGGAACAATTTTGTCATTATCTTTAGTGCATGAACTGGCAGCAGGCAATCCAGGATTACCAAAACTATCTGAAGATAGAACGAGGGCTTTCCAAAAATTCCATTACCAATTATACCATGGACCTCCAGAAGCTTGCAGGGTATCTGGAGGAATTGGAAATTGGTGAAAAACCAGAAAAAATTGACAAGGATACCGTTCAGCAATTCATCTATGACCTTGCCAAAACAGTAAATCCAAGAACACAGGCCAGAATCATTTCCGGCCTGAAAGGTTTTTTCAACTATCTCATCTTTGAAGATTATCGGGAGGACAATCCCATGGAGTTGATCGAGACCCCAAAGATTGGACGAAAATTACCCGATACGCTCTCCGTGGACGAAATCAACGATTTGATCAATGCCATAGACCTATCCAAACCCGAAGGAGAGCGCAACCGGGCCATTTTGGAAACGCTTTATGGTTGTGGACTGAGGGTCTCGGAATTGATCAACCTAAAACTATCCGATCTTTATTTTGACGAGGATTTCATCAAGGTCACCGGCAAGGGAAACAAACAGCGTTTTGTGCCCATCAGCGACTTCAATAAAAAATACATCAACCTATACCGAAACCAGGTCAGGGTACATTTGCCCATACACAAGGAACATCAGGATTTTGTGTTCCTTAACCGGAGGGGAAAACAACTCACCCGGGCCATGATCTTCACCATCATCAAACAATTAGCCGAACAAATTGGGTTAAAAAAAAGCATCAGTCCACATACGTTTCGGCATTCCTTTGCCACACACCTTTTGGAAAACGGTGCGGATTTGCGAGCTATTCAACAAATGTTGGGTCACGAAAGCATTACAACAACGGAGGTATACATGCATGTCAACCGTGTTCACTTATCCAAAGTGTTGAACGAGTTCCATCCAAGGAAATAAATCAAAATTTGATACGGGTACCCATTTCCACTCGTGTTTTGAAACCATCAAAACCAATCTTACTGAAATCTGCCTGACCAAGTGGACGAACGACCCTTCCCTCTATGATCAGACTCGGAGCCGCATCGTATCCCATTCCAAAATAAGCCTCTTGTAATGGAATCGGATTTGGATAGCCCCTACCCTTGTTCAATAAATCCCATTCCCGCTGATGTCCACCAAACAAATAAAATTCTTCATTCAAGTTTTGTTTCAATTGGGCCGAAACAGTAAAACGATCGGCAAAATAATTTCGGTAATGCTCCCCTCCTAAACTTATTTCAGTTCCCTCCAAAACTCTATAATGAAGCCTAAACCAAGCATAATTCGATATTTTGTCGAACGAGGGGTAATCAAATCCTTCAATATACACAGGACTTTCAAGAGAAGTTGGTAACGTACCTAATGACTGACTTTGGGCTTCCTCCAAAAGCAAAATAGAACAGACCGTAATGAAAATAATTCGGAGGTTGGGCATGGCTTGTGTTTTACCACAAATTAGATGATAACACCTTGCCCACCAAGAAGTTTCACCAAACTTTAACGCTGATTTATAAGAAGATGCAAAGCAGTTTAATCCTGCATCAATTTATTGCGGTCCACTTGGTTTTGTTTTTTAAAGGGACGGATGATCAGACGGGCCTCCCTGTCAAATCGGACATAATTGTACACCCAGTTGATGAATACCACTACCCGGTTTCGAAAACCGATCAAAAAATACAGGTGTACAAACATCCATACAAACCAAGCAAATACGCCTTGAAACTTAACTTTAGGAAGATCCACCACTGCTTTGTTTCTTCCTACGGTGGCCATGCTTCCCTTATCCTTGTATACAAATGGTTTCATGGGCTTATTTTCCAACAATCTCACCAAGTTATCTCCAAGGTTCCTGCCCTGTTGTATGGCGGGTTGCGCCATCATAGGGTGACCGTTCGGGAAATCCTCGGTTTCCATCTGTGCCACATCACCAATGGCAAAAATTTCTTTGAAGCCTTCCACCTGATGGAACTCGTTTACCTTCAAGCGATTTCCCCTGCACAGAAATTCCTTGGCATCCAATCCTTTAATGCTGACAGCTGATACTCCTGCAGCCCAAACCAAAGTCGCTGTATTGAACGACGTATCGGTATCCGTGGTCACATGTAGGCCATCATAATCCGCGACCCGTATATTTTTCCACACGTTTACTCCCAATTCTTCCAAAAAACGTTCGGCCTTTCGAGAGGCCACCTCACTCATGGCAGGCAGTAATCTATCCCCTGCCTGAACCAGGTTTATCTGTGCCCGTCTAGTATCAAGGTCAGGATAGTCTTTTGGCAATATCCCCTTTTTGATCTCGGCCAAGGCTCCGGCCAATTCCACACCAGTCGGACCTCCTCCTACAATCACAAAGTTCATCAAGGCGTCCCGTGCGTGAAGATCATCCGTTAGTAATGCCTGTTCAAAATTCTCCAAGATCAAGCTCCTTAAATTCAACGACTGTGGAATGGTCTTCATGGCCATACCCATAGCCTCTATGCCCTTGTTTCCAAAGTAATTGGTCTGGGACCCTGTGGCCACCACCAGATAATCATAATTGATATCGCCTATATTGGTGGATATCTTTCTCTTATTGGTATCGATTTCCAATACATTGGCCAATCGGAAATAGAAATTGGGATAGCCTTGTAATACCTTTCGAATGGGATAGGCGATGGAATCAGGCTCCAAACCACCCGTGGAAACCTGATAGAGCAAAGGCTGAAAATTGTGATAATTGTGCTTGTCCAAAAGGACCACTTGGGCCTCTTTGTCCCTTAATTTTTTAGCTAAGG
Source organism: Flagellimonas pelagia (assembly GCF_003584135.1). GTDB lineage: Bacteria > Bacteroidota > Bacteroidia > Flavobacteriales > Flavobacteriaceae > Flagellimonas > Flagellimonas pelagia. Next base: position 16,688 of record NZ_QXFI01000017.1, read on the forward strand.
CTATACCTCCAAAACCGCCACCTATGATGACGAACCTTGGATTGCTGGATTGTGGAATGTTCATGCTAGACATGCCTGCAAAATTACGGAATCCCACACACGTCAAACCATTTTAGGATAGGTTTTTTAGTATCTTTAAGGCCTAACTCAAAAAAACTCCATACAATGAAAAAATTTCTCCCGCTAAGCGCCCTTTTGCTTTTTGGCGCTTCTACCCTATTGGCCCAAGAAAGTAAGGATGATGTATTGAAAGACCTTGATGCCAAGACCAAAAAATATGGCGAAATAGCCCATAATATCTGGGATTTTGCCGAAATGGGGTATTTGGAGGAACAAAGTTCCGGACTCCTGCAAAAAACACTGACCGATGCTGGGTTCACTGTAAAAAAAGGAATTGCGGGTATTCCTACCGCGTTTATGGCCGAATATGGTTCCGGCTATCCTGTAATCGCTATTTTGGGAGAATTTGATGCCCTTCCCGGATTATCGCAACAGGCCGTGCCTGAAAAAGTATCAGCGGGTAAAGCTGCTGGTCATGCTTGTGGTCACCATTTGTTCGGTACGGCATCCACTGCTGCAGCCATTTCCGTTAAAGATTGGCTGAAATCCAATAAAATACAGGGAACCATCCGTTTTTATGGCTGTCCAGCCGAAGAAGGAGGTTCCGGAAAAGTGTATATGGTCCGTGAAGGTGTCTTCAACGATGTGGATATCGCCCTGCACTGGCATCCAGGAGCTGCCAACGCTGCAAGTGCCGGGGCTGCTTTGGCCAACAAATCTGCCAAGTTCAGGTTCCACGGGGTATCCGCTCATGCCGCTGGGGCACCGGACAAGGGACGTTCTGCATTGGATGGTGTTGAAGCCATGGACATGATGGTGAACATGATGCGTGAGCATGTTCCCCAAGAAGCACGTATCCACTATGTAATCACGAATGGAGGAAAAGCTCCTAATGTGGTACCGGATTTTGCAGAAGTCTATTACTATGCCCGTCATTTCAACAGGGATGTAGTTGTCGATATTTTTGATCGTATCGTAAAAGCTGCGGAAGGCGCTGCCTTGGGTACTGGAACCACTATGGAATATGAAATGATCGGGGGCACGCACGAATTGTTGCCCAACCTTACCGTACAGAAAATCATGTACGACAATTTGACCAAAGTAGGTGGCATAACCTATACCGAAGAAGAGAAAGCCTTTGGTGAGAAGATTTCAAAAACCTTGGGTAAAGAAACATTGGATTTGGCCACGGCCGAAAACATTCAACCTTATCAAGAAACTGCCCGAGCCTACGGTTCCACCGATGTAGGCGATGTGAGCTTCACCGTGCCTACTGCCGGATTGGGAACAGCGACTTGGGTACCAGGAACTCCTGCACATAGCTGGCAAGCCGTTGCCGCTGGTGGCATGTCCATCGGCACCAAGGGAATGATGGTAGCTGCCAAGACTTTGGCCCTAACCGCCATGGATATATTTGAAAACCCAAAAACTGTAGAGGCCGCCAAGGCAGAATTGGAGGAGCGCAGAGGAAAAGATTTCAAATATGTTCCGATGCTGGGCAACAGACCTCCAGCCTTAGACTATCGCAAATAAATTCTAGGGGGCTGTAACAAAAACTGCTTTATCCACACATATAAAGCAAACCCACCAACCATTAGTGAATAAAGAACTGGAACATCGCTTTGTGACGGAACTTGAGAACAATCAGAACATTGTTCACAAGGTGTGCAGCCTGTATACAAACGACAAGGATTCGCACAACGACCTGTTCCAGGAAATCACGATACAATTGTGGAAAGCATACCCAAAGTTTCGGGGAGACGCCAAATTCAGTACCTGGATGTACCGTGTTGCCCTGAACACCGCAATAACTCTGTACCGCAAATCCAAGAAAAGGGTCCAGACCCAGGATTATGACTCGGTCATCCATAAGATAAAGGCCAACGAGTATGACGATACAGAGGAAAAACGGTTAAAGTTGATGTACGACGCCATTAAACAACTGGGCGATATTGACAAGGCCTTGGTATTCCTATACCTAGAGGACAAGGATTATACAGAAATCGCCGAAACTTTGGGTATTACGGAAGTAAATGCTAGGGTGAAGATGAACAGGGTGAAAAACAAATTAAGAACCATACTAAATCCGTAGTTATGATGGATGAACTGGAGCTCTTGAAAAAAGACTGGCAAAAAAGGGAAGCCGACCTTCCCAAATTGTCCTATGACCAAATCTATAAGATGATATGGAAAAAATCCTCGTCTATAGTGAAATGGATTTTTTACATCAGTATTCTCGAATTCATTTTTTGGGCGGGTATCAATATCATTTTCAATGACCCGGATTCAATCCAGGAGTTGAAGGACCTCCACATACACAAGGTCATCATGGTACTCAATGTGGTCAATTATGCCATCATCCTATATTTCATCTATAAGTTTTACACGAACTACAAAAAAATCTCCTTTACCGATTCTTCCAAAAAATTGATGAGTACCATCCTCAAGGTAAAACGGACCGTTACGCAGTATGTTTGGTTCAACCTAATCATTTTTACCACATATCTGATCATCAACATGTATGGGGTCCTGCTCTATGGTCCCGAAGGGAAAGAAATTGTGGAAGCCGCCTCCCAAGACGGGAACTCTACCGCATTTTGGGCCATGGTCATTGCCATATCGGTGGTGTTCACGGCCATTATCCTGTTCTTGATATGGCTTTTCTACAAACTGCTGTATGGTATCTTGCTCAAGAGGCTCAGGGAAAACTACAACGAGTTGAAAAAATTGGAAATCTAATTTCCCTTGTAGCTGTATCGCCTTTTTTGGTTTTCCTCCTCATAGGCCAATAACTCGGCTTGGGGAATAACCTTGAGGAAGGATGGATGCTGTTCTATGGCATACTCCAACTTTTCCAGAATGGCATCGATGGACTCATTATCATAATCGATTTCCAACGGTTGCTTGATTTGCATGGATTGCAATATGCCTTTCTTTTTCACGCGCAGTCCCTTTTTGTCAAAAGACCTTCGAAACCCATCGATCACAACGGGAACAACCACAGGTTTGTATTTTTTGATGATATGGGCGGTACCTTTTCTTAGAGGTTTCCAAGGTGTTGTGGTTCCTTGGGGAAAGGTGATTACCCAACCATCATCAAGTGCTTTTCCAATATTGGTAATATCACTGAACTTTACCTGTCTATTCACATCTTGACCACCGGCCCTCCACGTCCTTTCTATGCTAATGGAACCGGCATAGGCCAATATTTTGGTGAGCAAACTCTTTTTCATGGTCTCCTTTGCGGCAACGTAGTAAATGTTCAACTTGGGATTCCATAAATACCCTAGGTTCTTGATATTGTCTTCCCTACCGCTCAAACTAGCATTGAACACATGGAACATGGCCACGACATCCGCAAAATACGTTTGATGGTTGCTCACAAAAAGGACATTGTTCTCGGGAAGGTCACGTATGATCTGGGAACCCTCGATCTCCAAGGTATTGAATCCTTTATAGCGCTGATGGGTCATCATGCCCGCTATGCGGATCAGCCATCGTTTTAAAAATAAGATATGACCAAAAGGATTTGTCTTGAACAGGCCCATAGGGTTTGCTATTGTTGGCAAATTTACAAAATCATGGTCAAAGCACTTGTTGTAAAAGTTCCCTGATTTCACTCAACATCATGGCTGTTGCACCCCACACCGTATAACCATTTAATTTATAAGCAGGTACGTTTATATTTTTTGCATACGAAGTGCTTAAATTTTCCTGAATCAGGTTGGAATCGTCCATAAAATCCCGCAAATAAACCTCTATCAAGCGTTCCACCTCGGTTTCATCCTTTATAAAAGGTTTTGGATTGGCGTAAATTCCCATATAGGGCCTAACCAGAAAATTGCTGGGGGGAATGTACACTTCACTGAGTTCCTTGATTATTTGTACTGTGGAAGGCAGTACCCCGACTTCCTCCTGGGTTTCCCTCAATGCGGTTTCCAACAAGTCCTTGTCCTGTTCTTCCACTTTTCCACCCGGAAACCCGATTTGATTGGAATGTACTCCTTCATATACTTTTCTTAAGATCAACAATAATCTGGTCTGCTGTTCCATATCCGGATAGAAGAGGGCCATCACCCCTGCTCTTTTGGGGTTTGCCTTTTCGATATCGTTCTCCTTGAGCCATTGGATACGCAAGGCCGGTGACATTTTATAATGGGAAACCTCCCCGGGAAGTGGGAGATTTTTTAAATTTAAAGCTCGTTGACAAAATTCATCAAAATTCATGCTGTTGAGACTATCGGCTTTAATGCTAAGTTTACTATCTATCATCTTCATCTCCTGTGGAGAATCACCAAAAAAGGAAAAGGACAAAGTTGGGCAAAAAATCACAAACAAGGATACTGTTTCCCAAGTAGAGCCCTCTTCAAAAGAAGAAGTCGAAAAAGACACCTTCAAACTTACCGAAGAGAATGCCATCGACTTCTTTTTCAACTATAACAAGACCCTGAAGAAAAACAAAGTCAAAATCACCACGACCTTGGGCAGCTTTATAGTAGAACTCTATGATGATGTGCCTTACCACAAAGCCAATTTCATCTATCTGGCACGTCAAAAATATTTTGACAGCACCCAATTCCACAGAGTGGTAAAGGATTTTATTATCCAAGGGGGTAATTCCGATGATAAAAGAACTGCCAGAAAGCGGAGCAAGATTGGGCGGTACCTGCTCCCTCCCGATGCCAAAAAAGGATACAAACATGATAGGGGCACCATTTCCATGCCCAGTAGTGAAAGGGACAACCCACACAAATTGGCTTCTCCTTACGAGTTCTTCATCGTGGTCACCAAACCCGGCTCCTACCATTTGGACGGCTCCTACACCCCGTTCGGACGTGTGATCGAAGGCATGGATGTCGTGGACAAAATCAATCAGGTTCCCGTGGGTGATGGGGACTGGCCATTAAAAAATATTTATATCCTGAAGGCCGAAGTGTTGTGACCAAATCAAAAAAAATCTAACTTAGTTTTGAACGGAACAACTAACTCACAATGATTAAAACTAACAAATTCAGCTACCAAGGTAATGGCCAGACCTTTGAGGGCGTTATTGCCCACGATACCAACCTTGAAGGAAAGCGACCCGTGGTCATGGTCTCCCACACTTGGGTGGGACAATCCCAATTTGAAACGGATAAGGCCGTTGAACTGGCCAAACTTGGCTATTTGGCGTTTGCCGTGGATGTCTATGGCAAGGGCAAAAGAGCCAAAAATGCTACACAGGCGGAAGAATTCATGAACGAAATGTTGGAAGACCGACAAGCTCTTTTGGACAGATTGCTTTTGGCCTTTGAAGAAATCAAAAAACATGAACTGGCCGATACCGATAAAACTGCCATCATCGGTTTCTGTTTTGGCGGGAAATGTGCCTTGGACCTTGCCCGCTCTGGGGTCGATATTAAAGGAACCGTTTGTTTTCACGGTATTTTTGACCCGCCCGGACTGGAACAGGAGGGTGATATTTTATCAAAAATCCTAGTACTCCATGGTTGGGAAGACCCTTTGGCTTTTCCAAAGGACATTGTTGCTTTGGGTTACGAGCTTACTGAAAGGAACGCCATTTGGGAAATGGATGTGTTTGGGCATACAGGTCATGCATTCACCAATCCCAATGCCAACGCTCCTGACCAGGGCATGATGTTCAATCAACTGGCCAACGATCGCTCATGGTTGCGGATGACCAAGTTTTTTGAAGAGATTTTCTCTGGTCATTAAATCAAGGTAAACCGGTTTCCTATAATTTTAGTCAAACTGTGTTACTCTAAGGCTTTCAATGTTTTTATTGTTGATAAGACTTCAGCTACTTTAGCTCTAAGTCCTTCAAAATCCCTTTTTTCCAGAATTTCCTTGGAGATCAGTTGGGACCCCATCCCCACACAGGTGACCCCGGCGGAGAACCAGGCCTTCAGGTTGGCCTCACTGGTGTCCACCCCGCCCGTGGGCATGATGCTCGTCCATGGCTGTGGCCCTTTTATGGCCTTTACGAACCCGGGGCCGTACGTGGAACCAGGGAACAGTTTGATCACCTCCACCCCCAGTTCCTCGGCTCGGTCGATCTCCGTAAGACTGCCACATCCCGGGCTGTACATGACCTTTCTCCGGTTGCAGGCCACGGCAATGTCTTCCCGCAAGGAAGGCGTCACGATAAAGTTGGCCCCTAATTGCATGTAGAACGAAGCGGCCGCGGCATCGGTGATGCTCCCCACCCCCATGATCATGCCCGGTAGTTCTTGGAGCGCATATTTGTTCAGTTCGGTGAACACCTCATGGGCAAAATCCCCTCTCGCCGTGAATTCCATCAACCTTGCCCCACCATCGTAACAGGCCTTCAACACCTGCTTTCCCAATTCCACATCCGGATGGTAGAACAGGGGCACCATGCCCGTTTCCTCCATTTTCCGTGCCACCTCGATCCGTGAATATCTTGCCATATCGTTCTTTTACCCTTGTCCTTTTACTTTTACCTTTTTTACTTTTGTCCTATCTGGCCACCCTTCCGGAAGCATCGCCTCCCATCAGCTTTTCGACCTCATCCACGGTCACCAGATTGGCGTCGCCCACGATCGTATGCTTCAAGCACGAAGCTGCCACCGCAAAGTTAAGCGCTTTCTGGTCATTGTTGGGCCATGTGAGCAATCCGTAGATCAATCCGCCCATGAACGAATCCCCTCCCCCTACGCGGTCCACGATATGCGTGATCTGGTATTCCGGGGAAGTGAACATGTTTTTTCCGTCATACAATACCCCGGCCCAGGTGTTGTGCGAGGCCGATAGGGAACCCCTCAAGGTAGTGATCACCTTTTTGGCGTTGGGGAACTTTTTCATCATCTGCTGGCACACGGACAAAAAGGCCTCGGCCTTTACGTGCTCTCCCTGTGTGGTGATGTCCAGTCCCTCGGGCTTTATCCCGAAATGTTTCTCCGCATCTTCCTCGTTCCCCAGAATAATGTCACAGTATGAGGTCAGTTCCGTCATGATGGCCTCCCGGTCCCCTCCGTATTTCCAGAGCTTGGCCCTGTAGTTCAGATCGGTGGAAACGGTAAGTCCGTGCTTTTTCGCCGCCTTTACCGCCTCGATGCAGGCATCGGCCGCTCCCTGGGAAATGGCCGGGGTGATCCCCGTCCAGTGGAACCATCCCGCCCCTTCAAAAACGCTGTCCCAGTCCACCATGCCCTTCTGGATCTCCGCCATGGCCGAATGGGCCCGGTCGTACACCACCTTGCTCCCCCTGGAAACGGCTCCCGTTTCCAAAAAGTAGATGCCCAATCGGTCCCCACCGAAGATGATCCTGTCCGTGCCTACCCCGCGCTTGCGCATCTCCATCAGGGCACATTCGCCCAGGTCGTTCTTGGGCAACCGGGTGACAAAGTCCACGGGAATGCCATAATTGGCCAGGGATACCGCCACATTGGACTCCCCCCCGCCGTAGACCACATCGAAACGGTTCGCCTGCGAAAACCTTAAAAACCCCGGAGGGGCCAATCGTAACATGATCTCCCCGAACGTGATCACTTTTTTTGTCCCTTTCATATGCTGTTATGTTAGTTGGTTCTTAAAATATCATTTTGTTTGAGAAAAAGAAGAACGTACTTGGGAAAGCGGTACGCTCTTCTTGAAAAACTAAACTAACTCAAACAATCAATTCTTCTATTCTTTTGATTAACTTTTTATTTCGGACACTACTTTTTCTGGGGCGCTTTTGTGCCAATAGGATGCCAGTATGGACCCGGTAATGTTCATCAGCGGACCGAAAACGGCAGGCGCAAGCCCCATGGTGGCGATCTTGCCCAACGTATTGGCGATCCCCGAGGCCAATCCCCCGTTCTGCATGCCCACTTCTATGGATATGGTACGGGCATCCCGCTCGTCCATCCCCACCACCCGTGCGAACCAATACCCCAAGAAATAGCCGAAAAGGTTGTGTGCGAGTACCAAGAGGAGCAACATGCCCCCGATATCCAGCAGACTGTCCCTGCCCGCTGCGGTGATCACGATGATGATCAGGCCTATGGCCAACATGGAAAGCATCGGCATGATGTCATCCAACCATTTGGTCTTGCCGTGCAACAAATAGTTGAACAGCAACCCGGCACCGATGGGCAGGATGATCATCTTGGTGATGCTCCACATCATGGTCAGCACATCGATCTCCACGAACTGTCCGGCCAACAGTTTCATCAACAAGGGGGTGACAAAGGGCGCCAACAAAGTGGCTATGGAGGTGATGGTAATGGACAGTGCCAGGTTGGCCTTGGCCAGGTAGGCCATCACGTTGGAGGCCACCCCGCTCGGGGAGCAACCGATCAGAACGATTCCCGCCGCTATCTCAGGAGAAAAACCGCTGATGTTGGCCAGTACGTAACCGATGATCGGCATGATGGCCAACTGTGCGGTCACGCCCACCAATACCCCTTTTGGGGACTTGATGATCCC
>NZ_QXFI01000018.1 GCF_003584135.1 Flagellimonas pelagia
TGTGCTACTTCAGCTAAAATGGCACTGAATTCTTATTTTTTCAAGTGATACATTAAAATTTCATAGGGTGTCTTTCCCTTAAATGCACCATGTGGTCTATCAAAGTTATAAAAGTCTTCCCATTGCTTTATTTTTTTGTTCAAATCCACGTCGTCGGAGTAGTCCAATAGTTGATAGAACTCCTTTTTGTCCGTGAGGTGCGACCGTTCCACCTTTCCATTGAGCTGGGGTCTTCCGGGCTTTATATAACGGTGCTCCATGCCAAGGTCCTTCACATGCCAATTGAACTTGGATTGGAATTCATGCCCATTGTCGGTTTGGACGGTATGGATTCGGAACGGGAACATACCGACCACATAATCCATAAAGTCAATGGAACTTGATTGGTTGTGCCTTTCATATACTTTCAACGCTCTGATACGTGTGCAATCATCAATCGCCGTGTACTGATACCTTTTTATCTTTTTTCCTTCTTTGGTGTGGAAAACCAAGAACTTGACGTCTACTTGAACATGGTGGCCCGGGGTTTTCTTGGCATAGCGTTTAGGTCCCATCGCTTTTCTGGTAACGGCTCGTTCGAGCGGCTTGATACCATTCCTTTTCAGGGTTCTGTAGACACTTGATTCAGAGACATTGATACTGTGATATCTTTCCAAATACCATTTGATGCGCCATGTGCCAAGTTTGTATTCCTTTCTAAGGTCCAATATCAGATCAACCGTTTTCTGATTGATTCTATTGGGGTAGGTATCAGCTTCCCTCTTTTTCCTTAAAAGACCCTTTGCTCCATGTTTGTCAAACTTTCTTTTCCAATTAAAATAGCTGCTCCTGCTAACATTGAACATTTCACAGGTCTCCTTGACCTTTCCATAATCTTTTGCAAATTCAAGTACTCTTAGTTTGAACTTCCATCTTAAGTATTGCTCAATTTCTCTTGTCTTTTCCATGTCAAAAGTGTCTCTTGATTTATTATCAAAATAGTACACTTTTAGTTGACGTAGTCACAGATAAAGTATTAGTAACATACAACACACCTTCTAGATTGGGATGCGAATATTCATAATCGGGATAACTAAAGTTTTTAAAAACCAAAAAATCTCTTAGAGCTCCTTCCGTATTTACCGCATCAATATCATTTTGAAATTGTGTAATGAAATTTTGGAAACTAACTTTCGACTCAATCCTTTTGCTACTAGAATTTATTATGAACTCATATATTGGATTTTTAATTTTCCTCAAATAATCACTTAGGGCATTCCAATTTGCTTCAGATCCAATTTCATGATCCTTAATCAATAAGCTAGCTTCTATACTCCAAAGACTTATACCAAATTTGGTCTCAATTTGAACAAGTAACTCCTTAGCGTTGGTAAAGTTTTCAAGTAAAATGCTTTTATCGAATTGGCATTTTAATTTTAAGAAATCATTTATTTCTTGTAAAAAATTATCTATAATCCAAGTAATCCATCTAAACTCGCTCTTCAAATCGTTTAAAAAGCTAAATGGATCTTTAATATAGATGCTCTCTATTGATTCAAAAAAAGGATTCTGTAGTATATATCTACCTATTAATGGGTTAATTCTTAAAGCATCTTTGTAATGACCAGATGGGACATGTAACTTAATCAGGGCAGCTTTTTGTGCCAAACTTAAGGTGGGGTTACTTATTATATTCCGAGTAATTTTCCTATAATCCATTATGGTATTCTAAGGGTATAAATTCGCATGTTTAAGATAAGGAAAGCTACATAATTTTATCTCAACACCTTTCAAAATAACACTGTTTCATTACTTGAAATCAAGAAGTAACCAAGAAAAATAATTGGCTTATGAATTTAAGTCCTCTGAATGGAATGGAAGTATATTTTTTACGCATTAAACTTAACTTCTTTCATACCCGTTATGATAGCCGAACCTCTTTGCAAAAAAGGAGTCAGTGATGTATTAAAACTAGTTTTATTTTACATACAGAAAAATTCCTTTTATTTCATGATGCACTTTCAGATAATGTTGTTCCAATTCCAATTCTGAAACCAGCAAAGGCTTGGGCAATCCCCTTTCAATTTCTGGCCTCGGAAACTGTACCTTTCTATCCTTACCATCAGCGAATACCACAAACTCCCCTTGTTTCAACCGAAAGAACACCTCGGCCCTACGCTTGGACACCTCCTTCTCCCCTTCCGTTATCCGTCGTTCCAGGTTCAACCCCGAACTTTTGCTCACACTCCGGGTCGGTATCTTGACCAACTCAAAGAAGCGTTCGTAATATCGAGCCGTGTCCGGGTCATTGACTTTCCCAAAAAACTGATACGATAGATTGGAGAGTATCGCTTTACTGGCCTTCTCCCCGTACATCATATCATTTTGGATCTTGTCCTGAAGGACATAGACACTTACGATATCATAGCTCCGTAATGTAGCCGGTATCCTGTGCATGTTCAACAGCCGTAAGGTAGAGGCCTCCTCCAACAACATAAAAGAAGGTTTCCGGTTGCGTTGGCTCATCTGCTTGGAAATCGTATGGATGATGGTGGCGATCACAGGGGAAAGGGAAGCATCCTTTTGTGGATTGTTCACCAAGGCAATGACGGATGGGTGGTCTTCATTATTGATATCCAAGGAAATCTCATCAGCAGAAAGCACCATAAAGATCTTCCGGGTACTGATCTTTTTGAACCCATTCGCCAAGGTACTGAGTACCCCTGCTGTCTGTCGTTCGGACCCTATGCCACTGATAAAGGCATCGGCCATGGCCCGGGAGGTTATATTTTCTTTTAAGAATTTGATCAAGCTCTTGGTGGCCAATTGCTGAAAAACGGCCATGAGATGGGGCAGGGTACAATAGTGCGGATAATCGGTCTTTAACCTCCAAATCAATCCACTGATCAAGCCCTCGGCTGCATCCTTAAAAAAACGGGAAGTACTGTTCTCATCGGAGTCCCTATGCTCCATCAAGTTCTCCAACAGCACCCGGGACACCTCATGGACACTCTCCTCATCGGGCAGATATTTGGGATCGATGGGGTTCACACGATTATAGATGGGGCCAAAGGAAACAATCTTAAAGGGTACCTGCTCCCCATTCCATAAAGGATAGGCCATTTCCGTGATCTCAAAATCCTTGTAATCATGGATGACCCCGGAGAAATGCTCCTTTTGAAAATGCTTTAAAAAATTATAGATGACACTCTCGGTCTTACCGCTTCCTGCAGAAGCCATCACGGAGACCCCCCTTCGGATGTTTCCTAAAACCAGAGGCCTCCCCTTTACCCTCATTTTCACCTCAAAAACCTTTGAGGGTTTCTGATTGTCTTTGTAGTGGTCCACCAAACCATAGATTACCACATGGACAAAAAACAACGGCAACCAAAGGACCAATGATTCTCTTAATAGACCATCCCACCCCCTTAGTAAACCATTGGCCACGGCCAAAAGAACAATGCCAAAAACCCATATCACAAACCCATATTTGAGAAATCGATTTACTACAACCGAGATTCCTGCCCCGATCACCATACCAAATACTATTTCAACCCATCCTAAACTTTCCATATTTAAATTTTTTATATTCCAATGGATCCTGACTCCATGGCCTTTCCGATACCTTTTTTAAGTTGCATCATCGCTTTATAGGCCAACTGCGCTTTATTGGTGGGGATGCTAGGCACTTTGATTCCCGCCTTGAACAACAATTGTTTGGCAGCCTGTTTCTCGGTTGTTGGTAATCCCAAAAGAGCCGTAAAGAATTGCTTGGGATTTTTATCCAACAAGTTTCGGGCATGGTAGGTCTCCACAAAGTTCCGGCGGTACCCGAATTGTTTGTCAAAGGTCTTTTCAGCCGTCCGATAGAACTTGTCCCGGTCAAAGCCCTGTTTGACCTTCTCCCCATTGAGGGTGGTTTCCGAGGTGCGGAACTTGGAACCTGGGGAAAGGCTATGGGAGTTGGTCACATCCTTTCGGCTGACGATGATATGGATATGGCTTTGGTGGCCTTCCTTGGCCATGCCTGGAACGATACGTTTCCCGTTCTGTTTATGGGGTGCCTCCATTTCCAAGGCATTGATTTTTTCTTGAAGTTTGGCCATGTCCCCTTGCTCCCTACCCTCTTTGATGGCCCTGATCTGGTGTTGCAGTTCCAAAATCTTGCTGGCATAGGCCTGGTTCTCCTTGACCTTTTTGTCCTTTTCGGAATAGGTCCGCTCCCTTTCCAGTTTCGCGAAATACAATACCTCCTTGACCGTCACCTCTTTGTCCCTATAAAAGGAGGCCGCGTAGGTCTTCATCAGTTCCCGGGTATATTGTTTCAGCTTTTCGGGGTCATTTCCGATATGGTTGAGTTCAGCCTGGGAGGGACTGACCATGATGGAATAGAACTTGGGATCCCGTTTGGACAACTTGGACGTATTGGCATCGATCTCGGCAATGACCCGCTGGGCATCAATATTGTTTTCTGTTTGGTTGAAGAACAGTTCTTGATCTTCAGGGGCCTTCCCTTCGTTCTCCTTTTCCAGATACTTGACAAAATCACTGGCACTGCCATGATAGTTATCTCCCAAGTGTTGTCGTGTGATGGCGATGTACATGCTTATAGGTTTTTGAGTTTTGTACGGTATTGTTCTATGGCTCCGGGTTTGAGGTCCACTTTGAGGTGGTCCTTTCCGAAGCGGTTTTTGGTCACGGACACATGATCCAGGACATGCCCAAAATCAGCTTTCAATTCTTCCACCTGTTCCTTCAACCGTTCATGGACGATCTTGGGAACGGTGGTCTCTTTATCCAACAGCTCAGGATTGGTGGGCGTGTTGATCTCGGTCAGCTGCCTTTCAAAAAATTCAAAGTCCCCTTCCCATTCGTCCCCCTCCCCAGATTCCAGTTCCTGCTGAAAGAGGGCCTGCATCATACTGACCGTGGGCAGGGTCTGTTCCTTTTCGATGCTGCGCATGATGGCCACCATGGCATTGAAGCGTCGCTTCATGAACAATTTCATACTGGCGATGGTCTCCCCAAAATGTTGTTCCGGGGAGATCCCATGGCGTTCAAAAAACTCCACCATGGCCAACAAGGTCATGGAATGGGACTTTCCTTGCCGTTTGGAAAAGCTCCGAAATTTCAGGGCCACCGAGATTTTGATCCTCAGTCCCGCAAACGTCTCTTTTTCGTAACCCTTATCCATTTTTTCAACAAAAATTCCTTGGTTTTACTGGGCCCGGCCCATTTTTTCAACAAAAACCGAATGCCCCAAGTTTTCTAAAATGCCCAAAACCCCTATAAACAGGGCCTTACGGAGCAACCATGATCGGTAGCGCTGCGCCAGCACGCTATCCTCTTGCTTCTCCTTTTTGCGCCAAAGGCCCAAAAAGCATCGCACAAACCATCTTAAAAAGACAGCCGTCCCTTTTCATATTTTACCCTATGGAGCACGGACTTTTGGAAAGTCAGATCAAGTTGGGTTGCCGTGCAAACTTTGCTACGATGTAGCATCTTAAATATACCCACATTCCTTCAGGCACAAAAATGCGTTCTGCGGGCAAATGGCATCATTTGCCCGCAGTAAATATGAAACGTCCATTTTTGGGTTTCCACAACGTCGGGAGTTCCACGGGAACGCCAAAAAAAAGACCCTTTTTCAAGGGTCTTGTTCCCGTCAGTCCTCCGATGGAACAGTATTGGTCTGTTCCCTGTAATACTCATACCGAAATATCCAGAGATTGACCACCAGGGAGTAGGTTTTGTCCACCGTGGCATCCGCTGTCTTTTTGACAACGCTTTTCTTTGGATGTTTCTTTGCAGGGATTTCCAATGACTTTTTTACAATTGCTTTCATAATACATGATTTTAGATTATTAATTATTTGAGGGCATCCCCGCACTTCCCAAAAATTTCAGCTCAAAAGGAAACGGAAGGAGTGAGGTACGAACGGTTTATGCCGTAGTCTTTTGATGGGAACATTTTTGAAGGGCGAACTTGCGGTCAAATAAGGGATAGGTATACTTTGGGGTTGCCCAATACTTTGCAAACAAGAATTTCCCAAATTGGTTTTTGGGTGTTCGACCCACCTAAAAACCAACCATGAACCCATAAAAAAAGCCCATCGTGATGGATGGGCTTCGATGGTGTGTTTTGGCATTCACATATTGAATACGAAATCATAACTGTAGAGATTTCGCATTGCCTCTTCTTCCAAGAGGGTATCATAGTCCTTATCATGCGTTTCTGCAAATTGGAGCAATTCGGTCCCGGAACGGCTTTCCACATCTTCTTTGGATACGGAAAGCAAACGTTCCTGGGTCTCGCTATCAAGGTTGGTAAAGTTCAAATAGACCATTATTCAAAACTTTGATAGTTCATTGCTCACAGATCATATAGGCTTGGATCGAACCCATCGGGGTAATACCTTGGGTCATATTGTTCTTCCAACCATTTTTCAAATTCCATCATTTCTGTATTCGCTGTATTCGCTTCCATGACCATTGGATTAAAGAATTCCATTATCAGCAAAACTGTAATACCTACCATCAGGCGCAAGGATGATATGGTCCAAAACCTTGACATCAAAAAGCTGTGCCGCCTCTTTGATCTTTTGGGTCAATTGTTTATCCTGATAACTGGCCTTGAGTTGTCCAGAAGGATGGTTATGGGCGAGGATGATCCCCACGGAAAGGGTCTTTAGGGTAATGGCAAAAAGGATGCGCAGATCTACCAAGGTACCTGTGATGCCCCCATGGGATAGTGGATAAATGCCCTTTACCTTGTTGGACTGGTTGAGCAGCACGATCTTAAAGGTCTCGTGCAGGCCTATGGTCTTGTTGTCCCAATTTTGGAACAATAGATTCGCCACCTCATTGGAGTTCGTCACGGACAGGGATTTCAGCGTGCTGAGTTTTTCCCGATAACTGATCTGTATTTCATTGACACGGTGTTCCATTTCAAATGTGTTAAGGATGAAAAAGAAAGGAATGCCCAAAGACTGGACACCCCCTATCCATTTTACTCGGTGGTATTGTTATCACCACCGCCCAAAAGCAGGATCTCACTGGCCACCACTTCGGTCACATATTTTTTATTGCCCTCTTTGTCCTCATAGGATCGGGAGGTCAATTTCCCTTCGATGGCAACTTCCTTGCCCTTGGTCACGAAGCCTTCGATGATGTCCGCCAGTTTTCCCCATGCGATGATGGTGTGCCATTCGGTATTGGTCACCCGTTCCCCTTCGGAGTTTTTGTAATGTTCGTTGGTGGCCATGGTGAACCGTGCCACACGTTTGCCTTTGTCAAGGTCAGTAATGGTGGGGTCTTGCCCCACGTTTCCGATCAACTGCACTTTGTTTCTCAATGTACTCATGATAAAAAGTTTTAAAGGCCTGCTATCTTCCAGTATGGATAAATCAGCAAACAGGGTTAAAAATTTCCCCTCTATTTTTTTGGTCATTGTTTCCCAAATTTTAAGGGGCGTTTGTTTGCTTCTTACGTGCGTAGCACAATAAAAGAAGGGGGGTTCTGTCAAGGCTTTTGGACAGAAATCGGGAGGCTCCGCGACGTAGCAAAACCTTTAGGTTTTCAAGGAAGTGGAAACCCTATTTGTGGACAAAACCTGTCTTGGCCTTGACAGGTTCGATAAGGGCCTTAGGAATTCCTTCAGACCCATTGGCAAGGGAGCGTACGGGAAGTTAAGCGAGTGCAGGCAATGGTGTCCTGATAGGAAGTCCTTGGGCACTGCCCTGTTTTTCGATGCCCCGAAAAACAACGAGGGCTTCTTTTATTATGGACCCCTTAAAATTTGTTGGGCGGACGGACGGATTTGCGGCCTTTCCCGGCAAAGCCCCAAGAAGGGTTTGCTAAGGAAGGGCGCACCAAAGATCCGTTTGGACGGCTTCCGTTTTGACCAAATGAAGTTTCATCAAACATTACGACAATAAGGGAACAAACGTATTGGAGTTACCCTACGACCGGATTATTTATCATCCTCAGTGATAAGCATTTCGTAATTGTTCGGATACGGTTTTTTATGCCCGGAAGCTTTCATATTGTCTCATAAGTCCTGTCGCCGTTTCTCGAAGAATCAGACCCCTAACCTTCCTGAAGTCCCCTCCAATACACGGACAGTTGTTTGGGTGACACAACCTGCGAAGCCTCTCATGTACAATTTTATTGAAGGTCTTGGCGAACCATGGGGCTGCCAACAACGGCTGAAATATAAGTTAGCCCAAAAAATGGTTCCTCTTTGAAACTAAGTGTTCCACTTCATCCGCTGAAGTCGAACAGCATTCAATATTGCCAATAAGGCAACCCCCACATCAGCAAAAACTGCTTCCCACATCGTGGCTAGGCCTCCCGCTCCAAGGATGAGCACAAATGCCTTCACGCCAAAAGCGAGCCCAATATTTTGCCAAACTATCTTTCGGGTGGAGCGTCCTATTTTAATGGCTCGTGCCATCTTGCTCGGTTGGTCGGTCTGAATGATGACATCTGCTGTTTCAATGGCCACATCACTACCCAAGCCTCCCATGGCAATGCCCACATCGCTGATGGCCAGAACGGGCGCATCATTAATGCCATCGCCCATAAAGGCCACTTTGGTGTCTGATTGTTTTTTGAGTTCTTCGACTTCGCCGAGCTTATCTTCTGGCAACAGGCCGCCCTTTGCCCAATCAAAGTTCAACTTTTTCGAGACTTGTTGCGTTATGGAATCTTTGTCACCCGAAAGCATTATGATTTTCGAAATCCCGGCATCCCTGATTTGTTGGATGGCTTGATGGGCATCTTCCTTGAGTTCATCTGCAATGGTAACATAGCCTGCAAATTTTTCATCAATGGCCAACATTACAATAGAATCTACAATATCATCGGTTTCTGAAGGTACATCAATGTTGTTTGAGGCCATTAGGGCTTTATTGCCCACCAGCACTGTTTTCCCATTGACCGTTCCCCTTAATCCCTTTCCTGCAACTTCCGATACATCGGTTGCCTTTATATCCGTGCCTTCGGCTTTGTATTCCAAAATTGCTTTTGCTATGGGATGGGTAGATTGTTCCTCCATGGCCATCAGGTATTTCATAAACTTGGCTTCCTCAAATTGCGCGGTCTTGATCTCCTTGATTTTAAAAACCCCTTTGGTAACGGTTCCCGTTTTGTCCATCACTACCGTGTTCACTTTGGTGATTGCTTCCAAAAAAGATGCACCTTTGAAAAGAATCCCATTTCGGGATGCCGCTCCCAGACCACCAAAATAGCCGAGCGGAATGGAAATGACCAAGGCACAGGGACAGGAAACCACTAGGAATATTAATGCGCGATAGAGCCAATCCCTAAATACATAGTCATTTAGAAAAAAGTAGGGCAAGAACGTTAATCCAATGGCAAGGAAAACCACAATGGGCGTATAAATTCTTGCAAATCTTCTAATGAACAGTTCTGTCTTTGATTTTCTGGCTGTAGCGTTTTGTACCATATCCAAGATTCGAGTGATGGAACTGTCCTTGAATTCTTTGGAGGTTTCTACATCGATAACACCCTCGAGATTAATACTTCCGGCATAGACTTTTTCGTCTCTATTTATCGTATCGGGCTTACTTTCGCCAGTAATTGCCGCCGTATTGAGGGAAGCTCTTTCGGATAAGAGAATGCCGTCCAAGGGGATTTTCTCACCCACACGTACTTGTATCCTTTCGCCAATCTCGACGGTTTGGGGATTTACGGTAACGAAATTCCCGTTACGAAGCACCAAAGCTTCGTCCGGTCGCGCATCCAAAAGGGCCTTAATATTTCCCTTTGCCCGATTGACTGCTGCATTTTGGAACAGTTCGCCCACGGCGTAAAACAACATTACGGCCACGCCCTCTGGGTATTCGCCTATGGCAAAGGCTCCTAGAGTGGCAAGGGACATCAGGAAAAATTCAGTAAAGAAATCACCATGCTTTATACTGTTCCAACCTTCTTTGATGACAGGAAAACCAACAGGCAAATAGGCAAGGGTGTACCATGCGATCCTTATCCAGCCCTTGAAAAACGGAAAAGCATCAAAATAGTCCACTGCTATGCCGATGATAAGCATTACAAAACTGAAAATGGCCGGTAAATAGGTCTTGAATTTAGATACACCTTCAGGACCGTCATGGTTATGGCCACTTTCGTGTCCGTGTTCGCCCTGGCGTTCCTTTGAACCAAGATCACGTAGTTTTACTTTTTTCTTTTTCATAGACGGTAAGGTCGTTATTTGTTTCATGCAACGGAAGTGCAATTATTGCCCGCTGCATTTGTCGCAGATTCCCTTAATGACCAAATTGGCATTTTCTGCCACATACCCATCAGGTAGATTGATATGGGGAATCTTATGCTCAGTGAGACAGACCGTTTCATCACAGTTATCGCAATGAAAGTGCAAGTGCAGATCTTGTTCCATTTCACAATTGCAACCTGGTTCGCACAGGGCATACTTTGAAATATTGGTGCCATCATCTATTTGGTGCACAATGCGTTTTTCCTCAAAGGTCTTCAGGGTCCGGTACAATGTGGTTCTGTCCGCTTTTGAGAAAGCGTTCTCCATATCGGTCAGGGCAATGGCCACTTCCTTTTCAGCCAAATATTTATAGATCAAAATACGCATCGCCGTTGGGCGTACACCTTTGTTTTCCAATGTTTTTTCAATTTCTGTCATCATATTGTAATTTTATCAATGGCTATGTCCCGCATCCCCTTTTTTCATTTGGGCCATTAAATAGTAGGCATTGTTGTATGCAAATGTAGTATTTGGCCCAACGGAATCTACAAAATCGATGGCGACCCAATCCCCGTCATTTGGGCCTGTGTTAATTTCGACAGGTTTGAAGCTCCAGTCATTGCCTTCACGCTCCGCTTTAAAAATATACTTCTTTCCCTCGTTCGAACTTATTGCACTTTCAGGCACCGCAACGGTCTCGGATTTTTGGATTTCAATCCGTCCTTCAACATACATCCCTGGAATCAGCTGCCCTTCCTTGTTCTCGATTTCAGCATGGACGTGTATCGCTTTGGGATTTTGCTCGAAAGTTTTCCCTACGGAATAAATTTTCGCAGTAAGTTCCTTTCCGGGAATGGATTGTACATTGAAGGATACTTGCTGCCCTACCTTTACTTTGTACACATCCTTTTCAAACACCATTAAATCGGCATGGACGTGATGGGTGTCAACGATTTCAAATAGGTCGGTCTGCGGTTCTACATACTGTCCGGTCTTCACCGCTACGTTTTGGACAAATCCCTCAATGGGACTTCGCAATGCCACCCGTTGGTAAATCGTACCGTTTCTCACCCCGGACGCACCAATGTTCAATTGTTGCAACTGTGCTTCCAATCCCTTTGCCAGGCTTTGGGATGCCCGGTATTCCGCTTCGGCCTTTTGAAAGTTGGCCCCGCTGCCCACCCCGGCATCATACAGGGTTTTTTGTCTTTCAAATTCCTTTTTCAGAAACTGGCTGTTACTGTAGGCGTTCAGGTAATCGGTCTGTTTCTGGATGATATTGGGGTGGGACAAATAGGCGACCGTTTGTCCCTTTTTTACTTTGTCGCCTTCAATGACCTCTATGGACACCACATTGGCACCCACGACCGTCGTAATGGTCGCTTCATTCTGAGGTGGGACCTCCAGTTGGCCATTGGCTTCCACATACTGCTTCATAACACGTTGGGCGACGGTATCGATTCTCATGTTAAGATTCCGGCACTGCGCCTCCGTAAGCATGGCTTCTTTGGCTTCACTTTCTTTGTGCATTTCGTCCATTTCAGGTTTTTTTTGCTTTGCTTCTTCAGTATCGGCTTTGGAATTCCCACAGGAAGCAAGTACCAAGAGCATCGCCACAAGCCCAATAACGTTATATTTAAAAAGATTGTTCATTTGTCTATTGTTTAAAATATTGTAATTCAAATACTGATTCTAGATAGTTGTCAAGAGCGTCAAGTGCATCCATTTCCGTGTTTATGGCATCCCGAATAATCTGTGTGAACGCTGCATAGTCCACCGCACCCTCCGCGTAGGCCAACAATGCTCCCCTGCGCTGCTCTTGGGCAAGCGGCAAGGCCTTGTCCCTATAAAATTGCCACGATGCGCTCCATTTCTGATAGGCTTGCACCGCCTGCCGATATTCGGATTGCAGCTGGCGTTTGGTATAATCCGCATTGGTCTTTGCGATTTCACTTTCAATTTTGGCGGCCTTGGCTTGACTACGCTGTCCACCTGAAAACAAAGGAACCGAAATGCCGGCTTGATAGGTGTAGAACCCGCTATCACCATTGACCTGTTGCAGTCCGCCCTGAAGGTTGAACTTAGGCAGCAAGTCAGCCCGTGCTGCATCGTATGTCGCCTCGGCCTCCTCGATGCGCCTTTGTGAAAGTTCCAGCTCTGGGTGTTTTCCCAAATCCCCTTCCCATCCCAAAACCGTTACCGCACTTTCATCAAGTTTTTCTGGAACGGAATAGTAGATGTCCGAAACCAACCAAAGATTGAGCTTTTGCAGGGCAATGGCATAATCACTTTCGGCCTGTTGCAGTTGATTGTTGATTTGTAAGGCCTGATTTGTGGCCGATGAATATTCCAGCCGGGAAATGGCCTCTACCTTGAAGTTGAGTTCTATTGCTCTTTTAAACTGTGAATAAATGGAATCCAGTTCACGGTACAGTTCAAATTTCTGTCGTTGTCGATAGGCTTCTGACCAAGCCTTTTTGACCTCCTGTTCCACTTGCAGTTCGGAAAGGTCAAGAGCTGTCTCGGCCAAAGCGATGCGTTGTCTCTGCAAACGCCTTTTTGCACTGATGCCCAACAGGTCGATATTCTGTTGTCCAACCCCAACCAAGGTATAAATTCCTTGTCCGTCCGCAATTTCTTCGCCACCTGTGAAGACTTGGGTATTGCCAAGGTCGTAAGCCATACCTTTTAGGGCGGTTTGTTTTTGGACCTCCCATTGTTTCGCTTTCAACAGCGGGTAGTTTTTCCTGGAAACTTCCACCGCCTCTTCCAATGAAATAGCGGGCAGTGAATCATTAGGCTGGATCTGCCGTGCATTTTCAAAACCTTCTTGCGCATGCATTTTGGCAGGCAGTGCGGTGGCGAACAAAAGAAGGACCATGACCACAGGGGTAACCCATTTCGGGTCGGGTTTCCTCATCCGTTCCGAACGTCCCTCGACCCATTGGTAAAAGATGGGTAGGATAAAGAGGGTCAAGAGGGTCGAAGTTATCAAGCCACCAATGACCACGGTGGCCAAAGGTCGCTGTACCTCTGCCCCGGCCGAAGCCGAAACGGCCATGGGAAGAAACCCTAAAATATCCGTAAAGGCCGTGAGCATAATGGGACGAATCCGTCTTTTGGTGCCTTCTATAATTCTACCTTTAAGATTGGTCACGCCTTCTTCCTTCAGTTCATTGAGACCACTTATCATGACGAGTCCGTTCAGAACGGCCACGCCAAAAAGCACGATAAAGCCGACCCCCGCGGAAATACTAAAGGGCATATCCCTTAACCAGAGGGCGAACACACCGCCAATGGTGGCCATCGGGATGGCGAGGTAGATCATCAAGGTCTGTGGAAAGGACTTTAGCGCAAAATAAATCAATATGAAAATCAGGAACAAGGCAATAGGGACAACAGTTTGCAATCTATTGCTGGCGCGTTCCAGATTTTCGAAAGCACCACCATACCGAATGTAATATCCTGTGGGCAGGTCAAACTGGGCATCCAATTTTTCTTGGATATCCTCTACAACGGATTTTACATCACGGTCGCGAATATTGATGCCCACATAGGTCCGCCTATTGGTATTGTCACGGCTTATCTGCATCGGGCCGGGTTCATAACTTACCTCGGCAATTTCCCGTAATGGGATTTGCGAACCATTGGGCAGGTTGATGAACAGGTTCTGGATGTCCTCGATGCCTTGCCGGTTTTCCTTTTGAAGTCTTACGACCAGGTCAAACCGTTTTTCACCCTCGAAGATTACGCCCGCCTTTCCTCCTGCAAAGGCGGCCTGTACCACTTTATTGAGCTGTTCGATCTTTAGACCGTACTGTGCCAATTTATTGCGGTTATAGTCAATGGTGATTTGTGGCAGGCCGTCCGTGGCCTCAACTTTCATATCTGCCACACCGGGAACGGTGGCAATGATTTCCCCCATTTCCTCGGCCTTGCTTGCCAATATGCCGAGGTCTTCCCCGAACAATTTAATGGCCACATCCTCACGAACACCCGTAAGCAATTCGTTGAAGCGCATTTCTATAGGTTGGGTAAACTCAAAATTCACACCGGGAACGATACTGATGGCCTCCTTCATTTTTTCCACCAATTCATCCTTGCTTTCTGCAGATGTCCATTCATCCGTTGGTTTGAGGATAACGAAGACATCGGCGATATCCATGGGCATCGGGTCCGTTGGTACATCGGCGACACCGATACGGCTGAGAACGGTTTCCGCTTCGGGAAATTCGGCCTTCACGATACGTTCAATCTTTGTCGTGGTTTCGATGGTTTCCGACAGGGAACTGCCGGGTTTCAAGATCGCGTGAAAGGCAATATCACCTTCGTCCAATTGCGGGATAAACTCACCGCCCATTCTCGTAAAGACGAAAATGGCAATGGCAAAAATGGCAATGGCAATGCTTACGACCACTTTGGCCTTGGAAAGTGATTTGGTCAACAACGGTTCATATTTCTGCTCAATCCAATGCACGAACCTATCGCCATAGGATTGTTTTTTGGATTTTGGCGGCCGTAGGAACAATGCCGAAACCATGGGCACATAGGTAAGACACAATAGCATGGCCCCGATCATGGCGAAAATGAAGGTAAGGGCCATGGGCCGGAACATTTTCCCTTCGACACCCTCCAAGGCCAAAATGGGCAGGAACACGATCAGAATGATCAGCTGGCCAAAGAAAGCGGCGTTCATCATTTTTTTGGAGGCCTTGGCGGCGATGTCATCCCGTGTTTCTGCACTAACGCCATTCTTTTTGACCACATAGGAGTACATTAAAAAAACGGTGCCCTCTACGATGATCACCGCACCATCCACAATGATTCCAAAATCGATTGCCCCCAAGCTCATCAAGTTTGCCCATACGTCAAAAACATTCATCAGAATAAAGGCAAACAATAGGGATAAGGGTATGGTCGAAGCCACAATGAGTCCGCCACGCCAATTTCCCAATAACAAGACCAACACGAAGATCACGATAAGCCCACCTTCCAAAAGGTTCCCCGTTACCGTGCCTGTTGTCTCGGCGATCAATTCGCTACGGTCAAGGAAAGGTTTGATGGACACCCCTTCAGGAAGGGACCGTTGTATCTGTTCCACACGTCGGGTCACGTTCTCGATCACCTCGTTGGAATTTGCCCCTTTGAGCATCAAGATCATTCCGCCCACGGCTTCGCCCTTTCCATCTTTGGTAAGCGCACCATAGCGTACCGCACTTCCCATGCTTACCTTACCTATATCCTTCACTTTGATGGGAATGCCATTAACGGCCTTGACCACCATGTTTTCAATATCCGATATGGTCCTGGCCAGCCCTTCACCACGAATGAAGTTGGCTTGGTGGTTACGCTCGATGTAGGCCCCACCTGTATTCTGGTTGTTGTTTTCAAGGGCCGAGAACACTTCTGTAATGGTAATACCAATGGCGCGAAGTTCGTCCGGGTCAACCGCCACTTCGTATTGCTTTTTGTTTCCGCCAAAGGCGTTTACCTCGACCACGCCGGGTACCATGGCCATCTGTCTCCGTACAATCCAGTCCTGCATCGTTCGCAGTTCCGTTGCCGAATATTCACCTTGATGTTCATCATCTACTTCAAGGGTATATTGGTAGATTTCACCCAATCCCGTTGAAATTGGCCCCATAACGGGTTTGCCAAAGCCAGAAGGGATCTGTTCCTGAACCTCGGGCAGTTTTTCGGCTACAAGTTGTCTGGGCAAATAAGTGCCCACCTCATCGTCAAATACAATGGTCACCACAGAAAGCCCAAAACGGGAAACAGAGCGGATTTCCTTGACATTGGGTAGGTTGCTCATCGCAACTTCCACGGGATAGGTTACAAATTGTTCTATATCCTCCGTTCCCAGGTTGGGTGATTGGGTAATGACCTGTACTTGATTATTGGTGATATCCGGTACGGCATCGATGGGAACTTGGGTCATGCTATAAACGCCCGCACCAATCAATGCGAGGGTCAGCAGACCTATAATAAATTTGTTATTGATTGAAAAATCAATGATTCTGTTGATCATGGACAAGGGTATTGATTCAGTTTATATTCTTACTGGGCGCATTGATGAAAAGCAACGCACGATATTGACGTAACCATGAAAAAGTCACGTCAAAACAGGATAGTTTTATCCTATAAAAACTGGATCATGCCCGAGGGGGCTGTAAAAGAGAAGGTGGAATATCCTTGCCGAGGTCATCAAAATGGGCAAAGAATTCGTCTGGGATTTCTGGCTGGTACGGTTCAAATGCGACAAGCCCAAAATCTATGGTGTGAACGTGGCAACAATGACATTGACAGAAAGGCGAGCAAAGTTCACAATCGTCACCTTGGTCGCCGTCAGAATCGACTACCGAAACAGTTTGGCAATCGTCAGAGGCATTCCCTGAATCACTACAAGGCACCACGTTGAGCGCCAAGAAGTATATTGTTAATATGATTGTCAAAAATTTCACGGGGCAAAGATAAAAAAATCCAAGTGCAACTCTATTGCAAAGAATGGTTCTTAAAAGGAACTCTTTTTGGACCAATAAAAAGTAGTTCCAAACTTCATTATTGGAGTTTTCCCCCTAAAATATCAGGTCATTACTAGAGTATGAAAAAAGTGACATCGGCAACGGCCTTATGCCGTCCCTTTCCCGAGAAATATTTTCCGGGTTTATCTTTGCGCAGTATTGATCGGAATACGTCCTTACTCGCTTTTATTTGGCCAATAGCGCTCCCGATCCCACTTGTCTCGGGTCAGGTTTCAAGGGTTGTTTGACGGTCGTAACCACCTCCAGACTGAAATGCCCGAACTCTTCGGTCACCGTTCCGTGGCATAAATAGATGCCCTTTCCATGAATGGGTGTGGATGCCATCGTTTGTGGAAAGTGTACACAGTCAAAAAAGTGCCCTTCCAGATCGAGCATGGTGGTAAAGCGCATGGTGTCCCCTTTGGATGTGGTGTTCAATCGGGTATGCACTAGGGAACCATAGATCCAGATCCTTTGGTTGACATAGGCCTCAAAATCACCGGCAGTCAGCCTACTCTTCACTTTGCCGTCCATAAGTTCATAATACCCGCATAGTGGAAAACCCAGAAGTTCCATTTGGTCGTAGGCATCCTCAATAGGATGGGAAGGTAAATTCGGCAATGTAAAATGCCTGTGGTTGGGTTTAAAGAGCAGTTTCTGGATAGTTTCCTTTCGATGGGCCTTGGTCTTGAACACGGCCTGCCAAAGCACTTGCTTCTTGGGCACGTCAAAGACACGAAAGGCATCGATACGCACCAAGATGGTCAACTGTTCGATGGCAATGGGGACACGGTCGATAAAATCATCAAAATCTCGGAATTTGCCATGGAGTTGCCTTTCGTTCAAAATGCGTTGGATGACCAAACGTTCCAAACTCCGAAGCTGCCCCAGCCCCAAATAGATGTGCTTCCCATAGATGACATTGACATGATCACTGCGGTTGATACAGGGCGGATGGATAATTCCTCCCCACATCTTAGCCTCATGGACATAGAGCTCTGTATCATAGAACCCTCCCCTATTGTTGAGCACGGCTACCATAAATTCCAGGGGAAAGTAGCATTTCAGATACAGGCTCTGGTAGCTTTCCACGGCATAGGAAGCGGAATGTCCCTTGGCAAAGGCATAACCCGCAAAACTCTCGATCTGTTCCCAGACCATTTGGGTCAAGGCAGCATCGTGCCCCCTTTGTTTGCAGTTTTCAAAAAACTTGAGTTTCACTGCTTGGAATTCCTCCCGGGAACGGAACTTTCCGCTCATCCCCCGTCGCAACACATCGGCCTCCCCTAGGTCGAGTCCTGCAAAGAGATGGGCCACCTTGAGCACATCCTCTTGATAGACCATGATCCCATGGGTCTCCGGCATGATCTCCAACAGGATGGGATTGGCCTCCTTGCGGCGTTCCGGTTCCCGCTCCCTGCGGATATATTCATCCTTCATCCCCGAGGAGGATACCCCTGGACGGATCACGGAGCTGGCCGCCACCAGTCCCAAGTAGTCATGGGTCCGTAGCTTTTTCATCAGCCCCCGCATGGCTGGGGATTCCACATAATAGGCCCCTATCGCCCTTCCTTGGCTCAACAACCGATTGATATTGGCATCCTGTTTCATGGCCTCCACGCTCTTGATGTCCCAAAGCATGGCATCGGGTCGGTTGTCCTTGATCACCTCAACCGCCTCCTTGATCTTGGCCAATCCCCGTTGCCCAAGGATATCGAACTTGAACAGGCCTACATCCTCGGCAATGATCATATCGAACTGCACCGTCGGAAACCCTTTGGGCGGCAGGGTCGTGGCCGAATAGTAATGCTCGGAACGGTCCAGAATCAAGATCCCCGAGGAATGCACACTGATGTAATTGGGCATCCCATGGATATAGGTGGCGTATTTCAGCACCAATCGGGCCAGTTCGTCCAAGCTTCCTTGCTCATACCGACCTGCACTGAGCTTATCGATTTCCTCGGTGGGCAGACCGAACACCTTGCCCAGTTCCCGAACAGCGGCCCGGTATTTAAAGGTGTTGTAGGTTCCCAATAGGGCCACATGCTCGAAACGTTCAAAAATATAGGCCGTGACATCGTCCCGGTCCCAGGTGGAAAAATCAATGTCAAAATCCGGAGGGGAGGCCCTAAAGGGATTGATGAACCGTTCAAAATACAGGTCCAGTTCAATGGGATCCACATCGGTGATCCCAATTAGGTAGGCCACCAGACTGTTGGCCCCACTCCCCCTGCCCACATAGGGATACCCTTTGGACTTGGCATAGGAGACGATATCATGGTTGATCAAAAAATAGGACACGAAGTCCAGTTCCTGAATGGTACGCAGTTCCCGGAACATCCGCTCCTTGACCTTTTCCGTGGGATGGGCATAGCGTCGAGGCAGCCCATCCAATGCCAGTTCCCGCAACCGCTCCACATCCAAGGCCTTGGACGCCAAAAAACGGGACTGGTTCTGGGAAACCCGCTCACTTCCAAACCCAAAGGCAATGGTACAGGAGTCCATCAACCGCTGCGTATTCTCCCAGATATGCGGAAAATCAACCAAGGCTTTTTTTAGTTCCTCCATGGACCGAAGGGTATCAGAGGGTCTGGCCTCCTCGGACTGGGGAAGTTTACTCAACAGTGTGTTCAATCCTATGGCCCGAAGCAACCGATGGGTATTGAAATCCTTTTTGTTACGAAAGCTCACGGGCTGTAACAACACCAATCTATCGGTATAATCCCGGTACCGGGAGAACCGTAATTTCCGGAGCTCTTCGACGGATACCCCAATGTACTCATAAGCTCGGAAGTCTGTCCGTTCCTCCTCCTGGATCTTCTCGAAGGGATAGATGACATGGACATGTTCGAATATTGGAGCCACGGAGGGAATGGATGTTCCCTTATGCAAATGTTCGGATAGAAAGGCATTGATCTCCCGAAACCCTTCATTGTTTTGTGCCAGGCCCACAAACTCCTGTACGTTCCCGTTGCGAAAATCGATTCCCAGAATGGGACGTATTCCCTGCTCATGGGCCAGTCGCACAAAGTTCATCCCTGCCGAACTGTTGTTGATATCGGTCAGGGCCAAGGTTTCCACCCCATGGGAACAGGCCAACTCCAAGAGCTCCGTTTCGGAAAGCACCCCGTAGTTCAAGGAATAATAGGTATGGCAGTTCAAGTACATGCTATTGTTGTCTATGGGCCAATAAGATGGGTGGTTGTCCGTCAAAGGGGTTTCCGCCTCTTCCTATACTATGGGCCCCCATGGCCGAGGCCCGCATCAAACTGGATTCCCCAAATCGGTTCCGTACACGATCCATGGCCTGATAGAGGTTGAGCAGTTTTTCGTCATCCGCGAACAGGTCGATCTGGTAATGCCCCCCTACGATATGACTGTAGTTGACACCCACGAGTCGGATGAGCATCCTTCGGTCATAAAGGGAGGTAAAGAGTTCCTTCACCAAGGGTACCAACACATGGTCCGCAGAAGTATAGGGAACCCGTTTCTGCTTGGTGTAGGTCTTGAAATCACTGTACCGGATCTTCACACTCACACAGCCCGTCATCTTATTGGCCCTTCGGAGTTGGTAGGCCAGGTTCTCGGCCATGGCGAACAAGGTGGTCTCCAGTTTGACCATATCGGTGGTATCCTTTCCATAGGTACGTTCCGTAGAAATGGACTTCCGTTCATGAAACGGGAGCAAGGGGGAATTGTCCAGCCCCTGGGCCCGCATCCAGATGGTCCGTCCATGCAACCCAAAGGCGCTTTCCAGCATCTCCAAGGGCAGTTGCTGTACGGTCTGTATGGTAGTCACCCCCATATTGGACAAAAGCCCATAGGTTTTCTCCCCCACGGAGGGCAGTTTACGAATGTGTAAAGGCGCCAGGAACTCTTTCTCCAGTCCAAGATCGATCTTCATCTGGTTGTTGGGCTTGGCCTCCCCGGTGGCCACTTTGGAGACCACCTTGTTCTGGGAGAGTCCAAAGGAAATAGGCAATCCCGTTTCCCTCAAGATCCGTTGTCGAATTTCCGAGGCGTATTTGTAACAGCCAAAGAAACGGTCCATCCCGGAAAGGTCGGCATAGAACTCGTCCACACTGGCCTTTTCAAAGACCGGGACACTCTCCTTGATAATCTCGGTCACATTGTCCGAGAACTTCATATAGGTCCCTGCATTGCCCTTAATCACAGTGGCCTCCGGACACAACCTCCGGGCCACTTTCATGGGCATCCCTGAATGCACCCCAAAACGCCGGGTCTCATAGCTACAGGCCGCGACCACCCCTCTGTCCCCCAACCCACCGACCAAGAGGGGCCGCTTCATCAGACGGCTGTCCAGTAGTCGTTCACAGGAGACGAAGAAGGTATCCAGATCGATATGGAGAATGGTGGGTTTCATAAAATGTTGGATTTATTCCTATAATTTGGAAAATATCCAAATGTACGGAAAGGAACAACCCGTTTCAAAACTTTAACAATTTTGCCTATCTTAATACGGCATAATTCAACCTCAACATGTGTTACTCGACCAGACAGACCCGGGAACGGAAGGAGCTGGAAAAACTCCTTTCTGTCAAGGCCATGTACGGTGACCTGGACACCGACCTGGAACTCATTTATTTCCACGCCAACGGCTGGAGCCATCCTGTGATGTGGACTTTGGGCCAGGAAGAGCCCTACAATATGCTCCCTGCGATGTGGGGCATCATGCCCCCAAAGGAAAAGCAGGAAAATTACACGGAGTATTTCAAGAACCCAAAAACCTTTGGGGGACTGAATGCCAAATCCGAAAAGCTCTTTGACCACTTCGTGTACCGGTACTGTTGGGAGCACCAACGCTGTATCATTCCCGTGGACGGATTCTTCGAACCACACAATACGAAAGTGAAAGTCAAGGGAAAGGATTTTAAAGTTCCGTTTTATTTCCATAGAAAGAACGGCGACCCCATATACCTAGCGGGCATCTATACCAACACGGCCGATGGACGGAGGACCTTTGCCGTACTCACCAAGGACGCCACCCCCATGTTCGAGGAAATCCACAATGAAAAGAAAAGGCGACCCGTCATCATTGATGATGAAAACTTGGATGCTTGGTTACATAACGGCAACAATAAATCAGATGTTCAAGATCTTATCGATGACGATCTATGGGAAGGTGATCTGGAAGCCTATCCCGTCACCAAGGACCTCTATAGTAGAAGTGTGGATTCCAACTATCCGGGCATCATTGAAAAAGTGGACTACGAAGAGGTGTCCATACCCTATTGACCTTTCCTTTTGACCATGTTCATGGGTACGGACAGGGAATATCCCCCATTAAGGGTTCGCTAGCCCCGGAAGTGCAAGATCTTCAACGGTCAACCCAGACAGATGTACTTATATTTCATGAAAAATATATAAAAATCATCGTTTTTCACGCCAAGTAATTGTTTTTCATGGTATATTTGTCATTATATTTCACGTCATCATATGAAAAATAATGATTTTTCACAGAAAATAACGGTTTTTCATGGCCGCACCTTACCTGAGGAAGGTTTCTTGGTAGGTCAGTCCCTTTTGATTGCCACAATGGAGAATCAATTTGATGTAGCGGTTCCCCTGCCTGATATATTGGCCATGGCAACGGAGAAGCACCAACGCTACGATACGGACCAATGGCAAGTGTTCACCATAAGGCACAAACCCAAGGACGACCTGAAAAGCCATTTGGTCTTTGCCCTTAAATACGAGCCCTTGGACCTATATCTCCTCAAAAGGTTTTTCGAGTTGACCGGGGATGCCATCATACACCAAATGTTGGAAGAGGAGCCCACGGGGCAATACACTAGAAGGGCGTGGTTTCTATACGAATGGCTGACCGGAATAACCCTTGACGTACCGAACCTGAACAAGGGCACTTATGTAACGGTGGTGGACCCCAACCTACAATATACGGCCGAGCCCGAGAATTCCACACGGCATCGCGTCAAGAACAACCTGCCCGGGGTCCCGGGGTACTGCCCGATGATCCGACGGACGGCAAAACTGGATGGGTATATTGCCAAGGACCTATCTGAAACCATCGAAAAGGGATTGGGCAAACGGGACAAGGATCTTATTCGAAGGACCGCTGCTTTTTTATTGTTGAAGGACTCGAAGGCATCCTTTGCCATAGAAGGGGAACATCCCCCGAGCATGCGGGCAAGGAATTGGGGAAAAGCCATAGGCCAATCGGGCAAGTCCCCTTTGGGCATACAGGAGATCGAACGGTTACAGCATATTGTCATCGGCAACAAAAAACTGAGGCATATGGGCATCAGGACCGGGGAAGGCTTTATTGGGGAGCACGATAGGGAGACCCTCTCCCCCTTGCCCGACCACATCTCTGCCAAGGCCAAGGACCTTCCTCTTTTGATGCAAGGGTTGTTCGGCACGAACGAGCTGTTGCAGAAGTCTCGGTACAATCCTGTATTGGCCGCGGCCACCATCGCATTTGGCTTTGTTTTTATCCATCCCCTATCCGATGGCAACGGGAGGATACATCGCTATATCATCCACCATTTGCTTACCCGGATGGGGTATACCAAGAGAGGTATGATATTCCCCATATCCTCTGCCATTCTGGAACGGATTGATGAATATCAGGATATTCTGGAGCATTTTTCCTCGCCAAGGGTCGATTTGATCGAATGGGAGGAAACACAAGACCATAACATCGATATCCTGAACGAAACCATTGATCTATACCGGTACTTTGATTTGACCAAACAAGCGGAATTCCTGTATACCTGTGTGGAAGAGACCATTGAAAGGATCATACCGGAAGAATTGGACTATTTGGAAAAATACGATCGGATGACAAACCTTATCAATGCCCGTGTGACCTTACCGGATACCAAAGTCGATCTTTTGATCAAGTTTCTGAACCAGAATGAAGGTATATTGTCCAAAAAAAGAAGGGAAAAGGAATTTGCGGAATTGACAGATGCTGAAATCCAGGAAATTGAAGATTCATTCCAAAGTATTTTCCAAGGTTGATGGGTAACCTGACCCAGTTTGGGTTCCCTAACTATTCAAATCCCTATCTGTGGTAGGACACCGGCATGGTTCGACCAAAATAAAAAGGGTTCGCTTTCCCGAACCCTTCTTTTGTACCATTTGGAAGCCCTATCCCTCCAATATTTTGGCCTGCCGTTCTAAACTGGCCACCCTTTCCTTGATCCGTTCCTCCCGTTTTTGACGCTTTTCAGTATAGGATTTTTCGATTCCCAAAATCTTCTCCTTGTAAAAGGATTGCATTGCCACATAAAAGGATCGGTTGGTCAAATCATTGGAGTGGTTGCTTTCCCCAAGGTGTACCTGTCGGGTCAACAGGAACCGGAGCAGTTTATACAAGGTCTCCTTTTTGAAACCCTGTTTGAACCGGGCCACCCGTTCCCCATCGGATAACTTGGAATCCTCGCCGAAGAATTCCCCAAAATGTTCCCTTTGGCTATAATACCCGATGTTGTTCTCGAACAGGGAAATGGCAATGGCCACCATTTCATCCGTGGACAAAGGCTTTTTCAGGTTGATATAATCGGTCTCACGTATCATGTCCACGACTTCCTTGAACTGGTTGTTGTTCTCGATCTGTTTTTTCCGCAATTCCCGTGTATTGATCTTGATGATCTGCTCCTCCGGGGTACACTCGGACATTTTGCGTTGCTCCAAGGCCTTGGTACCTGAACTTCCACTATGGGTTTCTTCCCTGACCTTCACAAATACCGGCCGGGTCAAATAGGTGTCCGTTTCCAGCAGGATACCCTTTTCAAATCCAAGGTCCACGGCCTTGTCCCATGCCTCCTTTTCCTCCGTGAAGGATTCCAGGGCCTCTTTCAGGAATTCACCCAACTCTTCCTCGGTATATTCATAGTGTCGGTGCTCCTCCCTAATGTGATTCATGGTAGGTTCTATGGGCTCCTTTAAAATGTCCAGCCCATTGGTCAAATGCACCGCTAGGCCCTCCTTTTCCATTTGGGCCATGACCCATTGGTTGCGTTCCTCGTCCACCCGGTATTTGTTGATGTTGGGCACCAGTTTCAATCCTTCCTTTTTCACGCTTTTCAATAGCTGCATAAAGGTCTTGGTCTTTTTGTTCTCAAAACAGGAGGTCCGGGTACAGACCATCTTCCCATCACCGAACAAATTGCC
The DNA here is from genome assembly GCF_003584135.1 of Flagellimonas pelagia. GTDB lineage: Bacteria > Bacteroidota > Bacteroidia > Flavobacteriales > Flavobacteriaceae > Flagellimonas > Flagellimonas pelagia. Next base: position 24,900 of record NZ_QXFI01000018.1, read on the forward strand.
CTGATTGGCAGCATTGAAGGGACAGGTATGGCAAGCCCCGGCTTTGGGAAGCAACGTCTTATCCGACAACCCAAAAGGGGCTTTGGACAGATCGAAGGTGCGGCTTTCGATCATCCGTTTGATCCGATGTTCCTGGAATTCGTCTTCTAGGCTTTCCAACAGCATCAGTTGTTCTCCGGGTTCAAAAAGGGCCACGGCCACCCCTAGGGAGAGGGTCATTTCCCCACTGCGGATAAAGGCCTTGAATCCCTCGATCAATCCTGCCAACTTGATGCGTTGCCGGATATAGTTCTCAGATCGGCCCAGACGTTTTGCAATCTCCCCGGGTTCGTAACGATCCAACAAAAATTGGATGGCCTCGGCCTCCTCCGTGGGTTCCACATCCTTGCGCTGTAGGTTCTCGATGATCTGGACCTCCAGAATCTCAGTGTCCCTATAGTCCCTTACCATGGCAGGGATAGTGGTCAATCCTGCCAATTTACTGGCACGATACCTTCGCTCACCCATGACGATGATAAAACCTTCGTCGGATTTTCGTACGGTGATCGGCTGCAGCACCCCATGTTCGGCAATGCTCTGTTCCAAATGATTGAGACTTTGCTCATCAAAGGTTTTTCGGGGTTGGTCTGGGTCCGGGAAAACCGAATCGATTCCCAACAACTGGATCTGTGGAACGTTTTCCACCTTCTCCACAGTTTTGGTTTGTTCCGACTTTGAACCTTGGTTGTTACCTGCTTTACGTGTCGCTCTCTTCTTTGTTTGTGCTTCCATGATCTTTGGATTTTGGTTAAACAATATTTGAGCGGAAACCAAGCGGAAGACAAATTTTTGGAGTGGCAAGGAAACGGAATAAAAAGTGACAGGGGAACGGCTTTATGTCCCTTGTCCGACAAACCATTTGCGGGCTTATCTTTCGAAAACTATTGGAAGATAAAAAAGAAATCTACCCCTCCAGAAGGCCCATAAGGGTATTATAGTTCCAAACCTTAGATGGATATCCCTTGTACGCATGTTTGAAACCGAAGGTTTTTCTTTGAAAACCCATAGAACCCTAAAAACCAAAGGCTACAATATCAATCAGGCACGAACCTAGGTTATGGGAAGCGTATCCGCCGTCCTAGTCCTGAAAATGACTTATTTGAGGGCGGGGCGGACAAACGAGGGGACGATACGGCATTGGGGTATTGAACGGTAATGAAATACTACTGGGAAGATTGCCAAATTCAAAAAATAGGTAAAACAAAAGCCCATCGTTTCCGATGAGCTTAATAAGGTCTTTTCTTGTATGAGGTAAATCTCATCTAACAGAACCTAAGGCGGTTCACCCAATCATTCATCAATGGCATCCGCAGTTGGAATCCGCGGTCACTTCTCCTTTTAAGTGTTTTAGAATGTAAGGGGACAAGGTTATTTCCCCATGGTCATTTTTGGGTTCAAAATAGCCTTTGAGCAATACCTCGATTAAGATTTCTTTATTGGGTTCTCCCATTGTAGCTCCATTCCAAACCCATTCCCTGGCTTCCGGACTGTCTTCCAAATGTTCAGGATGGAAATCGAGGTTGCCGACCCTTATGGTAGGGGAAGCAACAATATGGGCTTTTTCGGCTTCCTCTATCGTTTTAATCATGGTTGAACTGAACAAGATTTCGCAGTTCAAATGATCAAAGAGTTCTTGAACTTCTTGAATCGCCGATAGCAATACACCTTGAACAGAATCACAGGCTGAGCAAGTACCTTCCCCAGTTGTTGGCATTCCCACTTGAAAAAGGGTCACTCTCAATGCATTTTTTGTCTTTACTTCCATGTTCATACGTTTTTAAGATTAAAGTTTACCCCTAAGACATGGAAAATGGACAAAGGATGCAGGTTTATACAAAATTATGATAGGCAACAGGATTTTGTAATGGTAAATCTCCACATTTGGTTTTCAGAATATTCAACTTCACCACATTCATCAAACTTTGCCCTAACCTTTTTCCTTGCCCTTAAGATCCTTGACTTTGTTGCCGATAATGTCAAGCCCAGATGCGCGGCAATACTTTTCTGCGGAAGGCCTTCTATATCCGAAAGTCTCAAGGGAGTTGAATAGTCGATAGGGAGACCATTTATAAACTTATCGAGCCAAACAAAGACGTTTTCATCATATTCATCCGGAACAAACAGGTGCAACTGTTCCAGGTCAACAAGTGTGGTCTTTCTTGGCTTCTTGTAAAAGTCAAAAATTGTATGTTGTGCAATCCTGTATAACCAAGCCTTTATATATCTTACGTCATTTTTTTTCTCACAATATGTTATGACCTTGATAAGAATCGTTTGCATTATATCATCAACATCATGCTCATTGTAAACACGCTTGCCCACATAGTTCCTTAAATCAGTCCGAAGGTCTTCCCAAATATTGAATATATCACATTTCATAAGTATAGGTTGTTAAAAAAGGAGGTTGAACAAATAACCGGAAATGATCATTCCAATGGCAATAGTTGAAAAGAAGGCAATGATCAACTGCCTTTGCATCACTTTTTGGAGCAGCAGGCCTTCGGGGATGGAAAGTCCGATCGAACCCATCATAAAGGCCATGGCCGTCCCTAACGGAACCCCTTTGTCAACGAGCGAATCCAATATGGGCAGGATTCCAACCGCATCAATGTACAATGGAATCGATACCAATACGGCAATGGGAATCGCAAAAGGGTTGGATTTTGAAATATAGGTGCCAAAAAATGACTCGGGGACATAGCCGTGGATAAATGACCCTATTGCAATTCCTATAAAAATATAGGGGACAAGGTTTTTAAGGGTCCGAATGGCCTCCCGATGAATTCCAGGAAATCGTTTCAGCAAATTTCTGCTATCCTTTTCCCTCGAATGCGCTTTCCATTCATTGTCCTTGAGCCATTCTGCCACATATTTGGCCATACCCATCTTTTCCAGGATAATTCCACCGATCACCCCCAAGACGATTCCTGAAAGTAGGTACACTATTGTAACTTTCCAACCATAGCCCAACCAGAAAATGGCAATAGCGATTTCGTTCACCAAGGGTGAGGTTATGAGGAAGGAAAGTGAAATTCCCAGTGGGATCCTGACCTGCATCATTCCCACGAACAAAGGAATGGAAGAACACGAGCAAAAAGGTGTCAAGGCACCCAAAGAGGAGGCCACAACATTCCCAAGACCTGATTTTTTGTGTTTCTCCAAATAATCCCGGATTTTTTCCATGGGCAAATAGCTTGTTACCACTCCCATTACATAGGTCACCAGCACAACCAGAATGGAAATAGAGCCAAAGGCAATGATGAAATAGTGTAATGCTGAGCCGAATGTATCCGTATCAGGAATACCCAAAAGGACATGGACAACATAGTCTGCCAGTCGGGTAAGCAGTTTTGTAAAGATTTCCATCTTAAAAACGTTTTAAAGAATTGCTAATAACACCTTGTCGTTGCTGACTTTTTTATAGTCATAAACCTTCCCGTCAATGACCAATGCAGGAAAGGTAAGGACCCCGTAGGGCATGGTGTCCTTGAGGTCAGAAAACTCGGTGATGTTTACGTCCAGATGGTTTTCACTGGCAATTTTTTCGATTTGTGCCCTTATGGGGGATGCAGTGGCGCAGCAGGATGAATGTAAAATTTTGACTTCAGTACTCATAGTTCAGTAATTTTAAATAAACTTTACTATGTAGTCTAAAATGGCGTGTCAAAAGACACAATTCTCAATAAAAAAATGATTCTACCTATTTGTACTTTGTGGATGCCTGAAAATCAACCAAGTGGTTTATTAACGGGATACACGATTCCTTAACAGAGCAATTGACGAAGTTGCCATTGGCATCATATACGATATCACAGCATTCCACAAATAATTCCCTTAGCTTTGTTCTTGCCCTTTGCACCCGCATTTTTGCAGCCGAATACCCCAAGTTCAGCTTTTCAGCTACATCTTTTTGGGATAGTTTGTCGATGTCACTCCATTGTAAAGGCTCGGCATATTTTTTGGGAAGGAACTGGATCATGGGTATCATATGATCATACACGGATAGCTCCAGATTGGTTGGTTCAGTTGCCTCAAGTATCTTTACATCACTAAGTTCAACAATTGGGGCACTCTTTTTGAAATGGTCATAAATGGTATTTCTGGCAACTTGAAACAGCCAGGCCTTGATGTTTTCAATTTCCCTATTTTTTTGATAGGACTCGACCAGTTTCAGCATTACCTCTTGCACAATATCTTCCGCAATGGTTTCATCCCGAACCTTTTTTAAGGTAAAGTATTTTAAATAACTGTAGAAACTTTCGATCTGTTCATTAATATCGCAACATTTCTTTTTCATGGCTTTGCTTTTATGGCTTTCGGTTTAATGGTGTGCCAGCCTACACAGGATATGTATACAAAGAGGTTGGTGAAACTTTTATTTTTCACTCTTCCTATTTCCTTTGTCAATTAAGGATGAAGCTTTAGTAGTGGTAAAATTTCCCTGTAACTGACCATGGTTTTCAATTCCCTTAAATGCTGATCAAGGGTAGATTTACAATGGAAAATATTTCCACCAAGTTGCCTGTTATATTCTTGTACTTACATTGTTCCTTACAAAATTCATCACAGATTTGGATTGTCTTACAAGAAAATATTTAGACTAAGGCCTTAAAAAATAATCAATGGGCCTTTCTCAATGCTCCAGCGTAAGCGTTGGGCAATATGCTGCCCTCAACGGCTTTGGCCGCCTTTTCGACATCATATTCGAAGCGTACAAACTCCACATGGATGCTATTCTTGTCCGGCCTACGGAAGTTCCCATCCATGTTCAACAGCACATAGCATCCCCTATTGTCGCCATCCTTGGGCTTTCCGATGGATCCGATATTTATCGCATGGCGGTATATGGTGCCTCCATCATAATCCAAAAGGGCCTTGTGATAGGGTTGGTGTGTATGTCCAAAACAGAGGATATCGGCATTTGCATCCCGCAGGATGCGTACCAGGCTCTTCTCCTTCCGGTCCTCGAAAAGATACTCGTTGATTCGTCTTGGGCTTCCATGCACCAGGAGTAGGTTCACTGTTTCATCGTTCCTTTTGAACTCCACATTGATATGGGATGGAAGGTTTTTCAGGTAGGCCCTTTCATCATCCCCCATAATGGAGTTGGTATAGGATATGGAAATTGCCCCGTTCGCCTTTTCCTCATCGCTCTTGTAGGCACAGCCACAATCATCACTGTTGCGTCCGATGCCAAAATCATAGTTGCCCGCAATGGTGGGTATCCGGCGTTTTCTGATCTCATGGACCACCTCGTTGGGCCAGATGTTATAGCCCACAAGGTCCCCAAGGCAATAGATGGCGTCCGGCCTATGTTTTTCCACATCCACAAAAAAGGCCTCAAGGGCAGGAAGGTTGGCGTGGATGTCCGAGAAGAGTGCAATTTTCATCCTTATGCGGTTTGCGGTTTAAAATACTTTTTGCGCAACCAAAAGGCGACCCTTACCAACAGAATCAGGGCAGGAACTTCCACCAAGGGCCCGATGACCCCTGCAAAGGCCTGGCCGGAATCCAGTCCGAAGACGGCAATGGCCACGGCAATGGCGAGCTCAAAGTTGTTCCCGGCTGCTGTAAAGGCCACCGAAGCGGTCTTGTCATATTCGGCACCCATCGCCTTGGTGAAAAAGAACCCAATGATGAACATCAGGGTAAAGTACACCAAGAGGGGTATGGCGATTACCACCACGTCCATGGGAATCTCCACGATAAGTTCCCCTTTGAGGGAGAACATGATCACAATGGTGAACAACAGGGCGATCAAGGTCATGGGAGAAATGGCGGGAACAAACTTTTGGGCATACCACTGTTCCCCTTTGATCCGGACCAATATCGTTCGGCTAAGGATGCCCATAAGGAAGGGGATGCCCAAATAAATGGCCACACTCTCCGCTATGGTCCCTATGGAGATGTCCACAATGGCCCCTTCAAAGCCAAAATATGGGGGCAAAACGGTGATAAAGATCCACGCATAGAAACTGTAGGCAAACACTTGGAAGATACTGTTCAGGGCCACCAGTCCCGCACCATATTCCGCACTGCCCTCGGCCAGGTCATTCCAGACCAGCACCATGGCAATGCAACGGGCCAAACCTATCAATATCAATCCGACCATATACTCGGGATAGTCCCTCAAAAAGAGGATGGCCAGGACGAACATCAACACGGGGCCGATGATCCAGTTGAGCACCAGGGAAATGGTCAAGATCCTGGTGTTCTTGAACACCTTGGGCAACAGTTTATAATCCACTTTTGCCAAAGGTGGGTACATCATCAGGATGAGACCTATGGCAATGGGGATGTTAGTGGTGCCGCTGTTGAACGAATTGATGATGTCGGGGAAGGACGGGAAGAAGTAACCGATACCGACCCCTACCGCCATGGCGATAAAGATCCAAAGGGTAAGGTTCCTGTCCAAAAAGCTCAATTTTTTTACTGCCATGTGTTATGATTTGATCTGTGAAAATACATACCAAAGTTCCGTTGCTATCTGTATGCTCCTTTCAAGGTATTTCTCGGCCTGTTGCGGGGTATTGTCAAAGGCCTTGGGATCCTCAAAGGTGATGGGGATGCGCTTTTCCGCACCGGGCACAAAGGGACAGGCCTCATTGGCCGAATCACAGGTCATGATGGCCCCAAAGCCGGAACTGGGGTTGAAGGCATCGTCCATTTTCTTGGAGAACCCGATCACCGGATGGGCATTTTCCGCATATTTGATGGCATAGACAGGATTTTGTCCCTGTGAAAGCTGTTGGATCTGGAACCCTTGTTTCCCCAAGGTTTCCGCCACCATCGGGAACAGGGCCGTGGCTTCGGTCCCCCCCGAATAGCAAAATACGTTCTTGATGTTGAAATGGAAAGCCATGGCCTGTGCCCATATCTGTGACAGGTGGCTCCTCCTGGAATTGTGGGTGCAAATGAAATTCAGGCGTATTTCCTGATCTTCGGAAACTTTCGACTGTATGAACCCGGCAAGGGGATCAAGGATTTCCCTACGCTCCGGGGAAACGGCATCCAGTTTCAAGGTTGTGATGAATCCCGCTATTTCAGGGAACAGGCTAGTTGTGGTCGTAGTCATTATATAGAATTAAGATTTAGCAACAATTGCCGTCCGGGGAACAGCAGGGCTCACTTTTCAATTGGGACAGTCTTACCTTTGGTTTCTTTTCGGGGACCCCACACTGGTCCTTGGCAAGGCAGTCGGTCATCTTGGTGGTCAACAGAAAATGCCCTTCATCAAAGGCAAGGCCATATTTTCCGATAGTGGTGCCCTGGTATTCCACTTCGACTTCCAGTGAGTCCTCTATTTCCAATACCTTTTGGGACAGTTCGATGATATGAACCAACTTTTCGGGATGCAACCTGTGGTCATAGTCGTTGGCCTCCCACAGTTGGAAACTGACCACTTCCTCATGGCGCACGGTTCCCCCGCAGTCTATAAAGTGTTTGTGAATCTTCCCCACTTCGGTGACATGGAAATGTCCGGGGACCATTTCCCCGGTGGGCAATTGGAAGCCAAGGGTTTCCAATCGGGACAGTACTTCTTTTACTTCTGATAATTTCATGGATTGTTCATTTTAGCTTTGATAATAGCATCGACCTGGGTGGCGACATAGATCATTTCCCCCGCGATGACGGCCTTGTTTTCAAAAAGGACCTCTGCATTTCGGTCCGTCAGCCCATCCTGTACATATACCTTGACACTGCTGTCCTCGTCCAAATGTAAGGATTCGAGGGTCTTTCTGTTGATGGTCCAACTATCGGAGCCATAGCGGACCGAATACGTGAACAGGGATTCGCCCTGCGCATTGGAGACCCTGAACCCATCGTTCTTCAGCAGGGCCAGACCGGGAAGGGTCTCATTGGCGGTATCCAGACCAGCGGATTCCACCTTGAACCTGTCATATAATCCGTAGTACATAAGGCCCGTCCTGAGCCAGATCATGGCCAATTGGCCCATATCGTCATTGTCCTGGTCCACAAATACAACGGTATAAGGGGTCTCCCCCATATTGGACACCATTCTGGCGGCGAGTTGGTCCAAAAGCTGGATCTTTTCTTTGGGTATCTGGGGAAAAACGGTCTTCAGTTCCTTTACGGAGCGTTGGATCTTTCCCCTCAGTTCCTGGGAATGTGTGGTCAATGGGAGGCACAACAGCAGCAGTGCCATGGTTAGGATCATTTTTGTTTTCATGGTTTCTATTTTATGGTTTCAGTTTATTAGTTAATCGCAATAAAACGATTAATGGGTTCAAAAAAATACTAACAGCACTCTTGGTCCAGTTCAATCCCCTGATCGAGGAATGCCTTGAACTTATCCTTCATTTCGTTCCAATTTGCCACATTGACACAGTAACAGACACTGGTGCCCTCCACATCGCCCTTGATGAGTCCCATGTTCCGGAGTTCCTTCAAGTGTTGTGAAACCGTAGGCTGTGCCAGTCCTATCTCGTCCACAAGGTCACCACAGACACAGGCCTTGACCTTGAAGAGGTGCTGCAATATGGCAATCCGGGCGGGATGGGCAAATACCTTACCGATGAGGGCGAGCTCATTCTGGTTTTCGGTAAATATTTCGGTCTTTGCCAGTCCCATATCATTATTTTATCGCAATATTACAATATATTGATTCAACATAAAAAGATTTTCGATAAAAATACTTAGGTTCAAACCAAGGCTTTACAAATTTTCAGGGTCACTTGGTCATGTACCACAACATCCGGATGTTGCCTGAATGGGGGGACAGGCCACCGAACCAAAGGAACAATACACGCAACAATCGCCATTTTTGGGCCTTAGAATGGAGCCGCAATTTTCACATTCATAAAAGAACTGACAAGAATCCGTAGGCATCTTTTCCTCTTTGGAATTGCCACAATGCGGACAGGTAATTGTAGAGTACAGATTGATATCCATTATCACTGGTCCTTTATGGTGTATCCGGTTTTCAAAATGGCGTTCACGATAGCATCCCTGGTGGTTTTGGCGGGATCGTACATTATCTGTGCATTGGCTTTTTGGTAATCTGCCTTGACCATGATGATCCCATCAAGTCCATTGACCTCGTGTTCAATATGTGCCTCGCACCCACTGCATGTCATTCCCACGACCGGAATATTGATTTCCTTGACATCTTGGCTCGCAAAAAAGTTCGTTTGACCCTTGGCTTCCTGTTTCGGGTACAAAGATTGGGCATAATAGGGAAAGGCAAGCATCGCTAAGGCAAAGACCGTGATGGTCATCAACCAAATTTTACCCTTCCAAAAGGCCGGCTTTTCGTCCGTATCGCATGCACAGTCTATTTCCTTTTTGGCGACTGTCCTTAACTGTTGGTACCACGCCACTACCAAAACCAAACCCGTAATTCCGATCAAATACGGTCTGAACGGTTCCAAAAACTTAAAATTGGACGCCAGGCCAGATGTTCCGGCCACAATGGCCAAAAGTGGTCCTATGCAACAAAGGGAGGTGGCCATGGCCAAAATAATGGAAGATCCCATTAAGGTTTTCTTGTTATTCATGGTTTACTGGTTTTATTTGTTCTTTTTTATCGAGCAGGTCAAAAATTGGAAAAAGTAACGGCGAATGATCGGTCACCAAGGAATAATGGATCATCTGGCCTTCCTTTTGGGATGTGATCAAATTTCTGTCCTTGAGCTTGCGCAAATGTTGTGAAATTGCGGATACATTCATTTCCAGTATATCACTAAGGTCACAGACACATAAGCGTTGCTCTTGGTTCAAAAGGTAGAGAATCTTAAGCCGAACCGGATTGCCCATTAAATTCATTATCCCTGAAAGGGAGTCCATGGAATTTTCCAAATTTTGCATAGTTTCCCTGCATTCCATTATCTGTTTGGCATCCGCCTCCAAACGTATGCATATGTTCTTATCCATACTACGAAGTTACAGTAATTTATTATTTTAGCAAACTCTAAAATAAATGGGTGGCAAAAGAACAATATCAAGCCCTGGGTCACATTACCTGATAATCTTTAGGGTCGGATATTCCGAATTGTCGTTCGCTTTACTTTGCCCGCTTCCCAATTTCTCCTTCAACTGGGCCATGTCCTTGCTGATTTTCTTTTCCACGACCCTAGCATACTTTTGGGTCGTTGAAAGCTTGGTATGCCCGAGGAGTTTGGAAACGGTCTCAATGGGCACGTCGTTCATTAAGGTGATTGTCGTTGCAAAGGTATGTCTGGCCACATGGAAGGTTAGGTGCTTATCAATATTTGCCCTTTGTGCAATGATCTTTAGGTATTGGTTCACCTTTTGATTGGAATACACTGGAAGAACGGTATTTTCATTTTTGGGAAAATCCACATACTTCTCCAAGATTTTCTTGGCTTTGGGCAATAGGGGAACCTTCACTTCGGTCTTGGTCTTTTGGCGTTTTACATCGATCCAGAGTTCCCCGTCGATGCCGGATACGATACCATTGGGATTGAGAAGTTTGATCTCTATGTAGCTGAGTCCGGTATAACAGGCAAAAAGGAAAATATCCCGGACCAGTTCCATGCCCTTTTCCTCGAATTCCAATTGGTCCAGCGCCAGAATTTCCTCCTCTTCCAAGAAAGCACTGTCATAATCCTCCATTTTCACTTTATACAGATTGAAGGGATTCTTGGGGATACAATCAAATTTATAGGCCATGGTCACCAATTTCTTGAACCGCAGCATATGTTTCATGATACCGTTGTTGTTCAATGTCTGGAACGATTTGATGGGTTCGCAGTTCCGCAGGAAGTTTTCAAACTCGATCAAAAAGGCATAGTCTATCGAGGCCAGCCCAATATCGGGTACCCGATATTTTTTGGCAATGAAGCGTTTCAGGTAGGTCTCTGTGGAGGAATAGTTCTTGACCGTCCCTTTGGCCAGTTTGGGCAACTCATAGGTTCGGTTGTACTCCAAAAGGTCCAATAGGGTGAGCATCACCTTGTCCTTTCCCAGATATCGAAGCTTGATGGATTGTGCCGTTATAAAGTTACTCTCGGCACTAAGTTGCCGATGGCATTCCAGCAACTTTGCACGGACGTCGTCCAGATATTTGTTTACAACAACGGATTCACTGGCCCTATGGTCCATTTTTCCCAAAATAGGACACCATCGTTCTTCAAAAGTTGATCTATGGACACTGAGATCTGCATTTTTTCCTTTACATCTGATCCGGACATAAATTGGAAACCGTCCATCTTTTTTTCTTCCTGATTTTTTCAGCCAAAAACTGATACTGAAGGAGTTAGAGGTATTCATGTGTTCTCGCTTTAAGTGAAACATTGGTTGAAGCGAAAGTCAAATCACACGAAAAATCAATAATGGAAGTACAATTTAGGGAATTTTTCCCGACAAAAATAGGACACTCTATAGGACATCCTCACCGATGGTTTCAGATGGAAATAAAAAAAACCAGAAAAAATTAATTTTCTGGTTTTCAATTAATTAAGGTTTTACTTAGTGTCATAAAACCATGGTTCGTCGGGATGACTGGATTCGAACCAGCGACCACACGCACCCCATGCGTGTACGCTACCAGACTGCGCCACATCCCGAAAATGGATTGCAAAAATATAAATTTTGATGATATTTAACCTACTCCCCTTGCAACTTTTACAAATCTAAAAATCCCCATTCTTGCACATGAACAGGGATTTATATTTTGTATTAAGATATCCTCTTGGTTGTCAACACTTAAACCCTTTAACGATATAGGGTAAAATGCCCTACAAAGCGCTGTTTTTCCCTGTCATTCGCATTAACCACATACCAATAGTCCCCTGTGGGCAACGGTTTGCCCTCATAGTTTCCGTCCCATTTCTTCACTTGGTCCAATCGAGCCACTACCCGGCCATATCGGTCATAAATGATGACATCAATATCCGGGAAAAACTCTCGATTTTCCGGGTACCAATAATCATTTAGGTTATCACCATCGGGAGTAAAGAAATTCGGCATTTCAGGCATTCCTTCAAAATTAAATGGCATCACCAGATTGGCCACACATCCATTTTGGTCCCGGACCATGATGTTGATGTTGGAATCCACATTGATATTGAAGACATTCACCTCCCCATAGGATTCCCCTTGGAAGAAATATTCATATCCTCCAAATCCTCCCGTGGCCATTGCGGTTACTTCATTAGGCCCAGTTTTTATGGCTTCCAAGGTCAACGGTTCATAGGCGTCGATCTCAAACTCCACGAAAGTCACACATCCGTTTGCATGATAAATATATACCGTATGTTCCCCTGGTGACAAATCTCCATAGGTTCTTTGGTCAGTCGCCAATTGAACATCATCCACATCCAACGAAAATAAGAGGTCCGAAAGTTGTGAACTATCCGCAATGTTGATGGTAGTGGTACTATTCGGGAATATTCCTTCACATCCATATTCCACAACGGGTTCGGCCACAATATCCACTCCAATACCGATTTCCGCAATTACATTGGTCTGGCATCCATTGGCATCCCGAACAAAAACCACATAGGTTTCCCCGCCTTGCAGGTTGTCAAAGAACATGGTATCATTTTGTACAAAATCGGCATCGTCGGCAGAATTCACACTGGTAAAATACGGAGCTGTTCCCCCTGTTACCTGAAGGGTCATGGTGCCATCACCATCGCCCATACAGGTTTCGGGTGTGGTTGAAATTACCCCTGCCAACAATTCCATGGGCTGGGTTATCTCCACCGTTCTGGTAATAGTACAACCCAAATCATCCTGAATGATGATATCGTAGGTTCTTGGTGGTAAATCCGTGAACGTTCTTCTGTTCGGATTATTTGGATCATTCCCTTCAAAAAATTCACTCAAGTTGTCCGAAATGGAATATCTAATGGCTCCTGTACCTCCACTCGCCTCAATAATGATCTGTCCGTTGGCGTCTCCCGCACACATTACTGGTACAGCTTCCAAATACTCCAACACCAATGGTGGTTTTGGGTCGATGACGATGGGGTCCGAAATGGCGGTACATCCTCCACTTTCCGCATATACATAATAGGTTCCCGGGTTCAATTCCCTAAAGATACCGGAAGCTTGGGCAGGACGAACAATAGTAGATGCATTGGGTGGCACGGTATTCGAATTCACCAAGGTATACACATAACTTCCTATACCGCCAAAGGCTTCTGAACGGATGATTCCGGTCGCTTCCCCGGCACAATTGATGGTCGCATTGGTCAAGTCCAAGGCAATGACCAAAGGTGCAGCAGGATCCAATGAAATCTGGTTCGATCTTTCGAATGGACAACCGTTGGAATTTTGCACATCATATTGGAATGGCCCTGGGTCCAGGGTAATATCGGCTGCAATTTCCACACTGGTCATTCCCGCACCGAACGGTACAAAGGGGTCAGAGGTCCCCGATCTGCGGTAGAAATAATCCACTCCCGCTTCCGGATTGGTGACCATAAGTTCCATTCTACCCAAATCCCCACAACCCGGAGGTTGAAGTTCCACCAATTCCGCCACCACAATTTCTGGATCCTGAACGGTAATCGGAACCGTGGTATAACTACAGTTCCAACCATCAAAAATGGTGATGGTGTAATCCCCTGCCGACAAATTGGCAAATGTTGGAGTTGTCTGAAGACCACTATTGGTACCATCCGTAATCCGGTTCAATTGGTACAGATAATTGCCGGGGCCTTGTCCTCCACCTACATTATATGCTTCTATGATACCATTATTATCATTGTTACATGCCAGTTGCTGTACGATTTGGATATCCGCGGCAATCGGTGTTGGCAATGGTAGATTGATGTTGGTAGATGATTCGCACCCCCTTAGATCCCTCACATTAATGGTATAGGTGTCCGTCGATAGATTTTCAAATACCGGATTGGTATTCGGGTAATCCACCAAAATGTTTCCTCCGGAATCCATCAATTGGTACTGATAGGTTCCCCAACCGCCATCGCCAGCCACGGTAATTTCACCGTAACCGGGCACATTACAGGTCACTGGAGAGGTTTGGACAGCACTTACGGTAAGTGCCCTATCCGGAGACCTGACCGTAACCACATTACTGACCTCATCACAGAATGGGGAATCCATCGCCTCAATATGCACTACAAGATTACCTGCGGGCACATTAGTGATTAATTCTGGGGTATTTATGGGCGCATTGGTATCAAAAGTACCCGTCACACCAGTAGAAGTCTCAACTCCTGAACTATTTCTGCTGAATACTTCATAATTATACACCCCACTATAATTGTTGATCTGTAGACTGATCACCCCGTCATTTCCATTAAAACAAGTAACAGGTTGAACCTCGGCAATGACCCCTTCGATGTTGTTATATTCGGGCATGTTGATGGTGGCGGTCAAATAGGAACATCCCCCACTGCCTATATCGGTAACAGCAAAAATATAGTCTCCGGGAGTCGCAATGTCCCAGGTAACACGATCGGTCCCTCCTGAACTTCTTGCAGGTTCCGAGCCCAATGGCAAGATTTCCACCTCATAGTTTCCAGGGCCTTCATTTATGATGATATCAATGGAACCCGGAGCGACACCCGTACCTGAAGCATCACAAGTAATTTGGTTTACATTGTAACTAAAAGTGATATCCGTTGGAGTATCGATGGTCACTGTGGAAGTCTGCTCACATCCGTTTTGATCTCTTGCGGTCAAAATAATGGTCTGGTTGGTACCGTTATCAATGACCTCAAAAGTATTACTGGTTTGGAAATTGGTACCATCAAATTGTGGCGTACCGTCATTCATGCTATAGGTGTAAGGACTTGTTCCCGTTGCGGTTCCTGTTCCATCCCCATTGGTATCCGTATAAACGGTAATGGTTGCCGTACTGAACTGGTTACTGGATGGGTTGCACGTAAATTGTGTATTGACCGCAGTAACGGTTAAATCTGCAGGTTCTATGATGATGATATCGGAAGAACGATCGGTACAGCCTCTATCCGAAACCACCTCCACTTGATAGGTATTGGGTGGAAGGTCATCAAAAACGGGGGAACCTTGGGGTCCCGCCACGATAGTTGACCCAGAACCGTCATACAGAATATAGCTCAGTGGAGTATCGGTATCACTACCCGGTTGCAGTTCCACTGATATGGTCCCATTGTTCGATCCATAGCAAGTGACATCACTACTTGGCGTGGCCGTAATGATCGGACTGTTGACCGTAGATACATTCACGATGGCTTCATCGGAACACAATGGGAAGGTATTGGAACTTAGGTCGGTAACCAAAATATTATAATCCCCTGGCAATACGCTATTGAAAACATTGGAGCTCTGTGCCGGACCAATATTGGCCAAGGTATTGGCATCCCGTAGCTGAAACTCAAAATTACCACTACCTCCAGTGGTGTTCACCGTGATTACTCCATCCCCTGCATTACAGGTTGGAAACGAGGTCGCATCCGCCGTAATGGCAAAGAAATCGAATACTTCCGCTGTGACGGTATTGGTACAACCATTGCCATCCCTAACAGTAATCAAATAGGTTCCAGGGTTAGGCACGGTAAAAGTGGTGGCCGTTTGGAATCCGCTACCAATATTGTACTGGAAGGTTTCTTCGGGCAGCCCTGACCCTGTAGATAAAGGAGAAACCATATTGATTTGGTACCCACTGGTTGCGGTACACTGGTTCACTACGTTGATAACCGGGTTAGGCACTCCCGCTTCTTGGGTCACGGTCAACGTAGTTAGAGCGGTACAACCATTGGCATCCTGAACATAGAAATCATAATCGGTAGGATAGGGTCCCGGAATTTCAAAAGTGGTCGCCGATGCAAAAACAGTGGGTGCCGGGCTTCCTGATGGCACATAGGCATAATTGAACGGTTCCGTTCCCCCGAATCCCCTAACAGTGACCAAAGCCCCTGCATTACAGGTCGCTTCCACAAAATTATCAATGGCAATGGAAGGTGAACTAAAGCCAATAAAGACCAAGGTACTTCCACTACAACCATTTACATCGTCGCGTACCACTATTTGGTAGTTACCTGGGGCCAATCCGTTAAAGGTACCACTGTATGGTATTGTTTCGCCTGTATGGGCAGTAGGTCCAGAAACAATTGCGCCAGTGTCAGTATTTTGTAAAGTGAGCGTAAAATTCCCTGCTCCGGATATTCCACTCACCTCAAAATCGATGGAACCACTACCCGAGACATTACAGGATGCCGCCGTAGTGGTGGCTACCACCGCCACTGGGTTTGGAGCGGGAATTGGATCAATCTCTTCAATATAGGTACATCCATTGGCATCCCTCACTTCCACAAAATAGGTGACACCAGGGACCACTTGACCGGTAAAATCATAGATGTCCCCTCCAGAAGTAGCTGGATTGAAGGTTGGCTCCCCAACCAATCTAAATTCGTATGGTGCGGTTCCCCCAGTGGCTTGAACACGATAAGGGAAGGTAGTATCCGAACAAATGGAAGGATTGGGATCCAAAGGAATCAAATCCAATTGATTTTGATCGATGACCACTTCATCACGATCTTCACACCCGGAGGCATCGGTGGTCACCACCGTATAATTTCCCATGGGAAGGTTTGGAAAATTCACGGTAGTACTTGCTGTTCCCGTGGAGGAGGCTACCAAATTGCCGGCAACATCCAACAGAATATAATCAAATGGTGCCACTCCATTGTTGATGGTAGTTGAAATGGAACCATTCACAGCACCTGACGAACATATGGCATCCGTTGGGGTCACTGTTGCATCCAAGGGGTCACTGGCCCCAATGGTTACGGTGTATTCTGGGCTTACACACCCCCTGCTATCACGGATTACAAAACCACCATGGGTACCAGGTCCATAACCTGAAAAGAAGTTTTGCGTTCCAAAAGTTGCCCCATTGTCATTACTGAATTCATAAGGGGGCACCCCTTGGGTGGTATCCGGAATCAATTGTACGATACCGCTCGTATTGTCACCACACTGGGTATCAATTCCCACGGCCGAACCAGCAATGGTCTCCGGCGGAGAAATGGTCACAATATTGGATTCCGTGGTACATCCCCTGCTATCTGTCACCAAGAACTGAAAAGTGGTATCCGAAATAATGGAGCCATCATTGGGTATGCTATACACAAACGACGTTCCCGTAATATTGTTATTGTCAGAAGTATAAGGCGCCCCGTTGATACTCACCTCATAAATATCATAATTCCCTCCAGAGGTATATCCATTGCTGATATTCACCTGAATCTGTCCCGGAGGTCCCGCACAATCCAACTCTTGAATGGTAATGGCATTTGCAATAACTTGAGGCTGAATGGTAGCCGTAACCGTGTCCCTACAATCGTTGGCATCCACCACTTCAATAGTATAGGTGCCTGGAGTTAGTCCAGAAAAACTGTTACTCGCTCCCAAAGCTCCACCATTGATTCGATATTGATATGGCGCCAATCCTCCTGTAGCGTTGACCACCAAGGTAGAGGCCGTGAAATTGTCATAACAGAAATCCGAAGCTCCATTGTCAAGCGTCAAGGTTGGGGCATCCAAACGGGTCAAGGTAAAACTATCGGTAACCGTACATCCGTTGGCATCGGTAACGCTAACTTGATAGGTTCCATCTTGTGATAGATTGGAGAATGTGCTACCATTTTTAGGTCCACGCACGGAACTATCGGGTTGGATCAAGGTATAGCGATTTCCTCCCCAGCCTCCAATAGTGTTGATGCGCACGGCACCAATATTTCCATTCTGGCAGCTCATGGCTGTAACATCCAAACTGGAAATGGCAAAAGCCGTTGAAGGTTCTTCGATGACCAAAGTAGCCGTATCGGTACAATTGGTTTCTTCATCGGTAACGGAAATCACATAACTTCCTGCGGATAATCCCGTTAAGGGCACTATACCACTACTTTGTCCTGTAAAAACTGGTCCACCATCGATACTGTAGCTGTAGGTTGAATTAAATCCATCCACCAAATAGCGGCCTTCGCCATCCGAATCGCCTACACAGGTAACCACCTTGGTCTGTTGGGCGGCAACACCAATGGAGCTGATATCGGTAATGGCATAATTTTCATCGTAGGAGCAACCTTCGGTATCGGTCACCCTAAAGGTGTAAGTACCCAATCCCAATCCAGTAAAGGTGCTGTTATTGCCATTATTGATGGCGCTAGCTGTTGGTGCAATGATTTCATAAGTGTAAGGACCCGTACCCCCGGTTACCGCAACATCAACAGAGGCGGTGGTGGTGATACAATCCAAACTTGAAATACTGAAAGCAAGATCCGTTGGTTTGTTCAATGCGTTGAACACCACATCAGGAAGGGTCTGCACACAACCATTGGCATCTCGAACCATAGGCGTATAGGTCCCCACACCCAAATTCGGAAATACAGGATTAGTGCCGAAACCGGAACCAATACTGTACTCATAGGGCGCCGTACCACCGGATACCCCAGAAATCGTAATCTGTCCACCCGTTTCATTGGTACAGGAAGGAATAGTATTTGGCGTAGCCGTTGCCGTAATGGTCGATGGGGTGCCAATGGTTGCCGATTGAGGTGTCGTGGTACAGGTAAAAGAATCCTGTTCATACCTCAAAACGACATTATAAGAACCTGGAGCCAAGTTGGAAAACACATTACTTATCTGAAAAGTAGCTCCGTTGTTGATACTATATTCAATTTCATAACCGTAGCCGTTGGTCACGTTAATGGTAACCCTACCATCATTGGCTCCACCGCAATTGGCATCTTGCTCCACTATGTTGAAAACGGGTGGCGGAATATCCTGAACGTCCACGGAAGCGCTTCGTTGACAGCCGTTGGCATCTTCCACCAAAATAGAATAGGTTCCTGCTGAGGTAACTGAAAAACTTGTGGCACCAGAGTAAGGTGAACTAAATGGAGCGCCATCCACACTATAACGATACGGTGCCGTACCTCCCGAAGTGGTCAGATTCACATTCACGGATGTGGCCCCACAGCCAAAACTGTCAGAAGCCGTAGCCGAAACGGCCAAAGGACTGATTCCTCCACCGATTACGATTGGATCACCATTAACATCATTTGTAACGGTTTCAGAACAATTATTGGTCTCCACCCTGATGCTGTAAGTTCCTGGACTTACATTGGCAAAGGTATAGGTATCGGCTCCATTAGGGCCAAAAGTATCCACAGTAACCCCATTTTTCACCAATCGATAGGTATAAAACCCGGGGACGCCAGAAACCTGCACATCGATGCTGCCCAACTCCCCACTACACAAAATATCATTTGCCGTAACATCTACATTGATATCCAAATCACCTACGGTCACCAAGTTGGAAGGGAACACACAAGCACTTGCTGAAACGTTTTTCAAACGCACATAGACCCTGTAGTCGCCAGGAGAAGCAATGTCAAAATAGGGAGTGTCTTGGTAAGGTCCAGATGGACTGTTCAAACTGTATTCGTAACCAGCGGGTACGTTGGTCACCTCTACCCTACCTGGATTTCCACAGATGATATCTTCCTTAATCAATTGGGGATCCAATGGGTTGAGTGTGGATTTAAAGTAATAGTACTGACCTGAATTTACCCGTACCCTAAACTCGCCTGCGGTAGAAAGGTTATAAGTTGCCCCGGTACCCACTGTATTCCAAGTACAGGCTCCATTAATGGTAGGACAATCATCAACAACCGTGGCAGCACAGGTATTTGGATCCAATTTCTGCCATTGGTAGGTACTTCCTGATTGGGAAAGGGAAATGGTTCGGATGTCACTGGTCCCGCACAAAAAGAATTTAGCCAATGTGCTGCCGTCGTTGGGACACACCACTTCTTCATTTGCACCAACAATTATGGTCGCAAACATCATCGTACTGGTCGGGAACAAATCTTCCCCGGTTTCCGTGGGGGCTTCGGTCGTACCGACCGATGCATTTTCTTCTGTAACTGCTTCGGTGATGGAGGATACCACTCTGGTCAGTATCCTGTTGACACCTGTTTTTGCTAATACCGTGGAACCGAAGATTGATATGAACACCAACAACACGACATATAGCAAATGCCTTGTTTTCTGTGGGAGCATAGGGTTAAGTCTTGTTAGGAGAATATTTCAGATTTGGGACCTTAATATTCTATAAAGTAATTATCTATTCTTATAAAAATCTCTTTATCTTCAACACACCCGATTACCAAAAAGCAACCGTTTATCTATAAAATCTGTTATTTCAACGTAAAACTATGAAAAAAAGTCTGTCAATTGCCTATTTTTTCGTTGTACTGCTTAGTACATCCTGCGCGCAACAGCCAGATAATGGCATAAATCTTCCCAAAACCCTTGATTTTACTGTAGAAACCGTAGTTGAAGGTTTCCAGAACCCTTGGGGCATGGCTTTTCTTCCAAATGGTGGAATCCTTATCTCGGAGAAATCAGGAAAATTGATTTTGCACAAGTCAGGAAAAAACATAGAAATTGGGAATGTTCCAGAAGTATACAATCGTGGTCAGGGGGGATTATTGGATATTGAACTACATGCCAATTACAAGGAAAATGGTTGGATCTATTTTTCGTATGCCTCCAGTGATGGTGATGAAAAAGGCGGAAACACGGCCATCATGCGTGCCAAACTTTCCAATAATAAGCTTGTGGACCAACAAGTATTGTACAAAGCTGTCCCCAACTCTACCCGCGGGCAACATTTTGGTTCTAGGTTGGAATTTGATCGTAACGGCCATCTTTTCTTTTCCATTGGGGAACGGGGCGACAGGGACGTGAATCCGCAGGACATTAAAAGGGACGGTGGAAAAATTTACAGGATCAATGACGATGGCAGCATTCCAAAAGACAATCCTTTTGTAGGAAACAATGGTGCCAAAAAGGCCATTTACAGTTATGGACACCGAAACCCCCAAGGTTTGGCGCTCCATCCAGAAACGGGAGTGCTTTGGGAGCATGAACATGGCCCTAGGGGTGGTGACGAGATCAATATCATCCAAAAAGGAAAAAACTATGGATGGCCGGTCATCACTTACGGTATCAACTATAGTGGAACAAAAATTACCGACGAGACCTCCAAACCCGGTATGGAACAACCCATCTATCAATGGACGCCTTCTATTGCTCCCTCTGGGATGACATTTGTAACCTCTAACAAATATCCAAAATGGAAAGGAAATCTATTGGTTGGATCACTGGCCTTTCAATATTTGGAACGATTGGAACTCAAGAATAACAAGGTCGTCTATCGGGAAAAGTTATTGGATGGCATGGGTCGGGTCCGAAATGTTCGCCAAGCACCCGATGGCTACATTTATGTAGGTATTGAAGGCAAAGGCATTGTCAAATTGGTCCCTAAATAGCCCTAGACTTATTTTAGGGCATCAACGGCCAGTTTAACGGAGCCATACTTTTTAAGGGCATTTTCCGCCTCTTCATAGCTCAAGCCCAACTCTTCCATAATGTATCGGGTTCCGCGATCCACCAATTTGGTATTGCTGAGTTGCATGTTCACCATTTTATTACCCTTCACCCTCCCAATACGGATCATGAGTCCTGTAGATATCATATTGAGCACCAGTTTTTGGCTTGTACCACTTTTCATACGGGTGCTTCCCGTGAGGAACTCTGGCCCTACATTGATTTCTATAGGAATATCCGAATCCAAAGCCAACGGCGACCCAGGATTGTTTGTAATACCGGCCGTCAAGATACCGTGTGCTTTGGCATCTGCTATACCGCCCAATACATAAGGTGTGGTTCCCGATGCGGCAATACCAACCAAAACGTCGTTGTCATTGATGTCATACTCCTGAAGATCTTTCCAAGCCTGCTTTGTATCGTCTTCGGCAAATTCCACAGCCTTGCGAATGGCACTGTCACCCCCTGCAATCAAACCAATCACACGATCGTAGGGCATCCCAAAGGTGGGTGGAATCTCTGAAGCATCCAAAATACCCAACCTACCACTTGTACCTGCTCCTATGTAGAACAAACGACCTCCCTTTTCAAAGCGCTTTGCGGTTTCTTCAACAACAAGGGCCACTTTGGGCAATACCTCTTCCACGGCATGGGCCACTTTCTTATCCTCATTATTGATGTTGGCCACGATCTCCAACGCATCCATCTCCTCCAATCGGTCGTACAAAGATGGTTTCTCCGTTATCTTAATGTGCTTTTCCACCACTCCTACAATAATTGTATGTTCATATTCTTAAATGCATCGAGCTTCTTGTCCCAAGGTTCTAGTTCGGTCACCATGGTACTAATTACATTCAAATCACAGGTCTTGAAACGATGCTGCGAATTCAATTTTTCCGATATGCACAAAAGTACCGTTTTCTTGGAAGCATTGATCACCGCTTTTTTTGTCTGTACCACTTCCCAATCAAACTCGGTCAACCCAAACTCCGCGTCCACATATCCGGTCCCAATGAAACTATAATCCACCTTGATCTGCGCCAATGCATTTATGGTATTGGCTCCCACGGCAATCTGTGAATCCCTGGAAAGTGTACCCCCAATAAATATGGTTTCCACATTGGGTTTGCCCAACAATTCCATGGCCACGGGAAGACTGAGGGTAAAACAGGTCAGCTTAATGTTGGTCGGCAACAATCTGGCCAATTCCAAACAAGTGGTCCCTCCATCGATCAAAATCACACTGTTATTTCTTAGCAATGTTGATGCTTTTTTGGCGATGCCCACTTTCTTATCCAGGGCATAAACGTTACTCCTGGCTGGACTATGGTTGACAAAACCCAATGATACCGCCCCGCCATGCACCTTCGTCAGCAGATTCTCAGCATCCAATTCCTTGACATCCCTCCTGACCGTATCAATGGACACATCCAGTTTCTCGGCCAAATCCGTCAATAGCACCCTATTGTGGAGTTCCACTTCATTAAGGATGGCATGTTGTCGTTCTTCCTTGAGCATCAAATTCTTGTTTGGGTTCAAAATCAAAAGTAGAAAACAATTCCAGATTATGCCGTTTACTTTCAAACCAATGTTAACTTTTGATTAAAAAAGCACAAAACAGCAAATATATTGCAAAAAACAGCAATATTTAATTATATTTGTCGAGTTTTAAACCCTTAATCCCGACAAAACATGCAAGAATTGGTTAAAAATCCCTTAAAACACGAGCCCATAGATGCAGAAACCGTAAAGTTTGAAAAGGTAAACACCCATATTTATCAAGATTCGGAAAGTGCATCATGGTATGTTGCCAATGAAATTGCCGGCCTCATCAAACAAAAGCAAGAACAAGGCAAAAAAGCAGTGCTTGGCTTGGCCACTGGATCCACCCCTACAAAAGTGTACGATTACTTGGTACAGTTTTACAAAGAAGGTAGGTTGAGCTTCAAAAACGTGGTCACCTTCAATTTGGACGAATACTTTCCGATGGATCCAAGTTCCATCCACAGCTATAAGCGTTTCATGAACGAACACCTATTTGACCATATCGACATTGAACCTTACAACATCCATATCCCGGACGGAAGCCTGTCCAAAGATGATGTCAGGAAATATTGTGCGGACTACGAGGAAAAAATCCAAAATGTTGGGGGAATCGACATCCAAATTCTGGGAATTGGTAGAACTGGGCATATCGGGTTCAATGAACCTGGATCCTCGCTGAGCTCCAAAACACGTTTGGTCCGTTTGGACAGGGTTACCCGTTTGGATGCTGCCAGTGATTTCTTCGGGGAAGAAAATGTTCCCAAAAGGGCCATTACCATGGGAGTTGGAACCATCATGGGAGCCAAAAAAATCATCTTGATGGCTTGGGGAGAGGGAAAATCAAACATCATATACCAAGCGGTTGAGGGCAAGATCAAAGAGTCTGTACCGGCTACTTTCCTACAACACCATGAGAATTGTGATTTTGTAGTGGATAGCGCCGCAGCTTCCAACTTGACCAGAATAAAGACCCCATGGTTGGTTACGGAATGTGAGTGGAACGACAAACTCATCAAGAGTGCCGCTATCTGGCTTTCCGAAAAGTTGGACAAAGCTATTTTGAAATTGACCAATGAGGATTACAATGAATATGGAATGGGTAATTTGATTGCAGAAATTGGTTCTGCCGAACAAATCAACCTTAATGTGTTCAATGAACTGCAACGCACCATTACGGGTTGGCCTGGAGGAAAACCCAATGCGGATGATAGCCAAAGACCGGAGAGAGCCGAGCCATATCCAAAAACTTCGCTCATCTTCAGTCCGCACCCTGATGATGATGTTATTTCCATGGGTGGCACTTTGCTAAGACTGGTAGATCAAGGGCATCATGTGCATGTAGCCTACCAAACTTCAGGAAACATCGCCGTATTTGATGACGAAGTAATCCGTTTTTTGGATTTCGCGACCGACATTCAAAAAGAAAACAAAGAGCTTAAAAAGAAATTCAAGGAGGTACGCGAATTCCTGGCCAGTAAGAAACCAGGCGAAGTGGATAGTCCAGAAGTACAACAATTCAAGGGACTTATCAGAAAAGGGGAAGCTTTGGCTGCCTGTAGGTATTGCGGGGTGAAAGAAGATAACGCACACTTCCTCAACCTTCCTTTCTACGAAACCGGAGCCGTCAGAAAAAAACCTCTGTCCGACGAGGACATCCAGATTACCTATGACCTGTTGAACAGATTGAAGCCCCATCAAATTTTTGCCGCAGGTGACCTTTCCGACCCTCATGGCACACACAGGGTCTGTTTGGAAAGTGTTTTTAGGGCCTTACAAAAATTGAAGGACGACAGAGTGGATTGGATCAGAAACTGTTATGTATGGCTATATAGGGGCGCTTGGCAAGAATGGGACATTGCGGACATGGAAATGGCCATACCCATTGGGCCCAAGGATATGACAAGAAAGAAAAATGCCATCTTCAAACATCAATCTCAAAAGGACAGCGCCATGTTCCCCGGCAATGATGAAAGGGAGTTTTGGCAGCGTGCAGAGCAGAGGAACAAAGAAACCGCCAATCGATATAATGCTTTGGGTATGGCCGAATACGAAGCCATGGAAGGCTTTGTACGATACCATTTCTAATCTTAAACAATAGATTGATTTTATTTAAAAAGGCCTACATTTAGTACATCGTAGGCCTTTTTTATTCGCCTTTATGAGAAGAATCCTTTATTTCGTTCCTTTTATTTTCCTTTTGTCCTGTGCAACGTCCATGTTGCCCAAAGAAGAATTTAGGGGGGTATGGATCGCCACCGTGGCCAATATTGACTGGCCTAAACACCCAGAAGATGATGTTGAGAAGAAAAAAAAGGACTTCATTGCCATACTGGATTTTTATAAGAAACTAAATTTCAACACAGCCATAGTCCAAGTGCGAACGGCCGGAGATGCCTTATATGAAACCGAATCGGCCCCGTGGTCCAAATATCTTTCGGGGAAAGAAGGCGAAGCCCCAAAAGGATTTGACCATCCCTTAAAATGGATGATCGAAGAGACCCACAAACATGGCATGGAATTTCATGCTTGGTTGAATCCGTATCGAGCCACGGTAAATTTGGACACCACTGTCTTGGCCAAAACCCATGATTTTTACCAACATCCTGATTGGATGGTGAAATACGGACAAAAATACTACTACAACCCTGGGCTTCCGGAAGTACGGAACAAATTCAACCAAGTCATTAGGGAACTGGTTTCGAATTATGACGTGGATGCTATCCATTTTGATGATTATTTCTATCCTTATAAGGTGGAAGGGGAAGTTTTTGAAGATGCAACTACCTTTTCTGAAAATGGTTTGCTCAATCAATCTTTGGAAGATTGGCGGAGAAGCAATGTGGACTCCTTGGTTAAAATGGTCCACAAAACCATCAAAACAACAAAACCCTGGGTGCAATTCGGCATTAGTCCGTTTGGGGTATGGAAAAACCGTAGCACGGACCCCAAGGGTTCGGATACCCAAGCAGGCCAGACCACCTATGAAGATCTTTACGCCGACCCCCTCCTTTGGGTCCAAAAAGGTTGGTTGGATTATTTGGCTCCGCAAGTATATTGGAGCATGGATTTTTCTGTTGCTTCTCACAAAAAAATCACTTCGTGGTGGAACAATGCCACGCCCAACACCCATCTGTACATAGGGAATGGTGCCTATAAAATCAAAAATAACAGCGACAAAGCCTGGACCAAAAACAACGAAATCCCCAAACAGCTCAAATTCTCAAGAAATTTGGATCATGTGAACGGAAATATCTTTTTCAGTGCCAAATCATTGATGGGCACCCATGAAAAAGTCAACCAAAAACTGGAGAAGAAATTTTACAGGTATCCATCAAACAACCCCGGTCCCTTGAATAAAATTAAGCGAACCGTTCCATTACCTGCCATTGTATCCGCCAAAAACCAAAACGACCAATTGGATATCTGTATTTCCCATACTGATAGTATCCCCAGGTTTCTGAATTTTTACGAAATCCGTGGTACTAAACGCAAACTTATCGCAAAGGCATATCTTTCACAAAGTAAAAAATCGGAATGTTATCAGATTGAGATGCCAAATAAACAATCCAAAAAGAGCTTGGGAATCACCATTATGGACACCTACGGAAATGAAAGTGCCTTACAAACCCTCAACCTAATACCGAATTGATCATGCAGGACATGCTTGTACGACTTTTGGACCTACCCGATATAACCAAAGCAGAAAAACAGCTTTTGGAAAAGGAACATATCGTGTTCAGAAAGCCCATCCCTCCTGAAAAAAGTATCGTGGTAAATTGGGTGCGGGAGAATTTCAGTATCAACTGGGCCGATGAGACCGCCGCTGCATTCACCCACCTTCCCACAACCTGTTTTATTGCACAAAGGGAACAATCCATTCTGGGCTTTGCCTGTTTTGAAAGTACCGCCAAGAATTTTTTCGGCCCGACCGGCGTGCTTCCTTCGGAACGGAAAAAGGATATTGGAAAGGTGTTGCTTGTAAAATCCTTAATGGCCTTGCGTGAAATGGGCTATGCCTATGCCATTATTGGAGGGGTAGGTCCGGCAACCTATTACGAAAAAACGGTGGGTGCCAAAATCATAGAAAAATCTGAGAGGAGCATTTATCAAAACCTATTAAAACATCCCAAATGAATGTAGCGCCGAAAGACAAAAATGCCTGGCTTTGGATTCCCTTCCTGTATTTTACACAAGGAATCCCCTATATTTTAGTGGTGACTGTTTCCGTGATCATGTACAAGCGGTTGGGGATCGGCAATGCAGAAATAGGTCTATACACCAGTTGGTTGTACCTGCCTTGGGTCATCAAACCGTTATGGAGCCCTATTGTGGACCTCAACGGCACCAAACGCAAATGGTTTTTGATGATGCAACTGGTCATTTCCTTGGCCTTTTTGGGAATTGGTCTCTTTATGGGTTCTAATTCCTTTTTCACCATCACCTTGTCCTTTTTTTGGATGGCCGCCTTTGCTTCGGCCACCAACGACATCGCTTCCGATGGCTATTACATGATCGGGCTTACCCAGAAAAAACAATCCTTTTTTATTGGCTTACGAAGCACGTTTTACCGATTGGCCATGATTACCGGACAGGGACTCCTCGTCATCTTTGCAGGTTATCTGGAAAACAAATATGGGGATAATACAAAAGCGTGGTCCCTTACTATGATCAGTGCCTCTGTATTGATGTTGGTCCTGACCATTTCCAATTTCTTCACCACTCCAAAGTTTGAGGGATCTTCCAGTGAAAAGGAAGCCAAACCGGCCGGTTTTTTGGAAGTTTTCGCCTCCTTTTTCCAAAAAAAACAGATTGGGTGGGTGTTGCTGTTCATACTCACCTACCGTTTGGGCGAATCGCAATTGGTAAAAATGGCCTCGCCTTTCCTATTGGATAAATTGGAAGTGGGCGGTCTTGCCTACTCCACGGAAGCGGTGGGTACCATTTATGGCACCGTGGGCATCATCATGCTTTCTTTGGGCGGAATCGTCGGAGGTATTTTAATCTCTCGGGACGGCCTTAAAAAATGGATGCTCCCCATGCTCTTGGCCCTTAACCTTCCCAACGCATTATATGCTCTTTTGGCCATTACCCAAAGTACCAGTATTTATGCTGTGGTAGGCACGGTGATCTTGGAGCAATTTGGGTATGGATTTGGTTTTGCCGCATTTATGATGTATCTCATTTATGTGGCCGATGGGGCTTCCAAAACCTCCCACTATGCCATTGCCACCGGATTTATGGCTCTTGGCATGATGTTGCCAGGTATGCTCAGTGGCTATATTCAGGAATGGTTGGGTTACGATGGATTTTTCATTTGGGTGGTCATCGCTGCCATTCCGGCATTCATCGTGTTGAGATATTTGGATTACCCCGCCGATTATGGCAAAAAAACTGCGGAAACCGATGAATAAGTTTCACTTGCCCCCAAAAGACCAGCTTACGTTGTCCCAAAAAGTGGGGCAACTGTTCATGCCCGCTGTCTTTATCAACGATACCGAGGAAGAAGTCCAAAAAATGGAGCTACTCATCTCGGAACACCATATTGGGTCCATTTGTTTTTTCCATAGCCGTGCCAGTGCGGCCACCAATTTTGAGGGGAAGAAGACGGTTGTCCACAATGAAAAAAGTTACGACCGTTTAAAGCAGCTCATCGCCCGATACCAAAAAGCGGCCAAAATCCCGCTTTTGATCGCTATTGATGCGGAATGGGGATTGGCCATGCGCATTGAAAATACGCCACAATACCCCTATGCCATCACCTTGGGAGCCTTAAAGAATGGCGATGACCTCATCCATCAAATTGGCAAAGCCATTGGTTCCGATTGCCTAACTGCTGGCATCCATTGGAACTTGGCACCAGTGGTGGACATCAATAACAATCCTGAAAATCCAGTAATCGGTTATCGTTCTTTTGGGGATGACAAGGAAGATGTTTTTACCAAAGCCCAAGCTTTCACTAGAGGAATGTCCGATTCCGGAATTTTAAACTCCATCAAGCATTTCCCAGGTCACGGGGACACAGCAACCGATTCCCATTTAGGATTGCCCGTGATCGATAAGTCCTTGCAGGAATTAAAAGAAAACGAGCTCTATCCCTTTCAACAATTGATACAAAAAGGCGTCGATTCGGTTATGGTCGGACATTTGCTACTTCCGCAATTGGATAACGAGGGACCTGCGACCACTTCCCACAAAATCATATCAGGTTTGTTACGGGAGCAAATGGGTTTTGAGGGTGTTATCATTTCCGATGCACTGAACATGCATGCCGTATCCAAAACCTTTAACAAGAAAGGGGATTTGGAAGCCAAGGCCTTTGCTGCTGGAATGGATGTCCTCTGTTTTAGCGAAAATGTAAAAGAAGGCATTCAGACCATTTTAAAACAGGAAAAAACACAACGAATTGAAGAAAGCTTCCATCGGATCTGGAAGTTGAAGGAAAAAGCATTCTCCAACACAACAGCCACCGAAGGTCTTGGTTGGGAAACCGCCGCCTCCATCAATACGGATGTGGCCCAGAATTGCCTAACCGAACTGTACGGGTCACCAAGCTCTTGCAGAGCATTAAAGAATTCTCCTTTTCTCAACCTATCCCTCAGCAACGCCAAAAAAAACCTTTTTTCCCAAGGATTGCAGGACGCTTATGGTTCGATGGCTTTGGATATTACATCGGACCTAGATCGAATCAATGATCAAATTGCAGATCAAGAAAATGTAGTCTTAGCTATTTTCCCTCCTGCCGTGAAACCCAAAAATCTGTTCGGTTTTGATGAAAAGATCTTGGAAACCATCAAATCGTGGATTGCAAATAAAAATGTGCTTCTCTATCTGTTTGGAAATCCTTATGTATTGGATATTTTAGGGTTGAGGGACTCCTCCAACATCGTTTTGATGTATCAGGATTTTCCGGAATTCCAGGAAGTGGCTTTGCAACATTTCATGGGAAAAGTTCCTGCCAAAGGGTCGCTTCCCATCCAACTTAAAACTTTTGGTCTATGAGCATGTACAAAGTATTGGGATTAATGTCAGGCACTTCTTTGGATGGACTCGACATGGCCTATTGCCACATTTGGGAGGAAGACGGTCATTGGAATTTTTCCATAAAGCAGACCAAGGATGTACCGTATTCCGATGAGATGAGGGAATATCTCAAGAACGCCATTTACCTGTCCGATGCGGACCATGCACAATTGCACAAAGACTATGGTATGTGGTTAGGGGAACAATCCAAACTATTTATTGACGAACTGGGGGAAGAAATTGATTTTATTGCCAGCCACGGACACACTTCGCATCATCGGCCGGAAGATGGGATAACTTTTCAATTGGGAGATGGACAATTCCTGGCAAACACCAGTGGCAAACAAGTGGTGTGCGACTTCCGTACCAAAGATGTGTCCCTAAAGGGACAAGGCGCACCCTTGGTCCCCATCGGAGACCGACTTTTGTTCCATGAGTTTGATTTTTGCTTGAATTTGGGAGGTATCAGCAATATCTCTTTTGAAAAGAACGATGAACGTATTGCCTATGATATCGGGATGGCCAATATGCCCTTGAATTACATCACCCATAAAATGGGGCTCCCCTACGACGAGAATGGAAATTTGGCCCGTTCCGGAAAATTAGACCATGGCTTATTACAGAAGTTGAACAGTTTGGAATACTACCGTTTGCCCTACCCCAAATCTACCGGATATGAATGGTTCACAGAAAAAGTGATTCCCTTGGTCAATGCTTCCACAAGCGCAAACATTGATTTATTACACACCCTGATACACCACAATTGCGAGCAGATTGCCTTTTCGGTACACAAATACAGTAGCAAACCCCAAAACAAATTGTTAGCTACAGGGGGCGGTGCCCTAAATCAATTTTTCATGGATATCCTTCAAGAAAAATTGGGACCTAATATTGAAGTGGTCATACCCACTAAGACCCTTATTGCCTATAAAGAAGCATTGGTGTTTGCATTGATGAGCGTTCTCCGTTTAGAAGGCAAAACCAATGTGCTAAAATCTGTTACCGGAGCCACGTCGGATTCCTGTAGCGGAGAAGTTTTCTTTCCCCAAGGGAGTTGATCAAACCGTTGCCACCTTTTTCTTGGGTCTGTGCACCAAAAGAAAAATGGCAAGCGCACATAGACCACAAATGGCCAATCCCGCGAACAAAGGCCAAACACTGTCTTTTACAAATTCTCCGATGAAAGTGGCAATGGGAATGGACAACACCGTGGAAATGAATCCGTTTATGGCCGCCCCAATACCTGCAATATGGCCAATGGGTTCCATGGCAATGGACCTGAAATTCCCCCACATAAACCCTAAACAGAAAAACTGTACGGACAAAAAGCCCACCAGCACATAAATATCGGGGTTCGGAGAATTCAAAAACATAATGGTATAGGTAATCGCCACCAAACAGAAAACAATGGTAGCCATCAACGATAGTTTTCGCATCCCAAAACGCATGACCAAAGTACCGTTCAAAAAAGTGGACAATCCAATGGAAATGGCCAATCCAGCAAAAATGTAAGGAAACATCTCCTTTAATGCATATTGATCTTCAAAAATATGTTGGGCCGAACTCAGATACACCAAAAAAGCCCCGGTTACCAAACCAGAGGTTAGAGTAAACGCCACCGTTTCCTTGTACCGGAAAAACTCCCGCAATCCATCGATGAACACATGGCTCGTAAATGGGATTTTATATTCAGGATGCAAGGTTTCCTTTTGTCGCTTCCAAAACCAAAGGGACACCACCAGAACAAAGAACATTTGAACATAGAAAATAGCCTGCCATCCTGCTGCATCCAATATCAACTTACCAATGGCAGGCGCCACTACGGGAACCAGGATAAAGAATGCTACCACAAAAGACATGACCTTGGCCATGTAGTCTCCCTCATAGGTGTCTCGGATGATAGAGATTGCAATGGTACGCGGTGCCGAAAGACCAATCCCCTGCAAAATTCTCCCAACGACCATAATCTCAAGGGAAGGTGCTACCAAGCAAATGACGCTCGCCATCAAAAAAATGGTAAAGCCTACATACACCACAGGTTTCCTGCCAAAACTGTCCGAAATAGGGCCAAAGAATAATTGTCCAACCCCAAGCCCTAAAAAAATCATGGTGACCAACAATTGGTTGTCCGTAGAGTCATAACTTTTGATAGCTTCCCCTATGTTGGAAATAGCAGGTAGAATGGCATCAATGGCCAAAGCTACGATGGACATTAAGGCGGCCATTAGGGCTACAAATTCAAAGTTGGGTTTTTGGGCTGTTTTTTGCATTGTGCAAAAATAGGCATACCCTTTGGACGAATAAAGCTTTTAGGAAAGGTTTAATGTTATGGAAACACATCTAACACAATAGTTGAAGAATATGTGCAATTTTGTCTTGTTCCAATAATAACCAATACCCACCTAAGTCTGGAAAAAAGCTGAAGTAACCTTATCTTTAGTGATAAATGATAGAGGTAATGGGAAAATTAAAAACTTTGGTCGTAGGTTGTGGCAATATGGGAACCTCCCATGCTCGGGCCTATCACCAATTGGATGGGTTTGAAATCGTGGGATTGGTCAGCCGCGGGGAAGAAAGTAGGGAACGTCTTTCCAATGAATTGGGAGGAGTTGCCACCTTTTCCGATTATACCCACGCCTTGGAAGTCACAAAGCCTGAAGTGGTTTCTATCAACACCTATCCCGACACCCATTTTGATTATGTAAAAATGGCCTTGGAGGCTAATGCCCATGTTTTTGTGGAAAAACCACTCGCCCTTACTGTGGAAGAAGCCCAAACCTTAGTGGATTTAGCGAAAAAAAAGGGCAAGAAAATGGTAGTGGGCTATATTTTAAGGGTACACCCTACCTGGGCCAAGTTTACCCGAATGGCCCAAACCCTGGGAAAACCTTTGGTCATGCGAATGAACCTGAACCAACAGAGTTCCGGAAGCCATTGGTATACCCACAAACAACTCATGAAATCCATGTCTCCCATTGTGGATTGTGGTGTACATTATGTTGATGTCATGTGTTCCATGACACGTTCTAACCCAGTAAGTGTCTCTGCTATTGGGGCAAGATTATCCAATGAGATCGATGCCGACATGTACAACTATGGACAATTACAAGTCCGGTTTGAAGACGGTTCCGTAGGATGGTACGAAGCCGGTTGGGGACCCATGATGAGCGAAACTGCTTTTTTCATTAAAGATGTGATCGGACCAAACGGATGTGTTTCCATAAGTGACTTGAACAAAGGAGCCTCCGATGATGTTGAAGGTCATTCCAAAACGGGGAATTTAAAATTGCATTACAGTAATTTGGATGCAGAGGGCCACTTCACAAAAAAAGATGAAATCATCGATACGGCAGATGAGCCCGACCACGATGGTCTATGCTTATTGGAACAAGAATATTTCCATGAGGCAATTGTAAACGACCTTGATCTGACCCATCATTTGAATGACGCAATCAATAGCCTCAAAATTGTTTTGGCGGCAGATGCATCCGTTAGGACGGGAAAGACCATAGATTTGTAGGAAGTTTGTCAGGACGTACCCTCGACCTGACACATTTGGACAAATTGTATAAAGTTATTCGTGGGAATTGGTGGAATACGTGTCAAACCCCTTTACCTTTTATACATAAAATAGATTCTTCGCTTCGCTCAGAATGACTTATGTAAACCAGAACTTTTTTACAAAGGAATATTCCCGTGTTTCCGCTTGGGGGGTTCCACATGTTTTTTCTCCAGCATGGCAAAGGCCTTCAAAAGTTTGCGCCTTGTATCTTGGGGAAGTATCACCTCATCAATAAAACCACGCCTTGCCGCCCTATACGGATTGGCAAATTTCTCGGCATATTCGGTTTCCTTCTCCTTCAACTTGGCCTCTGGGTCATCCGCTTCAGCAATTTCGCGCCTAAAAATGATCTCACTCGCACCTTTGGCCCCCATTACGGCAATCTCGGCACTGGGCCAAGCAAAGTTAAAATCGGCACCAATATGTTTGGAGTTCATCACATCGTACGCACCTCCGTAGGCTTTGCGGGTAATAACAGTCACCCGAGGTACGGTAGCCTCGCTCAGGGCATATAACAATTTGGCCCCATGCATGATAATTCCGCTCCATTCCTGGTCGGTACCGGGCAAGAACCCTGGCACATCCACTAAAACCAATATTGGAATGTTGAACGCATCACAAAATCTAGTAAAACGTGCTGCCTTTCTGGAGCTTTTCACCCCCAATACCCCTGCCAAAAACATGGGCTGGTTAGCAATGATACCAATGCTCCGACCTCCCAATCGGGCAAAACCGGTGATGATGTTCTCCGCATAATCCTTATGGATCTCATAAAAGGTATCCGAATCGATAATGCCCTTGATTACATCGTGCATATCATAAGGCTTGTTCGGGTTATCTGGAACAATACTACAGAGTTCCTCCCTGATTTCATCCCCCAAAACATAAGGTTTCAATTCGGGGAGTTGGGCATTGTTCTGTGGAAGATAGTCCAATAGTTTTTTAATATCATCCAAACAAGCGGCGTCGTTGGAAGAGGTTTTGTGCGCCACACCAGATTTGATGGCGTGCGTGCTGGCTCCACCCAATTCCTCAGAGGTCACTTCTTCATTGGTAACGGTCTTGACCACATTGGGACCGGTCACGAACATATAACTGGTTTCCTCCACCATGATAATAAAATCCGTCATGGCAGGCGAATATACGGCTCCACCGGCACAGGGGCCCATAATGGCAGAAATCTGAGGGATTACACCTGAGGCCTGTACGTTTCGATAAAAAATATCGGCATAACCGCCCAATGATCGTACTCCTTCCTGGATCCTGGCCCCGCCTGAATCGTTCAATCCGATAACAGGTGCACCAACCTTCATGGCCAAATCCATCACCTTACAAATTTTCTCTGCATGGGTCTCGGAAAGCGCACCACCAAACACGGTAAAATCCTGTGCGTACACATAGACCAGTCTTCCGTTGACGGTTCCATATCCGGTCACCACCCCATCACCATAATAGAGCTCTTTATCCATACCAAAATCCTTGGTCCGGTGGGTGACCAAAATACCCATTTCTTCAAAAGAGCCTTCGTCCAGCAAGTAAAGAACTCGCTCCCGAGCGGTCAATTTTTTCTTTTGATGCTGCTTTTCTATCCTCTTGATACCGCCACCCAAATGAGCTTCGGCAATTTTTTCCTGTAGTGTCTTTATCTTGGAATCCATAGAGTTCAATTTGAAGGTAATCTCACTATTTTTTTATCTTCCAGATACTGTTGAAGCGCCACTAAAGCAGCTATTTCAGCATGTTTGGAGTTTTCCTCGTGAATCTTTTCGGGGGAATAATAATTTTTCACAAAATGGGTATCAAAGTTTCCGGAACGGAAGGCTTCATGTGCAAAAACAAAACTGCCGAAGGGCAAAGTTGTCTGCACCCCTTTTACTTTGTAATGGTTGATGGCGTCCAACATCAATTCAATGGCCTCTTCTCGAGTCTTGCCATAAGCAATCAACTTGGATAACATGGGGTCGTAATAGATGGGAATGTCCATGCCTTCCTCAAAACCATTGTCTACTCGAACTCCTTCCCCAGTCGGAAGCTTATAGGTTTCTAGATTCCCCACACTGGGCAAAAAGTCATTCAATGGGTCTTCTGCATACACCCGAAGCTCCACGGCATGACCATGAATGGAAAGGTCTTCCTGTTTCATGGGTAAAGCCTCTCCCCTAGCGATCTTGATCTGCAATTCCACCAAATCCACGCCCGTAATCATTTCGGTAACCGGGTGTTCCACCTGCAAACGGGTGTTCATTTCCAAAAAGTAGTAGTTGTGGTCGGCATCCATCAAAAATTCGACGGTTCCGGCCCCAATATAATCACAGGCTTGAGCCACTTTGGTGGCCGCTATCCCCATTTCCTTTCTTTTTTCTGGAGTCAATATGGATGATGGGGCTTCTTCCACCACTTTTTGGTGCCTACGTTGCACACTACATTCCCTTTCAAAAAAATGGAGCACATTCCCGTGGGTATCCGCCATGACCTGCACCTCAATATGCCTTGGTGATTTTACATATTTCTCCACGAAAACGGAACCGTCCCCAAAAGCCGAAGTTGCCTCACTGATGGCACGTTTCATTCCGGATTCCAGGTCTTCTTCGCGTTCCACGATCCGCATACCTTTACCTCCACCTCCGGCAGAGGCCTTTATTAAGATCGGATACCCAACCTCATTGGCAATTTCATGGGCCTTGGCCACATCGGTAATGGCTTCATCAATTCCCGGCACCATGGGGATGTTGTATGCTTTTACAGCTTCCTTCGCAGCCAATTTGCTTCCCATCATACGGATAGCCTTGGATTTGGGACCAATAAACGTAATCCCACTCTTTTCAACAGCTTCGGCAAAATCAGCATTTTCACTCAAGAAACCATATCCAGGGTGAATCCCATCCACGTTGAGTTGTTTGGCCACTTCAATGATCTTGTCACCACGCAAATAGGATTGGTTGGATGGAGCTTCGCCGATACAAACGGCTTCGTCCGCAAATTGCACATGGGGAGCATTCCTATCCACGGTGGAGTAGACCGCCACGGTTCGGATTCCCATTTTTTTTGCGGTCTTCATCACACGGACCGCAATTTCGCCACGATTGGCAATCAATATTTTTTTCATGATATCTTATTGAAATTCAATCAACAATTGTTTTTTGTCAACTGCATCTCCCTTCTTGACGGCTATTTTTTTGATGACCCCATTACGAGGCGAAGTGATGATGTTTTCCATCTTCATGGCCTCTAGGATGACCAATTGATCTTCTTCCTTCACCTC
Source organism: Flagellimonas pelagia (assembly GCF_003584135.1). Classification (GTDB taxonomy): domain Bacteria; phylum Bacteroidota; class Bacteroidia; order Flavobacteriales; family Flavobacteriaceae; genus Flagellimonas; species Flagellimonas pelagia. Next base: position 61,667 of record NZ_QXFI01000018.1, read on the forward strand.
TTGTCCCTCATTAACCAATATATCCAGAATCAACCCAGGCATAGGTGCCTCAATGGAATCGATATTCTTGTTGGAATTGGTGGCGAAGCCCATTTTCTCAATGAGTTCATCCAAAGGAGTGCTGATCAAGGCTTGATGTTCACTACCATTGATGCCGATAGTGTACATTCCACTGCAAAAATCGGCGGCCAAAATCTCAATGTGGTAGGAAATGCCATCCTTCAACAAGTGATAGGCGTTTTCGCCGGTTTTTATCAAATCCAAGGAGGAAATTTGGTCTTTGGAAAGTTTAAAGTCAAAGTCGGCATCAACCTTGACCGAATAAGAGTTATCCATAAAAAGTGTTTCCATAGGTTACCCTGATAAAGATATGATTAATGCGTTAGAATCCCACAAAGCTAGCGCCATTAACTTTGGAAGGTTATGACTTTGGTCATTATTTAATTGATAAATGGTAACTAATTATGTAAAGGTTTAAACCAAGGGCAGATCTAATCAATTGCTTATTTTTGGTACCAAAATTAAAAGTATGCTGATCTTAGGGATTGCCGGGGGCACTGGTTGTGGTAAAACCACCGTGGTCAACCAAATTGTTGACCAACTTCCCAATAACGAAGTGGGGGTCATATCCCAGGATTCCTATTATAACGACCTATCCCATATGGATCGGCAGGAAAGGGCAAAAATCAATTTCGATCATCCGAATTCCATCGATTTTGACCTATTGATCGATCATATTGAGCAATTACGAGAAGGCAAGACCATCGACACGCCTATTTATTCTTTTGTGGAGGAAACACGGTTGCAGGAAACCATACCTACTCCACCTAGAAAAGTGATGATTGTGGAAGGTATTCTGGTCTTGAGCAACCCCAAGCTGCGAGATATGTTCGACATCAAGATTTTTGTGCATGCCGATTCCGATGAGCGTTTGATCCGCAGGTTGCAAAGGGACATCAGGGAACGTGGCCATGATCTTGACAAGGTTTTGACACGCTATCAAACTGCGGTAAAACCCATGCATGAGCAGTTCATTGAACCATCAAAGGAGTTTGCGGACATCATCATCCCGAACAACCATTACAATACGGTGGCCGTGGATATGGTACGTACCATCATCAACAATAAATTGACATAACCATGGGTCTCAAGGAACTCAAACAGAAAAAATGGTTCAAAGTGATGACGAATACGTACATCCTCGTGTTGACCATTTTTGTGATTTGGATGGCCTTTTTTGATACCAATTCCCTATTGATCCATTTGGAACTTAGGGACGAAATCCAAAAACTGGAAAAACAAAAGGAGTTTTTGAAGGGGGAAATTGCCAAGGACAAGGAAATTCTGGAAAAAATGTCGGATGAAAAGGAAATCGAGAAGCTTGCCCGGGAAAAATATTACATGAAAAAAGATAAGGAAGAAATCTTTTTGATCGAATACGAAGACAGCATAAAGAACAAACAAGATGAGTAAAACTGGCCTATTTGATGGGTTTCCTGAAGTTTCCGCCAAACAATGGAAACAAAAGATCCAATACGACCTAAAAGGTGCCGACTACAACGAAGCCTTGGTATGGGAATCCTTGGAGGGAATCAAGGTGAAGCCCTTTTACAACCACGATGACGTTGAAGGTGTTCCTACCTTTTCGATTGGCAAGGAACATCCGTGGAACATTGCCCAAACCATTTACGCAGGCGATGCCAAAAAAGCGAACACCAAGGCTCGTGAAATCCTTCAAAAGGGAGTGGAAAGTTTGATTTTTATTGTTCCAAGCGAAGGGACCGATTTTAATGTACTGCTCTCCGAAATCGATTTAGCATCTGTTCCGATCCATTTTCATTTTGAGTTTTTGGCTGTGGAACCTATCCAAAAGTTATTGGCGGCCACAAAAGGTCACCAAGCCCCTATCCATCTCCATATCGACTTGATTGGTCATCTGGCCAAAGACGGCAACTGGTTCCATAATCTGGAAACGGACCATAAGATTTTGGATGAGATTTTGAAATTGACCCAATCTGACGCCAAAGTATCTGTGGTGGGTGTGGATATGTCGCTTTATCAAAATGCAGGGGCCAACATGGTACAACAATTGGCCTATGGTTTGGCCCATGCCCATGAATACCTGAACCATTTTGCAAATGTCACTTCGAGCGCAGTCGAGAAGTCATTCCCCATCACTTTCAAAGTGGCTGTGGGCAGCAACTATTTCTTTGAAATAGCGAAATTGAGAGCCTTGCGCTGGCTTTGGAAAACCTTAGCTGGGGAATATGGAATTGAAAACGAATGTCACATTTTAGTTGTCCCATCCAAGCGCAACAAAACACTGTACGATTATAACGTGAACATGCTGCGTACCACATCGGAATGTATGTCGGCCGTTTTGGGCGGAGCGGATACGGTATGTAACCTTCCTTATGATGCCATCTATCACAAGGACAATGCTTTTGGGGAACGCATTGCCAGAAACCAATTGTTGTTGTTGAAGGAAGAAGGCTATTTTAACGAAGCTGCAGAAATCTCGGAAGGCACCTATTACATTGAATCGTTGACGAAGCAATTGGCGGAAAAATCCTTGACACTTTTCAAACAGTTGGAAGCCTCCGGAGGATTTTTGGATGCGTTGAAAAAAGGGACCATCCAACAAAAAATCAAGGAAAGTGCCGCCAAAGAGCAAGAACTGTTTGATGAAGGCAAGATCATATCATTGGGCACCAACAAGTACCAAAACCCACAGGACCGCATGAAGGATGACCTGGAATTGTATCCCTTCGTAAAGACCCAGCCCAGAAAGACCATCATTGTGCCCATTATAGAAAAGCGATTGGCCGAGACATCGGAACAAAAAAGATTGGACCATGAGTAGAAAAGATCTTCAAAACCTAAAATTGGCTATCGGGTCGAGCGCAGTCGAGACCCCAAACCTCGGTCACGAAAATTTTGCCGCCGGAATCTCCCCTTTTCTCCGGGGACCCTACTCCACCATGTATGTGCTGAGGCCATGGACCATTCGTCAATATGCCGGGTTTTCCACCGCCGAGGAGAGTAACGCCTTTTACCGTAGAAATTTGGAAGCAGGCCAAAAAGGACTTTCGGTAGCCTTCGACCTTCCTACTCACCGTGGCTACGATTCCGATAACGATCGTGTTGTTGGTGACGTGGGAAAGGCAGGGGTAGCCATCGATTCCGTGGAGGACATGAAAATCCTTTTTGATGGCATTCCGTTGGATGAAATGTCCGTTTCCATGACCATGAACGGGGCAGTCATCCCTATTATGGCCTTTTACATTGTGGCTGCCGAGGAACAAGGCGTGCCCATGGAAAAATTGGCAGGGACCATTCAAAATGACATTCTGAAGGAATTCATGGTGCGGAACACCTACATCTATCCTCCTACCCCTTCCATGCAGATTGTGGCCGATATTTTTGAGTTTACCAGCAAAAAGATGCCCAAGTTCAACAGTATTAGTATTTCGGGCTACCACATGCACGAAGCAGGTGCCCCTGCGGCCATGGAACTGGCCTACACTTTGGCCGATGGTATCGAATACATCCGTACCGGAATCAAGGCAGGATTAAAAATTGATGAATTTGCACCGCGACTTTCCTTCTTTTGGGGTATTGGGATGAACCATTTTTCGGAAATCGCAAAAATGAGAGCGGGCCGTATGCTCTGGGCCAAATTGGTAGAACAGTTCGAGCCACAAAGTGACAAATCGCTGATGCTCCGTACCCATAGCCAGACCAGTGGTTGGAGTTTAACGGAGCAGGATCCCTTCAACAATGTGGCCAGAACCACAATCGAGGCCATGGCCGCCGCTTTTGGCGGAACCCAAAGCCTGCATACGAACGCCTTGGATGAGGCCATTGCCCTACCCACTGATTTTTCGGCAAGGATTGCCAGAAACACCCAGATCTTCCTTCAATTGGAGACCCACATCACCAAAACCGTGGATCCTTGGGCAGGTAGCCATAAAGTGGAAAAACTAACCCATCACATTGCCGAGGAAGCTTGGAAACTGATTCAGGAAGTAGAGAAATTGGGGGGCATGACCAAAGCCATCGAAGCAGGTATCCCTAAAATGCGCATTGAAGAAGCCGCGGCCAGAAAACAGGCCCGAATCGACAGTGGACAGGATGTTATCGTGGGCGTGAACAAATATCAATTGGAAAACGAGGACGACCTCCAGATTTTGGAAGTGGACAACGCCAAAGTGCGCAAACAGCAGATGGAGCTACTTCAGCAAATCAAGTCGACCAGAAATAAAAAAGCGGTGGAGCAGGCCTTGGAACAGATACGGATAGCGGCCAAAAAAGCGACCCAAAATACAGTCGGCCGGGAAAATTTGCTAGCTTTAGCCGTACAAGCCGCCAAAGAACGTGCGACTCTCGGCGAAATCAGTGACGCCATGGAAAGTGCCTTTGGTAGGTATAAAGCAAAAATCCAATCCTTTACCGGCGTGTATTCCAAAGAAATCAAGAACGACGAAAGTTTTGAAAAGGCCCAAAAAATGGCCGATGAATTTGCCCAACAGGAAGGGCGAAGACCTCGGATCATGGTGGCCAAAATGGGTCAGGATGGCCATGACCGTGGTGCCAAGGTAGTGGCCACCGGGTATGCCGATCTTGGCTTTGACGTGGATATCGGACCCCTTTTCCAGACCCCGGCCGAAGTGGCCAAACAGGTCGTGGAGAACGATGTACACATTTTGGGTATCTCTTCCTTGGCTGGTGGGCACAAGACATTGGTACCCGAAGTGGTGCAAGAACTCAAAAAACTGGGTCGGGAAGATATTATGGTCATCGTTGGCGGTGTTATCCCAAAACAGGATTACAAGCACTTGTTGGACCATGGAGCAGTGGCTGTTTTTGGACCCGGTACCAAGATTGCGGATGCAGCCATAGAAATCTTGAACATTTTGATGGATTGAACCCGCTTAACTAGCTTGTAAATACAACTTTAACTTTCTTTAACGCATAATAGCGGGTTTATTCACCCACTGTTAACAATTTACATTTTTTAGCATCTTAAATAATCGTATTTTTAGCACCTAACTTACTATGAAATGGGCAAGATTATTGCTATTGCAAACCAAAAGGGCGGTGTGGGAAAAACGACCACCACGGTAAACCTCGCGGCCTCTCTTGGTGTATTGGAAAAGAAAGTTTTATTGATCGATGCCGACCCCCAAGCCAATGCAACATCCGGCTTAGGTATCGATGTGGATTCCGTGGAACAGGGAACTTACCAATTGCTGGAACATACGATGAGTGTGGATGAAGTCATCATCCCGACCGATTCCCCCAATGTAGACCTTATTCCGGCACATATCGACCTTGTCGCCATTGAGATTGAACTTGTGGACAAGGACAATAGGGAATATATGTTGAAGGAAGCCCTTAAAGGTCTTGGTGATCGTTATGATTTTGTTTTGATCGATTGTGCTCCTTCCCTAGGTCTTTTAACGCTGAACGCCCTTACCGCAGCGGATTCGGTGATGATACCTATCCAATGCGAGTATTTTGCACTTGAAGGCTTGGGAAAACTCTTGAATACCGTAAAAAGTGTCCAAAAAATACACAACAACGACCTGGATATCGAAGGCATGCTATTGACCATGTACGATTCAAGGCTACGCCTATCCAACCAAGTTGTTGAAGAAGTGAAAAAACACTTCGCGGATATGGTTTTCGATACCATCATCCAAAGAAACGTAAGGCTGAGTGAAGCACCAAGTTATGGGGAAAGCATCATAAAATACGATGCCAGCAGCAAGGGTGCCTCGAATTATCTTAACTTGGCCAACGAAATTTTGAAGAAAAACAAGGAGAAAGTTTAAATGGCGAAAGCAACAAAAAAACAGGCTTTGGGTAGAGGCCTGTCCGCTCTTTTGAAAGACCCCGAGAACGATATCCAATCGGTTTCGGACAAGAATGCGGACAAGGTCATCGGGAATGTAGTGGAATTGGATATCGAATCCATAGAGATGAACCCCTTTCAGCCGCGTTCCAATTTTAATGACGAAGCCCTTGAAGAACTGGCCAGCTCCATTCGTGAGCTCGGCATCATACAACCCATAACCGTTCGCAAGCTCGATTTCAACAAGTTTCAGTTGGTATCAGGAGAGCGTAGGTACCGTGCTTCCAAGTTGGTGGGGCTTGAGACCATTCCTGCCTACATCCGTATTGCAAATGACCAAGAGTCTCTGGAAATGGCCTTGGTGGAGAACATCCAAAGACAGGATCTTGATCCTATTGAAATTGCATTATCCTACCAACGTTTGATCGATGAGATCCAGATCACTCAAGAAAAACTGAGTGATCGGGTGGGGAAAAAACGTTCGACCATTACCAATTACCTTAGATTGCTCAAACTGCACCCCATCATTCAGACCGGGATGCGGGACGGGTTCATCAGCATGGGACATGGCAGGGCTCTTATCAATATCGAAAAGAAAAAAGACCAAATCGGGATTTATGAGAAAATAGTATCCGATGGTCTATCCGTTAGGGAAACTGAAAGATTGGTGAAGGATTACAAAGAACCTTCGGACGCTCCCAACACCGAAAAGATAAAAACGGGCAAGGCGGTTCCTGGGTTTGTTTCCAACGGAATCGATGCCTTGAAGGATTACCTTTCCACCAAAGTGGACGTTACCGCATCCAGTAACGGAAAAGGTAAGATTGTGATTCCCTTCCATTCCGAGGAAGAATTCAAGCGTATCAAAAAACTATTGACTGGTGAGTAAAACCCTTCATTTTTGGTTCTTTTCCCTATTGTTTCTTCACATTGGCTTTTCTCAGGAAAAACAAGAAAACCAGGAAAAAGAACAACCTCAGACCAAAGAAGTGGATTCCTTGACCCAAGGTTTGAACGGCGAGGGCATCACCTTTGAGGAAGTGAGCAAAAGGGAGAGCGTAAACCCTTTGGCTCCCAGCAAGGCTGCCTTTTACTCCGCTATTGTACCAGGTTTGGGGCAAATCTACAACAAAAGGTATTGGAAAGCCCCCATCGTTTGGGGTGCCATGGGCACGGCCATTTATGCCTATTCCTATAACAATACACGATATAGAATAGCCCGGAATGCTTTCAAGCGAAGATTGGCAGGTTTTACGGATGATGAATTTTATGGTGATGGAACTATCCCCCGTGTATCGGATGATGCCCTCCAAGAGGAACAAGAAAGTGCCCAACGGGATCGCGACCTTTCCTTGGTGATCACCATTGCACTCTACGCCCTGAACATTATCGATGCCAATGTGGATGCCCATTTAAAACAATACAACGTGGACGACAACCTATCGTTCGATATTAAACCTTATTTGGATTTGAACCCCCTGACCAACCAACCCAACTACGGAATGGCCTTGGTCGTAAAATTTTAAATTATGAAGATTGGTCTTTTTGGATATGGCAAAATGGGCAAAATGATCGAGCAGATCGCTGTGGAAAGAGGCCATACCATTGTAGCCAAAATTGATACCGGCGCAACAGATATCGATTTCAAATCCATGGACGTAGCCATCGATTTCAGTACACCTGATGCTGCGTTTGAAAATATTACGAATTGTTTTAAAAATGGCGTTCCCGTAATCAGTGGCACCACAGGTTGGTTGTCCAATTATGCCGATGCCGTGGAACTATGCCAAAAGCATGATGGAGGGTTCATCTATGCCTCCAACTTCAGCTTGGGCGTTAATATCTTTTTTGAACTCAATACCCATTTGGCCAGAATGATGGCCGGGCTGGAGCAATACAAGGTTTCCATGGAAGAAATACACCATACCCAAAAATTGGATGCCCCAAGTGGTACAGCCATTACCTTGGCAGAGGGAATCATTCAAAACTCTTCCTATGAAAATTGGAAGTTGCACGATACCGCCGACAAGGCCATTACCATAAATTCCATTCGTGAGGGTATGGTACCGGGAACCCACAGTATTTCCTACGAAAGTGCCGTGGACAAAATTGAAATCAAACACGTAGCACACAATCGCGAGGGATTTGCTCTGGGAGCCGTAATCGCTGCAGAATGGATTCAGGGAAAAACTGGAGTTTTTACCATGAAGGATGTGTTAAACCTAAGCTAAAAAACGTAACAACAATTTAGGCATCAAGTCTAACTAAGAAACTTTTATATGGACGGTACACAATGGATCATTTTTATTTTGGTCATTCAAGTCATCCACTTTTTGGGAACCTGGAAACTATATGTAAAGGCAGGTAGAAAGACTTGGGAAGCTGCAATTCCGGTTTATAACGGCATCGTTTTGATGAAGATCATCAAAAGACCATGGTGGTGGGTACTGTTACTCTTCATTCCTATCATCAATTTATTGATGTTCCCCGTAGTTTGGGTGGAAACCATCCGAAGTTTTGGAAAACATTCCCTTTTAGATACCTGGTTGGTAATCCTCACTCTTGGATTTTACATCTACTACATCAACTATTTTGAAGATGTGGCCTATATTGAGGATAGAAGCCTGAAACCACGCACCGGACTTGGGGAGTGGGTAAGTTCCATTGTTTTTGCCATTGTGGCCGCTACCTTTGTCCATACCTATTTTATTCAGCCCTATGTAATTCCAACGGGCTCTTTGGAACGCACCCTTCGAATTGGGGACTTCTTGTTCGTAAGCAAGTTCCATTATGGGGCCAGGGTACCCATGACCACTTTGGCGGCACCCATGGTGCACGACACCCTTCCCATACTCAAAACACGTTCCTACTTGGCCGATGTGGATCCAGAGACCTACAAGACCTCATGGATCAACAAGTTGCAACTGCCCTATATGCGTTTGCCCGGGTTTGAAGAGGTCAAGAAAAATGATATTGTCGTTTTCAGTCTCCCATCAGATACCCTGTACCAGTTTTTTAAGGCGCAAAAAGCCGTAATGAAACCTGTCGACAAAAAATCCAACTACGTAAAACGATGTGTGGGCACCCCGGGAGATTCCCTGCAAGTCATTGATGGGTATGTCTATATCAACGGGCAACAGTTAAAACTTTCCGACCGTGCCAAACCCATGTATGATTATGAGGTTTACGCCCAAAATGGTGTTTCCAGTAAATATTTGGAAGATGTTGATGCCGCGGATTATCTACGAAAATATATTGCCACCAACATCAGCGAAAGTCAGGTCAATGCCCTTTCCCCTTATATTTTAGGAGGAAATAGAACAAGTGATGGCAAAATTGAACTCATCACCAAAGAAAAAGGAATCCCGACCGATGTTATTCGTCAATTAAGGCTTTCCTTGACAGAGGAAAAACCACGATCTAGGGTTGCCAATATGACGGATGAAATGGTGGCAAAACTCCGTGAAAACCCTGCCATCGATTCGGTAGTCAAGACCGAGGAACCCAAAGGCGAATATGGAGGCGCATTCCCTCAAAAACCGAACCTATACCCTTGGAACAACGATTACTTCGGCCCCATTTACATACCCAAAGCAGGGACAACAGTAGAGATCAGTGCCAAGACCATCCCGCTTTACAAGAAAATCATTAGGGACTACGAACACAATGATGTAAAAATCACGGGGAATAAAGTTTACATTAACGGGCAGGAAGCCCATTCCTATACCTTTAAACAGGATTACTATTGGATGATGGGCGATAACCGAGACCATTCCGAGGACAGCCGTACTTGGGGTTATGTCCCTGCCGACCACATTGTGGGCAAACCCGTATTCCTTTGGATGAGTTTTGACAATTTCCAGGAAGGCATAGCCCATTGGAGACCTCGTTGGGAAAGAATCTTTACCACCGTGGGCGGCAGCGGCGAACCTGTGTCCTATTTCAAATATTTTGTGGCCCTGCTCATCGGTTGGTTCATATTCGATTTTTTCCGTAAAAGAAAGAAGAAGAAAACGGCATAATTCAAAATCGTTTCACTTTTGAAATTACTGCTTCATCCAACATACCTTCCCAACATCGCTACTTTTGCTGCCATAGCACAGCAAGAAGTGGTTTGGGAGGCACATGACAATTTTCAGAAGCAGACCTACCGGAACCGTTGCTATATCTGTACTGATAAGGGCAAGCACATGCTCAATATCCCCATAAAACATGTGGGCGGAGATGAAGGTCGTCAAAAATATGCCGATGTGCTCATGGACAACAGCTATCCTTGGAAAAAGCAGCATTGGCGCACCCTGGAAACTGCATACCGCACCTCTCCGTTCTTTGAGTTCTACGAGGATGATATCAGGCCTTTGTTCGAAGGTAAAGAGGCTTCTCTATTTGAGTTTAACCTAAAGGCTGTTGAGATTATAGGAGATTGTCTGGGGGTTCCATTGGCAAGTGAAAGAACGGGCAAATATGAATTGAGTCCCAAAGACTTGGTCGACACCCGTTTTTTGGTAGAAGCCAAAAAGGAAAAAAAACCGGATTTGGAATCTTACCCACAGGTATTTGAAGAAAGACATGGCTTTATTCCAAACCTCAGTATTTTGGACCTATTGTTCAATGAGGGAACCAATACGCTCACCTACTTAAAAGAACAATCCTTGGATTTTTTGCATGATTAGGCACGGTATCCATTACGGAATCCATTTTATAGTTCCCGTCTTCATCGCTTTCTATTTTTTCAAAGGAAACCGGATTGGGGCATTATTGATTTTATGGACCGGCATCCTCATTGATGTTGACCATTTTTGGGCCAATCCATTGTTCGATTCCAATCGTTGCAGCATCGGTTTTCATCCGTTGCATTCTTATTGGGCCATTTTGGGATATTGTATCCTTCCATTTTTTAAACCTACACGATTGATTGGTCTGGCCCTGCTCCTCCATATTTTTGCGGATACGATGGATTGTTTATTGATGTGAGTCCAATCGCAATGTTGCCATGACCGGAAAATGATCCGAAAGTCTTTCATTGAAGTTTTGATGGGAAAGCACCTCAAATTCGGGGTCAGCTAATATATAATCAATTCGTATCGGGAATTTCAACAGATCATAGGTTCGACCAAAACCTTTTCCTTTTTCAAAATAGGAATCGTTCATATCCCCTTTAATGATCTGGTAAACATTGGAATATTGGGTATTGTTGAAATCTCCCACCAATATTTTTTTAAAATGGGTCTTCTCCATGTTCTCCCTTATCAGATTGGCCTGTTCGTATTGTTTCAACATCGCCTGTCTAGACCGTTCGAACAATTTTGCAGACTGTTCCCTTTTTATCGTATTCAAACCTGGAACTATCCTAAAGGATTGTAAATGAACATTGAAAATCCTTAAGGTATCTTTTTTAAACAAAATATCTACATACAGGGTATTATTATTGGTTTGTGGAAAATCCAATGAATGTCCCTGAATAATAGGAAACTTTGAAAAAATAATCTGGTATGATTTTTTAGTACCTCCAGGAGTCTCATAGTTGTAAGGGTAGTTTTTAAACTCTCTTTTCTTTATCATACTGAATTCCTGAAAACAGATAACATCTGGGTTTTGCTGCTTTACAAAAGAGACTATTTCGTTTTCAATATTGGAATCTTTGATCCAACTATATTTATTAAAACTCCTTGCGTTGAAAGACATTATGGATAATGCCCTTTGATCTTTTTCATCAACCTTGTCCTGCCCAGAAAACTTGTAAAAAGGACCTAAAAACAGGTACCAAAGCACCAACAAGGATACGGACAACAAAAAGTTCCTTTTTCTTCGCAATAACCAATACACAACAAAATTTGCATTGATCAATACGGATATTGGCACCACAAGACTCAGTATGGAAAGTGAGGAAATGTATTTGGTAGGTATATAAGGCACCAACAATGAAATGGCCAGCACCAAGGCAAACAAGGTGTTCAACAAAAAGATGATCTTATCAAAAAATGAGAGGTTCTTCACAAATCAGTCTTCCTTACCGGCTTTAAACAAAAAATCCTTTTCTTCCTTGGACAGGCTCTCGTACCCCGATTTGCTTATCTTGTCCAAAATGATATCTATCTTCCGTTGTTTGGCCTGTTTGTCGTAATCCGCTTTATTGTTTACCGTTGCACTCTTTTTGTAAACCGTTTTCATAGGTGCCTTTTTTTCCCTTGGTTTAAAAAGACTTGCGATAGCGTTTCTCAATTTGGTAAACCCAGAACCGATATCATTTCCCTTGAACAATTGACGGGCATAGACATACCCTAACAACGCTCCTCCCAAATGCGCCAGCCTACCTCCTATATTTCCTCCGTAAGGTATTTGGATCAAATCCATCAACACAAAAAACGCCCCTATATACCACAGTTTAATATTGAAGAAAAACACACGAACCTCTTGATTGGGAATATAGGCACAAACAAAGATCAACACGGCCGTTACCCCAGCAGAAGCCCCTATCAATGCCGTATTGGTATTCAACAAAGTTGGGAATACGTTATAGCTCAAAAGAAATACCAATCCACCCACAATGACCCCTAAGAAATATACATTGATGAACTTTTGGGCATCAAAAAGGTTCAAAAATATACGGCTCGCAAAATAGAGCATGACCATGTTCCAAAAAATATGCATCAGCCCTGCATGGAAAAAGGAATAGGTCACCAAGGACCAGGGTTGTCCAATAAACTCCAAAAAATCCTTTGGCAATTGGAACCATGTGGAAATGGAATACCCGAGTAAAGCTTTTGAAAGTCCATCCAGTAAAAAAACCAATACGTTCAGGGCTATCAGCTTCTCCGCAACGGTCAGCCTGGCATATTGATATTGAAGTCCACCACTCGCCATAGATTAATTCCAACGGTTATTGTTGAACTGGTTCTTCTTCCAGTACCACATCATTATAAATCCGATCAACGCACCCCCAATGTGGGCAAAATGTGCAACCCCTGTATTCACGTTGCTAATACCAAAGATCAAGTCACTGGCAATCAATAGGGGCACAAAATACTTCGCCTTTATGGGCACAGGCAAAAAGATGAGCATCAGTTTTGCCTCGGAATACATAAAGGCGAAAGCCACCAAAACACCATAAATAGCTCCCGATGCTCCCACTGCAGGAGTGTTGAATGCCATGAGCATACTATCTATAGTACCTTTTGATACCACATTATACCAACCCGGACTGTATTGTCCATTGGCCAAAATATCCAAAATCTGTGTCTTGGCAATACCTGCTCCTTCCAAAGCATTGATTCCTTCGGTGAAAAGAAAATAATTGACCCCTGTATGCAATGCCGCCGAACCTAGTCCCGCTGAAAAATAAAAGAACAGGAACTTGTTCCTTCCCCAAATACGCTCCAATGGTGTACCGAATGCCCATAGGGCATACATATTGAAGACAATGTGCATAAGGTTCCCATGCATGAACATATGGGTTACCACCTGCCACCACTCAAAATTGGGGTTTTTGGGAAACCAAAGCGACATCCATTGGTACATTTGGTCTCCATATAATTGTGTGGCAAAAAACATGATCACATTTATGATCAATATGTGTTTTACTGCCTCTGTCATTCTACCCATCTAGCTGAATTTTTTATCGATATCCCCTTCGGAGACAATGGTATACGTTATTTTTTGAAACGGACTAAGGGAAGGCTCCTTGCAGGCGAACAAATTGTTCACCAATGCCAATTGCGATTCTTGGTCCAAAACTTCCCCCGTTCTAATGGCCAGGTTTTTGGAAAGCACTTTGGCCAGGACCTCCGCCTGTGAAAGGGTTCCATCATTAAAACCTTCCATATAGTCGGCAATCAAATGATCCAATACCGTGCCAATCCCACTTTCGGGCACTACCAAGGGCACACCTGTCACTTTTACAGTTTCATGTTTCAAACTTTCAAAAGCGAACCCGATATTTGTCAGGCTTTCCTTGATTTCGTTAAGAACGGCCAATTCTTGTTTGTTGAAAGTCAGTTCCAAAGGAAAGAGTAATTGTTGGCTCACCCCTTCCTTTACGGTGATCTCCCCTAAAAACTTCTCGAACAGGATGCGTTCATGGGCCCTATTCTGGTGAATGACCAACAAGCCCGATCGCACAGTGCTCATTACATATTTTCTGCGCAATTGAAAAGTTGCGGCCAAGCGTTCCTCCACCTCTTCATCGGTATATAATGTCCCTTGTACTGCACTTTCGGATTCGATTACCACACTGCTGAATTCCTCCACATCAATATCCTTGTCCAAGCCTTCATACATGTCTTCCCAACCTTTAACACTTGTTTTCTGAAAGGATTTACCCATTCCCTTGGATTCCGAAGTTTCCTTGAATGGATTGAAGGATGCATCTACCGTTACCTTTGGTAAAATGACATCTTTTTCCTTGTAGGCATAAGGCGTATCCAGATTGGGATCATGATCAAAATCCAAGACCGGGGCCACATTGAATTGTCCTAGACTATGCTTTACCGTGGAACGCAAAATGGCGTACAAGGTGTTTTCATCATCAAATTTCACCTCGGTTTTGGTGGGATGTATGTTGATATCGATGGACGATGGATCTACTTCCAAATACAGAAAATAACCTGGGTACATATCCGATTTGATCAAACCTTCAAAGGCGGCCGTCACGGCATGATGCAGATAAGGACTCTTGATAAATCGGTCATTGGCGAAGAAAAACTGCTCGCCCCGACTCTTTTTGGCAAATTCGGGTTTGCAGACAAAACCGGAAATCTTCACCACCTCGGTTTCTTCATTCACAGGCACCAACCGGTCCTCCATCCTGTTGCCGAAAATATGGGCAATTCGCTGGCGGTGTTTTGTTTTGGGCAGATTGAACAGTTCCGACCCGTTGTTGTAAAAATGGAATTCGATATTGGGATGCACCAAGGCCACCCGATGGAACTCATCGGTGATATGCCTCAGTTCCACTTGGTGGGATTTTAAAAAGTTTCTTCTCGCCGGAATATTGAAAAACAGGTTTTTCACGGAAATGGATGTCCCTTTCGGAGTGGCCACCACTTCTTGGGAAACGATCTTACTGCCTTCAATCTTGAGCTGAACCCCTACCTCACTATCCTCTTTTCTTGTTTGCATATCCACATGGGCAATGGCCGCTATGGAAGCCAAGGCCTCACCACGGAAACCTTTGGTATGCAAATTGAAAAGATCTTGTGCGGAAGTAATCTTGGAAGTAGCATGGCGCTCAAAGGATAAACGGGCATCGGTCTCGCTCATCCCCATGCCGTCGTCCACTACCTGTATCAACGTCTTTCCACCATCTTTGATAATCAACTTGATGGTACTGGCACCGGCATCGATGGCATTTTCCATCAGTTCCTTCACCACGGAAGCTGGGCGCTGAACCACCTCCCCTGCCGCTATCTGATTGGCAACATGGTCCGGTAACAGTTTAATGATGTCCGCCATTATGGATTCCAGAATATCGATAAATCGAAGTCTATAATGATGAGGAACAATAAGACCAAGATGGCCACTATTACAAGAAATCGAAGTTTCATGTTCTTGTCCCCTTCGTTTTTCAGGTCATCCATGGCCGAGGTAAACTTGTTCTTAATCCCTCGATTAGTCTGTACCGTACTTCGGAATTTATCCAGTTTGTGTTCTATCTTATAAGGATTGCCCTCCCCTTTGTAGTATCGCGGTGAATACTCAAAGCTCCTATTTTTCCTAAGTTTCAGGGGGTTTCGCATGATATCCTTCTCCTATATGCCCAAAGGTACTCAAAATAGAAAAAAGGGCTCGGAGACCCTTCCTAAAAAATGTTAACAACCGAACCGTTGATTTCTGGATTGTTTGATTGCTGGAATATTGGATTGCTCGGATAAAAAACGCTCGTCTTGAACTTGAGCTTGGACTTGTTACTTAAACTTGCTCTTATTTCCCCAACACCGCCATCTGGATGGCCGCTATGGCCGCTTCGGTACCTTTATTGCCGTGTTTGCCGCCGCTCCTATCCAAGGATTGTTGAATATTATCGTCGGTAAGTACACAAAAAATAACCGGGACATCGTAAGCAACATTCAAATCCTTGATACCTTGGGCCGTTGCACTACATACAAAATCAAAATGGCTGGTCTCTCCCCTGATCACACTTCCAATGGCGATAACCGCATCCACCTTTTGGGTGTTGATCATTTTTTTGCTGCCAAAAGTTAGCTCAAAGCTACCGGGTACGTTCCAACGGATGATGTTTTCTGGCAAGGCCCCACAATCCAAAAGGGCCTCTTGGGCACCCTGGAAAAGGGCTTCGGTAATCTGTCCGTTCCATTCCGAAACAACAATCCCAAACCGAAGATCCTTCGCGTTTGGGATTTTATTTTTATCGTAAACGGATAAGTTTTTGTTCTCTGTGGCCATGTTTTAGTTTTGGGCCATCCCGATCAAGGCATCAATGCCGTTTCCTTCTTGGGAGTCGGGATATTTTTCTTTGATTTGTTCAAAATAACCCAAGGCCTTATCCTTTTGTCCTAGTTCCATGGCAACCACTCCAGCTTTGTACAAAAATCTAGGGGTTGTGAATTCATTTTCACTGTGAGCAATGGCCTTTTGATAGTAATCCAAGGCATCTTCTGGCTGGTTCAATTGGGAAAAAGCGTCCCCAATACCCCCTTTTGCCATGGCTCCCATGATGTCGTCATCAGAAGAAAAACTTTCCAACTGGGAAATGGCGTCCTGATATTGCTGAAGGTTCAAATAGGTCATCCCTGCAGAGTATTTGGCAAGGTTGGCCGCTTTGGTACCACTGTATTCTTCGATGATGTCCAAGAAACCATATTTACCTTCGGCACCGTTCAAGGCCAATGTGAACAAAGAATCCCTTTCGGTTTCGCTGTTCAAAGCTTGGTCAAAATATTGTTGTGGATAGAAAAGTTCGTTGGCGGCTGTTGCCTCCTTTGGTTTTTGGATGAACTGATGGTATCCCAAATAGGCCAAAACACCAACAGCAACGGCTCCAATAACGCCCAAAATATAGTTTTGGTTCTTTTGTACCCATGCCTCGGTGCGCGATGCACTCTCGTCCAACGTATGGAATACTTCCGCTGTTGTACTTTCGTGATCGTCTAATTGAGCTTCCTCTTCTTTATTTTTTGGCTTGAAGCCTCTCTTCTTGTATGTTGCCATCCGTCATTAAATTGGTCGCGCAAAAATAAAGTTTTTATCCAAAACCAAAAGGTAATTTATTCGTTATTTTTGGAATCGCAAATTTGGGTACCAACCTGCAAAAATCCCATTGTTTCTCAAAAGCCATATGTTTTTAAGACATTTATCTTTAGTCAATTACAAAAATTTTGATTCCAAGGACCTGGAATTCGACCCGGTGATCAACTGTTTGGTCGGCGATAATGGTGTTGGAAAGACGAACATCCTCGACGCCATATACCACCTTTGTTTTGGCAAGAGCTATTTCAATCCCGTCTCTACCCAAAACATCAAACACGACACCGAATTTTTTGTGGTGGACGGGGAATTTGAAAAGGAAGGCAGGAGCGAAAAAATCATCTGCAGTTTTAAAAAAGGTACCAAAAAAGTAATCAAACGAAATGGCAAACCGTATGAAAAGTTCTCGGAGCACATCGGTTTTTTGCCCCTCGTGATCATTTCTCCTGCTGATCGCGATCTGATCTTGGAAGGCAGCGACACCCGAAGAAAATTTATGGATGGGGTCATTTCGCAATCGGACAAAGCCTATCTCAATAACCTCATCAAATACAATAAGGTGTTGACACAAAGGAACTCTCTTTTAAAATACTTTGTGGCCAACCACACTTTTGAAAAAGGAACTTTATCCATTTACAATGAACAATTGCATGCCTTGGGCACCGAAATCCATAAAAAACGACTGGAGTTCATATCCTCCTTCTTGCCAATTTTCAAGGAGCAATACCAGCACATTTCGGATAAAGAGGAACAAATCATGCTATCCTACGAAAGTCAACTTGATGAAGGTAGTCTACTAGAACTTTTGGAGGCCAACATGGAAAAGGACCGGGCACTGCAATATACTTCTGTGGGTATCCACAAAGATGACCTCAACTTTACCATTGCCGACCATCCCATTAAAAAATTTGGGAGTCAAGGACAGCAGAAATCCTTCCTGATCGCCCTAAAATTGGCCCAGTTCCATTTTATAAAGGAACAGGCCAGCACCACTCCCATTCTATTATTGGATGATATTTTTGATAAGTTGGATGAGAATCGGGTTTCCCATATTGTGGGTTTGGTGAAGAATGACAATTTTGGGCAGATCTTTATCAGTGACACCCATGCGGAACGTACCGAAAATGTGGTGAAAAATATTCATCAGAGCTATAAAATCTTTACCTTGTAGCATCATGAAAAAATTCCTTTTTACCCTAATCGCCTTTCTCATTTTTGCTTGCGAAAGCACCTCCGTCAAGGAAGCAGACCTTCATTATTTGAATGGGTATTGGGAGATTTCAGAAGTGGTTTTTCCTGATGGTTCCATCAAGGAATACGGTGTAAATCCCAGCATCGATTTTATTCAATTTGAAGACGGAAAAGGGTACCGAAAAAAAATGCAGCCCAAATTTGACGGCTCTTATGACACTTCCAACGATGTGGAAACTTTCACCATAACTCCTGGCAATCAAACTTTTGTCCTTCAGTACAAAAACGATTTCAGTGAGTGGGAGGAGAATCTGGTCGCAGTGGATTCCATGGGTTTCTCCGTGACCAACATGGATGGCATCCAATATACGTACAAACGTTTCGAACCCATTAAAATTCCCAAGTAATGGCCAAAAGAAACAACGATCATATGGCTTTGGGCGAGGCCTTGAGTGAATTCATCAAGGAAAATAAGCTACAAAAGGGTATGGACAAAGTGGATGCCCGCGAAGCTTGGACCAACCTGATGGGCAATGGGGTGAACAATTACACTACATCGGTAGAATTGAAAAATGAAACCCTATACGTCTCGCTTTCCTCTTCGGTTTTACGCGAGGAGCTCAGTTTGGGAAAATCCAAGATTATTACCATGATCAATGAGGAGTTGGGTCGAGAGCTGGTAAAAAAGTTGATTTTAAGGTAATTTAGTGTCAATTCGAGCGCAGTCGAGAACAATTTGACATTTTCCCAGGTAAGAGATTTTTCGCTGTTCTCAAAATGACCAAGACCAAAAGAGGTCTTGCCGAACTTGATTCTGCATCCACACCTTACTTTTCATGGGATTCCGTGTCGAGCACGGAATGACAATATTCAAAATCTTGTGTTTCCAAAAAAAAAAGCCACTCTTTTGGAGCGGCTTCTTCTTGATATTTTATTGCTTTTAGAAAATTTCCCTTCCAGAAAAGTGGAAAGCACCTTCAATGGCAGCATTTTCATCACTATCGGAACCGTGGACGGCATTTTCACCAATACTAGCAGCATACAACTTACGGATGGTGCCTTCGGCAGCATCTGCAGGGTTGGTTGCCCCGATCAAGGCACGAAAATCATCAACAGCATTGTCTTTTTCCAAAATAGCAGCCACAATGGGGCCTCTGGTCATAAAATCGACCAATTCACCAAAGAATGGACGCTCCTTGTGGATGGCATAGAATTCCCCGGCATCCCTTCTGCTCAATTGTGTGTACTTCATGGCCACGATCTTGAACCCAGCAGCCGTTATTTTTTCCAAAATCGCACCAATGTACCCGTTTTCAACGGCATCAGGCTTGATCATGGTAAACGTTCTATTTCCCGTCATTTTCTTTAAATTTTGCGCAAAAGTACAGTTTTTCGAATAACGGACAAGGTTTAATAGGTTTGTTTTAACTCCTGAAGTACCACACCATTATCCCCCATAATTTTCATATCGGCCTCCTTATCCTTAAAATTTAGGTTGATGATCCCATAACTTTTATCAGAAACCACATCCCCTACTCTATATTTGTTTGGTTCCCCGCTATAACTAAAATAGGAATGGGTAAGGCCGCTGCTCGTAAAATCAACCAAGGGATAAGCCAATCCCGGAAGGTTCGTTTTTGAAAATTCCGAAATATGCCTGTCTCCCGACAAAATAATCACTCCTTTCGCCCCGGACTGCACAATCATATTTTCCATTTTTTCTACTTCCTTTGGAAAGTTGCCCCAAGATTCAAAACCATGCTCCCCCGATAAAAATTGGATACTAGACATGATCAAGTTGAAGTCGGCATCGGAATGGGTCAACTCATTTTTCAACCACGCCCATTGGGCATCACCTAAAACCGTGGCATCATCTGCCATATTAGGTTGGTAGCGTCTTTTCGGGTCTTCATCCTTTACCAAATCACTTCTAAAATATCGGGTGTCCAAAATAATGACCTTCAATTTGCCTGCTCCGGTTTGATAATCATGGGAAGCATAAACACCTTCACGCGTCCTTCTTTCACTATCTTGAGGAACCCCCATAAAATCAAGGAACACTTGTTGGCTTTCCTTTTTAACCGCAAAGCTGGCACCTCCATCATTTACGCCAAAGTCATGGTCATCCCATGTACCGATAATGGGTACTTCAGCCTTTAATTTGGCATAGCCAGAAACCGTATCCTGCATGGCATAAATGGAACGTAACCTATCCATATCCTCGGTATCGGCATACACAATATCGCCGCCCCAGATCCATACATCGGGTTGTTCCGCTAAAATATCGTCCCAAAAAGGATTGGGTTCCTGTGGCATGTTGCAAGACCCGAAAGCGACAACGAAATCGGGTTTTGTTTCTTCTTGGATTACGGTCGGTTTTTCTTCCTTCTTTTTACATCCCATGATCAGGGCAGCCAAAAGGAACAATACACTAAAGTGTCTCATGATTGGAATTTAGGTCTTCAAAAATAAGGATTATGCAAGTTAGCTCTATATTATATTATTGTATATTTGGCCGCATGAATGCAGAGGACATCACTACAGTAAAGTCGATACTTTCCCAACCTCAAAAAATAGCGATCATCCCCCATAAAAACCCAGATGGAGATGCCATGGGCTCCTGTTTGGCGCTCTATGGCTTTTTGAAAGGAATGGGGCAGACCGCCCATGTGATCGCCCCGAACGATTATCCAAAATTCCTGAAATGGATGCCGGAAAACGACTCGGTCATCAATTTTGAAAGGGAAAATCCGAAAGCCGGGCGATTGCTGGAAGAAGCCACGGTTATCTTCACCTTGGATTTCAACGACCTGTCCCGCGTAGGGCAAATGGAGACCGCCCTGAAAGCGGCCACGGCCGATTTTATCATGATCGACCACCATCAGCAACCCGGTGATTATGCCAAGGTAACCTATTCTGATGTTACCATGAGTTCCACCTGCGAAATGGTGTACAATTTCATCCAATATCTAGGTGAAACGGATGCCATTACCAAGGATATCGCGACCAACCTGTATACGGGTATCATGACCGATACCGGATCTTTCAAATACCGATCTACCTCTAGCAAAACACATCGCGTTGTGGCCGAACTTATCGATAGGGGCGCCGAAAATATGGAGATACACCGTCAGGTTTTCGACACCAATTCCCCTTCCAGATTGCATTTGTTGGGCGTGGCCTTGAGCAACATGGTCATTTTGCCGGAATACCGCACGGCCTACATCACCCTAACCCAGGAAGAATTGGATGCCTACGACTATAAAAAAGGAGACACCGAAGGTTTTGTAAACTACGGCCTTACCTTGGAAGGCATTATTTTTGCCTTGATCTTTATTGAAAACAAGGAAGAAGGCATCATCAAAATATCGTTGCGCTCCACTGGTGATTTTTCAGTGAACGAATTTGCCCGTAATCATTTCGACGGTGGTGGCCATACCAATGCTGCCGGGGGAAGAAGTGAATTGGGCATGGAAGAGACCATATCACGCTTTAACGACATCCTAAAAACCTATAAAAACGAACTGAACCCATGAGAATTGCTTTCGTTTTTTTGCTGGCCCTGTTGTTCATCAATTGTGGCGGACCGGAACCTAGAAAACCCGTTGAGGTAAAAACGGGTAGTTTCTACAAGGAATCCATTGAACGCAACAAGAAATTGTTGGCAGAGGAAGAAAAGGCCATTCAGGATATCATCAAAAAAGATACGGTTCATGAATATTTGACCAGTCCCAATGGTTTTTGGTATTATTTCGAGACCAAGAACGATACGGCCACTTATTTGCCAAAGACCAATGATCAAATCTTGTTCTCCTACAATTTGATGACCTTGGACAATGACACTATATATACGGCCAAGGACATTGGCCCAGTGTCTCATGTGGTAGACAAACAACAATTGTTCCCAGGCTTACAGAATGCAGTTAAATTACTCAAGGTGAGTGAAAAGGCAACCTTCATTTTCCCATCACTCCAGGCATACGGATACCAAGGCGACAACAATGCCATTGGACCAAGGACCCCGGTAAAATCTTCGGTAGAGTTACACACCATCATCATAAACAAGGACAGTTTAAACTAAATTTAAAATACAATGAAAAAATCCCTTTATATCTTAATCCTGATTTCCACGGTTTTCTTCGGATGCAAATCGAGCAAGTATGCCGATTTGGGAGATGGCATCTTTGCCAATATCCAGACGACGAAAGGTGACATTGTCATAAAATTGGAATATCAAAAAACACCCGTTACCGTGGCCAATTTTGTTTCTCTGGCAGAAGGCAACAACCCTTATGTGAACGATGAATACAAGGACAAAAAATTCTATGACGGCATCATTTTCCATAGGGTCATCAAGGATTTTATGATCCAGGGTGGTGATCCATCAGGCACCGGAAGCGGAAACATTGGCTACACTTTCAAGGATGAGTTCAACGATTCCCTGAGACACTCCAAGAAAGGAATCATTTCCATGGCCAACCGTGGTCCGAAGACCAATAGCAGCCAATTCTTCATCACCCACAAAGAAACACCGTGGTTGGATGGCAAGCACACTGTTTTTGGGGAAGTGGTAAAAGGATTGGACGTGGTGGATTCCATTGCCAATGTAGAAACCGCCCCTGGTGACCGGCCCAAAACCGATGTGGTGATGAACCATGTGGAAATTGTTCGGAACGGAAAGGAGGCCAAAAAATTTGATGCGATAAAAATCTTGGGCGATTACTTTGAGGAAGAAAAAGCGGTTTCGGCAGCTTTTATTAAAATGAAACAAGATTTGGCAGCGGAGTTTACCGAGCAAATGGCAAAAGCCGAAGAAACCCCAACAGGACTAAAAATACTTAAATTGAAGGAAGGCGAAGGCGAGCAACCCGAAATTGGTCAAATGGCTTTGGTAAACTATGCCGGCTGGTTGATGAACGGGGAATTGTTCGATAGCAATATTCAAGAGATTGCCGAAAAATTCAATCAATTGAATCCTGGTCGTAGAGATCAAGGCGGTTATACCCCCTTCCCGATGAAGTACAGCCCCGATGCGCAATTGGCTGCAGGTTTCAGGGAAGCGTTGTTGACCATGAAAGTGGGCGACAAACTTCGTGTGTTCATCCCACCACACCTTGGATATGGAGATTCTGACTATGGACCTATCCCCGGTGGCTCCACTTTGGTATTCGATTTGGAAGTAGTAGGAATCATGGAATAATACCACCCGAAAGAAAATACAAAAAAGCCGTACTTTTCCGTGCGGCTTTTTTTATTCGAACATGCCACAGACCTTGAGTTTATTTATGTAAATGGGACAAAGAACAAAAACCATTATCGCCCTCTTACTTCCGGCCCAAATCCTATTGGTCAGATGGTTGGCGAGTTACCCGGACGTAGTGGAAAACTATTACAGCAATGGCCTGTACATCTATATTTCCAGGTTTCTGAGAATACTGTTCGGATGGATCCCCTTCTCGTTTGGGGATCTGCTTTACACGGCCTTGTTTTTTTTGGCAGGCAGATACATTTACAAACATTGGAAAGTAATCAAGGCCAAGCCCCTGCTCTTTTTAAAGAATGTGGTCGTGGTCCTCTCCATAGCTTATTTTGCTTTCCATTTGCTTTGGGGCATGAATTATTACCGTCAGCCCATCACATGGAAGTTGAACATCCAACGGGAATACACCTTGGAGGAATTGGTGGATTTTACCGAATATATTGTGGAAAAAACGAACCAGTACCAATATCAAATAACCCAGGATAGCCTAGCCCCGGTACACATCCCCTACTCCAAAAGGGAAATTTTTCAAAAAACCGAGGAAGCCTATGCCCTGCTCCAAAAACAATACCCGGATTTTGAATACAAAAACCCGAGTCTAAAATCCTCCATTTACAGCCTTCCTCTGACCATTATGGGTTATGGGGGCTATCTTAATCCTTTTACCAATGAAGCCCAAGTAAACGGGATAACACCTCTCTTTCGATTACCTATGGTGAGTGGCCATGAAGTGGGCCACCAGTTGGGATACTCTGCTGAAGATGCAACGAATTTTATCGGCTATTTGGTCACGTCGAACAGTGATGATGCTTACTTCAAATACGCTTCCTATCATCATGCCTTGGGGTATTGCCTTTCCGATTTGTTTTACAAGGATGAAACTCAATACAATAGGATTTTGACAACCATTAATCCCGGTGTAAAGGAAAATTTTAAGGAATTGAACGATTTTTGGAAAAAATATGAGAATCCATTGGAACCCCTATTCAAATCCGTATTCAACACATTTTTGAAGGTGAACAACCAAAAGGAAGGCATCAAAAGTTATAATTCGGTTGTCGGGCTCATGATCAATTACCAAAACAGGGTTTTTCAAGGTGGTTGAAACTTGTGCAATCTATGCACTTAGGTTATATTTAAACCAACTAATTCAATAATAACCTTATGAAAATTAAACTCTTGGCGCTGTCCCTCTTCATGGGCAGTGTTTCTTTGTTTGCACAGGATTATTTTCCCATAAATGACGGCGTAAAGGCAAAGAAGAACAACAATTACACGGCATTTACCAATGCCAAGATCTATGTTACCCCAACCCAAGTTATTGAAAAAGGTACCCTTCTGATCCAAAACGGAAAAGTGGTACAGGTCGGGAAATCCGTGAGCATCCCTAAAAATGCGGTTGTGGAGGATTTGGAAGGAAAATCCATCTATCCATCCTTTGTTGATATTTTCTCGGATTTCGGGGTAAAAAAACCTGAACGCGCCAGTGGTGGCGGACGTTCCGCGCAATATGGCCCGGAAAGGGAAGGATTTTACTGGAACGACCATATCATGCCCGAAAACAACGCCATCAATGAATTTAAATATGACTCCAAAAAAGCAGGTGAGCTTAGAAAGGCCGGTTTTGGAACTGTAAACGCACACATCGAGGACGGAATTGCCCGCGGTACCGGATTGCTCGTTGCCCTGAACGACGAGGGCAGTGAGGCACAGCGTATCCTGTCGGATAAATCGGCACAATACTTTTCTTTTACCAAGAGTGTTGCCAAAAGACAGTCCTATCCTAGTTCCTTAATGGGTGCCATGGCCCTCATGCGTCAAATGTATTATGACATGGATTGGTACAGCAAGGGCAATGTGGACACCAAGGACCGTTCTTTGGAGGCTTTGATTGCCAACAAGGGGTTGGTTCAAGTTTTTGATGCAGGTGACAATGGCAATGTGTTGAGGGCCGACAAGATCGGGGACCTCTTCGGAATCCAATACGTTATTTTGGCAGGAGGAGATGAGTATGAGCGAATTGACGATATCAAGGCCACCAATGCCAAGTTGATCCTACCCTTGAACTTTCCGGATGCTTATGATGTTTCCAATCCTTATCAGGCCCAATATATTGCCCTTAAGGATATGAGACATTGGAACTTGGCTCCATCTAACCCCAAAGTATTGGCTGATAATGGCGTTGAGTTCACCATAACCCTACACGGGTTAAAATCCCCCTCGGACCTGAAAGAAAAATTGATGAAGGCCATTGCCTATGGACTTCCCAAGACAAAGGCCCTTGAGGCATTGACCACTATTCCCGCGAGTATTCTGGGAAAATCAGGGCAAGTAGGTTCTTTGCAGGCAGGAAGTCAGGCCAATTTCTTGATCACCTCCGGTGAAATTTTCGACAAAGGGACCATTCTTTACGAAAACTGGGTACAAGGAAGCAAGAACATCATACAGTCCATGGACATTGTGGACATCCGTGGAGATTACAATCTTTCTGTTGGAGCGAATACCTATACCGTATCAGTGACCGGTTCCGTAGACAAACCAAAAGCCGAAATCAAAAAAGGTGATGAGACCTTGGAGTCCAAAATTGCATATGATGCCGATTGGTTGAACCTTGCCTTTTCTGAAGATGGCATGGGATCCTACCGCATGGTGGCCCATGTAATGCCAGGGTCACAAACCATTACCGGAAAGGTGGTACTTCCCAATGGGGATGAGTCCACAGCAACCATGATCCAAACCAAACCTTTTGAGGAAAAATCCACTCCAGAGGAAACCGAAAAACCTGAATTGGTGGCCCTCACCTACCCCAATGTAGGATATGGCTACAAGACCAAGCCCAAGCAAGAAAATATCCTTTTCAAAAATGCTACGGTATGGACCGGTGAAGCAGTCCTAGAAAATACCGATGTACTGGTAAAAAATGGAAAGATTTCCAAAGTAGGCAAAGATCTTAAGGCAGGCGGTGCCACGGTGGTGGATGCAACAGGAAAGCATTTGACGGCAGGAATCATTGATGAGCATTCGCACATTGCTGCTTTGGCCATTAACGAAGGAGGGCAAAATTCTTCCGCTGAGGTTCGTATGAAGGATGTTATAGATCCAAAGGATATGGGCATTTACCGAGACCTGGCAGGAGGTGTTACCACCATTCAGTTATTGCACGGTTCCGCCAACCCAATCGGTGGGCGTTCTGCTATTTTAAGGTTGAAATGGGGCGAAAATGCCGATGGACTTATCTTCCCAAATTCTCCCAAATTCATCAAGTTTGCCTTGGGTGAAAACGTGAAACAGTCCAACTGGGGCAGTTACTCCCGTTTTCCACAGACACGGATGGGTGTAGAACAGGTATACACCGATTATTTCCAAAGAGCCAAGGAATACGATACCAAGAAAAAGAGCGGACAACCTTATCGCTATGATGAGGAAATGGAAACCTTGGCCGAAATCTTGAACGGTGAACGATTCATTACCTGTCACTCCTACGTACAGAGCGAAATCAACATGATGATGAAAGTGGCCGAGAAGTTTGGTTTCCGCATGAACACTTTCACTCACATTTTGGAAGGATACAAATTAGCGGATAAAATGGCCAAACATGGTGTTGGGGGTTCCACCTTCAGCGATTGGTGGGCCTATAAGTACGAGGTGAACGACGCCATTCCTTATAACGCAGCCATCATGGCCAGTCAAGGTGTTACCGTGGCCATCAATAGTGATGATGCGGAAATGTCACGTAGATTGAACCAAGAGGCCGGTAAAACAGTAAAATATGGTGGTGTTTCAGAAATAGAGGCATGGAAGATGGTTACCCTTAACCCTGCCAAACTTTTGCATTTGGATGACCGCGTAGGAAGCATAGAGGAAGGTAAGGATGCCGATTTGGTCCTTTGGTCAGACCATCCATTGTCCGTATACGCCAAGGCAGAAAAAACTATGATTGAAGGGACTGTTTATTTTGACCTGGAAAAGGACAAAATGTTGCGTGAATCTGCCAAAAAAGAAAGGAACCAACTCATCGGTATGATGCTGAACGAGAAGAAAAAAGGCGGAAAGACCAAAACACCGGTCCAAAGCAAGAAAGAACAATTTAATTGTGACACCCTATAAACCATACACCATGAAAAAAATATTTTTAATCATAGCCATAGCTTTAGGGGTATCATTGAACGCACAACAGACCCCAGCACCTCCGCAAACGGAACAAGTTGCCATTTTTGGTGCTACGGCCCATATCGGTAACGGGGAGGTCATTGAGAACTGTACCATCATTTTTAAAGATGGTAAGATCACCGCCATTGGTGCGGACCTCATGGCTCCTACGATCGGAACCATGATCGATGCCAAAGGAAAACATGTCTATCCCGGTTTTATAGCTCCGGCCAAACCTTTGGGATTGGTAGAAGTGGATGCCGTGAGGGCCAGTGATGATCAAGATGAGATAGGCGAAATGATTCCCCATGTAAGGAGCATCATAGCCTACAACGCCGAATCGAAGGTAGTGGAGAGTATGAGACCCAATGGCGTGCTGTTGGGACAGGTAACCCCACAGGGTGGAACTATTTCTGGAACCTCCAGTATTGTACAGTTTGATGCCTGGAACTGGGAAGATGCTGCCGTTAAAACTGACGATGGCATCCATATGAACTGGCCATCCTTTTTCAGGAGAGGTAGATGGTGGATGGGTGAAGAACGAGGCTTTATTCCCAACAAGGAGTATGGCGATCAGGTAGATGACATCAAAATGTTCTTTTTGAATTCCAGTGCCTATGGAAAAGCTGTTGAAAAAGAGAAAAACCTACCATTTGCTGCCATGGAGGGACTTTTTGACGGCTCCAAGCGTTTGTACATCCACGCAGATGGCGAAAAGGAAATTACAGATGCCGTGAACATGGCCAAAGAAGTCGGGGTGAAGCACATTGTGATCGTGGGAGGATATCGTGCCAATAAAATTGCCGATTTCCTTAAGGAAAACAATGTAGCCGTTTTGGTAGGACAGACTCATGCATTGCCAGAATACGAAGACGATGATTATGACTTGCCATACAAATTGCCAAAACTTTTGGTAGACGCCGGTCTCTTGGTTGGATTACAAAATGAGGATGCCGCCAATTTCCAAGCCAGAAACTTGGCCTTTTATGCGGGTCAGACCGTGGGACAAGGGTTGGACAAGGAAAAAGCTTTACAGTTATTGACCGGTAACACGGCCAAAATTCTAGGTATTGATGACCAATACGGAACGTTGGAAGTTGGCAAGAGCGCCACCTTGTTCATCTCCGAGGGTGATGCCTTGGATATGCGCACCAACCAACTTTCCAAAGCTTATATCGATGGTAGGGATATTTCCCTAGAAACCCATCAGACCAAGCTATGGCACCGGTACATGGATAAATATGAAAGAGAAAAAGCAGGACAATAGATTCCAAAAAGAGAGCGGCGTTCAAATGAACGCCGCTTTTTTTAACTCTTCTTGATTTCAACAAATTCCGCTCCCTCCGGTTTTTCATAAAAACTATCGGGTTTGGGCTCCTTGCTCACCGAGGCATCTTCAAAATTTACGGTATTCCTGGCATCCAAGATATTCCTGCCCTCATAATTGTGCCATGTGATGGCCTTAGGCAGTATTAGTCCTCCAACATCCTGCCATTCACCATAATGTATCCATCTAAAATTATCCGAACTCTCCCCGGTCCGGTACGTGACCGTATAACCTAGCCATGCCATTTGGTGTGTATCTGGATCAAAGTGGATAAAATATTCATCTTGGGAAGAGGCACCGACCCCAGCATCATAGGAAATCTTCACTCCAGGATAGCTTTTCCCTTCATACACCAAGTCTTCAGCCTCACCGTACACAATGCCATCATCGGCCAATACAAAGGGCATCCCATAAAAATAGAACATCAGGTTGTGGTAAAAAGCGGCATCTCCCTGGTAGTTTTGATCAGGATCCAAAAGCCAAGCACTTTCCCCATCAAAACCCATGGAATACTTTTCCGTATCCACTCTATCTTTTCTTGACCATAGGTCAATAGTGTGGGTTTCGGGCGCATCGGGGTTGGGCAACACAAAGGTGAGCGTTCGCATGGATTTCCAAAGATCTAGGCCACCGTGCGCCTCAAAAACCTTGGCTAAATATTCTGGATATTTTGATTTAGGAGTGCCCGACCCAATCGGTTCCGGCACTTGTGCCGCTTCTTTTTTTGGGGAAGGTTTGCAGGCCATTAGGGCCAAAAAAATCATTAGGATGGTTGTTTTTTTCATGGTCTATATTTTGGCAATTGGTCGAAAACCGCTTTTTTAGATTACAAGAAACGCTATTTTTACTTCGTGATGGAAGCCAAATCGATCAGCAGTGTCCAAAACCCTTTGGTAAAAAACATACTGCTATTAAAGGAAAAATCCCGTGAGCGGAAGAAGACCGGGCTTTTTGTGGTGGAGGGACAGCGTGAGCTGGAACTTGCCCAGAAAGGAGGCTATACCTTAACCACCTTTTTGTATTGCCCAGAGATTTGGTCCGATCATCACCTGAAGGATGTACTGGTAAATTCAAAACCTGAAATCATCCAGATTACCCGACCTGTTTATGAGAAAATTGCACACCGGGGCACCACTGAAGGTGTTTTGGGCATCATGAAGGTCAAGGAACACGGATTGGAAAACATCCATTTCAAAAACAAACAACCCTTGGTACTAGTGGCCGAAGCCCCCGAGAAACCAGGGAACATCGGTGCCTTGTTAAGAACCGCCGATGCCGCCGCCGTAGATGCCGTGTTGATTGCCAATCCCAAATCGGACCTGTACAACCCGAATATCATCCGATCCAGTGTAGGCTGCATTTTTACCAATCAAATAGGGATGGGTTCGACGGAAGAAATCATCCAGTTTCTTCAATCGAACCAAATCAAGATTTACTGTGCCGCCCTAACCGCCTCCAAAAACTATGTGGATTGCGATTTTACAGATGCCACCGCCATGGTCATGGGTACCGAAGCGACCGGATTAACGGAGGATTGGCTCCAAAATTCCGACCAAAATATCATTATACCGATGCAGGGCGAAATCGATTCCATGAACGTTTCCGTATCGGCGGCAATACTTATCTTTGAAGCCAAGCGACAACGCGGATTTTAGTCTATGGAAAAAACTGTACTCTTTTATATTATTCTCGCCATCCTTGTTGTCCAATATTTGGTCCACCAATTCTTGGAATACCTCAATGCCAAACGGTTCAAATCCACTTTGCCTCCGGAACTTTCCGATGTTTTTGATGAAAAGGAATACCAAAAGTCGCAGGAGTACAAGCTTGCCAACTATCGTTTTGGGTTGCTTTCGGATGGATTTTCCCTTATATTGACCCTATGCTTTCTGTGGTTCGGCGGTTTTGAGTGGATCGACCAATTGACGCGTTCCATAAGCCAGAATATTATCCCCATGGCCCTGATATTCTTTGGGCTGATCACCTTTGGCAGTGCCATCTTGGGATTGCCATTTTCTTATTACCGCACTTTTGTGATCGAAGAAAAATACGGCTTCAACAAGACCACTAAAAAACTGTTCTTTATGGATAAGATCAAAGGCGGTATACTGACCGCGATATTAGGCGGTGGTATCTTGGCCCTTTTTATATGGTTCTATCAATGGACAGGCCCAAAATTTTGGATCTATACCTGGATCATGGTTGGCGTGGTCATCCTTTTCATCAACCTGTTTTATAGTAGGTTGATCGTGCCGATGTTCAACAAACAGACACCTTTGAATGAGGGCAGTCTAAAAAATGCCATTGAAGGGTACGCCCAAAAAGTCGGCTTTGAACTCAAGAATATTTTCGTAATCGATGGCTCCAAGCGTTCTACCAAGGCCAATGCCTATTTTTCAGGGTTTGGAAAAGAAAAACGGATTACGTTGTTCGACACCTTAATCCATGATCTGGATGAAGAGGAAATTGTGGCCGTTTTGGCACACGAGGTCGGTCATTACAAGAGAAACCATATCATTTTCAACTTGGTGTTGTCTTTAGCTGTAACGGGTTTTACCTTGTACATTCTCTCCCTTTTCATCAATCACCCAGAAATTTCTAAGGCCATTGGAGTAACTACACCAAGTTTCCATGCTGCATTGGTCGGCTTTGCCTTGTTGTACAGTCCCATTTCGGAAATCACAGGTTTGGCTATGAACTATCTGTCCAGAAAGTTCGAATTTCAAGCCGATGATTATGCCAAGAACACCTTTTCGGCAACACCTTTGGTCACATCGTTAAAGAAGTTGTCCAAGAACAGTTTGAGCAACCTAACTCCCCACCCTGCCTACGTTTTCGTACACTATTCCCACCCACCGTTGGTGGAACGCATCCGTAATTTGAAGGCATAGTTTTTGTTGCCCACATAATAAGTTTGTAGTAATTTTAGTATACTATGACAGCCGCTGCTATCGAAAAAGAAAACAAGGAGATTGCCAAGCAATACAAGGAATTGCTTCGCATCAGTTATCAAACCTTGACCGATGAGGACAAGAAGTTGATACGCTCTGCTTTTGACGTGGCCGTGGATGCCCATAAGGACCAACGACGAAAATCAGGTGAGGCCTATATTTTCCATCCCATTGCAGTTGCCAAGATCGTTGCCTCCAAAATTGGATTGGATGCCGTTTCCATAGCGGCTGCGCTCTTGCACGATGTAGTCGAGGACACCCCCTACACCCTTGCCGATATTGAACGGATGTTCGGGGAAACCGTAGCAAAGATTGTGGACGGGCTCACCAAAATTGCCCACCTTAAAAAGGACATGGACATTAGTCAACAGGCAGAGAATTTCAGAAAAATGCTGTTGACTCTCCATGATGATGTGCGAGTAATCATCATCAAAATTGCAGACCGTTACCACAACATGCTCACCATGGATTCCATGCCGGAGCACAAACAAGTGAAAATCGCGTCTGAAACACTCTATATCTATGCCCCGTTGGCACATAGGATAGGGCTTTATAATATCAAGACACATCTTGAGGACCTTGCCTTAAAATACACCGAACCTGAGGTATATAAGGATATTCAGGCCAAAATTGAAGATACGGAAGAAGAGAATTTGGCCTATATCGAAGCGTTTTCCGATGTGATACGAAATTCTCTGGACAAGGAAGGGCTCAACTATTACATCAAAGGCCGTATGAAGTCCATATTCTCCATACGAAGGAAAATGAAGGCCCAGAACGTTTCCTTTGATGAAGTGTACGATAAGTTTGCCATTCGGATCATATACAAATCCGATAGGAAGAACGAAAAATTCCTGGCCTGGAAGATATACTCCATAGTCACAGATCACTTCACCCCCAACCCTGTGCGATTGCGCGATTGGATCACCTCTCCAAAATCTACAGGATACGAGGCCCTTCACATTACCGTGATGGGACCCAAAGGCAAATGGGTAGAAGTGCAGATACGCAGTGAGCGGATGCACGAGATTGCGGAAAAAGGATATGCCGCCCACTTTAAATACAAACATGGAGCCCAAAAGGAACAGGGCATTGAAGAATGGCTCAACAAATTGCAAGAAGCGTTGGAAAGTGCCAATGGCAATGCAGTTGACTTTGTGGAGGAATTCAAACTGAACCTGTACGCCAAAGAAATCTTTGTTTTTACACCGAAAGGAGATTTAAAATCTATGCCCAAAGGAGCTACGGCCCTAGATTTTGCCTTCAACATCCATACAGAAATCGGCATGAAGACCCGTGGGGCCAAGGTCAATGGAAAATTGGTGCCCCTGGGCACACAATTGCGCAGTGGAGACCAAGTAGAAATCATGACTTCGGAAACTGCCAAGCCCAGCCAAAGCTGGTTGGACTATGCCAATACCGCCAGGGCTCGGTCCAAGATCAAATCCTCATTGATGGAGGAGAAGAAAGAAGTGGCCGAGGAAGGTAAAGAGATTCTCCGAAGAAAGCTGAAATCGCAAAAGATCACGCTGAACGAGGATACCGTGAACAAACTGGTGAACTATTTTAAACTAAAGACCAGTTTAGACTTGTTCTACCGGGTAGGTATCGGGGTCATCGACAACGATAAGCTCAAGGATTTTGCTTCTTCCTATCACAATGCCTTTATCAATTTCTTCAAGAACAGGATCCGAAAAACCCCGGTTCCCAAGGATATTGACAAAGATGAAATCACCACCAAGTACGACATGCTCGTTTTTGGCAAGGAAGAAGAACGTCTCAACTATAAACTGTCCCAGTGCTGCAACCCTATCCCAGGGGACGATGTTTTTGGTTTTGTAAGTGTGAATGATGGCATCAAAGTGCACAAGAAAAACTGCCCCAATGCCATTTCATTGCAATCCAATTATGCCTATAGGATCATTAGCGCCAAATGGATAGATTCCACCCAAGAAGAGTTTTCGGTGGATATCGAGATTACGGGCATCGACAACCTCGGCTTGGTGAAGGATATCACCAAAATCATCTCGGAAAACATGCACGTGAACATGCGCAACCTCAACTTTTCGGCAGATGGTGGTACGTTCAAAGGAAAAATCACTTTGGTGGTAAAAAACAACACCATCCTTAAAAAGCTTATAGACAATTTAAAGCAGGTTGAAGGGATCGACAAAGTGACCAGAATTTAATTTTTAGCTGTACCTTTGTGCATTAGCTTAGGTAGAAAGCCATGGATAACAACAAAAATCAGGAAATTGTAAAAAATGTGTTCACCGCATTCCTTGAGGAAAAGGGACACCGCAAGACCCCTGAGCGCTACGCTATTTTACAGGAAATTTACGAAAGTGACGACCATTTTGACGTGGAATCCCTCTACATCAAAATGAAGACCAAAAACTACAGGGTAAGCCGTGCAACCCTCTACAATACCATCGAGTTGTTGTTGGAGTGCAAATTGGTAAGAAAGCACCAGTTTGGTAAAAACCAGGCACAATACGAGAAATCCTATTTTGATCGTCAGCACGACCATGTCATCCTTACCGACACTGGTGAAGTAGTGGAATTTTGTGACCCACGCATCCAATCCATCAAAAAAACGATTGAGGAGGTTTTTGATATCAAGATCAACAACCACTCCTTATATTTCTACGGAACCCGAAACAAAAAAGAAGAAAACCTAACCGAATAATCCACACATTTCATGGTAGATTTATTGCTTGGACTCCAATGGGGAGACGAAGGAAAAGGAAAAATTGTTGATGTACTGACCAAGGAATACGATATCATCGCCAGATTTCAAGGAGGTCCAAATGCCGGGCACACTTTGGAATTTGATGGCATCAAACACGTATTGCACACCATTCCCTCTGGGATTTTCCATAAAAATGCCATCAATATTGTGGGCAATGGCGTGGTCATTGACCCCGTCATCTTTAAAAAGGAATTGGATAACCTTGGAAAGTTCAATATCGATTTCGTATCCAAACTCCTGATTTCCCGAAAGGCCCATCTAATCCTTCCTACGCACCGATTGTTGGATGCCGCTTCGGAAGCTTCCAAGGGGAAGGCCAAGATTGGTTCCACGTTAAAAGGAATCGGCCCGACGTATATGGACAAGACAGGCCGCAACGGTATGCGTGTGGGCGATCTTGAATTTGACGACTGGAAAACGAAATACCGTGCCCTTGCCGATAAGCACGAGGCCATGATCGACTTTTACGATGTGGAAATCGAATACAATCTGGCCGAATTGGAAGCAGAATTCTGTGTCGGGGTCGAAGCTTTGAAGAAATTGACCTTTATCGATAGTGAAGAGTATATTTTCAAGGCACAGGCCGAAGGCAAAAAAATATTGGCAGAAGGTGCCCAAGGTTCTTTGCTCGACATAGACTTTGGAACGTATCCCTATGTTACCTCTTCCAATACCACCGCAGCGGGTGCCTGTACCGGCTTGGGCGTGGCCCCCAACAAGATTGAACGTGTTTTGGGTATTTTCAAGGCATATACCACCCGTGTAGGCAGTGGACCCTTCCCTACCGAGCTTTTTGATGAGGACGGTGCCACCATGGGCCGTGTAGGAAACGAGTTCGGGGCGACCACGGGAAGACCAAGACGTTGTGGTTGGTTGGACCTGGTTGCATTGAAATATGCCGTACAGATCAACGGCGTCACCGAGCTGATGATGATGAAGGCAGACGTGTTGAGCGGGTTCAAGACCATAAAAGTTTGCACTGCCTATGATTACAAAGGTGAAAAAATACAGCACTTGCCTTACAACATCGAAAGTGAGTACGTAACACCGGTATACACCGAGATGAAAGGCTGGGCCAAGGACCTTACAAAACTGACCAAATCGGATGAACTGCCCCCGGCCCTTAACGATTATATCTCCTTTTTGGAAGAGCAGTTGCAGGTGCCTATCAAAATAGTTTCCGTGGGTCCGGACAGACTCCAAACTATCCATAGGTAAACTTCAGTTATTGCTCATTTTTCA
The DNA here is from genome assembly GCF_003584135.1 of Flagellimonas pelagia. Lineage (GTDB taxonomy): Bacteria > Bacteroidota > Bacteroidia > Flavobacteriales > Flavobacteriaceae > Flagellimonas > Flagellimonas pelagia. Next base: position 97,598 of record NZ_QXFI01000018.1, read on the forward strand.
GTACCTTTAAGGGTAATTTGATACGGCTTTTTTCAAACCGTAACACACATAATAAATTATCCAAAAACTACTAAAATGAACAAACTGCTGACCCTCCTTTTTTTGGCCGGGACATTGCTTTCCTGTACCGAAAAATCAACTGTTTTAACCGTATCATCTCCCAGCGGGAACAATTCCATAGATTTTCAGGTTACGGACGATGGTGCCCCAATTTATTTGGTGAGCCATAAAGACAAAGTGGTTATTGACACTTCTTCCTTTGGATTTGATTTTAAAGACCAAGAATCCATCAAAAATCATCTTAAAATCACTGGCAGCAGTACAAATACTGTAAACGAGACATGGGAAATGCCTTGGGGTGAACAAAAGGATGTGGTCAACCATTACAACGAGTTGAAGGTGGAACTGGAAGAGACCCAAGCGCCGAACCGAAAAATCAACGTGTATTTCAGGGCCTATGATGACGGTATCGGTTTCCGGTATGAGTTTTTGCCACAGCAAGGCATCGATAGCATCATCATTGTGGATGAAAACACCGAGTTCCAACTAACGGAAGACTACACCTCGTTTTGGATACCCGGGGATTGGGATATTTATGAACATCTGTACAACACCTCCAAAGTTTCGGAAATCGATGCCATAGCCAAAAGGAACAATGCCGACCTGGCCCAGAGCAACATTCCTGAAAACGCAGTGAACACTCCGGTGACCATGCGTTCGAATTCAGGGCTACACCTTAGTTTCCATGAGGCCAACCTCACCGATTATGCAGGTATGACCCTAAAAGTGGACAATGAAACCTTGAAACTGACCAGTGAATTGGTAGGTTCCGACCGTTTGGGATATAAAGTAAAGCGGGCCTTACCCTTCAAAACACCATGGCGTACCATCCAGATTGCGGACAAGGCCACGGAGCTTATCGACTCCAAGCTCATCGTCAATTTGAACGAACCCAATAAGATTGGCGATGTGAGCTGGTTCAAACCCAAAAAATATGTGGGCATTTGGTGGGAGATGCACATTGGTAAATCCACATGGGATTATGCTGCTTCACAAGACATGAATTCCTTTACCACCGATGCCAAACCACATGGAAAACATGGGGCCACAACGGAAAACACCAAACATTATATTGACTTTGCGGCCAAGAACAACATTACTGGCGTACTGGTAGAAGGTTGGAACACCGGATGGGAACATTGGATTGGTTTTGAGGACCGCGAAGGAGTCTTTGATTTTATCACACCCTACCCCGATTATGACTTAGAGGAAGTGACCCGCTACGGAAAGGAAAAGGGAGTGGAACTGATCATGCACCACGAAACTTCCGCAGCCCCCCGCACCTATGAGCAACAACTGGACACCGCGTATCAACTCATGCACAAATTGGGCATCCATTCCGTGAAAACCGGCTATGTGGGCAAAATCATACCCAAAGGGGAATACCATCATGGACAATGGATGGTGAACCATTACCGAAAAGTGGTGGAAACCGGAGCCAAGTACCAAGTGGCCGTAAACGCCCACGAACCCATAAAGGCAACTGGCCTCCGACGTACCTACCCCAACGTGATTGCTCGGGAAGGGCTTCGTGGGCAGGAATTCAACGCCTGGGCTTCTGATGGTGGTAATCCCCCGGAGCATTTACCCATTGTGGCTTTTACTAGAATGTTGGCCGGCCCAATAGATTTCACACCTGGTGTGTTTGACATTGCCCTGCCCACCAAACCCAATAACCAGATCAACACCACCTTGGCACAACAACTGGCTTTATACGTGGTCATTTACAGCCCCATTCAAATGGCATGTGACCTCCCCGAAAATTATGAGAACCAACCCGCGTTCCAGTTTATTAGAGATGTGGGGGTGGATTGGGACAAAACTGTTGTTCTGAATGGTGAAGTGGGTGATTTTGTGACCATTGCCCGTAAAGAAAGGGAAACAGGCAACTGGTTTGTGGGTGGTATTACCGACGAAAATGCCAGGGACATTGATATTGATTTTGAATTTTTGGATGACGGGGTCGACTATGAAGCGATCATCTATAAAGATGCTGCGGATGCGAATTATAAGGAGAACCCCACAGCAATATCCATTGAAAATATTGATGTGAAAAAGGGATCCACTTTGTCGGTTCATTTGGCAGAGGGGGGTGGTTTTGCTATCAGTTTAATAAAGAAAACCAAATCCTAGACACTTATACAGTGACCTAGGTCACTTTACAAAAATGGGGGTATCCTTAACTTTGAACTCTATAAAAAGTATTTCAACAATATCAAATTAAACAATAATACAAATGGCAAGTAATCTAAATCTAATAGGACTTGATAAAAAAGCATCCCAAGAATTGTCCGAAAAACTGAACGAGTTGTTGGCCAACTATCAGATTTTCTACATGAATGCCCGTGGATTCCATTGGAACATCAAAGGCGAGAAATTCTTCGAACTACATATGAAGTTTGAGGAACTGTACAACGATTCCTTGATCAAAGTCGACGAAATAGCAGAACGTATTTTAACCTTAGGATACACTCCTTTACACACCTATGCAGACTATTCGTCTCTTTCTAAAATAAAGGCTGCTAAAAATATTTCGAACGGCAAGGAAGCCATTCAAAAAATACTGGAAGGCTATGAGGTATTGCTTCCTTTGGAGCGTGAACTTCTGGAAATGTCCGGTGATTCCAATGATGAAGGTACCAATGCCCTCATGAGCGATTATATCAGGGAACAGGAAAAATTGATTTGGATGTATTCGGCCTATCTGAACCAATAGGCCAAAATAGTACGGTTTCCCTGTAATTCACAAACCTTTCTAAAGGATTGATGCCACTTTGCCCAAAAATCCTACTTTTGGGCAAAATTCCATGGATTTGAAAAGAATTTCTTTTTTGATACTGGTGCTTTCCTTTTTGGGAACCATGGCCCAGCAAAAAGAACCAAAAACCGAGGGTAGACAGATCAACATCGTCTATGGGGCCAATTTTACCAAGGATGAGGACCAATTTCCGGGTGCATCCATATTTAGCCGGGATGATGACCATCAGGTTCAATTTGAACATCAAGGTGCCGACCTTTGGTGCGATATTGCCATTTTCTATACGGAAGAGAATAAACTAAAAGCCATTGGGAACATACGCATGCAACAGGGCGATTCCATAGAAATGAACAGTGGCAAGATGGATTATGACGGTAACACCAAACTGGCCAAGGCATGGGAAAAAGTGGATTTGACAAACGGGCAGATGACATTGACCACCGATACCCTGTACTTTGATCGAGAAAACCAGAAAGCCTACTACAATTCGGGTGGGAAAGTCGTGGATTCTGCCAACGTTTTGACCAGTAAAGTGGGGACCTATTTCATGACCCCTAAAAAGTATCAGTTCCAAAGAAATGTGCACATAGACAATCCGGATTATATTGTTGATTCGGAGCAATTGGACTACTACACCACTTCCAAAAACGCTTATATGTACGGTCCATCCACCATAGTTGGAAAAGACTACAAGATCTATTGCGAACGAGGTTTTTATGATACCAAGATCGAGCAGGGCTATGGCATTAAAAATACCCGCATTGATTACGACAACAAGATCATTCAGGGTGATAGCCTCTATTTTGACAAAATCACGGAGTTTGCTTCCGCCACCAACAACATCAAGATTACGGATACCATCAACAATGGGGTGATCAAGGCCCACTACGCCGAGGTACATAAGGCCAAGGATTCCGTTTTTGCCACCAAAAGGGCCGTTTCCATCAGTCTAGTCCAAAAAGATTCCCTGTATATGCATGGGGACACCTTGATGGTCACCGGCAAGGAGGAACACAGGATATTGAGGGCCTTCAGGAACGCCAAATTCTACAAGACCGATCTAAGCGGAAAATGTGATTCCATCCATTTTGATGAGTCCACAGGTATTACCCAACTGATCAAGGACCCCATCCTCTGGAATGTGGACAACCAGATCACGGGGGACAGCATCCACCTGATTTCTGATATGGAAACCGAAAAACTGGATTCCTTAAAGGTCATCGAGAACGCATTCATCATTTCCCTCGATACCATTAGTGGTATAGGGTACAATCAAGCTAAAGGAAAGAACCTCTTTGGTAAGTTCATTGAAAATGAGCTAAAAATCATTGACCTGGTCAGTAATACCGAAGTCATCTATTACGTGTACAATGACGACGAGGAGTTGATTGGCATAGATAAGACCATTTGTAGTAAAATCCGACTGTTGATGGCCAATAACGATATGGAGGATATCACTTTCTTCGTAAACCCGGATGGCGATATTTTCCCTGAAACGGATTTACCTGTGGAGAGCAGAAAACTTAAAGGTTTTGTTTGGCGTGGTGATGAACGGATCATGTCCAAGGATGAAATTTTTGATGAGGACGACAACAATATCCAATTGGTGAAGATACGAGGCATAGACAATCCCATCGATATTGATGCAGAGGAAGAAGAACGTCAAAACAACGAGAACGACCCCGTGAATGCCAAGGCAAATACAAAGGCCGTAAGACCCAAGCTACCAACGGTCAAAAAAAAGGCACAGACCCCATAAATGCAGAAAGAAGACTTTTTCACATACCAAGCACAGACTTCTCCACATCCCTTGGGCTTAGAGGTTTCCCGAGCCAAGGGAAGTTACATCTATGACCAAGAGGGCAATGCCCATTTGGATTTTGTGGCCGGGGTATCTGCTTGCGGATTGGGTCATTGCCATCCTAGGGTGGTAGAAGCCATCAAAACCCAAGTGGATCAGTATATGCATGTTATGGTCTATGGGGAATATGTGCAGCAACCCGCCGTGGAGTTTGCCAAATTATTGGCCTCCCTCCTTCCAAAAAAATTGGAGACTACCTACTTAGTCAATTCGGGTACTGAAGCCATGGAAGGGGCCTTAAAATTGGCCAGAAGACATACGGGAAGATCTCAAATCATTGCTGCCAACCGAGCCTATCACGGAAATACTACGGGCAGTTTAAGTTTGATGGGGTTTGAAGAACGAAAAAGTGCCTTCAGGCCGTTAATGCCGGATATTCGCTTTATCGACTTCAACTCCGAGCAAGATCTGGAAAAGATCACGGAAAAGACCGCTGGTGTTGTTTTGGAAACAATTCAAGGGGGTGCGGGATTCATCCTTCCACAAAATGGCTATCTGGAAAAGGTAAGAAAACGTTGTGACGACGTTGGCGCCCTGTTGATCTTGGACGAGATCCAACCAGGCTTTGGTAGAACGGGCAAACTTTTTGCCTTTCAACATTTCAATTGCGCACCCGATATTTTGGTCATTGGCAAAGGCATGGCCTCTGGATTACCTGTTGGCGCTTTTGTGGCGAGTAAGGATATGATGGCCGACCTACAGGACCATCCCAAGTTCGGACACATCACCACTTTTGGGGGAAATCCTGTCATAGCGGCTGCCAGTTTGGCAACTTTACGTGAGATTACCGAAACGGAGCTCATTCCACAGACCCTAGAGAAAGAAAAACTGTTCCGGAAGCTTTTGGTACATCCTTTGATTAAAGAGATTAGAGGCAAGGGATTAATGCTCGCCCTCATCATGGAAAGCAAGGAAGTGGCCGATTATTTGGTCCTTGAAGCGGCTAAAAATGGACTGATTCTCTTTTGGTTGTTATTTGAGACGAGAGCGGTACGAATATCGCCTCCATTGACCATTTCTATGAAAGAAATTGAGAAAGGTTGCGACAAAATACTAGCCATTTTAAACAGCTATAAACCCGACGCTGTTAACTAATTTGTTGATAACATACCCAAATTTTGGACTTAATAAGGTAGGCAAAGGGTTAATTTTAAGTCCATAGTTAAACCAAAAACGTTCCTATGGCGTTAGATTCTAACGAATATCCTGACAAATCCATTAGCAAATTCGAGTCCATGCTGAAGACGGATGACGTCTATTTCTTCGACGCGGAGGACTTTGAAGAGATCATCCACCACTACCTCAACAACGGCAAAATCTCCTTGGGAAAAAAGGCCATTCAAATTGGTTTGGAACAACACCCAAATTCCCTTGAACTTAAACTATTGCAGGTAGAGGTATTGGCCTTTGAGGACAAATTCGATGCTGCCGAAAAGCTATTGGACGAAATCCAGAACATCGATGCCCACAATGAAGAAATCTACATTCAAAGGGCAAACATCCAATCCAAACAGGACAACCACCAAGAAGCTGTAAACTTGCTCTTGGAGGCTTTGCATTTAACGGACGACACTTTTGATATCCATTCCCTTTTGGGCATGGAATACCTGTTTATGGACGATTATGAAAGGGCCAAGACCAGCTTTATGAAATGTGTGGAGTTTGATGACAGTGATTATTCTTCGTTGTACAATGTGGTCTATTGTTTTGAGTTCTTAGAGGATTTTGATGGAGCCATACATTATCTGAACGATTATTTGGAGAGAAATCCCTATTCCGAAGTGGCTTGGCACCAGTTGGGGAAAATGTACTATGCCATGGACATGTACCCAGAGGCGCTCACTGCGTTTGATTTTGCCGTGATTTCCGACGATACCTTCATCGGGGCATACTTCGAAAAAGGCAAAGTGTTGGAAAAATTGGGTCGCTATAACGAGGCCATCGAAAATTACGAATCCACCATATCAATAGAAGACCCTACCTCCCATGCTTTCCTAAGACTTGGAAAATGTCATGAAAAATTAGGAAACTATGATCTGGCCAAATATTACTACTACCAAACCGTTCACGAAGACCCTTTGTTGGACAAGGGCTGGTTGGCGATTACCGATTTTCACTATAGACAAAAAAACTACGAAAAGGCATTGTACTACATCAACAAGGCCATAAATATTGATGGGGAAAACCCATTGTACTGGAAAAAAGCTGCCAAGATTTATTTTGCCATGGACAATTTGGATGAGGCTGATTTTGCCTACAAACAAGCTGTGGACCTGGGCAACTATGAATTGGAAACCTGGAAGAATTGGTCGGAAGTCCTGAAGAGGATCGGTGATTTTGACTCATCCATACAGGTTCTGCTCCAAGGGCTGGAATTTTATCCCGACAGTGCCGTGCTCACCTATAAATTGGCAGGTATCCACCTCAAGAACAACGACATTGCCGAAGCAAAAAAAGCCTTGTCCGACGCCATGGAAATGGATATGGGCAAATTACAGTTGTTTGATGAAGAATTTCCAGAATTCAGCGAAGTAAAATGGGTAAAGGCATTGGTTTCCAAAATCAAGAAAACCGCCAAATAAACATCCCGTTGTTTATCTTTGCCGCATGAAATCACGCCGTTTACTGGATTATATTTTCGTTACCCTTAAGGGTATGGCCATGGGTGCCGCTGATGTGGTCCCAGGAGTTTCCGGAGGTACCATCGCGTTCATCTCAGGAATTTATGAAGAGTTGATCACTTCCATCAACAACATTAATCTCTCATTGTTTACCATTCTCCGAAAAGAAGGCATTAAAGCTGCTTGGAACCAGATCAATGGTAACTTTTTGATTTCCCTTTTTGTTGGCATATTCATCAGTGTGCTTTCCTTGGCGAAATTTTTGAGTTGGCTGTTGGAAAACGAACCTGTCCTGCTTTGGTCCTTTTTCTTTGGTTTGGTAGTGGCCAGTATTTTCTTCGTGGGAAAGGAAATCACCAAGTGGAACCCGGGAACCGTAATCGTTTTGGTCCTTGGAGCCCTGTTGGCCTTTTTTATCACGGAACTGCCCGTAAGCGAGAACTCCGATAGCCTCCCCTATCTCTTCATGTCAGGTGCCCTGGCCATTTGCGCTATGATCCTACCTGGCATCTCAGGAGCCTTCATTTTGGTACTTTTGGGCTCCTACAAGACCATTTTGGATGCAGTCCACGAAAGAGACATCAAGATTGTAGCAACGGTTGGCCTCGGAGCAATTGTTGGATTGTTGAGCTTTGCCAGATTGCTGAAATGGATGTTCAACCATTATAAAAATATCACCTTGGCTTTGCTGACCGGCTTCATTTTGGGTTCCCTCAACAAAATATGGCCTTGGAAAAAAGTTTTGGAAACCAAGGTTTTTGGTGAAAAAGTTGTAGTAGTAGACGACATGAACGTATGGCCCGGTGCTTTTGAGGGGGACAACAAATTAATGCTCGCCATTATCCTAGCCATCATAGGTTTTTCACTTATTTTTATCCTGGAAAAGGCAGCTTCCAAAAAATAGGATAAACATAAGTGCCCATGCATCAACCTAGAACATTTCTGGACAATTTCTTTTTGGTCATCAAAGGGCTTTGTATGGGTGCGGCCAATAAGGTTCCAGGAGTTTCAGGTGGTATTGTGGCCTTTGTGGGCGGTTTTTACGAAGAGTTTATCTATTCCTTGCAAAAACTCAACTCCAAAGCCCTCAAATTGTTGTTCAACGGGCGTTTCAAGAGTTTTTATCAATACACCAATGCCCAGTTTTTGGCCCTCTTGATCTTTGGAATGTTGGTAAGCTATTTTAGCGTGTCTAGGATTTTGGATTATTTTTTGGACCGGAACGAGACTTTGGTTTGGGCCACTTTCTTTGGTATGGTGGTCGGGTCCATTTATCATATCGGAAAAGATTTTGAGCCATGGAACCAACGGACCATTCCGGCCGGTATTCTTGGACTGATCATCGGGATATCCATCAGTTTTTTGAACCCTGCAAAGGAAAACGACAATTTGTTGTTCATCTTTTTCTGTGGAATCATCAGTGTCTCGGGGATGACGCTCCCTGGGCTTTCCGGGTCGTTCATTTTGATTCTCTTTGGAAACTATGTGTTGCTTCTGGTAGATTCGGTCAACGCCCTTTACGATACCTTCTCCGATATTTTTTCAGGGGATTTTGACTTTTTCAAGGATGCCGAACGCATGCAGACCCTAAAGATTTTGGCCATTTTTACCCTGGGTTCCGCAACGGGGCTGGTCACCTTTTCGCATTTGCTCAGTTATGTACTCAAGCATTTCAAGGCCACAACCACGGCCGTGATCCTTGGTTTTATTACTGGGTCGTTGGGGGTACTATGGCCTTGGAAACGAACCATTTTTAAAACGGATGGCACTGGTATCCCTTTGTTGGATTCCAATGGCGACAAAATCATCCTCAACTACCAAAGGTACCTTCCCCATATAGGGGATGGCGAAACTTGGTGGGCCATACTTTTCATTTTCCTTGGAATTTTGGTATTATTGGTATTGGATTGGTATGGAAACAACAGAAAAGAAAACAAACAGGTTCGGGCTGCTCGGTAGGAACATCTCCTATTCCTTTTCGCAAGGCTATTTCACCCAAAAGTTCAAGGATTTGGGACTGAACAGATATAGTTACGAAAATTTCGATATCCAAAGGATAGAAGAGCTGGAAATTGTGCTTTCCCAAAGTGACATCAAAGGCTTGAACGTGACCATTCCCTACAAAGAAGAAGTGATTCCCTTTTTGGATGAATTGGATGCCAAGGCAGAAAAAATAGGGGCCGTGAACACCATCAACATCACCAAAAATGGATTGAAAGGTTTTAACACTGATGCATACGGTTTTCAAAAATCATTGGAGCCTTTTTTAAAATCCCACCATACCAAGGCATTGATCTTGGGTACCGGTGGTGCCTCCAAGGCCGTTCGGTTTGTACTGGATGAATTGGGCATAGCCAACACCTATGTTTCCCGACAAAAAAAAGCAAGCCAGTTTTCCTATGATGAACTTGACAGGAAAGTCATTGAAGGCCACACCTTGATCATCAACTGCACCCCCTTGGGCACTTACCCCAACATTGCCGAAAAACCCAACATCCCCTATCAATTTCTCAACAAGGACCATTTGCTCTACGATTTGATCTACAACCCTGAAAAAACCACTTTTTTGACCTTGGGTGAGGAACGTGGGGCCAGCATTTGCAATGGGCTTCAAATGTTGAAGCTACAAGCCGAAAAAGCTTGGGAAATCTGGAACACTCCCTAAAAAAGTACGATCGATAAAAGGATTGGGCCAATCCGTACATCAAAAATCATAGGCAAAAGAAGAATCGGTACTTTTGCAATTAGACAATTTAATTTTGTTAAATTGGCTATAGATTACCATCAATCAACAGGAAAAGAGACTACTAATGCAGGAAAATGAACGCAAACTTCAGCAAGCTGAAGGTGGGAATGAGCAGACATCGGACAACATAAAAGCACATTTGGAGGAAAGCCCCAATTCCGAACCAAATGAGTCCCAAGATGCCATGCCTGAAAATACCGAAGAACCCAAATCGGAGACTACTCCTTCCGAGGCCACGGATACCGAAAAAGAATCCAAACCATCCGAACAGTCCAATGACTCCAATGAGGCCATAGATGAAATAGACGAATCCAATGCAGAGGATGCAGAGGATTCCGAAAATGAAAAACGGCACTACATCCCCATGCTGGATTACCATTCCATGCCACTTGAAAACTTGGTAGGGGAATTACAGCGTTTGGTCAAAAATGAAAAGGTTCAGGCCATTGGCAGACATGTCAGTGCCATTAAATATGAGTTCGATCAAAAGTTCCAGGAATTCATCGAACAAAAGAAAGAGGAATTTGTCTCCAAAGGAGGCAATGAAATTGATTTCAGGTACAACTCGGTTGCCAAGCGACAATTTAACGAGGTGTACTCCGATTATCGTGAAAAACGAGATCAGTACTACAAACAACTGGAACAAAACCTCAAGAACAATCTTCAGAATAGATTGCAGATCATTGAGGAACTGAAAGGGCTCATCGATGTTGAAGAGGATATCAACACCACCTACAACAATTTTAAGGAACTACAGGAACGATGGAAAAATGCAGGTCCCATTCCGCGAACCAACTATAACGATGTTTGGCGCACCTACCATCACCACATGGAAATCTTCTACGATTTTCTACACCTGAACAGGGAGTTACGTGACCTCGATTTCAAGCACAATCTGGAAGAAAAACAAAAACTGGTGGAGCGGGCCGAAGCCTTGGCAGACGAACCCGACCTGGGAAAGGCATTTAGGGAACTTCAAACCTTGCACAAGATCTGGAAGGAAGACATAGGACCCGTGGACAAGGAACACCGCGAAGATATCTGGGAACGTTTCAGTAATGCCACCAAGGCCATGCACCAGCGTAGGCAGGAACATTTCCAGGAATTGGAAAAAGTATTTGAAAAAAATCTGGAAAAGAAGCAGGAAATCATTGCTTCCATTGTCCATATCGCCGATCATGTTGCAGATAACCATAGAGGTATCCAGAAGCAGATCAAGGAAGTCGAGGCACTCCGGGATTCCTTTTTCAAGGCAGGTAAGGTGCCCCAAAAAGTGAACGAGGAAACCTGGGGCCATTTTAAAGATGCCGTTCGCAAGTTCAACAGAAGCAAAAATTCCTTCTATAAAAACCAGAAAAAAGATCAGCAGCAGAATCTTGAAAAGAAAAAGGAACTACTGGATCTGGCACTTTCCCTAAAAGACAGTGATGACTGGGTCACGGTTACCCCGGAAATGAAGCGCATTCAAAATGAATGGAAAAAGATAGGGCATGTGCCTCGAAAATATTCGGACAAGATATGGAACGAGTTCAAGGAGGCCTGTAACCATTATTTTGACCGATTGCATTCCGACAAGAATGATGCCCATAAGGAGGAATACGAAAACTTTGACAAGAAGAATGCCTGCTTGGAGCGCTTGAAGGAATTCCAATTGAGTGGCGATAAGAAAAAAGATCTTGGGGCCATCAAGGAATTTTTGGCTGAATGGAAACAATACGGCCGCATTCCCTACAACAAAAAGCACATCAATGGCAAGTTCAATAAAATTGTGGATGCCCTGCTCAAAAAGCTGGGGGTCGGCAGACATGAATCGGAACTGCTCAAATATGGCAACAAGGTGCAGGAGTTGGCCAAAACCGAGGATAACTACGCCATTGGCAACGAAAGGGTCTTCATTAGACGCAAAATTGATGAGAGCAAGGCAGAAATCCGTCAATTGGAGAACAATCTCCAGTTTTTCTCAGGGGACTCCGAAGATAATCCCTTGGTGAAGGAGGTGATCAAGAACATCGACAAACAGAAAGAGACACTACAAACCTGGAAAGAAAAGCTCAAAAAACTTAACATCCTTGAACATAAATTGAACAAAGAGGCCGAGGAAGAGGATGACAGCAGCGAAGAGGAATAAATACATTCCGCCTCCAACGAACCCCGTCATTCAAAACCAATAAAGTTCCGCTGTTTGCAGTGAAAGTATTCCTATTTGTACAATTTTAAAAGGTACTTGATCAAATCCGTAGTGGTCACGATACCTACAAGTTTTCCATCATCCACAACAGGCAATGCATGGAATTCTTTGGTGGCCAATAATTGGGCTACCTCCTTGATGGTTGTCTTGGAAGTGACGCTCACCACATCATTTACCATCACTTGGGGAATGGAGAACATATTATAGACAATTGTATCTACATATTCCTCGTGCTCATCAATGGCATCGGCAAAACTTATCCGAAGAAGGTCTGTATAGCTCAGCATACCCTTAATGATATCACCCTTCACTACTGGAATATGCCTGATGTGATGCTTTTTGAAAAGTCGTTCTGCGGTGACCAAATCGTCTGTGGTCTTCAATGTAACCAGTTTTTTGGTCATGATCTCGGAAATAGGAACACCATTTTTCATCTTCGTTGCAGTTTAAAAATCCTTTTATGAAGTTACTCCAATCACAAAGGGGAAAGTATGATAATTGTCATCTTGGGGGGGCATGCTCCACAAAGTACTATGATTATTAGAAGGGTATTTTCAAGCTATTAAAAAATCAAAAAAGAACTTACACTTACTATTTTTGACCATACGCCCCATTTTTTTGCTTAACCCTGTTTAAAAAAACATTTTTGACCACCAAATAACCAACCAAGTACTCCCGATTATGAAAAACTTCATTGCCCTTGTAATCATTGTATGCTGTTCATTAGTTACCAAGGCCCAAGACTATTACGAAACCAGTTGGATCAGTGGGGAGGTGAAATATACCGCCCTGGTCATCTTCTATGAACAGGACCAAGCCATTGTACGTGTAAAATACTATGCGAACGGTGCAGACAAGTTGGCCAGTTTTTTGTGTAAATATGAAAACTTCTCCAAAGCCGATGGTACCCAGGACCAATACTTGAACGGAAGTGATGCCTTTATGGTACGTGGGCCAGAAGGGTCAAGTTACTCTGCGGACAATTTCTATGTGAAGATTTTGGGAAACAATAACTTTGAGGCGTATACCGTTGATGATAATGGCTTGGGTGGCTCGGACATCACCCAATATATGAAACCCATGTTGTATTGGGTTAAAATGAACCCAGATGCCTTTACTAAAGGCTACTTGGACGATTACTACAATGAGGATGAAGTATTGTTCAAATTACTTACCTACATCACTAAAGGTGAAGTGGAATACCCCACCAATAATACAGCCGTTACCTCCATTGCCATGGGCATGGACCAAGAATACGATACTCCCCTTTGGTCGGTGGTCATGAGCAATCTTGGAAGCAAGGCCTATTCCGAACAAAAAATCAAGGAAGCTGCGTTGTATCCCAGCGACTGGATCAAGGAGCAATGGGACTTGGGTTATTATATCACCGCTGTGGAGCACAATGCTGACAAAAGCACCTATGTGGTGGTCATGAGCAAAGCATACGGAATGGGGCCACAATCATGGAAAAAATCGGATGTCTTTCCCAAGGATTGGATCACCACCAAATGGAACGACTATTACTACATCACAGAGATTGCCTGTGGAGGTGGCGAATGGTACGTGGTCATGGACAAGAACATTGGTTATACGGCTCAACGCTGGAAAACAAGTTACGAACTGCCCAAAGAGTGGATTACCGAAAACTGGAACGATGGCTACTCCATAACCTCTGCCAACTACGGAAACGGGTTATGGGCCCTTAGCATGAGTGCCGGGTCCAATTTGGGCCTTCAAACCTGGAAGACCCAATACGAATATCCCATAGATTGGATCAGGGAGCAGTCGGACAAAGGGTATAAAATTACCACAGTAGCCTATGGAAACGACATGTGGTTTGTGGTCATGTCCGATGGTTCCACACATGCTTCCAACAGGTCTACCTCCAACTACACGGAACTTCCCCTGGATTGGATCATTAACAACGCCAACTAAGGGGAATAACTTCTATTTGGCTACGTTAACGGAGCGTGTCTCACGGATGACCGTCACCTTAACTTGGCCAGGATAGGTCATGTCCGTTTGTATTTTCTGGGATATTTCAAAGGATAATTCGGCTGCTTTGTCATCGCTTACCTTTTCGCTTTCCACAATGACGCGAAGCTCCCTACCTGCCTGGATGGCATAGGCTTTTTGTACCCCATTGAACCCGAAGGCAATGTCCTCCAAGTCCTTCAATCGCTGAATGTAGGAGTCCAATACCTGTCTCCTAGCACCAGGACGTGCACCGCTAATGGCATCACATACTTGTACGATAGGGGAAATTAGGGTCGTCATTTCTATTTCATCGTGGTGGGCACCAATGGCGTTGCATACTTCTTTTTTCTCGCCATATTTTTCGGCCCATTGCATACCCAAGATGGCGTGGGGTGTTTCCACCTCCACTTCTGCCATAGGCACCTTACCAATATCGTGCAACAAACCTGCGCGTTTGGCCAATTTGGGATTGAGTCCCAATTCGGCGGCCATCACACCACAGAGTTTGGCCACTTCCCTGGAGTGTTGCAATAGGTTTTGTCCGTACGAGGAACGATATTTCATACGACCTACCGCTTTGATCAGTTCCGGATGCAATCCATGGATTCCCAAATCGATTACGGTCCTTTTCCCGATTTCGGCAATTTCTTCGTTGATCTGCTTTTCGGTCTTTTTCACCACTTCTTCAATACGGGCAGGGTGAATCCTACCATCGGTCACCAATCTATGGAGTGAAAGTCGTGCGACCTCCCTGCGTACAGAATCAAAGCAGGAAAGGATGATGGCTTCCGGAGTGTCGTCCACAATAATCTCTACCCCCGTGGCCGCCTCAAGGGCACGGATATTTCTTCCTTCACGGCCAATGATACGTCCTTTTACATCATCTGATTCCAGATTGAAGACTGAAACACAGTTTTCCACTGCTTCTTCGGTTCCGATACGTTGGATGGTATTGATCACAATCTTTTTGGCCTCCTGTTGGGCGGTAAGCTTTGCTTCTTCCAGCGTGTTCTGAAGATAGGCCATGGCATCGGACTTTGCCGTTTCTTTCAGGGATTCCAACAACTGACTCTTTGCTTCCTCTGCGGAAAGTCCAGAAATGACTTCTAACTGCTGAACCTGGCTCTTGTGAAGTTTCTCCAGTTCGGATTGCTTTTTATCAAGGATATCACTTTTATAGTCCATTTCCTTGATCTGCTCCTGTAGTTGGTCGTTCAACTTTTTGTTCTTGGCCAACTCACTGCTTACTTGCGACTCCTTGTCACGGGTGCGTTTTTCTGCCTCGGCGATTTTTTTGTCCTTATTGATGATGACCTTTTCGTGTTCGGCCTTTAGTTCCAAAAATTTCTCCTTGGCCTGGAATATCTTATCCTTTTTGATGCCTTCACCTTCCTTGTTCGCTTCCTTAATGATATCCGCTGCCTCTTTCTTTGCATTGGCAATGGTTTTGGATGCCTTGCCCTTCTCCATCATCTTGGCAATTGCAAATCCTATCGCCAGCCCCACAACAGCCGCTACGATTATTCCTATGATAGTATCCATGTTTGATAGTGTTTAGTTAAAAAAAAAGCCCACATTGGCCGAAGTTTTGTACAAACTCCATATTACAGGTTTAGGGCTACCAGGCTGATCAAGGATCCCTATACAAGTAGGGCCTGCTTTTACAACCCAAACTCACCCTTTTGAATTATAATAGCGTTGAGTTTGTCAAAAAATATTTACCAATGTGGGCAGTAACAATATTTTATTTAAAAGAACTTATTCCCCCAATTTGGAATATACCAGTTCATCCAATGCCTTAAGACGCTCTAGGGCGGCCTCGGTATTTTCGGAACGATCTATTCCGCCTTGCTCAATTTTAGAAGCAAACTGTAGGGCACACATGGCCAAAACATCCTGTTTATCCCTGACCGCATAGTTCTGTTCGAACTTTTTGACCAGGTTTTCAATATTCTTGGCGGCCTTACGCAAACCTTCCTCTTGTCGTGGGTCTATCGTTAGCGGATATACCCTATCGGCAATGGAAAGCTTTATTTTGAGCTTCTCGTCCATAATTCTGGCACATGTCAATCCGCCAACTTGGCAATGCAAACATCCAGTTCGCGGATCAATGTATTTATCTTGAGCTTAGCCTCAGTTTTACTAGCATTACTACCCAGCATCGTGTTCGCCATCTTCAGGGAATTATACTTTTCTTCCCATTCTACCAGAGCTTCTTCCTTAAGCTTGCTTTCTTCCTTTATCAGGTCCAATTCTTCTTTCAACTTGGTGTTTATCTTGTGCAATAGCTCCATTTTGTGCAGCAGTTTGCTCACCTTGTTCTCCAAAGAATCCACAATCTCAACAAGTTCGCTCATAGATGCAAACAACAATACGTATTACACAAAGTTAACGATCCTAGGGTTACCTCGCAATACTTTTTGGATTAATTCTTAAAGCTTTGGTTTAAGTCCAAACCTCGGCAAATCCTTTTCCAAAAAACAAAACATTGGTTACTTTCGTAAGTAATTATAAATTACACTATGCGCCTTAATCTTGTAGTCTTCCTCTTTTTTTCCACTAGAATACTTGTCGCCCAAGACAATTATCCCCAGGATGCTTTTCAGTCGCCTTTGGAAATACCGTTGATTCTTGCCGGAACTTTCGGGGAACTACGTTCCGATCATTTTCATTCCGGGATAGACATCAAGACCCAGCAACGGGAGGGTTTACCCGTAATGGCCGTAGCGGATGGGACCGTTACACGGATCAAGGTTTCCCTCTGGGGTTATGGCAAGGTAATCTATGTGGCACATCCCAATGGGTACACTTCGGTATATGGACATCTTAAAAAATTCGGTCCAGAATTGGAAGATTATGTAAAAAAGGTGCAGTATGAAAAGCAATCTTACGAGGTGGAAATATTCCCCGATTTTGGGGAGCTGAAAGTGACCAAAGGCAGTGTAATAGCCTACTCGGGTAACACAGGGGGGTCAGCTGGACCCCATCTACATTTCGAAATCCGAAGCAGCATCACCGAAAAACCGACCAACCCTTTGCTATACGGCTATGAGGTGCGCGATGCCACCAATCCAACCGTGTTGGGATTATTCGGATATCCTTTATCGGATGGTGCCCTGATAAACCAAAGTGCCAAAACCACCCAGATCAATTTTACCAAACAGCCCGACGGTTCTTTACTTGCTGACAAGGTATCGGCTTTGGGAACCATTGGGTTCGGTATCAACAGCTTTGACCGCCAAGATTTGGCCGCCAACAAGAATGGTGTGTACTCGGTAAAACAAACGGTTAACGGCAGGGTATATTCCGAATTCGATTTTGAAACCTTTTCCTTCGGGGAGACGCGTTACATCAACACCTTGATCGATTACCCTTATTTTTATAAAAACAGACAGCGTATCCAAAAATGCTTCAAGGAACCCTATAACCATTTGGATATCTACAAATCCCTTTACAACAATGGAAAAATTGATATCGAAGAGGGGATGTCCTACCAAGTAGAGTTGCTTATCTCGGATATTCTGGGGAACATTACCAAGCTGATCATTCCGGTCGAAGGAAAACGGGAGCCACAAAAAGTGGCCAAGGATGATGATAGGACCGATGATTTCATCATTGCCGACAAGCCCAACAATTTTGATTTAGGTGCGGCCAAAGTATATTTTCCGGCTAATACTTTTTACGAAGATTTTTACATCAACTTAAAGAAAGGAACCGATACCATTGCCATACACGATAACAGTGTGGCGGCCCATCGAAACTTTACCATCAGCTTTGACCCTTCCAAATATCCGTTGGAAGAAAGGAAACAACTGTTCATTGCCCATTTGGACGAGGATATGAGACCATCCTATTCCAAGACCTACAAAAGGGATGGATCATTCACTACCCGCACCCGCACCCTTGGCACCTATACTTTGGTGAGGGACAGTGTTGCACCCACCATTCGACCCAAAAACTTTAAGGAGAAACAATGGCTGAGCAACTATAGTTATTTGAGCCTCAATATTTCTGATGAGTTGAGTGGGATAGACACCTACAGTGCCACTTTGAACGGCGAGTGGATCTTAATGGAGTACGAGCCAAAAACCAATACCATTACCTATAATTTTGATGACAAGATCCTGAACACCAACGAATGTGAACTCAAAGTGACCGTAACAGACAATGTGGGTAACTCCAATACCTTTACCAGTATTTTTTTCAGGAAATAACCGTATTTTTGCAAGCGCAAATCAGCCAGCAACGAACCCACAACACCCTTTATTGAGAACTATGTTGACCTCTGTTCGGGTTATGATTTGATTAAAATGATATTGATGAAAAAATTTGTCTTCGTTTTTGTTCTATTGGCAAGTACCTTGGTTACGGCACAAAAGAACATTTATGAGAACATGAAGTTCGACGAGCTTACCGAGGACCATGAAACATTGGCCATTATCCCCTTCATTGCCTATCTGGAGCTGAAGAAAACCGTGGACCATGACGAATTGAAGGTCCTTGCAAAAAAGGAAGGCTATGCAGTACAGAACGCATTGGAAACCTACTTTGCTAGACGCAAGAAACGCAAAAAGTTCAATGTAGATTTTCAGAACATACACAATACCAATGCCATCTTGGCTAAAAACGGAATCGATTACAACAACATAGACACCTACACCACCCAAGATCTATGCAAAATCTTGGATGTGGATGGCATCATCAGTGGCAACCTAAACCTGAACATCCTCCTTTCAGAAGGTGTGCCCACGGATTTCAGTTTTATGGATTACTTCAGCGGGGATGCCAACTATGGTAGAATCGGATTGAAAATTAGTGATGGTGAAACCGGCAAGCTCCTCTGGAAATACGAGAACGTGATCACCAAAAAGACAGGCAAGAACACCAACGAACTCATCGATAAAATGATGAAGACGGCCTCCAGAAAATTCCCTTACGACAAGGAAAAGAAAAAGAAGAACAAGGATTGATCAGTTGTTGGCAAATTCCTTGAGCACCTGCACCGTATAATCCAATTCTTCCTTGGTATTGTACATGGAGAAAGAAAACCTTAGAGAAGGTTTTTCCAGTTCTTCTCGCGATAAAATCTCCGCAAGCACGTGTGATCCTTGATCACTCCCCGATTGGCAGGCACTTCCTTTGGAACAGGCAATTCCTTTCATATCCAAATGGAAAAGTAACATAAGCCCTTTCTGTTTGTCGAAAGGCAAACGAACATTGGCCAAGGTATAGGTGCTTTTTTCCAAATCAGCGGACAATCCATTGAAGAAAGCCCCAGGAATTTCTTGTTGTACTTTTTCCACAAAGTACTTTTTCAAGGCTTTCACGGTCTTGGTCTCTTCTTCCAAATGTTCATAGGCTTTCACAAAAGCTTCTTCCAATCCGACGATATTATGGAACGGCTCCGTACCAGCTCGAAAACCCCTCTCCTGCGCTCCCCCGACAATCAAAGGTTTCAGTCCGGAATTTTTTCGGATAAAGGCAAATCCAATGCCTTTAGGTCCATGGAACTTATGGGCAGCGGCGGTCATAAAATCGATATGTACCGATTGCACATCCCAAGCGTAATGCCCAATGGATTGTACGGTATCGGAGTGGAACAATGCGCCATACTGCTGGCAAAGCTTCCCTACGGATGCAATATCCGTAATGTTCCCAATCTCGTTGTTCACATGCATTAAACTAACGAGTTTTTTGGAACTGTCCTTTTGCAAAAGGCTTTCTAAGTGGTCCATTTTTGGATTTCCAAATTCGTCAAGGTCCACATACCAAACAGCAATACCATACTCCTTCTCCAGTTCTTCCACGGTATGCAGAACCGCGTGGTGTTCTATTTTTGAGGTAATAATGGTCTGCACACCCAAATCGCGAACGGCACAGCGCAAGATCATGTTATCGGCTTCAGTCCCGCCCGAGGTGAAAATAATCTCGGAAGGTTGGGCATTTAGGGTTTTGGCAATGGTTTTTCTGGCCTGCTCCACAGCTGTTTTTGCAGAGCGGCCAAAGCTATGGGTAGAAGAAGGGTTACCATAATGCGCAGCCAGGGCCTCTTGCATTCTCAAAATTACCTCATCCCTTACCTGCGTGGTCGCCGCATTGTCCAGATACACTTTTTGCATGGTCCAGTCGTCATTTTTAACGGGGCAAAAATACGTGAAATAAAGTTAATTTCCTTTAAAGTCACTCTCTGTGTTGGGCTATTAAAAGGGAATTGCTTTAAATTTGGCACATGGGAAAATATTTCTTTTTAGTCTTGTGCTCCTTGGCGCTTTTTGCTTGCAGTGATGGTGACCTGCAGATAGAGACCATCGATTTCGACAGTGTATCGCTTCAATATTGTACGGCTCCCGTAACAACCAGCAAGAATATTCTATTTAAGATCAATGACAATGAAGCCTTGATTCTGGAATTACAGAGCGGTGTATTGAACAAGGGGGTTGTTGGGGATACCATTGTCACGGAAAGCACCGTATCCAGCCAATCCCAGGTTACCTATCGTATTTTCTCTGATGACGTAAGCAAGAACTATTTCTGTGATGATATTCCAACCGTGGACCCAGTGGTCATAGATGAAGTGGAAGCCGAAGATGGATTGGTTATCATTGAAACTTACGCGGATACTGATGGCGCCAACTTTGTGCACAATATCAGCTTGAGCGGTATTTCATTCGTAACAGGGAGTGGTGAGCGGATTACCAATCTCAACATTAGTGCGTTCGGGGAGGTTACCACTGCAATTCCCTAGGAAACATTTTGAAAAATATAGACCTCTGTAGCCCCCAACCCATATTTTTGATAATCGGCATCGTAGTATTTGAGGTTGTCATATTTATTGAAAAGATACTGCAGTTCATCCTTTAGGACGCCCTCACCCACCCCATGGATAAAAACCACTTTTTGAATCCGCTTTTGGATAGCAAAGTCCAGTTGGTGTTTGGCGGTTTCCAATTGAATGTTGAGCATGTCAAAATTAGTGAGTCCCTTGGTGGATCTTACCAATTGATGGATATGTAGGTCCACCTCCATTTTGGGCAAATTGCGTTCCTTTGGTTTTTTGCTGACGGCCTTTTTCCTCCTTGGAACTTCCTTCTCTTCCATGATTTGGGAAACCTCAATATTGGAAACCGATATTTTCCCTTGGACCTTGACCAAATCCTTGGCTGTGAACTTCATGGGAAAACCATCCTTGGTCATCAAGGTAACCATATCCCCTTCTATCTGTTGTACGGTACCCTTGATGGCTTCGTCCAGTACCTCTACCCTATCACCTATCGAAAATTTACCCATATCGCCTTTACGGTTAAAAAAATGACCAAAAAGTTAAACCCATAAACAAAAATAATAGTATTTTTCACCTATTACAGACTAAGATGCACCTACAACCAACCATATTTGCCCTCAGTTTAAAGGATTATATGTTGCCTTGTCTAAACAAGAAACTGTTCGGACTGGAGTGTCCTGGTTGTGGAATGCAACGATCTGTTGACTTGCTGCTGCACGGTGAATTCTTGGCGGCCTTCAAAATGTATCCGGCCGTTTACACACTCATTCCATTGTTCGTTCTGCTGATCAGCAGTAAAGTATTCCAAGCGAAAGTGGACAACAGGTACATTATTTTCCTGAGCATTACAAGCGTAGCGTTGATACTCATTAACTTCATAATCAAATTGATACACTAAACATTTAAATCATGGAACAAAAAAATTTACCAAATGTAACGATAGCTATGGTGTTGGCCATTCTTTCATTCTTGTGCTGCTGCTTTGGAGGCGTCCCCGGACTTATTCTAGGTGGAATTGCCTTCTTGTTGGTCAGAAAAGATGAAAAGGCCTATACCGAAAACCCAGACCTTTATAAAAATTACAGTACCCTGAAAACGGTCAAGATCTTGGCAATCATAGGTATGGTCTTGGGCTTCCTTTATCTACTTTACACCATCTGGTCCATCAATCAAATGGGTGGCTGGGACGGCTATATGGAAAAGGTCAATGAAATGATGGAACAATATCAATAATCCAATATATGAGCCAACAACCCTTACCCGGGGCAAGTACCGTGCTGACCATGGGAATCATTTCCATAGTCGGCACCTTGGTATGTTGCGGTCCCTTTGGTGCTATTTTTAGCATCATCGCCTTGGTGAAGGCGAAGACCGCCAATCAGTTATATCTACAAAGTCCTGAAAGTTATACGGATTACAGCAATGTAAAGACAGGAAAGATTTTAGCCTATATCGGCTTGGCATTGGCCTTGATCTATCTGGTGCTGTTTATCCTATATTTTGGATTTATCATTGCCATGATTACGGCAGGTGAGTGGAGTGGCAACTATTAGTTTGCCACTTCACTTATAAATTTGAGTCGGTACAACCGAAGTTCATCATCGTCATAATCGCCATCAAATTCTTCAATGGCCTTTGTGATGGAATCGGTATCGGCTTCCAAAAAGTAATCGTGGATCTCTTCCTGCTGGTCCTCGTCCAGGATTTCGTCGATCCAATAGCCAATGTTCAGTTTGGTACCACTGAAAACAATCTGTTCCATTTCCTTGATAAGTTCAGGGAGCTCCAACCCCTTGGCAGAGGCAATATCGTCCAAAGGTAATTTTCTGTCTATACTTTGGATTACATATAGCTTCAATCCAGAATTGGCCCCGGTGCTTTTCACTACAAGGTCATCTGGTCGGATAATTTCGTTCTCCTCAACATATTTGGCAATAAGGTCGATAAAGGGCTTGCCATATTTTTTGGCCTTTCCTTCGCCCACCCCCTGAATGTTCAAGAGTTCATCCATGCTAATGGGATATTTTAAGGCCATATCTTCCAAAGAAGGGTCTTGGAACACCACAAAAGGTGGCACTTCTCTTTTTCTGGCCTCATTTTTTCTAAGGTCCTTCAGCAATTTCAGCAAGTTGTCATCTGCCGATGCACCTCCCGATTTGCCCGCTTGGATCACGGCATCGTTGGCATCCCCCGAATACACATGGTCCTTGGTCATCATGAACGATTCAGGGTTTTCCAGATAATCCTCCCCGGCCTTGGTCAAGTGCAAAATACCATACCGTTCAATTTCTTTCTTGAGCATTCCAGCCACCAGTACCTGTCTGACCAACGCCATCCAATACGACTTGTCTTTTTCGGCACCAATCCCAAAAAATTCCTTTTCATCGGTCTTGTGCGACGAGATCATGGCATTGGTCTTACCCACCAAAATCCTGACAATTTCCTTGGTCTTGAATTTTTCCTTGGTATCCCGGACCACACTCAACAATTTTACCACTTCGTCCTTGGCCTCTTCCTTGGGTTTCGGGTTCCTGGAATTATCATCCATATCGGCCCCTTCCCCATCCACTTCATCAAATTCTTCACCAAAATAATGCAGGATGAACTTTCTTCTCGACATGGAAGTTTCGGCATAGGCCACAATTTCTTGCAACAAGGCATTTCCTATTTCCTGCTCCGCCACAGGTTTACCTGACATGAACTTTTCCAGTTTTTCCACATCCTTGTACGAGTAGAAGGCCAAACAATGCCCTTCGCCGCCATCACGACCGGCACGACCGGTTTCCTGATAGTAGCTTTCTATACTTTTCGGGATATCGTGATGGATCACAAAACGTACATCGGGCTTATCGATCCCCATACCAAAAGCGATGGTGGCCACGACCACATCCACTTCTTCCATCAGGAACATGTCTTGGTATTTGGCCCTTGTCTTGGCATCAAAACCAGCATGGTAAGGTACGGCGCTCACCCCATTTACCTGTAACACCTGGGCAAGCTCCTCTACACGTTTTCTGCTCAAACAGTATATGATGCCCGATTTTCCTTGGTTCTGCTTTACAAATCGGATAATATCGGCATCCACATTCTGGGTCTTGGGCCTCACCTCATAAAACAAGTTGGGCCTATTGAATGATGCCTTATATACCAAGGCATCGTTCATCCCTAAATTTTTAATAATATCTTCCTGCACCTTCGGTGTGGCCGTTGCTGTCAATCCAATAATGGGAATATCTTCTCCCAATCGATTGATGATACCTTTGAGGTTTCGGTATTCAGGCCTAAAATCGTGCCCCCATTCCGAAATACAGTGTGCCTCATCAACGGCCACGAAGGAAAGCTTCACGCTTCTCAAAAAATCCACATACTCTTCCTTGGTCAAGGATTCCGGTGCCACGTACAACAATTTGGTGACGCCGTTCGAGATATCTTCCATCACCTGCTTTACCTCGGTCTTGGTGAGCGAAGAGTTGAGCACGTGGGCTATACCATTTTGTTCGGATATACCACGGATGGCATCAACTTGGTTTTTCATTAAAGCTATCAATGGGGAAACCACAATAGCGGTACCCTCCTTCATAATGGCCGGCAACTGGTAACAAAGGGACTTCCCGCCCCCTGTGGGCATGATCACAAATGTATCTTTGTCGTCCAGCACGTTTTGGATGACATCCTCCTGGAGCCCCTTAAACTTTGAGAAACCAAAATATTTTTTGAGTGAGGAATGCAAATCGGTATTCGTTAGGCTCATTTCCGCATTTTTCAATTAATAACAAGCAACCTGAAAGGCCGTTGAAACAATCATTTTAATCAATCTTCAAAAGTAGGAAGTATTCTATCTTCCATAATGGTCTGTAAAAGATAGTTTGATTAGTTTTGTAATCTTAAAGATAAGATATTCTTTTAGGAATACAATTAGATAATCCGTTATTTACCTTGAACGACAATCAGTCAATTTTATCCATCGCAAAGCGGACACTTGAAATCGAAAGTAAGGCCATCAGCAATTTGATAGACCTACTCGATGACCAATTTGCACATGCCGTACAACACATATTGGAATCGCAGGGAAGGGTGGTGGTTTCCGGCGTTGGGAAAAGTGCCATTGTAGCCTCTAAAATTGTGGCCACACTGAACTCCACAGGCACTCCTGCCATTTTCATGCATGCTGCGGATGCCATTCATGGCGATTTGGGCACCATTCAAGAGGATGATGTGGTCATTTGCCTATCCAAAAGTGGAAACACGCCCGAAATAAAAGCTTTACTGCCACTCATCAAGATCGGGAAGAATAAACTTGTGGGCATTACCGGCAATATGGATTCACTGTTGGCCAAACAGGCCGATTTTGTACTGAATACCTTTGTGGAAAAAGAAGCCTGCCCTAATAATCTGGCCCCAACGACCAGCACCTCGGCGCAAATGGCCATGGGCGATGCACTCGCCATCTGCCTTTTGGAGCTCAAGGGTTTCAGCAGTGCTGACTTCGCCAAGTACCATCCCGGAGGGGCCCTGGGCAAAAAACTTTATCTACGCGTGGCCGATATCGTGGTGAACAATGAAAAACCACAAGTGGACATCAACACCAGCGTAAAAGATGTAATCGTTGAAATATCCTCCAAAATGTTGGGGGTTACGGCCGTCATGGATGACAAAAAAGTAGTAGGCATTGTTACGGATGGGGATATAAGAAGGATGCTCAGCAAATACGACAATATTAGTGGACTGACCGCCAAGGACATCATGACCTCCAACCCAAAATCGGTGGATGTGGATACCTTGGCCATCAATGCGTTGAAAATGCTCCAAGAAAAGAGCATTTCCCAGCTTTTGGCCTTTGAGGGTGATTCCTACGCCGGCGTGGTCCATATCCATAACCTTATAAACGAGGGAATCCTATAATGGCAAAAACAGAGAAGAAAAATCCGGATGAAATGTCCTTTTTGGACCATTTGGAAGAATTGCGCTGGCATTTGATACGCTCCACCTTCGCCGTGGTGATCATCGCTTGCTTGGCTTTTATTTTTAAGGGGTTCATTTTTGATACCATCCTATTCGGTCCAAAGAACATGGATTTCCCCACCTACAAGTTCTTTTGCAACATTGCGACCTTTTTTGGGGTAACATCCGAATTTTGTAGTGAATCCCTACCTTTCACCATTCAGAGTAGATTGATGGCGGGGCAATTTTCGGCCCACATCTGGACATCCATCTGGGCCGGTGTGATCATCGGGTTCCCTTATATATTGTTCGAGTTATGGCGATTCATAAGTCCAGGGCTCTATGAAAAAGAGCGAAAGCACTCCAGAGGATTCATCCTAACCGCTTCTTCCCTGTTCTTTTTGGGGGTGCTGTTCGGATATTATGTGGTGGCACCGTTGTCCATCAACTTTTTAGGCTCATATCAGGTCAGTAAAGAGGTATTAAACGAGATTGACCTGGCATCCTACGTATCCACCGTTAGAGCCTCCGTCATTGCCTGTGGGATCATGTTCGAGCTTCCCATCGTAATCTATTTCTTGACCAAAGTGGGTCTGGTAACCCCGGAAATCTTGAAAAAGTACCGGAAGATTGCCTTGGTGGTGGTTTTAATTCTTTCGGCCATCATTACACCTCCGGATATCACCAGTCAAATTGTAGTGGCTATCCCTGTGCTTATTTTATACCAAATCAGCATCTATATCTCCAGAATGGTGGTTAGAAGGGAAGAGAAAAAAGAAAACGCGCGAAAAAATGCCAAATAAAGTAGAAGAATTCAATGCCTATCGTTCCAAAATGAACGAAAAGCTGCTTGCAGACAACAATAAGTTGATCAAGCGTATCTTTAATCTTGACACCAATGCCTATATGGCCGGAGCCCTCGATGTAAAGACCAAGGAATTGTTGGGGTTGGTGGCTTCCGCAGTGCTTCGGTGCGACGATTGCGTGAAATACCACTTGGAAAGTTCCAAAAAAGCCGGGGCCAACAAAGAAGAGGTCATGGAAACGTTGGGTATTGCCACTTTGGTAGGTGGTACCATCGTGGTACCCCATTTGCGAAGGGCCTATGAATTTTGGGAAGATTTGGAAGCCAACGATGCTTAAAAAAATCCAAAAGACACCATCCCAGAAAAAGAATATGTTTAGTTTTGGCACGTTCTTATGAAGCTACGCGCAGAAAATATCATGAAGGCCTACCGTGGCCGAAAAGTTGTTAGGGGTATTTCCTTGGAAGTGAACCAAGGAGAAATCGTGGGTCTTTTGGGACCGAACGGGGCGGGTAAGACCACTTCGTTCTATATGATCGTAGGGCTCATCAAACCCAATGGCGGCAACATTTACCTTGACAGCACCGATATTACCAGTTTTCCGATGTACAAACGGGCGCAACACGGCATCGGTTATTTGGCACAGGAAGCTTCGGTATTCCGAAAACTGAGCATTGAGAAAAATATTCTAAGTGTACTGCAGCTGACCAAGTTGAGCAAAAAGGAGCAGCACATGAAAATGGAATCGCTCATTGATGAATTTGGTTTGGGGCATATCCGTAAAAACCGAGGGGACCTACTTTCAGGAGGTGAACGTCGCCGAACGGAAATTGCAAGGGCCTTGGCCACGGATCCAAAGTTTATTTTGTTGGACGAACCCTTTGCCGGGGTAGACCCTGTTGCGGTGGAGGATATTCAACGTATTGTGGCACAATTGAAGAACAAGAACATCGGCATTTTAATCACCGACCACAATGTTCAGGAAACCTTGGCCATCACGGAACGTTCTTACCTGATGTTCGAAGGAGGCATCCTAAAGGCTGGTATTCCCGAAGAATTGGCGGTGGACGAAATGGTTCGTAAGGTATATCTGGGCCAAAACTTCGAGCTACGGAAAAAGAAGCTTGATTTTTAGTCGGATTTAGCTGCATTCAATATTTTAATATCAGAATATAGATTTCCGTCCTCTCCCATTCCTTCAATCACAAGTTTTAATTTGTCATAACCGTAATTTGGAATTTTAAACTTATAGTTGTTATTCCCGTCTATCCATATTAATGGTTCCCAATGGATTAACCCAAAATTTTCAAATGCCGAATCCGTAAATGACTTAAAATTAGGGCTATAAAACTCCTTTTGTTTCTCGAAGCCCTTGTCCACCTTAAATGTAAAGGATTTTCCGGATATGAAATCTTGACCAGGCGTCAGATTTAACTCTTCGCTACGTCTCGAAAAAATGTATACCGTTTCCTTATGCCCTGCTTTTGTTCCCATATACCTGGATAACCTATCCACATAAAAACTCTCTACCTGTGTTAAGGGCATATTGTAAAACACATCCAAATTAGGTTGTAACACATCATCTAAGAACATATTAACACCTCCGCCCCGGCGTGATTTTATTCTGAACCTACTAATAAATTCATTGCTACCACCATCATAAGCCTGCAAATCCTCCCGTATCTCATAGCCTTTAGAGCGCAACAAATCCGCAACAGTACCAAACGTTGAGGCCAATTCTTTATCAACAACCGTAATTTTATTAGCCAAATATCTGGGAACCTGTAAATTATTTCGTGCATCTTTCTCCATTTTACTTTGCTCCGTAACGATAACATTATCCAGGGCAATGATTTTTTCGTCGGTACTTAATTCCGGTAGTTCAAAATCATCATCACCTCCATCTATACTACTGCTTCCCCTATTAAAAATGTTGACTTTTTCGTAACCGGAAATATCAATTTCATCCTTAAGAAAATAGTTGTTTGACAAACGGGCATACATATTCAACTTGGATAATTTTCCACGGCTATCTTTCTTGGAAAAGAAGATACTTTCCCCGATAATTGGATAAAAATTGGTAACCAAAAATTTATCTTGCTCAGGTGATAGGTGTATTTCTGTTGGCTCATGCACAATGGATTTATGAATCAAAATACTTTCCCTATTCAACTTTTCATTTAAAAAACCATAGAGGTTCAATCCATCTACCGGTTTATAGGCTGTTTGGAATTTCCCGTTTACTATCTCATGCCAATTGTATCTACTCCAACCCTGAGTCAGCAAAAGCAGATCCATCTCGTATTTTTTTTTATTATCGGTATTTGTAAAATAATAGTCAACATTTTGGATATCGCCTTTCACATATGATCTAAGATAAAATTGCTCATAAATATTGTCATTCCCATGATATGCCATTGTATTCTTGGGCAAAACAGAAACACTTAGCCCCATTGGTTGAGCAACTTTGGCAGTCAACACTATTTCCAAAGAGTCGTTTGATCGTGTAGCGTAATCCACATAGGTTTCAATTCTATTTTCCCCTATCCCTTTCCATACAAAGAATTGTCTCTCTTCTATGGGGTTGTCCTTTTCATCAAATAAGGTCAGGATATTTACGCCTGCCATCAATTTAGACTTATCAAAATAAGTAGTATAACTTTTGGAGTTTTTTGACAATAAGACTGGTTCGGAAATGACTTCCCCATCTTTGTGTAAAACCAAATTTGTCTTTATATCCCCTTCCTCCAGTGCTAAATCATTGGCTTGTACTTGCACCAAAACCTCTTCTTTGTATGGATTGTCGTATACATTTAGGTTAACGCCTTTGGGATAAGCTTTAGGTATTTTAATACTCACTTCTTCTCCGGAAGGTATTTTTACTTTGGCGAAATAACTAATATCTGATTTCGGTACTATCTCAAATTTCCCCAGGCCTAGGGTATTGGTTTCCATCAATGCAAGTTGCTCCCCTCGCTCATCAACAATCTTAATATTTTTCAATTGTAAAGGCATGTTCATATGATCGAGGATCTTTACTCCTACAATATTCTTTATACCCGATACTAGATTCCCTCCCTCCGGTAGAAACTGGAAATCTAAATTTTTCAAATTTTGGGGTTTTTCCGCAGCTTGAAAGTCTGATTTAACCTCCCAAACTTCCTTTAAAAATGAATTTCCATCATCAAAGTTTCGCATCCAGTTGGTTTTTGCTTTCAAAAAATAACGCCCATGGGAAAAAGTTGAATCAATCTTTACACTTCCTTTAAAATAGCCTTCGTTCAAATAATAAAGTTGTTCTTTTTTTAAGATACCTAAACTGTCATATATGCCCACATTTATTGTTTTGGAAATTTTTGATGGTCGGGCATTTTTCTGGTCATACAAATAACCTTTGAACCAAATTTCTTCCTCTGGAAGAAATACATCCTTACTAACATGTAGGTACACAATTTCTCTAGGTTCCTCAAAATATTTGCGGTATCTCCCTACAATTTGATTTTGAGCTTTAAGGATATTGATGACAAGAAGGAACGATAAGGCACATAATAATGGTTTGTGTTTGAGCATTATAAATAATTTAATTGTTTCGGAAAGAAAACAGACCAATTCATATACCTTTAAAAATACATAAATAAACCCAGTATACATTTTCTTGTCCTTTGCTTTATGTCATGTTGAAGCAATTTCAACACCACACATTCTCTCAAAGAAACTAGTTCAAAATGCAACGGGACTAAATGGCACCAAAGCTTCAAAGCAGCGCACTAAGAGTCCATAAAAAGAAAAAGTGGGAGTCATAGCCTACATCTCTTTTTAAACCGGCTTGATGTGGAAACGATCAGCGCATTCGACCAACTTCATTTTACTTTCCGGAGGGGTAACAGTACTGCCATATTTCCCATATTAACTCCAAACCATCCAGGAAAGCTGACAGGGAATAGACAACACCTCTCTATCCTGTAAAAATGTCTAACCCCACTGGAACTGCCTATCTAATTTAATTTAAGCCGCTCTTCCTCCTCCATCGATCAATGACATCAAAATATAGGCTAAGATAATAATAGGTATCGCCAAAAACTTCAGGGTCAATAACATGATCAAACTTCCAATCAAAAAAAGGTAGCGTATGCCGTTGTCCTTAAAACTCCAATTTTTGAATTTGAGGGCGAAAAGTTCTATGGGTGAATTCAACAAGTAAGCGCTTAAAATCGTTAACCCGATCAAAAACCAAGGATTGAGGATGATGCCGTTCAATACTTCGTTGTTATGGTACATCAAAATAAGGGGCAAGGAAATGATCAACAGTGTATTGGCAGGAGTAGGCAAGCCCACGAAAGAAGAAACCTGGTTCTCATCCACATTGAATTTGGCCAACCGATAAGCGGAAGCCAGTGTAATCACAAAACCTAAAAAGGGCATGACGGACAATTCAATATCATGTCCAAAGCCAAGGTTCCACCCTCCCCTTTCAGCCATGTTCAGCAATTGGTACATGAATATTCCGGGGACCAACCCGCTGGTGATCACATCGGCAAGGGAGTCCAATTGCACCCCAACTTCGCTCTGAACATTTAGGGCCCGTGCGGCCAATCCGTCAAAAAAGTCAAAAAATATTCCAATGAACACAAACAACGCAGCCCACTCCAGATGGTTAAACACGGCAAAAACTGTGGCAATGCAACCACTCAAAACATTCAAAAGCGTTAAAAAGTTGGGAATATAGGACTTCATAGGTATTGATTTCCGTAAAAATAAGGGAAAAAACAAACTGTTACGGAATCCTATTTCAAGGAGCCGTATTTATTCTGATATTTGCGCTGATGAAATTTGGAATGAAACCAAAATCCCTATTACTTATCTTGTCTCTTTTGGTCGGGAAAACGATGTTTTCCCAAGTACCCGAACTTTCTGAAAAATCCCAGATAAGTTTATTGACCTGTGCCGCCGGCGATGAGGTATACACCGCTTTCGGGCATAGTGCCTTCCGTGTGCAGGATTCCGTTTTAGGTATTGATGTGGTATACAACTACGGAACTTTCGACTTCAAAAAACCCAATTTCTATCTCAATTTTGCCAAGGGACGTTTGATCTATTCCCTTTCTAGGAGCACTTTTGATGATTTTTTGTTTTCTTATGAATTGGAGAAAAGATGGATCAAAGAACAGATTCTGGACCTTAGCCTAGAGCAGCGCAACCAAATGTTCCAATTTTTTGAGAACAATTACCTGCCACAGAACAGGGACTACCTCTACGACCCGCTACTGAACAATTGTTCCAGCATTACGGGCACCATTTTAAAGAACCAGTTTGGGGATAAAGTTGTTTTTGATGGCTCTTATCTGGAGAAACAGTATACCTTCAGGCAATTGGTGAGGCAATTTCTAAAAGTAAATTCATGGTCCATGTTCGGCATTGACTTGGCATTTGGGTCCCCCGTAGATCGAAAAGCAACCGTACAAGAACATATGTTCATGCCCTATTACGCCATGGAACAGATAAGGCATACCACGTTGGACAGGAAGCCCCTTTTAAAAAGGGAACGTACCATTTTGGATTATAGTGAACACCTCAACCAAACCTTTTTCCCTTTGACCCCCTTATTCTGGTTTATCCTGTTGTTGGCATTCACGGGAATCATCACCTATTTTGATTATCGCCACCAAACACGCAGCAGATGGTTGGATTTTTCACTGATGTTGATCACCGGACTGGCCGGAACGGTCTTGTTCCTCCTTTGGGTGGCCACGGACCATACCTCCACACCCAGAAACTTCAATGTGCTTTGGGCTTTCCCTTTGAATGCTTTTGTGGCCTTCATTTTTGCCTTTCAGGACAAACTGCCCCAATGGTCAACCAAATATCTTTGGACCGCTTTGGGGTTGATAGGATTGATGCTTTTGCTTTGGATATTTAAAGTGCAGATTTTTTCGCCCGTACTGATTCCCTTACTTTTGACCCTGGCCATCCGATACGTATATCTTATTCGGTATTCCAAGTTGTAAGCTTGATGATTTTGCAGCATCCATGAATTTATTGACGGTAGAAAACATATCGAAATCCTATGGGGAACTGGTCCTGTTCTCCGACATTTCTTTTGGCATCAACAAAGACCAAAAAATTGCGCTCATCGCCAAAAATGGGAGCGGCAAGACATCTATATTGAACATCATGTCGGGCAAGGATACTTCCGAAACAGGTCAAGTGAATATTAGAAAAGGTATCAAGATATCCTTTTTGGAACAAGAACCCTATTTGGACCCCAACTTGACCGTAGAAGAAACCATTTTCGCCACCGACAATGAGGTTTTAAAGATTATTGCAGCCTACGAAAAAGCGGTAGAAAATCCAGAAGACTCCGTACGATATCAAAAGGCGTTTGAAGCCATGGAGCGCCACCAAGCCTGGGATTTCGAGACCCAGTACAAGCAAATCCTTTTCAAACTACAACTGACCCAACTCGATGCCAAGGTTTCCACGTTATCGGGAGGTCAAAAAAAACGATTGGCATTGGCCAATGCGCTGCTCAACAAGCCGGACCTGCTTATTTTGGACGAGCCCACCAACCACTTGGACCTGGAAATGATCGAGTGGCTCGAAGCTTATTTCGCCAAAGAGAACATCACGCTTTTCATGGTCACCCACGACCGCTATTTTCTGGACCGCGTCTGCAACGAAATCATAGAATTGGACAACAACCAACTCTACACCTACAAGGGCAATTATTCCTATTACCTGAATGAGAAAGAGGGCCGCATGGAGCGGGAGGCCGTGGAACAACAGAAGTCCAAAATGCTCTACAAAAAGGAATTGGAATGGATCAGAAGGCAGCCCAAGGCCAGGACCACCAAATCCAAGTCCCGGATTGACGATTTCAATGAGATCAAGCAAAGGGCCCATCAACGTAGAAAGGAGCACGAAGTGCAATTGGAACTCAACATGGAGCGCTTGGGCAGCAAGATTTTGGAATTGCACAATATCTCCAAGTCTTATGGGGACAAAGTAATCTTGAACAAGTTCGATTACAACTTCACCAAAGGTGAACGGGTAGGTATCATTGGACAGAACGGTACCGGAAAATCCACTTTTTTGAACATCATCACCCAACAGGAACATGTGGATGGCGGAAAGGTTGTGGTGGGCGATACCCTAAAATTTGGCTACTACACCCAAAAAGGGATTCCGGACAAGGAAGGCCAAAAGGTCATTGATGTGATCCGAGAGTTCGGGGACTACATTCCCCTGAAAAAAGGAAGGCAGATTTCTGCCCAACAGCTTTTGGAACGTTTTCTCTTCGACAGAAAAAAACAGTACGACTTTGTCGAAAAATTGAGTGGAGGGGAACGCAAACGACTTTATTTGTGTACGGTACTTATCCAAAACCCCAATTTTTTGATCTTGGATGAGCCCACCAACGACCTTGACATTGTGACCCTCAATGTTTTGGAAAACTTTCTGTTGGATTTTCCGGGCTGCTTGATCGTGGTATCGCACGACCGTTATTTTATGGACAAGATCGTGGATCACCTATTCGTCTTCAAGGGAAATGGGATTATCGAAGATTTTCCGGGCAACTATACCGATTACCGGGTGTACGAGAGCAGCAAGGTGGAAGAGGAAAGGGAAAACAAGTCCACCGTTGTGGAGAAACAGGAAAAAAACTGGAGGGACACCAGTGGGGGTAAACTTTCGTACAATGAGCAAAAAGAATACAAGCAATTGGAAAAGGACATCCAAAAGCTTGAGGAGCAAAAAGAGACGCTACAGAACCGATTTACCGATCCTGACTTAACAGGTGATCAGATCAATCAATTGTCCGTGGAACTCAAGGAAGTTTCGGATGCCATCGAGACCAAAACGGAGCGCTGGTTTGAGCTTTCCTCAATTCTTGAAGGATAATCATGTGGTTCAGGATCGCTTCGTATCTTCAATTCCTGCTTAAATCCACCAACGAACACGGGGTGCATTCGCCCTTCGTCTTCAATTTTGTAACAAAATGCCTTTACAATAAGAAGACGTACCATAAGGACAAAAGCATCAATGTTTTGCTTAAGAGCATCAAATATTTCAACGTTCAGCATGCCATCATCCAAGATTCAGGAATCAGCAAACTAGTGGCAGAAAGATTTCCAAAGGTTCAATTTGCACAACAAATGTTGGATATGCTCTTTCTTAATTCACTAAACCCTTCCGAATTCAATACGCTACTCGATGAAGGTAGACTTCATAATGACAGTTTGCTGATAATTGACAACATCTACTTTGACAAAAAAAAATTGGAAGAGTGGAACCACCTTATTGCTAGACCTGAAATTACGGTCAGCATGGACCTGTATCATTGTGGTATCCTCTTTATCCGCAGGGAACAGGTAAAGGAGCATTTCACCATTCGGATTTAATGCAGTAATTTTAGGTATGGAAAATGTTGCAACAGACAATACGATTTGGTACGTACTCGGCGTATTGGGGCTTATTTATTTGGTGATTTTAACCAGAAACAAAAGAGCCACCAAACGAAGGAAGTCGCGCAGGTTCATGGAAGGAAAGCGAAGGCGGGACAATGAACAGTGAACAATGGACGATTACCAATTTACAATGAGCAATTGACAGTACACATACCGATCAGACAACAACTGTTAATTGATTATTGTTTATTGAACATTGATAATTGAAAAAATGAAAATATACACCAAGACAGGCGATAAAGGCACCACGGCACTTTTTACAGGCCGCAGGGTTCCCAAGCACCATATCCGTATAGAAAGTTACGGCACCATTGATGAACTCAATTCGCATTTGGGGCTGCTCCGCGATCAGCAAATGGATTCCCATTCCAAAGAAATATTGGTATTGATCCAAGAAAAGCTCTTCACTGTGGGATCCATATTGGCCACGGAACCTGAAAGGGACAAACGTTTAAAAATTCCGCGAATTAACCAGGAAGATATTGCCCTTTTGGAACAGGAAATGGACCAAATGAACGAAAACCTTCCTGAAATGACACATTTTATCCTTCCCGGAGGCCACACGACCGTGTCATACTGTCATATTGCCAGAACGGTTTGCCGTAGGGCGGAACGCATGATCTCCTACTTGCACGAGAACGAACCTGTTCCGGAGACCTTGCTTTCCTATATGAATCGCCTATCCGATTACCTTTTTGTATTGGCACGAAAATTGTCCAAAGATGCAAACGCCGATGAAATCAAGTGGATTCCGGAGAAATTGGACTGATAAAATCGTTTTTTTGACCACTAAGTTTTGCCAACAATAAAATAATTTTTAAATAATCCAGTTTTTACTTGACAAATTGGGTTTAAAATTTATTTTTGCAAAAAATTTAAAATCAAACCGTTACTATGTACTGGACGTTAGAACTAGCCTCATATTTAAGTGATGCACCTTGGCCAGCCACCAAAGACGAACTGATAGATTACGCGATTCGTACGGGAGCCCCGTTGGAAGTAGTTGAAAATTTGCAGTCCATGGAAGAAGAGGGCGGCGAGATATACGAATCCATCGAAGAGATCTGGCCTGATTATCCCACCGAGGAAGATTACCTCTGGAACGAGGATGAATATTAAATTCATAAAGCACAAAGCACGTTAAAAAGTCTCATCTGAGGCTTTTTTTTATGTAATTTTGACAGCCCAGCAAAAGATTTCCATCGTAATCCCATCCTTGGAACAGCTTTTGCCATTCAAACGAAAAATTATTCCATGAGTTTAATTAATTCCGTACTAAAGGTTTTTGTAGGAGATAAATCGGAGAAAGATGTAAAAGCGCTCCAACCTTTGGTAAAAGAAATAAAATCCTTCGAGCAGCAGTTGGAAGGATTGTCGCACGATGAACTAAGACAGAAAACCGTCGATTTCAAGGCCAAGATCGCTGAGGACTGCAAAGAGATCAACGATAAGATCGCAGCCCTTGAAGCAGAAGTCGAAGCCTCCACTGACATCGATCGAAACGAAGAAATCTATACTGAAATTGACAAGCTGAACGAAGAGGCCTATAAAATTTCAGAAAATACCCTAAATACCATATTGCCCGAGGCTTTTGCCGTGGTCAAAGAAACCGCAAAACGCTTCGCGGCCAACGAAACCCTGACGGTAACCGCCACCGAGTTTGACAGAAAATTGTCCGGTGACAGGGACTATGTGACCCTAGAGGATGACAAGGCCGTATGGCAAAACTCATGGGATGCCGCCGGAAAAGAAGTAACCTGGGACATGGTCCACTACGATGTGCAGTTGATTGGAGGTATTGCATTGCACCAAGGTAAAATTGCCGAAATGCAAACGGGTGAAGGTAAGACCCTTGTGGCCACCCTACCCCTCTATCTGAACGCCTTGGCAGGAAAAGGAGCACACTTGGTAACCGTGAACGATTACCTTGCCAAAAGGGATAGCGCCTGGATGGGCCCTTTGTTCGAGTTCCATGGCCTTTCCGTGGATTGTATCGATAAGCACCGACCCAATTCCGATGGAAGAAGGGCCGCCTATAACGCCGATATCACTTACGGAACCAACAACGAGTTCGGTTTTGACTACCTACGTGACAACATGGCGCATACACCTGATGATTTGGTACAACGTCCACACCATTATGCCATTGTGGATGAGGTGGATTCTGTATTGATCGACGATGCCAGAACGCCATTGATCATTTCCGGACCTGTACCTGAAGGTGACCGACACGAATTCAACGAATTGAAACCCAAGGTTTCCGATATCGTTCAAAAGCAACGACAATATTTGACCGGGGTTTTGGCAGAGGCCAAACGGTTGATCAAGGAAGGGGATACCAAAGAAGGTGGTTTCCAACTGCTACGTGTACATCGTGGTCTTCCCAAAAACAAGGCCCTCATCAAATTTTTGAGTGAAGAAGGGGTTAAGCAATTGTTGCAAAAGACCGAGAACTACTACATGCAGGACAACAACAGGGAAATGCCCAAAGTGGATGAGGAACTGTTGTTCGTAATCGATGAAAAAAACAACCAGATAGAACTGACCGATAAGGGAGTTGAATACATTTCTGGCGATCAGGATAGAGACTTTTTCGTATTGCCTGATATCGGTAGCGAAATCGCCAAGATCGAAAACCAAAATCTGGAAATTGAGGAAGAGGCCGATCTCAAGGAAGACCTTTTCAAGGATTTTGCCATCAAAAGTGAAAGAATCCACACACTTACTCAATTATTGAAAGCCTATACCCTCTTCGAAAAGGATGTGGAATATGTGGTCATCGACAACAAAGTGTTGATTGTGGATGAGCAAACCGGTCGTATCATGGACGGTAGACGATATTCCGACGGTCTGCACCAAGCCATTGAGGCCAAGGAGAGCGTGAAGATCGAGGCCATGACCCAGACCTTCGCCACCATCACCCTGCAGAACTACTTTAGAATGTACAACAAGTTGGCAGGGATGACCGGTACCGCGGTAACCGAAGCTGGTGAATTTTGGGAAATCTATGAGTTGGATGTGATGGAAATCCCGACCAACAGACCTATTGCAAGACATGACAGACACGACTTGATCTATAAGACCAAGCGCGAAAAATACAATGCCATTATTGAAGAAGTGACCCAGCTTGCCACTGCAGGCAGGCCCGTGCTGATCGGTACCACTTCGGTAGAGATTTCAGAATTGTTGTCCAAACTGTTGAGCGTGCGTAAGATTCCGCACAACGTATTGAACGCCAAGCTCCATAAAAAAGAGGCCGATATTGTAGCCGAGGCCGGTAAATCGGGAGTGGTCACCATTGCCACCAACATGGCCGGTAGGGGTACCGACATCAAATTGACCCCAGATGTGAAAGAAGCAGGTGGTTTGGCCATTATTGGTACAGAGCGCCACGATTCCAGACGGGTGGACAGACAGTTGAGAGGTCGTTCCGGTAGGCAGGGAGACCCAGGAAGTTCCCAGTTCTACGTTTCGCTGGAAGATAACTTGATGCGTCTGTTCGGTTCGGATAGGGTCGCCAAGATGATGGACCGTATGGGATTGGAAGAAGGAGAAGTGATCCAACACTCCATGATGACCAAATCCATAGAGCGCGCCCAGAAAAAGGTGGAAGAGAACAACTTCGGTATCCGTAAACGTTTGTTGGAGTATGATGATGTGATGAACGCCCAACGGGAAGTGGTTTACAAAAGAAGGAAACACGCCCTTCAAGGAGATCGTTTAAAAGTGGACATCGCCAACATGA
This sequence comes from Flagellimonas pelagia, assembly GCF_003584135.1. Classification (GTDB taxonomy): domain Bacteria; phylum Bacteroidota; class Bacteroidia; order Flavobacteriales; family Flavobacteriaceae; genus Flagellimonas; species Flagellimonas pelagia. Next base: position 136,547 of record NZ_QXFI01000018.1, read on the forward strand.
TTTACGACACCTGTGAAGTGGTGGCGGAGACCAACAAAATGGCGGATGACTTCAAAAATTTCGAGTTCGAGCTGATCAAGTTTTTCTCCATTACGTCGCCCATTTCCGAGGAGGAATTCAAAAAAATGAGCTTCCAAGAAGTTGCAGGGACCGTCTATAAGGCCGCCTATAACTTCTATCAACAAAAAATGGAGCGAAGTGCCACTGTGGCCTTCCAGGTCATCAAAAAAGTGTTCGAGGATGACACCAACAAGTTCGAACGTATTGTGGTTCCCTTTACCGATGGCATCAAGACTTTGAACGTGGTGACGAATTTGGAGAAGGCTTATAAAACGGACGGAAAGCAACTGATCACCGATTTTGAAAAGAACATCACCCTTGCCATCATCGATGATTCCTGGAAGACGCATTTGCGTAAAATGGACGAGTTGAAACAATCCGTTCAATTGGCCGTACACGAACAAAAAGATCCCTTATTGATCTACAAGTTTGAGGCTTTTGAACTTTTCAAGGATATGATAGACAAGGTGAACAAGGAAGTGATTTCTTTCCTTTTCAAAGGGGAATTGCCATCCGAGAACACCAATCAGATCCAAGAAGCCAGAACGGTTCGCAGACCCAAGGAAAACCTTCAGACTTCCAAAGAGGAAATCCCGAACAGTGACGAGCTGGCTGCCCAGAACAGGGCTGCGGGCCAAACCCAAGGGCAAAGACCCCATATTACCGAGACTATTGTTCGTGAGAAACCGAAAATTGGCCGTAACGATAGGGTCACCATTAAAAACGTAATGTCGGGAGAGAGCAAATCCATGAAGTTTAAGCAGGCAGAGCCCTTACTCGATAAAGGGGAGTGGGTATTGGTGGAAGACTAAACCCTCTCATTCAAAATTTTAAGAGTGGCAGTTATTTATAGCTGCCACTTTTTTTATATCAAAAACATAGTTAGATTTACACCCTGAAACACCCCATTAAGTTTCTTTACTACCCCAATTTTCAACCTTTTGGTAGTAGAGGGTACAATCACGTGCAGCATATGAAAATTCCTGGTGAGGATAAATATCGATTACAAGATAAGATTGATTTGATACTAAAGGTTAACTATAGTTCTTCGATTTTTGCTGCCGTCTTCGGGTTGATCTGTTTTTTCCTTTTGGATATCAGAGGGGTAATCCCTTATGTATTTTTGGGCTACGCCTTTATCAACCTCATCAACACCTTAGTCTACAAGCAGCACAACAACTTAGTGCTCACTTATAACCTGACCTCCATACTCTCCATGATCGGGGCCATTATCATCACCATTTACAGCGGGGGCATCCAAAGTCCGTTCATTTTTGTGCTCGCCATTGTGGTCTTTGCGGGGTATGTGACCACCAAGGTGTTCGGCCAACTCTACCTGATCATCAATTTGGCGGTACTTACTATCCTGTTCCTTTATGATACCGGGGATTTCAAGATATCGGACAATACCGTTCCCATGGAATCCAGAAATTGGTTCGCTTTCTTGAGTGCCGTGTTCGCCGTGTATCTACTTGGGGGTGTATTTGGCAAAAACCTGCTTAGAGCCCATCATAAACTGTACAAATCCAGAAACGAGATCCAGGAACGCATAGAAGAGAAAGAAACCTTGCTCAAGGAAGTACACCATCGGGTAAAGAACAACCTTCAAACGGTCTCCAGTCTTCTCAGCCTGCAATCCCGGGCCATTGCCGATGAAAAGATCAGCAACATTATCAAAAGCAGTCAAAACCGTGTTGTGTCCATGGCCATGGTGCATGAAATGCTTTACAAAAGGGACGATTATCTTTCCAAAATAGAACTCAAACCCTATGTAAAGGAACTATGCGATTATCTAGTGCGTTCCGTAAAGGGCAGTAACAACAGTGTAAAGGTTGATTTGGATATCGACGAGCACAAACTCAGCATAGACACTGTTATTCCCTTGGGATTGATTATTAATGAAACTATTACGAATGCCCTCAAATATGGCATTACGGAAGGGCATGATGGGGAAGTCCACGTGTCGGTCCATAAGATTGGGGACAATCGTTTTGAAATGTACCTCGGCGATAATGGCATAGGGTATTCCGAGGACATCAACCCTAGGACATCCAATTCCTTGGGTCTTAAATTGATCTATAACCTCGCTAGGCAGCTAAGGGGTACCATCAGCCGCGATTATGACAAAAAAGGTACTTATTACCGCATAGAGTTCGAAGAGATCGTGGAAGAGTTCAACTCCGTGGATTGATCCCAGAAACAAAAGAAATAAAGAAGGCCGGTTTAAAACCGGCCTTCTTCTGTTATGAAATATGCTACTGCCTACCTATTTATCTTGAAATTTTTTCTCCCGTAATGAAAACACGATCGAAGCGATCACAAATGCCATGCTCAAAAACAAGGCAAAGGGAATCAGCAAACTTAAAATCATGATTAAGCCAATTTAGCTTTGTCCTTTTTGGTGGTGAAAGAAAGCTCTTTTTTAACCTTGGAATTTTTGAATTTGTACAATCTGGCAACCTCCCTGTTCTGCTTAACGGATGCATTAAGATCGATGTTCAACTCAACTCCCACAGTAACGGTATCTACCTTAACTTCTTTGGAAGTATCTTGGGCCATGGCCACGGTTCCGAAAAAAACTACTGCGATGATGGTTAAAATTGTTTTCATGATTTGGGTTTTTATTACGAAGTAAAATTACCCTCGCACCTACCCTGGATCAGATTTGTGTCGCTTAACGGACCAAAATTTTCGGTATAAAAACTTTTCTTGGTTGAAGTGCATTTTATCGACGACGAACGTTTTTGGGTCCAAAAACATCATACCGACAGCATGTGCATTTCATCGATCATGAAAATGTAGGGTGCTTTGTAAGTTGTTGATAATGAATGATATATTTGTAGGAAAAAGATTATATTTTCATTACATCGTGTAGGAAAATTGTAAGATTTTGAATTGTAAGGCAAATTTTAGTCCAAGGCAGAAATGAGGTCAATTCACAAATTTTAACACCCTTTCGTGTAATTCTTGGTATCTTAAAGCAACTAAGCAAGAAAGAACATGAACATCGTGAGAATTACATTTTTTACCCTTCTGATTTTGGTTTCGACCAGTTGCCGACCCAAAGAGAAATCTACCCAACCCGAAATGGCCCATCAAGAGCCTATTGAAAATCCAGAAACTCCCAAACTGACTCCTTCGGAATTACAGCAATACGAAACTGCCTATTTTGCCAGTGGCTGTTTTTGGTGCGTAGAGGCCATCTTTGAAAGCGTAAAGGGTGTTAAGGAAGTATATTCAGGCTACTCAGGCGGAACGGAGAAAAACCCTACCTATGAACAAGTTTCCTATGGTAAAACCCACCATGCCGAATCCGTAGAGGTATATTATGACCCAAAAGTGGTCTCGTTCACACAACTGGTACAAGTATTCTTTGGCTCTCACGATCCCACTACATTAAACCAGCAAGGACCCGACAGGGGCGCCCAATACCGTTCCATTGCATTTTATAAGAATGATGAACAGAAGAAGATTATCACGGATTATATGGCCAAATTGGAAGCGGAACACGTCTATGGCAGACCTATAGTGACCGAAGTGAAAAAGTTCGACAAATTTTATAGGGCCGAAGATTACCATCAGGATTACGAAAAACTACACCCGAACAACAGCTACATCCAGAATGTTTCCATTCCAAGGTTGAACCGGTTCAAAAAGAATTTCAAATCCTTCCTAAAGGAAGATGTGCATTAAGCTGAAGGCTTTGTATGGACGAAGAAGCGGATATCGCTTGAAGTAGAAGAATTGGCCTAGTAGAGAGGACAGCCGAAAGTAGGTGGTTCTTTGGGAATGGGAGGTCTTTTTAATTTTTAAGAACCACCTCGCTGTATTTGGAATTGATGCTGATGGACTTGCCATCCTTGTCATTGATGTGGTACCCTTTATACAAATTGGAACCATGACTTTTGGAAGATTGTAGTTTCAAGGCTTGGGGATACTTAAACCCTGACCCTGAGGTGGTTTCGTTTACGGAAATCACAAAGGGAGTAGCCGGTAATTTGCAATCCAACTCGCCATTTTCCACAGAAATATCCAACGTATGGAATCCATCGGAAACCGAATTGATGCTCAGGTTGCCGAAATTGTTCGTGACAGATGCCTTACTAGTCAACCTGCCGATCACCACATTGGATGATACGGCATTCAACTTCAATTCCTTTACTTCTTTTAGACTTACATCATCGGAATAATCGGTTTTTAATTTTCCGTAATTCCATCGCTGCACCACCACCGGCGAGTATGAGGCCCTGATGTCCGTCTTGTCGCCATCAATGGTAGAGGCAAGCAAGCTTGCGTAGGACAAGCTTGCATTGATGTTCCTCGTATTGGCAGCAAGTTTTACCTCGCCGTGCCTCACGTTCAAGTTTAGTTTCAGGTATTTCGGCATTTTAATGATGATGTGTTTCTTCACCTTGTACTCTTTGTTCTTACCATCGGATGAAAAGTAGAACACATTGGGAGCTACTCGCATGGCCCTGGCCTCTTCTATTTGCTGTCTCCTCACTTCTTCCCTTTGGTTTCTGAGTTCTTCACGTTGTTCCTGCAACTCTTCTCGCATTTCCTGGCGCATTCTTTCACGATCGGCCCTAAGCTCCTCACGTTGCTTTTTCATCTCCTCCATTTGTTCCTCACGTTCCTTGGCCATTTCTTCCATCTCCTTGCTCCACTCCTCAAAGTGCTTCTTGTAATCCTCGTCAAAGTTTTTGTCGAATTTCTTCTTCCACTCCTTCAAATACTTTTCCTTATCCTTTTTATAAGCATCATAATCAAACTCCATGTATGGCATCGGTGGCATTGGAGGCAAAATTGCTAGTTCGGGAAGAACAGCGATCTCAGGCATTTCGGGAATCTCGATATTCTCCATAATACGGGCCACGGAGGGAATTTCCGGAATGTTGATGTCAATGCTCCTAAAATCGAAAGCATAGGGTCCAGCTCCTTCGGTACTCACTTCAATTTCCTTGCTGTTGCCCATGATCTTGACCAGATCTTTATCCAAGTACGATTTGGCATCCTCATCGGGCACTCCATCCAATTCAATAGTTGCGGTAATTTCCACCTGGTCCTTGTCCCAGGTCACAAACTCAATATCGGCATAACTGGTATTGATGTTGAGTTCCGTGTCCTTGTCCACATTATAGGTTTCCTTGTAGGTCTTCGATTTCTCCTGTGCATGGCAGGTTAACCCTGCCAGCACAGCGAGTAATCCACTAAACAATATTAGACGATTCCTGTTCATTTTTTGATGATTTTAATTGATTCAACTTGGTTTTTAATTTTTGCAATAACTGTAGCCTAAGCTGTAGATTTTTGATAAGGGCCTCTATGGTTTGGTCGTTCGGACCAAATTCGTTCAGTTCGGCGTTCAACTTGTGATACTCGTCATTAAGTTCCGCCAACCGGTCCATATAGCTGTCCATAAGCTCCTTATTGTTCGGATCTATTTCCAAATCCGAAAGCTGCAGGTTGATGTTGGTCGTATAATAGGTCTCTATTTTTTTCAGGTCGGGGGAAAGATCGCCCAAGGATATGCTCTGCGCCTCACCGTTTGGGTTTTCCCGGTCTACTACGGTAATGTTCTCATCAGGGTCGATCTTATTGTCGGATACCACAAAAAAATATATTGATAATCCTAACACCACCACAACCGAGGCGGCAACCTGTAGCCACCAGGTAAATACCTTCTTTTTGGGAGGTGTTGACGGCAACTGCTCGTCCAATTTGGCCAAGAACCGCGCCTCGTGCCCTTTTTTTAAGCTATAGTGCTTTTGCTCCCTTTCCTTTTCAAACAAATCCCTTAGATCATGTGCCATAAGCCAAATCCTTTAGTTTATCCTGCAATTGCGCTTTTCCCCTCAGCAGTCTTGTGCGTGAGGCCGTTTCCGAGATGTTCAGGATTTCCGAAATCTCGCTGTGGTCATATCCTTCCACTAAGAACAATTGCACCACGTATTTATATTTTTGGGGCAGTTCTTCAATGGCCACCTTAACCTGTTCCAAAGAAATCCCCTCTTCAACTGTCCAACCATCTTCGTCCGTGACATGGAGGTAATTTTCATTGAGCTCCACGGTCTGCTGGTGTTTCGATTTCAAAAAATCGATGCTCCCGTTCACTACGATCCTTTTTAACCAAGCCCCGAAGGTTACCTCTCCTTTAAACTGGTGGATACGCTGAAAAGCCTTGATGAATGACTCTTGGAGCACATCCTCCGCATCGTCTGTATTCTTAAGGAACCGCATGGCCACACCAAACATACCATCACAGTACTGATGGTACAGTTTAAGCTGTGCCTGACGATCGTTCGCTTTACACCGCTCCACTAGCTCAATATGGAACACGCTCGGTTCTATGCTTGGTTTTTTAGTTGTTCATCATAAGGACGATACAAAAATGGCCTCGTTGCAAATTAGTGCGATTTTGAGTCATTTTTAACAAAAAAATCCCGAAGAGTTCGCTCAACGGGATTCTTTATCAAGTACTTATAAGACTTATTCGTCCAGTAATAAATTGAGATGTACCGTGATATTGTCACGTGTAGCTTTGCTGTAAGGACAGATTTCATGGGCCGCATTGATCAGGTCTTCCCCTGTTTCCTGATCTACCGTGGGCAAATAGGCATCCAAAGTGGCCTCTAGGTAAAAACCTTCTTCTTCCTTATTGAATTCTATGGTAGCCGTAACGTTAAAATCCCCTAGATCATCAATTCCCTGCTCCTTGGCAACGGCCTGCAAAGCTCCCGCAAAGCAAGTGGAATAGGCCGCCGCGAACAGTTCTTCGGGATTAGTGGATTTTGGGTCTGGCTTGCCCTTGGAGTTCGGCATTGTAATATCGAAGTCCAATACGCCATCTTCACTTTCTACATGTCCGGACCTGCCTCCTGTGTTGGTCGCCTTCGCTTCAAAAATAGTTTTCATTCGTTTCTTTTTAAGGGTTGATAAAAACCGATAGTATAAAACACATCGGTCATTAATCTGAAAAGTTACCAAATTGAAACTGGAAGTACCCTTAAACAGTTATTAAATTTATGTGAAATGGATATCGGCATCCATCGTTCGTCGTCTTCCCATTCCCATTAACAAACAAAAACTTTATACCTTCGTGATAAATCCTAAGGGACATACTCTTGACAAGCGATAAGAACATACCAACAAACACCATTTCAAAAATAAAGGCACTCCGTAAACAGGAAGTATCCGCGGAGGAGTTGACCGAAGGTATTTTCAATGGCAATAAAACCCAGTTGGCCAAAGCCATCACATTGCTGGAAAGCACCCATCCTTCCCATTATGAAAAAGCCAATACAGTAATCGAAAAATGCCTGGCCAAGCCCAATGCAAGCATCAGAATAGGAATAACCGGAGTCCCAGGTGTGGGTAAAAGTTCCTTTATCGAGACTTTTGGGACCTATTTGACCTCTTTGGGCAAAAAAGTGGCCGTTTTGGCCGTGGACCCCACCAGTTCATTGAGTAAAGGCAGTATTTTGGGAGATAAGACCCGAATGCAGGAACTGTCCAAGGATCCAAACGCCTTTATTCGCCCCTCCCCTTCGGGAACTTCATTGGGTGGTGTGGCCCGAAAAACAAGGGAGAGCATCATTTTATGTGAAGCTGCGGGATACGATGTAATCTTGGTGGAAACGGTCGGGGTGGGCCAGAGTGAGATTGCCGTGCACAGTATGGTGGATTTTTTCCTTTTGCTGAAATTATCCGGTGCCGGGGATGAGTTACAAGGCATCAAAAGGGGAATTATGGAAATGGCCGATGCCATCGCCATCAATAAAGCGGACGGAAGCAATTTGGAAAAGGCCGAACTGGCAGCAACCGAATTTTCCAGAGCCCTACATCTTTATCCCCCAAAGGCAAACGGATGGATCCCCAAAGTATTGAAATGCTCCGCAACAGAAAATACCGGAATCAAGGAAATTTGGGATGTAGTGGAAAACTTTGTGCAACAGAACAAGGAAAATGGTTTTTTTGATAAAAATAGGAAGACCCAGAACAAGAATTGGTTCCTACAGACCGTGGATGAACACATTAAACAGTTTTTTCATCAAAAGGAATCCTTTAAAAATGCCCAGATTGCTCTGTTGAAGGACATTGACGACAACAAAATTTCCCCGTTTTATGCGGCCAAGCTCCTATTGGATCAGATAACCAAGGAACTTTAAATAAAAGCGATAAATTTGCACAGATTTTATACTGAATGAGCACCGTTACCGATTCCCTTTTATCCATAGTGGTTCCTTTGTACAACGAGGAGGACAACGTGGTCTTGTTAACCCAGAAAATCCATGAAAGTCTTCCGGGGTACAACTACCAGATCGTCTATATCGATGATTTTTCCACGGACAAAACCCGCCAAAGGGTCAAGGAAATGGATGACGACAAGGTCCATTTGATCGAGCTGAAAAAAAATTACGGCCAAAGTCTCGCCTTGGCGGCCGGTCTTGATTACGCCGAAGGGGAATACATCATCACCATGGATGGTGACCTTCAGAACGACCCTTCGGACATTCCGCATATGCTGGAATATGCCGTTAGCGGTGAATATGATGTAGTCACAGGTATCCGACAAAAAAGAAAGGATTCCCTCGTCAAAAAAATACCATCCAAGATTGCCAATTTTATGGTGAGAAGGGTGACCAAACTGGATATTAAGGATAACGGCTGTGCCTTAAAAGTATTTACCAAGGACATTGCCAAAGGCTTGAACCTTTATGGCGAGATGCATCGATTTATCACGTTGTTGGCCTTTTTGGAAGGCGCCCAGATCAAACAAGTCCCCGTAAAACACCATGCACGCCATGCAGGGGTTTCCAAATACGGTTTGGAGCGGGTTTTCAAGGTGGTGGCGGACATGATGTTGCTGCTCTTCATCCGAAAGTATTTCCAACGCCCCATCCACCTCTTTGGTATTTTGGGCGTATTGTTGGTCATATTGGGTGTTTTCATCAATATTTATTTATTGATAGTGAAGCTAGGACTCGGAGAGGATATCGGAAGTAGGCCTTTGCTCATTTTCGGGATGATGTTCATTTTAGGAGGTATACAGTTGTTTACCATCGGTATTGTGATGGAACTCTTGATCCGCACGTATTACGAGTCTCAACAAAAACGACCATATCGCATTAAAAAAATCACGATAGGTGACGGAAAAGCTGCGTAAAAAGCTCATCACTGCCTTAAAACTAGTTGTAAGTGCAGCCCTGATCTACTTTATCTTCACGAAAATAGATCTGAAGGACGTTTTGGAAACCCTGAAGAAAAGCAAGCCTTTCTTCCTTTTCTTGGCCTTGGTATTTTTTGTGCTTTCCAAGATCTTAGCCACTTTTCGGTTGAATGAGTACTTCCATCAAATTGGGGCCAAAGTCTCGCATCGCAGCAATTTGAAACTCTATTTGTTAGGCATGTTCTACAATCTGTTCTTACCTGGAGGAATTGGCGGAGATGCCTATAAGGGATATGTGGTACAAAAAGCATTTCAGCCTGGGACCAAAAAAGTGGTCTCCAGTTTGTTGCTGGACCGCTTGAGTGGCATGTTGTTGCTTTTTATGTATGCTTGCTTTTTGGGAACCTTGTCCAAAAATCCATTTTTTGATGGCTTTGACTGGTTATTGATTTTGCTAATACCATTAAGTTTGGTTGCCTTTTGGTTCATGAACAAGCTGTTCTTTACCACCACCCTACCCGTTTTTTGGAAATCGTTCGGCTATTCTGCTCTAGTGCAATTGGCGCAGTTGGTCTGTGTGATTTTCATCTTGAAGGCGCTATCCATTTCCACGGATGCCATCGAATATCTTTTTGTCTTCTTGGTATCGTCCATCGTGTCGGTCATTCCATTGACCATTGGTGGCATTGGAAGTAGGGAGGTTACTTTTTTGTATGGGGCGGAATGGCTGGGTTTGGATGCAAGTACCTCCATCGGCATCAGTTTTACCTTCTTTCTGATTACGGCACTCACCTCCCTTTTTGGAATTCTATATCATTTCAAAAAACCGGAATTGGAATCGGTAGCCTAATTTAAATGCACCAAATGCATTTTATTGAGCTTTTCTTGGCGGGTATTCGGGTTCAGGAACTTGATCTGTAATCGGGTAATCCTAAACTGGTCCACCGTGATTTGATCATCCCACTGAATCCCTTGTTTGGAGAGTTGAGCCAATTCCTGATCGGTGGCATATACCCAAACATTCTTTTTGGATTTTAGTTCAGGGATGGAAACAATATTGACGGGATCTTTGTCGTAGAAATCCAAGGCCCAAGTATGTTGTTCGGAAACTTTGTAGATCTTGTCCACCGGAATATTTTGCTCCTTTACCTTTTCGGCCATGGTGGACCCGCCTTGGTATTCCAATAATTTTGGATAGAACTGGGCATTCATCAATCCGTTCAACAATATTGAACTAAATAGTGCCACGATCACAATTTTGGCGACCAATTCTTCTTTCTTCCAAATAAAACAGACAGTTAATGCGAGGGCAACTATCAAAGCTGTATATCCGTACCAGTGCTTCAATGGGAACACATAAAAACTGACCAACAAAACGAACACCACGACCAATCCCAATATAAAATATTGGAAGCCCAAAATCACTTTGGCCATTTTAGCTTTTTCCTCTTGAAACAGGGTATAGAGAAATGCTGCCGATAGAATTGCGTACAACGGCATTAAAATATTCATGTAGTGTGGCAACTTGAACTGGGCGAAACTGATGACAAAAAACAGGATGGAAATACCACCAAGTGTTATAAACTCCAGATTGGGTCGGTAAGCGAATTTCATCTTCCAAAAGGTTTTCAATTGATTCCAGTAGCCGATCAAGGCCAAAACCGTCCATGGCAGGAACACCCACAAAAAAGTGTGGAAGAAAAAGAAGAAATCGCTGCTGTTCTTCCCTACCCCTTCTCCGCTCATGCGTTCAAAGCTCTGTTCCCAAAAAATAAAGAAGATGCCACTGCGATGGTCTTTACCACGAATCACTTTTTCGGGATGTAGATCAAATTGATGGTAATACGCATACAGCATGGGTGCAATGGTCAACCCGAACACTACAACAGCCACCAACAGTTTCCAGTTGAGCAATCGGTACCATTTTCGGGTGTAGGCCAAATGGCACAATACGGAAATACCAATAACCACCAAGGCTATCTGTCCTTTGGTGGAAAAGGCCATTCCGGCCCCAAACGCACCCAAGACAATATTTTTCAGGGAATTCTTTTCAATATAGGCCACCAACTGCCAAATGGAAAATATGGTAAAGCCGGTGAGCACGGCGTCCGTACGTACATCAATATTGGCCAGCACCATCGTCTGGGCCGTCATAAAGATCAAGGAGGCGAATCTGCCCACATCTTTATTGTAGAGCAATTTTCCAAGGCCATAACAGCTATATGCACCCAACAAGGTGGACAGAATACCGGGAATTCGGTACGCCCAATCATGGATGCCAAAAATCTTATAGGAAAGGGCCGCCAACCAATAATGCATATGTGGCTTGTCCAGATACTCCTCCGGGCCTTTGAAAAGGCTTAAAAAATCATGTTCTTGGACCATTCGCATGGCCATTACGGCAAATTGGGCAGAATCATTCTCGAACAGGGTCACGAACATCCCGATGAGATACACCAGCACAATGAGGGCAATAAAAAACCAATACCGGGTGGTGGAGATCATGTCCCTATTTTTTGGAATGCAAATATAGCCAACTTGGCAAACAACCATCCGAAGAGCGAACCTATGAAAGCCCCCGTGATTACATCCAATGGATAATGTACGCCGATGTAGATTCTGCTATACGTCACGATACAGGCCCAAAGCAACAAAACCCAACTGATGTATTTCACCTTTTGATGGAACAAGACGATAAAAAACACGGCAGGCCCGAAGGAATTGGCCGCATGTGCCGAAAAATAACCGTACTGTCCACCACAGTAACTTTTTACCAAGCGCATTACACTGCTCACTTCTGGGTCGTGGCATGGACGCAAGCGACCCACCCCATATTTAAAAAAATTGGCCAACTGATCCGTACACGTAATCAAAAGCGCAACAGAAACCAAAACGATGGCGGTGTTCTTCCAACCCAAATGTTTGTAGGTAAGATATAATAACAGCAGATAAAGTGGAGCGGAATTTCGGGTGGTGGTCATGAACATCCAGAAACCGTCCCAAGTTTCCGTTCCCAAGCCATTGAGGAATAGGAAGAGGTCTTTATCGTACTGTAGGATTTGTTCGAGCATTATGCGTCGTATCTTGCCACTTCACGATCATAAAAAGCAGTAGCCGCCTCGATCAGACTTTCGGCTTCTTCCATCAAATCCGCTTCGTCCTCTTTGGAGAATTCCTCCATCCATTCCACTTCATCATTTTCCAAATTGATGATAAAACGCGGGTATTCGGTATGGACAATGAAAATGGCCTCGGGATAGTCCGTATTGTCGGCCAACAAAAATTTAGGTAGTTCCATGTGTGTTATCAATTTGGACCCAAATGGGTGATTTACTTATTCCGATATCAATTTTTGGATCAAATACTTAAACCGAAGATACAACATTACGGCCGATGCCGTGAGCCCAAGAAGCAATCCGATCCAGATCCCGGTACTCGTCAAATCTGTATACAGACCCAAATAAAAAGAAGCAGGAAAACCGATGAGCCAATAAGCGACGAAGGTTATCAACATAGGAACCTTTACATCCTGAAGTCCTCTTAGGGCCCCCAATACCACCACTTGCAAACCATCTGAAATTTGAAAGAAAGCCGCCACCAACAACAATTTGGCCGCTATAATAATCACCTCAGTGTTATCCGCTTGATTCATAATATCGTCCACATCCAAATAAATGGTCGGGAACCAATGCCTACCCACTAAAAAGAGTGTGGCAAAAACAATTTCCAAAATCAAGGTCAAGAAAAATATGGATTCGGCTATACGCTTCAGTTCCCTGAAATTTTGGAGCCCTTTTTGGTTGCCCACACGGATCATGGCGGCCACACTGAGCCCCATACCCACCATAAAGGTCATGCTGCTCAGGTTCAAGGCAATTTGGTTAGCCGCTTGGGCGTTTTTACCCAGTACCCCACTCAACCAAATGGCCGCCGTGAAAATGGCCACCTCAAAAAACATCTGCATGGACGATGGAAAACCCAGACTGATGATCTTATTGATCATCTTCTTTTCAATATTCTTGAAATTGAAATGTGTCACGAAGGGCTTGAATTTTTCCTTACGATTCAATAAAAACCAAATAAACAATACCATGATGGCCCGTGAGGCCAACGTACCGATGGCCGCCCCAACCACGCCCAATTTGGGAAATCCGAACGAACCAAAAATGAAGAGGTAGTTGAGGGTAATGTTCACCACATTGGCCAAAATAGTGGCATACATGGGATATTTGGTTTGGGAAAGTCCTTCCGAAAATTGTTTGAACGCCTGAAACATGATCAAGGGCACCAGGGAAAAAGCCACAAGCTCCAGGTAAGGAACGGCCAGTTCCACCACTTCAGGTGGCTGTTCCATATGATGCAACAGAGGTTTGCAAAGCAAAATGATTCCAAAAAGAGAGAGTCCCAAGAGTGTACAAAGTACCAAACCGTGTTTTAGGGCATTCTTGCCCGCTCCCTGATTGCCTGCCCCATCCGCCTCTGCCACCAAGGGTGTTATGGCCGTGGAAAAACCAATACCCAGCGACATGGCAATGAACACAAAACTATTCCCTAATGAAACCGCGGCCAACTCCGTCGGTCCTAATTGACCCACCATGATATTATCGGCGAAAGCCACAAAAGTATGACCCAACATCCCCAAAATAACGGGATAGGACAACTTTAGGTTATAGGCGAATTCTTTGGTGTACTGCTGAAACAAAACGGATACGTATGAAAAGATGGCAAATATAGCTAGTTTGACACAACAATGAAGTCAAACTGACATGAGCTAAAGGATAAATTTAGGTCATCATAGCCCTTTGGCCTCTTCCCAAAAAACATCCATTTCGGCCAAGGTCATGTCCTTAAGGCTTTTTCCGGATGCTTTTGCTTTTTCTTCCAAATACTGGAAACGCTTGATGAACTTTTTATTGGTCCGTTCCAACGCATTCTCTGGATTGATGTTTAAAAACCGGGCATAATTGACCATGGAAAACAGCACATCCCCAAATTCGGATTCCATTTTATCGGCATCATTGGCCTTCACTTCTTCTTGAAGCTCCCCCAACTCTTCTTTTAATTTTTCAAAAACCTGTTCGGGATGTTCCCAATCGAAACCTACACCGGCCACCTTTTCTTGGATTCGGTTGGCCTTCACCAAGGCAGGCAAACTATTGGGCACGCCTTCGAGCACACTTTTTTTGCCTTCCTTAAGTTTGATGTTCTCCCAGTTCTGTTTCACTTCTTCTTCATTTTTCACCTTTACATCACCATAAATATGGGGATGGCGGTTGACCAATTTCTCACAGATACTGTTGGCCACATCAGCGATATCGAAATCCTGGGTCTCCGAACCGATCTTGGCATAAAAGACAATGTGAAGCAATAGATCACCCAATTCCTTTTTTACTTCCTCAAGATCGTTGTCCAGAATGGCATCCCCTAGTTCGTAGGTTTCTTCAATGGTCAAATGCCGAAGGGTCTGCATGGTCTGCTTTTTATCCCATGGGCACTGCTCCCGCAACTCGTCCATAATGGTCAAAAGTCGGTCGAAAGCTGCCAATTGTTCTGATCTTGAATTCATTTTTATGCATATTTAGGTCAAAAATACAAAGTATGTATGGTTGGACACCTGTGGTCAGAACTTACTTATGAAAAGGGCAGACCTAGTTTTCAACAACCCACAAAAGAAAAATATCACTATCTTCAACTTTCATTCAAGGCAAAACCCATTTGGAATGAAAAAATTGTTTTTGGCCCTAGTCTTGGCCCCTTTCCTTGTTATCGCCCAAAACGACAAGCCGTTTTTGAACGAAGTAAGTTCCATCCAGAAAAAGAATGACAGCCTTTGGGATTCCACAAGGCCTACCATTGTGTTCACAGGGAGTTCGAGCATACGTTTTTGGAACGATGTACAAGAACGATTCCCTCAACATCAGGTATTGAACACTGGTTTTGGGGGGTCTCAATTTTCAGATTTGGAACTTTACCTAAACGAACTGATACTGGACTACAATCCGGTGAAAGTATTCATTTATGAAGGGGACAACGATATTTTCGCCAAGAAAAGTCCTCGAAAAATTCTGAGAACCGCTGAAGGGATTTTGGCGCAGTTACAACAAAAAAATCCAACCATGGAAATCGTGCTTATCTCGGCAAAGCCCAGTATTTCCAGATGGCATTATCGAGGACGTTATAGACGATTGAACCGAAAACTGAGCAAATTGGCCTCTGAAACCCAGGGAGTCAATTTTGTGGATGTCTGGTACCCCATGTTGGACAAAAGAAAAGTGAAACAGGACATCTTCGTGGGAGATGGATTGCACATGAACAAAAAAGGATACGATATCTGGTACGAAACCCTCAAAGACTACGTAGAATAAAACCGAACTAACGTGATTAAAAAAACCCTATTGTTGTTTACGGCAGTGATTTGCCTGGCAGCATGTAAAACCGAAAAAAAGGAAATCAATTTTCCAAAGACCGATCTGGCCAGTGCCCCATTGATCCCTAAACCAGTTAAGACCATTGCCACCCATAGTGCCTTTGGGCTGGATAGCAGCACGGTCATCTATACGACAACTACTGACCCTGAATTTGAAAAAGTGGGAAGGTTCCTTTCTGAAAAAATCAAAGGAAAAACCGGGTTGGATCTTATGGTGAACGCCTCTCCGGATGGTAATACCCGGCGATTGATCTACATCAACCAATCTGATAGTACAGATTTGGAAACTCCTGAATCCTATCAACTATACATTAAAAAGGACTCCATTTTGTTGAATGCCAAAACCGCTGCCGGTGCTTTTAGAGGCATCCAAACCTTGAGACAGCTCATTCCCGAAAAAAGTAACGACACCTTAACGGACCATTCCTTATGGGTGATTCCATCGGGAAAGATCATGGACTCGCCCAAATATGGACATCGAGGTGCCATGTTGGATGTTTCAAGACATTTTTTCACCATGGACGAAGTGAAGAAATACATGGATGCACTGGCCTATTACAAGTTCAACACCCTACACCTACACCTTTCCGATGACCAAGGATGGCGCATCGAAATTAAATCCTGGCCCAAACTTACTGAGGTAGGTGGTGCTACCGAAGTAGGTGGTGGTGAAGGTGGTTTTTACACACAGGAAGAGTATAAGGAACTGGTGCAATATGCAGCGGACAGACACATCACCATTATCCCTGAAATTGATATGCCCGGACACACCAATGCGGCATCGTTCAGCTATCCCTTCTTGAACGGAAACGGCAAAAAGGTGGAAGCTTATACCGGTACCCACGTAGGTTTCAGTACCTTCGATGCGCGCAAGGATACTGTCTACAGCTTTTTGGATGATGTAATCGGTGAAATTGCAGCGATGACCCCTGGCCCATATTTTCATATTGGGGGTGATGAAAGCCATGCGACCAAAAAAAGTGACTATATCCACTTTGTGGAAAAAGTGGAAAAAATTGTCCAAAAACACGGTAAGACCATGATCGGTTGGAATGAAATTGCACAGGCAAAAATTGACCCATCATCCATTGCCCAGCTTTGGAACGAGCCCCATAATGCCATAAGGGCTGCTGAAAATGGGTCCAAAATCATCCTTTCGCCTGCCAAAAAGGTCTATTTGGACATGCAGTATGATTCCCTATCAAAATTTGGCCTTCATTGGGCTGCCTACATCCCCGTGGATGAAGGTTACAACTGGAACCCCGAAACGTATGTGGAGGGTCTTCCCAAGGAAAGTATTTTAGGTATTGAGGCTCCACTTTGGTCCGAAACCATTAGCAACAGTGCAGAACTGGAATACTTGGCTTTTCCCCGCATTATTGGTGTTGCCGAGTTAGGATGGTCCACCAGTGAAAACCTGAATTGGGACGATTATAAAGTACGCTTGGCCAAGCAAGTGCCTTATTTAAAAGAAATGAACATCAATTACTACCCCACCAAGTTGGTGGATTGGGAAAAAGAATGATTATTCCTCCTCGTTGGAGGCTTCTACAGCAGTAGGTTCCTCGGCATCCTTCTCTTCAACAAAATCTGTAATGTTGTTGTCCAGAAGGATGTTGTACCACTGCACAATTTTTTTGATATCACTCGCATAGACCCTGTCCTCATCATAGTTGGGAAGGATTTCGAAGAAGTATTCCTCCAACTCGATTTTATCGGCTTTGTGACTGATAGCAGTTTTCTTGCCGCCTTCCTTTTCCTTTATCTTTTGGAAGACTTCCCTTAAGGGAACCTCTTCTTCCAAAGTATAGATGGCAATTTCTGAAAGTACACTCACATTGCTGCGGATGCCAACGGTAACACGCTTACCATCCAACAGGGATTCCCCAACAAAACCACTTCTTGTTTGGGTGAGCAATTTGTAAAGTCCAGGTTTTCCACCAATAGATAAAATCTTGTCTAGGGCCATGTATTATAATTTATGCGGGCAAAAATATGTTTTTATCACAAACTGCGATTTTTTTAACGTCCTTTTTTAATGTTGGGAAACTTCATTTTGTACTCCACATCAATCTTTCCTTTGGAGATTTTATCGAGGCGGCTTTTCAACAAACGTTTTTTCAGGGATGAAAGTTTGTCCGTAAAGAGGATTCCCTGAATGTGGTCATATTCGTGTTGAATCACCCTGGCCAAAAGCCCATCATAGGTTTCGGTATGAGAAACAAAGTTTTCATCCATATACTTAATGGTGATCTCTGGCTTGCGCTTAACGTCCTCACGGATATCGGGAATGCTCAGACACCCTTCGTTAAAATCCCATTCCCTGCCATTTTCGGCTTCGATTTTGGCATTGATGAACACTTTTTTGAAACCTTTGAGCTGTTCCTGTTCTTCTTTGTCCAATTCTTCGTCATCCCCGAACGGAGCGGTATCCACCACGAACAAACGTATAGGCAAACCCACTTGTGGGGCGGCCAGACCTACCCCATGGGCATTGTACATGGTCTCCCACATGTTTGTGATCAATTCTTCAAGTTTTGGATATTCCTGTGTGATATCCTTTGCCACTTTACGTAGAACGGGGTCACCGTATGCCACAATGGGTAAAATCATAAACTAAAATCTGTTAAGGTATGCCTGCAATATAAGCGTGGCACTAATTTCATCAACCATGGCCTTGTCCCTGCGCTTTTTCTTTTTCACCCCACTGTCCAACATGGACTGGAACGCCATTTTAGAGGTAAACCGCTCATCTTGTCGTTCCACTGGAATGGCGGGAAACACGGCCATCAACTTCTCCAAAAATCCTTGGATAAGCTCTTCCGACTCAGACGGGGAATTATCCATCTGTTTGGGTTGTCCGACCACAAAACGTTCCACGGTTTCTTCCTTGAGATACTTCTCCAGAAACGGGATCAGTTCCTTGGTCTCAACGGTAGTAAGTCCAGAGGCGATCAATTGCAGTTCATCGGTGACCGCAATTCCCGTCCTAATCTTACCATAATCCAAAGCCAAAATTCTCGCCAAGACAATTTTTTGGCAAAAATAACCCTAAAAATGTTATGCCCTTAAAAATGACGGGCATTATTCTGGGGAGGGCCGTATCTTTGCGAAAATTTTAAGAAAAATGACCAATTTAAGGACGCTTATTGAAGAAGCATGGGACAATAGAGCATTGTTGGAAGACGAAAGGACCCAAGTGGCCATACGGGAGGTGATCGACCTTATCGATATGGGAGAATTGCGCTGTGCAGAACCTACCAAGGATGGATGGCAGATCAACGAATGGGTAAAAAAGGCCGTGGTCCTCTATTTCCCCATCCAGAAAATGGAGGTCCTGGAAGCTGGCATTTTTGAATACCATGATAAAATTCCGCTCAAAAGGGGATATCAAGAAAAAGGTGTTCGCGTTGTACCACATGCAGTGGCCAGACATGGCGCCTATATTTCCAAAGGAACCATTTTAATGCCCAGCTATGTGAACATCGGGGCTTATGTGGATGAAGGCACTATGGTAGATACCTGGGCCACCGTGGGCAGTTGCGCCCAGATAGGCAAGAACGTGCATTTGAGTGGTGGTGTAGGTATCGGTGGAGTATTGGAACCCTTACAAGCGGCACCGGTAATCATTGAGGACAATGCCTTTATCGGATCACGCTGCATCGTTGTGGAAGGTGTTCGTGTAGAAAAAGAAGCCGTTTTGGGGGCCAATGTGGTCTTGACGGCATCTACCAAAATCATTGATGTAACTGGTGATGAACCCATTGAACTAAAAGGAAGGGTGCCCGCTAGGTCAGTAGTAATCCCTGGAAGTTATACCAAAAAATTCCCGGCAGGGGAGTTTCAGGTTCCTTGTGCCTTGATCATCGGTAAGCGAAAGGAAAGCACAGACAAGAAAACATCCTTGAACAATGCCTTGAGGGAGCATGATGTAGCGGTATAATTGTATGCTCAAGGAGTATCAATTCATATTTTTTAAGATAGGGTTGTTTTTTTCCAAAAAAAGAAGCAACCCTATTTCTTTTTTGGTCTCTATTAGAAGAATATCAACTATAAATTTAGATTTTAACAAAAAAGCGGTAGGGATAATGAAGATCTGATTGTTGTAAGAAAAATAAAGCAATAAACAATTTTTGACCCTTTTTTTTGTTATAGATTTGTAAAATACCAAAACACTACACCAATACATATGGCTGGATTGAGCACCCCAAAGCAAAAATTATCAGCGTTAATCATCACCTATAATGAAATGGGTTACATCGAAAGATGTATCGATTCCGTTTCTTTTGCAGACGAAATCATTGTGGTAGATTCTTTTAGTACTGACGGCACCTTTGAATATTTAATGGACCATCCCAAAGTGAAAGTAATACAAAATCCTTTCGAGAATTTTACATCACAAAAATCCTTCACCCTGAAACAGGCAACAAATGATTGGGTCTTGTTTTTGGATGCCGATGAAGTGGTTACCAAATCCCTTCAAAAAGAAATCATAGCTACCATAAACAATCCTGAAGCCGATGAAGCCTATTGGTTCTACAGAAAATTCATGTTCCAAAACCAACCCCTTAATTTTAGCGGTTGGCAGACGGATAAAAATCATAGACTTTTCAGAAAAAGCAAAGCATGTTTTACCGATAGAAAAATTGTCCATGAAACCTTGGAGGTCGATGGAAAATCAGGAATCCTAAAAGAAAAACTGATCCACTATTGCTACAAGGATTACGAGGATTATAAAAGTAAAATGCTCAAATATGGCCGTCTGAAGGCCAAAGAGGATTTTTATAAAGAAAAGCATTTCAATTATCTTATGATGGTGGTAAAACCAGCTTGGAAGTTTTTCAATCACTACATCATCCGCCTAGGTTTTTTGGATGGAAAAAAAGGCATGACCATCTGCTATCTGAATGCCCTTGGGGTTTTGGAAAGATTCAAGGAACGTAAAAGATTGGAAAAAAAGAACGAGCTAGCCTATTACTTGGTGATGCCGTAGTGGGTCCACACCATTTTTTGCGACCTAGTCTCTTTTCTTATCGACTGATTTTTAGCAATGGATTCCGGGGTTTTGTACCCTCGTTTATGGTCCAAATGCACACAAACGGCACTGTAGCGTAATTGCTTAGATTTGATCCCAAAGTTGAAAAGCCGTTCACCTAGCTCACGGTCCTGCCCTCCATATTGCATGCGTTCATCAAAACCGTTTACATTCAGGATGTCCTTTTTCCAACCCGATGAGTTGTGCCCGTTCCAACTGGCATTGGTCGGGGTGAATGTGTTCAAAAACTTGGAAACGAATCCTTTTGCCGTGAGTTTATTGTTTTTAAAGGTCTGTGGAATGCCTTTTTCCTTGAGCCATTGTATGTTGAAACAATTCTGCTGTTCTATATCTTTCAGAGTGATCAACTTGGAAATGTTCATGGGCAACATGTAGTATCCTCCGGAAATAAAGTAACCTGGCTCTTTGTTGATGTAGTGCACCTCAACAAAATCCTCTCTGGGTATACAATCCCCATCGGTCATGATGATGTATTCCGCATTACAGGCCTCTACCGCCTTGTTCAAGATCCTTGATTTTTGAAAACCATCATCCTCTTGCCAAACATGGATGATCGGATAAAAAACCTGCTCGGACAGCTCATCCAACAATGCTTTAGTCTTGGGACCGGAACCGTCATCTGCCACCACCACTTCAAAATCCTTGAAAATTTGGCAATTGAAGCCCCAAAGCACCTTCCTTAACCACTCCTCGGCATTGTAGGTACTTACGATAACTGAAATTTTTGGTGCTTCTTGTTCCATCGGGTTCATTCTGGCAAAAATAGAAATATTAAATGTTATCCCATATGCTTAATTTTGCAATTCATATATCCTTATAGAAATACCTTTATTGCTTCCTCAATTTTAAGATCGAGCTAATTTTACAAACAATTCTAAAGTCTTGGTTATGAGAATTTGTATTACCCGTACAGAAAAACACGCATACTCAGAAACCTTTATTAGGGATCAAATCAATGGGTTCAAAAGTTTATGCAAGACATACTCCTTATTCGATGGAAGATATCCGGAACGAATGGAGAATGGCAATTTATTAAGTCCATGGCCTTTTTGGATACTTCATAAGGTTGCAAAAGGATTAGTTGGAAGGAATAATTTTTTTAGCAACTATGGTATGAAAAGATTTTTAAAGCAAAACAACATCGATATAATACTAGCAAACTATGGCATGAGTGCCTCACATATGGTACCACCCGCTAAGTCCATGAATATACCACTTATGGTGATTTTTCATGGACATGATGCTACGGACAAAAAATTACTCAATCAATATAAAAACAAATACCAATCATTGTTCAACTATGCCTCAAGCATAATTGTAGTGTCCCAGGACATGAAATTTTCACTCATTGATTTGGGTGCCAATAAGGAAAAAATACATGTTGTTCCTTGTGGGGTGGATACTTCTAAATTTTTGTACAACAGGGAAAGTATTCATCCAAAAACATTTATTGCAGTAGGACGATTAATCCCGAAAAAAGGCCCACTATATACTATTAGGGCATTTAATCAAGTCCTACAAAAACATCCAGATGCCAAACTTATTTTTGTGGGCAATAAAACTGGACTTTATGATGAATGTCAAAAATTGATCGCAGAACTAAAAATTGAAAAATCGGTAACATTCACAGGCATTTTAAATCAAAAAGAAATATCTGAAATAATGAGCACATCAATGGCATTCGTCCAACATTCCATTACAGCACCTAATGGGGATATGGAAGGCTCACCAGTGAGTATCATGGAAGCATCATCATCTGGCCTGCCCATAATAAGCACCAAGCATGGCGGAATCAAAGAATTGGTTATTCATAATAAAACCGGCTTTTTGGTAGCTGAAAAGGATGAAGATGAAATGGCAAAATATATGTTGAAATTCTGCGAAGATACCGAACTTGCCAAATCAATGGGAATTGAGGGCCGCAAACATATTCAACATAATTATGAACAATCCAATCAAATAAGGAAACTATATGAATTGGCCTTACAAATAGCCGAAAATGAATATAATTTTCCTAAAAATTAAAAATCGGCTGGCATGACCGAAGAAATAAACAACTGTATCAAAATATTGAAGGAAGGTGGACTAATCCTCTACCCTACGGACACGGTTTGGGGAATCGGTTGCGACGCCACAGATCCTGAAGCCATCAAAAAAGTGTATGCCCTCAAAAAACGGGAAGACAGTAAGGCACTCATCTGTTTGGTTGGTAATCAGGGTATGTTGGAACGCCATGTAAAGCAAGTACCTGACGTGGCCTATGACATTATAGACCTTTCCACAAAGCCCACTACCATCGTATTTGATGAACCCAAAGGAATTGCCGAAAACCTTGTGGCCGAAGACAATACCTTAGGAATCAGGGTGGCATCGGATAAATTCTGCCAATACCTGATCAACAAATTTGGAAAACCTATTGTTTCTACCTCGGCAAACATCTCCGGGGAACCCACCCCAAAACAATTCAAGGATATAAGCCCAGAAATTTTAAAAGGAGTGGACTATGTGGTAAATTTGCCGGACGTAAATAAAAATGCCGTTCCCTCTTCCATCATCAAATTGAGCAATGACGGTCAGGTAAAGGTAATCCGCGAATAAATGACGAAGGAGTTGCACACAGAAGCCCTACAACACCCCATTTTTAAACTGATCGGTGAAGCCTCCGAAGAACTGGGGGTTGATTCCTATGTGATCGGCGGGTTTGTAAGGGATTATCTTTTAAAAAGGGGCACTCCAAAAGACATCGACATTGTGGCCATTGGCAGCGGTATTCAACTGGCCAAAAAAGTGGCTTCCAAACTCAAAGGGAAACCTGAGATTTCCGTGTTCAAGAATTTTGGGACGGCCATGATCAAACACAATGAATTGGAATTGGAGTTCGTGGGTGCCCGAAAAGAGAGTTACCACCACGATAGCAGAAAACCTGTTGTGGAAGATGGCTCTTTGCAAGACGACCAAAACCGACGTGACTTTACCATCAACGCCTTGGCCTTGGCCCTGAACAAGGACAGTTTCGGAACCCTGTTGGACCCTTTCAATGGATTGTCCGATCTGGACCAAAAAATATTACGTACGCCACTTGAACCGGGGATTACCTATTCCGACGATCCCTTGCGCATGATGCGTGCCATCCGGTTTGCAACACAATTGCATTTTACCATAGAACTGAAATCGCTCCAAGCCATTTCGGAGAACAAGGAGCGTATCCAAATTGTATCCAAGGAACGCATCGTGGACGAGTTGAACAAAATTTTGATGAGTCCCAAGCCGTCCATTGGTTTTAAGCTGATGCACCAAACCGGATTGCTTCCCCTGATCCTCTCCGAACTGACAGCTTTGCAGGGCATTGAGGAAGTGGAAGGACAACGGCACAAGGACAATTTTTGGCACACGCTGGAGGTGGTGGACAATATCTCAGAAACCACGGATAACCTTTGGTTGAGATGGGCCGCCCTACTCCACGATATTGGTAAGGCTCCCACCAAAAAGTTCCATGATAAAATCGGGTGGACGTTCCATGGCCACGAATTCGTGGGTTCTAAAATGGTGTACAAGCTGTTCAAAAGGCTACGCATGCCCCTGAACGAAAAAATGAAGTTCGTTCAAAAGATGGTATTGATGAGTTCCAGGCCCATCATCCTTTCCGAAGACCATGTAACAGATTCCGCGGTGCGACGATTGGTCTTTGATGCCGGGGATTTTGTGGACGACCTCATGACACTGTGCGAAGCCGATATCACCACAAAAAATCCAAAGAAACAGAAAAGATATAAGAACAATTTTCAGATTGTTCGTCAAAAAATTGTGGAGGTCGAAGAAAGGGATCATGTCCGAAACTTTCAACCCCCGGTCTCCGGAGAAGAGATCATGGAAACCTTCAACCTAAAACCTAGCAAGGAAATAGGCATCATCAAGGATGCCATCAAAGAGGCTATTCTAGAGGGCGAGATTCCGAACGAATACGAAGCCGCTTATCAATTTATGTTGGAAAAAGGCAAATCAATGAACCTAAAAGTCCACTCCAAATGAAAAAGAACAAATATGTGGTGTATTGGTTGTTAACGGGTTGTGCGCTCATCTTTGTGATGGTTTTGGTCGGGGGAATTACCCGCCTTACCCATTCCGGACTATCCATTTCCGACTACAAGTTGATACAGGGCACCCTTCCCCCCATGAATGACCAAGAATGGCAGGAAGCCTTTGAATTGTACCAACAATACCCAGAATACCAAAAGTTGAACAGCCATTTTGGCCTTGAGGATTTTAAGGACATCTATTTTTGGGAGTGGTTGCATCGGTTCATTGGAAGACTTATTGGCATGGTGTTCATCATACCTTTCCTGTTCTTTTTGATTACCAAACGATTGGACAGAGCCACCATCAAAAAAGCGGTGATCCTTTTGATCATGGGTGGTTTCCAGGGATTTTTGGGGTGGTATATGGTCAAAAGTGGTTTGGTAGATCGCCCTGATGTCTCCCATTTTAGGTTGGCGGCGCATTTGACTACGGCCTTCCTCACCTTTGCCTATAGCCTTTGGGTGGCTTTAGATTTGATTTATCCCGACAAAAAGGAAGTCAACACAAAGATCAGGAACCTTATCCGGTTCGCTTTGGTCATCCTGCTCCTGCAAATCGTGTGGGGGGCTTTTGTGGCAGGTTTGGATGCTGGTTTTATTCACAACCACTGGCCGTTGATGAGCGAAGGAAAACTGATTCACGAAACGGTTTATATTGAGCAACAACCCGTAATCAAGAACTTTTTTGAAGGAAAAAGTGGTGTACAATTTGTTCACCGTTATCTTGCCTATGTAGTTGTGGCGTTCATTTTGGCGATATGGTTCAAGACCCGAAAGGTAGAGCGTACACCGTTGCAGGAAAAAGGTCTGAAAGTGCTTTTGGCCATGGTTTTTGTACAATTTTTGTTGGGTGTACTTACCTTGATCTACGCCGTTCCTCTGTGGTTGGGAATCGCGCATCAAATCGGGGCATTTTTCCTTTTGGCCACCATGACGTTTACCTTGCACCGGTTCACCAAATAAGGTCTATTTATTGTAACTTTGTGCCCACTTTAAAAATTTTTGGATGATTTATAAAATCAGGATAATACTTGATGCTGAGGAAGATATTTTTAGGGATATCGAGATTGAGGACAACAATACTTTGGAAGAATTCCACAATGCCATTACCCAAGCCTTTGGTTTTGAAGGTAGTGAAATGGCTTCTTTTTATACTTGCGACGAAGAATGGAACCAAGATGAGGAAATCGCCCTTTTTGACATGAGCGACAGCGATTCTGATGTTCGGTTGATGAACGAGACCAGTTTGGATGATGTACTAACCGAACAGACCCCGAAAATGATCTATGTGTATGATTTTTTCAGCATGTGGACCTTTTTTGTGGAACTTGCCGATATTGCAGAAAAAGAGGATGGACGCGTATACCCAAGTCTGCTCTTCAGTTTTGGGGAACTGCCCGATGCCCCACCAGAGAAAAACTTTGAGGCCGAGGAAGGTGATTTAGAAGATAACTTTGATGAAGATGATGATTTCCTCGACAGCTATGATGATATGGATTTTGATGAAAATTGGAATTGAATCGAACTTGACCTTTCACCCCAAACCCTTCACCCTTTTACTATAAACCATTTACCCTAAACCCTTTACCCAAAAAATGCTAAACCTATATAACGCCCAGATTGAAAGTCTTTCCCTCCACCGAGTAGGAAACAAAAGTAAGAACGAAGCCGCATTTCTATCGTCGGAACCTTTTACCTTGAACGATGAGATGGCAGGTCTGTTGAAGGAATATTTCTTCCGCCCCTTTCGGGAAAAAGAGGAGAATTACTATAGGTTTTCCAATGATGTGGATGTAGAGTTCAATGATATGTTCACGGCTGTTTCAGGTATTTTTGAAAACCCGGCGAACGGGCACGAACTTTCAAAAAAGATTACCCAACACCTCTATGACCAATCCAATCACCCCCATATCAAAAGTGGTGAGGTATACGTGGTGCATTTTTCGGATGTGGTAATCGACAACAAGAAAACCGATGCCGTGGGCATTTTTAAAAGTGAGTTGAAGCATGATTTTCTTCAGTTCAAGGAAACGGAACAAAATCTGGAAATCTTGATCAAACAAGGTATCAATGTCAACAAACTGGATAAGGGATGTATTGTCTTCAATGTGGAAAAAGAAGAAGGTTATAAAGTGTTGTCGGTGGACAGTAACCGGTATGATGCCAAATACTGGTTGGAAAACTTTTTGGGCCTGATCCCATTGACCGATGAGAACTTTTACACCAAAAACTACCTGAAATTCTGCCAGAACTTTGCCAAGGATGTGGTTTTACCTGCCGAGGACAAACAACAGGAAGTTTTGTTCATGAACCGCGCAGTGAACCATTTTGCCAAAAACGACGCCTTTGAGGAAACCACCTTTTTGAATGAAGTGATGGAAAACCCGGAATTGATTCCCGAGTTCAAACATTACAAAGTGGAAAAAGGACCCAAATACAGCATTGAGGATGTTTCCAACTTCGATATTGCCAATAAAGCGGTGAGCGATGCCAGAAGAAAGATCAAGAATGTAATCAATCTGGACACCAACATCCAAATCAAACTGGATTTCATCAACCCGGAATCTGCAGAGAAATTTGTGGAAAAAGGATGGGATGAGGAACGCCAAATGTACTATTACTTGGTCTACTTCAACAAGGAACAGAAAAGCTAGAACTTCTTCTCGATAATCTGTTTCATACTGACATCCTCATAATTCCTACGGACAAAGTCCAGGGCATGGGTCAATATTTCACCCATATTTTTACTGTCCCTAAAATTGATATCGCCCGTAAGTTCCTGCAATTGGGATTTGAGCAATTCAATATTTTCTGGAGTGGAAATGGTATCCTTACGGCAGGCATCCAAAAGTGCAGTGAGTCGATGCCCCCAACTCAAAATCCGTTTGGCAATGATGGAACGCTCCTCCACAATATATTGGTTTACCGAGTCCATCCGCAGTTTGTTCTGTACCATATCCACCATAATCTTGTTCTCCTTGAAAAATTGGGGGCGGTACACCTTCAACTTCCCTTCATAACACTGTTGGTCAAAATCGATGGCGCGTATCTTGTAGACCACACTGTCAAAATCGTGGGTGGGAACCATTACGTAATTGTAGGAACGCATATCACCCAAAAGTCGAATCATACAGCGCTCGTTGAACTTTACAAACTCCTTGGCAATCTGTGCTTTATCAAATTCCGAACACTCCGGTAAATTGTTCTTGATGAAAAGATCCCCGGGAATACCCACAATGTGCTCTTCGATCAAAGTATTCTCATAGATCACAAAATTCAGGTTGTAGGGAGACAGCATGTGCTCCAACTCCAGCCCATACACCCTGGAGGCATCGGTCTTTTTTACATAGAGCAAGGTGTAGTTGTCGTTCAAGATGTTACGGATCTTGATCCGAAAGGGTTTGGAGTTCCCAAAGGTGCAATAATCCACATAATCCACGTTCAGGTATTGTAGAATGGAGTCACTACCATCGGACACAAAGATGGAATACACCCGTTTAAGGGCAAGGTCGATCTCGTCCCTATCAAACTCCGGGTAATAGACCCTCACCCAAAGGGTGTCCTCATCATTCGCATCATACACAGCAACACTGCCCGAAAACCGGAGAAGATCATCATAATGGATGGGAATCTCAATCTTTCGGTTGTAATAATCCAAATATTCATCCAGTTCCTTGCTTATGGGATAGGCAGGTTTCTTTTTGGACATCAATTTTTCTTCGGACATTGTAAAGGGTTATTTTGTAACAAATTTCGATAAACATCGTCAAGTTAGTATAAACCATTCAAAAAACGTTAGCAACCTTTGGAAACAATTCTGACCGTTAACCATCTCACCAAGAAATTTGGTTACCTGACTGCCGTGAACGATCTTTCCTTCACCATTGAAAAAGGAAACGTCTATGGCATTTTGGGACCCAACGGAAGTGGTAAGTCCACAACTTTAGGCATTATATTGAACGTGGTGAATCGTACTTCCGGTGATTTTAGTTGGTTTGAGGGCAACACCTCCACCCATGAAGCATTGAAAAAAGTAGGCGCCATCATTGAGCGACCCAACTTTTACCCCTATATGACCGCCATCCAAAACCTTCAGCTTGTCTGTAAGATCAAGGAGGTTCCCGAGACCAAAATCCAGGAAAAATTGGAATTGGTCGGCCTTTGGGAGAGAAAGGACAGCAAATTCAAGACGTATTCCCTTGGGATGAAGCAACGCTTGGCCATAGCCTCTGCCCTGCTCAACGATCCTGAAATACTAATTCTGGATGAGCCCACCAATGGCCTAGACCCCCAAGGAATCCATCAAATCAGGGAAATCATTAAAACCATTGCCGGTCAAGGCACTACCATTTTGTTGGCTTCGCATTTGTTGGATGAGGTGGAAAAGGTTTGCTCCCATGTGGTCATTCTTCGAAAAGGAGAGAATTTGTATTCGGGCCCGGTAGACAGTATGTTGGCCAGCCACGGCTTTTTTGAGCTCCGATGTGGTCAGATGGACCAACTACAGAATCTACTCGAAAAAAATGCAAGTTTTGGAAAAATAGAAAACTTCAACGGTACCCTTACGGCTTATCTGAAAGAGGAAATGGACGCCGAATCTTTGAACAAGATGCTGTTTGAAAAAGGAATCGTCCTGTCCCATTTGGTGAAACGCAAAGAAAGCCTTGAAGAACAATTTTTAACCTTGACCAAAAACAACTAATCAAAAAAACGAATGTTACGTCTACTCCAAATAGAATTCATAAAACTGTGGAACAACAGGGCCAGTAAGGTATTGATCATCTCCTATTTTGTGCTTCTGACCTCCATCGCACTGATCGCGGCCATCAAGTTCGACATAGGACCTGTGCAGTTTCACTTAGCCGATCAGGGCATCTTCAACTTCCCATACATCTGGCACTTTAACACCTTTGTCACTGCACTTTTTAAATTGTTCTTGGCAATCGTGATCGTTTCCATGATGTCCAATGAATACAGCAACAAGACCATCAAACAAAACTTGATTGACGGACTTTCCAAGAAGGAATTCATCCTTTCCAAGTTATTGACCGTTATTTCTTTTGCCCTCATTTCCACTGTATTTGTTTTTGTGGTATCCATGATTTTGGGGTTGGCCTATTCGGATTATAACGAGATGTCCATTATCTTCTCCGATCTGGACTTCTTGTTCGCCTTTTTTGTGAAGTTGGTAGCTTTTTTCTCTTTCTGTCTGTTTTTGGGCATCTTGGTAAAACGTTCGGCCTTTGCTTTGGGCTTTCTGATTCTATGGAGCATTTTGGAACAAGTGGTCTTCGGGCTACTGGGCTGGAAAGTGGTCAGTTGGGACACGGCAAAACATATCAAGAACTTTTTCCCATTGCAGTCTATGTCCAACTTGATAAAGGAGCCTTTCACCCGTCTTTCTGCAGTCCAGAACATCGGGCAGCAGATTGGGGAAGACATGAAGTTCGATTACCACACCTATTGGTACGAATTTCTGATTGCCTTCGTTTGGACTGCCATTTTCATCTATTTATCCTATGTCCTATTGAAAAAGCGTGATTTGTAGTATCTTGGGAGATGCACATATCATGTAAATGCTGAACAGAAAATTACTTTTCTTGGTTCTTTTGATGGGTGTGATGGCACATGCACAAAATTGCCCTGACCTCTTAAGCCCTGCCGAAGGTGCGGTGAACGTTCCCCTGAATACCACGATTTCTTGGAATCCTGTGGATGGGGTAAATGCATTCATCATCTCCCTAGGTACAACACCGGGCGGGAATGATATTGTGTCTCCTAAATTTGTCAGCGGAACCACTTACACGCCTCCACTTGGACTACCGGAAAATGAGACCATTTATGTAACCATTTCCCTTTATTTCTATGATGGGCCCGATATTACTTGCCCCAGTATAAGCTTTACCACGGAGTCATTGACCCAACCTCCCGCCTCCTGTGCAACAATGACGCAGCCCTCGGATATGGCTACCAATGTCAACCCAAAAACCAACATTTCTTGGAATTATGTTTACGGAGCCACGGGTTACTTGGTCAGATTGGGCACAACAGCAGGCGGCAATGATATTTTGGAGCAAGATGTCGGAAACAGATTGACCTTGAACCCAGACATTGACCTTCCAGCGGAAACCCCCATTTTTGCAACCATTATCCCTTACAATGATATTGGAACGGCAATGGGATGTTCCGCCCAACAATTTACTACAGGAATGGTCTCAGACCTGCCGGAATGCACCAGTATGACCTACCCTCCGAATGGGGAAACCAACGTTCCCTTGACCACCGAACTGGAATGGAACGAGGTGGCCGGGGCTACTTCCTACTATGTCACTATTGGAACCACACCGACCAGTAGTGATATCTTGGACAATTCCCGGTTTTATACCAACTCTACCCCTATTTTCAATCTGGAACCCAATAAGACCTATTTCATCACCATATCCCCTTCCAACGAAACAGGTACCGCCATGGGATGCCAAAAGGAAAGTTTCACCACATCCTTTGGATGTGGCCCGTATTGGGACGTGAACGTGGGTGACTTTGTGACCATCAATCCTGAAATTGATTTTCCAGACACCATTTCATTCTGTGAAAACGAAGCCCCATACATAGCCTTCTCCACCGATGTTGCCGATGGGTATCGTTGGTACAAAGTGGATGACAAGGACAACGAAACATTGCTTTCGGAGACCAGTGAAGTTGCCATCTCGGAAAATGGCACCTATCGTTATGAAGCCTACAATCTGGTGGACAGGGAAGCAGGCACCCTTGAATGCCCCACTACCAAGATATTCCATGTAGTCTCTTCCGAAATGGCCTCCATAGACAACCTTAGGGTTCAAAACAGCAATGGACTGCTCAGCATTCAAGTGGAAGCCTCGGGTATTGGGGATTATGAATTTGCCATTGACAACATGAATGGTCCTTATTCCGATAGCAGTGTCTTTAGCAATATTGAACCTGGGAACCACACATTGTATGTCCGCGACAAGAACGGTTGCGGGGTGGCCCAAGAAGCATTTATCCAAGACCTTACTTTGGAAGGCTTTCCAAAATTCTTCACCCCAAACGGGGATAACATCAACGATTATTGGCAGTTCATCCAACCAGAAAAATCAGCGGAAGTAGTCTTTCAAAGTATCCGAATTTTTGACCGGTATGGAAAATTTCTCAAGCAGATTTCACAGGATTCCCAGGGCTGGGACGGAAGAATCGCAGGTCGGCCCCTACCATCCGGGGACTATTGGTTTGTGGCCATCGATGATTCGAACCAAGAAATCAAAGGGCATTTTTCCTTAAAAAGATAATCTCATTGATTCGCTTCCTTTTAGTAGTATCCTTTACTATTTTTATCGAATGAAATTTCAGGTAGTCTCAGCATTCAAACCCACTGGGGACCAACCCGAAGCCATACGACAATTGGTAGAGGGTATTGAGGGAAACGTACGCCACCAAACGTTGCTTGGGGTTACAGGTTCCGGTAAGACCTTCACTGTGGCCAATGTAGTAGAGTCGGTGCAGCGGCCCACTTTGGTTTTGGCCCACAACAAGACCCTGGCGGCCCAGTTGTATTCGGAGTTCAAACAATTCTTTCCGAACAATGCTGTGGAATACTTTGTATCCTATTACGACTACTATCAGCCAGAAGCTTATATTCCGACTAGTGGACTTTATATTGAAAAGGACCTTTCCATCAACGAGGATATTGAAAAATTGAGGCTGAGTGCCACTTCTTCGCTTCTTTCGGGACGAAGGGATGTGCTTGTGGTTGCCTCGGTTTCCTGTTTGTACGGTATCGGTAACCCCATCGAATTTCAAAAGAACGTGATCACCATCCATCGTGACCAAGTAATTTCCAGGACCAAATTCCTGAAACAACTTGTGCAAAGCCTATATTCCAGGACCACAGCAGATTTCCGGAATGGGAATTTCAGGGTGAAGGGGGATGTGGTCGATGTGTTCCCCGGCTATGCAGACCATGCGTTCCGTATCCATTTTTTCGGGGATGAGATTGAGGAAATCGAAGCTTTGGATCCGTTCAACAATAACGTCATCGAAATTTACGATTCGCTGAATATTTACCCGGCCAACATGTTCGTAACCTCGCCGGACATCCTACAGAATGCCATTCGTGAAATTCAGGATGATTTGGTCAAACAGGTGGACTATTTCAAAGAAATAGGTCGACCCTTGGAAGCCAAGCGATTGGACGAGCGCACCAATTTTGATCTGGAAATGATTCGAGAACTGGGTTATTGTTCCGGCATAGAGAACTATTCCCGCTATTTGGACGGCAGGGAACCCGGCACACGACCTTTCTGTTTGTTGGATTACTTTCCGGATGATTACTTGATGATCATTGATGAAAGCCACGTGACCATTCCCCAGGTACATGCCATGTATGGAGGCGACCGGTCCCGAAAGGAAAACCTGGTGGAATATGGATTCCGCTTACCCGCGGCCATGGACAACCGACCTTTAAAGTTTGAAGAGTTCGAAACCTTACAGAACCAAGTCATCTATGTAAGTGCCACTCCTGCAGATTATGAATTGGAACTGAGTCAGGGGGTATATGTGGAACAGGTAATCCGTCCGACAGGATTATTGGACCCCGTAATCGAGGTACGACCCAGCGCCAATCAAATTGATGATCTGGTCGAAGAAATCCAACAGCGGGTGGAACTGGATGAACGTACCTTGGTGACCACCCTGACCAAAAGAATGGCAGAGGAACTGACCAAATACCTGACCAGAATCGATATTCGATGCCGTTATATACACAGCGATGTGGATACGTTGGAACGTGTGGAAATCATGCAGGATCTACGAAAAGGAATTTTTGATGTGCTCATTGGTGTAAACTTGCTTCGGGAAGGATTAGATTTACCAGAAGTTTCATTGGTTGCGATTTTGGATGCCGACAAAGAAGGATTTCTTCGAAGCAACCGTTCCCTGACACAGACCGTGGGGCGTGCGGCCCGTAACCTGAACGGAAAGGCCATCATGTATGCGGATACCATCACGGACAGCATGAAAAAGACCATTGATGAGACGAATTACCGTCGGGACAAGCAGATGAACTACAACAAGGAGCACAACATCACCCCCAAGGCTTTGAAAAAGAATTTGGACAATGCCTTGGCCAAGAATTCCGTGTCCACCTATCATTTTCAAAAGGAAGAACTGCGCGCCGCAGAACCCGATTTGGAATACCTGACCGAGAACCAAAAGGAAAAATTGATCAGGGAAAAGCGCAAGGCTATGGAAAAAGCGGCCAAAGAACTCAACTTCATGGAGGCGGCCAAACTACGGGACGAAATCAAGATGCTCCAAGAAAAGGAATAAACGAAAGCGCGCCCCGAACATTGCTGTAGGGGCGCGCCAACAAACTAACCAACTAATCCAACCATCATGAAACACCTATAGTTGGTGCCTTCAATTTCTTATGCGATTTCAATCAATCGCTTTGGTTTTGGTAATGCTTCTTGCTTTTTGGGCAAGGTCAATTTCAAAATTCCATCTTCGTACTTCGCATCGATTTTAGAACCATCAACAGTCTCAGGCAAGGTAAAGGCCCTTCTGAATGAGGTATATGAAAACTCTTTGCGGGTGTAATTTTCTTTGTTTTCTTCGTTTTCGGTTTGCATTTCACTGGAAATGGTCAACACATCGTTATCGATTTCCACGGTGAAATCATCCTTTTTCATACCTGGTACGGCCAGTTCCAATTCAAAATTTTCAGTATTGTCCTTTATGTTGACAGCGGGAACGGAAGCATTCCACTTCTCTGTTCCACCAAACCAATCAGGACCCATAAAATCGTTCATCAGGGATGGAAAAAACAGGTTGTTTCTTTTTACTATACTCATGGCGATTCAATTTTTAGTTAAACACTTAAATCACCTAGTACTAGGCAAATGGTGTACCAATACAAAAAACATGTCTTTATGGCATGAATACAGGGGGAATTGATGTCAAAATGACACTAATTGTAATGCGCTTTGAAGATATCGATGAGCACCTCTGGAGGAACCACGTTGTCAGGATAACGGTGCATCACCTCCAAGACCTGACCAATGGCCACGGGCGGAAGCCCCATTTTAAGTCCTATATTGTAAAGGGTATTGACCTCACTTTTGTGTTGTTCGCGATCAATGTTCATTAAAAGCAACAACCTGTGGAACTGAACGATCCGTTCCGCTTGGGACTTCAGGGTTATTTTAGGGGAGCGATGTTTTAAAAGTCCATCGAACGTTTCCTTATCGATCCCTAAATTGGAGGCCACCTTGAGCAGGAACTCATATTCGGACCGTTTCATCGAATGATCCACCCTGGCAAAGGCGATCATCTCCGAAAGGATGCTCAGTTTTTCTTCGTAGGTTCCCATTTGGTTTGGTTTTGGGGCTTGCTTCCTTATACATAACTCAAAAAGCTCAATTTTAGTGCATAAAAAAAGCCTTGATGCGATCAAGGCTTTCTAACTAACTCAAACAATCTCCGTCAATTACGCGGTAATTCTTACGGCAACCGTATAGATTCTGCCCTCTACAGGTTGTGCGGACTCTACTTTTTGGTAGTTCAATCTACTCTTTACAAATTTCTCCAAAACTTCATTTTTGGTGTCCACGGAAAGTACTACCAACTCACCTTTATCATTGATGGTGAGACGTACATCGGCTGTCAACTCGTTGTATTGAAGCTCAAAGTTATTCTGCTTCAACATTTCATAAATTTGGGAGGACAAGCTCTTTTCTGAAACTTCATTGTGCCCTTTGTTGGCGAAAACGCCCAAAGTAGCAAACAACATAAATGCTACGGATGCAATTTTAATTTTTCTCATGATTTTGTTTTTTGATGTATTGATGAATGATTTTAATGATTTGTCAAAAAAACGTTTCTGTTTTAAAGACACTACAAATATAAGACGGTAAAAAAATCGAAATGTTACACAAATACGTCATTTAACCAATGTTTAACCTGTGTAACGATGTCCTAATATTGAAGATTTTGAAGAAAATCCGAACAATCATGAAAACTCTGCAGCCGAATTGAGAAAGGACCAATAACCTTGCAAACCTTTTCTGAAATCCAACAAAAAATGATTTTGTCTTCTTTTCCTGTTCCCGGAAAACAAAAAAGGGCAACGTTAAGAAAACGTTGCCCTTGTCTATTTCGATTGTTGACGTTTTATGCCAAAACTTCCTTCACTTTATCAGCAGCCTCTTGGAACTGCACCGCTGAATGTACGGCCAATCCAGAATTATCGATGATCTCTTTGGCCAATTCGGCATTGGTACCCTGTAAACGCACAATGATGGGCACCTTAATGGCGTCGCCCATATTTTTATAGGCATCCACCACACCTTGAGCCACACGGTCACAACGAACGATTCCGCCAAAAATATTGATTAAAATCGCTTTAACGTTGGGGTCTTTCAAGATGATACGGAAGGCCTCCTCTACCCTTTTGGCATCGGCGGTACCTCCCACGTCCAAGAAGTTGGCCGGCTCACCACCTGCCATCTTGATCAAGTCCATGGTGGCCATGGCCAACCCGGCACCGTTTACCATACAACCTACGTTTCCATCCAAATCCACATAGTTCAGACCTACTTCCCTTGCTTCAACCTCGATAGGGTTTTCTTCCCTAAGGTCGCGCATTTCGGCATAGGCTTTTCTTCTGTAGAGAGCATTGTCATCGATGGTTACCTTGGCGTCCACCGCCATGATCTTATCATCCGATGTTTTCAAAACCGGGTTGATCTCGAACAAGCTGGCATCACTCTGTTCGTATGCTTTGTACAAGTTGGAAACAAATTTCACCATTTCCTTGAAAGCTGTTCCGGACAACCCTAGGTTGAAGGCAATCCTTCTCGCCTGGAAAGGCAACAAGCCCAATCCTGGGTCAATTTCTTCGGTGAAAATCAAATGTGGGGTCTTCTCGGCCACCTCTTCTATATCCATACCTCCTTCGGTAGAGTACATCACCATGTTCCTGCCGGTACCCCTGTTCAAGAGCACGGACATATAAAACTCGTTTGTTTCGCTGTCACCTGGATAGTACACATCCTCGGCCACCAAAACCTGGTGTACTTTTTTACCTTCGGCAGATGTTTGTGGTGTAATCAGGTTCATCCCGATGATGCTACCAGCAAGTTCCTCCACTTCCTTCAAGTTTTTGGCAAGTTTTACACCGCCGCCCTTACCACGACCACCTGCATGCACCTGTGCTTTGATCACGTGCCATCCGGTTCCGGTTTCCTGTGTAAGTTGTTTCGCGGCCTCTACCGCTTCCTTGGCGTTGCGGGCAACAATACCTCGCTGGATCCTGACCCCAAAACTGGCCAAAATCTCTTTTCCTTGATATTCGTGAAGATTCATCTGTGAATTTTACTTTTGTTTGCCGACAAAAATAGAAAACACTACGGAGAAATTGAAGGTATTATGGAATTATTGCCAATTATTCGCCCATAATTCCGTGCTTTTTCACTGTCGGAACTCAAGGCTTAAAATCCTGAAAGTCCAAAGGGTCGAAATTTTTGAAATGTCCGTTCATTTCTATAACGGTTTTGGTGCGGTTGACCTCGTTCAAAATATTCGTAGTCGATTCCAAATGGGCCTTGATAAAATGCAATCGGTCAGTTTCTTTGGTCATCAACAGGAGTTCGTATTCCTGTTCAAAAGAAAGTCCCATTTTGTGCGCCAAAGAATAACTGTTGAACTGTTTGGGCGACGTCTGGGTAAAGGGGACATCCATCAAATCGTATAACATTTCCACTTTTTGGATTACCTCTTTCCTGAGATTGTCGTCGGCATCGTTCTCCATTTCCAAAAATTCCACATCTCCACCAGAGTACAATTTGCCATCCATTTGCTTTTCAAAACTGAGTATCTTAAACACCTGTCTGGCCACACAGACCACATCCATTTCCCCAGAATTGTAGGTAGTGACCACCTCCACCAATTGCACTTCGGTACCATAAGAAATGGAATTATTGATAAAAACGGGGATCCCAAACGTCAAGGCCTCTTTTCTGCAATCATGGATCAATTGTTTGTACCGATCTTCGAAAATATGGAGTGGTACGGTCTCACCAGGGTAGAAAACGGATTGCAATGGAAATAATGGCAGTTTCATTTTGTGGTTTGCCTAAAAGTACAATGTCCCAAGCAAAGCCACAAACAGTTCTCCAGAAAAGGATTGTTACAATTAAAACATTTTGTTATAAATATATAAAATATGTTTTTTGTTCTTGTATAACCCAAGGACTTACTTTAGATTTGTCCATTAAAGACGGATGTAGCATGAATTCCAAGGATTTATTGAAACTGGTTGACCAATACGGTGCCCCACTATATGTTTATGATGCGGATAAAATTGCATCGCAGTTCAACAGGCTTACCAATGCTTTTAAGGAAGTACCCAGCCTACGATTGAACTATGCAGCGAAGGCCTTGTCCAACATCAGTATACTACGATTCATGAACAGTTTGGGAAGTGGCCTGGACACGGTTTCTATCCAAGAAGTAAAATTGGGCCTATTGGCCGGATTCAAACCCGAATCCATCATCTTTACCCCCAATGGTGTTTCGTTGGAAGAAATTGAAGCCGCTGCCGCCTTGGGTGTGCAGGTGAACATCGACAACCTTTCCATTTTGGAACAGTTCGGAAGCAAACACCCCGACATTCCAGTTTGTATCCGTATCAACCCCCACGTGATGGCCGGGGGCAACTCCAAGATTTCTGTAGGGCATATCGATTCAAAATTCGGTATCAGCATACACCAAATTCCGCATTTGTTACGCATTGTGGACTTGACCAAAATGAATATCAACGGTATCCACATGCATACCGGTAGTGATATTTTGGATATCGATGTATTCCTTTATGCCTCTGAAATTCTTTTCGAGACTGCTAAAAACTTCAAGGACCTGGAGTTTATCGATTTTGGAAGTGGTTTTAAAGTACCCTACAAAGACGGAGACATTCAAACGAACATTGAGGAACTAGGGAAAAAACTATCAGCAAGGTTCAATGAGTTTTGCAAGGATTATGGAAGGAATCTGACCCTTGCCTTTGAACCTGGGAAGTTTTTGGTAAGCGAAGCTGGGTTCTTCCTCGCCAAAGTAAATGTGGTAAAACAGACCACCTCAACAGTTTTCGCCAGTGTGGATTCCGGATTCAACCACTTGATCCGTCCCATGTTTTACGGCTCCAGTCATGAAATCATCAACATTTCCAACCCTAATGGCAGGGAGCGTTACTATTCTGTTGTTGGATATATCTGTGAAACCGATACTTTTGGTAGCAACCGACGCATCAATGAAATTTCCGAAGGGGATATTCTGTGCTTTAAAAATGCAGGTGCTTATTGCTTTACCATGGCAAGCAATTACAATTCCAGATATCGACCTGCTGAAGTTTTGTGGTACAAAGGCAAAGGCCATTTGATTCGCGAGCGCGAAACCTTTGATGACATTTTAAGGAACCAAGTAGATGTTAAATCGCTATTTGAAGCACCCAAGAAAGAAACCGTAAACTAGAATGGGCACTATAGCCCTGTTGCTTTCCATTATTTTTATCTTTTTGGCCGGACTCCATTTTTATTGGGCGATTTTCGGCATCAAGGATCCTTCCGTGGTACTACCCACGAAGGAAAATGGTAAGTTTCTCTTTAAACCGGGCAAGTTGGGAACCGTACTTGTGGGGCTGTTCTTGAGTCTTTTCGCGTTCATTTACCTGAACAAAGCCATCAGTTTTACGGAACGTAGAGAGTTAACCTATGCTTCAGTAGCCATTGGTTTCATTTTTCTTTTGCGGGCCCTGGGCGATTTCAAATACCTGGGATTCTTCAAAAAATTGAGGTCGACCCGTTTCGCCCGAATGGACAGCCAGTATTACTCGCCTTTGGCCTTGCTGGTATCCCTTTTGATATTTGTTTTGGAGCTCTTGTCCTGAATACTTTTTTGGCACAATTTTCGTTAGCTTTGTATGGATGGAACGACAAAACGTTCATAATTAAGAAATCATGCGCAAGACATTTACCCAAATCAGTTTGTTTTTTCTTCTTCTTGTTGGACTGCAGACCAACGCCCAAGATATAAAATGGCTAAGTTGGGATGAAGCCGTTAAGCTTTCCCAAACCGACGCAAAACCCAAGAAAATGTTCATCGATGTGTACACAGATTGGTGTGGATGGTGCAAAAAAATGGACAAGGACACATTCCAACATCCCGATGTATCCAAATACATGCAGGCCAACTTTTACATGGTGAAATTGGACGCAGAGGGTAAAGATCCCATTGAATACAAAGGCAAGACCTTCAAGTTTGTCCCTTCCGGAAGAAATGGCTACCATGAATTGGCAGCCGCCCTTTTGCAAGGCCAGTTGAGTTATCCTACCGTGGTGTTCCTAGATGAGGAAATGAACATGTTGTCCCCTGTTCCCGGATATCAAAAAGTGGAGCCCTTTATGCAGATTGCCAAGTACTTTGGTGAAAACATCTACAAGGACAAGGACTGGCAAAGCTACGCAGGGAAATAGTTTCCCTAGAAAACCAAGCTTTTTATCTACTGTAATTCGGACTTTCTTTGGTGATGGTCACGTTATGCGGATGACTTTCATGGATACCGCTGGAAGTAATCTTTACAAATTGACCTGTTTCCTTCAAAGTAGCAATATCCTTGGCACCGCAGTAGCCCATACCAGCTCGTAGACCACCAATAAATTGGTGCATGCTTTCGTATAGATCTCCTTTGTAAGGAACTCGGCCCACGATACCTTCCGGAACCAATTTTTTGATATCATCTTCCACATCCTGAAAGTAACGATCCTTGCTACCCTCTTTCATGGCTTCCACAGAACCCATACCACGGTACGATTTGAACTTTCTGCCTTCATAGATAATGGTCTCCCCTGGGGATTCTTTGGTCCCTGCCAACAACGATCCCAACATCACTGTATCGGCGCCAGCAGCAATGGCCTTTGGAATGTCACCGGTATAGCGGATTCCACCATCGGCAATTACGGGCACCCCACTTCCTTTGATGGCAGCGGCCACTTCCAACACAGCGGAAAACTGTGGAAAACCTACACCGGCCACCACACGGGTGGTACAAATAGAACCAGGACCGATTCCGACCTTAACAGCATCGGCACCAGCCTCTACCAAGTATTTAGCAGCTTCGGCCGTGGCAATGTTACCCACAACCACTTCCAACTGAGGGTACGATTTTTTCACTTCTTTCAGAATACCCACCACACCTTTGGTGTGCCCGTGTGCCGTATCAATGATGATGGCATCCACACCGGCCTCAACCAGTGCTCCGGCCCTTTTCACAGCATCTGCGGTAACACCAATGGCGGCAGCAACGCGTAGCCTTCCATATTGGTCCTTATTGGCTATGGGTTTTTGGGTGAGTTTGGTGATATCCCGGAATGTGATCAACCCGATCAATTCATACTTGTCGTTGACCACCGGAAGCTTCTCAATTTTATTTTCCTGCAAAATAACCTCGGCCTGCTCCAAGGAGGTTCCTTCACCTACGGTCACCAAATTTTCCGAAGTCATGACTTCGGAAATTGGACGATCGTCGTCCTTCTCAAAACGAAGGTCGCGGTTGGTCACGATTCCGATCAATTTTTTATTGGCATCCACAATCGGGATTCCCCCGATGCTGAATTCCTTCATACTGGCCTTGGCATCCCTAACCTTGGAATCCAAAGGAAGCGTCACGGGGTCCATGATCATGCCGCTTTCCGCACGTTTCACTTTTCTAACCTTAAGAGCCTGTTGCTCTATGGTCATGTTCTTGTGCAGTACCCCAATACCTCCCTCTTGGGCCATGGCAATGGCCATTCGGGATTCGGTCACGGTATCCATCGCTGCGGAAACAATGGGCACATTAATGGTGATGTTTCTAGTGAACTTGGATTGGATATTGACTTCTCGGGGAAGTACTTCGGAATATGCGGGCACAAGAAGAACATCATCATAGGTTAGTCCTTCGCCAACAATTTTGTTTAGGTGGGCTTCCATTGCAATTACGGATTAATTGCGTGCAAATATACCACTATTTTTATTGAAATCAGCCTGCAATCCAAATAGAGATTATCTATGGCTTCATTCCAGATTTTTTAATCATTATTTAGAATGATTCTAATTTATTTTTATCTTTAAGGCACAAATCAGTATTATGTGTCAATCATTGAACATTCTTAACCGATCCAAAAATGGCGTTTTAACCTTTTGCAACCACACCAAACTGTTCCAACTGTTATTCAACAACCTCTGTTTTGAATTGTATGAGTGGGAGTTGGAGGCGCTAAAGGAGTACATTGAACAGTTGGATCTACCCTACTGGGAAAGCCATTTAAAAAATTGGTCGCACCATAGAAAGATTCCCATTTCCGTAGGTAAAAAGCACTTTATCATACTGGTTAACCGGGAAGAAGTACAGGAACTATTGGGATTGCTTTCCGTTGAGGATCCTGACATAGCGCTTTTGCATTATCAGGATATCGATTATCAGTTTATTGAGAATTGAGGAAAATCAATTCCCCTACTTTTTCGGTCTGGCACAGTGCCACAATACCAAACTGGCCGCTCCCGTAAAGCAAACCGTCATCAAAATTCCTGAAACGATCACTACATATTTAAACCATCCGATTCCTGACCACATCAAATAAATTCCACCAAAGGTGAGAATCACGGAAAGAAAGGGTTCAATGGTCAAAAAGAGCTTCCACTTTTTAGGAGCGTGGGTCATCCACACCAATCCACCCAACAAAAAAAAGATGAACGACATGGACAAAATATGGGTGTGTACCGTGGTGAGCATCTCCCTATCCCCTTTTTTGAACTTCATCACCGCTGCTTCTTCATCTTCTTCATTACCCAAGTAATTTTCCTCAATCCCACTCGGTGAAGTGGCTTCGGTATGTTGAATAAACAGCAGCCCGGTAAAATATCCTATGGAAAGAATTACCACAAAAGTGGCAATAAAGAGTCTAATCTCTTTGGGAAGGGTGGCCAAAAATCCGTTGTACGTCATCCTTGAAATCATTTAGGCCCCAAAGATAATTAATTTAGAATCGATATAAATAAATGACATGTATTCTTCAACCCTAAGGTCAATGATAGACCGAAAACAATTCGGTGGCCTTGTTGAATGCCGCCTCAAAAACCATCCAGTTCACACCTGTATCCGCTTTTTGGGAGGTAAAATAGGAAAGCATTTTTTCAGTGGGCATATTCCCCGTCAGTTCATCCTTGGCCATAGGACAACCACCAAAACCTTGCACCGCACCATCAAACCGACGGCAACCTGCCTTATAGGCAGCATCCACTTTTTCGTGCCATTTGGTAGGCGTGGTGTGTAAGTGCGCCCCAAACTCAATTTCTGGGTACTTGGGAATCAAATTGGAAAAAAGATAGTCGATCACTTCCGGTGTTGAACTTCCAATCGTATCGGACAGTGACAAGATATGGGTCCCCATCTCGGCTAGCCTCTCGGTCCAATCCCCCACAATCTCAACATTCCACGGGTCGCCATACGGGTTCCCAAAACCCATGGAAATATACGTGACCACTTTTTTGTCGTGTGCATGGGCCAGTTCCAAAATTCCCTTCAGGGTTTCCACGGATTGGGTTATGGTCTTATGGGTGTTCCGCATCTGAAAGTTCTCCGAAATGGAAAAAGGAAAGCCCAAATAGTCAATGGCCTGGTGTTCACAGGCATCCTCTGCGCCTCTAATATTGGCCACTATGGCCAATAGTTTGCTCTTGGTGCGGGAAAGGTCCAGCTTGGCCAACACTTCGGCGGTGTCCTGCATTTGTGGAATAGCCTTGGGCGAAACAAAACTTCCAAAATCAATCGTATCAAAACCGCAACCCAACAAAGCTTGGATATACCTCACTTTTTCATCTGTGGGGATAAAGGTCTTGATTCCCTGCATGGCGTCCCGAGGACATTCTATGAGTTTGATCTTTGACATAGGCAAACGTAAAAATAGCACTATTTATCCGATAAGATCAGATAAATGGCGATGCCAACAAAAACCACGATCTGCACCCATTTCAAATAGAATCCTGCCTTGTTATGGGTCGTCAAATATTTGGAAATACTTCCTGCCAATACGGCAAGAAAACTGAAAACAATCAGGGCACAAAGCATGAACAGTAATCCCAGGACATAAAATTGAAGTACGGTGTTCAATGTATCACTGAACAAAAACCCAGGAAAAAAGGCCAAAAAAAAGATGGTGACCTTTGGGTTCAGCACGTTCATGGTGAAACCGGTCATGAACAATTTTTTTGTGGATTTGGCCGGAGCCTTTTCCTTATTCAATAGGATGGATGCATCGCTTCGATACACCTTGAAGGCCAAGAACAACAGATACAAGGCTCCAAAAAGTTTGATGGCAAAGAACAAAGTATTGCTTCTTTTGATAATTTCCGAAACACCAAAAGCCAGCAAAGTGGTGTGAACCAAGCAACCCGAAACCAAGCCATAAACCGTGGCCAGTCCTGATTTTACCCCATTGGAAATACTTTGGGTCAGCACAAAAATATTGTCCGGTCCAGGGGAAAGGGCCAATGC
This sequence comes from Flagellimonas pelagia, assembly GCF_003584135.1. Classification (GTDB taxonomy): domain Bacteria; phylum Bacteroidota; class Bacteroidia; order Flavobacteriales; family Flavobacteriaceae; genus Flagellimonas; species Flagellimonas pelagia. Next base: position 180,938 of record NZ_QXFI01000018.1, read on the forward strand.
CAAAGAAGATACCACGAACCCGATTAGAATAGGGTAATGTATGGTTTCCTCAGTGTACAAAAGCAAGCTGTGCATAACCTATTGCATCCGGTCTAAAATGGCCTTGTTGATTTTTTTAATAAGTGCTGGACCCTCGTAGATAAACCCAGTGTAGAGCTGGACCAAATCGGCCCCGGCATTCAATTTCTCAAGAGCATCCTCAGCAGAATGGATTCCGCCCACTCCAATGATCGGGAAAGCCTTATTGCTTTTTTCGGATAAAAACCGAATCACCTCCGTGCTTCTTTTGCTCAAGGGTTTACCACTCAAACCACCTTTCTCTTCGGTCAGAATCAGGTGGGTTTTTAAATCCTTGCGCTCAATGGTCGTATTCGTTGCAATGATTCCATCGATATTCGTAACCTTTACAATGTCAATGATATCCATGAGTTGATCATCCGTTAAATCCGGAGCTATTTTCAACAGGATGGGTTTCTCCTTCAGTTTGAGTTTTTTGGACAGCTTCGTATTCTGGCTTTTCAATTTTTTCAACAGATTCGTCAAGGGCTCCTTATCCTGAAGTTCCCGAAGTCCCGGTGTATTGGGTGAACTCACGTTCACCACAAAATAATCCACATGTTCAAACAAGGCTTCAAAACAGATCAGATAGTCCTTTATGGCGTCTGCATTGGGCGTCACCTTGTTCTTCCCTATGTTTCCACCGATCAACACCCTGTGTTTTTTCTTCAGTTGTTCGGCGGCTTCAAAAACCCCTTTGTTGTTAAAACCCATCCGATTGATGATGGCCTTGTCCTGCACCAAACGGAACAATCTTTTCCGTGGGTTGCCCGGTTGGGGCTTGGGTGTAACCGTCCCGATTTCCACAAATCCAAAACCAAAATCCGAGAACTCGTTGTACAATTTGGCATCCTTATCAAATCCAGCGGCCAACCCTACTGGATTCTTGAATTTCAACCCAAAAAGTTCACGCTCGAGCTTGGGATCGTTCAAGACGAAGGTTTTCCTAAAAAGAAAGCCCAGACCCAAGCTTGAAAAAATCCTGATGGCCCAAAAAGAAAAGTGGTGTGCCGTTTCTGGATCGAACAAAAAAAGGATGGGTCGGATAAGGATTTTGTACATCAAAAAGATTTTGGACAAAAATAAAAACTCTTGCTATGGATTGTTGTAATTCCTTCAATTTTCGTCAACAGACCTGTTTATGTAGATAGGACGCAAGGTCATCTGGTTGCATAGTTTTGTATACCGCTCGTATTGCGCTTCATTGAAGGTGCCCAACAGGCGTTTGTCCATCATGCGGATATTCTGTTTCATGCTATCCAAAATGATTTTGTATTCCTGTGAAACTGTAACCAACACCTCAGGGGAACTCTCCTCGTTCTTCTTCATCAGGTATTGGGCCTTTTCCCTCAACAGGTCATTTCGCACCTTGAGTTCCGCACTCCAGTTTTTAAGGTTCTCCTGTTGCTCTTCGCTGAGTTCAAACACCTTGATAATCGTCTCGTTGTCCTTTCCGCCCACACCCAGCATACATTCCATTTGGGCAGTACCCGAAAAACACAACAAGAGAAAAGAAATCAAACAAATGGGCTTCAATGCAGGTTGATTTAAATGATAGGGAAAGATACTTTTTTAATCCGTTGGAAATTCAAATATAGCCCAATTAAGCCTTATTTTTGGTGAAACGCCCAACATGGAAAAACTACTGCCCCGTTTTCTGGACTATGTGACGACCGATACCCAGAGTGACCCTTATTCCAAATCGACCCCAAGTACGGAAAAGCAATGGAACCTGGCCAAAAAACTGGTGATGGAGCTCCATCAAATTGGTCTGCAAGAGGTTTCCATTGATGAAAATGCCTATATCATGGCCACCTTGCCCAGTAATGTGGACAAGAAAGTGCCGACCATCGGGTTTATTTCCCATATGGATACCTCGCCTGATTTTTCAGGGAAGAACGTGAAACCGCAGATTATCGAAAACTATGACGGCAATGACATTGTGTTGAACAAGTCAAAAAACATTGTATTGTCTCCCGATTATTTTGAAGACCTGTTGCAATACAAGGGACAGACCTTGATCACCACCGACGGTACTACCCTTTTGGGTGCCGATGACAAGGCTGGCATTGCCGAAATTGTTACAGCCATGGAATATTTGGTGCAACATCCCGAGATCAAACATGGTAAAATCCGGATAGCCTTTACCCCGGATGAGGAAATTGGCAGGGGAGCCCACAAGTTCGATGTGAAAAAATTCGGGGCCGATTGGGCCTACACCATGGATGGCAGCCAAATTGGGGAACTTGAATATGAAAATTTCAATGCCGCCAAGGCCAACCTAACCTTTACGGGCAAAAGTGTTCACCCTGGCTATGCCAAGAACAAAATGGTGAATGCCATTGGCATTGCCAATGAATTTTTAAGCCTGCTCCCCTCAAGGGAAGTTCCTGAACATACTACAGGCATGGAAGGTTTTTTCCATGTACACAAGATTAAGGGCGAAATTGAAAAAGCCGAGATCGAACTGATCATCCGCGACCACGATGCCATACATTTTGAGGCCAGGAAAGAGTTGTTGAGAGACGTTGTGGACAAGCTCAACCAAAAGTACGGGGACTATACGAGTCTGGTCATTGAGGACCAATACCGCAACATGCGGGAAAAAGTGGAGCCCGTTTTTCATATTGTGGAGATTGCCGAAGAGGCCATGGAATCCTTGGGTATTGAGCCCATCATTAAACCGATACGAGGGGGTACCGACGGCTCCCAATTGAGTTTTATGGGCCTACCCTGCCCCAACATCTTTGCGGGCGGTCATAATTTTCACGGAAAATATGAGTATATTCCTTTGGAAAGCATGCAAAAAGCGGTAGAGGTCATCGTGAAAATCTGTGAGTTGACCGCCAGTCAAATCAAATAAGATGGAAAGATCGGAAAAACTAGAAGCCTTTTATGAAAAGGAACATCCCTTTAAGGACGGAATTGCGCTTTTGCGCGAGTTGGCCCTCCAAACCGATTGCGAGGAGGATTTTAAATGGAGTTTTCCAGTGTATACCGTAAATGGCAAAAACGTTTTTGGAATCAGTAAATTCAAAAACTATTTTGGTGTCTGGTTCTTCAATGGGGCCCTTATGAACGACCCTAAAAAAGTGTTGGAAAATGCCCAGGAAGGTAAGACCAAGGGCATGCGGCACTGGAAGTTCTTTTCTTTGGACGAGGTTGATAAAAAGGGCGTAAAGGCCTATATGCAAGAAGCCATTCAAAATCAAAAAAAGGGAATTGAACTAGCGCCTTCCAAACCCACAAAAGCCGTAATTCCAGACCTACTCAAAACCAAATTGGCCGAAAACGCAAGTTTAAAAAGTGCCTTTGACGCCTTTGCCCCCTACAAACAGAAAGAGTTCTGCGAATACATTGCCGAAGCCAAACAGGAAGCCACCAAATTGCGTAGATTGGATAAAATCCTTCCTATGATTGAAAAGGGAGTAGGCTTGAATGATGGATATCGGTAGGGCAATTTACAATGAGCAATTATGGAATTCCTCAATATATTTTAACCAGAAAACCAACTTCACTTACCTGTGCTGAACTTGATTCAGTATCGGTCGATATAAATCATTAAAAACGATTCATATCTAATGACGTTATGCACAATTTGATAAAGTAAAGCATCGCACTGAAATAGAATGACATTATGAAAAAGAAACAAATAAAACGAATACTCAGAATCGTATTTATTATTGCTAGCATAGGCTCTTTATACTTCGTGCCATGGATTTTGGTAAGAGCATGGATAATGCCACTGCCGGATACGGTTCAAGAACAACTTAACGAAGGAATTAATTATGGATTTGACGGAATGATTGTTTATGTGGACGAAGCGGGAAAGCCGCCGGAGTTTTATGCCGCAGGCTGGCATGACCGAAAAAAGAAAATACCTGCCTACCCGCAAGCCTTATTCAAAATAGCGAGTATTACAAAGTTATATATCGCTGTTGCTACCACAAAATTAGTTGAAGAAGGGCGTCTGTCTTTGGATAAAACACTTGCTGAATACTTTCCAGAACTTGCGGAAAGAATTGAATATTCAGACAAGATAACTTTGAGAATGATGGTGCAGCATCGAAGTGGCATTCCCAATTTTGTTGACCATCCTGATTATTGGATAAATCCACCAAAAAATAGACTAGAAACACTTGAATACGCCCTTGATTTGCCAGCCGACTTTGAACCAGGTGAAGATTATGGTTATTCAAATACCAATTATATGTTGATTGAAGACCTTATTGATAAAACGTTGGGCTATCCCCACCAGCAATACATCAAGGAGAGAATATTAACTCCACTTGGGCTGAAACACACTTTTGGTTCAATTAGTGAAGTAAACATGGACGATGTAATGAGCGGCTATTATGTTGGCCTTGAAACCGATTTCAAATATGAAGTTACAGGCTTAATGCTGGCTACAGCAGAAGACGTGGGTATATTCCTGAGGGCGTTAAACGATGGTTCGGTGTTTAATAAAGGTGAACAGGAAATTTATTCTTCAATTTACGTTTATGAACATACAGGGCTGATTCCCGGATATCAAAGCATTGCAAAATACTACAAAGACATGGACATGGTTGTTATCCAATTCAATAATACAACTAATTTTAATGGATATGACTGGAATTTAGCGGAAATCATTTATGGCCGAATTGTCAAAATATTAAAGAAAAACAGCTAATAACAATGTATATACAAAATTGGCGCGACATTAGTAAAATCAAGGGCTGTAACCTGCTTTAAATTTTGGCAGTTTGATAGGTTTGAAAACCACAATCGCCTATTTGCAAATACTCACCGATAAGTGCAACAAATAAATCTAAAACATAACAAGTCAAAACCTACCCCATCTTCGGAAACTTCCAACCGTTATGGTACTCCTTGGTCAAAAGGGCATCTGCCGTTGAGTGGTTGAACTTGCCTTTTTCGACATCCCAGAACAATCGCTCCCCCGTTTTAAAGGCGACATTGCCCAAATGGCTCACCATTGCGGCATCGTAACCCACTTTTATAGGAGCTTTTAATAGGGAGACATCTCGGGTTTTAACGGCTTCCAAGAAATTTTTAGTGTGTAGTCCCAAACCTTGGCCAATTCCTTTTTGCAAGGGAACCGGTTCTATTTTTGGGCCTAAATCTTGACTCCAATGTGGGCGGTCGTGCTCAGGGATCACCTCCCAACCGCCACGATCCAACACCAAGGTACCATTGTTCCCGATAAAGGCCACTCCATGGTTTCGACCGTAGTTTCCACCGTCAATTCCTGTAGCGTGTTCCCAAAGCAGGGAAAAATCGCCAAAATCATAAATGGTCTGTAGGGTATCCGGCGTTTCGGCCGCATCATCAGGGTAGGCAAATTTACCCCCCATGGCCATCACAGATTTGGGATTGGAGGCTTTCATGCCATACAGGGCATAATCTATCATATGCACCCCCCAATCGGTCATCAAACCACCTGCGTAGTCCCAAAACCATCTAAAGTTAAAGTGGAACCTGTTCGCATTGAAAGGCCTGCTTTGGGCAGGTCCCAACCACATGGCGTAATCCACCCCAGAAGGCACAGGACTGTTCGGCAACACGGGAATGGATTGCATCCACCCTTGGTAGGCCCATGCCTTTACCAATCGTATTTGTCCCAATTTCCCGGAATGCACATAGTTGATGGCATCCACAAAATGAGGCTCGCTGCGTTGCCACTGCCCTATTTGCACCATTCGGTCACTGGCATTCACTTTGGCCAACATAGCTTGACTTTCACCCACCGAATTGGCTATAGGCTTTTCGCAGTACACATCTTTTCCTGCATCAATGGCATCTGTAAGTTGTAGGCAATGCCAATGGTCAGGCGTTCCAATGATGGCAATATCGATATCCTTGTCCTCCAACAGTTTTCTATAATCGGAATACCATTTTGGCTTTTTGATGCCTCCCTTTTCCAGTTCGGCCGTTTTTTCACGCAGCACATTTTCATCCACATCACAAAGGGCCACCACTTCCACTTCGCTGTTCTGCAACATGGAGCTCAAATCGGAAAACCCCATCCCGTTGCACCCAATGAGTCCCACTTGTATCTTGTCATTGGGGCTGATGGTCCTTCGAATGGAAGCCAACATTTCGGTCGGGAACATAAAGCTGGCCCCTAGTCCGGCCATACCCAAGGAGCTTCTTTTTACAAATTGCCTACGTGTGTTCATGATCCTCAAATTTTGAATAAGGTACAAAAAAAACGTCCCTTGAAACGCAATGTTCCAAGGGACGTTCTTGATAAAACTTTTTGTACGCTATTTCTTTTCTTCGGGGGCGTTCAACTTTTTGCTCATTTCCATGGAAATGGCAGAACGATCAAACTTTAAACGGCCGGCCATGGTTTCGATGACACAGGAAAAATCCTTGTCGTTCAATTCCACAATCTTGCCATGAAGCCCACTTTTGGTAATGATGCGGTCTCCTTTTTTCAATTCCGAAGTAAATTTTTTCTCATCCTTCTGACGTTTCATCTGCGGACGTATCATAAAAAAATACGCCACGGCAAAAATCATGATCAGAGGTAAAAACTGTCCGAGGTTTTCCATTTAAATCTTCTCCTTATTTAACGGGACCAGCGGGCATCGCCTCCTTAGGGTTAACAAAGGCCTTGATCCTCAAGATTTCGGAACCTTTTGCTGTATTGGCGGTAACGGTGATGGTCTTGGTCACCTGGTTTTGTCCGGAACCGTTGAACTTCACCAAAAGCTCACCAGTTTCTCCTGGGGCGATCGGGGTGTTCTTTGGGTATTCGGGCACTGTACAGCCACAGCTACTTTTTGCATCGGTAATGATCAAAGGGGCATCACCTGTATTGGTAAACTTGAACACGGTTTCTTGTGGGGTACCCCTTTCAATGGTACCAAAATCGTGCTCGGAAGTTTCAAAGGTCATTACCGGAAGTTTTTTCTGTGCCTCATCCCTTGTAGTAGCACTTTCAACATTGTCCGCAACTATTTTGTTCGAAGCTTTGTCCTTGCAGGAAACCCCCATCAAAGCAACGGCTGCGATCAAACTAAAAACTGTTGTTATTCTTTTCATGATTAAAATTTGTTTTCCCAAAATTAAACAAATATTGTTTATTGGAGGCCCCTTCCTATTTTTTGCAGTTTTCCAGAGGCTTTGTACTCCTTGGCCAGCTTGTCCAAAACCCCATTGATAAAGATGCTGCTCTTGGGGGTGGAGTACTCTTTGGCTATCTCCAAATACTCGTTCAAGGTTACCTTTTCGGGTATGGAGGGAAAGTTGAGCAACTCACAAATGGCCATTTTCAAAATGATGGAATCAATCTCGGCGATACGATCGTTGTCCCAATTGGGGGTCTTGCCCTCAATCTCCTTTTCCCATTTGGCATCGTTGAGCAAGGTCTTGGTCAACAACTCATTGGCATAATCCATATCCTGTTGGTCCTTGAGCAATGCTGGCAAAAAGAATCGCTCCGCAGAGCTTTCACTGGCCTTCTTCAAGCGTTTTATGAGATAGGTGTTCACAATGGGGAAATCGTCCACCCAAGTAAGTTTCTCATCCTCAAAGTAATCGTATACCTTCTCATTTGGCGCAATAATCTCTCGATATAACTGTAGCACCACATCGCGGTCATCCTCGTAACTGTTCTTCCCGTTGGTCATGTAGGTCTTGTAAATGTCACTGGAGGTAACGTCCTTGTAGAGTATCTTGATATATTCCTCGTTAAGGTACCAATTGTTCAACTTTCGTTTGGAAAGTTCGTTTTTCAAGGATTCGTTGTTGGCAATCTGCAACAATAAGCGGTTCTTGACAAACTTTTCCCTGTCCGGATAGTTGTCCTCTTCGGTGGCAAGGTATTTTTTATTGGCGTGGCTGACATGTTTTTCGGCCATGCGATGAAGTTCGGCCAAAAGGCTCAAAACAAGTAGATAGAGCACATACATGTTATCTATACTCACTCTTAGGAATTTTTCCTGCTTCGCCAAGGAATCGTCCTTGGACTGGACCAATGCATAAATGCATTGCATCACTTTTACTCTGATATGCCTGCGGGTAAGCATTTTTAAAGAACTTTAAAGTCGTTGATTGGCTTTCACTCCGCAAAAGTAATCTTATATTTCAATCTTACCTACCAAAGTTGTTTTCTTATCAGTTTTATAACATTTAGTTTGTGGTCAATGCCATATATTTGCTCGATTGTCCACCTATAAAGACACTCAAAAAACTGCCTTTCCCCTCTATGAAGGAACTAAGACACCTCAATAAATACTTTAAAAAATACTGGTTAAAGCTGCTGGTTGGGATTTTGATCACCATCATAGCACGCATCTTTTCACTGGTCATGCCGTCGTATGTAAACAAGTCCATACAGGCTGTCGAGCAATTTTTGAACAAGACCATCACCCTTTCCGACGCCAAGGAAATGTTGTTGCAATACATTCTCATTATTGTGGGCACGGCCATCTTATCGGGCCTTTTCACCTATTGGATGCGCCAGACCATCATCAACGTATCGCGCTATATCGAATACGACCTTAAAAATGAGGTATTCGATCACTACCAACTGTTGAGCCTTAATTTTTACAAGAAACATAGGATCGGGGATTTGATGAACCGCATCAGTGAGGACATCAACCAAGTTCGGATGTACGGTGGCCCGGCCATCATGTACGGAATCCAAACACTGACGCTGTTTGTCTGTTTGATTCCCCTAATGTTCATCAAGGCGCCTACGTTGGCCGCTTATACATTGTTGCCTTTGCCAGTATTATCTGTGTTGATCTACCAGATCAGCAAGGTGATCCACAAAAGAAGTACCAAGGTACAGGAGTTCCTGTCCAATCTGTCCACTTTTACCCAAGAGTCGTTTTCGGGCATCTCCGTAATCAAGGCGTATAGCATAGAACCTCGCATCAATGCAGAACTAAGGGACCTTGCCAATGAGGGAAAAGATACTAGTATGGCCCTCGCCAAGGTAAATGCATGGTTTTTCCCCTTAATGATCCTGTTGATTGGTATCAGTAACATTTTTGTAATTTATATTGGCGGAAGACAATACATCAACGGACAAATTGAATCCGTTGGGATCATTGCAGAGTTCATCCTCTATGTGAACATGCTTACATGGCCCGTGGCCATTGTAGGATGGTTGACTTCTATCATCCAAAGGGCAGAAGCCTCACAAAAACGGATCAACGAATTTTTGAAAGAAGAGCCTTCCATCCAAAATGAAGTAAAGAAGTCCACTCCTATCCATGGTGATATCGAGTTCAAAAACGTGACCTTTACCTATGAGGATACCAACATCACTGCGTTGAACGGGGTTTCCTTTAAAGTGAAGGCCGGGGAAACCGTGGCCATTTTAGGAAAAACCGGTTCCGGTAAATCCACCATCCTCGATTTGGTTGCCCGGTTGTACGATACCACTTCCGGGGAAGTTTTGGTAGATGGGATTCCCGTGCAGCAACTCAATTTGGACAGTTTACGGGGTGCTATCGGGGCAGTTCCGCAAGATGCCTTCCTCTTTTCGGATACCATTGCGAACAACATCCGCTTTGGAAATGAAAATGCTTCTTTTGACGAAATTGTGAAAGTGGCCAAGCAAGCCGTGGTCCATAAGAACATTGAAGGATTTGCCAAAAAATACGATACCATTCTCGGTGAACGCGGCATTACCTTGAGTGGTGGACAGAAGCAGCGCGTGTCCATTGCCAGGGCGTTGTTGAAAAATCCAAAGATCTATCTTTTTGACGATTGTCTTTCTGCTGTGGATACCGAGACCGAGGAAGAAATCCTTAACAACCTCAAAAAAGTTTCCGAAAGCAAGACCACCCTTATTGTGAGCCATAGGGTTTCCTCTGCAAAAAATGCGGACAAGATCATTGTTATGGATAACGGCAAGATCATACAAGAGGGCACCCATGAAGAGTTGAACAACGTTGAGGGCTATTACAAAGAGCTTTACCTCAACCAACTCTCGGGTAAAGAATCATAAAAAAGTTGCTGAATTAGCATTTTTTTTACATTTTTGGTAACATAATTCAACATAGTACCAAATACACTATACCATATGGGCGAGAAAGATATCATGGACCAGGAAGAGATTTACTCGAAAGTCTTAAGGGCAGGGAGAAGAACTTACTTTTTTGATGTAAGAAGCACCAAGGCCGGGGATTATTACCTAACCATCACAGAAAGCAAGAAGTTTACCCATGATGATGGTTCTTTCCACTACAAAAAACACAAAATCTATCTGTACAAGGAAGATTTTACCGCCTTCAAGGAGATTATGGAGGAAATGATGGAATACATCATCGACGAAAAAGGCCAAGAGGTCATTTCCGAGCGCCACCAAAAGGATTTCAAGAAGGAAGAAGACGAGGAAACCAGCTTTAGTGAAAACGGTACCGCATCGGGTAGCTTTACCGATGTTGATTTTGACGACATCTAGACCTTATCTTTGAAAATATGGATGACGGCCTGCCTTTTTGCAGGCCGTTTTTTATTTTTGATCTATCCAAAACAATATACCATGGCACGTACTCCCAGTAATATGCTTCCCTTGGGGACAAAGGCACCTGAATTTGAACTATTGGACACGGTTTCCGATAAAATCCTGTCCCTTCAACAGGTGAAGGGTGAAAAGGGCACTGTAGTCATGTTCATTTGTAACCATTGCCCTTTTGTGATCCATGTAAATCCAGAGGTTTCCATAATCGCGAAAGAATATCAGGCCAAGGGAATCGGGTTCGTGGCGATTTCGAGCAACGATGTGGCCAATTATCCACAAGACGCCCCACATCTCATGAAATTGAAGGCCAGTGAAGAGAATTACTCTTTTCCCTACCTGTATGACGAAACCCAAAAGGTGGCCAAAGCCTATGACGCCGCTTGTACTCCCGATTTTTATCTTTTTGATGCAAACCTAAAGTTGGTCTATAGAGGGCAATTGGACGATTCCAGACCAGGAAACGGCATCCCACTTACGGGCAAGGACCTAAAAACTGCCATGGATGCGCTTTTGGACGGTAAACCCATCAGCGAGGAACAAAAACCAAGTCTGGGTTGTAACATTAAATGGAAGGAAGCTTAATATGCAGTCAACGATTCCTATTCTCAAGATCCATTTGGTTCCCATAGACAGCACCAATCTAGAGACCTATCTCACTGTTGGAACCCGATCATACCGTGAACATTATTTGCATTTATGGGAAAATGAGGACCCTACGCCATACATTTCACATGGATTGACCAAGGAAGTGGTTCAGCGTGAACTGGAAGACCGCAACAATCTGCATTTTTTGATCAATCATGACACCGATACGGTTGGCATCCTAAAACTGGTGAAGGACTGCGGCATAGATGAGATACCCAAGGAAGAAGCCTTGAAGGCCGAAAAAATATATTTCCTCCAAGAACATTCAGGGAAAGGATTTGGCAAGCAGGTACTTCAATATATTGAAGACTTCGCCCGTTCCATCCGCAAAAAAACAGTTTGGCTGGATACCATGCAAAAGGGCAATCCCATTCTATTTTATCAAAAAAATGGGTACACCATTAAACGGGAAAGTGAAGTGGTCTTGCCCAGAGCCAAGCCCTCGGAAAAGGCCATGTGGATCTTGACCAAAAACCTATAGGCTACCAGCCCTCCCGCTCTATCAGATTGGCAATATGTGCAAAATGATGGTTGCTGTGCCAAGCATACCGGCCCACATTTTCTTCCAACGTTGTTGCTACATTTCCATCAGGATGGATAAAGGAGCGTTTTAGGTCTTCTTTGGAGAGACCTTTCAACAAATAGACCAATTTGGCATGTATGGCCCTTAAATGATCCAGGGACATTTGAATGGGTGCTGTACGGGTGTCAAAGAGTTCGGCCCAAGCTTTTTCATCATAGGCTTTGATCACAGGATTTTGCTCTGTCAACGCCCATTTAAAACGAATGTAGCTGTTATGATGGCTATCGGAAATATGGTGTACCAATTGCCGTACCGTCCATCCTCCAGGTCGGTATGGGGTTTCCAACTGCTGCTCGTTCAGCGGTTTTACCATTTCCTCCAACCGTTGGGGCAAATGCTCCAAAACAGAGACCCATTCCTTCAAAAGTGGTTCTGTGATGACCGACGGGGCTTCGAATTTCCCGATCGGATAGCGAAGTTGTTCCAATGTATCATTTTCCATGGCCTAAAAATAATAAACTTAAGGTCGCAATAGATTACTTTTTGATTACCAGTTGAGCAAGGATTTTTTAATACACTTTTAACCAAAATTCGGTGCTGGTCCCGATTTATCTACTAATTTTGTAGGGTAATGATGTATCAACTCTAAAACAACATATATGGCAACTCTTAGATTGGGCGATACCGCTCCCGATTTTACTGCGGTAACCTCCGAAGGAACCCTTAATTTTTATGACTATTTGGGCGATGGTTGGGGAATCCTCTTCTCCCACCCCGCAGATTTTACCCCCGTTTGTACCACGGAATTGGGTACCGCGGCCAAGTTCAAAGGGGAATTCGACAAAAGGAACGTGAAAATGATGGCTCTCAGTGTTGATGGGGCCGATTCGCACAAAGAATGGATCAAGGATATCAATGAGACCCAACATACCCAGGTTAACTTTCCGATCATTGCCGATGAGGACAGAAAGGTTTCTGATCTGTATGACATGATCCATCCAAATGCCAATGATACCCTTACCGTACGTTCGGTTTTCATTATTGGTCCGGATAAGAAAGTAAAACTCATCTTGACTTATCCAGCCTCTACCGGTCGTAATTTTTATGAATTGTTACGTGTGGTGGATTCCCTGCAATTGACCGCCAACCATAAGGTTGCCACTCCTGCTAACTGGGAACATGGTCAAAAAGTGGTGGTTAGCCCAGCAATACCTACCGAAGAGGCCAAGGGGATTTTCACCAAAGGTGTGGAGGAAATCAAACCCTATTTGCGTTTAACGCCGGACCCAACAGCATAATTTTTTAAGAAATTATTTAAAAAACCCTAATTATCAATAAATTAAATGTACATTCGCGGTTCATTTAATTTTTTTAATTTTCATTATGAGTAAAGGAACAGTAAAATTCTTCAATGATTCTAAAGGCTACGGCTTCATCACTGAAGATGGTTCAAACAAAGATCACTTCGTACATGTCTCAGGTTTGGTAGACGAAATTAGAGAAGGTGATGTTGTAGAATTCGAACTACAACAAGGTAAAAAAGGAATGAACGCCGTTAATGTACAAGTTATAGATTAAGGTAGCAACACACTTTTTTATATGTCAAGCCCGGGCAAAAGCCCGGGCTTTATTTTTTTTACATTTTTTACGCAACCAATTTGGCATTCCCAATCTATTAAATGTAAACAAGCTTTGTTCCCCCATAACCATTAACCCTATATCCGTATGAACACTTTCTTTGGAGTACTTTCATTTCTTTTGGTCGTTAATGTTCTCTTGCTCTTTTTGAGCGTGAATGGGTCCAAAAAATAAAGGAAAACGAGCAATCTATACATTTCGGGCAATAGGTAGGGTATTTTTTCGTTGGATTGTTATACTATAAACACGCAACGACCATGAATACCTTTTTTAGCGTTTTGCTATTCCTTCTGGCCCTAAACCTTTGTTTACTCTTATTGAGTGTAAACCGATCCAAATAAAAAAGCTCCCATTGCTGGAAGCTTTCTTACTTATTTAGCAGTGAAGTATTCCTATTTCACTTTCATCAATTCAACATCAAAGATTAAAGTTGCATTGGGAGGAATTACCCCTCCGGCCCCGGCACTTCCGTAAGCCAAATGCGATGGAATCACAAAACGGGCCTTGTCACCCACTTGCAATAATCCAATACCTTCGTCCCATCCCGGAATAACCTGACCAATGCCCAATGTAAAATCGATGGGTTGGTTTCTTTTATAGGAAGAATCAAAAACCTGCCCATTGGACAAGGCACCCTCATAGTGTACAGAAACCGTTTTTCCCTTCTCGGCCTTGGGTCCACTTCCCTTTTGAATGATCTTATATCGAAGTCCACTATCGGTCTTGTCAAATCCGGCGGCCAACTTTTCCATTTCAGCTTCTGCTTGGGCCTTCGCCTCGGCAATTCGTTTTTCCCTGGCACCTTCAAAAACCCTAAAGGCCTCTATGGCGTTCCAGGTTTGGGCTTCGTCCCCTACCCTTACGATTTCCAGACTGTCGATGGTATCCCCTTGTGCAATGGCATCCACTACATCCTGACCTTCCACCACGTGTCCAAAAACAGTGTGTTTGTTGTCCAACCAAGGCGTGGCCACATGGGTAATGAAGAACTGGCTCCCGTTGGTACCAGGTCCAGCATTTGCCATGGACAATACTCCTGGGGTGTCGTGCTGCAACTCTGGATGAAATTCATCGTCGAACTTATAACCGGGGTCTCCTGTACCGGTGCCCAATGGGCATCCCCCTTGTATCATAAAGTCGGCAATCACCCTATGGAACTTAAGACCATCATAGTAAGGTTTTCCTTGGGGTCTTGCGCTATTTTCCATATTTCCCTCGGCCAGAGCAACAAAATTACCCACGGTTCCCGGGGTTTTATCATGGGTAAGTTTCACTAATATTTCCCCTTTAGGGGTATTGAACTTCGCGTAAATTCCGTCTTGCATTATTTTCTTTTTAATAGGATTATTCGATTTCTCGACCCTTGGGTTTTTCCAAGGGTGCAAAGGTAAGGGTTTTATAGTGCAATACCTTGGAAAGCTATAGATTAAAGCATGAAAAGGAAAGGACAATCATTCGGTATGGCCATGGGGACAACCATCAATTTAAACCAAATGTTTGAAAGTCATAATTGTTGTTCCCCAGATTACAGAGGTTTATCGAACTCGTTTAAAAAAATAGTACATTTAATTCAAAATGAACATGGTACAGGACATTTTCCATAAGTACTCGTTATACCCATAAGTCCAATTCTTTATGTCAATACAATCATTAACAGTTACCATACACATGGTTTCCAGTTTGGATGGATTCATAGCCAAAAAAGACAATAGCATCTCTTGGTTCGAGACATCGGACAGTTATGAAAAAGGTGTTTCAGGACAAGATCCGGAAGAATTTCTCAAGACGATTGATTGTTATGTAATGGGGTCCAAAACCTATGAACACGCTTTGGAACTTTCCAAATCATATGGTTGGGCGTATGGGGACAAACCTACCATCGTGGTCACTAAACGGAAACTTCCCAATGAAAGATCCAATATCGAATTTTATGCTGGCAACCTCAACAAACTTGTAGTAGAACAACTAAGGCCAAAGTATAAAAATGTTTGGGTCGTGGGTGGCGCAGAGCTTGCCAAAGATTTTATTATCAACAAATTGACAGATGAAATACGAATCAGCATCTTACCTATCATATTGGGGGGCGGATTGCCCTTTTTTGACCATCTTGGGCAAGAATTGCCCCTTCACCTAAAGGATACCACAGCCTATAAAAATGGAATGGTGGAACTCCGCTACGAAATCAAGAAATGGCCTGTAATAAATATGCCACTGACATACCATAAAGATGGCAAGTAAAAACGCAGAATGGAAAATTTAAACCAACGTATTGAGAACCACTACTTAAAAGAGGGGCTTTATGAAGACATTGTTAATCGCCTTAAAGAACAGAACATTCCCCTGGATAAAGTAAAAAGGTCCGATATTGCTGGGGTTGATGAGTTCCATGTACGTGGGGCAATAGTATCCAAGGAGCTTGCGAACAGTATCGATTTAGATGGACTGCATGTCTTGGACATAGGCTGCGGATTGGGCGGACCATGTAGGATGCTGGTAGAAGAACATGGTTGCAGGACCTCGGGCATCGATCTGAGCCACGAATATATCAGGACGGCAAAAAAGTTATCGGAATTGGTGAATTTGGATCAGGGAACATCCTTTGTACAAGGGAATGCCACTCAACTTCCCTTTCAAGACAACAGTTTTGATATTGTTTGGACACAACACGTGCAAATGAACATTCCTGACAAGAAAAAATTCTATTCGGAAATAAATAGGGTTTTAAAAAACGGGGGGCGTTTTATATTTTACGACATCTTACAAAAAGGAGATGGACAAATAAACTATCCCATGCCCTGGGCCAGCAATGCCCATCTTAGCTTCTTGTTCAAAACCAAAGAAATGGATGATCTGTTGAAGGAGTTTGGTTTTATCGAAGAACAGTCCGTTGACCAAACTCAGGCAGGAATCGATTTTTTTGAGTCCCTTCTGGCCAGATTGAAAGAATCCGGACCTCCCAAAATGGGACTGAACGTTCTAATGGGGGAAACCACAAAACCGAAGTTGATGAATCTTCTTTTCCACTTAAAGTCCGGCGAGCTTGAACTAAAAAGTGGGGTATACAAAAAACCATGACCATCACAAAAACCTATTATTTGAACCAAATGCAATCCTAATGCAAAAATTTCTTTTTTTATTTATCACAACCATGGGACTTGCTACCGCTTCGGCCTCCACCGTGGATACCGTGGCCATTTACAGTCCTTCCATGCAAAAGACCATTAAATGTGTCATCATAAAACCAAACCACTACGATGATTCGACCACTCGCTATCCCGTGGCGTATCTATTGCACGGCTACAGCGGTTCCTATGCCTCTTGGGTGGAAACTGCCCCAAACCTAAAGGAATATGCAGATGACCATCAAATGATCTTGGTATGCCCCGACGGCGGATACAACAGTTGGTATTTTGACAGCCCCATCAATCCCGAGCGTAAATACGAGACACATGTGAGCAAAGAGGTGGTTTCCTATGTCGATGATCATTACCGGACCATTCCCGATCGCAACCATAGGGCCATAACCGGATTGAGTATGGGCGGCCATGGGGCCTTTTATCTTGGATTGCGACATCCAGATATTTTCGGAGCCATAGGCAGTACCAGTGGTGGGGTGGACATTACTCCTTTCAAGACCAATTGGGAAATTTCAGAACAGATCGGGGACACCATCAACCATAAGGATAATTGGAAAAACATGACCATCATAAATATGATAGACAAATACCCTACCGATGATCTGTCCATCATTTTTGATTGCGGTACCGATGATTTCTTCTATAAAGTGAACAAGGCCCTACATAAAAAAATGCTGGATATGCATATTCCCCACGATTATATTGAACGACCTGGTGAACACAACGGGGAATACTGGAAAAATTCCATAGAATATCAACTGCTCTTCTTCAAAAATTTCTTTGCAAGAAATCCTGATGAAAAATAACACAAAAGATTACTCTTGAAATGAAAGAGCATATAGCCTCATGTTGAAAAACCATATGGTAAACACAACTCGAGAACTCAAAAAGCTTATTTTAAACAAAAAAATAAAACTAATGATTATAAGAAAAATTATAGGAGTACTTATCGGATACACAATTTTTGTAGTGACCTCATTGGCATTTTTCAACCTGACAGCCCAAAACCCACATGCTGACCCAACTATCGGCTTTGCAGTCTTGACGGCTTTGTACGGCGCCGTTGCTTCCTTCCTTTCCGGTCTTGTTGCCCAGTGGATAGCAAAAGGGGCGAATCTGAAGACCAATTATATATTGGCTGGAATCATTGCCGGTTTCGCGGCCTTCTCAGTATTTAAATCGGAAGGCAATCACTATACACAACTGCTTGCCATTTTTGTTTTTGCCCCGGTTTCCATCTTGGGAGGAGCCTATCTTTTAAAACGTCGAAAAAGTATGTAGGCGAAATATTTTTGGATTCCAAAAAATTGGAACAATACTATTTATAATTCTATAATGGATTGCCGTAACCAAAATTCCGCTCTTTTTAGTAATTTGTAGAAAAATAGTATCATTATGTTAGGAATCTTATTGGCAAAAAGAAGAAAGACCAAAACGTTGAACCTGCTTATCGTAGCTTCACTGCTTATGATCGGGATTTGATTATCGATGTTGATATAATGAAACGCTGAACAAACATGAAGTCAAAGGTATTACCTGTTACCTTAATTATTTTGAGTGGTATCTTGGTCGTTCTGAACTTTATTTTAGAAAGTGAAGACATGGATTTTGGATTCTGGATGCGAATTTCTTCCAGTGTGCTATTGATTTTGGCCATGATTATCACCATAAGAGCGCAGAAACAACGACAATAGGCAAAGTACTCGCCTTTCACCCAATACAATCAATGAAATTTAAGAGCAGAAAGGATATTTTGTTCAGTACCATCATTATTGGGACAAACCTTTTCTTGTTGGGTATTACCCTTTATGGCATTTTCATTGGGGAAATGGAACCCCATGAATATTGGACGCTTCCCCTCCTCTTGGGTGTTGTAGTGTTTCTTTTCTGGATGTATTTTGGCACCGATTACGAACTGTCGCCCAACGGGCTCATTTACCGCTGCGGCCCTATGAAAGGTAAAATCGGTTACGAACGGATTAGGGAAATTGTAAAGGGACGCACCCTTTGGGTAGGGTTTAGGCCTGCTACGGCAAGGAAGGGTCTGATTATAAAATATGACAGATATAATGAGATTTATATCAGCCCGAAGACCAATGAAGTCTTCATAGATAAAATCTTAGAGTTGAAAAGTGATGTAAATATCACCGAATAAAACCCATTCCTTTAAATGCAGAAAAAATACTTGCCCTCTCTTGTCATTACCCTGCTTTCGATGGGGATTTATTTTTGGTCACTGACCATATTGAAAAAAGGCTTTGACTTTGGTCTAATTGCAATATTGGCCATTGTAGCACTTTTATACATGTATTTTTTCAGAAACGATGAGCAACCTATAAGCCTTCTGCAAAAGAAGACATCTGGATACTTGGTAGTGTATGGTCTGCTGTACTTTGCCAGCATTTTTTTCATGAACCTTCTCGGCAGTTCCATTGTTTATTGGCTGGTACAGTTCCTTATACCTCTACTCATTCTTAAACTTCACAAAGAATCACTTTCAAGCATTTTTTTTAAGTGGTCCAACATCTTCAAAGATGGTAAAGCCATACTGGTCTCGGTTATTCTATTGGTTCCCTTTTTAATTTTTGAAGTTAGGGATTCCGAGCAGATACTGAAGTTGTTCCAATCATGGAAAATTATTTTATACATGCCCATCAGCATCCTTTACATGTTGGTCATTGCTGCTTTTTGGGAAGAGTTTTTCTTTAGGGGGATCTTACAAAGCAGTATTTTAAAACTGACCAAAAGTGCAAGTGCCTCCATATTCTTAACCGCTCTCTTTTTTAGCACTTATCATATTCCCATGAGATATTATAATGTTAGGTCGGAATACCATGGTGACTTATTATCCAGTATGGCAGGAACCATAAACGAGCAATTCATTATGGGTTTATTTTTAGGGTTTGTGGTTTATAAAAGTAAAAATGTATGGCATGGAATATGGCTCCATAGCATTTTAAATGGTGTAAGCTTTGTATATCAACTTTCCCTTATGCTTGTACTCTGAGCAACGGCATATATTGTTTTACCATATCCTAGGTTGTAGAAGCGTTAATCTTTCCCAAATTACTTTTAATACCGTATTACATGGAGTAACTTAGAGGGAATCTTTCAAATTCCATCCCATGTTATCCGTAAAACGCCCATTGATTATTTTGATCACGGTAACCGTTCTTTTATTGATTCCTTTTATCGCCATGCAATTCACCAATGAGGTACAATGGTCCTTGATGGATTTTGTAGTGGCCGGTATCCTCCTTTCAGGCGTTGGCTTTTCCGTTGATCTTGCCATCAGAAAGGCCAAAACCCCAAATAAGAGGCTATTGTGGGTTTCGGCCATCATCATCCTTTTTCTGGTGGTTTGGGCGGAGTTGGCAGTGGGCGTATTTGGGACTCCGTTAGCTGGCAGTTGAACAAAATATCTATACCATGATAGAACAAATCAAAACTTTTGAAGACAACGTTTTGGCCATTGAGGTAATCGATGGTTTTGATGAAACGGACGAAAAACTTTGTCAAAAATTCTTTGACGAAAAATTGGAGAAAGGCTTTGCAACGGTAAATGTACTGGTGAAATTGGACGAGCTCAAGATTGCCCATAGCAGCACCAAAGCCTTTATGGAGGACATTATCTGGACCCTGAGAAACTACAAGAAAATGGGGCACCTGGCCATTGTGGCCCACAGTAAGATACTGAAGGCACTTGTCCCTATTGACAATCTCTTTTTTCAAAGGGCCAGCAAAGGTAGGTTGGAACGGTATTTTGATGTCTCGCAAATGGATGAGGCCATGGCGTTCGTCCAAGCTAAATAATTCCACATCCCTTCTTTGGGTATAAATGCATCCATTGGTTAAGACTTTTAGCTTTTGACAAATTTTGATGATATTTATGCTTCAACTAAACTGGAATGGGTAAACGGACACAACAGGCCAAAATACTCCGGGTTTTTAGAAAAGTCCACAGGACCACTGGAGCCTTATTATTTATTTTCTTTTTTTTCATCTCCGTCACAGGCCTCCTTTTAGGCTGGAAAAAAAACACCAATGGCGTTATTCTGCCCAAAACTCAAAAAGGGACCACGGCCGAACTAAAGAATTGGTTGCCCGTGGACAGTCTGCACACCATTGCCTGCACCACCCTTCATAATATTGTTTCTCCCGACCTTTCTTTGGAGTTGGACCGAATCGATATGCGAAAACAAAAGGGTTCGGTAAAATTTATCTTTGTGGATAACTATTATGAAGTCCAACTGGATGGGGCCACAGGCGAAGTGCTTTCCATAGGACAAAGAAAATCAGACTTTTTGGAAAATGTGCACGATGGTTCCATTTTGGACCGATATCTTAACACTGACGGATATATAAAATTGTCCTATACCACAATCATGGGGGTTTCCTTGCTCCTTTTTACCGTGACCGGATTTTGGCTTTGGTATGGGCCTAAACAAATGCGAAAATCTGGCAAGGCCAAACCAGATAAACTACCTAAACAACCAAATTACCAACCTTTAAACTGAAAATCATGACCAAAGGAAGAATGGAAGCTTTTAGCGATGGGGTGCTGGCCATTATCATCACCATCATGGTCCTTGAGATCAAAGTACCGCACGGGAGCAATTTCGATGATCTTCTCCCACTCTTGCCCATATTTTTGAGCTATGTGCTCAGTTTCATCTATCTGGGTATTTACTGGAACAACCATCACCATATGATGCACACCGTAAAAAAGGTAACCGGAAAAATCCTATGGGCCAATCTCCATCTGCTGTTTTGGCTCTCACTGGTTCCTTTTGTAACCGGATGGATGGGAGAAAACCATTTTGCCACGGAACCCATGGCCTTGTATGGTTTCATCCTGTTGATGGCCGCCATAGCCTATTTTTTTCTTCAAAATTCCATCATTAGATCACAAGGAAAAGATTCCATCCTAAAGAACGCTGTGGGCAAAGATTTGAAAGGAAAATTATCCCCAATGTTTTATATCATAGGTATTGCGATGGCTTGGATAAGTGTATGGTTTTCCGGAGCCATGTTCGTTCTAGTGGCCATCATTTGGCTGGTCCCTGACAAGAGGATAGAAAGAATATTGAAAGGACAGCCGGAATGATCTTCCAGCCGCCTAGCCTTTCACCTTTTGGGTCGGTACCGTGCCGTATTTATCCATAAGATAGATCAAGCTGGCCATAGTGGCCGCTCCCAACTCCAGTTCACGTTTGTTCACTTGCTCAAAAGTGTCATTTTCAGCATGGTGATAATCAAAATAACGTTGCGAATCGGGCTTCAGGCCTGCAAGTACGATACCTTCATCCTTTAAGGGGCCGATATCGGCACCGCTACCACCTTTTTGAAAAACATGGATCAAATAGGGTTCGAACAGGTTTTTCCAACCTTGTATCTGTTCAATGTTCTCTTCTGATGCATCTATGGAAAAGCCTCTTGGCGTAAACCCGCCAGAGTCACTTTCCAGGGCAAAGACATGTTTCTCGTTCTTTTCATGTGCCACTTCGGCATATTTGTTACCGCCCCGCATACCATTCTCTTCGTTCATGAACAACACTACCCGAAGAGTACGTTTGGGTTTATATCCCGTTTTCTTCAATATCCGAAGCACATCCATGCTTTGAACGCAACCTGCACCATCGTCATGCGACCCATCCCCCAAGTCCCAAGAATCCAAATGGCCCCCTACGACCATAACCTCATTGGGATAGGTGCTACCCGTGATCTCACCGATCACATTATAGGATTGCACATCATCATACTGTTTGCAGCTCTGTTTGAAGTAGAATTTGGTGTTAGGGTTCAACTTTAAGGTCGTACTCAATAATTCTGCCGCATTGGTACTGATCGCTGCCGCTGGTATCCTTTGGTTCACCGGAGTATCGCCATACCGCATAGACCCGGTATGTGGATAATCGTCCAACCTGAGGTTCATGGAACGTACGATGACACCCAGTGCCCCATACTTTGCAGCTTCAACTGCCCCAGAAGCCCGTTGGTCCACACATCCGGAATAGGCCGAGAAGGTGTTGATCAAGGTCGGGTCCATAGGGCGATTATAAAAAACGATCTTGCCCTCTATTTTAGCTTTTCCCAGCTTTTCCAATTCTTCCAGTCCCTTCACTTCCACGATATTGGCCTTTAGGCCTCCATCAGGGGTTGCGACCGATCCTCCCAAGGCACAAATGGGCACATTGGTGGTAAGTCCGGGTGAAGTCTCAAAGTAAGCGAATTCCGGAATGCCCCTTACCCATTTTGGTACCATCACGGGCTGCAACCAGACCTTGTCCAACCCAAGGGCATCCAACTGGGTTTTGGTATAATCTACGGCATGTTGCGCCTGAACGGAACCAGAAAGTCGACCACCGATCTGATTGGAAAGATAATTGAGCCAATCATAGGCCTTGCCATTGGTCAATGCCATATCGTAAATGGCCTTTATTTGCTTTTCGTCTTCGGTTTGTGAAAAAAAAGGGGTACTGGCCAATAAAAAGGCCAATAGGAGGACTATTCTCATCAGGATTCTTTTTCCAGTTCTTGTTTAAAGGTTTCTAAATTAGCCTTTATTTCATCATCCAACTCGGGTTCCTCTATATCTTTGTATTTTTTTAACGCTTCCAGCATTATGGAGGCCACAATTACCCTTGCCCCCTTCTTACTGTCGGCCGGAATTACGTACCAAGGTGCATGTTCCGTGGAAGTTTTGTTGATGGCCTCTTCGTAACACGCCTGGTATTTTTCCCAAAGTTTTCTTTCTTCCAGATCGCCCGGTGAAAATTTCCAGTTTTTTTGTTTGAGTTCTATCCTCCTTAATAACCTGTGGCGCTGTTGGTTTTTAGAAAGATTCAAGAAAAACTTGAAGATAATGGTCCCGTTTTCGGCCACATGCTGTTCAAATTCATTGATCTGTTGGTATCGTTTTTCCCAAAAATCCTTGTCTATATCGTCCACCGATTCAATACCAGGCAAATTTTCACCCATGATATATTCAGGATGTACCTTGGTCACCAACACATTTTCATAATGCGTTCGATTGAACACGGAAAATTTTCCCCGCTCCGGCAATGCTATGTAATGTCGCCATAAATAGTCGTGTTTCCTTTCCAACGTAGTGGGCACTTTAAAACTGTACACTACCACGCCACGAACATTGAAATCCTTGAACACTTCCCGGATAAGACTGTCCTTGCCAGCGGTATCCATCCCTTGTAGACAGACCAGTACCCCATATTTGCCGTGGGCGTACAATGTATCCTGAAATTCGCCCAGTTTTTTACGTATATCCTTCAATTCTTCCTTCAGGTCCTTTTTGGAGGCCCCAAAATCTTCAAAGGTTTCTTCTTGGGAGAGCCTTATCTCCTCTCGTACCAAAAAGCGATCGGTATTTATTTTTTCCATAGGAATGAATATAAACCTTTTTGACCATTCCTTCAACTACATTGAAGAGTGCAGTTCATCGATATTTTTACCACTTGTGGGTTTAGAAGGTATTTTATCGATTTTATATTCCTTGACAGAATCCCCCCACGTAACTTAGTGAATATCAAATACGCACTGTCCCAAATCAAGAAGCGTTATGAAAACAAGGAAAATAATCCTACTTATTGCCTTTACCCTGGGCCTTCTGGGCTTTTGGTTGATGACGGCCTTTACTACACGGAATGCCTGTGAGTATGCCAATTCCAATTTACAGTTCATCAAAAGTGAAATAGAGAACGCCGTAGTTTCCACCACTTTGGATATGGCAAAATACCACGCCTACAAAGCCTTGAACGGTATTGAAAAAACCCGGGGAAACTTTTTGGATTGCGGTTGTGAAGGTACCATTGAAAGTTTGGAAAGTACCCAGACCGAACTTAAACTGGCCACCAAGGCAGAATCCCTGAAAGATTCCAAATTAACATTGCACAAGGCCCTTGAAAACACCATGATCGGCATGAAGGTCCTTAAAGTTTTTGAACAGGAAACCTCAAGTAATTATAACGACGATATTTTGGTCATGAATACCAAAGAGGTGTTGGACAATCAAAATCCCTTGTTTTTGACCCAAAATAGTTCGGTGAAGGAACAGGTGCATAGCTGTCTCCTTGGATTTGAATCTTCTTTGGACAAAGTGGTCGCCGACGTGGATTGTGAAGATGCCCATCGTTTTATCACCAATATCTATGAAGAATCCAGATTGATACTTCTGAACACCAAGTTATCCCCACATAAAAAGGCATATCACCATCGGGTCATGACCTTGTCCGAAGAAGCCCTTGAAAAATTGGGAAGCTGTAAGCAATAGATTACTTGCTCGCAAAAAGCTTTACGTCTTCTTCGGAGACTTCCTTGCCTCCCAGAATGATCAATCGTTCCACCACGTTGCGGAGTTCACGTACGTTACCGGTCCAATCGTAACCTTTCAATAGGTCGATCGCTTTTTTGGAAAAAGCTTTTTGGGCCGTCCCTTGTTCCGAGGCTATCTTTTTGGAGAAATGGTCGATGAGCAAAGGAATATCGTTCCTTCTATCGTTTAAGGCTGGTACTTTGATCAAGATAACGGCCAATCTATGATAAAGGTCTTCCCTGAACTTGCCCTCTTCTATTTCTTTTTTCAGGTCCTTGTTGGTAGCCGCAAGTACCCGAACATCCACTTTAATGTCCTTATCGGAACCCACTCTTGAAATCTTGTTCTCCTGTAAGGCCCTCAGCACCTTGGCTTGGGCAGAAAGGCTCATATCACCGATTTCATCCAAGAAAATGGTCCCTTGGTTGGCCGCTTCAAATTTTCCTGCACGATCCTTTACCGCCGAAGTAAAGGCACCTTTCACATGACCGAACAATTCACTCTCTATCAATTCCGAAGGAATTGCGGCACAGTTTACTTCCACAAAGGGAGCGGCCGAACGTGGACTTTTTTGGTGCAACCAATGGGCCACCAGTTCCTTTCCGGTTCCGTTCGATCCCGTGATCAAAACCCGTGCATCTGTCGGGGCCACCTTTTCGATCATTTCCTTTATGGTCCCGATTTCCTCGCTATCCCCGATCATTTCATAGTTTTTGGAGACCTTTTTCTTTAAAATCTTGTTTTCGGCTACCAATTCCTTTTTATCCAAGGCGTTCCGAACGGTAGTCAACAAACGGTTCAAGTCCGGCGGTTTGGAAATGTAATCAAAAGCACCCAATCGCATGGTGTTCACAGCAGTATCCAAATCCCCGTGACCGGAAATCATGATGAAGGGTATTTCAGGTTTTATTTTTTTGGCGGCTTCCAGTACTTCCACACCATCCATTTTAGGCATTTTGATGTCGCAGAGTACCAAGTCAAAGTCTTCTTTTTTAATGGTTTCGATGCCTTGCAGGCCATCTTCGGCCTCCAACACATGGTAACTATCGCTTTCCTCGGCCAATATTTTGACCAATACCCTTCTAATCGCTGATTCGTCCTCTATCACCAAAATCTTTGACATACCTTATTTTTTTAAAAAATTCCAATCTTGAAGCCAGTCCTAATATAAAAATTTGACTCGTCATTCAATAAAAATACGTTTCCCTGTTCATCGTTCCTCAATTTCCCTTCCTGCACCACCGATGTGCCCACCATGGCAAAAAGTGCCATACGATTTGAAATGTTGTACTGGTACCCAATGGTCCCCAACAACGAGGTGAGCGATATTTTTGAGGCCACTTGGCCGTCCTCCAAAAGAATGTTATTCTGGAGATTTATAAAGTAACCGTCCAAGAATAGTGCCATTTCGAAAACATGCTTCTTGGAAACGTAATATTTCAGATCAGAACGGGGAATACCAAGAGTAAAGGCCCAGTCCGGATGGAACCTTCGGTAATAGTTGATCAAAGGTAACGGAACCGGTAATCCGGTGGTACTATTATAGGTAAGGCCCAATACGATACGATAGGGTTTTTCGGCATCGGGTTTTTCTTTCCAAAATGTTGCCGTCGCGTTCATAAAAAAATCATCGGTGACCGTACCACTGATAAAATTGGAGGCCATTCTTGGGGTCAGTATGGTGACCAAATTCCAGTTTTCGTTCCATTTGGTAATAAATCCAAGGTTCATGTCGATGACATGGAACCGAATCAGCTCTTTCTTATCAAAAGGAAAGTTTTCCGAATACCCCATATCGAACCTGTTGTATTCCATTCCCACAATGAGGTAGTCCTTTTTTTCGTTGAGCTTTATCGGCAGATTGAAGAGTCCCTTGTAGCGTTGGGTCTTGATGCCCGTGTCATTTTGGGGAATATTGAGGTATTCCACTCGTAATACATCTGTGCTTTGGGCCCAACCGGAATGGCTGCAAAGTATCACAACGAAAGCGAACAGCCTCCAGATTGCAATATGGTGGATCGAGGTTTTTATGTCTTCTTATGGTTTAGGCTGAATAATATGTACATCGCGTTGTGGAAAAGGGATACTGATGTTGTTTTCCTTAAACTTGGCATTGATCTTATACCGAAGTTCACTTTTTATCCTTGGATCCCTAAAACTATCGTTCGTGAAAAAATTCAGGGAGAACATCAATGCCGAATCCCCAAAATCATCAAAAAGCACGAATGGCTTGGGGTTTTTCAATATCTGTTTTTGTCCTGCAGCGACCTGTTCCAAAATTTGGGTCACCAAGTTCACGTCGCTGCCGTAGGCCACGCCCACAGTTACTTTTTCCCGAGTAGTCTTATGGTTTTGGGTATAGTTATAGACAATGTCGCTGATAAACTTGTGGTTGGGCAAGATCAACACCTTATCATCCCTTGTGATGGCCCGAGTAGTGCGCAGCTTGATCTCGAAGACTTTCCCGACCTTGCCATCCACCTCAACCACATCACCTACTTGTAAGGATTTGTCAACAATGATGAAAATCCCTCCCAAAACATCCTTGAACAGTTCCTGGAGTGCCAAACCCAAGCCAACGAACAAGGCCGCAGATGCAGTAATCACCAAAGTAATATCAATCCCCGCCGCGCTCAGTGTCACAAGCACAGCAACTATATAAATCACATAATTGGTAAACTTAAAGACACTGGTGAATTTTTGTTGGTCCTCTTGCTCCATTTTTCGGGTTAGGATGTGACGGAGCCATTTTAAAAGAAACTTGGTGCCCACCAAGGCAACCGTTAGCAGGAGAAGTAGGCCAACCGTTAAGTTGATGGATTTCTCCCCTTGGCCAATATGAAAACCGATATCCAAAAAATCCTTGATGGATCCCCAGATATCCTCTTTAATAATCTCTTTTAATTCTTCTGGACCTTCTTGCATACCGAATTAATATCTCAACCATTTTACCAACTCCTTGTAGGTAGGTTTTTTACCGTACATCAATATCCCGACCCTATAAATTTTGGCCGCTAAAGAAACAATTCCCAAAAAGGTAACGATCAATAGGAAAATGGACAACAAAAACTGCCATAAAGGTACTCCACCTTCTCCAATTCCACCCGGTAAGCGCATTAACATAACAATGGGCGATGTAAGTGGGAAGAGTGAAAAACCAACGGCAATGGGCCCGTGTGGGTTGCTGAACACAGAAAAGAATCCTACATAAATAGCCAGCATCAATGGCAAAATAATGGGGAAAATGAATTGTTGCGTATCCGTTTCGTTGTCCACGGCAGCCCCAATGGCCGCATATATGGAACTGTAGATCAAATAACCCAGTACAAAATAGATGAAGAACGAAATGATCAGAATCCCCCAAGGAATATCCAAAATCTCTTTGGTGTACATCATCATATCACTGTCCATAGGAGCTAATTGTGACATACCACCCATGGGGCCAGCGGGCATATTGGTTTCCCCGGACATGGCACTAAGATCAATCCCCAACACCATCACAACCAATGATAACAATACCGATGCGGATATGATCCAAATGGTGAATTGGGTTAATCCTGCCAAGGAATTGCCCACAATCTTGCCCAACATCAGTTGGAACGGTTTTACAGAGGAGATGATGACCTCAATGATTCTACTGGTCTTTTCTTCGATTACGCTACGCATAACAAATCCGCCATAAATGATGATGAACATCATGATAGCATATCCGAAGCCACCACCGATAAAGGCCTTGATCTCATTGATTCCCTTGATACTTCTTTCCCCATCAAAAGTGGCCAGATTGATTTCGAATGGAGCTTCCACATTGGAAAACTGATCGGAAGACACCCCAAGTTTCTCTAGTCGGTCCTGGCGCAACTGTCTTTGGAAGATAGATTCCAACTTTTGGGTAACACTGGAATTGGGATTGCCCTTGGTGAATAAATAGGTGGCACGGGCCACTTCTTCCACTGTTTCGCCTTTAGGGATGTGCAACAATCCATAATATTCCAACGCATTGGTGGAATCCTTGGCCTGATCCAGGGTTAGGTCGTCCAATTGCACAAAGGACAAACTCTTGGTTGGTTTAAATTCCTCTTGAAAAAAGGAACTCTCGTTTAAAACCGAAATCACCCTGGTCTCATTGTCATTTATTTTGGCCAAATAGGCAATCAGTACGATCATCCCCACGATCAATAAAGGGCTCAATATGGTCATTACAATAAAGGAACGGTTCCTGACCTTGGCCAAATACTCCCGCTTTATGATCAATCCGAGTTTATTTGCCATTTTCCTTATTGTTTACAGTTTGGATAAAAATGTCATTTGCTGAAGGGATGGTCTCATCGAACCGATAAAGGTTTCCTACCGCGGACAATTCCCTTAAAATATCACCCGTATGGGATGATGGCAATTGCACCTTAAAGTCCAAATGCCCTTCTTGCTTTTCTAGGTTGGAAGACAAGATGTTGAATTTTTCCGCCAAGGATTTCATGAGGGCATCACTGTTTTCTTCCACTTGAAGGCCTACATCAAAAATATTGTTCTTGTAGGCGTTTTTGATATCGGCCAGTTTCCCATCCAGAATCTTTTCCGATTTATGTATCAGGGCGATGTACTCACACAATTCTTCCACGGATTCCATTCTATGGGTGGAAAAGATGATGGAGGTTCCCTGCTCCTTCAATTTAAGGATCTCATCCTTTATGATATTGGCATTGATGGGATCAAAACCACTAAAAGGCTCATCAAAAATCAACAGCTTGGGTTCATGGAGCACCGTAACAATGAACTGGATCTTTTGCGCCATTCCTTTGGAAAGTTCCTGGATCTTCTTGTTCCACCAGTCACCGATATTCAACCTTTCGAACCAATACTTTAACCGTTCCTTGGCATCGTGCTTGGACAACCCCTTCAGTTGGGCCAAGTAAAGGGCCTGCTCTCCCACCTTCATGCTTTTGTACAATCCCCTTTCCTCTGGCAAATATCCGATCTGGGCAATGTGCTTGGGGGACAAATGCTCGCCATTGAAAAAAATCTCCCCGGCATCTTGGTGGGTAATCTGGTTGATGATACGTATAAAAGAGGTCTTCCCTGCCCCATTGGGGCCCAAAAGTCCATAAATACAATTTTTAGGAATCTCGAGTGAAATGTTGCTCAATGCTGTATAGTTCCCATAGGTCTTGGAAACATTTTTGGCAACAAGGATATGATCCATGTAAACTATTTTTTCAAAGATATGTAATTGACCAATACCTGCATATTCCTTAAAAACAAAAACCCACCCTTAAAAAATTCAAGGATGGGAAAAAAATTGCTATGAAAAAGAAAATTAGATATCGGTCACCCAACATCAGTCTCAAATATACGTTTTTTATTTAAACAGAAAGTTTTTTTATGCTTAAGAGAACATATCTTTCACCTTTTCGAAGAAAGATTTATCGGATTTTTCCGGTTTTGGCGTAAAATTCTCATCGTTCTGCATACGTTCAAAAAACTCTTTCTGCTCCTTGCTTACTTCTTTTGGGGTCCAAACATTCACATGCACCAAAAGATCCCCACTACCATATCCGTTAAGGCTTGTAATCCCTTTACCCCTCAACCTCAATATCTTACCAGATTGTATTCCGGGTTCCAACTTAATACGGACCTTGCCGCCAATGGCGTCAATTTCTTTGGAGCTGCCCAAAACAGCTTCGGAAATGCTGATATAAAGATCATAATGCAAATTGTCCCCTTCCCGTTTCAACGTATCATGCTCCACAGTCTCAATGGCCACCAACAAATCTCCGGGAACTCCGTTTCCTGGGGCTGAATTTCCCTTACCGGATACTTTTAATTGCATGCCATCTTCCACACCTGGTGGAATTTTGATGGAAACCGTCTCCTCTTCCACAATAAGCCCTTGGGCATCAGCGCCAGCGGGTCTTTTATCAATGGTCTGACCAGAACCACCGCACGTACTACAGGTAGTGGCGGTTTGCATTCTACCCAATATGGTGTTGGTGATTTTGGTGATCTGGCCCGTTCCGTTACAGGTTGGGCAGGTTTTATAGGTTACCCCATCTGCCTGGACCTTTCTACGCACCTTCACCTTTTTCTCGACCCCGTGGGCCACTTCTTCCAGATTCAGTTTTACACGGATGCGAAGGTTACTTCCCTTCACCCTACGTTGTCCACTACCAAAGCCACCAAAGCCGCTAAAGCCACCGCCAAAGGCACCACCGAAAATATCCCCAAACTGACTGAAGATATCGTCCATGTTCATACCTCCACCGCCGAAGCCACCGCTTCCATCAAAAGCAGCATGGCCGAACTGGTCGTACTTGGCGCGCTTGTCGGGGTCACCAAGAACTTCATAAGCTTCTGCAGCCTTTTTGAACATTTCTTCTGCCTTGGCATCGCCGGGATTCTTGTCCGGGTGGTATTCAATGGCCTTCTTGCGATAGGCTTTTTTTATTTCCGCTGCGGATGCTCCCTTGGAGACTCCCAATATTTCGTAAAAATCCTCCTTCATATAACTCTAGTTACCTACCACAACTTTTGGGTGTCTGATGATTCTATCTCCGAGTCTAAACCCTTTTTCGACCACATCGATGATCTTGCCTTTCAGTTTTTTATCGGGTGCGGGAATTTGGGTGATGGCATCGTGCACTTCGGCATCAAAGGCATCGCCTGGTTTTGCCTCAACTTCTTCCAGACCTTTATTTTTTAGGGTCTCCTTGAATTTATTGCTGATGAGTTCCACCCCTTTGAACATTTCCTTATCCTCGGATTTGGAAAGTTCCTTCAGGGCACGGTCAAAATCGTCCATAACGGGCAATAGGGCCACCATGACTTCTTGTCCTGCCGTTTTGAACAGGTCCATGCGTTCTTTTGAGGTTCTTTTCTTGAAATTCTCAAACTCGGCAAAAAGTCTTAGGAACTTATCCTTTTCTTGGGCCAAATCCTGTCGCAATTGATCCTCAACAGAAACCTTTTCTTCCTGTCCTTCATTTTGGTCCATATCCATATTTTCTTCGTTCAGCTCAGTATTATCGGTCGTTTGGCCATTGTTTAGCTCGTCTTCCATTTCCTCAACCTTACTGTTATTGCTCATTTTATGTCTGTTTTGTTTCCGTTTTGAAAGGGCAAAAGTACTGCCAATTGTCCAAAAATGTCAAAATGTCACCACAAATCACAAAAAAATCCGCCTAGGCGGATTTATAATCGTATCGTATTGAACCTTTTAAGTTCAGATCAGCTCATTTTTAGCGGCCTCCAAAGGAGAAGTTTCCTCTTCTTTTGCACTTGAATACAAATCCTGTAAAGCCGTGCAGATATTGGCATGCTGGAAGGTAAAACCTTTTTTTTCAATCTTTTTGCTGCTCACCCGCTGGCTGGCCAATACCAAAGTTGACATTTTGCCCAAAACTGCCCTAAGGACAAATTTGGGTACATGGGGCATCCATAACGGGCGTTCCAATATTCTGGCCACTTCCTTGGTCATTTTAGTATTGGTTACTGGATTGGGTGCAACCCCATTGTAAACTCCTTTCAAGTTGTTCTCGACTATAAAGACGAACAGTTGCGCCAAATCCTCAATATGGATCCACGACTGCCATTGGTTACCACTGCCCAGCGGCGATCCCACAAAATTCTTGATGGGAAGGGCCAATTTAGGAAGAGCCCCACCTTCCGTAGACAGAACAACCCCTATACGCACTTTGGCCACATTAATGCCGAGCTCTTTGAACGTATCCGCCTCGGCTTCCCATTTTTTGACCACCTTGCCCAAAAATCCTTTATCCAAATCTTTTTCATCTTCTTCGTAGTAATGGGAAAGAGAATCGGGATAAATGCCAATGGCCGATGCGGAAACCAAACATTCCACATCATTGGCCCCAACTTGCTCTAACCCTTTTTTTAGGGTTTTCAAGCTGTTCACCCTACTTGAAATCACTTTTTTCTTATGAATGGGAGTCCATTTTTTAGCGATGTTGGTACCCGCAAGATTGATAATGGCCTGCACATTTTTGAAACAATTCAAATCAATTTCACCTTTAGATGGGTTCCAATAAAAGCCTTGAAAATCTTCCGATATGGTGATTTTATCCTTGCTCGTGGTCAAATAGTTTACGGGAATGCCCTTGGAATGCAAGACATTGGTGATTGCTTGGCCCACCAGACCCGTTGCCCCTGTAATCAACACCCTCATACTATCATATTTGACACAAATTTAATGGTTTAAGTGGCTGTTTCTGAGATGTTAATTTAGGTTTAACACTATTGTTCAAACTTTAAAACTTTTTAAGACAATCTGGGTCACCGGCATTAACAGTATCTTGGCAAGGTCTAATTTTTAACAGCCCGGAGCATTTCGCGTTTTCCTGGCGGTCCGGGCAATCGCTCAACAGTAAAGCCAACGGCCTGCATGGCCCTACGTACACTGCCTTTGGCAGCGTAGGTAACCAAAACCCCACCTTGTACCAATGCTTCATACATTATCTTGAAAATGTCCTCAGTCCACAAGTCGGGCTGTACCCGGGCACCAAAGGCATCAAAATAAATGAGGTTGAACTTATTCAAATCCTTGATTTCCCTAAAATCCTTCTTTTGTTTGAGCAGATGGAAAGCATCGGTAACGGACACCGATTCTTCCCAATGGGATTGATGCATTAACCGAAACAATTCCTCTGAATCTTCCGCCTTTAATTGATGACAATAATCCAAATGCCCCACTTCTTCCAAGGTAACCGGATAGGCCTCTACCCCAACATAATGTATTCTGAGGTGTTGCTTTGGAGCTTCCAATAAGGTGATGAGAGCATTTAGCCCAGTTCCGAAGCCAATTTCCAAAACATGGATCTCACTGTTTTGGAACAATCGCAGACCGTGTTCCATAAAAACATGGTAGGCCTCCTGTATAGCGCCATGTTTGGAATGGTACTGTTCGTCCCAGTCCTCAATTTGGATGGTTTTGGAGCCGTCCCCGGTAACGATGATTTTTCTTTTCAAGATTTAATTGGCGATGAGCACGCCGTCTGCTTCAAAACGGAGTGTCTTTTTGGGAGCAGTGATCAGAGCAATCTCATCTTCCGAAGCGCCTTCGTCCTCAGCGAAATGTTTTTGATCCTCTACGGACATTTCTTCAAAAAAAGCGGCACCGTTCATCACCACAGTTTTGCCGGCAGCATCCTTGGGAACGAAGAACCCATAGTCTTTAAAACGCACAAAAACCTCATTATCGGCATCCAACTTCACCTTCATCCAACAGCCCTTGGCCTGGCACACTTCGGTAATCTCCCCAACCATCTGTGTTTGAAGGGAATCCTTAACACCAATACCATCATAAGTGGCGGATGATTTGACGGCTTTGCCCGAAACTTCGAACTCCTGACCGTAATAATCGCCCTTAATGGCCTCCTGCTTGCAGGAGGAAACTCCCAAAATCAGTAACAATACAATAGAGATAGTGTTAAAAACCTTCATTTTTAATAAGTTTTAAAAGTTTGTAGATCAAGTATGATATTTAGATTTGTATAACGCTCAAAACTAACAATAAATAGCTAATTTTAACATTGCAAATGTAAGTGATATGGAAACAATGGTTAACAACATAGCTATAGAGAAAGCTAAAACCTCCAAAATCCATGAGGTGGATTTTGACAATCTATCCTTTGGAAGCGTTTATACAGACCACATGTTGGTCTGCGATTACAAAAATGGCGAATGGGAAGCCCCCAAGATTGTTCCCTATCAACCCATTACCCTAGATCCTTCGGCCAAAATCTTCCATTACGGTCAATCTATCTTTGAAGGGATGAAAGCCTATAAGGATGATGATGGCAAGGTATTTTTGTTCCGTCCTTTGGAAAATTTCAAGCGATTGAACAAATCAGCGGAACGTTTGGCCATTCCACAATTGCCAGAATCCTTTTTTATGGATGGACTCCATGCGCTCATCCAATTGGAAAGTGATTGGATCCCAACCAATGCGGGGAGTTCCTTGTATATTAGACCCTTTATTTTTGCATCAGGGACAGGTTTCCATGCCTCCCCGGCCAATGAATATAAATTCATCATCGCATGTGCACCATCCGGTTCCTATTTTTCAGGAAAGGTGAAAGTGTTGATTGAAGAAACCTATTCCCGTGCCGCCAATGGCGGTGTAGGATATGCCAAAGCAGGTGGAAACTATGCCGGACAGTTTTACCCAACCAAGTTGGCTGCGGACAAAGGGTACCAACAAGTGATCTGGACAGACGACAATGCACACGAATACATAGAAGAGGCTGGTGCCATGAACGTTTTTGTTCGCATCAACGATACTTTGATGACCGCCCCGACAAATGATCGTATCTTGGATGGAATTACCCGAAAAAGCATATTGGACATTGCCAAGGACGAAGGTATCAAAACAGAAGTGAGGAAG
This sequence comes from Flagellimonas pelagia, assembly GCF_003584135.1. Lineage (GTDB taxonomy): Bacteria > Bacteroidota > Bacteroidia > Flavobacteriales > Flavobacteriaceae > Flagellimonas > Flagellimonas pelagia. Next base: position 216,152 of record NZ_QXFI01000018.1, read on the forward strand.
ATTTCCGTTCACGAATTGGTGGAAGCTGCCAAAAATGGCTCCCTCAAGGAAATGTTCGGTGCCGGGACCGCAGCAGTGGTATCCCCCATTTCAGGGTTTGGCTATCATGGGGAAGAATATGAACTTCCAGAATTGAAGGACAGTTATGCCTCCATGTTGAAAAAGCGGATTACCGATATACAGTACAACCGGGCTGAAGACAAGTTTGGATGGCGGTATCCCGTTGAATAATAAAATGAAAAAGCACCTTAAAAGGTGCTTTTTTTATTTGTCCATGATTGTTTGGATGTCCGGTTTAAAATAGTTGGGGCCCTTCAATACCTTTCCATCTTCTCGATAAATCGGCTTGCCATCCGCCCCTAACTTGCTCATATTGCTTCTTTGGATTTCCTCAAAGACTTCCTCTATTTTGTACTGCATACCATGCTCCAAAATGGTGCCACAAAGAATGTACAACATATCGCCAAGAGCATCGGCCACCTCAACCAAATCCCCATCATTGGCCGCTTCCAGATATTCCCTGTTCTCCTCATCCATCAAATTGAACCTCAACATGTTCTTTTCTTTCCCTAGATCTGCCACTGGTTCATGTAACACCCCAAGACCGAAGGAATTGTGAAAAAGCTCTACTGCCCTTATTTTACTTTCCATTGCTTTCGATTTGATTTAGATTTGCATAAAAGTAAAAAATATGTTCAGCACAGGACAGTTAATTTTCGCCATTCTTTTTTTTCTGGCTTTTGTGGTTATCATCGCCCTATCTTATAAAAAGGATAAAAAATTGCATCGGAAAAATTACAAAGGTGTCATCTGGATTCTTATTTCCTTTATAACTTTCATAATAATCCTTTTTTTAATCAAATACTTTCTCAAAAATTAACAGCTGCATTGTGTTTACCACAAAAATGTTCATTTACACAACATTAAATGTTGTTTGATTCACATACTATAGGAAAAACCGTACTTTTGTTTAACATTAATTTAGCAGAAAAAATGACGTTATTCCTAAGCATTCTTTTCATTTTGCTCGCTATTAATGCAATACTGTTGATTTTTAGCGTCAACGGGGCAGGCGAAAGATTAAGAAAACCTATTCAAAAAATTTCGGAGACCTCACTTCCAAGACTCTTCCCCCGAGAGACATCCGAAACCGAATACAAGGAAGCGGTATAGTTTGTACCTTTAGGGCATGAAACAGGCCTTTCTTGTTTTTTTAGGTGGGGGATTTGGCAGCGTAATGCGCTACCTGATTTCCAAACCACTAAATCCTTTGCTCCATAATTTTTTCCTTGGCACCTTTCTTGTCAATATTTTGGGCTGCTTGCTCATCGGACTAGTTTTAGGTTTATCTGCTAAGGGAAATATTCTTTCATACAATAGCACCTTGTTCTTCGCCACAGGTTTTTGTGGCGGGTTCACTACCTTCTCTGCCTTCGCTTTTGAAAAACATTCCCTTCTCAGGAACGGAGACTTCTTAAATTTGGGCTTTTATATGGTCGCCAGCATCTGTTTGGGTGTTCTTGCCGTAGTTTTGGGCCTTTGGCTGGCCAAACAACTTGGTTAGTTATAAATTACATTTTTATAGTTAATTTTTGTTAAAACTTAAACATTAATACTTGCTTTGATGGTTTTTAATGACAAAAATTAATTTCCAAAGAGAGTATGTTAAAAAAAAATCAACAAATAAATAACAAAAGTTTATTTAAAATCAGATACCCCTAAAATATTAGGGGTATTTTTTTTATACCCATAAAAATGGGTGGATAACCCACTCATTTTTAATAGTCTTTTGTGAATTACTATATATTTGAGACATCAATTAACTACTTAATTATGAAAAAAGTCGAGGCAATTATTAGAAAATCGAAGTTTGATGAAGTGAAGAAAGCACTCCATCAGATTGAGGTCAATTTCTTCAGTTACTGGGATGTAACAGGAGTTGGCAATGAAAAACAAGGACATGTGTATCGTGGTATTTCTTACAGCACCAGCGATATACAGAGGAGGTATTTGGTTATCGTGGTATCCGATGACTTTCTGGAAAGAACCGTAAATGTATTATTGGACACTGCAAGCACCGGCAACGTGGGAGATGGAAAAATATTCGTTTCCGACATGATCGAGGCCTACAGAATCAGGACCAAGGAAAGCGGTAGCGCCGGAATCAATTAAAAGTATAACCAAAAAACAACTCAAAAAATTTAGATTATGATTGTACAAGAACAAGAAGCGATAGAAAAAGCCGTGGAAGCCATCACTGGCGACATGGGTGCACTATGGATCACCATTGCAGGTGTTTTGGTGTTTTTCATGCAAGCAGGATTTACCTTGGTCGAGGTAGGTTTTACGCGTAGCAAGAACTCAGGTAACATCATCATGAAAAACTTTATGGACCTTGCCATTGGCTCGGTCATGTTCTGGGCCTTGGGTTACGGTATTATGTACGGTAGCGACCTTGTGGCCGGCGGTTTTTTCAGGACCAGCCCTTCCGATCAAGGATATTTCTTTTTCAGTGCGACAGACTGGTATAACCTGTTCTTCCAAACCGTATTCTGTGCAACCGCTGCCACGATTGTATCAGGAGCCATAGCCGGTAGGACCAAGTTTTCCACTTACCTTATTTTTTCAGCCGTGATGACCACGCTCATCTACCCTATTTCCGGTAGCTGGTACTGGCCATTTGATGATGATGCTTGGTTGAACACAGCAGGATTCGTCGATTTTGCAGGTTCATCCGTTGTACACGCCGTTGGTGGAGGTGCCGCATTGGTGGCCGCCATCATGGTAGGTCCTCGTATTGGAAAATATGTAGATGGCAAAGCGCAAGCGATTCCAGGCCACAACATGATGTTCGGTGCCCTTGGGGTATTGATCCTTTGGTTGGGATGGTTCGGATTCAACGGAGGCTCCCAGTTGGCTTGGGGTGGTGACGATACCATTGCTGCCAGTAGTGTAATCATCAACACCAACTTGGCTGCTGCCATGGGTGCCATTGCTGCACTACTTTTGACTTGGATCCGTTACGGAAAAGCAGATATCTCCATGACCTTGAACGGAGCTTTGGCCGGATTGGTCGGTATTACTGCAGGATGTGGTGCCGTTAGTGCCGTAGGAAGTCTTGCCATTGGTCTACTTTGTGGATTGGCCGTAGTATTCTCTATTGAGATTATCGATAAAAAATTCAAAATCGATGACCCCGTGGGAGCCATTTCCGTACACGGTGTCTGTGGATTCCTAGGAACCGTTTTGATTGGCTTGTTCGCTTTGGATGGTGGTTTGTTCTACGGAGGAAGTGCCAAACTTCTTTGGGTACAGACTTACGGATCCTTGGCTTATATCGGCTGGGCCGCCCTCGGTACTTTTGTGGTCCTTTTCATCTTGAAGAAAACTATCGGCCTTCGCGTATCAGAACAGGAAGAAATTGAAGGGCTCGATATTCACGAGCACGGTGTGGAAGCTTATCCAGAGCACATTTCCTCACAGAATAATTAAAAACTCACACAATTTACAAGAAAAGAAAACGGAGCGTTCTGCCAAACGCTCCGTTGATAACCTTTTCAATCAAAAACTCACAATTTAAACAACTAGTAGTCCCATCAGGGACAACTCAAAATGATTATGATATGAAAGCGATTATAAATACAAATTTCGGAAAAAATTTGGCCTTCGCCATACTTTCAATGGTAACAATTTCTGCTTTTGCACAAGAAGAGGAAGAAAAACCAAAATTTAGCTTTAGTGGTTCGGTAGATGCCTATTACAGGGCCAATTTGACTGCTCCAAACGACGAGGACGCCATTGCTCCAGGTTCCTCTTTTGCCCAGCTACCTGGTTTCGCTTTAGGTATGGCCAACCTAGTTGCCGCTTATGAAGGTGAAAAGGTAGGATTTGTGGCCGATTTGGTATTTGGCCCACGTGGTACGGATGCCGTTTTTGCTTCCCCAATGTATTCTGCAACAGGTGACATTGTTAACCAATTGTATGTGTACTGGAATGTAAGTGATGATGTGACCCTTACCTTTGGTAACTTCAACACTTTCTTGGGATACGAAGTAATTTCTCCAGTAGCCAACTTCAACTACAGTACGTCTTACCTGTTCTCTTATGGACCATTTAGCCATACCGGTTTGAAGGCTGATTTTGATCTTGGAAGCGATTGGACCGCTATGTTAGCCGTGATGAACCCAACGGATCTTACCGAGTTTAACCCAACTGGTGATTATGCCGTTGGTGCGCAATTGGGATATTCAGGTCAGTTCTTGAACTTTGTGTACAGCCAAAGCAGCTATGAAATCGACTTTACCGGTGGATTTGATCTTTCCGAAGATTTCTACTTGGGATTGAATGCGGCCCACTTCTCTATTGAAGACAATGGTGGTTCTTTTACAGGTGTTGCCCTTTATCCACAATATGCAGTATCTGAAACCTTTAGCCTAGGGCTACGTGGTGAATATTTCATGGCGGGAGATTTCTTTGGTCAAGAAATAACCGGAGTTGGAGCCGATGCAGATGGAGACGGAAATGTTTTCGCAGTCACATTGACAGGTAGTGCTACCATTGGCGACTTGATTCTAAAACCAGAAATTCGTTTGGATAGCTCTTCCGAGGATAGTTTTATCGATAACGATTTGGCACCGACCAAAAGTTTGGCTTCTGTACTTTTTGCAGCCATCTATTCTTTCTAGAAACAAATTATATGTAAAAACTAAAGAGCCTTATTCCTCTGGTCTAAGGCTTTTTTTAGTCTTTATGAAAATCTTTCACTCCTGCTCTCACCTTAGTTCTCAAATAGTTTTGCCTTGGCACTAGAGGGCAGGAGTACTTTTTGTTATAGGCACAATAGGGATTGTATGCCTTATTGAAATCGATCACCAAGGTATCCCCTTCGGGAATGGAAAGATCGATATAACGACCTCCCCCATAGGTTTCTTCCCCATTGGTGGCATCATTAAAAGGTAAAAACAAATACTCCTTGTATTGTTCCTGTTGGATCAGGTCAAGACTTTGGTAAATTTCCAATTGCCTTTCTTCCCCATTTAAGGTAAAATGGGCAATACCATATAAAACCTCATTCGTTTTCCTATCCGTAGTGGTAGGCATGAAAAAAGGTTCAGCATCCGGGGTACGGACCAATTTGGCCTTCACCACATAGGTAGTGTCCGGTTCAAAATAGTCCAATCCCTCAAAATCCTTTTTATATTTATCCGGTAACGGCGATTCCTCCGGATCCTTGAAACTGGCATCCAATCCTTCCTGAAACTTCAAAATATCGGCCACTAGAGCCGACTTCGGGGATGCCGTGGATTCATCATGGTACTTTTTCCCCTGTCCGCAAGACAATAGGGACAAAAGGCAAAGCAGACTTACGTATTTCATCTGAAGGATTTTACACAAAGGTAAGTGGAAAATCAATTTTCATCAATCTCATACAGGGCATCCTTCAGGTATTTGGATACCAGTTCGTTAAATTCCGGCGTAATACGTAGCAAGGCCGTACCTTCCAAAGTATATAGTTTTTCCCTGTCCTTGAACCCTTTTTTGAGGGCTTCTTCCAAATAAAAGAGTGAAGTGCCAAAATCCTCGTTCTTGGCACTCAAGGAAATGGTCTTTAAGTAGTACTCAAAATTTTCCGGCTCCAATATGGTCTTCAACATATAAAGGAAAGCCAGGGCATCTTCATCCACTACTTCATCGGATCGGACCAAATCGATATAATCTTCTGCCAAGGCATTTACAAATCCCAGTAATCGGTGTCCCATCTCTTTTTCAAAGGGGTCGGTACCTGTCATAAATTTCTTGATTTCTCCCCTTTGATGGTTCCACCAGCCCAGATTGTTGAAATTATGGGTATATATATCTTCCTCCATATAATACTGGTAATCCTCCTTCAACAAGGACTCTTTCAGAAAAGCCGAGTTTTCATTGCGCTTCATACTCCTGAACTGCTTGTCCTTTCTCAATTCCTTTTGCACCAACCGCAGGGAATCCAGATTTTTATGTGCGCCATAAATGGACATCATTTCGGTCATGTACTGTTCTGCCCAAAGGAGATCTCCAATTTTTTTTAACTGATTCAATTTGGTCAGATCTTCCTGATACGCTTGTTCCACATAGGCCGAATCTTTGGGAATCAATTTTCTGCCCATGGCATCCAAAGTGAACAGTTGCAGGCCCTTCTCCAGATAATCAAAACTTGGCCAATCGTTGCCTCCATCAAATAGCAGCATTTGATTTGGAAACTTCATTTTATCTAGCAATTTGGTATCGGTCAGCATTGAAGTATATTCATAATTGTCCTTGCCCACCATACCGATAAAATGAAAAGGACTCTTAATGTTCAACAATTCCCTATTGGCCAGGGAGGCACCAATGGAAATAGCTCCCTTTACTCCTTTGATGAAAATGGGGACCAATGTAGCAAATCTCCCTCCAGCCGAAGATCCCGCTGCGTAAACCCGACCTTGTTTTATAGGAAGCATATTGACCACCTCCTCCATGGTCTTACCTGTCAAAAGCATGTTATTGGTCAAAGAGAGGCTGTCCACCATTTTGGGCGCGGCCAAAATATATCCCTCTTTTTCCGCGGCCAGCACAAACATGGACAAAGCTTGCTTTTCCTTGCCTTCCACATCGAACACCATCAGCAATGGCCATTCGGTATCCGTTCTAAAATTTGTAGGCAAATAGAGTGAGAACGTACTCTTTGTAGAATCATTAACGGCCAAGCCTTCAATAATTTCTCCTTTTTTCAACACCAATTTTTGGCCGATCGCTAAAGGGCCTAAAAAGATGAAAAGAATGATGGTATAGTGTAATTTTTTCATAGCAAATATTGAACAAAAACCTAGCCAAAAGCTACTTGGTCCTATCAAATTTAAAGGAAGTTATTTGTTTGGCTTCCCTTTTTTAATAGGGGCATGGGCCACTACATTGGAAAGAACAATGTGCGTTCGGCATTCTCCGTATACGATGAGTTCATCTATGAATTTCTCCAGATGCGACTGGTCGCGCAACACCACTTCCATAATAATGTTCTCATTCCCTGTAATACGATAGCAATTTACAACCTCCTGAAAAGATTTTACCTTGTCCAAAAAGGGTTTTAGTTTTCCCATAAAGGCCCTCAACATAATGATCGCCTTTAACTGATGTCCGGCCTCCACATATGAAATATTGGCCCTGTAGCCTTCTATGATCCCAAGATCCTCCATCTTCTTTACTCGCTCCGCAACAGCTGGCGAGGTCAACCCAACCTTGCGGCCAATATTGGCAAAAGATTCCCTTGCATTGCGTTGCAGGTGCCCAAGTATTTGCCAGTTAAGTTCATCTATCTTCATTTGGAAAGAAAATTAATCGATAAATCTTTCTTTTTAAAGCCAAACTTTATTATTGGTTTAAAAACAAAAGTAAGAATTTTTCAATCGTCCGTAATTTTATAGTACAAAATTGCTTTTGAAAAGATGGAGAGAAGTTCTCTTAATACCCTGCTTGTATACCGTAAATCCTTGGCTCTACGTGATTTGAGCGAAGCGGTCGCTTCCTATTTTTCCCGAAACCAAGAAATGTTGTCCCTACGTCAAATAGACTGTTTCCGGGACGACATCACCAAATCTTTGATGACGGATGCACTCTTGATTACCCAAGAAGTAGAACAGGCCGCATTGAGCAACTCCCATTCCGTACGCATGAAAAGCCTTTCCTTTGTCAACGTCATGACCCGTAACATTTTGGCCTATTGCAATGGCCTTGAAAGGGACGGAGTAAAGGAAAAGGAATATTTGAACCTTCTCCGAAGAGAAATCAAGACTTTCCGAATCACTTTTAAAAAGTGGAGAAAGTCGATTTCCAACAGAAACGATTAATTTTTCCCTACATATTTCGGCGATACTGCCCCCCAACTTGGAACAAGGCTTCGGTAATTTGTCCGAGTGAGCAACATTTGGCCACTTCCATCAATTTTTCAAAAATATTCCCATGGTTCATAGCAACTTCTTGTAGTTCCCCGAGTTGTTTTGCCGCATGGTCCTTTTCTCTTTTATGAAGATGTTGCAACGTTTTGATCTGATTTTGTTTTTCCTCCTCGGTTGCCCTGATCACTTCAGCCGGTAAAACCGTAGGTGAGCCCTTGGAACTCAAAAAGGTGTTCACCCCAATGATGGGATATTCCCCAGAGTGCTTTAAAGTCTCATAATGCAAACTCTCTTCTTGGATCTTGGATCGCTGGTACATGGTTTCCATGGCACCCAACACCCCGCCGCGCTCCGTAATCCTATCAAATTCCATTAAAACGGCTTCTTCGACCAAATCGGTAAGCTCCTCTATAATAAAGGATCCCTGTAATGGGTTTTCATTCTTTGCCAATCCCAATTCCTTGTTGATGATCAATTGAATGGCCATGGCCCTACGCACCGATTCTTCGGTAGGTGTGGTAATGGCTTCATCATAGGCATTGGTATGCAAAGAATTGCAATTATCATAAATGGCGTACAATGCTTGCAGTGTGGTACGAATGTCGTTGAAGTCAATCTCTTGGGCATGTAGGCTCCTTCCCGAAGTCTGGATGTGGTACTTCAACATCTGGGCTCTTGGATCGGCCCCATATTTTTCTTTAAGGGCCTTGGACCAAATTCTTCTGGCTACCCTACCGATAACGGCATATTCAGGATCTACCCCATTGGAAAAAAAGAAAGATAGATTAGGACCAAACTTGTTGATGTCCATTCCCCTGCTCAAATAATATTCCACGTAGGTAAACCCATTGGAAAGCGTAAAGGCCAACTGGGTAATAGGGTTTGCCCCTGCTTCCGCAATATGATATCCAGAAATGGATACGGAATAAAAGTTCCTTACGTTATGATCAATAAAGTATTCCTGAACGTCACCCATCAACTTTAGGGCAAACTCAGTAGAAAAGATACAGGTGTTCTGCGCTTGGTCCTCCTTCAAAATATCCGCCTGCACCGTACCACGTACCTGCTCCAAGGTCTCCAACTTGATTTTTTCATAGACTTCCTTTGGAAGTACTTGGTCTCCAGTAACCCCTAACAATAGCAATCCCAAACCATTGTTCCCCTCGGGAAGTTGTCCCAAATAGGAAGGGCGTTCAATATCTTTATATAGAGCCTTGATCTGCTTTTCCACTTCCTCCTCCAATCCATTTTCACGGATGTATTTTTCGCAGCTTTGGTCAATGGCAGTATTCATGAAAAACGCCAAGAGCATAGGTGCCGGACCATTGATGGTCATACTCACGGAAGTCATCGGATTGCTTAAATCAAATCCAGAATACAATTTTTTGGCATCATCCAAACAACAAATGGAGACCCCAGCATTCCCGATCTTTCCATAGATATCAGGGCGATGATCTGGATCGTTTCCGTACAACGTCACCGAATCAAAAGCGGTGGAAAGGCGCTTTGCAGGCATATCCATACTCACATAATGGAAGCGTCTGTTCGTTCGCTCCGGGCCACCTTCGCCGGCAAACATTCGCGTGGGGTCCTCCCCTTCCCTTTTGAAGGGATACAATCCAGCCGTGTATGGAAATTCCCCAGGAACATTTTCCTGTAAAATCCATTGAAGGATATCACCCCAGGCCTTGTACTTGGGCAGCACCACTTTCGGAATCTGGCTATGGGAAAGAGATTCAGTATGGGTCTTGATCTTGACTTCTTTGTTCCTTACTTGGAACATATAATATTCAGAAGCATAACGATTTACCTTTTCGTTCCATTTCAAGAGGGTTTCCCAATGCTGTGGCAACAATTGCATTTTCACCTTGTCGAATTCCTTCATCAACAAACCCACCAACTCTTTTGATGTTTGATTGGAAGCCAATCTGTTGATTTCCATTTCATTCAACCCGGATTTATCCAAAAAGAGTCCTTCGGCTTTTTCGGGTTCCACTTCCAATACAGAGGCCAGCGTCAGGAAAATACCGTACAGTTTTTGTGCTGTTTGGGCCTGTTCTTTTGCCTTGACATCGTAAGCGCGGTTATTTTCCGCTATCTCTGAAAGATATCTGGTTCGAGAAGGCGGTATCACATATATTTTTTCAGCCATTTCCCCGGAAACCTCAAACGTTGAATCCAAAGTAGCTTCTGCTTTTTCTACCAAGGTATCCATGACCTTTCTGTACAGGTTGTTCATACCCGGATCATTGAACTGAGAGGCAATGGTACCGAAAATAGGAAGTTCATCTTCCTTGGCATGCCATAATCCATGGTTGCGGGCATATTGTTTTTTCACATCACGAAGGGCATCCAAAGCCCCTCTTTTATCAAACTTGTTGATGGCCACGATATCCGCAAAATCGAGCATGTCAATTTTCTCCAATTGGGTAGCCGCACCAAATTCTGGTGTCATCACATATAGGGAAACATCGCTGTGCTCCAAAATCTCAGTATCGGATTGCCCGATTCCTGAAGTTTCCAAAATAATGAGATCATAATTGGCCGCCTTAAGCACTTGCATTGCTTCGGAAACATGTTTGGATAGCGCCAAATTGGATTGACGGGTAGCCAGGGAACGCATATAAACGCGTTCGTTATTGATGGCATTCATCCGGATGCGATCACCCAAAAGGGCTCCACCCGTTTTTCTTTTTGAAGGATCTACGGATATGATACCGATATTTTTTTCTGGAAAGTCAATCAGGAAACGGCGCACCAATTCATCCACCAAACTCGATTTTCCTGCACCTCCAGTACCCGTGATGCCAAGCACTGGAACTTTTCCTTCCCTTTTCTCTATCTCAGACTGAAACTTCTCAAATGCATCATGTCGGTTTTCGGCCAAGGAAATCAGCCTTGCTAGCGTATTCGGATTTCGTTGATCCAACAACGACGCCAAGCTTGTTCCTTTTGGGATAAATAAGTCTGGGACAGTCGAATCGCAACGTTGTACCAAATCATTGATCATTCCCTGCAGACCCATTTCCCTACCATCATCTGGAGAATAGATTCGTTCGATACCATAATCCATCAGCTCCTTAATCTCCTCAGGAAGGATAACTCCACCGCCGCCGCCAAAAATCTTGATATGTCCTGCACCTCTTTCCTTCAGCAAATCGAACATATACCTAAAGTATTCATTGTGCCCCCCTTGGTAGGAAGTCATGGCGATGGCATTGGCATCTTCCTGGATGGCACAATCCACCACTTCGGCCACACTCCTATCATGCCCCAAGTGAATCACCTCAACCCCAGTAGCTTGTATGATCCTCCTCATGATATTGATGGCCGCATCATGCCCATCGAAGAGCGATGCCGCGGTCACAATCCTAATCTTGTTCTTGGGTTTATAGGCTGTTATTTGTTCCATCTGCAATAAAAGGTCTGAATTTGCCCTGCAATTTACAGAAAATGCAAATCAAAACGTATTTTGATTAGGATTTTACAAAAAATATCCAAGGTTTAGGCATCACTTTCTTAAACCTCTAATTTTATCCGGTCAAACATTGGACATGAAGCTTACCATACTCATACATTGTCCCGATCAAGCGGGTATCATTCGGTCGGTGACCACCTTTATCCATCAACAAGAAGGAAACATAGTTTATCTTGACCAACATGTGGACAAACAGGCCGGGGTGTTTTTCATGCGATTGCAAAGTGAGTTTGAAAAAGAGTTGCCTTTGGATACATTCAAAAAGGAGTTCCAAAACGAATTGGCCAATCAATTTCAAATGGAATGGGAAGTATATCTGGATGGATACAAACCCAAAATGGCAGTGTTCGTTTCCAAATACAACCATTGTCTCTACGATTTATTGAGCCGATACAACTCTGGAGAGCTTTCGGTGGATATTCCCTTTATTTTGAGCAATCATAAAGATTTGGAATATGTTGCGGAACAGTTCAACATACCCTTTTATCATGTCCCCGTTACCAAACAGAACAAGGCGGAAGCCGAAGACCGACAATTGGCCCTTTTGCAGGAACATCGAGTGGATTTTGTTGTGTTGGCCCGTTATATGCAGATCGTATCTCCGAAGGTGATTAATGTGTACCCACAAAAAATCATCAACATCCACCATTCGTTCTTGCCTGCCTTTATGGGTGCCAAACCCTACCATGCAGCCTTTGAACGTGGGGTGAAAATCATCGGGGCCACCAGCCATTATGTGACCGCGGACTTGGATGCCGGACCTATCATCGAGCAGGATGTCGCCGCCGTTTCCCATACCCATTCCGTGAACGATTTTATTGCCAAGGGAAGGGACTTGGAACGCATTGTGCTTTCACGTGCCGTGCAGCTCCATGTGGCAAGAAAGACCATGGTCTACAATAATAAAACAGTCATCTTTTCATAAAAAAATAGGGGCAAAAGCCCCTATTTTCCTAACTACAAACCTCAAAAACCAATTTCCACAGATCTTATGGATTGGTCCTGAACTCAAAAATTTCGGATTGGGAGCTGTTAGCCGACGTATCGGAACTAATAACTCTCCAATAGTAAATGGTATTCGTGTTTAGTGTGGTCGTATAGCTATTATCGTTTGTTTCACCAAGTAAAGTGGTCGGAGGTGTTGCCGTATCCAAATAAATGGCATAGGACAAAGTATCCCCATCAAGGTCAGATCCAGACCATTTCAAAGTCATACTCCCTGCATCCACGGATAATCCCATCGCAGGTGTAGGGTCATACGCCGGGAATGGCGCATAATTTTGAACTGCTGCCCCAGCATTATAAAAACGCCATGTATCACTCTCTGCGGTGGTGGAGGTTCCCGTTGCCTTGGAGACCACAGACCATGAATAGGCATTACCTCTTTTCAAAGTCACCTGCAAAGTGGTATTGGAGGTGTTGGAGGAACTTTCGGTACCAGATTCCAAATCCTTCAACTTTAAGGTGTAGGAATCTGTGTTTGTAGAGGCGTTCCACTGAAATGTCACCTGACTTTCCGTATCCGAAAGGACACTGCCCTCCGTACATTCCTCATTATTATCAGGATAGATCAATGTAGTTGCCGAGGGTGCTGGCACTTCCGGTTCTGGGTCCGGATCATCGCTACCTCCACTACACGAAATAAATGGCAATGTAAGTATTAGAAAAAGATATCTATATAATGTCTTCATTGTTTTATGATTTTGAATTCATGGGCAACATCCTTACCAAATACTTTTACCAAATACATCCCATTGGAATAAGGTGATAGGTCAACATCAAGCTTTCCATATAATACATCCCTTTGGGATGAATACAAAAGCCTACCACTCAAATTGAACACTTGAACGGTCATGGGCACTTCAACTTCCTTACCCAAATCCAACGATACCGTTCCCGAATTAACAATAGGGTTAGGATAGGCAGACGCCCTGTCGGAAAGCAAGAAGGTTTCTTCAAACTTGCCCTGACAATCGACATCGGTACTGACCGATATTTTATTCACGGATTGGTCCAGTTTTAGTTCGATGGAACTATTATCCGTCAAAAAAGACTGATCGTTGAGCTGAACCTTGTAAAAAGTACCTCCATTGAGTTCCAAAGTGAGCAAATTGGCACTGTTATCCAGACTCGAGTACACCGAAAGTGCCTCAGGTTCCGTTATGGCAAGGTCAAAACACTGTTCGTAATCTGCTTGTCCGGCCACCGTAATGCAAAGCTCATAAGTGCCTGCAGAAAGATTTTCAAATATTGTGGACTGACTGAACTCTACCGAAGTTCCCGATAAAGATGCGGTATAGCTCAATGCTTCCAAGGCTGTTACTTCAATGCTTCCATTGTTGCTGCCCCTGCAAGTTTCACTACTGGCAATCACGGTAAAATTATCTTCCGGAAGGGAAAACACTTCGCACCCATCTACGTTAACGGTAGCTCCTAAAGTGGTGCCTGGACAGATATCGTTGGCGTCCACCACTCCATCAGAATCTTCATCTGGTGGATTATCATTAGGAAAAAGACTGGAAGGATTATTCCCAAAAATGCGATATTCCCCAGGCGCAAGCGTTATCGCTTTGTTCACATCGGTCACTACGTATTTAAGGTTGTTCTCCAAAAACTCGTACCAAACCCCTGTTTCTTGAAATGCTGGGTTGATTTGCTGGCTTTCCACACCAAAATTTCCAATAATGGTTACATACCCAACTTCATCGGTTCCCGCGGATGTATCCGTGAGATGGATGGCCTTCAAACCTGAGGAATTGCCAACATCCAATGTAAAGTCCGATGTTTCAAAAATATTCTCACCAACTGACAATGTGATGAGATCTTTCCAAGTGTCGTAAAGTGCTTTTCGGTCGGCATCATCAAAATATTCCCAAAGAATGGGTTTGTTACCGGTACGGCCATTGTATTCGATGGAATAATCATAGCCCAATTCACCAAATTGCCAAATCATTTTTGGCCCTGGAACAGTAAAATGAAAAGCTCCTGCCAAGGCCATACGGTCCAAGGCCGTTGAAAGGGTTTGGATGTTATAGTCCCCCGAAGCATTTCCATAATTCAGGTTCTTGTACATCAACCGTTCCTCGTCATGGCTTTCCATATAGGCAATATTGGATGGCGTGGTCCAGTTATGTTCTAAATAGGATACTTGGGAAAAATCGGAACTGTCGTTCCAACCCATGGTCGCCTCGTTGTAGACACCGTTCAGATTGTTCCAGAGCATGATGCCCTTTCCTTCATCCAAACGATATTCCGCCCATTCGGTCTCTTCCTCATTGGTGCCCAAATGTTCAAAAATCACATAAAAATCGGGGTCGGCCTCCCATTGGTAATCGGCATAAAGTTTCAACACTTCCACACGATCCGCCTGATAACTTCCTGTACAACTCTCATCGGAAGAGGTACAGTTTTGGGTAAACCCTTTGGTAAGGTCCCATCTGAACCCATCCACATGGAACTCATCTATCCAATATTGAGAAGTGCGTTTCACATAGTCGCGGGTGGCCTGTTGGCTATGGTCAAAATCGTTGAAAACACTATAGGTATGTGTAGCCACTGGATTGAAGAATGGGCTATCATCGGCGGCTTGTCCACCATACCCCCCGTTATCCGTATTCCAAAGGCGATAGTATGGGTTTTGCCCTGTGGCATGGTTGTACACCACGTCCAAGAAAACGGCCATACCCCTACCATGGCATTCGTCTATCAATTGTTTTAAAGCATCGGGAGTCCCATAATATTTGTCCAAAGCCATATGGAAGGATGGGTTGTAGCCCCAACTTTCATTGCCATCAAATTCTGAAACCGGCATCAGTTCGATGGCATTTATGCCCAAGGTCTGTAGGTAATCCAATCGGGCACGAATGGCATCAAAACTATGTAGCACATCAAAATCACGTACCAATAGCTCATAGATGACCAAGTCCGTTTTGGCCGGGGACACAAAACCAGTATTTGTCCATGCATATTCGGGGTCTCCTGTTCGTAAAACTGTAACGGCATGGCTGGTATCGCCACTTGGGTAGGCAGGTAAATCCGGAAATGTGACATTATCGATATAAGTGTCGTTGTTCTCATCCAAAATAAGGGTCGAGTATGGGTCTGCTACGGTAATCGCTCCATCAACAACATATTGATACATATGGTTGTATTGAGGAGTCAATCCTGTGAGCTCGATCCAAAACCTATCTTGGGCACTATCTTTTTTCAAAAGATAATTGTCATCCAAGGTCCAATTGTTGAAATCCCCGATCAGATGCACCACTTCTTTGCCAGGGGCATACAAAACCAATGTGGCATGGGTATCATCCAAGGGGTCAAGGTTGATACCATCCAGCATTCCTGTCGGTACCGTTTCTTCCACCACATTGACCACCACCATAAAATTCCGGGTAATGACATCCGTTCCATTAGTAGCCTCCAAGGTATATTGGGTATTTTCGGTAATATTGGTATGGTTGAAGGAATAGGATGCAACCCCATTGGCACTGTCTAACAAACTGCCATTTGCAGTCAAGGTAAAATCCGCAGCCAATGATGAAGTTGCCGAAATGGATAGGCTTTCCCCAGGCGACAAAAGCGTCAAGTTATCTGTTGGACTGTTGAGCTGTAACTGAAAACTGCCCACATCAAAAAAGAAATCGGCACAACTGTTGTCCTTGAATTCCTGTGTCCCTGATTCATTGCGGAATACCATTCCCATTTTAGTGGCCTGTTCAGCTTCGGTCGTAGACAACCCATAATAATCCTGGGGCACAAAGGTGATGCTCCAAGTTCCGTCGCCATTATCCGTCATTTGGCCCACACCATCATCCTGCCCCCAATTTCCTACTACGGCCAATCCCCAAGCATCGGAATCCGTTCCGATACCTGAATGGATGTAAACCTTTGAAGGGTTAGAGAAGCCATTGCAATCCGTGTCGGCACTATTGGCATCCACGGTGATGGTAATTTCTTCGTTTACAGAAAAGGGATAAGGTGAAATGGTTACTTGGGACCACGCGGCAAAAGTCCAAATGAACAGCCCAAATATCAAGTAGAATTTCCTCATAGTATATTTTTACAAATAGAGGGAAACGGCTAAGCCGTTCCCCTTTATCTGAATTTAAAATTCTTTACATCTTACTTATCTTGCGTCAAGCGAATAGGTCGGGGTTTCTCCTTCCGTCAAATTCAATGTGATGATATAGGTTCCAGCGGTAACAACGATATTATCCCCACCATCATCCAAAGTGCCATCAACACCGGTATCACCATAATTCACGGTCCAATCCTCATTGATCCTAAACTTGATTTCGCCATCAATCAATTCCACATTCTCGGCAATCCAAATACCTGGATTGACCTCGGTGAACAAGAAATCAGGTGTAGCGCCCCAATCATTATATCCAGAACCTACAACACCCCATATACTGGCTTCTTCCATGGTATAAGTTCCTGTATTAAAGTCTAGGGTAATTGCATAAAAACCTGCTGTTACTGCGATATTATCTCCACCATTGTCAAGAGTTCCATCAGCACCACTGTCACCATAATTGGTGCCCCAATCGTTGTTCAACCTAAACTTGATCTCTCCATCTATCAGTTTTACGCCTACTTTGAAGGTATCGGTAGTGTAGTCGTAGAAGAACTTCGCATCAGGTCCTGCTCCTCCCCAATCATTGTAACCAGAACCCACTACACCCCAAGAATATGCCTCAATAGCATAGGTACTGTCATTTAGGTCCATTGTGATTTTGTAGTCTCCTGCCGTTACAACAATATTATCTCCACCGGCATCCAACGTTCCATCTGCTCCGGTATCACCAAAGTTATTGGTCCAATCATTATTCTCACGGAACTTGATCTCGCCATCCAAAAGGTTCACATAGGCCACATAAACTCCATCTGTACCTGTTGTATAGAAAGGCGCATCCTCAAAGGCTCCCCAATCGTTATATCCGGAACCAACAACTCCCCAACTTGAAATCTGTATTCCGGAACCGCCTTCATCTGATTTTTCCACTAATGTGATGGTTAACTGTTCAACATCAGAAGTTGTGGACACAGCATCCGTTCCCTCTCCACTTCCTACGAAAGCTGTTACCTTGAAGTAAACCGTACCCGTGTTATTTGGATTGCCATCCCCGTCGGTCGTTGCCGGATCATCATCCAACCCCAAACCGGCAGCCATGGCCAGAAGATTTTTAATGGTTACGGATGCATTGGTCTCGGAAAGGGTCCCGGAATCGTATTGATAATCTGGTTCAGCATCAAAATTTTCCGATATGGAACCCTCCAATTGATACGAAATTTGGGTCTGCACCCCAAAATCAACCTGATTCCATACAAAACGTTCTGCAATGTTGTTTGCCGTTTCTGTCGATAGTAGGTACTCCGCCAAAAAGGTATTCTGAAAGGCCACATTCTCCGAGGCGGCTTGTAATGTAAATTCTGGAACGTGATCATCATTTTCACAAGCTGTGAAAAATGCCAGGGCCGTTACCACCCCTAAGACCTGTGCAATAAAAGATTTTATATTTTTCATGAGAGTCGTTTTAATTAGTATCCTGGATTTTGAGTTAGGTTAATGTTAGCCTCCAAAGCGGTCAATGGGATTGGGAACAATTTATAGGTATCCGGAATGGAAGTACCGTTCACAGTATTTCCTTTCCAAGGCCACAGATAACTATTTCCGGTGAACTTGCCAAAGCGTATCAAATCGCTCCTTCTGTGCCCCTCGAAATTGAGTTCCCTCCCCCTTTCATCCATAATGAAATTCAGGGTAAGGTCTGATTGGGCAACGGAACCTGCGTTGGAGCGGTTTCTCACTGCATTCACATAACCCAGTGCCGTGGACATGCTGGCACCTGCCGCTCCACGCACCGCGCATTCTGCATACATTAGGTAGGCATCCGCCAACCGGAACAGTGGAAAGTCCGTACTGGAAAAACTTGTTGGGTTTGAAGCACTATAATAAAATGTGTTCCTAAACTTGATAGAAGGATAGCCATCGGTCCATTTCTTATAATCCGTCATTTCGTAACTATGCCCTTCTGTCCAGAACAATGCGGCCCTATCATCAGTACTGTTTGCCAAATCCCCATTGTTGAACAGACCGTACCAAGCCTTAGTGGCCCTATGGCCGCTCCAGCCTTCCTCGGCCCCAAATTGACTCAACGTCATGGTTTCAGTTCCCAGACTGCCATTTATGATGTAGGTAGTATTACCATAACTCTGACTATTTTGGGAATCGGCTATTAAAGGGAAGATGATTTCATTGGACATAAAATTGTCCCCCGAAAAAATACTTACGAAATCTGCATCCAATGAATAGCCACCTTCATCAATTATCTTTGAAATATAGGTAGCTGCATCATCAAATCGTTCGGTACCGGTGTAAACTCCTGCATTCATGTAAAGCTTGGCAAGGAGCATGCGTGCCACACTTTTATTGGCCCTACCATATTCGTTGGTATCGGGGAGCAACTCCTCGGCTGCCAGCAATTCGTTCTCCACATATGTAAAAAGCTCCTGTCTGTCCACTTCCGGTAAAGGTTCCGATGTGCCATAATTTTCCTCGGTTGCCAAAACCCCTTTACCAAAACAATCGATCAAATAGTAATAGGCCAAAGCCCTGATGAACCGAACTTCTCCCTCTATCTGATCTTTATTGTCCAAATCCACTGCTCCCAATACCAAAAGCAGGTTGTTCGCCTGTGGAATAGTATAGTAAATACGGTTGTATAGATAACGGAAGAATTTATTATTCTCATCCCAGTTGGAAGTTGTGGTCAACTGGTCGAGACCATCATCGCCCCAACGGTTTTTTATGGCATCCGCCGTAAAATCCTGAAGGTTTATAATTCCACGTAGGAATGGGGATTCCCCTGCATTATCATCTATATCCGAACTACCTGCTCCATCTGGACCCGACAGGGCAAAAGATGCATACAATCTCGATAAAATACCGGCAACCGCATTGGGGTCTTGGTCCAAAAGTTCATCCAAGGACAGTTCTACTTCGGGTTGTGTATCCAAATCACTGGTACAACCTTGCATTAGAATGGCCAAGGGAACAATTATAAAGAATATTGATATATACTTTTTCATGTCAATTATTTTAAAAGTCCACATTTACCCCAATGGTGAATGATCGGGGTCTTGGATAGAAATTATTGTCAATAGCGTTGAAATTTTCGGGATCCTGCCCATCGTATTTGGTGATGATGAACGGGTTGTTCAATGCCCCATAAAAACGCATGGATACATTGGGTACTGCATCATCCAATCGATAGCCCAATACAATGTTCTCACATCGAAGGAAAGAAGCATCTTCCAAAAAATAATCGGAGAACGGTACATTGCCCTGTACATTAACAAAGTTGAAATCCGCTGCCCCATTATAGAAATCCAGCACGTTGGACAAACTGTTGGAGTTGTTCGGAATGGCCTTGTCCACCCAACCTAAACTCAATCTTCTGGAGTTGTACACCTGTCCACCAATCTGCCCCCTAAAACTGGAACTCAAATCTAATTTTCCGTAGTTAAAGTTAAAACCAAAGCCGAAGGTCCAATTGGGGCGAAGCGCTTTATAGTAACGATCGTCGTTATCCACTACCCCATCCCCATTGAAATCGGCAAATGCTCCGTGAATTGGATTACCCTGCGCATCATACAATTGTTTGAACACCCAAGCCGAATAAGGTTGATAGCCTACAGCATGGCGTGCAAGTTTAACCCCGGTACCTGTAGGAATGTCGGACTCAATAGCTGAAATATAGGTAGCATCCTTCAAATTGGTCACTTCAGCACGATTGTAGGAGGTGTTTCCATAGAATTCCAATGCCATTTTCTCTTGGCTCAATGCCTTTACATTGAAATTGATTTCAAAACCTTTACTCTCGGTCTCCCCCACATTCTTGGCAAACGAAGACCCTAATGATTGGCCCGGTGCTGTAGGCACAAAGGCCAACAAATCCTTAGTGGTGCGATAATATACATCAAAAGACCCGCTCAGAATATTTCCTTTGAAAAGACCAAAATCAAGCCCCGCATTATACGTCTCGGCCTTTTCCCAAGTAAGGTCGGGATTGAAATTAATGGCAGAGTATAGGGCATAACCGCTCAAATACTGGCTGGTAGCACTCCCAGCCTCAAATAGGGGAACGGAAGGATAAAACCCAACTTGACCTGTTATATCCTGTTGACCTGTTCTACCCCAACCCAGTCTCAACTTAAGGTTGTTCACAACATCAACATCTTTCAAGAAGCTTTCCTCTTTTACCTTCCATGCCAAAGCAGCTGCCGGGAAATAACCCCAACGATTGTCCTTTACAAAAAGTGATGACCCATCCGCTCTAAAAGAAAGGGTCAGCAAATATCTGTCGTAGAAATTAATGTTGGCACGTCCAAAAAAGGATTGTAGGTTGAGTTCATTGAAATATCGATTGGTAGGATTTTGCTCGTTCGGTTGCACTTCCCTAACTCCAGTGTCCAGATTGTACCTGTATATTTCCTTATTACCATCGTTCTTAAAGTTTTGGTACGAATACCCTGCCTGTACATCAAAATTGTTAATGGCTCCGCCCAAATCCTTGGCATAGGCCAAATACCCTTCAAAAGTACGGTTCACAATATCTTGGTTTTCCCTATAATTGACCCCTTCGTTGAAGACACTTTCGTGTTCAGTGTCGTTGATCTGATATGTGGCTATGGAATTGT
This sequence comes from Flagellimonas pelagia, assembly GCF_003584135.1. GTDB lineage: Bacteria > Bacteroidota > Bacteroidia > Flavobacteriales > Flavobacteriaceae > Flagellimonas > Flagellimonas pelagia. Next base: position 237,242 of record NZ_QXFI01000018.1, read on the forward strand.
CCACATACACTTCCTTGATCTTGGACTTTGAGGCTTCGATACCCACATTGGCCACCGCGCGCAATTCGGGCAAGAAATGCATCTTATAATCCAACTCTACATTGGCAAGCAACTTCTGTACCCTTTCAGGGCGATACCGCTGCATCAAAAGGGCTACAGGGTTCCATTGCCCATCCAATCTTGTTATATTGTATTCATCATCCTCTTCGATTTTCACATTCTGATAGTACCCTCCAAAAAGATTTCCATAAGAATTGTCATAAACAGGTTTTGTGGGATCCATATTAACGGCACCACCCAAGGCACCACCTTCATCAATGGCGTTCTTTTTGGACATGATTCCCTTAGCGTTGACATCCACTTTCAAATGGTCATCCAGCAATCGTGGAGTCAATTTTAAAGACCCCGTAATACGTTCGTAATCACTTGTTTTAACTAAACCCTGACTTTCCGTATATCCCAAAGACATACGGATGGGTACCGTTTTTAAGATACTTCCCCTTGCGCTCAAGTTATGGTCGAAGGAAATGGCAGTCCTGTAGATGGCATCCTGCCAATCGGTGTTGTACAAGATTCTACCTTCAATGGCATCGGTACTAGAATCGTCCACTGCATCCGTGGATGGGTCATCCACACCGAGATAATTGGTATAGTCAGGATGATATTCCTTGATAAATCTTGCAAAAGTATCTCCGTCCATCATATCAATCTTCTTGCCCACCTTACTGACCGTGGTGTTTGTAGAGAAGTTAAATTTGAATTCTCCGGAAAGGCCTTTTTTGGTGGTAATGATGATAACCCCGTTGGAGGCCCTGGAACCATAAATGGCGGTGGCCGAGGCATCCTTCAAAATGGAAAAGCTTTCCACATCGTTTGGATTGACTAATGTCAATGGGTTGCTCACCCCAGCAGGGTTCGTATTGTCCACAGGAATACCGTCGATAACGATCAAAGGGCTGTTGTTCGCCGTTAATGATGACCCACCCCGAATACGAATGTTCGGAGCCGAATCGGGTTGTCCACCATTGTTGGTAATACGGACACCTGCCGTTTTACCTGTCAACAATTGATCGGTACTCACAATGGCACCTTTGTTAAAGTCTTCCGTTGTTACCGAGGAAACCGAACCTGTGGCATCCTTCACCGTTGTGGTACCATACCCTATGATGACCACTTCATCCAGTGTCGTAGTATCTTCCAATAGCACAACACTCAAAGAACTACCCGAAACTACGACTTCCTTACTTTGAAATCCGATGTACGAAAAAACCAAGGTATCGCCCAGATTTGCTTGAAGAACATAATTTCCATCAAAATCCGTTGCGGTCCCCTGCGTTGTTCCCTTAAGAAGAATACTTACACCGGGCAATGGCTCCTGGGTCGTCGCGTCTGTCACGACACCCTGAACAGTTATTTGTGCAAACTGCAGGAAAGGAACCAGAAACATGCACCAAAAAAGGTGCATCCGTCTAATTTTCATATTAAAGTTTGTTAGAGTTAATTTTTAAGATTTTGTTATATTTCACTTCCCTTTTGCTAAAATATGTAAATTGAGACCTGCTTTTTTTTGACATTTGTCATGTTTGGGCACTTATAACGTTTTCAGGTTGACAAATTTTTAGTGAACTGTCCCGATCAAAGTATATTTAGCTCTTAATTGACGAATAACTGGCCACCCCACCAGAAATCCATTGCAGCATGAAGCCGAAAATGACACTTAAAAAGATTGCTTCCGAACTGGGGCTTTCCATTTCAACTGTATCCAAGGCCTTAAAAGATGACAAGGATATCAGTCAGGAAAATCGCGATAAGGTCCAGGCTTTTGCCAAATTTTATAACTATCGCCCCAACAGTATCGCCCTAAGCTTAAAGAACAAGAAGACCAAGACCATCGGGGTCATCATACCCGAGATCGTACACCATTTTTTTGCGAAAGTGATTTCAGGAATCGAAGAAGTGGCGAATTCCAAAGAGTATAACGTAATCATTGGGGTTACCAACGAATCCTTGGACAAAGAGGCCATAAACATGGAAATGTTGATTGATGGCAGCATTGATGGTTTTATCATCTCATTATCCAAAGAGACCTTGTTGAAACAAAACTATATCCATCTTCAAGAGATACAGAACAGGAACATCCCAATAGTCATGTTCGATCGCGTTGTGGACGATATTGTTTGCGACAAGATCATTGTTGACGATCGGGAAGCTGGTCAAATGGCCGTTCAAAAGCTCGTCGATATAGGCTGTAAAAAAATCCTGTTATTGACCACCATGGATTACCTGAACATTGGTCGGTTGCGAACCGAAGGATACAAAGACGCGCTGGACATAAATGGCATAGAGTATAATGAAGACCTTGTAATCAAAATCGGGGAACTGGGCGATTCCGATGAGGAGCAACGAAGCTTGGAGGATAGGATAAACAAGGTTTTTGATAAGCACCCCGACATTGACGGAATTTTCGGTGTAAATGAAATTTATGCCGTTACCGCACTCAATGTGGCCCGTATGCGTGGGTTGAACGTACCGGATGCCCTGTCGGTAATTGGGTTCTCGGACGGCATCCTTTCCAAATACGCCAGACCCCATTTGACCACTGTTAGCCAACATGGATTTCAGATTGGGGAACTTGCCGCCCAAACCTTGATCGACCGCTTGGAAAAAGAAGAGGAACTGCCCTTTACCACCCAACTGATAAAAACGGAACTCATCATCAGGGATTCCACTCGAAGTACTCCTATCCTGTCAAAGTGAAAGGCCGAATACTGCCTAAATTCCTCAGTAAAATCAAAAAGAAAGGGGTGTGTTTCAAAAAAAACATATCTTTGATTTTATCAGCGCTTATATTTTACTTTCCCTAAAAAGTATTAAAAGCAGTCTCATAGCTGCATTAATTGTTGATCCAATACAAAAATCACAATGTTTCAAAAGCGTCGATTAAGTTTTTGGCAAATATGGAACCTCAGTTTTGGTTTCTTGGGCATTCAGATGGGTTTTGCCCTTCAAAATGCCAATGCCAGCAGAATTCTTCAAATTTTTGGGGCTGATGTCCATGAACTTTCTTGGTTCTGGATTGTGGCACCCCTCACCGGACTCATCGTACAACCCATTATTGGTCATTATAGTGACAGGACTTGGAACCGTTTAGGGCGACGTCGCCCCTATTTTCTTACCGGCGCCCTTTTGGCATCATTGGGGCTTGTTCTGATGCCCAATGCCGATATGTTCACTGCCTTTATGCCCGCTCTTTGGGTGGGTGCCGGAATGCTCATGGTCATGGATGCATCGTTCAATGTGGCCATGGAACCCTTTAGGGCCTTGATCGCGGATATTTTACCCGCGGACCAACGTACCTTGGGTTATAGCCTACAGACCGTGCTCATCGGGATTGGGGCCGTTGTGGGTTCTTGGTTGCCCTATGTGTTGACCAATTGGGTCGGACTGGACAATACCGCAGGAGCTGGGGAAGTACCTTTTAACCTTTTACTATCATTTATCATAGGTGCCGTGGTGCTCATTACCAGCGTATTGGTGACGGTGTTCACCACCAAAGAGTACACCCCTGAAGAAATGGCCCAGTTACTTCAATCGGAAGGGTCAGGCACCATTGACGAAGCTCCGGGAAAACTAAGTGATATTTTTACAGATTTCAGGAAAATGCCCCGTACCATGCGGCAATTAAGCTGGGTGCAGTTTTTTTCCTGGTTTGGGCTTTTTGGACTATGGGTCTTTGCACTTCCTGCCATTGCTCAACATATTTATGGTCTGGACCCCAACGACAACCAGAGTACAGCATTTCAAAATGCCGGGGATTGGTTAGGCATCCTGTTCGGAATCTATAATGGAATTTCTGCCATTTTTGCCTTCTTCCTGCCTGCCATCGCCAAAAAAGTGGGACGAAAGAAAACACATGCTATTTCCCTTATAATAGGAGCGCTCGGGTTTTTATCCATTTATATCATGCCCGATGAAAATTGGCTCATCCTATCCATGATCGGAATCGGAGTGGCCTGGGCCAGTATTCTTGCCATGCCCTATGCCATTCTCGCGGGATCCATTCCGCCCCAAAAAATGGGCGTTTACATGGGTATTTTCAATTTTTTCATTGTGATTCCACAGATTGTCAATGCATTGATTGGAGGTCCCATGGTGCGATATCTATACAATGAACAACCCATTTATGCACTGATGACGAGCGGAATTTCCTTTCTGATAGCTGCTTTGTTAGTCTCACGGGTGGATGACAAGGATGACCAAGTCGTATCCATTTAACGGAAACACAGACTCTACTTTTTACTTATAATCCAAAGAAAACCATTCCATTTTTCAACTTTGAAAATGGTCCAAAAAAAAATCAACATAGATGAAAAATATCATTTCGTTATTCATTCTGATGACTTTTGCCTTCGGCATTGGCCAAGTGCAACGCGTGGAACCTCCTTATTGGTGGACCGGCATGAAGAACTCCGAACTCCAATTATTGGTACATGGAAACCAAATCAGTGAACTCCAACCTGAATTCTCGCCCAATATCACCATCAAAAAAATTGAGAACACGGAGAACCCAAACTACCTGTTCATTACGGTGGACACCAAGAGCGTACAACCGGGTACCATCAAAATAAAATTTAAAAAAGGACGACGAACCATTTCTTCGGTAGATTACCAATTCTTGGAGCGAAGGGAAGGCTCGGCCGACCGAAAAGGTTTTGACTCCTCGGATGTAATCTATCTTTTGATGCCCGATCGGTTTGCCAATGGCGACACGTCAAATGACAGTCATCCCAAAACCATTGAAATGGCCGATCGGAGCCAACAAGGTGGTAGGCACGGAGGAGATATCCAAGGAATTATTGACCATCTGGATTACATTGATGAGCTTGGAGCCACAACCTTATGGAGTACTCCTTTGACCCTCGACAATGAAAAGACCTATTCCTATCACGGATATGCCTGTAGTGACCTCTACCAAATGGACCCCCGTTATGGCAGCAACGAGGATTTTTCTCGGTTGACCGAGGCATTGCACCAACGGGGCATGAAACACATTATGGACTACGTGCCCAATCATTGGGGCCTGAACAATTGGTTGATACAAGACTTGCCCGCCCAAGATTGGTTACATTATTGGGAAGGCGGTGAAAACGGTTTCAAGAGGAGTAATTACATCCAAACCACCCAACTGGATCCCAATGCCTCAAAATATGATGCCAAAGGGTGTATGGATGGATGGTTCGACTACACCATGCCCGATATGAACGAAAGCAATCCTATGGTCATCAATTATTTGGTGCAGAATACCATTTGGTGGATCGAAAGTGCCAACTTGGACGGCATGCGGGTAGACACCTATCCCTACAACGACAAAGTAGGGATTACCGAATGGGTGACCCGGGTGATGGAGGAGTATCCCAATCTGAACATTGTGGGCGAGGTTTTTATGCACGAAACGGCCCATATCGCGTTTTGGCAAAAAGACAGTAAGATCGGTGCCATCCAAGGGTTCAATTCCAACTTACCTTCGGTGATGGATTTTCCCCTCCACGACATTTTTCCCCAAGTCTTTAACCAATCGGAACAAAACTGGGGCGATGGCCTCTTCAAGGTTTATGATCACTTGACGCAGGATTTTCTCTATCCCAACATCAACAACCTATTGATCATGATGGGCAACCATGATGTGAACCGCATCAACCAGGCATTTGATGGGGATGTGAACAAATACAAGTTAGCGATTACTTTGTTAGCCACTTTAAGGGGCATTCCCCAAATCTATTATGGAGACGAAATTGGGATGCTAGGTGAAAAAAGTAAGGGCGATGGGGATATCCGAAGAGATTTTCCTGGCGGATGGCCGGGCGACCCACAAAATGCATTCTTGGAATCTGGAAGAACCGATGGGCAAAAGGCGTATTTCGATTATACCAAAAAACTATTGAACTGGCGAAAAACCAAATCGGTGATCCACAAAGGAAAGACCTTGCACTTTTCCCCAATGGACAATGTGTATGTCTACTTTAGGTATTTTCCCGAAAATCCGAACGATGCGGTCATGGTGGTTTTGAACAATTCCCTAAAAGACCAACAAATCGACCTGGCAAGGTTCGCCGAAGGCATCCAAAACCATCAAAGTGGTACAGATGTGATAACGGGACAGAATGTTGGACTGGACAAGTCATTGGAAATCAAGGCAAAATCTAGCTTAGTCCTTGATCTGAATTAATGCAATCCCGTTTGTTTTAGGTGTTTCCTTAAAAAATAACACGGTGATTTTATCTAAAAAGCAAGGGAACAGGACCATCTTTTAGAGGTTTCGCTGTAATTTCACCCTAACTATAAAAAATATATCATGAAACGAGCACTACTTTGCATCCTACTATTTCAACTTGTAGCATGTACCGAACTCCAACAGGTTGTGAATCAATTACCCCAAGGAACAACAGGAATTGGCAACGCAGAAATTGCCCAAGGATTACGTGAAGCCTTGAACATGGGTATTGAAAAACAGGTGAACAAACTGGCCCTTGAAAACGGATTTTTCAAAAACGAACTGGTCAAGATCCTGTTGCCGGAAGAACTTCAAAAGGTTGATAAGACCTTGAGGGACATTGGATTGTCCAGCCTTGCTGACGAAGGTCTAAAAATCATCAATAGGGCCGCCGAAGATGCCGTAGGAGAAGCCACCCCCATATTTGTCGAAGCGGTGAAGGGCATCACCTTTAAAGATGCCAAACAAATTTTGTTGGGGAATGACAATGCCGCCACGCAATACCTGCAACAGGCCACCAAGACCCAGTTGTACAATAAATTCAACCCAATCATCAAGAATTCTTTCCAAAAAGTAGGTGCGGACAAAATTTGGAGCAATATCATCACCAAGTACAATAACCTGCCCCTCACCAACGACGTGAACCCCGATCTAACCGATTATACCACCAACGAAGCCTTGGCCGGAGTCTATACCATGATAGCCGTGGAAGAGAAGGAAATTAGGACAAAGGTTTCGTCCAGGACAACAGATTTGTTAAAAAAGGTGTTTGCTTTGCAAGATTAATTATAATTTTTTTTGAATAACGCAATAAGTCAAAAATATCTACGTTATAAACTCAATAAAATGAAATAATTATAACAAAATCCTAAAGTTAAGTTAACCTTGACGTGAAGGTTTAAAGAGAATTTTGTAACAAGTTATCTGAGTTAGCATTTTTTTGAGTTAGTTAGTTTAAAAGCCAGTGTTCTCGCACTGGCTTTTTTGTTTATTTCCTTTTGTAAAGGCCATCAAAAGCTGTTGAAACCACTGTTTCTCCTTGGAACACCTCCCATAATTGTCGCACACTCCCATCCTCAAGTTTTGTCCAAGTAATGCGGTTTCTGTACTTTTTACCATCTTCCTTGATAAATTCATCCGAGGTCAAAATCATTTGATTTTCAACCCTGTTTCCTTTCAGTTTCAGGATAGCCCCCGCATTGTCCACCCATAATTGCTCCCATAGCCCTGTACCTGCATTGTAAAAATTCATGCTTGTCCCTGTATATCCGGCTTGGGCACTGGTCCAATTCTCACGAATCACACAACCATCCTCCTCCCTGCTGATCACACTGCTGCCTGCAGGTTTGCCGTTATTGTAATTGGTAACCTCCCATTCCCCAATCCAAAAGTCAAAAGCCTTATGGTTTTCCGAACAGCAATTACAAGAACCATTATTTTGGGCGTTCACTAGTATCGACATAAAGAGTAGAATCGGTAGTACTAGCTTTTTCATGTTTTCAATTTTCCGATATTCTGGTTGTTATTAAAGGTAAGTTAATTTTATCCTAAGCCATTGTAAGAATTAGTCTTGTTTTGGCCCTGATTCGTTAAATTTTAGATAAAAGACCTGATTTCTAGACGTATACCCCACTAGACCATAATCCATAGGCAGCATTTCAACGTATCTTTGATATTAACAAATCTTGAAAATCATGAACAATCAATATTGCAGAGTCGGAACAGTGACCCCGATTACCAGTGGAAGTGAGGCAATTTCCGTTTTGGAGGTCATGTACAATAACTTTATCGAGAAAGCTTCGGATGTTGCACACGTAGATACACGTTTGGGTGAATTCTTCAAGAGAAAAGCCCAAGGGATTAAAAAAGTATTGGAAAGCCTATCCTAAGATTGGATATAAATTTCAAGCTCGTGTTCCATTTCCTTTTGGATTTCTTCAGCCTTAGCAGCAGCTATTTCCGCAAAATCGCTTTCCTTGGAAGCGTACAATATGCCACGCGAAGAATTGACCAACAATCCAATGTTTTTGGTCATGCCATATTTGCACACGTCCTGCAAACTACCTCCTTGTGCCCCTACACCAGGCACCAATAAAAAACTTTCGGGCACGATTTCCCTGATTTCCTGTAAATAGGTGGCCTTGGTTGCTCCTACCACATACATCAACCGTTCAGAACCCTTATAGGTTTTAGAGGTTTTCAAAACCTGCTTGTACAGTTCTTCCCCTTCCAATTTTTTGGTTTGAAAGTCAAAAGCACCTTCATTCGATGTCAATGCCAGCAAAATGGTATGCCTATCCTCAAATTCCAAAAAAGGTTCCACCGAGTCCTTCCCCATATAAGGTGCAATGGTAATGGAATCAAAATCCATGGTTTCAAAAAAGGCCTTGGCATATCGTGTGGAAGTGTTCCCGATATCGCCCCGCTTGGCATCTGCAATAGTGAACAGTTCAGGATAATTGGCATTCAAATACTCCATGGTACGCTCCAACGATTTCCAACCTGGCAAGCCATACGCCTCATAAAAAGCGATATTGGGTTTGTAGGCCACACTATATTGATGGGTAGCATCAATAATCGCCTTATTGAACTCAAAAATGGGATCCTCTTCTTTAAGGAGATGCTCTGGAATTTTTTCCAAATCCGTATCAAGGCCAACACAGAGAAAGGATTTCTTTTTACGAATCTGTGAGATGAGATGTTCTATTTTCATTTAAAGTGGTTCTCTACTGTACTCTAACGGACCATTGTAATCACACGAAGCTTAGAAAATTTCCGAAGCTTCTTTTAGCTTTTCGGTATTGTCGACCAACATCAGTTCGTCGATGATTTTCTGGATATCCCCGTTCATGATATTCTGCAAATCATACAGGGTCAATCCGATCCTATGGTCGGTTACCCTTCCCTGGGGATAGTTATAGGTACGGATCTTGGCCGAACGGTCACCACTGCTCACTTGAGAATTTCGCTTTGCGGCATCCTCAGCCTGTTTTTTGGCCAACTCCATATCGTACAACCTGGCCCGTAATACCCTAAAGGCCTTATCCTTGTTCTTGTGTTGTGATTTTTCGTCCTGACACTGTGCCACAATCCCCGTGGGAACGTGGGTCAATCGCACGGCGGAATAGGTGGTGTTCACTGACTGGCCACCAGGTCCCGAAGAACAGAAATAATCGATTCGTACATCCTTGGGGTCTATCTGTACGTCAAATTCCTCCGCTTCCGGAATCACCATTACGGTCGCAGCACTGGTATGCACCCTACCTTGGGTCTCCGTTTGGGGAACACGCTGTACACGGTGCACCCCTGCTTCAAATTTCAAGGTACCGTACACATCCTCTCCAGAAACTTCAAAATGGATTTCCTTATACCCGCCACTCGTACCTTCATTCAGGTCGATGACATTGGTTCGCCATCCCTTGGATTCACAATATTTGGTGTACATACGGAAAAGGTCCCCGGCAAAAATACTGGCCTCGTCCCCGCCGGTTCCGGCACGTATCTCCATCACTACATCCTTGGCATCTTCTGGATCTTTGGGGATCAATAAGAATTTGATTTCATCCTCCAATTTGGGCAAGGCACTTTTGGCCTCGTCCATTTGCATTTTGGCCATCTCCACCATTTCCGCATCACTGCCATCGGCAATAATTTCTTCCGCTTCCTGTAAGTTGTTGGTGAGAGCTATATATTCATCACGTTTATCGGCAAGGACCTTAAGATCCTTATATTCCTTGTTCAACTTGATGTATCGTTGCTGATCAGCAATTACGTCGGGCTGAATGATCAAATCGGAAACCTCGTCAAAACGTTGCTTTACGATATTCAGTTTGTCTAGCATAAACCTGTCCTCCTTAAGACTGCGAATTTACGATTAATTTGTACATTTAGTAAATACCATGCTCTCATTGTTCCGCCTTAAAATCTACATGCTGGCTTTCTTGTATTACAAGTCCTTGCTACTCGTATCTGCAATTCTGAATATAGTTCTATTTTTCATTGGATTTTCTTTTTCGACAGTTTTGACAATAAAGTTGATTCTTTTGGGATTTTATTTTCTAAGATTTTTGGACATCCAATCAAAAAGGGAATTGATATTTTATCAAAACTTTGGTCTATCCATAGTTCATCTTTTTTTTCTATCCTTTGTTTTTGATGTCATCCTAACCTTTTTAATCCGTTGGCTCTTCTTTCTATGGTCTTAGAAGTAGATAACATAGAGTTGAACTACGGAACAAAGAAAGTATTATCCGGTATATACCTCCATTCAAAGTTAGGCACGGTTACAGGTATAATGGGGAGAAATGGATCAGGCAAAACTTCGCTTCTCAATATTATCTTCGGTAGTTTATCATCCAAATACAAGTCGATTCGAATTGATGGTAAAAACATTAAAAAACCATTATTCTCAACAAACAAAATCGCTTATCTACCCCAACACAGGTTACTAACAAAGAAAATTAAACTTAAAACGGCATTCAAACTATTTAATATTGAATGGGATGAATTCATTGGGTATTTTGAGAGTTTCAAAATCTACAAAGAGTACCGTGCACATCAGATATCAAGTGGTGAACTCAGACTCATTGAAACCTATTTGATTTTGAAGAGCCACCATGATGTCATTTTATTGGACGAGCCTTTTTCTTTTATAGCACCTGTTTATGTTGAAAGAATCAAAGCTTTGATTCATGAACAAAAGTCAAATAAAATCATCTTGATTACCGATCATTCTTACGAACACATTCTAGATATCAGCGATAACATTTACTTACTTAAGAATGGCTGCTCCAAGCTGATTGGCAACACCAAGGAATTAATCAACGAAGGGTATTTAACTGTTAATTCCCTACAAAAGTGGTCCCCAAGGTAATGATGAAGGCATTGAGGCCATCACTACGATCGTACTGGCTAAAACGCAGGTCGATGGTCTTTAGGCCAAAATTGAACACGCGTGCCGAGGTAAAAATATCCCGGTATTGTACTCCCATGCCGTATTGATGGGCACTGTAATCGGAAAGGTCATAATCCGAGGTGTAGAAGGAATAGGAAGAAAGTGCAACTTCCTTGGGATAAAAATAATCGGCCGCTGTTTGGGTATAATAGCGATAGGTTGGGTATAACGTAAACTTATCGGTCATTTTGAATGGCACCTCCAAACTTGCGGTATGGGAGGTAATCCCCCAATCATCCCAATAAAACCGATAATAGGAACGCAACACAATCAAATCGTTCAGGTAATAGTTCAATCTTCCCCCAAAAGGAACCTTCAATCGGCTATCCGGCAATTGCTCTATGTTGTCCGCCAGCTGAAAATCATCAATATAAAAATCCTCAAAATCAGCAAAATAAACCCTTTGGAAAGGCGTACTGAGCAAACCGTTCTGGGACACCAAGTCCAAAAACAGTGCCCCTTGTAGTTTCTCCGTCAATATTTGGGAAAAGCTTAAAGACAGGGAATAGGAGTTTCTCGTTTCCTTATCAAACTCGGAAAAAATGGGGCTATATGTTCCATTTCCCGTGATACGGTTATCAAAAAACTCTTCACGCAGTTCAATGGGATAAACGGGATTCCATTTGTCCAAAAACACCTTGCCACTCAAGGTGATTTCAGTATTCTTTTCGTTGAACAATTTGGTGTAGCTACCGCCAAAACCGATGGAAAAATAATCGTATTCGGAAGACAGGTAGGCATTGGCGCTCCAAATGGAGTTCCGGTCTTCTGAACTATGCGCATAACTTGGGTTGATGTAGGCCAACAAATCCTTTCTGGATTCCCCCGAAGAAGCATCGAAGGGGGTCACATTGATTCCGCCATCCAACGGATTGATGTTACTGGAGGAAGCAGAAGTATAAGCAGAAAGCCCCACATCCACGGTCAGCACATCGTTCTCGTTCATGGGCATGCGCAAGACAATGGTAGAAGTGGCATCCGTCAATTCTTCCGTACCCTCACCACCCGTGACAGCCGCATGTTTACCATCTTGATTGTAATAGCTGAACAATACATCGACCTCGCTGGTTTCCAAAACCCTCTTTTTATAAGAAGTATCGGGCTGTTGAGCAAAAACCAAGGAACCCATCATCACGAAAACCCCAAAAAGAATGGCTCCTAAGATGGTTTTATTTTGGGTTACGTGAGATTTACTGCTCATATTTTTTGAGTTAATTACAGCCACAACCACCGCCTGTCTTACCGCCATTGGCACCGGACGACGCCTCCCTGTAAATATGAAAATTGGTTTCGAAACGTTCATTGGCCCGTGCCCCCAATTGCATTTCCACATCGTTCAGATAGACCTTGTCATATTCACGAACGGCAACGCAAGAGCTTGAAAAAATCAAGAGAAGCAGTAAAAATAGAGGTTTTCGCATGTGGTAAATTTACGGATTCACATCGAACATGATACCAGAACTCTTATGGATTTTGTTATCCGAGTCCACCACTACGGCCTCTACCCCATCGATTTGGTTGATCATGTGCAGACCAACATCCTTTCCCATGATGAAAACGGCAGTAGCTAACGCATCACAAAGTTCCGCTTGTTTAGCAAAAATGGAAACACTGCTGATTCCCGTAGTAGGATAGCCCGTTCTTGGATCGATGATATGGGAATATTTTTTACCATTCAAGGTCACGAACTTTTCATAATTGCCAGACGTGGCCACGGATGATTCTATAATCGGCAACCAACTGAACACTTTATCCTTACTCAAAGGATTGGCAATACCCACCAGCCATTTTTCCCCGGTAACCTTGGTTCCCCAAGTGGTCAAATCCCCGGATGCGTTGATGATGCCACCCTTCACATCCTTGGAAACCAAAAGTTCTTTGGCACGGTCTGCCGCATATCCTTTTCCAATGGCACCAAAGCCAATCCGCATGCCGGGTTCGGGCAAAAACACCGTTTCCTTTTCAGGGTCGAGAACAATTTTTTGATATCCGATCTTGGTAATGGACTTTTGGACATCCTCTTTGGATGGAAGGCTTGTCATGGTCCCATCAAACTTCCAAATGTTGTCCATGGAAGCATAAGTGATATCGAAAGCGCCGTCGGTAATATCCGAAATCTTTATAGCGCGTTCTATCAATCCAAAAAGCTCAGGACTTACCTTGACGGGTTTTATGCCTGCATTTTGATTGATCAGGGTTGTTTCCGAATCCTTGTCCCATGAAGAAATGATTTTTTCAATACGTTCAATTTCCGAAACGGCCAGATCAATATTGATATACCCTATTTCCTCGTTGGGGGCCACCACGGTGATCTCGAACCGGGTGCCCATCAACTTCAAGACCTTCCTAACGGTCACATCCTTATGCAGCATCTGCCCTTGGGACAGCATACAGAAGAGGCTGAACAAAAGAGCAAATCGCTTTTTCATTTTATGAACTTATTAAGGGTCGCAATATATTTTTCCGGGGTAGAACGGGCCACAAAACCTGTTTCTCCCAATACTTTTTCATTTTTATCCAAAACCACCACCAAGGGAAAATAACCCTTCGGGTTATACCTCTCGATCAGGGATTTATTTGTGGCCATCAAAGGTTCTGGAAGTTGGTTTTGCTTCTTTCTAGGAAAGTCAGCATTGTAGAGCACATAATGTTCCGAAGCATATGCTTTAAACTCATCGCTATCAAAAATATGCTTCTTCAAACGGATACAGGGAGCGCACCAATCCGATCCAGAGAACACCAAAACAATGGGTTTATTCTCCTCTTTGGCCTTGGAAACGGCATCATTGAAGCTTGGCTGCCATTCTTGGGCCTGAAGTGCAGATGCAAAAACAAGTGAAAGTAGGATCAATATCTTTTTCATGGATTTGGGACTAAAAGGTTTACTCATAAATCCGAAGTATGGAACCGTTCAACTCGGTGTTGTACACTTTTATGGCCTTGGCGGGCGCGCTGTCCACTTGGTTCAAGGGTGTACCATCTTGATCAAAACGAGAACCATGCACATCACAATAAAAAATACCGCCGCTTTGGTTCACAAACCGAACTTGATCATAGGATTCATGACTACAGACCTGGCTTGCGGCAATGAACTCACCTTCCAGGTTTTTGGCAATCACCACTAAATTTTTCAGGATAAACCCTCCATTATTCGCAAGGTTGGCTGCTTCGGCGGAACCAAGGTCTACCGTAAAATCAACACCCGTAGGTTCTTCCACAATATTCCCGTTGACTTCGTCCTTGGAGCATCCTTGCAAACAGGGAAAAGTTAGGGCGAATGCAGCACCAGCGCCTAAACTTCTCAAAAATTCCTTTCTTTCCATAGCGTGAGGTTTATAATATAAAACGCTATTTAAGGAAGATTCGTATGCTAATATTCAAACTTGCCGTACTCGCTTTGGATGGTCAATTTTTTGCTTTCGGAAGCTTCCACCCTACCAATGATCTGCGCATCCACACCAAAACTTTTTGAGATAGAGATAATATCCTCAGCAACTTGTTCATTTACATAGATTTCCATACGATGCCCGCAGTTGAAAACTTGGTACATTTCCTTCCAATCGGTACCGGATTGTTCCTGTATCAATTGAAACAAAGGAGGTATCGGGAACATGTTGTCCTTGATGATATGGAACTGCTCAACAAAGTGTAAAATCTTCGTCTGGGCACCACCACTACAATGCACCATTCCATGGATATCATCCGAGGTATATTTTGATAGGATCTTTTTTATAATCGGAGCATAGGTCCGGGTTGGTGACAACACTAATTTTCCCGCATCCAAAGGAGCGCCGGGAACGGAATCCGTCAATTTCGTATTGCCAGAATACACCAATTCCTCAGGAACCGAAGCATCGTAACTTTCGGGGTATTTTTTGGCCAGATATTTTCCGAAAACATCATGGCGAGCCGACGTTAGACCATTGCTTCCCATACCGCCATTGTACCCACTTTCATAGGTTGCCTGGCCGTACGATTCCAATCCGACGATTACATCTCCTGCCTTAATATTGGCATTATCGATGACCTCGCTGCGTTTCATGCGTGCCGTGACGGTAGAATCCACGATGATGGTTCGTACCAAATCCCCCACATCGGCTGTTTCACCTCCTGTGGAATGAATGGTAATCCCGTGTTCGGCCAAGTCGGAAATCAATTCTTCCGTACCATTGATGATGGCAGAAATCACTTCCCCAGGAACCAAATTTTTATTCCGACCTATGGTAGAGGACAACATAATATTGTTTGTAGCGCCCACACAGATCAGGTCATCCACATTCATGATGAGGGCATCCTGGGCAATCCCTTTCCATACCGATATATCTCCAGTCTCTTTCCAGTACATATAGGCCAAGGAGGATTTTGTTCCTGCCCCGTCGGCATGCATGACCAAACAATGGTCTTTACTTCCTGTGAGATAATCGGGCACTATTTTGCAGAAAGCCTTGGGAAAAAGCCCCTTATCAATGTTCTTGATGGCATTGTGCACATCTTCCTTGGAGGCGGAAACGCCTCGTTGCGCATATCTCTTACTGGAGTCGGACGACATAAATTAGGTTTGGGCAAAAATAACGGAAAGCCTTCAAATTATGGGTACGGAACTACTTCTTTTCAAGCAAAAACCTTTATTTTGAAAAGAGCATCTCCCTGTACTTGGTAAACGGCCAAAACTCATCCGCAATCAATTTTTCCAGAGCATCGGATTGTTCCCGTATCGAATCAAAATAGGGTTTTACATTGTTGCAATAGGCCTGGGCCTTCTTATTCCGCATGGACATGCCATTGGCGCGTCGTCTGGCATCCGTCATTTCATCGGTGAGTTTCTTGATCTCGACAATGTGCTCTCCAACCTGTTCCAGTATGTTCAATTGGGTCTCCGCCACCTTTTTGTGTGCCGCCCCATAAACCTCCCTGAGTCCGTTGATGTTTTCCAGCAAAATGTTCTGGTACTTTACCGCAGCGGGAATAATGTGGTTGTAGACCATTTCTCCCAGGACACGGCCCTCAATTTGAATATGAAAAATATAAGCTCCAAGTTCCACATCTTGATGTGCGGTAAGCTCCACCTCGCTCATCACGTCCATCTCCTTAAAAAGGGCTATGCTTTCCTTTTCGGTGATCACCTGCAGCGCTTCTGGAGTGTTTTTATTGAAACTTAACTTGCGACGCCTTGCTTCTTCCTGCCACTCAATACCATAACCATCCCCTTCAAACCTGATACGCTTAGAGGTTTTGATGTATTCACGAAGTACATTGAAAACGGCCTCATCCTTCTTCAACTTTTTCTTGTCGATCAATGCATCAACCTCCTTTTTAAAGTCGGTCAACTGTTTGGCCACGATGGTGTTGAGAATGGTCATGGGTTTGGCGCAGTTCATCTTGGAACCCACCCCTCTCATCTCAAATTTATTCCCAGTGAAGGCAAAAGGTGAGGTACGGTTTCTATCCGTATTGTCCAACAAGATTTCGGGAATCTTGCCCACCACATTCAACTTGAGCTCCGTTTTTTCCTCTGGGGACAGTTTTCCTTTGGAAACCCCCTCCAACTCATCGAGCACATCGTTGAGTTGCTTTCCAATAAAGATGGAAATGATGGGAGGAGGTGCCTCATTGGCCCCCAAACGGTGGTCGTTACTCGCAGAAGCTATGGAGGCACGGAGCAATTCTTCATAAGTGTCCACGGCCTTGATAGTATTGACGAAAAAGGTCAAAAACTGAAGATTTTTCATGGGTGTGGTCCCAGGACTGAGCAAGTTCACCCCAGTATCAGTAGCCAACGACCAGTTGTTATGCTTGCCCGACCCGTTGATGCCTGCAAAGGGTTTTTCGTGGAAAAGCACGGAGAAATTATGGCGGTCCGCAATTTCTTCCATCACATCCATCAACAATAAATTATGGTCCACGGAAAGGTTGGCCTCCTCGAACACCGGCGCCAACTCAAACTGATTGGGAGCCACTTCGTTATGCCTGGTTTTAACAGGTATGCCCAATTTGGTGCATTCCTTTTCCAAATCGCTCATAAAGCTCAAAACCCTTGGGGGGATCACACCAAAATAGTGATCGTCCAATTGTTGCCCCTTGGCAGAAAAACTTCCCACCAAAGTCCTACCCGTTGTAGCAAGGTCCAAACGGGATTTGGCCAAGGCCTTGTCTATCAAAAAATATTCCTGTTCCCACCCTAGGGTAGCATGTACCTTTCTTACATTCTTGTCAAAATATTGTGCCACACCCGTCGCCGCCTGATCAATGGCATGCAATGCCCTTAATAATGGGGCCTTGTTGTCCAATGCTTCCCCGGTGTAGGCCACAAAAATAGTGGGGATACAGAGGGTTGTCTTATATATGAATGCCGGTGATGTTGGGTCCCAAGCGGTATAGCCGCGGGCCTCAAAAGTGTTTCGGATACCACCACTGGGAAAACTGGAAGCATCAGGTTCCTGCTGCACCAATTGGGCCCCACCAAACTTTTCCATGGCTCGTCCATTGGGCAGAATATCAAAGAAAGCATCATGTTTTTCGGCCGTGGCCCCTGTTAATGGTTGAAACCAGTGGGTATAGTGGGTAGCTCCCATGGACAAGGCCCATGCCTTCATTCCCTCGGCCACTTGGTCAGCAATTTTTCTATCTATCTTATTTCCTTGGAAAATGGCGGATTTTACGTTCTCGAAAGCATCTCGCGTTAAAAACTGGAGCATTTTCTCTTCATTAAAAACATTCTTCCCAAACAACTCGGATCTTTTACCCGTTTCGCTAATGGAGGTATGCTCCCTCTTTCGGCTCTCTTCCAAAGCTTGAAATCTGATCTTCGGCATTTTTAAATTATTTAAACTTCAAATCTACAATTAACAATTTAATAATATTAGAGGTAAAATTTACTTTTTTTTCACTCATCCCCGCTTAAAACAGGGGTAATATAAATAATAAAGAGAAGTTTGTGATTTTACCCCCTTAAAACATTGATAATTAAATGAAAAATTTATTTTTGTGCTTCATTACTTTGAGAACAATTAACTACCAGAATTATGAGCAAATCAAAATTAGAGTATATCTGGTTGGACGGTTATACACCCACCGCCAACATGAGGAGCAAAACAAAGATTGAAGATAATTTCAGCGGAAAGTTGGAGGACTGTCCTGTATGGTCTTTCGACGGAAGTTCCACTGAACAAGCCGAAGGAGGCTCTTCAGATTGCTTGCTTAAGCCTGTTGCCATTTTCCCAGATCCGGGAAGGATCAATGGTTACTTGGTGATTGCAGAGGTGTTGAACCCAGATGGTACCCCACACGAAACCAATTCAAGAGCTACTATCGATGATGAGAATGATGATTTCTGGTTCGGATTTGAGCAGGAATACTTCATCATGGACACCAGAACCCAGTTGCCACTTGGTTTCCCAATGAACGGATATCCAGGTCCCCAAGGATTGTACTATTGCTCTGTTGGTGGTAAAAACACCCATGGCAGGGAATTGGTGGAGCGCCATGCCGATATGTGCCTTGAGGCTGGTATCAATTTTGAAGGTATCAACCAAGAGGTTGCATGTGGACAATGGGAATTCCAGATTTTTGCCAAAGGAGGCAAAACTGCCGGTGACCAAGTTTGGGCCGCCCGTTACCTATTGGACCGATTGACCGAAGATTATGGTTACTATATTGAATACCACCCAAAACCCATCAAAGGGGATTGGAATGGTTCCGGCATGCACGCCAACTTCTCCAACAGTACTTTGAGGACTTGTGGTTCCAAGGAAACCTATGAGAAAATTTGTGAAGCTTTCAGACCTGTGACCGCCGAGCACATTGCCGTTTATGGCGCCTATAACGATCAACGTTTGACCGGTAAGCACGAAACGGCATCCATTCACGACTTCAGCTATGGGGTTTCTGATAGAGGTGCTTCCATCAGGATTCCTATCATGACCGTGGAGAAAGGATGGAAAGGATGGTTGGAAGATAGAAGACCTGCTTCCAATGCAGATCCATACAAAGTTGCGGCCCGTATTATTAAAACGGTAAAATCCGCCAAGGTATAAGAAGTTTATAAATTAGTTGTTGATTATAGATGGAAACCGTCCCGCTCAATGGGGCGGTTTTTATTTTAGGGTCATATAGACGAAGATGGCATAAAAGGCCAAAAGCACCAGTCCATCCCGCCAACCCAATCGCAAACCTTTTGGAAAGAATACCAAGGGCAAGATCAGGAAGGATATGCCGAGCATCCAAAAAATATCGCTGGAAAGCAGGCCATGATCCATTACGGTTATGGGTGTTATGATGGAGGTTATTCCCAAAACCGCCAACAGGTTGAAGATGTTCGACCCAATCAAGTTACCCAACGAAATGGCCTTTTCCTTTTTAAGTACCGCAATGACCGATGCGGCCAACTCCGGGATGCTCGTGCCCACAGAAACCACCGTGATACCGATCACACGATCACTTACCCCAAAAGTGCTGGCCATGCCAACCGCCCCATTGATAAGTAATTCGGAACCTCCCCATAGCGCAGTACCGCCAACTCCCAAAAACAATACTATTTTATATAAGGGCAGGAGTACGTCATCTTCCGGCATTTCATCAACAACGGCCGTTTTTTGAAACCTGAGCAGATATACTAAGAAGATAAAAAGGAAAGCGACCAGGATCATCCCTTCATAGCGTTGCAGGACCCCATCAAAATAGATAAAACCACAGAAAAGCAACGAAGCAATCATCATTACAGGCCAGTCTGTGGTATAGAAACTCTTCCGGACATCGATACTACCCATGATGACCGTTATCGCCAGTACAAGTCCCAAATTGGCAATATTGGAACCTACCACATTGCCCAGTGCCAAATCAGGAAAACCATCCAAGGCCGCCTGTACACTCACAATAAGCTCGGGAGCTGAAGTAGCAAAGGAAACCACCGTCATCCCAATCACAATTTTTGGTATTGACAGTCGAAGTGATAGCGCAACAGCGGCCTTCAACAACCAGTTACCCCCAAAAATGAGAAGAGCAAGACCAAGAACAATAAAAAGCAGATTTCCCAAAGAGTAGAATTTCGTGTAAAGATAACAGAAGATTCACTCCTGAAAGAAGGTTCTTCAAAATTCAAAAAAACTAAAAAAATAGTTAATAAACTATAAATATAGTTGTTTAACTATTCAATTAGTATTATGTTTGGATCAACAATTTATCCATCATGCAGAAATTGACCAATAAGGAGGAGGAAGTCATGAAAATTCTTTGGAAGCTGAAAAAGGCCTTCGTCAAAGAAATCCTCGAAGAAATAGAGGGAGACAAGCCCCACTACAATACCTTGTCCACCATTGTAAGGAACCTTCAAGAAAAAGGTTTTGTGGACCATGAAGCCTTTGGGAACACCCATCGCTACTTTCCCACCGTAAGCAAGGAGAACTATAGGAAAAAATACGTGAACGCTGCCATTGCCGATTACTATGACGATTCCTATAAAAGTCTGGTATCCTACTTTGCCAATGAGGAAAAAATTTCGGTGGATGAACTCAAGGAAATAATCGACCTAATCGAAAAGAAAAAATAATGGAATCCATAGTATCTTATTTTGCACAATCGACCTTAATATCTGGTGGTTTCCTTGCCATTTATCATCTGTTCCTGAAACGTGATACCTTCTTCACGGAAAACAGGGTATTCCTATTGTCCGGTTTGGTCCTCTCATTGACATTTCCCCTGATCAAGATCCAAAGGACCATTGTTACGTCCAAACCTATTTTGATCAATACCGCGGGCACCTCAACCACAGTCCATACCATCACCGATCTAGACTCTTGGTATACTCTGGAAAACATATTGTTGACCATTTATGTTTTGGTTTGTGTCGTCATGTTTATACGACTTATTGTTCAATTGGGTTCTTTGAAAAAATTGGCCGCAAATGCCAAAACCTGGAAAGAACGCCCTTTTTTTTATGTGGAGACCGAGAAAAAAATTACCCCCTTCTCCTTTTTCAATTACATTTTTTACAATCCGAGTCTTTTTAGCCCAACGGAACTGAACACCGTTCTGGCCCATGAGAAGGTACATGCCAGACAGTACCATACCTTGGATATTCTTTTACTTGAAATCCTGAGGATCCTATTCTGGTTCAACCCTGTACTGTGGTTGTACAAACCGGCCATCAAACAGAACTTGGAGTTCTTGGCGGACAGAAGTGCCATACAAATTGCGGAGGACAAGAAAGATTATCAATACCTCATGCTCAAACAAGCCGTCGAAAATCAAAACTTCAGACTTACAAATTCATTCTATAATTCATTAATCAAAAAACGAATAGTCATGTTAAATCAAAATCAATCCAAAAGAATCAGTGTCTTTAAGACCTTATTGGCAATTCCTTTATTGGGACTGTTCTTGGTCAGTTTCAGTGTCGAAAATGTATATCGGTATACCAATGAGGACAGTATCGATAGTATCATGGACGATAAATCCGTAGAACTCACCATAAACAAGGACACCTCTAACGACGAGTTGGACAAAATCAAAAAAGACCTTGCCAAAGACGGTATCGACTTTAGCTATACCACAGTGCGAAATGATGCTAAAGAGATTATTGATATTTCCCTAAACCTAAGTGGAAAAAATTCCAAGGGTGCCAAATTTAGTGGCAACTACAGCTCTAATTCCGATGGCCCCATAGATCCTATAATGGTTCTATATGATGACGAAGCCAATTTGGTATCCTTTGGCAACACTGCACTTAAAACCATCAAAATCCATAAAATGGATGGAGACAAAATCCATTGGAGCTCAGACGACAAGACTGAAGTCATCATCCGAAAAGACAATGCCAAAAAAAAGGTGATTGTTAATGGCAAGGAACTTTCCGATGATGAAATGGAAGAAATGGAAATTGAAAATGGGACATCGATATTCATCACTTCCGATGATGACAATGAAGTATCCAAAAAAATCAAGGTAAAGCGCATGAAGAAAGACGGGGGCCATATTATGATCATGAAAGATTCTGATGACGATGAGGATATTGAGGTCATTGGTGGTGCGTCCAGTTTCTTTTTTATTGATAATGATGGTGGGGAAGAACCTCTTTATTATATTGATGGAAAAAAGGTAAAATCGGAAGACATAAAAAAATTGGCACCGAGTTCCATTGAAAGTATGGAAGTTTTCAAAGGAGATGAAGCTATTGAGAAATATGGCAAAAAAGCCAAAGATGGTGTTGTGGTTATCACGACCAAAAAAGGTAACTAAACTCGATTTAAACAACCCAAAATTTGAGGAAGAACCGTCAGAAATCTGACGGTTTTTTTGGTTCTCAAAAAAACGAAAATACCAAAAAGGGCCCATTTTTAAACGAAACGCCCCTAGGTTTTTGAAACGACCCCTAAAACACCCCTACAAATGTGTCATTTTATAATATAAAATGTTACTTAATATTACATTTTATAACTTTTTTTAAGACACTGTATTACTATCGTAGGAGTCAAGCATTTTTTTAACTACAATCTTGTATGCAATTGTATAGATTCTACCCTAAATGTTTGGAGGCATGACTTTTATCATTATATCTTCAAAAAATATAACCGGTTTATAGTTGTTTTTTTAACCTTTAAATCAATCAAACCATGATCGCAATTGTCAAGTTTTTTGTTATGATCCTTATCCAAATCATAGCGATCCTATTCATTTAAACCTCCCTATATATTTCAAGCTTTGGGCCAACTTTTTTTTGGATTATCGGAACCGGCGGACGGTGTTTGAAACCATTCTGATCATCCTAACTATATTTGTAGTCTAGTTTAGATTCCATGCTGTACAAAACACTGGCCAAGATCAATAAGGCAATACTGCCCTCCTATTCCAAAAAGGGGTTGGACCTTTCCAAAGCGACCAAATTCCAATTGGCCATCATTGGATGGCGCTATTTTGTGACCACAAAGGCCTTGGATGAAAATTAATACTGAAGTAGGGCCTTGATGGGATAACCGTTCAGCTTATCGGCCCCGTTCAAAAAGGTAAGTTCTATCAAAAAATTACACTGGACGACTTCACCACCCAATTTTTCCACCAATTTACATACGGCGCTTGCCGTACCACCGGTAGCCAAGACATCGTCATGGACAAGTACCTTTTCCCCTTTTAGAATGGCATCGGTATGCATCTCGAGGGTATCTTCGCCATATTCCAGGGCATAGGATTCCGATAAGGTCTTAAAAGGAAGTTTGCCCGACTTGCGCACAGGCACAAAACCCGCGCCCAATCTTGAAGCCAAAAGAGGTGCGAAAATGAACCCTCTGCTATCCACACCGACCACTTTATCAATTTGCATGTTCGATGTAAAACCCAGCAAGGCATCGCTAGCTTTTTGGAACACTTTTGGATCTTTAAGGAGCGGTGTAATATCCTTAAAAACAACTCCTGGCTTTGGAAAGTCTTCTATATCACGAATGTAGGTGGTAAAATCCATTATTTTGTGTACTAAGGTTTTGTGATAAAGTTAAAAAGAAATATATTTGCAGCCCTTAAAACAAGGCCGCGTGGCGCAACTGAATAGCGCATCTGATTACGGCTCAGAAGGTTGCAGGTTTGAATCCTGCCGCGGTCACTAAAGGGGATTTTCTGCAAATCGAGTGGAAGTCCCCTTTTTCTTTACCCTTCAAACTCCCCGCCAATAAAGAGATTGCGCCAAAAATCTCATTGACCCGAAAAGTTCGAACTGCTTTGTTTTTGAAGTCATACCCAATCCCGTCGGGGAACACCATATATTGTATGGCCCTTTTGGTTTCCAAATCCCCTAACTTCCACAATTCAGGAAGGTTACAGGCATAACCAAGTGCCAATTTTACGGACTTTTTGAGGTTCGAACTATTTATTCCCCCATTTTCCATTTTCACTTCCAGTTCCCTTTGTTCGGCTTTCAGTTCCGGCATGAAAAGGTCGTACTGGGACTTTGTGATCTCGTTCAGCACGACGAATCTTCTCTCCAATGTGTCCATCCGTTCTTTGAGTTGGCCGAGTTCTTTGCCCAACCGCTTTTGGTCTTCAAGTGCCTCTTGGTTTTTATCGATCAAGGTATCGTGTATGATATCGGTCAAAGGCTCGATATACTTTTTGTTGGCCAGTGCATACCTGCCCAATACATTCAGAAACTCTTTATGGAGCTTATTGGCACTTCTGTTCTCCTTGCTGCCCTTACGCCTGTTCTTGTAATAGTACAGGCCTTTTTTCTTCACGATATATCCAGTGTAGGGCGTTCCACAGATCGAAGATCTGACAAACATCTTCAATGGCAGGTTTTCGTCATCGAACGAATATTTCTTCGGTGGTTCACCTGCATGGAGGAGATTGTGGATCTTAAGGAACATTTCTTTCGATATGAGGGCCTCATGTTTTCCTTGGATCACTTCACCGGGAATAAGGCTGTTTACGATAAGCCCACAATAGAACGGGTTCCTGAAAAGGTCCGTCAATCTTTTTGCATGTATGTCCAGCCCCTTGTCTTTAAGTCGCTTTGCAATCTCGACATGTGACATATTGGAATTTGCCTTCCATAAAAAGGCCTGTTTGAGCAATCTTCCTTCCCCTGAGATCACAAAATTCGGGATCTTCCCTTTCCCGGGATTTGAATTGGTGTATCCAAATGGGTAGGCTCCTGTCCAATGGCCCCTTCGCAGCTTCTCCTGCATTCCAGTAATGGATTTGTCCCTACGGACCTGGTTGTCGAAGTGGGAGAACATATGGTACAGGTTTTCCTGGAACGTACCCGCACTTGTGGTCACATCGATTTCCTGGGTGGCCGAGATAACGGCAACCCCCTGCTTTTTTAACTGTTCGCTGATATAGGCTCCGTTCGCGCCCGTTCTGGAAAACCTGTCATAGGAATAGACGATGATATAACCGATGTTCTTTCTCCTTTTGACATAGCTGAGCATTCTTTGGAACTCCCTGCGTTCATCGCTCTTTGCGGATTCATAGGTTCCCCCGAAATATTCAATCACGTCCAATTCTTTTCGAATTGCATATTCTTGGCAATATTTGAGTTGTGTCGTCAAGCTGGCATTGTTGTCAAACTGCTCCTTACTGGAAACACGGGTATAGATGACCGCCGTATTGTTCTTTCCGATGACTCTTCCCTTTTCCTTTTTCGCAAATTGACCGAATATCTCTAAGTTCATGTGCTTCCTTTTTGAGCTATGTTATCAGTTTTATGTTGTTCCATGATTTCCTCATATTGTCCCTTGCCATGGGCAACTTAACAAGCCAAATCTGTTCATTTTCCATTCTTCAATATGAAATGCCCCCATTTCTTTTTCCCCCTTTTTCAATACCAAGGTTGAAATTCTTCGAAAGGTTTTTTTTTTGACCTATTTCCCTTTGCATCCTCTTGATGGAGGTATCATAGAAAAAGTTGATTATCGGCAACATATTGTTGTGCTTATCCGAAGCTTTGAGAGCATCGATATAGTTTTGCCTTTCCTCCTTCAAAATGATTATATGGGGGTGGCCGAACCTTCCCAATATGAAATTGGACAATAAACGCCCCAACCTGCCATTGCCATCTGGAAAGGGATGTGAGTAAATGAACATTTGGTGGAAGATCGCGCTCAGCTCCAAGGGGTGCGTCCTGTCCTCCTTGATGGCCCTATTGAAACTTTCCAACATTTTGGGCATATTGGCCACGGCCTTTTTGGTGTCCCTGAAAATAGTGTCGCCGGCGGCCATCTGGGTCTTCGAGTATTCCCCGGGCCTATATCCCTTGTAGGAAATGGTGTTCTTGGTCAAAAGAACGTGCAGATGCTTTACAAGTCTTTCATCAAGTTCCGCTCCGGGGTGCTTCAGGACATAATCATAGGCCTTGAAATGATCCAGGATCTCAAAAGCTTCCAATAGGGTCTTGTTCACCAGGTTAAGGGCATAGCCCTTTTCCCTTAGCTCCCTTGTATCATCGACACTAAAGCTATTGCCCTCTATGCCACAGCTATGTGCGGAAAAAAGTATCTCATTGTACCTTTTAAAATCGGTCTCGTTGAAAGAGGAAACGATTATATCGGAGTACTTGCCCCTTAGGGATTCATATTTTTTCCGAATATCTATGAATGGATCTGTATTTCCCATTGTTTGTTCAGACTTTGTTGTTATCACTTAGTTGTTTAAAATGCTCTCGATGTTATCAATAAAGTATTGGTCAAAAATCTGCATGAACAATTCCTCTTTGATTTGGACTCCCTTTTTCGTCGGGAAATAAATTTCATCGCCAGAATCATCAAAGCCACGTTGGTAAAATCTGATGTCCACAAAATTGTAATCGTTTCCAAAATATTTTATCCGGGTCAACCGGACCACTTCGTAGGACTTTGTTCTCACCTCTTTGAGCAGTTTTTGGTACTCTATCTTATATTTTTGGTTTGGGTTCATCCTTTATCCGGATTTTGAATCAATTCCTTTTTTTCTCTTGGTTATGTCTTTTTCCCTTCCAGAACATTCATTTTCGAAATGGCTTTATGGTCAGCATTCTTCTTGTTTCCCTCCCCATTGCCCTGTCATGATTCAGTTCAAGACCTTGTCCTCGTTCTTTACCAAAAAATCAAAGGCCTTGTTGACCAGTTCGTTCAATTTCATTTTTTTCTTTTCGGCCATGATCGAAAGCTCACGGTGTATCTCGGTGGATGTACGGACATTGAACACTCCCTTGAAAAACTTATCGGGCTCTTTGCCCAGTTCCCTGCAAGTCTCAAGATAATCGTCGACAGACCCTTCAAAGGCCTCTTTCAGCTCTTTTACCGAACAGCCCTGATAGGTCACCAGATCGCTTATCCCGATGATCTTTCCGTGCAGCACACCGTCCCCTGAACTATACTCCACGGAACCGAAATAACCTTTATGTTCTAAATTATCTGCCATAGCTTCAATTTTTCCTTGATCTGCTTTGTTACATATTGTTTTACAATATTGCCGGGATGTGGTCCGGGCAGGTTTATCATATTGTTTCGGTCGTTCACAAACCTGACCCTAGATCCACCCGTCTTGCCCTTCTTGGTAATTTCATGAAAACCGTAATGGGCCAATATCTTCATCAGTTCCTCCCAAGTCAAATCCTTGGGATTGCCCATGAACTTGACAAGAAGCTTTTCTATTCTACTCATTATCAAAAATACTGAAAACGCAACTATTTTTCAGTTACATTATGTTTTTTTAACACGGAGCGTTCTTTTATGTTCCCTTTTTGGACATGGCCACAGACTATGTCGGCGAGTTCCCGGAGTTGTTCCACAATCTTTTTCGCTTCTTCCTCCTCGCAGTCTTCAAAACCATTATAAGTCTTGAGCCATGTACTGTTGAATGTTCTGTTTTTCCGCTTTAGCTCGATTATCGGGTTTGACATTTCCTATAAATAGCAATAGCTCCTGAATCTTGAAGGTCACTACCGTATTTGTAAAGCAGGCTTTAATTTACCTTTTTTAATCGATCTGATCCCTTATGGGATCATTGTTTTATTCCATACTTATGAGTTGTCGGTCAACAACTTTTGGTTTTTGCAACAGGGTCGATCTTTTTTCTAAAGATCCTGTTCACACAGACGATCTTACCATTACTTTGTTTGATCTCCAGATTTTGAAAATCATGTTGTTTCAACATATCGATGATACGCTCCCCTGTGTCCAATCGTTCCAGACCTTCAATGGTATCGACCTCCCCGTTCTTGATGATCACTTTGATGGACAGGAACCTTTTGCTGCGTACCATCTCCAATACCTGGATCTCGGAAGGGGACAATCCTGAATGTTCCTGCTTGTTGTTATCTTTCATAAGTTCATGTTCTACAGGCCCAGCCCTTTCCTTTTCTTCTTTCTTTTGGACTTTTTCCTCGCACCATGGCCATTGAGTTCCAGTTTGAAAGGGGTCCAGTCCGTTTCATTTGCCAAAGGCCAGGTCATTCCATTTCCCTCAATTTTTCCCACATGACCTTTTGATTGTTGAGCAGGATCTTCAGTGCCTTTTGCAACTCCCTCACTTCTTGGCTCAGGTTTGATTGCCGTTCTAAGGTTTCCTTCGCCAACTCTATCAGTTCCCCGTTCTTTTCCATTAGCCGATAGTATAATTGAACGGTCTCTGTCTTGCCCATAATCGATTTGTTTTACGATACTGTTCCATGAATATTTTTTGCCGAGCGTACTGCCTTTGTACACTATGCCCTGATAGTTGAACGATATGCCCGAGACCCTGCCCGTGGTCGTGCTTGTGTTGAATCTTGGCGAGATATTTTGCTCTTGTAGCAACTTGATGAATTCCGTTGTATCCGATGCCCTTGAAATTGCCGAACCGATTTTCTTCTGAAGTACCAGTTTGATCGGTAAATCGCCAGTTCTCAGGGTTTTCTCGATTTCTCTTTGGTCAAGTGATTTTATTGAACTAACATTTGTCGAAATTTGGGTCAGTCCATATTTCTTTTCCAGATTATTGAGCACTTCCCGGCTTCTTCTTTTAATGTTGCTATCATTTGTTATCCTGCCCGAATACCTGACCCTGTTGGCCACGATATGGATGTGCTCGTGCTTCGTGTCCGTATGACGGTACATGATGAACTGGTTGTTATCAAAACCCATTTTCATCAAATAGTCACATCCCAATGAAGCAAACTCCTTATCGTTCAATCGATCCGAGTATGGCAGGTTCAAGGAAACATGGAATACCGCATTCCCAAGCCCCGGACGCAATTGCCTGACCAAATTGAATTCCTGTGTCATGTTTACCGTTGTGGATTGTCCGATATTGGAATCGATCACATATCCGACCCCTTCTTCCACCTTCTTTTCATTGTAGGCCAGAACTCCGTAGAAGTCTTTTCCTATGGTTACCTTACCTATCATTGTTGGTGATATTTGATTTGAGCTGTTGCAACAACATTTTTACCTCCTCCAATTGTTTGGTGATACTGAACTCATCACGGATACCTGAGTTCGAGACCCTGGCAAGTTGGTTCAGGTTGTTTCCCACCCGGCTCAGTTCGACAAAAAGTTTCCGGTCCATTGGATTTACCTTTTTGGTCGGCAGGGATTTTCCCGTACATTTTCTTCGGATATACTCAGCAACGGACAGCCCAATGGTCTCCGCATTATTGGTAATGATCATGTATTCACTTTGTGAAACCCTAAAGGCGATGACAATCGTCCTTTGCTTTGAGATATCCTTTTTAGGTCTTGCCATTTTCTATGGTTTTGGTATTGTTCTAAAGGTCATTTGTAAACGAAGTGCGCAGTTTTTGTTTACAAAAACACAACTTGCTCCGTGACCTCCGATCAACTATACCACAAACCTATTGTCTATTGATTGTTTACAAGGGATTTGCCGTACAGAGTTATATGTACGGTAAATTTATCCAGTGTTGGAAATAAGGAATTGGACGAAATCACAGGGGTGAGTTTCTATGGAAAGGGAGAAAAATGGTCAATGTATGAATATACCCTTAATTTTAATCTCTTTACCAGTTGTCCAATTGTCATTTTCCAAACTGATTTTTAAAGCCCGTTTGGGCCAATAGTGGAAAGGGAAAAAACAGAAAGGGTATGACATTGAGGAAAGGGAACTTAAAAATGGTGATTGTTCAATAATGAGGCTTGGCACCTTATCCGCAAACAGCCTTAACATAGCAAATCATCAAGACAAATTTATTAGCGTTTTGAAAAATCCTTACCTCTATACGATGATTACCAGTGTTCTTTTGTCCAGTTTCCTTCCTGTATATTTTACTTTAATCCTCCTTTATTTTCCTTGGAGCACATGATCATTTAAATGATCATACATTTGTACGATCGTACAAAAAATGTGTCTCGTCCTGAAAAAAGTTGTCACTTAAAGCGGTTGATACTATAACGAGTTTACACATTTTTCAATAATCTTAGGTCAGGTTTACACCCAAGGTTCCCTTTGTTATCATGCAGGGGTTTGTTCCCTGATCATATTTATGTCTTTCCTTCCAATAATTTTTCCATGCCCTTGGTATCGGTCCGTGGGACATGTGGGCCGAATCGGGGGTCTGCATATTGAGACTTAGATGGGGCCTACGGCCATTGTAAGAGGAGACGATGTCCCCGAACATATCTATTGCCTCCACTTTGAGCCTTGGTCTATTGTTCTTGAGCCATTCGGTCTTCAGTATGCCGTTCACCCTTTCGGCTATTGCATTTTCCAAGGGATCCACCTTTTCTGTCATACTGATCCCGATGCCGGCACCCTTAAGGATGCTTATGTACCTGTCGCAGCAGTACTGGATGCCCCTGTCCGAATGGTGCACCGGTTTGGGACCGGTCCCATGCGGCAACTGTGATATGGCCATGTTCAGGGCGCCGATCGCACCGGAGGCCGTTAGTTTTGGGGATATGTCCCATCCTATTATCTTCCTGGAATATGCGTCCGTGACGAGCGAAAGGTACATGAATCCCTCCATCGTGTCGATATAGGTTATGTCACTGACCCAGAGCTGGTGTGGGGCATCGACCGTCATCTCCCTTGCCAGGTTGGGGTACCGCCGAAACGAATGGTGTGAATTGGTGGTCCTTGCCCTGCCTCTGGAGCGTCGCAGCAGCATCGAGTTTTCCCGCAGGAGGGCGAAGAGCGCATCCATGCCCATTGAAACCTGTTGTGGGCAGGATGGCCCGAAGATGATGCTGTGGAGCTTGCGCACGCCCACGCCGGGAAGTATGGCGCGTTCATTCTGAACCATCTCGAGCACCAACTGCTTTTCGGCAAGTGTCCTGTACTCGTATCTCAAAAACTTATAATAGGCCTGTCTCGTTTTGCCAAACAGTCCGCACAGCGTCCCAACACTTGTTTTGGGCATGGTCTCTTTCATTTCTTGGACTGTTTGGCACCAGACTTTTTCTGATGTTGATCTTAAGGTCCCTTTCCGCAATGTCTATCATTTTGTTGGCGGCCAGATTTTTGAGCTTCTCGCTTGCCAGATCGGACTCAAGTTCCCTGATCCTGGCCAGCATCCCCTCCGGGGAGTCCGGTAGGACAGTTGAGGCCGGTTCCTTGGTGGTACCGTCGTTCGGCAGGGCCTGGTCCGGACAGAACCTTTTCACCCATTGTTGCACGGATGAAGGTGTTTTGAGACCATACAGTTTTGCCGTTGCCGCCATGCTGAGATCCGATCCCAGATAGTGGGAGGCAACCTTTCGTTTAAAATCGTCCGAATAGGAGTTTACACTTTTCATGATTAAATTTAAATTATTGCTTCTATCATGACAACCTATTCTAGGACAAGACAAGGGTTAAATGGCCCAAGAACATGATACCTACATGTAATTCAATATTAAGTGATTTGGATTATACGATTAGGAACATAGGAAATCCAAAGAGATTTCCAATCCTTTCTTCTTTCTCCCTTTCCACAAAAGAGCGCCCGACAGGGCGCCACCTTCCATGACCAAAACACAATGGTTTCTTGTAGGGAAACAACCAATTTAACGGAATGGAGAAATCTTTTTGGTAGCGGTGAGAGAATAAATGCAAGAGGGCGATAAAGCGTCCTCTTGTTTTTATGAGTGATCCAGAGGATGTTGATATCAAATTGGGAACAAACTCACTGTTTTGTCATATTCCTATACTGTGACATTCCCACTGAATTCTATAAGGGACTGTTATTGCATTCTGCTTTGACATATTCTTTATCTGGCTTTCCTGTCAAAAAGAAGAAATAACAGAAACCCAATCGACATTACTTAAATTTTCCAATAAGTGTAATGCACATGCATATAAGTTATCACCCAAAAATCAATCTGTCCTAGTTACTGTTTGTAGTATTGTTTGTATACGGTTCGTTGGTTTCAAAAAGTGCCCTTATCTCCCTTTTTTCGGATGATTTTATATGAGTTACTGCTTTTTGGCAAAAGTCATTGAACAATGTAGGATTGTCCAGGTTACCGTTGACCCATTCTGCCAAATATCCATTGAATCCTTCAAAACCCATGGTTTGGATCAGCTTATAAAATGCCACGGCCCCTTTATTGATTTCAAGATATTCCGCTCCATCGGCATAGAGCAATGGTGGTTCTTGGTTGGGCTCGTTATTTTTGTCCTTGCCATACTTTTCCAACTTTTCTTGATAAGCTGATTACCGCTTCCCCACCTATTTCATTTTTCACATACAAGAGTCCCAACGCCTCTGGCAACCCTATTGTAAGCATATCCGCCCCTTGCACATTGGCAATGGTCAAGTTTTTTTGCAGCCACAGTTTGGCCAATCCACTACCGATGGTTTGATAGAGATAGGCTTTTTCCTGTAAACCTTCGGTATCGGCCACCCAACCTTCTTTTTCAGAAAGTGCAATGGTATTGGCAAAGGTATACCGATCGTCTTGCCAACGGTGTATTTCTACCAATTGAAGTTGATTGTCGACCGAATTGGCCCCAAAGTTGGTTTGCATAAAAGCAACCCCTTTTTTTAATGCTTCTTGATAGAGGTCCACATTGAACGAATGGGTGGGTTTATGCAGAATGGAATAGTCTATATTCCCGGCCTTGCCCTTGCCAACGCTATAGTCTGATGATCCTACCTGCCAATTGAACACTTGGGGTTTCTTAATGGTATAGATGGAAGTGGTTCTACCATCTTCAGTTTCCATTTTTTGTAAGGCTCCGGCCGTAAACGGAATTTGGCCTTCTTCGGTACTAATAATAATTTTACCTGTAACCCAATCGGCATCCGTAGCAAACACATTTTGGGTAAGGGCAAAGGCATTATCAACAGTGGCCATTCTGGAATCCAGACGTTCCAATCCCTGTTCTTGGCGTTTCCGGTTTTCCAATAACTCCTTGTCGCTATCATATCCTTTCACAGGTAAAAAATCCTGAAGACTACCAAAACTTCCCTTTTTGGTCAAATCTGCCTGAAAATCGCTCTGCACAAAACCGACATATTGTTTGCTCCCTACCAAGGAAAGCTGCAACACGCTATCTTTTTGTAAGGTAGACGGGATTGGATAGGCGGTCAGGTTTTGCTCGACATCCCCTTTTCCCATGGTCAATTCTTGTCCGTTCAGCTTCACATTGGATAATTGGACAAAATCCTTGGTATTGAAAAACAAGGTATCTGCCCCCTTTTCGTTGTTCAATGTGATATCAGCAGTAAATTCTGCCCTTCTTTTTGAAGGAAATAGATCCAATTTTACATCGATTGTTTCATATTTGGGCTGTGGTTTGGTTTCCAGATACTTGTATTTTATCTCGTACTAGGCATCCAATCGTTCCTCTTCGGCATCTGGGATAAAGTTGCCATTATCATACACATTTTTGGTGATGAACGACATCAAAAACAAGAATGCCCCAAAAAACAACACCATCACACCTTTGGAAACCATGCTAAGTTGCATATTCTTCAACGAAAGTCTGTTTTTCCATTTTTTATCCGAGCCCCGCTTCCATAGCCAAACACCGGTCATGACCAAGGTAATGGCCAAAGCCAACCACAATAGGAAGAACCAATTGGCCGATTCTTGAAATATACCATAACCGCTCATTTCCGAATAATCTTCAACTCCAGGAGTAAAACCATATCCTAGCCTTAAATCTTCAATGATGCCCATATCAAAGGAAACAATCAAGAAGATGAAAATGGCCACACAAAGAAGGTGTGTGAAAATTCGATGGCTGGTCAAAGCTCCCACAAAAAACACCAAAGACGCCCAAAGTACAAAGTTCAAAAAGGCCCAACGATAGAGCAAAAGGTCCTCTGCAAATTGTCCTAAATCTATATAAGAAGCTCCACCCAACAACACTTGGGTAAACACGGATACTACAATAAAGCTCACACTTAATATAAAAGACAGTCCAATAATCGCTGCCAATCTGGAAAGTTGGGTAACCCAGACAGGAACGGGCAACGAATCTGTTATTTGCCAAATATTGACCGTCTTGTCCTTAAAAAACAACTCGCCGGCCCAAATCATGATCAACATGGTTATAAAAACGCCCCATTGCAACCTAAAATAGGTCATATTGCTACTGATGGGATATTCATTACCAATATAATAAGCCGCATTCCAAGTAACATTTTGCAAAAACACCATCAATAAGATAATACCGAGGATTATTTTGAAGGAAGTAGGGCGAACAATGTTCAGGAACTCCAATTTTGAGAGTGACCATAGTTTAGTGAGAAAATTAGGTACTTTGTATTGTTTCACGACCTCTGGCAATTTTATGGATGCCGTAGAAAATGACACTTTCTTGCCTTCTTTGATTTTTTTGGATTTATCGGTACCGGCCTGTATGACGTACTTGAAAGAGAAGCGTAGATATGCCGCTATGGCAAACACCATGGCAAGTCCCATCCAAAGCAATCGGTTCTTTAAAACATAGCCGGTCAGTTTGAACAGTTCGGTATTTTTTTGTGTGGGACTCAACAGTTCGGTATAGTGCTGTGCCGCTACATAGCCTCCCGAATCCGCCAAGATGTAAGCCATTAGATTATCCCCACCCCCGGTTTCGTAGGAAGTTTGGGCGATTAAAAATAGAATGACCACCAAGAATACGGCCAAATAACTTGTGGTCATTCTACGGGTAAACACAATGGCAAAAAATACAACGGATACATAAAAAAAGAGGTTGGGTACGGTAAACATGATCCAACCGTGAAACAAAGGGCCCCATTGAACCGGACCAAAACGACCAGCCTCGCCAATGCCGGAAAACGGCACCAACAAATGCCCAACAATCATACCCGTACTTAGAATGACAAGGTATAGGAAAGCGGCCAAAAAGCGGCCTATAAAAAATTGTTTTTCATTGATGGGCAGTGCATAGGTCCACTCCGCGGATTTATACCTGATCTCTTTGTAAAGCACACCTCCGGTAGCTATGGCAATGATGATGATCATAAGCATACCCATGGCCGCATAGTTTCTATACAAAATGCTCGAAGCGTTCATAAGCACCCCTTCGTTGGAAAAGAAATCAAACGATCCCTTGGTATACCATATCATCTGAAAGGCAAGCATGAGAAAGAAAACAAGGGTAACCCAACTAAATACACGCTGTCTTAGCTCGTTTTTTACTATGGAAAATATTGTTTTCATTTTAGTGTTCGCTTAAAATTTTAAAATAGGCATCTTCTAAAGAAGGTTTTTTAGCATCAAAATCACCATTGGGTAAATCATTATATTGGGTAAGAATTTTTTAAAAATGGAACAATCACCAAAATCGATTTAATTGTATTTTTTGAGGCACGATTTCCATGATAAAACCAAAGAAAAAACGGGTCTGCAAATTAAACTCTGTCTGAAAGTAATTAAGTATTAATTTTTAGAGGTCAGTAGTTAGTTACTTATCCAAGATTTCACTTGGTGTATCATTGTACATTATAATGATGAACATCGATTCAAATCTAACAAAAAGGTCGCCAAGGACCGCCATGGGGATAGCATTTTAGATGTCGATAAAGCTCAACAACCGGAACACGGCCAGCATATCACAGCGTGTGGTCTGGGTTAAAGCCATCTACCAATTTTTTATGCTCGTAATCGGCCACCATAAGCTCCTCATAATCAGTTTTTGTTCCCTTGGTAAACTTATGTACCAATTTTTCCATTAAATTGTATATTACCGGTACTATTATCAAGGTCAAGAAAAGCGAACTTATCAATCCCCCGATGATAACCCAGGCAAGACCATTTTTCCATCCCGATCCCGGGCCTGAGGCCAACGCAATGGGAAGCATCCCGAAAACCATGGCAATGGTAGTCATTAGAATTGGGCGGAGACGTGCGTGGTTGGCCTGTATCAAGGCGTTCCTGACCGTTTCCCCTGACCGGACCCTTTCGTTGGCAAAGTCAACCAGGATAATGGCGTTTTTACACACTAGCCCGATCAACATAATTATACCAAGAATGGTAAAGATGTTCAGGGAATTGTTCGTTAACGCCAATGCCAGCAAAGCTCCGATGAACGATAAGGGAATGGAAAAAAGAACTACGAACGGGTGCACAAAACTGTCGTACAGGGAAACCATTACCAAATAGACCAATATAATAGCTGCCAACATAGCAATTCCCAGTGTTCCGAACCCTTCCGATTGCCTTTCTTTATCCCCACCCCATACGTAATCGACCCCCGTGGGCCGTTCGACATCCTGGAAGGCAGCTTCCCATTCATCCGCGACCGTACCAGCTGGTCTGCCAACGGACTGCCCTTTTACGGTAACCGACGCGGTCTTATCCCGGCGTTCCAATTGGCTCGGGCCCAACGTTTCGGTGATGTCGGCGAACTGTGAGAGTTTTACCTCTTGCCCTTGGTCATTAGTAAGGATCAAATCCCCTACATCGACAATGCTTTTTCTATCAAAACTATTGTAGCGAATGTTAATATCATATTCATATTCCCCTGCCCTGAATTTGCCATCGGTATTCCCGTTAAATGCTGTTTGCATTGTCAACCCCACCGTTTGTAACGATAATCCCAGGGAGGCCATTTTATCCCGATCTACTTGAACATTGATTTCAGGATTTCCCGTTTCTACGGACAATTCAATTTCCGTGGCCCCAGGAATCTTATGCAGTTCCGCCTCCGCCTTTCTGGCAAAGACCATGGCACTATCCAAACTAGGTCCGGTCACTACCAAGGCCAACGGGGCTTCCTCCGCCACTCCCAAAAGACTTATAGGGACGGTTTTCACCTTGGCTCCGACCAAAATTTTCTCTAAACGACGTTTTGTTTTGGCGGCAAATACATAAGAATCGTCCTGCCTTTCATTTTCATCAACCATTTGGACGTTTATTTCCGCCTTGTAAGCTGTAGCCTGTGAAGCTCCTAAGCCTTCGCTGGTCTGGCCTACAGTGGTGATAAGGCTCTTGACTTCTTCCTGTGTATTCAAAAAGGCCTCTGCTTTTTGGGCCATAAAATTACTTTCTTCCAATGAGGCATCTTTTGGTAGTTCTATCTGCACCAAAAACTCGCCCCTATCCGATGTGGCAAAGAATTCGCCTCCAATAAATCCTGCCGCTACCAAGGCGATCGAAGCAAAGAAGATAACCAAAACGATGGACAGCGTGGTTTTATAATGATCCAGGCACCAGGTCAATAAGCCGGAGATCCAATTCGTGAAACGTTTTAATTGTGTTTCGAATTTGATGATAAGCCTACCGAACAGGTTTTTACCTGTGATATGCTCCAATTTTCCGAAACGGGACGATAACCAAGGAATAATGGTAAACGATGCCAATAGGGACAACAAGGTCGAAATAATTATGGTCACACAAAATTGGGTAATGATTTTGGACACCAGACCGCTGCTCATGGCAATGGGAAAAAAGACGACCACGATTACCAGCGTTATGGATGTTACCGTGCCCCCGATTTCAGCGGTACCGTCATAGGCCGCACGGACACGGTTTTTGCCCATTTCCATATGCCGGTAAATGTTTTCGAGTACAACGATGGCATCGTCCACCAAGATGCCTACGACCAAAGACAATCCTAATAAACTCATTAAGTTCAAGGTATAATCCAACAACAAAAAGCCTATAAATGTCGCAACCAACGATGCGGGTATGGACACCATTACAATTAGCGAGTTTCTTACACTGTGCAAGAAGAACAGCATTACGATCGCCACCAATAACACGGCGATCAATAGGTCATGGATTACGGAATCGGCCGCCTCTAGGGTAAAAACACTACTGTCATTGGCGACATTGAGACTGAGGTCTATGGTTTTATAATCGGTCTCGAGCTGTGCTATCCGTTTTAATATATCTTCACTTACAGCTACGGCATTGGCATCGGACTGCTTGATCACCTGCAGTAGGATGGCACTTTTTTGCTTTACCCGTGCAATTTTTTCAGGTATTTTTTGACTGTCCTGAACATCCGCAATATCACTGAGCCTCACTTGGATGCCATCTTTATCAGCGACTACCAGATTGCGCAGCTCTTCAACATTTTTATATTTTCCGGCCAACCGGATCAATATTTTTTGCTGCCTGGTCTGAATATTTCCTGTGGGGAAATCCAAATTCGAGGCCAGGATGGTCTGTTGGACCTGGGGTATGGAAAGGTTATATCCATGAAGTCGGTCGGCGTCTAAATTTACCTGGATTTCCCTTTCTTGCCCCCCGATCAAATTTATCTGTGCCACACCATTGACCCGGGAAAGCAAAGGGGCAATTTTTTTATCAATCAGGTCATAAAACTTAATTTCATCCATAGTGCCATTAGCACCAATTGTCATAATCGGAAGGTCGCTCAATGAAAATTTGCTTAAGGAGGGTGTTTTGGCATCATCGGGCAGATCACTGATAATGGCATTGATTTTCCGTTGTGCATCGTTTAGGGAAATATCAACATTGGCATCATCCGTCAAGGTAATCGCAACCGTGGAAAGGCTTTCATAAGAACGGGATTCTATTTTTTTGATGTTCTCCAGAGAGGCAACCGCATCCTCTATTTTTTTTGTCACGGTATTTTCGATCTCGCTGGGCGAGGCACCGGGGTAGATAGTGGCGACGGTTATGACATTTCGGTCGAATTTGGGTATCAATTCATACCCCAGTTGGTTATAACTGAACAGGCCCCCAAGGGTAAGTATGGTGAATAGCACAATGACCAATGAAGGCCTTTTTATGGAAATTTCCGCTAATTTCATAGTATGGAATAAAATGTTTCAGGTTATTGTCCGGTTCTAGTCGATGATGTCTATCTTGGAACCGTTCTGTAGATTGATCTGCCCGGTAACTATTACGAGTTCATTGCTGTCCAGACCATCTAATATTTCGACCTTATCACCGAATATTCTTCCAGCCGTTACACCGGTCAGTTTTGCAACTCCATCCTCAGCGACAAAAACCTGGTTACTGCTTACACTTCCCAGGAACGCATTTCTAGGGGCCACCAGTATCTTTTCGCTTTCCCGGTCTGACGAGGTGAAGGATGCCGTCCCGTACATGCCCGCCTTCAAGGCGTTGTCCGGATTGTTCGATATCTCGATTTCCACAGGAAAATTCAAACTGCTATCCGATTTCGGTGCTATAAACGTGATTTTCCCTGCAAATGTCCTGTCTGGTAAGACACTGGCTTTTACATTTACCGGGGCACCCGTTTTTAAACTGGCCACTTGGGACTCGTTGACCGTAACCCTAAGTTTAAGTTTGGAGACATCGACAATTTCGAACATTGGTGTTGCTGTTGCCAGAACAGAACCTGGTTCGATAAAACGCTTATTTACAACTCCTTTTATCGTAGCTTTTATGCTGACATCACTCGCATTTACCCTCGCTTGTTCCAGTCTCGATTGTGCAGTAACCAAGGTCAACTTGGCCTGATCCATTTGTTGTTCGGTCACTCCACCGGTTTTTAAGGCATTTTCAAAACGGTTGAAATTTTTGGACGCATTCTGATAGGCCGCTTCGGCCGCGTGCAGTTCTGCCGATACCTGCTCACTTCTCACAACTGCCAAAGTCTTGCCCACTCTGACATGATCACCTTCTTCTACCAATACCCTAACGACTCTACCTGGCTTTTCCGCAGAAAAATCCAGTTCTTTAAAGGGCTCGAAGTTTCCATTGGCGGTAAAATTGAGGGGAATAGTTTCCATCTTTACCGTATCAACCTTTACAGTGACACTAGCATTTTTCTGTGCAACTATATCCGTTTTTGCTTGATTTTCTTGTTTGTTGTTCATTAAGATGAAGGCAATCAGGGCCAATACCACTAAAATTGTAAGTATGTATATTATGTTCTTTTTCATCGTGCTTATTAGTTTGTTAGTGACTTTAATTCCCCTTTAGACTTCAACAACAGGATTTCTGCCAGTTTGTATTGTAAAATTGCGGAGTTAAAGTTGTTCCTAGCCTCGGTCAAGGCGTTTTCCGCATCCAATAGATCCGTTAGCGGAGCCAAACCTTGGACGTAATTGTTTCTGGTATTGTCCAAAACTGCCTGTGCCAACCTGACATTTTCGTTTTGATTGTTGACGGTCGCAATACTATTGTTTATTTGGGTTCGGGCATTTTCGTAATCAAGATCTAAGGCCAATTCGGTATCCTTGATATCCTCTTGTAAGATCCGCAGATCTATATCGGCCTGCATTACTTTGGAACGTGTACCAAAACCTGCGAAAATGGGAATTTTCAAATTCAATCCTATCGATGAAAAATCGGACCAATATACCTTGTCCTCAGGCTTTTTGAACCAGGGAAGGTCCGGGCCTTGGCCAAGATAGTTGTACCCAACTGTTAGGGAAAGCGTTGGATAATATTCCGCCTTGACCGCCATTTTCTGGTAAGTCAACAATTGTTCCTGCTTTTTGAGAAGCAGATACTCCGATCGATTCTCGGTATCCGGGGATGAAACTACCTCGCTTGGTCTGAATTCGAACTCGATTTCCGGAATTTCGATTTGGGCGGTTATGGGCATTCCCATAAAAAATTTCAGGGTATTTTCTTGAAGTTGTAGCGCATTGTTTATCTGGAGCCGTTGGGTCTCTAGATTTGAAATTTTAACAATAATCCTGTCCAAATCGATTTTCTTCGCTAGCCCATTTTGAAACTGGCCCTCAATGATATTTTTCGCCTTGATCGTATTTGCCAACGTACTATCAAGTACCTGAAGGTTTAAACGCTGTAGATATACTTGATAGTAACTATTGGCTACCTTTTCTATTACCTGCTCTTGAGTTAATCGATTATTGATCTGATAAAACTCACGGGTAGTTTTTGCTGCTTTTAAACCTGTGTAAACCGATTGGTCAAATAAGTTCTGGTTCAACGAAACACCAAAGACCGAATTCCATTTTTGCCCCAAAGTTGCCTGTATAACGGTGCCCGGTTGCCCAAAGGAACTTCCATCGATCACATTGGTCTGTAGGATGGGATTATAGACCAAACTACCATTTCCTGTGATCTGTGGCAATGCTCGCGAACGAACTTCCTGGATTTGGTACTCACTATTTTCAATGGCCAGCTTCGATTTTTGTGCATCGGCCTTGTATTCAAGAGCATAGGAAACGGCATCCTTTAGGCTAAGCTGCTTTATTTCCTGGGCATTGGCTACGCAAACAAGGCATAAAAGGGAAATGCTTAAAATTTTTTTGATCATAAACGGATACGTATTTAATGGGGGAGAAATTTTAGGATGTCCTATAGGGTTTTTTAAGATCCTCTTGTTTTATGTATAATTCTTTATTACCTAAAGTTTAGGAGCCGTTTCTATGGATGCTATATATACATCTTGCCAAAGCCACTAAATCTTTTTGTCCACTTTGGAAAAGTTCCACGTCCACCACGTTGATGGATTTACCACTTTTAACAATCTTTGCCTTGGCCAAAATATCCCCTTCAACGGTAGGATGGAGATAATCGATCCGCATATCCAAGGTATTTATCCTGTCCTGTAAGGAATCGAGGGTCGTCGCTCCGGCAGCTCCTCCAGCCGTATCGGCCATAGCGGCCAAAATTCCTCCATGCCATCGTTTTTGCAGATAGTCGCCTATGAATTCTTTCTTAAAAGGGACTTTGATGCACACGTACCCAAGTCTGATTTCCATAATTTCTAACCCGAATATTTTATTGGCCGGCATCATGTTTTCAATAGCATGCTTTAAAAACAAATAGTCGTCTTGCCCTATTTCCTGCATTGGTCAGATTTTAAAAATTAAAAGATTTTTTTTTTGCTAAAATAAATATTATTTTAGACTTTCTAACTAAAAAAGTCAAATGTTCAATATTGAAAGTACCGATAATTTTTCGTTAATACTTGATTCCGCCAAAAAAAGATTTTGCCGTTATGGCCTTAAAAAAACAACAATGACGGAGATTGCCGGGGATATAGGTCTATCAAAAGCATCCCTATACTACTACTTCTCCACTAAAGAAGAACTTTTCAAGGAAGTAGTAAAGCAAGAACATAAAACATTTTTAAACGAGATTGAAGGTCTTCTTTCTTCGGTTGTCCCTGCAGAAGAGTTATTCCATATTTACCTAGAAAGGCGACTGATCTACTTTCGCGATTTTGCACACCTCAGTTCTTTGAGCCTGGAATCTATAAACAGTTTAAAACCCGTTTACGCCCGCCTATTCGAAAACCTTCGCAAAGAAGAAATACGACTTGTGAGTAAAATATTGGAAAAAGGTATTGCCGCCCAAGATTTTGAAAATCTTGATATTGCTTATTATTCGCAATTGTTCATTGCCATTTTCCAAGGGTTGCGGCACAATGTACTTATTAAAAAAGACACAATAAATATCACGGAAATTGAGTATTCTCTATTGCAGAGACAATATGAAAGCGCATTAAAAATGTTCGTGAAAGGAATCAAAAAATAAATCGTAGGCCGGCCTTTAGAAAAAAGGAAACTAATTATTTGTTGCCTGTGCCATTATAATTTTTTTGTAATGAAAAACAAGATGCTGCCCAAGATTAGATATTTGCCTTTTTATGCCATCTCGACCCTGCCGATGCCTGTTCTGTACCTGTTATCGGACATATTGTTTGTAGTGGTCTATTACCTCATGAAGTATAGAAGGAACTTAGTCTCGGACAATATCAAAAAATCCTTTCCTCAAAAACCACAAATTACACTGAGAAAAATTGAAAAGAACTTCTATCGGCATTTCTGTGATATACTTGTCGAATCGATTAAGACATTGACCATCAGTAAAAGGTCGGCAATGAAACGTTTGCGTATAGAGAATCCGGATTTGGTAGAACATTATTTAAGCGAGAATAAAAATATTTTGCTTTACACTGCCCATCAGGGAAATTGGGAATGGTTGATATTCCTACCACTTTTTTTCCTTACCGATCAGACACTTTATACAAACCAATTAAAAACCACTATTTCAATAGCCTATTTAAAATTATCAGAGAACGATTTGGTGTCCATTGCATTGAATCCACCAAGGGATATAGGACCATTATCGACCTTGAACGAAAGAATGTCATTATGTTGAACTGCATCATCGGCGATCAAAGCCCTGTCAGAATCAGTACCAAACATTGCTGCCATTTTTTGAACAGGGAAACAGCTTTTTTCTAGGGGCCGAAAAGCTTGCCAAAAAAACCAGTGAAGTTGTTTTGTTCCCTTCTTACAAAAAAATAAAAAGAGGGTACTATGGACTACATTTTTAGTTTGATAACGGAAAGTCCCGTTTCCGTGAGAATCAATGGGATTATAGAAGACTATGCAGAGGCATTGGAAAACGTGATCTTTAAATCGCCGGAACTTTGGCTATGGAGCCAAAGAAGATGGAAGTTAAGTGCCTCAATTTGGGATTTTAAAGTACCCGGCATTATTTGGTCTATCCAAAATGCTATTGAAATTTAAGACCAGTTATATTTGACTAGAAAGAACCGAAACAAAAGGTTTAACGACCTAATATTATTTATCATTTTGGTGATCTTTATCATATTTCGCTATCGTTATAAATACGTAACTTTATGTTGCCTTAATAATTTAACCCAATGATCTGTAAATCCGAACTTGTTGCATGCTCCGCCTTAAACTTCGCTCAATTTGGGAGTAAACGGTTCACACTCGATGAGTTGGCAAATCAGCTTGGCATATCAAAGAAGACCATCTACAATTATTTTAGGAAAAAAGAAGAATTGGTTCAAGAGAGTACGGTCTATCTACTGCAAAGATATTCAAGGGAGATCCAAGAATCGGAGATTGCTTTCTGTAAAGATCCTCTGGAAAAGATAATACTGATATACAAAAAGGGTTTCGAACATTTAAAATTTTTCAGTCCCACGTTCCTTTTCGGACTAAAGAAATATTACCCTAAGGCCTATGATCTCTATTATAGCTTTCGAAATGATTTGGTAAATAAAACTATTTACGAACTCTTTGTCGATGCACAAAAATTGGGCTTTATTCAAAATGAGGTGAACTTGAGATTGGTTTGTGAACTGTACTTTTTGAATTTGAACACTATCGCTTTTGGTAAAACCAGTCTGTTTGATAAATATACCCAGCACGAGATTCTACAACATCTCATAATCAACACCATAAAAGGTATTGTAACCGAAGATTACACCAACAGGTTTATCCAAAAATAGACTGACAACCGTCATGTATTATAATTGCCCCCATCCTTAGGACAGGG
Organism: Flagellimonas pelagia; assembly: GCF_003584135.1. Classification (GTDB taxonomy): domain Bacteria; phylum Bacteroidota; class Bacteroidia; order Flavobacteriales; family Flavobacteriaceae; genus Flagellimonas; species Flagellimonas pelagia. The sequence continues at coordinate 281,544 of NZ_QXFI01000018.1, forward strand.
ACAGGGACAATTACAAACAAAAACTTGACGAGCTAGCCCATAAACTCGCCTAGCGATCAGATAAAGTGCATTGGTCATTTTTGCGCCTCTTCCTTTCCTTACGCACCGCTCTTCAACTAGACTAGGATGGCATTGATAATTTCAGAAATCGGGGCTGTCGGTGGAAAACCACTTTGGGAAAGAAAAATCTGCGGAACTATCTCCATTTCAATAGTATCTTTATCGTGTACTTTGTGCATGGACTATGGAATTTAAGTATGGTAACACTGATCTCAGAAGTCTGTAAGGTTCCCTGAAAAACGAAGCGTTGGAAATTAGAGTTCAACGTTTAAATTTGAGGCAATGAAAAAAAGCAGATTCACCGAGACACAGATCATCAAGGTCCTAACGGCACAAGAAAAGGGAAAGACCGTTGCCGAGATATGCCGCGAGCACGGTATCAGCCAACCGACCTTTTACAACTGGAAGGCAAAATAAGGGGGGCATGGGAGTAGACCAACTCAAGAAGATGAAGGAGATGGAGTCGGAACTTGCCGAGTTCAAGCGCATGTAAGCCGATCTTGCCTTTGAGAACAACGCCCTGAAGAACCTTATCGAAAAAAGCTAAGCCCGCCGAGAAGCGAGAAGCTGTCGGATACCTGGCCAAAGAGGTAGGGTTGAGTATCAGGCGGCCTGTGGGGCGGTGAGCCTTAGTCTGTCGGTCTATTATTACCGTTTCAAGAGGAAGCCCGAAGACGAAGTGATTATGGATTCTTTGGAAAAGCTGGCCGAAGGTCACCCGACCTACGGGTTCAGAAAGATGTTCCATATGCTCAGGGCAATGGGCCACGGCTGGAACCACAAAAAAGTCTACAGGGTCTATGTGTTGATGGGGCTGAACATTCGAAGAAAGCGAAAGAGAAGGTTGCCCGAAAGGGTAAAGAGCCCACATATACACCCCGTGGACTGTAACATCACATGGAGTGCCGATTTCATGCAGGATACCTTGACCAACGGAAAATCGTTCAGGGTCTTCAACGTAATCGACGACCTAAACAGGGAACCCCTGGTGTCCACCGTCGACACTTCGCTCAGTGCGAGGAGGATAACAAGAGAACTGGACAGGCTCATCGAATGGAGGGGTTCACCGGAGACCATCCGCGTGGACAATGGCCCTGAGTTCACTTCGGCCATTTTCAATACATGGGCCACAAAGAACGGTGTCGAGATCCGGTATTTCCAACCGGGAAAACCGACCCAGAACACTTTGGTCGAGAGGTTCAACGGCATCTACCGTAAAGAGGTTTTGGATGCTTATCTGTTCACGGAGCTTGATCTGGTCAGGGACCAGACCCAGAGATGGTTCCGGGAATACAACAATGTCCGACCACATGAATCATTGGGCAACAGGCCACCGAAAAAATTTTGGAAAGCCGAGGGAAATCCAGCTTTCCCTAATTGCTAATGGACAGCCATTTCACAAAAGAAAGTATATTTATGGACGCTTTGCTTTAGGGGAACCTTACACTATCTCTCGTCCAAAAAAAGTTTAAATCACTTCATATGCAAAATAACCTACTGAAGCAAGGTCGTGTTTATGACTTATATTGAAAAATGGTTATTCCAAAACTTATCAAATTTTCTCAATAAACCTCAAATGTAATATTTCATGTTTTAAAGTAACGCCAAAGACAACAGGCACTGCCAGTAATTACCTTCTTTAGAAAAGCAGAAACGAAACACAAAACACCATAAATTCGTTACATAATTAGGCATTAGAAGCAAATGCAAAACCATGTTTTGATAATATGTAGATTGTTGTTTAAAGGCTTTGGTCTATTTGTATTAAAAAATAATACTTAACGGTTTCGCCCGGTTTCAATGTGACGAGGTGTGACTTTTTTTCAATATCTTTTGGAGAATCCTCAAAATCATGATGTGAGGCCATAGGCTCAATGCACACAAACGGATATCCTGGAGGGCTCCAAATATTGACATTCGGAAAATTACCCAGAATCAAACTTATGTATGGTTTTTGGCCAGATTTGGCCAGACCAATTTTAGTGATAACTGAATCTTTGATGAAAATCCCAGTATTAGGTATCCTGTCATCATCAAATCCAAGAGTTGTCTCATTTTGTAAAAAGGGGGCTACCGAATCTTTCAGAAGACTATTTTTAATTAGTTCTCTTTGGGCAGAAAGGGATTTATAAAAAAACAACTCATGCTTTTTTCTATCATTTGGTTGACCAAGTGACAGATTAAACCCAGGATGCCCCCCAAGTGCAAAATACATGCTATGGGTATCGTCATTTCTGATGACGTATTCGTTCAAGATGGTATTATCGGTCAATTTATATCGAACTGAAATTTTGAACAAAAAGGGATAGTTTTCATGCAATATTTCTTTGTTGGGAACAAAACTTAATGTAACCTCATCATTTGATTTATGTTTTACTGTCATAAAGCGCTCTTTTAAAATTCCCATTTTCGGCATATCGTATTTGACGTTCCGAAAATAAAATTCGTTGTCCCTGAATCTGACATTTACTGGAAACATTATGGGAGCCCTGTCCGCCCAATATTCACCATTGCCCTGCCATAGGTACTCAAACTCACTGATTTTGCCTTTTATGCTTTGAAGTTCAGCCCCTTTTTTGCTTATTGATACCCTAATGGAATCATTTTCGAGCCAAAGTAACTCAGAACCTTGGCCATGGACTGTAAAGAAAAATGTCAAAAAAATAAATAAAAAAGCCAATACTTTCAGGTGTGGCATTTTACAATCCCACTTAAAAGTCTTTTTCGAATCTGTTGGTTTCACGGTGTGAATGTATTAGTTCATAATAAGAAAATCAGCATAAGGACAGGAACTGGAAGCAAAAGTAAAAAAGCGCAGACAAGCTGCGCTCCCTTAAAAAAACTAACTCAAAATCAACCTATCATATTACTTTTCACCATGTAGGTAAGCGGACATAGTCGGAAATACCTCACCGATGAGTTGCTCACTGACCTTGTCACTATGTTTGCCGGTGTACCAGCAGGTGCTATGTGGTATTTTTTCCTCTTTCAACAATGTAGAGAAATAAACTGAACCTTCGAGCAATCCGGGAGTTTCGTCCTGATAGCCACAACTCAATGCAATTTTTTTGTACTGGGTTAAATTGTTCTTGTAATTTTTCACTTTTTCTTCCAAATTCCCAAAACCAGCTACCCATTTCTCTAGGACTTCTTCTTTCTTGGAAAAGGTGCCATCGGCATTCATCGTAAACGGGAATGCAATCTTTAAGGGTTGTGAAAGATCGGGAGAGAATGCAGATCCAAAGGCAAGAATACCAAATATGCTCGTTATCTTTCGGTCATACGATTTTAATTCTTGTTGCAAGGTTTCAGAAAAATCCTCATCCCTCACATTTACCATTTTTTCGGATAAATTCTGAACCTGCACCAAGGTCGAATCGTTCTTAAACATACCATTCAATAAATTATCATTTGCCAAAACGGCAGGACTCATGGCATAGGCCACAGAAAATACCTCGGGATGCCTTAAGCTGATATTGATTGTTCCACCTCCGCCCATTGAATGTCCACTTATTCCACGAGATTCCCGTTTCGCCAAAGTTTTGTAATGGCTGTCAACATAAGTAATGACATCTCTTACAATAAAATCTTCCCAATTTCCCGAAACAGGTGAATTGGCATACATCGACCCTTCAAACAGATTATGGCCGTTGAGTTCTATTAAGATGAACTCGTGTTCTTTACTATTCTTCATATAACTGTCAAAAGCCTCCGTTTTGGGATATTCGCCAGCCTCAACGGTATAACCGTTCAAAAAATAGACAACTGGAAACAATTGATCTGAGTCTAAGTAAGACGGTGGTAAATAAACCCCAATCTTTTGCACATCTTTCGTGCCTATTAAATTATCCTTAAGTGATGGAGCCGGAATCTCCACCAGCGAATAGTTGCTTTTTTGGTCCTGTGCTACTATGCCCCCGCCTAATAGAAGCAATAAAATAACCACACATTGAATTTGACCTCGTTTTTTCATATATATATTGTATATTGATAAATTAAAACTAGTTTGAAATTTAATTGATAATTCAAAGGTCAACCCCTGTCTTTCAACTGATCTTCCCCTTTGACCAAATTTAAATTATGGATTTTGACCAAGGCTTTGATTTGCTCAATGACATCAGGGTTACTTTCGGCAACATTATATTTTTCAGATGGGTCCACTTCAAGATTGTATAGGAGTGGGGGGTCATGTTCTTCACGCATCGGTGGGCCATAGGCACCTTCCGTTATGAAATGGGCTTTGAAGGCTCCCAGCCTAACCGCATAAAGCTCATCTCCCCTGTAATAAAACACTTCTTTTCTCTCACTTGGTTTTTTTTCAAAGAGTGTTGGCCCAAGGTCATTTCCATCCATCTGTCGATCTTCGGGCAATGGCACGTTTGCCAATTTGCTGAAAGTGGTAAACAAATCCATGGTGGTGCCAATTTGGGTGACCAAACCAGGTTGGATTCGGCCTGGTCCCCAAAAAATACATGGCTCACGCATACCCCCTTCCCATGTAGATCCTTTTCCTTCCCTCAATAACCCTGCACTTCCACCTTCTTGGTTCATGATGAGCCATGGTCCGTTGTCTGAGGTGAAGACTACAATTGTATTCTTATCTAGGCCACTATTTTTTAATTCGGCCAATATTTGTCCCACCCCATGGTCAATTTCTTCAACAACATCGCCATAGAGCCCCCTATCGCTGGTGCCCAGAAAGTCCTTTGATGCGAAAAGGGGCACATGTGGAAGATTATGGGCCAAATAAAGGAAAAAAGGTTTTTCCTTGTTCTTCCTTATGAACTGTACCGCCTCTTCATTATAACGTTTTGTCAATGTGTTCTGATCAGCTGGGCGCTCCACTATCTCCGTATTGCGCATCAGTGGAACATTGAAAGTATTTATATCTTTCCTCTCTTCCGATTTCCAAAAATCAATATACCCTTGAGTTGACCTGAATGGAATAATGTTGTCCATGTCATTGCTGTAAGGAATACCAAAATAATAGTCGAACCCTTGGCTCGTTGGCAAATACTCCTCTTTATGTCCCAAATGCCATTTGCCAATGCAAGCCGTCACATAATCGACTTTTTTTAATTGTTCGGCCAAGGTTATCTCACTTTGCGGCAATCCTTTATGGGAATCGGGAAAAAGAACACGGTTCACCTTACTGGTCATTCCATTTCTGATGGGCAATCTCCCGGTCATCAATGCTGCCCTGCTGGGTGTGCATACGCTCGACCCAACATAGAAGTTCGTCCATTTTTGGCCTTCGACCGCCATTTGGTCCAGGTTTTTGGTGTGTATTGTAGGGTGCCCATATGAGCTTAAATCACCATACCCAAGGTCATCGGCAAAAATGACAACAAAGTTCGGAGGTACGTCTTCTCTCTGTGTAACTTGGTCGACATTGGCTTGTTGTCCCGTGCAGGTGCCAACCCATGACAAGAAGGCAAGTGTCAAAAACAGCTTTATGTTCATGAATCTAATCGTATTTACTTTCATCTAAATTTAATTTTTAATATTCAAGCAAGGCCTGGTAAATCCACAGAAGTCTACCAAGATAGACTTCAGTAAAGCGAAAAGGTTGGAAGAAACCTTGAGGTAGGCCGACCATTAAATTAATCTGGAATACTTTTCTTTTCATTATATATTATATTCTCGACTCCCAAAAAGAACACTGATGTTTTTAATATCCAGGATTTTGTTCCAAATTTGAATTGGCATCCAGTTCTCTTTGGGGAATCGGATAGAGCACATGAAAATCCTGGGCATTTTTCCCCCTTGCTTGGGCCCTAGAAATCATGACCCCGTGTCTTATTTGGTCTTCCCTCGCATTTCCTTCAAAGTAAAATTCCCACTCCCTTTCACTCAATATGGCATCTCTTAAGGAATCTTTGCCAAAACTTCCCAGATTCAAGGGGGTGGCACCGGCCCGGTTCCTGACCTCGTTGATCAGGTCGATGGCCTCTTGGGTGGGACCATTGAGTTCATTGAGTGCTTCTGCCCTTGTCAACAATATGTCCGCATACCTGATGACAATAATATCATTGCCAGCTGACGCTCCCACGGCATTTGGGTCAAAAGGTAATTTATAGGGGTGTGATTGATCGTTGCCCAACCCCATTACCAGTTCACCGGTTGCCGTACTCTGCCATTCGGTTATTATACGGCTGGTTCTAGTATCTGTCGCCTCAAAGGAGTTTACAAAATCATCAAATAAGTAAGTGCGTGCAGCAAATACAGAATTGTTCGGGAAAGGTCTTGGATAATCCGGTGGGAAAATCAGCGCATTCATAAACTGGCCCGCCCCAGCAGCATCTTTGGGAAGTGCCCAAATGACCTCGGCATTGCCCTCGTTCGATATTTCAAACACGTCTGAGTAATTGGGTAAAAGACTGTACAGTCCCAAATCGATAACGCCCGAGGACATGTCGGCCGCTTTTTGCCATTGCTTGGTGTTCAGGTAAAACTTTGCCAAGACCGACATGGCCACGCCTTTGGATGCTTTTCCAAAGGCCGGAGGTTGGTTGGGTAAAGTGGCTATTGCCCCCAACAGTTCCTGCTCTATAAAGGCCTGAGTCTCTTCGTCAGTTGATCGGGGCAGCAAAGGATCATCAGTAGAAGACCGATAAATCGGCACCCTACCAAAAAGCTTGTAAAGCTCCGAATAGGCCCATCCCCTTATAAAATGGGCCTCGGCTTCCGTTCTCTGCTTAAAATCATTCGAAAAAGAATCATTGTCCAGGTTGTCCAGGACCAGATTCGCATCACGAATGGAACTAAAGTACACTATCCATACAGGAATCAATTGGCCATGGTTGCTGTCCCAATTGTAATCGATCAATGATTGCCATACACTTTCAATCGACCCACCAGCGCCCCATACCTCACCGGCTGGCATGGTTCCCAAATAATAAGGGGACCAGGATTCATCATCCCCAGCCCTATGCGAATAGGCATAAGCTGCATTCAATAAGGAGCTGAGACCTTGCTCAGAGGTAAAAAGTGTTGAGGGCGAGAGCTCAGAGAACACCTCTTCCTCCAAACGTTCTTCACAGCCCAGCAGGCCAGACAGCATTATAGTGAGAGCTATTCTATAATAATAAGTTTTCATAATTATGATTTTTTTAATTGTTTGACCTAAAAATTGGCAGTAAGACCCAACATATAGGTTGTTGCCAGGGGATAACTACTATAATCGATCCTAACGTTACTTCTACCGAATGAATTAGCCTCAGGATCAAATCCCACATAATCAGTAATTGTAAACAGGTTCTGGCCGGTCACATAGACTTGAAGTGAGTTCAAAAAATCAATATTTTGAACTGGAACGTTGTACGATAGCCTGACATTTTTCAAACGCAGGTAAGATGCATCTTGAATGGTCAGGGTATTCACTTTTCCTGCACCATAGGCATTGGGGTTTACCCCTGATGGCCATTTAGCACCTGTATTTTGGGGCGTCCATCGATCCAATATTTGGTGCGCAAGTCGGTTTCTTCTGAAGTTTGCAGGATAGAGAGACTCTATCAGGTTGATATTCAATAGGTCGACACCTGCCTGACCTTGAAAAAAGAAGTCCAACGTCAAATTCTTGTAGGAAATTGAATTTTGTATACCATAGGTAAAATCAGGATATGGGGTGCCTATAATGGTCTGGTCGGTAGGCGTAATGGCCCCATCTCCATTTCTATCTTCAAAAATTGGAAAGCCTGGCTGGGCTGTGGGCTGTGGTGAATTGGCTATATCGTCACCTTCCTGAAAAATGCCGGTGACAACATATCCATAATAGGAGGCCAGGGGATCACCTTCTTGAATGATCGCCGTGTTGCCCACTGCTTGTACACTTCCCGTCACAATACTTTCAATTCGTCCCAAATCCACCACTTCATTCTTAATGGCGGAAAAATTCAATGAAGTATCCCATTTAAAATCATCGGTCACTATGTTGGTCGAGTTAAAAAGAAACTCAACCCCACTGTTCTTAACTTCGCCTACATTTGTCAATATTGATGAATAACCGGAAGCAAATGGCAATGGAAGGTCAAACAACAAATCCTTCGATTCTTTTGAAAAATAATCTAAACTACCACTGAATCTGCCCCCTGAAATACCGAAATCAAGACCGATGTTGAGTTGTTCGGTGGTTTCCCACTTAAGGTCTGGATTTGGAATACGCTGGGGGGAGACACTGCCTGAAATGGTGCCACCAAACACTACGTTGGGTCCTGTTCCAAAGGTCAGTTGCGATGCATAGTTGCCAATTTCCTGGTTACCTGTCTGACCCCAACTCGCCCGTAGCTTGAACTGGCTGAAACTATCGGGAATAAATTCTTCTTGGTCAAGTTTATAGCCCAAGGCAAAGGATGGAAAATAACCCCATTTGTTGTTCTCTCCAAACCTTGATGACCCATCCGCCCTTATTGAGGCGGTAAATAAAAATTTGTCAAAAAGGTTATAGTTCACCCTGCCTAGATATGACAACAAGGTATTTTCTTCCTTGCCACTAGAGAGTACATCCGTATTGGTGTCGCCCAGTGCCAAATTGTTAGTTTTGATATCATCTGTCGGAAAACCGCTGATATTACCGGAAAAGAACCGCGAACTGAACTTTTGAAAGGTGATACCACCCAATACCGTAAGTGCATGGTCTTCGTTAAAAGCTTTGTCATAGGTCATCGTGTACTCGAACAGATAGTTGGAGCGTTCCAATACGTTGATGTTCGCGATACCGCCAGCGGCACCGCCACGAATGGTCTGGGTGGTATTGTAAATGTCACGTCTCGATGTTTGTCTGTCGGTCCCGAAATTGAACTTGCCTGAAAGATCTTCAGTGAAATCGTAGTTCAAAAAAGCACTTCCGAATGTTCTATTGGTCTCGCTCTCGCTAATGATGGCATTTATCAAGGTAACTGGATTGTTGACAGTCAGATTCGCCGACTGGCTAAAAGTACCATCGTCATTAAATATGGTCTCCGTAGGATCATATAACAATGAAGAATAAATAGGCCCTGCTTGCTCATTGGTATTGACGCCATCGACATTGTTGTTGTCCTTGACCAAACTTGTGTTGAAGTTTAGGCCTATCTGGGTCTTGTTCCCAATTTTTGTCTCAAGGTTTATTCTTCCGGTATATCTTTTTATCCCCGTATTTTTTACAACACCTTCTTGATCAAAATAGTTGAATGAGGCATAATAGTTTGTGTTTTCGCTGCCCCCGCTCACAGCCAGGTTGTGATTGGTCAAAGGAGCCGAGCGAAAGACTTCATCTTGCCAATCGGTCCCCCTGCCGATTCTTGAAATATCCTCATTGTTGAAAACCACTGCGTTTCCTTGTGCAATTGACAAGTCGTTTATGGCATCTATGTATTGTGAGGTGGAAAGCACATCGATTTTTTCAGCGACCGATTGGATACCTGCATATACATCATACGTGACATTTACCTTGCCTTTGCTTCCCTTCTTGGTAGTGATCAAAATTACCCCATTTGCCCCTCTTGAACCGTAAATTGCCGTTGCTGAGGCATCCTTTAAAATCTCTATCGATTCCACATCAGCTGGATTCAGGGAATTCAAGGGATTCCTAGGGCTCAGGTTTTGACCTACTTCGGCCACCCCGCCAGAACCAAGGTTGGGGCTGTTGTCAATCGGGAACCCATCTATTACATACAAAGGCTCGTTACTGGCATTCAAAGAGTTGGAGCCCCTGATCCTAATTGCCAACCCACCTCCAGGGGCTGAACTGGCTTGGTTTATCTGTACCCCAGCAGCCCTACCTAGCATCATTTGGTCCACGGATACGTTCGCCCCCGGGTTCATGTCGTCTTGACCCAATGACGCCACGGACCCAGTTAAGTCACTTTTCTTCTGCGTTCCATAGCCGACAACCACGATTTCATCAAGGACGGCAGTACTTTCCTGCAAAACAATGTTCAAAACCGATTGTCCGTTGACAGGGATTTCTTTCGTAGTGAACCCGATATAGGATACGGTCAATATGACATCACCGTCAGTTACCTTGATCGAAAAATTTCCATCAAAATCGGTTTGGGTGCCGTTCGTGGTTCCCTTTTCGATGATATTTGCTCCTGCCAAAGGAACTCCTGAATCATCCAAAACCGTTCCGCTGACCGTAAAATCTTGAAAAAAAACGGCGTCGGTGTTTGGTATATGATAGGTTTGATCTTTAAAGACTGTTACTTGTCTGCCAATAATATTGTAACCTAGACCGTACGATTCTAATAAAGAGTCAAGAACGTTAGGTAAGGTTATATTGTTTTTCTTGAGAGTAATTGAATTATCATTGGGCAAAATACCATCTTTGTAAAAAAAGATGTACTCGCTTTCATCCTGTAACTGGTTGAATAGTGTCTCTAAACTTACATTTTTAAGGTCAAGATTAAACTTGGTCTGTGAGTAAGAGTGGTTTGCATAGAGAGCGGTTAACCCCAATAATATGTAACAAAGAAAGGACCTCATTATTTTTATTGAAATGGATTGACCATTTAATTTGCCTAGAACATGGGCAATACTTAAGTAATTATTCATAATTTTAGAGTTCAGTTTAGTTATTACTTCGGTAATACATTTTACCGGCAGATGCGCCAACATCTGTCGGTTTTCATTTCATTCTGTATATTTTATTTCATAGGCACTGTATCTTTTAAATTTAACTTGGTGGAGGCCAGTATGATTTTGTCGGTTTGATATTCCGCAAAAAAGTTAGATGCTTCTCCTATAGTTTGTATGACTTGCCCCAGATTTTCCTTTAAGTCAAGTTTTCCAGAAAATGTTTCTGTTTTTAAATGATTTTCCTTTATGAAAATTTCCACACCATAATATCTCGACAATTTTGTGGTGATATATTCCAAATCACGGTTTTTCAGATTTAGGAAGCCTTCTCTCCACCCAAAATATTCATCAATGTTCACATCGTGCATTTCTATTTCTTTGGTTTTGGTATTATAGCCAGCCATTGTGCCCGGGGCCATCTTAAAAGACTTTTCGTCATCATGGTCATAGGTCACCAAAACACTGCCGCTCTTAAGAACTGTACTAGCCATTTCATCATCGGGATAAGTGCTGACATTGAAAACGGTTCCCAATACATTGATCTCCTGATTGGTCGAGATCACCCGAAAGGGTTTTGATGGGTTATGTGCAACTTCGAATATGGCCTCACCTTCGAGAAAGACCTCCCGCTCCTTATCCCTGAAAAACGCAGGGTAGATAAGCCTAGACCCTGAATTTATCCATATTTTCGTTCCATCAGAAAGGGTCACGTCGGTACGTTTTCCAAAGGGCACCAGTATCGTGTTGAATACAGGTTTTTTTTCATCTTCTATAGTTTGTCTATATTTTTCACCTGTTCCCACGTGCAGATCTTTTCCCGTTGACGAGTACCTTAATGTGTTGTTCTTTTCATTTAGTTGAATTTTTTCTCTCTCTCCGAGCACCACGATTACTTGGCTGCTACTGCCAAAGTCAACAATTGATTTATTTTCATCAATATAATCCTGCAATGACTGTTCGCTAGATTTGTCAAAAACGGTAAAAACAGCAAACAACAGCGCTATCGATGCCGCCGCACCGTACAACAACGTTGCCCTTCGTTGCCTTTTTGCATTTTTTCTTAGAAGTTTGGCCGATCTTATAATACGGCTCTTAAGCTTTGTCCGCTCTAAGTCGGAAAGTGGTTCGTTCTCGCTAAAGTTCATACTTTATTTGTAATTATGGGGTAAATGGAACTTACCGTCCATATATAAGAGGGCAGTTTTTGATATTTATAGACAAAAAAAAACGCTTTTTTAAAAGAACAATGTTAAGGCCGTGTCGCGGATCGTTTTTAACGTTCTGTAAACCAGCGTTCTGGCAGAAGCAACAGAAAGTCCCAAATCTCCGGCGATCTGTTGATATGTCTTTTCTTGGGCGAAACGAAGTCGAAGTATCTTTCGTTGATGATCCGTTAAATTAACCATTATTTTTTTTAGCCTCTTTGACAGTTCATTTTCTTTTTCATCTTCGATCATTTCTTCCTCATGTGAAATAACCGTCAGGCCTGCAGTAGAGTAACTATTGTTAAAGGTTTCCAATTCGCTCTCCAAACTCTTGATCTTATGGTCGCTTTGCTTAATGAGTTTTCTTTTAAGGGACATTATCAAATAGGCCTCTATGTTTTTGACATCCGATAATTTCTTGTGGTATCTATAAAGGTCTAGAAAAAGATTGTGGATTTCATCTTGAACTTTAGCTCTATCTCCACTGATTTTGTACCCATAGGCAAAAAGTTTGTCAACGTAAAGGTCATATAGAGACCCCAAAGATGCCAAACAGCCTTTCTTCAGATCTTTCCAGAGCAGTTTCTCTATAGAGTCTAGTACTTGGTCTATTTTTTTTTCTCTTCCCATTGATACCGTAATCCAAATGGTATGGCAAATTTGCCGATTGACAAAATCATAATTAGTAAATGGAATATTATCATGTCCCATTATTGAAATTATCGCAACTAATGTATAAAAAAAATAAAGAATTGATAACAATGATAAATTTTTTTACAAATTAACTTTTTAATGATATGAGAAGTTGGGTGCCCAGCTCAAAAGGGCTAAGAGTGTCAAGAAAACAAAAAATGATGTCTATAAAAAAAGGGTTTTCATCTCTTACTAAAAATGGGCGACCAACAAGTTAAAACTCTGCAGACATGAAAAGTCATCTTAAAAAAATAGGTCAAGGAACGACTAGGTTGTTGCTTATGGTTGCCATCTTATTGGTTTTTCTTATGTGTAAGGTGATGTTTTCTCAGCAAAGCCCGAATATAGTTTGGATAGTATGCGAGGATATTTCCCCTTTTTTGGAAGTATATGGCGATTCAATTGCGAAAACCCCTAACATAAATGCTCTGGCTCAAGATGCGGTTGTTTTTACAAAAGCATATACCACGTCCGGGGTATGCGCACCTAGTAGATCATCCATTATTACCGGCATGCATGCAATTTCTATAGGCACACAACACATGCGCACCCTTTCTAACTCAACAATTTTTATGCCGGAAGGCCTGCCAAGCTATTCAGCCGTTTTGCCGGACAATGTAAAGGCTTTTCCTGAATATCTAAGGGCACGGGGCTATTATACGACAAACAACTATAAAGAAGATTATCAGTTTGAAGTGCCGGTTACAGTTTGGGATGACAGTAGCCCAGCGGCTTCTTATGAATATAGGCCTAAAAACGTTCCGTTCTTCAGTGTGTTCAACTTGGCTGTCACACACGAATCAAAGTTGATGGCGTCGCCAGACAGCATTTTTTTCGACCCCAATGACATGAAGTTGCCTCCATATTACGTCGATACCGAAACTGTGCGCAAAGATATGGCAGTTCTCTATACCCGTATCGAACAAATGGATCAGGCTGTGGGCGAGATTGTTGACAAGTTAAAAAAAGATCAAGTCTATGATGACTCTTATGTGATATTTTTTAGCGATCATGGTGGATGCATGCCTTGGACCAAGCGGGAAATTCTTGAAAGGGGGACGCATATACCTTTAATCATTAAATTTCCCAAAAACCGTTTTTCCGGCACCAAAGACGATAGGTTGATCAGTGCAGTGGACTTGGCACCAACAATGCTTTCCATAGCGGGTATCAAGCCTCCCGACCATCTTCAGGGAACCGCTTTTCTGGGGGCATACAAATCTTCGGAAGGAAGAAAGTATGTCTTTGCGGCGAGAGACCGTATGGCAAATAAATATGATAGGGTACGGTCTGTGAGCGACGGTGACTTCAGGTATGTGTACAACTTTATGCCAGAACTCCCCAAATACCAAGACCTGCAATACAGAAAGGGCATACCCACGATGAAAGAAATATTGGAACTCTATAAAGAGGGAAATTTAGATAACCCCTATCTGTTGGACTGGTTTGCCGGAAATAAACCTTCCGAAGAACTCTATCACACGAAAATGGATCCCAATGAGTTGTTAAATATTGCGGAAGAGCCCCAATATGCGGCAAAAAAGAAAGAACTTAAAGAAACTCTTTTTGATTGGATAACAAAAGTGGGCGACCTATCCTCGGTCGGCGAAAAAGAGATGGTATTCAACAATTGGTGGAAAAACACAAAGGAACCTCCTAAAACATCTCCCCCGAAAATAATAGGTAACAAAAATGGGGTTACTATAGAATGTGCTACTAAAGGAGCTTCGATCGGTTATCGCATAGTTGACCAAGGTGACCTCCTTGACGCGAAATCAAGGCGTAGGGCCAAAAGTTGGGATTTTGGTTTTACAATCGACCAAGAAAAGACCATTGAACTTGTTGATGTGCACAAGCCATGGAAGATCTACCTAGGAGAAACCATTAATTTGGAAAAGGGACAGACACTTATCATCAATGCCCATAGAATCGGGTATTTGCCCAATGAAGTGACCTATACATATTAGAATTTTAACAAAAATTATATAAATCAATTTAACTATGAAGAAAATCAATCGCTTATTTTTTGGAACGGCATTTTTGTCATTGCTATTGTTCGCCTCCTGCTCGGACACATCTTTTGAGGAAGAAAACCTGAATGCTTCCAAAAACCTAACCGAGTCGGATAAAGTATCGCTGTTCGGCAACATGTCCGAAGACATTCAATTTGATGGTTACTACGTAGGGGCGGACACCTTACTTTTTGATTATCGGACCACCAGTATTCTGGATGTGCCCCCAGTATACCCAGAAACAATCACAAACGACGAACCCATATGGTTTATCAACGGTGCCGGCAACGATGTGACAAGACAGTTCAAAAGCATGCTTGAAATTGCAGAATTTACAGGTCGCCCCGTTGTTGGCATACACAATGGCACCAAAGGAGGAAAACTGGATGCTCTTGAAATCATCTTGCCCACCAACGAGGTCGTGGAGGCCGCTATTGAAAAGAGTGTGCTCGAAATCATTGATACAGAGACCAGGGTACTTTTGTTGGGACACAGTCAGGGGGCCTTTCACTTGGCCAGATCACTACGTTCGCTGGAAAACCAGCTTTCGAACAGCCAATTGGGCCAACTCATGGTAGAAACATCGGGTGGTGCAGGTATGTGGTTCCCCCGAGGCCCCCAATATGTCCATTATGCCAACGAAGGTGACCCAGCCCCAAAGTTGCACGGAGTGCTCACCCCGGGCGCATTACCTGGAAATAGAAGCGTTATCTTGATTTTTGATGACGAATGGTATGATATCCCACCTGAGATTGACACCCCTTTTACACGAGTACATGCCCAAATCGTTTATTTGCGGAATCGACTGACTTTTGCCGAGGCTCGGACCTATGCCCCTTTGTTCGGCAGCAAAAAGATCAACTTGGATAATCTATAAATAACAAAAAATGAAAAAATCAAGAAGTTCTATTACTTCAATTGCCATAACTCTACTAAGCACGATGTTTTGTTTTGGCCAGGGAAAAGTTTTGGAAGGACAGTCGGTAAAAAGCGCCATTTTGGGCAAAGAGGTTGATTATACCGTTTATTTGCCAACCGGTTATGATGACTCTACAAGAAGCTACCCTGTAATCTATCTTTTGCACGGTTATGGGGGTGATGAAAATGTTTGGGTACAATATGGGCTTATAGACCATTTCATGGATTCTGCCATTGAGAAGGCACAAATCCCTCCTTCAATTGTAATAATGCCTGATGGAGGGCAGTATTTTTACATCAATGATTTCCAAGGCAATTCAAGGTTTGAAGATATGTTCTTTCAAGAATTTATACCAATGGTCGAAAAAACCTATAGGATTAAAAAGACAAAGGAACACCGGGCCGTTGTAGGCAATTCAATGGGTGGCTATGGCGCCTTTTTGTATGGGGTGAAACACCATGATATGTTCGGTACCTGTGTGCCACTCAGTGCGGCAATTATTTCAATGGATGATCCAATGACCAAAAACCCCATGTGGAAAGGACTGGCTAAAAACCTTTATGGGATGGATGTAGATTCTGAAAACCCGGATACTAGCCATTGGGATGCCAACAACCCCATGAAATTGATTAATACAATAGCAAAGGATAACCTGAAATTAAGACTTTACTTTAACATCGGCGATGATGATTTTCTATATACAGGTAATGCCGCGGCCCATGTCTCATTACGAAACATGAAAATAGACCATGAGTTCCGCATCATTGATGGTGGGCATGATTGGACATTTTGGCGGTCCTCTATCCCCGATTTTCTAAAATATATAGGGCTGGGCTTTATGAGACAGTGAACTTAAAACAGGGAGAGAGCCAAGCCCCATGCGGGCAGGCACTATGCGTAATCTTCATTTCCCGTTATATTGGAAAAACAACGCGCCTTGCCCTAGGGGTTTGGTCTCTATTCCCTTTCGCTTTGGACTTACTACATTTGACTGGACATTGAGAAAAGAGCATGTTGACTGTTTGAATTAACTTTGAAAACATGTCAAAACAAAAAAGAGAGTACACAATGGAGTTCAAGCAAAAGGCTGTCGAACTGAGCCATGCAAGGGGCAATGCAGCAGAGGTATGTAGGGAACTTGGGCTGAACCCCTCGGTATTGGGACGCTGGCGCAGGGAGGCCAAAAAAAATGGGGAGAACAGTTTTTTCCCGGAAAGGGGAACCCCAAGCTTACTGATGAACAAAGGGAGATAAACCTAGCTCAAGAAAAAACTGAGGAGCGTGGAGATCGAGCGCGATATCCTAAAAAAGGCAATAGCCATCTTCTCCTAGGGCGACAGGAAAAATATAGGTTCATAAAACACCACAGGTTCAAATTTCCTGTCGGGAAGATGTGCAAAATGTTCAAGATAAGCAAAAGTGGGTATTACAATTGGTTGAACCGGGCCTTCCAGAAGATGGTTGGAGAACGAGGCCCTGACGGTGGCCATACATGGTATTTTCAAGGACAGCTTTGGGAGTTACGGGGCACCAAGGATCCAGGATGAGCTCTTGAAAAGGGGATATGGGGCCTCAAGACCGAGGGAGGCCAGGATAGTGAGGGCCAACAGGCTTTTCGCCAAAAGAAAGAGAAAGTTCAGGGTCACCACGGACAGCAGACACGATTATCCGATAGCGCCCAATATATTGGACCGTGACTTTACGGTACACAGGAAAAACCAGGTATGGGTATCCGACATGACCCGCATAAGGACCGGTGAGGGATGGATGTACCTGACGGTGATCATGGACCCGTTCCAACGAAAGGTCGTTGGAAGGTCGATGGGCAAGACCTTGGGGACTGCCGACACCATAATTCCCGCTTGGAAGATGGCGATAAGGTCGAACAATACCACGGACAGGCTTATTTTCCATTCCGATAGGAACTCACAATATGCCAGTTACGAGTTTGCCGATATCCTTAAAGAGCATAATGGTCCAGTGGTACAATCAATGAGCCGAAAAGGGAACTGCTGGGACAAGGCAGTGGCGGAATCCTTCTTCAAGAGCTTGAAGGTCGAATGGGTGTACCATCAAAACTATAGCTTCAGGTCCGAAGCGGAACTATCGATATTCGAGTGGATAGAGACCTGGTACAATAGAAGCAGGACACACTCGACATTGGACTATAAAACAATAGAGGAATTTGAAAACGAAATGTATAACCAAAAATCAGAGGCATCAGAGGCATGACTCTTAACTGGTTGTCCATTTTTTTGTTGCAAG
>NZ_QXFI01000019.1 GCF_003584135.1 Flagellimonas pelagia
TGTGACTACGTCAACTAAAAGTGTACTATTTTGATAATAAATCAAGAGACACTTTTGACATGGAAAAGACAAGAGAAATTGAGCAATACTTAAGATGGAAGTTCAAACTAAGAGTACTTGAATTTGCAAAAGATTATGGAAAGGTCAAGGAGACCTGTGAAATGTTCAATGTTAGCAGGAGCAGCTATTTTAATTGGAAAAGAAAGTTTGACAAACATGGAGCAAAGGGTCTTTTAAGGAAAAAGAGGGAAGCTGATACCTACCCCAATAGAATCAATCAGAAAACGGTTGATCTGATATTGGACCTTAGAAAGGAATACAAACTTGGCACATGGCGCATCAAATGGTATTTGGAAAGATATCACAGTATCAATGTCTCTGAATCAAGTGTCTACAGAACCCTGAAAAGGAATGGTATCAAGCCGCTCGAACGAGCCGTTACCAGAAAAGCGATGGGACCTAAACGCTATGCCAAGAAAACCCCGGGCCACCATGTTCAAGTAGACGTCAAGTTCTTGGTTTTCCACACCAAAGAAGGAAAAAAGATAAAAAGGTATCAGTACACGGCGATTGATGATTGCACACGTATCAGAGCGTTGAAAGTATATGAAAGGCACAACCAATCAAGTTCCATTGACTTTATGGATTATGTGGTCGGTATGTTCCCGTTCCGAATCCATACCGTCCAAACCGACAATGGGCATGAATTCCAATCCAAGTTCAATTGGCATGTGAAGGACCTTGGCATGGAGCACCGTTATATAAAGCCCGGAAGACCCCAGCTCAATGGAAAGGTGGAACGGTCGCACCTCACGGACAAAAAGGAGTTCTATCAACTATTGGACTACTCCGACGACGTGGATTTGAACAAAAAAATAAAGCAATGGGAAGACTTTTATAACTTTGATAGACCACATGGTGCATTTAAGGGAAAGACACCCTATGAAATTTTAATGTATCACTTGAAAAAATAAGAATTCAGTGCCATTTTAGCTGAAGTAGCACAGTATGAAGATCCTTATTGCAGAAGACGAGACCGAACTCCAGAAATCCATTGCCACCTATTTGGAAAGGGATGGCAATGTCTGTGAAATGGCTTCAGACTACCACGAGGCCCTCTATAAGATTGACCTCTATGAATATGATCTGTTGGTCCTGGACATCAACCTGATCACCGGTAGTGGATTGGATATCCTAAAACTGTTGAAGCGCAACCGTTCGGAGACCCCGACCATCATCATCTCCGCCAACAATTCCTTGGACGATAAACTGGAAGGATTGGATCTGGGTGCCGATGACTATTTGACCAAACCCTTTCATTTGGCCGAACTCAATTCGAGGATAAAGGCGGTTTTGAGAAGGGGCAAGTTTGGGGGCAATGACCGTTTGGAGTTCCACGAGATTTCCATTGATACGCGCTCTAGGACCGCTTATGTCAATGAGCAAGCCCTTTCCTTGACCCGTAAGGAATTCGATCTCTTGCTTTTTTTTGTCACCAATAAGGGACGGGTGCTTTCCAAAGAGATCATCGCCGAACATTTATGGGGGGATCATAGCGATCTTGCGGATAATTTTGATTTTATTTATGTCCATATCAACAACCTGCGCAAAAAATTGACCGAAGCAGGGGCCAAGTATATCAAAACGGCCTACGGAAGTGGGTATAAGTTCGTGGAAGAGTGATCTATGGGGGATACCTTGAAAAAAATACGATTGATCAGAAAGACCTCCAAAACTTTTTTGGGGATCAGTGCCCTGTTGATGTTGGTCAGTACGGTGGCCCTTTATTTCTATCTGAGGAACCTGCTCCAGTCTGAAGTGGAGGAAGAGCTCCGTTCGACAGAGGCACGGATCGAAAGTTCCCTGATCGAAAATCCGGAGCCTTTTCAATTGTCCCCGGTGGTCGAGATCCAAAAGGTATCCCGGTTGGGCAATGAGGTGCTAAAGGATACCATCATCTATGATCCCTCACAAGATGAAATGGAAGAGTTCAGGGAACTGTCCACCTTCTCCGCCATCAATGGTGAAAATTATAGGATCACGGTCCGCGCACTTGTGGTGGAATCGGAGAATATCCTGATCGCCGTGGTCATTTCCTATTTGGTGATCATCCTTTTGGTATTCCTGTTCCTGTTTTATGTGAATCGTTCGAGGAACCAAAAACTGTGGACCCCTTTTTTCCACAACCTGGAGCAAATGAAACGGTTTTCGCTCAGCTCCGATGCTCCCATCGCCCTGATGGACAGTGGAATCCTGGAGTTCTCCGAATTGAATTCAGAGATCAAGATCTTGACCAATAAGGTCCGTTCGGATTATCGGAACCTGAAACAATATACGGAGGATGTATCCCATGAGATGCAGACCCCCTTGGCCATTATACAGGCAAAGATCGAGAACGTGATCAATATGGAGGAACCATTGGACGACCAGCAGTTCGAACAACTCACTTCCATCCAAAGGGATATACAGCGACTCTCCCAAATGACCAAGCGCTTGACCTTGTTGACCAAGATCGAGAACAACCAGTTCGCCAATATCGAGCAACTGGAAACCCAGATCCAAGGGGTGGTCATCAGTAGTATAATTGAAAGGGAGCAGGTAGTGAATATCCGGTTGGTATTTCCCGGCACCAACACCAATTCGGTTTCCGATATCCAACAAATGACCCTGCAATTGCCCAGTGGGGATATTGTACCCTTACAAAAAGTGGCGAAAATTGAAATAGGGAAGGGAGTGGCAGAGATCAATCGGGAAAACCAAAAATCCATAGGGGTCGTTACGGCTCGCTTGAACAACAGGGACCTTGGGTCTACCTTGACCGATATCCGAAACAATCTGTCCACGAAGATCAGCCTTCCCCCGGGGTATCATATTGAATATGGAGGGGAATACCAGCAACAACAACAGGCTTTTAAGGAATTGATGCTCATTTTGATTGCCGCGGTACTGTTGGTCTTTACCGTCATATTGTTTCTGTTCAGAAAGATCAAGATTGCTCTTGCCATCATATTCATTGCCATTTTAGGGGTTGCAGGTTGTCTGTTGAGTCTATTATTGACAGGAACACCTTTGAATGTAGGAAGTTACACAGGTATCATTATGATAGTTGGGATTATCGGGGAGAATGCCATTTTTACCTATCAACAGTACCAAGAATGTGATGTTTCGTTATCACACCCACAAAAGATCGAATATTCCATAGCGCAACGATTGCGGCCCAAATTAATGACAGCCACTGCCGCAATCATGGCCTTGATCCCCTTGGCCCTGGGTATCGGAGCAGGGGCCCAGTTGCACCAGCCCTTGGCGATTGCCGTCATCGGAGGGTTGGTCTTCGCATTGCCATTGTTATTGGTGGTACTTCCAATTATACTTAAATTGTTGAAGGAGTAAAAACAATTTAAAAGATGCCATTGATTGGAATTGCTTTGTCAGGAGGAGGTGCAAGGGGAGCTGCCCATATAGGGGTCCTTCAGGCCCTTAACGACCACGGGATATTTCCGGAAGATGTTTCCGGATCCAGTGCGGGAAGTATCATCGCGGCATTGTACTGGTTTGGATATACCCCGTTGGAGATTCTAGACCTGTCGCACAAAAAGGAGTTTTTGAAGATCTTTAAATTGGGAATCTTCAATAAGAGATTCACTTTACTGAAGTAACACAAATATGATTTATGTTTTTGTATTAATAGTTATTCTTCTATTTTTTGTTTATAACTATAGAAAGTCGCAACGGCGTAAACCTCGGCCTTTTCCTGGTCACTGGCATGAGCTGGCAATGGCTTATGTGGTTTACTACCGAAATCTTCCTGGAAACAAGCAAATGCTATTTCAACGCAGAATGATGGAATTTCTAAGTGAAGTCTACATTGAAGGTGTGCGATTGGAATTACAAGATCTTGATAAGGTTTTGATTGCGGCAAGTGCAATTATACCTGTTTTTGGATTTGAAGAGTGGCATTATACCAATTTAAGTGGAATCTTGTTATATCCCGATTACTTCAATGCGGACATGCAATTCAATGGTAAGGCAAAAACACGGAATATTGGTGGAATTGTTGGTAACGGACGTTTTGAAAAACAGATGATATTATCAAAAAAGGCATTATACCATGGTTTTGTGAACCAAAGTGATAAAAGCAATACCGGCATACACGAATTTGTACACCTTTTAGATAAGCTTGATGATTTTGCAGATGGTATTCCGGAAAGATTATTAGAGCATCAATATACCATACCTTGGATAAATTTGATCCATAAGGAAATGGAAGCGATAAACAGTGACCATTCTGATATTCGAAAATATGGTGGAACAAACGCTGTTGAATTTTTTGCAGTTGCTTCAGAGTATTTTTTTGAACGTCCAGATTTACTCAAAAAAAAACATCCAGAACTTTATAACATGTTGGTTGTGTGCTTTATGCAGAATCCTGAGGCCTGAATTCATAATTGAATTATATCATTTGCAATTGATCAATTTTAAAAGCTGATTCGTAGATGCCCCAATCTTTTTATGCTTACCTCCCAAACCAGGATCGTTTAATAGTATAATAACCTTAATTTTAAGCAGCAAGGGCAAATGTGATTAACAGTTAAGAGTGATTTCTCTAAATTTTGCGTGAATTTGGGTTCTGTTTGTGGTTATGAATCCTTTCAGGAGATAATAGGTCAGATTTGGTGTCGGGATCCAATATAATGTTCCGATCTATTGCTTTAGGGTCATTAAAATGTCCCAGAATGGTTTTGCCACAATACGCCGTGAGCTTAATTTTCTTCAATTATTAGATTAGAGATTACTTAGACCTTAAAAATCGTATTCCAATTTTAAACGAATTTTGGCCTTGTTTAATTTTTTTTAACCACGTTAAAATCTTTTCGTTTCTCATTTCGGAATCCTATGATTCAAAAAGATGGTCTCTTTTTGAAATCTATCTTTTATTTTTTTCTTCTTTTACCCGACATTTCTAGTATTTTGATTTGAAAGACGACTGGAATGCCATTAGCAGATGATTTACTGGAAAATTCATTGATGAACCCTACCTCTCTGTTTTCTTTTCTACGGATAATGTCCTTCACGCCTTCGGTGAATAGATGTAATTTTTGTTTGGCACTACTGCCTCGAATTTCTTCGAATGTACCTTGTAACATGACCGATTCCCAATTGGATATGGATTGCACTTGTTCGACTTGAACGGCAACCGATTTGTTGGCTCGCATCGCATCGATTTTATGGCCTTCCGAGGTATAGCTAATGATCGTATTGTCCGTAGGGTCAAAATAATAGGTAAAGGGAATCACATGGGGCTTCCCTTGCCATAGATAGGCCAAGTGGCCGAGGTAATTGTTCCTGAGTATGCGTTCGATCGCGTTTGGTGTTAAATCTGTCATTATTAATGTATTTCAATATTACTAATCGTTTTATATGTATGGTGCCTAGCGCAGTTACAGTTTGCATTCCGCCACTGATTGTATATTTCCTTATTTTAGGTTCTTGTGCCGTATGGTTTGCTGCTCGGGTCGTAAAGACAGATAAACGAGCCCAACCATTTAACCACTTGCCAACATATTATAACCTATAATTTTTCAAAAACCTTAAATGCGGAAGAAAGGTCAGAAAAAGCATAATCGTTCGTACCATTTGGTAAAAAATCCAATTACCCAACTTATTGAATATACCGGCTCTTTGTCTTAGACTCCCCTTTGTAATTTCGCTACACTCGCTTATAACTATTTCAAAGTCAGCCCGAAGGTTTTCGGCAAATTCTACTGAGTGAACCTCTACGTTCATTTCAATGCTGCCATAGCAACTAAGACTGTTCAAGTTAAATGAACCTACGGTAGACCATTTGTTATCAACCACCGCAGCTTTACCGTGTACTACGGATTTGTTCCACTCATAGATTCTCATATGGTCGTCTAGAAAAGAGGAGTACAAATGTTCGGTTGCCCTACGCACCAAAGGCACATCGCTAATACCCGCTAAGATCACCGTTGTTTTTATTCCTCTTTTACACGCCTTTTTCAAAGCCTTTGCCAATCTGTTTCCAGGTAAAAAATACGAGCCCACGATTACAATTTCCTTTTCGGCATGAATGAAGGCGTTCGTGTAGGTATCACAGACTTCCGTTTTTTGCTGTAGCCAGTCGTTTTGTAAAATACCCACGAGTGCACTACCGGCCGAATGTAAAACTGGTGGTATTTTTTTTGAACTCCCTTTTTTGAAAAAATAATCGCTACACAATATTTGTAGATTCTTGGCTGCTGGGCAGTTTAACTGAACGGCATAGTCCAACCAAGGTTCCGAACCTGTGGTTCCGTGGTACTTATCGGCAATATTGATTCCGCCTATCAATGCCATTTTTTCATCGGCGACCACAATTTTATGGTGCATCCGCCTGCCGATATAAAAATTGTTCAGAGAGAATAAAGGTGAAAAAAAACGAAGTAAAATACCATGCTGCACCAAATCCTGGGCAAAACTATTGGGTAATGCAGCGCTACCATAGGCGTCCAATAAGACATATACCTTTACCTTTCGTTGAGCGGCTTTCTTCAAACAGGAGGCTATACGGTTTCCCGTATCATCGTTTTCAAAAATATAGGTCTGTATATGGATTTCTTTTTCTGCCTTATCGATTAACTTTTCCAGCCTTAAAAAATAGTCTTCTCCCGAACGAACCAATTCAACATATTTCGAATTGTCAGCAGCATTTTGAAGTGCTGTTTTACTACATTTTCTATGATCCATCCCTAAAGTTTTTTATGCTTAAGGGCCCGTCAATCCCTTTATTTGGTCGCTTCAAAAAGTAAACCAGTCCCATAGCACCAAAAATGGTTGCACCGGCAATAATAAAAGGGTAATAAAACCCACCAGCTATCAGCCAAGTCCCCAGTACCGGGCCCAAAATCTGTCCGATACTGTTCGTGGAACTTTGAATGGATATATTCCTTCCCGTATTATCCCGGGAAATCAAAGAAATTGCCGAAAGCAGGTTTGGTGTCACCATGGCTCCCCCAGCTGCGAAAATTATTATGGTACCGTAAATGTATAGTTCACCGCTCACAAAGGGGAAGACAATTAACGAAACACCGGATATTAATAACCCTAATGTTATTTGCTGTTTTGAGGTCAGCATTTTTTCGCCATAGGTCGCGAACACAGGCTGCAAAATGGCCATTACCGAACCACAGAGCATAAAACCGATACCCACCTGATTGGTTGTAAATGCCAACTCATCCTTCCCATAAATTGAAAACACGGTCTCAAACAGGGTAACCACAAACTGTATCGCAAAGGATAGGAGCAACAAAATGATAAAATAGTTACTCAGGGAAAAACTGAATTTGACCGCCTCAGAAACAATACGTTTTTTTATTTCGGTATTCTTCAGCCATTTTATGATTATCAGCAATACCACAAAGCCCAAAAGAGCAGCCAAAATAAAGGGAACCGAAAAACCGTCTAAGTGGAACACCCCAAAAGAGTATGTATAATGTAGGTTCGTTTGCGACAGAAATCCCCCCAGAACAGGGCCAAATATCACCCCGGAACTGATAGCGACCCCAGACCAGGCCATTATTTTGGTCCTTCGCTTTTCAGAGGTAATATCACTTAAATAGGCATTACTGACCGGAGTGACCGCTGACGTAAAGATGCCCCCTATGATACGGGCTATATATAGCATCGACAGAGAAGTGGAAAGACCGGTTAGCAAGTTCATCACGACAAAACCTACAAGCCCCAATAGTATTATAGGTTTACGGCCGTGTTTATCGGAAAGCTTGCCCCAGACGATAACGAACAAGAGTTGGAACAACGGATAAATACTGGTCAACATTCCGATATGGAAGTTGATAAGGTCCGTATCCAGATTGTCTTTTAAAGCCAGTTTTTCGGTATAATATGGGAGGGTAGGCAATAAAATGCCGTAGCCCAACATCACTACGAACAAACTCAATAAAACTAGAAATATTCTACCGAGTTTTTCTTTCCTGTTCATCAGTTGCTTCCGATTTTTCTTTTTAACAATTGAGCGTTTATGGCAACAATGATGGTACTCAAGCTCATAAATACGGCACCTACTGCTGGCCCCAACACAAATCCAGAAGAATATAAAACCCCAGCCGCCAACGGTATGGCCACAACGTTGTAGCCTGTTGCCCACACCAAATTCTGGATCATTTTGTTATAGGTGGCTTTACCGAACAATATCAGATTGGCGATATCTTTTGGGTTACTGTTTACCAAAATGATATCGGCGGTTTCCGCGGCAACATCGGTACCGGAACCAACAGCAATTCCTACATCAGCTTTTGCCAATGCAGGTGCGTCATTGACCCCATCTCCCGTCATGGCCACAAACTCTCCTTTGCTTTCCAGTTCTTTTACGATTTCCACTTTTTGATGGGGTAGCACCTCGGCATAATACCCATCCAAACCAAGTTTGTCACTCACAGCCTTTGCTGTTTTTTCATTATCGCCCGTAGCCATTAAGACTTTGATGTTATTCTTTTTGAATACTTTGATGGCATCGGCAGATTCTGGCCGTATTTCATCGGCCAGCGCAATATATCCTGCTAATTTTCCATCTATCAGAACAAAAACTACGGTCTCTGCGGCATCACTAAAGGCATCTTCGGTAATTTGGATTTTTTCATCCCGAAGATATCCCGGACTTACTACCTTGACCTTCTTACCCTCTACGATTGCCTCTACACCCTTGCCCGTTATGGCGTTGAAGTTTTTGGTCTTTGGAATCTCGATGTCCTTTTCTTTGACCTTTTTGATGATCCCCACGGCGATGGGGTGTTCGGAGCTTAGTTCTAGAGCACTGGATAACCTCAGAATTTCATCTCTGGTGTACAATTCGTTCACTGATTCAATTCGGGTCACCCCAAAATCACCTTTGGTCAATGTTCCCGTTTTATCAAACAATAAAGCCGATATTTTTCGGGATTCTTCAAAGGCCGTTCTGTTTCGGATCAATAAACCATTTTGGGCAGATACCGCTGTAGATATAGCGACAACCAACGGAATGGCAAGACCGAGCGCGTGTGGACAGGCAATGACCATGACCGTTACCATTCTTTCCAATGCAAAAACAAATGGGAAACCTAAAATCAGCCAAACCGCGAGTGTCCCAAAGCCAATGGCCAATGCAATATAGGTCAGCCATTTGGCCGCCCGATCTGAAAGGTTCTGCATCTTCGATTTCGTGCGCTGTGCCTCATCGACCATCTTGATCACCTTGTTCAGGTAACTGTCCTTTCCAGTATGCTCTACCTTTACCCTTAAGGTACTATTGCCATTTATGGAACCTCCGATGACCTTATCCTGTACTTCTTTTTTTACCGGTTTTGACTCGCCTGTCAGCATCGACTCGTTCAGGTAGCTAGATCCTTCGGTGATGATGCCATCCGCGGGTACTTTCTCGCCGGGTTTAACCAATATGATGTCATCTTTTAATAAATCCTCTAGTTTTACATCTTGAATTTTATCACCCACAACTTTATGGGCCTCAGCGGGCAGCATACTGACCAAAAGTTGGAGTGCCTTGGATGCGCCCAGCACCGATTTCATTTCCAACCAATGTCCCAACAGCATGATGACAATCAAGGTGCTCAGTTCCCAGAAAAAGTCCTCCCCAGGGAGTCCGAAAACTGTAGCGGCACTATAGAAATAGGCCACACTTATAGCCATTGAGATTAGGGCCATCATGCCCGGACCCTTGGATTTTATTTCATTATAAAATCCCTTTAAAAATGGCCAGCCGCCCCAGAAATAGACAAATGTTGATAGTGCAAATAGGATATACGGATTTCCGGGGAGCAATAGGTCATACCCAAAAAACTCCTGTATCATTGGCGATAAGAACAATATTGGGATGGTAACGATTAAAGATATCCAAAACCGTTTTCTAAAATCCTTGACCATCATTTTATGGTGGTCGTGCCCCATTTGTCCGTGAGCGGGGTTATGGCCCGAATGGTCTCCACTTCCGTGATCCATTTTAGAATGGTCTTCTCTTTGGTGTTGCTTTTTGGAGGAGTCCATCTTAGCATGGTCATGGTTACTGTGATCCATTTTTGAGTGATCCATCTTAGAATGGTCCATTTTTTTGTCCTTGTGCTCTTTGTGATTGTCCATAGTGTTCTATTTTTAGGTATTTGGATATGTTAAATTATGTTTTTTAAGGTGTTCCAATACTATTTTGGCAACGCAATAGTTGCGGTACCAACGTTTGTCGGCTGCAATAATGTGCCATTGAGGGTCGTTGCAGTTGTTCATTAACATATTATAAGCCTCTCTGTAAACTTCCCATTGGCTGGCCGCTTTTTCGTCTTCGGCACTATATTTCCAGCGTTTATAAGGTTTGGTCTGTCTTTCTTTGATACGTTCTTTCTGTTCTTCTTTGGAGATATGAAGAAAAAATTTGAGTACATGAATGTTATTTTGCCTAAGATGCTGTTCCATATATTTTAATAGCTTGCAACGGTGTTCAAGTATTTCTTCTTCGAGGGAATTGGTAACCTTGGGTACCAGGATATCTTCATAATACGAGCGGTTAAAAACTTGTATCATGCCCTTTTGGGGAAAGTGCGGATAGACCCTCCACAGAAAGTCGTGCCTGAGCTCCTCTTCGGTCGGCTTTTTGAATGATTTTACATGAACACCCTGTGGATTCATGCCCTTAAGCGCATTACGAATCGTACCGTCTTTTCCAGAAGTATCCATTCCCTGCAAAATAATCAACAAGCCAAAGCGCCCATCGGCATAAAATTTGTTCTGAAGCTCAAAAAGTTCTTCCCGTATCCCTAACAATCTTTTTTTGGATTGTTTTTTTGAGCTACCTGCGGGAGGAAGGGTTGAAATTGTATTTAAGTCTATCATAGGTTACAGTTTTATCGTAATTTTCTTCGCATTGCTTCCGAGATATTTTCAGCATAGACCCCATAGGCATCTACCAAAAGCCCCTTTATACCATCTTTTGATGAAATGGCATAAAGAACACTGTTATCGTCTGTACTGCTCATACCTTCAAAACGATGGGTTTCATCCACATCAAAATCTTCGGGCTGAATTTCCATTTTCAGTGAGGCACATTGCAAGCATTCTGGTTTCAAGTTGAAATCATAGGTATATCCCCTGATCTGTAAATCATTAATTGCTTCTGATAGGGTGTCATAGTTTCTCATAATTTATGGTTTGTATGTCATCGTAAAATAGCTGCCGTCTTTCTCGGTAAATTTCTGGAATGATAACAAGTTCTCATTTGTAAGTTTTTCACTTGCAACATAGTCCAATTGTTTAATTCGTATACCAATGGCGTAGGCTTTAATATTGATTTTGGATTTGATTGTTTTCCCATTACCATTGGATTCCAACACCCGGTCATAAATTTTTATTTTGCTGTTAGAACCAAAGAAATTCAACAATCCGGAGTCGAAACTCATTTCGAGTTCGACACTATCCAAGTTCGACAGATCATAGAGTTCCTTGAAATTTTCAGAGGTCGTACTGATTTCGGTTTCCTTGGATTTTGGGTTCGAAAACGGAAAGGCCATTACCATTATACTGGCTTCATCGGGCTTGCAGCGATACGTCATGGTGTATTTGTCAGTAGATTTTTTGTCCTTGTCAAACAGTTCGGCAACCACTTCAACCTCATAATATCCATCGACTTCTTTTAGCTTTCCCGCCTTAAAGGTCTGCTTGTTCAGAAAGTCTCCATTTTTATTAAAACTTTCCCGTTCCACCCATCTATCGGACAATTGTCCGATCAACATTTTATTCTGTGCATATGCAGAAACGACCATAAAAATGAATACTGTAAAGTGCAATCCTATTTTCATTGATGGTGCATCAGTTCGTTTACTTCCTTGGCTATGGTATCGCTTAAATCAATTTTATTTGACTGATGTGGAATTGTATTGCAGGTAATGATATCCTTGACATGGGCATCCCAGAGATCTTGATAGGCATTCCCTGAAAATACGGCATGAATGCCAATGCATATTGCAGGTTTCATTCCCGTACTCTTCAAATGCTCCGTAGTATCTATCATGGTACGGGCCGTAGAGATGATATCGTCCACCAAAACAGGGGTCGCGTCCTTAAATTTGTCAACTTCAGGCACGGAGACTTCAACATCACGGTCACCATGGCGAGTCTTTTGTAAGACCGTGAAAGGTGCTCCCGCTTTTTTTGCCACATCTGCAACCCACTGCTCGCTTTCCGAATCGGGCCCGATCAGTACCGGATTATGGATATTTTCCTTGATGTATTTTGAGATTTCGTCAGCGGCATGGATGACTCTGTTCGGAATTCTATATACTTCGCCCAACGAATGTATCCGATGCAAATGGGGATCAATGGTGGTGATGCTATCTGCGAAACCCGAAATCAATTTCCCAAAAAAACCAGAAGTTACACCTTCACCTTCATTAAAAATCTTGTCTTGCCGCATATAGGCAAGATAGGGTGCTACCAAACAGGTACACATCGCACCAAGTGATTTTGCTGTTTGGCTTAAAAAATAGAGCGGTAATAGTTTTTCATCTGGTTCGTGTAAGGTACAGACCAAAACTACACATTTATCTTTTACATCGGAAAGTATGCGTGTATAGGATTCACCGTCCGGAAATTTTCTTATGTTGCATTCCCCGATTTCCGCTTTCATTTTTTTAGCCAACAACTCGGTGAGTTCCTGATTTCCGGGAAGACTGAATAATATAGTTTTCATTTTGTTTTTTATTTAATGGTTATGATATCGTTATGGCGATTTTTGTATTCTAAAGCATAGTTTAGCTCACCTTGTGATTCTGCAAAAAGCGTGTATAGTAAGCCGTCTTTTTCAACTTTATCATTTAAATGGACATTCAATGAAATTCCCGCAGATTTAGATTGGGGTGCACCTGAAAGTTTTGCGAGCTTCGCTATCTTTCTATTGTCAATACGCTTCAAAATCCCCGAAGTCTCCGCTCTGATTTCTGTTTTAAAAGGTGCCAAAACAGGTTGTGTAAAACGCCCCTGGGCTTTACAAATGGCAAGAAATTTTTCGTAGGCCTTACCAGATATAAGTACCTCTTTGGCGGTTTCCATTCCTTTTTCTTTTTCGACCTTTCCTGAAAGTTCTAACAGTTCTCCAGCCAACAGCACAACACGTTCCTTTAAGTCTTTGGGTGCATCTTCTTCATTTTTTAGCACATTCAATATGTCGATAGCTTCCAATGTTGGGCCGATGCCATAGCCTACAGGTTGAGAGCCATCTGTTATGATTGCTTTTACCTTCAGGCCGACAGCCTTACCGACATTTTCCAAATGATTTTTCAGCTTTTCAGCCATTTCCATACTACGAACTTTGGCAGTTTCACCTACAGGGATATCGATAACAACGTGAGTAGAACCAGCTGCAGCTTTTTTTGATAGTACGGAAGCTATTAGCTGCCCTTCACTGTCAATATCCAATGCTTTTTCAATTTTAATGAGCACATCATCTGCGGGACTTAGTTGGGCAGTACCGCCCCAAACAAAACAACCACCTTCTTGATTTACTACGTTCTCTATCTCGTCAGCAGAAAGCGCAACGTTGGTGAGAACTTCCATTGTGTCCGCCGTACCTGCTGGTGATGTAATGGCTCGGGACGATGTTTTGGGCATTGTAAGCCCGTAAGCGGCAACTATAGCCACTACCAAGGGGGTGGTTCGGTTTCCAGGCAATCCACCAATACAATGTTTATCCACAACTATTTCTTTGTTCCAGTTTAGTTGCTTTCCTGAAGCAATCATCGCTTTTGTTAGGTCGGATATTTCATCAATATCCATTCGGTCTCCTGCACAGGCTGTGATAAATGCTGAAAGATGGATATTTGAATAATCTCCCTCCACGATGTCTTTTATGATCTGATTATAGGCATCGTAATTGAGCTTTTGATTATAAATTTTTGCCCTTACGTGACTCAACGATTCAATAGGTTCCAAATGGGAAACATACAGCATATCATTTGGGGAAACATTCAGTTTTTTTGCAGCAGCGTCTGATAGACCTATCTCATTGGGCAACAGAATATCTGAATTTATGACGTTGAGGCTTGCCACTATTGAACGGGTTACTTTAGCAACCCTTATCCTTGTGAGTGCCTCAAACCCTTCCGAAATACACACGAGGCAATCATCACGCATATATACCACATTTTCGTTTTGGGTATAGATACCAAGATGTTTATATTTTAAAATATTTGAATGTTGTTCCATGGCCTATACTATTTCTTCAATGCTGTATAATTGCGGTATTTCTGCTTTCCAGCTATAAGTTCTCTCAATGTCGTTTTTCAATGCCTTTGCACCTTCATTTTCACCGTGTACAATAAAAATCCGTTCAGGCGTGTTCTGTATCTTACTCATCCAACCCAAAAGTTCTTTATGGTCTGCATGCGCTGAAAGCCCTTCAATTTCAACAACTTCCATGTTAAAAGGAACCCATTTTCCATAAACTTTGAGTTCCTTGTCACCTTCCAGTAACTTCCTGCCACGTGTACCTTCGGCCTGATAACCTACAAATAGAAGGGTATTATTGGAGTTTTGAGCTTGGGTTTCAAGATAGTTAAGCATTCTTCCTCCAGTAAGCATTCCGCTTCCGGCAATGACAATTTTTGGTTTATTATCAGTCCGCAATTCCATAGTTTCACGATAACTGCTTACAACGGTAAAGTGCGAGCACATTTCATCACATTCATTGTCTTCTAATCTGTGCCAATCCCTTGTGCGGTGGAATAGTTCTAGTACATTAGTCCCCATAGGGCTGTCCATTATCATTTGCACTTTTGGTATTTTATTTTCCTTGAGCAATCTCCAAAAAATAAGCATCATAAGTTGGGCACGTTCTACCGAAAAGCTTGGGACAAATAGACTGCCACCTCTATCAAGGGTGTCATTGACCAGTTTTTCAATCTGTGGAATGGCTTCTTCTTCCTCTGGATGAAATCTTCCGCCATAAGTGGATTCAATAAACAGTACATCGGCCTTTTTCGGGTTTAATGGTGGGTATAACAGTAAATCATGGGTTCTACCTATATCTCCTGAAAAGACATAGCGTTTTCCATGTACATCCAAATCGATATAAGTTGCTCCCAAAATATGTCCATTGTATTGGAAACGGGCTTTTACGCCATCAAACAATGGAATCCATTGTGATTGCGGAACGCCCTTAAAATGTGGAACGGTTTTTTCAACATCCTTTAAGTCGTATAGTGGCTCTGCTGGGCTGTGCTTGGAATAACCTTCTTTATTGGCACGTTCGGCTTCCTGTTCCTGTATTTTAGCACTATCGTTCAGAATGATTTTGGCAATATCCAAGGTTGGATTTGTACCGTAAATAAAACCATTAAATCCTTGTTTGACCAATCTTGGTAGATAGCCTGTGTGGTCCATATGGCCGTGTGTGAGCAAAACCACATCAATCTCTGAAACGTTCACAGGGAGATATTCCCAGTTTTTGAGACGTAACTCTTTTAAGCCTTGAAACAATCCACAGTCAATCAGTATTTTTTTGTTTCCAGTATCCACTAAATATTTGGAACCGGTTACTGTACCAACCGCTCCCAAAAAATGGATGTTTATTTTATTATTTTTCATTTTTATAATATTTTTTTAGTGGCCACCACAGCAAGAAGGTGTGTTACTTTTGTCTTGAGTCGATTTGTACAACTCTACTATTTCATTATAAAGATTTCGCGAATCCTCTTTGATAAAAAGGGCTAACTTTTTAATGGATAAAGGTTCAAAGTTTACCATTTCCAATAGTATTTCCAAGGCTTCTTCAAGCAGTTTTGGGTCATCTTCCAATGCTTCGTAAAATGGTTCTAAATCAATACTCTTTTGTTTCTTTAATTCTTCTGTTTTCATGATAGTTATTTTTAAGATTTTATTTTTTTAATGGTTTTTGCACAGTGCTTCGGAATCCTCCAAAATCTTTTTGTGCCTTGTTTTATCTATTCCGATTTCATTTAGCAAAGTAGGTGTTTCGTGAAGCTCTTTGCAGAGCACAATGCCTTTATCCAATAATTTGGATTTCTCGGCCTTCGTCAAGGTTGTTAAAGAGGTTAAGGGATGTAGGCCGGATTTGTCTATGCGTTCTTTCAGACCGTTTCCTTCCGGATAATCCCAACTTGTAAGCATCAGCCCAACACAGGTGCCATATTGTATAGCATCAGTTGTAAAACGGGTGTTGGTGTACACTCCACCCTGATGAAACTTTGTTTTGTGGCCTTGCTGTTTTTCCCATTGTTTTTCGACATCCAAAAATCTTGAATGTATATATAGTGGAATCTTGACATTGCAAAACCTGCCTTGGTCGCTATGGTATTTGCATTCAATCATATAATGTTTCTTATCCTTTTGGGCAATGACATCTACTTCATGGGTCACACAGCTTCCCTGTATGATGCTACTGACTTGTGTCTGAAATCCTTCGTGTTCCAGCAATTTGCCGACAAACTTTTCAAAGGGGTAGCCTGAAGGCCCCAGTTCCATCAGCGCTTTTTTGAGTTTGTATTTTGATGCGCTTACCCGAGATTTCCTTTTCAACATCTTAAAGGCCATTTGATATATCTTCTTGGTGGTCATTCCGTCGAAAACGATGTCCTCAATATTTTTGACAATCTCATTAATTGTTATTTCATTCGCACCGGCCCGTTCCAATGACCGCCTTACTTTTTCCATTTGAAAAGGTGCCTTCTCGCCGCTTGCTTTTATAATTGTTATCTTATCCATTAATGTGTATTTTTTTAATATTGGCCAAAGCAAAGACGACCAAGAAAAAGCTTAGGAATATTTCGAGCATGACAACAAATCTGGCTACGTCTGAAGTAGGAACAATATCGCCGTAGCCCACCGTTGAAAATGTGATCACACTGAAATAAAAAAAGTGATACAAATTGTAGAGATACGAGTTCGAATAATCAGGAACGCCTTCAAATGTGGTATGGTTAAATTGGAAAAGACAAGCATAGTCGGTCGCATAGGAGAAAATGCTAATGATGATAATCAATCCAAAAACCCAAAGCAATCTCTCCAATGAATGACAGATCTTGATCAATTTTGACAAGCGTTTCAGGGTAGTTGCCGTTATCACAATGGTCTTTCCAAGTGCTGCCGCAACGATAATTATGTGGAATGGAAAAGAGGGGTGGTCTATCATCGACATCAAAACGACATACAGGATGCCTATTCCCAAAATGGTAACCAGGGGCAATACCGTTCTGTCCAACAATAATTTGTAGAAGGCTATTTCTCGTATTTGACCTAAGCTATCGGACATAGTGTTATACTTTTCAAATTTTGATAGTCATTACCGGCAGTGATGAATGGTTTGCAACCCCTTCAGCTATACTTTTTGAGAACAAACTCAAAAAACCTGTATTGCCATGTGTGCGCATGGCGATCAGGTCAGCTTTGTTTTGCTTCAAATAAGTGTTGATGCCCGTCTCCACCGTCATTTCGTTATAGACGTTCATAGAGAAATTCTTGAGTTTGGGAAAACCCTCCAAAAACTTTCGAATAGGGTCTAGGCCGAGGGCAATACTGTTACGGTCCGATTCTGTATTGATGCGCAAAAGGTGAATTTTTGCATTGCATTTTACTGCGATGGATAGTACCTCTTTAAAGGCATTGCCCACATCCTCCACAAAATCTGAAACGAAGACGATATCCTTGAAAGGAAACCTTACATCATCTTCTTTTACCACAATGACCGGAACATCAGATCTTCTTACCAAACGTTCGACGTTGCTTCCCAAAAGTTCCCGTACAATGCCCTTGGTGCCACTACTGCCCGCAATAATGAAATCATGGTCATAATGGCCAGAATGTTTCAGTATGTTTTCCTGGTCCACCTGAAATTGCAAAAAGGTCTGACATTTCAGGTTTTCTTGTTCGGCCTTTTTTTCCAATGCACGTAATGAGGCTTTTGCTGCCCCAATTTTTTTGAGGGTCTCCGGATATCGCTTTTCTTTTTGCTTATCCAATTTTACCCAATCCACCGGTGTTTTCAGCAAATGGAAAAAATGGATTTCTGCCTCGAAGAGCTTGGCCATC
Organism: Flagellimonas pelagia; assembly: GCF_003584135.1. Lineage (GTDB taxonomy): Bacteria > Bacteroidota > Bacteroidia > Flavobacteriales > Flavobacteriaceae > Flagellimonas > Flagellimonas pelagia. The sequence goes on from NZ_QXFI01000019.1 coordinate 18,094, forward strand.
TTGATTCCAAACTCCGCCGCCTTATTGCAGTTCTCTGAAAAGTCTGTGGGTACCAATATGTTTTTCATCTTAACTATGATTTTATGGGTTGTTTCACTTCGTTTTTATTTCATTTCCTGAAACGGTTCCATTTTCGAAACAATCAATGTTATAAATGGTGGTTTCAGCAATGTTGGTCAAAGCCGTATTGGTCAAAAAAGCCTGGTGACTGGTAATCAAGACATTGGGAAAGGTCATTAATCGGGCAATTACATCATCTTGTAAAATCTCGTCGGAGTGGTCTTCAAAGAACAGCCCTTCTTCCTCTTCATACACATCAATACCGAAATAGCCGATTTTCCTTGATTTCAGTCCCTCTATGACCGCTTTGGTATCGACCAGCGCGCCCCTGCTCGTATTGATAAGCATTACCCCTTTTTTCATGCGTTCGATTTGTTCGGCACTGATGATATGCCTCGTTTCGGGGGTTAAGGGAACGTGGAGGCTTATGATGTCCGATTCGCTGCAGAGTGTTTGGCAGTCAGTGAATCGTACACCATACATTTCTTTCAATTCCTTATCCTCCTCTAGGTCGTATGCCAGTATCTTACAGCCAAAACCATATAGTATTTTGACCAGGACCGCACCAATTTTTCCCGTGCCCAATACCCCGACCGTTTTGCCGTTCAGGTCGAACCCTGTGAGTCCGTTCAGCGAGAAATTCATATCCCTGACCCTATTGTGGGCCCTAACCAGTTTTCTGTTCAATGCAAGTATCAACGCTATGGTGTGTTCGGCAATGGCATATGGGGAATAGGCAGGAACCCTAGCTACTTTTATGTCCAATTCGGTAACTGCTGCCAAATCAACATGATTAAAACCAGCCGAACGCAATGCGATATTTTCTACGCCAATGGCTTTTAGTTTTTTTAGTACATTCTTTGAGGCATCATCACCTGTAAATAAGCTAACTGTTTTAGAACCTTTAGCTAGAACAGCCGTTTCTTCTGTCAATCGAACATCAAGTAGTATTAATTGATGTTTATTATTATTTGCTTGAATTAGATAATGTTCTTCAAACTTGTGTGTGCTATATACTGTTGTGTTCATTTTGGTTTCTGCTATTAAAATCTCAATTTATCCAAGAATTAAGTACAATATAAAGGATGCCAAGAAGGACGACCGCCCCAAAGGCATAGCCCACTAGTCGCCCTGTTTTTTGAGAGCCTTTGAAAAAGGCAATGCCCAATTTCACGGTCATATTGCTCAGGGTCGCTGCAATGATGACATTCGATGCCAAAATCAGCTTTTCATTCTGCAAGGCAAATTTTGCCATACTGATGGTTATGGCATCGGTATCGGCCAAACCTGCTATCAATGCCGAATAATAAAGACCACTTTCGCCAAAAAATTTGTTTCCATAAAAAACCGAGAACAGGATGGCCACATAGATGCCGCCAAAACCGATCGCATTCCAGATGTTAAGTGGATTTCCCAAATTGATGTCGGTGTTCGGCTGATCGTCATCCTTCCGTATCAAAAGCAGGGAAGCTACGAGACAGACCACCGTAAGCAGGGCAAAGGGAATTGTAAGATAGTTCAGGATAGCAATATTGAAAATATAGGCAAGAGCCGCAAGTCTAGGGAACATAATCGCCGATGCTATAATGATACCCGCTGCGTATTTTTTTGAAAGCTCGGGAGACTCCTTACTTCTGGAGGCATAGATCCAAGCTACCGCCGTACTCGATATTAAACCGCCCAGAATAGCCGTCAACAAGATTCCCTTTTTTGATCCAACATATTTGACCAAAAAGTAGCCGATAAAGTTCAAAAAGGAAACAATGACTATAATAGCCCCTATCTCAAAAGGGTTCAGAAGGCCCTCTGGCCCATAATCCTTATCGGGCAGAAACGGTAATATCAAAAGTGCAATGATTGAGAATTTGATAAAGGCAAACAGTTCTTCGGATGTGATATTCTTTATGAACGAGCGGAAGGTGGTCTTTAGCGATAACAACGTAACCACAATTACGGCCGTGGCAATAGACTCTTTGTACAAATGGCCCGAAACCATAACACCAAGAATAAATGTGGCAATCAAAGCGAGATTTGTGGTATTACCGGTCATGGAATGTTTCTGCACAATGGACAAATGGCTGATGGCAAAGAACAAAATAATGGTCGCCAAACTAACAATGACAAGCCAAGAGGTATAAGTCTCGTTCAAACTGCCCAACATAAAACCGATTATGGCCGTTATCGGAAATGTTCGAATACCGGCAAACCCCTGCTCATCCTTTAGCTTGTCATATTCCCTTTCCAGTCCAAGGATAAGACCTATACCCGTGCTTAGGAGTACCCCCAGAATGTAGGGGCTTAATAGCTCACTTATGTTTTGATGTGTTTGCATTATTTTTTTCTT
>NZ_QXFI01000020.1 GCF_003584135.1 Flagellimonas pelagia
TGTGACTACGTCAACTAAAAGTGTACTATTTTGATAATAAATCAAGAGACACTTTTGACATGGAAAAGACAAGAGAAATTGAGCAATACTTAAGATGGAAGTTCAAACTAAGAGTACTTGAATTTGCAAAAGATTATGGAAAGGTCAAGGAGACCTGTGAAATGTTCAATGTTAGCAGGAGCAGCTATTTTAATTGGAAAAGAAAGTTTGACAAACATGGAGCAAAGGGTCTTTTAAGGAAAAAGAGGGAAGCTGATACCTACCCCAATAGAATCAATCAGAAAACGGTTGATCTGATATTGGACCTTAGAAAGGAATACAAACTTGGCACATGGCGCATCAAATGGTATTTGGAAAGATATCACAGTATCAATGTCTCTGAATCAAGTGTCTACAGAACCCTGAAAAGGAATGGTATCAAGCCGCTCGAACGAGCCGTTACCAGAAAAGCGATGGGACCTAAACGCTATGCCAAGAAAACCCCGGGCCACCATGTTCAAGTAGACGTCAAGTTCTTGGTTTTCCACACCAAAGAAGGAAAAAAGATAAAAAGGTATCAGTACACGGCGATTGATGATTGCACACGTATCAGAGCGTTGAAAGTATATGAAAGGCACAACCAATCAAGTTCCATTGACTTTATGGATTATGTGGTCGGTATGTTCCCGTTCCGAATCCATACCGTCCAAACCGACAATGGGCATGAATTCCAATCCAAGTTCAATTGGCATGTGAAGGACCTTGGCATGGAGCACCGTTATATAAAGCCCGGAAGACCCCAGCTCAATGGAAAGGTGGAACGGTCGCACCTCACGGACAAAAAGGAGTTCTATCAACTATTGGACTACTCCGACGACGTGGATTTGAACAAAAAAATAAAGCAATGGGAAGACTTTTATAACTTTGATAGACCACATGGTGCATTTAAGGGAAAGACACCCTATGAAATTTTAATGTATCACTTGAAAAAATAAGAATTCAGTGCCATTTTAGCTGAAGTAGCACACAAATAACCAAAGGGAATGATTTCGTAACGCAGCTATGGCTCGCAGGAAAATCGCACTGGTTCGCGCCGTCGCTCACCAGCCGCCAGCCACAACGAAATCATAGCCGAGACCGTTATAGGTCATCCTGATACATCAACTCCCCCTGAATAAGCTATAAAACAAGATGTCCATTCTACAAGGGACTATTAATTTCTTTCACTAGTGATAAAATTTCAAGATACTGATAAATAGAGCTTTATGGTTTTGTACTTTTACTGTAAGTCAGAATTTCTAACCAAAAACATGCAGTTATGAAGAACATTATCACATTTACTTTCCTAGTGATCTTGGCAATTTCAGGATTGGCTCAAACAAAATCAATCAAATCATCCCCTTTACTCTCCGAAGCATCTCCGCAAAGTGTAGGAATGTCTGATGAAAGATTGGCACGAATTGATGAAATGTTAATCAACTCCATTGAAAACAATCAAATCCCTGGAGCAGTAGCACTAATTGCCAGAAACGGAAAAATTGTTTATCACAAAAGTTTTGGATTAGCTGAGAACAAAACCAAAAGAAGTTTCAAACCCGATGATATTTTTCGAATAGCGTCACAAACCAAGGCGATCACATCTACGGCCGTGATGATGCTGTGGGAAGAGGGCAGATTTAGTTTGGATGATTCAATTTCAAAATATATTCCCCAGTTTCAGAATGCCCAGGTTCTTGAATCGTTCAATGACAGCGACACTACTTATACCACAAGACCTGCAAACAAGCCTATAACCATTCGTCATTTATTGACCCATACATCAGGAATAGGATACGGCGTTATTGATGATGATCAGTTCAGAAAAATTTATCAGAAAGCAGGAATTGTAGATGCGTTTACGGCAAATCCTGTAACAATTGAAGGAAATATTAAAAAGCTGGCAAAACTCCCTCTTCATCATGATCCTGGAGAAAAATTCACATACAGTGAGGGTCTTGATGTTTTGGGCTACCTCATAGAGATTTTGTCAGGTAAACCATTGGATGAGTTTTTTAGGGAAAGAATTTTTAGTCCTCTTGGCATGGATGATACATATTTTTATTTACCAGACTCAAAAATTGATCGATTGGTACCTGTTCAAACCAAAAATGATGATAAATGGGTCAGATATACAGATACAACTTACTATGATCCAGATTACCCGATAAAAGGTGCTAAAAAATTCTTTTCAGGAGGAGGAGGACTTTCAAGTACAGCGAAAGATTATGCCACTTTCTTACAAATGTATTTGAATAATGGTGAGCTCAATGGAGTGCGTCTTCTAAGTAGAACTACCGTACAGTTCATCATGGCAAATCAAATTGGAGATTTATGGGGGGATTCCGGGGCATACTACGGTTTGGCCTTTGGCGTACTTGATCAAAAAGGCCAAAATATGGGCGGAAGAGGCAGTATTGGTACATTTGATTGGGGAGGTTATTTTAATACCCAATATTTTGCTGATCCCAAGGAAAACATTATTGGAATTCTAATGAAACAAACAGTAGATATTAATATGGATGAAACTGGTTGGAAATTCCGTCAACTAGTGGGACAGGCAATAGATGATTAAGAATTTAAAAGACCTACAACAACGGCTATAATTCATTGTGGCTTTTTGCTTTACCAAAATAAAAAATGCCCCTCATTTAGGGGCATTTTTACGTTTTTTGATTGGTGCTAAACTCCTGATCAGCCTTTGGATATATCTCCTGAACCAGAGGATTTGGTATTGATTTTCTTTGGATTTCCACGATAATGGATGTCGCCCGAACCGGATACCCTGGCATCGATGGATTCGTTTGCGGTAACCCTGATATCCGCAGAACCGGAAATGTTCGCCTTTACGTAATCGGCTTCCAGTTCATAGGCCTTGATGTCTCCCGAACCTGAAACGGATACTTCAAAATCCCTGGCATGACCCGCCAGATTGATGTCTCCCGAACCGGCAAGTGATGCATCCACACTCTCCGCTTCCACGGTTAGGCTAACATCACCGGACCCCGCAACACTGGTACTGAAGTCGCTGGATTTAATAGTGGTCTTGCCCACAATGTCTCCCGATCCAGAAAGGCTTACAGAACTGATGGATTCCACAGGAACGGTGATCTTAATACCCTTGTTCCAAGAGGAGGGTCTTAGGTTGACATTGTTTTCGGTCTTGATCACCAGTTTGCCGTTTTTCACTTCGGTTTCGATGTAGTCCAACAGATTGGACTCACCTTCCAAGGTAATTTCACCTTCCTTGCCGGCCACCAGGTCCACATCGAACCAACCAGCTAGGGAAACACCATCGTAATCCCCAACGGAACGTTCTATAGTGACATAATTTCCGTCTCCTTTGACTTTTTTCCACCATTGTGCATGGGAGATGGTAACCGCGCTCATGGCAAGTGCCAGTGTGATGAATTTTTTCATGATCTTGTGTTTAAATTGTTTTTTGATTTGATATTAATTTTGATAAAATGTGATGCCTCCATAGTCACTGGTAATGCTTACCCTTTTTCCTGAGTTTTCACTACCATAGAAGCCTTTGTAATATTTTTCAGTTGATTTTTCCTTGCTGATGTTGATTTCGAAATCATCTTTGCCACTGACACCGGCATACTCCGTTGAAATTTCAAAGTTGAAGTGATAATCAGGGTGATACCCTATTTTGATCCCGGTGTAATCGGTTCGTATCTCAACATTCCCGGCATCAGGTGCCAATCGGTCAATTTTCAAGGAACCGTAATCGCTTACGATGGACACATTACCGTGTACCGTACCCAATTTGACCCCGATATAGTCCCCGTTGCCTTCCACATTTTTCACTTCTTTCGCCTCCAAGGAACCATAGTCACTGGAGTAGGACAGATTGCCCATTTCCTCGATTACGGCGTTGGTATAATCAGCCTTTATGGTCAGGTCGCCCGCTTTTTCAATGGTGAATCCTGAGTAATCGGCCACAATTTCGGCACTGTTGATATAATCAAAAGTAGATCGGGAAGTATAATCGAACCGAAGTTCGTTGTTGCGGCCACGTAGTTCGCCAATTTCCATCTTACCATAATCGCAGCTGATCTTGGCATGGCCATCGATTCGGTCCAAGAAAATGCTGCCATAATCGTTGTTGAGGTTCACGCTGTTCTTCACAGGAAGTTTAATGGTATAATTGACCTGTACACTCACACTGTTGCGTCTACCCCAGTTCCATCCCCAGCCGTTGTTACGGTCACCAAAGAGGGTCCTTGCGGAAACCATGCTGTTGCTGTTCTCAAAATCCACATCGATTTCGTTGAGGCGATCCTGTACACGTTCTTCGTTGTTGCCATTGGTCTTGATATGCACCTCGATCTCTACACGGTTTTCGTTCCAAGAGGTAATGTTAAGGTTGCCATAACTGTTGGTCACTTTAAAAAGTGCATCGGCATTAACGTTGAATTCCCTTTTAATGGTCTTTTCCTTAGTGTATTTGCCGTCCATGTTGCCATGGTCAACATTTGCTTGTAGGGCAATGGGGAACAAAGCCAAAGCGAAAAGGATATTTTTAAATAGTAAAGCTTTCATCATTTTGTGATTTTAAATTCTTGATATTTTCTATTTGGCTCAAAACTTCTTTCAATAAATCAATGCGGGTCTGAAAATTGATGATCATGGCATTCATGATGATCTTGCTGTCCCCACCGTTGACCAAATCCTGTTCAAGAGACTTGTAATCTTTCTGTAATCTTTGGAGTTGTGCCAAGGTGTCGTCTACCAACTGTGCCGTTTCCGGGGATTTCTCATCCTTTAATTGCTGAACTTGTTGCTCAATCACGTTCGCAAAATAGAATTCGGTCTTGGACACTTCCGGTGCAATTTCCACAACTTGCTCCCTAAGGGAAGGCTGTGGACCGAACGCTTGGTATCCCAACAGGGCCACCAACGCAATCGATGCGGCTATGGAAAGTGGTTTCCACCAGGTTGGTTTCGGTTTTTGGATGGAAACGACACCAGTGGCCTGGTTCAATTTTTCCAAAAAACGATCCTGGTGCCCGCTTTGTGGCTCCTCCACATCAAACTCCCCTCGGAGTCTTCCAAACAGATGATCTATATTATCCTTGTTCATAACTAAACATTTAAGGTCAACTTTTTTCTCAGGCTTTCCTTGGCCCTCGAAATTGTGGTTCTACAATTAGCATAGCTAATGTTCATGATTTCACCGATCTCTTCGTAATCGTACCCTTCAATTAAATGTAAGGTCAAAGAAACTCTGTAATTGTCTTTCAAACTTTTCATGGCTTCCATCACTTTTTGAGCCTTCAGTTCTGTATAACCATTTTGATCCGAAGCAACTCCATCATTATCTTCGACCTTGTACATTACATCATCCAAATCAACAGCCCTGTTTTTTTGCTGTTTTTTGTAATGATAGATGCTGTTGTTGATTACGATCCGCTTTAACCATGCCCCGAAGGTGACGTCCCCTTTGAAGGTTTCCAATTTGGTGAATGCGCTCAGGAACGATTCCTGCATCACATCCTCGGCCTCGGCAGAATCTTTTACAATCCTATAGGCAGTATTGTACATGGCCCTATAGTAGCGATTGTAAATCTCCAATTGTGCACTTTGCTTTCCCTGCATGCACAACTTGAGCAGTGCATCAATATGTTCATTTTGGTGGCTCAAAAAATGAATGGTTTGTCTTATAGATTAGGGAATTTACCAATTGTTACACTTTTTTCTAAAAAATTGCTTTTTAATGGCACAGGAATTGCCTTTTAAGAGGGGACCAAAAGCCTTTAATCCACTATATTTATTGATAATGAGGATGTTGTAAGGGTTTTTATGTAGAATAAAAATGATGTTTTTTTGTCGATTATGACAAAATGACCGAAAAGAAGATACAGGAGAGATGAAAATATCAAAATTTGACAATATTGACTTTCAGGGACTGGACGAGGATGCGGAATTGATCCCATTGCTCACCCCTGAAGACGAGGAACAGATGAATAATGAGGAATTGCCGGATACCTTACCGGTGCTTCCCCTCCGAAATACGGTCTTGTTTCCAGGTGTTGTGATTCCTATTACCGCCGGAAGGGACAAATCCATCAACTTGATCAAGGATGCCAATAATGGCAGCAAGACCATCGGGGTGGTTTCCCAAAAGGATGAACTAACCGAAAATCCAGGGGTGGAGGATATCAATACCTTGGGGACAGTGGCCCGTATCCTTAGGGTATTACAGATGCCCGATGGCAATACCACGGTCATCATTCAAGGTAAAAAGAGGTTCCAGATTGAGAGCATCATATCCGAGAAGCCATACCTCACCGCCAAGATCAAGGAAGCGAAGGAAGAAAGACCGCTTAAGGATAGCAAGGAGTTTGAGGCCATCATCGATTCCATCAAGGATTTGGCCTTTAAGATCATTAAAGACAACCCGAATATTCCCAGTGAGGCCACGTTTGCCATCAAGAACATCCAAAGCAATTCGTTCTTGATTAATTTTGTGTCCTCTAACCTCAATTTGTCCGTTGCCGAAAAACAGCAACTATTGGAGATTCCAAATCTTCAAGAAAGGGCCTTGGCCACTTTGAGGTATATGAACATGGAACTCCAAAAACTGGAATTGCGTAACGATATCCAGAGCAAGGTCCGAAGTGATATGGATCAGCAGCAACGCGAGTATTTCCTTCACCAACAGATGAAGACCATCCAAGAAGAGTTGGGGGGTATCTCTTATGAAGAAGAGGTGGACGAAATGCGCGAAAAGGCCAAAGGCAAGAAATGGAGCAAGAAGGTGCAGGAACATTTCGAAAAAGAACTGGGCAAAATGCAGCGTATGAATCCCCAGGTTGCCGAATATTCCATCCAACGCAATTATTTGGACCTCATTTTGGATTTGCCTTGGGATAACTATTCCAAGGACAAGTTCGACCTAAAAAGGGCACAGCAGATCTTGGATCGTGACCATTATGGTTTGGAAGATGTAAAACGAAGGATCATTGAATATTTAGCTGTCCTTAAATTGAGGAACGATATGAAATCGCCCATTCTTTGTCTGTACGGACCTCCCGGGGTGGGTAAGACCTCTTTGGGGAAATCTGTTGCGGAAGCCTTGGGAAGGGAATATGTACGGATGTCCTTGGGTGGCTTACGTGATGAAGCAGAGATCAGAGGGCACAGGAAAACCTATATCGGTGCCATGCCCGGTAGGATTATCCAAAGCTTGAAAAAGGCGGGAACCTCCAACCCTGTCTTTATTTTGGATGAGATCGATAAGCTTTCCAACAGCCATCAGGGCGATCCCTCTTCGGCTATGTTGGAGGTGTTAGATCCTGAGCAGAACAGTGAGTTCCATGACAATTTCTTGGAAATGGGCTATGATCTTTCCAAGGTCATGTTCATTGCTACGGCCAACAGTTTGTCCACCATTCAGCCTGCGTTGTTGGACCGTATGGAAATCATCAACGTGACGGGGTATACCATTGAAGAGAAAGTAGAGATTGCCAAACGTCATTTGTTGCCCAAACAATTAAAGGAGCACGGACTTTCTACCAATGATTTGAAGATAGGCAAACCACAATTGGAGAAAATTGTGGAAGGCTATACCAGGGAATCCGGTGTTCGGAACTTGGAAAAGCAGTTGGCCAAAATGGTGCGGTATGCCGCAAAATCCATCGCCATAGAAGAGGAGTACAACATAAAAGTCTCCAATGAAGATGTGGAAAAAATATTGGGTCCAGCCCGATTGGAACGCGACAAGTACGAGAACAATGAAGTGGCCGGTGTGGTCACTGGGTTAGCTTGGACCAGCGTTGGGGGCGATATCCTTTTTATCGAGTCCATTCTTTCCAAAGGAAAGGGACAGCTCAACATTACTGGTAATTTGGGCCAGGTGATGAAGGAATCCGCTACCATTGCCATGGAGTATATCAAATCCAATGCGGATACCTTTGGAATTGACCCCGACGTGTTTGACAAATACAATGTGCACATCCACGTGCCCGAAGGAGCCACTCCAAAAGACGGCCCCAGTGCAGGTATCACCATGCTTACCTCATTGGTCTCCCTGTTTACCCAACGCAAGGTAAAAAAGAGCTTGGCCATGACGGGCGAGATTACCCTTAGGGGTAAGGTGTTGCCGGTGGGAGGTATCAAGGAAAAGATCTTGGCCGCAAAAAGGGCTAGGATCAAAGAGATTATCCTGTGCGAGGAAAACAAGAAGGACATTGAGGAAATCAAAGCTGATTATCTTAAGGGACTTACTTTCCATTATGTGACCGACATGAGTGAGGTAATCGATATTGCCGTGACCGATAAAAAGGTGAAAAACGCCAAAACACTGTAATGGGATGATAGGTGTCATAAAATTATAATGACATTTCTGCCTATTTTTGGCGCATGGGAAAAATTACAATAGCAATAGACGGGTATTCATCAACGGGAAAAAGCACGATTGCCAAACGTTTGGCCAAATCCCTCCATTATATTTATGTGGACACAGGGGCTATGTACAGGGCGGTGACGCTTTATGCTTTGGACCACGATTTGATCAATGACAAAGGGGAGATCAATGCACCCAAATTGGTCGAGGCTTTGCCTGATATTGCCCTAAAATTTGTCCCCAATCCCGAAACGGGTCGTTCCGATATGCACATGAACGGTCAAAATGTGGAGGAAGAGATTCGCTCCATGAGGGTATCGGGAAAGGTAAGCAAGGTTTCCGCCATAAAGGAAGTTCGGGAAAAGCTGGTGAAAATGCAGCAGCAAATGGGCAAGGACAAGGGTATTGTGATGGACGGAAGGGATATTGGTACCGTTGTTTTTCCAGATGCGGAACTCAAATTGTTCATGACGGCCTCGCCTGAAACCCGTGCCGCTCGAAGGTACAAGGAGCTGCTGGAAAATGGGGAAGAGGTAAGCTATGCCGAAGTCCTTAAAAATGTACAGGAAAGGGATTTGATCGATTCTACCCGAAGCATTTCACCACTTAAAAAAGCCAAGGACGCCATTGAATTTGATAACAGTGATATGGGCCTGGAAGAACAATTTGAACGCGTACACGACTTTGCGCAACGGGTGATTGCGAAGAAGGGGTAAATTGCATAGAATTTTAGATTGCACTTATCGGCCCCGTATAACCGCCAGTTACGGGTTAATATGCGTTAATTTTCGATTTAGCACAGATGTTAGCAATTCCGAGTGGATTCGGACGTAGTCGAATCCGCCGTAATTGCGGTTATACATTGTTGTACACCGTTTTTATTGTTTTATATATTCTTTTGTTTTAAAGAAAGTTCTTGTGTCATTAAATTCTTTGTCGGTTTTAAAATCAGTCAGCCACATATTGACTTTAAGTTCATTTAGTAATTCGTATTCCAATCTTACAAATCCGTATTTTTCTGAAAAATAGCTTGTCAGTTTTGTTGTTCCAATTTCTGATTTAGCAGAACTTTCGATAACAAAACAGTCAATTTCCCCAATTTCAGTTTTGATAGTTTTCTTTTCGGTTATTTTGTAGTTGTAGGCTAAAAGTAATTGTCCTTCCCATTTTCCCCACAATTCATTTCCCCAGCCTTGTCCGATTTGCATTTGGTCAGTCCATTCCGAACCAATTTTCAGTGGTTTTTTTATAAATGGAAAAGGTGCTGTCTCTAAAGAGTTGAAAAATCCTTTTCGAATTGGGTGAATCCATACATTTTTATCGTTTTCAACCGCTCCTGTTGATGATAATGAAGCAAATATAGGTTCTTGTAAGTATGAAATTTGAGTTTGGTTCTCATTTGTTCTATCGGAATCTGAAACGGGCTGTACTATTAGATGAATTTTTTGAACTCCAATACTGTCAGATTCAGTTGGTACAAGTTCAAATTCAGAACGAGCAAACATTCCATTGTTTGTTTTGAGCTTGCATTTTTGTCCGTCTTTAATTATTTCGTAATCATAAACAAAAACACTTCCTATTTTGTAAATCTCATTATTTGAGTCAATATTTTCACTCTCGATTATTACAGAATTGTATTGTTGAGAAAATCCGATTTGAGCTAAAATCAGAAAGAAAATGGTCAATTTTAAGTTCATAAATTTCTTTTTTTTCAAATGGTGTACAACGTTATTAGATATGAATCGTTTTAATGATTTATATCGACCGATAAGTGAAGTTAGTTTTTTTCTGGTTTTAATTCAAGTGTAAATGTACTGGTGAGTTTTTTGAATTGACCCAACCACGCTTTTGATTGCTTTGAATTCATAATGAAACAAAAAAGACGCTCATAGGCGTCTTATGTTTTTAGAATTGTCACATCGAGCGCAGTCGAGATGTAAACAAGTTCTTGACTGCACATGAATAAACAAAATTTACTACAAATTCGGGATTACCAACACCTGATCAGGATGAATCAAATCTGGGTTCTTCAAAATGTTGGTGTTGGCTTCAAAGATTTGCTTGTACTTCATGGCATCGCCATAATAGTGCTTGGCAATCTTGCTCAATGATTCGCCGCTTTTTACAGTATGTCGTGCATAAACGGAATCATCCTCTACCGTAATATTGGCTTTGATATCGCTGGGATGCTCACCGCCAATTTCCTTGATCTTGTCCCACAACAGGTTTTTTTCATAGGGGGTAGACGTCATTCCTTTTATCTTCAAAACGCCGTTTTCTTCAGAAACATCACCGTCCTTAACGTTCAACTTTAGACCTAGGTCCAATACGGGTTGATATTTTGCTTTTACACTCATAATGGTAAATTTTACAGTTAACAATTAGAGGTTTCAATATAACCAATATGTCTCATTTTTACTATTAAAAAATGAATTTACTTTTTTTGTCTTTTTGAGTGCAATTAAGCTTTGTGAATCAAGAATTTAATTGTATTTTTGCACTCCTTTTTAACAAAGCAGCAAGAGGAAAAAGGAATTTGAAAATCTATGTAAAAACCACTTCCACGGTAATTGTTCAACTCTTGTAAAACGTGGAATACAAATTTAAATCAGCACATGGCTGAAGAAAAAGCAACCGTTGAGGCAACCGAAACTGCCGCAACAACAGAAGTAAAAGTAGAAACTCAGGCCCAGCAAGATCCAAAGGAATTTCTTGACAATTTTGATTGGGAGAAGTATGAAGAAGGAATTGAGCGTGTAGACGATAGCAAACTTAAGGAATTCGAAAATCTTGTTGAGGAAAATTTTGTGGACACTGCCGATGAGGAAGTAGTGGAAGGAACAGTGGTTCACATGACAGACCGTGAGGCCATCATCGATATCAACGCCAAGTCCGAAGGGGTTATCTCCTTGAACGAGTTCCGTTACAACCCAGACCTTAAAGTAGGGGACAAAGTAGAGGTACTTATAGACATTCGCGAAGATAAGACCGGTCAATTGGTACTTTCACACAGAAAAGCCAGGACCATCAAGGCTTGGGATCGTGTGAACAATGCCCACGACAAGGAAGAAATTGTACAAGGTTACGTTAAATGTCGTACCAAAGGTGGTATGATCGTGGATGTATTCGGAATCGAGGCGTTCTTGCCAGGTTCCCAAATCGACGTGAAGCCTATCCGTGATTACGATCAGTATGTAGGTAAAACCATGGAGTTCAAAGTAGTGAAGATCAACCACGAGTTCAAAAACGTAGTGGTATCACACAAAGCTTTGATCGAAGCGGATATCGAAGAACAGAAAAAAGAGATCATCGGTCAATTGGAAAAAGGCCAAGTATTGGAAGGTGTTGTGAAGAACATCACTTCTTACGGAGTCTTTATCGACCTTGGAGGTGTGGATGGTTTGATCCACATTACCGACCTTTCTTGGAGCCGTATCAACCACCCCAACGAGGTTGTTGAATTGGATCAGAAATTGAACGTGGTAATCCTTGATTTCGATGATAACAAATCTAGGATCCAATTGGGTCTTAAGCAGTTGGAGAAACACCCATGGGATGCCCTTGGGGATGAGATCAAAGTAGGAGACAAGGTAAAAGGTAAAGTAGTGGTTATTGCCGATTACGGTGCCTTTATCGAAGTAGCTGACGGTGTTGAAGGTTTGATCCACGTTTCTGAAATGTCTTGGTCTACCCACTTGAGATCCGCTCAGGATTTCGTGAACGTAGGTGACGAGGTTGAGGCTGTTGTTTTGACTTTGGATAGGGAAGAGCGCAAAATGTCTTTGGGCATCAAGCAATTGACTCCAGATCCATGGACCGACATCACTTCCAAATACCCTGTAGGTTCCAAGCACAAAGGAATCGTAAGGAACTTCACCAACTTTGGTGTATTTGTAGAGTTGGAAGAAGGTATCGACGGTTTGATCTACATCTCTGACCTTTCTTGGACCAAGAAAATCAAGCACCCATCCGAATTTGTTGCCGTAGGCGATACTTTGGAGGTAGAGGTGTTGGAATTGGACGTTGAAGGACGTAAGTTGAGCTTGGGTCACAAACAGACCACGGCCAACCCATGGGATAAATATTCCGAAGATTTCGGTGAAGGTACCGTTCACACCGCTTCTATCGCTGAGGTGGTTGATAAAGGTGCTACCATCAACTTTAATGAGGATATCGTTGGATTCGTTCCATCAAGACACATGGAAAAAGAAGACGGTAAGAAGCTTGTAAAAGGTGAAACGGCCGAGTTCAAGATCATCGAGTTCAACAAAGATTTCAAACGAGTTGTGGCCAGCCACACCGCTATCTTTAGAGAGCAAGAAGAGAAGAACGTGAAAGCTGCAAAAAGCAGGTCTACAAGTTCTGATGAAGCTGCACCAACATTAGGTGATGCCAATGCCCAATTGCAGGCGTTGAAAGACAAAATGGAGGCAGCTGCCAAAAAGAAATAATCACATTTCTTATATAAAGGAAGCCCCGCTGGAAACAGTCGGGGCTTTTTTATGCCTTCAACATTTTAAAGAATTGTTTACTTTTGCATTCAACTGAGTCGGTTGCAATTCCTATGAGTCAAAAAGTACTGCTTACTTCCAAAGAGATCAACATCATACTGCACCGGCTGGCCTGTCAGCTCTTGGAAAACCATCTCGATTTTAAGGATACCGCACTGGTGGGCATTCAGCCACGGGGCGTTTTTTTGGCCGAAAGATTGGCCAAGATCCTGAAAACGGAGTACAAGGTGAAGGACATTGCCCTAGGTTTTCTGGACATTACCTTTTTTAGGGATGATTTTGGACGTGGAGAAATCCTCAAGGCAAATACCACCAAAATGGATTTTCTGGTTGAGGACAAAAAAGTGGTCTTCATTGATGATGTACTCTACACGGGAAGAAGTATTCGGGCGGCCCTTACGGCCATCCAATCCTTCGGAAGGCCCAAGAGCATTGAATTGTTGACCTTGATCGATAGAAGATTTAGCAGACACTTGCCCATTCAGCCCAATTATCGCGGCAGACAGGTAGATGCCATCAATAAGGAGAAAGTTAAGGTGATGTGGGAAGAAAATGATGGGGAGGATATTGTTTATTTAGTTAGCAAATAGAAGAAAATGAGCGAATTGAGCGTAAACCACTTGTTGGGAATCAAGTATCTGAACAAAAAGGATATACAGCTCATTTTTGAAACCGCCGACCATTTTAAGGAGGTCATCAATAGATCTATTAAAAAGGTTCCAACCCTTCGGGACATTACCATAGCCAACATCTTTTTTGAGAACAGTACCCGTACAAGGCTTTCGTTCGAGCTGGCCGAAAAACGCTTGTCGGCCGATGTGGTGAACTTTTCCGCAGCACAATCTTCCGTGAAAAAGGGCGAAACCTTGATCGATACCGTGAACAATATCCTTTCCATGAAGGTGGATATGGTGGTGATGCGGCATCCCAATCCGGGAGCGGGTATTTTCTTATCCAAACACGTAAAGGCTTCCATCGTGAATGCCGGTGATGGGGCACATGAACATCCTACCCAAGCTTTACTGGATTCTTTTTCCATCCGGGAAAAGTTAGGTGATGTAGGGGGGAAGAACATCGTGATCGTTGGGGACATTTTACACTCAAGGGTGGCACTTTCCAATATCTTTGCCCTAAAATTGCAAGGGGCAAATGTTAAAGTTTGTGGACCCAAAACGCTCATTCCAAAGCATATAACATCTTTGGGGGTGGAAGTGGAAACTGACTTGCGCAAAGCATTGGAATGGTGTGATGTGGCGAACATGCTTCGCGTTCAGAACGAGCGTATGGACATTAGTTATTTTCCTTCAACAAGGGAATATACCCAACAATTTGGGGTAAATAAGCAGCTGTTGGACAGCTTGGACAAACAGATTGTGATTATGCACCCAGGAC
Organism: Flagellimonas pelagia; assembly: GCF_003584135.1. Classification (GTDB taxonomy): domain Bacteria; phylum Bacteroidota; class Bacteroidia; order Flavobacteriales; family Flavobacteriaceae; genus Flagellimonas; species Flagellimonas pelagia. The sequence continues at coordinate 14,275 of NZ_QXFI01000020.1, forward strand.
CCATTAACCGTGGCGTGGAAATCACAAGTGATGTGGCGGATTCCGATCAATCCATAATTCTGCACCAAGTGGAAAATGGGGTGGCGATCCGTATGGCAGTACTCTATTTATTGGCATCCAAAATTAAGTAAGATGATTTTCGACAAAGATGGAACCACGACCATTGTTTTCCAGGAGAAGACTTCGCTCTCGACCTTTATGGAAAACTTGAACAATACTTACCCTAAATTGAAGCACGACAATATTGTCATTAACCTGTTTTCTTTCAGCAAGCTCGCGGCAAATGATGTTTTGGAATTCCTCGATATTTCAAATACCCATAAGAGCACTGGAAAATCGTTTGTTTTGGTTACCGACAAGGTTTCCTATGATGAGATTCCGGATGAGATAAGTCTGGTCCCTACTTTGCAAGAAGCCATGGACCTTATCGAAATGGAAGAAATAGAACGCGATTTGGACATATGAGGTTAACTATTCTTGGCTGCTATTCGGCAACACCCAGAACGTTTACCAACCCTACATCCCAGGTACTCGAAATCCAGAACCATCTTTTTTTGATCGATTGTGGAGAAGGCACGCAGGTGCAGTTGAGAAAGTACAAAGTGAAATTTTCACGCATCAACCACATTTTCATTTCACATTTACACGGAGATCATTTCTTCGGATTGCCCGGTCTCATTTCTACGTTTAGATTGCTGGGAAGGGAAAAGGAACTGCATATCTATGGCCCAAAAGGCATTAAGGAAGCCATTACCTTGTTTTTGAAATTAGGGGATTCCTGGACCAATTATCCCCTTATCTTCCATGAACTGGAGTCGAAGGAATCCGAACTGATATTGGAAGATAGTAAGGTTTCTGTCCGGACTATACCTCTGGAACATAGGGTCTACACCAACGGATTCTTGTTCAACGAAAAGGAAGCGCCCCGAACGCTTGATGCGGAGGCGGCCCACCGATATGGAGTGGATAGGAGCCAATTCAATAATATTAAAAAAGGGTTCGATGCAATGGATAAAAATGGCAAGTTGATTCCTAACAAAAAACTCACCCATGACCCGCCTAAACCCAAAAGCTATGCTTTTTGTAGTGATACCGTTTATAACGAAACCGTTGTTCCTTTGGTGCAAGAAGTAGACGCCCTTTACCATGAATCTACTTTTTTGGAATCGGAAGCCCATCTTTGCGACCGGACTAAGCATTCCACGGCCAAGCAGTCAGCACAGATTGCCAAGTTGGCCCATGTCAAGAAATTGATTTTGGGACATTATTCCACGCGGTACAAATCCATAGATTTTTTTAAAGAAGAAGCACAAGGTGTCTTTTCAAACGTGGAACTCGCCGATGACGGCAAAGTTTTTGACCTGTAATCCTATCATTTATTTATTGAACTTTTAGGTCTTGCATGCTTTGAAGAGATTCGAATTTTAACGAACTTCACATCATGCAAAAAGACCTGAGCAACTACCGAAAATCCTACGAGAAAAGTGAATTGACCGAGGATTCCATCAAGGAGAATCCTTTGGAGCAATTCCAAAAATGGTTCTATGAAGTAGAAGGTTCCGACGGGGTGGATGAAGCCAATGCCATGACCGTATCCACCATAGGATTGGATGGTTTTCCCAAGAACAGGGTAGTATTGATGAAAAAGTACACCCATGAGGGTTTTATCTTTTACACCAACTATAACAGCGAAAAAGGAAGGGCCATTGCTAAGAATCCTTCGGTGTGCTTATCCTTTTTCTGGCCCAATATGGAACGTCAGGTCATCATAAAGGGTACAGCGGAAAAGATTGCGGAAAACCTGTCGGATGGTTATTTTGAATCAAGGCCCGTGGGGAGTCAGTTGGGGGCCGTGGTCTCCAATCAGAGTGAGGTGGTACCTTCCAGGGAGGTGCTGGAAAAAGCATTGAAAGATTTGGAAAAGGCTTATGAAGGGAAGGAAGTAGAACGTCCAGCGCATTGGGGGGGGTATTTGGTTCGCCCCATTTCCATGGAATTTTGGCAAGGACGCCCCAACAGGCTCCATGATAGGATCAGGTATACCCTTCAAGAGGATTATGACTGGAAAATAGAACGATTGGCACCATAATCAAAACGTATGAAACAGATCATATTGATGCGGCACGGGAAATCTTCATGGGACTACGATGTTTCAGATAAGGATAGACCGCTACAGGAAAAGGGTGTCAAAGATGCCCATTTGGTGTCAAATACCTTTAAATTACATGCCCCCAATTTGGATTTTGCTTTTTCAAGCCCGGCCAATAGGGCTTTGCACACCAGCATGATTTTTGTGAGGAACCTGGGTTTGGATTTTTCCAAGTTTAGGGTAGAAAAATCCCTTTATGATTTCTCAGGGGATGGTGTTCAGCATTTTGTATCCAATCTGGACAACAATTTGCACACCGTGGCCCTTTTTGGGCACAATTATGCCTTTACATCACTTGCAAATACTTGGGGAGATCAGTATATTGAAAACGTTCCCACGGCAGGGCTGGTCCACATTACATTTGGTGTGGATGATTGGTCCCGTATTTCAAAGGGCACCACGAAACAAATGGTCTTTCCAAAACACTTGAAAAAATAAATGGTCAAAACAAAGAATGAATATATAAATAGGGAAATCAGTTGGTTACAATTCAATGCCCGGGTACTTCAAGAAAGTAACGACAAAAGGGTTCCACTGATTGACCGCCTTCGATTTTTAGGGATTTTCAGTAACAATCTGGACGAGTTTTTCAAGGTGCGCTATGCTACGGTGAAACGCATCGTGGAAGCGGGAAAAACCGGGAAGAGTGTATTGGGGGGTGAAAGGGCGAAGGACCTGTTGGAGGAAATTACCAAGATTGTGATAGCACAACAGGCACGAAGCTTGGAAATTTTTAAGGCCATAGAGAAGGAATTGCGCCAGGAAAATATCTTCATCATCAATGAAACGGAGGTGACCGAAAGTCAGGCAGAGTTCATCAGGGACTACTTTTTCAAAAAAGTGAACCAGGAGTTGATGACCATCATTCTGAACGACCTTAATGAGTTTCCACTTTTGAAAGATACTGCCGCTTATTTGGCCGTGAAAATTGTGATGAAGAATGGTTCGGGAGTTGGTAAACACAACCGCTATGCCCTTATTGAAATTCCCAAGGGGATCGACCGATTCATTGTGCTTCCAAAGAAGGGAGACAAGGACTATATCATCATGCTCGATGATTTGATTCGTTTTTGTTTGGACAGTGTCTTTACCATGTTCGAGTTCGAATCTATTTCGGCCCATATGATTAAGATTACCCGGGATGCGGAACTGGACATCGATAACGACTTGAGCAAGAGCTTTATCGAGAAGATTTCCACCAGTGTAGAACATCGAAAGATCAGTGACCCGGTCCGTTTTGTGTACGATAAGAAAATAGATAAGGATACCCTACAGTTCCTAAAGGAAAAGATGGATATTATGGGTACTGATAGTGTCATTCCTGGAGGTCGATACCATAACAGAAGGGATTACATGGGATTCCCGAGCTTGGGAAGACATGATCTCATGTATGAAAAAATTGATCCGCTACCCGTGAAGGGATTGAGCATGAAGGGAAGCCTTTTGGATATGATCGCCCATAAGGATTACATGATCTATGCGCCGTACCATACGTTTAGTTATGTGACCAAATTTTTGAGGGAAGTGGCCCTAGATCCACAGGTCCGTTCCATTAAAATCACCATATACCGATTGGCAAGCGATAGCCAGATTGCCTCTGCCCTTATCAATGCAGTAAAGAACGGCAAACAGGTAACGGTTCAGATTGAACTTCAGGCAAGGTTCGACGAGCAGAACAATATCGAATACGCCAACTATCTGCAGGCGGAAGGTGTCAATTTAATTTTTGGCGTTCCCGGATTAAAGGTCCACAGTAAAATCTGTATGGTGGAACGGGAGGAAGCTGGCGAACTAAAAAGATATGGTTTTATCAGTACGGGTAATTTTAACGAGTCCACTGCCAAAATTTATACGGATTATACGCTCTTTACGGCCCATGAAGGTATTTTGAAGGATATGAGCAAGGTCTTTGAGTTCTTTGAAACCAACTACAAGATCAACAAGTACAAACATTTGATTGTGTCTCCACACTACACTAAATCTACCTTCATTAAGTTGATAGATAGGGAAATAGTCAATGCCAAGCATGGTAAAGAGGCCTATATCAAAATAAAGATGAACAGCCTTACTTCCTATCAAATGGTGGATAAGCTTTATGAGGCCAGTAGGGCAGGAGTGAAGATCCAAATGATTGTTCGTGGTATCTGCTGTCTTATCCCAGGGGTTGAAGGGATGAGTGAAAATATTGAGGCCATCAGCATTGTGGATAAGTTCTTGGAGCATCCCCGATTGTTCGTTTTTGGAAACGGCGGCGACCCGAAAATCTATATTTCCTCTGCGGATTGGATGACCCGTAACCTTGATTTCAGGGTAGAAGTAGGATGCCCAATCTATGACCCGGATATCCGTCAAGAACTCTTGGATACCTTCGATATTTCTTGGAGGGACAATCTCAAGGCACGTGTCTTTTCGGCCAAACAAGACAATGCCTATAGAAAACGTGCTGTAGGAGAACCAGAATTAAGGTCTCAGTTTGAGATGTATTATTATTATCAAAGGAAATTGGAATCCTAATACCGTACTATTTGGTAATACGCAAATTTGCCGCCATTGATATTGGTTCGAACGCCATCAGGCTGCTCATCAACAACGTAATTGAACAAAAGGGTAAACCTACCATCTTCAAAAAGAGCGAGTTGGTACGGGTACCCGTACGTTTGGGGGAAGATGCCTTTATCCGTGGTGAAATTTCCCCGAAAAGTGAGTCGCGGTTGGCCAAGACCATGAAATCATTCGACTATTTGATGCAGGTGTATGGCATTGAAAAGTTTATGATCTGTGCCACATCTGCCTTACGTGAGGCCAAAAATGGGGACGAAGTGGTACAAAGGGTCATTAAGGAAACCGGAATGCCCATCGAGGTCATCGATGGGAAAAAAGAGGCCATGATCATTGCCTCGACCGATCTTAAGGACATTATCAAAATAGATGGGCATTATCTCTATGTAGATGTGGGAGGCGGTAGTACCGAGTTCACCATTTTTGAAAAAGGCATGCCAAAGATTTCCCGTTCCTTTAAAATTGGTACGGTCAGATTGTTGAATAACTTGGTGGAAGATTCGGTTTGGGAAGAGGTTAAAACTTGGGTTAAGTCAAATATCCCATTGGATGGAACAGTAGAGATCATCGGTTCAGGGGGAAACATCAACAAATTGCATAAAATGTCCGGTCGAAAATTGGGTCAACCCCTTTCATACATATGGTTGCACGGGCAATACCAATTTTTGAACAATATGGCCTATGAGGATAGGGTGGCGGTGTTAGGTTTGAATCAAGATAGGGCGGATGTGATTATCCCGGCCATCAAAATATTCTTGAACGCGGCCAAATGGAGCAAGGCCAAGAAGATTCATGTTCCCAAAATCGGGTTGGTAGACGGTATGATCAAAATGTTATACTACCAGAAGGATTAACCGTGCATGGTTTCCCTTTTGCCCAAGTCTTTCATTAAGCTCGCCTCATAATCCAACAAATCTTGCCATTTTTGGTCTACTTCGTCTTTATTTCCATATTTGCGGGCAAATTTTAGGAACATGGTGTAATGGTTCGCTTCGCTCACCATTAGGTTTCGGTAGAATTCAGATAACTCTTCGTCCTGGATTTCTTCGGACAGTAATCGGAAGCGTTCACAACTTCTGGCCTCAATCAAAGCAGCATATAGTAGTTTGTGTACCAAGTGGGTTTCCCTACTTCCACCTTTGGGGAAGAATTTCATCAATTCGATAACGTATTCGTCCTTACGTTCCCGGCCCAAAACCCACCCACGTTTGAGTAGCTTGTCATGCACCATGTTAAAATGGCCCATTTCTTCGCGGGCCAAAGCAGTCATTTCTTTTACCAATTCTGATTTTTCAGGAAAACCAATGATGAGGGAAATGGCCGTACTAGCTGCTTTTTGCTCGCAATAGGCATGATCGGTGAGGATTTCCTCGATATTTTTCTCCACTATGTTCACCCATCTTGGGTCTGTTGGTAACTTAAGGCCTAACATGTATTGTCTTTTGAAATGTCAAGGTACAAAGATACGGGTATTGGGTATGAAGCTAAAAATCAAGGTCAAACTCTTTACGCAATAAATCGATGGCTGGGTTTTTCTCCTTTAATTTTTCGTATTTCTCTGCGGGAGTGAAGGCGAACTTTTTGGCAACTTCCTCGTTCACCGTAATCTGAAGGGTGATGGAGTAGTTGTTGAGCTTTTGCTTAAGGTAATCCAACATCAGGTTTTGCTCCCGCTCTATTTCCTTTTTCATGGTCCCGTTCGGTAACTCGATCCAAATAGTATCATCACTTTTGAGTTTGGGAACATCGGTCTGAAGGTTACTGGCCAAAATTTTCCTTCCTTGACTTTCCAGTTGATGTACAAAATCGTCCCAATGCTTTTGCATATCCTCTTCGGAAAAAGAGTCTTTGGGAAGATCTTCATGGGCTATTTCAGGAGATTTGGTGTTCTCGTGCTCCTTTTTGATTTTGATACTGGAGAGGGAGAGCCCGGAAACCCGTTTTTCCAAGTTGCCGATCTGTATTTTGGGAGGTTGGTATTCCTCCTTCGGTTCATTTATGACTGCTTCGGGTTCACTAACCGTTTCCACAGGTTCGCTGACCAATTCTTCCTCTAAAACTTCTACATTGGATTGATTTTGAGTAGGTTTCGGTGACTCCTTTTGTGTTGAGCCATTGGTCTGGACCGTTTTGGCGCCATTGGTGACTGGTTCTCTTTTTGCGAAAAAAGAGGCGGGAATTATGAAATTAGAGTTTTTTTTTTCTCCATCAAAAGTGATGGACGCCAATTTCATGAGAGTAAGTTCTACCAGTAACCGCTGATTTTTACTCGACTTGTATTGCAGATCGCAGTCATTGGCCATATCAATGGCCTTTAAAAGGAATTCTTTGGGAGCCTTTTTGGCCTGCTCCTGATATTGGGATTTTACATCATCGCCGACTTCCAATAGGTTTAGGGTATCAGGGTGTTGGCACACCATTAAATCCCTGAAATGAGACGCCAATCCCGATATAAAATGATGTCCGTCAAAACCTAGCGATAAGGTTTTGTTGAAGAGTACCAAAAGTTCGGGTATGTTGTTTTCCAAGATCAGATCCGTGGCGGAAAAATAAATGTCATAATCCAGAACATTTAGGTTTTCCGTTACGGCCTTTCGGGTCAATTGTTTCCCTGAAAAACTGACCACACGGTCAAAAATCGATAGGGCATCGCGCATGGCACCATCCGCTTTTTGAGCAATGATGTGCAGGGCACTTTCCTCTGCTTCAACCCCTTGTTGCTCGGCGATGTATTTGAGGTATTCTGAAGCATCCTTCACCGTGATCCGTTTAAAATCAAAGATTTGACAACGGGACAATATAGTGGGGATGATCTTGTGTTTTTCCGTGGTGGCCAATATAAAGATGGCATGCTTGGGCGGTTCCTCCAAAGTCTTCAAAAACGCATTGAAAGCGGATTGCGACAACATGTGTACCTCATCGATGATGTACACCTTATACTTTCCTACTTGGGGAGGTATCCTAACTTGGTCGATCAAGTTTCGAATATCGTCCACGGAGTTGTTGGAAGCCGCATCCAATTCAAAAATATTGAAAGCGAAATCCTCATCTTCACGTTCCGTGCCATCCTGGTTGATTTTCTTGGCCAAGATACGGGCACAAGTAGTCTTTCCCACACCTCTGGGGCCACAGAATAAAAGGGCCTGCGCCAGGTGATTGTTGTCAATGGCGTTCAGCAAGGTATTGGTAATGGCCTCTTGGCCCACCACATCCTTAAACGTCTGGGGACGGTATTTTCGAGCTGATACGACAAATGGTTCCAATGCAGGGATAATAGAGTTTTTACAAATATAAAAATAGCAACCGTCAAAGCCACTTCTCTGTAACTTGGATAGCCTTTTTTTATTAACAATTGGATTACCTTTGCATCCAAGCAGGCCACCTTATCGCTGCAATTTTGGCGACAAGATTGAAGAGGAAAGTCCGGACACCGTAGTGCGGCATAGCGGGTAACGCCCGTCCGCCGAAAGGCGAGGACCAGTGCAACAGAAAGCAAGTACAGTTCGGCTGTAGTGAAATCAGGTAAACTCTATGCGGTGAAACGCCATGTAAACCAGTGTTTGAGGGTTGCACGCCCGAGCTGGAGGGTAGGCGGTTAGAGCCTTTGGGCAACCACTGGCCTAGATAAATGGTAAGGGTATACAGAATCCGGCTTACGGCCTGCTTTTTTATTCCATTTCTTCCTCTTGAAAGAAACTAAAAATGCTTCCCCCATATTTTCTTTGTTCGGTATGGCGCGGATGTTGGGAAAGGTCGGTTTGATCGGAATGTTCGACAACCAAAAGACCATCTTCCTCTAGCAATCCTCTTTCAAAAACCAGATTGGCAATTTTTAGGAATTGGCTCTGGTCAAAACTATAGGGTGGGTCGGCAAAGATGATATCGAATTTTTCAGTCGTTTTCTCTAAGTATTTGAAGACATCGGCCTTAACCGTACTGATTGAAAAATCCAACTCGGTTGCAGTTTTGGCAATGTACTGGGTGCATCCTGGAAAGCTGTCCACGGCCGTGATATCGTCAATGCCTCTCGAGGCGAATTCAAAACTAATGTTGCCTGTTCCGGAAAAAAGGTCCAGAACTTTAAGTCCATCAAAATAAAAACGGTTGTTCAAGATATTGAAGAGCCCTTCCTTGGCCATATCGGTGGTGGGCCGAACGGGTAATTTTTTAGGGGCAATTAATCTTTTGCCCTTATATTTTCCAGAGATGATCCGCATTTAAAGGGAGCTTAATATGGAAAAATCTATGCTCTCGTTTTCCAACTCTTCCAAGGGAAAGGCAGGATTGCTGGGAACAAAAACTGATACGTTTTTAATGTATTGATAGCAAAGGTCAAAAATGGGATCACCCTCTTCAATAGAACCAAAAAGTTTTAACTGGATTTTTTCAAGATCCATTTGCAACTGTTCCAGACTGAAAAGCAAAAAATATAAAAAGTCCTCTTTGGTCTTGTATTCAAACTGGTTGTAGAAAAGGAGTTTTTTATCCGAGGCCACCATCATTTCCATGTCCTTTCCGGATACCTGTACATAACAGGTAGGCTCGGAAGCGGTCCTGCTTTGTGAAAGTAATGTGGATATGAGGACGGTTCCACTATGTTTGAATTCAAACTCACCGAAAAGTTCAAAAATATAATTGTTGACGTTGGTGTATGGAATGTAAACATTAATGATTTCCTGGTTTGGTAGCTCATCATAGGCAACAAGGTCATTGGCCATGATCTTGGCATTGAACTTTAAGTAATTGGGTAGCTCATCCTTATTGAACAGGGGTTTGGGTACCAATCCGAACATATTGTTCTTGTGGATAACGACCACCTCGGAAAAGTTTCTACCGATATCACCGTGTTGACTCAGTTTGGCCTTCAGTTCCTTGAGCATGAGGTAAGGAGTGGAAGGAGTGTTGAAAACAACCTTCTCAAAAGCCAGTATCTTATTGGTAATGGTATCCAGAACACAAAAAGAAAGTCCATTCAGGCTAACCTGAATGGACAGTTTTCTATAAGTGCTATGTTCTTTTGGCTGCGCTATATCAGTTATTTTTTCTGTCATAGATTGGAGGCCAGTTTCCGTTGGTGCTCACATCGGTCAACGAACCAACTTTTATTTCATCGCCGTTTACTTCCTCAACACTTTGGTGGGCTTTTTCCCTATCGACCAAATCTTTGGGTTGATCATAAAGAACAACATCCTTTTTCACTTTGGCTTCGAAAACGGGAGCCTTATAACCGCTCTTGTCCATGATGTCAGCTTTAAGTTCGAATTTTTCTCCATTTTGGGCGTAAGGTACATCCATCATGGATTTGTATCGATCACTTCCTTTAAATAGGGAATCTTTGATTTTTACCATTCCCAAAGTATCGATGATTACGGTATCTTGTTGAAGTTCAATGCCATAGGCCTTGTCAAATCTCATATAAGAAGAGTCCCTTTGGGTGGTAATGGTATAGTTCCCTGTATCGATGAATTTGATCAAGCTCTCAAAATTGCCAGCGTATTTACCATTAACGGTTTTATAGGCTTCTTCGGCATCGCGGATATCCTTTAATTTTGCAATTACATGGGAAAATCTCTCTTTTCTTACTTTATTGAACTCGATAGGGGCGTTGATGGATTGATATATTTTATAACCTAGAAAAATGCTTAAAAGTCCAAACGCAATGACCAAAACGGGCTTTACTTTTTGAGGTAAAAATCTGTCAATCACGAATACAAGCCCAAAGGTTACAAGGCATATTAATACAACAATAAGAATTAAGTTTAACATATCTGATACTGTCTTTCAAAGTTAATTTAGTGGTTACTGACAAATCTACAATTTTTTTTTAATCACGAAACTTTTTGCTTTAAAAAACCATGCTATCTTTAGAAGCCCATGAACGATTTTACCGCACCCGGATTTTTGAAGATTTTAAAGGAAAAATTCCCCCACATACCTACGGAGAAGCAAGGTTTGGCCATGGAAAAATTGGCTAGGTTTGTCCTCGAAGGAAAAAAGGAAGAGGTGTTCCTATTGAAGGGCTTTGCCGGAACGGGAAAGACTACTTTGGTGGCTACATTGGTAAGTAGTCTATGGAAAGTGAAAATGAGTTCGGTGCTCATGGCACCTACGGGGCGCGCGGCCAAGGTGATGTCCGTTTATTCAGGGGACAAGGCCTTTACCATCCACAAGAAGATCTATTTTCCTAAAAAGCAGTCAGGGGGCAACATCCAGTTTGTACTGGCCCCGAACAAGCATCGCAATACCGTATTTATTGTTGACGAGGCTTCCATGATACCCGATACCCCAGCCGACTCAAAGCTTTTTGAAAACGGTTCTTTGTTGGACGACCTTATGTTCTTTGTACATTCCGGTCATAATTGCAAATTGGTGTTGATTGGTGATACGGCACAGTTACCCCCGGTAAAATTGGAACTCAGTCCAGCTTTGGACCAAGATCGTTTGGCCCTTAATTATGATAAAGAGGTGGAATGTTTGGAACTGGACCAAGTCATGAGGCAAACCGATGATTCGGGTATCCTATATAATGCCACCAATTTAAGGGAGCAATTGCAATCTCAGTTTTATGATGGTTTCCAATTTGAATTGGATCATTATAAGGATATCGTTCGGTTGATTGACGGGGCTGAGATCCAGGAGGCCATCGATTCGTCCTACAGCGAAAATGGAAAAGAGGAGACCGCCATTATTGTGCGTTCCAATAAAAGGGCAAATCTATACAATCAGAATATCAGGGAGCGTATCCTTTTTTTGGAAAATCAAATTTCGGTTGGGGATTATATGATGGTGGTGAAGAACAATTACTTTTGGTTGAAACCCAATTCTGAAGCTGGCTTCATTGCTAACGGAGATATTATAGAAATTCTGGAGTTGTTTGCCATTAAAGAACTGTATGGCTTTACCTTTGCGGAAGTGAAGGTGAAAATGGTGGATTATCCCGGACAGAAACCATTTGAGACTGTTTTGTTGCTCGACACCATAAACGCGGAATCCCCATCCCTTTCCTATGAAGACGGGAACCGATTGTACCAAGAGGTGATGAAGGATTATGCCCATGAAAAATCGAATTACAGAAAGTTCTTGGGTGTCAAGAACAACAGGTTCTTCAATGCTTTGCAAGTGAAATTTTCCTATGCCATTACGTGCCATAAGTCGCAAGGAGGGCAATGGAATACTGTTTTTGTAGAGCAGCCCTATTTGCCCAACGGGGTGGACAAAGAATACCTGAGGTGGTTATATACTGCCGTTACACGGGCAAAGAAACAACTGTACCTGATCGGATTTAAAGATGATTTTTTTCTTGATTAGGAATACCCTAAATTAGACCTACCATGAACATTGAACCAAGTACCATAATTAGTATTTTTCTCGGAATAGGGCTGGCAGCTTCTGCCGGTTTCAGGATATTTTTGCCCTTGTTCGCCCTGAGTTTGGCGTCCCATTTTGGAGTTTGGGAATTGAACGACAACTGGCATTGGCTGGGTAGTTTGGCTGCAGTAATCACCTTTGGTGTGGCCACAATAGCAGAAATATTCGCATATTTCATCCCTTGGGTAGACAATGCTTTGGACACTTTGGCTTTGCCCTTGGCAGGAATCGCAGGGACTGCCGTTATGGTTTCGACCATTACCGATTTGGATCCCGTAGTAACCTGGTCCTTGGCCATCATAGCTGGAGGAGGTACAGCAACTGCCATAAAAGGGGCCAATGCTGCTGGAAGATTGACCTCGACCGCTACTACAGGAGGACTTGCCAATCCGTTGGTGTCCACAGTGGAAACAGGGGCTGCGGTAGCAGTGAGTACGGCATCTATTTTGGTGCCGCCCATAGCAGCCATTTTGGTCATCATTATATTATTGTTCATTTTTACGATCTATAGAAAGCTTCGGCCCAAAAAATAATATCCAACCAATCCACAGTTAAGTGAAAATAATTTCCATGATTCCCGCCCGTTATCAAGCCTCACGGTTTCCAGCCAAGTTGATGCAGGACCTTGCGGGCAAGCCGGTCATTGTAAGGACTTATGAGGCTGCCGTGAACACCCAACTTTTTGATGAGGTCTACGTGGTTACCGACAGTCCCATCATTGCCGAGGTCATCCATGGGATAAATGGTAACGTGATCATGAGCAAGAACCAGCACGAAAGTGGCAGTGATCGTATAGCCGAGGCTGTGGAAGATATGGAGGTGGATATTGTGATCAATGTGCAGGGAGATGAACCCTTTATCGATTCGGTAAGTCTGGAAAAGGTCATTGATGTATTTCAAAAAGATGTGGATAAAGAAATAGATCTGGCTTCTCTCATGACACCCATCACCGATTGGGAAGAAATTTCCAATCCCAATACTGTCAAGGTGATTGTGGACAACCAAAACTTTGCCCTCTATTTCTCACGTTCCCCGATACCCTATCCCAGGGATAAGGAAGTGGAGGCCACCTATTATAAGCATAAGGGAATCTATGCCTTCAGGAAAAGGGCTCTGATGGATTTTCAAAAATTGCCCATGCTCACTTTGGAGGCCAAGGAAAAAATAGAGGCCATCCGGTTTTTGGAGTATGGTAAAAAAATAAAAATGGTAGAGACACACGTTACCGGTATCGAAATAGACACCCCGGAAGATTTGGAACGCGCTAGAACGGTATGGAAGTAGATTTTTCGAACATAAAAGTCATCGGGTTTGATGCCGACGATACCCTTTGGGTAAACGAAACGTATTTTCGGGATACGGAGGAAAGGTTTGCTGAACTGTTGGAGGATTACGAGACCAAAAACAAGGTGGACCAGGAACTATTTAAAATGGAAATGGTAAATCTTGATATCTATGGTTACGGTATAAAAGGATTCATGCTTTCCATGATCGAATCGGCATTGGATCTTTCGAACAATCAAATTTCACAAACCACCATTGCCCAGATTTTGGACCTGGGAAAAAAGATGATAGCCCATCCCGTGGAGTTGTTGGATGGAGTAGAGGAAGTACTTTCCAAACTGGTGAATAGATACCGGTTGATCGTGCTCACCAAAGGAGATCTTTTAGATCAGGAACGTAAGCTGGAAAAATCCGGATTGTCCAAGTATTTCCATCATGTGGAAGTATTGAGTGATAAAAAGGAAACCAACTATAGCAACCTTTTGGAGCATCTGAACATTGATGTAAAGGAATTTTTGATGATAGGGAACTCCCTTAAGTCGGATGTATTGCCTATCTTGAATATTGGGGCCAAGGCCGTGCATGTGCCGTTCCATACCACATGGGCCCATGAAATGGTGTCGGAGGAAGATGAATTGGTGAACAACCATCTGAAACTGAACAGCCTAAAGGATATTTTGAAGTATTTGGATAACTGATGAAGATAGAGAACAACTTGAGTAGAGAAAATATTACCCCAAGTATAAAGACCCAATACCGTAATTTTCCGATGGTACCAAGGGTCATTTTTGGATCGGGATGTTTTTCGCAATTGGGTGATATTCTGTTGCCCATGCGCAAAAGTTCCGAGGCACCCTTCATTTTTTTGGTGGACGACTTCTTTGAGAACGAAGCATTTGTCTCCAGGGTGCCGTTGATGTTCAACGACGAGATCATCTTCATTTCGGCGGATGAAGAACCCAAAACAGCCCAAGTGGACGCCTTGGTGAACCAGATTAGGGAAAATTATTCGGAGCTTCCTTCGGGAATAATAGGAATAGGTGGAGGTACTTTGCTTGATTTGGCCAAGGCCGTGGCAATCCTTCTCAACAATAAAGGTTTGGCCGAAGAATATCAGGGTTGGGATTTGGTGAACAAACCGGCCTTGTATCATGTCGGTGTTCCGACCATAAGCGGGACCGGAGCTGAAGTTTCCCGAACCACAGTGTTGTTGGGTCCCGATAAAAAATTAGGCATTAATTCGGATTACACTACATATGACCAAGTGCTCTTGGACCCTGATTTTACGAGGACAGTTCCGAAGGAACAGTGGTTCTATACGGGTATGGACTGTTTTATTCATTGTGTTGAATCCCTTACCGGAACCTATTTGAATGCTTTTAGCCAGAGCTATGGAGAAAAAGCCATGGAACTCTGTGTGGAAGTCTTTCTGGAAGATATCCCTGAAGAAGAGTCCCGGGATAAGTTGATGATGGCATCCTGGCACGGGGGTATGAGTATTGCTTATTCACAAGTGGGTATCGCCCATGCCATGAGTTATGGACTTTCCTATCTTTTAGGGGTGAAACACGGAATCGGCAACTGTTTAGTCTTCCTGCATTTGGAGGAATTCTATCCAGAAGGGGTGTCACTTTTCAAGAAAATGCTCCAAAAGCACCATATTCAATTGCCAAAGGGTATTTGTGCCAATCTTACCCAAAACGATTTTGATGTGATGGTCAACGTGGCCCTTGGACTGGAAGCCCTTTGGGAGAACGCCTTGGGGAGTGGTTGGAAGAAAATAATAACCCCGGAACGGCTTCAATCCATGTATGAGAAGATATAAAGCCATAACAATAGGTTTCTTTTATTCATAATTTCCAAAGAATGCATCAACTGGCCAAGTTCATATATTTCAAGGTTTTGGGATGGAAACTGGTCGGTACCTTTCCCAATGTGGATAAGTGTGTCATTATTGTGATACCGCATACCCATTGGCTTGACTTTTTCTTGGGATTATTGGTGCGAAAGTTGGTGAACCAAGAAATCAATTATATTGGCAAGAAAAGTCTGTTCAAACCGCCTTTTGGATGGTTTTTTAGATGGACAGGCGGGGCTCCGGTAGACCGTTCCAAAAATTCCAATACGGTGGATAGCATTGTTCAAATATTCAATGAAAGACAAGTTTTTAGATTTGCCTTGGCACCTGAAGGCACCCGAAAAAAGGTCCAGGAATTACGCACTGGTTTTTATCATATCGCCAAAAAGGCACAGGTACCCATAGTGATGGTAGCCTTTGATTTTGGTAAAAAGGCAGTGAAAATTGCGAAGCCTTTCCTCCCCTCGGACCATCAAGAAAATGATTTTAAAAGAATCCGTGAATTCTACAAAGGAGTAAAGGGCAAGGTTCCGGAATATAGTTTTTAAGGATTACTCCTGCATGGTGTGGTACACGTTCTGCACGTCATCATCCTCTTCAATTTTTTCCAAAAGTTTTTCCACATCCGCCATTTCTTCTTCGGAGAGCTTCTTGGTCACTTGGGGAATACGTTCAAACCCAGAAGAAATGATTTCAATCTCCCTGGATTCCAACTCTTTTTGCAAAGAGCCAAAATTTTCAAACGGGGCATAAATGTGGATGCCGTCCTCGTCAACAAAAACTTCCTCGGCACCAAAATCGATCAATTCCAATTCCAGTTCCTCGGGATCCAAACCTTCTCCCTTTACGGTAAAATTACAGGTGTGGTCGAACATGAATTCCACAGATCCTGAAGTGCCCAAGCTTCCGTTACATTTGTTGAAATAACTTCTAATATTGGCAACAGTTCGGGTATTGTTGTCCGTAGCGGTTTCGATCAAAATAGCAATTCCATGGGGAGCATAACCTTCAAAAAGCACCTCTTTATAATCCCCTTGGCTTTTATCGGATGCACGTTTTATAGCCCTTTCAATATTTTCTTTGGGCATGTTCACCGCTTTGGCATTTTGGATCACGGCACGCAGTTTGGAGTTGGCATCGGGGTCCGGTCCCCCTTCTTTAACGGCGATTACGATATCCTTACCAATACGGGTGAATGCTTTGGACATGGCGGCCCAACGCTTCATTTTCCGTGCTTTCCTAAATTCAAATGCTCTTCCCATGTAAAATTGATGTTATGGATGGCAAATTTAGCAAAAAAAGCACCCTTGTCAAGCTAAATCATCAGACAGGAATATGGTGGTCTATCACCTCTTGGCAACTGATCAATAAATTTTTGGGCAGCTTATTGTATTTGGGCAAGGCGGCAAGATAACGATCTTCGTTTGTGGTATAGACCCTTTTGAAAACGGGATGGTAATTTCCCATTCGTTTAATCACTTCCTTGATGAATTCCTCATGTTGTATCAGGTCGCTACTCCCCAAATGATAGATGCCGGTCTTGTTCCGATTGATCAGATAGTGGATCTGTTGTGTAAGTTTGTCATCGTTGGTCACATTGATGATCAGGTTTGGGAATACCTCAATAGGTTCATGTTGCTCCAAACTTGTTTTGATTTCCCTGATTCGGGGCGATGCGTTTCCGAAGACCATTGGAATACGGAGGATTCCCGTCTTTTCCGAAGGCATCCGCATCATCATGTTCTCGATCTTGATCTTCAAGCGGCCATATACACTTTCGGACAAGGTCTTGTCGTACTCGTAAGATGGAAATTTACTGTAGGCATCAAATACGTTGGCCGAAGAAATAAAATACAGCTTAGCCTTGGATCGCATCAAATATTCCATGATATGCTGATGGGCCTGTATTTGAGCTGAAAAATCTCCCCGGAGGGATGAAATGATCACATCAGGATGTACTTTTTCCAAAATCTGGAAAACATCATCCTCCTGAAGGTCATACCTAAAAAACTGTTGGTTGGAAGAAAAGGAACGATTGGTAAAATAAGTGCCGTACGTGTCGAAATAGGAGCAGAGTTCTTTGTAGATGGCATTACCCACAAATCCACTCGCACCCAATATCAATATCTTCTTTTTGTTCAAACGCGATCAGCTATTTTTATAAAAGGGCAATTTTACCAAAGTTGCAGGTACTTTGTTGATCCTAATCTTGATATAAATGGTAGTGCCCAAATCGGCATGTTCAGCAGGCACATAACCCAATCCGATCCCTTGGGATAGGGAAGGGGACATGGTTCCTGAGGTGACCACCCCTATTTCATTTCCGTCTTTGTCCAAAATGGGATATCCGTGTCTTGGGATTCCTCTTTCCTCCATTTGGAAGGCCACCAATTTTCTTTTGGGACCTGTTTCCTTTTCCTTGGCCAAAGCTTCGCTGTTCACAAAATCCTTGGTGAATTTGGTAATCCAGCCCAAACCGGCTTCAAAGGGGGAAGTAGTGTCATCAATATCATTTCCGTAAAGGCAATAACCCATTTCCAAACGCAGCGTATCCCTGGCCGCCAACCCAATGGGTTTAATACCAAAGGCAGCTCCAGCTTCCATCACCTTGTCCCAAACTTGTTGTACTTCGGAATTCTTGCAATAAATTTCAAATCCGCCCGATCCTGTATACCCCGTGGCCGATATGATAACATAATCGATGCCTGCAAAATCGCCCACCACAAAATTGTAGAAGTTGATAGCCGACAAATCCACAGAAGATAAGGATTGCATAGCTTCTACAGCCTTTGGACCTTGGATGGCCAATAAGGAATAATCATCGGAAAGGTTCCTCATATCGGCTCCGATACTTTCGTTGTATTTGGAAATATGGTTCCAATCCTTGTCAATATTGGAAGCATTCACCACCAAAAGATAGGTTTCTTCCTTAACTCGATATACAATAAGATCATCCACAATTCCGCCGGTTTCATTCGGCAAACAACTGTATTGTGCCTTTCCTATGGTAAGTTTGGAAGCATCGTTGGTGGTCACTTTTTGAATCAACTCCAAGGCCTTGGGTCCCTCGATCAAAAACTCTCCCATGTGCGACACATCGAACACTCCTACGCCATTACGGACGGTTTCGTGTTCAGCATTCACACCCTCATAGGAAACAGGCATGTTGTAACCTGCAAAAGGAACCATTTTGGCGCCAAGAGCCTTATGGGTTTCAAAAAGTGCTGTGTTTTTCATTTCTTAGATTTTTAAGCATGGCAAATTTATAGAATTAATTAAGGAATCAAACCTTCAAAGTTCTTATGATTTCCATAAAAATAGGAAGCCATTTTTAACAAGTGCTTCGCCGTAAAATTTGTATTTTGATCCAAATATAGTTTTTGATGAAAAATATCCTATTTAGCACACTACTGATGCTATCCATTGTGTCCATGGGTTTTTCCCAAGGTACTCCAACCGATTATCTATCTGCCGATTTTCATAAACAAAGAAGGGATGAGGTCCGTAAATTATTGCCACCCAATACGGCCGTGGTGTTATTTGCCAATGCCGAACGAAACCGGGCCAATGATGTGGATTTCGTATATCACCAAGATCCTAACTTTTATTATTTGACAGGTTACAAAGAACCGAACGCAGTGCTGGTACTGTTTTCGGAAACCCAAACGGATGCTTCGGGCAAAAAGTTTGATGAGATCATTTATGTTCAGGAAAGAAATGCTAGGGCGGAGCAATGGACCGGAAAGCGATTGGGCGTTGAAGGTGTAAAGGAAAAACTGGGCTTTGATATGGTCTTCAATGGGAAGGAATTTGAGAATTTTCCTATTGATTTTGCTTCTTTTGATGTGGTTTCCTTTGTGGATTTTAAAAATGATTACCGTGATCAATCCGGCAATGCTGATCTTTTTGACCTGATCAAAACTTTTAAGAAAAAAGCAAATTATCCTTCGGATTACAATCCCGTCAAAAATGATCTATACCGCATGATTTCGGCCGATGATGGTTCTAAAACCGATGAGTTGGTAGAAACCGTGGAGAAATATATGAACCGTTATCCCAATTTGCAGGAAGATGAATTTTTAAATGATTTTGTGAATGCGGCCAATGAAGATTTGAGAAAGGAAATCAAAAACAAAGTGTTGGTCATTCAGCAATCTTCCAATCTCGATTCCAAGGTGTTGCCAATGGCCATGGCCAAATTGAGGGAAACCAAAACTCCTGAAGAAATCAAGCTGTTAAAGAAAGCTGTGGAAATTTCCGCCGTTGGCCAAATGGAAGTGATGAAGGCCATGCACCCCAATATGTCGGAATCGGAAATACAAGGCGTTCACGAATATGTCTATAAAAAATATGGGGCCGAATATGAAGGGTATCCTTCTATTGTAGGCGGCGGTAACAATGGTTGCATCCTGCATTATATTGAGAACAGTAAAACTACGGTTGGCAATGATTTGGTGTTGATGGACCTCGGGGCCGAATATCACGGTTATACTGCCGATGTGACCCGAACCATTCCTGCCAATGGAAAATTTACCCCAGAGCAGAAAGCTATTTACGACATCGTGTACAATGCCCAGGAAGCTGGAATAAAGGCCAGCACGGTGGGAGCACCCTTTCAGTCGCCCGGTAAGGCAGCGTATCAGGTCGTTGCCGATGGTCTGTTAAAATTGGGCATCATCAAGGAAGAAAAGGAAACCCGAATTTATTTTCCCCACGGCACTTCCCATTATTTGGGATTGGATGTGCATGATGATGGTACTTATGGTCCTTTCAAACCCAATACCATTATTACAGTGGAACCGGGAATCTACATCCCGGAAGGGAGTGACTGCGATAAAAAATGGTGGGGCATTGCTGTCCGTATCGAAGATGATGTGCTGATCACCAATGATGGTCCTGTTGTACTATCCGCCATGGCACCCAGGACTACCGAGGCCATTGAGGCCATGATGAAACAACCTAGCCCGCTGGATAATTTCAAATTGCCCAAATTGGATTAAGCAGTCTTCAATAAAGAGGCTTTCAGGTCTTCGTATGATTTGATCAGATGTGATTTCTTTTCTCTGTCCATCACTTTTTGGATTTGGGGTGGAATTTCGGGAGTCAATCCCAAAGTATCTTCCACAACATCCAAAAACTTGACGGGATGGGCCGTTTCCAAGAAAATCCCATAGGTATCGGGATGTGTTTTTTGATATTCCTTCAAACCTAGATAACCCACAGCTCCATGGGGATCCATCACATAACCGGATTTGGAGTGGATATGCTTCATGGCTTTCCTTGTTTCTTCATCCGAAATGGAATAGGAAGAAAGGTTGGCACGAAGACTTTCCAAATTTCCTTGGTACAAATGCTGGATGCGTACAAAGTTGCTTGGGTCGCCAACATCCATGGCGTTGGAAATGGTGGCTTTGGACGGAACAGGTTCGTAAATCCCATTTTCCATGAACTTGGGTACCACATCGTTCACATTGGTGGCAGCCACAAAGTGTTTTACTGGCATACCCAATTTTTGGGCAACCATGCCTGCACAAATGTTTCCAAAGTTGCCCGATGGTACCGAAAACACAATTTCTTTTCCTTTGGATTTGGCTTGTTTGTAGGCAAACAAAAAGTAGAACAATTGAGGTAGCCATCTAGCTACATTGATGCTGTTGGCCGAGGTAAGCTTTTTATGGTCCGTAATCTCTGCATCCAAAAAGGCGGTCTTCACCATGCGCTGGCAGTCGTCGAAAGTGCCGTCCACTTCCATGGCCTCAATATTCTGGCCCAAAGTGGTCAACTGTTTTTCTTGGATATCACTGACTTTCCCACTAGGGTATAGGATAACCACTTTTACGCCATCCACACCCAAAAATCCATTCGCAACGGCTCCGCCCGTATCTCCAGATGTGGCAACGAGTACGGTTACGTCCTGTTTTTCACCTTGGGAAAAGTAACCCAGGCAATTGGCCATAAACCGTGCACCTACATCCTTAAAGGCCATCGTAGGGCCGTGGAACAATTCCAAAGTGGCCACATTTTCTTCAACTGGGACGACTGGAAAATCAAAATCCAAGGTATTGGCGATGATTTCTTTCAAAACTGTGTCGGGAATATCCGCATTCACAAATTGATGTATGGCCTTGAAGGCGATTTCATGATTGGATAACTGGTCTATATTTTCAAAGAAATCCTCAGCTAGTGGGGTAATGCTCTCAGGGAAATATAATCCTTTGTCGGGAGCGATTCCTGCAATTACGGCCTCCTTGAAAGACGCTTGTAAATTAGGATTGTTCAGGCTGTAAAATTTCATGGGACTAGGCAATTTTTTTAACCCCTTGGGTATTGATTTTGGAAATATGGATGTCAAATGGAATCCCAAATTTCGAATAGGTTTCTTTCATGGATTGGGCCACCGATTTTGCGGTTTCCAAACCTTTACTTAAGGCAAAAATGGAGGGTCCGGAACCTGAAATTCCGCATCCCAATGCGCCGGAAACCAACGCATTGGACTTGATTTCATCAAATCCGGGAATCAAAATGGAACGGATGGGCTCCACAATATGGTCTTGTAGCGATCGTCCGATCAGGTCGTAATCCTTTTGGAAAAGTCCAGCGATAAGTCCGCCCACATTGCCCCATTGTTTGATCCCTTTTTCCAAGGATATGGTGGTCTTCAAAATTTTTCGGGAATCGGAAGTCTTAACCTCGATTTGTGGATGAATCACCGTGGCCACCAATTCCGAAGGTGTTGGAATGGGAATGATGTCCAATGGGTCATAGCTTCTCACCAAAGTGAAACCCCCATAAATGGCTGGGGCCACGTTATCGGCATGGGCCACATCACTGGCCAATTTTTCGCCCTGCATGGCAAATTTCACCAATTGCAAAGGGGAGAAGGGTTTACCCAGCAATTCGTTCATGGCCCAAACGGCACCTGCGGAACTTGCCGCACTACTGCCAATACCACTTCCCGGTTTAATGCGTTTATCGATTTCGATTTCAAAACCGCCATCATAATCACTTTTCTGTAAAAGGGCCAAACCGGCCACTCCGGACACATTTTTCTCGGTTTCCAAAGGAAGGTCCTGACCTAAAATCTTTAAGATGCAGATGCCTTTTTCAGCGGTCTTTCTAACGATCATTTCATCCCCAACGGAATCCAAGGCAAGTCCGAGCACATCAAACCCGCAGGAGACGTTGGCAATGGTGGCGGGGCAAAATACTTTGATTTCTTCCATGGTCAAAAGTTTCCGATTCGGATGATATCGGCAAAGATACCTGATGCGGTTACATCTGCGCCGGCTCCTGCTCCTTTTATAATCAACGGTTGGTTGGGATAGCGCTCTGTAAAGAACAGCACAATGTTATCACTACCTTCCAGATTGTAAAAGTCGTGTCCTTTTGGGATTTTTTGCAATCCTACTTTCGCCTTACCATCTTCAAATTGCGCCACATATTTCAATTTACTGTCCACATCTGCTGCATCTTTGTACAGCTTCTGAAAATCACTTTCGTACTTTTTCAGGGATTCAAAAAAGGTGTTGTTCGAACTGGTCTCCAAACTTTCCTTGGGCAAAAAGGATATATTTTCAATATCCTCGATGTTCAATTGGTGCCCGCTCTCACGGGCCAAGATCAATATCTTTCGCATAACGTCCACACCACTTAGATCGATGGTCGGGTCCGGTTCGGTATACCCTTGTTCCTGGGCCTGTTTTACCACATCGTGAAAGGTAACAGTGTCGTTAAAAGTGTTGAACACAAAGTTGAGACTTCCGGATAGTACCGCTTGAATTTTCCTGACTTTGTCACCCGATGCAATGAGGTGTTTCAAGGTGTCGATGATGGGCAGACCGGCTCCCACGTTGGTTTCGAATAGGAATGGAGCATTGTATTGTTTGGCCAACTGTTTCAATTCCTTGTAAAAATCATAATCCGATGAGCAGGCAATTTTATTGCAGGTCACTACAGAAATACTATTGCGGAGATAATCGGCATACGTTTTGGCAACGTCGGCACTCGCGGTATTGTCCACAAAAACACTGTTTCTATAGTTGAGGGACTTGACCTGATCAAAAAATGCATTTCTGTCCGCGGGTTGTCCTTCGGCCAGAACACTTTCCCAATCTTTTAAGGTAATACCGTTCTCGTCAAAGGCCATGGTCCTGGAATTACTGATTCCAACAACCCTCACATTGAGTTTCAATTCATCCTTCAGGTATTTTTTCTGTTGACGAATTTGATCTAAGAATTTGGCCCCAACATTACCAACTCCCATTACGAAGAGGTTCAACTGTTTGATGTTTTCTTCGAAGAAGGTTTCATGCAACGAGTTGAGTGCCTTTTTAACGTCGTCTTTTTTAATGACAGCGGAAATGTTCCGTTCTGAAGCCCCTTGGGCAATGGCCCTAATGTTCACGTTGTTCTTGCCCAGAGTGCTGAACATTTTTCCACTCAACCCTTGGTGGCTCTTCATGTTATCACCTACAAGAGCAATAATGGTCAGGTCTTTTTCTACCAAAACCGGTTTGATCTTTCTGCTCGAAATCTCGTAGGCAAAAGTTTCGTTTACCGCTTCTGATGCAGCATCGGCATCGTCATCTGCGATTCCCACACAAATGGAATGCTCCGATGAGGCTTGGGTGATGAGCACGATGCTGATATTTTTTAAGGAAAGGGTTTCAAAGAAGCGTTTTGAGATTCCTGGAATGCCCACCATTCCCGGTCCTTCCAAAGAAAGCAAACTAATGTTCCCCACATGACTGATACCTCGCACCGTTTTACCATTGCCATTGTGGTTTTTGGCAATCAGGGTACCTGGGTTTTCAGGGTCGAAGGTGTTTTTGATGGCAATCGGGATTTCCTTGCTCAACACGGGTTGAATGGTAGGAGGATACAAAACCTTCGCACCAAAGTGCGACAGTTCCATGGCCTCTTCGTAACTGATGTGCGATACGCATTTAGCCTGTTTCACCAATCGTGGGTTGGCAGTGTACATCCCGCTGACATCGGTCCATATTTCCAATATATCGGCTTGTTCGGCCGCGGCAAGAATGGCGGCAGTATAATCCGACCCACCTCTACCTAAAGTAGTGGAATTGCCCATCCTGCTAGAGGAAACAAAACCTGGTAGCACGGTAATCCGATGATTGATGGATGAAAAATAGGCTTGACATTTGGCGTTGGTCTTATCAAAATCAACGTTTGCCTTGCCGTATTGTTCATCAGTGATGATCAGTTCCCGGCTATCCTTGAATTGGGCATCCAAACCTTGGGATCTAAAGAACTCACTGATGATGAACGAGGAGAGCAATTCTCCATAGCTGACAATTTTGTCGGAAAGTTTTGGGGTCAATTCGCCTATCAGGTAACAACCTTCCAAAAGGGTTTCCAAGACATTCAGGTCGCTTTTTACTTGGCTCAATACGCCACTTTGGGATTGTACAGGAAGCAATTCCTTGATGGCGGATAAATGTCTTGTCTCAATCTCTTCCAATCCTTTTTTATAGGATTGATCTTGTTTGGAAGCCAATTGTGAAGTTTGCAATAGTAGGTCGGTTACCCCGCCAAAAGCGGATACGACAACGGCTGCTCTTGGGTCGTTGAGATTTGCTACAATGGACTTGACCTTGTTTATGTTTTCTGGATTGGCAACAGAAGTGCCGCCAAATTTTAAGACTTTCATGATGAAATATTATTGAAAAAAATTGTAAAAGGAACAAAAAAACGGACGGATGATATATAGCAGACTTACCCCAAAGGGGTTGTGGTGGTAATAGTGAAGATAGATGAAGAAGAATTCATCCAGCTTAGTTCGATATCCGTTTGTTTTACTTGCATTATTCAATAATGAGGTGATAAAAGTAGTACATTTGAATACTTCATCAAATCAATGATGAGATTTTTTGCGAAATCTTTACGAATATTGCATATTTTTTATTGAATGAAAATTTTTTCTGCTTCCCAAATCCAAGATGCTGATAAATCTACAATACAAAAACAACAAATTTCCAGTGAGGAGCTCATGGAAAGGGCTGCTACAAAGCTCTTTGATTGGATTCATGCCCGTTTACGAGGCACCCATGTAACCCTTAAACTATTTTGTGGTATCGGTAATAATGGTGGTGACGGTTTGGTATTGGCCCGGCTTTTACATGAACATGGATACACCATTCAAGTATATGTGGTCAACTTCAGTGAAAAGCGTTCCAAGGATTTTTTATTGAACCTTGAAAGATTGAAGAGTGCCAAACTATGGCCTGATTTTTTGAGCAGCGAAAGTGAACTCCCGGCCATTTCGACAGATGATATTGTAATTGATGCCATTTTTGGCATTGGATTGAACCGTGCCCCAAACACTTGGGTGGGCAATTTGATCATGCACATCAACAACTCCAGGGCTTTTGTGCTTTCTGTGGATATTCCATCCGGTTTGCCCACGGATAAGTGCCCATGGAACCCGGATTATGCCATTAGGGCCAGTTATGTGCTTACTTTTCAAGCACCTAAATTGGTCTTCTTTTTACCTGAAACCGGGGTTTTTGTGAATCAATGGGAGGTATTGGATATTGGTCTGGCCCCAGAATATCTACAAACAACCGAAACCGATTTTGAACTCATAGGGAGGCCAGAAGTACTTCCTTTATATCGCCCACGGCTTAAATTTTCGCACAAGGGGAATTATGGCCATGCCATTATGGTTGGGGGAAGTTACGGGAAAATTGGTGCCGTTCAATTGGCGAGCGATGCCTGTTTGACTTCAGGTAGTGGATTAGTTTCTTCTTATGTGCCGAGATGTGGGTACCAAGCCATCCAAACGGCATTGCCTGAGGTTATGGTTTTGACCGATGATGGGGAAAAGATGATTTCGGAGATTTCCTTTCCCTTTGATCCTACCGTGGTTGGAATTGGAATGGGGATTGGTTTGGATAAAATTACGGCAAATGCTTTTGCGGCCTTATTGAAGACAATGGATAAACCTATGGTCATCGACGCGGATGGATTGAACATCTTGGCCCAAAATCCGAAAATGATGAAGGATGTACCCGAGTTATCAGTGTTAACGCCTCATCCGAAAGAATTGGAGCGGTTGGTTGGAAAATGGACGGACGACTTTGAAAAACTTGCCAAGGTGAAGGCTTTTTCAACCCATTATAATGTGGTCGTCGTAATCAAAGGCGCCCATACTATTACGGTTTACAAGGATAAGGGCTTTGTAAATACCACAGGTAATCCAGGGATGGCGACTGCTGGTAGTGGCGATGTGCTAACGGGCATGATCACTGGATTGATGGCGCAGGGGTATCCTTCCTTGCACGCTGCCATTTTTGGCGTATATCTACATGGATTGGCTGGAGACCTAGGGGTTTCCGAAAATGGATACGAAGCACTAAAAGCCTCGACCATTGTTGCAAATATTGGGAACGCGTTTATGGAATTGCTCAGGCAACCCGAAGTTGAGCAGCAGGAAGAAGCTTAATCCTTGTTTTTTCCTTTGCTGTTCTTCAACCTTTTTTTAACCCAGGCCAATGCATTGTCAAACTCAATGAAAAATTCCATGTTCTTTTTATAGAACAATTTTTCAATCTTGAAGTTGTGCATATCGATTTCCTTCTTGGAAACAATGGCGAAAGCCTTGAGATTGTTCAATCCCCTGACATAATTATAGATGGTGGGGTCAACAGCATAAGAATTTTTACGAAGGCTTATATAGCCAAAATCCTTGTCCCTAAAATGTATTTCCGATATGCCGATGATTTGATAAGCTCTTTCCAGCGTAATGGTGGTACCTTCATCAAAAGAGGAGACCATGTAGTCATCATAGACCTGCACCGTACCAATGTCCAAGCGGTACTCACGCACAACAACGGTCTTCTTTGTAGAAGTAAATTTCATTCCCAAGTGTAATTATAGTGTCTCGTTAACGAAAGTAGATGTAATGCTGAGCGAAGGGAAAAAATCTAGATTAAAAGCGCAAATATCGTTTGTATGGTAAATTTGGTCATAAAAAAAGCTGGCCGATGGGCCAGCTTGGTTATGTTGAGGTGTTTTAATTCTCCGTTTCAGGTGACTTTTCAGCCTTTTTGATTTTAATGGTGAGTTCGTCTTTTTTCTCATCCAGATCCATAAAAATGCTGTCACCTTCCTCTAATTTGGAGTTCACGATTTCCTCTGCCAAGGTATCCTCAATATACTTTTGGATAGCTCTTTTTAAAGGACGGGCCCCATATTGTTTGTCAAAGCCTTTTTCGGCGATATAATCCTTGGCCTTGTCAGAAAGTCTAAGGTCATATCCGATTTCTTTGATCCTTCCATAGAGTTTGTTCAACTCGATGTCTATAATCTTGTGGATGTCTTCCCTTTCCAAAGGATTGAACACGACCACATCGTCTATCCTGTTCAAGAATTCTGGTGCAAAAGCCTTTTTCAAGGCACTTTCGATTACACTTTTCTGATGGGTATCGGCCTGTGCCTGCTTGGCAGCGGTACCGAAACCAACCCCTTGACCAAAATCCTTTAATTGGCGGGCACCGATGTTGGAGGTCATGATGATGATGGTGTTCCTAAAATCGATCTTGCGACCAAGACTGTCGGTAAGGAAACCGTCGTCAAGCACTTGCAACAGCATGTTGAACACATCTGGGTGTGCTTTTTCAACTTCGTCCAACAATACTACGGAATAAGGTTTGCGACGTACTTTCTCTGTCAATTGGCCGCCTTCTTCATATCCCACGTATCCTGGAGGTGCTCCCACTAATCTTGAGATGGCGAATTTTTCCATGTATTCGCTCATATCGATTCGGATAAGGGCATCTTCTGAATCAAAAAGTTCCTTTGCCAAAATCTTGGCCAACTGGGTCTTACCAACCCCGGTCTGACCTAAAAAGATGAACGATCCAATGGGTTTGTTCGGGTCTTTGAGACCTGCCCTGTTCCGTTGAATGGCTTTGGCCACTTTGGCCACTGCTTCGTCCTGACCTATCACAAAACCTTTGATCAAATCGGGTAATTTGGCCAATTTATTGCTTTCGGTCTGAGCTATTCTGTTTACGGGTATGCCGCTCATCATAGAAACCACATCGGCCACGTTGTCCTCTGTAACGGTTTCCCTGTGTAGTTTGCTTTCTTCTTCCCAACGTTCTTGGGCGGTAGCCAAATCTTTTTCCAGACGTTTTTCATCGTCACGCAATTTGGCGGCTTCCTCGTATTTCTGTTTTTTGACCACGCTGTTCTTCAACTCGCGAACATCTTCCAACTGGCTTTCCAACTCCAAGATTTGCTTGGGCACATCCATGTTTACGATATGCACGCGGGAACCGGCCTCATCCAAGGCATCGATGGCCTTGTCCGGCAAGAATCTGTCGGTCATGTACCTGTTGGTCAATTTTACGCAGGCCATGATGGCTTCATCGGTGTAATTGACATTGTGGTGATCTTCGTACTTGCCTTTGATGTTCATCAAAATTTCGATGGTTTCCTCAACGGAAGTTGGCTCCACCATGACCTTTTGAAAACGACGTTCCAAAGCACCATCTTTTTCAATATATTGTCTGTATTCATCAAGCGTCGTGGCTCCAATACATTGGATCTCTCCCCTTGCCAAGGCAGGTTTGAACATGTTCGATGCATCTAAACTTCCCGTAGCGCCTCCAGCACCCACAATGGTATGGATCTCGTCAATGAACAGAATGATGTCGTCGTTCTTCTCCAACTCGTTCATCACGGCCTTCATGCGTTCTTCGAACTGACCACGATATTTGGTTCCTGCTACCAAGGATGCAAGGTCCAACGTGACCACACGTTTGTTGTAAAGGATTCGCGATACTTTTTTGTTGATGATGCGCAGGGCCAATCCCTCGGCAATGGCACTTTTACCAACACCTGGTTCCCCGATCAACAAAGGGTTGTTCTTTTTTCTTCGACTTAAAATCTGGGACACCCGCTCGATTTCCTTTTCCCTTCCCACAACGGGATCCAACTTGTTCTCTTCAGCCAAACGGGTCAGGTCACGGCCAAAATTGTCCAGAACTGGAGTCTTGGATTTTTTGCTTCCTTTTTGGGCGGAACCAGAACCAAAGGTACTTTCCTTACCATCTCCCATATCGTCAGCATCTCCCGAAAAGGATTCTGCCTGTGGGGAATCTATATAATCGTCGTCGCTGGTGATCATCGATTTGAATTGTTCTTTTACATTATCATAGTCCACTTTCAGCTTATGCAGCAATTTTGTAGTGGGGTCGTTCTCGTTTCTAAGAATACAGAGTAAGAGGTGTGCGGTATTGATTGATGAGCTTTGGAAAAGCTTCGCTTCCAAAAAGGTTGTTTTAAGGGCGCGCTCTGCCTGGCGGGTAAGGTGCAGATTCTTTTTGTCTTTCTGCATGGTGCCCGTGTTCGGATTCGCGGGACTTAGGATTTCCACCTTGCGGCGAAGGTGTTCCAAGTCCACATCGAGTGCATCCAATATACTAATGGCTTTGCCATTTCCATCTCTTAAAAGACCAAGCATCAGGTGTTCCGTACCAATAAAATCATGCCCCAATCTTAGGGCTTCCTCCTTGCTGTATGCTATAACGTCTTTTACTCTGGGGGAAAAATTGTCGTCCATACGTTTCTTTTTCAGCAATTAAAATTAATAAAAGTATTGTTACAGTGGGCAAATACCGTACCCATAATCGATAAAGTAGTGGTAAATGTCGGAATAAAGGCGATTTTTTTACTTGTTTAACAAAGCTTTATCACCATGTTGGGAACCTATTTTAAATGTTGATAATTTTTTTAATAAACTAAGCGCAAAGCGGTGTAAAAGCTGCTATTTTCTGTATATTGCCATGATATTTTAACCACAAAAAACAATAAGATTTTAGCATGGCGGAAGGAGAAAAGTTAATTCCTATCAACATTGAGGATGAGATGAAATCTGCCTACATCGATTATTCGATGTCGGTCATTGTGTCACGTGCCCTGCCAGATGTTCGTGATGGCCTAAAACCGGTTCACCGAAGGGTCCTCTTCGGAATGCACGAACTAGGGGTAAGGTCAACAAGTGCCCATAAGAAATCTGCCCGTATCGTTGGGGAGGTTTTGGGTAAATACCACCCACACGGTGATACCTCTGTTTATGATACCATGGTGCGTATGGCCCAAGAATGGAGCCTTAGGTACATGTTGGTGGACGGTCAGGGTAACTTTGGCTCCGTGGATGGGGACAGTCCCGCGGCCATGCGTTATACCGAGGCCAGGATGCGGAAGATCGCCGACGAGATGTTGGCCGATATCGATAAGGAAACGGTAGACCACCAATTCAATTTTGATGATACGTTACAGGAGCCTACCGTGCTTCCTACCCGTATCCCTAATCTTTTGGTGAACGGTGCTTCCGGTATTGCCGTGGGTATGGCCACCAATATGCCGCCACATAACCTTTCGGAGGTTGTGGATGGCACCATCGCCTATATCGACAATCCCGAAGTAGAGATCGATGAGCTGATCCAACACATCAAGGCTCCCGATTTTCCTACGGGAGGAATCATTTATGGCTATGATGGTGTAAAGGAAGCGTTCCATACCGGTAGAGGAAGGGTGGTGATGCGCGCCAAGGCTTCTTTTGAAGAGGTTCAGGGCAGGGAATGTATCATTGTGACCGAAATCCCTTATCAAGTGAACAAGGCGGACATGATCAAAAAGACGGCCGACCTTGTCAACGAAAAGAAAATTGAAGGTATTGCGTCCATTCGTGACGAATCGGATAGAAAAGGGATGCGTATCGTTTATATCCTTAAGCGCGATGCCATTCCAAATATCGTACTGAACACACTATACAAGTACACGGCACTTCAATCCTCGTTCAGTGTCAACAATATTGCGTTGGTCAATGGTAGGCCACAGTTGTTGAACCTGAAGGAGATCATCCACCATTTTGTGGAGCACAGGCATGAGGTTGTAGTCAGAAGAACCACGTACGAACTCAAAAAAGCAGAGGACCGTGCCCATATTTTGGAAGGTCTCATCATTGCTTCCGATAATATTGATGAAGTGATCGCCATCATCAGGGCATCTTCCAATGTGGACGAAGCACGCACGAATCTGATGGAGCGCTTCAAACTGACCGAGATACAGGCCAAAGCCATTGTGGAGATGCGCCTGCGTCAACTTACAGGTCTTGAACAGGACAAGCTTCGTGAGGAGTACGATGAATTGTTGAAGACCATTGAAGATTTGAAAGACATCCTTGACAAGAAAGAGCGTAGGATGCAGATCATCAAAGATGAGTTGTTGGAGGTGAAGGATAAATACGGCGATGAAAGAAGGTCCGAAATCAATTATGCAGGGGGTGACCTGAGCATTGAAGACATGATTCCGGATGAGCAGGTGGTGATTACCATTTCCCACGCAGGATATATCAAAAGAACCCCATTGACTGAATATAAGACCCAAAACAGGGGTGGTGTGGGCCAAAAAGCTTCCTCTACGAGAAATGAGGATTTCTTGGAGCATTTGTTTGTTGGGACTAACCACCAATACATGTTGTTCTTTACCCAAAAAGGAAAATGTTTCTGGATGAGGGTTTATGAAATACCCGAAGGAAGTAGAACTTCCAAAGGAAGGGCCATCCAAAACCTGATCAATATGGAAACGGATGACAAGGTGAAAGCCTTTATCTGTACCCAGGATTTGAAAGATGAGGATTATGTGAACAGCCATTATGTGATCATGGCGACCAAAAAAGGGGTGGTGAAAAAAACTTCCTTGGAACAATATTCCAGGCCGCGCCAAAATGGTATCAATGCCATTACGGTGCGAGATGGAGACGAGTTGCTGGAGGCTAAACTGACCACAGGTGCCAGCCAAATTTTCCTTGGATTGAAATCCGGTAAGGCCATACGTTTTGAAGAGAGCAAGACCCGACCCATGGGTAGAAATGCTTCTGGTGTACGGGGGATAACCTTGGCTGATGACAACGATGAAGTAATCGGCATGGTGTCCGTACATAACTTGGAGGACGATATCTTGGTAGTTTCCGAGAATGGTTATGGTAAACGCTCCAATATGGACGATTACAGGATTACCAACAGAGGTGGAAAAGGGGTGAAGACCATTTCGATCACCGATAAGACAGGAGGTCTTGTGGCCATTAAAAATGTCACCGACACCGATGATTTGATGATCATCAATAAATCGGGGATTGCCATCAGGATGAGTGTCGAAGACTTGAGGGTCATGGGACGTGCCACACAAGGGGTGCGACTCATCAACCTAAAAGGAGGGGATTCCATTGCCGCGGTAGCCAAAGTCATGAAAGAAGATGATCCCATGGACGATGCCAATATCTTGGATATTGAGGTGAAAGGAGAAGATGGCACGGCTATTGAAGGGGACAACGAAAACAATTAATAATAGATAAACACTAAATAATTATTTTTTTGACATGAAGACTAAAGTTTTAATATTACTTGCCATAGGGGTTTCTACGATGGGATTTGCCCAGAAGGACGAAATCAAGGCAGCCGAAAAGGCAATGAAGGGAGGAGATTCGGCAGCTGCACTGGCGGCACTTCAAGGAGCGGCCTCCACTATTGATGCCGCTGACGAAAAGACCCAGGCACAGTACTATGCCGATTTGGGTAATGCCAACTATGATTTGGCCCAGAAAGGAGATGCTTCCAAATTTAAAGATGCACTTGATGCATACAACAAGGTGATTTCTGTTGAGGAAGCCAGTGGAAAAGCCAAATATACATCTGTGGCCAAGGAGAAAATGGGCCAAATGACAGCTGATTTGGTAAACGCTGCGGTTGAGGACAATAACAATCAAAAATTTGCCGAAGCTGCCGATAAACTATACATGAGCTATAAACTAAGTCCAAAGGACACCGTCTATTTGTATTATGCCGCAAGTAGCGCTGTTAACGGACAGGAATACGAAAAGGCTCTGGATTATTATAATGAGCTTAAGGACATTAACTATGATGGGAGTGATGTTACCTATACTGCAGTAAACATTGAGACTGGGGAAACCGAAACCATGGACAAAAGTACCCGTGATCTTTATGTGAAGGCAGGAACGCACAAAGATCCAAAAGAAGAGAAAAGCCCTTCTAAAAAGCCCGAGATTGTTAAAAATATCGCATTGATCTACCAACAATTGGGACACAATGACAAAGCTTTGGAGGCATATACCCACGCTAGAAAAGAAAATCCTGATGATGTAAATCTAGTTCTTGGCCAAGCTAACCTTTATTATACTTTGGGAGACAAGGACAAGTTTAAGGAATTGATGTCTGAAGCCTCGAACATGGCCCCGGACAACCCAGACTTGTTGTACAATATTGGTGTGATTAATATGGAGCAAGGTAATTTAGAAGCTGCAAGGGATGCCTACAAAAAAGCACTATCCGTAGATCCAGGTTATATCAATGCACTTTTGAACCTATCCACTACCTATATCAATGAAGGTAATGGATTGATAGATGAAATGAACGCTTTGGGAACCTCTAAAGCCGATATTGCCAAATATGACGAACTAAAGGACAAGAAGGACAGTCTCTTCAAAGAAGGGGCAAAGGTGTTGGAAGATGCCCTAAAATCAAATCCGGATAACCAAAGTGTTCTTACCCAGTTGAAGAACATTTATGGTGCTTTGGGTGATACAGAAAACTTTATGCGAATCAAAAAGTTGTTGGGAGAGTAAGAATTCTTTCCTCACAAAAAAGGGTCCAATTTATTGGACCCTTTTTTTATATGATCTTTTTGATGACCCTCAATTTGTGTGTGTACAACTTTTCTTCGGTATTGAAGATTCCCGTGTGGTCCAGACGATCGATTCTTACATGTCCGTTCACATGAATGATGTAGTTGTCTTTCAAAATGATTCCTACATGGTCTATTATCCCTTCGTTATTATCAAAAAAAGCCAAATCCCCAGGTTCACTTTCCTCAATGAAACTTAGTGCCTCTCCTTGTTTTGACTGTCCTCCTGCCGTGCGTTCCAAGGCATATCCATTGATTTTATAGACCATCTGTGCCAATCCGGAGCCATCTATTCCGAAAGGTGATTTGCCACCTGCCAGATAGGGAGCCTTCAAGTAAAGGAACGCCGTGTCCACCAAACTTTCCTTGTTTTTCTTGCCTTCAAAAATATGTCCTTCGAATGTATGGTGTAGCAGCGAAACAGGTTCTGCCATTGATCCCAACAATATAGGCAGCAGCATACCATCTGGTGTGCAAACATGTGAAATGATATCCGCAGAAATCTGGGAAGCTGTTTTATCGAACCCCTCAAATTCTTCCTCGGAAATCAGCGTAATCTGGTTGTTGGTGACCCAACCTTCAAAGTTGTCATAAGCCACCCGAATCCTGCTCCATTTTTTCCGGCTTTCCAGAACCTTGAAATGTTCCCCATATAAGAGCTGGGATGACATTTCGGCACAATCGTCCGGATTTGTTCTAATGGGAACAATGCTCAGAGGGCAAATTCCATATTGCATTTACTATCAATTGAATCTCTAATTTCTTTTCAGGACAATCGCCGAAGCTCCACCGCCACCGTTACAAATGGCCGCTGCTCCCAATGTTGCATTGTTCTGTTCCAATATGTTCAATAACGTTATGGTGATCCTGGCTCCTGAACAACCCAGAGGATGTCCTAAAGAAACAGCCCCGCCGTTCACATTGACTTTGGAGTCATCCAACCCAAGTAGTTTCATATTTGCCAATCCAACAACCGAAAAGGCCTCGTTGAATTCAAAATAATCGATTTCATCCAAGGAAACACCAGCACGGTCCAATGCCTTTGGTAAAGCTTTGGCGGGTGCGGTGGTGAACCATTCGGGTTCCTGTGCAGCATCGGCATACCCTATGATGGTTGCCAAGGGTTTCAATCCCAATTCCGAAGCTTTTTCCTCGCTCATCAATACCACTGCGGCAGCGCCGTCATTAATGGTGGATGCGTTGGCCGCGGTTACCGTACCTTCTTTGGTAAAGGCCGGGCGAAGGGAAGGAATCTTATCCAGTTTCACATTTTTGTATTCTTCATCTTCGCTCACCAAAATGGGTTCGCCTCTTCTTTGGGGTATTTCAACGGAAACCACTTCATTGTCAAATTTTCCATTCTTCCATGCCTCTGCCGATCTTTGATAGGACTGGATGGCATAGGCATCCTGATCTTCCCTGCTGAATCCGTATTTCGCTGCACAGGCATCTCCACATACGCCCATGGCATTTTGGTCATAGGCATCCACAAGTCCGTCCTTTTGCATCCCGTCCAGCAAAGTGGTCGGACCAAACTTGGTCCCACTACGCATATAAGCGTAATGGGGTATCAAGCTCATATTTTCCATACCTCCGGCAACAACAATGGAGTTTTCACCCAAGGCAATGGATTGGGCCCCTTGCATAATCGATTTCATGCCTGAGGCACATACTTTATTGACCGTTGTGCAGGGAACGGTATTCGGTATACCTGCATAAATGGCTGCCTGTCTGGCGGGAGCTTGGCCTGTACCAGCCTGTACCACATTTCCCATAAGGACTTCCTCTACCAGTTCAGGCTTTAGATTGATCTTTTCCATTGCGCCTTTAATGGCCACTGCGCCCAATTTTGGGGCAGGAACGGTAGAAAGGGCGCCCATAAAACTCCCAATTGGGGTCCTGGAAGCCGATACGATCACAACTTTTCTCATATGTGCATTTTTACTCCTGCGAAAATACTAAATTTAAATGCAAAGCTCTAAGATGTAAGGCAAGGGCACTTCTTATTAATATTTTCTATTTTTGGTATCAACAGCAAAACGGGATGGGAAAAACTTTGGATAATGTATACAAGCACCAATCATTGGCCTACAAGTATTTTCTCTATGTGGTCTCCGTCGCCCTGATCGTTTTCTTTTTCCCGAAGGGAGGCAAGTTTAAGTACGAGTTTCAAAAAGGAAAGCCCTGGCAGTATGAGAACCTATATGCTCCCATTGATTTCTCCATCAAAAAGTCCCAAGAAGAAATAGCGGAGGAGCAACAGTCCATCCGAAACGGTAAGACAGATTATTACACTTTTGATACAGCTGTTGTGGCTGAGGTTGGTGAAGAAATTGACAAAGGTTTAACAACACTTTTTCAGTCGGATTCCTATTCTTCACAACAAAGGAGGACCTTGTCCCGATTGGCCCAAGATCTCTTGGAAGAATCGTATGAAACGGGTATCTTCCTAGATATACCGGAATCCAAATCTGTGGTAGTGGTCAAGAACAATGAGGCCCTGCCCATGGTGCCCAGCAATTATTTGGATGTTGATGGAGCCAGACAAATGATAGCAGAACGTTTTTCCCGTTTAGGTATATCGGGAGCGTTGAATGCATCTAGATTGGTGCAGAATAGCATTAAGCCCAACCTTTTGTATGACGAAGCGTTGACCCAGAGCGCTTTGAACGACGAGCTTTCCAAAATTTCGTATACAAGGGGAGAGGTGGCCCAAGGAAAATTGATCATTGCAAAAGGAGAAATCGTAGAAGCAGAGGATTTTAAGGTTTTGAATTCCCTAAAAGATGAGTATGAGTCAGAGCTTTGGCTAGGGAATAATTATTATTTCATCTTATTGGGATATACCATCTTGGTAGCGCTGGTATTGATCATGTTGTTCTTGTTTCTGAAGCGATACAGGAACGAAATCTATAGGAACAACAACAAGGTTACCTTCATCTTTTTCAATATCCTGTTGATGGTCTTGGCCACAACGTTGATGGTAAAACATTATGAGGATTATATTTATGTGGTACCCTTGTGCATTCTCCCTCTTATTTTAAAGAATTTTTTTGATGCCAGATTGGGACTGTTCGCCCATGTGCTTACCGTATTGATTCTGGGGTTTGTGGTTCCCAATAGCTTTGAATACATCTTTTTGCAGATCATTGCGGGTATCGTGACCATTTTAACGGCTTCTGAGCTCTACAAAAGGGCCAATTTGTTCATTTCGGTCGGGCAAATCACCTTGATTTATATTATTGGGTATTTTGCCTTCCATGCCATTCATGAAGGGAACCTGGAAAATATTGAATGGATACTTTTTGGTGTTTTTGTTTTGAATGGGCTGTTGACCCTTTTTGCACAGCCGTTGATCTATATGTTTGAAAAAATATTCGGGCTTGTTTCTGATGTTTCCCTATTGGAACTGTCCGACACCAATTCCAAACTATTGAAAGAGCTGTCTGATAAAGCACCGGGAACGTTTCACCATTCCTTGCAAGTGGCCAACTTGGCGGAGGCTGCCGCCAATGAGATAGGGGCAAATGCCATGTTGGTCAGGGTAGGGGCACTTTACCATGATGTGGGGAAAATGGAACACCCGACCTATTTTACAGAAAACCAGATCACTAATGTTAACCCTCATGATGATCTACCTCCAAAGGAAAGTGCGAAGATTATCATCGAGCATGTAATCCACGGTATAGAAATAGCACGAAAGAACAATATTCCCGACCGGGTCATTGATTTTATCAGGACCCATCATGGAACCACTTTAGTGTATTACTTTTTTAAAAAGCAACAGGAATTGGAACAAGAGGCAAACGAGGAGGATTTCCGATATCCTGGCCCTATCCCATTTTCTAGGGAAACGGCCATTTTAATGATGTCCGATGCGGTAGAGGCTGCCTCCAAAAGTTTGAAGAACCCAACATTTACAATCATTGATGATTTTGTGGAGAAGATTGTAAAAGGGCAGATGCAGGCCAACCAATTTTTGAATGCGAACATAACCCTTAAAGAGATAGAAATGGTAAAGAAGGTATTGAAGCAAAAGCTGACGAATATTTATCATTTGCGAGTGGAATATCCTGAATGACGGGAACTTGACAATTATTGTTCCAAAAAAATGAAAAAATAGTTGCGATCTTTCTTTTGAAAAGGTACATTTGCATCCGCATTTTTAGAATGCACGTTCATAACAAGAATTAGGAGAGGTGCCGGAGTGGTAACGGAGCAGATTGCTAATCTGTCATCGGGTAACCGATGCCTGGGTTCGAGTCCCAGTCTCTCCGCTTTTTCCTTATACAGTTCGGGGTGTAGCGTAGCCCGGTTATCGCGCCTGCTTTGGGAGCAGGAGGTCGCAGGTTCGAATCCTGCCACCCCGACGAACCACTAAATAGGTGGTATTAAAGCACTGTTAATCGACTGATTGACAGTGCTTTTTGTTTTTTATGCATTCATCTGATATCAAATAAAACCATATAAAAGGTGTAGAGTTCGGTGAATGGTTCGGTACGTTTCTTGTGCATAATTTAGCTTCAGTTTGACGCTGTTTATGGGTGTTTTACAAACCAGTTTTGTCAAACCCAAAAATTATGTATTATGCGCAATTCCAACACTTTAAAGGTTCTAATCTTCACTAGGGACATTTCCAACAACCCTGAAAAATTGACCATTTATGCCCGTATCACCGTCAATGGAAAACGTGCCGAGATAAGTTTGAAACGTTATGTTTCGGTGAATGAATGGGATGAAAATAAGGGAAGACTCCATGGACTTACCCACAAGGCCCGTTTATTGAACAGCTATCTTGATGAGGTGTATGGAGAGATCATGGATACCCATAAACAGTTGTTGCGTGAGGACAAGATTATAACCTCACAGGCCATCAAGGCCCGTTATCTGGGACAGGATGAAGAGCACAAGACCCTTATGGAGCTTATCAAGTATCATTACGAATCACAAAAGAGTAAACTTCGCCCGGGAACCATGAAGAACTATTATGGTACAGAAAAATATCTCAAAAGGTTTTTGGAGCATACCCGTAGACTTCAAGACATCAACTTAAAGCGATTGAACTATAAGTTCATTACTGATTTTGAGAACTATTTGATAAATGGGCCTGATCTGCAAAAGGGAAAGAAGTGTACCAATAATGGGGCCATGAAACATTTGGAGCGGTTAAGGAAAATGGTAAACCTTGCCGTGAGGTTGGAATGGTTGGACAAAGACCCGTTTGTAAACTATAAAAAACATTATAAGAAGAGTGAACGCTCTTTTTTGACCGAAAGGGAACTCAGGCTCATTGAGGAAACAACATTT
Organism: Flagellimonas pelagia; assembly: GCF_003584135.1. Classification (GTDB taxonomy): domain Bacteria; phylum Bacteroidota; class Bacteroidia; order Flavobacteriales; family Flavobacteriaceae; genus Flagellimonas; species Flagellimonas pelagia. Next base: position 53,532 of record NZ_QXFI01000020.1, read on the forward strand.
TCAGGAAGTGGGTATGAGAGGGTCAAGGACACTTTTCTTTTTTCATGTTATACAGGATTGGCCTATGGAGATGTAAAAGCACTGGATATTGATCATATGCGGTTCGGTATAGATGGGAACCTTTGGATCCATACGAAAAGGGAAAAAACTGATGAAGCGGTCAAGGTTCCCTTGCTTCCCAAAGCAAAACAAATCTTGGATAAATATAAAAACTGCAATGAAAGATTGGTGCACGGAAAGTTGTTACCTGTATTAAGCAATCAAAAGACCAACAGTTATTTAAAGGAGATTACAAAGGCTTGTGGAATCTATAAGAATATTTCTTTCCATACTGCCAGGCACACTTTTGCCACAACGGTAACACTCTCCAATGGTGTTCCAATTGAAACCGTTTCCAAAATGCTAGGTCATACCAAATTGACCACTACCCAAATTTATGCAAGGGTTTTGGAAAGAAAAGTTGGTGATGATATGCGAATGTTAATGGAAAGGATGGAAGGTAAATAAAGCATCTTTTTTTTGAACTTTATTCTGTTTCGTGTTGCTCAATGTTTCTCATTGAGATTAGGCCTTTAATTCCGAATGCCATAACAATATGTCCTAAAAGTATAACATATCTACTATCCAACACAAACGACCCTATTCCTATCATGATTACTCCTAAAATTGTTATTATAGACCATATTGTCCGTTCTCTAATGAACTTTCCAGCATGCATTGCCAATCCAAGGTAAAACAAAGCTGGTCCTATGGTCATAAATGGAATACTGATCGAAGGATTACTCATTATTTGATTTGTCAAATTTTTCATCCCTTCATAGTCAGTCCCGTAACTCCACCAAAGAAAATCTATAACTGCCTGCCCCATAAGGGCTATGATTCCTAATGTAGTAATCACTGCGGCTGTACTGTTGAAAATGCCTTTTGAAAAAATATAGTTTAGGGATAGACTTAAGAGGATACCCAGAAGCAATAACCAATGTGCATAGTCAATCGGTTTTTGGGTTTGGATAAATTGATTTCCCTGAAGAACCATTATTTGGTTTAGGATTAAAAATACTAATCCGGTTATGGCATAAATCTTCAGTTTCATTGAGTTTTACTTTGGAAGTTAAACCTATTTATTGGCTTATTGGAAATCGTTTATTTGAACTTATTCAATTATCATTCGTTAGTTGTTGATTCTTGCACATATCCATGTAGTGTAGATACCCCAAAAACTAGGGCAGTAAGTTTAATCATTAAATTTACTGAATATGACACGAAGAAAGTTTACCCCGAAGTTCAAGACCAAAGTGGTCCTGGAAGCCTTGAAGGAACGGCATAGCCTTGCCGAACTTGCCCAGAAGTACGAGATACACCCTACCCAGATCAGCGCTTGGAAGCGCGATTTCCTTGATGGGGCCGAGCAGGTGTTCGAATCGGGCAAGAAGGATGCCCGCAGCGAGACCGAAAGGGAGAAGGACAAACTTCTAAAGGCCATAGGCCAGTTGAAGGTCGAGAACGATTTTTTAAAGGACGCCTTGCGCTGAGACCACTCTCCGAACGCAGAAAAATGATACGCAAGGGTCATTCCAAGATGAGCATTGCAAGGCAGTGCAGAACATTGTCGGTCCATCGCTCGGGGCTCTATTACAGGCCAAGGGGCGAGAGCGAACTGAACCTGAGGCTCATGCGCGAGATGGACGAGCATTACCTCCACCATCCCTTCAAAGGGGCCAAGCGGATGCACATCTGGCTGACCAGGGACAGAGGGTACAAGGTGAGCAGGAACCGTATCGAACGGCTCTATTACAAGGTAATGGGCCTCAGGGCCGTCCTTCCGGGAAAACATACCTCCCGAAGGTGCAAGGACCACAGAACGTATCCGTACCTGCTGAGGAACCTGACCGTTGACAGGCCCAATCAGGTCTGGGCCACAGATATTACCTATATCCCCATGCAACAGGGATATCTCTATCTGGTGGCCATCATCGACCTGCACAGCCGCTATGTCCTGAACTGGAGCGTGTCCAATTCCATGGATGCCCAATGGTGCAGGGAAACATTGGAAGAGACCATAGGTGAGCACGGGACACCGGAGATCCTCAATACGGACCAGGGGAGCCAGTTCACTGCCGAGGAGTTTGCCAACTATGTTTTGGGTCAGGGAATACGCCTGAGCATGGACGGCAAGGGAAGGGCCACCGACAATGCCTTTATCGAAAGGCTTTGGAGGAATGTAAAGTATGAGAAAATCTATCTGAACCCTCCAAAGGATGGTATGGAACTCTATCTGTTATTGGCAGAGTACTTTGATTATTACAACCATGAAAGAAGACATCAGTCCATCGACTATGAAAGACCCATCGATCTATTCAAGAGAGCAGCTTGATAATTATATTGGTTTTGTAGAAAAACTGTCCTAAAGATCGGGGTATCTACA
>NZ_QXFI01000021.1 GCF_003584135.1 Flagellimonas pelagia
TGTGACTACGTCAACTAAAAGTGTACTATTTTGATAATAAATCAAGAGACACTTTTGACATGGAAAAGACAAGAGAAATTGAGCAATACTTAAGATGGAAGTTCAAACTAAGAGTACTTGAATTTGCAAAAGATTATGGAAAGGTCAAGGAGACCTGTGAAATGTTCAATGTTAGCAGGAGCAGCTATTTTAATTGGAAAAGAAAGTTTGACAAACATGGAGCAAAGGGTCTTTTAAGGAAAAAGAGGGAAGCTGATACCTACCCCAATAGAATCAATCAGAAAACGGTTGATCTGATATTGGACCTTAGAAAGGAATACAAACTTGGCACATGGCGCATCAAATGGTATTTGGAAAGATATCACAGTATCAATGTCTCTGAATCAAGTGTCTACAGAACCCTGAAAAGGAATGGTATCAAGCCGCTCGAACGAGCCGTTACCAGAAAAGCGATGGGACCTAAACGCTATGCCAAGAAAACCCCGGGCCACCATGTTCAAGTAGACGTCAAGTTCTTGGTTTTCCACACCAAAGAAGGAAAAAAGATAAAAAGGTATCAGTACACGGCGATTGATGATTGCACACGTATCAGAGCGTTGAAAGTATATGAAAGGCACAACCAATCAAGTTCCATTGACTTTATGGATTATGTGGTCGGTATGTTCCCGTTCCGAATCCATACCGTCCAAACCGACAATGGGCATGAATTCCAATCCAAGTTCAATTGGCATGTGAAGGACCTTGGCATGGAGCACCGTTATATAAAGCCCGGAAGACCCCAGCTCAATGGAAAGGTGGAACGGTCGCACCTCACGGACAAAAAGGAGTTCTATCAACTATTGGACTACTCCGACGACGTGGATTTGAACAAAAAAATAAAGCAATGGGAAGACTTTTATAACTTTGATAGACCACATGGTGCATTTAAGGGAAAGACACCCTATGAAATTTTAATGTATCACTTGAAAAAATAAGAATTCAGTGCCATTTTAGCTGAAGTAGCACAAAAAGTTTTGCAGACCATTTCTTTTTGTTTATTCCACAAAAGACAAGGGTTTTAAAAGCCCCTTCTTCTTTATTACAAAAAGATACAATTAGATTTTGGATACTACCCCTACTGATTTTTTTTCAGTTTACCCAAACTTATTCTCATGATCCTTATTCTGGTAGGAAAACCAAAAAACCTCCCTATTACTTTTTTAAAGCCAAAGATCCCGCACTAGAAATTAATGATATTCTGGAAAAAGACTCCCTTTTCAAGCCAAGTAAATTATTTAAAATTGATGATCTAGATGCGCATTATTGGATAAAAATCGATTTTATAAACGAGCTTGATACCCTTGAAACAAAAGGTGAATGGAAATTGATGACCATTAACATTTCAAATGCCACAATATACTATTCGATTGATAATAAAATACAACAAAAGCCCTATGGTCAAAGGTGGATCGAGCCAGAAAAGGCTACATCCATTTGGTATTATCAAGGATTTAATTTCAAAAAAAGCAACTTAATCAATAATAGATATTTATATCTTAAGGTTCGATACATTGGTGGAGATAACATGGCTCCAGGTATCGGTTATCTCTCCATTCCAGCAAGTAGTTTATATACCAAATATTATGCTCAATATGATTTGGACTGGATTACATATGACCATATTTATATAGGCGCCTGTCTGATAATTTTTGTAACCTTTCTATTAATTTATTTAAGCACTCGCAGACATGAGTTCTTGTTCTATTCACTTTATGTTATTTTCTCCCTCATTTACTTAACAGACATTAACCTTGGCCCAAACTTATTTCACAGCGTGTATTTCTCCCCTTTAGGCCTTTGGACAACTATATCATCTCAAATATTTATCAATCTTTTCTACATCCTCTTTGCAAAGTACTATCTGGATACAAAAAAAAATTACCCAAAACTTGATGCAATTATATTTTATCTAAAGTATTTATTGATACTAATGATAGTAATCGATCTCTATGCATTCTTCTCCGAGCATTATAATATGAAGCGTTTTTGTTTAAGCTTCCAGAGGTTGGTCATGATAGCCTTTGGTTTATTTTCAATGATATACTTGCTATTCAAATCAAAAGACAAACTTGCAATTTTTCTTGTTGTTGGTTCATTCATATTTATGACAGGTGCCCTTGGATTCCTTTTTACCAGAGACAGACATTATATGATGATTGGATCCATTCTGGAAATCATCATCTTTTTCCTTGGTCTAGCCTACAAAATCAAACTGGAATACGAAACTAGATTAACCCTACAACAAGAGGTTTCTTCCAAGGAAATTAGTGCGTTGCGTGCCCAAATGAACCCTCATTTCATCTTTAACTCCTTGAGCTCCATTCAAAACCTGATCCTTAAAAACGACAGGGTATCTGCTCTAAAATATCTGTCGCAGTTTGGAAAACTGGTGCGCAATGTGCTGGAAAGTTCCAACCAGGCCATTGTAACACTTACGGAAGAAATAGCCTTGTTGAAATCATATCTGGAGCTAGAGTCCCTTCGGTTTGACAATGCTTTCAAATATACCATTGACGTGGACGAAAATCTGGATGCCGATAGTTTAGAAATCCCTTTGATGCTCATACAGCCATTTGTAGAAAATGCCATCATCCATGGCTTGGTGGGCAAAAAGGAAGGCGAAAAAAAATTATCCCTAAGCTTCAAAAAAGATGGACAGTTTGCCGTTTTTGAAATCGAGGACAATGGTATCGGGCGAATAGCTTCAGGAGCGTTTGGCGACCCCTCCAAAAAGCAGCGAAAATCGAGGGGAATGGAAATCACCGAAAAAAGATTGAAAATGCTAAACAAATCCAATACCAACCCAAACATAGTGGAAATTGTGGATAAATATGATCCCTATGGCAATTCCACAGGCACGAAGGTCATCATACGAATTTTTAACCCATAAAGACAAACCTATGATTTTAAAAGTAGTTATCATTGAAGATGAAAAACACAGCAGGGAAACCTTAAAATCGATGCTTGAAGAGTTTTGCAAGGACGTTAAGGTAATCGCCATGGCCGCATCGGTAGAAGAGGCGGTAAAAGTACTTTCGGTATACAGTCCAGATGTAGTCTTCTTGGATATCGAGTTGCAATCCGGGGTAGGGTTCGATGTGCTCAACCAGATCAAAAACCCCAATTTCGAAGTCATTTTTACCACGGCTTTTGAAAAATATGCGATAAAGGCCATCAAGTTCAGTTCCTTGGATTATTTGCTGAAACCCATTGATCTTGATGAACTGCAACAGGCTGTGGAAAAGGCCCGAACCCGTATGGACACCAATGTGTACCGGGAACAATTGGACACCTTAATGCAGAGTATTTCCAAAGGAAGTGTCCGACCCGAAAAAATCTGTCTGGCCACTACGGCAGGAATCGAATTCATTGCCTTGGAAGACATTATTGCCTGTAAAGCCGATGGCTCCTATACCAGTTTTGTCCTAAAGGACAACAACACGCTGTTGGTAAGCAAGCATTTGAAGGAATATGAAAACCTCTTGGGCGACCATCAGTTTATGAGGGTGCACAACAGTTATCTCATCAACCTAAAGGAAGTTAAAAAATACATTAAATCAGATGGAGGGTATTTGATCATGAGCAATGATATGCAGGTGAACATATCACCCAAGAAAAAAGATGATCTTATCGATGCCATGAAACGACTCTAATCCTTTTTGTTGATGAGCCCCTTGGTGAACTCATTCAGGGTTTCCACCTTTTCCTCAAAATTACCTTTTAGGGTCTGTCTGTATTCATTTAGGTTTTGGACCAGGTCATCAATATTATCCGGAATCACATCCTCAAAGAACTGACGCAATCTTTTGGCCGTAGTGGGGGATTTGCCATTAGTGGAAATAGCCACTTTGACATTGCCCTTCGTCACAATACCTCCCATATAAAAATCGCAAAAGGGTGGATTGTCCGCCACATTGACCAAGATGCTGCGTTCCCTGCAATCATGATATACCTCTTCATTTACTTTGGGATTATCGGTACAGGCAATCACCAAGTGCTTCCCTTCCAAATATTCCTTTTGATATGCCGCTTGCACCAATTCAACACTATGTTTTTGGGCCAGTTCCACGGTGTCCTTCAAAAATTCCTTGGCCACCATCTGCACTTGGGCGTTAGGACTGGATTTCAACAAAAAGGTCAGCTTTTCCAGACCAACATGGCCTCCCCCCACAATCAATACGTTAAGATGGGATACTTTTAAGAAGATGGGATAGAGTTCATTCCGTTCCATAAAACCTTTCAATTTATTCTTCCTGGAACCTTTGGCTTTGGTTTCAATGATAAAGATACTGACAATTTACGTAGGCTTATTTGAAGGAAGTAGTGTAACTGCTAGAAAGTTGGTTCCTCCAATTGCTTTTTGGCCGTTTTAAATTCATACCGAATAAACAATTCGTGCGATCCTCCGGTATAGCTGGCCAAATTGGATGATGTGAGATCATACGCATATCCGGCACTCAGGTTTGGATTGATCTGCATCCCCAACAAGGTGGCGAAAGAGTCGTCCCAACGGTAGGCCAGTCCAAAGGTGAAGGTTTCCTTGAGCAAAGCATTGACCGAAATATCGGCGATCATCGGAGCACCGGGCACCCATTTTACAAAGAAGGCGGGTTTCAACTTTACTTCCGGGGTAAGATCCACAACCTTCCCCCCTATCACATAATAATGCAATCGCTCCGCGGCGATTTCCTGTTCCTGGCCATCATAATGCTTTTGGGAAAAGAAATTGGGCACGGCAAAACCTAGGTAGCCTTTGCCCGAATTATAATAGATTCCAGCGCCAATAGTCGGGAAAAATTTGCTCTTGATATTATTTTGAAAAGCCACATCGGCATCCTCGGTCAATCCTTTGGAGAAATCCACATCGAAGATGCGCCCTCCCACTTTCAATCCGAAGGATAGCTGTCTATTGGTACTGTCCAATTGAATGGTATAGGATACATTTCCATCCAAAAAAGTCTCCGAAGAAGGCCCAAGGGCATCATGGGCCAAAATACCACCAACACCAATTTTGTTTTCCAATGGAGTGTCCACAGAAAGTACCTGGGTATTTGGGGCACCATTGATCCCTACCCATTGGGAACGGTGCATGAGCAAAGCGGTCAAGTGGCCATTGGAGCCTGCAAAGGCAGGGTTCACACTCATGGCATTGTACATATACTGGGTAAATTGGGGATCTTGCTGGGCCGAAACCGAACACATCCACACCATAAGGACGGGCAAACAAAGCTGCCTTACTATTTTCACCGTATGTTTCATCGCAAAAAATACCATCCTTATCTGTTTATATACAACCAATCCGTTCGTGGTTCCGATCCGTCACCCAAATCCAATACATAGTAATACGTCCCTACCGGAAGTTGGTCCTCCTTTTGAACAATGGCCCGACCGTTGGGTGTGCCATCCCAGTCATTTTTGTAGGAGCGGGTCTCAAATACAATATTCCCCCATCTGTTGTATACCTGCAACGAATTATTGGGGTACTGGGCAATACAATCAATTTTGAAATAGTCATTGACCCCATCACCATTGGGTGAAAACTCGTTGTAGACCACCAAGCAAGTAGGCACTACATAGGCTTCAGCAAAGTTGTTGGAATCGTCCGTATCCCACTGATCCACATAGGCCAAACTTGCCGTGTTCACATAATCTTCAATATCCAAGACTTTGGCGGTGACTTCCAACGTAGCCGTTTCCGCTGGTTGCAAGATTGAGATTTCCCAAATACCTGAATCATCATATGTACCTGTAGACGCCACAGAACTTACCAATTGATATCCCAAAGGCAATTGGTCTTCAATACCGATCACGGTGGCCGGAACGTTGCCTTGATTGGTCACTGTTATAGTGAATACCACTTCATTGCCCATGCTGGGGGACATATTGTCCACCATTTTTGTAAGGGCTATGTCCGTTGTTTGTGGAATGACAAAGGCACTGGCCTCATCATCATCGGCTATACCATCTGAAAGGTCATCGGCTTCCACTCCAATGAAAGGGTCACTATCCGGATCCATAAAATTGCTTGCCGTGATGTAGGCATGGTTCACATATTCCTCTTCCATCCCAGTTGGTGCGTTGACCACGGCCAAGACTTCCAAACTCTCCGTATCTTGATCTAAAATGGTCCGGTTGATGTTCCATATTCCAGAACTGGGATTATAAACCCCAGCAGTAGAAGTGTGGGATTGATAGCTATACCCTTGCGGTAATAAATCGGTCACCATGACTCCAGAAGCATTGGTCGGCCCATGATTGGTTACACTGACCACAAACCTTAACACATCGCCTACATTCGGGGATGCATTATCCACGGTTTTGGAAAGAGACAAGTCCGATAACCCTTGCGGAACAGGTATCACGGTATCCTGATCGTCTTCGGAACCTAGGTTGTTATTCGGGGTAGAATCTGGATCATAGGTGTCCAACGCAATCAACTCGGCTGTATTCTTGTACTCCCCACTGGATAAAACAATCACTCTAATTTGGAGTGTCTCTGATATGCCGTTGGACAAATTGGGCAAGTCCCACGATCCCGCTATTTCATCATAAATTCCGGATGTAGTGGTTGCCGACACAAAATTGTACCCACTCGGCAATTGATCTTCCATCACCAAGCCTGTCGCATCATTGGGACCATCATTGGTCACTACTATGGTAAACAGAATTTCATCGCCTGCATCAGGATTCATATTATCCACTTTCTTGGTCACAGAAATGTCGGTCACATGCCTTGGATTGGTCGCCTGTTCATCCTGATCATCCTCAGAAGGCACATTGTTATTGGGGGTGGAATCCAAATCGTAAAGTATGGCAGCAATGACTTCCGCAAAATTGTTATAATCTCCCGAAGGGTTTACTTGAACCATCAAGTTCAACTGCAATTGATCACCTGCCGCAATATTTCCAACATTCCAACGCCCATTATTTGGGTTGAACGACCCTCCGGAATCCTCGGAAATAAAGGTGTATCCTGATGGCAATCTGTTTTCCACCATTACCCCAATGGCATCACTGGGTCCTTCATTCCACAAGGTCAAGGTAAAGGTAACATTGGTGCCTACATCTGGTGTGGTATTGTCTACGGAAACATCCAAATTCAAATCTGCCGAAGGAATGGGCGTGGTTCCCGCATTATCTTGGTCGTTCTCAAAGAAATTGTTGTTGTTCGGGGTGGAATTGGGGTCCAAATTATCCGAAGCAAACACTTCTGTCACATTGAAATAGTCCCCATCAGGATTGACCGTTGCCACAATGTTCAAGGTTTCCGTATTGCCATCCACCAAGGTGCCGTTCAAAGTCCACATGCCTGTTGCTGCACTATACGTTCCTGCTGTTGAACTGTGTGACACATAGGAATATCCTGTCGGGAGTTGGTCGATAATTTCCACGCCTGTGACATCGCTGGGCCCATAATTGGTGATGCTGATGGTAAAAATGACTTCTTGCCCCACATAAGGACTCAACACATTGACGGATTTGCGCAATAACAGGTCCGAAACGGGCACTACAATCGGTGTTATGGTCTGTTGATCATCTTCGGTCTCACTATTGTTTCCTGGGGTAGAATCTACATCGTCCTCGGTAACGTTGGTCAGTTCAGCTGTATTGGAATAGATTCCGGTTGGCAACACTTCCACTGTAACATCCAACGTTTCAGAAGTTCCATTTGGCAAACTGCCCACAGTCCAGGACCCGTTGGAAGCATTATATGCTCCGTTTGAGGCCACGGCATTCACAAATTGGTATCCAGAAGCCAACGCATCTGTTACCACAACATTGGTGGCATCACTGGGGCCATCATTGGTGACAGTTACCGTAAACACAATCTCCGCGCCTACTTCAGGAATAAATTCATCCACCGTTTTGGTCACTGAAATATCCACTATAGGATTTGGAACCACTATCACTTCATCTTGATCATCTTCACCGGGCACATTATTATTGGGGGTAGAGTCGACATCAGTTTGGTCATGTCCGGTGATTTCTGCAACATTGATATAATTACCGCTCGCATTTACATTGGCCAAAATACTCAAGCTTTGAGATGCACCATTGGCTACTGTACCAACCACCCAAATACCTGTAAGTTCATCATAGCTACCACCACTATTATCCGAAACATAGGTGTAGCCTGAAGGCAGTAAATCGGTCACCTCTACGGATGTGGCATCACTCGGGCCATCATTGGTCACCGTTAAGGTGAATCTCACATTATCACTTACCAAAGGTGGCGATTTGTCAATCTGCTTGGTAAGGGAAAGGTCGATTACCTCCTCTGGTGCCACGGTCACATCCCCTTGATCATCCTCGGAAGAAACTCCGTTTGCTGGAGTGGAATCCGGGTCATAGGCATCGGAAGCGATCACTTGGGAAGTATTCGTATAATTTCCGGTCGGATTGACGGTTACGTTTATCACCAAGGTTTCGGTGGCCCCATTGTTCAAAGTGCCCACTTGCCAGTATCCATTGGTAGCGTTATACGTCCCCGCGGTTGCGGTGTATGAATCAAAACTGAAACCGGACAACAACTGATCTACAACAACAACATTGGTTGCATCATCGGGACCGGAGTTGGTCACGGAAATTTCAAAACTTATCTGATCCCCAACAAAAGGATTGAGGATATTGCCCACCACCGATTTGGTCAAGGATAAATCTGCCTGCAAAGGAGCGGCCGTAACAGTAGCTTCATCATCTTCGCTTTGGTCGCCATCATCATTATTTGGGGTACTATCCAAATCAAATTTATCGGCAGCCGTTACTTCTGCAACGTGGGTAAACTCGCCCGAAGTACCCGTGGGTGTCAATACCGTAGCATTGAAGGAGAGGGATACCGTATTGGTACCCAAAGGAACCGAAAGTCCTATCCAAGAAACTTTATCTGTAATAGTGCTGTACGAACCTCCATTATCGATTGCCGTTACGCTCCCAAATCCGATCGGCACCAAGTTTTCCACCGAAACCCCAGTGGCATCCACATCTCCCAAATTGCTTAGGTTGATGGTAAAAGTGACCACATCGCCAATTTCAGGGGAAGCATCACTTGCCAAGGCCTCTATTTGTAGGTCCACTCCTAAGATGGATATGGCAGCAGTATCAGAATTTGTATCGCAAGTGGCATCAGAAACGGTCCATTCAAAAATATAAGCGCCCGGTGCCGTATTCGTTATTTCCGTGTTCGGGTCATTCGCATTTGCAAAACCCACAATGGTCGGGCCTGATAACTGGGTCCATGTACCTGTACCCACAATGGGTGAAGAGGCATTCAAAAAAACTGGGGAAACCTGTGTCAAGGTTTGGTCTGGACCTGCATCAACGGAGCACAATTGCCCATACCCCATTTGCATAAAAGCGAACAGAAAAAGAAAGGCCAATAGGAAATTGCATGGTTTTTTCCGGGGTTGGGGTTTGTTCATAGTTCAGTTGATGAGGTTGTTCTTACGTAGTAAGACATACCCAAACATATCAAGAACGCCCGTAAATTGGGAAGTTATGTTGTATTACGGGGATCAAATGTTGTGAAACATCGGATAAACGATGAAAGCCAACCCTTAAATTTGATTCCTTTCGCTGGGCTATGACAATCGATACAAATCCTATTTTAGTACAAAACCATTGATTCCAAATAGATTACCATAAAAAAAGCTCGCCAATTTGACGAGCTTTTTATTTTGAAAGGATTGAATAGCTTTTTAAGAATTTTACTTTTCTGGTTCCCAGTAGTTTCCTCTTTCCGGACGTGCATTTTTTGCCAAGCCACCAGTGAGTTTTCTTCTTTCCCGAAAAACAATGGGCATGGTCTCGCAGACATCTTCAAATGGTCTTCGATTTTTTGCCAATGGCCCTGTTATCGGCTTATGGTCATGATCCTTGACTACCAACATGGATTGTGGTTTTGGATTCTTCCATGGCTTTCTATTTTTAGCCCTGGGACCTGTTAAAACATCTTCTTGACCATAGGCAAAGAAAGCTCCCAAAATCATCATTAAAAAAGTAATATAAAAATTATAAGCCATATATTTTACGATATTATCAATTAATGGTCACAAAAATATAAATATTTCAATTTCAGCAATAGATAATTATTTGTTAAAATGACCAATTTTCATGTCAAATATTAGTTAACTCAAAAAAGGAATTTCCCAATAAAAACCAAAAATCAAGCTATCATCATATTCCTATTTTAAAGAGATTTTCGTTTTAGCTCTTTTGGGATTTAAACCGGCCTATATTCATTCAAAATTGACACATCAACAATATATATTAGATAAAAAAGTAAAATCAATAACAGAAGTAATACCAACCCTATCTTTTCTATCACCTTCATTATTTATTGAAATTTATATTTTCCACTTGTATTGGCACAACATCGGAGATTCTCAAATTGGATTTCGAAACCACGGTGATGGTTGCCGTTCCAGGAGCTATGCCGGTCACAAGTCCAGATTGGTCCACAATTGCCACATCTTCATCGGTACTACCCCAGAACACATTTTGATCTTTCGCCGTTTCTGGTAAAATAGTAATGCCAAATTGTACGGATTCCCCAAGCAAAAGGGTTTGCTTATGTTCAACAATCTCCAATCCTTGAATATCGTTGGACAGAGTACTTTCATCTTCATTATCCTCCGAACATCCCATTAAAAAGAGTGCTGACATAGAGGTCAGCAATAAACCCGCAAGTTTGATTATCCATATAGTTCGTTTCATATACGTATTTTGAATTTGTTCTTTTTTGTTTGCCTTATTTGGAAAGCAAAGAGCCGGTAGAGCAATCCCACCAGCTCTTTTGCAACCAAAAACTACAGTCAAATATTGCTAGATAAACTAGCCCTCATATTGCCCAATTCCTCATAAAGGACAATGCTTTAATCCCTAATAAATTCTCAATGAAATGATCAGGAAAAACTCTTCTCATCATGGTAAGCGGCATCAATTCCTTTGATTTCCATTTCGGCATCCACACGGGTACCCTTAGTAATGAACTTGGTGACCTTGTAAATGGCAAAAGTGCCCACCACGGAAAAGAGAATGGTCACCAAAACAGCTACCAGTTGTGCAACTACTTGATTGGGGTTTCCATAAAAGAGTCCGGCCTCCCCATTTATACCGGGATCTGCAAATAGCCCGGTCGCCAAAGAGCCCCATATGCCCACAAGACCGTGTATTCCAAATGCGTCCAAAGTGTCATCATAATTCAAGGCTTTTTTGAGGTGTACTACCCCGTAATAGCCCAACAATCCTGATGTTACTCCAATGATCAATGCTCCATCGATACCGACATAACCCGCTGCCGGGGTAATGCCCACCAATCCTGAAATGGCTCCCGATGCCAATCCCAAAATAGACGGTTTTTGTTTTCGGTACCACTCTACGGACATCCAGGCCAATGCCCCGGCACATGCCGCTACATTGGTGACCATGAACGCGTTTGCCGCAATCCCGTCTGCCGCCAACTGACTACCTGAATTGAATCCGAACCAACCGAACCACAACAATGCGGAACCCAACACGGTAAGCTTGGTTGACGAAGGGTCAATTTCCACATGTTCCTTTCTTTTACCCAAAATCAGGGCTAGTACCAATCCGGCCACACCAGCATTTACATGGATTACGGTTCCCCCGGCAAAATCCAGTTCGCCCAAAAAGTGGAGGAGTCCATCCCCCCAGATCATCCGTACCAAGGGCGCATAGACAAAAAGTACCCATAGGGCCGAAAACAAAACCCAACTGTTGAATTTGAGGCGCCCTATCACCGACCCGGATATGATGGCCACGGCAATGGCAGCAAATACACCCTGAAAGGCCACAAAAGCAAGTTCGGGAATGGTCCCTATCAATTGATCGGGAGCAATGCCTTTCAGAAAAAAGACCTTTAAAGAGCCAAAAACTACATTCCCTTCTGGACCAAATGCAATACTATATCCACCTATGATCCATACCAATGTGGCCACACAAAAGGCCACGTAGCTCATCCCAACGGTATTGATTACATTCTTTTTATTGGACAGCCCTCCATAAAATAAGGCCAGCCCAGCGGGGGTCATCAACATGACCAATGCAGTGGCGATCAACACCCATGCTGTATCTCCTGTATTCATTTTACTTTTTTTTTGTTGTCTTAAGCCAGAACTTCAACTTTTTTATCGGCCCTTTGCTTTATGGCCAGTTCCAGCATTTCTTTAATTTCCTTGTTCTTGAACTTGATGGCATCATCCAGTGGGGTATTGCCCCATCGATCCTTTGCCTCCAGTTGTACCCTTTGGGTTACTAAATGCCGTACCACTTCAATTTGATTTTCACATGCTGCCAGGTGCAAGGGCGTGCGACCATCATAATCCGCCGTATTGGGGCTCACACCCTCAGCTTCCAATCGATAGATCTCATCTAGATCACCATAACTGGCAGCCCTGATCAACTCCATGACCTTGGTGGCCATTACCTCATTTTGCTTTCTTCTAGGGTTGATTTTTTTGGAATGTCCGACCAAGGAATCATACTGGTGAAAACTGAAACGCTCCACCAATCGTCGACAGAATTCCACACCTCGGACAGTATTCCCTACCTGGTCCAATCTTGGTGACCATATACTGATGCCCATCAGATTGGGAATGACCAACATCAATGCCCCAGAAACCCCACTTTTAGCAGGAAGACCGATCTTGAAGGCAAACTCGCCCGAGAAATCATACATGCCACAACTCAACATCAAAGAGAGGCAATTCTGTACGGTTGAAGCCCCAAAAATCACTTTTCCCGTCAATGGATTGGTGCCTGCATTGGCCAAGCTGGCCGCCGCAACAGATAAGTCGCTAGTACAGGATTCTATGGAGCAGCATTGAAAATAGAATTCCAATGTTTCAGTCAGATTGGTTCTTTCCGGAAAGGCATTCTTTTCACGCATAAAATAGGCCAAGGCAAAATTTCGGTCAGCCGTCTGTCGTTCCGAGAGGTATACCGAATTGTTGAAACTAATCTGTTTATCACCACATAGAGCCTGCCAAGTCTTACTTACCTTATCGAAACGATCAGCAATGTCACTTTCCCTATCGATAAGGGAACAACTCATCATAGCTCCTGCATTGATCATTGGATTATGGGGTAGTCCTTTGGAGTTTAGCGCCAATTCGTTGAAGGATTGTCCACTAGGCTCTCTTCCAATGTGGCTGTGTACCCGTTCCTCTCCCAACTCTTCCAAGGCAAGGCAATAGTTAATGGGCTTACAGGATGATTGGAGACAAAAATTCACCTTGGAGTCACCAAAAGAGTACCGTTGCCCGTCTACCGTACAGACAGAAATGGCAAAATGGTCAGGATGTACACGGGCCAATTGTGGAATGTAATCAGCCACCTTGCCGTTGTTGTTTTTAAGGGTCTCCCTAAAGATTTTGCCCAGTTCATCGCAAAACGATTCAAAGTCAGGAATGACCAGATTTTCGGTCAAGGATTTTTTCACAAGGGCATTTTGCCTCAGGATATCATTAAACTCCGTGGCTGAAATCGTCGGACTCTTTCTTCGTTCCCTTTCCTTTTGTCCAAAGCTTTGCAACAGTTCCTGAATGCGGGGATCATCAGGTAAAATTCCCGTTCGGGCCAGTTGGTCTATAAACCTATCCGATTCAATGGATTTTTTCTTCCCTTGGTCCAACATACGGAAAAGGGAGTCTGCCGCATGATTGTCCATCTGCGTTGTTGTAGTCATAGAAATAAGAATTTTATGGTTTAAAGAGGATAGTTAGGGCCATCAAAGATGGCCCTTTCAACTAACTAACCCAACTAAGAAACCAAGGTTTCCGATGGAACAGCCTTAAGTATTTTTGATGTGACCAAATAAGGGCAAGCATTGGATGCGGGACGCCTGTCCTCCAAGTAGCCTTTCCAACCATTCTCCACTGTGGTCACTGGGATACGGATGGATGCTCCCCTATCGCTGACACCGTAAGAAAAACAATCTATGGATTGGGTCTCATGAAGCCCAGTTAGCCGTTCATGGTTCATGGAACCGTAATTGGCAATATGTTCATGGTGCCTATCACCCAAATTATCCAATATTGATTTGAAATATGCCTCACCCCCAATGGTACGCATGGTGCCATTGGAAAAATTGGTGTGCATTCCCGAACCGTTCCAATCCCCTTTTACCGGTTTTGGGTGCAGCTCAATGTCCACGCCATATGTTTCGGCCAACCTGAACAACAAGTATCTGGATACCCAAAGGTCATCCGAAGCACTTTTAGCTCCTTTGCCCAAGAGTTGAAACTCCCATTGTCCCAACATCACTTCTGCATTGATCCCCGTAATATTGAGTCCACATGCCAGACAAAGCCTTAGATGTTCTTCCACAAAGTCTCTAGCCACCACATTTTGGTTCCCGATACCACAATAGTATTTACCTTGTGGTGCAGGAAAGCCCTCTTTGGGAAAACCAAGAGGGGCACCCCTCTTTGTTATTACGTATTCCTGTTCAAAACCGAACCAGAAATCCGTATCGTCATCGTAGGTGGCTCTATGGTTGGTAAAGTGTGGGGAACCATCCACGTTGAGCACTTCGCACATGACCAAATACCCATCCTGCCTACTGGCATCCCTGTAAATTTTGACCGGTCTTAGTATACAGTCCGAGGAATTTCCTTCTGCTTGAAGGGTTGAACTTCCATCATAGGACCAAAGCGGCAAATTGTCTAAAGAAGGGGCTTCTTCCAGTTCCAGCACCTTTGTCTTGCTTCTTAAATTGGCCTCGGGTCGATACCCATCAAGCCAGATATATTCGCACAGATATGTTTTCATTTCCATGTATTGTTTGTTTAGAATTTATGTGATTTGATTTAAAAATTGAATATTGGTCTCACGTTTGGACGATGCCTCCTTTTGAGACTCCAACCATAGCCCACTGGTGAATTAGGCCTCGGTCTAAATGTGTTCCTTTTTGATGTTCTCATGATTTTGTTCGTTTTTTGATGATTTTTGATGATTGATGAATAAACTCTGGGAGCTATTGGGCCCATTCTTCCGGTTCCCAATAATTTCTGTGTTCAGGACGGGTATTCTTGGCCAAAGGACCTGTAAGTTTTCTTCTTTCCCTAAAAACAATTGGATAGGTTTTGCATAAATCGACACCCGGTTTCCTGTTTTTGGCCAAAGGTCCGGTCATTGATTTGTGGTCATGGTTCTTGATCAACATGGTCGCTTGCGGCTTAGGATTCTTCCATGGCTTTCTGTTCTTGACCAAGTGACCTGTTGTCTTTTTCTGCTGTGCACTCATCAAGCACACACTCAATAGACCCATTAAAATTGTTATAAAAATGCTTTTTTTCATATTGTTTGTTATTTCTGACATTTTAGCGATGCAAAACTAAGACGCACATAACAATCCAATATGTCACATTTCCGCTAAATCGATGTACATTTCCGACACCTGAAATGCACAATTCCGACAGGGTATCACTTTTCCGACATTGAACATCACCTAAACATCCCAAAAAGCACAATCACTCTTTAGTAATTTGATATAGTGTCAATTACAGTAAGCAATACATCCCCTATACATGAAGAAATTAGGATGGGTCATCTATATTTTTGAAGGAATGCCGTAGGGCTCAGGCCAAATTCTTTTTTGAACGACTTTGAAAAATAAGATGGATTGGAAAAGCCGGTTTGATATGCAATCTCGGCAACATTGTCATCGCTTTGCAACATAAGCTGCTTTGCCCTGTGCAACCGTACAGAGGAAATCAATTGGATGGGCGACTTGTTGGTCACTGCTTTCAGTTTGCGCTGTAATTGTCGCTCCCCGACCCCAATCTCTTCACAAAGCATTTCCACCCCAAAAAGTTCGTCGTCCAAATGGGACTCAATACTCTGAAGTACATTTTCCAAAAAATTACCATTCTTGGGCAGTTGGCGCGTCACTGTTAAATTATTGGGTTCTTCAGCCTTGCCTTCATCACATACCCTAAAGAGAATATGTGGCTCCCCGGTATTATTATCGAAGACGGATTTATGCTGGGCAAAGGTCAAACCTGCACCGGACAACAGGTATTTTACGGTCTGTGTGATCAATATTTGGTTAGGGTTGGCCTGCTCCAAAATTGAACCAACAAATTCCTCGGTGTCGGGACTGATAAAATGTGCCTCATCAACGGAGCCTTCCTTAATATGGATTCCAACGGCGAGTTGGCCTCCCATTGTCTTGACCGTTTCAAAAAGGTTCATGAAACAGTTTACTGCCTTACTGGGTCCTTCAAAGGTTGAAAAAAAAGTCCTCCCATCGCATTGAATCACCTGCCCCCTATATTGTGACACGAACTGGGCAATAAGCTCTTGCTGTGTGGGTGTTGCCCTTTCCGCGGCAAAGAGACGTGCCGCGGCTATGGTGTAGAGTTGTTGACCATAGCTTTGCTGAGGCCTGATTCTTAGGGTGAATTTTCTGATTTCATCCAACACCTCCTTGGAATTGCCCACCCAAAACAGATGGTCGCTCCCATCAAGTTCCACAAATTTGGCATCAGGTATGCGTTCGGCAATGAACCTGCCTTCATCAATTTTTACATCTATATCTTGGGCACGCTGAAGAATCAATGTCGGCACCTTTATGGAGCCCAATATATTAATTATGTCCACCTCAGTGTTCATTTTGGTGAGTACCAGAGCCGCACTTGGACTGGCACCCGATCGGAAATAGTTGGCCAACCAATCCATAAATTCCTTATCATCTTTTTTTGAAGGCGCAAGGGATTCCAGGTTCATTTCTCCGCTTCCCCAATTCTTCTCGATCATGCGATAGACTTCCTGTCGCTCTTCATATGTTGGGGCCCATGGATAGTTAGGTGCATATATTCTTTTGGCAAAAATCCCAAAGGTTATCAAGGAATGTGTCCTATTGGGATAGGTTGCTGCGAACAATGCGGAGACCGAGCCTCCTTCAGAATGTCCGAACAAAACTGCCTTTTCGGAACTGACTGCATCCATGACCGCCCTGATGTCATCCATTCGTTCCTCCAACGTGGACAGCTCCACAATCCTATCCGAAAGCCCGGTACCTCTTTTATCAAAAAGAATCACTCGTGATATTTTTCCCAACTCTGTCAAAAAGTCGACCAGTTCTGGGCAAGCCCACATCAAATCAATATTGGAAACCCAACCAGGGATATAAACCAAATCGACCGGTCCCGTACCAAAAACTTGATAGGCAATGTTGATGTGGCCACTTTTTGTATACTGAGTAGCTGGCTTCATGATTGTGAGTGTTCTCGAATTAATTGGTAATTAAGGCTTTATACTTGTCATTTTAGCCTCTAATCCATATAAGACGTATTACAAAAATAGTAACAGTTTTTATTAATGGGCCAAGAATGGACATCATAATACCTCTTAAATGGTAAAGTGACCGAATATAAATACATAAGGGAATGCCCTAAAAATGCCCCCACTTAATTTAGAATCCCTTAAAAATTCACAATTATGAGTCAATTTAGGTTTAGATCTGTGTTTTTTTAATAAGTTTGTTGGTGCATGAAACAAAATCGTTACAGAAATAGTATCTCATACATACTTCTTGCCCTTTTTCTGGCAACGAAACTTGTTGGTCTTCATGTTATTACCCACAGCCATGACAAAGACTACCTAGATCACTGTGCCATTTGTCACAATATCGCTTCCGATAGTCATGCACCTGTTGTTTTTGTTGGTACTGATGAATTCATATTACACGAAGTAGAGTTTGTTCCTCAAAAGGAGGTCAGCAATGCTTATGATTTTCAGATTTCTTCCAACCCAATCCCTAGCCTTCTCTTTTCAAGGCCACCCCCTTCCATCCTTTCCTTAGGATAGTTACACACTTTTTTCACTCACTCTCCCCATAAAAGGGAGAAAACTTAGCATTAAATGCATATTAAAACACTGATTTCAGCTGTTTTATGTGTTTTCGTATCATATTGTTCCACGGCTCAAGATTGCACCTATACCTTGCATGGAACCATTAACGATTACCATAACAAAACAGCTCTGTCTGGAGCTACTGTCATTATTGCAGGAAGTAGACTATCAACCATTTCCGACGTGGATGGCACTTATAAGATTCAAGGCCTCTGTAAGGGTAATATAGAATTGGAGGTATCCCATCCTGAATGTACCTCACTAATAATCCCCCTTCAAATAGACGGGGACACTGTATTTGACATAAAACTGGAACATCATCTGGAAGAGTTGGATGAGGTTAAGGTTGTGGGAAGCATTATACAGGATAAGACGAACTCGGCCCAGGAAAAAACTTTAAAACTCAACACCTTGGAATCCTTTAGCGTAGGCAACTTAGGCGATGCCTTGAAGGAACTCAGTGGTGTCTCTTCCCTCAATACTGGGGCAAACATAGTAAAGCCTGCCATTCATGGCTTGAATGGTAGTCGGGTGCTGATCTTAAATGACGGTGTCCGAATGCAGGATATGGAATGGGGAGCCGAACATGCCCCGAACATCGATATCAATTCTGCAGGGTCCATTTCGGTCATCAAAGGAGCATCGGCATTGCAATATGGAGGTGATGCCATTGGTGGCACCATTGTAATGGAACAAGAAAAAATTCCCATGAAAGATACCCTTTATGGCAAGACCTTGCTCAACGGGGTTTCCAATGGAAGGGGTGGAAATGTTGTTTCTGAATTGACCAAGGCCTATAAAAGCGGTTGGTTTGTTAAAGGACAAGGGGCTTACAAACGAATGGGGGATCATGAGGCCCCGGACTATGTGCTGTCAAATACCGGGGTAAAGGAATTAGCTGCCTCACTCCAGTTCGGGAAACACCAATTTACATGGGGATGGGATGCCAGATACTCCTATTTCAACACGGAAATCGCCATTCTCCGTTCCTCCCATATAGGAAATGTGGACGATTTGATTCGAAGCATCAACAGTGGTGAACCCTTGATCATCAACCCGTTCACCTATGATCTTCAAAACCCTAGACAGAAGGTCACACACCATTTGGGCAAACTTAAATTTTATAAGCGTTTTGAAGGTGTTGGAAAGTGGAATTTACAATACGATTTCCAGAGCAACCGAAGGTTTGAGTATGACATACGGCGTGGTGATCGGGACAATACACCCTCAATTGACCTTGAACTGACCACACATACCCTTTCCACTGATTTTTTGTGGGATGCCAACAACAAATGGCAACTTCATGCGGGAGTATTAGGGAGGTACCAAGACAATTTTGCAAACCCTGACACCGGTGTACGTCGTCTCATCCCAGACTATCAGAAATTCGATATTGGAAGTTTTCTCATCGGTCAATATAGGGTCAACGATCGATTGTTGCTGGATTCGGGAATACGTTATGATTTCAGCAAGATAGATGCCAAAAAATACTACAGGACCTCTCGTTGGGAAGAACGCGGGTACGATGATGAATATCAGGATCTTGTCGTTGAGGATCTGGGCACTCAGCTTTTGGTGAACCCCGTATTTGACTACCACAACATTTCCACTACGGTTGGAGGAAAATATAGATTCAAGGATTATTCCGAGCTTAAGATCAACTATGCTCTTGCACAAAGGGCACCCAACCCATCGGAGCTGTTCAGTGATGGCCTTCATCACTCCGCTTCCCGTATTGAACTGGGAGATCTTCGGATCAAAAGTGAAACATCGCACAAGATTGCCGCATCATATGAGAAGGATTTCAAAAAGTGGGGATTCATTCTTGAGCCTTTTGCCAATTGGATCCAAGATTTTATCCTTTTGGAGCCGACTGGAGTGGAATATACCATCCGCGGGGCGTTTCCTGTTTGGGAATATCGTCAGACCGATGCCCGTTTATTGGGTGTGGATCTTTCCGCTTCGGCAAATTGGACCGACCATTGGAAAACGGACCACAAATTTTCTTTGGTAAAAGGTAAGGATTTAGATAATGATGGTGCATTGATCAATATCCCAGCAGCCAATTTTAGGAACAAGTTGATTTTTTCCATGCCCCAATGGAACAACTTTGAAGCTTCCTTGGAAAGCCAATATGTGTTCCGTCAAAATGAGGCCCCTGACAATATCATGGTTTACTCACCAGAACAGCAACAGGATGTTCTACTCGAAATCAACACTCCTCCAGATGCCTACCATTTGCTTGCATTTGGGTCAAAGATGGAGTTTCCGTTCAAAAACAGGACGAAATTGACAACTTCTTTAACCGTGAACAACCTTTTGAATACGAACTATAGGGATTACCTAAACCGGCAACGTTTCTTCGCCAACGATCTGGGAAGAAACATCATTTTACAACTTAAGTTTAACTATTAATTACATTTCAAATTATGAAGACGATCAAAATCCTATCACTATTAATGTTTGTAGCAGTAACGTTTACTGCATGTTCAGACGATGACGAAACCCCAGAAGAAATCAACGAGGAAGAGACCATCACAACCATGACGGTAACCTTGGTTCCAGATGGTGGTGGTGCAACCATTATCCTACAGTCCCAAGATTTGGATGGGGACGGCCCAAATGCCCCTGATGTAACAGTTTCTGGGAACTTGGCAGCCAATACTGCCTATTCAGGTTCCGTGGTTTTGTTGAACGAAACCGAAACTCCGGCTGAAAACATTACCGAAGAGGTTGAAGAGGAAAGTGATGAGCACCAGTTCTTTTACGTTACCACGGGAAGTATCGCAAGTGTAACTTATGACGATACGGATGCGGATGGAAACCCAGTAGGATTGGAATTTACCTTGACCACCGCTGACGCTGGAAGCGCAACTATGGCCGTTACACTCCGCCATCAACCTAAAAAACCCAATGACGGTACCTTGGCCGATGCGGGCGGCGAAACCGACATTACGCAGACGTTTAATCTCACCGTAGAGTAAAAAATCAAACTTGTTTCATTGTGATAGATTGGGGGCAGGAGACCCTCCTGTTCCCTTTCTTTCCATACAAAAGAGTGTGGTAGTATCTACATCAATTGCCATGGATGGTCATTTCATCATTTCAATTTCTTTTAACATCCAAATTGTAGTTTTAAACCCTAAGCAATCAAATGAGGTTTACTGCCAACAAAAAAGAGGCCACGAAAATATCGGACCTCTTTTTGGGTTTAGGCTGTAGTTAGTTACGCTTCGCAACTGGTGCATTCCTTCTTCTGCTTGAACTTCTGAGCCGCGTTCATACTATGTTGGTAGTAGAGCGACTTTAATCCAAGCTTCCATGCTGTTACATGGATCTTGTTGATTTCCTTGGTCGGCATTTCTGGGTGTACGATGATGTTCACCGATTGTCCCTGATCAATATGGTTCTGTCTGTTGGCTGCTTGGTAGATGATATCCAACTGATCCAATTCGGAATAAGTTTTGAACACGGCTTTCTCCTCTTCTGTCAAGAAATCGAGATGCTGTACCGAACCGTCCATATCGCGGATGCTTTTCCAAACCTCATTGGTATTCTGTCCCTTTTCTTCCAACAAGTCCATCAAATATGGGTTTTTGATGGTCACCTTGATCTTGGCGATATCCTTCACATAGCAATTGGACCAAATCGGCTCGATACCTTGGGAAACCTGGCCCAAGATAAAAGCTGAGGAAGTGGTTGGGGCAATGGCGTTCAAGGTTGCATTTCTTCTACCATACCCTTTCAATACTTCGGGTTCACCAAAACGTTCGGCCAACTCACCAGAAGCTTTATAGGAACGTTCTTTGATGGTCCTGAAAATTTCACTGTTAAGGTTATAGGCATCCTGACTATCAAAAGCCAAACGTTTGGATTGTAACAAAGAGTGCCAGCCCAATACACCCAATCCCAAAGCACGGTTTTCCTTGGCAAAGTTGTAGGCCCTTTCCATGAACAAGAAGGTTTGGCGGTCATCCCTATCAGAAGAATCTCGATACGCTTCCAGCTTTTCAACAAATTCGGTGATTACGGCATCCAAGAAATATACCATGGTCTCCACGGCATCCGTGTTTTTCCATTTGTCATAATGCAACACATTGATACTGGACAACACGCATACAAAGGACCAGTTATCGTTGGATGGCAACATGATTTCGGTACAAAGGTTACTGGCATGGATCCTGTGGTCCTTGTCCTTATACACGTCTACTGCGCCATTGTTGGCATTATCCGAGAAGAAGACATAGGGATACCCCATCTCTCCCCTTCGCTGCAAAACCTTGGCCCAAACGGTCCTTTTGTCCACATCGCCCGCAATCATTTCCTCCATCCATTGGTTGGTTACGGTAACGCCGTGGGTCAATTGTTGAATGGGGTTCCCTTCGGTACCGATTTCCAAGAACTCCAAGATGTCCTTATGATCAATGGGCAAGTATGGGGAAAATCGGCCGCGACGTACCGAACCTTGGCTTACCACATCTACCATGGATTCGAACAATTGCATAATGTGCACTGCACCGGAAGCCTGACCATTGTTCTTTACAGGTGCACCTCTATGACGGATTTTCCCAAAATACCCGGAGGTTCCACCACCCAACTTGGACATCATCCCTACCTCGGATTGGGTATACAGGATGTTCCCCATATCGTCATCAATATGGGAGCCAAAACAACTGATGGGCAAACCACGTCTTTTCCCAAAGTTGGACCATACAGGCGATGCCAAGGAAAAATATCCTTCGGACATATAGTTGTAGAACTTATCGGAATAGCCAGGCATCTGCAATATCTGCTCGGCACGATTCCCAATTTCACGAATACGTTGCTCGGGTGTCACTCCTTCGGTCAGATAGCCTGATGCCAAAAACTGGCGGCTATATTCGTTCAACCATTCAAATCCGCCTTGCTCTTCCTTTGCCTTTATTTTTGCCAAAGCATCCTTTCTGGCATTGATAAGATCTTGGGTCTTGTCTATTTTTTGGTCAGTAATGTGGGGTACGTTTGTTTTGTTCTCCATAATTAAAAAAGGTCGTCGCTGGTTATACTTTGTGTTCTCTTGCTATAGTTGATAGATCTTTTTACAAAAAAGTCTCCGTGTTTAGTTCCAATGATCTCGTCATCGAACCATTCGGTCTGGGCCAATACTTTTTGATCGATTTCGAATATTTTTGGAATACCGATGCTTTCCAATGAATTGTTGAAGCGGTTCTTGATGAATTCGTTCACCACTGCCTTGGGCAGAAAATCCAATTCCCCTTCCTCAAAGATCCAATCCACAATCTTGCTCTCGGCCTCAAAAGCGTTTTCACAGATTTCTTGGATCATGCTGTTATATTCCGCATCAAACCACTCTGGGCGTTCTTTTTTGATGATGTTGATGACATCGATACCAAAATCGCCGTGGATCTGTTCCTCTTTGGAGGTAGCCTCCACCACATTGGAGATTCCTTTCAGTACATTTTTGTGCTTGTTGAAAGCCATGATGATCAGAAACTGGGAGAACAGGGAAACGTGCTCTATAAATAATGAAAAGAGCAAAATGGATTCCGCATATTCCTGGTTGTTCTCGCTTTTGGCATTTTTAAGGGCAGTCTCCAAATACTGCACCCTTTTCATAATCACCGGCTTTTTCTTCAGGTTTTCGAATTCCTGGTTCAATCCCAAGATTTCCAAAAGATGGGAATAGGCATCATGGTGCCTTACCTCACTTTCCGCGAAAGTGGCCCCAACGGAACCGATTTCCGGCTTTGGCAAACGGTGGTAAATATCGCCCCAGAAGGATTTTACGGCCACCTCAATCTGAGAGATGGCCAACATGGTATTCTTGATTGCACTACGCTCCACATCTGTCAACCCAGATTTAAAATCCTGGATATCGCTGGTGAAATTGAACTCGGTATGGATCCAATACGAGTGGCGAATAGCGGGTACGTATTCGTACAATTGTGGGTACTCATAAGGCTTAAGGTTGATGCGCTTTTCAAAAATATCGGTCTCGCGCATTTGGGCCCTTTTGTTCCTATAAATGATGTACGCCTTGGCCACATCGTGGAACTCACTGTTCATGAGTTCGTTCTCCACCACATCCTGTACCTCTTCCACGGTCGGCACATAGTGCTCGTCCAAATTTTTTCTTTCCAATAATGTCTTTTCAACATTGCCGGCAATGTGCTGCGCATCGTTGATCTGGCCATGGTCAACAGCCGTCATGGCCTTCAGGATGGCATTCGTAATCTTGTGTAAATCAAAAGTCTGTGTACTAAAATCCCTTTTAGTGATATGAGAAATTTGCATGCGGAAAATTGTTTGGAGTTGTGTTATATAGCTCGATTGTAAAATTCATATTTTCTTTACTTTGATTTTACATGGCCCGATTTAGGTTCTCAACACTTTTATCAACATTCACTTTTTTCAGGCTAAAAAAATCATGGGAACAAACGTAAAATCGAGCTTCTGAAAAAAATCTGACAGGTGTCATACGGCCCGAAGATTTTTCCACAAGGTTATCAACATCCCAATCTTTGTCGCTCTAAAAATCTATGATGTTTTTAATCCCGTCGATTAAAAGAGTGGGTTCGTAGAATGCTTTTCGTACTACGTCTATTCCTATAAAATAGCATTGGTGATTGCCCGAATTTTGAATCAAAATGTATCGCAATGAAGATTCAGGCAACCGTGTTGTTTCTTTTCATGGGACTCTTTTTGAGTGCACAGGAACCCGATTCCTTATCCACAAAAAAAGTATGGTCCCTGGAAGATTGCATTTCCTATGCACTGGAAAACAACATTACCATAAAACAGGCAGCGCTGGAAAAAAACAGCTCGGAGGTAAACCTTACCCAATCCAAATATGCCAAACTCCCTAATTTGAGCAGTAGCGCTTCCCAAAATTTTTCATGGGGTTCCACCATCGATCCCATCACCAGTGATTTTGTATCGCAACAGATCAAGGCCACCAATTTGGGGCTGAGCACTTCGGTAACCCTTTATAACGGAAGCCAGTTGAGCAATACCGTAAAACAGAACAGATTAATGGTGGAACAGAACGAACTTTATGTGGAAGAGGCCCAGAACAACATCTCCTTAAGTATTCTGGAGGCCTACTTGCAGATCCTATATAATAAGGAAAGTATGGAAGTGGCACAAAACAATGTGATTGCCTCCGAAAAAGAAGTTGAAAGAGCCAAGGCAAGATTGGATGCAGGCACCATTACCATGATCGATTATACCGATGCGCTGTCACAGGCCGCCACCAACAAAACCAACTTGATCAGTGCCAAGAACAGCTATGCCCAACAAATAATTGTCTTGAAACAATTGTTGGAATTGGATCCTTCCGTGGAACTAGAGATAGCATCTCTGGACAATCCTTTGTTGGAAGGCCAGGCCGTACCCAGTAAATTGGATGTATACCAAAATGCCATTGGTTCAATGCCGGAAATAAAGGCTTCAGAACTCGGAACCACTATCAACGAGAAAGACTTGGACATTGCCAAAGGAGGGTTTTTGCCTTCGCTTTCCTTGACCGGAAGTCTTGGTTCTGGATACACCAGCACCAATGACCTCACTTTTACAGATCAGTTGGATGTCAATTTTAACCAAAGGATAGGACTATCACTAACGGTTCCCATTTTCTCTCGATATCAGAACAAGGCCCAAGTTGCCAACGCCAAGATTGGGATAGAGCAATCCAAGCTACAATTGCAAACAGCTAAAAAATCGCTCTACCAAAAAATTGAAACGGCATGGCAAAATGCCCAATCTGCCCAAGAACAGATAGAAGCCGCCAAAGTTGCCAGCGAGGCCGCCCAGGAGTCCTACAAATTGGCGCAACGAAAATATGAACTCAACGCATTGAGTACCACGGATTTGGTCATCAGCCAGAATACCTACACCAATGCACAATTGAATTATCTCCAAGCCAAGTACATGGGGATATTGTACAACGAACTACTCGATTTTTACCAAGGAAACGAAATTAAATTATAGATCCAATGAAGAAAAAAACCAAATTGATATTGGGTATCAGTGCTGTAATTGGCTTGGCCATTATAGCCTATATGGCATTTTCATCTGATAATGTTTCAGAAATTCAGGTGGAAACCGTCCTTGCCAAAAAGGGTGATGTAACCACCATGGTCACTGCAACGGGTACCATTGAGGCCACCACCCAAGTGGATGTGGGTACGCAGGTCTCCGGTGTGGTAGAAAAAATCTATGTGGATTTTAACAGCGAGGTCACCGAAGGACAACTGCTTGCCGAACTGGACAAGACCAACCTAAAAGCTGCGCTTGAACAAGCCCAGGCTGCCTATGACAATGCCGTAAACGAAAGGGACTACAAAAAGAACATTTACGAAAGACAAAAGACCCTCTATGAGAATCAAGTGCTCAGTAAGGCAGACTACGATGATGCCCTTTACGAATTCAATGCCTCCAAAAGTGCCGTGGTCCAAAAACGATCTGATCTACAAAAAGCACAGGCCAATTTGGGTTATGCGAACATTTACTCGCCCATAAACGGGGTAATCCTATCCCGTGATGTGGACGAAGGGCAGACCGTGGCCGCAAGTTATAGCACCCCTACCCTGTTCACCATTGCCAAAAATTTAAAGGAAATGCAGGTAGAGGCCGATGTGGATGAAGCCGATATTGGCCAAGTGGAAGAAGGCCAGCGCGTAACTTTCACCGTGGATGCCTATCAAGGAGAAATCTTTAACGGAACAGTGACACAAGTGAGGCTGAATCCCACTGTAAGTTCAAACGTAGTGACCTATACCGTGGTCATCAAAGCGGACAATCCTGATTTGAAATTGAAACCAGGACTTACCGCCACTATATCCATCTATACCTTGGAACTCAAGGATGTGCTCACCGCAGAGGCCAAGGCCGTAAACTTTCATCCTAACATGCCGCTTTTGATGGCCTATGAAGAACAACAGGGCATTGAATCCAAACGTCCTGGACCTGGCAATGGGCCTAATAATGGACCCGGTAATGGCGGTCCACCGCAAGAAGACGCCACCATGCTATGGGTACTCCAAAAAGACCTATCCATAGTTCCCAAAAAAGTAACGCTTGGGGCCAGTGATGGGGTCAACGTACAGATTATTAGCGGGGTTGAAGAAGGCGATCAACTAGTATACAGCTTAAAATCGGTACAATCGGGTGAAGTACAAGCGGCCCAAGACAGTGGTAGCCCTTTTATGCCCAAACCACCAGGAAGAAACAACAACAAGAAGAGTTAATCAGGGTCATGGGAAAAACAATCATCGAAATAAACGATCTGAAGCGTGATTTCCGAATGGGAGAGGAAGTGGTACATGCCCTGAAGGGCGTATCACTCGATATCCACGAAGGTGAATTCGTGACCATCATGGGGTCCAGTGGTTCCGGAAAAAGTACCATGCTCAATATTTTGGGTTGTTTGGACAATCCTACTTCTGGCAGTTATCTGATTGATGGGGTACCTGTGGCCCAACTCAACAAGAATGAACTTGCCACCATTCGAAACGAGAAAATCGGGTTCATTTTTCAATCGTACAATCTTTTACCAAGGACCACCGCAATTGAAAATGTGGAACTCCCATTGATCTATAACAGTAAAATCTCACCCGAAGAACGTCACCGGCGTTCTAGCGAAGCTTTAAAGATGGTAGGGCTGGAAGATAGAATGGATCACACCCCTGCTCAATTATCGGGCGGGCAACAACAACGGGTGGCCATAGCCCGATCATTGGTAAACGACCCGGTCATCATCTTAGCGGATGAGGCCACAGGAAACTTGGATACACGAACGTCTTATGAAATCATGGCATTGTTCCAAGAACTCAACAGAAAAGGAAAAACCATAGCCTTTGTGACCCATGAACCGGATATTGCTGCCTTTAGTAGTCGAACCATCATTTTAAAGGATGGTCATGTCATTAAGGACGAAATGAACACCAACGTCAATGATGCTGCAAGGGAACTGGCTGCTCTACCTAAAGAAGACGAAGAATGAAAACCAGGATCTTAAATCTGATAAAAATAGCGCTCAAGGCCATCGTCTTGAACAAAATGAGGACTTTGCTCACCATGCTGGGCATTATCATCGGGGTGGCCTCGGTCATTGCCATGCTCGCCATCGGTGAAGGCTCCAAAAAAAGCATCAAGGATGAAATCTCCAAAATGGGATCCAACATGATCAATATCCGGCCCGGTGCCGATATGCGGGGCGGGGTACGCATGGGAGGCAGTGAAATGCAATCCTTGAAATTGGAAGACTATGAGGCCTTAAAAGAAAAAGCCACGCTATTGTCCTACGTTACCCCACAGGTAAATGGCAGCGGACAGTCCATCAATGGGGCCAACAACTGGCCGACTTCCATTTATGGAGTAAGCCCAGAATATCTGGACATTAAGATCTGGGAGCTTTCCGAAGGAAGTATGTTTACCAGTGCAGAGGTGAAATCTGCCGCCAAGGTGGCCGTGGTAGGCAAGACCGTGGTGGAAAACCTATTCCCGAACGGGGAAGATCCCATTGGTAAGATGATCCGTTTCAACAGCATTCCTTTTAAGATCATTGGGGTTTTGGAAGAAAAAGGAGAGAGTAACTTTGGCCAAGATCAAGACGACATCATCATAGCTCCCTATACCACGGTCCAAAAACGTATTTTGGCCATCGACTACATTCAATCCATTGTGGCATCTGCCGTAAGTGAGGAAGAGGCCGAAGCAGCAGTTGATGAAATAACCACTATCTTGCGGGAACAACATCACATTGGCAGCAATGATGATGATGATTTCAACGTTTTTTCCATGGATGAACTCATTTCCACCTTTAGTTCCACCAGTGAAATGCTGACCGTGCTCTTAGTGGCCATAGCCAGTATTTCCTTGTTGATCGGTGGTATTGGGATCATGAACATCATGTACGTTTCGGTCAAAGAAAGAACTAGGGAAATAGGACTCCGAATGGCCGTTGGGGCCAAAGGGACCGATATTTTATTACAGTTTTTGATAGAGGCCGTGCTGATCAGTGTTACCGGTGGGATCATTGGGGTGTTGCTTGGTTTTGGAGCCACCTTGTTCATCCAGGGCGTATTGGGATGGCCTACCATCATTACCCCCTATTCCGTAATCATTTCGTTTGCCGTGTGTGCCATTACAGGGATTTTCTTCGGATGGTACCCAGCGAGAAAAGCAGCAGTCCTAGATCCTATTTCCGCATTACGATATGAATAACCCGAACATAACATGGAGCATATGAAAAACAAATGGCGCAAAGTTTTTTTCCATGTTATGGTATGGGTAGTCCTGTTCAGTTTCCCATACTTGTTGAGCTATGATACGGAACAGGCCTTTAAGCATGTACTGATTTTTTCATGGGTGCCCCTGTTCCTATACATGGTAGTCTTTTATTTGAACTATCTACTTTTGGCGGACCGACTCTTTTTTCCAAAGAAAATAGCGTGGTTCGTCTGCATCAATATAGCTGTGATTATTGTATTGATCTTTTTTAGGGAATGGTTCACGGATTTCTTTTTCCCCAGACCCATGGATGGAGGCGACCGTAAGGGACCACCGAGGACCATGATCATCTATGTTCAGACCCTTTCCTTTTTGGTGCCCATCGTGTGGGCCGTAGCGCTACGGGCCATGGAACGTTTGATCAAATCGGAAGTGGAAAAGAAAGAAGTGGCCCATCAACAGCTCAAATCAGACCTTCAGCATTTGCAGTACCAATTGCAGCCGCATTTTTTCTTCAATTCGTTGAACAATATTTATGCATTGGTCGATATTTCTCCAGAAGATGCCAAGGACACCATTCACAGTTTGGGGAAGTTGATGCGCTACCTGTTGTACGAAACCCATACCGAAAAAGTCTCCCTAGCCAAGGAAATCGACTTTATGGTCAAATACATTGAATTGGGTAAATTGCGATTGACGGAAAAAACCAAGGTGGAATATCATTTCCCGGAAGTGGATCCAACAGTACAGGTGCCTCCCCTTCTTTTTATTTCCTTGATCGAAAATGCCTTCAAGCATGGGGTTTCTGCCCAAGAGGAAAGCACCATCAATTTTATAATGGAACTGAAGGATGATAAGGTAATTTTTAAAGGCAAGAACACGGATTTCCCAAAATCCCATACAGACCAAAGTGGTTCTGGAATTGGTTTAAGGAACCTTAAAGATCGTTTGGATCTATTGTATCCCAACAAACATTATTTTGGAAATGAGATTGTTTCGGGACAGTTCCGTATCATCGTGGAAATTCCATTGAACACCTAGCCATGGAGAAAAGAACTTTGACCTGTATCGCCGTTGATGATGAGCCCATGGCCCTCAAATTAATTGAGGGATACATTGCCAAGACCCCTTTCTTAGAACCGAAAAGTTCCTTTTCCAATGCCATTGCCGCGTTGGAATACTTCAACCAAAATCCTGTGGACCTCATTTTCTTGGACATACAGATGCCCGATTTGAATGGCATGGGACTCTCCAAGATTATCAAAGAAAAGGCTAAAGTGATCTTTACCACGGCTTTTGACCAATATGCTTTGGAAGGTTTTCGAGTGGATGCGGTGGATTATTTATTGAAACCTTTTGACTATGCCGAATTTTTGGTGGCCGCCCAGAAGGCGCACGATCGTATTGCCATTTCAAAGCCAAACCCGGGAACTATAGCTGATAAGGAGTTTCTGTTTGTGAAATCGGGCTACAAACAATTAAAAATTGCCTTGGATCAAGTGCTTTATTTTGAAGGATTGAAGGATTATGTCAAAATATGGGTCAAGGGAAACCCCATTCCCGTTCTTACTTTGATGACCTTAAAAACTTTGGAAGAAGAACTGCCCTCCAGCCAATTTATGCGAGTGAACCGATCATTCATTGTTGCCTTGCCCCACATTGAGGAAGTGGAACGAAATCTCATCACCATCAACAACAACCAAATTACCGTTTCTGAGCAGCATAAAGTGAAGTTTCAGGAGTATATCGAAAAGCATTCCTTCTAGTCAATAAAAAAATTGAGCGTCACCCTTGTTCCCAAGGCTTTACCATCATCCCCGTACAGGTCCTCAATAACAATTGTCTGTTCATCTCTGTCTATTTGCAAGGCATCCAAACGTTCCTGCATAATGGAAACTCCCTTGGATTGGTGTTCCACACGCCCCAGTTTGTGTCTTTCACTTTCCACCCTGCCAATACCATTATCCATAATAATGCATTGTAAAGTTTGTTGGCCTGCTTTTCTAAATGTAATCGAAAGTTGTCTACTCCCATTTTCTTTAGGCAGCAATCCATGGATTATGGCGTTTTCAACAAAAGGTTGGGTCACCAACAAGGGCACTTCAATGGTATCCGGGCACAATCCAGGATCCGTGGAAATCGTATAACCGAAATCCTTTTGAAAACGAAGTGATTCCAATGAAATATATTTTTCAAGAAAGGATATTTCTTCAGACAATAACACATTCTCCTGTGAAGAGCTTTCCAGAACATGGCGCATCAACTTGCTGAACTTGTTCAGGTAATGCAAAGCAGCAGATTTTTCTTCTGACAATACCAAATGTTGAATGGAGCCCAAGGCATTAAAAATAAAGTGGGGGTTCAACTGCGAACGTAAAAGCCTAAGATAAGTCTTGGACGCTTCATGTTCCGCTTGTATCTTTTTAAGGTTCTCTTCCCTGACCTTATAACCAAGTCCGAGCGAAAAAACCGTTATTTCGCCAACTGCTCCCAATCTAAGATAATTTCCATCTCCACTGACATAGACAAGTACAGAGCAAAGTCCATAAATAAAGGAGCCCACTATGATAAACCAATTCAATGAATCTTTGGGCCTTATGATCAAATACCCCAAACTGAACAAAACCAGAATAGTTAGGAGTACCGCCCGAGTGTCCAATAACAAAAAATGTAACTGAAAATTCCCTATCAAAATAAGAAGGGTATCGATTACCAACCAGACGATAAAAATGGCCACGGAAATATTAATGGCCTTGTTCAGCAGGGGGTAATTTTGTTTGGTATTCAAAAAATATTTTTCAAACAACGCATAGAACAGTCCGGCCAACAGCTCAAAGGTATTGCCCAACAAAAAGGAAGTGAAGGAATAGTTTCCTACGAAACGTTCGTACCATCCAAAGCCATATCTGCCCAAAAAAATGGCCAGTGAAACAGCGTATAACGAATAATATATATACTCAGGCTGTTTGTAGGTACGATAAAACACCATACTTATGACCACTCCAACAAAAACGGCTCCCCACAACAAATAGCCCAATGAAAAAATTCGTACAGAACTTTTGGAAAGATGTCCTTGCTTGTATTCTTCAAAGGGTTTTGCATAAAAAAGGAATGCCTTATCCCCCAAATACTGCCTGGTATTCAATTTTGAAAACTTGAGGTACAGATACCGGCCATGAAATAGATTTCCCTTTTGGAAGGTAAATTTTCCAGTAAACCTTGCATTCAACTCAAAACTGCCCATAGTCAATGAATCCAGTTCATTTTGGTTGGAATAAAATAATTTGGCCCTGTTCTGGTTTCCAATTTGCAAGACCCATGGATCCTGACCTTCGTCCAAAAGTTTCCCATATGGACCAAAATCCAATCGGGCCACATAGATGGCCCTAGGATCGGTAGGACCAAAATTAGAAGGCTCTTCATATTCCAGATTGGCTACCCGTTCCCCTGAAATATTTTCTTTGGTCTTATATAAATGATATGGAATAATAAAGTCCATGCCTTGCAATGGATCGGACTGGGCAGCTACCACAGAAATATGCAACAGGGCAAAGCACACGAAAAATAAGATTCTCCTTATAGGGATGGAGAGCACTGCTGGCATAGAAAAAATGGTATGGGTCTGCACTTTTAAAGATATAAAAATGAAAGGATTAAACGATAAGTTCCAGTAGTAACAAAAAGTGGCGTTTTCCCCTTTAAAAAAATAATTATTCGGCTGATGACATTTCATAATGATTTCGATAGCAAGATATAACCCTATCAAAAGTCCATTATGAGAACACTGATTTTTACCTTCATTTGTCTTGCCTTGGCCTGCAAGGAAAACTCACAAGACTCCAATAGCTCCACCTATAATGAGCGACTTGACGAGGAGAGCGCCTGGAACAACGGCACATCCGATCAAAAAGAGCCATTTTTCCAAACCAGCCGAAATAAAACCCATGAACTGCGCGATGCCCGTACCGGAATGGTGGTGCAAAGCACTGAATATCCTTCTAACTGGAAAGTGATTTCCAAACCGATTTACACCCTTGATCAAAAAATACCAGACTTTCTCGTACAAATTGAAGGACCCAATCACTTAAAAACCTTCAACACGCCCACCAATTTCCACGTATCCTATCAAAGTCAACAATTGACCCAGATGATGTCGCAATACGGCATGGCATCCTTGATCCGACCCATGGTGGGCAACCAGCAGCTTTTTAAGGAAGATGTGGAACCCCGAATGCAGAATAGCGGCTACTCCTTTGTACGTCAACGCTCCATGCCGAAAGACGAAGCCTATGTGCGCCAAAAAATGCAGGAGAACGGGTTCGGACAAGGCTATTTGGAGTACACAGCCACGGAATGGAAGAACCAAAATGGCCAGAAGGCCTTGGCCCGTATCGTAAAAATAGCCATACAACAACCCCTCATGAACAATGAGATGATGACCATGTGGCTCTATACAACGGATTATGTTTTTGTGGATGAAGGACAGTTTGAAGCGACCCTTGACCAACTCCATAAATCGACCGTAGACACCCAAGAAAACCCCCAATGGAAACAATATTTAGCCCAATTGAACCAACAAAGGGCCATGGAGAACCAGCGAAAAATGCAAATCGCCTCACAACAGCACCAACAACGCATGAATGCCAGATGGGCGGCTTTTAATGCGCACCAAGAGAATATGAGAGCCATTTCAGCGGCCCAAGATGCTAACCATGCCGCTTTTATGAACCGGAATTTTGGCGCCGGTAGTGATACGGGCCAACGCCAGTTCCTGAACACGATCAACGAACAAGAGACCGTTTACAATCCCCTCACCGGGAACAACTACCAAGTAAATGCAGGATCCACGGAATATTGGATGGACAGTGACGGCAACTACATCCAAAACAACGACCTCTTTTACACCCCTAATGGCGATATCAACCTCAACAACAGGGAATGGGTAAAAGTGGGCAATGCCTATTGATGACATTTTTAATGAAATACGATATCCTTAAAACCTTAAAAAATCAAACAACATGAAACGATTTGCAAAATACACCGTATTCTTAATGGCCTTGATTGTCTTGTCCTGCTCAAAAGACGGCGATAGCTCCGATGATATTGACCTGTACGCAGGCCAATGGATGGGAAATGTAACGGGAGATGACGGTGGCACGGTCAGCTTTTTCATTTATGAAGATGGATCGGCCACCGGGGACTTCTTTACCAATGGCACACAGACCCCTATCCAAATGGATGGAACAGTGGATTCTTCAGGATCCTTTTCCGCAACCTTCAGTACTACAGAAATCAATGGAAGTCTGTCTGGAAAATTGTCGGAGACATCTGGAAACGGAACATGGTCCATTACCTCCAACCAAACCAAAGGAACCTGGTCCGTCACAAAAAAATGATCACACAAAATAGATTTCAACATAAAAGTTCAACCAAATGAAAACCTTAATTAAAGTATTTACACTGCTCACCCTTGTGTTATCATTGGGTTGCAGTTCCGACGATTCCCCTCAACCTGGTGGCGATGGCCCAGACAATCCCACGAGCGAATATGAAATGGTGGATGTTCAGGTAATCCTTCCCCAAAATTCAACGATCGATTTATCCAAAACTATCATGGCGAGCTTGGGATCTACAAGTGAGATAAATGGTTCGGCAAAAGGATCGATCCCGTTCAACCCAGGGAGTGTGGAATTGGCCTATCTGTTAGACCAGGACAACAATGTTCTTTTGGCAGGATTCCTTAGTGATGGCAGGAAGGAGATCTCGTTGGAAACCACTGCCGAAGTCATCCTCTATTATGGACTGGACTACTACTTGCTTCCTCCATCGGCAAAGAAAGCCTTTTTGAACAGCGTTGGACAGGTTACTGGTTTTGATGAATTGGTGAACGACTTGACCACCCTTTTCGTGAGCGATCCACTCATGTATTCCACAGGAGCCTATCTTGACCTTTTGAATGAAAAAATTGAACAAATATCCAGCAAAAATGGAAACACCTCAGAAAACAGGATCTTCATCAACGATGTCTTGAACAAAAGTGGGATCGTAATCCAAAACCCGGATTCCTTACATGTGCAATTGCAAAATTTCTTCCCAAGGAGAACACATGCCTTTGTGTATAAAAAATTGGTATATGATCGTGATGGCAACCTGACCGAAATACCCGACTATTCCGAAAACCCCATGGTGCATTTTGATCTTAAGCCAGGAAAAAAACAACAGATAGACGCCTTTCAGGTAGGCAATCAGTTGAGTCAAGTTGGCACTCAAGCCTCTATCATAGAGAATGCCTCCGTCAGTGATCCCATTGCATTGCCCTTTAGCGGAAACACCGAATTTGTTGCGGAATATGAATTGGTAGTAGTGGGCTCCGGGGCAGAAAAGACCATTTCAAGGGACCTATCCTCTGTTGAAAAAGAGGCTTATGAAGCATTGAATGTCAAGACTTATATTCTGGATTATTTTCTTCCAACACTTTTGGACATTGGTGGAAACAAGAACCTATTGCCCAGGTTTGGCGACGCCAAGGAAGATGCCCTCTATGATGCGGTACTCCCCGCTTTACAGGCCAACAATACCGTTTTGGAAGCGGTAAAGCAGAACAAGTTCAAGGAAGCGTCCGAAGTCTTTTTGCCGGAACTTTATGGAAACATTCGCCTGTCCGATGACTTGAGGAACATATTGACAGATGTGTACAACATCATTTCCAATGGAGGATCCATGCCCAACACCTTTGTGCAAAGCCAAGAATTGGTGGAAACCGGCATACAACGTATGGAAATGGTCATGGAGGCCCTATACAAGAACATGAACTTGGGGCAAAAAACCAATGTAAAAATGCTCAATACGGAAGCTAATGCAGTGGAGAGTTGGATCATGGATTCCATTAATGCCGAGGTCACCATCTTTCCCACAGAAGCCGACGTATGTTTAGGCGACCCCTTGGAAATCCGGGCAGGATATTACACCTTCTATGAACCTGGGGTGGAAGATTTTGAATACCACTGGAGCACTTCTAACAAATTCGGGGGAAGGATACAGGACATTGAAGGCTATCCAAGTAACTATGGGGTTTCCATCGTGACCACAAGTAACATCGTATCCTATATCAGTGTGGCAACCGAGTCCGATCTCACCGATGGTGACAATTTTGAAACCGTGGAAGTTGTGGTTTATACCAAAAACCTGCAATCAGGACAACTTACGGAAGTGGGGCGCAAATCCATGATGGTGAATAACAAGAAAACCTGTATCTCCTTCTTTGCCCCATTTGAAAAAGAAGTGCCCATCACCACGTTCAGCTCACAGCTGCTTTGTGGCGGAGGACTTGTTTATACCGTAGGCATACCCGGTTATATAGCCAGATTCAAGGCTGTGGATGGCGCCACATCCTATACGGCAAAAATCCTGAAAAAAGATGGAACGTATGGAAATGAATTTGCCTTGACGGACTTGGAGGATATTGGCGATGATATGTTGGAATTCCGTTTGGGAGTAGGATCAATAAACATTTTACAAACCTGTGATCAGGCAGAGGCCGAGCAGGAACAACAACGAAAATTGGATGATATGGACAATATTGGGCATCAAGGAATTGAGATAACGCCCATATTTTAACAATTAAAACGGATTTACGGTAATTTTTATCGATGCCGCTTTTTATTTGAAGAAGAGAATATTAAATTCCCCATACTTTCCAACAAAGTATGGGGAATACACACCAAAAGGCAGGCAAAACAGTCAATGGTTTCAGAAAAAATGATTCGGAAACCATGCAAGCAACCTACCAAGAGGTGTATCCAAAAGTGCGCACCCATATCTTAAAGAACAATGGTAATGAAGATCAGGCCAAGGATATTTTCCAAGAGGCATTTGTAGCCTGCTGGAGAAATATCAAAGATGGTAAGTTTTTGGAAGGAAATGTTTCCGGGTATCTCTTTACCATTGCCAAGAACAAATGGACCGATTTTTTACGGTCATCGGATTATAAAAAAACCATCAACACGGATTCACAATCCTTTTTAACGGTGGTACAAGATGACCCCATACCCAAGGAAGACATCCTTGAGGAAGAACAGAACAGAAGTGCCATGCAAACCGCTTTGTCCCAATTGGGGGAAAATTGCAGGTCCCTCCTCAAGATGTTTTACTTTGAAAGGAGATCCATGGAAGAAATCTCAAAAGAGATGGGAATGGCTCCCAGTTCAGCACGCAACCAAAAATACCGTTGCATGGAAAAACTGAGAAGCCTGAGCCTTCAAATCAAGAACAATGAACGATAGCTCATACATATCACAAGAACACCAAGAAACCTTTGAAAGGTATTTGATGGACCAAATGGACGATCGGGAACGTTCCCAATTTTTGGAAAATTTGGAGCAAGATGCCCAATTGATGCAGCAATTCAATGAATTCAAGGCCTTGTTCCATAGCGTTGAGGAAGCAGCGCTTCGTGAAGAGTTGGAATCCTTTCATTCCGAATTGGAATCGCCATCCAAAAAAACAACCAAAGGCCGCACCTTCCCCATCTACAAAATTGCCGCAGTCATTACAGTTTTGGTTGTAATGGGTCTATGGCTCCTTTATCAAAAAGACCCTAGTGAAAAACTATACCAAGAATATTTTACTGCAGACCCAGGACTTCCCACAGTGATGGGAAACAGCAGCAACTATGCTTTTTACGAAGCTATGGTGGATTACAAACAAGGCCATTACAAAACCGCCATCAGCAAATGGGAACAGTTATGGGCACAGAAAAAAGATAACGATACCCTTAACTATTTTTTGGGTTCCGCATATCTGGCAGACGGGGAGACAACCAGGGCTATTTCCTTTTTTGATCTTGTCGTGGAAAACGAGCAAGCCTCTTTTAAAAACGAAGCTGCTTTTTACCAAGGACTTGCCCACTTAAAAAATGGCGACACCCAAGCGGCATTAAAAAGTCTGAAAAAAGCCCAAGATGAAAAAAGTCGGGAATTGATAAAAAAACTTAAGGACTGATTGGTTATGCACAAGGGCCTATCACATTTTCTCTTGATGTTTGCCCTTTTGTTGCAGACATCGATATTTTCCCAACAACATCCCTCCCTAAAAAAACTGGACAGCCTCATATCCATCGATGCCTTTAAGGAAGCACAGCATATTATTGCACAAGAAATCGGGAAGGCCCCAAAAAATGCCCAATTGAATTTGGGTAAATTGGTGTACCCCCTTGCCAAAACCGAATTCCTATTAGACCGCCAGACCAGCTTTCCAAAGGCACAAAAACTTTTGAAAGACCTGGAGAGTGGTCATCAACCGGATTCCGTTCGTTTTGACGCCCTCATGGGTATGGGCCTTGCCCAAATAGACCAGGGCAATGTGATCCAAGCCAATGAAACGGTCCTTCGGGCCAACACCATTGCCACGGCCATGCAGGATCCGCAAAGAAAACTTACATCGGAATACTATTTGGGTGAGATTGGGCTGAAGTTGGGGGATTTTGACCAACTCATGGACCGGACCGAAAAGGCGCTCCGAGTGATGAACGACCATCCAAAATCCAAATTCCGATTGGCCCCAAGAGTCTTGAATTACAAAGCATCACTCATGCATTTTATGGGAATACCCGATAGTGTCAACTATTATTTTGAAAAAGCCATCAAAAGCATTGACACCGACGATGAAGACCCTGAATATCGATATTACCTTCCGAGTGTGATCTACGGCAACTGGACTTTGGCCAAACAAACGGCTGGAGACTATCAGGCAGCCATGGAATTTACCCTAAAGTGCATTTCCAGTTACAACACTTTCCTACAAAAGACACACAATCACCCCCTAACCGAAAAGGTTCAGGGCAATCTTTCCATTGCCTATAGGAACCTGGGTAGCCTTTACAACGATTTGGGGGACAAGGAAAAGGCGATTCAAGTGGCCACATTGGGTTACCATCATGCCAAAAAATACTTTCTTCCCAACACCGTACAATATTTCAGTGCAGTGCTGATGATGGGGGAAGCCTACCTTTATGGGGAAAACCCTGAAAAGGCAAGAAAATACCTGGAGGAGGCCAAGACATCATTGCAGACCATCCCTGGGGACAATTGGCTGTATGCAGCAAACCTGTATTCGGTTTTGGGCGATCTAGAAAAAAAGGACGGGAGTATATCTCAGGCCATCGCTTACTACCAAAAGACGTTGGAGGCTTATGAAAACAGTAGTCCTGACGCGTTCAGCCAAAATGTGGTCTATGCCCAGTTCAACCTTGCCCAGTCCTTTGCCGATGATCATCAGTTCAACAAGGCCGAAAATCTGATTGACGAAACCTATGCCGAAACGGCAAAAATATATGGTACAGAAAGTTTTTTGGCCAAAACGGCACTGCTCACCAAAATTCGGATTTCTTATTTGAAAGGGGATTTTGAGAAGACCGTTCAACTATGTGAACAATTATTGCCTTCCCAAGAAAACGAAACAGAAGATCAGGAACGGCTTTACCAATGGGGGGATCGCGCCGAGATTTTATTGTATTTGGCAAAATCCAAATTCCAACTATTACCCCATTCCTTGAAGAATCTCCAAGATTTGGCGCAAACCATAGATGGGGCAACAGCTTTTGTAGAGAAACGAAAATCATTGGTCTCCTCCCAAGAAGGTGTGGCCAGCCTTATCGAAAACAATAGGGAAATCTTCAATTTTGCCAAAAAAGTGTATCTGGAACTGTACCAACAGACCCATGACGACAAGTATCTTGAAAAGGTCATGACCCTAAACGAATCTTCCATTTATAATCGGATCAGGGCCAGACTGAACCTCGCCAACAATGGCTTTTCCCCAGTTAAAATCCGAGAGCAGGAAAACCGGCTACGTGAACAGATCGATGCATTTTTTAACCTTGAGGAAGATCAGACCCAGTTCAACGCGGCAAAATGGGACTCTCTTTCCACTGCATGGCAAGACCATTTGACCTTGCTTCAACAAGAATATCCGGAATACTATAAAATGAGGTACGCTTCCATTTTGGAGCCCTTAAAAAACTTGAAAGAACAAGTGCCCTCGAATACCACACTGGTTCGCTATTTTTCTGATGGGGAAGATGCCTATGCCTATGTGTACCATGATGACAAAGCTGCCCTGACGCGATTGGGAAACCTTAAAAACCTATGTATTTCCTCGATTTCAGATTACAGTATTCCCGAAAACGAGCTGTTCGAATGTCTATATCAACTTTATGTAAATCTGTGGAAACCTTTTGAAAAACAAGTGAAAACAGAGAATGTTATCATTTTTCCTGACGGCGAACTTTTTAATTTAAGTTTTGAACTGCTCACACCTAAAAAAATCAATTCGCTGAAACAATTGGCCATCAATAGTCTTTTGTCCAAACACAATATTTCATACAACTATAGCCTTTTCATGTTGGATCAACAGCAAAAGGTCCTGGAATTTAAAAAGAATTTCATCGCTTTTGTACCGGAGTTTGGTGCTCAAATGAAAAGTGAATATGAAATGGCCATCATGGATACCCTTTATCTGGACAAAGCCTATCTTACCTTGTTACCCCAGCCCTTCAGC
Source organism: Flagellimonas pelagia (assembly GCF_003584135.1). GTDB lineage: Bacteria > Bacteroidota > Bacteroidia > Flavobacteriales > Flavobacteriaceae > Flagellimonas > Flagellimonas pelagia. Next base: position 40,705 of record NZ_QXFI01000021.1, read on the forward strand.
TATGATTTGGCCAAAAAATTCGGAAAAGTCTTCCATGGTGATGCGTTTCTGAATGAGAAGGCATCCAAGCAAGTGTTTTCCAAAACAGCCAAGGAACACAAGATCATCCACATTGCCACCCATGCCGAATCCAACAACTTGAGTCCGGAACTCTCCCGTTTGGTCTTTGCCAAAAATACTTCGGATACCCTGGACATTAACGACAATTATCTCTACACCTATGAGATCTATAACGAAAATTTGAGTTCCAATCTTGCCATATTAACAGCCTGTGAAACCGGTAAACCTACCTATCAACCTGGGGAGGGAATGATTTCCTTGGCCCATGCCTTCAACTATGCAGGCAGTGAAAGTATTTTGACCAGTTTGTGGCAGATTGATGAAAAATCCAGCGCGGAAATCCTGACTTCCTTTTACGATTATCTTTCCAAAGGGAAACGCAAGGACGAAGCCATACGTTTGGCCAAGTTGGATTATTTGAAGCAATCCGAAGGCCGAACCCTACACCCCCAATATTGGGCAGGCCTGATCTTGATGGGCAACACCTCCCCTATTAATCTGCACCAACCTATACATTGGATGGTCTGGACCCTTATTTTGATGTCGCTTTTAATCCTTGCCCTGATTTTCTTCCGTAAAAAGAAAACCCCCGCGAAAACGGGGGCAAACTCAAACAACTAACTAACTTAGAGAGAAATCCTATCCTCCTGTATTGTTCGGAATATTGGGATCATTATCATCGGGATCCTCATTGGCGGGCACACCATCATTGTCATTGTCCACAAAGGTTCCGTCCCTACCCACAAAAAGCTGGAAGTTTATAGGAAAAAAGGTATCCATGACCTGGGTTTCATATTCGCTTGTGGGTGCCGTGGTGACTGATATGGCCGAAAAGGTACCCCCTGCCGCATAGGTGGAGCGCACCCAAATTTGGGCCGTAATGCCATCAAAACGGAGCAATCGGGCCGTGAACTGGGATGAAATACCTTCAAAAGTATTATTGGCCGTTGTCGTGCACAACACCTCTGGGGTGCCGGAAAATCCGTAGTGGGCAAAAACCCCATCGATTTCATTGGCGATGATACTTGTGGCAGATACCTGACCAGCAGCTTGGGTATTGGGAATCCAGCGGAATACTACCATATTATCATCACGGACCAGGTTGACCCCGAGTGTAGCGGTTTGGGCATCGGTCACCTCAAAGGCTGTAAAACCTTTGGGGTAGGTAAATCCGATGAGGGGCTGCAAGCTGTGGATAAACTGTCCGCCCGGATTTTTGATGACAGGCACTTGGGCCAAAGGAGCGGGAATGGAATGGGCAAACTCCCAATATATACCGGTGATTCCGGACACATTGGCACAAAGGCCTTGGGGCTCCGCATTGAGTTTCCCGTTATCGGAATCCGAACTACAGCTAATACAAAAAAGGAAAATACAAGTGGCAATTAAAGTTTGAATGGTTTTCATGATGATGCTTTTTCTTCTTATCGAGCTAAAAGAAGAATGTCATCAAGATTTTTGGAATAACCTGGGAAAGGGCATAAAAAAAGCCGAGAAAATCTCGGCTTTTTTCCTGTACCTTGGGTGTGAATCCTCACATAATATTATTTGACACAAATTGCATTTAGTTGACTGTATATCAAATACTTGATCCATTCTCTTCACTTGTAAGTTTTCCCTTCATTTCGTATTTTTAGACAAAAACCGTCACTTTTACGTCACTTTTTTATGTCAGTACAACTTCGAAGCAGAACATTAAAATCAGGAGCAAAAAGCCTCTATTTGGACATCCATCACAACGGTGAAAGATGGAGAGAATTTCTTAAAATAAAAATACTGCCCAAGGATCCATCCAAAATTGAAAAGAAAAGAATTGCCGAAAGAATTCGGGTCAACAGGGAATTGGAAGTTTTATCAGATGAAACAGGACATATTCCACAACACCTAAAGAAAATCAATTTTTTTGTTTTTGCTGAAAAATACATTCAAGATTATAAAAATAAGGACGTACGCATTATTGCAAGCTCTGTGGAGAAATTTAAAGAGGCTGTCAACAATCCGAGGTTAACCATTACGGGAATTGGTCCTAAAACCATGACATTATACAAAGATTATTTAATACATGATGCAGGTCTTGCCGGCGAAACGGCACATAACTATTTCACAAGGTTCAAAAAAGTTTTAAAAGCTGCAAAAATTCAGGGTTACCTAAATGAAATGCCAACAGCCGAGATAAGATTTACAAATCCCAACAAAGACGATACATTAAAAAAACAAGTATTAGATAAGGATGAACTTCAAATACTTGCCAATACCGAATGTGGAAATACTTCCGTAAAAAGAGCCTTTCTATTTGCTTGCTTTACTTCCCTTGGCCTTGCGGAAATCCGAAAGCTCAAATGGAAAAATATAAACAAAGGCCGATTGATAACCACTAGAAACAAAACTGGGGAACTGATTAATAACAGACTCAATCAAACAGCTCTTGATATCTTGGGCAAACCAGGGGAAAAAGATTCCTTTATTTTCAATATCCAATCTTTAAGTGATAATGGGGCCAACAAAGCAATACGCTACTGGGTCAATAGGGCTCAAATTGAAAAGCACATCACCTTTTATTGTGCCCGTCATACTTTTGCCTGTCAATTACTTATCAATGGGGCCAACCTCAAAACTGTTGCCGATGCCATGGGTCATAGCTCAACCAGAAGTACTTTGAAATACCTTAATCATGTTCAGCAATTGCAGGATGAAGCAATTGATAAATTGCCCAGTATTAAATTTTACCACTAAAATAGCTTGACATTTTCATGTAAATAAATAAAATTAGTTGGGCTCTTTATATACCAATTTGTTCAAATCGACCTCACCTATCTTCTTTGTTAGTTGGGCATCCGAAAACAGCTCCAGAATTGGATCAAGAAAATGGTAAGTATAATTGGCACTATAGACAAATGGGTTGGCTATGTCAAATCCTTTGAAAACAGACCTAACCTTCATGGTCATCTGTAGTAGCACAGTTTTGTCATTGATTAAGGATTCGGCTTTATCGGGACTCATTTTGAACAATACATCCCCATTGATGTAATCCACTTGTTCGGTCTTGTTGTAAAACTGTTGTCCATATGGCGTATTAGGTAAAAATTCACCAAAATACTCCACAGAGGAAACTCCCAATGGGGGTCTTTTGATAGGTAACCGTATCCAAAAACCTCCTTTGTCAAAATCATATTGGCCTTGGAACTTTATGGCATGGACCAATTGAAAATCCTCGGTTCCATCACTAAAAAAGCTTTTGCTCCATTTTAAAATGATATCCAGATACTTTTCTACAAAAGATACATACCGCTCATTCTCCGTAAAATCGTCCGCTTGGTGACCTCCCCATTCACGGACCAAGGCACTCTTACCGGTTCCGCTCCAATCGTTCATAAAATATTCCTTTTTCAGGGCATCGGTTCCCATATCAAATGCAAATTCCTTCAATACTTTTTGGGCCAAGCTCGACTTTGCTTCTTCCTCAATGATCTTTCCTTTTGTCTGCTGCGTTAGGGCAGTCCTGTCCATCACCTTAAAATGCTCCTTCAAACTATGGATACGCACCAAGTGGGCAAACCCAGCATACCCGGTACCCGTCAGATTCCTTTTTTCACCGGCTTCCTTGGAAAGGTCCACTTTTTTGGGATTGTCCTGCATCATATAGGAATCTATGGCCCCAAATCGGGGAAGGCCCTTGAATTTCTGAACCACAATATCCTTAAAGGCTTGGTTAGGGGATTTATAAACCAGGTAATCATCCTCATTGTAAGCTATGGCGGTATTCTGTTGTGTAGCTTTTTGCTCTGTTTTTTGGGCCTCGGGTAGTGTTATGGCCTCAGTTTGCGTATTCGTTCCATTCGCCGAATCTTGTTTCCCATCCAAAATATCACCCACTTTCTTATCGGCCTTTTTAATTATTTTTTCCTCGGCCTGCTGCTTCAATTTTTTAAAAAACTGACCGTTCATGTTCTGAGGCAATGTCATCAGCAATACCCCTACAATCCATAAAACTTGTTTCGTACGATTACATTTCATTTGATCAATCTTTAAATTTAACGGTCTTCATATCCACCTCTCCCATTTTTTTGGTTAGGGGGGCATCCTTATAAAACTCCATTGTTGTACTTTCCAACTCAAACTCCCAATCCACATGGGTAGGATTTGTAATACGAGGTGTCACCTTCACCTTGAACACCACAAATACGGGTGATCTGGATTGGAGGTTAAATTCTTTGGCCGCTGTTGGGTCTACGGACAAAAAAACCTTTTTTGATGTGTTCTTCAAGGTTTTTTCATTCTCAGAGTAGGCCAAAAAATTGGAATTATGAAGTATAAAGTCCCCTCCTATGGAGAATATATTGCCAATCCAATAGCCTTTATCCTTAAAATCATATTTTTCAGCTACCGCTCCCCTAGCCACGAAGTAGGCGACTTGGCTTCCATTTTCATAGAATGTTTCACTCCAATCCCGAAGGGTCTCAAAATGATTCTTGATAAACTTGGAGTAACTGCGATTTTGGGCAAATTCATTGTTCCGTGTCCCTCCCCAGCTAGGTACAATGGTTCGTTCACCCACGGCATTGGTAAAATTACACGGGGCCTTTGCTTCGGGGTCACAAAAGTATTCTTGCATATTTTCATCCGAAAAAACATCCTTTGCGAGCATCAACAAATGATGTTGGGCCTTATTGGAGTTCTTTGCCTTAAGGTCATTGTCCGCATAATTGTATGAAGTGAGTTTTGACCGGTCCATATCCTTGAAAAGGTCTTCCATAAATTTAAGTTCCAAGAGTGCCCGATAGGCTTTGCTATGGGTCGGGGCCGTAACCCCCCTATGATAATAAACATCTCCATAGCGGGGAAGTCCCTTGTGAGATTGTATGACCACATCCATAAAATCCTTGTTGGGGGCCTTATAGGTGATAATATTATCGTCCTTAATTTCAGGCGATTTATTCTGGGTTTGATTTCCTATCGGTATGCTGTTTGGGGATGTTTTGTTTGTTGATGCAGGCCCAGTCTTTGGACTTGGTTTCTCTTTTTCTGGAGCCGATGTCTTTTCCCCTTCCCCATTCAATAACTCATCGGTTTTTTCACTGGCCTTATTTACGATTTTATCCTCCACATTCTTTTTCAGTTTTTTTAAAAACTGTCCTTGGACCGAGATTGGCGCCAACAGACCAAAAACCGCAACAAGCAATATGGATTTGGTTTTTATATCTTTCATTTTCATAGCTTAGATTTTATCTGGTTTTGGACACCATGGAATTGATGTCTATTTCCCCCACTTTTTGGGTAAGGCCATCATCCGAGTACAGTTCTATGACAGGGCTGTTCAAACTGAAGGTGGTCTTGAGCTGATCTGCACGATAATTTTCCACTCCATTCAGGTAGCCGGTCACATCCAACACCAAATAGAGGTATTGGTGCTTTTCAGAAAAGTGCTCTGCCTCTTCCGGAGACATTTTGAAGAGGATAGAAGTGCCATTGGGATGCATCAAATTTCTTTCGGTGGAGTTGGATGGTTGAAGTCCATACCAATGTAACAAAAAGCCAGTGTTGTAAAATTGATTGGTATTGAACCAATAACCCCCATCCTTAAAATCGTAGGTGCCCAAATTGGTTCGGGCCACATAGTATCCCTCCAAGGTATTGTCTGTATAAAGGGTCTTTGCCCACTTTTCTAACATGGGAAATTTTTCCTTCACAAAAGCGGTATACGCACGCAATTTCTGAAACTCCGAAGCCCCCCTGCCTCCCCATGGCCTTTGGTTCCTTGGTTCGTTGTAATACCCTTCTTGTGGAAACCCGGAAACACAATCCTCTTCTTTTGGGTTGCAGAAAAACCGAATCAACTGTTGTGTATTGCACAATGCATTTGCCAAGGCCAGTACATGCTGCTGGGCGGTGAGGGATTTCAACTCTTCCTCATACATATTTTGCTTTCGTTCGGTAAAAAGATCTTTGTCCATTACCGCAAACATGTCTTCCTTAAACCTCATCTTCAAAAGCTCCATAAAGGCGTGCTTACTGGCCATATGGTGGCTGGACCGTTTGTCCATTTCAAAATACCCTTCTTCCCTAGAGCTTATATAGGTGCCATCGGCCTTCACAAAATATTCATCCTGTACCCCAAAGCGGAGCTTCCCTTTGTGGGTCTGTAAGGATAGGGAAATAAAATCGGTACTGGGTGGATCAAAAACCTTTTCCATTGGTTGGCCCCACCCTACTCCTTGGCAAACAATTATTATAATTACAAAAAGCAAATTCTTCATAGATCAATTGGTTTTTAACGTGAGGTTGGCAAGGGAAAGCGTCATAAAATGTTCTGTAAGGGCTTCGTCCTCATAAATTTCCACATCGCTGTCCACATGGGAATAGTTGAACTCCACAGGGTCATAAGGAAAGGCCATCGGTTTGCCCGAACGTTTCAATTTTATCTTCTTCACCAAATACAACCGGTTGATGTCTTCCTTCAAGAACCGTTCGGCGGTCTGTTCGTCGATTTTGAGAAAAAATTGAAGATTGTTCTTTCCGTTGATTTTCTTCAAAAGTTCATGCTCATATGCCGCAACAGGCTCGAAGACCACTCTTTTGGCCCCACCTTGCTTTGGGGTAAAAACATCGTTCAGATTAAGATAATGTCCTACCCAATACCCTAATTTGTCAAAGTCATACCCCCTTCCAACATGAAGTGTGGATACATGGTATCCTACCATTTCATCATTTTTGAAAAACGATTGGCCCCACCTTTGAAGTGGCTCCAAACATACCTCAACAAAAGAGGTATAATTGCGAAGCCTCTCAAACTCGTTTTTTCCTTGATTGGTTTGGTTGCAGGCATTGTCCAAACAAAGATTCGGACCGACTTGGGTCCGTAAAAACTGCTGTAGAAATGCGGAATTCCGTTGTTCTTGTGATGTATTGGAACTGGCCACGGTCAAACGCCCGCGGTCCAGATCACTCATAAAGGGCTCCAAATATTTCAACCCCACCAAAATGGAAAAATTCAAGAGACCGTTTCTTTCCTTTTTGTTCTGTTCCATCACATGGGCCCCATCATTTCCCCGTGCGGGTCTCATCGCGGGCGTGGCACCCGTATTCTTAACCATATGACTGTTAAATGCCCCAAACCGAGGAAGGCCCATATGGGCCTGTAGTTTAACGGGAGCAAACTTCTCGGAAGGTGGATCGAACACAATCAGATTGTTGGCACTTGGGGCCTGTGCCTCTAATTCAAGCAACCCCAAGATAGCCAACAATACCCCCAAACTTATCTTATGTATCATTTTCTTCAATATGAACCGTTACTCCCACGTTATCACTCCATCCATAGTCAAAAGCTTGTCATCATCGGTATTGATTACCGTGGTACCTTCAAAAGTGACTTTTTTGGCTTCGAAATCAACTTCAAACCCATCTCCACAGGCCATAAAGAATCCTTGATAGGGGGAGGAACACGCATGTGGATATTCTTCCCCGTTCTTTACAATGGTCATGGAAATGGTCTTGTCGATATCGGGTGACCCCCCAGTGGAAAAATCCGCAGCCACGATCACAAAACCGCTCTGGTCATTACTATAGACCAGTTCGTTATCTACCACTGTAATATTATCGGAAAGTAATATGACAGATTTGTCCGTTCCTGTCAATGATGCATTTCCGACCTCAATGTTCCCTACGGTCAAAGAAGTCCCCAAAACCCCAGTCTCCTCCCCGGACAACTGGATGATTCCCTCAACCTTTCCGGATTTCCCATCCTCTGGTTCATCGCCATCGTCAGAATTACAATTTGTGAACATGGTAAGTGTAAAAATGGAAAGGAAAAACAACTGCATTTTTTTCATAGTATAAAATGGTTATGGTGCGTAGAAAACACCAAGCTATATATTCCCCATAGCCTATGCCACGACCACTTATTCACCGTTGTAAATATGAACATGAGCGTTGTCTTTTGTTGAATTACCGCAATACACAATGAACGGGGCAGCATATTGAGTCAAAACCTTTAAATTTGGTTTTGACCAATCACCCGCCATGCCAGATTCCTTTAAAAAGATCTTTTTAGTCCTATTGCTCTTTCCCCTTTGGGGAATTTCCCAACAAAGCGTATTGGATTCGTTACAACAGGAATTGGCCACCCATTCGGCAAAAGATTCTGTCCGCGTTTCTTTATTGATAAAAACTGCTGGGGAAATGACCTATTCCAATCCCAAGGAAGCTTTTCCTTTGGTAGATGAGGCCATTGCCATATCCTCCGAAACAGATTGGATCAAGGGGGAGAGTTACGCATTGAGACAGAAGGGAAACCTGCATTATGTTATGGGAGACGACCTAGCCGCACTGGATGTCTACCAAAAAGCGCAACATCTTGCCGAATCCATAGGGGACAGGTCACTTGAAGCGTCGTTGTTGAGCAATATCGGAAACATTTTTGCCGATTTAAAACAGTACGATAGGGCCTTGGAAAATTATGAAGCCTATTTGACCTCTGCACAAAAGTTGGGCAATGTCCCTGATGAAATAAAAGCACTGTCAAACATTGCAATCATCTACAACGACACTAAAAAATATGAAGAAGGAGTGGCCAATCTTGAAAAGGCCCTAAAATTGTCCAAACAGGAAGAAAATGACCTCTTTGTGGCCGCCATTACCAATAACTTGGCCCTAGCTTACAAAAAACTCGAAGATTACCCAAAGGCACTCTTGTATTATCAGGAGGCGGCGGATCTTGCCCACCAGATCGGGAACAAATACATTGAAGCTTCTGCCCTGAACAGCATAGGAATGGTCAATATCATATTGAAAAACTATGACTTGGCTGCCTTAAATGGGAGGAAAGCCCTTGACCTATCCCAAGAGATCGAAGCCGTGGAATGGCAAGCGGATTCCTGGAAAGTATTGAGTGAGGTATACGAACATGAAGGAGAAATGGCAGAAGCCCTCCATGCTTACAAAGAGCATGTACGTCTTCAGGACAGTGTGTTGAGCTAAGAAAAAAAATCTGAGCTGACCCGGAAGGAAATGCAGTTCAAAATGGAGAGGCAACAGGCCGAGGCCGAGGAGGAAATCAAACGGCAACATCTCGTCAAAAATGGTTATTTGGCTGGGGCCATCCTTCTGGCACTGATCTCAATTGCAAGTTATTTTCTATATAAACGCAGACGTGATGCCTTGGAAAAAAGAAAGGTGGTCGAATTCAATGCCAAGGTAGCCGAGACAGAACTCAAGGCC
>NZ_QXFI01000022.1 GCF_003584135.1 Flagellimonas pelagia
TGTGACTACGTCAACTAAAAGTGTACTATTTTGATAATAAATCAAGAGACACTTTTGACATGGAAAAGACAAGAGAAATTGAGCAATACTTAAGATGGAAGTTCAAACTAAGAGTACTTGAATTTGCAAAAGATTATGGAAAGGTCAAGGAGACCTGTGAAATGTTCAATGTTAGCAGGAGCAGCTATTTTAATTGGAAAAGAAAGTTTGACAAACATGGAGCAAAGGGTCTTTTAAGGAAAAAGAGGGAAGCTGATACCTACCCCAATAGAATCAATCAGAAAACGGTTGATCTGATATTGGACCTTAGAAAGGAATACAAACTTGGCACATGGCGCATCAAATGGTATTTGGAAAGATATCACAGTATCAATGTCTCTGAATCAAGTGTCTACAGAACCCTGAAAAGGAATGGTATCAAGCCGCTCGAACGAGCCGTTACCAGAAAAGCGATGGGACCTAAACGCTATGCCAAGAAAACCCCGGGCCACCATGTTCAAGTAGACGTCAAGTTCTTGGTTTTCCACACCAAAGAAGGAAAAAAGATAAAAAGGTATCAGTACACGGCGATTGATGATTGCACACGTATCAGAGCGTTGAAAGTATATGAAAGGCACAACCAATCAAGTTCCATTGACTTTATGGATTATGTGGTCGGTATGTTCCCGTTCCGAATCCATACCGTCCAAACCGACAATGGGCATGAATTCCAATCCAAGTTCAATTGGCATGTGAAGGACCTTGGCATGGAGCACCGTTATATAAAGCCCGGAAGACCCCAGCTCAATGGAAAGGTGGAACGGTCGCACCTCACGGACAAAAAGGAGTTCTATCAACTATTGGACTACTCCGACGACGTGGATTTGAACAAAAAAATAAAGCAATGGGAAGACTTTTATAACTTTGATAGACCACATGGTGCATTTAAGGGAAAGACACCCTATGAAATTTTAATGTATCACTTGAAAAAATAAGAATTCAGTGCCATTTTAGCTGAAGTAGCACACTCGTACCCTTTGAAAATTCAAGAAACCAAGAATTAAAAGAAATAATCTTCGAAAAGAGAATTTGGGAATTTATGGGTATGCACATTAACGATGAAGAGGATTTTCAAACTTATTTATCAAGTACAATCAACGACAAGCTTAACGGAATATGTTATCCCTTTTTAATAATAGATAAAATTAAAAATCGTGTTGCTGGCAGTACCCGCTATGGATATTTAAACTCTATCAGCGAAAAATGCGAGATTGGATGGACGTGGTACGGTATCAATTTTCAAGGAACTGGTCTGAACAAAGCATGTAAGTATGAATTACTGAACTTTGGATTTGAAAATATCGGATTTAGAAGAATCCAGTTCAGTGCTGATCAGGAAAATATAAGGTCACAACGTGCCATTGAAAAACTCGGGGCAAAAAAAGAAGGGGTCTTTAGAAACAATTATATTGCCCCGGATGGAGAAAGTAGAAACGATGTTTATTTCAGCATAATAAAAGAAGAATGGAACGAAATCAAAATTGCAAAATTTGCAGAGTTCGTATAATCCTAAAAACGGGAAAAAGCCGGTTGGTTGTTATCTTAATATCAAATAGCCGACATCTTATAACCTTATTTTTTTGCTGTTTCCCAATAAACTCAATAATAAAATTCAAGTTTTATTTTATTCTTAAAACTAGCTTAGTGCCTATCCTTAAATCCACTTCTTACGATTCTACCTACTTTTTGGCAGAGATTTAAATGGAGTTTCTTAAAAGTTGTCTCATCTATTTCTATGACTTCAGACCATTCATCGTAACCAGATAGATTTTTGACCTTGCCTTCTATTACTTTGAAAACCATAAAATCCGAGTTTTCGGACTTCATCAATGTTTCCATAGAATCTTGGAAAAGAACTTTGGCTTCCATATTGGAACAAAACACATATTTTATAAAATCATCTGATAGCTGAAATGGCATAACTTTATTATATGTCTCTATAAGGCTATAAACTAACAACAAAGATAATAAAAATTTCACGCTATATATGACGTAATATGTGTCCGCCGTTTTCTGCAACTTTCCGCCCATGCAGAAAGCCAATTATATAGAGGAGAGGAAAGCTATCGCTGACCGTATCAAAGATCTTAGAATCAAAAATGGATATACCAGTTATGAAGCTTTTGCGGTTGAGAATGGTCTCCCTCGTAAAAACTATTGGCGTATGGAGACAGGTGAGAACTTTACCATCAATACCCTGATTAGGATTCTCAAAATCCATGATATTAGCCTAGAAGATTTTTTTAAGGGCATCAAATAAGGATTCTTATTTCTCAAAAGCCTTTTAAATTCTTTATATCTTCCCATCTTGTATGAAATCCCTAAATGAGATAAAATCAATCTTGGAAAAGAATAAGAGTAGGTTATTCCATTCTTATCCCATTAAAGCTTTAGCGATTTTCGGTTCATTTGCTAGAAATGAAGGAAAGAAAAATAGTGATTTGGATATCTTGGTTGAATTCAACGATAAGATTGGTATTCGATTTATCGATTTGGCCAATGAACTGGAAAAACTCATTGGACTAAAAATTGACCTTGTTTCCCGAAAAGGAATCAAAGAAAGATACTTTAAATCCATAGAAGAGGATTTGATTTATATCTTTAAGAGATAATGAACATTAATCAATGGATATGCCTGACAGAGTTGAAAAAAATCCTACTTTAAAATTTCACATCCATATTGTTTAGTGAAAAAAATAATAGGATCTAGGAATCATAGAAGAACATTAGTAATAATTGCTATTATTATTCTTTCTTTTTCACTAAACATTCTGGCTTTGACTTTTTTAAATCATCCATACTATTGACCATTACAGTCTCCGTCCTTTTCCTTTTCGTCTTTTCTTCCTAAATCGTATCTTATCGTCAAGTTCCAGTTTAAAAGAATTCCATTGATTGTCATCGGTTTGATGTGATTTCAATCCAATTGCTTCAACGTTTCCCATATCACTTTTTGATTGTTCAATAGTTTTGATAGTCTGTCCAGTAATACTAAATGTCTTTCCTGCAATTGGTGTTGATGCCCTTCTAAATTCTTTAAAAGCGCTATCACTTCTTCGTTCTGTGCTATTATTTTCGAGAATAACTGCACGGTCTCTGTCTTGTTCATAATCGATTCGTTTGATGATATTGTTCCATGAAAATTGTCGCCCAAGGGTGCTTCCTTTGTATATAATGCTATTGTACCTAATGGAGATTCCTGTTACCCGTCCAGTACTTTTGCTTATGTTGAACTTGGGAGTTATTTTCATTTTAACCAGCTCTTTAATGAATTCCGTTACATTATTTGATTTTAAGATGGCATTTTCAAGATGCTGTTGAAGCATAAGTTTTAATGGTGGCTCTCCTGTTCTAAAAGCCTTTTGAATCTCTTTATGAGTAAGTGTTACCTTTTCTACCAATTCTAAATCACTTAGCTGAGATAGTCCATACTTAAGTTCAAGTTTCCGAACCAGATGCTCGCTTCGTTCGTAATCTTTACTGTCGCTGACCACTTCCCCGGAAAACTTTACACGATTAGCCACAATATGGATGTGTTCGTGTTCTTGGTCGCAATGTCGATACATGATATACTGATTGTCATCGAAACCCATGCCTTTCAGATAATCCATTCCCAAAGATGTGAATTGCCCATCACTTAACCTATCATCATAGGGCAGGTTCAATGAAACATGATACACCGCTTTGCCAAGTCGAGGTCGAAGTTGTCTGACCAAATTGAACTCCTGGGTCATATCTATGATCCTTCCATAGGTAAGATTGGTGTCCAACAGATGGCCTTTCCCCTGTTCTATCTTCTTTTCATTGTAGGCCAACACCCCATAGAAATCCTTTCCTTTAATCTGCTTGGCAATCACTCTTTACAATATTTGATTTTAGCATGTCCAAAATATTCTTTAATTCTGCTAGTTGATTAATTAACATTGGGGGATGTTTCATTCCCAGATGTACCTTTTTAGTGAGTTGGTTAATATTATTCCCGATACGGCCCAACTCAATGAAAAGTTGTCTGTCCTCAAGCAATATTCTTTTTCTTGGCAGTGCTTTTCCCGTTACCCTTTTCCTTATATAATCGGGAATCGTAATTCCCAGCGTACTTGCATTTTGGGATAGTATCAGGTATTCGTCCACCGTCATTCTCACGTTTACCCGAATAGCCTTTAATTCTCGTATTTTCTTTTTTGGTCTTGCCATATTTTAGGGGTTTGGGGAGATTCCCCAACAAGCCATGCGAACAGAGTGAGCAGTTTTTGCTTGCAAAAACATGGCTTGCTTCAAGATCTCCGATATAAAGTCCATTTTCTGTTTTGTCTTTGGTTCATCAATTTGTTTCTAAGAAGAGATTCCCCTTAACCGATTGATAAGTTCATTGATGTCATTGGGATGGAACAGGACACGTCCCCCAATAGGTATCTTTTTGAGCAGCCCTTTTTCCATCCAGGAATAGATGGTCGGTCTGGTCACTTTAAATTTTTTGACCAAATCGGCAATCGTCAACATTTCATTTTCAGTTTGATTTTCATTCTCCTCATCCTTCAGTTTTGGAGCTAAATTGTTTTTAAGAGATTCTACAGGAACATATTCCTTTAATCCATCGTCGTCCATGATAAATATGCGCTTCATATTACTGGTATTTGTTGATTTACTTTATTGAACAAACCTAGCAACATTGAACAGCATTTAACCCGTTTGCCATACATCAGTTTATGTACGGCAAATCAAGAAACATTCAAAATAAATTTGTATGGGAATTGAGGTCAAATCTAAGATAGGGATGGTAAGCCTCCGGAGGCTTACCATCCTTATTCGATTCCTCCGAGGCTGTTGCCAAAAACGATGTTTTTGGCAACAGATATAGAAATATGGGTAGGGAGAAAAAGAATTCCGTTTACGCCAACATTCGGACAATCTCTAGCCATTGTCTTCTTTCTCCCTTCCCACAAGTATTTTACAAAAAATTCAAGCTACTTCAAATACAATTATTTAAATAAATGTATAATCATACAAATGTATATATCATTAAATATTTATTGGTATGAAGTTCTTCAGAAGAGTCGATTAAGATTTTGTTTTTAAGAAAGGAGGAGTAATGGGAACCACAATTTGATTCACTCAATATTTCGTTGTGGAAGATTTTAGGTCACTATCTTGTTGGCTGATTTGCTGCCCTCATTTTTTTCTACAAAGACGGTATATTGCATCCGTTATTTGTACTCAACCCTGTATCTAACAATGATTTGGTTCCATTCCGAGCCACTAGAAAAGAAAAGGCCTCACAATTCCGTGAGGTCTTTTCTTATTTCTTCTGTAACAGATGTAGAACACATATCGGTATCTCAACTACTTCAAAACAATTACCTCTACATCAAAGGTTTTACCGTTAATTGTCTGCTGGCCATTCAAATCATAAAAATTATTTCTATCCTTTGTTTTATCGAAAGGGTCATAAACAAAACATATCAAAGTTTTCATCCATTGGCATATGTGATAAGACTGAATGTCTTCTTTAAGTTGTTTAATAAACTTTGCCTCATCAGTATCATTTTCCTTGATCATCTTAACTTCAATCAAAACACCTTTTTCCCTAAGTATTAAGTCAATTCTGGTTGAACTCGCCCCTACTTTAGGTATTGGATCTTCTTCTTTCAACATGAGAAACAAGGGTTTAAGCATAACATAGAGAATATCTTGAACATCATACTCATCTTTGAATTCAAAATTATTCTTTCCCTTTCTTCTGTCTTTTATTTTTTTGATTGCCTCTGGAAAATTTTTGATAACCTGATTAACCATTTCAAGGGCGGTTAAGTTTTGGTAGCCAACACGGTTATTCATCTTCAAAAAGTCTTCAATCAATACCAGTTCATTAATTCCAATCGTAGATTTTAATAGTGTGTCAATTTCCTCATCAAGCTCTTCTATGTTAGGCTCTTCATCCAACAAATATCTAATCAGATTATTTTGTCCACTGGATAAGCTTAAAATCAATTTATCTCGATACTGTTCAGGTAATACTTTATAGATTAAATATTTAAGTTCAATTTGACTTGAATGAAATTTTTTATCCAATATCATTTTTAAACGATCTGAACCATTGCATGCCAAGTACAAACCGAGCAATTTAAACACATTATTATCGATTTGATTTTTTTTACTCTGTGCTGAAATAATAGCATTAATGTCATCATTTGAAACCTGTTCTCCTTTGTACCCCAATAACGACATAGACTCTACTCCGGCCAATTCGAAATCTATTCTTTCATTATTGATATATAAATAGAAAGCAGATTGAATATTTTTCTGCTGTAAAATATTCTCTCTAATCCTCTTAATTTCTGCTATTAAATGAACCATAGTTTTTCGTTTATATGTCGAAGCCTATCAAAATCCCATCCTTCAACTTCTTTAAGTTTTTCTGTCAAGGATACCATCAAACTAGGGTACATCAATGTAACAGTACGTTTTGATGGCATATAAGTCCTATGAGATAAATCGGAGAACCAATATACCTGTTGCGATAAATACTGTAAGTCTTGAAAACTAGACCTCCAGTCCAAATTTATTTTTAAAGGGAGATTACTATTAGGGACAAATGTCAATAAGGCTTCTCTATCATCAAGAGGAAGATAAATACCCCGCTTCAAATCACTCTTTCCCTCACTATAAAAAAGACGGTAGTTATGCCCATATGCCAAATGTATTAGGGCATATTTAAAAGTATAATTATCAAATAAATTGACTACTTCTTTTACTGCGGCAAGCTCGTACTCACTACTCGCACTCTTGTAGATATGAAATATCAGTCTGAATTCATCACTACCCGTAATTGCCGCACTTTCAATTTCTTGTTTTATTATTTTCTCAAGGAACAGGATTAAATTTTCCTTATAGTTTTCCAAAGTTGATATAGGTACGCAATCCCCGACTAGGTAACGCCCATCTGGATCAAAAATCTGCGCTAAGCCAAGTACGTGTTTGCCATCTTGTAATGTAGTAGACCCAATACCTATAATGAACTCTTTTTTTAATTTATCCTCCTTCTCAATCGTCCAAGCAGTACCCCCTATTTTGGCGTAGATATTTAATGAGATATTAGTGAGAGAAAAGGAATTTGCCCCATTAATTGTCTCAATGGTAATCTGTTGTGTAGGAATACCATTGCCAATAAGTTTTGCCTTACAGTAATAATAAGGAGAAGATGGAACTGGAATAGTTTTTTGATCTTCACTTACAACAACTATAACCAGTTCTGTTTCCAATACTTCATCATTATAGATAACAGAAGCATAAGAATCTAGTTTTTCATCCGGCACAAAAACTGTATTAAACACAACTTCATTGATATGAAGTTCGGATTCTAATTTATCTTTTAAAGTTTTAAGGAAAGTTTCTGTTCGTCCTTCATACTTAGTAGGACATATCACGCCAATTTTTAAATTGCTGCTTATCTCCTCATAGGATGCTGGCTTATATTCTTTGACCATTTGGTTGTAATAGGGCAAATTTTTAGTGTTCTCTTGTCCAGCATAAAAAAAACGTTTTGGCCTCCTAAGTACATCAAAGCTAAATTCCGCGGATGGAATGTTGTAAGCCTTTAACGGTTTAATTTTCCCTTCGTTAGGCAGTTTTACTTCTGGCAAGATATTTTTATTTAGCCAACCGACAAACTTCTGAATATTGTTATAATTGGAAGCGTTATTGGAATTTTGCTTTTCAAAACTTTCAAATTCTTGGCGCTTACCCATTGCGTCAATATATCGTTTGATTGCTTGCTTGTTTGCATGAATCGAATTCTCATCCCCTCTTAATCCCGAGGTGTCAAATCCATTGGCTTCTAAAGTTTGCTTATCCTGTGTAAACACATATTTGGTTCTTAGAGAAATAGTGAACCCAAGAATATTCTTCTTTTCTTTTTTAAAATACTTTGGCGAAATCGTATAACAATTATGTGCAGATAGGCCATTAATCCCTTGAAGTTTATTATTTGGAGAAATAACCTCCCAAGAATGGGAATACCTCTTATGAATTACCTCTAATCTTTCATCCCTACTTAAAGCGTCCATCAAGCAAGATTCAAGAATTTTACTTACAATTTTCGGAACAGATAAAAGACTTATAGATTCTTTTTTACTATTTAATGGTAAAACCTTAGTTAGTCCCGATTTGCCCCAATAAAATATTTCATCCCTAACCCTATAAAATTGAAAATCGGGGTATTCGTCTTGAAGTTGAAGATAACTTTCTTTTGTGCTGTAGTCTGAAAATGGAACTTTCGACAATTGAAAAGTTTGCCCTTCTATTTCTGCTTCGAAAAAATTTAAAAAAAGACCTGCCATATGTATTTCACTAAAAGTTTGTTAAAAATCAAAATCCATACCATAATACTTGTAGGATTATATGACGTTATTTTACATAAAGAAACAAACAATTAGCGATTGTTTAAGACAAAATGTCATCTTACAAATATTTCTCTTACAAGCTAATAACTTCAGTAGCTCCAATATTTAGACTTTACAAAGTGAGTAAGATATACCACCTTCTCCCGGAAAAAATTAAGCACAATATAAGCACCAACAAACAGCTGAAAACAATTCTTCTATATCAAATCAAATAATCCGTTTTTAGGAGTTCTCAGTGACCGTTTCTTCCATTTTTCTCTTTTGGGCTATAAAAATTTAATTTATAGCTCATTTTTATGTTATTTTTGAGCTATAAACCTTAATTATTTGGCTCATGACAGCTTTTAAATGGAACTGGCAACAACAAGACTGGCCCAATTTCAGATATGATGAAGCAGCTTTGGAGGACCTGGAATATCAGTTTGTTCAAACAAGTGGAGTAGCACTAGGTTCAATTAAACATATTGATGAGGAAGACAAAAATGAGCTTTTAATTGAAGTTTTGTCGGATGAGGCACTAACTACTTCGGCAATTGAAGGGGAATATCTTGACCGTGGGAGTATTCAGGAATCCATCAAAAAAAACTTAGGACTTGAAACGGAAAGAAAGAAACTTCCCCAAGCTGAATATGGAATATCTGAAATGATGGTCAATCTATATCGAACATATGCAGTACCATTGACCCATGAACAACTTTTTGAGTGGCATCAGATGCTCGCCAATGGCAGAAGGGATTTAGTGGATATTGGAAGATATCGTACCCATGAAGATCCTATGCAGGTTGTTTCAGGACGCCTCGACAAGCCGACGGTACATTATGAAGCACCCCCCTCATCAAAAATGACAAATGAAATGGAAGCTTATGTTCGTTGGTTCAACGAAACCCACACGACAAACAAATCCAAAATGCTTCCATTGGCCAAGTCAGGATTGGCACATTATTACTTTTTGGCCATCCACCCCTTTGAAGACGGAAATGGACGTATTGCTAGAGGGATTTCAGAAAAATCGATTTCCATGGATTTGGGCAGACCAGCACTTATATCCCTATCACAGACCATTGAGTCAAACAAAAAAGAATACTATTCTTCCATCGAAGCCCATAATTTCAAATTAGACCTTACTGAATTCCTACTATACTTTGGGGAAACTATACTTGCAGCACAACAACACACCATCAAAACCATTGACTTTTTGATTCAAAAAGCCAGATTCTTTGATCAATACTCCCGTTTGATGAACGAACGCCAGCTAAAAGTAGTCCAACGTATGTTCAAAGCCGGATATAGTGGATTTAAAGGAGGCCTTAGTGCAGATAATTATATCCGTATAGCCCGAACATCAGCATCAACAGCCACACGTGATTTAAAGGATTTGGTCAACAAATCCATATTAGTCAAATCTGGGGAACTCAAAAGCACACGGTACTCACTAAACTTAAAATTCAAAAACGAAGTTTAATTTTTCCTGACAAGCAAGCAAGATTTCGTTTTTATGAAATTCCCCAGGCCTCTTTCAATTTTTGTGCGGCCTCATAGTTTGAAATTTTGAGATAACGACGGAAAGCTTTTTCTGATTTATGGCCGGAAATCTTCATGATGAGTTGCACATCGATGCCATTTAGGTAAGCATTGGTACAAAAGGAACGCCTACAGGTATGGGAACTTATCAATTTATATTTCTCCAAAAGTTGAGCTTCTTTAATGGTTCCCCGTTTATGTTCAATTTCTACTTTTTGGTGAAGTTTGGCCGAATCCCCAAGTTCCTTTATACGCCTGTTGAAAGTGAATGAGTCAATATCGGGAGCATATCCATCATATTTTCCCAAAATGTTCTTGACTTGGGAACGAAGTGGCACTACAATTCGGCCAGATGTCTTCTTCTGTCGAATATTCAAAAACCCATTATCGTCCAAATACTCAGGTCGAATCCTCGAAATATCGGAAAACCGAAGCCCTGTCAAACACCCAATTACAAAAAAGTCCTTTACTTTCTCCAATTCTTCATCGGCTTTACAATCTACGGCCGCAATAGACTGAATTTCATCATCGGACAGATAGATATGGTCCACTTCTTCTTGAACTACCTTAAATGCTGAAAGATCAATGGGCTTGATACGGTTTCTACGCATACGGTCATTTAAAAAAGCCTTTAAGTTCTTCACCAACTTGCCTATGGTATTGTTCTTCATTCCGACACCCCCATTCTTTAATGGAGCATGGTACGCTAGGTAATCCGTCCATTCTTGGTAGAAATGATAATCAAAAGCATTGAAATCGATGATGATTCCCGAAAATTCCTGGAAACCCTCCAAATGCTTTCTAAGTGAATTGTAATCCTTGATAACATCTTTGACCACCTTGCTCTTTTTGCTTTCCAGATAATGGTCGAATTCAGTAAAAAAGTCTTGGACAGGTTTTGAATTGATGGACGGTTCTCCTTCTTCAAATTGTTTCTTGAACATCTTTTTTGAAAGTGGCCTGCCCTGATTTCGATAGCTGGAAACTATTTGATTGGCCAAGCTGTCCATTTGGGTAAGTTGAACAAATTCAGAACCCACTTCCTTTGATTTTTTAAGGAACGATTTATCCTTGTTCCAATACTTCATTGCAATTTCAATTCCCGTGTCGATTTGGATTCTTACATGACGATTTTCATAGTATCTTAATTTGATACTATGGGTTCCATTTTTGTTTGGTGATTCTGAAATATAAAAGTTGTAATTATACATTTGCGTGCTGCATTCGTGCTGCATTTTTCATGAAAAGTAGTGTTTTATGATGTAAAATAAAAATCAACATACATTTAATTAATTGATAGTCAATAAAATAATGTAAGTTAATGAAATGTTAAAAATGTAGGATAGCATCCCTGTGCTACTTCAGCTAAAATGGCACTGAATTCTTATTTTTTCAAGTGATACATTAAAATT
>NZ_QXFI01000023.1 GCF_003584135.1 Flagellimonas pelagia
TCACCGTGACCATCAACAACACACCCTTGGTGGACGCACCGGCCGACGTCACCGCATGTGACTCCTACACCCTGCCGGCCCTTACCAACGGCAACTATTTCGATGCGCCCAACGGGGGAGGCAACGCCCTCTTCGCAGGGGACGCCATCACCGCCACCACCACGCTGTACGTCTACAGCGAGACCGGCACCCTACCGAACTGCTCCGCCGAGAGCACCTTCACCGTGACCATCAACAAGTTAGATGTATCAACAATTGTTCAAAATGAAACATGCTGGGAGAGTATGGATGGTTCTATAGCGGTAAATGTTGGCAACGCCATACTGCCTGTAACCGTGCAACTCAATTCCATGTCGCCCATAGTATTCAATAGCAATTCCTTTGTTATTGAAAATTTATCCCCAGGAAACTATGGAATGACCGTTATCGATAATACAGGTTGTCAGACAGATACCAGTTTTGAAATTCAATCTGGGGGGCCAAATCTTGAGGCATCGATTGAAGCTATTTACTTATGTGAAGTAAACATGCCTTCGAATACAATTGATGTAACATTTATTGACCCAACCATTGGCAACGATGTACTCTATGCGTTGGATTCTACAGACCCCAACGATTTTATCATGAGTCCAGAATTTGGGAATATCAGTCCCGGTGAACATAACCTATCCATCTTGCATGATAACGGTTGTATGATAGAAATTCCATTCATCATTGAAAATGTTGATCCCTTGGAACTAACCCTGTCAAGTATCAACATAAATGAGATAACCGCAAATGCAACTGGTGGGTTTGGTCCATATACCTACTATTTTGATGGCAATGAGGGGACTTCGTCCAATACCTATACCATTGACCGCAGCGGAACTTTTATTGTTAAGGTCGTGGACAATAGAGGATGTGAATCCGAAGAAAGTATAACCCTTAACCTTACAGACCTATCCATCCCCAACTTTTTTACTCCTAACAATGATGGCCAAAATGACTTTTGGAAACCGAGAAATATGGAACTGTTTCCCAATATCCAAACTTACATTTTTGACCGATATGGTAGAAAAATCAAAATCATGGGAGCATTGGATAAAGGATGGGATGGCCACTATGAGTCTAAACCTTTGCCATCTGGCGATTATTGGTACATCGTGAAGCTAAATGATGGTTCTGGACGCGAATATGTCGGGCATTTTACACTGTACCGATAAAACTTGATTAATGAACAATGAAGAGAGTTTTAGTTTTTTTGATTTTTATAAATGGTATTTTGATGAATGGACAGGAATTGACCATTCCCCAATTATCACAATATCTGTCGGACAACCCTTTTTTAATGTCTCCCACCTACGCCGGAATCGGAAATTATGTGAAGGTAAGGATGAACGGATTGACACAATGGGTGGGTATCAGGGACGCTCCCGATACCCAATCTTTGTCCGCTGATGTTAGATTGGGGAACAGGTCCGGAATCGGTATAGTCATGTATAATGACTCCAATGGTGAAACAAAGCAGCGTGGTGGCAAGGTTTCCTTTGCCCATCATTTGACCATCGACAAATATGAGGAAAACTATTTCTCCTTTGCTTTGTCCTTCAACCTGAACCAGTTCAGGATCGATATTGAGAACTTTGAGGATAATGATGATCAAGCCGTAGCGGATGACCGCTCTTCGAGCAATCCCAATTTTGATCTTGGAATCCTGTATCGAAAGAGAGGGTTTTACTTAAGCCTGAATGCCTCCAACATCCTTAATAAGGATTTCAAAAAGTTCAATCCCATATTTGAGCCCAATACCCTCAGAAATTATTACCTCTATTCGGGTTATACTTTCCGCAAAAGCAAACGAGCGGATTTTGAATTGGAGCCTTCCATTTTCTTTCAATATTTCGAAAGTGATGGGCGTTCGGTAACCGATCTGAATACCAAATTCAAATGGTATGACTTTTTGGACTACTACTATATCGGGTTTACTTACAGGGTCTTGAACGATCAGCTGGCAAAGCCCCTTTATGTTGCTCCCATACTGGGCTTGAAGAAAGGTGATTTTTACTTTGGCTATAGCTACCAGGTCATCATGAACGAGCTCTTGGGATACTCCCAGGGCACCCATGTGGTGACGGTGGGCATTGATCTTTTCCAGGGTATTTCAAACTGTTCCTGTACCTATTGACGATAATCTAATTTCCATTTTATGAATATATTCCCAAACAAACCAAAGATCCTTAACCTACTTCTAGCCGCTACCTTGTCAGTAATTCATTTTTCCTGCAGCAAGGACGATAATTCTTTCCCTTCCTCTGGAAATGAAGAAGACATTGTGCTTATGGCCAATACCACAGATACTGTTGTGTACGCTATGGTAGACAAATCAAAAATTCCCATATATCTATCCATTCCGAAGGGTTGCGATAGTGAAAGCTTGCCTGCTATTGTAGTCCTACATGGTTCCGATGGTATGTGGACCAACCATGACCCTAAAAGTGGAACCATGTCAGGTCAAAACAATGAATGGAGAGAACTGTTCGACGAAAATTGTATTGTTGGTGCCTATGTGGACAGCTACTCAGGGCGAGGAGTGACCACTAGAACGGGCAAATGGACCACTGCACCGGACAACTTCAAAATCAGCTCCCAATTTATTCGCCCTAAGGATGCCAATGCAGCACTTTCCTTGTTGAAAAGATTGCATTTCAGTAATGGCAAATCAGTGATACGATCAAAAGACATTGCCCTATTGGGTTTTTCTGACGGGGCCAGTGCCGTGGCAGCGACTTTGTACAATACGGAGACCACCCCAAAAGATTGGAAATGGAGCCAAGTTTTTGATGCGAAAAAATATGATGTCTCATCGGGAGTCTTGCCCCCAGATCCAAAACCAACAGAAGGCTTTTCCGGTGGAGTTTTTTATTATGGGGGATCAGGTGGCTACGATTATTGGGGCGCCAACGTTTGTGGCTCCAATGCCATGGAAGGCAATATTTTTAGAACATATGCCCCCATACTTTACCAAATCCCTGAAAATGGCTACCTGACCGAAAGTACATTATGCATGTACAATGTCCTCAAGGAAAAAGGAGACCCTGTGGAGCTCAATTTATACGAGGGGGTCGGACATGGGTTTGATTTTGATCATTTACAACAAAGTTATGAGGCCAGGGCAAAAGCCATAAACTGGTATAGAAAAGTTTTACATATTAATCCTTAACCTACATACAAAACCAAGAGCATGGACAAAACGCAATGTTTATTCAATCTACCTCAAACATTGCCACATCAACCTTCCAAAATAAGCTCCCAGGAACCATATAGTTCAAAAAAAGCCGTCACCATGCAAAAGATAGGGCGGAACTATTTGGGAGCAACAAACCATCATCCTCAAAAAAGTAGTACATGTACTCCAAGGAGTACGATCAGAACACCTAAAACAACTTGAAATGAGAGATAATTTTCTTGAAAAATGGATTTTGGACCTAGTCAAATCTGAATATGAATTTGGCAATATTCCGAGACAGGCCACTTACAGACTAAGGGAACGAATGGATGATTTTATTGAGGTTACCATTGAATGGATGGATTCCGAGAACAACAGTTACAAAATAGTCTACCATGCCCGATCATATGGTAGAATCAAAGCAGATGAAAATCCTGAAATCTCCAAAGACCCTGTATTTGAATTGGAGAACTATTACACATTGGAAATCCATACGTATATCAATCACATCAAAAGAAACTACAGTACCCGTAAAATTGCCAACTATGATGTAATGGGCGTGGTAGGACAGCTTGAAAATTTAGAGGAGAAAAACAAAGCAAAATCTTGAATACCCAAAAGGAGTCTACCCTTTGTTCAATTTTGAATAATCATTTCGTTGCTAGAAAACACTAGACAAGCTTTTTCCTTACCAAGTCAAAAACCTTAACGGCGAGATATGTATTTCATCAGTAAAAACAGGCATTTAATCGTGCATTTTTCGTTCGTCAATTGAGAACCCTCATCCATATATTTTGGCAGCATGGGTTCTCTTTTAATTTGTTACTTCGGTATGAACAAAGTTCCCAAGTTCTAATTCAAATTGAGATACTTATGCTATTATTTACCATTATATGGACCCTTATTTGTGCTGCCATTATCATTGGATATCCAATTTATCTATTCAACAAATCATCCTCCTTTAACGACCCCCAAGGTATGATGAGTTCCAACACGGTGGAGCTACTATCGTTTGATATAACGGAACAACTACCGGGATGGTCATTTTCTTTGGATGTTCCCCAAATAACCGAGGATATCCTTTTCAACAACCCTATTCTGTTTTATCTGGAGTCCGAGGATACTTGTTTAAAGCTTCCCATGAGCAATTCCTCCATGGGATATACAGCCAACGTTTACAAAAATGTTGGCAAGGTATACGTAACCTTTAAATCGTTGCAGGATGGAGTTTCAAATTTCTATGTGCCCGCATGGCATTTGAGCAAATTGAAAATATTGATCATTAAATCCAAGGACAAAAGAATATATGGTGATTGGGGAGCCAAACCGGACAGGTCGACCATTCATAAAGGTCTTGCCAAAGCAGGGGTCAACATCCATGATTATGAGGATATGCTTGGGTATTTCAGCAATATTGCCACCATTGATTTTAAGGGACATTTTAAGACCAGAACCCAAAAAAGGAGAAACCCAAATTTACCTACCATCCCTAAGCATGACGAAGAACTATGCTCCACTGGGTAAAAGAAAATCTTTAGTGTTCATTCATATCTGTTGAAGTGGGGCCACCTAAAAAGGGCCCCACTTTACTAACAAGACCCTAACCCCATACAACATGATTGCACCATTAACCCATAAAGCCCATTCGTAAATTGAAAACCTGCCTACATCAAATTGTGTTAAAACTTTTAACCGAACCAAGCTAGATTTATCCATAGAAAATTATGAAAGAACATATACATAAGATATTGGGCTGTACAAAAAGGAAGCTTAGCTCCTTATCTTCTGTTCTGGCGATGAAGATCGTACAGCCCTACAGATTAAATGATCGGCATTAATGTGAAATATTGACAAACTCACCACCAGTAGGTCCTTTAGAAGCTGAAAGCAAGTATGGGGTTATGCTGCGCACCAGTAATATTCGGGAACGAAAGTGGTGAGTATTCCAAAGTTAACCAAAATAATTTCCGAAAGTAATCTTGTACGATTAATGAAAATTCAATAAAAACCCCGTCCCCCCCCAAATCTTTTTTGAAAATAGAATCATCATTGTTTGCAATAACAATGATATCAATGTAACAATGGGTGAAAAATCATTGGTGCCCTGCGCTAATGATTCAAACAAAAAAAGTCGATACCAACAAAACCCTTAAAGGCATTTTGTATGGGCATGACATGCAAATTATTGAAACACTGTGACTACGTCAACTAAAAGTGTACTATTTTGATAATAAATCAAGAGACACTTTTGACATGGAAAAGACAAGAGAAATTGAGCAATACTTAAGATGGAAGTTCAAACTAAGAGTACTTGAATTTGCAAAAGATTATGGAAAGGTCAAGGAGACCTGTGAAATGTTCAATGTTAGCAGGAGCAGCTATTTTAATTGGAAAAGAAAGTTTGACAAACATGGAGCAAAGGGTCTTTTAAGGAAAAAGAGGGAAGCTGATACCTACCCCAATAGAATCAATCAGAAAACGGTTGATCTGATATTGGACCTTAGAAAGGAATACAAACTTGGCACATGGCGCATCAAATGGTATTTGGAAAGATATCACAGTATCAATGTCTCTGAATCAAGTGTCTACAGAACCCTGAAAAGGAATGGTATCAAGCCGCTCGAACGAGCCGTTACCAGAAAAGCGATGGGACCTAAACGCTATGCCAAGAAAACCCCGGGCCACCATGTTCAAGTAGACGTCAAGTTCTTGGTTTTCCACACCAAAGAAGGAAAAAAGATAAAAAGGTATCAGTACACGGCGATTGATGATTGCACACGTATCAGAGCGTTGAAAGTATATGAAAGGCACAACCAATCAAGTTCCATTGACTTTATGGATTATGTGGTCGGTATGTTCCCGTTCCGAATCCATACCGTCCAAACCGACAATGGGCATGAATTCCAATCCAAGTTCAATTGGCATGTGAAGGACCTTGGCATGGAGCACCGTTATATAAAGCCCGGAAGACCCCAGCTCAATGGAAAGGTGGAACGGTCGCACCTCACGGACAAAAAGGAGTTCTATCAACTATTGGACTACTCCGACGACGTGGATTTGAACAAAAAAATAAAGCAATGGGAAGACTTTTATAACTTTGATAGACCACATGGTGCATTTAAGGGAAAGACACCCTATGAAATTTTAATGTATCACTTGAAAAAATAAGAATTCAGTGCCATTTTAGCTGAAGTAGCACA
>NZ_QXFI01000024.1 GCF_003584135.1 Flagellimonas pelagia
CTGGTCACTGCACAAGAGGAACTTTTTGAAGCAAGAAAGGTGGCGGACACCCAACCGCAGTTTTTTAATGCCGCCAAGGAAAAATTAAAAAACTGGAAGCTTTCCGACAACCAAATCGCACAGATACTTCAATCCGGGACCGTTAAGGAGGAATTGCCGATACATGCCGATGTTTCAGGCTACGTTACCGAAAAAATGGTAAACCTTGGCGACTATGTCAACAAGGGCAAGGCATTATATCAAATTGCCAACCTGAACAGCGTTTGGGTACTGTTCGATATTTATGAGTCCGACATGCCCTGGGTAAGAAAAGGCGATGAAGTGGTCTTTACCATACCCTCGCTCCCGGGCGAAAACTTCAAAGGCAGGATTTCCTATATCGACCCGGTGATCAATCCCATGACTAGGGTTGCCAAGGCCAGAATCGAGATCGGGAACGCCGGTTTAAGGTTAAAGCCGGAAATGTTCGCTTCCGGAACCGTAAAAGCAAAACAGCCCATTGCATCAGAAGCGATAACCATTCCTAAGTCGGCAGTGATGTGGACCGGGGAACGTTCTGTGGTATACATCAAGAATACCACGTCCAATGGGGTGAATTTTGTGTTGCGCGATGTCACCTTGGGACCATCGTTGGGAAATGGTTTCATTGTCAAGGAGGGGCTGCAAGAAGGGGATGAGATCGCGGTAAACGGGACCTTTAGTATCGACGCGGCGGCCCAATTGGCCGGGAAACCGAGCATGATGAATCCTGAAGGTGGGCCCGCCATGACGGGACATAACCACGGAGGCATGAAGATGGGGGATGACAAGGGTACAGGCGGTAGCGATCATTCGGAAATGGATATGGGGGATCCCGGCTTGGAAAACAAAACAGACCATTCTGATATGAACCAGCGAATGACGGCGACAGCGACTTTTAAAAACCAATTAAAACAGGTGTTGAGCGCCTACTTGGAGTTAAAGGATGCGCTTGTCAATGATAATGCCGCCAAGTCCAATGCCGCTGCAAAAAAAGTGTTGTCGGCCTTGGAACATGTGGATATGAAACAATTGACGGACAAAAAGGCGCACGGCCATTGGATGACGATATCGAAGGAAATCTCCAATTCGGCGAATTCCATTTCAAAGATATCGGATATCAAAGCCCAACGCGATCATTTTAAACATCTGTCCGCCCATCTATCCAAAGGTGTCAAGCTTTTTGGGGTCGATCAAAAGATATACGAACAGTTTTGCCCGATGGCCGATAACAACAAAGGTGCCTATTGGTTGAGTACGACCAAAGAGATCAAAAATCCCTATTTCGGAGAGGCTATGTTGACCTGCGGTGAAATCACCGATGAAATGTAATTGAACAAATGTAAATGAATGAATGATGAAAATATTGAAATCTAAAATCTTGTTTTTTGTCCTAACTGCCTTGACGACCCATGTTTTTGGGCAAGTGGGGACAAATGGTGAGGACAGAAAAGAGGAAGGTAGACCCGTTCGGGAATACAATCTTGTACTGGAACAGAACAAATTGACCCTCGGTGGGGTCACTGCCGATGCAATGACCATCAATGGGAGTATTCCGGGACCGGTCTTGGAATTCAACGAGGGTGACTTCGCCCTGATCAACGTGACCAATAAGATGGATGTGGAAACCTCCGTACACTGGCATGGATTGATCTTGCCCAATTTTTATGACGGGGTTCCCTATTTGACCACACCGCCCATAGAACCTGGCACAACTTTCCAATATCGGATTCCGATCAACCAATCAGGTACCTATTGGTACCATTCCCACACCATGCTGCAAGAGCAAAAGGGGGTGTATGGCTCGATACTGATCCATCCCAAGGAAAAGACGTTGGACTACGATAAGGATTTGGTCGTGGTGCTCTCCGATTGGACGAACGAAAAGGCCATGAACGTGCTCCGAAACCTTAAACGGGGAAACGAGTGGTACCAGGTCAAAAAAGGGACCGCGGTGCCCTTGAGCAGGGTCATCAAGGAAGGTGCACTAGGTGCACAACTCAAATTTTGGCGAGATCGTATGGAAGGAGCGGATATTGCGGATATCTACTACCCCGCATTTTTGACCAATGGGAAAACATTGGCCGAATACCCTGATTTCAAACCAGGGGAAAAAGTGCGGCTCCGGTTCGTCAATGCCTCTGCCTCCACCTATTATTGGATGGATTTCGGTGGCGGTAACCCCATGGTGGTTTCCGGGGATGGTGTCGATGTGGAGCCTGTTTCCAAAAGTCGTTTTCTTTTTGGCATTGCCGAGACCTATGATGTCATCGTGACCGTTCCTGAAGGCACTTTGGAGGTAACGGCCACGGCACAGGACGGCTCCGGGCATACCTCGTTGCATTTAGGGCAGGGAACGCTTTTTCCCGCAACGACCATCGATAGGCCCGACAAAGTGGCGATGATGAAACAAATGGCCCAAATGGACATGAAAATGGGAGCTCCGGCAATGGCCGGCAACAAGAAGAAAAATACACCCGAATATTTGATGCAAAAGTATGGGATGCAGATGGACATGAAGGATGGCAGCATGGATATGGGTATGCACAATGGGATGTCGATGGATAAGACCGAAATGAGCGGTCAAAAGGATAAACCCATTGCGAAGATGGATGATAAAAGGCCTATGAATGCGAATGAAGATCATAGGCACATGGAGATGGATAAAAAGATGGGGGATATGGCAGGAATGGAAAAGGATTCAACGTCAATGAAATCCACCGGACATAAGGACAAGATGGAAAACCCTATGGTTCAGACTATGCCAATGATGCAGAAAGACACTTCAGCTTTTGATTACGATACCCGTAAAACGTATTTCAACTATGACTTCTTAAAAGCAAAGGAAAGTACTACCTATAATGCCGATCTGCCCGTCAATGACATTCTGTTGAACCTGACGGGAAATATGCAACGGTATATCTGGAGTATGAACGGTGTGCCACTTTCAGAAACCGATAAGATCAAGATCAAAGGTGGGGAAGTAACCCGGATCACCCTCAACAACCTGACCATGATGCACCATCCGATGCACCTCCATGGGCATTATTTCAGGGTCATCAATGAGAATGGTGAAAAGTCACCCTTGAAACATACGGTCAATGTGCCGCCCATGCAGAAAGTGGTCATCGAATTTTATAATGAAGAGTACGGGGATTGGTTTTTCCACTGTCATATCCTCTACCACATGATGGGGGGCATGGCCAGGGTTTTCAGTTATGATACCCCAAGGGATCTGAGGATGAAGGATTTTCCTGTTCAAAAGTTGGTAGATGAAACTGACCATTATTATGCTTGGGGTGCTGCCAGATTGGGTTCCAATTTTAATGAACTCTTCCTTGTTTCAAGTAATATCAGGAATGAATTTGGGGTACGGGCAGAATTTGACTACGACCAAAATGCCGAGGTGGAAGTCAATTATAACAGGTATCTCAATGACTGGGTACGGGTCTATGCAGGGGTAAACACGGAAACCTCCATCCCTGATTCCTATGACCGTTTCAATACAGTGGGACTGATAGGGGTCAAGTATTTTACCCCATACCGCTTTAATATGGATGTGAGTATGGACCACCAGCTGCGTCCAAGAATAAGGTTGGATAGGGAACTATTGCTTTTTCCCAGGATTTTCCTCGAGGGGGAATATGAATTTCGGGCCGATTTTGGATGGGTCAACGATTTGGGGAATTCATCCTATGAAAGTGAGACCCAATGGCTGGTAGGGGCCTCCTATATCCTTTCACGTAATTTTTCAATCCAGGCCAATTACAACAACCGATATGGTTGGGGCGGAGGCCTGCTAGCCCGTTTTTAAATGGCAGAATACAAAAAAAATAGCCTGAGTCTGACCAATACCATTGCTTTGGGAACCGGTGTGATGATCGGTGCGGGAATTTTTGCGCTCTTGGGTCAGGTTGCCGAACTCTCCGGCCAATGGTTTCCCTTTGCTTTTTTAATCGGGGCAGTCATCTCAGGTTTCAGTTCCTACACCTATGTCAAAATGTCCAATACCTACCCCTCTGCCGGGGGCATTGGCATGTACCTCAAAAAGGTTTACGGTAAAACGGCCTGGACCGCTACCGGTGCACTGCTGATGGCCCTTTCCATGGTCATCAATGAGAGTTTGGTGGCCCGGACGTTCGGGACCTACGTATTGGAGCTTTTTGATGTGGAGTCGAAAGGATTCTGGCCCCCGATCCTTGGGGTATTGTTGTTGATCACAGCCTTTATTGTCAATGTGATGGGAAACAAAGCTATCGGGGGATCGTCCTTGGTCATGGCCATACTAAAAATCGGCGGGATAGCGGTTTTTGCCATTGGTGGCCTTTGGGCAGCTGGATTTACCTTTGATCAGGTCGTTCCTTCCCAGTCCTTGACCGAGCATTCCCTGGTGGATTATTTGGGGGCATTGGCACTGTCGATATTGGCCTATAAGGGTTTTACCACCATTACCAATAGTGGGGATGAGATCGTCGATCCCAAACGTAACGTGGGACGGGCCATTGTCATTTCTTTGGTGATATGTACCCTGGTCTATCTCATGGTGGCATTTGCGGTCTCTTCCAATCTTTCCATCCAGGAAATCATTGCGGCCAAGGACTATTCGCTGGCCGAGGCATCCAGACCCGCTTTTGGAAAATATGGGGTCTGGTTCACCGTTGGTCTGGCGATCATATCCACCGTTTCCGGGGTCGTTGCCAGCATTTTTGCCGTTTCCCGGATGACCACCATGCTCACTGAAAAGGAATTGATACCACATCGACATTTTGGGATTCCCGGGGACATACAGAAACATATGTTGGTGTATACCGTGGTGATTGCCATAGGGCTCACCATGTTGTTCGATCTGAGCCGGATCGCTGCATTGGGGGCCATCTTTTATTTGATCATGGATATCGGGATCCATTGGGGGGTCCTAAACAATCTACGAAAGGAAATCGGTGCAAATCCCATTATCCTCATTACGGCCCTTGTGCTGGATGTACTGGTGTTGGGCGCCTTTATTTGGTCAAAGGCCGGTAGTGATCTTTTGGTGGTCATTGTTGCCCTGGTATTGATGGTGCTTATTTTTTTCGGGGAACGATTGTTTTTGGGGAAAAAGCGTACGGTCGAGGAAGAATAAGGGTAGAGTGCCTGCGTGGGAGAAATGGAAAATTAGATGAAAAAATTAAAATAGCAACAATAATGGGGGATAATACAAATATGCCGACCCTGGGCAATCAAAATGAGGAATTAATCTTAAAATCAATTACAATGAAAAGAACAACAGTTACATTAAGTACAATTGCCATTGCGCTTTTGACCATTACCGTGATTTCCTGTAAGGACGGTAAGAAGGAAACAAATGACAAGGAAGGAGCCCATATGGAGATGGGAACGGAAGAGGGCCATCACCATGAGAGCTCTGCGGGGGAAATGGACCACGGGACCATGGACCATGATATGGGTTCGTCCGATGCACAGGGCACATCTGTGATCGATAGCTACCTCCAACTGAAGGATGCCCTGGTGGCGGACAATAAGGATGAAGCGGCCAAATCGGGCCAAGCCTTGGCCAGTGCCTTGGGCAGCTTTGATATCAGCGGATACGATGAACAGCAACAGAAGGAGCTGTCCGATATCATTGAAGTGGCCAAGGAACATGGGGAGCATATCGCCAAAAGTGATATCGGTCACCAACGGGAACACTTTGAGGGACTGGGCAAGGATATGGTCGATTTTATTGCCATAACCGGGACTTCCAAAACCTTGTACCAACAATTCTGCCCCATGTACAACAACAACCAAGGAGGAACGTGGCTCAGCGCAAGCAGCGAAATCCAGAATCCATTTTTTGGAAGTAAGATGTTGACCTGTGGTAAGGTGCAAAAGGAAATCAATTAAATGAAAGTACTGAAAATCATAGTATTGGTAGTGCTGTTGGGATTTGTGGGCATCCAGTTTGTGCCCACAGATCCCAACTTGAGCGATGTGGTTCCCGATACGGACTTCATGTCGGTGAACCAGGTTGCCAAGGATATCGAACACGATTTGCGGGTATCTTGCTATGATTGCCACAGTAACAACACCCAATACCCGTGGTACAATAAGGTCCAACCCATCGCCTGGTTTTTGGAAGAACACATAAAAGAGGGAAAGGAAGAACTCAATTTCAATGAATGGGGCGACTATTCGGATCGAAGAAAAAGGAGCAAACTAAAGTCCATCGCAAGTCAGATCGAAGACGATAAGATGCCCCTATCTTCCTATACCCTGATCCATAAGGATGCAAAATTATCGGTGGAAGAGAAAGAACGGATATTGACCTTGGTAAATGATCTAATGGAAGAATTGGATAATTGAAAATGACATGGAAATCACCCTAAAACCGGGACAAACGATATTGCTATTGTTGTTGGTCATGTCCGGTTACTATGAATAAGGAAATAAAGTCCTGAAAGGGAGGGGAACACCCAAAGTTGATTGGTTGGTGAGTTAGTTAGTTAATCGTTCCCTTCCCTTGTCAGGCACTAATGGAAAAGAAGATGAAAGATTGTTGTCGTGACAATGGACCTGTCCAGTCGAAAAAGGCCATTTTAAAAAAATGGTTGGCCCATATCCTGTATGGGATCGTCATTTCGATTGCCCTGGGAGCCTTTATCATACAATAAATACTAACCTAAACAATGCTAAAACAAACCAATGAAACGTATTACTTTACAGATTTTTCTAATGGCCGTATTTCTCACAGGGACAAGCTTTGGCCAAACAAACCCTAACAAGGAAAACCTAGACCAGGACAGGGCCGCTGTGCTGAGGATATTGGAAAGCTATAAAGAAGCACTGCAAAACTTGACCACGGAAGGTACCTTGGAGCTTTTTGCGGAAGATTCCGAAGTTTTTGAATCCGGGGGCGTGGAAGGCACCTATCAACATTATCACGACCATCATATAGGTCCAGAACTTGGACATTTCAACAGTTTTAGGTTCTCGGATTATACCATTGAAGTGAAGGTGGAGCTACCCTTTGCCTTTACTACGGAAAGCTATGTCTATACCATTGGCCTAAAATCGGAAAATGGAGGTGAGGGCAAAACGATCAGCAGAAAAGGGGTTGCCACCACCATCCTTAAAAAAACGGATGGGGATTGGAAAATTGTAAAGATGCATAACTCCTCACGGAACAACGGGAAGAACTAATGGTCGGAAGAAAAACATCGATGAAGGTCAGAAAGATACATAGATATCTTGGCCTATTTATTGGGATCCAGTTCCTAATGTGGACCATCAGTGGACTATATTTTAGTTGGACGGACATTGACGAGATCCATGGAGATCAATTCATCAAGGAGCATCCGGACCAGTCAGAATTTGGGAATTTAATTGCTCCCAATGGACACGGGAACGTTAAAATCAAATCTTTGGAAATGAGAAATATAGGGGGGAGTCCCTATTATTGGATCAATGGTGGGGTTTTGATGGATGCACAAACGGGGGAGATCAAAAAGGGTATCGATGAACAACAGGCCTTGGCCGTTGCTTCACACTATATGTTGCCCGAACTTAAGGTCAAAAGTGTTGAAAGACTCACCCAAACAGGTGGGCAGCACGAGTATCGTGGACGTCCATTACCGGCCTATGTGATCACCTATGAAACGGATGAAAACCTTAAAGCGTATGTCTCAGAGACCGATGGGTCGTTTCAACATGTAAGACATCGGTCCTGGAGATGGTTCGATTTTTTGTGGATGACCCATACCATGGACTATGAGGGACGGGACGATTTTAACACCATGGTTTTACGGATTTTTTCCCTGATGGGATTGATTACCGTTTTGAGCGGATTCTTGTTGTGGTATGTCAGCTCGCCAACAATCAGAAAATTATGGAAAAGGCGATAGTTCAAACTTATTTGGCAAAGGACTCCTGTGAGGAGCAAATAGTTGACCATTGAACCAGTTGAATCATTTTTGGAAAAATGAGCGAACTTAGGAGGCAAAGACGAAAGAAAAAAAGGGGGCTGGCGAAAAGGAAACGGGACCCGGCCAAGAATAGAAAGGAAAAAAGAATGAAAATCCTTGGCATATTGGCCTTGATATTGATCGTTATATTGGCAGTGGTCGTCATTTTTTTGAAGGCCCTGTGGAAATTCACTGCATGATATGGAAGTTGGGTCCAGTAAATCGAAAGATGTGTTGTACATCAAAAACATGGTCTGTCCGAGATGCATCATGGCCGTCAAAGGTATTTTGGACGATGAGGGCATTCCCTATATGAATGTGTCGTTGGGTGAAATCACCCTCAATGGGAAAATCACGCCTGAAAAACGGGAAGGTCTCAACGAACGACTTGAGAAAATTGGATTTACGATCATCAACGATCGTAAGGGTCAGTTGATAGAACAGATCAAAAACCTAGTGATTGAGGCGATACATTACACCGGACCCATGGAAAAGGTCAAATGGCCCGAATACCTTTCCGATGGATTGCATCTTGACTATAAGTATCTTAGTTCGCTGTTTTCCGCGGTGGAAAGCATTACCTTGGAGCAATATATCATCAACCAAAAGATTGAAAAGATCAAAGAGTTTCTTGTTTATGACGAATTGGGCTTAAAGGAAATAGCGTTTCAATTGGACTATAGCAGCGTTGCCTATTTAAGCAACCAATTTAAAAAAGTAACTGGAATGACACCTACACAATTTAAGAAAAGTGCCATTCAAAATAGAATATCGCTTGATGATATTTAACCTCAACCATTAAGGGCGCAATACCTTCCCAAGGAACCAGCCTCCTAAACGCTATTTAAAAAACACCTTTCTTCGCAAATGGGTCAAGGTTTGTTTTTTTCAAACAACGCCCCTATACAGAAAATGTTACTTTTCCCATACGTGTTGGAACCAACATTGTTGATTCTAGGTGTAAAATTGTTAAAATAAAAAATGATCACAACATGAAAAGAAGATACCAAATAGAAGGAATGACTTGTGATGGCTGTAGGGGGCACGTTGAAGAAGCTCTTTTCAATGTGGCCGGTGTAGCCGATGTAGCGGTCAATCTAAAAAACGCAGAAGCTACAGTGGAGTCGCAATTTGAGGTCCCCCTTGAAAATCTACAAAAGGCATTGGAAAATAAGGGGGGTCAATATAAAATACAAGCGATGAACAAAGCCAATTAAACCGATATACGATAACTGGGACAGGTAAATTGTCAGGCCTATAATTGGAATGGAACAATACAATACTCGAAAGTCAAGGAATAATCACAATAACCAGATAAAATTTGCACAATGGAAGATAGTCAAAGGAAATCCAATAATTATTTAAAGTTTTTTGCGATGATTGGTACTTCAATGGTCGCCATGTTTTTTTTAATGTACACCCACTCATATCAAATCATTGATCACTTTTGGTATAGTGAGACTAGATTTTTCATGACTTTGATCATGGGGGGATCGATGATCATTATTATGCTGCTATATATGCTACAGATGTATAAAGACCGACGCAAGAACATGTCAATATTAGCCTTGGGTGTTTTGTTGATTGCAGGTGGGATATGGCTGGTCAGGAGTCAGGTTACCGTATCAGGGGTCGACTACATGGAAGGAATGATACCCCATCATTCCATTGCTATTTTGACCAGTGAACGTTCTCAAATAAAAGATGTCAGGGTACGGGAGCTTGCCAATGAAATTATCAAGGCACAACGCAGGGAGATAATGGAAATGCAATGGTTGATAAACGACATCAAGGAAAATGGAATAGTGGAAACCGAAGCTGGGAAAGAAAAGCGGCCTATTCCTAAATTCGAGGGATCGCTTAGCGAAGAAACAAAGAATCTGGCCGAATGAGAGGCGATTACTTACTACCAATGCTTTCGTTTTGCCCCAAGTTCACTACAATGGTTTGTCCTATCGAATATATTCTAAACTGATCGGGGCAAATTCTCCAAAAAAGATTGACGTGGGCGAACCTGATCTCATAGATGTTGCCGAATTCTAAAAACCACTCACCAATTAAGGTTAAGTACTTGACGAAGAAAGGTAAAGGTTGATTTTTCGGAAAATTCTACAACTCTTTCAGTAAATAACGTAACAGTGCATTTTAGGTCTATTCTGAAATTTGTACCATACAAATCGGAGTAGAAAATGGATGCAATCGATATTATTGAGGACACCGAAAGGAAAGCGAAGACGGTGTCAAAAAAATCTTTCCCGGTCACTGGAATGACCTGTGCTGCCTGTGCATCCAGCGTGGAATCCATGCTGGGCCATACGGAAGGGGTCTACAATGCCAGTGTCAACTTTGCCAATAGTACGGTCCTTGTGGAGTATGACAGTGCTATGGACCTAAGCGATCTTCAAAATGCGGTACGTCAAATCGGTTATGATATAATTGTGGATGCCGAGGATCCTACCGAAGTACAGGAAGAGCTTTCGAAAAAGCATTATGTATCCATAAAAAAGCGAACCCTTTGGTCCGCTATTTTGACACTTCCCATTTTCCTTCTGGGGATGTTTTTTATGGATTGGGTCCTGGGTAGGTGGATTTCGTTGGTACTTGCCGTTCCTATCCTGTTCTGGTTTGGCCGAAGTTTTTTCATAAATGCCCTCAAACAGGCCAGATTCGGTAAGGCCAATATGGATACCTTGGTCGCACTCAGTACGGGCATTGCCTTTTTGTTCAGTGCATTCAATACCTTTTTTCCTGAATTTTGGCTCAGTAAAGGCATGGAACCCCATGTATATTATGAGGCGGCCACAGTGATCATCACCTTTATTTCATTGGGGAAATTATTGGAAGAAAAGGCGAAATCAAATACATCCTCCGCCATAAAGAAATTGATAGGGTTGCAGCCCAAGACCTTAAAGGTGATAGCAGATGGGGAGGAAAGGGAAATCCCTATTTCTTCGGTCAAGGTAGGTCAAACGATTTTGGTCAGACCGGGAGAGAAAATCCCTGTGGATGGAACGGTGTCCAAAGGAAGTTCCTATGTTGATGAAAGTATGATCACGGGCGAACCCGTCCCTGTAGAAAAGACAAAGGATGAAAAAGTTTTTGCCGGTACCGTAAACCAAAAAGGAAGCTTTCAGTTTGTAGCTGACCGGGTGGGAGGGGAGACCCTTTTGTCCCAGATCATCAAGATGGTGCAGGAAGCACAGGGGAGCAAGGCGCCCGTACAAAAATTGGTGGACAGGATTGCCGGTATTTTTGTTCCCGTGGTAATGACGATTTCACTGGTGACATTTATCACCTGGATGTTCCTGGGAGGTGAGGACGCTTTTACCCATGCACTGTTGACCGCAGTTGCCGTATTGGTAATAGCTTGTCCCTGTGCGCTGGGTTTGGCAACCCCCACGGCCATCATGGTGGGAATCGGCAAGGGGGCCGACCACAATATTCTCATCAAAGATGCGGAAAGCCTGGAGTTGGGTTACAAAGTGAATGCCATTGTCCTGGATAAAACGGGTACCATAACTGAAGGAAAGCCTGTGGTGACCGATATGGTCTTTGCGGACCATGTGACCGATCACAGGGCCCTGGAGCAAATTTTATATGCCATGGAAGGACAGTCCGAACATCCCTTGGCTGAAGCCGTGGTCTCCTTTTTAAAAAATAGAAAGGTAAATCCGGTCGAAATTTTGAACTTCAATAGTATTACAGGAAAAGGTGTTCGCGCTGAGGCATTGGATGGAACCCTATACCTTGTGGGCAATCATAAGTTGATGGTCGAAAAAGGAATCGCCATGGATGACAACCTGGGGCACATGGTCGAAGGGTTAGAGCAGGAGGCCAAAACGGTCATATACTTTGGCGGTGGAGGCAAGGTGAAGGCGATTTTGACCATTATGGATAGTATAAAGGAATCCTCAAAGGAAGCCATACGGGAAATGCAGGGGAATGGTATGGAAGTTTACATGATGACCGGTGATAACAAGATGACCGCCGAAGCCGTATCACAACAGGTGGGTATCAAAAGCTATGAAGCCGAAGTACTCCCATCAGAGAAAGCTGATTTTGTGAAAAGGCTTCAAGAAAGTGGAAAGGTGGTCGCCATGGTGGGCGATGGTATCAATGATTCGCAGGCACTTGCCCAAGCAGATGTCAGTATCGCGATGGGCAAAGGGTCCGACATTGCCATGGATGTCGCGAAAATGACCTTGATCACCTCTGATTTAAATGCCATTCCCAAAGCGTTGAAGCTCTCCCATAAGACCGTTATAGGTATAAGGCAAAATCTTTTTTGGGCCTTTATATACAATATCATTGGAATTCCTATAGCTGCAGGGCTGCTGTATCCGATCAATGGATTTTTGTTAGATCCGATGATAGCTGGTGCCGCTATGGCTTTTAGCAGTGTATCGGTCGTATTGAACAGTTTGAGGCTTAAAACGATTAAACTATAGTAATTTTCTAATTTAAAATCGATGAACATGAGTACATTACAATTCAAATCAAATATTAAGTGCAGTGGGTGTGCCAATACCGTAAAACCATTTTTGGATAAGGTGGATGGCGTGACCGATTGGTCTGTTGACTTTGCCTCCCAAGACAAATTGTTGACCGTACAGACTACAAGTGCTACGGAAGAGGAAATCACTTCTGCTGTTGAATCGGCTGGATATCATTTGACCAAGAAATAAAGGAATGTCCAGAAGAATATATTAAATGGTTCGAATAGGATTGGGGGTTACCTTAATCCTATTCGGGTTGGATATGTTTTTTGAACTTCTTCCGCACAACCAAGTGATGATCAAAGAATTTGTGTTCGCTTGCCATGGGCTGCTGACCAATGAATTTATAATGTCCATGGTAGGTGTTGTCGAACTTATATCCGGAATATGCTCGATTATTGGAAGATGGATAATCGTTGCACTATCGGTCATGGTCTCCATTGCTTTTGGAATCCTTGGTTTTAACTTTAAGGTTGATATATAGCCTTTTTATTGATATTTTATAACCATTGGGGTTGCCATATCCCAAACCTCTTTAGAAGACACGGCCGTAATTGCTTCGTCCCTATCTCATAACTTGCACACATGACGATATAGGTCGTGTTAAAAATCAAGCTGAACTCCCTTTAGGAAACCGATGTGTGTAAGCCATGATCAATCTTATTCCGGAGTTGTACATCCAAACACAATAGTAGGATTTAGTTCATCTACAATTCCAATGCTTTCGGTATAGGGTTACAGTAAGCTAATTGGTGAAATGGGTAATAGGGGAATCAAAGCTCCTCTTCATATTTTTTTAAAAAACAAATCATTTAAAGATTTTTTTATAATTTGTTAACGTTTTTTGGTATTTATTCTATTGGTCACTTCAGATCAAAGAATTGAAATAAGGAGCTTATACAGCTTCCCTTTATTAAAAATAGCCCAAGATTGTATTGGGGGATTTTTATGTAACGGCACTTTTTCGTTTGAGATAAAGGTAGTTCATGCCACTTTGCTTGAACTACCGCTACGTTAAGAGCGTGAGACAGGTATTGGTGATACAATGGAAGTATTCCCAATGGTCGCGCGCTGAATGACCAAGACGAAAATATATGGACCAAAAAAAATACAGTGATGAACATCTTCTTGTTGAGCAGCTGAAAGAAGGCTGCCAAGAAGCCTATGGATACCTTTTTGGGATATACCATAGAGAACTGTGCAATTACATGACGGTGGTCTCTGGCAGTACAAGGGTCGCCGAAGATATAGCCCAACAAACTTTTATTAGGTTATGGGACAACAGGGAACGGTTGGTTGTCCAAGAAAACAAACTAAAGCATTACATCTTCAAAATAGCCTACCACCTCTTTATAGACTCAAAACGGAAAAAGAAAAAGGAATTTGAGTTGTTGGAGAGTCTCAAACAAGAAGCGTATCTGGAAGTTGCAGATACCGATGCTTCACTTTTTGAGGAACGATTGAAAAGAGTGGAGACCGAAATAGAAAACCTCCCCGAACAGTGTAAGCGGGTCTTTATAATGAGTAAAAAGGAAGGCCTTAAATACCAAGAGATCTCCGAGAGACTTGATATATCCATCAAAACTGTTGAAGTGCATATGGGCAAAGCACTGAAAAGACTTAGGGCCCAACTGACCATTTTCTTCTAAAAACCTCTCTGTAGGTTCATTTTCCCTGAATTGTTCCTTCTAAAGTTTCAGGGCAAAAAAAGCATACTCCATAATTTTTGTGTTAAAAAAATAAATTCAGGTAAGGGTTTTTTGAAAAACTGCGTCTGTTTTATAAAAGAGATAAATTTTCACCGATGACCAAGTTCGATATAAGAAGAACTATTACAAGATACATCAACCAGGAAGCTACCCAAGAAGAATTGTCAATGTTGTATGAGTGGGTAAAAAAGGGGAACAACCAAGAAGTGTTCAAAAAGTATGTTCAGGCAGATTTCCTGATAAATTATCAGAACAGATCTTGGAAGTCTGAGGAAGCCTTCAAAAATTTCTTGGAAACCATAAAAGAGAATGACTCCAAAAAGGTAAGGTCATTGTTGGTACGCGGAGATATGTGGAAATATGCGGCTGCCATAGTGGTAATTGTATCCACATCCTTGTTTGCATTGCTATACAGTACTCCGCAAGAGGATATGACTCCTCGAGTGGACTTAAATATGATAACGTTGCAATTGGAGAATGGTGAAGTGTTGAATCTAGACCCAAGTGCCAATGGAACGATTAAAAGCAAAAAGGGAAATACTGTTTTTTCTTTGGTAGAAGGAGTACTCACCCAAAAGAATGGAACCAAAGGGAAGAAAGTGGAAAAAAACAATGTACTGAAGATCCCTTATGGGAAAAAGCTCTCGGTAACCCTACAAGATGGTACCGTGGTCATGTTGAATTCGGGGTCTACATTGAGCTATCCGGCTAGTTTTTCCGGGAAGGACAAAAGAGAGGTGTATTTGCAGGGAGAAGCCTTTTTTGAAGTGGCCAAGAACCCGGAACAACCGTTTTTTGTCAAAACCAATACAATATATACCCAAGTGTATGGTACAGTGTTCAATGTATCCGCTTATACAGAGGATGGAGTGGCGGAAGTGGTTTTGGTAGAAGGCTCGGTAGGAGTTGGGGAAGTTGATGTAAATACCTCCAAAACCCCACAAATGCTAAAGCCCTCACAAAAAGCTTCAAAGCTACTTGATGTGGAGAGTGGTTTTGTTGTGGAAGATGTGGATGTTTCTTCATATGTGTCGTGGACCAAAGGCATATTGACCTTTGAAAACGAGGCGATGTCCAACATTATAAAAAAGCTGGAGCGTCAGTATAACATACGGATTATAAACCAATTTGAAGAATTGGGTGAGCGAAGATTCACGGGAATGTTCGATGTGGAGGACATAGACCGGGTTTTGAAAACAATTCAGACCCATACCCGCTTCAGCTATCAAAAAGAAGGAAAAACAATAACAATAAAAGAACCTAACAAACAATAGTGCTTATGATTTGAAGAACCAGTAGACCAAAAAACGAATACTTAACTAACTAGACTAAAAGAATTATGAAAAAAACCAAAACTATCCATGCTTTGTCGCCAAAGGTCGGTAGAAGAATATTATGCTGTTTTTTCTTACTGTTTATATTCGGCCATTTGAAAGCGGCATCATGTACGCAAGAGGATATTGTTGCCATAAGCTTTGAGAATACGAAGCTAGGGGATGTATTTGAAATGATTACAGAATCAACCGGATACAAGTTTTTCTATGAAGCTTCCGATGTTGACCTGAACCATAAGGTATCCATATCCCGCAAAGACCTTTGTGTTGAAGATTTCATGAAAGAACTTTTCAAGGATACGGACCTGTACTTTGAGGTGATCGCAAGGCAAATTGTGGTGAAGCACAAAGACAAGGGGCCACTGCCCAATTTAGTTCCCCAGAAAAGAATTGATGCACCAAAGCCGCAGTCCAACCTTTCGGGTACGGTTCTGGACGAAGCAGGTATGCCCTTGCCGGGGGCAAGTATTGTGGCCAAAGGGACCACAGTGGGTACAACTACCGATTTTGACGGGAAATTTACCATTACATTGCCAGCAGGTGTTACCGAAATCCAAGTAACCTATATTGGGTATAGACCCAAAGAAGTGAATGTGGCAGGACAGACCTCCATCACGGTTTCCATGGAACAGGATGCCGCTGCCCTTGAAGAAGTTGTGGTAGTGGGGTATGGAACATTGGCCAAAACCAAGGTGACAGGTTCTGTAGTCTCCATTACCCCAGAAACCATTGTTGAGGTTCCCGCACTGACCCCGGAAGGTGCCCTGATCGGCCAAGTTTCCGGTGTGCAGGTACAGGAAGTCTCCGGTGAACCAGGAGCGGCCCCTAACATTAGGGTGCGTGGTTCAGGTTCTATTTCTGCGGGAAACGACCCATTGTTTGTTGTGGACGGAATCCCTATTTCGCGTAACCTTACCTCATCAAGTCAGTTGGGAGGTGTTGCCAATAGAAGGGCTACGTTCCAACCCCCGACCATTAATCCATTGGCTACGCTAAATCCAAATGATATTGAATCCATTCAAGTACTCAAGGATGCAAGTGCCGCAGCTATTTATGGATCTAGGGGAGGTAATGGGGTTCTTTTGATCACCACCAAGAAA
The DNA here is from genome assembly GCF_003584135.1 of Flagellimonas pelagia. GTDB lineage: Bacteria > Bacteroidota > Bacteroidia > Flavobacteriales > Flavobacteriaceae > Flagellimonas > Flagellimonas pelagia. The sequence goes on from NZ_QXFI01000024.1 coordinate 16,598, forward strand.
GGGTCCAACTCTGAAGAAGGAGTATTTTCTTTTGATTCTTATGTGAGCATACAGTCCGTTGCCAATAAGTTGGATTTGATGAATGCCCAAGAATTGATAGACTATACTACGGATGCCAGGAACAACAATTATCTGGCCTCTGTTGATGGAGCTTCCATCAATGATCCCATAGGACCCGGAGATAGAGGGAATGCCAACTACGAACTACCGGAATCCTTTGTTAACTGGGATGGTACGGATACTGATTGGCAAGACCTTATCTTTAAGACCGGGATAGTTCAGAGTTACAATTTTTCATACGCATCACCGGTAAGGAACAAGACAAGTTTTTATGTATCCACGGGCTATTTTTCCCAAACCGGGGTTATAGATAAGGCGAAGTTTGAGCGGTACTCCGTACTGCTGAACCTAAATTCCCAACTTGCCAAAAAGTTGAACTTGGATGTAAGATTGGCCCCGACCGTTACCGAAAACCAACGGGTACCGGCATCTTCACCTTATTTTGCCACGCCTCCAGGTATCGTCTATTCAGCCATAGTGCATTCTCCAACAGTGAGTCCATACAATCCTGACGGTACCATAAACCAACTGAACAACCAATCCTATTTGGGAGGTGGGACCACAACGGCAAGTAATCCTTTGGCAATCATCGAAGCCGTGGATGACCAAATATTCCAATTTCAGACAAGGGGAAGCCTTGCATTGACTTACGATATTTTACCGGAGTTGAGTTTTAAGACCTTCGGAGGGGCATACATTAATTTGTACAATCAGGATTTTTACCGTGCCAACACATTGTTGTACAGAAATTCGGCGGATGGTAACCCGTATGGACAGGCATCATCTTCCACAGAGACCAATTGGCTTTGGGAGAATACCCTCAATTGGAAAAAGGAATTTGGAGACCATTACTTGGATGCTGTTTTGGGATATACCGCCCAAAAGGACAATTTGACATTGAAACAGGTATTGGCCAACAACTATCCGGATGATTTGGTTCCCACCATCAGTGGGGGACAGGTGTTTGGTGGCACCTCTGTAAAGGAACAGTGGTCGTTATTGTCCTCTCTATTCAGGGTCAACTACAGTTACAAGGACAAGTATTTGTTTACCGGTACGATTCGTTCCGATAAATCATCCAGATTCGGAAAGAATAACCAAACGGGATATTTTCCTTCTTTCTCGGTTGGATGGCGATTGAACGAAGAATCGTTCTTGGTCGGGTCAGAAACCGTTTCCGAGCTAAAACTTAGATTGAGTTGGGGGCAGACGGGTAACTTTGAGATTCCCAATTATGGGGCCGTTGGCCTATTATCCCCCCAAAACTATAACTTGGGAGGAAATGAAATCAACGGTTTGGTCCAGAGTACCATTCCCAATCCCAATCTGACTTGGGAGAAATCGGAACAGATTGATGCAGGTATTGAACTGGGATTGTTCAACAATCGAGTTTTTCTTTTGGCCGATTACTACGATACAAAAACCAGAGATTTGTTGTTGAATGTTGCCATTTCCTCGGTATCTGGGTTTGAAACTACGTTGAGAAATCTTGGTGAAGTACAAAACAGGGGATTTGAGATTGCGTTGAGCACCAAGAATTTTGTAGGAGATTTTACGTGGAATACGGATATCAATTTTTCAACCAATAAGAATGAAGTGCTTTCGCTCAATGAAGGAAACGAACCCATTTATTCTTCAGGTAGTGCCGGTGTACGCCACGTAACAAGGGTAGGAGACCCGATAGGAAGCTATTACGGATATGTAGTGGACGGTATATACCAATCACAGGCAGAAATAGATAGTGCTCCCCTGGATACCCAGGCTCCTGATCCAGGTGTCGGTGATTTCAAGTTCAAGGACATTGATGGGGACGGAGAGATCACTCCAGATGATAGAACGGTTACCGGGAGTTATTTTCCGGATTTTACCTGGGGGGTAAACAATAGGTTCAAGTACAAGAACATAGATTTGAGCTTCTTGATCCAAGGAGTCGAAGGGAATGAGATCTTGAACCTTACCTCAAGACATATGAAGAACGGGGAGGCCAATTTTAATTCCTATGCCATTTTCAATGAACGATGGAGGTCGCCTTCCGACCCTGGGAACGGGTCGATTCCACGGGCGGACAGAGAATCTGGAAATCATGGAAATAACAACAGACCGTCTTCTTTCCAAGTAGAGGATGGGTCGTATATCCGATTGAGGAATGTGACCTTGGGTTATACATTGCCAACCAATAATCTTTTTGGAAGCAACATCCAGAAACTTAGGTTCTATGTTACGGGAACAAATCTTTTTACGATTACCGATTACCTTGGTTACAACCCAGAGGTGAGTAGTATTACCACGAACAGTTTAACCCCGGGCGAGGATTATGGAGCATTTCCATTGACCAAATCCTTTACCCTAGGAGTAAACTTAAAGTTCTAACCTAAAAAATGGAAAACATGAAACGAGTTCTATATATAATACTATGCACGGTTCTATTCGCCGGATGTAGTGAAGACTTTACCGACCTTGCACCAGTATCCAATAGGAATGAAGCCGATTTCTATAATTCTGCGGATGATTTTGAAGTGGCCATCAATGCAAGTTATTCAGGGCTTCAAAGCACAGGAATTTATGGAAGGGGGTATTGGACCATGTTCGAGATGCGAAGCGATAATACCGATCAAGGTCCGGATGCCACAGGGTTGGCACGTCAATACACCGAAATCAATTCCTTTACCGAAGATGCGTTGAACGAGCAGATTACTTCCGCATGGAGTGAATCGTACAAGGTGATTGCCAATTGCAACGTGATTTTGGAACGGATACCTAATGTGGAAATGGATGCCTCCCTAAAGAACAGGGTCACAGGAGAAGCACTGTTCATTAGATCATTGGTGTACTATCATATGGCCATCGGTTTTGGAAACATCCCTTTACAGCTTACACCATATATCTCTGGGGAAGAGCTGACACAGGTCGACCAAAACACGATTTTGGGACAATTGGTCACGGACCTGACCGCGGCCGAAGATGCCTTACCGGTTTCTTACTCGGGCAGTGAAGTGGGAAAAGCAACAAAGGGAGCGGCTGCTACTCTTTTGGCCAAGGTATTGCTGACCTTGGGTGAAGATTCTGCTGCTGAAACGGTACTTCGGAGAATCATAGCCAATTATGGATATGAACTGCTTCCAGACTATGCCGATTTATGGGGTGTGGCCAATGAGAACAATGCGGAATCCATTTTTGAGGTGCAATACATCAGTGGGGGGATTGGACAAGGAAGCCTTTTTACCAACGATTTTTCACCCAGTACCGATTTGCAAACAGGCTCAGGATTTGGGCGAAACCGACCTACGGTTTCCATGTTGGAGGCATATGAGGACGGTGACCTTCGGTATGATATATCGATGGGGGATTCTTATGTGGATTTGGAAGGAGAGACCATAGAAGCTAGGTACATCAAAAAGTACCGATCTGATTTGGCAATTGAAAACGATTCCGATACCAACTTTGTGGTTTTTAGATATGCAGATGTACTTCTTATGCTGGCCGAAGCATTGGGGGAAACACCCGAAAGCTATGATTTGATCAATGAGATTAGGAATAGGGTAAATCTTCCCGATATTGATGCCTCCACTCCAGGAACCTTCGAAGAAAAACTATTGCAGGAAAGAAGAGTGGAGCTTGCTTTTGAGAACCATAGATGGCCAGATTTAAAACGCTTTGGTATGGTGGATAAAATCCAGGATGCTGAACCCTTCATCACCGGGACAAGGGAGTTTTTCTATATCCCACAACGTGAGATGGACATTAACCCAAATTTTGTACAGAACTAAGCAATGACTTTGATTACGTTATAATGTGTTTTCATTATTTAAGTTAGTTTGATTGGTAGCGCCCCAAAAGACCATGAATCCCTACTTATGATGCTATGGGTGCCATTGTCAAAAAGGACAGGGGTCCGTTTCATAAAGTTGCTTTAAAAGAATCGACCAAAATCACAATTATTAAATTTTTAAGGAACCTAATATAGATTATACGATGAGAAAATTAATGATGGCAATTTGCCTTTGCTTTGCCTTTGCAACCATCCAGGCACAAGAAAAAAAAGTACTCAATATTATAGCCATTGGGGCACACCCTGATGACTGTGACTCAAAATTCGGGGGTACTGCAGCACTCTTTGCAAAAATGGGCCACAATGTGAAATTTTTGGCGTTGACCAACGGAGACGCAGGCCACCAAAGCATGGGAGGAGGGCCATTGGCCAAAAAGCGCAGACAAGAGGCCAAGGATGCGGCCAAAGCTTTGGGTATTGCGGAATACGAAGTTCTGGATAACCATGATGGGGAGCTGTTTCCCACTTTGAACGTTCGACTGGAGGTAATCCGAAGAATACGTGGCTGGAACGCTGATATCGTTTTAGGGTTGAGACCCAATGATTATCATCCCGATCATAGAAATGCAGGTTCCGTTGTACAAGATGCAGCCTACATGAACATTGTGCCCAACGTAGCTCCGGACACACCACCCCTTAAAAAGAATCCAGTTTTTCTATACATGAGCGACCACTTTAAAAAGCCATACCCATTCCAAAAAGACATTGCGGTGATAGTGGATGATGTGATCGATACCAAAGTCAAAGGTTTGGCGGCCCACGATTCACAAATGTTCGAATGGTTGCCATGGACCAATGGAATGGACCTTGCCACCATTCCCAAAGGAGAAAAGGAAAGACTGGCATGGCTGAAGGACAGATGGATGAACAGAAAACCCGATGCCGGCACTTTGGAAGTCGTAAAGAAGTGGTATCCCAACGTGGATGTCTCCAAAGTAAAGCAGGTGGAGTTCTTTGAGATTTGCGAGTATGGAAAACAACCGACCGAAGAAGAAATCAAGGAATTGTTCCCCATGCTGGGTACAGAATAGGAGTGGACCAATATTTGGAACCCCAAGATTAAAATAACCAACCAAAAATGGAGCACAACAAGGCCACAACCAAAAGATATTTTCACATCATTGGGTTGGTAATGATCGTATTCTTTGTAATATCCTTCATCACCAACATACTGAACTCCATAATAGTGGATGTTAAGGGTAGTTTTGATCTAAGTCTGACTTTGACAGGCCTACTGCCATTTACATTCTTTATCGCATATGGGATCATGTCCATACCTGCAGGGTTCCTTTCCGAAAGGTTTAGTGAGAAGACCTTACTGTCCGTATCCTTTCTGGTAATGGCCATTGCCTCTATGGGCTTTGCCCTTACCCCACAGTACAGCGTGTTCAGTATTACACTATTTATACTGGGTTGTTGTATGGCGGTCCTTCAGGTCATTATTAATCCCATGTTACGCGTGGCCGGAGGTGAGGAACATTTTGCCTTCAACTCGGTACTGGCGCAATTGGTGTTTGGGTCAGCGTCTTTTTTAAGTCCTTATCTCTATAAATACTTGGTGAACAAGGAAGAGGTTTCCAACGATATGATTGCAGACATGTTGCGGGGATGGGTGCCTGAGGATTTGCCTTGGGCCTCGCTCTATATTGTGTTTGCCGGAATATCCCTTTTGTTGTTTTTCTATGTTTTTTTTACCAAATATCCAAAGTTTGAAAAGACTGAGGAGGAAAGGGCAGGGGACAAAAGCTCCTATTGGGATTTATTGAAAAACAAATGGACCTTACTGTATTTTATAGGGATGTTTTGTTATGTGGGTACGGAACAAGGTGTTGGAAATTGGATATCCCAATTCTTATCCGAATACCACGGACTTGACCCACAAACCACAGGAGCTGACACTGTATCCTATTTTTGGGCCATGTTGACGGTAGGATGTCTGCTGGGCCTTCTATTGTTGAAGTTTATGGATAGCCGGAAACTGTTGATTTTCGCAACATCCATAACCATAGTCTGTCTTATTTTGGCCTTGACAGGCTCATCCCAAATGGCATTGATAGGTTTTCCAATGGTAGGATTCTTTATTTCGGTAATGTATTCCATTATAGTTTCATTGGCGCTCAACTCGGTAAAGGAACACCATGGTTCGTTGTCCGGAATTTTATGTACCGGTATAGCAGGTGGGGCGGTCATTCCATTTATGGTAGGGGGGCTGGGTGAAATGTTGACCCTGAAATCTGGAATGTTTTTTCTGATACTGCCCTTGGCATTTATTCTTTCCATCGGCTTTTGGGCCAAACCCTTGGTAAATAATAAGACGATAAGCTTAAAGAAGGAACAGTGAAAGGGATTGGAGCAGAGGTTCTTGGGGTTGATATAGGTGGAACTAAGATCAAATCGGGCAGGGTGATGGGAAACAGAATAGTGGATACCCATCTCATTGAAGTAAATCGAGATGATTCAGAGGAAATTGCCCTCAATAAGGTGTTTGGGGCCATTGATGAGCTTATGACTGATTCAATTCGAGCCATAGGTATAGGTGTTCCCGCGGTAGTAGATCCAGATTCAGGAATGGTATATGATGTACAAAACATTCCATCTTGGACAAAAGTTCCTTTGAGAAGAAAAGTTCAAGATCGGTACAATGTGCCTGTCCATATTAACAACGATGCCAACTGTTTCGCGTTGGGCGAGAAGCATTTTGGGAAAGCCATGGGATATTCGAATTGTGTAGCGCTTTCATTGGGAACAGGATTGGGTATGGGCATTTTGGTGGATGGAAAGCTATACAATGGCGTACTGTGCGGAGCGGGGGAAGTAGGTATGATTCCTTATAAGGATGGGATTATGGAGCATTATGCAGGTAGTTTTTTCTTTGATGAAAAATACGGGGAGTCGGCCAAAGCCTTATTCAGGAAGGCCATGGATAAAGATAAGTTAGCTCTACAGGCGTACAAGGAATACGGAGTTCATCTAGGAGAAGCCATCAAGGCCATTCTTTATATGTATGCTCCCCAAGCCATAGTCCTTGGCGGATCCATAAGCAAGGCATATGCGTTTTTTAAAGAATCGATGCATGAAACCTTAATTTCATTTGCTTATCAAAAACAATTGGAACAAACAAAAATTGAAACATCAGACTTAATGGATGCTCCCATATTGGGCGCGGCTGCATTGTGTCTGTAAAATGTATAATCGTATTGCACAAATGAGAATACTAGCTTTAATATTACTTACATGTTTTTTGCTTAAATCCTGTGGGACCCCAGAAAAGGGCAAGCAGGTCAACATTACCATAGAGAACAATAAAGAAGGTGCACCAATAACCCTTGGAATTCCTTTTCCAAAAGGTACACTCCATTCGGTGGACCATCTACGTCTGTTGACATCCCGAGGTACTGAGATTCCTTGTCAAACCACAGAAGTGAGCAATTGGGGGCCAACCGACGAAAGTGTTAAATGGGTATGGGTTTTCTTTTTCTCCGAAAAAGACTCAGAATACATATTGGAATATGGTGATTCTGTAATACCCATACTTCCCAAAGAAAAGATTGTTTCCATGAACAACATGCGGCCCCAAGGTGGGATAGAGGTGAATACAGGGCCTTTGTCCTTCTCCATACATAAAAAAGGGAATGGTTTTTTGGATGAAGTGTTTTTGGATTCCAACAAAGATGGAAAGTTTGATAAGGAGGAGCTCATTGTTTCTTCACCAGGAAAAAATAGGGGTTCTTTTCTCGATCTTTTGGATGATGCCGGAATAGATACTTCGAAAGCGGTGATAAATGAGGTGTTCAGGGAGAAAGGATCTGGCCCGATGCACAGTATATTCCGGATAGAAGGAACCTATACCTATAGCAGATCGGATAACAATCTGTCCCCTTTTACCATTTGGTTGCACGCCTATGCGGGAAAAAGCTACATAAAAGTTTTGCATACCATGACCTATACAGGAATCCCGGACAAACATAAACCACAAGAAGGGGAACATGCCAATATTGCCACACAAAATAAGATAATCGTAACGGAGAACACTGAGAACGATATGGGTTGGACTCAGCCCAATGATCAAATTGCAGCCTGTGGGCTTCAGCTTAAATACCATCTGGATAATGAAGTAAATGTTTCAATGCCTCTATATGAAGGAAGCTGGAAAGAAGACAAAGCCAATACTTTTCTGGAGGAAATCGCTGCCAATGGGGAATCCCCAGTTCAACTTTTACAACAAGGCCCGGCAAGGAGAAAGAGCACCAGTTTAAGAAGTTTGTACCTCAACGGTTTCAAAAAGGAGGACGATGGGAACAATCCCGATACGGCTTTGGAATTTAGGGCCACTGTTTCAGAAGGGGAAGAAAGTAAAGCAATAGTGGAAAGGGCTAAAGGATGGCTCAACGTTACCGACGGAAAACGAGGAGTAGGCGTTGGGATTAAAAACTTTATGAAGGAATATCCCAAAGGGATTGAGGTCGATCCTGCCAATGGAACTCTTTTGGGCAGTGTTTGGCCCAAGGAAAACGGTCCCATGAACTTTGCTAGACATAATACCGAACCGGATGGGGGCATGTTGGGCAATTTTGCCCAAGGGATTACCAAGACCACAGAGTTTGTCTATTACTTCCACAACAACGATGCTATGGATAAAGTAGGGAAAAAGATGGATTATATCATCGAAAACCCAGTGGCGCATGCCACACCTGAGTGGTATACCCAATCCAAGGCATACGGTAATATGGCCCCTTTTTCATCCAAGCATCCGGAATTTGAGAACGCCCTGCAATATAAATACCAATGGTGGGCCTATAACCAAAAGCATGAGCCGTGGTATGGGATTTTCAACTATGGGGATGGGAAAAGTTACTACTTTAATGGAAAATGGGTACAATGGACCAATAATGAACCCACAGTGGACTTCATGCTCTGGACCAACTTTATGCGGACAGGAGACTCCAAATATTATAATTTGGCCCAAGCCATGAGTAGGCATACCATGGATGTGGACAATGTGCATTGGCCCAAAAAAAGAACCTATTATGGGGAGATAAATGATGCCATAGACTTCTGGAACTATGAGGATGAACCCAAGTCCACCCCCTATTTGGGCATAGGAAGAAGGCATGCCAATGAACACTGGTATGCTCTTTTGAGTGCCCATGTATGGATACAAGGTTGGATTGCATCATATTACCTTTCTGCCGACCATAGGGCCCTCGAAGTGGCCAGAATGACTGGGGATACTTATATCAACAGAATATGGGGGGAGCATGATCTAAGGGGAAGAAGGTTATATCTATCCGTTTTAAACCTTGTTGAACTGTACGATGCCACCAAGCTCCAAAAGTATAAGGACGAACTGGACGATAGGGTCAAGTTAATGTTGGAATTCCAGGAACGTCAGGGAGGAAACCTACTCTTGGATAGATATGGGTATAGTCAGACCTATGTTGCCCAAGGACTTTATAAGTACCAACAGATAACCGGTGATGAAACCGTGAGACAAGCTCTTTTGAAACATGCTCGCTGGGTCAGGGATGTGCCTCCCTTGAACCATGAGATGGAATCATATTTGGCGACCATATATCCATTGTTGATAGGATATGAGTTCAGTGGGGAAAAAGTGTATCTGAATGAAGCTCTTGAGAGAGCCAAAGTACTAATGATCGGAGAACTGCCCAAAGAACCAGCGTCCTATGAAAATGCGGAAGCTTTTAGCGAAGATCTGGTCAAGATTTCCTATTTGCCAAAAAGTAAAAAGAGCTTTACCAATTGGGAAACCAATCAAGGACTTCGCGTATTTGGATGGACCCATGCCTATAACATTCCTTACCTGTTGTACTGGATGGACAAGGAACATATGAATTAAATCTTGTAATCTTTGCGAAAAGAGGCGGTTCGATCATAGATCAACGCCTCTTTTTTATATAACCATACCAAATCAATTCAAAAAACATGTCATATAAACGTATGGGCCTTTTACTTGGTCCGATTCTGTTTCTTCTCATTCATTTCTTTTTTAGCGGGGAGGGTCTCTCCTCCCAAGGAAGGGATATCTTGGCCGTTACCTTATGGATAGGTGTTTGGTGGATTTTGGAGGTGCTTCCGATAGCTGCCACGGCGCTGCTTCCCATTGTTTTGTTTCCCATGTTGGGGGCACTGGGCCTAGAGGAAACCACAGCTAACTATGGCCATAAATATGTTTTCTTGTACATGGGTGGGTTTATGTTGGCAATGGCCATAGAAAAATGGAACCTGCACAAGAGAATCGCATTGCATATCATAAGGGCCATTGGTACCAATATGTATACCATTGTATTAGGATTTATGGTGGCTACTGCGTTTCTTTCCATGTGGATATCGAACACGGCCACTGCAGTGATGGTAATGCCGATGGCCATATCCATTGTAAAACAGTTAAAGGACAATCCACGGACCGCCAAGGACGAAAATGCTGTTTTTGGCAAGTTGCTGATGCTTTCCATCGCATATTCGGCATCCATTGGAGGGATAGCAACATTGATAGGTACCCCACCCAATCTGGTTTTCGCCGGTTTTGTACAGAAGGCCTATGGGTTGGATATCAGTTTTTGGCAATGGATGAAGTTTGGACTTCCGATATCGATTCTACTGTTGATTTTGGCATGGCTATACCTTACGCGGATTGCCTACCCGTTGCGGCAAGGAAGATTTCCTGGGGGAAGGGAAGAGATCCATAGGCTTATACAGGAACTGGGACCTATGAAAAGGGAAGAAAAGATTGTTATGGCCGTTTTTGTTCTTACCGCACTCTGTTGGATAACACGGTCGTTCTTATTACAAAAGATTGTTCCTGGGATAGATGATACCATAATAGCCATTGGAGCGGCACTTGTTTTGTTCATTTTGCCTGCTGGAAAGGGTAGGAAGATGATAAAATGGGAAGAAGCTGTTCAGATTCCTTGGGGGATAATTCTGTTGTTTGGTGGAGGAATGGCCATCGCTAGTGGTTTTGAGACTAGTGGGTTGGCAATTTATCTGGGTTCACAAATGACATTCTTTGATGGATTACCCTTGCTTACGTTGATATTATTGGTCATAACCTGCATAAATTTTTTGACGGAAGTCACCTCGAATTTGGCCACTACGGCCATGATGTTGCCTGTTTTGGCACCATTGGCGGTGACCTTGGATGTTGATCCGTTCGTGTTGATGGTTGCCTGTACCACTGCCGCTTCCTGTGCTTTTATGCTTCCAGTGGCAACGCCCCCAAATGCGGTGGTCTTTGGATCGGGCTACCTTAGAATCCCCGATATGGTACGTACTGGTTTTTTAATGAATTTAATTTCCATTCTTGTGTTGGCCATTGCGGTGTATTTCCTATTGCCTCTATTTTTGAAAATATAAGGGATGGTGGAGGAATGTATGTTCACATCAAAGAGAAATTTCTAGTAACATATTGAGTGGTTTGTTAAAAACCTATACCAATAATATCTTGTGACTAATTAATATCAAGGCGGATCATCGAATAATCTTTTTAATCAATATGTCAAGTTTTTTGCGCATAAAACTTGACATGTAATTTATTTGGATATCTTTGCATTGTAATGACAATTGCGAAAAAAATAGCGGATAAAATAGCGGAACTCCCGAAGGACAGTACTTTTGGTTATGCCGATTTACCTATTCGGTCAGAAGAATATGTAACCGCTGCAAAGGCCTTGGAACGACTACAAAAAAAAGGAATTATAAGAAAATTGTCCAAAGGCATTTTTTACAAACCCAATGTAACGGTTTTTGGAGAACTAAAGCCAAGGGAAGAGGATATTCTAAGACCATATTTATACGAAGATGGTAAGCGAATAGCCTATATAACCGGAACCTCTTTGTACAATCAGTTGAACCTGACTACCCAAATACCGTCACTATACAAAATAGCAAGTGCCGAAAAGCGCATATATATTAATAGAGGCGGCATCAAAGCAAAGCCCGTAAAGAGCTACGCACCCGTTACTGATAAAAATTATAGGATGTTGGGTTTTTTGGATGCCATGAAAGACCTTAATAGCATTCCGGATGTTGATAAAAAATCCGCTATTCTTATTTTTTTAAGACGTTTAGGGAAAATGACACCCAAAGAATTGGATGTACTCATCAAGTATGCTCTCTTGTACCCACCACGGGTAAGGGCTTTGTTGGGAGCACTATTAGAACAACTTGATGTGGCAATCGATATAAAAGAATTGAAAAACTCACTTAATCCACTTACTATCTATAGATATAATTTGCGTGATACCACATTGACAACACAACCAAATTGGAATATCGTATGAATCTGCACACTAATAGTGAACTCTTTGCTGAGGCGATAAGGGCAACTGCCCAACGTATGGATATTCTAGAAATTTACGTGGAAAAGGATTATTGGATATGCTATGCCCTAAAGCTCATTTATGAAAGTGCAAACAAAGATGAGGCCATATTTAAGGGGGGTACAGCTTTGTCAAAGTGTTTTAAATACATTGACCGTTTTAGTGAAGATATTGATTTGGTAGTATTGCGCAGGGAAGAAGAGACGGGGAGCCAATTAAAGAACAAGCTTAAAAGAATAACCAAGGAAATAGTAGAACCATTCGAGGAGGTGGATATTGATGGAATCACCAATAAAATGGGAATGATAAGAAAGATTGCCTATAACTATCCCAAAATCTTTGAGGGCGATTTTGGACAAGTAAGGGATACTATCATTGTTGAAGCTACGTGGTTAGGTCACTTTGAACCATATATTAAGAAGGTCGTCAATACGTATATCTATGAAATGATGGTTGACTCAAACCAAACCAAACTAGCAGAGACTTATGGATTATTACCCTTTGAAGTACTTGTGTTGGATGTCAAAAGAACACTTTGCGAAAAAATAATGAGTTTGGTCCGGTTTTCCCATACTAAAAACCCAATTGAGGATTTGAACAACAAAATTAGGCATGTATACGATATTCATCAATTATTAAAGGATGAAACGGTTCTAGGATTTTTCAATTCGGGTGCATTTGATAAAATGCTCCTAAGGGTAGCCCATGATGATACGCAAAGTTTTAAGAACAACAATGATTGGTTAAAGTACCACCCAAAACAAGCATTGATTTTCAAAGAACCTGAAAAAACATGGAACCAACTTAAAGATACCTATCGCAATGAGTTTGAGTATTTGGTTTATGGAAAATTGCCAAAAGAGGAAAGCATTTTGGAAATAATTCTGTCCATATCAAATAGACTCACAAAAATAAAATGGGAGAATGTATAATGTAGATCAAATAGTAGACCAAAACAAGGACACGAAATGCAAATCTTTAATCTACTTATCTCTACCTACCCACTATCCAGCAGAGGAAATCACTTCTGCCGTTGAATCGGTTGGATATCATTTTACCAAGAAATAAAAGGAATGTCCAGAAGAATAGATTAAATGGTTCAAATAGGATTGGGGGTTACCTTGATCCTATTCGGATTGTATAAGTTTTTTGGATTTCTGCCTCACGACCGTGTGATGACCGAGGAGTCCATTGCTGTTTACAAAGGACTATTGGCCAATAAATTTATAATGCCAACAGTGGGTGTGGTGGAACTGTTACCAGTTATACTTTTGGTCGTTGGTAGATGGATAATTGTTGCATTGTTAGCTATGATTCCTATTGCTTTTGGAATCATGGGTTTTCACTTTGCGGTGGATATACAGGGCATTTTTTGGGGAATTTTGATAGCTTTTGGGCTTGTTTACCTTCTTTCAATGCATTTTTCTAACGTTGGATACCTAATCAAGGAAGTGGATACCATTGGTTGAATATCGTGATTTTCCATAAACCGCAACCAATAATTGAATTTATTGGTTTTTGAAAATTCCTTTACTATAATATGTAAAGTTCAATTTTTTGTTTGTAATCGCCCCAAGGTGTCTTTGGCTTTTAAATTAAAGGGATATCAATCAGGAATATAAAGGGTAAGCGATATTTGAGGAAGAACGTTTCAATCTTTCATGGGTAAATTCCCTTACCTTGAAGGTGTATAGGATACGTAAAGTCAATGGTCTCAAAAATCATCAGTATGCGTTTTACCAAGTAGGGTTTGGTTCTCTGGGTGGTCAATATCCCGCAGCGGTATCGTCCCCTCGTTTGTCCGCCCCGCCCTCAAGTCTGCCGTCTTCCAGCACTCGGATGGCGTCTACCTTTCCTATGATCCGGGTCCTGCCCTCATTGATTTGGTAGCCTTTTGCCTTTAGGGTTTCAATGGTTTCCAAAGGAAAGCCTTCGGGTTCGAACACGACTACATCGGGCATCCATTGGTGGTGGAACCGCGGAGCGTTCACGGCATCCTGCATGCTGAGATTGAACTCGTGGACATTGAGTATGGTCTGGGCCACGGCCGTGATGATCGTGGAACCTCCAGGGGTGCCGACGACCATGTAAAGCTCGCCGTCCCTTTCCACTACGGTCGGTGACATACTGCTCAACATTCGTTTCTCGGGTGCAATACTGTTGGCCTCGGAGCCAGGAAGACCGAACATATTGGGAACACCGGGCTTGGTACTGAAATCATCCATTTCATTGTTCAGGAAAAATCCCAAGGCATCAATATAAAGTTTGGAACCGTATCCACCGTTCAGGGTCGTGGTCGCACTGATGGCATTGCCCTCCGCATCGATAATGGAGTAGTGGGTGGTCTCGCTGCTTTCCACAATTTCCACCGTTCCATGGCCTACTTCCGAGGACAAGGTGGCCCTATCAAAAGTAAAATCGGCCATTCTGCACTTTAAGTAGTCAACGTCCATGAGCCCCTTATAGGGAATGTCCACGAAATCGGGATCACCAAGGTAATGGTTCCGATCCGCATAGGCTCTTCTGGAAGCTTCGGTGAACAATTGGATGGCCCTTGTCGAATTGTGGCCATAGCTAGCTATTTCATAGGGTGCTATCATGGTAAAGATCTGATCCATGGTCATACCACCACTGCTGGGGGGACCCATTGAGATGATCTTGATGTCCTTGTAGTCAAATACAATGGGCGATCTCCACTTGGCCTCATACCTAGCGAGATCCTCCTCCGTGATCACACCTCCCTTTGCCTGTACATAGGCCGCTATTTTTTGGGCTACCTCCCCTTTGTAGAACCCATCACGTCCCTCGTTCATGATCTTTTCCAAGGTGGTGGCCAATGCCGGGTATTTGATGGTATCACCAGCTTTGTACACGGTCGCGAACTTGGTGCTGTCACTATTAGCTTCAATGAATCGTTTTCGGGTACCTTCTAATCTTTTGGCCTGTTTTTCGGTCACCACGACCCCTTTTCTCGCCAAGGCAATGATGGGTTCCATGATTTTGTTGAGGGGCAGTTTTCCGAATTTCTTGTGGACTTCCAGAACCCCG
Organism: Flagellimonas pelagia; assembly: GCF_003584135.1. Classification (GTDB taxonomy): domain Bacteria; phylum Bacteroidota; class Bacteroidia; order Flavobacteriales; family Flavobacteriaceae; genus Flagellimonas; species Flagellimonas pelagia. The sequence goes on from NZ_QXFI01000024.1 coordinate 31,874, forward strand.
GCCACGGTACCTGGGACACCTACGGCGGTTCCCCCAGATGTGCTCAGCCCAGGTATGACATTGCCCAGGGAGTCGAGATACATGTCCCTATGGGCGGCCAATGGAGCCTTTTCCCTGTAATCGATACTTCCCACTTCACCATTACTCTTGCGATAGACCATAAATCCCCCGCCCCCGAGGTTTCCCGCAAAAGGGTAGGCCACCGCTAGGGAAAGTTCGGTGGCTACCATGGCATCGAAAACATTCCCGCCTTTTTTCATGATTTCAACGCCTATCTCCGAAGCTTCCCTACGTGCAGAGACGACCATGGCATTTTCCGTGACCAAACCTGTCGGTTCGGCAGGTAACTCACGGGTACATTGGGTAAATAGTAGTAAGGGAAGAAAATATAGCATTCTTTTCATGGGTTTATTTTTAAGGTACTTAATGTTGCTTTTCTGGATTCCGGGTTTTGCTCTTTTGTCCGGGTCAGGGAATGTCCTTGATACGCTCCAACATGATCTCCATAAGTGCTTCGGCGCCCTTCTCCGCCTTTTCCTTTAAAAAATCCCTTGGGGTATTGTCCCCGACCTCAAAGACCAAGGCCTCGGCACCATGTTTTACGAAGAAATAGTTCCTTGATACCGTGGTAGGGACCAAATCCCCATTAGGCTTGATATTGGGATCATATCCCTCGATGCGCTTCTTTAGGCCATCCAGCCAGGTGGAGACCAAATTGGGCATGTTTCCATGGAGTTCCGGATCCACGGTATAGTAAATATCATCCCAAGTGGAATGGAAATCTATGCCGAAATAGAACTTCCCTTGGGTCTTCTCGACCATCCCTTCCATGAAATCCTTGACCGCAGAGGTTTCCGGTTGGTTAAAATTGGCCCAATCCCGGTTGAGGTCTATTCCACCGGTATTATGTCTCCAAAACCCATTGTCGACCCCGTCAGGGTTCATCAAGGGGACCACATAGATGGTAAATTCCTTTCGGAACTTTTTGGCCAATTTGGTATTCGAGGAAAGGGTCTCCACAAAGGATTTCATAGTCAGGTACCCTGTTACCTCAGGGGGATGCTGTCTGGAAATGATCATAATCATATTTTTGGAGTCCGTATCGCCAATGCTGAGCAAATTGAGGTTCCGGCCCTCACGGCTCTTTCCAATGGTGTTCTTGGTCACGAACTTTTTCTGGGAAATACTGTCCATCCAGGCATTTACCCGGGCCGAATTTTCCAATTCTTGTCCAGCGACCCAGAGTGTATCCGGGCCCACTTCCAATCGCATTTTGACCTTTTCAGGCAAGGAGCCGGGGCCAAAGGCCTTTTCTCCCTTACCAATCTCAACATAACGAAGGGAATCCAATGCGGTCCAGTGCACTCCGTCATGGCTGAGCTTTGGATAGTACCTGTGTTTGTTGTCCGCTTGATAGGTCAGCCATACATCAATGGTCATAGGACGCTTTCCCCAAACCTTGAACGCATACCACGGACTGGTATTGATCGGAGTGTTCTCCGAAGTGATCAATAGGGTATAGGTACTGTCATTGTTCTGGACCAAGCCGTTCAACCGGGCACCGTCGAACTCATTGGAGAAGGTTATACCTTGATCCGGAAAGGCAAACTGTCCCTTCCATTGCTTTTGGACCGGTTTGGAATCCGTTGGTACGGCATTCACAGGGGGTTGGCCCTGGAACCGTTGTTCTTGGCCAAATAGGTTCGCTATGGCCAACAGGCTTAGGAGTACAAAGATTTTTTTCATAATAGGATTTTTAAGCTAGTTGTTTTTGCAGTTCAATTTTCTTGAAATAGGATGCGTTGGCCGCATTGATGCGCGGTGCCAATAAAATCGCCGAAACCATGGTGGGGATGGACATTAGGGCAAAGCTGATATCGATGATGCCCACGACACCGGCCAAGGAGGAAACCGAGCCAAGGAATATGCCCGCGATATACAGGTAGTTATAGATGTTCCGATATTTGGCTCCAAACAGGAATACCACACATTTCGATCCATAATAGGAATAGGTGAACAAAGAGGTCAATGCGAATATGGCCACGATAAAGATCAACAACGGGGCACCTATTACAGGCATGGCAGAAACGAAAGCTTCCAAAGTAATGGACACACCACTGAGGTCCGAACGCTGCCAACTTCCCGTGACCAAGATGGCAATGGCGGTCAAGGTACATACCACTATGGTGTCGATAAAGGGCCCCAACATCGCTACCAGTCCTTCCTTGATCGGTTCGGTGTTCTTTGAGGCACCATGTGCCAAGGGAGCGGTGCCGATACCTGCCTCATTCGAAAAGGCGGCCCTTCGTACCCCCATAATGATGATGGCACCCAGACTTCCCCCCAACACCGCATCGCCGGTCATGGCATCCCTAAATACGTCCATTAGGACCGGAATGATCCTACCATGGTTGACCACCAAAATATAGCTAACAGATAAAAAATACAAAGTGACCATAAAAGGGACCAGTCGACTGGCCAGGTTTGCTATGCGCCTGATTCCCCCAAATATGACCAGACCCACCAAAAAGCAGATTACGATCGCCACCATTGAAAGGGTCAGGTCCTTGGATGGTCCCATAAACGAGAGGGGCATCACTTCCACGACGACCTGGGTCAACTGGTTTGCCGTAAAAATGGGAAGTGAGCCAAAGATCCCTGCCATTGAAAAGAAAATGGCCAGGGGTTTCCATGGTTTGCCTAGACCATTGACGATGACATACATGGGCCCCCCTTGAGATTCCCCCGAATCATCGGTACCCCTGTACATGACGGAAAGGGAACAGGTATAATATTTGGTCGCCATCCCGATCAAGGCACTGATCCACATCCAGAAAAGGGCACCAGGCCCACCCATCGTAATGGCAAGGGCCACCCCTGAAATATTGCCCATGCCCAAGGTGGAGGACAAGGCTGTGGTCAATGCCTTGAAAGCACTGATCTGTCCAACATTCGAGGCCGTCTCGTACTTTCCCCTGATGACCTGAAGGGCATGCCAGAAATGCTTGAACGGCAATAACCTGGAATACACCAAAAGATATATTCCGCCACCCACCAACAGCAATAATAGGGGAAATCCCCAAATCCAGTCACTGATTCCGGTTATCGTTGCTTCAATTTTTCCCATCTATCTATTCGTTCTGGCCTAATTTGGAGGAATAGCGTTTGTAGTCCAATTGTTGTGGTCCTTCCAAATCGATCTGCTTGCCGCCAATAAATGCCAAGGTCAACGCATTGGTCTGTATATCGAGTGCATCCCCCTTGGACACAAATAGACTGGCTGTCTTGCCCATGGCAATGGACCCCAGCTTATCGTCAATTCCCAGAATTTTTGCGGGATGCAAAGTAATGGTTTTCAGGGCTTCCTCCTTTTTCATCCCAAATGCCACCGATGTTCCCGCATAAAAGGGCAGATTGATGGAGTTGGACAACGATCCCACATGGTACATGGATACCTCGATGCCCATCCGTTGCAATTTTGTTGGCAAACCATAAAAGGCATCATAGTCCATATCATCGTTTCTGGGGAGGTTGTAGGTAGGCGGTACAATCACCGGAACTTGGTTTTCCTTGAGAAAATCGACAACTTCCAGGGAACCCTCAGAGGCCACCAAGGAGATTTGGTCAATGCCAAAGGACTTGGCAAAGGTGATGCTCTGTATGATTTCCTTGGGTTCATTCGCATGGATGACAAGTACCCTTTCTTTTTGGAACAGATTCGTTAAGGCCTCCAACTTCAAATTGGTTTGGGCAGTGGGCATTTGTTCGTATTGCTTGGCATCGGAGAACAATTTTTCCAGTTCACCGGTAATCTTTTCGTAAGAAGTATTGGGGCGGAGCATCCTGCTGTTCGTCTCGGCATCATAATAACTCGATAGGGCAGAGGGCCAATCGAGGTGTATGGCCGCAGCCCTTTTGAATACGGCTTCCTCCCAGTTCCAGCCATCCAAGGACATTACCGATGAGGTGCCTGGAATGACACCTCTTGATCGAATCGATTCAATGTAAAGAACCCCATTGAACCGCAAAGGTGGAAGAAAAGTTGATGTCATATCAAAGGCGTAGACTGTTTGTAGGTTGGGAAGATAATCCCCTTCCTCCAAGGTATCATTGGTATGCGGAACGCCACTGATTTCGTTGATACCGATAATGGAATTCAAAAGGATAAAACCCGGATATACCTGTTGTCCGGTTATGTCTATGATCTTATAATCGATCCCATTGGCGTCCAGATCAGAGGCTTTGCCCAAGAAGGTAATGGTCCCCTTGTCAAATCCGACCGCGGTGTCCTCCAGTACCCGGCCATCTCCGGTATGGACGGTCCCCCCAACCAAAAGGATGGGAGTTTCCTGCTCCTTGGCAACCATCGGAAGAATCTGGGCATCCAATCCTTCCAAAAGGCTCGAAAGGATCAGTATCATGGTCAATATCGTATACAATGTCTTGTTTTTCATGTTCTTGATTATTTAGTACTGCATCTCCAAGGACTCACAATGGAATTCCAACCGTTCCAAGGATATTCTGGTTGATACGTTCTCGGTGCCTTCCAACCCTTCCATTTTTTTGAGGAGTCTGGCACGCTCTTTTGAATTCTCCCTGCGCAACTGCGCATCCTTGGCCAGATCAAAATAAATGGCCCCTTCAATGATGGTCTTTTCAGGTTTGGAATAAAGCGACAGTGGATCTCCTGTCCAAAGGACAACATCCGCGGATTTACCGACTTTGATACTTCCCATGGTATCGTCCAGGTGCAAGAGCCTTGCCGGGTTCAAGGTGACCATTTTAAGGGCTTCCTCTGGTGTGAGCCCCCCATATCTGACCATCTTTGCTGCCTCATGGTTCAAGTGTCGCATTGTTTCACCGCTATCGGAGTTCAATGCAGTGACCACACCTTCACGGTCCATGATGGGGGCATTGTACGGGGTCCCGTTCCTAGCCTCCCATTTATAGTTCCAACGATCGGAAAATGTGCTGCCCCCGACCCCGTGTTCCTTCATTCGGTCCGCGATCCGATAGCCCTCCAATGCATGGGTGAACGTGTTCAGGGCAAAACCAAACCGCTCCGCGACCTCCATCAACATCAACATTTCCTTATCCTGGTAGGAGTGGGCCGTAATGAACCGTTTTTTCTCCAAGATTTCCAACATGGTCTCATGAAGAATGTTTTTACGGGGTTCCACTGCGGTCCTTTTTTCCTTTGTGCCCAAGCTTCTATAGGCATCCCATTCCTTTTTGTAATCCAAGGCCTCAGTGAAGGCATTGGTATAAAATTGTTCCACGCCCATCAAGGACCTTGGAAATCGTATGGATACGTTGTTTTTTGAACGTTTCACGTTCTCTCCAAGGGCAAATTTTATGAAGGGGTCAGCGCCCTGGATCAACAATCCCTTGGCATCCTCCCCCCATTTGAATTTTACTAGGGCGGACTGGCCCCCAATGGGATCCGAAGATCCATGTAGGAGCTGCGCCGCAACGACGCCCCCGGCCAAAGCCCTATAAATGCCCGGGTCATCGGGGTCGATCACGTCCTGCATCCGGACCATTCCCGAATTTGGTGCCATTTCATTGATACCGCCCAAGGCAATATGGGAATGCTCATCAATGATTCCAGGGGTCAGGTGCTTGCCCGTACCGTCCAATACCAAGGCATCCTTGGCACTGAGATCGGTCCCGATCTTGGCAATCTTGCCATTTTCAAGAAGCACGTCCGTGTCCATGAGGATTCCTTCATCTTCGTTCGTCCAAACGGTGACATCGGTGATTAAAATGGATCGGGATGCAATCTTTTCCGGACTGCCAAAGGCCAAGAATGGATAGAATACCTCACCCAAGTCGACAGGACCCTTATCCTGTATCTTTTGAGCTCCCAAGGTGCCCCTTCCTTTTTCTTTCATCCGGGCGGTCCAAGGTTGGTCCTCCCCAAAGTTCAGGGTGCCAGTACCGTTAAGCACGGTCATTCCCTTTTCTTGTTTGGTCCAACCTTTCAGATTGTATTGGCTTCCCTTGACCGTGAATTTAAGGACAGGAAGATCCCCGTCCATTTTAAATTCCACCTTTTCCTTTGATCCATCGGTCAATGTCAATTCGGCTTGGTACTTAGGGCCTTTTCCGATAATGGACAATACGGCCTTTAAGCCACCTACGGATAAATCGTATTCCCCAAGGATGGATTCGGAAATGGGTTCGTTTACCACATAGGGTTTCCCTTCGATCCAGTTGTCCATAATTTGAGTGCCCGGTTCAAAAAGATCACCGTCCGTAACGATGAAGTTGGCCATTTTACCGGCTTCCAAAGTGCCCATATCCTGGTCAACGCCCAACCATTTGGCCGGAACGGTGGTCAAAGAGGAGAGTGCAGCCGTTTTGCTCAGGCCATACGCCACTGATTTTCTCAGATTTTTCAAGAAGTCAGGAAGATTTTCAGGTGGAAAGGAGGTGATGGCAAAGGGTATGCTGTTCTTTTCCAAAGATGCCGGGTTTGTAGGGGCCAGTTCCCAATGCTTAAGATCGGCCAAGGTGATTTTCTTGGTGATGTAGGGGTCACTCACATCATAGGCCTTGGGAAAGTCGATCGGAATGATCATCGGAGCTTTCATGTCCTTCACTTCCATAATCCGTTGATATTCGTCTCCGCCTCCCTTTATAATGAACTCGAACCCGAATTCATCCGCTATTTTATCGGCTCTTAAGGCGGTCAACCAACCATCGGCCTCCATGATTTTGGGCAGGTTCCCATTGACCAGCATGGCATCCAACGACAGGTCCGAAAAAGGGCTGTCGGTTTGTGCCCCATACCACTTGGCATCGTAAAAGGTCTGACGCAAAAGGGCAATGGTCCCCATAGCGGAAATGGGATAGTCCTGGGTCGAGGTGCCCTTGTCAAAAGAGTAATGGTCGGCCACCTTGGAATTGATGACCAAATTGTTTTCCGTATCCTCGCCTAGGGCTACTAGGGCAGCGGTTCCCCGTGCAATTCCATCCCTTCTGATGGACGCTACGGCACCAAATCCTTGGGCCCTCCATTTGGAGGCAAGCTTTTTGTCCACGGTAAAGTTTTCGGAACTGTTGTATTGCGATTTTATGGCCTCGTTGGCATTGTAGGGTCCCTTGGTATTGGACTGTATCTGTTCCCTACTGAGAACAGGGTTCCTGAATGGGGGACGTTTTACCTCGGGTTGCCCATATTCCCCAAACATGTCTATAAAAGAGGGATAGATATAACGTCCGCTGAGATCGATTTCCAGATAGCCGTTGGGTACCTGGTTCCCCGCTTGTACCGAAACGACCTTACCGTCTTGGATGACCAACATCGCATTCTCCAAAACTTGCGTTGGGGCTGTGACGATGGTCGCATGGGTGAGGGCCACCCTGTCCGGGCGCGCATCGAGGACATCGTTTTTGGGAAAGGTCTCCTGTGCGAAGGAACTCCCCATGGATAGCATGATACCTAACAAAAAGAGGTATCCAAAGGTTTTTTTTATCTTCATTGTTGGTGATTTTATGATTTATTTGGTTTTAGATTTCAAACCATTGGTCTAGGTCCAGTCTTTGGTTGGATTCGGACTTGTGGTAAAAGGTATTGCTCATTGGATCGTAATCATATGCTTTGGCCATTTCAGCACCATGCTCCGCTATTTCGCGAAGTGCATCCAGTATAAGGTCCAGTTCCCCATCCGTCATAGTGGGATGGAGTGAGAGACGGACCCACCCAGGTTTGTCCTTAAGGTTCCCGTGCTCGATCTGGTCGGTAATGTGCCGTGATCGTTCTTGGGTGACCTCCAATAGTATGTGTCCATAGGTGCCGGCACAGGAACAGCCGCCCCGGACCTGGATTCCATAGTGGTCGTTCAATAATCGGACCACCAGATTGTAATGGAGATGTTCCACATAAAAGGAAAAGACTCCTAAGCGGTACCTGACTTCCGGTGCGAATACATGCAAGCCCTTGATCTTGGGCAACTCCTCGAAACATTTTCTGGTAAGTTCATTTTCCCGTTGCCGGATCTGCTCTATGCCCATTTTTTCCTTCAGAGCGATCGATAGGGCTGTCCTTATGGTCTGTAGGAATCCAGGCGTTCCACCATCTTCCCGGGCCTCAATACTTTCAAAAAAACTGTGCCCCCCCCAAGGATTCGTCCATTTTACCGTTCCACCACCTGGATTGTCCGGAATCCGGTTCTTGTAAAGCGCCTTGTCGAAAACCAAAACGCCTGAACTGCCAGGCCCCCCTAAAAACTTATGTGGGGAGAAAAAAATGGCATCCAATTTCCTTGCCTTGTTCTCCGGGTGCATATCAATCTGGACGTAGGGTGCTGATGCGGCAAAATCCACAAAACAGTACCCGTCGTGTTCATGCATGATTTCAGCCAACTCATAATAGGGGGTTCCCACCCCCGTGACATTGGAACAGGCCGTAAAGGAACCGATCTTGAGTTTTCGGTCCCCATATTTACGAAGTTCCCTGCGCAATTGGCGTGTATCGACGAACAGGTCTTCTGTAGGCTGTAACAATACGACATCGGCCATGGTCTCCAACCAGGTCGTCTGATTGGAATGGTGTTCCATATGGGTCAAAAAAACGACAGGTCTTTCGGTCTCTGGAATCGAGAGGGAATTCTTGAACTTTTCTGGGAGCTTTAGCCCCAAAATACGCTGAAACTTGCAGAGCACCCCGGTCATACCGGTGTCAGTGGTAATAATGACATCTTCCTCGGAGGCATTGACATGTTCCTTGATCCGGTGTTTAGCCTCCTCGTAAAGATTGGTCATCAATTTCCCGGTAAAAGTGGTCTCGGAATGGGTGTTCCCGACAAAGGGACCGATTTTTTTTTTCATGATATCCTCTATGGGGCCATATAACCTACCGCTCGCGATCCAATCCGCATAGACGATCTTTTTGGTCCCAAAAGGGGTTTCGATATTTTCGTCGATACCGATAATATTTCTTCGAAAGGAATTGAAGTACGATTCCAATGATGTTTCTTTTTTCAAGATTATTATTATGAAAAGCTACCCTTTATCCAATCCAACTCAACAAACTACTAATTCAAATATTTATGGCAATGTGTTGAAGACCCCATACGATAAGGCCTAAGTTTCTATTTTTACTTGTTTTGAATTGATAGATAAGGGCAGCTTTATTGATTAATTAATTTTCACAGAATGCGATATTCTGTAAACCCTATTGTACTGGATTCTTCCCGGCTTATCGGTCAGTTATTGCCTCTAGGGAAAAATCCCGGGCACTGAATTTTGTTTCAGTCCATATAGGATTCCACAAAGTCCAAATAAGTAGTGATGGATTCCGCAAAGGCTTTGGAAAAGTTTTTCCGGTTCTCCTCACTGTCACGGACCCCTTGGAAATTGGCCTCTATCTGCATCCCGAAAACTTTGGGGTGGTCGTAAGCGGTATATCTTCTAGTGTTATATCCTCCGTTGAAGTAGGGCTCGCCCTCCTTGGGATAGGGGTCGCCTTGGCTTGGAACCGCAGGGAAACCGGCTCGTTCCATAAGGGTTCCGAAAGCGTTTTCCCCGGTCAAGAGTTGGTTGAGTCCCAATTGTGGGTTACCCTTTAATAGGTTCCGTACCGAAGTGTTTCCGCCAATTTCAGACTCGGAACTTTCCCCTTCCCTTAGTTCCTTGAGGGCAGGTGTCCTAAGTAGGTACCCCAACTCCAAACGTTTTACTTTATGGCTTTGGCCGTGAAGGTCGATGTACATCGCATATCCGTATTTTTTGATGGCCGCATCCAAGGCCTCCTCGATATGCTTGTGATATTGTCTCCAGGTATACTCCATTTGTGGGTTTCCACAGGTGGCCTCCTCCAGGTCCCGGTTAAAATCGATCTTACTCCTTGCCAATCGGGCAATGACCAGGTATGGTTTTTTGCCATGGACCTTGAACGCATTCTCTATTTCCAGTGCGAGCTCGACCGTATTGTTGTCCATTACCTTCGCGCCACAATCCCTGTCCTTGATCTCCTCAGGAGATATGGTGCCCCCATGTGGGGCACTGATAACCAAAGGGATGTTGCCCTTGACGGTTTCCAGCCAGCTGTCCTCGAATATTTTCCGTCCTTCGGACAAAGCCTTTTTGTCCGAACCGTCCGATGTGCTTTTGCCACCAGCGCACTGCACTTGAAGAAGTGCAGTGGCAACTAGAAGGCAAATGAGCATGTTTTTCCCAATCTTTCCTTGAAAAAATAGATCCCTATGCATTTTTCGGTGACTTAATTTTTCAATTATTGATTGACTTTGGTAGGTTCATATAAACCAGGATCTGCCGGGGCCGCAGGATTTGACAAGACCTCGTCCTGGGGATACAACATACGCTCCACGTTTTGTGTACTGGTCGGTACGTTCAAAGGAAAAGGCACCGCTACGTCCGAATCATTCTTTCGGAGTCTGCGCGCATCATCGAATGGCATATAGGTGGTAAAGCCAGAAACATATCGTTCTTCGATGATTTCCCTGAGCAAGGCAGTATTCGGGTCTGTCCCGTCTATATTTTCCATGCCACCGGAATTGAAATCCCCGGCCACATAGGCTTCATATAAATAGGGTTCGGCGGAAAAATTCGCATTTAGGAAACTTCCGGTATTCAGATAGGCACGCAACTCGTTCAAATGTCCCAAACCAATTTCGAAACTTTGGGTACGGGCACCCGCTTCCGCCAATATGAGCATATTCTCCTGAAATGTGATCATTGGCTGTGGTTCAAGTTCCTGTGCTACACCCAGATTTCCGTCCGCATCCGATTGGTCGATGACATAGTACTGGCGCCTGGCCGTTTCATCGGTCTTGGCATTGTTTCGGGAGATTCCACTGGTATCGTCCAATAGCTGCATCAAATAACTGTCCCCGGTCCCTGTGTTCGGGCTACCGGCCAAAACAATGTAGTATTTGTTTTTGGTGGCGTTTTGCCCCGTAACGTCAAGGGGATTGAACATCATGTTGTTATCACTAGTGGAAATCCCGTTCAAGGCTGCACTATAAGCTTCGCCATATGCTTTGGTATGCATAAAGTAACGAGCTTTAAGGGTCCATGCGGATTCGAGCCATTTGTCGCGGTCTCCTTGGAAGATGTAATCCTCCAGAACGCCAAAACCGGCAGCACCCTCTAAATCGGCGATGGCACTGTCCAACAGTATCTGTAACTGTTCAAAAACATAGAGTTGGTCATCGAATTCAGGGTTTTCTATATCACCCAATGCCTGAGAATATGGGATATCGCCGAACAAGGAAGCATAAGTACCCACCAAATGAGCTTCTACTACCTTGGAGATACCCAATAATAGGGGGTTGTCCACAGCTCTGTCCTGTATTTGCCGCACTGGCGTCAAAACATTTTGGTAGCCATCCCAATCAAAGGTATTGTTGGCGACATTGTATTGATATCTTTCCAGTTCCACTTGTTCAAAACCGGTCAGTTGTCCGGACCAATAACCCGCCATTCTACTATAGGCCCCCAATTGGATGCCGATGTTTGAAAGCTCCGCGCCGTTTAGGAAAAGACCTGCGTCAATATCTGTTAAAGTTAATTGGTTCGGATTTTCGTTGAGATCTTCGACCATTTTTTCACAACCAAAAAAAACGAAAGCCGTGAAAATCAAAAGAATTTGTATATATGTTGATTTCATGATTATTAGGTTTTAGAAATTGGCTTGAAGGTTAAACAAAATCGAACGTGTTCCGGGATTGTTGAAGTAATTCATTCCGAAGGCATTGCTGACACCATAGTTATTGGTCTCTGGGTCCACATCCTTGATACCGGTCCATAGAATCAAATCCCGTCCCGTCACCGATATCCGGAACGAATCCAATGCCAGTTTTTTACTCAACTTAAGGCCTGAAAATGTATACCCAAGGGTCACGTTACGGAGCTTGGTCCACGTGGCATCCTCGATGAACAGGTCATTGGTCTTGTTGAAACCAAGGCCACCTCCGATACCGCGATACCAAGATTCATCCAATAGAACATCCCCACCACCAAAGTCGGCAATGTTCCCCCTTACCGTGGTTCCGGCTAGGATTACATCTCCATTGACATTGACAAGGTCCTCTGTTAGGGTAACCTCCTGGGCTACATCCTTGTGTACGCCAAACCCATATAATACCACTCGTGTTCTATTAATGAAATCGCCACCTTGGGAATGTTCGAACAAGAAGCTGAAGTCAAGACCTTTAAAGTTTAGTTGCATGCCGATGCCTCCCCTCCAATCGGGATTTGGATCTCCGAGTACGCGGCTTTCCGTATCCAATTGTGGAAAACCGTTGGCATCCAAAGCCAAACTATTGTCCTCATTTCTTAGGGTTCCTGGCAAGAAAAAGGAACTCATCGGATATCCCTTGACGGCTTTTGATGTTCCTCCAATATCCACGGTTTCGGCTCCAGCAATATCCACAACCATATTTTCGTTGTTGTTGTAATTGGTGTTGATCGAAAGTTTGAGGTCATCGGTTTCGATCAACTTGCCAGTAAGATCGACTTCAAGACCTTTGTTCTCGATGACCGCGGCGTTCTTATAGTTAAAGTTGAAACCGGAACTCGGATTGGCTTTGACGGCAAAGAGGATGTCCTTGGTTTCATTTCTATAATAGGTAAACCCTAATCCCACTCGGTCTTTAAAGAACCGTAAATCGGTACCAACTTCCCACTCTGTCTTAATCTCTGGTTTCAGATTTGGATTTCCTTTTTCCGAATCGACCATAAAACTTCCTCCGAAGTTTGAAAATCCTGTTGTGGCCAAAGTCTCGAATTTATAGGGAGCCGGTTGAATCCCTACCTTTCCCCAAGCTGCCCTAAGCTTTCCAAAACTCAGGAAATCAGAGGAACCGACCAGATCACTGAACTGCCAGGCAAGGTCTACTGAAGGATAGAAAAAACTCCCTTTTATGGTTGAAGAGGCTTCCAAGGCTCCTGAAAAATTGAAAAACAATTGACCATAAAGATTTATTCCCAAAATACCATAACCACGGTTTGAGCGAATATGCTGAAGATTACGATTCCAAGAACTGGCCGCTTGATCTGGATTGAGATCTGGTGTGGGTAACCTTGAATCAACGGCAAAAGGACTTATTGTATTTGTATTGATAACTCTTTTCCGATCATTGAAGTTAACACCGAACGTGGCGGATACCCCTAAATCATTGCTAAAGTCATGTGTAGCAACTATAATTCCATCTAAATTGAACTCCTTGCTGTTAATATCCGTCTGACTCCAATACCCGCTACTTCGAAGGCCACTAGCCGAACCGATTGGATAAAATTGACTTCTTGCATCCGTATAATAATCCAGACCGCCCCTTAAAATGACTTTTAGCCAATTGACAGGGTCAATGGTCAACTCGGGATTGATGATGAAACGGTTGACATCATTGGGTGCTTTTTGTTCGTTTAAAGTCCATAAGGGATTGTTGTAAATGGGATTTTCAGATTCTCCCAATTGGCGTCTATAGGACCTTTGTCGATTTGTGATGATGTCTCCGTTGGATGCCGTGTAGGTTCCGATATAGTCTGTAATATCAAAATCAGGTGCGGTCCTTAAAAGCCCTAAAAGGATACCGTTGGTTGTTTCCCCGGCCTGTTCAATACGATTCGATCTAGTGTTGGTAAAGGATACTCTATTGTTCCAACTCAACCAATCTGTCATTTGGAACTTGGTGTTCAACCTAACATTTTGTCTTTTGTAATCATAATTTTTGATGATTCCTTTTTGATCCAAATTCTCATAACTAAAAAAGTAAGAGGCTCTTTGCCCTCCGCCATTTACGGATACATTGTGTTGTGAAAAGGTTCCAATACGAAAAACCTTGTCATAATTACTATCAGTAAATGTTTCTCTTGAGTTTTTTGAAATTACGGGATAATATCGATTGCCGGTTGTGCTTGACAAAAAAGATGCTCCGGATGTATCCAAGTCATCGGGCTCACCTGAGCGGTCTGTGATTTTGTCGCCCCAGGATTCTGCAAAAGAAGTACTAAAAACTCCATTACGTCCTTGTCCAAAGGAGTTCTGAAGAGGAGTTCTTACATTGATATAATCATAGGATTGTGAAAAAGTATATTGTATGGTTGGCTTTTGACCCAATTGACCACTTTTTGTAGTAATCACAATAACCCCATTTGCAGCACGGGAACCCCAAAGGGCAGCAGCTGATGCACCTTTCAAAATCTGAACTGAGGCGATATCCTTTGGATTGATGTCGTCCAATCGCGATTGTTGGCTGAGGGTGACGCCTCCAATATTGTCATTGCTCACGGGAATACCATCCAAAATGATCAAAGGCTGACTGGCACCTTGAATGGTGTTCGCACCGCGGATCTGTATGGAAGATCCAGCCCCTGGGTCACCATTGGATTTGCCGATCCGTACCCCTGATGCCTTACCTGCCAATGCATTGATAACCCCGGCTTCCCCAGATTTGGCAATGTTCTCGGATTGGATAGTGGAACTTGTGGAACCTGATTCATCCTTTAGTTGCTTGGTACCAATGGCCGTTACGATAACTTCATCCAAATTACTGACACTGGGGACCATGGTCACATTGACGACGGGATTGTTCCCTACGGTTATTTCCTTGGTTTGGTAACCAATATAGGAGTATACCAAAATGTCTCCTTGGGAGGCATCGATGGCATAGTTTCCATCGAAATCGGAGGAGACCCCCTTTATTGTCCCCTTAATGACAATACTGACCCCAGGTAGGGGGGAGTTGTTCTCATCAGTAACGGTTCCTGTGATGTTAATGAAATTTGGCTTCGATGCCTTTTCTGATTGGGTGCTGATCTTTTCCGGTTCATTTTCCTTTTCTACAAGGACGATCAACTTTCTCCTGATTTCATAAGAAATATTGCTTTCGGCAAGGATAATGTCCATCAGGACATCGATTTTAACTTTTTCCACATCCACCGAAATCCTTTTGTTCAAATCCAATGTGGAATTTTTGTATAGGATATTGTAATCGGTACTCTCCTCAATTTTTTCGAAAACGGATGCTATGGATGCATTTTCCATTTTCATCGAAACGAATTTTTGAGAATATGAATTATTGGCATTGAGTTGGAACAGTGCAACCAATAAAAACAGGGCGGAAATTTTCATTTTCAAATCTATTTTAGCACTAAAATAGCTTTTGCATAGTGTGTTTTTCATACTTTTGATATGGTTTAAAAATTGGTCATTCAGTTTTTGAATTGTTTGAAAACCAGGGATTGTTCCCGCAATTCCTGGTTCTTTTTTAGGTTTAGTTCATAGGCGTTAGTTGTTTTTCTGAGTTAGTATTATTTTATCGTTGGTTATCTTATAGGCAAAATCCTTGATTCTTTGGAATCCTTGTAGGACCTCTTCAATAGTTTCCGTTTTGAAGCGACCCGTGTACCGTTCACTTTTAAGAAGGTCCCCCCTTATTTCGATGGCCACATTGTAGTGCCTCTCCAATTTTTTGGTAATGTGGATGAAATCTTCGTTTTTGAAATACAGGATGCCTTCCTTCCAGGCAATGTACCTGCTGACATCCACATCGGTCAGTTGAAGTTCTTTATGACCATTGGAATAGAATGCCATTTGGTTCGGTTTTAAAAGGAGATGTGATGCTTCGAAACCATTGCTCCTTTTGACCGAGAGACTGCCTTCCACCAAGACCACTTGAACGGTTTCGTCATCGGGATAGCTGGATAGGTTAAATTGAGTGCCCAAAACTTTAGTGTCCAACTCCCTTGTTTTGACCCTGAAAGGGCGCAAGGAATCGGATTCTACGGTGAAATATGCTTCCCCTGTCAATTCCACATCCCTTGGTCCCGAAGCATAAAATGCCGTGGGATAGGTCAAGGAAGAACCGGAATTGAGATAGACCTGGGTTCCATCGGAAAGCACAATCTCGAATTTCTTCCCATAGGGTACGTTGAGGGTATTGTATACCAAGGGTTCGCCCAAATCATCGTTCTCAATGCTAACTTTTTTGTATACAATCTTAGATCCATCCTGTTCAGCAATGATATTGTTTGAACGCGTGACAATTGAGGCATCCTTGTTCGATAGTTCCTTGGTCGTACCATTGTCCAGGACAATGGTGACTTCCTGTTGGCCAACGGTCTTTGGGCTATTGTTTCTTAACAAAAGCAATGTTGATATTCCGATAAGCCCGATAAAAATTGCAGCATACCGCAACCAAGCCTGTCTTCTTTTTCTTTTGGACCTGACTAAAAGGTCAAATTTTGACAGTAATTCCTTTTTGTACTGTTCGGCATTTTCCTGACCTAGGGACCGTGTTATCAAATAGTGAAGCTCGGCCGATTCCTTAAAGGAAGAAGGATTGTCCTTGACCCATTGGGCCAATTGCTCAATTTCATCCGGGTTTGAAGGGTTTTCAAAGAAATTGAAAATAATTTTTTTGATATGTTTATTTTTCATTATCGTTAAATGCGGATTACCAAAATGTTATTTGTTAAACGATCTGAAATTGACAAACCCTTGGTTTTAATCAAAAAATATTGATAATATTGATCGGACTTAGAAGATAGGTGCAATGGATTCCAATGATATCGGGGAAAATATTGATTTAATCGCAATCCAAAAGGGCAGTCGAAAGGAATTCGAGAAGGTTGTTGAGCTTTATTACAACGAACTCTTTTTTTATGCCAAAAGTTTATGTAGGGACGAATTGTTGGCCAAGGATTTGGTCCAAGAAGCTTTTTTTGGACTATGGCAAAAAAGGGAAACTTTGAATGCAAAAACGGTTCTTAGGGGGTGGCTTTATCTTTCATTGAAGAATAAATTCCTGGATCATGTAAAAAAGTACAGAAAGGAAACCTATTTTTTCGAGAGGACCTATTCGGAGACCATGGAAACCCTTTCACAACAGGATCACCAAGAAAACCTATCCAGAAAGATTGAATTGATGGATAGGGAGATTGACTTGTTGCCCAAGAAATGTCAACAAGTATTGGTCTTGAGCAAAAAGGAAGGTTTGACCAATGCGGAAATTTCAGATTATCTCAACATTTCCATCAAAACCGTGGAAGGCCATCTTTCCAATGCATATAAAATCCTCAAGGAAAAGTTGTATGAGAAATTTCAAATTTTGTTCACTGTAATCGGTTTCAGATCAAAGTGATGACGAATCGTTCTAGGTTCAATCCTTCATAGACCCCGATAGGGTTATAGTTGATTCAAATTTTTGCCAATCCTACCGTTAGTTGTTAATGGATTTCTTCCATCATTTTTTTACAGGACATGAATTTTGTTCTTTATACTAGAATAATAATGAAAGTCCTGAAACCATTAGCAAAAACAGGATGCTCTTTTTATAATGGGCCTTTCCTGATTTTTTGAACGTTTTTCTTCCCAAAAACTGGGCGGAAAGGAAAATGGGAAAAATAATCGCGGCGTATTTACATTGCTCAAAATTTAAAATGCCATTTAAGGCCAAGGTTGGTATTCTGGTAAGGGTAACAAGTCCTAAAATGCCAATCATCGTGGCCCTTATGGTATTGATTTCCTTGATCCTATTCTCCACGCAGATGATATACAATGGTCCCCCAGTGGAGAATATCCCAGAGAAAAAACCTGCCAAAATACCAAGACCTAAAATACTGGTATTCCCCAGATTCGATTCTCGCTTACCTAGAAGGGAATACAACACGTATGCGAGTATAAAGGCACCAAGCATTTTTTTTAAAAAGAATGGCTTGGAATATGAGAGGACCAAAACCCCTAAAACAACCCCTACAATTGATGTTATGGAAAGGTCAAGGATTGTTTTTTTATCAATGAAAACCCATTCCCTGTAAATTAGGAAAATACTTGAAAATACATAGAATAGGGAAATGTAGGCAATGGCCTCCGGTAATTGAAACTTCAATAATAAGATGGGAAGTGCAATGAGAGAACCTGCAAATCCCATGGCACTTTGAACATAAAACCCTGCAAAAATACCTATGGTCAAAGTAATAAGTGAAAATAAATCCATGTTCCAGAAATTGAACGGCTAAGCTAGTGGGTTGTAAAATGGTTTAAAAATTGAAAAATTGGAGAAAACAGGTATATTTAATTGAATATGCGTTATTTTGACAAAAAATATGTTGAAAAGATGGTTGATGGAATAGATAACCGAATAATTGGTCTTCTGAGAAAGAATTCTAGGTATTCATTTGCCGAAATCGGCAGAATCATTTCACTTTCGCCTTCATCTGTGAGGGAAAGGATTCAAAAGCTGGAAGATTTAGGCATAATCGAATCGTACAGTCTCAAGGTCAATTATGCCTTGTTGGGATATGGGATGGAGGTCTTTATCCTTCTAAAGATTTTCGATGGAAAACTAAAGTATTTTTTGGAGGAAATCCATGACTTTGTTGAAGTGGAGGAGGCGTATAGGATTACCGGCCCGTATAATATCCATATTAGAGCAATTCTGCGGGACCAAAAACATTTGCAGGACTTTGTGGACAGGCTCATCAATTATGGAAGTCCAACAACCCTTTTGATTCTATCCGATATTGAAAAGAACTTGTGATTCATTGTTTACTTATTTGCGAACCGCATAATTCGATTTTAAATGTAATATAATATAATGATTTTTTGATTTTAATTTTTTGCATTAAGACATAAAATATAATCCACCCTGAGAAAATGTTCTAAGCATAATATTCTGGAGCTTGTCTGGTTATAAACTCTGCAAGAGATCTGTCCTCAATATAAAAAGATACATAGGATAAACAATTCTTTATATTGTGATAGGTTATGTTGAAAGAAGTTCCCAAAAACAGTCAACATAAACTGAAATCATTTTATGAATTCGTCAATGCCTCTTAAAAGATAAAGTTAGAAGGGCTTATTTTTATATCTTTGTTTATATCCCAAATCTGGCCTCATGAGAAAATACACAATTACAGTTGGAGTGATATTGGTAATATCTTCTTGTAGCAAAGATGATGACGTTTCAATTAATGACAGGAAGGAGGCACTTTTTGGCCAATGGGAATATGAGGCTATTGATTCCGATACTGCCGTTGATATCAATGGTGACGGGACCGTAAACATTGACCTATATAACACAAACGAAATTCGTCAATGTCTTAAAGACAACTTAATCTTTTTTACAGAAGGGGCAATTGGAGAAAAAAACGAGTTTAGAATTAATGAAAATGGTCTTTTCTGTGGTGAAGTTGACCCATATAGTACGGTGGAATCGGACAAATATGAGTTGATCAATAACGAAATTCTACGCTTCGAGAACAGAAATGATATGCGAATCATAGAGTTTACCAAGAACCGTCTTGTACTGGAACAGGATGATTTTTTGGATGATCAGGATGTCGTTATCACATATACTTACAAACGGTGTTGATTCAGATATTGAATAAGTGGGGCATAGCCCATTAATGAATTTTATACCCTTACCACGGAGCCAAAAGTCCAATCGCTCCATTGCCCATCACTGTCCCGTACCCTTACTTCATAAGGCTGATCTAGGTATTTCAATCTACTTTCACGCGGTTCGGTCTCCATCTCAAAATACCTGTCGACACCACTTCCCTTGGCTTCGCTGTAGTTCAACAATTTGGTATCCCAACGATTGTCCTGTCTGTTGAAAATGCGGATCTCGACCTGTTCCAAGCTTGCTCCATTATAGGCCTCCGAACAGTTAATGCTAAAGCAGGTATATATCCATTCTGTATATCGTCTATTTTATATTAAATAACTGATATTGATTTAACTGTATTTAATTATATTTTTATTAGTTCGATATTAGTTCGATTTCGAGAGGTAATTCTAATGAGTGATTACTTTATTCTCACCAATGATAATCAAAATTTCAAAGAGATTGAAGTAATGCGGGGCATTCATTTGCAAATATACACAGGGGAAAACCACAGTTTTTATGTGGATTTCCTGTAATGGGGTCTCAAATAAATTTTCTAAATTGGAAAACTCCCCCATTTTAAAAGCCACTCAAAATGAGGTGTGTGTATTTCTTACCCTAAAATTGGCTTCCCTAATTTTTTGAATATTTAAAAATTACCGAATATGAAAGCCACGTTCCACTCTTATTTCTCATTTTTTGCTTTTTTTCAGTACCAATTTCAGCTCAATATGGACGGTTTACAGAAGAAGAAAGACTTCGCGAACTCAGGAAAAATAGCGAACCATTACGTTTGCTTGTAGAGGATATCCGTAGGGCGGTTTACCCAAGCGAAAAGGACTTGGACGACTGTCTACCTCCTTTTACAAGTGGAACAATAACCCTTGAAGGGGCATCAGAAGGCGAGGCGGGAATTGAATTAAACCTAGTTCTGTTTAAAATAACATCAAAAAAGAACAAAGGGAAAATAAACAAATCTGTAATAACTTTTGTAAGGCACACGATTTGTAGTCCATTGATGGATAAAGTGAGAGATGGAAGCACGGAGAATTTTAATATTATTAGAAATCTTATTGTCTTATTGTTCAGCCTTTTCAGTTTATTAATTTTAGTGACTATTTGAAACCTTACCCTATTTTTGAAGTTCTTTTGTAACCCAGTCGCACGTAATCATTGTTATATTTGCAATTTGAAATTTTTGGCAATCATATTATAAATATATTTCTTGGCACTCAATTTTATGTCTGATATCTTACGATATAATATATATATATGACCTATCCTATGGAAAGCCTATTTCGCCCTCAAAAGATTTATGGATCTGCAGAATAACTAGTTTTTAGTGCTTCATGAAACCTTTTATCCCTGCTTTCAAGTTTTTGCACAACCTGTGCATCGATTAATTCTTACCTTTGTTGAAATTTATGAAAACACTTTTTTCCATATCAATGTCGCTATTATTCTTTTTTCAGGGAATTAGTATTGATATGGACTTTTGTGGACCCATTAAAGAAATTTCAAGCATCCTAATCCATTACCAAGACCATAAAGTTTATGGTGACTCTTTCCTTGAATATGTAGTTGAAGATTACTTTGGTAACGTAGCAAAAGCTGAAAGGCACCATAATGACTCTGGTAAGCAGAAAACACCAATCCATTCCCATCAGCAATGTTGCCACCCTTTAGTATTAATTATTGCGAACAACAATTCGGCTTTAATTAATCTATTAAAGTTTGAAGGGAAAGAACAGTTTAACTTATATAAAGTAAACTTCACTTCCAGATATTTGGAATCGCTTTTCCAACCACCTAAAGTATAATTCAGTTTTTTTAAGGATAGCTATATCCTTACGTGATGCTTTTCAAAATAAGCATCACATTATAAACGCATTGTATCTCATTGCATTGCGATGTTTAAACTGAATTAATACTTTTACTATGATTAACAAAATCATTTCATTTTCCATTAATAACAAGTTTATTATTGGGCTCTTCATAGTGGCACTGGTAGGTACGGGCATTTGGTCTATGGCCACTATAAATCTGGGTTCTGTCCCCGATATTACCAACAACCAAGTACAGGTTATTACAGTAGCCCCAAATTTAGGTACTGAGGATATTGAACAATTTGTTACCTATCCTGTAGAATTGGCAATGGCCAACCTTCCTGACGTTATCGAGCTGCGTTCGGTATCTCGTTTTGGGCTGTCCGTGGTTACCATTGTTTTTAAGGACGAAGCAGGCACCTATCTTCCCCGGCAATTGGTGCAAGAAAAATTGACCGAAGTCGCCGGGGAAATTCCCGAAGGTTTTGGTACGCCTTTTATGGCACCCATTACTACGGGTCTGGGCGAAATATTCCAATACACCTTAAAGGTAAAAGAAGGATACGAAGATAAATACGATGCAATGGAACTTCGTACCATTCAGGATTGGATTGTTAAACGCCAAATGGCATTAGTGCCCGGTGTGGTCGAGGTCAATGCTTTTGGGGGCTATGTGAAGCAGTACGAAGTGGCCATAAACCCTGACAAACTAAAAAGTTTTGGCATTACCATGGGGCAGGTTTTTGAAGCCCTTAAGGTGAACAATGCCAATACAGGCGGTGCCTATATTGAAAAAAACCATCAGGCCAACTTTATCCGTGGCGAAGGTTTGGCCAGTAGCCTTGAAGATTTGGAAAATACGGTGGTTACTACCCAAAATGGAACACCTGTTCTGGTACGTGATATCGCTCAGAAAGTGGGCTATGGGAATCAGGTACGTTATGGGGCGTTTACCCAAGATGGCCACGAATCCGTGGGAGGTCAGATTTTGATGTTAAAGGGAGAAAGCCCAAGTAATGTGATCAATAATGTAGAAAAACGAATTGACGAGATACAAAAATCGCTTCCCGAGGGCGTTTATATTGAACCGTTCTTAAGCCGTGCCGAACTTATAGCCAGGACCACAAGTACGGTAGAGAAGAACTTGATTGAAGGTTCATTGATTGTGATCTTTGTGCTTGTACTGCTCTTGGGGAGTTTACGTGGCGGATTGATTACCGCTTCGGTAATCCCGTTATCATTACTCTTCGCATTTATCCTGATGAAACAGTTCGGCGTATGGGCAAATTTAATGTCCCTTGGTGCCATCGATTTTGGGATTATCGTGGATGGTGCGGTCATTATCGTGGAAGGTATGGTATTGCATATCCATCAACGGATGAAAAAATCAAAAGCAGCGATAGGTCAGGCCGAAATGGACGAAATGGCATACGAATCGGGAAGTACGATGATGAACTCTGCCTTTTTCGGTCAGCTTATCATTCTTATCGTATTTACACCAATCCTTTTCCTTACCGGAGTTGAAGGAAAAATGTTCCGTCCCATGGCATTTACCTTTGGTTTTGCCGTACTTGGGGCGATTATCCTATGCCTTACCTACGTACCTATGGTTTCGGCCTTGTTCCTGAAACCTGCAAAAAACCAGGACCATTGGTTTGCCAAATTTGAAAATAGTATCGATAGGTTCAGTGATAAAATCATGGCAGGGTTGAACAAAGCCTATAAGCCATTGCTGTCGTTTGCATTGCGTTTTAAGGCTGGTATTGTTTTAGGGGCAGTTGCTTTACTGGCAATCGCAGGATTTATATTCAGCACTATGGGTGGTGAATTTATCCCAAAGCTGGATGAAGGCGATATTGCCATGCAGGCCCTGATAAAACCGGGCAGTAGCCTTACCGAATCCATTGAAGCTTCAAAAAAACTTCAGAACTTGATAAATGAATTTCCCGAAGTGAAGACCATGATCTCGAGGATCGGGGTGGCCGAAATCCCTACCGACCCCATGCCCATGGACATTGCCGATAGTTACATCATCCTTGAAAAGGATAAGAGCAAATGGACCAGTGCGGAGAGCAAGGAAGAACTCATAGAAAAAATAAAGGAAAAGATTTCGGTTATCCCGGGGGTGAACTTCGTGTTTACCCAACCCGTAGAGCTCCGTTTCAATGAACTGTTGACGGGTGTCCGGGAAGATGTTGCCATCAAGATCTATGGTGAGGACCTGGATGTTCTGGCCGAAAAGGCACAGGAAATGGCGGCAATCATACAAACCGTAGATGGCGCTGGTGATGTACGGGCGGAAGCGACCAGTGGCCTGCCACAGATGACCGTTGTCTATAACCGGGCAAAGATGGCGCAATACGGGGTTACCATTGACAAGCTCAACGATTATGTGAGTGCCGCCTTCGCAGGGGAATCGGCAAGTGTCATATTCGAGGGCGAAAAGCGCTTTGACGTGGTCATCCGTCTGGCCGAGGACTATCGAAAGGATATCAACAACCTTAAAAATCTGTATATAGACCTGCCCAGTGGTAACCAAGTGCCCCTAAAGGAATTGGCGGACATCAGCTATAAACCCGGGCCCATGCAGATTTCCAGGGACAATACCTACCGGCGAATCTATGTGGGGGTAAACGTTCGGGGCAGGGATGTCAAGTCCATGGTCGAGGAGGTTCAGCAAAAGCTCGATGCCCAGTTGAAACTGCCCCCGGGGTATTATATAACCTATGGCGGTTCTTTTGAGAACCTTCAAAGGGCGACCGACCGATTAATGATCGTAGTGCCTATTGCACTGTTCCTAATTTTCATATTGCTCTACTTTGCTTTGAGCTCGTTCTCACAGTCGGTAATGATTTATATGGCAGTACCCCTGGCAGCCATTGGTGGCGTGTTTGCCCTTTGGATACGGGGAATGCCATTCAGTATTTCCGCAGGAGTCGGATTTATCGTGCTTTTTGGTGTTGCAGTATTGAACGGACTGGTACTGATAAACAAATTCAATGATTTAAAAGAAAGTGGTATGACAAATTTAAAAGACAGGATCTACGAGGCAACCCACGAGCGCTTGCGCCCTATATTGCTTACGGCAACGGCGGCCATTATGGGCTTTATCCCAATGGCGATTTCTACTTCCGGTGGTGCAGAAGTGCAGCGACCATTGGCAACCGTTGTTATTGGTGGCTTGATTACGGCAACCTTTTTAACATTGGTGGTAGTCCCGGTACTTTATAGTTGGTTGGAATCCCGTAAGGAGCGTAGAAATAATGGTGACGATACGGGTTATATCAAAAAAAGCCAAGCCATCATTCCAGTTTTATTGTTGGTTGGAGGATTTTTATCATCTGGTAACCTATCGGCCCAAAACAATCCCATCGCTCAAACCTTGACTTTAGATGAAGCTATAGTAATGGCAAGGGAAAATTATCCCACCCTAAAGGAAGGACAAGCGTTCATAGACAGGGAACAGGCCTTGAAGGGCACCAGTTTTGACCTGGGCAGCACGTTTCTATATGCCGGCAGGGAAGACCAAGGCCTGAATCAGGGAAATCTGCGTACCTTCGGGGTACAACAGGGCAACATTGACCTGCTCTCCGGGTTTTCAAAATCCAGGTTCTATAAGGAACGCACCAAGCTGGGCGAGAAATTCTATGACCTTAGTGAGCAGCAGCTGGTACGGGATGTGATGCAGGCCTATTATGAGATTGCCTACAATAAGGCCCGCCTGAAGCTTGCCGAGCGGCTGGACAGCATTTATGCCGATTTTGAAAGCGCGGCCAAATTAAGGTACGATAGCGGTGAGACCGGAAAACTCGCCTATATTTCGGCTACCTCGGAGTACCAACAAATACAGGTGTTAAAGCAACAGTCCTATGATGATATCGAGATTGCCAAAAGGGCATTGAAGCAATATCTGGGAATCGATGGTTCCATTGATACGATGGATGGGCCTTATGGGATCATAAACCCAATATCGGTTGTGGACACTTTGGATATAAGCAATAACCCGTTGCTGCAATTCGACCTTCAGAACGCTGCAGTGGGCAAAGCGAACGTAAAGGTCGAAAAATCCCAGTTCCTGCCAAAGTTCAGCCTGAGCTATGACAATCTCAAGTATAATGATGTTACGGGGTTCAATGCCTATCAGGCGGGCATCAGCATCCCTTTGTGGTTCCTTCCGCAAAAAAATAGGGTAAGGGCGGCCAAGGCAGATGCCATGGTGGCCGAAAACCAGTATTTGACACAAAAGGCGACCACCGAGAGCCTGGTCTCCCAACTGTACAAAGCCCAGGACAAAACGTTGAAGTCGTTGAGGTACTATGAAGAAGCGGCACTGCCACTGGCAGAGGAACAGTTGACCACTGCCGAACTGGCAAACAAGGAAGGTGAGATAGACTACATTAGCTATATCACCATCCTCAACAGTGCCATCAACATCAAAATAAACCATTTGGATTTCATCAACCAATATAACCAACAGGCCATTGAGATACAATATCAATTGGGCAATCTATAATCTTAAAAAGAAAGAAAAATGAAGAATATACTATTAGTTAGTACCGTATTATTGACACTTATGTTTCTGAGCTGTAACGATGCCCCAAAATCCGAGCTTGGGCATAACGAAACGGAAGGCGTATCAAAAACCGAAGCACCTGGAGAAGATGCGCACGGAGAAGAGGGTCACGACGAAGAAGAAGGTGGCCACGAAGGGGAAGAAGGGGAAGAAGGTGTTGTTGAACTTACAAAACAACAGGCCGAAACCATCGGTCTGGAAACGAAACCTCTGGAGGAACGTAATTTAGGGAACAACATTAAGGTAACAGGAACACTCGAACTCTTCCCACAGGACAGGGCAAA
Organism: Flagellimonas pelagia; assembly: GCF_003584135.1. Lineage (GTDB taxonomy): Bacteria > Bacteroidota > Bacteroidia > Flavobacteriales > Flavobacteriaceae > Flagellimonas > Flagellimonas pelagia. The sequence continues at coordinate 57,918 of NZ_QXFI01000024.1, forward strand.
CATTAGTCCCTTTATTGGTGGAAATGTTAGCTCGATCAAGGTAGTACCGGGCAACATTGTGCGCAAGGGACAGGTGTTGGCCTATATAGAACACCCGGATATCATCGCCATGCAACAGGAATACCAGGAAAAGAATGACGAACTGGTATTTTTAAAGCAGGATTTTGAGCGCAAAAAGACCCTCTATGACAAAGGGGTTTCCTCTGGCAAGGAATTCCAAATGGCGCAATCCAAATTTCGTTCCACCACTTCCAGTGTAAACGGCCTAAAGTCCAAACTACGCTTGTTGGGACTGGACCCTTCCAAAGTGGCCGAAGGGGAGATCTATTCTGCCATCCCCATTATTACGCCCATTAGTGGCTATGTGGGCGAAGTAATGGTAAGCCTGGGCGATTATGTGGCCCCACAATCCAAAATGTTCTCGATAAGCGATAATTCGAAAATCTATGTCAATTTCAAAGTATATGAAAAGGACATCAAGCAGGTCAAGGAGGGACAACAGATTTATTTTTCAACAGCCTCAAAACCTAATGAATTGTTAAAGGCCACCGTGCGTTCCATAGGGCAGACGTTTGAGAGCGATCCGAAGGCCATAGAGGTATTGGCAGATATCGAGAATAAAGACAAGGACCTTTTGCCCGGAATGTATGTGGAGGGAAGAATTGTACAAGGAGAAAAATCAGGCTTTGCTGTTCCCGAGGAAGCTATTGTCCAGGAAGGTGAACAGTCTTATATCTTCATCATGGATGAGGATGAAGAACCTGTTGAAAATAAAATGAAATATAAACGCATCCCCGTGAGCACGGGGGTCAACGATCTGGGGTTTGTTGAAGTTAACCTGCCTGCAGGAACACCCGAAAATATCAAAATAGTAACAAATGGGGCCTATACTCTTTCTTCAGAAATGGTGAAAGGCGAATTGGAGCACGGACATTAATTCTCTAAAAATCAAGGATTTTGATTCCGAGTTTGTTTATCGACTTAATTTAGTTAGTTAAAAATTAAAGAACAGGCTCGGTTCAAAATCGATTAAAAATTTAAACATTTTAAAAATGAAAGAAATAAAAGCATTTGTTAAACCGAACAGGATACAAAGGGTCATCGAAGCCCTTAGCGATAAAGGTTTTAAAAGTATGACGCTTTCACAGGCGGAGGGTACTGGAGCATTCAAAGCAAAAGGCGCGAAGCCCTCATTGGATTTTCACGTAACCGATAGTCCGGTGGTAAAAGTGGAGCTGGTATGTCAAAATGAAGAAGCACAATCGGCAATCGATATTATTACGGAAAACGGTAAAACGCCCGACCCAGGGGACGGTATCATCTATTTATCGGATATTGAGGATGCCTTCCAGATCAAAACGGGGGAATCCTTAAAACGGTACGACCTCTGACCCATCGCACATGGAAAAAATCGTCAAAAAATTGGAGAGCAAGGGAATACGACCCACCCCGATGCGTCTGTTGACCTATAAAAAGTTACTGGAAAACGAGGTGGCCATCAGTTTGGGCGAATTGGAGAGTTTCTTCGAGAAGTCGGAAAGGAGTACCCTTTTCCGGACGATGAAAACATTTGAGGAAAAAGGCATCGTACATCAAATAGAGGACGGTACGGGCATTATGAAATATGCGCTCTGTGAGGAAGACTGTGAATGTGAGGTGGGCAACGACCTGCACCTGCATTTTCATTGCACCCGGTGCAACGAGACCGTTTGTTTGACCGACCGTAAAATCCCGCAGGTAAACCTGCCCCAAGGATATATGGCAGAGGATATCAATCTGGTCGTAACGGGAGTATGCAATAAATGCAATGGCAATTTGGAGTAACCTTTAAGGACAATAATATCAAAAGAATACGACGATGATAGCAATCTATAAAAAAGACCAAATCTTATATACCATCGCAGATCAAGAGCTGGATGCCGATGATGGGGCGACCTTAGTCAAGGCCCTGAATGAACATTTGAAAAGCAATGAACTGCCCGCTTGGTATATGGAAATGGAGCCTCGCAAAAAAGGAGTGAAGAAAAGCAGCGGTGAGAGGTTGGATATTTCCTTTCCCGAAGAAGCACGGCTTAAGAAAATAGCCTTGGTGGGCGAAAAAACATGGCAAGAACGGTTTACCGAATCGCTATTGCCGTTTAGTGAAGCCCACATAAAATATTTCGGACCTGAAGATGGAAACATGGCCAACAACTGGCTCGAACAAACAAGCAATAGCAATAGTAACTGAAACATGAATCTTTAAATCTAGAAAATTATGATGGACGATTGGTATTTTGGGGGAATGCACTGGATATGGTGGGGGTTATGGATAATCCTCATCTTCTGGATATTCCTGATTCCCTACCCCACACCGGGACAGAAAAACAGAAAGGACAGGGCAATGGAAGCCCTGAGGGAGCGGTACGCCCGCGGCGAAATCGACGAAGAGGAGTTTGAGAAACGCAAGACGTTCCTGTTAAAGGACAAAAAATAACAGTGTTTTGCTTTTGACCGAACGACCATAACACCGTTATCTATGCAAAGAAGAAAAATAGGGATATGGCTTTTGGCAGGCTTTGCCTTTGGGGTCTTTATACTGCAACCCTTGGGCCTATCCCTTTTTCTCTTTGACCGGTCGGGCGATTCCGGTCACTGGCCAAGCTATCTTGGCGAGGCTTTTGAAACCGTATGGGGTTTTACCGATGTTGACCAAGTCCTTAAAAACCTGTTGTTCGGAATATTGGGAAGCAGCCTTGCCTTGATGGTCTTTTTCAGAAAAAAGATTTTTCAACTGAACAGGAAACGGATGGATGGGCAAACCCTGCTGGAACTCATTAAAAAAGGCGAGAATGATTTGGTGGAGTTCAAATCAAGTCTGCGATGGGATTTACGTCAATCCAAAGTGAATAAACAGTTGGAATTTGTAATTATCAAGACCATAGCGGGTTTTATGAACACCAACGGTGGTAATTTGCTTATAGGAGTAGACGATAACGGCAACATCCTCGGTCTAAACCAGGATTTTGACACCTTGAAAAAACCGGGTACAGATGGTTTTGAGCAATACCTGATGCAGTTGATATCTTTAAAATTGGGAACCCATTTATGTACGGCTGTAAATGTATCTTTTTACAGATATGGAGAAAATGACGTGTGCTACATAGAAATAGACCCGGCCAAAACACCAGTCTATCTAAGTCAAGACGGGAGGTCACGGTTTTATATTAGAACGGGCAACGGAACGCGCGAACTCGATTTGCCCGAAGCCATCTTGCACTTAGGAAAAGAGAAGGCGCTTTATAATTAAGAAAAGTAAGTGTAGGCCAATGGATATTTGCACATACAACGCACTAATATTTTAAATAGATTAATATAAAGATATACAAATATGTTACAGATAATAAACTTAGAACAAGAACATCTTATTGCCGCTAAAATCAGCGGGAAACTTACGGAAAAGGATATGGAAAAGATGCATCCGCTTATCCACAACATCATAGAAAAAGGGCATAAAGTGGATTTCTATTTTGAAATGGAAGATTTAAAAGGCTATACCCTTAAAGGCTTTTGGGAAGACCTAAAGATTGATTCGGCTCATTTGGGAGATTATGGCAAGATGGCCTTTGTGGGCAATAAAAAATGGCAGGAATGGGCCGCGAAGGCAACTGATTTTTTCATAAAGTCTGAAGTTAAATTTTTTGATAGTAAAAATAAAGAGCAGGCAATGACCTGGGTCTCAACAAAAGGATGAAAAAGAAAAAACTACAGCTACGGGAGCTAAAAGGGAAACAGTCCACTGTAATTTCAGCAACCGAAAAAAAGCTCAAAACCTATTTACCGGCAATTTTCAGCTTTGTGATGCTCATAGTTGGTATTGCCATTGACTATTTCGATGCCTTTCCTTTCTTTAAGGGATGGGTCAGGATTGTGTGGTACACGGTGGCTTACATCCCTGTTGGCTTTCCCGTCATCAAGGAGGGATGGGAAAGTATTAAAAATGGCGATTTCTTTACAGAATTTTTCCTGATGTCCATCGCAACCTTGGGAGCATTTGCCATAGGCGAATATCCAGAGGGCGTTGCCGTGATGTTGTTCTATGCCGTGGGCGAACTGTTCCAAAATGCTGCCGTAAACCGTGCCAAAGGAAACATTAGGGCACTTCTGGATGCACGACCGGACGAGGCATTGGTCTATCGTAATGGGGACTTCGTTTCCGTCAATCCCGAAACGGTCAATATTGGCGAGAAGATACAGGTACGGGTGGGCGAAAAAATCCCATTGGATGGCAAACTGCTATCAAACAAAGCATCGCTCAATACAGCTGCCATTACTGGCGAAAGCAAACCCGACACCATAACACAGAACGAAAAAGTCTTTGCGGGAAGCATCAATCTCGACGGTGTCATCGAAGTAGAAACCACCAAGAAATTCAAGGACAGTTCCATCGCCCGTATTCTGGAGATGGTACAGAATGCCACGGCCCGGAAATCAAAGACCGAATTATTTATTAGGAAGTTTGCACGGATTTATACGCCCATCGTGGTTTTCCTTGCTATCGGACTCACTTTGTTACCATACTTTTTTGTCGATGAATATGTGTTTAGGGATTGGCTATACCGAGCTTTAATTTTCTTGGTGATTTCCTGCCCTTGTGCCTTGGTCATTTCCATTCCACTGGGCTATTTCGGCGGTCTGGGTGCGGCATCGCGCAACGGAATCCTGTTCAAAGGTGCATCCTTTCTCGATGCAATGACCAAAGTGAATACTGTGGTGATGGACAAAACCGGAACCGTTACCAAAGGGGTCTTTAAGATTAAGGAAGTGATAAATACATCCGCTTTTGCGGAAGTGGAATTTATGAAATACCTGATGGCGATGGAAGAACAATCTACCCACCCCATTGCAAAGGCAATTCTGGAATACAAAGCGGACGGTACTGATTTTAAGGCATCCGAAGTTTCTGAAGTTGCCGGTAAGGGATTAAAGGGCACAGTCAACCATAAGCAGGTCTTGGTCGGCAACAAAGCATTGATGACTTCCAATAGTGTTGATGTTCCACCTGAAACCGATGTGATAGTCGAATCTATAGTGATGGTCGCCATCGATGGAAAATTCGCAGGCTATGTGACCATTGCCGATGAACTTAAGGAAGACGCGCATCACACCATTCAACAGATTCGGGTGGCCGGAATAGCTAAAATCATAATGCTCTCTGGAGACAAGGATTCCATAACCCAACAAGTTGCCAAGGAACTGAATATTGATTGGGCCAAAGGCGGCTTGCTACCCGAAGATAAGCTCAACGAGGTCGAAAAGCTCAAGGAACAACCTGAATCCACGGTAGCATTTATGGGCGACGGCATCAACGATGCACCCGTGCTCGCAGCCAGTGATGTGGGTATTGCAATGGGTGGTTTGGGCAGCGATGTGGCCATAGAGACCGCAGACGTTATCATCCAGACCGACCAGCCGAGCAGGATGGCCCGAGGAATCCAAATTGGACGCTCAACACGCCGTATCGTATGGCAAAATATTGGTCTTACTTTTGGGGTAAAAGGGATTTTTCTCATTTTGGGTGCCATCGGTTTGGCTACGATGTGGGAGGCTGTGTTTGCCGATGTAGGTGTTTCGTTCGTTGCCATTCTCAATGCAATACGTTTGCAAAAAATGAATTGGAAATAGCAAAAATGTTAACCTTTAACAAATTACAAGCCCAAAACTGGATTAAATCTTAATTAACGATAACAAAACCATTAATAATATGAAAGACAAGGAAAAACACAGCAAAGACGATGGCCACAACCACGACCACGGCGGCATCTTCGGCAAAAACACCGAACTCTATTTTGCTATTTTAAGCGGGGTCACACTAATTACGGGTTTCCTATTGGAGAAATTTACCGGGGTTTCAGAAAACATTCCTTTTTGGCTCTATATTGCGGCCTACTTTTTCGGTGGCTATTTTACCTTGAAGGAGGCCATCGTCAAGATTTCCAAGGGCGGATTTGAAATCGATTTCCTGATGCTGGTCGCAGCTGCAGGAGCCGCCTATTTGGGCGAATGGGCAGAAGGTGCCTTGTTGCTGTTCCTGTTTAGTTTGGGTCACGCACTGGAAAACTATGCAATGGGCAAGGCCAAGAAATCCATTGCAGCGTTAACAGACCTTGCGCCTAAAACCGCACTATTAAAGAAGGATGACGATACCGTTGAAGTCGGTATAGAAGAGTTACAGATAGGTGATACTATCGTGGTACGCCCCAACAGTAAAATATCTGCTGATGGTGTTATTGTAAAGGGCAATAGTAGTATAGACCAGTCACCCATTACCGGGGAAAGCGTTCCAGTGGACAAAACACCAATAGAAAATCCCGATAAGGAATATACAGCAAAAAGCGATATTCCCGACGAGAACCGTGTATTTTCAGGAACTATCAATGGCAACAATACCCTCGAAATAAAGGTGATTAAAGAGGCAAAAGATTCTACCCTCAACCGCTTGGTCACTATGGTTCAAGAGGCCCAGGACCAAAAATCGCCCACACAATTATTGACAGACAAGTTTGAGCGGTACTACGTGCCATCGGTAATCTTATTGGTCATAGTATTAAATTTTGCTTTTTTGGTCATCGATGAAACGTGGAATGAAAGCCTGTACCGTTCCCTGGCGGTACTTGTGGCAGCCAGTCCTTGTGCCCTGGCCATTTCTACGCCATCTGCTGTATTGAGTGGTGTGGCAAGAGCAGCACGAGGCGGGGTTTTGATAAAAGGCGGTCGCCCCTTGGAAGACTTAGGGGTACTTACCGCTCTCGCTTTTGACAAAACGGGAACACTTACCGAAGGAAAACCAAAGCTTACCGACGTCGAAAGTTTTGGCAGTATAGATAAAAAGGAACTGTTGGAAATCGCGATTGCGGTTGAGGAACTGAGTGACCATCCCCTGGCAAAGGCTGTTGTAAGGGATGGGATGGAGCGGCTTGGGAAGGACACCAAAATTCCCGATGCCGATGATTTGGAAGCCGTACAGGGCAAGGGCATAAAGGCAAACTATCAAGGGAATTCCATTTACATAGGCAACCTTGAGCTTTTTGAGGATATTGATAAAGGTGTTCCCAGCGATGTATCAGAAAAGGTAAGAGCGCTTGAAGGGGAAGGAAAGACCACGATGCTAATAAAAAGGGGCAATGAATTTATAGGGATGCTGGGGCTAATGGACACGCCACGGGAAAAAGCCAAGGAAACCCTTGCCCAACTAAAGGAAATAGGCATCAAGAAAATGATAATGCTTACCGGCGACAACCAGAAAGTAGCCGACGCTGTAGCCGAGGAAATCGGTTTGACCGAAGCTCGCGGAAGTCTGCTTCCCGAAGAAAAAGTGGAGGCCATCAAAAAACTTGCGGAACAGGAAAATAAACTGGCAATGATAGGTGATGGGGTCAATGATGCCCCTGCTATGGCAAACAGTACCGTTGGTATTGCAATGGGTGCGGCGGGAAGCGACGTGGCTTTAGAGACCGCAGATATAGCACTAATGGCAGACAAACTGGAAACCTTGCCTTTTGCCATCGGTTTGAGCAGAAAAGCGAAGGCGATAATCAAGCAAAACTTATGGGTTAGCTTGGGGGTTGTTGCCCTTTTAATTCCTGCGACCATAATGAGCTGGGCAAGTATCGGCATAGCCGTGGCGGTTCACGAAGGCTCTACGTTGGTAGTGGTGGTCAATGCATTGCGTTTGCTCGCCTATAAAAAATAAATCCAATAAAGGAGATTGCCTTTGAATCAAGATTAAAAAATGAACAAAACGGAAAAAATATTGTCAAGTCACGGTATTCGCCCTACTCAAATGAGGTCCAAGATATACAGGTATCTGAGAAGGAAGCAAAGTGCCGTGTCCTTTTCCGATTTAAAAAAGGTCTTTGCCGAAAAGAGCGAAACCAATAAGACAGCAAACAGAACGACCTTTTATCGCAACCTTAAGATTTTTGAGGAGAAGGGACTTATTCATCAGATTAATGATGGAACCGGAGTGGCAAAATTTGCAATTTCTGATGAAAACGTTAAAGGTAAATATGGTTCGGATTTACATCTGCATTTTCATTGTACCGAATGTAAGAAAACAATCTGTTTGCCAAATAAAATACCGGAAGAAAGTTTACCAAGTGATTATAAAATAAACGATGTCAACTTGGTATTAAAAGGGATATGCGTGAAATGTAAGGAAAAATAACAGGTGGGAGTTCCAGAACTTTGAACCCTTGCGCCCAAGAGGCAAGTTCAAGGTTCTTCCACCTTATTTAACCAAAAAAATACAATTATGGAAAAATATGATATAACAATTATTGGTTCCGGTCCAGGTGGCTACATGTGTGCCATACGTGCTGCACAACTGGGCTTTAAAGTGGCCATAATCGAAAGGTACAGTACCCTTGGCGGCACTTGCCTTAACGTGGGTTGTTATCCCTTCAAAAGCCTGGCTGGAAGCATCGGAACATTACCACAAGCTCAAACACCAATTCGAGGATTTCGGCATTGATGTCAAGGAGGCGAATGTAGATATTGTAAAAATGAACCAAAGGGTTCAAGACGTCGTGGGGGAAATCATCAACGGGGTAGCCTACCTGATGAAAAAGAACAAGGTTACCGTTTATGAAGGCCACGGAAACATCAAGGACAAAAACACCATTGAAATTAAGGGCGAGGACAAAACACAAACCATAGAAACCGATAAAATGGTCATCGCCACCGGGTCAAAACCTGCATCCTTGCCCAACATAGAAATAGATAAAAAAAGGATTATTTCCTCTACGGAAGCGCTTGCCCTTAAAGAAATCCCCAAACACTTGATGGTCGTTGGAGGTGGTGTCATTGGGGTCGAGATAGGTTCGGTTTTCGCCAGGTTAGGTTCAAAGGTTTCCATCGTAGAGTATTTTGATGGGCTTATTTATACAATGGACAAATCCGTAGGGCATCAATTGTACAGGTCCCTAAGAAAACAAGATATCGAGTTCTATCTGGAACACAAGGTCACAAAAGCTGTGGCAGCAGATGATAAAGTAACCCTTACGGCACAGAACAGGAAAGACGACAAGGAAATGCAGTTGGAAGGCGACTATTGCCTGATGGCCATTGGGAGAAAACCTTTTACATCAGGCTTGGGCCTTGCAAACGTGGGAGTGGAAACCAACGAAAAAGGACAAATAAAAGTAGACGATAACCTGGAAACCAATGTAAAAGGGGTCTATGCCATTGGAGATGTAGTCCGAGGTGCGATGCTCGCCCATAAGGCCAGTGAAGAAGGTGTTTTTGTGGCCGAACGCATTGCGGGACAAAAGCCGCACATCAATTATTCCCTCATACCAAACATTGTCTATACACAGCCCGAAGTAGCCGGCGTGGGACTTACCGAAGAGGAACTTAAAGAAGCAGGAAGGGCTATAAAAACGGGCACGTTTCCCTTTAAGGCCAATGCACGGGCCAAGATAAGTATGGACACCGATGGCTTTATAAAAGTGATTGCAGACAAGGAAACCGATGAAATTTTGGGCGTTCATATGATAGGTCCGCGCATAGCCGATAGTTATACGGAAGCTGTCGTGGCGATGGAATTCAGGGCAGCGGCAGAGGATATTGCCAGAATGTCCCACGGACACCCCACATTTTCAGAAACCTTTAAGGAAGCCTGCTTGGCTGCTACCGAAGACAGGGCGTTGCATATATAAAATTATAAAAAAAACGAAGATGAAGAAAATTCAAAAACTAACCCAAGAAATCAACGAATTGACCCTAAGGATTGAACACGAATATCCCGAACTCTATCGGTATTTGGATGAGAACCCCATAACGATTCCCGTAGATGATGAAGCAAAACCGACCATTAAATCGTTCGCTGATTATTTGGAGAGCTTAAAATCGATTTTGGAAAAATATATGGAATCCCATAGTAAGTAAAGATTTAAAAGACCAAACGTAGAATTTAATACAGATTATTTAAATGTCCACTATAAACAAAAGCACTTTTAAGGTAAGTCAAATGGATTGCCCTTCAGAAGAACAGATGATACGGATGAAACTGGAGTCAAATCCTCAAATCAAATATCTGGACTTTGACATTCCGAATAGGAAATTAGATGTGTACCATCAAGGGAATGCCCAAGAAATAAACGTGGAATTGGGTGCATTAAAGTTGGGGGAAAAACTTTTGGGAACAGAAAAGGCGGAAGCACCTAATACTGAAGATGAGACCAAACAAAAGAAGATACTCTGGTGGGTCTTGTACATCAATTTTGGTTTTTTTGTTATCGAAATGACTACGGGTTGGATTTCTTCCTCGATGGGTCTAATTGCCGATTCACTGGATATGCTGGCCGATTCCATTGTATATGCATTGAGCCTTTTTGCCGTAGGCGGCGCTATTTCCAGAAAAAAGAAAGTGGCGAAATTCAGTGGCTATTTTCAGATGGCGTTGGCCCTGCTGGGATTTTCGGAAGTCGTGAGAAGGTTTTTGAGTAGTAGCGAAACCCCTTTGTTCCAATGGATGATTATCGTTTCCATTTTCGCCCTTATCGGCAACCTCGTTTCCCTATGGTTGATAAACAAGGCCAAAAGCAAGGAAGCGCATATGCAGGCAAGTGCCATCTTTACCTCAAACGACATTATTGTGAACGGCGGGGTAATACTGGCAGGGGTGCTGGTTTATTTTTTAGACAGTAAATGGCCCGATTTGGTCATAGGCGGTATTGTATTTGCCTTTGTGATGCGTGGGGCCATTAGAATTTTAAAATTGTCCAAATAACGTATTGGGAAGAAAAGAAATAGCAAAAGAAAGATTTTGGAAAGGAATCCAAATGCCATATCCCGAATAGGACTCAAAACTACCCTCGTAGGTATTTTGATCAGTGCATTATTGGCATTGATCAAAGGTTTGGGCGGGGTGTTCGGGCATTCTTATGCCCTTATTGCCGATGCGATCGAATCCGGGGCGGATGTGCTGACATCCGCACTATTATGGGCCGGGTTGAGATGGTCGTCAAGGCCACCGGATGAAAACCATCCCTACGGACACGGTAAGATAGAGGCCCTGGTGGCGGTGGGTATTGCCATAGCCCTAACCATTGCAGGTGGTATAATCATAAGGGACAGCATCGACCATATTCTGGTACCCCACAAAACTCCTGCACCCTTCACACTCTTCATACTGGTATTTGTTGTCCTCACGAAAGAGGCGTTGTATCGCTATGTCATGAAAACAGGTGATGAAATCAATAGTTCGGCCGTCAAGGCCGATGCATTTCACCATAGGAGTGATGCCATTACGTCGATAGCCGCTTTTATAGGGATTTCCATAGCATTGATCGGTGGCGAAGGGTTTGAGATAGCGGATGATTTCGCGGCACTCATTGCAGCGGGCATTATTCTGTTCAATGCCTATAAAATAGCTAGGTCATCGGTAAGGGAGTTGCTGGACGAAGCTGTGGAGCCCGAATTTCGAAATGAGGTTATCCGACTGGCCGAAGCCGTTCCTGAAGTGGTAAGGGTAGAGCGCTGCCATTCCCGAAAGATGGGAACGGCCTTTCATATCGATATGCATATTTGGATCGATGGGGAATTAACTGTGACCGAGGGCCATGATATTGCACACAAAGTAAAGGAGAGATTGTTCAGGTCATATTCCGAGATACTTGACGTGCACATCCATATCGAACCTAGCAAAGAGAGAAATGTTAAAATGACAGAATTATGAACATATGGCCATGGGTACTCGTTTTGGGCCTAGCGGCCTGGGCAGCACACTGGGGTGCGGATCGATTGTTGACTCCTTTAAAGTTGCTCCGCAAGCAATGGGGGCTTACCGCATCCGCTGGAGCCGCTTTTCTTGCCCTTGTAACGGCCAGTCCTGAAGTTGCCATCAATATAACCAGTGCGGCACGGGACGTTTCCGATATTGGCCTGGGCAACTTATTGGGTTCCAATATTATTTCCATTCCCTTGATGGTGACCATAGCTTATTTTGCTTCCAGGAAACAATTCAAGAACAACAAGGAACATCAAGAACATCTTGATAAAAACATTCTGGCGTTGAACAAACGTTCGGTTTCCGTACTGTCCCTTCCTTATCTGGGCATTATCGCCCTTGTGGCCATTTTAACTCTGCCAAAGCCCTGGCGTGGCCTGCAACCTGTGGACGGGTGGATTATGCTGGCGGCCTATGCTGCGTTCTTGACCCACGCAATCATAAAAGGCAAGGAAAAGGGCAAAAAAGTAGAATGGAACAAAAAACAGGTCTGGTTATCGATTGCCGGGGCCTTTGCGATAGCAGTTGGCGCTTTTTTCATAGTGAAGGCGACCGAAAATATTGTTTCTGCCCTAAATATTTCTGAAATCGTGGGAGGCCTTTTCATCACGGGCATAATGACCACGGCACCGGAAATATTCAAGACCTGGAGCGTGGTAAAAGGGGGCGAGGTGACAGCGGGCACCACCAGTGTTATTGCAGACAATGCCGTAACGATGACGGTGGCATTTTTTCCGCTGGCTTTGGTAACCACCCCCATTGAGGACTTTGAACTGTTCTGGGTCAACCTGGCCTTTGTCGGGCTTATGCCACTGCTTTACACACTATTTGTGCATCAAAGCAAGGAACTGCACGGTTTCTCTCGTTGGCAGATTTTTGTATTTGATGCGGCATATATAGTTTATTTACTGGTCATGGTTTTTTACGTGTTGAAACTTTTTTGATAGATGAAAGACGAACTTTTTAAAGATTGCTCGATGAGGCTCAATATGCTGGATGAAAACATCCACAAATTGGCCGTAAAGTATGCTAAAGAATACTATACGACAAACCAATGCTCCAAGGAGGAAGCCCTTGAACGCGGCATTGTAAAAGCAGAGATGGAAGGGCGAAAGCTCTAAAAAAAGTATACAATATGGACTGGACATTTGAAGATTTCAAAACAAAACTTGATGGCCTACAGCCGTCAGTTCGGAAGAAGGCCCTCAAAATTGCACAAGAATTGGTAAAGGAGAATGGGTATTCTCGTGAGAAGGCCATTACGGAGGGAATCAAACGTGCAGAAGAATGGTTTTATGACCTTAGGGGATAGCATTGGTGCGTTGATTTTAGTAAAGCACAGTATAATATGTCACGGGAAAGAAGAAAGCGGAGACTAGAGGAAAAAAAGGGGAATTCAATAAACAGGAAAGTAAGAACCAGAAAGGAGAAAGGGTATTGCTTGTTGGTTTTTGTGGCAATGTTCCTTGCGGTGCTGACAATTGCCTTTTTAGATGCCATTCTATATGGTTTTTACCTGCTTTTCAATTGAATAATTAAACCTAAAAAGAAAGATTAATGAAGTCAAATCAATAAAAACAAAATGATATGAAAGATAAAGGAATTTTAATACCCGTAGATTTCACACAGGTTTCAGAAAATGCGGTGAGCTACGCAATTGGGCTAGCACAAAAATTGAAATCAAAACTGGTTTTTGTCCACGCCTATTCAGTGGCATATCCATCCGGTACGCCCATCGGGATGGCAACTATGGCACACAATGTAACAGATACCACAGCATCACAAGAAAAACTCAATAAAGAAAAATTGGATAAGTTTCTAAGAGGCTTTCCTGAACTGGACAAGTTGGAATTTCAAGCAATTGTCGGTTTCGGGGCAACGGTCGATGTGATTTCTGGCCTGGCTAAGGAAATGAATACCAGTCTTGTCGTTATGGGTACCAAGGGCACGGCTTCGGGATTTGATGAAATTTTTATTGGAACCGTTACCGAAAAGGTGACACAAAAGGCGCCTTGTCCAGTACTGGCCGTACCTGAAGATGCCAGCTATACTGCATATAAGCGTATCGGGGTCGCAGTGGATACGGATAGTATGGATAATAGAATAGATTTTGAAATATTGTCCAGATTATTGCAAAACTATAATGCACAGTTGCACTTTGTACATATAGCGGACAAACAGGAAAGAGTGCCGGAGAAAGCATTTATTCGTGAAAGATTTGGCAAACTTCTTGTACCTAAGCAATGGTTCTTTACAGTTATCGAGGAAGACAAACCCGAAGAGGGTATCGATGAATTTTTGACTGAAACCCCAATAGACCTATTGGTTTTGCTTTACAGGGAACACGGATTTTTTGAGGCACTTTTCAAAAAGGGGCTAAGAAAAAAAATGCTGTATGCCTCCAAGGCCCCACTGCTGATAGTTAAGTAGCTTTTCTACCTATGTGATACTCTAGTAAATATTAGGTATAGCTTACTATGCGAAATTATCGTGCTCATTCTGGGCGCAGGTGGATTGGCTACCATGTGGGAAGCAGTCTTTGCGGATGTGGGCGTGGCGTTATTGGCGATTTTTAATGCGGTGCGGTTGCAGCGGATGAAGTGGGCATAAGCCCATAGTAAATATCGAAATATAAATTTTCATTCTGGCCAACCGACATTTCCCACAGTACGGGATTTTCATAATTAAATCAACAAACCCTTTAAGGTTTAACCACTTCTTTATTGAAGAATTTTACATCTATATTTAGACTTATCTAAAAATATATTTTATTTGGAATAAATATCATTATAGTAATGTCTAAAATCATTCATTTCTTTATTGGCCTGTCTTTAATCGCTCTATTTGGCTGTGAAAATTTGGGTCCGGAAGAACCTATGGAATTTGAGCTGTTGGACGGGCCATTGGACGGATTGTCCTTAAGCGAGCAACAACTGTTTTTAGCAGGGGATATAGCTTTTAACGATGATGTTTTCACGGTTGAAAAAGGTCTTGGCCCCTTGTTTGTTGGCACCAGCTGTGCAAGTTGCCATTCAGGGGATGGCAAGGGTCATCCTTTCAATCAACTAATCAGATTCGGTAACAATGACTTGAACTTACCCTCGATGTTATCCTTCGGTGATGGCAGGAACCAAATTCAAAATAAAGCCATACCGGGTTTTGAACCGGAGACCGTGCCTGAAGGCTTCCCATTTTCCATTTTGGTCGCTCCGGCGGTAACGGGATTGGGTTTGTTGGATGCTGTCCCTGACGCGAATATTTTGGCTCTCGCAGACCCTTCTGATGCAAATCAAGACGGTATTAGTGGAAGACCTCACTACAATATTCCTCCTGAATTCACCAAGATTCGGAATAATAGTGTTCCCCAGGGCAACAATTATATCTTCAGGTTTGGAAAGAAAGCGGGTAGTTATGATTTGTTGCACCAAAGCGTCAGCGCATATAACCAGGACATAGGGATTACATCTCTTTATGACCCCATTGACCCGTTCAGTGGACTTGAAGAGGATCTTGAAATTAGTACCCAAACCTTGAACGATGTCGTTTTCTACCTTAAAACCTTAAAAGCACCAATTCCCAGAAATCAAACAGACCCCGATGTCATTGCTGGAAAAGAACTCTTTGAATCGGTACAATGTGCTGTCTGTCACACACCCACGTTGACCACAGGATTTTCCCCAATTGAATCGTTATCCTTTAAGGAATTTCATCCCTACTCGGATTTGTTGTTACATGATGGAAGGGCTTCGAGTATTGAGGAGGCCATTGAATTGCACGGCGGTGAGGCCGATAATTCAAAAGCCCAGTATTTGTCCCTGACCCCAAAAGAAAAATCACAACTGATAAAATTCATTAATTCCCTATAAGTGCATAGAAAAGATTTTATTAAACAATTTGGATATCTGATAGCAGTCCTGCCAGCTTCCTCCGCTTTACTCGGTAGTTGCGCAGGCCTGTATTATGCATCCTTCGTTGAAGAAGGGGGAGTGCTACGAGTTTCAAAGGGGGAGTTTCAACAGGTGAAAGGGGGAAAGCAGATTGAACGTGATTTTGTGGTCATCCAGAGCGATTCCATGCGATACCCCATCGGAATATTCAAAACACAAAACAGTAATTATCTGGCCAGTTTGATGCAATGTACCCATAGGGGCTGTGAACTCAACATTGGCGGCGGCATATTCAACTGTCCATGTCATGGCAGTGAGTTCGACCGTTCAGGCAGGGTTTTAGAAGGGCCGGCCGAAGAAAACCTAAAATCATTTGAAACAACCGCCGATAATGAAAATATCTATGTGCATGGTTCGTAAAATATATGCAGCCCTTGCTTTAATGAACATTTACGTTTTAACCCTTAGCTCGCAAACTAGCGACAGGGACAGTATTAAGGAATCGATGAATATGGATGCGGTTTATGACCGTCCTTTTCTAACTTTCGATAAATTTCCAGTCAATCTGGGCGGTTATCTAGAGGCGAACTCAATCTACAGTATTGAGGACGGATTGTCCGAGGGGCTTTCTTTTCAGGCCCGAAGATTGACCCTTTTTGTCTCGGCTTCTATTTCAAAGCGCATTAAGTTTTTGACCGAATTGGAATTTGAAAACGGGACAGAGGAAATTGCCATTGAATTCGCCTCCATGGACATTGCTTTGCACCCCTTGTTGAACCTTAGGGGAGGCATCGTACTGAATCCAATAGGTTCCTTTAATCAAAATCACGACGGACCAAAATGGGAGTTTGTCGAGCGGCCAGATGTCAGCACCAATTTGTTGCCCGCCACTTTCTCCAATGCCGGATTTGGGATATATGGAAAGGCATATAAGGAAGCTTGGACCTTGGGCTATGAAGCATACCTCACCAATGGCTTTGATACAAGCATTATAGATAAAGAGGGAGAAAGAACATTTTTGGCTTCGGTCAAGGAGAATTCCTCGCGATTCGAGGAGAATTTTAGCGGAAATGCGCTCCTCAATGGAAAGTTGGCCATTAAGCATAGAAAATTAGGGGAATTGGGCATTTCTTATATGGGTGGGGCCTACAATAGGAAAGAAGTTGACGGGCTTCAGGTTGATACACAATCAGGGAGGGTAGATGTTCTTGCCCTGGATTTAAATACTGCCATTAAAAAAACGGGGACAAGGTTTATCGGTGAAATGGCCTACATATGGGTCGATGTTCCGGACACTTTTACCCAGCAGTTTGGTGATCGGCAAGTTGGTTTTTTTGTGGATATTGTCCAACCGGTACTAAAGACCGAAGTATTGGACTGGGAAAATGCCGTACTCAACCTGTCGCTCAGAACGGATTATGTGGACTACAACATTGGCAGGTTTGCCCAGACCAATACGAATGTTGGGGATGATTTATTCGCAATTACACCTGCAATAAGCTTTAGGCCCGCACCACAGACCGTTCTAAGGATCAACTACAGATACCAGTGGCAACAGGATATTCTCAACAATCCTGCCTCAAGAACGGCCACATGGTATTTTGGATTCAGCACCTATTTTTAATAAAATATTTTACATAGCTACTTTGATTTAATATCGGGTAGAATGTATTTAAGTAAAGTGTAATTTTGGAAGAGCAATGGTGGAGAATATTATTTTAGTATTTGCTTAAATAATTATATTTTTTTCAAAAACAATACTATGGCACTTGAATTAAGTTGAGCACGCGACGAGGCCGACCAAAAGCAGCTAATACGTTGTCGCGAAACCTTGGGAACAAACTCAGAGACAATTGTCGAAATCAGCAAAGTGCTAGCCCTGGCCGGTAACGAAACTCGGTTAAAGATACTTTTCTGGTTGAACGAGGAAGGTGAGCTTTGTCCCTGTGATTTTGCCGATATACTTGAAATGAGCGGTGGAAGCGGATGAACGATCGATCTATTCCCAATCTTCCCATATTCCCGGGAGGGTGGAACGGCTAATGGTCAATTTTACAGGGGAGTACATCAAGCAGGGGCAGATCATCGCCTATATTTATTCCCCTGACCTGGTCACTGCACAAGAGGAACTTTTTGAAGCAAGAAAGGTGGCGGACACCCAACCGCAGTTTTTTAATGCCGCCAAGGAAAAATTAAAAAACTGGAAGCTTTCCGACAACCAAATCGCACAGATACTTCAATCCGGGACCGTTAAGGAGGAATTGCCGATACATGCCGATGTTTCAGGCTACGTTACCGAAAAAATGGTAAACCTTGGCGACTATGTCAACAAGGGCAAGGCATTATATCAAATTGCCAACCTGAACAGCGTTTGGGTACTGTTCGATATTTATGAGTCCGACATGCCCTGGGTAAGAAAAGGCGATGAAGTGGTCTTTACCATACCCTCGCTCCCGGGCGAAAACTTCAAAGGCAGGATTTCCTATATCGACCCGGTGATCAATCCCATGACTAGGGTTGCCAAGGCCAGAATCGAGATCGGGAACGCCGGTTTAAGGTTAAAGCCGGAAATGTTCGCTTCCGGAACCGTAAAAGCAAAACAGCCCATTGCATCAGAAGCGATAACCATTCCTAAGTCGGCAGTGATGTGGACCGGGGAACGTTCTGTGGTATACATCAAGAATACCACGTCCAATGGGGTGAATTTTGTGTTGCGCGATGTCACCTTGGGACCATCGTTGGGAAATGGTTTCATTGTCAAGGAGGGGCTGCAAGAAGGGGATGAGATCGCGGTAAACGGGACCTTTAGTATCGACGCGGCGGCCCAATTGGCCGGGAAACCGAGCATGATGAATCCTGAAGGTGGGCCCGCCATGACGGGACATAACCACGGAGGCATGAAGATGGGGGATGACAAGGGTACAGGCGGTAGCGATCATTCGGAAATGGATATGGGGGATCCCGGCTTGGAAAACAAAACAGACCATTCTGATATGAACCAGCGAATGACGGCGACAGCGACTTTTAAAAACCAATTAAAACAGGTGTTGAGCGCCTACTTGGAGTTAAAGGATGCGCTTGTCAATGATAATGCCGCCAAGTCCAATGCCGCTGCAAAAAAAGTGTTGTCGGCCTTGGAACATGTGGATATGAAACAATTGACGGACAAAAAGGCGCACGGCCATTGGATGACGATATCGAAGGAAATCTCCAATTCGGCGAATTCCATTTCAAAGATATCGGATATCAAAGCCCAACGCGATCATTTTAAACATCTGTCCGCCCATCTATCCAAAGGTGTCAAGCTTTTTGGGGTCGATCAAAAGATATACGAACAGTTTTGCCCGATGGCCGATAACAACAAAGGTGCCTATTGGTTGAGTACGACCAAAGAGATCAAAAATCCCTATTTCGGAGAGGCTATGTTGACCTGCGGTGAAATCACCGATGAAATGTAATTGAACAAATGTAAATGAATGAATGATGAAAATATTGAAATCTAAAATCTTGTTTTTTGTCCTAACTGCCTTGACGACCCATGTTTTTGGGCAAGTGGGGACAAATGGTGAGGACAGAAAAGAGGAAGGTAGACCCGTTCGGGAATACAATCTTGTACTGGAACAGAACAAATTGACCCTCGGTGGGGTCACTGCCGATGCAATGACCATCAATGGGAGTATTCCGGGACCGGTCTTGGAATTCAACGAGGGTGACTTCGCCCTGATCAACGTGACCAATAAGATGGATGTGGAAACCTCCGTACACTGGCATGGATTGATCTTGCCCAATTTTTATGACGGGGTTCCCTATTTGACCACACCGCCCATAGAACCTGGCACAACTTTCCAATATCGGATTCCGATCAACCAATCAGGTACCTATTGGTACCATTCCCACACCATGCTGCAAGAGCAAAAGGGGGTGTATGGCTCGATACTGATCCATCCCAAGGAAAAGACGTTGGACTACGATAAGGATTTGGTCGTGGTGCTCTCCGATTGGACGAACGAAAAGGCCATGAACGTGCTCCGAAACCTTAAACGGGGAAACGAGTGGTACCAGGTCAAAAAAGGGACCGCGGTGCCCTTGAGCAGGGTCATCAAGGAAGGTGCACTAGGTGCACAACTCAAATTTTGGCGAGATCGTATGGAAGGAGCGGATATTGCGGATATCTACTACCCCGCATTTTTGACCAATGGGAAAACATTGGCCGAATACCCTGATTTCAAACCAGGGGAAAAAGTGCGGCTCCGGTTCGTCAATGCCTCTGCCTCCACCTATTATTGGATGGATTTCGGTGGCGGTAACCCCATGGTGGTTTCCGGGGATGGTGTCGATGTGGAGCCTGTTTCCAAAAGTCGTTTTCTTTTTGGCATTGCCGAGACCTATGATGTCATCGTGACCGTTCCTGAAGGCACTTTGGAGGTAACGGCCACGGCACAGGACGGCTCCGGGCATACCTCGTTGCATTTAGGGCAGGGAACGCTTTTTCCCGCAACGACCATCGATAGGCCCGACAAAGTGGCGATGATGAAACAAATGGCCCAAATGGACATGAAAATGGGAGCTCCGGCAATGGCCGGCAACAAGAAGAAAAATACACCCGAATATTTGATGCAAAAGTATGGGATGCAGATGGACATGAAGGATGGCAGCATGGATATGGGTATGCACAATGGGATGTCGATGGATAAGACCGAAATGAGCGGTCAAAAGGATAAACCCATTGCGAAGATGGATGATAAAAGGCCTATGAATGCGAATGAAGATCATAGGCACATGGAGATGGATAAAAAGATGGGGGATATGGCAGGAATGGAAAAGGATTCAACGTCAATGAAATCCACCGGACATAAGGACAAGATGGAAAACCCTATGGTTCAGACTATGCCAATGATGCAGAAAGACACTTCAGCTTTTGATTACGATACCCGTAAAACGTATTTCAACTATGACTTCTTAAAAGCAAAGGAAAGTACTACCTATAATGCCGATCTGCCCGTCAATGACATTCTGTTGAACCTGACGGGAAATATGCAACGGTATATCTGGAGTATGAACGGTGTGCCACTTTCAGAAACCGATAAGATCAAGATCAAAGGTGGGGAAGTAACCCGGATCACCCTCAACAACCTGACCATGATGCACCATCCGATGCACCTCCATGGGCATTATTTCAGGGTCATCAATGAGAATGGTGAAAAGTCACCCTTGAAACATACGGTCAATGTGCCGCCCATGCAGAAAGTGGTCATCGAATTTTATAATGAAGAGTACGGGGATTGGTTTTTCCACTGTCATATCCTCTACCACATGATGGGGGGCATGGCCAGGGTTTTCAGTTATGATACCCCAAGGGATCTGAGGATGAAGGATTTTCCTGTTCAAAAGTTGGTAGATGAAACTGACCATTATTATGCTTGGGGTGCTGCCAGATTGGGTTCCAATTTTAATGAACTCTTCCTTGTTTCAAGTAATATCAGGAATGAATTTGGGGTACGGGCAGAATTTGACTACGACCAAAATGCCGAGGTGGAAGTCAATTATAACAGGTATCTCAATGACTGGGTACGGGTCTATGCAGGGGTAAACACGGAAACCTCCATCCCTGATTCCTATGACCGTTTCAATACAGTGGGACTGATAGGGGTCAAGTATTTTACCCCATACCGCTTTAATATGGATGTGAGTATGGACCACCAGCTGCGTCCAAGAATAAGGTTGGATAGGGAACTATTGCTTTTTCCCAGGATTTTCCTCGAGGGGGAATATGAATTTCGGGCCGATTTTGGATGGGTCAACGATTTGGGGAATTCATCCTATGAAAGTGAGACCCAATGGCTGGTAGGGGCCTCCTATATCCTTTCACGTAATTTTTCAATCCAGGCCAATTACAACAACCGATATGGTTGGGGCGGAGGCCTGCTAGCCCGTTTTTAAATGGCAGAATACAAAAAAAATAGCCTGAGTCTGACCAATACCATTGCTTTGGGAACCGGTGTGATGATCGGTGCGGGAATTTTTGCGCTCTTGGGTCAGGTTGCCGAACTCTCCGGCCAATGGTTTCCCTTTGCTTTTTTAATCGGGGCAGTCATCTCAGGTTTCAGTTCCTACACCTATGTCAAAATGTCCAATACCTACCCCTCTGCCGGGGGCATTGGCATGTACCTCAAAAAGGTTTACGGTAAAACGGCCTGGACCGCTACCGGTGCACTGCTGATGGCCCTTTCCATGGTCATCAATGAGAGTTTGGTGGCCCGGACGTTCGGGACCTACGTATTGGAGCTTTTTGATGTGGAGTCGAAAGGATTCTGGCCCCCGATCCTTGGGGTATTGTTGTTGATCACAGCCTTTATTGTCAATGTGATGGGAAACAAAGCTATCGGGGGATCGTCCTTGGTCATGGCCATACTAAAAATCGGCGGGATAGCGGTTTTTGCCATTGGTGGCCTTTGGGCAGCTGGATTTACCTTTGATCAGGTCGTTCCTTCCCAGTCCTTGACCGAGCATTCCCTGGTGGATTATTTGGGGGCATTGGCACTGTCGATATTGGCCTATAAGGGTTTTACCACCATTACCAATAGTGGGGATGAGATCGTCGATCCCAAACGTAACGTGGGACGGGCCATTGTCATTTCTTTGGTGATATGTACCCTGGTCTATCTCATGGTGGCATTTGCGGTCTCTTCCAATCTTTCCATCCAGGAAATCATTGCGGCCAAGGACTATTCGCTGGCCGAGGCATCCAGACCCGCTTTTGGAAAATATGGGGTCTGGTTCACCGTTGGTCTGGCGATCATATCCACCGTTTCCGGGGTCGTTGCCAGCATTTTTGCCGTTTCCCGGATGACCACCATGCTCACTGAAAAGGAATTGATACCACATCGACATTTTGGGATTCCCGGGGACATACAGAAACATATGTTGGTGTATACCGTGGTGATTGCCATAGGGCTCACCATGTTGTTCGATCTGAGCCGGATCGCTGCATTGGGGGCCATCTTTTATTTGATCATGGATATCGGGATCCATTGGGGGGTCCTAAACAATCTACGAAAGGAAATCGGTGCAAATCCCATTATCCTCATTACGGCCCTTGTGCTGGATGTACTGGTGTTGGGCGCCTTTATTTGGTCAAAGGCCGGTAGTGATCTTTTGGTGGTCATTGTTGCCCTGGTATTGATGGTGCTTATTTTTTTCGGGGAACGATTGTTTTTGGGGAAAAAGCGTACGGTCGAGGAAGAATAAGGGTAGAGTGCCTGCGTGGGAGAAATGGAAAATTAGATGAAAAAATTAAAATAGCAACAATAATGGGGGATAATACAAATATGCCGACCCTGGGCAATCAAAATGAGGAATTAATCTTAAAATCAATTACAATGAAAAGAACAACAGTTACATTAAGTACAATTGCCATTGCGCTTTTGACCATTACCGTGATTTCCTGTAAGGACGGTAAGAAGGAAACAAATGACAAGGAAGGAGCCCATATGGAGATGGGAACGGAAGAGGGCCATCACCATGAGAGCTCTGCGGGGGAAATGGACCACGGGACCATGGACCATGATATGGGTTCGTCCGATGCACAGGGCACATCTGTGATCGATAGCTACCTCCAACTGAAGGATGCCCTGGTGGCGGACAATAAGGATGAAGCGGCCAAATCGGGCCAAGCCTTGGCCAGTGCCTTGGGCAGCTTTGATATCAGCGGATACGATGAACAGCAACAGAAGGAGCTGTCCGATATCATTGAAGTGGCCAAGGAACATGGGGAGCATATCGCCAAAAGTGATATCGGTCACCAACGGGAACACTTTGAGGGACTGGGCAAGGATATGGTCGATTTTATTGCCATAACCGGGACTTCCAAAACCTTGTACCAACAATTCTGCCCCATGTACAACAACAACCAAGGAGGAACGTGGCTCAGCGCAAGCAGCGAAATCCAGAATCCATTTTTTGGAAGTAAGATGTTGACCTGTGGTAAGGTGCAAAAGGAAATCAATTAAATGAAAGTACTGAAAATCATAGTATTGGTAGTGCTGTTGGGATTTGTGGGCATCCAGTTTGTGCCCACAGATCCCAACTTGAGCGATGTGGTTCCCGATACGGACTTCATGTCGGTGAACCAGGTTGCCAAGGATATCGAACACGATTTGCGGGTATCTTGCTATGATTGCCACAGTAACAACACCCAATACCCGTGGTACAATAAGGTCCAACCCATCGCCTGGTTTTTGGAAGAACACATAAAAGAGGGAAAGGAAGAACTCAATTTCAATGAATGGGGCGACTATTCGGATCGAAGAAAAAGGAGCAAACTAAAGTCCATCGCAAGTCAGATCGAAGACGATAAGATGCCCCTATCTTCCTATACCCTGATCCATAAGGATGCAAAATTATCGGTGGAAGAGAAAGAACGGATATTGACCTTGGTAAATGATCTAATGGAAGAATTGGATAATTGAAAATGACATGGAAATCACCCTAAAACCGGGACAAACGATATTGCTATTGTTGTTGGTCATGTCCGGTTACTATGAATAAGGAAATAAAGTCCTGAAAGGGAGGGGAACACCCAAAGTTGATTGGTTGGTGAGTTAGTTAGTTAATCGTTCCCTTCCCTTGTCAGGCACTAATGGAAAAGAAGATGAAAGATTGTTGTCGTGACAATGGACCTGTCCAGTCGAAAAAGGCCATTTTAAAAAAATGGTTGGCCCATATCCTGTATGGGATCGTCATTTCGATTGCCCTGGGAGCCTTTATCATACAATAAATACTAACCTAAACAATGCTAAAACAAACCAATGAAACGTATTACTTTACAGATTTTTCTAATGGCCGTATTTCTCACAGGGACAAGCTTTGGCCAAACAAACCCTAACAAGGAAAACCTAGACCAGGACAGGGCCGCTGTGCTGAGGATATTGGAAAGCTATAAAGAAGCACTGCAAAACTTGACCACGGAAGGTACCTTGGAGCTTTTTGCGGAAGATTCCGAAGTTTTTGAATCCGGGGGCGTGGAAGGCACCTATCAACATTATCACGACCATCATATAGGTCCAGAACTTGGACATTTCAACAGTTTTAGGTTCTCGGATTATACCATTGAAGTGAAGGTGGAGCTACCCTTTGCCTTTACTACGGAAAGCTATGTCTATACCATTGGCCTAAAATCGGAAAATGGAGGTGAGGGCAAAACGATCAGCAGAAAAGGGGTTGCCACCACCATCCTTAAAAAAACGGATGGGGATTGGAAAATTGTAAAGATGCATAACTCCTCACGGAACAACGGGAAGAACTAATGGTCGGAAGAAAAACATCGATGAAGGTCAGAAAGATACATAGATATCTTGGCCTATTTATTGGGATCCAGTTCCTAATGTGGACCATCAGTGGACTATATTTTAGTTGGACGGACATTGACGAGATCCATGGAGATCAATTCATCAAGGAGCATCCGGACCAGTCAGAATTTGGGAATTTAATTGCTCCCAATGGACACGGGAACGTTAAAATCAAATCTTTGGAAATGAGAAATATAGGGGGGAGTCCCTATTATTGGATCAATGGTGGGGTTTTGATGGATGCACAAACGGGGGAGATCAAAAAGGGTATCGATGAACAACAGGCCTTGGCCGTTGCTTCACACTATATGTTGCCCGAACTTAAGGTCAAAAGTGTTGAAAGACTCACCCAAACAGGTGGGCAGCACGAGTATCGTGGACGTCCATTACCGGCCTATGTGATCACCTATGAAACGGATGAAAACCTTAAAGCGTATGTCTCAGAGACCGATGGGTCGTTTCAACATGTAAGACATCGGTCCTGGAGATGGTTCGATTTTTTGTGGATGACCCATACCATGGACTATGAGGGACGGGACGATTTTAACACCATGGTTTTACGGATTTTTTCCCTGATGGGATTGATTACCGTTTTGAGCGGATTCTTGTTGTGGTATGTCAGCTCGCCAACAATCAGAAAATTATGGAAAAGGCGATAGTTCAAACTTATTTGGCAAAGGACTCCTGTGAGGAGCAAATAGTTGACCATTGAACCAGTTGAATCATTTTTGGAAAAATGAGCGAACTTAGGAGGCAAAGACGAAAGAAAAAAAGGGGGCTGGCGAAAAGGAAACGGGACCCGGCCAAGAATAGAAAGGAAAAAAGAATGAAAATCCTTGGCATATTGGCCTTGATATTGATCGTTATATTGGCAGTGGTCGTCATTTTTTTGAAGGCCCTGTGGAAATTCACTGCATGATATGGAAGTTGGGTCCAGTAAATCGAAAGATGTGTTGTACATCAAAAACATGGTCTGTCCGAGATGCATCATGGCCGTCAAAGGTATTTTGGACGATGAGGGCATTCCCTATATGAATGTGTCGTTGGGTGAAATCACCCTCAATGGGAAAATCACGCCTGAAAAACGGGAAGGTCTCAACGAACGACTTGAGAAAATTGGATTTACGATCATCAACGATCGTAAGGGTCAGTTGATAGAACAGATCAAAAACCTAGTGATTGAGGCGATACATTACACCGGACCCATGGAAAAGGTCAAATGGCCCGAATACCTTTCCGATGGATTGCATCTTGACTATAAGTATCTTAGTTCGCTGTTTTCCGCGGTGGAAAGCATTACCTTGGAGCAATATATCATCAACCAAAAGATTGAAAAGATCAAAGAGTTTCTTGTTTATGACGAATTGGGCTTAAAGGAAATAGCGTTTCAATTGGACTATAGCAGCGTTGCCTATTTAAGCAACCAATTTAAAAAAGTAACTGGAATGACACCTACACAATTTAAGAAAAGTGCCATTCAAAATAGAATATCGCTTGATGATATTTAACCTCAACCATTAAGGGCGCAATACCTTCCCAAGGAACCAGCCTCCTAAACGCTATTTAAAAAACACCTTTCTTCGCAAATGGGTCAAGGTTTGTTTTTTTCAAACAACGCCCCTATACAGAAAATGTTACTTTTCCCATACGTGTTGGAACCAACATTGTTGATTCTAGGTGTAAAATTGTTAAAATAAAAAATGATCACAACATGAAAAGAAGATACCAAATAGAAGGAATGACTTGTGATGGCTGTAGGGGGCACGTTGAAGAAGCTCTTTTCAATGTGGCCGGTGTAGCCGATGTAGCGGTCAATCTAAAAAACGCAGAAGCTACAGTGGAGTCGCAATTTGAGGTCCCCCTTGAAAATCTACAAAAGGCATTGGAAAATAAGGGGGGTCAATATAAAATACAAGCGATGAACAAAGCCAATTAAACCGATATACGATAACTGGGACAGGTAAATTGTCAGGCCTATAATTGGAATGGAACAATACAATACTCGAAAGTCAAGGAATAATCACAATAACCAGATAAAATTTGCACAATGGAAGATAGTCAAAGGAAATCCAATAATTATTTAAAGTTTTTTGCGATGATTGGTACTTCAATGGTCGCCATGTTTTTTTTAATGTACACCCACTCATATCAAATCATTGATCACTTTTGGTATAGTGAGACTAGATTTTTCATGACTTTGATCATGGGGGGATCGATGATCATTATTATGCTGCTATATATGCTACAGATGTATAAAGACCGACGCAAGAACATGTCAATATTAGCCTTGGGTGTTTTGTTGATTGCAGGTGGGATATGGCTGGTCAGGAGTCAGGTTACCGTATCAGGGGTCGACTACATGGAAGGAATGATACCCCATCATTCCATTGCTATTTTGACCAGTGAACGTTCTCAAATAAAAGATGTCAGGGTACGGGAGCTTGCCAATGAAATTATCAAGGCACAACGCAGGGAGATAATGGAAATGCAATGGTTGATAAACGACATCAAGGAAAATGGAATAGTGGAAACCGAAGCTGGGAAAGAAAAGCGGCCTATTCCTAAATTCGAGGGATCGCTTAGCGAAGAAACAAAGAATCTGGCCGAATGAGAGGCGATTACTTACTACCAATGCTTTCGTTTTGCCCCAAGTTCACTACAATGGTTTGTCCTATCGAATATATTCTAAACTGATCGGGGCAAATTCTCCAAAAAAGATTGACGTGGGCGAACCTGATCTCATAGATGTTGCCGAATTCTAAAAACCACTCACCAATTAAGGTTAAGTACTTGACGAAGAAAGGTAAAGGTTGATTTTTCGGAAAATTCTACAACTCTTTCAGTAAATAACGTAACAGTGCATTTTAGGTCTATTCTGAAATTTGTACCATACAAATCGGAGTAGAAAATGGATGCAATCGATATTATTGAGGACACCGAAAGGAAAGCGAAGACGGTGTCAAAAAAATCTTTCCCGGTCACTGGAATGACCTGTGCTGCCTGTGCATCCAGCGTGGAATCCATGCTGGGCCATACGGAAGGGGTCTACAATGCCAGTGTCAACTTTGCCAATAGTACGGTCCTTGTGGAGTATGACAGTGCTATGGACCTAAGCGATCTTCAAAATGCGGTACGTCAAATCGGTTATGATATAATTGTGGATGCCGAGGATCCTACCGAAGTACAGGAAGAGCTTTCGAAAAAGCATTATGTATCCATAAAAAAGCGAACCCTTTGGTCCGCTATTTTGACACTTCCCATTTTCCTTCTGGGGATGTTTTTTATGGATTGGGTCCTGGGTAGGTGGATTTCGTTGGTACTTGCCGTTCCTATCCTGTTCTGGTTTGGCCGAAGTTTTTTCATAAATGCCCTCAAACAGGCCAGATTCGGTAAGGCCAATATGGATACCTTGGTCGCACTCAGTACGGGCATTGCCTTTTTGTTCAGTGCATTCAATACCTTTTTTCCTGAATTTTGGCTCAGTAAAGGCATGGAACCCCATGTATATTATGAGGCGGCCACAGTGATCATCACCTTTATTTCATTGGGGAAATTATTGGAAGAAAAGGCGAAATCAAATACATCCTCCGCCATAAAGAAATTGATAGGGTTGCAGCCCAAGACCTTAAAGGTGATAGCAGATGGGGAGGAAAGGGAAATCCCTATTTCTTCGGTCAAGGTAGGTCAAACGATTTTGGTCAGACCGGGAGAGAAAATCCCTGTGGATGGAACGGTGTCCAAAGGAAGTTCCTATGTTGATGAAAGTATGATCACGGGCGAACCCGTCCCTGTAGAAAAGACAAAGGATGAAAAAGTTTTTGCCGGTACCGTAAACCAAAAAGGAAGCTTTCAGTTTGTAGCTGACCGGGTGGGAGGGGAGACCCTTTTGTCCCAGATCATCAAGATGGTGCAGGAAGCACAGGGGAGCAAGGCGCCCGTACAAAAATTGGTGGACAGGATTGCCGGTATTTTTGTTCCCGTGGTAATGACGATTTCACTGGTGACATTTATCACCTGGATGTTCCTGGGAGGTGAGGACGCTTTTACCCATGCACTGTTGACCGCAGTTGCCGTATTGGTAATAGCTTGTCCCTGTGCGCTGGGTTTGGCAACCCCCACGGCCATCATGGTGGGAATCGGCAAGGGGGCCGACCACAATATTCTCATCAAAGATGCGGAAAGCCTGGAGTTGGGTTACAAAGTGAATGCCATTGTCCTGGATAAAACGGGTACCATAACTGAAGGAAAGCCTGTGGTGACCGATATGGTCTTTGCGGACCATGTGACCGATCACAGGGCCCTGGAGCAAATTTTATATGCCATGGAAGGACAGTCCGAACATCCCTTGGCTGAAGCCGTGGTCTCCTTTTTAAAAAATAGAAAGGTAAATCCGGTCGAAATTTTGAACTTCAATAGTATTACAGGAAAAGGTGTTCGCGCTGAGGCATTGGATGGAACCCTATACCTTGTGGGCAATCATAAGTTGATGGTCGAAAAAGGAATCGCCATGGATGACAACCTGGGGCACATGGTCGAAGGGTTAGAGCAGGAGGCCAAAACGGTCATATACTTTGGCGGTGGAGGCAAGGTGAAGGCGATTTTGACCATTATGGATAGTATAAAGGAATCCTCAAAGGAAGCCATACGGGAAATGCAGGGGAATGGTATGGAAGTTTACATGATGACCGGTGATAACAAGATGACCGCCGAAGCCGTATCACAACAGGTGGGTATCAAAAGCTATGAAGCCGAAGTACTCCCATCAGAGAAAGCTGATTTTGTGAAAAGGCTTCAAGAAAGTGGAAAGGTGGTCGCCATGGTGGGCGATGGTATCAATGATTCGCAGGCACTTGCCCAAGCAGATGTCAGTATCGCGATGGGCAAAGGGTCCGACATTGCCATGGATGTCGCGAAAATGACCTTGATCACCTCTGATTTAAATGCCATTCCCAAAGCGTTGAAGCTCTCCCATAAGACCGTTATAGGTATAAGGCAAAATCTTTTTTGGGCCTTTATATACAATATCATTGGAATTCCTATAGCTGCAGGGCTGCTGTATCCGATCAATGGATTTTTGTTAGATCCGATGATAGCTGGTGCCGCTATGGCTTTTAGCAGTGTATCGGTCGTATTGAACAGTTTGAGGCTTAAAACGATTAAACTATAGTAATTTTCTAATTTAAAATCGATGAACATGAGTACATTACAATTCAAATCAAATATTAAGTGCAGTGGGTGTGCCAATACCGTAAAACCATTTTTGGATAAGGTGGATGGCGTGACCGATTGGTCTGTTGACTTTGCCTCCCAAGACAAATTGTTGACCGTACAGACTACAAGTGCTACGGAAGAGGAAATCACTTCTGCTGTTGAATCGGCTGGATATCATTTGACCAAGAAATAAAGGAATGTCCAGAAGAATATATTAAATGGTTCGAATAGG
>NZ_QXFI01000025.1 GCF_003584135.1 Flagellimonas pelagia
GATCCCAAGACCTCGGTGGTGAACGGGAACAACCAGGTGCACACCTGCAAGAACGTCTACGTGACCGATGGGGCCTTCATGGCCTCTGCCAGCTGCGTGAACCCCTCGCTCACCTACATGGCATTCACCGCAAGGGCCGCCAACCATGCCGCCCAGGAACTCAAAAAAGGAAACATCTAATGGAAAGAAGATCAGCACTCAAGAACATGGGGATGGCCTTCGGCTACGCCGTGGCGACCCCCACACTGTTAAGCCTGCTCCAGGGCTGCAAGGACAAACCGGCCTATGCGGAATGGACGCCCGGCTTTTTGGACAAGGGACAGGGACAGGCCCTGGCCACCACCCTGGACGTGATCCTTCCCAGGACCGATACCCCCTCGGCCACCGAGGTGAACGTGCACGCCTTCATCGACTCCTATCTGGACGAGGTGATGCCCCTGGACCAAAGGGACTTCACAATGATGAAGATGGAGAAGTTCTATGACAGGGCATTGGAGGGCTCCGGCAAGACGGAGCTGGCGGAGCTGGAGGCGGCGGACATCGAGCCGGTGCTCGCCACCTACCTGAAAAAGCGCACCGACGAGGAGGAACAGGCGCACAACGAGGCGGTGATGAACTACATGCAGGCCATCATGCAGGGGGGCGAGGCCACCCTGGACGACGAGGTGGCGCGCTACACCTTCGCCAACGAGCTCAGGGACCTGGCCACATGGGCCTACAAGTCCTCTGAGAAGGTCGGCGAGGAGGTACTGGCCTACCTGCCCATCCCAGGGGAGTACATCGGCTGTGGGGACCTCAACACCCTTACCGGTGGAAAGGCATGGTCCGAATAGCGACAGGAACATAGAATAACAAAAGGGCCTCCCAAACCGGGCGGCCCTTTTTTTATTCAAAAAAATACCTCGGATGATTCTAATGTGGGGTGAACCTTTTCCGAGGCATTTAATCAATAAACACTATCACATGTACCGTAAAGCCCGGTACTGACTATGATCCACACATCAAGCAGTCATCGTCTGCTTGGCCTTCTTTGGCGCGTGCAATCATTTCTTTCATTTCTTCTGGCGTTAAGGGCTGTATGTCAACTTCCTGTTGACTTACAGACATAGCGTTTACATTTATTTCTTCTGCAGCATTGGATGGGGTTTCAATTTCGGCCACAACAGCCACTGGTTCCTCGCTCTTTTTGGTATTGTCCAGCGTGAATTTAATGGCGTCTACCGCGGCTTTTGTTCTTAGGTAGTACATACCTGTCTTCAATCCGCTTTTCCAAGCATAGAAGTGCATAGAGGTCAATTTAGCATAATTGGCATTCTCCATGAACAGGTTCAAGGATTGGCTCTGATCAATGAAATATCCTCGTTGACGGCTCATGTCGATGATATCCTTCATGCTGAGTTCCCAAACGGTTTTATAAAGCTCCTTGATGTCTTGTGGAATGGCATCGATATCTTGTACCGAACCGTTGGCACGCATCAATTCCTGTTTCAGATTCTCGTTCCAGAGTCCCAGTTTTACCAAGTCTTCCAACAAGTGCTTGTTCACCACAATGAATTCCCCGGAAAGCACTCTTCGGGTATAGATGTTGGAGGTATAGGGTTCAAAACACTCATTATTCCCCAAAATCTGCGAAGTGGAAGCAGTGGGCATAGGAGCGACCAACAAGGAGTTCCTTACCCCATGTTTCAAGACATCCTTTCTCAATTTATCCCAATCCCATCTTCCGGATAGTTCGCTGTCCTTTATCCCCCAAAGGTTATGCTGAAACTCCCCTTGGGAAATAGGTGATCCCTTGTAGCTGGAATAGGCCCCATCTTCCTTGGCCAATTCCATGGAAGCGGTGACCGCTGCAAAATAGAGGGTCTCGAAAATTTCTTGGTTAAGCTTTTTGGCCTCATCACTGGTGAAGGGCAATCGCAACATGATAAAGGTATCCGCTAATCCTTGGACACCCAAACCAACAGGTCTGTGCCTCATGTTGGAATTTCGTGCCTCTTCCACAGGATAAAAGTTCCTATCGATTACCTTGTTCAGGTTACGGGTGACTTGTTTGGTGACACGGAAAAGTTCTTTATGGTCGAACTCTCCATTCTTTATGAACATGGGAAGGGCTATCGAGGCTAAATTACATACGGCCACCTCATCCGGGGAAGTATATTCCAAAATCTCCGTACAAAGGTTGGAGGAACGGATAGTCCCCAAATTCTTTTGGTTACTCTTGCGATTGGCGGCATCCTTGTAAAGCATATACGGGGTACCTGTTTCGATTTGGGATTCCAGGATTTTTTCCCAAAGGTCCCTTGCCTTTATGGTCTTTCTACCTTTGCCTTCGGCTTCGTATTTTAAGTAACGGGCCTCAAATTCTTCACTATGGGAATCGAACAAGCCTGGGCATTCATTGGGGCACATCAATGTCCATTCGGCATCTGCCTCTACCCTTTTCATGAACAGATCGGGAATCCACATGGCATAGAACAGGTCGCGGGCACGCATCTCCTCTTTTCCGTGGTTCTTTTTCAGTTCCAAGAAGTCAAAAATATCGGCATGCCAAGGTTCCACATAAATGGCGAAACTACCCTTACGTTTTCCGCCACCTTGGTCCACATAACGGGCTGTATCGTTAAAAACCCTGAGCATGGGAACAATTCCGTTTGAGGTACCATTAGTCCCGGCGATGTAGGATCCCGTGGCCCTAATGTTGTGTATGGACAACCCGATACCTCCTGCAGATTGCGAAATCTTGGCAGTCTGTTTCAAGGTGTCGTAAATGCCATCGATGCTATCATCTTTCATGGCCAAAAGAAAGCAGGAAGACATTTGCGGTTTTGGGGTGCCGGAGTTGAACAGGGTCGGGGTGGCATGGGTGAAGTACTTTTTGGACATCAACTCATACGTTTCCACTGCGGAATCCAAATCATCCAAATGGATGCCCACGGCAACCCTCATCAACATATGTTGGGGACGTTCGGCAATCTTTCCGTTGATCTTCAACAAATAGGAACGTTCCAAGGTTTTAAATCCAAAGTAATCATAGCCAAAATCACGATTGTAGATGATGGTGGAATCCAGCTTTTCAGCATTCTCGGAAATGACCTGGTACACTTCATCCGAAAGTAACGGGGCTTTTTTTCCTGTTCTTGGGTTCACATATTCGTAGAGGTCCTTCATGGCTTCGGAGAAGGACTTTTTAGTGTTCTTGTGTAGGTTGGAGACGGATATCCTAGCAGCTAGCTTCGCATAATCGGGATGTGTTGTGGTCATAGTGGCGGCGATTTCCGCAGCCAAATTGTCCAATTCCGAAGTGGTAACCCCATCATACAGTCCCTCGATGACCCTCATGGCCACCTTTACCGGATCAACAAGACCGTTGAGTCCGTAACAAAGTTTTCTAACCCTGGCCGTGATCTTATCGAACATGATCGGCTCTTTTCTCCCATCTCTTTTAACTACATACATAGTGTTACTCGTGTTTTAGTCGTTGTTGATTTGTTCCTTAGTACTGTTAAAAAATTAACATTTTAAAATAAAGGCCATGAAAACCCTCTAAACCTATGGTTAGGAGGGCTGCAATTTTCTAATGATCAAAAATCCGCGTCGAAACTAATCTTCTGGGAATCGGAGTCCTTCTCTTTGTTCAGCACCCCTGCCTTTTGATATTCCGATACACGTTTTTCAAAGAAATTGGTCTTCCCTTGGAGGGAGATCATGTCCATGAAATCGAATGGATTGGTGGCATTGTACACCTTTTCACATTCGAGTTCCACCAACAATCTGTCCGTTACAAACTCCAAGTACTGGGTCATTAATTTGGCGTTCATCCCGATCAGGCTCACTGGTAGTGATTCGGTAATGAACTCCCTTTCTATATTGAGGGCATCCACAATGATGTCCTTGATACGTTCTTTTGGTACCTTGTTCACCAAATGTTTATTGTGTAGGTGAACGGCAAAGTCGCAGTGCATCCCCTCATCCCGAGATATCAACTCATTGGAAAAGGTTAGGCCGGGCATCAATCCCCGTTTCTTCAACCAGAAGATGGAGCAAAAGGCGCCGGAAAAAAAGATTCCTTCCACCGCAGCAAAAGCGATCAAACGTTCGGCAAAACTTGGTGATTCTATCCATTTAAGGGCCCAATCGGCCTTCTTTTTTATGGCAGGAAAATTTTCAATGGCCTTGAACAAGGTGTTTTTTTCCTTCTCATCCTTTACATAGGTATCGATGAGCAAAGAATAGGTTTCTGAATGGATGTTCTCCATCATAATCTGAAAACCGTAGAAGAACTTGGCTTCTGAAAACTGCACTTCGTTCACAAAGTTTTCGGCAAGGTTCTCGTTCACGATACCATCCGAAGCTGCGAAAAAAGCAAGTATGTGCTTGATGAAATACTGCTCGTCCTCGTTCAATTTGGTATTCCAATCGGTAAGGTCTTGATGAAGATCGATCTCTTCGGCGGTCCAAAAGCACGCTTCACATTTTTTGTACCATTCCCAAAGGTCATGGTGTTGAATGGGAAAGATTACAAATCTATCCTTGTTTTCCTGTAATATGGGCTCAATTGCTTCGGACATGTTGTTCTTTATATCGTTATTTAGTTTGGAAGGAGGTTTCCTCTTGAACAGAGGAGACAAATATTTAAAAATGTTGGTGAAAAGTAAAGGGGCAAACCCGAAAACGGGAGCAAAGTTTTTAACACTCAATGTTGAAATCTAGGATGGCCAAGCGTGGGCGAAGGGCTGATGAAATCAGGGATCGTGGAAAGATTTCTCAGCGCAAAAAAAAGACCAAAAAGTATATTTGAAGATACCTTTTGGTCCAGCCTTTATGATGAACGTGCATATGATTAAGATATTACCAAACAGTACGGCCTCTCCAAGTTGTGCCTTGACAATCCTTTATTGTTCTAGGTAGTTCCCCCGAAACCTAAAATCAATTCCAGATTTGGCCAAACTGAAGATTTTGTCTTGCAAGCGGTTTCCTATAATCAAGAGAATGGTTGCTCTGGCCGTACAATTTTTGGTAATACAATATGTTAAGAACGTTGGTTGTGAGATGTCATTTTTTGGCAACGACATTGTCCCAGTCGGATCGAATCTTGATTTGCTTGTGCTCCGATACCGCAGCAAAAACCAAGGCAACAATCAAAATCACAAAAAGAATTATACATTTTCTCATCTCAATACATCTTTTAGTGTCCCCTAATTTTTGGTAGCGCCAAGATAGATAACAAAAATTCTGGGCCATGTTGGGTATGTATGAACGGTCGCTTTTTGTGTATAATTGGTTTTGGGCATTTTCCCAATCCGATCCTGTACACCCAATAATTCCGTTTTTTGTCCCAAAAGCTGACATTTTTCACATGATTTTGCATTTTCTACCAGTTATACGCGTTAAATGTCCATTAGCACATAATTTTAGATCTGTATTAAGAATAATCCTAAATTTGAAATAACGTATACCTACACCATATGTTGGAAGCCGTAATTGTTGACGACGAGATCAAGGCACTTCAAAGCCTAAGTTGGGAATTGACCAATTTGAGTGATGAGGTGGATATTGTTGCGTCCTTTACCGATGCCCATGAGGCATTGGACTATTTGGAGCGCAATACCCCCGATTGCCTTTTCTTGGACATTGAAATGCCGGCCATGGATGGTTTTCAGTTTATCAAAAACCTGAAGAACAAGGATTTCCCTGTAGTGATCACAACAGCTTATAACCAATATGCACTCCAGGCCCTCAAGAACGAGGCCATCGATTATTTGCTCAAACCCATTGATACGGATGATCTTGAAATTACCATTGCCAAGATCAAGCGACACAATGCCAAGAATCTGACCGTTGAACGGCTGGAAAAAATTCTATTGAATTTCAATGCTGAGTCTCACAGCAAAAAAATCACCATAAATACTGACGGTAAATTGGTCTTTCTGAACAGCGATGAAATTCTGTTTGCCGAATCCGACGGAAATTATAGTACCATCTTTTTAAAGGATGGGCAAAAGATCCTGCTCACCAAAAAATTAAAGGAAGTCAATGCGCTTTTGCCTGAAAATAGTTTTTTCAGAATCCACAACTCTTATATCATTAACCTCAACAAGATCAAAGAATTCCTAAAAACCGATGGCTATGTGGTTTTGGAATCCAATCATAAAATCCCTGTCTCCCGGCAAAAAAAATCCGACTTTTTGGATATGCTGTAACCATCCCAAAACCCTGTGGCCATAATAAAGTTCAAACAAATCGACCACCTACATCGAGTACAAAGAACAACTCTGTTTTTTTTGTTTGCTCTTCTTACAACTATTGCCTCAAACGGTCAAGACATTCCTGAAGGCTTTAAGGAAAAAGCAGAAACCCTTGCGCAACTAAGGCCCAAAACCTATGAGTCCATAGACGAGGAACTCGACCAGGAAAAAAGGGATACCACCTTATTGCGCTATTTTGCCGCCATAAGCAAGGAAAACGATTACTTGGAAGGCGAGGCCTACGCCTTGAACCAATTGGGAATGAAGTACAGGAACTATTCCCAATATGAGAAATCGGTCCAGTTGCACGAACAGGCCCTGGAACTATCGGAAAAAGCGAACAATACCGAGATGCGGGTATTGAGCCTGAATATGTTGGGAGTTGTTTACCGACGCACCGATGCCATAAAGACGGCACTGGATTATCACCAAAAGGCACTTGAATTGGCCGAACAGGTGGAAAACCCATCGGATCATATCAAAAGGAGCATCAATGTGGCCTTGAACGGCATTGGGAACCTTTACCAGACCTTGGAACAGTACGACTTGGCCATTATGCAGTTTCGCCGTGCCTTAAAACTGGAAGAGGAACTGGGCAACAAACTAGGTCTTGCCATCAACCACCAGAACATTGGCCATTGCCTTGAAGAAAAGGGCGATTTGGATGCTGCACTCGAAAATTATCGAAAATCACTGGCCTATAATGAAGAAATCAACTCAGATATTGGACGTGTGATCTGCAAGAACAGTTTGGCACAGATCTATCTGAAACAGGATATGCCCTATGCCGCCTTGGTACTTTTGGAGCCCCTACATGACGAATCCAAAAGAATCGGTGATTATTTCATCGCCTCATCGGTCTTCATCAACACTGGTTGGGCACATACCAAATTGGGGAATTACGAAAAGGCCCATGATTTTATTGCGGAAGGCCTTGAAATGGCCAAAACCAGAAATCTCCCCAGTAGCATCCTGTACGGGTACCAAAAAATGTCGGAACTGGAGAATGCCCGAGGTGATTATAAAAAAGCGTACGAATTTTACAAAAAAGCAGATGAGTATGATGCCGAAATATCCAGTGCCACCAACCTACGGTACATGAACGATATCATCGTTAGGTACGAAGCGGACAAAAAGAACAACCAAATTGCCGTACTGGCCAAGGAAAACGAGATCGTTAGGCTAAGGTTGAAGAAAAACCAGACTACGCTGTTGGTGAGCGCATTGATCGTTGGGCTCATTTCTTCCATTCTTTATATCCTGTACCGACAATATCAGAGCAAAAACGAAAAAAGGGTACTTACCTTGGAACAGAAAATGCTCCGCAGCCAAATGAACCCCCACTTTTTGTTCAACTCGTTGAACTCCATCAAGCTTTACATCATCAACAACGAGCAAAAAAATGCGGTGCACTACTTGAACAAGTTCTCAAAACTGGTCCGAAAGATTTTGGAAGCCTCTTCACAACGGGAAATTTCCCTAGCAGAAGAGTTGGAGACCGTGGAGCTTTATATGAACATCGAGAATATTCGATTTTCCAATGAAATCGATTTCAGCATCAATGTGGACAAGGATATCTACATCGACAATATTAAAATCCCTTCCCTTACCCTACAACCATTTCTAGAAAACTCTCTTTGGCATGGACTGTCTCCCAAGGAGGGCGACAAGAAAATACAGATACGGGTTAAAAGAAAAGACCAAGGGCATGTAACCATCGAAATCATC
This sequence comes from Flagellimonas pelagia, assembly GCF_003584135.1. Taxonomy (GTDB): domain Bacteria; phylum Bacteroidota; class Bacteroidia; order Flavobacteriales; family Flavobacteriaceae; genus Flagellimonas; species Flagellimonas pelagia. The sequence continues at coordinate 7,974 of NZ_QXFI01000025.1, forward strand.
GACAATGGGGTGGGACGAACCATGGCCGAAGCCAACAAAGAGAACAGGGTACTCAAAAGAAAATCAGTGGGTATCCATATTACCAAGGAACGACTAGCCAATTTCTCCAAGGATTACCAAAACAAATTTGATGTGGACATTGTGGACCTCTTCGACGAAAATGGGAATCCCAATGGAACCAAGGTCATCTTGGACATCCCCACTATTTAGGATTGCCCTTGGCAACCTCTTCCAATTCGTTGTACCATGCCTTACCAAATTTTCTGATCAGGGCATCCTTCACGAATTTGTATATGGGGACTTTCAACTCCTTGCCCAAACTGCATGCCGGATCACATATTTCCCATTTGTGATAATTTACCGCCGTAAACTCGGAATATTCCCGGGTCCGAACAGGGTACAGGTGACATGATATCGGCTTTTTCCATTTGGTAACACCATCTTCATAGGCAGCCTCCAATCCACATTTGGCTATCCCATCCTCCGAAAACACCACATAGGCACACTCATTGTTGTTCACCAAGGGGGTTTCCCATTCACCATCCTCTCCCTTTACAAAGGCACCTTGTTCCTCTATGGTCTTTATACCTTCGGGGCGTAAATACGGTTTAACATCCTGATAAACGTTCACCAATTTATCCGTTTCGGAATCCTCCAAGGGCGCCCCATACTCCCCACCTACACAGCAGGCTCCCTTACAGGCATTCAGGTTGCAGACAAAATCGTTTTCCAAGATCTCTTCGGATACGATGGTTTTTCCTATCTGGAACATACAGCTCAGTTTTGGGACAAAGGTAGTCCAAAACCCAAAATTTGACATTTTATAAACTTTTTAATGTCATCCAAAAGGTTTTTTTACACGTACATTTGCTGTCCGAAAAAAATAGGTGCCATGAATTTCAACTTTAAGGAAATAGCTACAGCGGGAATGATCCTTTTTGCCGTGATCGATATCTTGGGAAGCATCCCGATCATCATATCGCTAAGGAACAAGGTAGGTCACATACAATCGGAAAAGGCCTCGATTGTTGCTGCCTGCATTATGGTGGCGTTTTTGTTCGTTGGGGAAAAGATCTTGAAGCTCATCGGTATCGATGTGAACTCCTTCGCCGTGGCCGGTGCATTCATCATTTTCTTTCTGGCCATTGAGATGATCTTGGGGATTACCCTATATCGTGACGATGTGCCGGAGACCGCTTCCATCGTTCCCATTGCTTTCCCTTTGATCGCTGGTGCAGGAACCATGACATCACTTTTGGCCCTTCGCGCCGAATATCATGTGGAGAACATCATTGTTGCCATTCTACTAAACATTATCTTTGTATATATCGTTCTTAAATCCAGTGCGCGAATAGAACGGGTGTTGGGCAAAAATGGACTTAACATCATCCGAAAGGTGTTCGGTGTGATCTTGATGGCCATTGCGGTAAAGCTTTTTGCCTCCAACATCAACCAATTGCTCGAGCACGGATATTAAAACAGTGTCATGAATAAGACCCTTAGTATCATCCTCATCATTTTGGCCATGGGGCTCATCGCCTATAATGTGACCTTAGTGGATTTTGAAAATCCGTTCCATGGCGATAGTACCATTGCCCTCATCGGCATTGTGGCCTCGTTGTGTGCCATCGTATTGCTGCTGATCTTTATGACCTCCAAAAAGATTGAAAAGAAGCTGAAGTAAGATTCGATCAAGGTTTGACCCTAACGGCTCCTACTTGGGATGGGTCTATTATGGCTTCATCCAGTTGTTTTACCTTTTTCAGCATGGGATCAAAATCCCCTTTGATTTGTGCGGACATGTTGGGCGAAAACAATTGCTCTGCAATATTTGCCTTCAGATAGGCCTTTATCTTATCCTCATAGGCATAGAAATCCAACCTTACCTTTCTATCCAACACAAACTGGATAAAACGGTCAAAAAGGATGTCGTCTACCTTGAATTCATCCAAAAATTGGTTCTGGGTATATTCGGCATAGCGTGTCCTGTCCTCTTCCAAATGTTCAAAAACAAACCTAGCGAAGAATTGGTAGGTGTCATCCATGCTGTCTATGGCCTCTTCCTCATTGCTGCCTATGGGCACGAATACATCGGGAATGATCCCACCACCACCGTAGACCACTTTCCCTTTTGGGGTCACAAATCTTAGGGAGTCCGCTACCTTAATGCTATCGGCCGATACAAGCTCCCCGCTGGAATAGCGTTCCATGAACTTTTTATAATAATCGTGGTTACCGTTCTTGTATGATTTTTGGATGGAACGACCCGTGGGCGTGTAGTATCTGCTTACCGTCAACCTGACCGCAGAACCGTCCCCGAGGTCCATTTCGCGTTGTACCAAACCTTTGCCGAAAGAACGTCTTCCCACAATGGTTCCGATATCGTTATCCTGAAGGGCTCCTGCGATGATCTCGCTGGCAGAGGCCGATCGCTCGTTGATCAGCACATATACGGGTTTGTCCTCAAAATCTCCTTTGTCGGTAGCGTACGCTTTTTTTATCCTTCCCTTTTTATTTTTGGTGAACACGATCAATTTGTCCTCCCCTAAAAATTCATCGGCCAGTTTTTCTGCAATGCCCAAATATCCACCGGGATTGTCCCTAAGGTCGAGGACCAATTTTTCGGCCCCTCTCAATTTTAGTTTCTTGAGGGCATCCTTAAATTCATCAAAGGTGGATTCCGCAAAACGATTTATTTTGATGTAACCCATATCACCCGTTAGCATGTAGTATGCATCCACGCTCCTGATCGGTACACGGTCACGGGTCACGGACATGTCCAATACCTTGTTCTCGGATTTTCTAAAAACCTTCAGGTTCACCTTGGTCCCTATTTTTCCTTTTAAAGTGGAAACCACATCGTCATTGGGTATCCTCCTGCCGTACAAGGTATCTTGATCGGCCATTAAAATACGGTCACCAGGCCTTATACCGCTAATGTAGCTGGGCCCGTTCTTTATGGTCCTGATCACGGTGATGGTATCCCTAAACATATAAAAACTGACGCCGATACCGGCAAAATCCCCCTTCATGCTCTCAGCGACCTCGTTCATTTCACTCTTGGGAATATAAACGGAATGGGGGTCCAATTTGCCCAATATGTTGTTGACGGTCACATCCACAATACTGTCCGTATCTATTTCATCCACATACTCATAATCGATATAGTCGATGAGTCTGTTGAGTTTATCCTTTTTGGAATTGGTGGAAAAGAGTTTTTCCGGTGAATCGTTGAAGTGGAGTTTGCCCCCTATAAAGATGCCGATGGCTACTGCCAGTGCCAACAAGGTGGGCCAAATATATCCGTTGATCTTTTTCATAATAGCAATATGGTGTTTAGACCATTTCTTCCAAAATGGGCAAATGGAGCACTTCTACCCCAGCCCGCTCCAAGAACTTCAATCCGGAGTCATCTTTATAAGCTTGTTGGTATACCACACGTTTTATGCCAGCTTGGTGAACCAACTTGCTGCATTCCCTACAAGGGGACAAGGTAATGTACAAGGTAGCCCCCTCACAGGACTGGGTTGAGGATGCCACTTTCAATATGGCATTGGCCTCAGCATGAAGCACATACCATTTGGTATAGCCTTCATCGTCCTCACAAACATTCTCGAAACCTGTTGGGGTCCCGTTATACCCATCGGAAATAATCATTCTATCCTTTACGATAATGGCCCCCACCTGCCTTCTTTTGCAGTAGGACAGTTTACCCCATTCCTGGGCCATCCTTAGGTATGCCTTATCGTACTTTTCTTGTTTGCTCTCCTTCATAAATCCATGAATAAGCTGATAATTAAATAAATATACCTGCTTTGGAAGATCCTTACAACCTTATTCGATTAATTTTAACGATGCCCTCACTTGGGAAACGTAGCAATGAGCAAGGGTATTGTAATGGCAATGATCAAAATTGAGGCCGCCGCAATAAAAATGCTCCGTTTTACCTTCAACAGATCCAATACCACAAAAGCTATGCCCAAAACTATCAGGATAATGGTCACCTGTGACAGTTCTATTCCCGTGGCAAAACCTAAAAGCGGTGTAACCTTGTCTTCTTCTTCTGCCATCAACATCTTGAAGTAATTGGAAAAGCCAAAACCGTGGACCAATCCAAAAAATCCGGTGGCCACATAATGCAATAGTTCACCAATATTCACCCCTTCTTTGAACATGTAGGTAAAATTGAACAAAGCCGTCACCAAAATGGTCACTGGAATCAAGAACTCTATGAGTCCCACATCCACAGTCACGACTTCATATACGGATAGTGCCAACGAGGTACAATGGGCCACGGTAAAAATGGTCGCCAACACCAATACATGCTTCCAATTTTTGAACGTAAAGGGCACCGCCAAGGCCGATAAGAACAAGATATGGTCATAGGCCCCAAGATCCAACACGTGGTGAAGCCCCATTTTAACGTAGAAAAAAAACTCTTGCATAGCTTCTTGATTATGAAATTCCTCGCTCCTTTTGAATGGTCTCGTAGGCTTTTTGTACTTCCTTGAACTTTTCCTCCGCTCCTTTCCGGATGGCCTCATTTTCGGTCACCACACGATCGGGATGGTATTTTTTTGCCATGTTACGATAGGCTTTTTTCACTTCATCATCCGTGACACTTCTATCAATTTCCAAAATTTTATAGGCATTATCGGCAGATTTCACGAACATGGCCATTATGCTTTCAAAATCATGTGCGCCCACTCGCAAATAACCGGCTATTTCCCTCAGCTTTTGGACTTCGGAGGAGCTCAATTGCCCATCGGCCTGTGCAATACCGAACAAAAAATGTAACAATTGTAATCGGACCTCGTAACGGGTGCGTTGTACCATATAGGCACAGATACGCTCCGCGGAAACCTCTCTTTTTTTGATGACTTCGTTGAAGGTTCGGAAAATGGCGTTGGCCCTTTCCTTTCCATACGTGTTCAAAAAATACTGCCTTACATAATCTAACTCGGTTTGGTTTACCTTGCCGTCGGCCTTTATGATGATGGAGCACAGGGAAAGGAGGTTCAATTCAAAATCGGCAGGGGAAACGGTCTGTTTGCTGGCATTCTGGAACACCGTACCGCCTCCGCTGTTGGAACTTCCCCAACTATCCAGAAGGCTTCCCACGATAAACCCCAGAACAGCTCCCGGAAACCGAAATACAAAATAGCCGAGAAAGGCGGCCACCCATTTAATCATCCTGCAAATTTTAAACCCCAAATATAGGGCTTTGCTCAGTAAGCAAAGCTTTAAGCAATGTTAAGGGTGGTGAAAAAAACCATACAATACCGTATCTTTGGAATCTAATTAAAAATAAGCCTATGTATCCCGAAGAATTGGTAAAACCTATGCGCGCAGACTTGGCCAACGCCGGGTTTGAGGAACTACATACAAGTGAGGCGGTAGAAAACGCCCTAAAACAGGAAGGAACCACCTTGGTCGTGGTCAATTCGGTTTGTGGATGTGCCGCAGCCAACGCCAGACCAGCAGCCAAATTGAGCCTACAGAATGGTAAAACACCAGACCATTTGGTGACCGTTTTTGCCGGGGTTGATATGGACGCCGTGACAACTGCAAGAAACCATATGGTCCCTTTTCCTCCATCGTCGCCAAGTATGGCACTTTTTAAGGATGGGGAACTTGTACATATGATCGAAAGACATCATATTGAAGGTAGACCTGCTGAAATTATTGCAGAAAACCTGATGGAAGCATACGACGAATTTTGTTAATGCTTTCGATTATATAGAAAAGACAGACCACCCTTAAGGGTGGTTTTTTTATTTTTACGCTTAACTAAAATTAAAGTCGCGGCCGTGCTCAAATTGCTTTCCTATCCATTGACCGTTCTGTTCTTCATCTGTTTCGGATTGGTCTTGGTGATTTTCCATCCCATTCAATGGTTTTGCCTAAACGTTTTTGGATACGATGCCCATAAAAGGAGCGTTTCCATCCTCAATTGGTTCATTATGTTGTGCACCGGTATTTTGGGAACCCGTTACAAGTTTGAAAACACACATGACATCCCTACGGATAGGCCTCTGATCATTGTGACCAACCACCAGAGCATGTACGATATTCCCCCCATCATCTGGTTTATGCGAAAGTACCATCCCAAGTTTGTGAGCAAAATAGAACTCGGTAAAGGGATTCCGAGTGTTTCCTTCAACCTAAGGCATAGTGGATCTGCTTTAATCGACAGGAAAGATCCCAAACAATCCATTGAAGAGCTCCAAAAACTGGGAAAATATATCCAAAAGCATAACCGAAGTGCGGTGATATTCCCAGAAGGTACCCGAAGTCGGACCGGGGCACCCAAACCTTTTAGAACCACTGGACTCAAGGTGTTGATGAAGAACGCGCCTTCGGCCTTGATTATACCTATCAGTATAAACAATTCATGGAAATTGTTAAGATATGGCAAATTCCCCATGGGACTGGGCTCCTATGTACAGTTCAAGGTGCATGCCCCAGTAGAAATCCAAGGAAATGCAGATGACGTTATCGCTGAAGTTGAAAAACAAGTTGTTTCGGGAGTAAATACCGCATCATGAATCAAGACCAATTGGTACAAAATACTGTTCATTTTGTGAAAAAAACCCTTTTGGAAGCCGAGGGCGGTCATGATTGGTTCCATGTCGAAAGGGTATACAATACCGCAAAACTTATCTTGAAAAATGAACGGGCAGATGTCTTGGTAGTACAACTATCGGCCCTACTGCATGACATCTCGGACCCCAAATTCCATGATGGGGATGAAACTTTGGGGCCTAAAATGACCCAAGAATTTTTGAGGGGTCAAAATACTTCGGAAGACACTATCGACCATGTAGTGAAAATTATTCAACACATGTCGTTTAAAAATAGTCTGGACAAAAACCAAGGAGCATTTACTTCAAAAGAAATGGAGATTGTTCAGGATGCCGATAGGTTGGATGCCATAGGCGCCATCGGTATAGCAAGGGCCTTTAATTACGGAGGATTCAAGAACAGGGCACTGTATGACCCTGGCATGCCCCCGAACCCCAATATGACCAAGGAAGAGTACAAAACTTCCAATGCCCCCACCATCAACCACTTTTATGAAAAACTGCTCTTGCTAAAAGATGGCATGCACACCGAAACCGGAAAAAGAATTGCCCAAGAAAGACACCAATTTATGCTTGAATATCTGGAGCAATTCTACAAAGAATGGAATGGTAGGGAATAACTTTCTCCTAAAAATTTAGACCCCTATTTTTTCTGGGATAAACCTCGTGTCAGCCAACCTCTTCTATTTGCCGTAGCTATGGCATAAGGTGTAATCCAAAACAATCCGAAAGTATAAAGGATACTATACGAATAGGCCCAAAAAGATTCTGACAGTTGATACCGCTTTGCGTAGAACAATACCGGGAAAGTGGTCACAACAAGAATGCTGGCCAATGTGGAACTGATGAACAACAATGGGTGCGACAAAATGAAGAACAGCATGAACAGCAATAAAGGATAGCTCATAACAATATGAAGGAATTGGCTCAAAAACAGAAAACGCGTTCCGGATTTTGGGCCCTTACGAAAGCTTTTGAACACATATTTTGACATTTCTATATTCTCACGGACATTGCTCCTACCCCATCTAATGAACATTTTGTAGAGTCCACGATATTTTTCGGGAACATTGGTATAGCAATAGGCATTCCTTTGGAACAATACATGATGGCCCTGCTTTAGAATCATGTTGGTCATGGCGCGGTCCTCGCCAATATCCGAGGGCTTACCCATAAAAGTTTGGTTGATCCAATCGGGCAAACAGGCAAAAACTGCCGAACTTCTATAGGCAGCCAAGGCACCTGGGGTACAAAGAACAGAGTTCAAACTGCTCTCTGCAGACCGAACAAATTCAAAACTAAGAACAAAGCTCACATCCAACATTTTTGGCAATAAGGCTTTTTCGTTGTTCAACACTCTAATATTGCCGGCAACTGCACCACATTCCGGATTGGTGACAAAGGGGCTTACCAAATTGCGCAAGGTGTCTCTTTTTACTATGGAGTCACTATCAACAGTAACAAAAACCTCTCCCGTACCTTCATTGAAACCGCGGTATAGTGCATGCCGTTTTCCTTGGTTCTTGGATTGTTTGTATATGACCAAACAATCTCCCAATTCCCTTTTGGCCTCCTGTATCCAATGCCATGTATCATCTTGACTTCCATCGTCCACGGCAAGTAGCTGCAATTTTTCCTCGGGATAATCATTTTTGGCAAGGCTGATCAACGTATGGTAGACTTGTTTTCCTTCATTATAAGCCGGAACAATTACGGTACAAGTGGGCAGTTCCTCATCCGATACAGAGGCTATGGCCTTATATTTAAAGTACCTGTACACCGTATATAGAAAAAAGCCGACCCTGAAGAAAAGCAAGGCCCCTGCAAAAACCATAAAATAAAGACCCAATGTGGATCCCATTCGTTCCAAGTTGAACTGTTCAAAATCGCCCTGTAGGATATATACAAGATAAGCAGAGCCCAACATAAGCACAAAAGTGCTACCCAGAACAAAGACACCCCAAGCATCCGCTGTTTGGAAAAAAGTCCTGATTCTTTGTTTTAGATGAAATCCCTTTTGTTTTTTATACGCGATATGAAGATTATTATTTGCGTTTTTTTGCGATTGGTTATATACAGTGTTTCCCATGTGTCCTATTCGTAATTTTTTTATTTGTTGGGATGTACGTTCTCATTCCCTTTTTAGATGCTTTTTCATGATTTTTTAACGTAATAGGCACATAACCGATTCTAAGAGGCACCTTAATTGCAGATCAAATTGATGGAATCCGTGGCAAATCCCATGATCTTTTTCTCTTTTTCGTATCTTGCTAGGACATAATCAAACTAAACAAAATGCAAAGAAGAAATTTTTTGAAAAATGCCGCCGCTGCCTCGGCTGCATTCTCTATTGTTCCCAGCTATGTATTGGGCAAAACGCATGTACCACCAAGTGATACTTTGTATGTGGCCGGCTTTGGTGTTGGTGGCAGGGGCAACAGTGTAATTAATGGGTTGAACGATACCGGTCGCGTAAAATTCGTGTCGTTCTGTGATGTGGATGCCCGCCGTGCCAAGGAAACTTTTGATAAGTTTCCTGATGTACCCCGCTACAAAGATTTTAGAAAGGTATATGATGAACGATTGGGCGATATTGACGCCATAATGGTGGCCACACCCGACCATATGCATGCTACCATAGCATTGCCCTTTATGCGCGAGAAAAAACACGCTTATGTTGAAAAACCCTTGACCCATAATATTTACGAGGCCCGTTTGATGACCAAAGTGGCCAAGGAAAATGGCATCGTGACCCAAATGGGGAACCAAGGTGCCTCAAGTGATGATAGCCGAATTGCCCGTGAATGGGTAGAATCCGGCATTATCGGAAAAGTACATACCATTGACTGCTGGACCAACCGACCTGTTTGGCCACAAGGAGTTCCCATGCCTACACAAAAGCAAAGGGTTCCCAAGGAATTGGATTGGGACCTTTGGTTGGGCGTAGCCGCTGATAGGGATTACAATGAAGCCTATCTTCCCTTTAAATGGAGAGGTTTCTGGGATTTCGGTACAGGTGCTTTGGGCGATATGGGCTGCCATATTATGGAAACTCCTTTCAGCGTGTTGGATTTGGGTTACCCAAAAGAAGCCGAGGCCAGTTGTACCACGGTTTGGGTGGGTGATTTTGTAGAAGCCGATTATAGCCATTCCTGTCCTCCATCATCCAAAATACATTTGAAGTTTGACCATGAAGACCATGGTGAAATTGCCCTTAACTGGTATGATGGCGGTATCAAACCTGACCTGCCGGACGAGTTGAAGGATGGAGAGACCATCGGTGATTCTGGAGGTGGAACCGTAATGTACGGGGACAAAGGCATCTTGGTTTGTGATACCTATTCCAGAAATGCACGACTGTTGCCTTCCGATATGATGGATCTGTATAAAGCTCCGGCTCCAAAATACCCAAGGGTACCTGGTAGTGTGGGCGGACATATTGCAAACTTTGTGGATGGTTGCCAAAACGGAACCCCTACCTCTTCCAACTTTGAAAAAGCTGGGCGATTGACCGAAACCGTATTGATGGGCAACCTTGCTGTAAAAGCCTACCAGTACAAAGAGTTGAAACCGGGCAAAAAAGCCACTGATTGGGATCCATACGATTCTCCAGGAAGGAGAAAGCTTATGTGGGATGGTGAGAACATGAGAATCACCAACTACGATAAGGCCAATGAATGGGTCACCAGAGAATATAGAAAAGGTTGGGAATTGAAATGATTTTCTCCAATCATAATAAAAAGCCACCTAAAAGGTGGCTTTTATATTTTATAAAATTATTATGGAATGCTGACACTAGAACAATTTCATCTGGCTATCTTTGTATTGCTGGTGCAGGTCCATGTTCAGTTTTGGAAATACTTTATCCCCAAAATACCTCTTTCTGGCCAAATGTGCCATTTTATGGATCTGTTCGGCTATCTTCCCCTCCCCTCTGGTACGGACTCCAAATCGACTATCGTTTACTGAACCTCCATGACAATCTTGGATCTGGTGCAATACTTTTTCAGCACTATCGGGCATGGTCTTTTTTATCCAATCGGCAAAGATTTGACCAATGGCACCGTTCAACCGGACCACGGTAAGACCGAATGAAAGGGCCCCGTATTCGGAAACCTTTTTTGCCAAAGGCAACAGTTCATGACTGTTTATCCCCGGAATCATAGGGGCCAACATAGCATTTACGGGAATCTTGTTTTCCGATAAAAGCCGAATGGTTTCCAATCTTTTTTGGATGGATACCGTTCTGGGCTCCAATATTCTTCGTGTTTTTTCGGAAAGCGAAGTGACCGATACGTTGACCCCTACCAACTGATGGGCATTGAGTTCCTTCAAGATATCCAGATCCCTTAGAATAAGAGCGTTTTTGGTGATAATGCCCACGGGATGCCTATATTTTAAAAACACCTCCAGACATTTCCGGGTAATTTCGAACTTTTGTTCCGCGGGTTGATAGCAGTCCGTGTTTCCGGACAGGACAATGGTCTGGGCCCCCCAATTTTTGTGTTTTATCTTGGCTTCCAACAAGGTTGGGGCCGATTTCTTCACCAAAATCCGTCGTTCAAAATCAAGACCGGCACTGTAGCCCCAATACTCATGGGTGTTTCGCGCATAGCAATATATACAGCCGTGCTCGCACCCTTGGTAGGGGTTCATGGAATACATCATACCCACATCCGGGCTATCCACTTTGTTTACAATGGTCTTGGGAAAAATGGGAATGTATTGGGTCCTATTGCTCTCTGCTTCTTCCCCTTCCAAACGACAAAACTCCAAAAAGTCCTCCCGCATTTCATACACATGTTGTAGAAATGTATTGGGTGTGTTTTTCTGTGCACCTCTCCCTTTAATAAATTCACTGGATGACATTTTTTGGATTTATTCCAAATATATGGGATATTTCCTTTTATTGGATTTGAATCAAAAAGTTAAAAACTAAAAAAAGCCCCTAAAAAGGAGCTTTCATGTTAGCACGTTTCATGATTGAGAACAGTCATTGGAATCAACCTTACCATCCTTGTTCTTGTCTTCCTCTTGGTCGGCAACACCATTTTTGTTAAGGTCCCAGCATTTGACTTCAACTGCTTCTCCCATTGTAACAATATTACCTGAACCACTTGCTGGCTCGGAATCATAATCTTTGGTACAAGACATTAAAAAAAGTCCAAGGGTCCATAAGCCCATGGTAAGTAGGTTAAGTTTTTTCATGATAATGATTTATAATTTGGGCTAAAATAGACCTGCTTGCCATTTATTTTTATAAGTAGTTGACCTATGGCCTGTTAGGGTTGATGGATTCCGAATACCGGTTGATTGGAAAACAATGACCTTCTTAAAAAACACATTTATGATCATATGGGCTGAAAAGAAAAAACTGGGCCAAAGCCCAGTTTTCCGGTAGTGTTTAGGATCCCTGTTTTGGGAATGGTAATTTAGATGTTATTCAAGGCCGAAGTACTTGGCGACCGCATGGTAATCGTTAGTGTCCACCCCATCGGCCTTTAATTGATCCATGGCGTTTGCTTGAGTGGCTTTGGCACCTGTTGTGTTAATCTCAACGGCAATGATTATTAAATTGATATAGGAACCTGCTGGAACATCAAAACCTACACCATTATAGTCCCTAAATGAAATATATCCACTCGGACTTGAATCTCCATTGGTATAATCAACATCAGACATATAAGAAGCTAAAGCAGAAGCTCCTGGAACTGCATGCACAGCGGAACCCGACCCTAGCACATATTCCAAATAGAAAAGATAGCCATAGTTGGCTCTTTCCTCTGCTGCAATTGGCATATCAAATTGGAAAAGAGAACCTCCTACCCACTCGGTCATATCTATCTTAAAAGCCTGTACATTGGCGTTGCCATCAACGCCATCTTCTCCATTCGTTCCGTTCGTTCCATCTACGCCATCTACACCAGGTATCCCTTGTTCTCCTTTTGGGCCTTGCTCCCCGTCATCACCGGAACAGGAAAACAAACCCATGGCCACTACCAACAGTACCATACCCAATACTTTACTTGTCTTCATATTATTTGTTTTTAATGTTTTGAAAGCCAAATGTATTAAGCCATTTAGCGTGTTTTGAGCACCGATCAACCACAGTGCCCTATCAGTTGATGGATGCCCTTTTACGATTGATTCATCCTTATTAGCTATCAAAGAAAAAGCCCCTTTTCAGGGGCTTCTTACAAAATATGGGTAATCACTAATTGGCCTTTTTCATCTCCAAATACCTATATAAAGGAGCCATTTTTTCTTCGTAGCTCATACTGTTCCAATCATCCTTGCCATTAGAAATGGCGCTCTTTGCAGATTGACTGTCAACCTTTTCAGTTTCAATGACCAATAACGGCCTTAAATCTTCCAAACTATTTTCACTGGCGATAATACTCATACTGCCTGATCCCACATCTGTGGTATTTGGATCAAGTCTTAAACGGATACCTTTGTTGGTATTGGGACTACAAATCCAATCCTTTACAACACTTCTTGGCAGCAAGATAGGAAACCATCCATAGGCAGATCCCTGTCCCTTGGGTAATAAAAATGGATAGTCGTCAGACCCAATAGGTCCGGCCCATTGCTCGCTTTCCGCTCCATTATCGCCCCAATCCTCGCTGCTATTGGCCATTGACCAGGAGACCTCACTTTCCACAAAATAGGGGTCTTGATTCCCATAAAACCCTGCCTTAATGAACAAGTTGTCATAACTCTGATTGATATAATTGGAGATATAAACATACAAAGTTGCCTTGTTTATATAAAATGCATCCTCGCAGGTTTCACCTTCATTTACCAAAGCAGAGGTAAGTGTTTCATCAATACCATCAAAACGCAATAAAGCTCTACGTTCTGCTATTGCCAATCCATTGTTGGAGTAATACAATGACATTAAATCCTCATTGACACCTACCCCATCCGTTATAACACTGGCGTCGTTGGTTCCGGCATAATCCTTAAAGCCGTCCTGGAAATAAAAATCCATATTGGGTTTGTCCTCCCCAGGCACACCTTGTTCCCCTTGGACCCCCTGCTCACCTTGGGCTCCTTTTTCGCCCTGTGGCCCTTGTTCCCCGTCATCACCTGAACAGGAAACCAAACTCATTGCCATAGCTAGTACGGCGATACTCAATAATTTACATGTCTTCATAATATTTTTTAATTTGGGTTATTACCAAGCCAAAAGTAGGCTGCACAAACAGGTAATCTGGACCCAAACTTACCGATGCTCCCTATGGTTTGACGGATGGGGCATGGGAATTGACATGAATCCTATTTTGTAATCTTTTTCTTTCTTTTTATAGGTTGAACCCAATAAAAAAGGGCTTCCCGCGGGAAGCCCTTTTTCTATGTTTTATGGTCTTTTTATTTAAAATCTACTTTTACCAATTGCTTTTTTCCTCCCCGTTTGGCATAGAAAAGCATCTTATCCGCCGCTTCATCCTTTAACGGCATGGAAACCATAAAGGGCAATCGGGCCTCTTGTTGGTCAATGATCTTTTCATAATCCATAACGCCGTTTTCATCCAATGAGATCATGAATACATTCCGGTTTCGGCTCAATCCCTGCTTAAAGATCAACCTTTCATTATTGATCAACTGTGGGTTTTCGGCTGCCGTACAGATGAAGAAGTACGTTTTTCCGTCCTTGCAATAAGAACTGTAGGAGGCGTAGGCACCATCGCCTTGGGTAACCTCTGTTTTATTGATGTTCCTGGCCCATTCCATGTTGCCGTTCGGTGCAAGCTTCACACTAACAATGTCGTTGTAGTGGTAACGTTCAATTTTTACACGTTGTCCCGCTCCGGTGACCTCAAGGCCCGTACTCACAAAGTACTCTTCCGCATTGAAGAAAATTTCCTCGCTTGGAGTGACCTCCACTCCTTTGAAGACTAAGTTTTTGATGTCCTTGTCCTCTTCCCGACCAAATTTATCGTCCATGAATTGCTGGGAAAAAGGATTGTAGCGCTGGGAGCGGATGTCCAAGGTATTGGGATCCAAATCAAAATAAGCGATACCATTGTACCTGTTGTCCTTTCTATCGGCATAGAATCCTACACAGACCAGTCTGTTTTTCAAGAGGATAGGATACAACGCCTCTGGATACTTGCCAGGATCCACAAAGGATTGGGTCTGATTGCTATTTTGGGTGATCTTGATCAGTTCATATTGAAACTTGCGTTCATCAACCTGAAAACGCTTCTTCTTGAAATAGGCCTTCCCAACAATGTAAGCGGTCTGCAAGTCTTTGGAAAAAGCAACATTCTCAAAAGCATAGTTCTTTTCTTCGATCTCATCAGAAAAATCATATTCAAAACGCTTCTTCAAGGTAGTATCGAACAAATGGATGATGTGCTTTTCCTCTTTTCCCTTTTTATGGTGGGTACTGATAATGAACCCCGTTTTATCCTCATTGAACAAGATTGCTGTGGTAAACCCATTGGAGAAATTTCGATTATAGTAGTTTTTTCCCACGGGATCGTTCACTTCTTCCGAAGCAATGGAAAGCAGTTTTTCCGTCCTGAAATTGAACTCGAAGATTGGACTTCTGTGTACCCAATACTCATATTCTCCCTTATCATAATTATAGTTGAGGAACAACAGGTTCAGTTGTCCATTCTTGAGAAAACCATTTACAAAGTCCAGGCCCTTGAGCTTGTAGTTGTATTCCGAAACCAGTTCAAGGTCGCTGTTGTAATGTTCAATGAGATAGCCTTTGGGCCTAAGGATCAATCCTTGGTAGTAGGCCCTTACCAATATGTAGCCTCCTGTACCATCTTCATCAATGGTCATAAGGTTGGAATAGCGGTACCTATCATTGTATTTTTCACCAAAATCATAGCTCACGGGCATTTTTTGGGCAGATGCCATTATTCCCGCAAACACTAGGCAAAGTAGAAGAATCTGTTTTTTAATCATGGTCTGGCTTGGTTAAGGCTAACGGTCATGATCCGGGGAAATCTGCTTTGCGTTTTTCCAAAAAGGCAGTTGTGCCTTCTTTAAAGTCGTCCGTACCAAAGCAATGGCCAAAGGCATCTATTTCCACGGCATAGCCATCGGCGTCATACTTAAAACCTGCATTTACCGCTTTTATTGCATGTTTTATGGCCACAGTGGAATTATTCGATATCCTGCTCGCCAATTTCTCGCAAAGTGGTAATAATTCCTCGGGAGAAACCACATGGTTTACCAGTCCGTAGGCGAAAGCTTTGTCCGCATCGATCATACTGGCCGTCATGATCAATTCCATGGCCCTACCCTTGCCGATGAGTTGTGGCAAACGTTGTGTACCCCCATAACCCGGGATTACACCAAGGGACACTTCCGGAAGCCCCATTCTTGCATTGCTGCTCGCCACCCTAAAATGGCACGCCAAGGCCAGTTCCAATCCACCACCCAATGCAAATCCGTTAATGGCGGCAATGACAGGAGTTGTTAAGTTCTCAATCAGATTGAACAGGTTCTTTTGTCCCATGGCCGACAATTGCCTTCCTTCCTTCACCGAAAAATGGGCAAACTCTGAAATATCCGCACCTGCAACAAATGCTTTTTCCCCGGTACCCGTAATAATGATCACCTTGATCTCGGGGTCCTCATCCAATTCCTTGAAGGCCACGTGAAGCTCCTCAATGGTCCTTTTGTTCAGGGCATTTAGTTTGGTGGGCCTATTGATGGTAATGGTGGCCCATTGCTTTTCTTCCTCGATGTAGATGTTCTCGTATTTCATAAGTACTATTTTGAAGGAGGTCGGAGATTTTTCCAATCACATATTATCTTTTTTATTCCTTGGGAAATCGGATGGTGAACACCGTTCCCTTTCCAATCTTTGAAGTAAAGTTAATGGTTCCCCCATAGTTTTCCACTATGTTTTTAACCATTCCCAAACCGAGTCCGGTACCACTGGATTTTGTGGTAAATTTGGGCTCGAAAACCTTTTCCCGGTTCTCGTCCAAGATGCCCACCCCATTGTCCGCTACCGAAATTTTCACATGGGGGCCTTCGGTGGCCACAGTGACCAAGATTCTAGGCGACTCCACATCGGGTACGGCCTGTATGGCATTTTTTACCAAATTGGTAATGACACGGATCAATTGGGTGCGGTCCAACTTCGCAATGATCTCCTCTTCGTCCGCGATGAAATGGATATAGTCCTCATTAAAGATTTCCAAGGCCAGTCTTACCACTTTCACCACGTTCAATGTCTCGTTTTGCTGTGCGGGCATATCTGCAAAACTCGAAAACGCGGTGGCAATATTGCTCATGGTATCGATTTGCTGGATCAACGTCTTGGAAAACTCGTTCACCTTCTTTTGGATGTCGGGATCATTGGGGTCGAATTTCCGTTCAAAACTTTGTACGGTCAGCCGCAGCGGTGTCAATGGGTTCTTGATTTCATGGGCCACTTGTTTGGCCATTTCCCTCCAAGCCTGTTCCCTTTCACTTCGGGCCAATTTTACGGCACTTTCCTCCAACTCATCTATCATACGGTTGTACGAATCCACCAGTTTTGCAATTTCATCGCCTGGATTGGCCAAATAGATTTTCTCATTCTGGCGGGTAAGGTTGGTCCTGTTGATCTTATCGGATATGGTCTGTAGTGATCTGGTGATATATTTTGAAATGAAATAGGCCAATCCGATCGCCAGGATCAGCATTAAAAGATAGACCATCCCCAATCGGAAAAGAAATTCCTTGAGCTCCTTGTTGTTGAAAGTGTTGTCCTCAAAATAAGGCAGGTTCAAGATACCGATGGGCTTAAATTTGAGATCGTTGATATAGGTATACGTCGCCTGATAGTTATCCCCAGCGGCGCGTTTCTCCTCCACAAACCTCGATTCCCCAGTGTCTCTCAGGTAATTCAAAACATTGGAGTTTAGGCAATTGGCTATGGAGTCCGCCTCAAAACTCGGTCGTGAACTTTTGATCAGGTTACCTTCAAGGTCGTATATGTTGAAGTTAACGTTTTCCACATTCGCGATCTTGTAGATCTCGTCCCTAAAAATGAGTCCTAGATTCTCGGTGTTCACGGGGTATGTGGTTTCCTTTAGCACATAGGATATGCTCTTGAGGATCTGTTCCTCCTTTCGCTGCAACCTATCGTCATGATAGTCCTTGCCTTGTTCTTTATATTGATAGATGGTTATCCCCGCGATCAACACAGAGGCAATGACCACCAAGGTGATCATACCAAAGAAAATACGGGACCGTAGGGATAATTTAGTGAACAATACTGCCTGATTTGATGATAAATGTAATCAATTATCGCGCCAACCAATGACAAGGTACAAGTTCAAACACAAGCTCAAGTTCAAAAACGAGTCAAAGTGAAAAAGAAAGTTCAGGACATTGTTTGGCTAAAAATTCAGATTGTAATTGAACTTGAAACTTGTACTTGCTCTTATCAAGCATCTGGGTGTTTCTCCCGATACCGTTTGTACATTTTTATCCCCAGCATTAAAAGGATGGCCAAGACGAACATCCCCACAATGCCGTAGATCCAATTGAAGGCACTTTTCAAAATCACCAAGAACACTACGGCAAATAGGATGATGGTGGCCACCTCGTTCCATATCCGCATAAATTTGGAAGTGTACCGGATATCGTCCCGTTGCATTTGTTTAAATATCTGATGACACTTGAAATGGTACACAAAAAGCAGCACAACAAAGGCTAATTTTACGTGCATCCACGGTTGTTGGAGCCACCCTGGCATCAAAATCAAAAGCCAGATAGCGAAAAGGGTGCACAAAACGGCCGAAGGCCATGTGATGATGTACCACAATCGCTTGGTCATCAATTTTAATTGTTCCGAAAGGATTTCCTTATCGGGTGACGGTTTCTGCCATGCCTCAATATGGTAAATGAACAATCTAGGGATGTAGAACAACCCGGCAAACCAGGTCACCACAAAAATAAGGTGCAACGATTTTATGTAATTGTATAACACGATCTTCTATATTTTACATTCTGATGGCACCTACCCCATTTTCCCAAAGCTTTTTGTTGAAATTGGGGATGTCGGTCTTTATCAAGGTCTCTGCTCTTTGTTTCAATCCTACCCATTGGGCATCCAATTCCTTTCTTCGATCCTTGGAAGATTGGTTCACCCTGGGCAGGGAACTGTTGCTCTGGTTCATCAAAAATAAGTACTCAGCCGTAAACTTGTTCGGGAAATTCTCCACATCGTCATACGCCTGCGATTTTCGCTGTACCATATCCTCGTCCCAAGCTTTCAATTTATCCAGAAGCGATTGCCCTTCTTTTTTGAGGTCTTCGTTATCCAAATCCTTCAGCAAATCCTTTAATTGGCCCTGCACCTTGAACAACGCGTTCAACTTGTTGTGCATATCCGTGAGATTGGCCTCAAGCTCATTCATAAACCGGTCCTGTTCCTCAAACCGTTCCTGGGTCATATCGGTATTGGGTGTGGGTACAATCATCCCCTGGGTGCTGACTGTTTGCCCATCCGCTTTTAAACTGATGGTATAATTTCCGGGAGGTACTTTGTGTCCTGTAAAATTGGCTTCAATATAAACATTGGGAATCCCGGGCAGGATAGGGGTCTTTAAATCCCAAACAAATCGGTTAAGGCCCTTATCCGTTCCCAAGACAGGAGCAGGAGGTGCGCCTCCCCCGTGATGCGGCACATAACTTTCATCCTTTTTAGAGCTGAACGTACGGACCACCTTGCCTTGACCGTTCTTGATTTCCATGGTGATCTCGGTGCTATCCATGGCTTTGGGCAAGTTGTAATAGATGACCATGCCATTGGCGGGGTTGACCCCTTCGTAAGGATTGGTCCCCTCCACCTTTTTGGAACTACTGTTGAGTGGGCTTCCCCAGAATCCGTGAACGGTCTCCTCTGGCTTAAACAGTTTCAGTGATGCGGAATCTCCCTTGTATTGGGATAGGGTAGTAATGTTGTCCAAAATCCAAAATGATCTTCCAGAAGTGGCAACGATCAAATCTCCTTGGTGTACTTTTAAATCGGTGATCGGGGTCTTGGGCAAATTCAATTGCAAGGGTTCCCAACTTTTCCCATCGTTCCAAGAAACATAAAGTCCTTTTTCGGTCCCCGCGTACAAGAGTCCTTTTTGTTCCTGATCTTCCCTGACCACCCGAGTAAAGGCTCCATAAGGAATACCGTTACTGATATTCGTCCACGTTTTGCCATAATCCGAGCTTTTGTACAATGCCGGGGTGTAATCGTTAAATTTATATCGAGTAGTAGCGATGTAGACTGTTGCCGGGTCATGGGGAGAAACCTCAATGGCGTTCACCAAACATTCCTTTAACCCCTTTGGGGTGATGTTCTCCCAGGTCTCCCCACCATTTTTGGTGACGTATACCAATCCATCATCACTACCCGTGTACAACACTCCTTTTTCATGGGGAGATTCGATGATATAAGCCAAGGTACCATAGTTTTCGGCCCCAACAGCTTCGTTGGTATAAGGGCCGCCGCCATTGCCTTGCTTATCATCTTGTTTTCGGGTCAGATCAGGGGATATTTCCTCCCAAGTAAGTCCATTATCACGGGTACGCAACACCAATTGCGCTCCGTGGTAAAAAGTACCCGGTTCGTGTTGGGACCAAATAATGGGAGCGTTCCAGTTAAAAAGGTACTTCATGTCCCTAGCCTCTCTCCCCAAATATTGAATAGGGGCCGCCATCACATCGGTGGCCATTTTGGATTCCATATCCAGCAACTCAATGGTCCCCAAATAACTGCCTCCCATCACATATCTTGGATGATCCGGGTCAAACGCCAAAAAGGCACTTTCGCCACCTGCGGCATAATGCCAATCTTCTTGGCCGATGCTCCATCTGCCTACGGAAAGACTTGCTATTTTCACCGAAGTATTGTCCTGTTGCCCGCCATAAATATTGTAAGGAAAAAGATTGTCCGTGTTGATGCGATAAAACTGTGCTGTGGGCATATTATAGGGCAGGGTCCAGTTTTTTCCATAATCATACGTAATGGTGGCCCCTCCATCGTCCGCCATCACCATATTGTTGGAATTATTGGGATTGATCCAAAGGTTGTGGGTATCTCCATGGGGAACCGATATGGTCTCCCATGTTTTCCCGCCATCTTCGGAACGGAATATTTCAGCGCTGAGCACATATACTGTATCCTCATCATTGGGATCCGCAAACACCTCAATATAGTACCAAGCGCGTTGCACCAAGCGGTTATCACCACTGACCATGCTCCAGCTGTTGCCCGCATCGTTGGAAACGAACAAACCACCTTTATCCTGGTTGGAGTCACTCTCGATGATGGCATATACCTTATCCGAATTGGCAGGACTCACTGCAATACCCATCTTTCCCTTTTCTTTGGGAAGACCTTCGGTCAACTCTTTCCAAGTATTTCCTCCATCGGTACTTTTGTAGAGTCCACTGCCTGCCCCACCACTCATGACATAATTGGGTTTGCGTTGATGTTCCCACATGGCTGCATACAGCACCAACGGATTATTGGCATCCATGGAAAGTTCCGCGGCACCCGTGCTTTCATTCACAAATAGAACGTTCTCCCAAGTCTTACCCCCATCCATGGAACGGTAAACGCCTCTTTCCTTGTTCGGGGCAAATAAGGCTCCTTGCGCGGCCACATACACAATCTCAGGATTTGTCGGATGAATGATAATCCGTGAAATATGTTGTGTCTGTTCCAGTCCCAATTTGATCCAGGTCTTGCCTGCATCGTTGGATCGATACACCCCATCACCATAAGAGGTCATGACCCCACGAGGAGCGTGTTCCCCCATACCGCAATACACAATATTTGGGTTAGATTCCGAAACAGACACGGCCCCAACGGAACCCATTTCAAAAAAGCCGTCGGAGATATTGTCCCATTTGCCTCCTGCATTGGTGGTCTTCCAAAGTCCGCCCCCGGTGGTGCCCATGTAATACGTAAGCGGATCACCGATTACACCGCTGGCCGTTACGGAACGCCCTCCGCGGAACGGTCCGATGTTCCTGAATTTCATGGTCTCGAAATACTCATTGGCGGTCTGGGCCATGGCCATTGTACAGGACAACAGTCCCAAAATCAACATTGACTTTTTCATCCTTCTGATTCCTTTGTGTTCTAAAAATAAACCCCTTACCGGATGGCAAGGGGCTTTGATGTTTATTCTTCTATGCTCAAATAATCCAGATTGAGCTTGTTGAACTCTGCGTTGAATGCGGCAACCTCATCATCAACCAATTTATCAAAATCGGCCAATTGTGCCTTTATACCAGCTGATAATTCCTCCTTAACGGCAATATCCTGTTCCGTTGGTGGGAAATCGTCCATGGAAACCAGACTGTTCAGGTGACCTAACTTATTGGTCAATCGAATGGGGAAGTTCAGTGGATCTTGCCCACTTCGGTTTTGGGTCTGGTATAGTTCCTTCTCTATGGTCCCGAATTTTTCCTTCATGGCCTTTGCTTTTTCCACCACTTCTTTGGTGGCATCATTGCCTTTGTATTTGGCAATGAACTCATCCAATTTTTTGTTGATGCCCCTTATCTTTTTGATGGATTGGTGTGCCAAGTCAATGGTCTCATTTATTTCTGAAATGAAATCGTATTGCTTCTGCATATCGGCAACAGAAGCCTCTGCCCTAGGATCTGGAAGAATCTTGAAATCTTCCGTTTGGGTTTTCCCGTTTACATTCAAATGGACTTTGTAAGTACCTGGAACTGCCTTGGGACCGCTAAGGTTGGCCCACCAAAGAATCATACCGTCCAAACGTTCGGCGCTTTTACCGCGAGTGTCCCAAACGTGGGTATTCCCTCCTTTTTTGACCTCCAATTTTTTATCCTTCTCTTTGGAATAGGTACTGTAGGTGGCCAAGGTATCCCCGTTCATTTTGGTATAGGTAAGGGAAATACTGTCCTTGTCGGCGACGTCTTTCAGATAAAAGTGGGTAATAACCCCATTGGCCAAGTTCGTTCCTTCGGTCTTAGAAGGTCTTCTGGCCACGTTGCCTTTTGTTCTGTAGCTCTCCCTTGGTTTGTACAAGATGGTGCTGGCCGTTTTCTTGGCATCATTCAATTGGTGAAGCACGGTAAGGTCGTCAATGATCCATAGGCTCCTACCTTGGGTGGCTACGATCAGGTTATCATCCTTAATGGTCAAATCCGTGATAGGAACAATGGGCAGGTTCATTTGGAATTTCTCCCATTTGGCCCCATCATTAAAGGAAATGTACATTCCGGTTTCGGTACCGGCATATAACAACCCTTTGCGTTTTGGATCTTCACGCACCACACGGGTAAAATGTTCATCCTCAATACCGTTGGTAATCAACGACCAGGTTTTGCCATAATCGGTGGTTTTGTACAAATAGGGTTTAAAATCTCCCAATTTGTATCGCGTAGCGGCCACATAGCAAGTGCCTTCATCAAAAGCGGAAGGTTCTATGCTGTTGACCATGTTCCATTCGGGCATGATGGATGGAGTTACATTCTCCCAAGTCTTGCCACCATCCTTGGTCACATGGATCAGACCATCATCACTACCTACCCAAAGCAAGCCTTCTTTTAAAGGACTTTCATTGGCCGCAAAAATGGTACAGTAATATTCCACACTGGTGTTGTCCTGAGTGATGGGTCCACCACTGGAAACCAGTTTCGTTGGATCGTTCCTGGTAAGGTCACCACTCAACAATTCCCAACTCTGCCCTTCATTGGTGGTCATGTGCACATGGTTGGAGAACGTATACAGTTTTTTGGGATCATGCTTACTGAACATGATGGGGAAGTTCCATTGAAAACGATACTTCATCCCTTCGGCTCCATAACCCATAGGGTTATCCGGCCAAACATTTACTCCCCTAACGGTATTTTTTGCATGGTTAACACGCACCAAAAAGCCATCGTAGCTACCGCCATAAACAATATCATCATTGGCAGGATCCACAGCAATATGTGCCGATTCACCACCAGCGGTTTCTTCCCAGTCATCTTCCCCAATGGCAAAACCATCACTCCTGTGTTTAATCCTCAAAGTGGAATTATCCTGCTGGGCTACATAAATTCTGTAAGGGAACGCATTGTCCGTGGTCACCCTGTAAAATTGTGCGGTAGGTTGATTGTTCATGGTACTCCAAGATTCACCACCATCATAACTGATCTGCGCACCACCATCGTCCGCCATGATCATGCGTTTGGAATCCTCAGGAGCGATCCAAAGATCATGGTGATCCCCATGCGGCGCATTGGAAGATTGAAATGTTTTACCTCCATCCGTACTTTTATGGTAGTTTACATTGAGCACATATACCACATTTTCATCATTGGTATCGGCATAGACCCTAGTGTAATACCACGCCCTTTGCCTTAGGCTTCTATCGCTATTGACAAGTGTCCATTTTTTACCACCGTCGTCTGAACGGTACAGACCACCTTTATCCTTGTTCTCGACCATGGCCCAAACACGGTTGCTGTTTTTGGGAGAAACGGTTACTCCAATAATCCCCAAAGTATCTGTTGGGAACCCTTCGTTTTTGGATATTTCGGTCCAGGTTTCGCCACTATCTGTACTTTTCCAAAGCGCCGAACCTTCCCCTCCACTACTTAAACTGTAGGGAGTACGTTGCACCTTCCATGTAGAGGCATATAAAATTCTTGGGTTATTGGGATCAAAAATCAAATCCACGGCACCTGCCAAATCGTTGGCATAAAGTACCTTTTTCCAGGTTTTACCTCCATCGGTAGTCTTGTACACTCCACGATCTTGGGTCGGTTTATACAAGTTGCCCATTACTGCGGCATACACCGTATTGTAGTCGGTTGGGTG
Organism: Flagellimonas pelagia; assembly: GCF_003584135.1. GTDB lineage: Bacteria > Bacteroidota > Bacteroidia > Flavobacteriales > Flavobacteriaceae > Flagellimonas > Flagellimonas pelagia. Next base: position 32,370 of record NZ_QXFI01000025.1, read on the forward strand.
AATCCTCATCCGAGAGATGTGTCGGCTATTTTCCAACCCGATGGATTGCCACGTTTTTCCGGCATCTTCGGTTTTCCAGGCACCATAACCGGAAGATACGTTGCCACGAACGGTTTCTTCCCCGCCCCCAACGTAAATGACATTGTGGTCGCTCTTCGCCACCTCAACGGCACCGATACTCCCACCAAAAAATCCATCCGAAATATTCTCCCAAGTGGTACCTCCATCGGTGGTTCTCCAAACACCTCCTCCAGTGGCACCAAAATAGAATAGATTGGGTTGGCCCTCCACTCCGGCCACCGTACCGGAACGACCCCCACGGAAGGGTCCGATCAATCGGTACTCCAAACTGGAATACAAGGCTTCCGGATATTCGGGAGCACTCTGGTTTTTCTTATTTCTTTGGGAATGGATCGGGGTAACGAACAAGGTACTAGCCAGCATAAGCAAGCCAATCCTGAAAAAGCAAGTCTTCATTTTTAAAGTGTTGAGTTAGTCAGGCTTAAATGTAATGAAAATGGTGCAAAAAAAGTTAATCAATATTTTGTACTTTAACCCATCAGAATAAATACCAACAACTAAACCATGTCTAAAATTTTAAAGCTTTCCCTTCTTTTTTTACTTGTTCTAGCCTGTAAGAATCAATCCAAGCCCACGGATGAACCTGAAACCACCGACACCAATGCTGAAAAAGAATCCGAGTGGATCACTCTTTTTGATGGCAGCAGTCTTGAAGGTTGGCGCGGATACAACATGGATTCCCTCCCTCCCGGATGGACGATAAAAGACAGCACCCTCACCTTTGATACGGAATTGGGTCTGGAACAGAATTACACCGGTGGAAAGGACATCCTCTACGGTGCGGAAGAGTTCGATAATTTTGAACTATACCTGGAATGGAAAATCCCCGAAGGAGGAAACAGCGGCATTTTTTACCATGTAAAGGAAGGCTATGACGGCCCACCTGTTGTGGCCCCTGAATATCAGTTGATCGATGACGAGAACTATGCCAACATCCACGATCTGGTGGGTTACAATTCTCAATTTGGTGCCGAACATCCGGAGTTGCTCCAAGATTGGCAGAAAACTGGTGCCGATTACGCCATGCACGTGGCCGATGAATCACAAAAGCAGCTGAACCCTGTCATGGAATGGAACACCACCAAGATCGTGTTTACCCCTGAAAAGGTTGAGCATTGGCTCAACGGCAAGAAATTATTGGAATTTGTACCATGGTCCGAAGAATGGAATGCCAAAAAGGCTTCTGGAAAATGGGACAACGCCCCCGACTATGGCAAATTCAAAACAGGCTATATTGCCTTGCAGGACCATTCCAGTCCTATCTGGTTCCGAAATATCAAAATCAAAAAATTATAACTTACTAAACGAACATGAACAAACGCGAATTCATTAAGAAAAGTAGTGTTGGCGCACTAGGAATCATGTTGGCCCCATCCATTTTAAAGGGCTCCATGAATATTGATAGATTACGTACGGCCCATATCGGGGTCGGGAACATGGGAGGTGAAGACCTCAAGGCGATTTCATCGCATGCCTCTGTGGATGTGGTGGCGCTCTGCGACGTGGACGCCGTGAACCTTGCTGCTGCCCACAAATTACACCCCAAGGCCCGCATCTTTTTTGATTATCGCTCCATGTTGGAAGAAATGGGAGATGAGATCGATGCCGTGATCGTTTCCACACCTGATCATACCCATGCACCAGCTTCCATGATGGCCATGGAAATGAACAAACCTGTGTACTGTCAAAAACCTTTGACCCATTACGTTTCCGAGTCACGGGCCATGAAAAAAATGGCCGCCGATAAAGGCCTGGTCACCCAAATGGGAATCCAGGTACATTCCTTTTACGATTACAAACTAGCGACGTTGCTCATTCAATCCGGTATTATTGGTAAAGTGCATACCGTACATGCCTGGTCCCCTAAAAACTGGGGGTATGATGGCCCGCTTCCACAAGGGGAAGACCCGGTTCCTACCCAATTGGACTGGAACCTGTGGTTGGGCACTTCCAAGGAAAGACCTTATAAAGATGGTATGTACCACCCAGGCAATTGGAGAAAATTGATGGATTATGGTTGTGGCACTTTGGGCGATATGGGTGTCCATATTTTCGATACCCCATACAATGCCCTGCAATTGGATGTTCCCCGAACCATCATGACAGAATGCCGCCCTACCAACGGTTTTGGATATCCGGAACACAATACGGTAACTTATGAATTTCCTCAAACCCCATACACCACCGAGACCTTGAAATGGGTCTGGTATGACGGTCCTGGAGCTCCTGCTTTGAGTGAAGACCTTTTATTGCCTGGTATGACCATGGGCAAAGACGGCAAAGTCTCCAAAGAGGAAAGCATGAAGGATAAAATGTCGTTGGATGCCAAGGTAGCCGCCGAAAATGAGCTTCCCGATCAAGGGGCCATGTTCGTTGGTGAGAAAGGACGATTGTTGCTTCCGCACTTTATGCAATTGCCCAAGAAAATCAGAAAGGGCAAATATGTGGATATCTCCAAAGAAATTGCCAAGGTTTCCAAGGAAAACAATTTGGGCGAGCCCATCCGAAATTATGAAACCGAAGGTCCAAAGCATTACCACCAATTTGTGGACGCCTGTTTGGGCAAAGGTGAAACTTCTGCCCCGTTCAATTATGCGGCACGGTTGACCGAAACCATTCTTTTGGGCACCATTGCAGGTCGTTTCCCTGGTGAAACCTTGCATTGGGATGCGGAAGCCGCCAAGTTCAAGGAAGAAAAGGCCAACCAATATTTGGCCGGGGATTACCGTAATTTTTAGAAGTTCCAAAATAGCATCAATGATGAAAAAAGTGTTGTGCCTCCTCTTGGTTCTACCTTTGTTTTGTATTGCTCAGACTTCGAAAGAACAAGAGGAAAGGGACGCTATTGCGCAAGTACTTGCCACCCAACAAACAGCTTGGAACAATTTTAATATTGAGCTGTTTATGGAAACCTATTGGAAATCCGAAGAACTGACCTTTTATGGCAGTGCAGGTGTGGTAAAAGGCTGGCAAAAGACTTTGGAGCGATACAAAAAAAGCTATCCGACCCAAGAACATTTTGGACATTTGGAATTTGTCACTAACGACATTTCCAAAATCAATGATGATGCTTACACCGTGATGGGGGAATACCATTTGACCCGACCGGTGGGCGATACCCAAGGCATTTTTATGTTGGTGCTTAAGAAAATAGATGGAGCTTGGAAGATCATTGCGGACACTTCGTGTAAAGTGGAGTAACCGCAGTATATTTTCCACGCTTTATTTTTCAGGGGCCTAGGCCCCTTTCTTTTTTCTCTCGGAACATGGGCTTTAGGGGTTTCCTTTTTGATGGATAATGGTTAAATTGGATGCCACATGCCATCAACCCAAATGAAAAGAAAACACCATACCTTATCTTTTATTTTCCTGATCCTTTTTCCATTGTTCACCATGTCACAAAACCGACTTAGAGACCACGGAGTAGCCATTGGGGTGCTCCATCCCGGAACCCTCAATGCCATTACCGATGTTCCTGGCGTTCAGGTGGGCCATACAACTTTGATCGAGGGCGATGCCATCAGAACTGGGGTAACGGCCATACTTCCGCACTCCGGAAATATTTTTCAGGAGAAAGTGCCGGCGGCCATTTATGTCGGCAACGGATTTGGGAAATTGGCCGGTTATACCCAAGTGAAGGAATTGGGGAATCTGGAAACGCCCATCATCCTCACCAATACCTTGAGTGTTCCCACGGCTGTGAATGCAGTCATTGAATATACTTTGAATCAATCTGGCAACGAAGAAGTCCGTTCGGTTAATGCGGTGGTGGGCGAGACCAACGATGGCTACCTCAATGATATTCGAGGGCGACATGTTACCGAAGCTGATGTGCTCCATGCCATCCAAAATGCAAAAACGGGACCTGTTGCCGAGGGCAACGTAGGTGCAGGAACGGGAACCATTTGTTTTGGTTTTAAAGGCGGCATTGGCACCGCATCCCGAGTCTTGCCGAAACAATCTGGTGGCTATACCGTGGGTGTATTGGTGCAGACCAATTTTGGTGGCGTGTTGCAAGTGGCCGGAGTGGAAGTGGGCAAAAAATTGGGGCAGTATTCCGACAGTTTTAAATATTCCCCTGACGGTTCCTGTATGATGGTGGTATTGACCGATGCGCCTTTGGATGCCCGAAACCTGAAACGCTTGGCCAAAAGGGCGATGCTTGGGTTGGCCAGAACAGGTGGCATTGCCAGCAACGGTAGTGGCGATTATGTGATAGCCGTTTCCACTGCAGAGGAATGCCGTATTCCCTACGAAAGTGAAAACCCTATTCAGACGGTACCCACCTTGCGCAATGAAGCCATGACTCCTTTGTTTTTGGCCACCATCGAAGCCACGGAGGAAGCCATTCTCAATTCCCTTTTTGCCGCCGAAACGATGACCGGACGGGATGGGCACAAAGTCGAGGCGCTTCCCAAGGAAAAAGTGATGGAAATGTTGAAGGAGGCCGGGAAGATGGAATAGTTTTTCAATTAACCTGTAACATTCTCCCTTCATTTCACACTAACCTAACGGAAACCTTCCACACTTTTTTTAACTTTAAACTTCAATAATAAAAAACACTAGACCATGGATATTTTTGGAAAGATCAAGGAAAAACTCAGTAACGAGTTTATTGATATTATTGAGTGGCTCGACTATACCGACGACACCATCGCGTATCGGTTTGAGCGCTACCAGAACGAAATCAAGAACGGGGCAAAACTGATTGTCCGTGAAGGGCAGACCGCCGTTTTTATCAACGAGGGGCAACTGGCCGATGTGTTCACCCCCGGCACGTATGACCTCACCACCCAAAACCTGCCTATTTTGTCCACGTTGAAGGGGTGGAAATACGGTTTCAACTCGCCATTTAAAGCAGAAGTGTACTTTGTGAACACCCACTTGTTCACCGATGAGAAATGGGGCACCAAAAGTCCCATTACGTTGAGTGATGACCGTTTTGGACTGGTGGAGATCAGGGCCTTCGGAACGTATGCCTATAAAATTTCGGATGCCGGTAAGTTCATCAAGGATATTGTGGGTACCGATAGCAACTTTACCAATTTCGAGATCAACGAGCACTTAAAAAGCTTGATCGCCACCCGCTTTACCGATACCGTGGGCAAGGCCAACCTTCCCATAGAACTGTATGCGGCCAACACCACCGAACTTTCCGATACCTGTCGCGAAGTGATGGCCCCAGAATTTCAAACGGTAGGTATTTCCTTGGAGAAATTCTATATTGAGAACGTCTCCATGCCCGAAGAACTCAAAAAAGAGATTTTCGAATACAGCCGAATAGACAAACTGGATCTGGACAAATTGGCCAAGTTCAAAGCTGCCAAGGCCATCGAAGCCGCTGCCCAAAACGAAGGTGGCACCGCTGGTGCCGGAATGGGCATGGGTATGGGCTTTGTGCTAGCCCAACAAATGGGGAACCTGATGGGCGGTGCCACACAAGCGGCACCACAGGTCACAGGACAACCCGCTGCTGGGGCAGTACCTCCACCAATGCCTGCCCAGACCCTATATTATTATGCCACAAATGGCACACAACATGGCCCGGTAACCTTTGAACAACTGCAATCCCTTTTTGCATCACGCACCGTTAACCGCGACAGTTTGGTCTGGAAACAAGGCATGGCCGCCTGGACCGCTTTAAAGGATGTAGAGGAACTGAAATCGTTCTTGGGAGGTAATACCCCTCCGCCATTGCCTGGACAATAATTTTACATTGTCATACTGAACGAAGTGAAGTATCTTATGGATTTTAGTCAACGTGGGATACTTCACTTCGTTCAGTATGACCTATAAATAAATGGAAACAACCGGTATCCAAACAAATAATTAGATTCCCGCTTTCGCGGGAATGACAACATGGAAGAACCTACCATCCAAAAATCAGAACTCAAAAAAACCTGCGTCAACTGCGGGGCGGAACTCACATACAAACCTGGGACTACCAGCATCACCTGTGAGTACTGTGGCCATGAAGAAGCCATCGCCCCAAAAGAAAATGGTTTTGAGGAACTGGAGCTGTACCCTTACCTCAAGGAAATGGGGTCGCAAAGGCACAGCGAGGAAATCTCTATGCTGCATTGCAAAAATTGCGGTGCCGACCAACATGTGGAGGAAAACTATAAATCGCTTCATTGTGTGTACTGTGGCCAACCTTTGGTAGTGGAAGATACCTATAAGGAGAATTGGATCTTGCCCGGGGCCGTGTTGCCGTTTCAAATCGATAAAAACCAATCTTTCCGCATTTTTAAGAATTGGGTGAAACAATTGTGGTTTGCCCCTAACAATCTGAAAAAGGCCGCTCTGGACCCTCAATTTACGAAAGGTCTCTATCTACCCTATTGGACCTTTGATGCGCAACTGTATGCCTCTTATATCGGTCAGCGGGGAGAATATTATTATGAAACACGAAGGGTTCGGAATGCAAACGGTAAAATGGTGACACAGCAAGTCCGGAAGACCCGTTGGTACCCCGCTTCAGGGGAAGTTTCCGGGTTTGTGGACGACACCTTGATCAAGGCTTCCAAGCAAAAATCAGGAAGGATTCCGGGTAAAATTGCCTATTGGGATTTGAAAAAATTGCAACCTTTCGACAGTGGATACCTATCCGGTTTCGTGACCGAAAAGTACACGATTTCATTGAACGAAGGGCATCTGCATTCCAAGGAAGTGGCACATGATATTGCCACCCGGTGGTGCATGCAGGATATTGGAGGCGATACCCAAAGGGTAACCTCCATGGACATGAAACTGTCCGAAGAAACCTTTAAACATATCTTATTGCCCGTTTATGTAAGTACCTATCGGTACAATGGCAAGGAGTACAATTTTTTCATCAACGGGGAAAACGGGAACATTTCAGGTACACGACCTTATAGCTTCTGGAAGATTTTCTTTGCCGTGCTATTGGGCTTAATCGTGATTGGGGTGATTATTTTATTATCAAAAAAATAGGTCTTGGTCAGTTCGAGTGATTTCCGAAGGAAATCGTATCGAGAACCTCGTATATCTCGATACAAAATCGCCAAGCGATTCCACTCGATGTGACAAATTGATGAATTTCTAATCCTCAAACACCAAACACACCGGAGCGGGCAATTGGGTCTCGTTCAAATAGGTCAGTGTTCCTGTTTGGACATCCCTTTCAAAAATGGTGATGTTATCACTCCTCTCATTGGCCACCAGTAAATATTTCCCGGTTGGATCTATCGTAAAATTACGGGGCCAGTTCCCTTGAACTGACTCCCTGCCAACCAGTTGTAGCTTGCCTGAGCCAGCATCAACTGAAAAAATCACAATGGTGTTCTCTCCCCTATTGGAACCGTATAGAAATTTCCCATCCGGGGATAAGTGAATGTCAGCACATGCATTTCCTCCTTGATAATTGTCATCTATGGTTTTTACCGCTTGGATTTCTTGGTAATTTCCTTGGGGGTCTTTTTCAAAAGCCACTATCGTTGAACCCGTCTCATTTATAACGTAAAGAATTTTTCCATGGCTACCAAAGGTAAAGTGGCGTGGGCCAGCCTTATCGTCGAGCCCAATGGTCGCCTGTTCCCCAGGAACAAAAAGTTTGTCTTCCAATCGGTATCGTTTTATGGCATCCAAACCAAAATCAGCAACAAAAAGTTCGTTCCCAATAAATTGGGCCATATGGGCATGCGCTCTTTTTACCGTATCCAAGACCTTATGATCAATTATCTGTGGCTCACCTTCTTCGAACAATCCATCCCCATTCAACTTAAAAATTGCCACACTGCCCCCGCCATGGTTGGAAACGGCCAAAAATCCCTTGTCGGAAAGAGATACATGGCAAGGATTATCTCCTTGGGTACCCAGACTTTTTTGAAATTCCAATTCCCCATCATTTATCTTAAAAGCCGTAATGCCACCCCCCAAGCTATCAAAATCCGTAGTCTCCTGTACGGCATATAAATGTTGTTTATCCTTGGAAACGGACAAATAGGAAGGGTTAGGTAATTTTGCAACCAATTTTTGATCGGAAAGCTTCCCTTTGGCAGCATCAAAGGTATACGTATAAATGCCTTCACTGGCGCCTCTGGTATAAGTTCCTACATAAAGGGTGTACATGGGTATTTCCTCAGGTTTTTCTTTACAGGCTGATGCGAATAGGATCATCAGACTGGCAAAAAGTGATTTTTTCATGGTTGTTACGTTACGACCTCCAAATTAAACATTCTTTGTTGATACCATTCCATTAGGTCAATTCCTTCTTTATTTCCTTACCTAAATAAATGCCCGTGACCACCGTGGCCAACACATCGGCTATGGGGAATGAAAGCCATACCCCGGTTTCTTGGAAAAACTTGGGCAACAACAAAATCAAGGGGATAAAGAAAAAACCTTGACGGGTCAAGGTCAGCAATAAGGCCGGAATGGCTTTGCCCACCGCTTGAAAATAGGCGGCACCTATCAATTGAAGGGCAATAATAGGCGTGGCCGCGAAAACCAGCCGCATGGCAAATGGGGTATGTTGCAACACAAATTGGTTGGTGGCCAACTCTTCCGGAGACAGACCTGGTCTATTACTCAAGAATAGGGCAGCAAACTCCCCTGGGAAAAGCATCAACACCACAAAAACTAAGGTGGCTACCAATGCCGCATATTTAATGGCGGTGTAGATGGATTCCTTAACCCGGTCGTAATAAGCGGCGCCATAGTTGTAGCCTGCAATGGGCAAAAAGCCTTGCGTAACCCCAAAAACGGGGAATAAAGCAAACATCAGCATACGGCCGATAATGGCGTAGACCGCCACCATAGGTTCCCCACCCAAATTGAACAATATATTGTTCATGAGCAGGTAGGTGATACTGGTAACTGCCTGCCGTGCCAAGGTTACAAAGCCTAAAGAACTGATCTCACGAAGTATGGCCGGGTCCAACCCAAAATGGGAAAGACTGATCTTCAATTCGGAATTTTTGGACAGAAAGAAATACAGAATGTACCCAAAACACAACAGGTAGCCTACGGTTGTTGCCCATGCCGCGCCGTACATGCCCCAGTCGAAAATGTAAATGAAAACGTAATCCATCAACAAGTTGCCCACGGAGGGAATGATCATGGCGATCATGGCAAACTTGGGCTTCCCTTCGGCACGGATCACCGTGTTTCCCATCATACAAAGAGCCAAAAAGGGCACTCCGTACAAAATGATGGTATAGTAGATTTTAGCAGGCTCAAAAATGGAACCCTTTCCTCCGAATGCCGGAATCAGGTTGTCCACATAATACAGTCCAAGGGCCACCATGGTCACCGTGACCAAAAGGGTGAGCGTAATCTGGTTTCCAAATGTTTTTAAGGCCTTTTCATGGTTGTTAGCACCCAAGGCACGAGAAATGATACTGGAACCCCCAATACCGATGGCCATCCCCAAAGCGGCAATAAAAAAGGAAACAGGTAATACAACATTGATGGCCGCAATGGCAATGGAACCTATCCAATTACCCACAAAAATGGAATCGACCAGCACGTTCAGCGACATCACCAAAATACCGATGGATGCCGGAACGGCCTGTTTGATCAATAATTTTCCGATGGGTTCCTTCCCGAGTTCTTCAGAGGTAACTTTGGCCATGCCAAGGATTGTTCTTTTGGTGTAAGACTAGCGTGAACTGAATGGTTCCCTCAAATCTACAACGCATCCACCAAATTATCCTTGTTCTCGGTGAGTTTTTTGGCGATGCTGTCCCAAAGTCCGATTCTGCGTTCCAAAGCTTTTTTGCTGTAGTGGAAGACTTCCTCCCATTTCTGCACATCGGAACCGCATAAAGCCTTGATCATTTTAACGGCCAAGGGGCCGTGTTCGTCACCGTCAAGCTCAATATGCCTTTTCAAGTAATAGGAAAGTTTGGCGTATTTGCTTGGGCCGTTTTCTCCGGATTGCTCAATGATACCCAAAAACATATCGGGAATGAGGTCTTCCCTTCCGAAAGTAAAGGCAGCAGCAATGATATGAGGTTGTTGGGTATTGATGGCCTCAAAGGTAAATTGAAGAAAATTCTTTTCCGCTTGATCCAAGTCAGTGTTTTCAATTTGTTGGAATATCTCCTCCAAATCGGTAAATGTGGAGATGACCTGCATCACTCTGGATGTATCGGCTTCCACTTCTTCCATGGCATCCAAGTACATTTCAAAATGGCTTTTGGCCTCACCCAACTCGTTGAAATCACTTTCCTCCTCCAGCACAATCTCATTGATGAATCGGGCCACAGACGCATCCGAAGCTGGTTTCCAAGGAAGGGAGGTACAGGTCAAATGTTGCTGTAATGCCTTCAATAAGGACATAAAATCCCAAACAGCATACACATGACTTTCCATAAAAATCTTGATGTCCTCCACCGATTCCAGTTGGGCATACAGGGGGTGATTTTTGAGTTGGTCGCGTACCTCTTGCAGGTGGTGTTCCAAGTCTTCCATTTTCATAGGGCAATTTTCTTTTTCCAGTATTATTGAATATGGTATTCGGGCAAGACACCGCTTTTTTCCCATTGGTTTATCCATTCGGCCATCAATTCGGCCCAATCGTCACGATCGTTCAAACAGGAAATATGGATGTAATCCTCTCCCCCTGCCTCTTGGAACTGGTGTTTGCCTTCCATGGCAATTTCTTCCAAGGTTTCCAGACAGTCACTCACAAAGGCCGGAGTGATGACCGCCAACTTCTTGACACCTTCCTGGGCCAAGCGTTCGAACTCCTTGTCGGTAAAGGGTTGTAACCAAGGATCGCTCCCCAATCGGGATTGAAAGGAAGTACTCACTTTCTCTTCAGGAAGCCCCAGTTCTTTTTTTACCAATTCGGTAGTGTCCAAACATTGGTGCTTGTAACAGGTATGATGGGCAACCGAGTTGGTTTGGCAGCATTTACCATCCAATTTGCAGTGCGACTTGGTTGGGTCCGACTTTTTAATGTGGCGTTCCGGGATGCCGTGATACGAAAAAAGAATATGGTCGTAATCGAAACCTTTCAACCCTTCGGCTATGCTTTGGGACAAAATCTTCACAAAATCCGGATTGCTGTAAAAAGCAGGTAGGGTGGTCATTTGCATCTCAGGGAAAAATTCGGCCTGAACGTCCATGGCCTTTACCACCACGGTTTCGCATGAGGACATGGCGTAATGCGGGTACAAAGGCACCAAAAATACCTCATCCACCCCTTTTTCCTTCAATTCTTGCAAACCTTCCTTAATGGACATGGAACCATAACGCATTCCCAGCGCGACCGGCAATTGGGTGTGCTTTTGCACTTTTTCCGCAAACCGTTTTGAAATCACTATCAAAGGAGATCCTTCATCCCACCATATTTTGGAATAGGCCTCAGCGGAACGCTTGGGGCGGGTGTTCAGGATAATGCCCCGAACGATGATGTTCCTTAAAACCGGATTCACATCGATGACGCGCTCGTCCATCAAAAATTCATCCAAGTACGGTTTTACATCTTTTGCGGTGGGGCTGTCGGGCGAACCCAAGTTGACCAATAAAACTCCTTTTTGCACGGCTTTCTATTTTGAGCAGCAAAAATAATACACGTGACCGACTTTGTCCTTGGAGCATCAAAATACTTTCTTATGATGAAATAATGAATCTCGATTTTGTTGAAGCCTGTATCTGTGGACATTTCTCCCTATTTTTGTGGATATGGAGTCTTTTCAAGAGCAAGTTTCCAAAGAATCCCTGATTTACTTGGGCATTGCCCTGCTTGTTTTGGTGTCTCTATATTGGGGCACCTCCGTGGTGATGAAACGAATGGGTAAAAGTCCGAGATACCTTTTGCCTAAGGGTTCCTTTAGAAAACTGGCAACACCCTTAGTATTGATTTTCCTTTCCGTTCTCCTTAGGATGAAAGCACTTCGTGATGTTCTAAATCTGGAAGAAGCAGGGTTTTGGTTCCGAAAGGCGAGTACCTTGTTGTTCATTTTTGCGATGAGCTGGGTGATGATCGCCCTGCTGAAGATCGTTAAACAAATTGTGATCCGAAATTATGATGTGGGGGTGGCGGACAACCTGAAAGCCCGAAAAGTCTATACACAGTTTACCATTTTGGAGCGGATTTTCATTTTCATCATCATCCTTTTGGCCATCGGTTTTGCCCTGATGAGCTTTCCCGAAATCCGGGAATTGGGACTGAGTGTTTTTGCCTCGGCTGGGGTAGCGGGGATTATCATCGGCTTTTCGGCTCAAAAATTCATCGGTACTATTTTGGCGGGTATCCAGATTGCCATTGCACAGCCCATTAAATTGGATGATGTGGTCATTGTGGAAGGCGAATGGGGCCGTATTGAGGAAATCACCCTAACCTATGTGGTGGTGGCCATTTGGGACAAGCGTCGTTTGATCGTACCCACACCTTATTTTATCGATAAACCCTTCCAGAATTGGACCAAGACTTCCGCCGATATCCTGGGCACCGTGTTTTTGTATGTGGATTACAATGTTCCGTTTGATAAACTTCGGGAAGAATTGACCCGGATATTGAAAAACACCGACCTTTGGGATGGCAAGGTGAACGTTTTACAAGTAACAGACTCTAAACCCAACCATGTGGAGGTGCGTGCTTTGATGAGTGCCAAGGATTCGCCAACGGCATGGGACCTTCGGGTCCTGGTTCGTGAAAAACTGATTGTTTATCTACAGGAAAATTATCCGGAGAGCATTGCCAGGACAAGGGTAATGATCCAACAAGATGAAAAAGATGAAGTCGACTCATAACATCGTAATGCTTCTCCTGTTTTTGGGAAGCTTCGGAAACGCCCAACAAATTACCTGTTCCCCAAAGGACAAACCTCTTTTTGAGTCGAAAATGGCCGCTTTGGAAAAAACCCATGCTGCTAGTTTAGGCGATACCATCACAACCGTGGGCAAATCCTTTTTGGGTACTCCGTATGTTGAAAAAACACTCGAAATCGGGGATACCGAAACCCTGGTGGTAAACTTCAGCGGGTTGGATTGCACCACTTTTGTTGAAAATATCATGGCCTTCAGCCTTATGCTGAAAAACCATGAAACGGATTTTGATACTTTCGCCAAAAATTTAGAAACCATTCGGTATAGAAATGGTGAGATGAATGGGTATCCTTCTCGTTTACACTATTTTACGGAATGGATTCGCAACAACGAAAAGAAAGGATTGGTGAAAGACATCACGGCGGAAATAGGTGGTGTGGAATTGGAAAAATCCATCGATTTTATGGGAACACACCGAAATCTGTACCCCTTTTTGGCAAGCGATAAGAACTTTCAAGCCATGCAACACTTTGAACAAGAACTGGCGAAAGAAACATTGTGTTATCTACCCCAAGACCAAATTGCAGGCAAGGAACAACTCATCCATTCTGGGGATATTATCGCCTTGGCCACCTCCATCAAAGGGTTGGATGTGACCCATACTGGAATTGCCATCCATCAACCTGATGGCAGGTTGCATCTACTTCATGCCTCCAGTAAAAATGGAGAAGTGGAAATCAGCGAACTGCCCTTGGCGGACTATCTCAAGAACATCAAAAGCAATATCGGGATCATCGTGGCAAGACCCACCTTACTTTCGTTTTAAACACCATTCAATGGCACCCAAAAGGTGTTGGCGAAATTCGGGTTCATCGTAAGAAGCTTCGGTATGGCCCAAACCCGTATAAAAGACCCTGCCCCCATCATATTCGTGGTACCAAGCAATGGGGTGGTTATCCCCATTGATACCGCCTTTATAACTGGATTCGTCCAATTTTAGGAGCACATGTACATCCGGGTTTAGGTCCTTGAAGTTGTACCATTCATCAAAATGCATCCAAACATCGGGTAAATGTGCCGTGGACGGATGGGTTTTGTCCAGTACATCAATTTTGGCCTTTTGTTGCTCGGGATGGCTCACAAAATATCCCCCAACCAATTTACCGTACCAGGGCCAATCGTATTCAGTATCGGAAGCGGCATGGACACCCAAATAACTTCCTCCATTTTTGATGTAGGATTCAAAGGCCTTTTGTTGGGCATCGTTCAGCACATCCATGGTCGTGTTCAAGAAAACGATCAGCTTATAGTTTTTCAGGTTCTGTGGGGTAAAGTCTTCCCCACTTTCTGTTTGCAAGGCGATGAAACCGTTTTTCCTACCCAACTCGCGAAAGGTCTGTACTCCTTTTTCTATGGATTGATGCCTAAAACCAGCTGTTTTGGTAAAGACGAGGACCAATTCTGGCATTTTGACTTCTTTGCTTTCAGTCGATGGGTCATCCTGTGCCGAAATTTGGGTAAACAGGGTCAAACCTAAAATAAGGAATACAATTTGTTTCATGATGCTTTTTTACACGTTTGAAGTTACATATTTTTTAGGCGTGGTTCCGAACTTCTTTTTGAACGAGGCAATAAAATGGCTGGCGGTACTATATCCCACTTTCAGGCCTACTTCGTTCACGTTGTGCTTGCCGGATTCCAACATTTTGCGGGCATATTCCATCTTATAATCGAACAAAAAGCCATAAACGGAATCCCCATAAATCTGTTTAAACCCTTCCTTCAATCTTTTTAGACCAAGCCCTACCTCTTCTGATAGTTCGGCCAGAGTAGGTGGCTCGGCCATACGTGAAATGATGATTTCCTTGGCCATTTTAATGCGGCGTACATTATCCTCATCGGCCAGATAAGGGCATTGCTCCAAATCGGCATCTTCGGTTTTGTTGAAATAGAGGGAAATCAGCTCGAACACCTTTCCCTTTAAATACAATTTTTTGATGGAAGGGTGCAAGTTGTAGTTCATCAGTTGGCTCAAGACCACAGCAATGGCAGGCGACACCATTTCTTGGGAATAGTATTTTTTTTCCTTGTTATCCTCGCTCAAAAAAGGAATGTAATCCGCTTCATCGGAAAACAAAGAATGGAACTTCCTAATCGTCATCACCACCGATAATAACCATGAGTTGGGTGAAACCACCAAATCCAGTGGGAGGTCCTTTTGGGTATTGTACAGCAACAGGGAATTTTCCTCGTTCACTTCCAAATAATAGCTCCCTTCATTAAAATTGAACCGTGAACGGCCTTTTAAACAAAAATGGAATTGAATGTAGGAACTGTCAATATCCCTTGTAATGACCTTTGGTTCTTTGGTATCGTTCTGGATTTTAAGGATAAAAATCCCATCTTCCACGAAAATTTCATCATAGGAACCTTCAGCGATATTTTTCATATGGATTCTTTGTATCGATTTTCAAAACCTTTAATTTAGAACGGCTCTAAATTAGATTACATTTCATCAAATTTATCAATAAAATCAATGCATTAGCAGATTTTAAGTAAAATTTAAACCTTGAATATGCCCACAAACTCCGTATAGTTCCGCTAGCGTTATTTTATGACGGGCAACACTGTTAATTTTGTGTTGCGATTTTATCCTTTATGAGGAACTACCATATTTCAAAACATAATTCCTTCTACGCCGTCGGGTTGAGTTACAAGAAGGCAGATGCAGAGGTGAGAGGAAAGTTCAGTCTAGATGTTCCTGCTATTGACCAAATCCTGGCCAAGGCAAAAGAAATGGAGATTGATGGCCTTTTGGCGATATCTACCTGTAACCGAACCGAATTGTACGGCTTTGCCCAGCATCCCTACCAACTTATCAAATTGCTTTGCGACCAGACCCAAGGAACCGTGGAAGAATTCCAGGAAGTGGCCTATGTCTACAAAAACCATGATGCCATTTCCCATATGTTCAAAGTGGGTACGGGTCTCGATAGCCAGATCTTGGGTGACTTTGAGATCATCAGCCAGATCAAACAAGGATTTTACCGTGCCAAAAAGCAAGATATGGCCAACCCGTTCCTGGAGCGTTTGTGCAATTCGGTGATTCAGGCGAGTAAACGCATCAAAACGGAAACTGAGCTTTCTTCAGGAGCCACATCGGTTGCTTTTGCCTCCGTAAAATACATTCTGGACAACGTACCTGATATTTCCGAAAAGAACATTCTTTTGTTCGGAACGGGTAAAATTGGAAGGAATACCTGCGAGAATCTGATCAAGCACTCCAATAACTCCCATATCACCTTAATCAACCGAACCAGGGAAAAAGCCGAGGATATTGCCGGAAAGTTCCATTTGACGGTTAAGGATTATGGCGACCTTCAGACCGAAATCCGCAAAGCGGACATTTTGGTCGTGGCCACGGGCGCACAATTGCCTACCGTGTCCAAGGCATTGATCTATCCCAAAAAACCATTGTTGATCTTGGACCTCTCCGTTCCCAAAAATGTTTCGGACGATGTACAGGAATTGGAGAACGTTTCTTTGGTACATCTAGATCAGCTTTCGCAAATTACGGATGATACCCTGGCCAAGCGCAAGGAATATGTGCCCAAGGCTGAAGCCATTATTGAACGGGTAAAGAAAGATTTCCTAAAATGGTTGGAAACCAGAAAATTTGCCCCGGTCATCAATGCACTCAAGGAAAAACTCAATACCATGAAGGCCGAAGAAATCGACTTTCATTCCAAAAAGATCAACGATTTCAACCAAGATCAGGCTGAAATGATCTCGGAAAGGATCATCCAAAAAATCACCAAGCAATTTGCCAACCATCTTAAAAGTTCCGAAGTGGATACAGAGGATAGCTTGGAACTGATTCAAAAAGTCTTTCAGTTAGAAATCGATTCCAAATGAGCAAGATCATAAGAATCGGTACCCGCGACAGCGAACTGGCACTGTGGCAAGCCACCACTGTGCAGGAAAAACTCGAAAAACTGGGTTATGATACCACTTTAGTGCCCACAAAATCTATGGGGGATCAAGTGCTGGACAAGCCTTTGTACGAACTAGGCGTTACTGGAATTTTCACCAAGGCTCTGGATGTTGCCATGTTGCAAGGGCAAATCGATATCGCCGTTCATTCCATGAAAGATGTACCCACCCAACTACCGAAAGGTATCGTACAAGCTGCCGTACTCGAGCGGGCCATTACCCACGACATTTTGGTACACAAAGGTTCCTCTTTTTTGGAGTCGGATACCCCTGCTACTATTGCTACGGGCAGTTTGCGAAGAAAGGCACAATGGCTGAACCGATATCCCAACCACCAAGTGGTCGATCTACGGGGCAATGTGAACACACGATTGATCAAATTGATCGAGAACGATTGGCAAGGGGCCATTTTTGCCCAAGCGGGTCTGGAACGTATCAAATTGTTGCCCAAAGACGCCATTCAATTGGATTGGATGATCCCCGCACCAGCCCAGGGCGCCATGTTAGTGGTTGCCATGGAAAATGACAAATATACAAGGGAAGCCCTTGCCAAGTTGAACGACTCCGATACCGAACTTGCCACTAAAATTGAACGTGACTTTTTGCGGACGTTGGAAGGGGGTTGTACGGCTCCAATTGGTGCGTTGGCGCAGATTAAAGATCAAAAGGTATTTTTTGAAGGCGTTGTGTTCTCTTTGGATGGAAAACAGAAAATCGAAATCAAAAAAGAAATAAAGTTGTCCGAAGCCAAAGGCTTTGGAGAAACATGTGCCAAGGAAGTATTGGGCAAAGGTGGAGACAAATTGATGCAGGAAATCAGAAATGAAAACAGTGCTCTCCACTAAAATACTCACCCCATCACAAAAAGAACTTTTCCTGAATTCCGGATTAGGACTCGTGGAATACGATGCCCTGCAAATTGAAATGTTGGATGTTGAAATTCCGTTGGACTTTCAGAACTACATCTTCACCAGTAAAAATGCGGTCAAAGCTTTTTTAACCCAGGTAGAAGGTACGGATTTTTCAAAGTTTAGGGCCTTTTGTGTTGGCGAAAAAACGGCCTCCTTTTTAACAGAGGAAAGCATTGAAGTGGTGGAAACTGCCGAAAATGCTTCATCATTGGCAGAAAAGATTTTGGAGAACCATGCCGAAAAGACATTTGTTTTCCTTTCAGGCAATCAAAGGAGAGAGGAACTTCCAGAAGTATTGAAAAAAAATAACGTTCAGTATAAAGAAGTGGAAGTATATAGAACCCAACTGGTACCGAAGGCATTTCACCGCAATTTTGACGGTATCTTGTTTTTTAGCCCTAGTGGTATCCGAAGCTATCTTTTGGAAAACAACATCGCAAACAGCACCTTGTTCTGTATTGGAGAAACTACCGCCATGGAAGCCAAAAAACATACTGAACATATCATAATTGCCAACAAACCAACTGTGGAGAATGTATTGGTGCAGGCTATAAAAGAATTGTCATCCCGCACGGATGCTGAGCGTAGTCGAAGTACGATGCGGGATCCAAATAAATAATAAATAGATTCCTGCTTTCGCAGGAATGACAAATGAAAATAAATGATTAAAAACGATTTGTTCCTAAGGGCATTGAAAGGAGAAACGGTGGATCGCCCACCGGTATGGATGATGCGCCAAGCCGGCCGCTACCTGCCGGAATTTATGGAACTACGCAAAAAATACGACTTCTTCACCCGTTGCCAGACCCCAGAATTGGCATCGGAAATTACGGTACAACCTATCCGAAGATATGGCATGGATGCCGCTATTCTGTTCAGCGACATTTTGGTAATCCCCCAAGCTATGGACATTGAGGTGGAGATGAAACCTAATTTTGGGCCTTATCTCCCCAATCCCATTCGAACCAAAGAGGACTTGGACAAAGTCATTGTTCCTAATATCGAAGATACCTTGGGCTATGTATTGGATGCCGTCACCATGACCAAGGAAAAACTGAACAATGAGATTCCATTGATTGGATTTGCAGGTTCACCTTGGACCATCTTGTGCTATTGTGTGGAAGGTCAAGGGAGCAAAAGTTTTGACAAGGCCCGTGGGTTCTGTTTTACTCAACCGGAATTGGCCCACCAACTGCTCCAAAAAATCACCGATACCACTATTGCCTATTTGAAGGCCAAGGTTAAGGCCGGAGTCAATGCCGTTCAGGTGTTCGATTCCTGGGGAGGGATGCTTTCCCCACAGGATTATCAGGAGTTTTCATGGCCGTATATCCAACAGATCGTTGATGCCCTTAAAGATGAATCCCCAGTGATTGTTTTTGGTAAAGGTTGTTGGTTTGTCCTAAAGGAAATGGCAGTATCCGGAGCTTCGGCGGTGGGTGTGGATTGGACTTGTTCACCACAGAATGCCAGATATTTGACAGGCGGCAAGGTAACACTCCAGGGTAATTTTGATCCCGCAAGATTGTTGTCGCCACCAGATAAGATCAAGAATATGGTGCATCAAATGATTCGTGAATTTGGCAAGGACAGATATGTGGTGAATCTGGGTCACGGTATTTTGCCGAACATACCGTTGGAAAATGCGAAAGCCTTTGTTGATGCTGTAAAAGAATATCAGGAGTGAACCCATTTTCAGTATTAAAACGCGTTAGTTTTAAACATATACTGAAAGGTATTTTGTTGGGATTGAGTAGGCCATTGTTCATCTTCCCAACCTTAAAAGCCACCAAAGATTGTATGAGGGTTTCCACGGCCCATTATGGAAAGTTGCATCATAAAAATGGTCCGGCCAATGCGTTCAGACATGCCCTTTGGAATTCTATGATCGCACAGCGTTGTTTTCGTTGGGTAAAGAATCAAATTAAAGTTTTGGATTGGACAAAAAAGGTTACCGACTGGCATGAAGAAGCTTTTCCGAATAAAGCTTTAGCGAAGGCGATGGATTTGCATAACAATGCCGTGGGAAGATTCATTTTTGAACAAAATCCTGGAAAATCGGAAGAGGAAATCATTGTTATCCTTCAAAAAATGACTGCCAAATCCACTAAAATTGAAGAGGATACCGATTTGTTAGTATTAAAAAACCAGTTGGTACATATTTTAGAATCATGAAAGATAAATTTTACGATTATATCCAAAAACTGCAGGACACCATCACCTCCAAATTAGAAGAAGTGGATGGCAAGGCTAAGTTTCAGCAAGATTTTTGGGAACGCCCCGAAGGTGGTGGCGGTAGAACCCGTGTGATAGAAAATGGGGGCGTTTTTGAAAAAGGGGGTGTGAACATTTCTAAGGTTTTTGGAGCATTGCCCAAAAGCATGCAAACCTATTTTGGAGTAGAAGAAGCGGATTTTTTTGCCTGTGGCCTCAGTTTGGTCATCCACCCAAAAAGTCCCATAGTCCCAACGGTACACGCCAATTGGCGCTATTTTGAAATGTATGACAAACAAGGGAATATAGTGGATCAATGGTTTGGTGGCGGACAGGACCTTACCCCCTATTATCTTTTTGAGGAAGATGCAGCACATTTTCACCAGGTTTGCAAAAAAGCCTGCGATGCCCACAATCCCGAATTTTATCCCAACTACAAAAAGAAATGTGACGACTATTTTTGGAATACACATCGTAACGAGGCCAGAGGTGTAGGCGGGCTGTTTTTTGACTATTGCAAAGCAACCGAAACCATGCAAATGGAAGATTGGTACAATTTTGTGACCGAGGTGGGCGATAGTTTTTTGGATGCCTATGTCCCCATCGTTGAAAAACGAAAGGAACTTCCCTATACCCTAGAACAAAGGGATTGGCAGGAAATACGCCGAGGCCGTTACGTAGAGTTCAACTTGGTACATGACAAAGGAACCCTTTTCGGATTGCGTACCAATGGGCGTATCGAAAGTATTTTGATGAGTCTTCCCCCACATGTGCAATGGCGATATGACCATCATCCAGAAAAAGGAAGTGAAGAAGAAAAACTGATTGGGGTTCTCCAGAGCCCGAAAGATTGGGTTTAATACGTAGCTTTGTTCTGAAACTAGGCCTATGAGACAAAAAATCTATCAAATTGACGCCTTTGCCAGCAAAACCTTTGGAGGCAACCCGGCTGCCGTCTGTATTTTGGAAAAATGGCTGGAAGCTGAACTCATGCAGAAAATTGCCCAAGAGAACAACCTTGCCGAAACCGCTTTCGCTGTAAAAAAGGATGGGGTTTACGAACTCCGTTGGTTTACGCCAGAAGTGGAAGTAGACCTTTGCGGGCACGCTACCTTGGCGACGGCCTATGTGCTTTTTCACTATTATGAGTTAAAAGAAAATACCATTCGTTTTTATTCTCCGAGAAGTGGGGAGCTTACCGTTGAAAAAGCAGCCAATGGATGGTTGACCTTGGATTTTCCGACCGACCATTTAGTAGGCATACAAAATTTACAGGAACTGGACGAGGCCATCGGTGCTAAACCCATAAAAACATTCAAGGGCAAAACGGATTACATGTTGATCTACAATACTCAACAAGAAGTTGAATCCATACAGCCTAACCATCATCTATTAAGCCAGTTGGATGTTCGAGGGGTCATTGTAACCGCTCCTGGTAACGAGGTTGATTTTGTTTCCCGCTTTTTTGCTCCAGCCTGTGGCATACCTGAAGATCCCGTTACGGGTTCTGCACATACTTCCCTTACGCCATATTGGTCAGAAGTATTGCAAAAGACCAAAATGACGGCCAAACAACTTTCAAAACGGCAAGGAGATCTAGTTTGCGAGTATTTGGGCGAGAGGGTCAAAATCTCTGGGAAAGCCGCTCCATATTTATTTGGTGAAATTAATATCTAGCTCAGAGCCCAAAGCAATAAGTTTCAAACCATGGCAAACTATAAAAATTATAAGGTCTGGGAAAAATCACACCAACTTGTACTAGATATTTATGCCATCACCAAAGAATTTCCATCATCTGAATTGTATAATTTAGTTTCTCAAATGAACCGAGCTTCTGTATCTATCCCAACGAATATTGCTGAAGGATGCGGAAGAGAAACAGAAAAAGAATTGGTCCGCTTTTTATACATTGCATCCGGTTCTGCCCATGAATTGGATTATCTCATCCTATTGGCCTCAGAACTGGGCTTTATCGAACCCAACAAAGCAAATAGCATCATTTCAGAAATTGATGAAATCAAAAAAATGTTAGCGGGTTTGATCAAAACCATTAGAACATCACTTAAAACTTAAAGCCAAAAGCTTAAAACTCATAACTATGTATCCATTAATACGCAATCGAAGACTCCGTGCCTCCGAATCCATCCGAAGGTTGGTCTGTGAAACCATCGTGACTCCCGATGATTTTTTAGTTCCTCTTTTTGTGACCGAAGGCAAGGGTGTCAAGGAAGAAATTCCATCCATGCCCAATTATTTCCGTTTGAGCTTGGACCAATTGGAAAAAGAAGTAAAGGAATTGTGGAAAATGGGATTGTGTTCCGTTTTGCTCTTTGTAAAGGTGGATGACAAACTGAAAGACAACAAAGGAACCGAGGCACTCAACCCCAATGGTCTCATGCAACGTGCCATAAAAACAGTCAAAAATGCCTGCCCGCAAATGTTGGTGATGACCGATGTGGCCCTAGATCCCTTTTCTTCTTATGGTCATGATGGCATTGTGGCCGAGGGGCAGATCTTAAATGATGAAACTGCCGAGGTATTGGCCGAAATGAGCGTATCCCATGCCCAAGCTGGGGCTGATTTTGTGGCGCCCAGTGATATGATGGATGGACGAATCCTGACCATTCGGGAAGCTTTGGAAGATGAAGGTTTCATCAATACCGGAATCATGGCCTATTCCGCCAAATACGCCAGCGCCTTTTATGGTCCGTTTCGGGATGCTTTGGATTCTGCCCCTGTGGATATCGCCAATGTGCCCAAGGACAAAAAGACGTATCAAATGGATTATTCCAATCGGTATGAAGCTATTCGTGAGACGCAATTGGACATCGACGAAGGTGCCGATATCGTGATGGTAAAACCTGGATTATGCTATTTGGACATCGTTCGTGAAATCAGAAACGAGGTGGATGTTCCTGTTGCCGTATATCAAGTTTCCGGGGAATACGCCATGGTTAAAGCAGCGGCAGAAAAAGGGTGGCTGGACCACGATGCCGTCATGTTGGAACAATTGACCGCCATCAAACGAGCCGGGGCCAACATTATTGCCAGTTATTTCGCCAAGGATTTTATCCGTACTTTGGGTTAAATCCTCCAAAAAAATGAAAAAAAGCTTTCTATCCTTGGTGTTCTTCGCTTTAATGATGAACATGGGAGTGGCCCAACGTGAACTTATCCATGCCCTTCCTTCCAAATTAGGGTTGGATGAAGCCTATATCGACCAAAAAGTGGATTCCATTATGAACATGGGCATCGACAGCTTGGCATTTCCCGGGGCCCAATTGTTGGTCGCCATCAACGATACCGTCATTTTTCATAAAGCATACGGATTCCATACCTATGATAGTATTGAACCCGTAAAACTGAACGATCTTTACGATCTGGCTTCCGTAACCAAGATTTCCGGTCCCTTGCCCGCATTGATGAAACTCGTGGATGAAGGAAAACTCGATTTGGATGTTCCCTTCAGCACCTACTGGGAACCGTGGAAACATCAAAAGGACAAAAAGGATTTAACATTACGCGAAATTCTGGCACACCAAGCAGGGCTCGTTCCTTACATCGTTTTTTTACAGAAAGTGATGCGGAACGGGAAACTCAAAAAGCGGTTTATCCATCAAACTTCCAGCAAAAAATTCCAAAAACAGGCATACGATGACCTTTTCGTCAATGACCGATTTGAACGGAAAATAGACCGAATCATAAATCGCTCCAAGGTATCCGAAGAAAAAAAGTATAACTACTCTGGGCTTACCTTCTTGATTTTTCCAAGGTTGATCGAACAGCTTACGCATACCGACTACCAAACCTACCTCCACGAGAATTTTTACCAACCTTTGGGTTGTCACACGTTGGGATATTTACCCAGCACCAAACATTTTGTAAACGCCATTGTGCCCACGGAAATCGATACCCTATATAGAAAAACCTTGGTAAAAGGCTGGGTTCATGATGAAAATGCTTCGTTGTTCGGTGGGGTTTCCGGCAATGCGGGACTTTTCGGCACGGCCGATGATCTGGCCAAGCTTATGTTGTTCTATCAACATTATGGCAGTGTAGATGGCCAACAGCTTATCTCCCGGAGAACGGTAAAGGAATTTGCCACAGTACAATATCCCGATAACGAAAACCGACGTGGGTTGGGCTTTGACAAACCTTTGTTGGACAATTCCGAATTACCCCTAGAAGAAGCTTACCCCTCCCCTTTGGCCAGTGCAGCCAGTTTCGGGCACTCTGGTTTTACCGGAACATTTGTTTGGGCCGACCCTGAAAAGCATGTGACTTTTATCTTTTTGTCGAACAGGGTATATCCTTCCCGGGACCACAGGGAACTTTATGGATTGAACATCCGAACAGCTTTGATGGATGTTTTCTATAGGGCAAACAAGTCTGAATGAATCTTTTAAGGTTAAGAAATGGGGAAATTTCCTTCATAAATAAGGGGATACTTTATTTATTTCTCTACATTTAAGGAATCCCCACCTTATATTATTTCATTTTTTAACCCGTTTGATATGAAATTCATCAAGGCCATAACACTATCCATCCTCTTCATGGGGCCTCTTTCAATCACCGCCCAGCAAATTACTGGGGTAGTTGCCGATGGAAAAACAAAGGAACCTCTGGAAGGGGTCAATATTTATCTTGATGACAGTTCTATGGGTACCGTTAGCAAAGCGGATGGAACTTTTCTTCTAAAAAATGGCAAGGCCGGTGATACCATTTTCTTCAGGTACCTTGGCTATAATACCGTAGACTATGCCTTAAAAACATTTATAGGCCAAAAAAGGGACACCGTCTTCCTGTTCCCTGCCGAAGAAAGGTTGGGCGAAGTTGAAGTGGCGGGCCGAAAAAAGATGCGGGACAAGATCATTGCCGAGAAACTACCACCCATGAAGTATGCCCTCACAGGGTTCGGTTCTACCATTGTTGATGGGAAAATATATGTGATTGGAGGGGATCGATCATATAAAGAGGACAATTTCAATAAGGAGTATGAAAAGCTAAGTGAACTAGACCCAACCCAATTATCCAATCCAGCGATTTTTTCCAAATTATTCAGTTCACACAATGAGGCATGGACTGCATATTCTGATAAACTTCAGATATATGATCCTCTCAGTAATGGCTGGACCGAATCTAAAACCAAGTTTTCCAAAAGAGCTTACCACACGCTTGCCCAGCATAATGGCAAAATCTATGTGATGGGTGGAAAAACATTGGCCACCAATGGCGCTTTTGAGTATTTGGCAAACACTATAGAGGTCTATGATATTAAAAAAGACACTATTATGGTCGATGAAGTTAACCCACACCAAGCCTCAAACCCTTTGGCCATAGAATATGGAGACGATATCCTCTTGATCGGTGGATCCACCAAAATGTTGAAAAATGGGAAAAAAGAGTACTCCGATAAAATCCATTTTTATAATGTCCCCAAAGGCTTTTGGTATGAACTTGGCAAAATGCCCAAAGGTTTGGAACCCAATGGAGCAATAGTGAACAACAAATTATATATCGTTGGAAAGAATGATGAATCCCAAAACGGTATTTTCCAGTTTGATCTTGCAACAGGTAAATGGTTAAAAATGGACGAGTTCGCATCGTCGCTGGAAAACCCAAAATTCACCCAAGGAAATGGCATCCTCTATATCTATCAAAAGGAAATACTTTTCACGTTTGACCCAAAATATGGGGAACTCAAAAAGTATTTCGTCAATGTAAATCTTGAGAATCCGAACCTTCATTTTTATGACGGATACATCTATATACTGGGCGGTACGGAAACCCGAGAGTTCTCTACCCATCCCTCGGCAGATGTCTATCGTGTAGATGTCAGGGATTTCCAATACACTAAACCTGTTACTGTGGATAGCTTATAATTTTTTGTCTAAAAGCCATCACATTTTAATACTGTTGATATGAAATTCATCAAGGCCATAACACTGTCCATCCTCTTCATGGGACCTCTTTCAATCACTGCCCAGCAAATTATGGGGGTAGTTGCCGATGGAAAAACAAAGGGACCTCTGGAAGGGGTCAATATTTATCTTAATGACAGTTCTATGGGTACCGTTAGCAAAGCGGATGGAACTTATCTTCTAAAAAACGGCAAGGCCGGTGACACCATTTTCTTCAGGTACCTTGGCTATAATACCGTAGACTATGCCTTAAAAACATTTATAGGCCAAAAAAGGGACACCATCTTCCTATTCCCTGCCGAAGAAAGGTTGGGCGAAGTTGAGGTGGCCGGCCGAAAAAAGATGCGGGACAAGATCATTGCACAAAAATTATCCAACATGCCTATTGCATCAACGGGTTTTGGTAGTACCGTGGTTGATGGTAAAATATATGTGATTGGAGGAGACCGGTCATTTAAAAGCAATAACCTCAGAAGGGCATATAATGATGCTGCCCAAGGACAACTCAACCAATATTCAATGCTATTACTTAGAATGGGTAATATTTCATTGGACTTGTATTCCAACCAGCTTCAAATTTATGACCTATTCCAAGACAGTTGGGTTAAATCAGAAACCAGGTTTTCGAAAAGAGCCTATCATACAGTGGTTCCATTAGATGGAAAAATTTATGTGCTTGGGGGGAAGACCATTTCCGCAAATGGAGTATTTGAATATTTGGCCAATACAATAGAGGTATACGATATTGCTAAAGACAAAGTACTGATCGACCATGTAAATCCACATCAAGCAGCAAACCCATTGGGAGTTGCCTACGGCGATGACATCCTAATTATTGGTGGCTCTACAAAATTGCTTAAAAATGGGAAAAAGAAATACACTGACAAAATACATTTTTACAATGTTCCCTCCGGTAATTGGTACGAACTTGCCAATATGCCCATTGGCATAGAAACAGACGGTACCATTGTAAACGGCAAACTCTTCATTTCAGCAAATGAAAGCGGTGGAAACGGCACAGTCCTTTATAAATTTGATCTGACTTCGGGAAAATGGACTAAGTTAGACGAACTGGCATTTGCATTCCAAAACCCAAAATTCACCCAAGGAAATGGCATCCTTTATATCTATCAAAAGGAAATACTTTTCACGTTTGACCCAAAATATGGGGAACTCAAAAAGTATTTCGTCAATGTAAATCTTGAGAATCCGAACCTTCATTTTTATGACGGATACATCTATATACTGGGCGGTACGGAAACCCGAGAGTTCTCTACCCATCCCTCGGCAGATGTCTATCGTGTAGATGTCAGGGATTTCCAATACACTAAACCCGTGTCCATTTTCACCCTCTAAGATTAAGATCTTGTTCAAGTCGAATTAAAGTTACCCATGGTATGGTATGTTCTTAATCATTATCTTGCCACTCAAGATCTAGCCTATGGGACTTCTGATATTTTACGCCCTTATTTCCATCTTCTTCTCGTTTCTCTGCTCCATATTGGAGGCAGTGTTGCTGAGCATCACCCCCACTTTCATCAATGTAAAAAAACAGGCGGGCAAGGATTATGCTTCCACTCTGGAAAACCTTAAAAAGGATGTGGACAAGCCCTTGATTGCCATTCTTACCCTCAATACTGTTGCCCATACCGTAGGGGCCATTTTGGTAGGGGTACAGGCGAAAGTTGCTTATGCTGAAATGTACGGGGCTACGGAACGCTCCATTTTGGGCTTCAGGCTCACCGAAGATCTTATGGTGGGCATTGTGTCCACCTTAATGACAATATTGATCCTGGTGGCCTCAGAAATCATTCCAAAGACCATCGGCGCCACCTACTGGAAACAACTGGCCAACTTTACATCGAAGACGCTGACCATAATGGTGTTTCTCCTAAAATGGACCGGTCTTTTATGGGTTTTGCAACTGTTCACCAAATTGATAGGGGCCAAAGGAGAACATGGCAGCGTATTGAGCAGGGAGGATTTTACCGCCATGACAGAGATTGCCCACGAAGAAGGGGTCTTCCAGGAATCGGAATCCAAGGTCATCAAAAACTTGTTGAAATTTGATGAAATCTTGGCCAAGGACGTGATGACCCCCAGAACGGTCATGAAAATCGCTTCCGAAGACATGACCATCAAAGAATTTTTTGACGCCAACCGACCGCTTCGCTTTTCCCGAATACCCTTGTACAAAGATCGGATGGACAACATTACCGGCTTTTTTCTAAAAGATGAATTGATGGAGGCCATCATCAATAACAAAGGCAACCAAACCCTTTCGGAATTGAAAAGGGAAATATTGGTGACCAGTCGGACCAAACCCATTCCTGAACTGTTTGACAAGTTTGTGAAGCAACGGGAACATATTTCCTTAGTGGTGGACGAGTACGGCTCCGTGAGTGGGCTGGTGACCATGGAAGATGTCATCGAAACCTTGCTCGGATTGGAGATCATGGATGAAAGTGACAACGTGGAAGACCTTCAATCGCTGGCCAGAAAGAACTGGCACCAACGTGCCCAACGTTTGGGAATTATTGAAGGTGAAAGTGAAGTGGAGTAATGGAAACTGCTTATTTACAAACTCCTATCGGAATTGCAGAATTCAAAGGAGATGAAAACGGACTGGCCTCCATAACCGTTTTGGACAATAAAAAACCTATCGGTACAATTCCATCTGTATTGGAAGAAGCGGTATGGCAATTACAAGAATATTTTGAAGGAAACCGAACTGAATTTACCTTCAAACTGAACCCCTCCGGCACCGACTTTCAAAAGAAAGTTTGGGATGCCTTACTTGAAATTCCATTTGGAAAAACCATTTCTTATTTAGACCTTTCCAAAAGATTGGGCGATGTAAAGGCCATTCGTGCAGTAGCCTCAGCCAATGGCAAAAATCCACTTTGGATCGTAGTACCCTGCCATCGCGTAATCGGAACCAACGGAGACCTCACAGGCTATGCAGGTGGACTGCATAGAAAAAAATGGTTATTGGAACACGAGAGCCCTGCAAAGCAGACCGCTCTTTTTTAATTATTTGCCATGCTTTACAAACTTAACCTGGAGCATATCCTCTTTTTGGATATAGAGACCGTACCCCAAAAACAACATTTTTCCGATTTGGATGAAACTTCCCAAACGCTTTGGGAACAAAAATCGCAGTACCAACGCAAGGACGAAATTACCGCGGAGGATTTTTATGAGCGGGCCGGCATTTGGGCCGAGTTCGGGAAAATTGTCTGTATTTCCGTAGGGTATTTTAACATGAAAGGGGACCAACGAAATTTTCGGGTCACCTCCTTCTACGGCGATGAAGTAGTCATCTTGAAACAGTTCAAACAACTGCTCAAAGACCATTTCAGCCAGACCAAGCACCTGCTCTGTGCCCATAACGGCAAGGAATTCGATTTCCCCTACATTGCCCGGAGAATGGTCATCAATGGGCTCAACTTGCCCTACAAACTGGATCTATTCGGAAAAAAACCTTGGGAAGTCCCTCATTTGGACACCATGGAACTGTGGAAGTTCGGCGATTTCAAGCATTATACCTCTCTCAAGCTATTGGCCCATGTGCTGGGCATTCCTTCACCCAAAGAAGATATGGATGGCAGTATGGTAAAAGATGTATTCTACGAAGAAAACGATCTAGATCGAATCATCACTTACTGCGAACTGGATGTGGTGACCACTGCACAGGTGTTCTTGCGCATGCGTAACGAGGAATTGCTATCCGACGAAGAAATCAAAAAAGTGTGATGTGCCAACGTCATGCGAAACGAGCTCTGCATCATCCATAATAGAAGAAACCATGATGTAATGAGACCCTGAAATGAATTCAGGGTGACGGTAGGTTGTGATTAATTTAGGTTTGACACGAATGCCACCAATCTTCTCGAATGCAATTGAAATGTCATTTTGAGCACAGCGAAAAATCTCAAAAAAGTTTTATGGAATATCGTCATGCTGCCCCGATAACTATCGGGCTTGTTTCAGCATCTCACTAATGATTAAAATTTTATGGCTTGCTGAGACCCTGAAATGAATTCAGGGTGACTACTAAAAAAGTATAATAGGTAGGAAAATCAACTTCACCAGTCTTTCCAACCTTCGGGTTTCTCCATTAAAATGGAGTTTATTGCTAAAGGATGCCATTGGTATTAGTTTTTGTAGAATTTGGTGCTTTTGATACCGGCGTAATCCTGTACAACCAAGACATACAATCCAGAAGAAAGAGAAGAAACGTTGATGGATCCCTGTGTCTTACCGCTTCTGATGACATTCCCTGCTGTGGTTACAATGGAAAATTGGGCATCTTTGGACAATTCGGCCTCAACGTTCAAATAATCAACGGCGGGGTTGGGGAACACGGAAATGTTCAGCTCTTGCGGATAGCTGAGAGGAGCATAGCTCATCATTTGCGTCTCCTCGCCGTTAAATTCAAATTCGATGGTCTCCGAAAATTCGGATACAGCATTTTCGGTACAAATGGAACGGACACGGGCTTCATATACCTTACCCATTTCCAAATTGGTCAGTTCAAAACTGTTCTCCCAAACATATTCACTGATCCAAACATCCGTATCCACGGATTTGTATTGCACTTCAAAAAGGGTTTCCTCCGCTTCGTTCCAAGAAATGGTAGATCCAGTAACAGTGGATGAAATCAATTCCAAACTGGATGGTGTTTCAATGGAACATTTGGAAACTTGGGCACCGGACACGATCAAGGAAAAATCCTGAGCTCCATTCTTCAAGTTACCTTTATGGGTTACGGTAATGGTATACGTTCCGGATGCATTATCAATTTCAATTCTTTCATAGGGATCCACTTTGTTGTCCCCCTGTGTGGCTGCATCATTGGCTTTGGCAGGATTCAATTTCCATGGGAGGTGGGTTTCTCCGTTTTTGGTGATCCTGATATCCAGATCATTAATCAGGGCAGCCGTAGTGCTGTTCAAGTCTCCACGGTTCACATACTCCCCTTCAGGATCCGTCCAAGAAATGGAAGCCATCAAGGGTTCATTTCCGTTGGCGATTACGGTTATGGAGAAGCTTTCACCATTGGTAAGACTTTCTTCTTGAACCAAACTGGTATATCCATTATTTTGAAGTACTTCTGCTGCTGTTTTGGCATTCATCACCCCCCAACCCATTTTATAGTCTGGGCCTTTAGCATCTACGTCATCCGCAGTATGAAGGGCCAAACCCTTAAGGGTTGCCGCTTTCATATAGGTCCCGAACAATTCTTCATGGTACTGTTGCAACAACAAAAGTGATCCTGT
The DNA here is from genome assembly GCF_003584135.1 of Flagellimonas pelagia. GTDB lineage: Bacteria > Bacteroidota > Bacteroidia > Flavobacteriales > Flavobacteriaceae > Flagellimonas > Flagellimonas pelagia. The sequence continues at coordinate 63,513 of NZ_QXFI01000025.1, forward strand.
TACACCAGGAGCGGCCATAGAAGTACCTGAAGATACTTGATAGCTACTGTTGGTTGCAGAGCTGGCGGAAAGGATATTGGAACCATCCCCAGCCAAATCTGGCTTTACACGGCCATCATCCACAGGTCCAAAACTGCTATAACCGGCCACGGAAGCCTTTACCAGATTTCCTTTTTTATCGATTTCCGTATTGGCTCCAGCAATGGTCAACCCGTTTTTGGTGGTAGTAAATCCAAGCAATAAATCGAACCCATCGGCGGTCTTACCAAAATTTGGGGAAGCGTTATCGTACGAATTTTGGGCATTTCCTGCAGCGGTCACCATTAAATAATATGGTGCATTGTACATGATCTTGTCCCAATCCTGGGTAACCTTAATGTAGGCACCAAAATACCAATCGGGCACCCTATCGGAAAGAATTCCGTAGGAATGGTTGCTCAACAACATACCATTGGCTGCTGCTTCGGCCACTTCAATTTTATCACGGGTCCAATCGTAGGTCATGGCTTGGGCTCCGTATGCAACTCCTTGGGCATTGGCCTCAACACCAGATGAAATCAAATTTCCGGTAACCAAAGTCGAGTGAAGGCTAATTTCACTGGAACCATCCGCATTTTTGGCACGTGTATCAAATTCTTGATGGGTGGTAAGGGCAATGCCTGCATCCCAAACACCCACTTCCATACCGTTTCCGGTAAGTCCCAAATTCAAAAGACCATTGTCATAAAGGGCATTGGCGCGAGAGGTTTGGGTAGATGGATCGTTCAATGTGGTATAGTACAAAGGTGTACCGTCAGAACCTATTGCCTTCAGCTCAATGGGGGAACCATCCACAGCCTTTTCGGAAATCCTGATTCCTTTTGAGGCCTTCAATTGGCTAATTTTTTGAGCTGTATTTTGATGTTCGGCCTCCAATTCAGAAAGGAATGAAGCCATTTGGGTTTGGTTGTAGGTTGCTTTGATCTGTTCTTTGGCCTTTTTGGATTGACCCATAACAGTATGTATTCCCAAAACTGAAAATAAAATGGAGAAGATCGCTGCCTTGGCCCCTGTAGGTAACTTGTAGTCCATAATTAAGTTTAGGTAAGATTTGGACTACGAATATATTAGGAGATGCAGTATTCATCGATAAAATTCCTACTTTTTTCGATGAACTGCATAGCGTTTTGCTGTAAGTTGTTGTGAAAATTAACTTTTATGTGGTGTATTCTTTTTCCTACTTATTTGTGTTCTTCCAAAACCACATAAACAGGAAAGTGATCACTATATCCCCCTAAATAGTTGGAGCCACCATAAGTGCGAAAAGGGTTGCCCTTGTATCTTCCTTTCCACTCCTTTAAAAATCTTGGAGAGAACACGGCCGCTTTCACAAAACTATGGGTTCCGGGTTCATAGTTCAAAAAACTGTGGGAAACCAGAATCTGGTCAAAAAGGCTCCAAGCCCCTTTGTAATTGGCACTTCCTGATACAGGAGACAATAAGGATTTCATTGGATTGATGAACTGTTTGGTGGCCATCAAGGTTTGGATACTTTCCGAATTGGGATCATCGTTAAAATCACCCATTACGATACAGTTCGGGAATTCCTCACCAATCTTTTCCAGCCTTTGAAGAATAGTTTCTGCCGCTTTGACCCGTTTGTAACTCGTTATTTCTGCTCCCTCTCGCCTTGATGGCCAATGGTTCACAAAAACATGCACATCTTCTTGATGCAATTTTCCGTGGACGTACAAAATGTCCCGGGTCAAATCTCTGTCTCCATTAGTGTTCGCTACCATTAGGGGTAATGTTTCGGCATGGAACACCTGAAAATGGTCTTTGTGATAGATCAGTGCAGTATCAATGCCACGTTCATCAGGGGAGTCAAAATGAACAAAGTCGTAATTGATATCCCTCAACTTTTTTGACTTTAGGAGCGCCCTGATTACAGTTTTATTCTCCACTTCTGCAATCCCGACCAAAACTGGTGGAATATCGCTATCATCCAACCCAATTTTGGAAATCGCCTTGGAAATCTTACTTACCTTTTTCCTGAACTTGGACTCGGTCCACCGCCTAAAACCCTTGGGTGTAAAGTCATCATCCAAGGAATAGGGGTCGTCCGTGGTATCAAAAAAATTTTCGAGGTTGTAAAACGCTACCGCGTACTTGTCTTTGGAACTGTACAATTTGCTTTTGCCTTTAGAAGTTCATCCATTGCAAAGTACAAAATCGAATAGATTCCTTACTCCTTTTCCGGTTTAGGTTCTGTCGCCTTTCCATGTACACTATCCCAACCTTCAGGGATGTCCCGTTTGGCTTGTGGCAACTGGTTGGTATACAACAACGCATTGAACAAAGTTCGATACGTGCCCATAGGCTGACCACGCCATTGTGGCTGGAATCCAAATAACAACACATGCCCATTTCCATGTTTTACGTCCAAAGCTGCCGCATTTCCGTTCATGAAATTTTCTCCGACGAGGTAGCCTGACATTAATGGGGAACCTTGTGCCTGGTATTTGGCCAACACTTCTCCTTCAAAACCTTCCTCGGTACTGAAAACGGGGCTACTGTACACAAATACATTGGCCTTGTCCATCATTCCTGCCATTACCGGATGACTTGGATTGGTTTCGACCTGCATGATAGAACCTCCTGTAAAGAATTTGGCCCTGTCCACATGATCTACCACATTTTTAACGGGCAGGTGCAACGCCTGAATAGCAAAATCGGAACTTCGGTTCAAGGTGACCAGTGTCCCTCCTTGTTTTACAAAAGTATTGAGGTTCCGGGCACCTAATTCTCCCAATCCCCCAGCATATTGAGGAGGTGCGGAACCTGGTTGCAGTCCATTTTCTATGGATCCAGGCCATTCGGATGCTAACACGATCACATCAAAACGTTCCTTTAGGTTGTCCAACATAAAATCCGAATTGCGAAGTGAGGCATATCCAAAACCAAAATTGTCCAACAACCAACGGGTCCACCCCATATCCATACTGGCGGTCCAAGGTCGGTACACACCAATTCGTGTCTTTACTTTTGAAGAGCCCGAACCGGAACCCAAAACCCCGTTGATAGCATAATCGTTCACCCATTGTTGCATCTTGCCTCGACTTGCTCCTTGAATGCCATATTTTTTGGATTTGGCGTCATACACCACGGAGGAGCCCGAGTTCATGGCTTCGGCAATGACCCTAAAACTGTTGTTTTCAGCTGGGTCGAGCCAAAGGGTACTTCCACCACCTCGAAGTGTTCCAGGTAATGGTTTGATACCCGCAGCAATCTTATCGGTATCGAAACCTGCTCCGGGAGCAAAATCGACCTTGTCTAAATCCTTGTTTTCATCATCAGTGGTTTCCAAAGGTGTGCCTTCCACCGGTTTTAAGGCATTTCGGAATTCATCTGAAAGGGGCATCATTCCTGTCACCACGTCCACTTCCATTTGAAAAGGAAGGGTCCAACCCGCGGCATCATAAGGTTGTTCCAAAGGTCCATCAGGGGATTCCCTTAGATCGGGATATACCTGAACATCCAAAACCTGACGGGCCATTTCGGCAAATTCCTGATCCATGGGGATTACCCAAGTACCTTTCGGATAGGTCACTCCTGAATATTCCATCGGTTTATCCATTTGGGAAATTTGGACTCCGTTGAAGGCCAAACGCTTCAACAGTTCCACAGGCCGAACTGGATCGCGTTGTTTTTGTGGAACTATATAGGCAAACGGCGGTTCGTTCTTATATTTTTCTATGGTATTGATCCCGGACTGATACTTGTTGAAAAGCAAGGTTTCCTTGTATTTAGCGGCATAATCCAACACCGCAATGGATGCTACTTGCATGTACTGCATGGCATCGGCCAAACGCCACCATCCGCCTTTCCATGGGCTGCTGTAAAGAGATTCAACCCTTAAATCGCGACGGTCTTTTGGAAAATCGCTCAACGTATAAAAATAGGGTGTGGCATATCGGTACAGAGCCGTTTCCGTCCAAAAAGAAGGGATGTTCTGCATCATGGGCAGGTAATCGATATAACCAGGATACCAGGCATCAAAACCTTTCCCCATGTGAACCGCACCGGGCAATCCTTCCGATTCCAAATCCCTCGCCATGGCCATACCGATCATGTTCACTTCCCTGGCCATCAAAGGTGGGGTCTGTGTGGCTACCGGTTCCGCAAAAGGGGGCAACCAAATTCGGGTTGGGAACGGTGAGGATTGATGATGTACATGGATGATATTGGGCTCCCATTCCCTCCAAGTTCGTCCTACAACGCGTGATTCCAACATATTCAACATATAGGCATCCCGGTTGTTGTCGTGCCCCACATACTTTTGATAAAGCCAAGGGGTTCTGGCTGTTTCGTAAGGCGTTCCCACATTTTCCATATACCAATTGGCGATGATATCCTGCCCATCCGGGTTGAGGGACGGCCAAAGCACCAAGATCACATTGTCTAAAATGGCTTTGAACTTTGGAGTATCCGCCTCGCTGATGATTTGATCTGCCAACGTGATGATATGTTGCGCACCTGCCACTTCGGAAGCATGAAGACCTCCACTGAGATCTACAATAGCCTTGCCTTCGGCGGCCAACTGTTTTGCCAATTCCTTGGTTATCCCTTTGGGATGGGCCAACGTTTGGGAGATTTCTTTGTAATGGTCCACTTTGGCCAAATTCGCTTTGGAGGAAATCAATACATAATACCAAGTACGGCCTTCGGATGTTTTTCCGGTTTCTCTCATTTCAACCAGATCGCTCGCAGCGTCCAATTTTTTAAAATAGTCGATGGACTGTTCATAGGTGGCCAAGTGAAAATCGGAACCCACCTTGAACCCAATGACGTCCTCAGGTTTCGGAATGGCAGAATTTTGGGCTTGAAGACCACTGTAAATCAAGGTAAAGAATAGAAAAATCGTTAGGACGGGGGAAGAAAAACGACAGTTTCTTCCGCTTTGGGCAGAATCCATCTGGAGCATCATTTTGAGTTAGGTTGAATTACGTCCTCAAGATAGGAAACAATACATTCAAATTATAGAGTTTTCCGCGTTCATCAACCTTTAAAAGCCAAAGAACCAAAATGAGCTTTCAAAACATTGTGTAGATTTGCACTTTAATTCCTTTTGATGCTAGAAAAGAAGTCGATAGATTATGAAAAGGCGGTACTCGTAGGGGTCATAACCCAAACTCAGGATGAGACCAAAGTGAACGAGTATCTGGATGAACTGGAGTTTTTGACCTACACAGCAGGGGGCGAGGTGAAAAAGCGCTTTGTGCAACGCATCGATGTGCCCAATCCCAAGACCTACATCGGTAGTGGTAAGATGGAAGAGGTGGAACATTACGTGAAGGAAAACGAAATTGGCTCCGTCATCTTTGATGACGAATTGACCCCAGCCCAACAGAACAACATTGAAAAAATCCTTCGTTGCAAGATCTTGGACAGAACGGGACTCATTCTCGATATTTTTGCCCAAAGGGCACAGACCAGTTATGCCCGTACCCAAGTGGAACTGGCCCAATACGAATACCTCTTGCCCCGATTGACCGGACTTTGGACGCACTTGGAGCGTCAACGTGGGGGTATTGGGATGCGTGGACCCGGGGAAACGGAAATTGAAACGGATAGACGGATCGTGCGTGATCGTATTGCCCTTTTAAAAAAGAAGTTGGTCAAGATAGACCGCCAAATGGAAACCCAACGAGGGAACCGTGGTGCATTGGTACGTGTGGCTCTAGTGGGATACACCAACGTGGGCAAATCCACTTTGATGAATGTGATCAGCAAAAGTGAGGTATTCGCCGAAAACAAGTTGTTTGCCACTTTGGACACTACAGTGCGGAAAGTGGTCATCGGCAATTTGCCTTTTTTATTGAGCGATACGGTTGGTTTCATCCGAAAGTTACCGACCCAATTGGTGGAAAGTTTTAAAAGTACCTTGGATGAGGTTCGAGAAGCCGATCTGTTGTTGCATGTGGTGGATATTTCCCATCCCAATTTTGAGGAGCACATCGCCTCGGTGAACCAGATTTTGGGTGAAATTGGCTGCGCCGAAAAAAAGACCATCATGGTCTTCAACAAAATAGATCAATACCATCCTGAAACTATTGAAGAGGATGATTTGGTCACCGAACGTACCTCCGCACATTTCACCTTGGAGGAATGGAAAAATACCTGGTTCAACAAGATCGGGGACAGGGCGCTTTTTATCTCCGCCTTGAACAAGGAAAATCTGGAAGAATTCCGAAAAAGGGTGTACGATGAAGTAAGGGATATCCATGTGACCCGATTCCCGTACAACAACTTTCTATATCCCGAGCATTTGGACGAGCTTTAAACCCCGTAGGCAAAGTGTATCACTTCTTCGATGAACCGCTTTTTTGGGTACAGATACCACAAGTTTTAGGGTGTTCACAACAAAAGTTTAGGGGATAACCACAAGAGAACTACTTTCATATTGTTTTTAAGTCATTTAGTGTCGACCCCACGATCTTCATTGATCTTAACCTACTTAGACATGGTCTTGGAAACTTGAAAAATCATATTAAACCCCACAAAAAAGCCCCCGATTCTGAGGGCTTTTTTTGTTTTTCGAAGTACTAGAACTTATAGCTCAATCCAAGCGTCCAATACGTTTGCAGTTCGTTGTCGATGGTGTCGAAAGTCGCTGCCGGGTCGGGTGTCGGGGCACGGTTCACTATATAGTTCAAGGTTTCTTGTTTGTTATTCCTTAAACCAAAATCAAAACCGACGCCGATCATCTTCCACAAGGTATAGGAGAACGAGTTGGTCCAGGTCCAGTTGCTCAGATCACTACTCTTATAGCTCTGGAACATAGAGAGGTTACTTTTAAAGCTCACGGCACCGATCTGTTTGGTATAGTCCGCCACGATCTTGGCACCCATGGAAGATTCAAAAATGGTATCCTCACTACTGAAAACAAAGTTGTAGTTAAGAGGGTGAATCACCACAATCAAATCAGGTATCGGGGTCCAAGTGGCACCCACACCAAGGTCAAGATATCCAGGATCATTAAAGTTGCTCAACAACGTGGTTCTGTATTCTGCTAAGGTAGATATGGCAAAATGCTCACTCAATTTTCTGCCGTACAAAGATGAAATGTTGAACACATCTGTTGCTTGACGGAAGCTATCATCATCAGTTGGGTCGTCCTTGTCATCCAATTTCACCCAGGCCAAGTTTACGTTGGCGGCATTTCTCCAAAAGAATTTTTCTTCTTGAAGATTGGCAAAGGCATTCACGGTAAAACCAATGTTACCGGAAGAGTTGTTCGGGATTCCCTGGGCAAACCAGTTATTGAATTGGGAAAGGCTCCCTCCAATGGTCCCGAATGCACCAATTTTCCAACCAGGAAGGGCATCCAATTGAGCCTGTAGGGCATTCACCCGACCTTGAATGGCGGCAATGGAATCTTTTTTGGGGGCAATCTGGGCCTTCAGTTCTTCTTCGGTCTGGGCTGAAGCAACAACCAGCACCAAAAAGGCCATAGCGGTCAATAGTACTTTTTTCATAGTATGGAGTTTACTGTTTAGACCTCAAAAGTAAGAAATATCACATTTTTAATTCCATTTCTTTTATCGCATGATGGTGTATTGGAAATCGTCCTTCATCCATCAATTCAAAAGGGGCATAGGTAAGATCCTCACTTCCAATTCCATGTTAATAGTCCATCTTGTTGTGCCTTAATATCAAAAATTCAGAAAAATGAAAATTAGAAAACTTTTATGGGGTACCTTGGCCGTAACCGTATTATGGGCATGCGACCCCAACGAGCCTGTATCAACCTATGTAAATACCGCCCCTGTGGTCAAGGACCATAGCTTTAGTGCCAAGGAAGACATTTCCGACACCCAAATTATTGGCACCGTAACCGCCAAAGATGAGGTGGACCATGACAAAATCACCTTTAGCATCCGCACCAATGATGATGACCTTTTCGAAATCTCACCTTCAGGTAATTTAAGCTTGGCCCAAGGGAAACACCTCGATTTTGAGACCGCCGAAGAACATACCATTACCATTATGGCCCATGATGGCATTGTGGGGCGCTATGCCGAAGTTACCATCGCCGTGGAAGATGTAGAGCCGGAACCAGACTCCCCTACCATTACCCTGAACAAGGAATCTCTGGAACTCTATACCATGAATACCGAAACCCTAACGGCCACTGTGACCAATGCAGAAGGTCTTGAGATCGTCTGGACCTCGGACAATGAGGAAGTGGCCACCGTGGATGAAACGGGGAACGTAACTGCAGTAGAACCTGGCACCGCTACTATTACGGCCAAGTTAGGTAAGACCACGACCACTTGTACTGTTGTGGTAAACCCAAATGTGTATGTGGCAGGAACTATCGAACCCATATACGATGTGAGTGAAGCAACGTATTGGAAAAATGGCATGGGCCAAGAGTTGCCAGATGAGAGCATAACTAGTTCTACAAAATCCATATATGTGGATGGTACCGATGTATATGTTGCAGGTTACCATAAGAATGCAAATGATGTTTGGGTAGCGACCCTCTGGAAAAATGAAGTTCCACAGGAACTATCTGATGGCACTAAAAATTCCTATGCACAGTCAGTAGTTGTCAAGGATTCCAATATTTATGTGGCAGGAATGAAAAAAAATGCAAATGACCAATTTGTCGCGACCCTTTGGATAAATGGTGAGGCGCAAGCACTATCAGATGGAAATACACATGCCTTTGCAAATTCCATATATATAAATCAAGGAGATTTATATGTTGTTGGAATTGTGAACAACGGAACCAATAGTGTTGCAACCCTATGGAAAAATGGAATAGCAACCGACCTTTCGGGTGGACTCTCCAGTTCTATTGCCAATTCAGTTTATGTAGATGGTTCGGATGTATATGTTGTTGGTTACCAAAAGAATGTCAATGATATTTGGGAGGCAACCCTCTGGAAAAATGGTTTGGCCGAAAAACTCCCAGATCAAAATGCTGGTTCTGAAGCAGGGTCTATTTTTATTAAGGCAAACAACGTATACGTATCCGGATACGTTAGAAATGCCAGTAATATCCTAGTGGCAACCCTATGGTTGAACGGGAACCCCATTGCTCTTTCGGATGGTACCGCAAATGCCCATGCAGCGTCGGTATATGTGGATGGAGATAATGTATATGTGGCAGGATATCTCAAAAACATCAACGATATCTGGACGGCTACCCTATGGAAAAATGGCGTTGCAGAATATTTATCTGATGGGACTATTGACACCTATGTGAGTTCACTTTTCGTCAAATAATCATTTTACATCAACCGATTATAAAGCCCTCAACCTATGGGGGCTTTTTTATGGCCCATATATCCATTTCACCCATTTATCAAGTCACAATAAGCATACACCAATTGACCCCTATTTGCCATTTCATTATACTCTTTCTTGTACTTTCAAAAACAATTCTCATGAAAAGAAAAGGAACCTTATTCCCTGTACTGCTCTTTACAATGGCCTTTGTGCTCATTTGGTCCTGTGGCAAAGACGATGATCCGAAACCTATGGACACGATGCCCACTATTACCGATTTTAATCCTGCCTCTGGGCCTGTGGGTACGCAGGTCACTATCAATGGAACCCATTTTAGTGCCACACCGGCAGAAAACGAAGTAAAATTTGGGGATGTGGCCGCCAATGTAGCCATCGCTACCAGTACAAAACTTATCGTCACCGTTCCTGAAGGGGCGACCACAGCTAAAATCAGTGTAACAGTGGATGGGGAAACCGCCACCAGTGCAACCAACTTTACGGTCACCACTACGATTGCGCTTGACAAGAGTTCGTTGGAGCTGTTTACGCTTGACAATGCCGCCTTGACCGCCACGCTGAGCCAAGGAAACAACTCGGACATCACTTGGAGTTCGGACAACGAAAATGTGGCCATCGTGGATGAAAATGGAAACGTAACCGCCACTGGGTCGGGAACTGCCACCATTACTGCCTCTGTTGATGGTGATGAGGCCATCTGTACAGTGACCGTTCACCCCAACGTGTATGTGGCAGGTTATGCCAAAAATGCCCAGAACTTAACAGTGGCCACCTTATGGAAAAATGGAGCAATGCAACAACTCTCCAATGGCGCCTCTTATGCTGAAGCAGTATTTGTAACCGGTCCGGATGTGTATGTTGCAGGTAATACTGTAAATGAAAATAATATTTATGTGGCTACCCTATGGAAAAATGGGGTCGCTCAAGAGCTTTCGAACGGAATAAACAATGCCTTTACATCTTCATTATATGTGGACAGTTCGGATATTTATGTCTCAGGTTATGTGGATTATTCTCCCTTTTTGGCGGTACTCTGGAAAAATGGGGGGACCAATGAACTGTATGAAGGGGACAAAGCCTCCTCTGCATATTCCATTTTTATAAAAGATGGGGATGTCTATGTGGCCGGTTACATAGATAATGCAAACGACGAATCCATAGCAACCCTATGGAAGAATGGTATAAAACAAAATCTTTCCGATGAAATTTCGCTCTCCGTTGCATATTCAGTTTATGTGGATGGACAAGATGTGTACATGGGGGGCAGCTATACCAATGCCAATAACGTTCAAGTAGCGGCACTTTGGAAAAATGGTTTGGCCCAGAACCTATCCGATGGAACAACGGATGCTAATATTTATTCCATATATGTCTCCGAAGGAAATGTATATGCCGTTGGATCCATTGAAAATGCAAATAATGTAAGTGTAGCCACCTTATGGAAAAATGGGGTAGTACAAGATCTTTCGAATGGAATCAAAAATGCAAGTGCCATTTCTATCTCTGTTGATGGAGAAGATGTCTATGTTACTGGTTTTGCATATAATGAAAACAACGTGGTTGTGGCAACATTATGGAAAAATGGCTCAGCAGAATCCCTTTCAGATGGAGTTGGGGCTGCTACTGCTTATTCCATCTTTGTAAAATAACATTGAAATTAAAACCTGCCTAAAAATGGCCCTGCAGTAATGTGGGGCTTTTTTGTTTATAATCTTTAAAGAATCAAGAGAAAAATGAATTCATGTAAATTGGTGAAATTCGTGTCATTCCAAATCATCACCCGCCCGATATCGGAAATCAACACATAAAATCACTTCTTTTTCTTGAACAGGGGAACAGAAGAACAAGCCTCCCCATACATCACACTTTTGGCAACTTCCTGTATTTTCATCATGGCCATGATGTAAGCATTTTCGGGAACGGGTTTATGGGAACATCCTTTGATGATTACCGGCTTATCCGCAAATTCTGAAACATCAAGGTTTTCTATAATTGTCTGGAAAAGTGAGGTTTCCAAATCTACCAAATTCCCTACAACAACCCTTTTGACATAGGGTGCCAACCTAGAAGCTACCAACATAAAAGCCCAACCCGGGATTATGGCATCCGAAGAACAATGAAGCGCCACATAAGCATCTTGGTAGTTGGACCAATTATGGGCATCCACATAGGCACGGAACTCCTTTTCACGCAAGATAATGCCTTCATAAAGCCATTCTGAAACGTCCAGTACCTTCCGTTCACCTTTGGGATAATAATCTTCCAGGTCAAAGGTGACCAATTGGCTTTGGGCAACTCGGTTTATGATTTCTTTTTCCATACTGTCCTTCCTGCGAAAGCAGGAATCTTTTTAATTGAACATGGATTCCGCACCTTACTTCGACTCCGCTCAGTATTCGTGCGGAATGACATTACAATCCAGCTACAAAAGACCCAACTCCAACTTCGCTTCTTCGCTCATCAGTTCCTGGGTCCAAGGAGGATCAAAGGTGATTTCCACCTCCACATCGTTCAAATCGTCAATTGATTTTACCTTTTCTTCCACCTCAACGGGCAAACTTTCGGCCACTGGGCAGTTGGGAGATGTTAGGGTCATCAAAATCTTGACATCATTATCCTCATTCACGAACACGTCGTAAATCAACCCCAACTCATAAATGTCAACCGGTATCTCAGGGTCATATATGGTCTTGAGGACCCTTACTATTTTTTCACCCAGTTCTTGGGTATCTATGGTGATTTCTTCGCTCATCCTGTTCTAGTTTAATTGTGTCTGATAGGCCACAGCGTACAATTTCAATTGCTTGATCATACTTACCAAACCATTGGCCCTGGTGGGCGACAAATGCTCCTTCAATCCAATTTCATCAATAAAATCCGTATCAGCATCAATGATATCCTGTGGTTTTTGATTGCTGAACGCCCTGATCAATATGGCAATGATCCCTTTGGTAATGATGGCATCACTATCCGCTGTGAACACCAATCTGTCGCCATCGAGCTCGGCATGGACCCACACTTTGCTCTGGCAACCCTTGATCAAATTGTCATCGGTCTTATATTGATCATCGATCAATGGAAGTGATTTACCCAGTTCTATCATGTACTCATAACGCTGCATCCAATCATCGAACATGGAGAATTCATCCACTATATCATTCTGTATCTCTTGTATCGTCATGTTTCGGTTTTGTTCAAAAATACAACTCGGAAAGTTGCTTTTCAAGTGTTTAAGATAATGATAACGGTTGGCCTACAACAACATATTTCTGGCCCTCTTCACCCCTTTCACCAAAGCATCCACTTCTTCTTGGGTATTATAAAAACTGAAACTGGCCCTTACCGTTCCCGGGATTTTATAAAAATCCATGATAGGTTGGGCGCAATGGTGACCTGTTCTTACGGCAATTCCTAATTTGTCCAGAATGGTCCCGATATCATACGGATGAGCCCCATCAATATTAAAGGAAATCACCGAAGTTTTATGCTTGGCCGTTCCGTAAATTCTCAATCCTTCTATGGTGAGCAACTGTTTCGTGGCATATTGCATCAATTCTTCCTCATATTGGGCAATGGCTTCAAAACCGATATGGTTCATGTAATCCAAAGCGGCACCAAAAGCGATGCCACCACAAATATTGGGAGTGCCCGCTTCAAACTTATGGGGGAGATCGGCATAGGTGGTCTTTTCAAAAGTAACCTCAGCGATCATTTCGCCCCCACCTTGATAGGGTGGTAGTTTGTTGAGCCACTTTTCTTTCCCATAAAGCATGCCTACCCCCGTGGGGCCACACATTTTATGGGCAGAAACGGTATAAAAATCCACATCGAGGGCCTGTAGATCGGGTTTGATGTGGGCCGCAGCCTGTGCACCGTCGATCAAAACGGCTGCATCCACTTTATGAGCTGCATCAATGATTTCTTCGATCGGATTGATGGTTCCCAAAGCGTTGGACACATGGTTACAAAAGACCAACTTGGTGCGTTCGTTCAATAGCTTGTGGTATTCTTCCATGATCAATTCCCCATCCAGATTCATCGGAATCACCTTCAATTGGGCACCGGTACGCTCACAGAGCATTTGCCAAGGCACAATATTGGAATGATGCTCCATGGCAGACACGATAACCTCATCCCCATTTTTTAAAAAGGACGTAAAGCCTGTGGCTACCAAATTGATGCCATGGGTAGTCCCAGAAGTGAAAATCACTTCGTAGGAATGGGCAATATTGAAGTGTTTCTGGATTTTTTGCCTTGCCACTTCATAGGCATCTGTTGCTTCCTGTGAGAGTGTATGTACCCCGCGATGAATGTTCGCATTATACCTGTGATAGTAATCCACAATCACATCGATCACTTGCTGGGGAGTTTGAGAAGTCGCGGCATTATCCAAATACACCAAAGGCTGCCCATTTACCTCTCGGTTGAGTATGGGAAAATCCTTGCGGATGGTATCCACATCAAATTTATTTGTTAAAATGCTTCTATCTGTCATTTTGAACGAAGTGAAAAATCTAGAATATCATGAGATTTCTCGCCCTTCCCTCACAAGTTCAGGACTTGGGCTCGAAATGACACCTTAATCTAAAGATCGAAACCGACCCTTACACCCAATTTATTGGCAATAATCTTGTTGATCCTTGATTTAAGCTCTGGGATGCGGACACTTTCCAAAACGTTGTTGGCAAAGGCATACATCAATAGGGCTGTGGCCTCTTTTTTGGGAATCCCCCTAGATCGTAAATAGAAAAGGGCGTCCTCGTCCAACTGCCCAATGGTGCATCCATGGGAACATTTCACGTCGTCCGCAAAGATTTCCAATTGGGGTTTTGAGTTGATGGTGGCCCTGTCGCTCAACAAAATATTGTTGTTCTGCTGAAAGGCATCCGTCTTTTGGGCAATTTTGTCCACAATGATTTTTCCGTTGAATACCCCTGTGGAACTATCTCCAAAAATTCCCTTGTAATCTTGGTGGCTCTCGCAATTGGGTTGTCTGTGGTGCACCAAAGTGTGATGGTCCACATGTTGTTTATCTCCCAAGATGGTCACTCCTTTCAAGGTAGAATCGATACGCTCACCGTTTTGATAAAAGTTCAGGTTGTTACGGATCAATTTCCCTCCGAAAGAGAAGGTATGTACCCGAACTACACTGCTGTCCTTTTGAGAAATATAGGTGTTGTCCACCAACGAAGCGGTTGGGGCATCATTCTGAACTTTATAATAATCCACAATGGCATCCTTGCCCGCAAAAATCTCCGTTACCGAATTGGTAAATACCTCATTGTCCGTCAAACTTTGATGGCGCTCAATGATCTGCACCTCGGCATTGTCCTCCGCTACAATCAGGTTACGGGGCTGCAACATGAGTGCTGCCTCATTGCCTGTTGCCAAATGTAAAATCTGGATAGGCTTTTTGGGCATTTTGTTCTTCGGGATATAAATGTAGGCCCCTTCCTTGCTAAAAGCCGTATTCAAGGTGGTCAACGATTCATCCTTAGAGGCTACTTTGTTAAAATATACCTCGATGACCTGACGGAACATCGGTTTGCTGAAAGCGGAGCTCATCAAGCAAACATCCACCCCATCATGGGTGGTTTCCGAAAGATAGGAACTATATACGCCATCCACGAACACAATCTTGTAGGTATCGATCTCGTGAAGGAAATACTTCTTTACATCCTTGTATTCCAACGTTGATTCCTCTTTGGGGAAAATGCTGAAATCTACCTTTTGAAGGCTATTTAGGGATGTATATTTCCAAGCTTCCTCCTTTTTGGATGGAAACCCTTTGTTTTCAAAATTCTTGATGGCCTCCGAACGTACTTCGTGCACCGGATGATCCAAGTCCACATTGTTCTCGAATGCCAAGAATGATGAGATTAATTTTTCCTTTAAATCCATATTTTACTCCTTGTCATTCCTGCGAAAGCAGGAATCTCATTAAGATTGTTTTTGAATCATTTGGATTCCCATTTTCATGGGAATGACAAAATGCTTAAACCGTAGCTTCCTGTTTGATCCAATCGTACCCTTTCTCCTCCAACTCAAGCGCCAATTCCTTGGTGCCGGATTTCACGATTTTTCCGTTGTACAATACGTGTACAAAATCCGGAACGATATAATCCAACAAACGCTGGTAATGGGTGATTACGATGATCGCATTGTCCTTGTTACGCAATTTGTTCACCCCATTGGCCACAATGCGAAGCGCATCAATGTCCAAACCGGAGTCGGTTTCATCCAAAATGGCCAGCTTCGGTTCCATCATCGCCATTTGAAAGATCTCGTTACGCTTTTTCTCACCTCCAGAGAACCCTTCGTTCAATGAACGGGAAAGAAACTTGCGATCGATTTCCAACAACTCGGATTTCTCACGGATCTTCTTCAACATCTCATTGGCGGGCATTTCTTCCAAACCTCGTGCTTTGCGGGATTCGTTGATGGCGGTTTTGATGAAGTTGGTTACCGATACACCCGGAATCTCCACAGGGTATTGGAACGAAAGGAAAATTCCTTTATGCGCTCTTTCCTCTGGGGCCAACTCGTCAAGGTCCTCACCCTCCAAAACAATACTGCCTTCCTCTACCTCAAAATCCTCCTTTCCGGCAATCACCGATGCCAAGGTACTTTTACCAGACCCGTTAGGACCCATGATGGCGTGTACCTCTCCGGCATTCACCTTTAGGTCGATTCCCTTCAGGATTTCTTTATCTTCTACGCTTGCGTGTAAATTCTTGATTTCTAACATGCTGTTCTTCTTCAAATATTATTTTAAGTAGTTGGGTGCCTTGGGCAATTTTTCAAAATCTTCTTTGGAATGTTGTAGGTATACGGTTGCCCCTTTTTCCTCTGCAAAGGCCTCAAACGCTGCCATACTTGCCTTGGTCTGGGCCACATCGTAATTGAAAATGGGTACTCTACGGTATTCCCTGTTTTCATAAAAATGGTACATATCGCCAGAAAGCAACAATGGACCGAACTCGGCCAAATCCAAAAACAGTACTTGGTGTCCTGGAGTATGTCCGGGCATAAATTTCATCACCACGGTACCATCGCCAAACACATCATAATCGGTGTTCGCGATTTTCTTGACCTTGGTCAAATCTTTTATGGCATTATAGATATCCGCGTTGTTCTTTTGGTTCTCCTCGCTGGTCGCAAAATCATATTCCTTTTCCTGCACCAACCAAGTAGACCCTGCAAATTCATTGGCATGGCCAACATGGTCAAAATGGGTGTGGGACAGGGCGATGTAATCAATGTCACTGGGTTTCATCCCGATGGTGGCCAATTGGTTCACCACGGAATCCTTCCTGGAAACGGTAAACGCTCCATCCGGAGACGTGTAGGGGGCATCCATGCCTACCAAGCTTTCAGGAAGTCCAGCATCCCACATCAAGGTACCTTTTGGGTGTACGATAACGTAGAACGCATCACCAAACTCCTTGGATTGTCCGGTATAGGTGGTATCTTGGGAAAAGAGTTCCAACTTGTTCGCATTCACGGTTCCCCCACTGAAGGCGTAAAGTTTCACTTCCGGTTTTGCTTCTTCCGCCACGGTCTGTTCCACCTCGGCGGTTTCTTTTTTGGCCTGCTTGCAAGAAAAAGTAGCAAGGACCAACAGTAATGCCAGTAACTTTTTCATACGTTGTTTTTTGTTTATCCTACAGAGCCTTCCAAGCTGATTTCCAATAGCTTTTGGGCTTCCACGGCAAATTCCATGGGCAGTTTGTTCAACACTTCTTTACTGAAACCGTTCACGATCAAGGCAATGGCCTTTTCGGTGTCGATACCCCGTTGGTTGCAATAGAAAATTTGGTCTTCACCGATCTTACTCGTGGTGGCTTCGTGTTCTATCTGTGCCGATTTGTTCTTCACTTCAATATAAGGGAAGGTATGTGCTCCACAACGGTTGCCCATCAACAGGGAATCACATTGGGAGAAATTACGCGCATTGTCCGCACGGCTGCTCACTTGTACCAAACCTCGGTAACTGTTTTGGGACTGACCTGCCGAAATACCTTTGGAAATGATGGTACTCTTGGTGTTCTTGCCCAAGTGGATCATTTTAGTTCCGGTATCGGCTTGTTGAAAGTTATTCGTAACGGCGATGGAATAGAATTCCCCAATAGAGTTGTCTCCCTTCAACACACAGGAAGGATATTTCCAAGTTACGGCAGAACCGGTTTCTACCTGTGTCCAAGATATTTTGGCGTTCTTTTCGCAAAGTCCGCGCTTGGTCACAAAATTGAAAACACCTCCTTTTCCTTCCTTATCCCCTGGGAACCAGTTCTGTACGGTGGAGTATTTGATTTCGGCATTGTCCAAGGCAATCAACTCCACCACAGCAGCGTGCAATTGGTTCTCGTCGCGGGAGGGTGCGGTACATCCTTCCAAATAGCTTACATAACTTCCTTCGTCGGCAACCACCAAAGTCCTTTCAAACTGGCCGGTTCCCGCTTGGTTGATACGGAAATAGGTGGAAAGCTCCATCGGACACCTAACTCCTTTCGGAATGTAGCAGAAAGACCCGTCAGAGAATACGGCCGAGTTCAATGCTGCATAAAAATTGTCCTTTTTAGGAACCACGGTTCCAATATACTTCTTCACCAATTCAGGGTGTTCTTGGATGGCTTCGGAAATGGAACAGAAAATAATCCCCTTTTCGGCCAAGGTCTTTTTGAAAGTAGTGGCCACAGAAACGGAGTCCATAACGATATCCACCGCAACACCGGCCAATTTCTTTTGCTCATCAAGAGAAATTCCCAGCTTTTTGAAGGTGTCCAACAATTCTGGATCTACCTCGTCCAAACTATTGTACTTAGGCTTCTTGTTAGGGGCCGAATAATAGGAAATATCCTGAAAATTGGGCTTCTTGTAGGTTACGTTAGCCCATTCAGGTTCTTCCATTTCCTGCCAAGCACGAAAAGCTTCCAAACGCCATTCCGTCATCCAATCTGGTTCGTTCTTCTTTTTGGAAATGGCAATCACGATTTCCTCGTTCAACCCTTTGGGAAGGGTATCCGATTCAATATCCGTGTAGAAACCGTACTCGTATTCCTTGGTCTCCAGTTCTTTTTTTAATTCTTCCTCTGTATAAGCCATATCTTTTCTAAGTTAAGAGTTAAAAAGTAAAAACAGTTAAAGTCCGCTTCTCTTTCCAACATACTTAATATAATTTGCAAGCTGTTTTGATATATCGATTACTTGACTCTTGTAATCAACCAATTCGACAGCTTTAAAATATCCTATCTGTTCCATCAGATTGAAAAGATTTCTTACTTCCCCTGCTGAACCTTTTGAGAAATAAAGAAACCTTATCAATTCTTTATCTGTCTCCCTTTCAAATCCCTCTGAAATATTGTTTGAAATCGAAATCGTTGCTCTTTTAACTTGATCAACCATTGCAAAATCTTCTTTCAAGGGACTCTTTCAATAAATCATAGACTTTAGCGGTAAGCTTAATTGTCGTTTTATAAACCTCTAAATCTTCAAAAGAGCTATACATTCCAAATTAACTTTTAACTATTAGCTCTTTGACTTTTATTTAAAGCGAAAAACTTTCTCCGCATCCACAGGTGCGTTGCGCGTTGGGGTTGTTGAACACAAAGCCCTTTCCGTTCAACCCTCCTGAATATTCCAAAATGGTGCCTACCAAGTACAGAAAGCT
Source organism: Flagellimonas pelagia (assembly GCF_003584135.1). GTDB lineage: Bacteria > Bacteroidota > Bacteroidia > Flavobacteriales > Flavobacteriaceae > Flagellimonas > Flagellimonas pelagia. The sequence goes on from NZ_QXFI01000025.1 coordinate 82,480, forward strand.
CTTTTTATCCACAATGATGCGAACTTCATTGTCTTCAAAAATCTTATCCGTATCCGCTGCGGTCTTGTCAAACTTTAGTTCGTAAGACAATCCGCTGCACCCGCCACTTTTCACACCGACACGGACAAAATCGGTTGCAGCGTCATAACCTTCCTCGGTCATGAGCGACACCACTTTTTGTCTTGCCGTATCCGATACTTTTATCATCTTACTTGAATTTAATCTAAATAGCCCACAAATATACTGTATAAGAAGGGTTTTACCACATTTACTAACATTATAATAACGAATGATTCCATAGGTCTTTTCTATGGAATTCGCACCCACTGGCTTTCTGGCACATTACACCAATATTTTGAAACCTTTGTCGTAAAAAATATTATACCATTGCCCACTTTACAATTTACGATTATCCTGTTTACTTTTGCAAAATGCTAGAAGACAAGAATCCACAACGAACTTCCTTGGAAGAACTGGGCGAATTTGGCTTGATCGACCATCTTACCCAACATTTTGAATTGAAACAACCTTCCTCCCTAGTTGGGGTTGGTGACGATGCTGCAGTGATGGACTTCAAAGACAAAAAAGTGGTTGTTTCCACCGATATGTTGGTGGAAGGGGTCCATTTTGACCTGAGCTATATGCCCCTGAAACACTTGGGCTATAAATCCGTAATGGTCAATCTTTCCGATATCTATGCCATGAATGCCATGGCTACCCAAATCACCATATCCATAGCGGTTTCCAATAGATTTCCTTTGGAAGCCCTTGAGGAGTTTTACGAAGGGGTTGCCTTGGCCTGCAAACTCTATAACGTGGATTTGGTCGGAGGGGATACCACCTCGTCCAACAAAGGCATGATCATTAGCGTTACCGCAATCGGATCTGCCGAGGAATCCAAAATTGCATACCGCAAAGGCAGCAAACCGAATGATCTTTTGGTCGTGACCGGAGATTTAGGCGGCGCTTATTTGGGCCTTCAGGTATTGGAACGTGAAAAAGAGGTGTACAAAGTCAACCCCAAAAGTCAACCCGATCTGGAGCCCTACTCCTATCTAGTAGAACGCCAATTGAAACCGGAAGCCCGCAAAGATATGGTGGAGTTGTTAGAAAAGTTGGAAGTAAAACCGACTTCCATGATCGATATCAGTGATGGGCTTTCTTCCGAAATATTGCACTTGTGCAAGCACGGTGGGGTAGGCTGCAATCTGTTCGAGGATAAAATTCCGTTGGATCCCTCGGTCATTTCTACCTGTGAGGAATTCAAGATGGACAGTACCATGATCGCTTTGGGAGGGGGTGAGGATTATGAGCTCTTGTTCACCATTGACCAGGCCGACTTTCCAAAGATCAAAGGGAATCCGAATCTAACGGTTATCGGGCATATGACGGAGAAGAGTGAAGGGGTACACCTCATTACTAGGGCCGAGACCAAAATTCCCATTACGGCACAGGGCTGGAATTCGTTCAAACCATAAAAAAATCCCGAAAATCAAGGGCATCCCTACCATGGTTTTGGGGCACGCAACCGATAGCAGTAGGCAATTACTTAAGTTTCCGGGATAAAAGATTTGGGCCTCTTAAAAAATAAAAAAGGGCTATGCCACTTGGTGAACTACCCTACTTTTTCTTTTTTGGTACATATCTTCCAATGTACTGTTAATTTCTTGCATTTGGGGTGTCAAGACAGATAGTTTGCCGCTGACATCCGTGGTAACCTCTTTTTGGCAATGGATGCATTTGTATTCTTTGATGTGCTGGGTCACTTTTTTGGAAACCACATAATGGTGCCCGAACAAGCTGCAGAAAAAAGAAGTGAATTTGTTACCGTGTTGGTGTTGGTGGGTAGAAGTTTTCATAAGCCGGTGTTGTTTGGAAAAAGCATCAAGTGCGATTTGGGGAATCGAAAAATGCCGTAATTTGGTTAAACGTAGTTTTTTGTTATATCGAATTGTTTTGGGTTCAACTTTTCTATAGGAACGGATGTTGATAACTTTTTATTTTGCACGCTTCTGAACAAAGTCTTTTTTTCGACGAAATGCAGGCTTATCGGTAAAAAGTCGATAAAATCCGCTGAACAACGCTTTCGAAATATACCACATTGAAAATAAATTATCAACACCCTATGGACAAAAAATCGTTAACAATTACCTCTTTTGCCCTTTTTTCCCTCTTTTTTGGCGCCGGAAATCTTATCCTTCCTCCTCTTTTGGGGTTCAAAGCAGGAAATCTTTGGTGGTTGGTGGCCTTAGGGTTTTGTGTTTCGGGTGTAGTGGTCCCTTTAATGGGCATTTTAGCGCATGCCAAACTGCAGGGTACCATGTTCGATTTTGCCAAAAAGGTGTCCCCGTTATTCAGCACAGTGTATTGTTTTATCATGTATGCGATCGCCATAGCGCTGCCTTCGCCAAGGACAGCCTCGGTGACCCATGAAATGGCCATACAACCCTTTTGGGATTCTTCCTATGTACTTACCAGCCTCATCTATTTTGTACTGGTTTTCATTTTTGCCATCAACCGCACCAAGGTGTTGGATCTTATTGGAAAACTGCTCACCCCTGGAATCCTCATTGTTTTGATCTTGATCATGACCATAAGTGTTTTCACCCTGGATTTTGATTTTGCACCTTCCACCTTCAACAGCCCGTTCAGTTATGGTATTTTGGAAGGTTACCAAACTTTTGATGCCATTGGCGCCGTTGTGGTGGGTGCTGTGATCATTGTGTCCATCAACCTGAAAGAAAAAGAAGCTGCCTACACTGATAAAAGACGGTTGATCCGTGCTGCCGGGTTTTGGGCTGGTTTAGGACTCTTTGTAATCTACGCCGGACTTATTTTAACGGGTGCCCTTTTTGGAAAATCCTTTGACGCTGACATTTCCCGAACCGCATTATTGAGCGGCATCAGCATTGCAACTTTAGGAAATACGGCCAACCTATTCTTGAGTGTTTTGGTCAGTCTGGCTTGTTTTACCACTGCCGTGGGTATTGTTACCGGTACTTCTGATTTTGTGAAAAGCCAGTTCAAGGACTCTATTTTGGCGTACAGGATCACTGCCTTGGTCGGTTGCGTTTTGGGTGTTTTGGTGGGACAGTTCAATGTAGGTTACATTATTGCCGTGGCGTTGCCTGCCCTTATGTTCATCTACCCAATCACCATCATATTGATTTTGTTGAATGTACTGCCCGACAGGTTTACGCCGCCCGCAGTATTCAAAACCGTGGTCTTGGTAACCATTCTTTTCAGTATCCCTGATTTCTTGGGAAGTATTGGTTGGGGGGAGGCTATCCAACCCTATACCTCATGGATACCTTTGAGTCAATACCAACTGGGATGGGTATTGCCTGCCCTAGCGGCCTTGGTCATTTCCAACCTGACACAACAAAAAACAGAAATCGCTTAGTAAAAAACCGAATCAAAAAAAGATTTCATTTCAGCTGCATAGGGCACCCCATACTTGGTAAAAGTGGCACGCGTCTGCGCATCGGGTTTCCAATCAAAAAAAGCATGCCCTGCCCCTTCCACTTGAAGGTACTCCACCGTTTGCCCTTTTTCCTTCAATAGATTTACATAACCCTGTATCATGGCATCTGGAATGATAGGGTCTTCGGTACCGCGAACTATAAAATGTGGGATGGCCCTATCGGCTACATTCGGCACATGTTCGGAAGGTGAAACGGCATCCAGATATCCTTGGTCGGTCTGTTGGATAAACTGTTTAAAATCAGAAGCATTGAACGGACCATAACTTGGAGCTGCCACCTGAACGGCATCCACAATCTCCTTTTTAACCTCATCCACGGATTTCCCTTTTGGCATATAGGTGGGCATGTACTCAAAAATGCCTTCCGTTGTTCCGAAACCACCATCACCTATCATAGGGCTCAACAATGCGGCGGCTGCAGAAAGGTGTCCCCCTGCACTATCGCCTGTTACTGCGATCTTGGTGGGGTCGGCCCCATATTCCTTCGCATGTTCCTGAATGTGGGCAATGCCACCAAAAACATCTTCGATCAAATTGTGCATATAGTTGGGTGTTGCATCCCCATCCAAGTTGTTCACCCAGCGATAATCCATACTGAACACTACATATTGATTCCCTTTGGTAAGTTCCCTGGCCAATCCCCTCATCACATCTTCATTATTGGAAGACCATCCTCCACCATGAATGATCACCACGGCTGGCAGGTCCTTTGCGCCTTTTGGGGCAAACACATCATATTTTAAAGGTTTAACGCCTGGTTTGGCATACACCACATCGTGGGTCACGTTCAGGTTTTCTACCAAGTTGTTTTCAACAAATGTGGCGCCGATGGACATGTCCTTATCCACAACAATTTTCATGGTAGGCGTAAAATTCTCGATACTTGTTGTTCCCCACATACCCCCTTTGAATGTGTAGTACACCACATCCAAACTATATCCTTCAGATGGTGTGGCAGTAACCGTCAACTCAGTTCCTGCGGCAACTTTACCATCAGCGGGCAGTTCAGGGGAAACCGTATACATTCCATTTTCGGGAGTAACCAAGGTCACCAAAAAAGATTCTTGTGTCTTGATTTTTGAATTCGAAGCCATCACGGTTCCAAAAATAAAAAGCGCGCATAGGGAAAGCGTGCTCCTAAGCACTGAACTGCTTTTGGTGTTGAAAAAATGTTTCATTAGAGGTTTGTTTCGTTGGAAGTACAAGATATCCAATAAAATGGTTTCTTTTAGATCAAGGGTTCCTTTTTCTGAAAGCACAGAACAGAAAATTTTGCTTGGTGCCAAAGGGAGTTGTATGATCTACCGTTTGGCAATTGATCTTATCAAATTTTTCACTGAACAATTCCGTCATTGAGTTCTCCGAGTATTGTTGGATTTCGAGACCGCTACATTTGGTAGGGCCTGCTTCTGAAAAAGTACCCAACACCAAATACTGGGACACATGCTGGTTGACCAGTTTAAGATAGGTATTGATTTGCTCAGGGTCCGTCAAAAAATGAAAAGCGGCCCGATCATGCCAAAGATCAAAGGTTTCCGTGGGATGATAATCGACTATATCGTTCACCACCCAATGTACTTTATTGGCCCTATCCCCCAAACGGTTTTGAGCCTTTTCCAACGCTTTTGCTGAAATATCGAGCACTGTGATATCCGAATACCCCTCCTCCAATAAAAAATCGACCAAATTGCTGTCGCCCCCGCCCACATCAATGATCTTGGCATCTTTATCCAGTCTAAAACTTTCTATAAATTCCAAAGAAGTACTGGGTCGCTTTTGCGTCCAGCTTACCTCATCGGGAGATTTGGTCTCGTATACCTGCTGCCAGTGCGCTTTTCTATCCATAAAAAATTCTACTCTTCAGGTACAGCAACAGTGTTTGTCGCTATTGGCTTTTTCAAAACATTCCTTGCCTTCCTTAAAGGCAAAATATGCTAAACCAAGTGTCCCCAAACTGTCAATATAAGGTATATTGAAAAGTTCGTAGACTCCACTGCTTACCAACAAAATGATGGACATGTAGATGCAGACCAAGGTACAATTGGCATCGGCCAAAATAGGGGCAGAATTGAGTTGGTTACCAACCTTTCTTTTCCACAAAACCAACACCCACATAATCAGAATGGAAATCAAGGAGATGACCACACCCCAAAAAGTGGTCAACGGGCGATGTCCTGTCCAAATATTATAGAGACTGGAAACGACCAATCCCACCACTAAAATGTAAAAGGCAACCCCGGTAATACGAAGCGCGGTGCGTTCAAAATTGTCCCGATTGCTTTCGGGGTTTTTCTGAATGCGTAGAATCATATGGGCAATGCCCAAGCCAGAAATCACTTCAATAAAACTGTCGGTCCCAAAGCCGAAAAGGGCCAGGCTTTCATCCTCAAAACCGAGATAAGTGGAAATGATACCCTCTGCCACATTGTAAAAGATGGTGAACAGGGCCAATCCGAAGGCTGTTTTGTACAACTGTTGTTGCTTTTCCATAAAACTGTAAATTTCGGGGATTTTAGAACAAAAATCAAATGGTATCAGCTTCGGGTCAATTCCGATTTCAGTTTGACTAGTTCACCCAATATTCTGGTTTCCTGAACTTTGTCCGACACTTTTAAAGCCTGCGCCATTCGGAAAATTTCAAAGTTCAGCGTATCAATCTCGGTCTCCCTTTTATTATTGATGTCCTGCAGGGTCGAAATGAATTGCCAATCGGACATTCGACTGATTTTCAAAACCTGGTCCTCGAGTTCATAAACGCCCAAATCAATGCCCTTTTTATTGGCAATCAACGCACATTCCGCAATCACTCTTTTGGCCATGGACATCACCTCTTCATTTCTATGGAAAATACCATTATCCACTTCCAATAATGGACAAATGGAGTTAAATACACAGTTGGCAATGACTTTCTTCCAAATGACTCGTTGGATATCGGTTTCCTCAACAAACCTAAAATTTGGGGTGTCGAGGGTATCCACCACCGATTTTAGATTAGAGGTATTTTGGTTTATGGTCCCAATCGGGGATTCTGCCACAGGTTTATAACTGATCGTGTGCTCATCCGTATGTTGGCAGGTCACAAAAAGCACGCATCGATAGACTTCCGTAAATCCTTTTTCCAAAAAAGGCTGCTCCACCCCAAGGCCATTTTGTAAAAGTACTATGGGTGTATCCTTAGCATTTGCTGCCAATTTTTCGGAAAGTGCTTTGTTCCCGAATGATTTGTTGGTCAGTACCACAAGACCGTCCAATCGATCATGGTCTTTCAAGGTGCTGACCTGAATGTCTTCCTGTATTTCGACCCCATCTTTAAACTGAAGAACAATCTTCTGTTTTTGGGGAACACCATCCTCCACGTGCCCACGGACCAATTCCACGTGCTTGCCATGACGTTGTAGGCATACGGCCAGGGCTTTTCCAACAGCACCTGCTCCAATGATATAGATTTTCATACCACTAAAGGTACCAAGAAAGCTCAGGTGTGGTGCAATCTTAATGTAGTTTTATTCCATTTGGGATATAGGGAAGTATATAATTTTCCAATATTTTTTCCGGCTGTTGGGTTTTCCCGTTGCGATAGTTCCCTGAAGTGATCACCACTACCAAATCTTCTTCAGGAATCACAAAAATATACTGCCCCCCGGCTCCTCTGGCTTCCACTGAATTGATAATCTTCCCCCCAACTTTGTACTGTCCGAACCACCATAAATAGCCGTATCCATTCTTTTGATTGGTGTTCTCCAGTTGGCGATAATTTGTGAAGGTTTGCTCTACCCATTCCTTGGATATGATCTGTTTCCCTTTCCATTGGCCCAAATTGAGATACAACTGCCCAAATTTCATCATATCCCTTGGGGTCATATACATTCCTCCCCCAAAATAAGGTCTCCCGGTCAAATCGGTTTGAATAATATAATTGGTAATGCCAAGGGGCTGGAACAGGTTTTGATCCATGTAAAATTCCAGGGGGCTGGGAACGATGGAATCCAAGGCCACCCCCAAAAGATATGGATTTGCCGAGCCATAAAAGGCATGTGTATTTGGCGGATTGATGATGGGCGCGGCCAAAATGGTCCCCACCCAATCCGAAGACTGTTGGTAATTATCCTCAGAACCCAACGAATTCCTTTCAATCCCAAAATCAATAGCGTCCAGTCCAGAACTCATGGTCAAAAGGCTTTTCAGATCTATTTTGGATTTTGAACCGTCCTTATAGTCTTGGTACTCTTCGGGCAAGAACTCAAAAATAGATTGGTCCACACTCTTGAACAGTTTGTAATCCTTTGCCAATCCCACTATACTGGAAGAAATACTTTTTGAGGCCGAACGCATATCATGCGAGATATTGGCATTGTATCCATGAAAATACCTTTCATAGATCAATTTCCCGCTTTTTGAAACCAGCACGGAATGGGTGCCTTCCAAAGAATCTGATAGGATCATGGACTCCATTTCGGCAAGTTGAAGCTGGGAATCCATAATGTCCTTGCTCGTGAATCCTCCTATCTTCCATCTCGATTGTGATTTCTTTAGGTCAATTTGTGTTATCAGATTGTTGCCCAAATACATACCGAGCGCAATCTTTTCAGGCAAAAGCTTTCCTTTAAACTCCATTCCAGTCTTAAAGTCCGAAAAGAAAATACTGTCGTTTTGCTTTCTGAAATTGCCGCACCAAGTGCCTGTGAACCGATCATCACCCAAAATGGGATAGGCCTCGTAATCATCTCCCGAGCCATTTTCCACACTTAAGTAGAAGAAACTGGACATGAGTTCATCTACCATCAAAATGTTCCAGGTTCCCTCAAATGTTTTGTCTTTGGACTTTGTCAAGGTAATATGATAAAGGAGCATACCGGATTTCATAAACCCGTTGATCTCTGTTCCATCCTTTGACAGCATCCCCTTAAATGAAGTCCTCTCCGAAACATGGGATTCCACTTTTTTCCCATTGACCCATTGGATGGGCACGGTCATGATTTCCTTATCGTTAAAGATTTTCAGTTTGGCAGACGAGGTCTCCAAGCCTTGTATTTCAAGGGTTAGGCCAAAGGTCTTGGGATTGGGGATGGTACCTTCCCATCCAGCGGTGTAAGAGGCCACATCCTGCCCGAACAAGCTCCCTGCCCATAAGACAATAAGAATAATGGTGCTTTGAAGTCTCATTTTTGATTGATTGATGAATTGGCTCCAAAGATGGGATTTCTACTCAACCCAAAATAGGATAAAATTAACGTCGGGATATTTTCCCCAACATTTTGGAAGGGGTCATCTGGTAAACCCTTTTAAAGTTGGAAATGAAATGGCTCTGATCGGAAAAGCCACATTCGTAGCAGATTTCCGTCATGGACAGTTTGGTAGAAACCATCATATTGAACGCTTTGTTCACCTTCAATAACCGAACATAATTCCCAAAACTGGTACCAAAATATCGGCCGAACTCACGGGACAGGTGCACTGGGTGAATCTGAAGTTGGGCCGCTAGGTTCCCCAGTGAGCTATCAACTCCCTCTTCCATAATCAATTCTTGTAGTTTGCGGACCCAATTTGGGGGCTTTTGGTTTTGCTGCTGCCCTTCCATCAAACCAAACACCTCTACTAATAACATTTCAATACTCATTGGGGAATGGTCATCGCTAATCTTGGTTTCCATGAAAATGGAGTTCATCTTCCTTTTGACCAAAGGATTTTTTAGGTTTATGCTCCCTTCCAGACCATCTTGTCCAAGATCATATTTTAAAAACCATTCTTTGTTCAGTTCAATGTGGAATCCACGGGTATAACCTGGAGGTTTAATATTGTAATGGGCATCGTCCCAGTTATGGAACAAAAGACTCCCTGCTCCCAAGGTGTAGGATTCCTTTTTGTTCGCTTCGAACAATTGGCCCTCCAAAATGTAGGTGAAATAAGGATTTTGATGATAGTGCCAATCCACCTTACTGTGGGTATAGGCCGTATCAGTCAATATCATCCCGCCCAAGTCCACTTTTTGGTAATGGTCTCCGTAATACTCCCCCTTTTGCAGTTCCTTCATCAAAAATTATCAACATTGTTTGGTGTCCAGTGCCAAAACAAGATGAAGTTCGAGGATTTTTCCCGGAATGCCAAATAGTAAGGCTTTATCAATTTGAATCGCCGGCAGCAAGTACAAGTTTTGCTATTTCCCTGGTCACCTCCGTTGGGGAATTGCAATCACAATTGCTCAACCCAACCGCATAAATATCCTCATCGGGCAAATACACCCCCATGGACTTGAACCCAAAAATGGAGCCGCCATGTTGGTAGCTCAGCGTATCATCCAATTGTTTAATGTGCCATCCATAGCCATAGTTGATAGGGTCTCCATTGTTCAACGTATAATTGGTGAAGGCCATTTGGGTAGTTTCCTTATTGAGCAAAACATGGTTGTTGAGAACCTCTTCCCACTTGAGCATATCCGCTACTGTGGACATCAACGACCCGGATGCATAGGGAATGGAAAAACTGATATGCCTGGCATTGCTATAATCTTCCCTTTTATGATAGCCAGAGGCTCTTTTGGGCACCACTTCACTATGGCTTGCATAGCGTGAAGATGACATGCCCACTTTTTTAAAAATACGCTGCTCCACAAAATCCGCATAGCTCATCCCGGATACTTTTTCAATGATGTATCCCAATAGTACATAACCCGAATTGTTGTATTTGAACGCTGCTCCAGGGGCAAAATCCATGGGTTCATCCTTAAAGAAATTGATGATTTCCATGGGCTCCATATCGTTTTGGGCAATGGTATTGAGTCCTTTGACCCGGGTAAAATCTTTGATGCCGGATGTATGCGTCAACAAATGATGAATGGTAATACGGTGGCCATACGTGGGATAATCCGGAATATACTGGGTAATCTCATCTTCCAAATTCAGTTTACCTTCCTCCATCAGCATTAAAATGGAAACCGCCGTAAACTGTTTGGTCATGGAACCGATTTCAAAAACATTATCGGTCTGCATGGGCACCTGAAGTTCCAGATTGGAAAGTCCAAAGGCTTTGTCATAGAGTATCTTTCCATTTTTTGCGACGAGAAAAACCGCGCCAGGGCCATTGTTTTCAAATTTTGTTTCCAAGACTTGGTCGATTTGGGATTCCAAATCCTGTGCGGTCAATATGGGTTGAATTCCGAGGATTAAAACTGTAAATAGTGCAAGTAGCTTCCCCCTGAAAAAGTTGTTTTTCATGTTTACCTTCCGTTTTTTGATTTGGAAGGTTGGACGACCTCTTTTCGGTTCAGGTTACAGCGAAGGGTTTCATCGTTTTTCAAAATTAAGGTTAGTGACCCTCCCGGCATCCAATTCAAATCCGACGACCTTTCCATCGGTTCTTTCAAAACGATAGCGATTGCCATTTGAAATGAACGTATCAGGTGCATTTATCTTCATGGCTTGCGGTTCGTTATTCGGGATTTTTAACTTCAGTAGGTCATCTTCCATGTACAACTTATATGTCACATCCAATTCTTCACTATAAAAATTCCCGACATAGTCCATTACATCAACCGAAGCCAAATCCATATCTTTTTCCTTGGCTGTTTCATCCTCTTTTTTATCCGAAACCTCTTTTTGGGGAGGTTCTTCCTTAAATCTGTCCTTTAGAAGAATATCCACCACCTGATACGATTTACCCGTTGGGTTGGCATCATCTCGATTGGCCAGAATGATCACTGAAAACTTTTCATCTGGAAAGCGGAGCAATTGTGCCCGGTACCCTGCCAAGGAACCACTATGGCTCACCGTTCGCAATCCTTTGTATGTGCCATTGTTCAGGGCAAAGGCATAACCAGCACTTTCGCCGTTGTTCAATACGCCTTCCTGGTGCATTTTTTCGATGATGGCCTGACCTCCTTTTCCGAGGATGTTGTGGTAAAAGTTCTGGTCCCAGAGGAAAAGATCTTCAATGCTTGAATACACACCACCGGAACCTACTAGATCAAAACGCATGATAAGATTGTCAAATCCCTCACCCTCCCTTTTCTTTTGATAACTGAACACCCTATTCTTGATCAAATCGGTATTATCGTCATAAAACAACGTGTTCTGCATGCCCAAAGGACTAAAAATATGTTCATGGGCAAACTTCCTGATGGGCTCATGGGATACCTTTTCCACGATCATGGCCAGCATAAAATAGCACGAATTGCTGTACAGGTATTTCTCTCCCGGAGTAAAATTCAATTCTTTTTGGCGTTTGATAAGTTCATAGACCTCATCCACGTCCAAATTGTCCAAATAGCTTCGGCCCTTCAAATCCATCAAAGTTAGGTAATCCCTTACCCCGCTGGTATGGTGAATAAAATGACGAATGGTCAACGGGGCTTCGTATTCAGGAAAATCGGGCAGGTATTTTTGGATTTTGTCGTTCAAATCCAATTTGCCCTGTTCTTCCAACAGCAGGATACAAAAGGTGACAAACTGTTTGGACACAGAACCAATATAAAAAACCGAAGACGGTGTTATGGGCAGATCGTGCTCCAAGTCTGCCGAACCGTATCCTTTGGCATAGATCAGTTCACCATCTTTCACAATTCCCAAGGCGGCCCCTGGGGTATCCAGTTGATTCCATGCCGCAAAAATGCTATCTATCTGTGCACTTTCCTTGATCTGGGAAAAAGACAGGAAAGAAATGGAACACAATAGGGGCAGAAATATATTTTTCATGGGTGCGGAAGTATTGGTCGGTTCTGTGAAGTTCGAAGAAATTTACATCAAAACCAAGCGCAACAGTCTCGTTACCAAAAAACTATTCTGAACCCCTTCTCTTTTTGTTGTAACGATAAATGGCATAGGCAATCCCGGCCAAGACCACAAAAGGAAGGTAGCTGCCAATCACGACCCCAATCTCGTAGGAACTGTCAGGGGCTTCCTGTATTTTCTTTTCGATATCGACCTGAAATAGTAAAAAAAGGTGTTTCATGCCATTCTGTTATATTCCAAATGTCATGCTGAACAAAGTGAAGCATCCCTATTTGAAGGGTTTAGATACTTCGCTTCGCTCAGTATGACTGTACTGACTCTTATTTGTTCATCAACTCTTCGATTTCTTCAATTTCAATCGGGATGTTCCGCATCAAATTGAAGGGCTCCCCCTTTTCTTGGATGACCACATCGTCTTCCAAACGGATGCCCATCCCCTCCGCAGGGATATAGATGCCTGGTTCCACAGTGAAGACCATATTGGCCTTCATAGGGGTCTTCAATGCACCGTAGTCGTGGGTATCCAAACCGATATGGTGGCTGGTGCCGTGCATGAAATACTTTTTGTAGGCTGGCCAATCGGGGTTCTCGTTCTGAACATCGGCCTTGTCCAAAAGCCCCAGTCCGATCAATTCTGAAGTCATGATTTTTCCGACCTCTTTGTGATATTCGGCCCAAAGGGTACCTGGAACCAACATTTTGGTGGCCTCGTTCTTTACCCGAAGTACGGCACTGTACACTTGTTTTTGTCGGTCGGTAAATCTTCCGTTAGTAGGAATGGTACGGGTAAGATCACTGGAGTAATTGGCATATTCGGCAGCCAGATCCATCAAGATCATATCACCATCCTTTACCTGTTGGTTGTTCTCCACATAATGGAGTACATTGGCATTGGCCCCAGATGCAATGATGGGCGTATAGGCAAATCCCTTTGATCTATTGCGGACAAACTCATGCAAGAACTCGGCCTCTATTTCATACTCCCAAACCCCGGGTTTTACAAACTCCAGAATTCTTCGAAACCCCTTTTCGGTAATATCACAGGCGATCTGCATCAAAGCAATTTCCTCAGGTTCCTTCACCCCGCGAATCTGTTGCAAAATAGGGTTGCTCTTGGCCCATTGGTGGGCCGGATATTCCTTTTTGCATTTTTCAATGAAGCGATCCTCACGTGTCTGGGTTTCCACGGCTTGGCGATAATGCTCATTGGTGTTGAAGTAGATGGTATCCGCCTCGGTCATCAAATCAAAAAAAATCTTGTCAAAATCGGTCAGCCAATAAATGGTCTCGATGCCCGAAACGGCTGTGGCCTGCTCCTTGGTGAGTTTGGCACCTTCCCACACGGCAATGTGATCGTTTGTTTCCCTTACAAAGAGGATTTCCCTTTTCTTTTTGTCCATGGCATCGGGGAAGAGCAACAGAATGGTTTCTTCCTGATCGGCGCCACTCAGATAAAAAATATCCCGGGCCTGTTGAAAGGGCATGGTGCTGTCCGCACTAATGGGGTAAATATCGTTGGAATTGAATACGGCAATACTTTTCGGCTTCATTTGGGCCATGAATTTCTTGCGGTTGTTGATGAACAGATTGCTATCTATGGGGAAGTATTTCATATGCTTGTTTTGATTTCTTCAAATGTAGGTAATTGTGATACCGAAGACAAATGATTACCTTCCCTATCAAAACAAAACCATGCAGCTTTCCCTAAATATACCCGCCCTTTTGTTCCCTGCCATTTCCCTGACCATGTTGGCCTATAATGCCCGTTATTTGGCCATTGCGGCCTTGATCCGCCAATTGCACAAACAATTCGAGGAAACTTCGGCCCAGCCTTTGAGACAACAGATCAACTATCTGAGAAAACGCTTGGGAATCATCAAGAACATGCAAGCCTCGGCCATTATCAGTTTTTTATTGGCGGCAGTGACCATGTTCTTAGTCTACGTGGAAATGACGGTATGGGCCAATGCCATTTTTGGGGTAAGTCTGGTCTTCTTGGTCATTTCCTTGATCCTTTCGTTCTTGGAGGTGCAATTGTCTACCAAGGCCTTGGGTATTCAATTGAAAAATATGGAGAAATGATGCTTTGGGAGTTCTACGGATAGACTTCTTGATTTGTGGGAATAGTTTTTCATCAAGCCTTACGTAAATTCTGAAACACCTTGCTTACCTTTGTTCTTCATCAATCAGAAATAGCCATGTGCCAATTTTTTAACGGTATTCGCCAAAACTCCTCCCACCAGACTTTTTTCGTTCATACCTTTATTTGTGCCATCATCGCTTAACATTATCCCATTATGCAGAAGGTAAAAGAATTGGACTTTTTCAGGAACATACGCCAGGTACGCGAATTCCAATTTGGTGTTTTCTATTTTTTTGATGGATTGGTCATCTCCGAAATCAATGAAGGCGAGACTTTTGGTTGGCCCATGGCCAAAAAAGTCATTAATACGGCTTATGAGGTTTTGGGAAGGGAGAAGCCCATCGCCTATATTTCCAACCGCATCCATAATTACTCCGTGGTGCCAACGGATTGGTTGAAATTTTATAAGCATCGGCATCAATTGGAATTCTATTCGGTGGTCAGTTACAATCAAGGAGGGCTGGCTAGTCTGGTGCTGGAAAAAATGTTCTTTCAAAAAAACATCCGACAGTTCTCCGATCTGGAAAGTGCCATCAAATGGAGTCTGGCACAAGTAAGCGAGAAGCAATCGAACCTATCTTCCCAAATGGAATAAAGCATCTCCCTGATTGACCACCGCTTGATGGTTGACACACAGAACATGTCCTTCAAAAGCCGCTTTTACCTTTTTGTTCTTCTTTGCATAGGTGTCCGCCACCAATCCTAAAATTTGGCCTTTTTCCACTTTTTGCCCATTGTTCACCTGGGGGATGAACATGCCTGCCCTTGGCGCCCTTACCCATCTCGTTTGATCCAAATGGATTGATGGTGTGGATGTTGTGCCCGTTCCTTTAGGCAACATGCCCAAATGGGTCAGAACATTTTGAATTCCTTTGACACCGGTAGCTATGGCATTTTCATCGAACCGCATGCTTTCACCGGCCTCGTAGACCATGGTTGGAACCCCCATTTTGAACATTGCTTTCCTGAACGACCCGGTAATCAATCTGGAAGCAAAATAGAAGGGTGCCCCAAAAACTTCAGCGAGTTCTTTGCTCTTTAAATCGTCCGTAGTATATCTGACCTGTGGGTGGTTGTGCCTTTGGCTACCACCTGTGTGCAAATCGATTCCATAATCTACCTGCGGCAATATCTGTTCCGTATAGGTATGGGCGATCCTACTTGCCAGAGATCCATTTCTTGAACCTGGAAAACTTCGGTTTACATCCTTGCCATCGGGCACATCCCGTGAAAAATGGATGAACCCAAAAATGTTCAGTATCGGTACTACGACCACGGCACCTTTTTTTACAGTAAAGAAATCGTCCTGCAACAACCTTCGCAAGGTTTCTACACCATTGATCTCATCTCCATGCAAGCCAGCTTGGACCAGCACGGTAGGTCCGGGTTTTTTTCCGTTGAACACATGCACAGGAATATCGATCAGGGTTCCAGTGGGCAGGCGCGCGATGTTCAACTGCACCAATTTCCGTTCTCCCGGGACAATGGTTTCGCCACTTATGGTGATGGTCTTATTTTCGATTTCTCCTTCCATGCTTTTCCACAAATTGAATGATGTGCCGTGCCACGTTCACCTTGGTGATGGCCTCGATGCCCTTCAGCCCTGGGGATGCATTCACCTCTATCAACAAAGGACCATTATTGGACCGGATCAAATCCACGCCGGCCACCCCCAGACCCAAATGTTTGGTGGCGTGTATGGCAATATACTTTTCCCTTGGGGTCAATTGCACCATATGGGTTTCGGCCCCGCGGTGCACATTAGATCTAAAATCGTCCAGACCGCTGGTGCGCTTCATACTGGCCACTATTTTGTTCCCCACAACAATGACCCGAAGATCCTGCCCTTTGGCCTCTTCAATATATTGTTGCAGCAGGATGCTGGTGTTCATATTGTATAGGGTATCGATAATGGACTTGGCCGATTTTTTGCTCTCTGCCAACATCACTCCTTTCCCTTGGGTACCTTCCTGTAGTTTAATGATGACCGGAGGGCCTCCCAAAAGTTCTATTTGGTGCTCCACATTGTCCGGATTGATGGAGAATACGGTTTCAGGAATTGGAATCCCTTTTTTGGACAAGAGCTGCAGCGTGGTTACCTTGTTCCTTGCCTTCAGGATTCCCAAGGATTTGGCGCTGGTGAAAACATCGTTGATCTCGAATTGTTTCACGATGGCCGCTCCATGCCTAGTAACCGTGGTGCCTATCCTGGGTATGATGGCGTCGAATTCTTCCGTGATATTTTCGGATCCAAAAAAAATCTGCGGTTTGTCAGCTCCCAACTTTACGGAACATTTGGTGTGGTCGATGGACTCTACATAATGGCCTGCCTTGTCGGCTTCCTCCATAATTCGTTTGGTGGAATATACGTGAGGGCTCACAGAAAGAATTGCAATGTCCATTTTGGTTCATCAAGATTTTGCCTGTTCAAATTCGGATAAATCTTTGGAATATTGTCAAGTTTTCAAAATTTCTTTTAAATCAGTTAGGCTCCGGCATAAGTTTGGGCATTAGGATCACCACTTCTGTGCCCAAAGGTTTTCCGGTTTTTTTGTCCACAAGATCGTGGATGGCAAAATTAAAATCCCCTTGATATTTTTTGGAAAAGAAATCCAATCGGTCCTTGATGATGGAGAGCCCCAACGATTGGCCCTTCAGTGGGTTTTGATTGTTCTTGGCCCGAGAAGCCTGTCTGCCAATACCATTGTCCGCTATGGTGATCGTAAGGTTTTCCGATGGTTCCTTTCCTTCTACTTTTATGGAAAGCTTCTTTTTGCCATTGCGGGTGGAAAGTCCATGCCAAATGGAATTTTCAACGAACGGTTGCAACAAAAGGGAAGGCACCAAGATAATATGGGCGGGGATGTCCTTATCCATCTCCAGGATATACTCCATTCCGTTTTTAAAGCGATCACTCTCGATTTCCACGTACATTTTGATGATGTTGAGTTCTTCTTCCAACGTGATGAGGTCCTTTCGGGAACTTTCCAAAATTCCGCGGATCAATTTAGAAAACCTGCCTAGGTAGTAGATTGCTTTTTCTTGGTTGTTCTCAATAAAATAAGACTTGATGGAGTTAAGTGCATTAAAAATAAAGTGGGGGTTCATTTGGCTGCGAAGCGCATCCAACCGGAGCTGGGCAAATTTGTTTTCCATTTTCATGGTCAATTTTTCGGTCCGCTCCTTTTGGGCCTCGGAACTTAGTCCTTCTATCTCGGCCTTGGTCTGTAAAAGTTCATCCGATAAAGTCCTTACGATGCTCTCCTTGATCACCTGGTTTTCCTCCAATTGATCGATATACTTTTTTTGAACATACGCCTTTTCCCTGTAGACCATTTTTTGTTCCAACCCTATGGCAAGGGCAAACAACAGACTCTCGATCAAAACCCCCAAATAGAAAATGTAGAGTGTCTCTGAATTGGCCCTTGTCTTTTCAAAGGAAAACAATGTGATAATGAGGTATGAGACAAAAAGCGCCGACATACCGGACAAAATATACCATTTGATCATGCGGTTCTGTCTTGACACCCAATAGAACCCCAAAACAAATACGATCAGGCTCATGGGCAAAAAGAAAAACCCATGAAAATAATCGATCAAATACGACCTTGGATTATTCAATTGAACAGCCCATAAAAACAAATATATGGGGGTGATTCCCAAATAGGACCGATATGTCCATTTCACAAACTTGGGATGCGCCTTTTTGAGCTGCATGATATCCAAAATGAAAAAACTGAACAGCATGGAGGCGAACAGTTGGGTGGGATAATGAACCCATCCCACAAAAATTCTGCCTGCATGGGTATGGAAAAAATCAGAAAAAAAGACCCCGTCAATATACTTGAGCAGGGTAATCCCGTTCATAAGTGCGTAGAGGCTGTAAAAGAGATAAAACCGTTTTTTATGTTGAAAGAACTGTATCAGGAAAAAAACAAAAAGATAAAACAGGACAGAGACCACAAAAAAGCCAAACCCGTTTTGATTGCTTTCTTTAAGGAAATCTGTTATACCTTTCAACATAGTGGTTATTGGCTCATTCGATTTAAAAAGGCATCCTTTTTGGTTCTGGAAACCGGTATTTTTCTTTGATTGGACAGTACAAGGTAGCCTTCGGTACGCAAATATTCGTTCACCTTTCGCAAATGAACAATATAAGAGTTATGGATCCTAAAAAAAATTCGCCCAGGTAATAGGTCCTCCAGTTCCTTTAATTTTTTGGACACCAACAACTGTTCCCCCGATTCCAGAAAAACCTTGGAATAATTGCCATCAGATTCGCAGTACACGATTTCCTCCACTCTCAAAAACAAAATCTTACCGCTTACGGGAATCTGGACCACTTGGGGAGAACTTGCCTTGGAAAGGGCTTCAAACGTCTGTTCAAATTGAAGTTGGAAATTCTGCGATCCATTCAACTTTTTCAGCTTTTCGATCACGCCGGCTATGTCGTCTTGATCCACCGGTTTCAACAAATAATCCACGGCACTTTCCTTAATGGCCTGAATGGCGTATTGATTGTATGCTGTGGTGATGACAATGGCAAAATTGCGGTACTCCAACTTGTCCAAAAGTGAAAAGCCGCTCATTTCCGGCATTTCAATGTCCAAGAAAACACAATCCGGTTTGAGGTAATTGATTCCGGAAATGGCCTCTTTGGGAGAAGTGAACGTTTCTATGACAGAGATAAAGTCCGGGTATTTACGCAATTCCCATGACAAACTGTTTATGGCCGCCAACTCGTCATCTACAATGATTGCCCTCATAATGCTATGCTTATTTACCACAAATTAAAAATTGAACCCTGATCGCTTTCCTTCATCATGATGCTTAGTATAAAATGGTGTGTGTATCGCAACTATTCCGTATGAATGGTAAATCAGGCATTGAATTTATCCGTTCATCGATCCGCACATTAAAATTGGTTTCTGACGAAACTGATTCTACTACAAATCACAATTGCAAATCAGCACAGTATCCATACTCCTAATTTGGCCTCTTGAAACCCAAAAAAAAACAAAAACATGAAAACAAGTGTATTGTCATTTAAAATGTTATTTCCAATGGCCCTGTCCTTAATACTGATCACATCATGCTCTCCGGACGATGGGGAAGATGGTGCCACAGGACCACAAGGGGAACAAGGAATCCAGGGAATTCAAGGGGAACAAGGAGAGCAAGGGCCACAGGGCGAACAAGGAGAGCCTGGAACTGCCAACGTAATGTACTCGGACTGGGTAAACACCGAGCTGGGAAACAGCATTGCCGCCAGTTCTGCATCCTTTGATATTGATGCCCCAGAAATTGACGCCGATATGTTGAACTTCGGGACTATTTTGGTTTATGCAAGAAGGGTTGACCTTGTGGATGGCAACATTGTATACCAGCTTCCCATTGTGTTTGGGGCAGCGAGACAGCAATCCTATTACTTTGTAGCAACGGCCGGGAACATTGAAATTAATGTCCATGCCAATGAACAGGGAGAAGATGTAGGGGACGGCTCCTTTTTGGCACAATACCGATATGTGCTTATTCCCGGCGGAGTTTCCACTTCTGGAAAATCAGGTTCCAACATGGACTTTACCAAGATGAC
This sequence comes from Flagellimonas pelagia, assembly GCF_003584135.1. Lineage (GTDB taxonomy): Bacteria > Bacteroidota > Bacteroidia > Flavobacteriales > Flavobacteriaceae > Flagellimonas > Flagellimonas pelagia. The sequence goes on from NZ_QXFI01000025.1 coordinate 102,423, forward strand.
TTACGAAGAGGTTGTGGAGTATTTCAACATTCCCGAATAGACCCTTTTTCAGAAAGCTCAAGTTCCCCCAATTATCAACTTCTAAAAAAATGAAACATATGAAAAAGCTGTTTTTTATATGGACCTTAGTGGGAATCATGTTCCTGGCCTGCTCACCGGATGATGGAGAAGATGGGGCAATTGGCCCACAGGGCGTTCAAGGGGAACAGGGGCAAACAGGTCCTCAGGGAGAACAAGGGGAAACAGGAGAAACCGGCACCGCCAACGTCATTTATTCCGATTGGATCCCTTCCGGTTTTGAATCTCCCATTGCAGACACCCATGCCTCTTTTCCAATTCAAAATGTAGAGGAATTGACGGATGAGATCAAGGCAAACGGATACATCTCAGTATATGGCAGGTATACCACCGCATATACCATTATTGAGCCCTTGCCCAAATCCATTTTCGGCCTACGGATGCAACATTATGATTTCCAGATTAACGATCTTAACCAAAACATCAATATATGGATCACTTCCATTGATGGATCTGACATAGAGATTCCCATTTATGACGATTACCGGTATATCATCATCCCGGGTGGCACCCCATCTACAAGTGGTAAATCTGCAATGGATTATTCCAAAATGAGTTACGAAGAACTGGTATCTCTTTTCCATATTCCAGAGTAAAACCATAATCCCAACTTCTTGTTGGGATTTTATTCTTATCATTATGAAACATCTATTATACTTCATATTGGCTTTGCTGCCATTTCTTGGAATATCCCAGGAGAAAGCCACTACCATTAAAGTAAGCGCTAGGGCCATCCATATAGATTCCTCTCCTTCCTACAAGGCCATTGTATCATTGAGCACTGCTTTTTCCAGCTATGCTGCCGACGGAATGGGTCTTGAAGAATTGCAATCCCACTATAAAAAAGCCCTGGAATCCAGTGGAATATCGTGGAGCGAACTCAAGGAAACCCCATACGAATTTGGTTTTGAGACCATGGGGTACGATAAGGAAGGTGCTGTATATGAGTATACCACCACTTCCACTGAAAAAATGCGTGCCTTTCTGGGAATCAAATCCCTCGGCCTTCAACGGTTGAATGCCATTGCCATTCTGGAAATCGATTCCAAAGAATCAAAAAAACTATACGACGATGCACTGAACGATGCCCGAACAAAGGCTGCTGCTATCGCCCAAACCTTAGGCAGGGAACTGGGTGAGGTAATGGTTGTGGAGGACAACCAATATGTGGGCAAACAGGTGGAGACATCCATTTTCTATGACCGCCCAGTTGGGGAGTACATTTACTCCCTGCTTGTGACCTTTTCAACCCAATAACACCTGTATGCTGCTCTGTTCAAATTCAATTTCCATGAAATCTATCATGTCTGGCCTTTTTATGGGCACTGCACTGGTATTGCTGCTTTCGTGTTCCAAAGATTCTGGGGACGAACCAACAAAAAAGGCATATTTCCCCAAAACTATTTCCTTGGCCTACGGTTCTGGTGAAACAGTTCTATACCAGTTGTCATACAATTCAAAAAATCAACTGGTCCAGATGAATATAGAGAGAAACTCTTTGGATGAAACCACCCAACTTATTTCCTATTTCAACTATACTGAAACCGGGTTGTTGACAAGTGTAATGTCTGAAAATGGTCAGGGTAGCTCGCAATACAACTTTACCTTTGGATATGATTCCGAAGGTACCATTACCGATATTGGTTTGAGCGCCGATAATTCGGATTACAATTTATCTGCCACCTATTCAGGACCTGAGGACAACCGTTACCTTGTTGAGGGCGATTTGGCAAACCTACCAACCGAATGGAGTTTCGACCCCGATGGGCAACTCATAAAAATTGCCATTGCAGAAAATAACTATACCCTTCAGTTTTCTGAGGGCGACGAAGGTGTTTTCCACTATCTGAAACCACAGAATGCCCTAGTGATTTGGCATGGACTCATGTTTTATCTGTCCCCTTTTGAACTGTTCTTTTTTAGTCAGCACGACATCGCTCTGATACAGACGGAAGATGCTAGCTATCTCTTCCAAAACAAAATTTGGGATGGCAATGGAAATCTGGTCTCGTTCCAAGTAAAGCCCAATGTTCCCTTCGGGCCGACCATCAACTATGTTGTGGCGTATGAAACCAAGAACCTATAAAAACACCATGAAAAAATATTCGATTTTAGGCATTTGTATGTTTATCATACTGGCTTGCAGTAATGACGATGATACAAAACCCGTTGATTTCCATTATGCATCAGAAAATTTTGAGGCAGCTTTTCGTTCACAGGGAACCATTCCTCAACCGTCAATCCAATGGCCAAAAGAAGAGGGAACTTTTTCATTAAAAGAGCCTATAGAGGGATTGACCATTGACGAAAACACTGGCACCATATCCATAGAAAGAAGCTTACAAGTGGGCGAGCATGAGGTTACGGTCATTGCCCAAAGCGGTTCCCAAAGCTGGGAAACCAGTTTTTTGTTGACCAGCGTGTTGAAATACACTTTCTGGGTCGGTGGAAGAAACAACAATCCCGATTCAGAAGAAGTGGAATATAATTCCATACTCCAACTTTATGAGGATGGAACCTTGGACATTGAACTAATAGACGAAGTGGGGTCGGAAGGTGTAGGGGTATGGTCCATCGATGGTAATGTCATTCAAATGTGGTTGTGTACCTATTGCAGTGACATGGATCCCCAAGATATTCCCCAAACCGATGAACATTCCTATTTTGAAGGTACTTTGGACAACGATATGCTCACTGCAAAAATAAGTGGCAAATGGTTTGTGGTCCGTTTTGATCCCGATTCCACGACCCTACGTGGCAATTTTGTCTTCGAATGGGATTAATCCAATCTTATCTCCCCTAAAAAACTCCATAAGGAGCTTTTTTTGTTTTAAGAAGTATATCAAATACTCAGCTTTTTCTTATAACGTTTCTAAATAAGAGGTTTCAAACGTTTTATTACTTGTTAAAAACTCGATCGTACCGTAAATTTGTTGAAAAACTAACTTCTAATGAGTTTGATAAAATCTTCGTTGGCCCGAAAATATGTAATGGCACTTTCGGGTCTTTTTTTGGTCATCTTTTTGCTGTTGCATGTGACCATCAATTTAGCTTCGGTGCTCTCCCCCGATTTTTTTAACGAAGCCTCCCATTTTATGGGCTACAACCCGTTGATCCAGTTTCTGATGCAACCCATTTTGATCATTGGGGTGATCGTGCATTTTGTGATGGGCTTCGTTCTCGAAATCCAGAACAAAAAAGCGAGGGGTATCGGTTACGTAAAATACAATGGAAGCGCCAATGCCCCATGGGTATCCCGAAACATGATCTATTCCGGATTGGTGGTACTTGCTTTCTTGGCCTTGCACTTCTATGATTTTTGGGTACATGAAATGGCCTACAAATACGTGGAAGCAAATCCAGAGGATCCAACCCGTTACTACCATGAGACCGTGGAGAAATTCGCCCCTATCTGGAGAACGGTACTGTACGTGATTGCCTTCGTACTATTGGGTCTTCACCTATGGCACGGATTTGCGTCTTCGTTCCAATCCATGGGGGTCAACAACAAATACACTCCCAACATTAAAAGATGCGCCAAAACTTTTGCGGTGGTGGTTCCCCTATTGTTTGCCTTTATCGCGATATATCATCACCTTAACCCAATAACACATTAATTATGGGCATATTGGATTCTAAAATTCCATCAGGGCCATTGGCCGATAAATGGACCAAGCATAAAAACGATATCAATCTTGTTAACCCTGCCAACAAAAGGAACATCGACATTATCGTTGTCGGAACTGGGCTTGCCGGTGGTGCAGCTGCTGCAACATTGGCCGAGTTGGGTTACAACGTTAAAACCTTCTGTTATCAAGATTCTCCACGTAGGGCACACTCCATTGCCGCCCAAGGAGGTATCAATGCAGCCAAGAATTATCAAGGGGATGGTGACAGTAACTATCGCCTTTTCTACGATACCATCAAAGGAGGGGACTACCGTTCCCGCGAGGCCAATGTATACCGTTTGGCCGAAGTATCCGGAAACATCATAGACCAATGCGTGGCACAAGGCGTTCCCTTTGCCCGTGAATATGGCGGTATGTTGGACAACCGCTCCTTTGGAGGGGTATTGGTGTCCCGTACTTTCTACGCGAAAGGACAGACCGGACAGCAATTGTTATTGGGTGCCTATGCCGCCATGAACCGTCAGATCAACCGTGGTAAGATCCAATCCTTCACCCGTCATGAAATGATGGATTTGGTTTTGGTTGATGGCAAAGCGCGTGGTATCATTGCCCGTGACTTGGTATCTGGAAAAATTGAAAGACACAGTGCCCACGCCGTGGTTTTGGCCACTGGAGGATACGGTAACGTGTTCTTCCTTTCCACCAACGCCATGGGAAGTAATGTGATGGCCGCTTGGAGGGCCCACCGAAAAGGTGCCTTCTTTGCCAATCCATGTTTTACCCAGATCCACCCAACCTGTATTCCAGTTTCCGGGGACCATCAATCCAAATTAACCTTGATGTCCGAATCGCTCCGTAACGACGGACGTATTTGGGTTCCCAAGAAAATGGAAGATGCCGTGGCCATCCGTGAAGGTAAATTGAAACCTACGCAGATTGCCGAGGAAGACCGTGACTACTATTTGGAAAGGAGATATCCCGCATTTGGTAACCTAGTGCCCCGTGATGTGGCCTCAAGGGCAGCCAAAGAGCGATGCGATGCCGGATACGGTGTAAACAAGACCGGAGAGGCCGTGTATTTGGATTTTGCTTCCGCCATCAAACGATATGGAAAAGAAAAGGCCATGACCTCGGGTATCAAAGATCCGGATGAGGCTACCATCATCAAATTGGGCGAGGAAGTTATCGAAGCCAAATACGGTAACCTTTTCCAGATGTATGAAAAAATCGTGGACGAGAATCCATATAAGACCCCAATGAAAATCTATCCTGCGGTACACTATACCATGGGCGGACTTTGGGTGGATTATAACCTTCAGACCACCATCCCCGGTTGTTACTGTGCCGGTGAGGCCAACTTTAGCGATCACGGAGCCAACCGTTTGGGTGCCTCTGCCTTGATGCAGGGTCTAGCAGACGGATATTTTGTGTTGCCTTATACCATCGGGGATTATTTGTCCAAGGACATTAGAACTGGTAAAATCCCGACTGATTCTCCAGCCTTTGATGAAGCTGAAAAACAGGTTCGCAATCGCATGGAAAAATTGATGTCCGGTTCAGGTATCCATTCCGTGGATTACTACCACAAAAAGCTGGGCAAGATCATGTGGAACAAATGTGGTATGGCCCGTAATGCCCAAGGATTGGAAGAAGCCATCAAAGAGATTGCCGAACTGAGAAAGGATTTCTGGGAAAACGTAAAAGTGACCGGTACAATCGAATCCAAAAACCAAGAATTGGAAAAAGCCGGAAGGGTTGCCGATTTCTTGGAGTTGGGTGAATTGTTCGCCAAGGATGCCTTACAAAGGAACGAATCCTGTGGAGGTCACTTCCGTGAGGAATACCAAACCGAAGAAGGTGAAGCCCTACGCGATGACGAGAACTTTAAATTTGTGGCCGCTTGGGAATACGTGGGCGAGCCTAAGGATGCCAAATTGCACAAAGAGGATTTGGTATACGAAAACATTGAACTTAAAACAAGGAGTTATAAATAGTTGAAAGTTGATGGTTGATGGGAAACCAAACAACGAACAACAAACAACGAACAACTACATAACTATGAAATTATATCTAAAAATATGGCGTCAAAAAGACGCATCTTCACCAGGTAAAATAGTTGATTATACCCTTGACGGTGTTGAAGGGGACATGTCTTTCTTGGAAATGTTGGACATCCTTAACGAGGAATTGGTCTCCAAAGGAGAAGAGCCTGTGGAATTTGACCACGACTGTAGGGAAGGTATCTGCGGAACCTGTTCACTTCAGATCAACGGTGAACCCCACGGTCCAGATCGATTGGTGACCACTTGCCAATTGCACATGCGCAAGTTCAATGATGGCGATACCATTGTGATCGAACCGTTCCGTGCCAATGCGTTCCCCGTAATCAAGGATTTGATCGTGGACCGAAGTGCTTTTGACAGGATCCAACAGGCAGGAGGCTACATTTCCGTGAACACTTCCGGAAATACCGTGGATGCCAACTGTATCCCCATCAACAAACACGATGCGGACGAAGCCATGGATGCAGCTACTTGTATCGGTTGTGGTGCCTGCGTAGCCGCTTGTAAAAATGCCAGTGCCATGTTGTTCACCTCGGCCAAGGTTTCCCAATTTGCCTTGTTGCCTCAAGGTAGGATCGAAGCTGTAGAACGTGTACAGAACATGGTGCGCCAAATGGATCTCGAAGGTTTTGGAAACTGTACCAACACGGGGGCTTGCGAAGTGGAATGCCCCAAAGGGATTTCATTGACCAACATTGCCCGAATGAACAGGGAATACCTTTCTGCTTCTTTGAAAGGATAACCGTTTAGCATATCAAATTAAAAAACCCAAATTCCAGATGGAGTTTGGGTTTTTGTTTGCTTGCCGGTCCCTTCGACTACGCTCAGGGACCTTGAAACACTAAATGATTAAGATTGTTTTGGAGATTCTTCGTTCGTTAAGCTCACTCAGAATGACAATCTGTACTTAATTCTATTCGGATGCACAAAATGCGTTCTGTGTCATTCTGAACAACGTGAAGAATCTTTTCTTTTAATCAAATGCAAAACCTAAAACATGAAAACCTGTAAATTGTGTTGAAATCAAATATTCGAAGAATTGGTGCAATTCGTGTCAAACATTTTAGATCTATAGAATTCTTCGCCTAGCTCAGAATGACATTGCAATAGTCAACTTTTCAGAGAAACCTTTGTAAATTGTGCTATGCCCAAAAAATATCCACAGGAACGTATAAAAGTACCTCGGTTCAACGAGGAAGGGGGTTTTTACACCTCCCCAGAACGTTCCAAGATCATGGGTAAAATCCGTGGCAAGAACACCAAGCCAGAATTGGCCTTTAGAAAAGCATTATGGGAAGCAGGCTATCGTTATCGCATCGACTACAAAAAACTCATTGGGAAGCCCGATATCGCCCTAAGAAAGTATAAAACGGTCATCTTTATTGATGGGGAATTCTGGCATGGATACAATTGGGTGGAACGACGGGACAAAATCAAGACCAATCGTGAATTTTGGATTGCCAAAATCGAGCGGAACATCCAACGGGATGAAGAAGTGAACGAAGCATTGGATGAAATGGGTTATAAAGTGTTCCGGTTTTGGGAAACACAAGTGAAAAAGAACCTTGATGCCTGTTTAGAAGAAGTCCTTACCCATTTGGAAGAAGTCAAAGCTGCTTTTTGACCACTTTGAAGACTTGGAGCACCTCATCCAACGACAACTCAAAATCTTGATATTCGGGTGATGTGTTAAGGTTATGACACTGAATGGACTTGGACTGTTTGTTGAACCCTGTAAGCTGCTTACAGATAATTCTATCAAAACAGACCAAAATGTAGGGTTGGTTCCAAAAAGTTTCATTGCCACGGCCTAAACTTTCCTTTTTCATCTCCAGCCCCAAAACAAAAGCCTTGTTCGGGATGGCATCCAGACTACCATCGTTCATGGAATCACCGGAAATTTCAAAAACCCGATGGGGTTCATCGGCCAAAAAGTCGATAACAAAGCCCGCCTGAAACGGATTTTGCATGCCTTCCTTGCTGAGGCTCTTCACATATTTTTTTTGCCATTCCACCAAAACCAAGGGTGCCATCACCAAATATTTGCCATAATCCAAAGGATAGAACACGCTACCCTGTTTGGTAAAAGGCTGCTTTTTGGTATAGGCCTCTCCCATGTCGTTCACTTCGTGCATATAGAGTTCCGCAATGGTAAGCCCAAAGTATTCGGCAATTTTGGTAAGGTTCTTTATAGGAATGTTGGCGTCTTTCCTTTCGTAGAGTTGAATGGTGCGCAAACTCACACCGATTTCTTTACCCAATTCTGATTGGCTTATATTTTTTTTACGCCTTAACTGCTTAATTATATACATTATTTTCTATATTGTGTAATATTGTTACGCAATATGCACTAGCCGCAGCAATTTCTCTGCTTTTCTGTAATTGGGTTACAGGCCAAATATAGAAAATAGGATTTGACCCCAACATGATATTATGCATTCTCAACAGAATTTACATGGGTTCAATCAAAGATTTAGGTCTGGTTCTTAAAAGTGATATGATTTTTAACGAAAGTGAGTATGGTAAACCCATAAGTGAACACCTTTCCGAAGTTATTCGCAGAAACGTGTCCAAAAACGATTATGCCAATGTCGCCATACAGAGTCATGTGAGCTTTTCCACCATCCGGGATGTGGTGTACCGTACCAACAGCCTAACCAAAATGAATGCGCAGGCCATTGCCCTTCTCATCCACGCAGCTTTTGAAAATTCCATCGCCTATAAGCTTCGCGCAGAAAGCGACATCATCTATCTGGGGAAATTATTGAAGGTCTAACCGCAACAGCCAATCCGTTTGTTTGTCGGTACCGATGTAGTAGGGATGTTCGGCGAATTTTTCAAACCCATGTCTTTGGTAAAATTTGATGGCCTTTGGATTGTGCTCCCATACCCCTAGCCAAATGAACGTTTTGTCCATTCCTTCTGCCAGTTGGATAATCTGTTGTACCATCCAAGCGCCAATCTGTTTGCCTTGGTGAGGTCCCAAAACATAAATGCGTTCAATTTCCAAGGCATTGGGGTCCTTGATGTCGGTTTGGGAATCGTTTAGGTTCAGTTTGAAGTACCCTACCAAGACCTCATCCTCAAAAACAAAATGAAAAAGGGAATTGGCATCATGGAGTTCCAAGGCCATCTTATCCTGATGGAAGGCCTTCTTAAGGTACTCCTGAAAGTCCTTGGGGTCGTTATCCTTTTCAAAAGCGGCGATAAACGTTTCCCTGGATATGTTGACCAAGGTGTCCAAATCTGTATCGGTACACTTCCGATGGGTTAGGGCCATAACCGTTGTTTTGCCTAAAAATATCGTAAAAAAAGAGCCTAACAAAGTTGCCGGCTCCAAATTTTTCAGGGGGAAGGATTTGTGGTCTATAGCATAAAAAGCTTCTTGATCAAGAGCATAAATCCAGTAAAAAAGTCGTTTCTGTAAACTTGGACATTCTCGTCCATCGTGTTATTAGATTTTAGGGACATGGTAGTTTGGTTTTAGGATATTAATTTGAGTCAAATAATCGATATAACCAAATATAAATCCGATAAACGGTAATTTAAAACTATTGTTGTGTAATGATTTCTTTTTGTTGTAAAAAAACGTTTGGTATTTGCTAAATATTCATTTCAGGGATGTCGCCATCCACAACCAGCTTTCCTTCAGTTGCCTTTACAATCTCGTCCACGGAAACCCCAGGAGCCCTTTCCAATAACTTAAAACCATTTTCCGTAACCTCCAAGACGGCCAAATTGGTCACGATCTTTTTTACACAGCCCACTCCGGTGAGCGGAAGGGTGCATCGTTTCAATAGTTTGGATTCCCCTGCCCTATTTGTATGCATCATGGCCACGATGATGTTTTCTGCCGAGGCTACCAAGTCCATGGCACCTCCCATACCCTTCACCATTTTGCCTGGAATCTTCCAATTGGCGATATCTCCGTTTTCGGATACCTCCATAGCACCTAAAATGGTGAGGTGCACATGTTTTCCTCTGATCATGGCAAAACTGGTGGCAGAGTCAAAAAATGAGGCTCCGGGCAAAGTAGTAATGGTCTGTTTTCCCGCATTGATGATATCCGGATCTTCATCCCCCTCAAACGGGAAGGGTCCCATACCCAGTACGCCATTTTCGCTTTGAAATTCCACACTGATATCGTCCCGCACAAAATTGGCCACCAAAGTGGGAATGCCAATGCCCAAGTTCACATAATACCCGTCCTTGACTTCCTTTGCAATGCGTTTTGCTATTCCATTTTTATCCAACATATTTTTAATGTAACAATTTTAAAATGTACCTATGTAATTTACATCAGCTATTTGCTCATGTTCCTTTTACTGGTGCTTATGATCTTATATAAGATCAATCCTAGTTCATCAACCCTATCCTTCAAATCCTTTTGAAAAGGATATAAGCTTGATTTTTCACATAGGGTAGCCAATATTTCGTTTCCTCAAGCTCCTTAAGTGCCAGTTTTATCTTGTGTACAAAATCAGCCCTACTCTCTGCATTCTGAGCTTCATGAATATTTGCACCTATACTTGTTCCCGATTTAAGTAATTGATTCGCAATGATATATTTTCTATTACTTTCCAGAAGTTCACAAAATTCAATAATCAACAAGGCAAAACTCACTGATTTATCAACGATTGCATTTTCTTTATTAGCCATTCATTGATACATTGTTACACCCCTTCGCGATGACGAACTGTTCTTTGTTCAATTCGTTTCTCATATTTTTCTCCTTGGAAAATGCGCTGGACAAATATGCCCGGGATATGGATTTTATTGGGGTCCAAACTTCCAGCAGGGAGCAATTCCTCCACTTCGGCCACGGTTATGGTCGCCGCCCCGCACATACAGGGATTAAAGTTCCTTGCCGTTCCTTTAAAAATAAGGTTGCCCGCTTCATCCCCTTTCCAAGCTTTCACAAAGGAAAAATCAGCTTTGAAAGCCGGTTCCAGCACGTACATTTTACCATCAAACTCTCTGGTTTCCTTACCTTCGGCGACTTCGGTTCCATATCCTGCCGGCGTGTAAAAAGCTGGAAAACCTGCTTGGGCCGCCCTGCATTTTTCCGCCAAAGTACCTTGAGGTGTTAGTTCCACCTCCAATTCCCCGCTGAGCATTTGACGTTCGAACTCGTCGTTTTCACCCACATAGGAGGATATCATTTTTTTGATCTGATGTTTTTGAAGCAACAGTCCCAAACCAAAATCATCCACTCCGGCATTGTTGGAAATGCAGGTAATGTCCTTGATGCCCAACCGTACCAGTTCCGCGATGGCATTTTCCGGGATACCACATAGGCCAAAACCTCCCAACATAAAGGTCATCCCGTCTTGAACACCGCCCAAAGCCTCTTGCACATCGGCCACTGTTTTCTTGATCATCCGATTCTCATTTTTAATTGCCTGAAATTACGATTTAAATAAAAAAGCCCCAAGCAAATTGTAATCTGCTTGGGGCTAAAAGTTCTTTAAAAGGTCTGGTCTAAAAATCCAATCCGTCCAAATCGTCTTCGGTATCCAAATCGTCCTCGTTTTGTTGGGCCTCCTTGGAACAATCTACATTGATGGACATCTCCTCCGGTACCTCAAAAGCATCAGTAGACACGCCCAAATCTTTGTTCGCATAGTTTTTCTTCATGTACAAGGCCCATATGGGAAGTGCCATCGTGGCTCCTTGTCCATAGAGAAGTCGGTCAAAGTGGATGGCTCGTTCTTCACCGCCTACCCATACTCCCGTGACCAAATTGGGCACCATGCCCATAAACCAACCATCACTTTGGTTTTGGGTCGTACCCGTTTTTCCTGCAATGGGATTGTTCAATTCATATGGGTATCCTGTCATGACTTCCTTGTACATGGTTTGGTTCTTGCCATAGGTGTGTCTTAACCTACCCCCAGAGCCATATTGAGTAACCCCTTCCATCAAATTTACCATGGCATAGGCCACATCCTTGCTCAACACATCTTTGGTTTCTGGAGTATATTCGTAAAGCACCGTACCATTCTTGTCCTCAATACGGGTTACCATCACAGGTTTCACATACACCCCTTGGTTGGCAAAAGTGCCATAGGCCCCAACCATTTCATATACATTGATATCCAACGTTCCCAAGGCAATGGAAGGCACTTCAGGGATGTCTTTGGTAATGCCCATATTCCTGGCTATGGAGACTACGGAACCCGGACCTACCCTATCGATCAATTGGGCGGTAACGGAGTTCACTGAGTTGGCCAGAGCACTTTTCAACGTCATATTATCGCCAGAATAGGTGCCATCGGAATTTTTGGGACACCAAGCATCAATATTTCCATGCTTGCCCGGTTCAATACAATATTGATTGTCGGGTAAGGTATAGCATGGTGAATAGCGTAGCTGGTCAATGGCCGCGGCGTACACAAAAGGTTTAAAGGTAGACCCTGCTTGTCTTGCTCCTTGGATGACATTGTCATACTGAAAATGCTTATAGTCAATGCCTCCGACCCACGCCTTCACATGTCCGGTTTGGGGTTCCATGGACATCATGGCCGTCCTGAGGAATGTTTTATAATATCGGATAGAATCCAATGGGGTCATGGTCGTATCTTTTTCATAGGAATCACTGTTCCAGTCAAAAACGGTCATTTCCGTTTTTTTGTGGAAAGTGGCCTCAATCTCTTTTTCTGAAAGACCCTGCTGTTTTAATAAACGCCATCTTGGGGAGCTTTTCATTGCCCTTTCCATTATAGTGTCTATGGCTCCTTTGGTCAAATCCAAGAAGGGAGCGGTAGGGTTTCGTTTAGGTGTATTTTGGTTGAAGAACTCGGCCTGTAAATTTTTCATATGTTCCTGAACAGCTTCCTCTGCATTACGTTGCATGCGGGAATCCACAGTGGTATACACTTTTAGCCCATCCAAGTAAATGTTCCATTTTTCGCCATCAGGTTTGGGATTGTCATTTACCCAACCGTTCAACCAACGCTGTAGGTACATCCTAAAATAAGTAGCCAATCCTTCTCGGTGGGATTCCGGATTAAAGTTGATCTTCATTTCCAGTTTTTGGAGAGAATCCTTTTCCTGATCGGTGATATACCCGTATTTAGCCATCTGTGCCAAAACGGTGTTCCTTCGATCCAATACCAGTTGTTCTCTGCGCATAGGATTGTAGTAGGATGAGTTTTTGAGCATCCCGACCAGCACGGCCGATTCTTCTGTACGAAGCTCGGAAGGCTCCTTCCCAAAATAAATCCTGGCCGCGGAACGTATCCCATCTGCATTATAGTTGAAATCATAGATGTTGAGGTACATGGCTATGATCTCCTCTTTGGTGTAATTGCGTTCCAAACGAGTGGCGATTACCCATTCTTGTATTTTTTGAAGGATGGCATTCGTAGTACTTTCCTTATCCCTTACCCCAATAAAAAGTTGTCTTGCCAACTGTTGTGATATGGTACTGGCCCCACCCTTTGTCCCCAAATAGGCCAGTGCCCTTATAAATCCACGGGCGTCAATACCGGAGTGGTCGTAGTATCTGGCATCTTCAGTGGCCACCAAGGCATTCACTAGGTTTTTTGGCAAGTTTTCATAGGCAATAGGGGTACGGTTGTCATCCAAATAAAGCTTACCTAAAGTTTCCCCATCGGATGAGATGAATTCAGTTGCCAAATTGGTCTCGGGATTTTCCAAGCGTTCAAAAGTGGGCATCTCTCCGAAGACCCCCCATGAGGCCAGTAGAAAAACAAGTACTACAGAAAGTACTCCCACCCCGAAAAGAATCCAAAACCATTTGATGAACTTACCGAAGCTTTGCTGCTGTTTTTGACCAGTCTTTGCCATTATTTATTGGGTGCTTTTTCTATTTCCAAACCAACATCCGTTACGCCTTCCAAAATGTGAAGACCTTCCACAACGCCATTTTTTCTCATGGCATGTGATACGGTAACCTTATATACGCCTGTTTCTGGAAAAACGATGTTTTCCTTGAACCAAAGTTTATTTTCCTTGACACTTCCCATTCCTTTTCCCAACCATTCGCCAGAAGGTTCTGCCATTTTATATTCCAGGGTATCCTTTGTGGCGTTGCCACTTGGATATTCTAACTCCGCAATCAGGAATAAATTGCTGAAAGAATAAGAATCATCATTTCTGATGTCCAAAAACATGTTGTAGGTAGCCGTGGAATCAAGTTTGGAAAATTCGAATTGCACAGGTTCGTCCATCTGCCATTTGCCATCTTTAATGGGTTTGTATTCGGAATGAACCAAAAGGTCATTGCATGAAAACAGTGTAATGATAACCAGCAGTAAAACCAGTACCTTATTTTGCATTGGAAGATGCTTTTGATTTGGATTTTCTACGATTCTTGTTGTTCCTGCGCTTTTTCTTCTTCGGTCTATCAAAACGTGTTAAGCTGTCTTGGCCAACTACATTCTCGAATGTGGCCTTCTCTTCATCGACATTATCATTGGCATAATCCTCCAAGCTGTCGATTTTCTCGTTGTTCTTGTTGAGTTCCAAAATTTCCAACACCTGCTCTTTGGAAAGTGCATGCCAAGTTGCCGGGTCATCTTTGTAGGAGAACCAGAGGGTTTCCTTGAAAATGTCCGCTTTTTGACAGAAGGCGAGTCCTTTTTTGGTCATAATCTTGCTATCCTGCGGCGGAAAATCCTGCAACGCCTCCAAATACATGTCCAGTTCGTAATTGAGGCAACATTTGAGCTTGCCACATTGTCCGGCCAATTTTTGTGGATTTAGGGCCAATTGCTGATACCTTGCAGATGCCGTGCTCACCGATCTAAAATCCGAAAGCCAAGTGGAACAGCACAATTCACGACCACAGGAACCGATTCCCCCCAAACGCTGGGCCTCTTGTCGGTACCCAATTTGGCGCATCTCGATTCGAATTCCAAAGGCTTTGGCCATGTCCTTGATCAGTTGTCTAAAATCGACCCGATCCTCTGCGGTGTAGTAAAAGGTTGCCTTGGACCCATCTCCCTGGAACTCCACATCACTGAGTTTCATCTCCAGCTTAAGGGCAATGGCAATTTCGCGCGACCGTTTTTTGATTTCTTCTTCCCGATCTCGGCACTTTTGCCAAATATCGATATCACGTTGGCTGGCTTTTCTGTAGATTTTTGGAAGGGTCTTATCGTCCGGGGAAACTTTTTTTCGTTTCATCTGAACCCTAACCAGTTCACCGGTAAGGGTCACGACACCCACATCGTGCCCTGACTTGGCCTGCGTGGCCACCACATCGCCAATACACAATGGGATGTTTTCCGGGTTCCTATAAAATTCCTTTCTACTGTTCTTGAAACGCACCTCAACACAGTCAAAAGGAGTTTGACCGTTGGGCAACGACATATTGGAAAGCCAGTCAAAGACCGTCAGCTTGTTACAACCATCAGTGCCGCAAGTACCATTGTTCTTGCAACCACGCGGTTGTCCATCCTTCCCGGTTGAACAACTGCTACACGCCATATTTTGTATCTTGATTGGGGTCTCCAAAATTAACTGTAAGAAACAAAACATTTCGTAACAGTCTACTATTCAAAAGTTTAGTTTTGATGTCGATTGCTCATTCGACCATGTCTCGGGTCTCAACCCACCATGACATTCAAACACTTTACCCTTTGTTTTTGGCCTACCCCAATAGGGTTCATAAATAATTCTTATGGTAAATATAGTACAATTTATAGCAGCGGTGAAATGCTACCTCTTGTATTTCAAAACGGGGGAACGGCCCTTTTTGAATATTTTATTGCTCGCTCCCTTGCCCTTGCGCAATCGTTTTTGTTCCTCAATGGGCAGGGCATGTATTTCTTGGCATTCCACGGAACAACATTGGTCCATGGCCTCCGCACATTCCTCGCATTGTATGAACAGTAGATGACAGGCTTCGTTGGCACAGTTTACATGGGTGTCGCAGGGTTTCCCACATTGGTGGCAATGGGATATCACATCCTCGGAGATGCGCTCTCCCCTTCGGTGGTCAAAAACAAAGTTCTTGCCCAAGAACTTGTTTTCTAGATTCTGATCTCTTACTTGGCGGGTGTACTCAATGATTCCACCTTCCAACTGATAAACATTTTTGAAGCCTTTATGCTTGTAATAGGCACTTGCCTTTTCACATCTAATGCCCCCCGTACAGTACATGACCAGTTTTTTATCTTCTTTGTGTTCCGCTAGGTCCTTTTCAATAATATCCAAAGAGTCCCTAAAGGTGTCCACATCGGGGGTAATGGCATTTTTAAAATGGCCAATTTCACTTTCGTAGTGATTTCGCATGTCCACCAAAACGGTATCGGGGTCTTCTATCAACCTGTTGAATTCTTCGGCACCCACATGGATTCCCTTGTTAGTCACATCAAAAGTGGCATCGTTAAGGCCATCGGCCACAATTTTCTTGCGCACCTTGACCTTCAATTTTAAAAAGGATTTATTGTCCTGTTCAATGGCAATGTTCAGCCTTACATTTTCCAAAAAACTGATACTATCCAAATGGTTTTTGAAACCCTCAAAATTTTCGGCAGGTACCGAAAGTTGGGCATTGATTCCCTCATGTGCCACATAAATGCGTCCAAGAACCTCCATTTCGTTCCAAGTGATGAAAAGGTGGTTCCTTAAAATATGAGGGTTGCCAATGTGTGCATATTTATAGAAAGAGATGGTGAGCCGATCCTTGCCGGCTTCCTCAATGAGCTTTTCCCTTTCTTTTGCACTTAAGGTATTGTACAGTTGCATGCTATATCAATAATTTAAGTTAAAGAATGGATGATTTCCGGCACAAAGATAAGCATTCGGGATCGGGAGAAAATAAGCGGGCCCCAATTTGGGGTCCGCCTACGTTGTTGAGGTCTTTTTCAAAGCTAAATTTCTTCCCACCCTGTATTTGCGAGCTTGGCACAGCTCTATAAATATTGAGTTAGTACCCGTTAGATACGATGTTATTAAAAAGGTTGCGTGCCTTTTGCCGTATGTAGAAAGAAATGGTATTTTAGCCTTCCTAATCATTTGAACCATGAGCAACGAGAAAGAAGCGAAATTAAAGGCCCTGAAACTAACCCTGGACAAGTTGGACAAGACTTATGGCAAAGGGGCGGTAATGAAAATGGGCGATAGTGTAGTTGAGGATGTCGAGGTCATCTCTTCGGGCTCGTTGGGATTGGATATTGCTTTGGGCGTGGGAGGTTATCCGAGAGGAAGAATCATTGAAATCTATGGTCCGGAGTCTTCTGGTAAGACCACCCTTACCCTACATGCCATTGCCGAAGCGCAAAAAGCTGGTGGCTTTGCCGCCTTTATTGATGCGGAACATGCCTTTGATCGATTTTATGCCCAAAAATTAGGGGTCGATATCGACAACCTGATCATATCACAACCCGATCATGGGGAGCAAGCCTTGGAAATTGCCGATAATTTAATCCGCTCGGGAGCCATTGATATTGTCATCATCGATTCCGTTGCTGCATTGACACCAAAGAGTGAGATCGAGGGGGAGATGGGAGATTCCAAAATGGGCCTTCACGCCAGGTTGATGTCACAGGCGTTGCGAAAATTGACCTCCACCATCAGCAAGACCAAGTGTACCGTTATCTTTATCAACCAATTGCGTGAAAAAATTGGTGTAATGTTCGGAAACCCAGAAACGACCACTGGTGGTAATGCCCTTAAATTCTACGCCTCTGTAAGATTGGATATTAGAAGGTCTACCCAGATCAAGGACACGGACGGGGAGGTACAAGGAAATAAAACCCGAGTAAAGGTGGTCAAGAACAAAGTGGCCCCGCCGTTCAAAACTGCCGAATTCGACATTATGTATGGCGAAGGCATTTCAAAAATCGGGGAAATTCTGGATTTGGGGGTGGCTTACGAAATCGTAAAAAAAAGCGGTTCTTGGTTCAGTTACGGTGACACCAAATTGGGCCAGGGCAGGGATGCCGTAAAAGCCCTTTTATTGGACAACCCCGAACTGTCCGATGAGTTGGAGAGCAAAATCAAAGAGGCCATTACTGCCGTCAAGGCGTAAAGCTGATTCCATTTTTGGGCGAATAGACATTTGGTTCTGAAAATCCTACGCAACCCTTGCCACTACTGCACATCTAGGGAATAAAAAGGATTAGATTATGAAAAAAGTGTTAATGCCCATATTATTGTTTGTGGCATGCTCATGGTTCAGCTCATGTAATCTGGATGATGATTCCCCCAATTTTTACTTCACCGCCCTTAACGTTGTGGAAGCCGATGTTCCTGAATCTTTTGAGTTCGGTAAAACCTATGACATCGATGTTACCTATCTAAGACCCAATGGATGTACTTTCTTTGAGGGTTTTGACGTGACCAAAACCGCTGAGACCGATAGGGACATTGTAGCAATCGGTTCTGTTCTCACCGATGAGGACAGGGCATGTACCGAAGCTATTGAGGAAGTTGTGGCCACATTAAAGTTCAGTGTGATTTATACCAACGAGTATCATTTTAGATTTTATACCGGCGACGATGAAAATGGGAACGCCACCTTTGTGGAATATACCATTCCCGTAACAGAGGCAGAGCCGACAAACTAGAAAACAACAATCCAAAATTGACCAACATTTGGATCTGGAAGAACTGATAGATAACTGCAAAAAGGGCAAACGACAGGCACAGGCCGAGCTATACCGGAGATATTCCGGTATTCTTTTCGGGATGTGCCTCAAGTATTCCAAGAATAAAACAGAGGCGGAGGATAATCTGCACGATAGTTTTATGACCATTTTTGAGAAAATTGACCAGTTCGGCTTCCAAGGTTCCTTTGAGGGTTGGATGAAACGCATTACCGTGAACACGGTCCTTCAGAAATACCGAAAGGAACAGCACCTCAACGTGATTTCTGAAAACATTGAAGATGATGTGGAGGTCGATACGGAGCAGACCGATATCAGCCTGTCCACATTGTTGGGACATATACAGGATTTGCCGCACAAGTACAGGTTGACCTTCAGCCTATACGTTCTGGACGGCTATAGCCATAAAGAGATCAGTGAGATGTTGGGGACATCCACTGGAACCTCAAAATCGAATTTGGCAAGGGCCAAAACGATTCTGAGGGAAAAAATAGAAAAAACCAAAATCAACATTGCTTAAATAGATTTACGATGGGGAAAAAGAATTTAGAGCAATTGTTCAAGGACGCCTTCCAAAATTTTCAGGAAGTACCGGATGAAAAAGTCTGGAAATCCATTGAGTCGTCTTTGGACAAAAAGAAACAAAAGAAGCGGGTCATCCCAATTTGGTGGCGTCTTGGTGGCGTTGCCGCTGCCTTGGCCATCCTATTCTTCTTGATCAATCCGCCCGACAAGGAGCAAGTGGACAATCAGATTATTACGGACACGGAAAACACTGTTGAACCTACTCAACAGGATTCAACAGGAAGTGATGTCAAGGATTTCCAAAATGCTTCAGGTATTCCGGAAACAGAACGTGTGGCGGCGGGTACTTCGGAACAAGTGGATCCGGCCAAAGCATCCTCTGAGATTGAAAAAGTTCCGCATTCCAAAGAACAGGTTGCAGGGACCAACAAGAATCGTAGTTCATATGATGCTTTGACCAATCCCAAAACGCAGGTGCAAAAAGAAAAAGACGCTATTGCCCTGAATGACAATAGGAATGAAGAGTCCAAGTACCCAGACGAACAAGTTCAAAATAATGACGAACTTTCTCGGAACCTGGCCAAGAACAACGAAGCTATCGCCGACAATGGCATCAAAAAAGAAGAACGTGTCTCGGAAACTCTAAATCAGGATAAAGAAGAAGAGATTGTTGCCTTGAACGAGAAGGAAGAGGAACATCCGGAAAAGAAATCCATTTTTGATGCCATCAAGGAACAGGATGAGGAAGAGGAAATCGTAGCCCAGAATACATCTGGCAAATGGTCCGTTGGCCCTTCCGTGGCTCCGGTGTACTTTAGCGCATCTGGAAATGGCTCGCCCATAGATTCCGATTTTGCCTCCAACTCCAAATCGGGTAACCTAAACTTAAGTTATGGTCTTACCGTTGGCTATGAAATCGGCAAGAAACTGAAAATACGTTCCGGTATTCATAAAGTGAACTATGGATATGACACCAATGATGTAGTTTTCTCGTCTACCCTGCGATCGGCCTCGAGTGAAAAATTCGACAATATCAATTACAGCGAAACCTCTGAGAACATTGTGGTCCAGAGCAAAAAAAGTCCGGCCAACGCACTATCGGATGCCTCTTCCAAGGAAATTGCCTTGAGCGAGGCCCCTGCTTTGGATGGTAAAATGGTACAGCAACTGGGATATATTGAAGTTCCGTTGGAGTTGAACTATGCCCTTGTGGACAAAAAGTTCGGGGTGGACCTTATTGGAGGAGTAAGCTCCCTGTTTTTGGTGGACAATTCCGTTTTGTTGGAATCCGATGAGCTCATTACCGAAGTAGGCGAGGCCAATAATGTGAATTCCACTAACTTCAGTGCCAATGTGGGCATGGGGCTCAATTACAATTTTGCGCCAAAGCTCCAGTTGAGCATTGAACCCGTATTTAAATATCAATTGAACACCTTTTCCAAAACTGCCGGGGACTTCCGTCCTTTTACCATTGGCGTGTACAGTGGTATCAGCTTCAAGTTTTAGGAAATAAAATGTTGGTTAGGAAGATTGTCCTTTAGACAATCACTTGAGTGCCCCGCCAGAACGGGGCACTTTTTTTATAAGACATTCATAATTAAATTTTTATTACTTTAATTTTGAATACTAACCTCATCCATTTTGATAAGTGAACCGTTTGAAGATATTCTCATCTATTTTTCCGAATCTCTTTTAGGGAAGGAAAACGAAGATGATATTCTTTGGGATCTGGCCAAAAACTGCATCTCCAGACTCGGGTTTGTAGACTGTGTCATCTATCTGTTAGAACCCGAAAATGATATCCTTGTCCAAAAGGCTGCCTATGGTCCCAAAAACCCAAAGGACAAAACGCTCTTCAACCATCTGGAAATAGCCTTGGGCCACGGCATTACAGGGGCGGTTGCCAAAACTGGCAAGGCAGAGATCATCAACAATACTTCAGACGACCCAAGGTACATAGAGGACGATGATAACCGACTTTCTGAAATCTGTGTGCCCATAGCCCATGAAAACATTGTCTATGGGGTAATCGACTGTGAACATCCGGAAGTTGGCTTCTTCACCCCGCACCACCTCAAAATGCTTTCGGCAGTGGCCTCTATTTGCGCTATTAAAATCAAAAGTGTCAGGGCCAATCGCGAGCTGGCAGAGAAACAGAAAAAACTGTTAAAAATTCGTGAGGAGATGTTGGAATTCAAACTTCGCGCCCTCAACTCCCAACTTAACCCACACTTTGTGTTCAATTCGTTGAACGCCATTCAATATTTTGTGACTTCGGAAAAAAAGATTCCCGCTTTGGAATACTTGTCCACCTTTAGTAGGCTCATGAGGTTCTATCTGAAGCAATTGGACAAGGATACCGTATCCCTCTACAACGAGATTGACATGTTACATTGGTATCTAAAACTCCAAAAATTGCGCTATGATGATTCCTTTGAATATACCATTTCCTTGGAGAAAAACACCGAAGAGTTGAAAGAGGCCGTCATCCCTTCTTTTGTGATCCACACGCTGTTTGAAAACATTATCGAACACTCCATGTTCAATCAACACAAAGGGCAACATTTCAACATAGTGTTTAGGGCCTCGGAAACTGAGGTTGTGCTCCAAGTCGAATATCGTGACCTAGTTTCCGATATCTCCAACCAACCGGAATATCGGGCCGGTATCTTAAAATGGCAGGACCAAATAGAACTCCTTAATACGGTAAAGGGATATGCCATCCAAAATCAGACCCAGACGATTACCAATGGTAAAGAACAGTTCAGAAAAACGTCCTTAATACTGCCAAACCTTGTATGACCTCATGGCCAGCTGGGGTCGGTAAGTTCGTTCCATATTACATCCCGCACCTCTTCCCTTAATGTGGATGTATCTTCGGCACTCAGGATACCCGTCTCAAAAAACTGGTGGACCCTGGCCCTCACCCTGCCTGGGCCTCCGCTAAAAAAAGTAAAGGAAAAACGCTTTTTGTTATCATAAAAGGTTATGGGTACAACAGGGATTTTATGTGCAATGGCCATTTTGAAGGCACCATCCTTAAATGCATCCAAAACCACTTTCTCATCCGGTACCCCGCCTTCCGGAAATATGCAGATGCTCAATCCTTGATCCAGTCGTTTCTGGGCCCTTCGGTACACCCCGGTGCGACTTTTAATATCGTCACGATCCACCATAATGCAGACCCTTTTGTAGAAAAACCCAAAAATGGGAATCTTGACCAATTCCTTTTTGCCCACAAACACAAACGGATTCCGGCTCACCACCAACATCAGCATAATGTCCAACATGCTGGTATGGTTGGCCACCAACATATAACTCTTTCCCCTTACCATACGTTGTTCCCTTACAATTTTGGGAAAACAGCCCATTCCGTACAAAATTGGTCTCGCCCAAAGATTACGCGCTGTCCAGAAAAATTGGGGATAGGTACTTTCCGAGAAGGTCAATAGTAATAAAAATGGGAAAAACAAGAGGATGGGAACGGCAACCAACACATAGAACCATATCCTATAGATGATGTGCCCAATGTTTTTCATTAGCTGTAGCATGCGCTAAAAGTAGCCTTTTTGAACGGCTTTGAAAACAAAGAACCATCATCCTTAGACCAATAGCATGAAAGTAGCTTTTTCAACCACTTTTTTTATACCCAAGGGATGCTTACTTTTACGGGCAAAAATTTAGCATGGCCCGAATTCTGACCGGAATACAAAGTACAGGGGTGCCCCATCTGGGGAATATTTTGGGAGCTATTGTTCCTGCCATTCAAATGGCGCAGGATCCCAAAAATGATTCTTTTCTTTTTATTGCCGATATGCATTCGCTCACCCAGATCAAAAATGGGGAGCTTTTAAGAAAGAACACCTATGCCATTGCCTCTGCTTGGTTGGCTTTTGGACTGGATATTGAAAAAACCGTTTTTTACCGCCAGAGCGATATTCCACAAACCGCTGAATTGGCTTGGTACCTTAGCTGCTTTTTTCCTTATCAACGGTTGACGTTGGCCCATTCCTTTAAGGACAAGGCCGACCGTTTGGAAGATGTAAATGCCGGTATTTTTACCTACCCCATGCTCATGGCCGCGGATATTTTGTTGTACGATGCCGATATCGTGCCTGTTGGAAAAGATCAATTACAGCATTTGGAAATGACCCGCGATGTGGCCTCCAGGTTCCACAACCAAATGGGAGAGACCTTTGTGTTGCCACAGGCCAAGGTACACGAACAGACCATGTATGTGCCTGGCACCGATGGCGAAAAAATGAGCAAGAGCCGTGGCAACCTCATCGATATCTTCCAACCGGATAAAAAATTACGCAAGCAGATCATGGGAATTATTACCGACAGTACCCCCATGGAAGATCCCAAAGATCCAAGCAAGGACAATGTCTTCGCTCTATACAAACTTTTGGCGTCCCAAGAGCTGATTGAGGAAATGAGTGCCAATTATTTGGCCGGAGACTATGGTTATGGGCATGCCAAGCAGGCGTTGTACGAGCTGATCGTTGAGAAGTTTGATGAGCCTCGCGAAAAGTTTGAATATTACATGAACCACCTGAATGAAGTGGACGATGCTTTGGCCCATGGTGCCGAAAAAGCCCGAAAAGTGGCCAACGAGGTTCTGGCCAGAGTGCGGGAGAAGTTGGGGTATTAAATCGCCTCGAACAGTTTACCGGGCAATGGACGGATCACTCCCTTCATTTCCATATTCAATAAAGTGGACGATGTCTTAAAAATGGGCAGTTGGCATTCCAATGCCACGGTGTCCAGCAATTGTTTGCCGTTCAATTGCAAATACGAGTAGATAGACTGTTCTGTTGGATCCAACTCGACGAACAGCTGTTTTTGCACTGGATTTTTCTCGTTTTTAGGCTCCAAATCCCATCCCAAAAGATAGATCAGTTCCGCTGCGGACGTCAACATATGGGCTTTTTGCTTTTTGATGAGATCGTTACAACCCTTGCTCCACTTATCCGAGACTCTTCCTGGTACCGCGAACACTTCGCGGTTATACCCGTTGGCCAAATCCGCGGTGACGAGACTGCCTCCCTTTTCAGCAGATTCCACCACAACGGTCGCTTCACTCATTCCGGCAATGATCCGATTCCGTTTCAAAAAGTTTTCCCGATCGGGTTGACTCGTACTCCAGAACTCCGTCAAAAAACCTCCATGTTCCTCAATAGATTGTTTGTACTTTTTATGGGCCTTCGGATAGATTTGGTTCAATCCGTGGGCTAGGCAGGCAACGGTCTGCAGACCTTTGTCCATTGCAGCCTTCTGTATGGCCATGTCCACCCCATAAGCCAGGCCACTCACAATTACGGGATTCAAGGGTGCAATTTCCTCGATAAAGGTCTCACAGAACGAGGTTCCATAATTGGTCACGTTCCTTGTTCCCACCACACTAATGATTTTCCGGTGTTTCAAATCGATATTTCCCCGTTGGAACAACAATATAGGACCATCCACACAATGCTTCAATTGGTCGGGGTATCCTTCATCCATAAAATAAAGAGGGGCAATGCCTTCCTTGGATAAAAATTGGTATTCCCTTTCAGCTTCATCAAGATATACGGGCTCGAACAAATCCTTTAGGGTCTGTCTGCCAATACCATCAATTTTAAGCAAGTGCTGCAATTTGTCCTCAAAAACTGCTTTTGGACTTCCGCAATGGGCAATTAATTTCTTTGCGGTAATATCGCCAATATTGGGAATGGACTGCAGCCTCAGGGCCGCAATAATTTCAGGTTCAGTCATTTGATTTGGGAGTCAAAGTTGTCCACAAAATACAGATTTTCAAATGTTAATAAAAAGTTATTCGGCTTATTTTGTACTCTTTCATTTTTTACAATATTTGTGGCTATGCGGATTGATTCTTACATAGAAAAATTGTTGTTCGAGTATAATTGTGTCGTAGTACCTGGTTTTGGGGCTTTCTTGGCACATGGTAAATCCGCGGAAATTGACAAGGCCACCAATGCCTTGATCCCTCCTTCCAAGACCATATCCTTTAATGCTCAACTTTCCAAGAATGATGGACTTTTAGTGTCCCATATTGCCAAGGAAAAAAAGTTGGGATATGAGGAAATGTTGCAGGAAGTAGAAGATGTTTCCAAAGATTGGAACACCAGATTGAGCCAAGGGGAGAGCATCGAACTATATGGTATCGGTAAACTTTTCCACAATAGAGATCAAAAAATCCAGTTTCAACCAGAGAACAAGATCAATTTTCTTACCTCATCTTTCGGACTCTCTTCCTTTGCCGCTACGCCCATCCAGCGTGAAGTGCTAAAAGAAGAAGTACAGGAACTGGAAGAAAAAATTCCTTTCATCATCACTCCAGAGGTTAGGGAAACCACTTCGTTCAGACCTTGGTTGAAATATGCCGCGGTTATTTTGTTAGCCGTTTCATTAGGGGTAACCGGTTATCGTACTTACGGAGATCTTCAACAAAAACAGGTTGCCGCGCAACAGGATGCCCAACAAGAAGTTTCCCGCTTGATCCAAGAAGCCACTTTCTTTGAAAGTGCACCATTGGAACTGCCGGCCGTAAACATTGAGGTGACCAAACGGCATCTGGGCAAGCACCATGTGATTGCTGGTGCCTTTCGTGAAGAACAGAACGCCGAGAAAAAAGTGGCCCAGCTCAAGGAAAAAGGATTCAATGCCTTTTATTTGGGTGTGAACCGTTATGGTCTCCACCAAGTGGCCTACGACAGCTTTGACGACCCCAAGGAAGCCCTTGCCTTTCTGAAAAAGGTAAAGGCAACAGATTCAAGGGACGCCTGGTTGCTTTCCGAGAAATAATCCCCGTTTTTTTAAAACCATTCCCCACTTCAATATCTTTGCGCAAAATGTATAGGTATGCGCGCTAAAACTCCAAGTGAATCACGAACCATCATGACCGATTTGGTCCTGCCCAGTGAAACCAATCCTCTCAACAATCTTTTTGGAGGGGAACTACTGGCCCGTATGGATCGAGCGGCCAGTATTTCGGCCAGAAGACACAGCCGGAGGATTACGGTGACCGCTTCGGTAAACCATGTGGCCTTCAACCGTGCCGTCCCCTTGGGTAGCGTAGTCACCGTGGAAGCTGCGGTTTCCCGTGCCTTCAAAACCTCTATGGAAATCTTTATTGATGTGTGGATCGAGGATCGCTTTACGGGAGAGCGTACTAAGGCCAATGAGGCCATTTATACCTTCGTAGCGGTGGATGATACCGGAAAACCCACCGAAGTTCCACCTTTGGAGCCCGAAACCGATTTGGAGAAGGAACGGTTTGCCGCAGCACTCCGAAGAAAGCAATTGAGCTTGGTGCTGGCCGGCAAATTAAAGCCTTCAGATGCCACGGAACTGAAGGCCTTGTTCATGTCCTAATACTAAAAATTGAAGTTGTCAGGGTCCGGACCAAATCGTTTGCCCCTGTCCAGGCTATCCAGCAGTTTTACATCCTCGTCGCTGATCTCAAAATCGAACAGATCTGCATTGGCAATAATGCGTTCCTTTTTGGACGATTTGGGAATGGTGATCACACCCTTTTGGAGGTCCCATCGCAATACGATCTGTGCAATGGTCTTGTTGTATTTGGCGGCCAAATCCTTCATGATGTCCAAATCAAAGATATTACCCTGCATCAATGGGGACCAAGCTTCGTATTGAATACGATTGGCGTTACAAAAATCCAACAGCTTTTGTTGCACCAAATACGGATGGAACTCCATTTGGTTCACCATAGGAACAATTTCTACGGAAGTCAATAGATCTTCCAAATGGTGTTGCAAAAAATTACTGACCCCAATGGATCTTACCCGTTTCTCTTTGTAAAGTCTTTCCATTGCCTTCCAGGTTTCCTTCGATAAATCGCCTTTGGGCCAATGGATCAGATAAAGATCCAAATAATCGGTTCCCAGTCGTTCCAAACTAGCCTCGAAGGCTTTTAGGGTGGAATCGTATCCTTGGTCCGTGTTCCAGACCTTACTGACGAGAAAAACGTCCTTTCGGTCCACAGAACTTTCCTTGATACCGGTTCCCACTCCTTCCTCATTATTATATATAGCAGCGGTATCAATATGGCGATAGCCATGGTCCAAGGCATCTTTAACGGCGTGGATCACTTCGCTTCCATCTTTGGATAGATATACGCCCAACCCAAAATACGGCATCTGGACCCCGTTGTGCAGTTCAAAAGTCCCCCGCAAATCTGTAATTTTTTTCATAAGCTATAGTTGATAGATCCAATCCTCAGGATTCAAGCGATTGGAATCTTTATAAAGATAAAACTTCAATTTGGTAGTGCCATCAAACCGATTGGTATCTATTTCACCCAAGATATCCTTTGCAGTAACCTTGTCCCCTTTTTTTACATACAACGTGGATAGGTTATAATAGGTGCTGATGTAGTTTCCGTGCTTTACCTGAACCCCTTTGTTTCCTCCGGGAACAGAAAGGATGGCAATGACCTCTCCCTCAAAAATGGCCCTGGCCTTGCTGCCTTTGTCGGTGGTGATGGTAACCCCGTTGTTCTGATGTTTGATGCCCGGATACAGTTTGTCAGCATATACCCCATAACCTTGGCTTTTGATACCCTTTTCCACAGGCCAAATGAGCCTTCCTTTGTTGGCCGAAAAGTTATCGGCGACCAATTTGGACTCTGGCGTTAAAGCAAAAGTGGCGCTGCTTGTGGACTTGCCCGAACTTTTATTTGAACTAGCGATTGCACTCTTGATCAATCGTTCTATCTCACGGTCAATTTTACGGGCCTCCTTTTGCTTTTCGGAGATAGCGGCAGTGTATTTGGCCTCATTCTGCTTGATGCTCGTTAAAAGGCTTCTTTGGGATTCAATTTCTTTGGAAAGTTCATTCTTCGCCTTGGTGTTTTCTGCCAACAGTTGCTCTTTTTCTTTACGCTGGCGTACCAAATCTTGATTTAATTGGGTCAATTCCTCTGTCTTTTTGATGATATTCTCCCCCTGTTTCTTCCGGTGCTTGGCATATTGTTGCATGTACTGGAAACGCTTGAATGCCTGAAAGAAATTTTCGGCGGAAAGAAGGAACATCAATCTATTGCTCTGCGATTTGTTCTGATAGGTCTTTTGGATCAGGTTGGCATAATCTTCTTTAAGCAGCTTGAGATCCTCTCTTAATTTACTGATGTTCCTGATGTTGACATTGATCTGCCGATTGAGCAGATTGGATTGCTGGTTGGTGACCCGAATAAGCTCTTGTCGAACGTTGATCTTATTGTCCAAAGCCTCCATTTGATCCAAAACGGTCCCCTTTTCCTTCCTTTCGGCAAAGAGCAAACGGTTGATTTCCTTGATTTCCTCCTGAAGACGTTCCCGTTTGGCCTCCAAGGATTTCTGTTCGCTGGTCTGGGCAAAGGAATTTTGCGATATAAAAATCGTAAGTATAAGAAAATAAAAACAATATGAAATTTTACCTTTCATATTACTTTAATGTAATTTTGTCAAATCCTTTAGGCACTTTGTAAGGGAAATTCATGGGTTTGTTCAGTTCCAGGTTACGAAAACTAAGGTCGATCTTGGTCAACTCCCCAGCTTCCTCGGCCGTAATCAGGATTTCATCGGGCAACACGTTCCCTGAAATATCCTGATAGGTATATTTTGCGCTCAACTGTCTTGCTTTTTCAGGCTGTGAAATTTCTTGGGTCGCAATCTTGAAGTTTTTCGGTTCCAATTGGAACAAGATTTTAAAAAGCTCCTGGGCATTTTTGGGCTTTAGTTGGTAGTTGCCGTCATAAATCTCGGAGTTGTACTTTTCCTTTCTCAAATCCATTACGGCATTGCCCAACAACAGGTTCTGTACTTTTTCAAAATCGAGGTCCGTGCCCAACAAATGGCTTAAATAACTAAAATCACCATCGAAGTATTCGTTTTCCAACTTGTTGTAGAAAGAAACCTTATCCGGTGTAATGTGGGCCTTGACCACTCCGAGAGGGGCACTCATCCAGATTACCTTGTCCTTTTCCATCCTCAAACTAACATTCACTCCCTGTGACTCGTCTCCGTTGGTATAATCAATCTTCACCCTCCCACTCAACGTTTTAAAACGGGGTTGGTTGGTATAATGGTTGTTGATGATATTTTTTGCGGACAGCCTGGCATCCGCTTCGCCTCCAGTAACGGATTTGGTGCTTTTACAAGCTCCTAGGGTAAGCACGAGAAGTAGCATTCCCATGGTTCTAACATATTTGACTCTTCGCTTCATCATCATAATCCGGAATTTATCTTGTTCAAATATTCGTTCGCTTTTTGGGTGTTACCAATTTTGGCATACGCTTTTGAAAGTTCCCTGTACATATTGTTCTGCAAAGGTCCGTCTTCCAAAAGATAATCGAGACCACTCTCCAAAACCTCAATGGCCTTATTGGCATTGGAAGTATTGTTAAGGGCAGTGCCATAGGCAAAATAAAAATAGGGCTGTAACGGATACGTGTCCAACGCCTCCTTGGATACGGTCAAGGCATTCTTATAATCCGAAGCGGCCAACAGTTTCTCCAACTGCGTCCGCAACTTGGCAACAGGGTCATCTGTATTCCTTTCTTCTTGTTGCACAACCGGAACAGCGGTTTTTCCCTTTTCCCCTTGGATGGAATCATTGATTTTTCGCCCCAATTCCAATGCCAAAGGTGAATTGTTCAATTCCTTCAAGATTTTTTGGGCATCGGCATATTGCTTTCTTTTGAAATAGCACAACGCCAGGTTTTCCTTCAACTTTTGGTTTTCATATGGAATCTGTGCCTTGATGGTTTCCAAAGGACTTCCTTGTTGTTCCAACACGGAAACCAAATTGTCCAAATACCAATAATCCGAAGGTTCGGCAAGAAGCGCTTCAATGGCATATTCCTGGGCCTGAACGAATTTCTTGTCCAGCAAATACGCTTTGGACAATTCGTAGTCCACCACATCGTCATTGGAATCCAACTGTTTACATTTTAAGAACAGATCAATGGCGCGGTCGTAGTTTTGGATGCCTTTTTGCTTGAGTGCCTCAAAAAAGTTTTCTTGAAACTCATCGGTATATTCTTCCAGATACACCTCGGCACTTTCCTGTTCTTCTTGGGCATAGGAGGTGTTCCATGTCATTGCTGACACTGCAACTCCCATCCAAAGAAAAAAAATCCTTTTCATATGATTCAGGTCCCCATCTGTTCAAAAATCGTATCGAAGTTATTCCAAAACGGAATAATCCCCAATGCTAATAGACTCAAAATTACCATTAAAAACCACATAATTGCCGATCATGGCGTTATCGAGGTTGGCATTGTAAATTTTACTTTCGTTTTGGATGATGCTGTTCTTTACGGTCGAGTTTTCCAAAACGGTATTGTTCCCAATGGACACATAAGGCCCAACCGTGGTATTTTTAAGTACCACGTTTTCACCAATATAACATGGCTCGATGATGTTGGCATTTTCGAGCGTCACGGAATCCGAGATCATATTTTCGCCTTCCCTTTCCAAAAAGCCCAACATCCTCTGATTGGTTTCCACGGTCACATTTTTGTTGCCGCAATCCATCCATTCGTCCACCTTACCTGGAACAAATTTCATGCCCTTTTCCATCATCCTTTTGATACCATCATTGATCTGGTATTCCCCTCCATTGGTAATATCATTATCGAGGACATGTTGTAGTTCATTTCTAAGCACGCTCACGTCCTTGAAGTAATAGATTCCGATTACGGCCAAGTCGGAAATAAACTCCTTAGGCTTTTCAACCAATTCCACAATTTCGGAGTCCCCGTTCAATTTTACTACGCCATATGCTTCGGGTCTATCGACCTGCTTCACCCAAATAACACTATCGGCAGTTTTATCCAAATCGAAATCGGCCCTGATCAAGGTGTCGGCGTAGGCAATCACGGCAGGCCCACTCAAGGATTCTTTGGCACTCATAATGGCGTGACCAGTACCCAAGGGTTGGTCCTGACGGTAAATGGAACCTTTGGCCCCCAGTTCAGCTGCCAGTTGCATCAAACTTTCCACCACATCGTCGCCGAAAAAGGCTGGCTCTCCCAAAATAAAGGCAACCTCCGTAATGGGCTCTCCCAACACTTTGGCAATATCGCTCACCAAACGATGAACGATAGGTTTCCCAGCCACAGGAATCAATGGTTTGGGAATGGTTAAGGTATGTGGTCTTAAACGGGATCCTCTTCCCGCCATGGGTACGATTATTTTCATATGTTACACACCTGCGAAGGCAGGTGTCCTTTAATGGTTATACTTTTTTATAAAGAGGCCTCGACTGCGCTCGACCTGACAATTCCATTCTTATTTCGTGCCGGTACTCCCAAAGCCTCCTTCACCTCTTGCCGTATCAGAGAGGGCATCCACTTCTACCCAAACGGCACGTTCATGTTTGGCGATGACGAGTTGGGCAATACGTTCTCCGTTTTCAACTACAAAGTCCTCAGAAGAGATATTGGCCAAGATTACACCCACTTCTCCACGATAATCGGCATCGATGGTGCCGGGAGCATTCAAAACCGTGATGCCTTTTTTGGCTGCCAATCCGCTGCGAGGTCTTACTTGGGCTTCATATCCTATGGGTAATTCCATAAAAATACCGGTTGGTACTATGGCTCTTTCCAGAGGTTTCAAAACAATTGGTTCTTCCAGATTGGCCCTAAGGTCCATACCTGCTGATGCCAACGTTTCATAATGGGGCAATGTGTGCCCAGATCTATTGATGATTTTAATTTCCACGCTTTAAAAAAATGCTTTTTAATTTATCCCCCTCCATCTTATACACTAACCCCAAAAATAGCAAAAGTAGTATGCTGCCTGCTATTAAATTTCTATTAAAAACATAGAAGGACAGGATAGAAAACACAATGGAAACCGTAAGATAGAACAGAATTTTGCGCATGTTGTACGGTATGGGGTAGTACTTTCTTCCAAAGTAATAGGACAAAAGCATCATGCTGCCATAGGCGGCCAAAGTCGCCCAGGCCGAAGCCATATATCCAAATTTGGAAATGAATCCGATGTTGATGATCAAGGTGATCAGTGCGCCGATAGATGAAATATAGGCGCCAAACTTGGTTTGGTCCGTTACCTTGTACCAAACGGATAGGTTGTGATAGATGCCTAGGCAGAAACTGCCCAAAAGAATCAAGGGAACTACATCCAATGCCTCCCAATACACGGGATTGTTCAACAGCAATTTGCCCAAAACATCCACGAAGGCGATGACCCCCAGCAGAATAATGCTACCCAAAATCACAAAATAATTGGTGATCTGGGCATAGGTTTTCTGAGGTTTCTCGGTTTTGGCATGACTGAAGAAAAAAGGCTCCACTCCCATTCGGAATGCGGTACCAAAAAGGGTCATGAACAGGGCCAATTTATAACAGGCCCCATATTTGCCCACTTCTGCTTCGGCAATATCCGAAGGCAACAATTGGGTCAACAGAATCTTGTCCAGCACTTCGTTTATGGTAAAGGCAATACCCGCGACCATTACTGGCCCGGCATATTTCATCATCTGTTTCCAAAGGATGGAATCGAATTTGTACGATGCCTTGAAATACATCGGAAGCAACATCAACAGCGTAATGCCACTGGCAATCACGTTGGAGATCAATACATAATGGATTTCCCAATTGGGTTTGTAGATGGAGGCAAAGAATCCTGCTCCCGATTGTTCAGCCATTTCAGGAAGCATCAAAAGGAAAAATACATTGAATCCCAAGTTGATGGCCACATTCAATGTTTTTAAAATGGCATACCGCATGGGTTTTTCGTTGGCCCTTAGCAAAGCAAAGGGAACGATGACCAAGGCATCCAAAACCAAAATGTAGGTGGTAAACTTGAGGTAATCCGGGTTGATATCGGTTACGGACGACAACCATTGTTTTACGGCAAGGGCAAAAATCAAAAAGCCCAAGGAAGAGGCCAAAAGGGATATCAACGATGTGGAAACGACCTTGTCCCTATCCTCACTCTTGTGATAAAAACGGAAAAAAGCGGTTTCCATTCCATAAGCCAAGAATACATTGAAAATAGCAATCCAAGCATAAATGTTGGTATACTGTCCGTAACCCGATGCATTTTCGAACACAGCAGTGTATAGCGGCAACAAGAAGAAAGAAATGACCCTTGGCATTACTGTGGCCAGGCCATAGATAAAAGTCTGCTTAAAGAGCCTCTTTAACGGATTCAATCGGTGCGTGTTCTTTTAATCCTTGTTTAGGTGGCTACAAGTTACGTAAAAGCCTTTATCCACCATGGCAGAAAAATAAAAAGGCCACCCGAAGGAAGCCTTATTTGTTTTATACGTTCTTGGGATTAACCGTTCAAAGCTTAGGCATATGAATATTTGGCCTCATTACTATCGGCCTAATTGTTCAACGCTTCCGCTCCACCAACAATTTCCAAAATCTCATTGGTAATGGCGGCCTGGCGGGCCTTGTTATAGGTCAATTTCAATTGGTCCCTTAGATCTTTGGCGTTGTCGGTAGCTTTGTGCATAGCCGTCATACGGGCACCGTGCTCACTGGCGAAAGAATCCCTGATAGCCTTGTACAATTGGGTCTTCAAGGATTTGGGAATCAATTCCTTAACAATCTCTACTTTGGATGGTTCAAAAATATAGTCGGCAGCCTTGGAGGCATCTCCTTCCATGCTCACGATAGGCAAAAACTGCTCCGTCATCACAATTTGGGTAGCGGCATTCTTGAACTTGTTGTACACCAGTTCAATCTTGTCATAATTCCCCACGGTGAATTGCTCCATCAAAAACTCTGCGATTTCGGCAACATGGTCAAAGGTCAAATCATCAAACACTTTGCTGTGGTTGGCCACAATGGTGTTCTTTTTTCGAAGGATGTCGTTTCCTTTTTTACCTATGGACAGAAAATCTACCTGCTTACCGACATAGGTTTCGGCAACCAACGTATTGCATTGTTTGATGATGTTGGAATTGAATGCTCCACAAAGCCCTCTGTTTGAGGTGATGGCCACCACCAAAACTTTGTTCACGGCCCTATTTTCGGCAAAAATACTACCTCCATCGCCGTCCAAGCTGGCGCTCAGACCTTGAAGAAGTTCCGTTAGCTTATCCGCATAAGGGCGCATGGCCGTGATGGCATCCTGGGCCTTTTTCAACTTTGCGGCAGACACCATTTTCATGGCACTGGTAATCTGCATCGTTGAGCCGATGGATGAAATCCTATTCCGTATTTCCTTTAGATTCGCCATATTCTATTTTGTCATTCCGCACTTGATGCGGAATCTTATTTTTATGGATTCCTGCTTTCACAGGAATGACAATTGTTATGCCTTATACTTACTTGAAAGATCTTTGCAAACAGCGGTCAGGGTATCGGTTACCTCATCGGTCAATTTACCGGCCTTAAGGGCATCCAATACATCCCTGTGCTTTGCGTTCAAGAACTCCAAGAAATCTTTTTCAAATTCTTTTACCTTGTTCACAGGAACATCCCTCAACAAGTTCTTGGAACCTGCAAAGATAATGGCCACCTGATCTTCCACGGTGTAGGGATCGTTCTGACCTTGTTTCAAGATCTCCACGTTCCTACGTCCTTTTTCGATTACGTTCAAGGTAGCGGCATCCAAATCGGAACCGAACTTGGCAAAAGCTTCCAATTCACGGAACTGGGCCTGGTCCAGTTTCAAGGTACCGGCCACTTTTTTCATGGACTTGATCTGAGCGGAACCACCCACACGGGATACGGAGATACCCACGTTGATCGCAGGACGAACCCCTTGGTTGAACAAATCCTGCTCCAAAAAGATCTGACCATCGGTAATGGAGATCACGTTGGTTGGGATATAGGCAGAAACGTCACCTGCTTGGGTTTCGATGATTGGAAGAGCGGTCAACGATCCACCACCTTTTACTTTGGATTTCAAAGATTCGGGAAGGTCGTTCATGTTCTTGGCAATATCGTCATCGGCAATTACCTTGGCAGCACGCTCCAACAATCTGGAGTGAAGGTAGAAAACGTCACCAGGATATGCTTCACGACCTGGAGGTCTTCTCAACAACAAGGATACCTCACGGTAAGCCACCGCCTGTTTTGACAAATCATCATAGATGATCAAGGCAGGACGACCGGTATCCCTAAAATACTCTCCGATGGCAGCACCAGCGAAAGGAGCATATACCTGCATTGGTGCAGGATCGGAAGCGTTAGCGGCAACAATGGTTGTATAGGCCAAAGCACCTTTGTCTTCCAAAGTCTTGGCAATAGCAGCTACAGTGGATGCTTTCTGACCTACGGCAACGTAGATACAGTAAACAGGCTGACCTGCATCAAAAAATTCTTTTTGGTTCAAGATGGTATCGATACAAACCGTAGTCTTACCTGTTTGCTTATCACCGATCACCAACTCCCTTTGTCCACGACCGATCGGAATCATGGCGTCTACCGCCTTGATACCGGTCTGTAGTGGCTCGTTTACCGGTTGTCTGAAAATTACACCAGGAGCTTTTCTTTCCAATGGCATTTCAACAGTTTCACCAGAAATAGGTCCTTTACCATCAATAGGGGTACCTAGGGTGTCGATCACACGACCAACAATTCCTTCGCCAACGTTGATGGATGCGATACGCTCTGTTCTTTTCACAGTGGCACCTTCCACAATTTCTTTGGATGGACCCAACAATACCACACCAACGTTGTCTTCCTCAAGGTTCAAAACGATACCCTGCATACCGCCTTCAAACTCTACCAATTCCCCATATTGGGCATTGGAAAGTCCATAGACACGGGCAATACCGTCACCTACCTGTAATACGGTACCTACTTCGTCCAAAGAAGCGGTCGCCTCGAAACCTGATAACTGTTTTTTCAAAATTGCTGATACCTCAGCGGCTTTTACTCCTGCCATTTTTATAGACTATTTGTAAATTCTCTTTTTAATCCGTTCAACTTGTTCGCGATGCTCGCATCGTACTGGGTGTCGCCCACTCTTAGCACAAATCCGCCGAGAATGCTTTCGTCGACCTTGTTTTCAATGGTGACTTTGTTACCCGTGGCCTTGGTCACTTGGTCCAAGATTTTCTTCTCCAACTCGGGCGTCAAAGGAACAGCGGTGGTCACGTAGGCCACTTCCTCACCTTTCATTTTTTCGTATTGGATGATGTATTTATAGGCCACTTCCTGCAACATGGCGATCCGTTTATTGTCGAGCATGGTCTGCACGAGGCCTTTGGTAATCTCGTCGGCATCTTTGAAGACTTCCAACAAGACGTTTTTCTTGATTTCCGATTTAACGATTGGGCTTTCCAAAAGACCTTGAAGCTCCTTGTTCTCGGAAATGGTGGCAGCAATGGTACGCATGTCCTTTTCCACGGCCTCTGCCGCTTTCTTCTCCACTGCGTAGTCCAACGTTGCCTTTGCGTAGCGTATGGCTGCCCTGTTCTCGTTCATGCGCTTTTAGTTCAATTTGATATCGCCCAACATATCATCAACCAACTTAAGTTGTTTGTCTTTGTTGGACAGTTCTTCTTTGATTACTTTTTCGGCAATCTCCACAGAAAGGTTGGCAACTTGTGCCTTGATGTCGGCAACAGCAGCTTTCTTCTCGGCTTCGATGGTGGCCTGGGCCTGCTTGATCATTTTATCGCCTTCTACCTGCGCTTGTTCTTTAGCCTCGGAAATGATCCCTTCCTTGATCTCGCGTGCTTCCTTCAAAAGGGTGTCCCTTTCTGCTCTCGCTTCTTTCAACAGCTTTTCGCTATCGGCAGTAACGTTCTGCATTTCCTTTTTGGCTGCCTCTGCTGCCTCAAGAGCACCTTTGATACCCTCTTCCCTTTTTTCAACGGCGTTCAAAATGGGTTTCCATGCGAACTTGCGCAACAAAAGTAGCAGTCCGATGAAGAGTATCAACTGCCATACAAACAACCCTAAGGAAAACTGTTCCAGTAACTTTTCCATGTATCTCTACTGTTTTTTTAAATCTTTTAAACTATATCATTTTAAATGAAGGGCCATAGCCAACCGCTATGGCCTTCACTTTTTCTTTCGGTGATTAAGCAGCAAAAAGAGCGGCGAAACCGATACCTTCAATAAGAGCGGCAGCAATCAACATGGCAGTTTGGATCTTACCAGAAGCTTCAGGTTGACGAGCAATGGCTTCCATTGCCTGACCACCGATTCTACCGATACCCAATCCTGCTCCGATTACGATCAAACCAGCACCTACGATGTTTGGAATTGTCATGATATATGAATTTAAATATTAAACGTTCTTACTTAATGATGATCTTCCTCGGTTGCCATTCCAAAATAAAGGGCAGACAACATGGTGAAGATATACGCTTGCAATGCGGCCACCAACAATTCCAATAAGGATAGGGTAAACGCGAGAACAAACGACAACGGACTTCCGATCCAGTTCTTGAAAATAAACATGAGCCCGATGATGCTCATCAATACCACGTGGCCGGCCGTAATGTTGGCATACAAACGAATCATCAATGAAAATGGTTTGATGAAGGTTCCCAACAATTCAATAGGGGCCAAAATGATTTTCATGGGAACAGGAACACCCGGCATCCAGAAGATGTGTTTCCAGTAATTCTTGTTTCCGGAAAAAGTGGTAATCAAATACGTGATCAATGCAAGGGCGAAGGTAACCGCAATGTTATTGGTCACATTCACTCCCAGTGGGGTAAGGCCCAACAGGTTGATGATCCACACAAAAAAGAACACGGTCAACAAATAGCTCATGTACTTTTTATACTTGTGCTCCCCAATGTTGGGAATGGCAATCTCGTCACGGACGAAGATCACCAGAGGCTCCAACGCCCTTCCGAAACCTTTGGGCATGTTGCTTTTCTTATAGTTGGCCGCCACAGAACGGAACATCAAAAACATCAAAAGGCCTACCAAAGCGATAAACACTACATTTTTGGTAATGGAAAGGTCCAAGGGTTTTTCGTTGGAAGGATGGGCATCCTCAACCACAAGGTTTTCACCGAAAGCATCCTCAGAATGAACTTCCTCATCATGATGGGAACCAAAATTGATGGTGCCTTCAGCATCGGTTTTGTAGATTTTATTATGATATAAGGTGTAGTAATTACCATCAACTTCGGCAACGCCTTCACCGTGCTCCAATTGGGCAGAAGAAAACACTTTTAAACCATTGTCCCACAGGATCACTGGCAACGGAAACCCAATATTCTTGTGTTCACCTTCATCCGTGGTATAGGAAAATAGAGTGAAATCATGGGAATCCAGAAGGTGGTGGTCGATATATTCCTTGATTTCGGTCTTCAAATCATGGGCGCCGGATTCAACTTCCTCTCCCTCATGGTTTTGGGCCGATACAAATCCCGTAATCATTATGAATACGGCAACTAAATTTCTACTTACAAAAGAATATCGCATATCACTGCAACTATGGGTCCTCAAAAATTGGTGCAAAAATACATTCCTTGTTCAAAAGAAAAAAGCTTTTTACACTATTATTTATGCCTTTGATTTTTTTGCCAAAATCTTGGGCTTTTTCACACAGTATTAAGCAGTTTCACCAAAAAGTAAGTTTCCAGAAAAAGGGAAAATAGGTACGGGACAAAAAAAGCTAGGAACTCCGCACGTTCCAAAACGCCATCCAAGTTGTACCCCGGATAGAGAAAAATGAAGAAAAGCACAAATTTTATCAAACTCCCACCCAAAAAAAAGAAGCCAAGGAGGTCCCGGTATTTGTCTCTGAAAAAATAGATGGCAAAAAACACTAGAGAAGCCATGATCATATTTAACACATAACTTTTTACCAGTTGGTTGCCATACGGGTCTAGGCCTTGGTTTTGCAAAACCCAAGAATGGGCAAAAGAAAGGAGTGTCAGACCTACCAAAAGAAGGGTTAGAAAAAAGAAGGGGAACGACCTGATGTTCAATTGTTGATCCTTTTCAATTGCTGAATGACCAAATATATGGAAATGGCCACACCCAAAATGGTACAGATGGGCATAAAGACCTTTTCGGTCCCAAAATGGCCGTCCAGCCATTTTCCCCCTTGTACAGCCAAATAAATAACAATGCCCATTTGAATGGCCGAACCGGACAAACGGGCTGCTGTATTTAAATTGTTCTTTATGTTCTTCTTAGGAGACTTTTGCTGGCTCATTGCTCTTAGTGGTCTCCAGTTTGGGAGAAGAAGCAGGAGCAGCGGCAGCTTTGCCCATGGTACAGGCAGCATTGAAGGTAGCCCCAGGTTCTACGGCCAACTTGGCCACACTTACGGTTCCTTCGATCACTGCGGAAGCCTTTAGGGAAAGAAGGTCCTTCACCATAAGCTCGCCGTTGAACTTACCTTCAATGTCGGCATTCACGCATTCCACTTTTCCATGGATGTAGCCGTCTTTACCAATGACCACCTTACCGGAAGTCTTTACGTTGCCTTCCAATTTTCCGTCGATTCTAAAATCGGCTTCGGAAGTGATATCACCTTTAATTTTCGTGTTCTTCTCAATTCTGTTGGGTTGTCCGCCAAATTCATTCATAGGTCGTGGTTTTTTGTTGTCAGAAAACATTGTGTTCTAAGGTTTTGGGGTTAAAATTTGTGCTTTGTATGATTCTAAGTTCTTGTGGACCTGGATGATTTTGTAGTTGTCCGATAAAACTACGAAATTCTCATCTTTAATGCGGTAGTCCTTATTGTTTTTTATAAGCTCGGCAAAGCCCAGGGCAAAGTCTTGCGACCTGAAACCATGCACCACCACAAACTCATCCTCTAGGTTATAGATGTCCTTGGAGACAATATTTTTATAGTGCAGTTCCTTGATGGCTTCTTCCAAACGGGTCATGAGCGCCAAGGCCTTTTCATCATCCCGGATCTTGAAAGGGAACACCACTTTCCAATTACCGGCTCCGGTAGAACCCGTCTCTGGGGAAAATTCCTTGTTCTCCAATTTCGGCAATTGTTCCTCCACAATCTGCTCCGCTTTCTTTCCTTCCGGATTGTTGGGATAGGTCAAGGCCACATAGTTCAACGCTTCCTTGAACGGCTCAAACCCTTGAAGTCGGCCAATGGCATTTGCCTTCAACATTTCGAACTTGGGTACGATGGGGTCACCCGTAAACTTATTGATGTATTCTTGCGATTGGGTGATCACCCTGAAAAACTCCTGCTGCTCGTACAATTTGTAAAGGGCATCATACCGCGCATCGGGACTATCGGTATTCCCTTCCAACACCGCCTGTGGGTTCAGCAAGATTTCTGCATAACGGGTATCAGGATGGTTCAGGATGATGTCCTGCTTCATGTTCTGGGCCAATGGGCTACCGGATTCCTCATAGATCTTGTACAGATTATATTTGGATGGAAGGATAAGTCTTTCTTCGGGGTCAGAAGCTAAAACGCGCTCCAATTTGGCCGCGGCCAACATATTGTCCTTGAACTTTTCCATATAGATCAAACCCAATTGATAATTGGCAAAGTTCCGCTCGGTCTTTAAGCTATCAATCACGGCAACATCCGTGGGGATTCTTCCCAAATAAAAGTCCAGGGAATATTTTTGGTCTTCGGTCAGGTTTGTAGGCTGACCGTTCTCCGCAATTTCTTCACCCGTGGCCTCGGAAACCAAGGTTTTGGATTTGTTGCTCCAACGCCAGTCGTCTTCCAAAGTGCGGTTGCCCCATTGGGTCTTGAACTCATTTTTACCATACCCCAAACTGGTGATGTTGTAAAAATAAAACTTGCCCTTGTTCTCCTTGCCGCCCTTGCTGTTGGCAAAAGTGGCAAACCCGGCCGCAGCACGTTTCTGCTCCTTTTCTGCAGCCGCTTCGTCCTTGCGTTTCAGCTCGGCGATAAAATCTTCAAAATAGGCCTTTCGCTCCGCTTCCGGCATTTGATATAGGGTAATGATGCTGTCCGCATTTTGAACGATATCTTCGTACTTGATCACATCCTCCAAGTTGTCCAACTTTTTCTTGATGTTGCGGTGCTGCCTCGTGTTTTCTGCCAAGTTGGTCAGGGTACTGTCGTAATAGGCCCCTGCTGTTTTGTATTCGTCCTGGTCAAAATAGTAATCGGCCAGACTTTGGTAGTTGAGGGCGTTCAGTTTCTTTTCTCCTTGGGTAGCCCTAAGGGATTTGTTGTAATAGGCCAAGGCTAGACTGTCTGACCCATTGGCCAGATGGAATTGGGCCACTTCGCGATAAATCTTATCCAAAAAAGGTCGGTTTTCCCGATTCTCTTCCAAATCGGTGAGGTACTCCAACATGTCCTCTTTATTGGAATCCGTTAGTTCTGTATTCTG
Source organism: Flagellimonas pelagia (assembly GCF_003584135.1). Taxonomy (GTDB): domain Bacteria; phylum Bacteroidota; class Bacteroidia; order Flavobacteriales; family Flavobacteriaceae; genus Flagellimonas; species Flagellimonas pelagia. The sequence continues at coordinate 143,562 of NZ_QXFI01000025.1, forward strand.
GATTTTTTTTAAATGTGCATTGATCATGTACACCCTGGGAGACTTTCGGTTGAGTGCAATGACCTTGTCAAAAGCATAGTTGGCACTGTCCTTATGACCCAATTGGTTGTACAACTGCCCGATAATGAACAGGTAACGGCCTTTTTCTGGATTCTTTTTGGTGTATGCCTGTGCCACTTTCAATTTTTGGATGGCCGTATCGGGAGCGTTCAGGTTGATGTAGCATTGTGCCAAAACGGCATTGGCATCGGCATATTCCTGATCCTTCAAACTTTCATATTTGAACAACCTTTTTAGGTTTTTTATGGCCACTTCGGGATTGTCCAACCGCATATTGGTCTTTTCCCTCCAAATGGTGGCCTCGTTCAATTTATCGCTTTGCGTGTACTTTCTCAGGATATAGTTGAACGCTTCCAAGGCAGGAATGTAACGTTGGTCAAAATATCTGGCCTTGCCCAACAATAGGAAAGCTTCATCTGTTTGGGGATTTCGCTCTTCGTCCTTAATGTCCATGCTATGCTTTTGGATGGCCTTAGTGGCTTTTTCCTCTGCAATGATAAAGTTGGGGTTGTTGTCCTCAGAGTCGAGTTTGATCTCATCGGTAACCTCCAAGCGTTCCACGGGAAGGATTTCCCAATAGTCATCGCTGTAACCACTGTTGAGTTCTTCTCGGCCTTTTTCAAAAGCAAGATTTCCATTGTACAAGGTGTTGTACTTGGTGTTCAGTGCGTGCCAATTTCTGTTGATGAATTTGTCCTTTTGGGTAGAGCAAGCGTTAAAAGCCAGTCCCCCAACAACCATGGCGATAAAAAGTGCGTGACGAAACTTCAAAATTATCGATAATCGTGTGTAACCTTAACTCAAAAAAATTCAGATTATTATAAGGCTTATCGATAAAATACAAGAATTGTTTTATTGTCCTTTTAAGAGGTCTTATCCTCCAAAGAATGCTTCCAGTTCCTTCAAGGTTTCGGTAGAGGTATGGATGTCCTTCACAATCTCTCCTTTATTGAGCACCACAATACGCTCGCACACTTCGGTTACATGGATCAAATCGTGGCTGGAGACCAACACGGTAACCTCCTCTTTGGCGGCAAGATCCTTGATGATGCCCTTTAACCGGATCTGTGTTGTGGGATCCAAATTGGCAAAGGGTTCGTCCAAAATCACCACTTCCGGATTGCCGATAAAGCTGGCCACAATGCCCACTTTCTTCTGGTTTCCTTTGGAAAGGTCCCTCAAATATTTTTTCTGACCCAAAATCTCCCCATGGAAAAAATCGCTATATCCTTCCAAAAGGGCGTCCACATCGGCTTTGTTCCTGCCGCGGAGTTCCCCGATAAAGTAGAAATATTCCTCGGGGGTAAGGTATCCGATCAAAAAGGATTCATCAATAAAAGCGGAAGTAAAAGGTTTCCATGCTTCGCTTTCATCCACCTGCACCCCATTGTTGATGATATGCCCAGAAGTGGGCTGGATCAAATCCAACAACAGGCTAAAAAGAGTGGTCTTACCGGCTCCATTGTTGCCTACCAGTCCAAAGCTTTGTCCTTTGGGAATTTCCAAGTGATCGATATTCAAAACGGTCTGCGCTCCGTATTTTTTTGAAAGGGTATGTGCTGTTATCATGTATTGTCAGTATTTAAGGTCGATTTGTTATTTCTGTTTGTAGGCCAAAAGGGTCTTGTATTTTTCTTTTTTGTAAATGTTCTCTATCATTTTGAACACCCGCTCCTTGAACACAAAGCCCAACAGTCCAAAAGCCGCCACAAAGAGGTATCCTGCCACGGGGCCTATCAGCAATTGACCGATGGCAAAAATTACGATGGGCAAAAGAATCTTGGGCAAAGTCAACAATAGGGTCTTAGCATTAAAGGCCTGTTTGTCACCAAAGGCTTTTTTATTCGAAGTGAGTTCAATAGGAGTCTTCACATAAGCCCCTCCCCAAAGCACCAAATAACTATTGATGCCTACATTATAAATGGCCCCGACCAAAACCGCGGCATAGGCCTCCCAGCCGAAATACACGTAGAAACTGGCCAAAATAGTAGAAATAATGGTCGCAATAATAACCAAATACCATTTGGAGGTCAAATATTCCCGGTACTTGATGTTTTGGCTCATCATGAGCGGATAATAGCTACTGTCCCAACTGGGCACGTACTGCCCAAAGCTGAACAAGAAGCCCCCGGTAACAAAAATACCGGCAAAAATCTTCCAATACGGATTGTCATATACCTCAATGGAACGGGTAAAAAAGAGCAATCCATAAAAAATAAAGAAGAAGCCCATGATCACGGCGGTGCGCGAACGCTTGTTTCGCTTGATCAGTTTGATGTCGTTCTTTAAAAAGGTTCCCAAATTGCCAAAACGGTTGAGCCAATCCAGGTTTTCGGTACGGGCCTCGGTTTGCTTTTTGGCCAATCCCCCATCCAAGAACATATGCTTTTTGAAATAGGCAAACGCGGAAAAATACAGAGCTACAACCAACATCCACGGTACAATGGCCGTCCAAGGCAGATTATACAAGTAATCAAAAATAGGATGGGTGTAAAGGGTAATGTCGAACCAGGCATAGTATTGCGAAGCACCGGCCAAAATGAACAACGCGGCCAGCACATAAAATACCGAATCCTTGTTGTTCACCATGATATTGATGAAGTTGTTGCAATAAATGAGGGCCATGATTCCCAAATGCCAGCCTATTACCTGCAATGGCGGGTAGCCTTCCACCAACAATATCACGCTAAAGGGAATAAAGAAAAAGGCATGGGCAATGTTAAAGAAGGAAATCACGGTTTTCCCCAAGGAGAAGTTCACTACTTGACTTTTCTTGATGGGCAGATACAACATCGGTTTAATGTTGGTCACCGGCATTTTCTGCAGCATATATCGAAACACTAGGTCAAAGGCCAGATAATAGATCATAAAACGATTCACTACACGCAAGGGGTCGCCCAAACCGGATTTCTCAATCAAGTAAAAGGCCCCAACACCCATACTTAAAAATACCAAGGTAAAATATAGGGCTCCCAAGGCCATCAAAATCTTGAACCAGATCTCGGTCTTAAAGGATGCCGATCTAAAAAAGGATTTCCACTGGAGTCCAATGAAGTGTTTGAACATGGTCGGTTTTTTTATTGTGTTTCAGTTGAAATTTGTCAATTCGAGTGATTTTTTGAAGGTGTCTTCGAAAAATAGTATCGAGAATCAAAATTTCATTGGAGTGGACTTTGTTCTCGATACTTTTTCCTTTGGAAAAAACTCGAACTGACATCCTTCCATTCCTTACATCCGAAAAATATATATTGCGGTTTTTTAATTGGTATCTAAATTATCGGATTTGTTACAAAAGTTCTCCTTTTTTCAAAAATACCTGTCCAAAAGATGACTAATGCTTAATTTTGCAGCAAATTTTATTTCATGAGCGATTTTCATGCCCTAAAAATAGCCTCGGTAGATACCTTGACCCCCAATTCCGTGGCCCTTACCTTCGAAATTCCAGATAACCTAAAAAATGTTTACGCCTTCAAGGCCGGACAGTACATCACCATAAAATATAATACGGGCGACAAAGAATTGCGCCGCGCCTATTCCATTTCATCACCCCCATCTTCTGGCAAGTTGACGGTGGGCATCAAGAAAATGCCAAACGGTACATTTTCGGTTCACGCCAATGAAAAGCTGAAAGCCGGGGATGTTTTGGAAGTAATGCACCCCGAAGGGCGTTTCATTTTTGATGCGGAAGGTCCACAGCACATAGCAGCCTTTGCTGCCGGAAGTGGCATTACTCCGATCATGAGCATTGCCCAAACGGTTTTGGAACGTCATCCCGCCAGTACCTTTGTTCTGGTCTTTGGCAACCAAACACCACAAGAAACCATGTATTTCAAAGAAATACAGACACTTAAAGAAAAATATCCCGAACGGTTTTTTGTTCAATATGTATACAGTAGGTCACATGAAGACGATTCTTTATTTGGACGCATTGAAAAATCGACCGTCAACTTTGTGGTCAAAAACAAATTCAAGGAAACCTCTTTTGACGGTTTTTACCTGTGCGGACCCGAAGAGATGATCCATATGGTTTCCGATACCTTGAAAGGCAATGGTATTGCCGAGGACAAAATCCATTTTGAACTGTTCACTACCACCGAAACCGAGGATACCTTGGCCGAAGACTTGGAAGGCATGACAAAAGTGGAGGTCATCCTGGACGACGAGACCTATAATTTGGTGATGGATCGCAAACATTTGGTGCTGGATGCCGTACTGAAGCAGAAAATCGATGCCCCGTACTCTTGCCAGGGTGGTGTTTGTAGTAGTTGCATTGCCCGTATCAAGGAAGGTTCGGCCCAAATGGTAAAAAACCAGATCTTGACCGATGGGGAAATTGCCGAAGGCCTGATCTTAACTTGCCAATCCCATCCAACCAGCCCCATCTTAATCATCGATTACGACGACGTTTAGGAACTTGCTGGTTTGGTCATTATTTTTTCGAGGGCTCGGCTGCCATGGTCGTAGCCAATAAGAAACGCATTTTCGATGCCCTTTTTGTCCAACACCCCAATCTTATCCAATTCTTTGGGTTCGATGAAGAGGTCACATTCGTGCAACTTCTCATCATTGGAGGCATGGATCATTAAACTGGTGACCCGCCCCGTCAATTGAATGGAATTTCGAAGGTCTTTCTTTTGCATGGGGACTGTGATGGACACATTGCTCCCAATGATGAACCCCGTGCGTTCTTCCAGATATTCCTTTGGAAAGTTGTTCATAATGCCCCCATCGGCATAAAGAATGCCATCAATATCAACCGGACTGAAAACAGGAGGCAATGCCGCGGAAGCCAAAAGCGGTTTTATGAGTTGGCCCGAATGAAACATGGTTTCCTTCCCGCTCAATAAATCCGTAGCCGCTATAAACAATGGTTTTTTCAAGCTTTCAAAGGCATTATGGGGAAAATATTCCTTGAAAATAGCCGCGTACCGTTCAGTGTCGATAAATCCGGGCTTGTTGATGGTAAAAAAACTATACTGAAATATTGGTGTTTCCTTGAAAAAGGTAAGCATTTCATCCACCGTATTGTTATTGGCATACAAAGCCCCGACCAATGCCCCGATACTGGTACCGGCCACCATTTGGGCTTCCACTCCGTGTTCCTTCATGGCCTTAATCAGTCCTATGTGGGCCATCCCCCGAACGCCTCCGCCGGAAAGCACCAATCCTATCGTCTTATCAGTTAACATCTTACCTAAAAATAGCTCAAAATCAGGTAAAGGTACATTATTGCCCTATTTCAAGACAGTACACAACATTGGATTTACGTTAATTTCATCCATAGGAAATTTTTCAGTCCAAAAATACCTCTAACCAAGCCCAATATTGCCAAGTTTTGATTCTCTCGGGCTATTGCGCTTACCGACCGATCAGTCGGTTTTAGGTCCGATCATGCCCAAAAACAAACTTATAACGATCCTTTTCTTTTGCATATCGAGGTTTTCGTAACCTCCTCATAATCAAAACCGACCCAGTGGTCTATTGGTAAAATTTTGGTTTCCGACACAAAAAATGTAATCTTCATGATCTCCTTTCGACCAAAATCCCTAGTGATAATTGTCGTAGTTTAGAAACACGAAACGGTTTTTACCACAAAAGAAGCAATTATGGCCAATTCATATTACGACCCAGCGGATTTACGAAAATTTGGAAACATAACCGAATGGAGCGAGGAGCTTGGGAAGAAGTTTTTTGATTATTACGGAAAGGTTTTTGAGGAAGGTGCCCTGAGTGCCCGTGAAAAATCCCTAATTGCCCTAGCCGTGGCCCACGTAGTGAAATGTCCCTATTGCATTGATGCCTATACGAAGGACGGATTGCAGCGGGGCATCACCAAAGAAGAAATGATGGAAGCCGTACACGCGGGCGCCGCCATTGAAAGTGGGGCCACTTTGGTGCATGGGGTCATGATGATGAACAAGTACAACAAACTTTCCATGTGATTTGGACTCACTTCGTTTTTGGACATTGGACCGCTTCGCGGTTTGGATTTCAGAGGAAGCAATACATGGGAGTAATAAATCAATTGTGATTGTAAGATTAAAATGGAGCAAAGCATACTGACGGAGATAAAGAACGCCGCTAAAAAATCCTTGAAGGCAAGGCACAACGAACTGGCCGATACCCACAGACAGATGGATATCCTGAACGGGGACCTTTTTGCCGATGGGGAACTTCCTTTTTTTAAGGACAAAATCGCCCAAACGGGACAGTTTCCCCTAAAACCCAGAAAACTGGAGATCCTGCAGATCAACGTGGGGTACATGTGCAACCAGGTGTGCGAACATTGTCATGTAGATGCAGGTCCGGACCGCAAGGAAATCATGACCCGGGAGACCATGGAGCAGTGTTTGGAGGTCATCCGGAACACCGGGGCACATACCTTGGACCTAACCGGGGGAGCGCCCGAAATGAACCCTGATTTCAGATGGTTTGTGGAAGAAGCCTCCAAAGCGGGCATCCAGGATTTTATTGTGCGCTCCAACCTCACCATTATTTTGGCGAACAAGAAATACCACGACCTACCGGATTTCTTTAAAAAGCACAATGTGCATGTGGTATCCTCCATGCCGCACTACACCCGTAACAAAACGGACAAGCAACGTGGCGATGGCGTTTTTGATAAATCCATACAAGCGTTGCAGGCCTTGAATAAAGTGGGCTATGGCATGCCCGACAGTGATTTAAGATTGGACTTGGTATACAACCCCTCCGGGGCCTTTTTGCCCGGGGACCAGATGGCTTTGGAGCATGATTTTAAAAAGGCACTGAAAGAGGATTTTGATATTGATTTTCACAACCTTTTTGCCATTACCAACCTGCCCATTTCCCGCTTTTTGGATTATCTGTTGGCCTCGGACAATTATGAGGACTATATGTATTCCCTGGTGGAAGCCTTTAACCCCTCTGCGGTGGCCAATGTGATGTGTACCAACACCATTTCGGTGAGTTGGGACGGGTGGCTGTACGATTGCGACTTTAACCAAATGCTCGACCTAAAGGTCGCCAGCAAGGTGAAGCACATTAAGGACTATAATGAAGAAGTGTTGAACGACCGAAATATTGTGATCTCCCAACACTGTTATGGCTGTACGGCCGGTGCGGGTAGTAGTTGCCAGGGGACGGTGGCTTAGGTTTTGGGAAGAAATTGGGGAATTGCACTTATCGGATAGGGCTATGTGCCTGTGCAGGAATAGGTAGACACGAACCTATCTCCATTATGAACTTTGCCAGCAAAAACCGAGAGCTTGAAAACCGCATGGCGTATGAACCCGTTTTGGCAAATGTTTATTTTATTTTCTCTCTATATTTTTCGAATATTTTTGTGCTTACCCAATAAATTTCTGATGGTTTGCTTGTATTTATTGATTCACGTCTAGTAAATAGAAAGTATTTTCCATCTGGAGTCAAAGCAGGAGCCATTTCAATTCCTGTTGTATTTATTTGATCTCCCATATTGATTGGATTTGTCCATTTGCCTGACTCATTAAAGGATATATATAAATCGCAGTGAATTACATCTTCATCCTTATCCTTTATACCAAATCCTCCCGGTCGATTCGAATGAAAAATAAGAAAACTCTCATCTGGTGCGATCAAGGGGTCGCTTTCATGATATTCAGTATTAATGATTTCCGGAAGTTTTTCAAGTTCTTGCGTTTGGCCATTTACAATTTTGGCTTTATAAATATCTCCATTCCACGCACTCGTGCCTTTTTCTCGTTCCGAGCAAAAATAGATTGTATTATTATTTGAGCAAGTGATATTCCATTCACTTGCATTACTATTTATTAGTGAATCCATTTGTTCTGGCTTACTCCAGCTTTTGCCAGATTTTTTCATATAATAGATATCCGAATGCCACTTGTTTTCGTTAGGAGGTAATACTGCTGTAAAAAATAAAATCTGCCCATCTTTTGAAAAACATGGTTCTCCTTCAAAATCACTTCCAATAAGACTAAGTGTATTTTTCAATTTAAGGTTATCACTGCTTACTTTTATAAGTTGTGTTGGAAACCATGTATCAGTAGTAATTGTATAGTATAAATCAGAACCGTCCTTTGAAAATTCACAATACCCAACATGTTCATTATTTGGGCTTAAAACACTCTTAGCAAATATTTTAGGTGTTATTCCCGGGACGTTTGAATCAAACTTTAAATATTGCTGTTCTTGTGAACAGGATAAAAATATAAAAGTTGTAATAAAAAAAAGTCCCAATCTCTTCATTCTATCAATTTTATATGTTCGTACAGGTACATATCGCACCAAATGTTTGCCAACGTTTATAGCTATGGTTCCGTTTCAATGAACTATATCGACTGATAAGTGAAGTTAGGGCTTTTTTACTTTAAATGTTTCCACATTTTGAATGCCTTTCAACGTGTCCAACAGTTCATTTAACCGACCTGCAAGTCGGTTCAGATTTTTGGGTTTTGGGTATTTGGCCGATTTTTTGACATTTTGCCGATTTTTATCATCGTTACGTCCTTAATTCTTTTGGAATGTTTATTTCCTTTAAATCTTTATGAATGGATTTATCGCTCCGCAAAACCCAAATCTAATGGAAACCACTCTTAAAAGCAGGGAAACCATGCACCGTTTGTGTGGCAAGGGCCTCGAAATCTTCAACGAAAAGGGCTATTACAACACCAGCTTGGACGATATTCTAAACCAACTATCACTTTCCAAAGGCGCCTTTTACCATCATTTTAAATCGAAGGAAGATTACTTTATCAGCATTGTACAGAACCTTATCGTACAAAAGGTATATGCCTTGTTGATCGAACCCCTGAACACCGAGGAAAATCCGTTGCCCATTATTGTGGAGAGCCTGGAGAACGCTTTGGAGCCCGGCAAGAAGAATGAGATGGCCTACGGTTTTATGCTGAACGACTTTTTAACGGAGTTCAACAAGCGCAACGAGGAAATCAGTGGGTATTTAAAGGACATTTTGAATGTTTGGGAGGTAAACTTGGTTTCCGTGCTTAAAAAGGGCAAATTGGATGGGTATATTGCCCGCCATGTGGATTGTGAGGGCGTGGCCACTTACATTATTGCTTCTTATTTGGGGATGCGTTCATTGATGACGGACAGTAGCAACCGCCAGTTGAAATACCAATACGCGCAACAGTTGAAGCACTACTTTAAGTCCTTGGAACCACAGCCCGTGATGGCCTAAGCCTCCAAAATTTTCAAAAGTCGGTCCACCACCTGCTGGGGATCGATGGTCTCCATAACATTTTCGTACCCTTTGGGTACTTTGTTCCCATATACCGAAGTAGGAATCAAAGGATACTGTTCCCGATCGGCCAGCAATGCATTCTCCATAGGTTGATGAAAGGGGTAAAACCCGGCATACGGATGCGTAACGCCCCAAAGCGTGACCACAGGAATGCCATAATTGGCCGCCAAATGGGCATTGCCACTGTCCATGCATAGCATTACATCCAAATTGGAAATCAATTGCAATTCTTCGGATAAAGTCAGTTTTCCGGCCATGCATTGGGTGTTGGCATACTCGGCTGATAACCTTTCGAGCCGTTCTACTTCCTGCTCTCCACCTCCGAACAACAATATTTTATACTTATCGGTATTGGAAAGGATCTTGATAACCTTTTCCATCAAAAACAACGGGTACATCTTCCCTGAGTGGGCCGCAAAAGGGGCAATCCCTACCCATTTTTTGGTATCCTGATGGACCAAATCGAGAATTTTTTCAGAAAGTGGTATACGTGCCAAAGGTTTGGCAAGGGACAATTCTATCGGGAATCCCAATTGTGCAAAAACATCGGCATAGCGTTCCACGGTTGTTTTCAATGGCCTGAACTCTTTGCTTTTGGATCGGGTCAATGCTTTCTTTTCGCTTCTACCTTTATCGAGTTGGACAAAGGGAACCCCGCTGGTGGCAAAATACTTTTTCAAAATTCTGCTGCGAAGCACATTGTGCAAATCGGCAACGGCAGTAAAATGATATGGTTTTAATTCCTGATAAAGTCGCCACAGTCCCATCAGGCCTTTGTGTCGCTTTTTCACGTCTGCCTCCAACACGTTTACCCGCTCCATGTCTTCAAAAATGGGCAGGAAGGGTCGTTTGGTCAATACCGTTACGTGAAGATCTGGGTATTTTTCTAACAACGTACTGATTACGGGAACCGTCATCGCCACATCGCCCATGGCCGACAAGCGGATGACCAACAAATGGGGGTTGCTACCCTTTTTGTCCACGGAGTATTGGGTTTAGTTCCTCATCGTTGTACATTTTCATCTGTTTGTAGACTTTCATGTACTTATTGCCCGCCTCTATATCGGCCAATAATTGGTCTATGGCAGTGGATAGGTCCTTTTTCTGTTCCAACAACACGGCCAATTTATCGCTGCATTTTTGAATGTGCTCCGCGGAAGCATCGGTACGGTTCACCTCTTCCTGCATGTGATAAATCTTCAAGGCCAAAATAGAGAGTCGGTCAATGGCCCACGCCGGACTTTCGGTATTGATGGTGGCATTCTCCTTTACTTGTACCGATTGGTATTTCTGAAGGAAATAGCTGTCAATATATTCCACCAAATCCGTTCGGTCTTGGTTGCTGGCGTCGATTTTACGTTTCAGGTCCAAGGCATCCACCGGGTCGATGGCCGGATCACGGATGATATCCTCGTAATGCCATTGCACGGTATCTATCCAGTTCTTTCGGTACAAAAGATGTTCGATCTTATCCTTTGGATATGGGTTTGAGAATGCTTGGTACACATCGTCCTTAATGTGATAGGTATCGATACTTTCCTGGAATATGCCAAAAGCAAAGTTGCTGAACATGGTTTTGAAATTTCGTCAAAGATATTGCTTTATGCCTTAACGATTAAGCTCCAGGGCAAAAAGCAGGAACGAGAGCAGCAGGCAAAGAATCAAAACAATTTCCTGAAGTTTTTTTCTTTTGATGGCCTCAAAGTAATTGGCAAGGAAAACCGAAGCGGGAAAAAAGGTAATCAATACTGGAGATTCGTCCTCGGGGGTGAACAGGGTAATCAAAATACCAAACACCAAGGCCAAAAAAAGGATTCTCAAATGCAATAGCTTTCCCCCACCCACGCTTCGCATCCGCAGAAAGACCAGAATGGCAATAACCACGGCCAAAATAAAATATACGAGTGCCTTTACGTTCAATACCTGCAGAAAGGAGTAGGCCTCCAAAAAACTCAATGTGAATTGATAGTGTCGTTCAAAAAAATCAAGCGAACCCAACACTTTAAGGGTGGTAAAGGTCAAAATGAATATAGTGGCCACACCCAATAAGGGAACCAACCAGTTTTTGAAGGTCTTGCGATCGTACATATTGATTACCACAAAAATGAGCACCAAGAACACCAAGGCCCAATCATAGAACAAGCTGGCCAGTGCAATTAAAAGGGAGGCATCAAAAATCTTGTGTTTTACATTTTTGACCGACTTTATGGAAAGCAGTCGCCATAAGGCAAGCAAAAGAAACAAATTGGTAAAAATGGCATTTTTATGTTCAAACTCCTCGGAAAAGGCAATCGCCAAGAGCACAAAAAAAAGTATGGCGTAGGAGTTAAAATCCGTCAACTTCTCCGTTCTAACAATCTGGTTGATGATAAAAATGACCAAGAGAAGCACTCCAAAGGCGAGCAGTTCCCACGGAAATTCTTCGAAGAAACTTTTCTCCCCGGCAACAAAAAATATCCTGCCGAAATAAAAAAGGAGCAATAAAATAGCAAGGACGAAATGGACAATGGGTTTTGTTTTTCCGAAAAAGCTTGAAATCATCCTTTCTTTTGCTACTTTTGTAAAGTAAATATAGCCAAGATGAGCAAGTTTTTTTACGGTATAGAAGACTTATTTGTAAACTACCTTTTTGCCCCCTACGATTTTTTTCGCTTTTTGCATAGCTGGTGGGCATCCAACACCATGAACTGGATCTTTTTTGTGATCGGACTGATTGCCGCAGCCTATTGGATGAAGCAATTGAAGATCTTTAATGACAATGGTGAAGAGGACAAGAGCATCAGCTCACACTCTTACCTATAGATCGAACCCTAGATCTTTTCTGTAATACATGCCATCAAAATGGAGTTTTTCCATGCTTTGATAGGACTTTTGTAGTGCCTCTTTAAAATCTTTTCCGAAGGAAGTGATCGCTATGACGCGCCCGCCATTGGTCACCACCTTACCATCTTGCAGCTTGGTGCCGGCATGGAATACGATTGAATCCTCAATGGTATCCGCACCTATAATTTCCTTCTCTTTTTCATAGGCTTCGGGATATCCCCCTGACACGGCCATAACTGTTGTAGCTGCTCTTTCGTCAATTTGAAGATCGATTTGATCCAAAGTGCCATTGGCCATCGCCACAAGTACCTCAACCAAATCACTTTTTAGCCTAGGGATGACCACCTCGGTCTCTGGATCTCCCATGCGTACATTGTACTCAATTACCTTAGGTTCGCCATCTACTTTGATCAAGCCTATGAAGACAAACCCGACGTAGGGCAGGTTATCCTTTTTAAGGCCCTCTACCGTCGGTTTAACGATTCTGGACTCCACCATATCCATAAAGTCGGAATCTGCAAAAGGAACGGGGGAAATGGCCCCCATACCGCCTGTATTGAGTCCGGTATCCCCTTCGCCGATACGTTTGTAGTCTTTTGCGGTGGGAAGGATCTTGTAGTTGGAGCCATCGGTGAGCACAAAACAGCTCAATTCGATTCCGTCCAGGAACTCCTCAATCACTACTGTGGCACTGGCAGAACCAAACTTGGAATCCAACAACATGGATTTCAGTTCCGTCTTGGCTTCTTCCAAATCCTGAAGGATCAACACCCCCTTACCGGCGGCCAATCCATCGGCCTTGAGTACATAGGGCGGTTTTAGGGATTCCAAAAAGGCATATCCCTTCTCCAAAGATTCACCGGTAAAACTTTCATAGGCAGCAGTAGGGATGTTGTGCCTCATCATGAACTCTTTGGCAAATTCCTTGCTGCCCTCCAAGGCGGCAGCGGCTTTTTGTGGGCCAATAACCGGAATGGGTTTCAATTCAGCATCGTTCAAGAAAAAATCATGTACCCCGTTCACCAAAGGGTCTTCAGGGCCTACCACCACCAAATCAATGCTCTCCCTTAACACAACCTCTTTTATCGCATCAAAATCATTTACACCGACCGGTATATTCGTGGCAATGGCAGCAGTGCCAGCATTGCCAGGGGCTACGAACAATTTTGAGGTTTTTGGACTTTGTGAGATTTTAAGGGCGATGGCATGTTCACGTCCGCCAGAACCCAGTACCAAGATGTTCATGATTCAAAGTTTTGGCAAAAGTAACTCAATTCGTAGTTAATCTAGGATTAAAATAGCTTTTTAGAGTTAATCCATCTGGACATGTATGGCGCGAATGGCACGAACTTTCATCAATCCAATATTGGAGTTCTTAGAAAGTAATGTACTTAGGATTGAAAGTCTCTGTGTGCTTGGTATAACTCGTCGTGGGAAAGGGATTTAAAGTATTCGTATACTTTTTTAAGCCCTTCGGAGCGATGTACTTTGGGTTCCCAACCCAAAATCTCCTTGGCGCGGGTAATGTCGGGCTGCCGTTGTAAAGGGTCGTCCTTTGGTAAGGGTTTGAAGATTATTTTTTGATTGGTTCCTGTCAGTTTTATGATTTCTTCGGCGAACTCAAGAATGGTGGTTTCATCAGGATTTCCAATGTTGATGGGTTCAACATAATCGCTCATCAGCAAACGGTAGATGCCCTCCACTTGATCATCGATATAGGTAAAGGAGCGGGTTTGGGAACCATCGCCAAAAACCGTGAGGTCCTCACCTCGAAGCGCTTGTCCAATAAAAGCGGGAACCACTCTACCATCGTTCAATCGCATGCGGGACCCGTAGGTATTAAAGATGCGCACAATACGGGTATCCAACCCATGGTGTCTATGATAGGCCATGGTAATGGACTCCATAAAGCGTTTGGCTTCATCATACACTCCTCTTGGGCCAATAGGGCTTACATTTCCGTAATAGTCCTCGTTTTGGGGATGTACCAGTGGGTCTCCGTACACTTCCGAGGTTGAAGCTACCAAAATCCTCGCTTTGTGATCCCTTGCCAATCCCAATAGGTTGAGTGTTCCCAGTGAACCCACTTTAAGAGTTTCAATCGGAATCTTTAAATAGTCGATAGGGCTTGCAGGGGAAGCGAAATGAAGGATATGATCCATTCGACCTGGGACATGCACAAACTTGGTTACATCATGATGAAAAAACTCAAAACGTTCCAAGTGGAACAAATGTTCAATGTTTTTTAAATCGCCCGTGATAAGATTATCCATACCAATCACATGATGGCCTTCGGCAATAAATCGATCACATAGATGTGATCCCAAAAAGCCGGCTGCGCCGGTGATGAGTGTTTTTTTCATTTCTTCCTAGTAAGCTTTTGCCTCCCCTCTAAAGGCATTCAATATGGTTTGCAATATAATCTTTAAATCTAGGAACATGGACCAGTTTTCAATATAGAATATATCAAACTTTATACGGTTCTGGATGTCCGCATCATTTTCAATTTCTCCACGATACCCCCTTATTTGGGCCAATCCTGTGATTCCAGGCTTTACAAAATGCCGTACCATGTATTTGTCCACACTGGCCGCATATTCATTGGTATGTTTTACCATGTGAGGTCGGGGCCCTACAACAGACATGGTTCCAAACAATACATTATAAAACTGGGGAAGCTCATCAATACTAGTTCTTCTTAAAAATCTTCCTATTCTAGTAATACGCATGTCGTTTTTTGTGGCTTGTATATGGTCGGCGCTTTTGTTGGGGGCCATAGAGCGGAACTTGTAACAATAGAATTCCCTATTGTCAATCCCGTTACGGGTTTGTCTAAAAAAAACGGGGCCCTTGGACTCCAAAGTTATCAATATTGCCAACAAAGGAGTTAGCCATGACAACAATCCTAAAATTACAACTAGTGAAAAGACAATATCGAAGCTTCTTTTTAAAAAAGCATTGATGGGGCTATCCAAAGGTATATCCCGAAGTGAAAGTATTGGGATGTAGTCATAATATTCGAACTTCAGTTTTTTGGAAAATATGTTTTTATTGTCCGGTATGAATTTTAGTGTTTTTAAGTTGTTATCGGCAAAACTGATAAACTTGGCCAACTCTTCATTTTTAAGTTCTGAAACCGAACAATAGATTTCATCAATATTATTTTCGAGAATATAATCGAAACAATCCTGTATTTCAAATCCTATCGCCTTAGGCGAAAATTGTTTTAAAAAACTATATCCGAACTCTGTTCTTTCATTGAAGACTTTTCTTAGTTGGTCCGTTTTTTTGTTTTTCCCAATAATCACAACATTTCTCAAATTTCCTTTAACCCTCTCGCGATATTCCATTAACAGGAAATAACTTAAAAGCTTCATCATGGAAATAACAAGCAGCACAATTACAAAATATTCACCAAGAGCCAGCCTACTGATTACAGGCTGCTTGAAAAAACCTATAAAAGCATAAAGGGTTAAAAACAAAAAAACAAACTGGACAAAAATCAACCTGACAATGTAGGTTACCTTGGAAAACCTGTATATGGTATAAAATTCATTCTTTGCAGATATGACAATCCATGCAAGGGAAATGTATAAATGAATAAGCAGGGGGGTCTGAAAATTAATGGGTAGAATGTAAAGGAACATATTCAGCACAGCCAAATCCATTAGATATGATATTGGTGTGATAAGGTTTGAATATCTGTGCTGCTTAAATATCATGGTTGGGTTTAAGATATTCCCTTATTAAACTCTTTGAAACAATTTAATAAATAGTTTTCATAATGTTCATTAATTCTGTCCCACGAATACAAGGAAGCGATCTTGTCCTGGTTTTTACTCCCCAGCTCAATATAATCATCCTTCTTTAATTGAAGTAATTTTGCGACATCTTCACTGTTCTTAAAATAAAAAGCTTCGTCATTCAATATACTCTTATTGAAAACATTATCGTTGGCCACAATAAAGGCATTGGAGGCCATGGCCTCAAGTAAGGAGGGGTTTGTGCCGCCTACAGAATGCCCGTGGAAATATATATTAGAAAAATACCTGAGATTGTCCAAATGATTTTGATTGTAAATGCCTCCAAAAAATCTTATGTTTTTGTTCTCTGAAAACTTGTCTTTAAGATATTCACCATACTTGGTCTCATGCTTGCCTATCACCAAAAATGGTTTGGTACCGTCGGAATTGGCTACACCCTCCAAAATAACATCAATGTTGTTTTCGGGTTCCAATCTTGCTATAAGCATATCATAACCGAAGGAATCCAGGCCATATTCTTTAACAATTTTCAAATCAGGTTTTGTGAACAAATCTGCACCATAGGGTATAAACTCCGATGACGACCCGTATTTTTCCTCTATATAGCTCCTAATTCCCACGGAATCCGAGATCAAATAGTCACTGGTGTTAATTGCCAACTTTTCAGCAATCTTTAAAAACCATCTAACAGGTTTGGAATACTTGGACCTTTTCCATTCCAACCCATCCATATTTGTAACTATTACCGCCTTTTTGGGCAATAACTTTCCCCAAATTGAACTACTGGTGTACCCTAGTTGAAGAATAACATCTAATCCACGTTTTCTCGCATCTTTGATACAGTTCAGATCATAGATAAACTGGCCAAAAGTCCCAACTTTGTTCTCGGGGTCGGACTGATGGACAATGTTCACCCCTTTGAATGCCTTTTCTTGATAGGGATGATTATGGGAGTTATATACGAAAACATCATGTCCCTTATTTGCCATGTGTACTGAAAAATGTTCTGCGAATTGTTCAAATCCCCCATGGTAATTTGGAATTCCACGAGTTCCCAATATTGCTATTTTCATGTTTGTGATTTCCTTTGTTAAATAGGAATATTAAGAAAAGAAAGCACACCGCTCCTCTATGCCTTTCTAAAATCATTTCGGAGAAAAAGCTTAAAAAAAACAACAGATATAGACTTCCAAATAAAATATTCCTATTTTCTAAATAATTGAAATATAGTCCCTTAAATATCGATACAAAAAGTATTATCATGCCCAAAACACCACAACTGAGCAATGCATAAACATATTGATTGTGAAAACTTAATCCTATAATCCCGTCATTTTTATTTTCTCCAGTATACAATCCAAACTTTTCATATTGCTCATTAAGCTTCTTTTGGTGTGCCTTCAGCCCAAATCCGGTTAATATTCTCCAGGGCTCTTCCTTGAATATTTGATACAGGGCCTTATACTGGACAATTCGAATTGAAATGCCATCAACATCCAAATTGGACAGGTCGTTTTCAAACATGGCCTTCTCAACCTGTGAATTTTTGATTTCTTCAAACCTGTCAGATTTAACAATGGCCCAAATCCCTATAGAACATAATACCAAAGTCATGCCCAATATCCAAAGTCTACTTTTTCTTCCAACAAATGATTTAATCAACAAATCGACCAAGAGAACGGTTAGTATACCCAGAATTATCATTTTAGATTGCAATAACCACAAAAAAACAATAAAAAACAGGAGTAGAATGGCCTTGAACAATTTTGACACCCATTTACCGTAGAATACCGTCAAAAATGCTATGCCGTTAAATAATGATAAATAAATGGCATTCAATCCTTGTTGCTCAGAAAGGCGATGGTAAAAAAAAACGTCTAGATCTCTATAGTAATAAAAATGATTACAACTTTTAATGAGGCAAATTGTATCGGTTAAAAGTATACCTGCCACAAAGAAAACAATTGTGCCCTGTATATTTTTAATTGATGCTCTTTCGAGAGCCCAAAAGGCCAACGGCACAAAAATGAACAAAATTTTATTTGGAACACCCTTTATTGATGTTTCTAGGTCGATTGACCAAACAACGGAAATCAGGTTTATTGCCCCATATGCAATTATTAGTTTTGCCAATGGAGTCAAATGCTTATTATCTGATGGTTTTTTATTTTTAATCAGACAGGCAACAATTGATAATCCAAACAAAATCAAGGCTATTGCATTAAATCCATAATTCCATGAAACCGTCATCAAAACCAACCCTAAACTTACCCTACATATGGATTCTGTATTAAACGCCCCTAATTTCAAAGTGCTCATAAAATTTCTTTGTAGTTTCTTGCGATTTTCACCCAATCATACTCTTCAATCACATGCCTCATACCATTTTGAGACTTAACAAGGGCATCGGAATAATTCTCTTTAACCTCTAAAATTTTATTGGCAAGCGATTCTGAGTTTCCGCTGACAAAGATATTGCCATTTTTATCTTTTTGTATGAGTTCGACAAATGGCTCAAGGTCGGAGGTAAGCAATGGCACTCCAAAAGTCATTGCCATCAATGCAACTCCGCTTTGATATATTCGATGATAAGGTAAAACCAATAAATCAGCAGCAGAAAACAACAGGTCCCGATCTTGATTTTCTATAAACCCGATTTTTGCAACTATTCGATCGGCAAGTCCTTTATCATCAATTAGTTTTTGGTATTCGTTAAAATCATTTTTCCAAGGTTTGCCGGCAATTATCAAGCATACGTTTTTATCTATAACGTTCGACAAAGCTTCCAACAGCAATTCCAATCCCTTCACCTTTTTTATCTGGCCAAAAAACAAGAGATAAAACTTATCGCCAGACAATCCCAAGATATTTCTGGCAACCTCCTTTGATGTCAAGCTTACGGAACTATCCTCAAAATTACCGTGTTTAACGATATGGGTTTTAAATTCAATTTCCCCGGGGAAACCTTTCAATAGGGTTGCTTTGGAAAACTGGTTGTGTACCAAAACTTTATCTGCAACCTTTCCAATGACAATTCTTTTAACATAACCGTTGTCAGAATCTGCAAACCCGGATACATCGTGAACAATCAAGAACAGCCTGAGTCCTAATAATTTCGAAAAGGTCAAAACCAATAAATCCTTCCATTCAAAAGAAAATGAATGAAAAATGAACTTTTTGAAACCCCTTTTGCGCAAAAGATAAAAGGCCTTAAAATGCCCGTAAAAAAAATTCCAGAATTTAGAAAATCGTGTTGGGGTTTCCTTCTTGAACAAAACCGTGGCAGGCACCCCATCAGCAGTAAAATTTGAAACCACCAAAACATCTACACCAACCTTAATGAGCCCAGCTGCCAAGTTACTGTCATAGAGGTCCATTCCCGCCTTACAACCAACAAAATCAACAATGGCAATCCTATCTTGAGGTTTCTGCATTTTTTCTGTCTATGGTAAAAATTAATACAATCAAGAACCAAAATAATTGAAAATATGGAAAGATGTTGTGGAACATTAACAGAACCACAAATTCAATGTACATTAACTTCATAATGCCGGTTTTCAATTTTCGATACAGAAGAAAAATAACAAAGGACAACAGGGCCAGACCAACAATACCCGTATCATTCAAAATTTGTAATGGGAAAACGTTGTGGGCATCCGTATAGGTCCGCCAAGGATAAATATCGCTAAGTCTACTTAAGGACCCCAAACCATTCCCGAACCATAACCTTCCTGATTTAACATATTCTTCCAGAATCAGGCGGGCGTCATATATCCTGGGATTTGCGTCAAAATTTATAATATCATAATACAAGTTTCTTGGGAGGGAAATGACACCCAAATATAAAAGTACGACCAAAACCAGGCCCATCAAGGAGAGAAAAATCCAAAAAAAAACTTGCGTTCCGTTTTATTTTTGAGCACGACCAAAAAGTAGTTCACCAATAAAAATAAAAGTGTAACCCTGGATTGATTAATAAAAACAGCCAACAAAAGAAGAAATAGAAAAAAGTAAAACGAAGTGACATTTAACCTGCCGATTCGATAAAAATAATAAACAAGCAGACTGAACAGTATTATCCAATATGCAAGCCACCCTGGGTCTCCAAAAAATGCAGCCGGCCTCCCGAGAAGGAAAAACCCATCTATCCCGTACATATGCGGTTTGTATATGCCCAATGCGCTCAAAAAAAACTGTAAGACCATTACGCCGGCTAAAAAGACTGTACTGTAATATGCCATTTTAAACAGTGAGGTCAATGAAATCGATCGGTCTTTGAAAATTCCATAAAAAAGGAGCGCCAAGAATACATTGAAAAAAATTCCGGCCAACAGTTTCAATGAATTTGGCCCAACATATAGCACTATTGGAATTGCCAAATATGCCATGAACAAATACGTTGGTCTTTGTCTCAAAAACACAACCAATGATGAGCCAAGCAGTTTTTTGGGAAATAATGCCGCCATTATTGCCAGCCAAGGCAAAAGAATATGTATTGGTCTCAAATTAAAACCCAAATTGGCGATTGTGACACCATTGAACAACAAACAGAGAACCACCAAAAAAGCAGTAAACCCAATTGCATTGATTTTTAAGACTTTATTCATCAATTGCGTTTATGAATGAAACAAACGACCTGGATACCGTTTCAAAATTGGCCTCATCTGCCCAATCTTCGGAATTTAATGGTGCATCCACTATTCCTTTAAAACTTATCTTATAAATATATGCCGAATAATCTTCAATTGACATTTTACCTTCATTTGCCCTCTTTGCCATTTGAATCAGATCATCGAAGTTTTCAATTGCCCTGAAAGTTTCAATGGAAATTTTTGTGCAGTTTTTCAACTTGTTGAAAAAAATATCGGCAAAGGTAAAGGCCATTTTGCCCTTAAGGGCCGCTTCATAGGCTATTGTACCGGAAACAGTGAAAATCGCCTGTGCATTTTCGATTATCTTGTGGGAATCGACCCTTTCATGTAACAAAATTGAATTCCTAAGCGTCTTAAAGCTTTTGAAGAACTTTGGAGACCTGTTACCAATGGCATTTGAATGTTCCTTGATAACGATAAACCAATCATCGGGCAGAATTCTCCAAATGTTGATGATGTTTTTAAGTTGATTATCATAATATGCGCCGACCACATCTACGGATGCCTCAGGTTGCATGTGTAGGGTGTAGAGAACATATTTCTTATCCTGTATAACTTCAAAACTATCTGTTTTCACAAATCGATACATGAACTTGTTCAATTCTTGTACAACGGCAATGAGGGATCTCTTTGTTTTGTTGTGTACCACACTTGGCAAATCAGATTTGATGTTTGAATTTGTGAAAAAATTTGAAAGTCGTTTCAACCTACCACTGAATGAAAGTTCATTCTTGACCTCCTTGTCCACTTGGGCAACCCTTCTTGGGCGAACCGCCTCAACTATTTTCCATTCACTCTCCCACTCCTTGTTTAAAATCAAGTGTTCTCCACATACCTTGGACTGAAACTCATCTTCGAGAAACAAAAACCTTTTGTTTGGAATCCTTACCGATTGAGGATGTAAATATTTACATTTCAACTCCTTGAACATCTTCAGCATTCTATAAAGCAGGATTTCGTGTGCATGTGTTATTTCGCCAAAAACAAATTTTAATCCTTTTTCCTTAACAAAATTATATGCCAGAGGTTGTATGCTCTTCA
Organism: Flagellimonas pelagia; assembly: GCF_003584135.1. Taxonomy (GTDB): domain Bacteria; phylum Bacteroidota; class Bacteroidia; order Flavobacteriales; family Flavobacteriaceae; genus Flagellimonas; species Flagellimonas pelagia. Next base: position 165,146 of record NZ_QXFI01000025.1, read on the forward strand.
AATAATCAAAGGCCCAATCCTGTTGGTGTCTCAAAAACCTGTCGCCCATCACTAATTCATTCAATTTAAAATCGGCCAATGGCTCCGCTTCTTTTTTGATGACCCCCATCGACAGCAACAAACAATTGCCTTTCGAATAAATATTGCTAAGATGGTCAAACTGCTCTTGGTCGAAACAAATCCAGTAAATCTCCATACCTTCATTTTTCAACTTGTTTGCCACCCCCTCAAAAAAGTAGGTCTTAAAAAAATTTGCTACAAAACAAATGTTCATCATCTATTTCTTAATAAATATCCTATCTCCTTTTTTTCCTCCTTGGAGAAGTACCCAAAAAAAACTATTGCGATCACATTAAGGACAATTAAAAGGCTCTTGGGGGGAAAATTGCCGGACTCCATCAGGTCCATGTAAAATATGAAAAAAGCATTGAAAGAGGCCATGAGCAGCGCAAACAGTACTTTTCGTCGCTCAAAATAAATCTTATAGTATTTCATGCCAAACAACAAGGTCGACAAAAATATCAAAACAAAACCAGCTGCTTTGGCCATACTTAGGCCGTCCAATTGTGCTATTTGCAACCCCACAAACTCAGAAATAAAAGTGAGAACCAATCCAGTGCCCAGAAGTATGGGAACATATTTTGTCTTTTTTGTAAAGAGTAACAACTGTTGAATCATATAATAACCTGATTGAAAAATGCCACCAACAATTAAAAAGGGTAGAAAACTTAACACGAGGAAATACTCTTGGGCATCCATAAATATAAGTACATCCTTCACAAAAATAAGAATGCATGTTCCGAGAACAATCAGAAGGACCAAAAAATGTGGCACGATCCTTCCGTAGAATTTTGCTGTTGATTTCTTTTTTGCAATGGAAAAGAAATACGGTGTCCATGCCAACGAAAATGAAATACCCACTGTAATGAGGATATAGGACAATTGAAAGCCGACATTGAACACTCCAACGCCTTCATTGCCCAAGTACCTGTTTATTAAAAAATAATCCATTTTATACAGTGCCCACCAAAGAAGCGCTTGGAGCATAAGTGGAAACCCATATTTTAAAAAGCTCTTGATATGGTGGAGCGAAACCCCTTTTGGATTCAGGTATTTTTTGAAAAGAAAAAAGCCGATAACGAACAAAGGAATCCTTGCATAAAATTCTCCCTGTATCTTTCCCAATGCCCCTTTTTCACTCAAGACAACCAAATAAAATATACATAGAAAGGTGAGGGCAAATTGGAACAAATTGAAATAAAGGAACTTCAGCGGTTTCGATTCGACCCTAAACAGTGCAAGGTTCAAAACCGGGAAAGCAAACAAAAAACTGTAAAGGACCACATACAATACATACTTGTCAATATTGACCCCTGGTAAAATAAATCCGAAAAAAGCATCCTGAAAGATTAAAAGAATTGCCACTAAAACAATATTTGCAATAAGATTGAAACAAAGTACGGACGAAAAAAAAGACTTAAAGCCTTCAGGGTCATCTCCAAAATCGTAATAAAATCTCATTATTGTGGGACCGGCCCCCATTTGCATTATTGCATTAAAAAATGTTGCCGCTGCCATCATAGAGGCAACGATTCCATAATCCTCCACGTTCAAATATCGCAGGTACAATGGCAACATTATAATTGAAAGCAATTGGGTCAGAAACTGACCGATCGCATACAGAGAGAAATTTTTGAACAATGTTCGGCTCATTCTTTAAGATGTTTCGCCAAAATTAAAACTGCACTCCTTTATAAACTTCTACAATCTTACTCTTGATTATTTGGTTGTTTTCTTTGATTTTGGTTTTGTGGGGCTGGATATTGCCAAGAACCCCATAAACTTGATCGACTACCTTTAAGGGGTCAAAATCCGAAACATCATGGTTATATTCATTGATGTCATAATTCTTTGCCAGGGCATCCATTTTCTGCTGAACACTAATTGAAATGATGGGTTTTTCAAACAATAATGACATTATTTGGCCATGGTATCTCATGGTAACCATCATATCCATTGATCGTGTTTTTTTGACAAATTCCATTAGACTGGCGTTTTGGGAAAAGGACACGCCCATTTCTTCATATAAAAGTGTATCACTAAAATGAAAGGTCAAAAAATGCAGATCATGAGTATCTTTCAATACATCAATTATTGTTCTGATTTTCTCTTTAAATTTTGAATGTTGCTCTCTTTTTTCATTGCCAATCTGTTCTGAGTTTTTATAAAAATGGGGCCACAAAAAGTAAGGCCACAACAAAAATCCGATTTTTGGTTTTGTATGCCCTTCCTTTTTTGATGCTTGATATTTGTTGAAATCTAGGCTAAGTACTGGGTCATAGGCAACCAATATTTGTGTTATAACATGGTTGTTCACCAATCCATTTTTTGATTTTTGGTCCCTTGTAACAATAACTTGGCAACTGCTTAATGTTTTTCTATAAAGAAACCTGATTATTGGATGATCTATTTGTTCTTTATTGACGCCCATTCCCAAAACATAACTCGGCTTTCCAAATATTTTGGCAAGCATAAGAGGGCACAGATAAATCATAATCATTCGATAGGCCTGCTTACTTGTGTAATAATATTCAAACAAACCGCCTCCGCCCAAAAAAATGGCATCAGCAGTCTTAATTTGTTTGATGTATTTCCAAAAGTCATAAAACTGTTCCCCTTTCAAAAAGACCTTTGTGCCATAACATTTCAACCTGTCAAAATCACGAATGGACAGTGCTATGTCAAAATTCTGGTCTTTAAAAATTCTTTTCAAAGAATAAAAAATCAGATCATCCCCTAGATTTCCATTGCCGTATGCCCCAAACCAAGCTACTTTCTGTATCTTTCCCTTTGGGCGGATTTTACCTCTCAACATGTCCATCGCCAAGAAAACCATGGACAAAAAAGCCAATGAAAAAAGGTTAAGCAATATGTTTTTGATTCGTGTTGGATTTATGCTCATCGGATCAATACCTTATCAATAAATTCCCGTACCACTCCAGAACCACCTTTTTTGTCCAAAACATAAATATTGGGAATGCTTTTTATTGTCTCACTAGCGTCTTGCGGACATGCAGCAATACCAACTTCGGACAACAGTTCATAGCAATTAATATCATCGCCTATATATGCTACCTGATCAAGCGTAAACCCCAGTTCTTCGCAAATGGCCGAGGCGGCATTGAGTTTTCCGCCATGTTTAGCCCCCTGTGTTAAAAAATCCACTTTCATTTTTGCAGCTCTGCGCTCCACAATTTTTGTGTTCTCCGAGGTAATAATGGCTGTTTTCAAGCCGGCTTTCCTAGCAAGTTCAAATCCCATTCCATCACGGGTGTTGAACTTTTTCAATTCGTCTCCGTTCTCAGAATAATACATCCCTGCATCTGTCAAAACCCCGTCAACATCGGAAATCAAAAGTTTGATTTCCTTTATATTTTGGCTTTTAAGGATATGTTTCCTCATCAATCCTTCCATCTGCAACCAGTCATGCTCTTCATCAAGCTCACCGAACGTATACTCCGGCATTTCACATATCCCAACCTTCCCGCTCAATCGGTTCTTATCTCTCACAATATTTTTGACCTTGTTTATATAAAATGCCCCGTTTTCCATCAATGTGCCATCAAATTCCTGTCTCCTAGGTCTTTTTTCGTACTCATAATTAATGGGGCTGCCATCCGAATTCCAAAAGAATCTTTTGAATCGGACACATGACAGAACCGAGTCATAACTTTTTCCCTCTCCATATATCTCCAAACCATTTTTCAAATCATTGGCAATAAGCAAAGGGGAGGTGGCCTGAATCAAAACAATATCATCTTCCTCCGAAATGGTCGCATCAGAGAAAAAATATTCCAATAGAACCGATTCGGTTGACGATTCATCCCTGGCGTTTTCATCCGATCTTTTGTAAATGGACAATTTTGGTATGTTCAGCCCCTTAACCTTTTCGGAAATTTTATCACTGTCAGTAGCAACTATCACCTTATCAATACCTAAACTATCTGAGGCGGCCTTTGCGGTCCAATAAACCAATGGCATACCGCAAAAGGGCTTTATGTTTTTAAGTGGAATCGATTTGCTGCCACCCCTGACGGGAATAAATGCTATGACCATTAAATTTAGACCTTTTTATATTTCAATTTGTCCCTTTGTACCTGTTCAATTCCCAGAATGTCCTCTTGCTTATAGGTCAGCGCCTTATGGGTGGCATTAAGGTCCCTGCATAGTTTTCTAAGTCCTGCGGGCTCCAGGGAAGCTGCATGGTCGGTTCCTTTCCAAGTTCTGTCCTTGGTAAAATGTCTTTCAACCCAGAATGCTCCCAAGGTGTAGGCCGCATTGTCTATGGCAATACCCAAATGATGCCCGGAAAATCCAATCATTTTAACTCGATCTCCATATGTTTCATGCAATCTTTTAATCTCAAGCAAACAAACATCTTCAAATGGAACTGGATAGCCTGAAGTACAGGAGTAGATAACCAAACGGTCTTTCGCCTGATCGGTCTCCTCAAAAAACTCCACTACCTTAGCCTCTTCCTCCTTTGTGGTCATTCCAAATGAGAGATGCACTTCACCATTGTACTCGTCCCTCAATACCTTCAACATCTCAAAATTGTTGTTACACGCCGAGGGCACTTTCAACAAAGAAGGATCAATCGTAATCATTTCACGAGCCGAGGTGGTATCCCAAACCGAAGTCGAATATTCCAAGCCAATTTTTTCGCAATGCGTTTTTAATCCGCGGTGTTGTTCAACATCAAACTCCAAATACTCCCTATGTGCACCATAAGTGTCTCCATACGAATTTCTGGGATTAGGGTGTGGCGCATTGTACTGTTCTTCGGTTAACAACTCCTTGTTGTTTCGCTTTTGAAACTTTGCTACATCTGCACCGCATAATTTTGCAAGGTCCAATAATTCAATTGCTATATCAAATTCACCTTTGTGATTACAGCCAATTTCTGCTATTACCTTTGGTTTCTCGTAATTCATTATTCAGATTTTAATTTAAATTTAATTTTTTAATCATCAATTTCTCAAAGTAATCGGTACTCACCATTATTGGATCATATATTCCATTTTGTTCGGACAACGAAAGCTTTGGATATATGGAATCTTTATCAACATACTTATTAAACACAAAATACTTATAAATCAAGTCTCTATTTATTTCAATCTCAAAATTTGCATTCCTCAATACGAGTTTATATAAATCTATTTCATTAATATTTTTATTCGACCCCAAGTCGATTCGTAATTTGGTTGGGACCACTCCTTTTTGCAATTGGAAACTTACCACCTGCACATAATCCTTTCCATTGATTTTTTTTTTAATAAGGGCATCCGGACTCCATTTATTGATGTCTTTGGACAAATACATGAGACTCACTTCCTCTTCTTCGGGAATTATCACGTGCATTGCAATAAAAAGACCCTTGGAGTCATCATATTGATTTTTCATGGCCTTATCAGCACTAAATTCCGTGCAAGAAACACAAAGTAAAATTAAGGGAATAATCAATGGTATTTTAACCTCCCTAAAAACTTGCAAATTTCTATTCGTCATTAAATCCATATTTTTTAAGGGACAACGTTAAAAAGACTAAAATCAGATGTGTTTTAACCGTTTAAGTTCTAAATCCTTTTTTGAAACTATTGGGTCAAAATCACCCAATCGCCAATCAATACCAAGGAATGGGTCGTCATATTTAACCCCACCTTCGGATGCTTTATTGTAATAGTTGTCACATTTATAAAAAAAATGGGCGGTATCGCTCAACACCACAAACCCATGTGCAAAACCTCTTGGGACAAACAATTGTTTCTTGTTCTCGCTTGACAACTCAATTGACACATATTGCCCATATGTTGGAGAATCCTCACGCAAATCGACCGCCACATCCAATACGTTACCATCCAAAACACAGACAAGCTTTGCCTGGGCATGTTCTCCTTTTTGAAAATGAAGTCCTCTTAAAACTCCTTTTTTTGAATGGGATTGATTGTCCTGCACAAAAGTTACTTCTTGACCTATCGCCTCACAAAAGTTCTTATGATTAAAACTTTCAAAAAAATAGCCTCTTTCATCCTTAAAAACGTTTGGTTCAATGATAAAGCAGCCCTTAAGTTTGGTTTCAGTTACTTTCATCAATCTTCCTTATTCAAAATGCCCAATAGGTTTTTACCGTACCCACTCTTCATCAGTGGTTGTGCCAATGCCTTGAACTGTTCTTTGTCAATATACCCCATTTCAAAGGCAGCCGCCTCAATAGCCCCTATTTTTAGGCCCTGCCTCTCTTCGATGACCTCAACAAATTGTGAGGCCTGCATTAACGATTGAAAGGTTCCGGTGTCCAACCAAGCGGTACCCCTGTCTAAAATACTAACATTGAGCGTTCCCCTTTTTAAATATTCTTTGTTGACATCGGTAATTTCCAGTTCTCCCCTTGGGCTAGGTTTTATATTCTTGGCTATGGCAACTACCTCGTTATCATAAAAATAAATTCCGGGCACGGCAAAATTGGACTTGGGCACTGCAGGTTTTTCCTCAATACTGATGGCCTTTCCTTCATCATCAAACTCTACAACCCCATAGCGTTCCGGATCATGTACGCGATAGGCATAAATGACACCACCCTGTGGGTCGTTGTTAGATTGTAACAATTTGGCCAGGCCCGTACCGTAGAAAATGTTATCTCCAAGAATCAACGCCACTTTTTCACTTCCAATAAATTTTTCTCCGATGATAAATGCTTCCGCCAACCCATTCGGGGCTTCTTGAATGGCATATGAAAAGGAACATCCATACTTTTTCCCGTCTCCCATGAGTTCCTGGAACAATGGCAGGTCTTTTGGAGTGGAGATGATCAAAATTTCCCTTATCCCCGAATACATCAAAGTGGATAGGGGATAATAAATCATCGGTTTGTCATAAATGGGCATTAACTGCTTGCTCACAGAAAGGGTCAAGGGATGCAATCTGGTTCCTGAGCCTCCTGCCAAAATGATTCCTTTCATTTAAAAAATATTTATTGATATTGCGTTTTGTAGTATGTTTTATAATCTCCAGAGGTTACATGCTCCAACCATTCCCGGTTATCAAAATACCAGTCTATTGTGAGCTCAAGTCCTTCCTCGAATGTCACAGATGGTTTCCAACCAAGCTCTTTGTTGATCTTTGTGGCATCGATTGCATAGCGCAGGTCGTGCCCTGGCCGATCCTTGATAAAGGTTATCAATTGTTCCGAAGTGCCTCCCTCCCTTTTAAGTTTCTTATCCATTAAGCGGCACAACACTTTTACAAGGTCAATGTTTTTCCACTCGTTGAAACCCCCAATATTATAGGTCTCGCCATTTTTGCCTTTATGATATATCAAATCTATCGCCCTTGCATGGTCTTTTACATAAAGCCAATCACGCGTATAATTACCATCGCCATATACTGGTAGTGGGTTTTTATTTATGATATTGTTTATGAAAAGGGGTATCAACTTTTCGGGAAAATGGTTTGGTCCATAATTATTGGAACAATTGGAAATCACATACGACAGTCCGTAAGTTTCACCATATGCCCTTACGAAATGATCTGAACTTGCCTTGGACGCGGAATAAGGTGAATTGGGGCTATAAGGGGTTGTTTCGGTGAAAAAGCCAGACTCTCCCAATGTCCCGTATACTTCATCTGTGCTTATATGATAAAAGCGGAAATTTGGGTTTTCCTTCGCCAATTTTACAGAAGCATTCAATAAATTGACAGTACCCAATACGTTTGTTCGCACGAACGACAATGGATCAGAAATGGATCTATCCACATGCGATTCAGCGGCCAAATGAATTACCCCGTCAAATTTTTTATTGTGGAAAAGTTCATCAATGAAATCTGAATCAGTGATGTCACCTTTTAGAAAAGTATAATTAGGGGCATTTTCTACATCCTTTAGATTTTCAAGGTTGCCGGCATAAGTAAGAGCATCCAAGTTGAAAATTTGATAGTTAGCGTATTTGCCCACAAACTGTCTGACCACATGAGACCCAATAAAGCCTGCGCCGCCTGTAATCAATATTTTTTTGTTTTTGAATTTGTTCATTGGTATGATTTCAAAGGCCTTATGTTTGATTAAAATTGGGGGAGTCTTTAATTTAAACGATTACGCTGTTTATAGGTCTTTTTGCGAAAGTACGATATTTCCTATCCAGAACAAGGTTCACCTTGTGCGTCAAGCCGTTTTCTTTCAGAATTTGTTCTGCAAAATCATACCATGTCATGGGTTTGCCATCAGTAACATGATAGATGCCGAAAGGCTTTTCTTCATTTAGAAGGTTTTCGGTGATGAACCCGACCAAGGATTCCGTATTAGTGGGGCAGCCTATTTGTTCATCGGTAATATGAAGGTCTTGCCCTTCGGATGCTCTTTTTACAATGGTTCTGTAAAAATTATGCCCATACTTTTTACTGTAAAGCCATGAGGTCCTTAAGATGTAATACTTCTCCAATAACTCCTTGATATACTGCTCCCCTTTGAGTTTGGAATTTCCATACTCGTTGATGGGATTGGTTTCGTCTTTAATGGTATATGGACCTTTTTTCTTGCCATCAAACACATAATCGGTTGAAATATGTATTAAAACAGCTCCATTATCCTTACAAGCCTTGGCCAAATTTTTTACTCCTTCTGCATTCACTGCAAATGCAAGCCTGGGAGTCTTCTCCGCTTGTTCCACATTGGTATAGGCCGCACAGTTTATACAGTAATCATAACCCCCATTTCCCAACACTTCATCAAGGTCCTCTTTTTTGGTAATATCCAAATCCTGCGAAGTCTTAAAATCAAAATGATAACCATAAAATTTAGGTGCAAGCTCTTTTAATGTCTTACCCAATTGTCCTCCTGCTCCAGTTACAACCACCTTTTTCATTGCTAAGGATAAAACATTAATTCATTGTGTAAATGAAGTTGTAGAGAAATGAATCGGTTACCCAAAATCATAAAGATTATGGCTTTGTATAAGTCTTCAAGTACTTATTAAGTTCCAGAAGCGTCAAGACAAAAATTACAAGGGCCAACAACGCCATGGGTAGTTTAAACTTATAGCTTTTTAAAAGTCCTTTTTGCTCAACACCCCTAGTTGGAAAATCGCTGATCACGTTGATAATGGACGACTTGTTGGCCCTATCCTTGTTCAGTTCCACCAAACGTTGCTTTAAAACATCCCGCTCTTGTACCAAAGCCAATTCCCTGTTCTGGGATTCTCCGTTTTCTGCCATGTTGATACTGGTTCCTTGCATGGGCTTTTCCGCTTCTTTCACCAATACGGTACGATATAGGCTTTGTAAGGAATCTATCTCGACCAATTGCTGTCTGTAAATGGAATCCTGAAGCGCAAGGTTTTCATCGTTTATCCTCTTTTGTAGCTTAAAATACCCATTTACTGAAATGGAATTGATGATTGCAGGCTGCATTTTTTTGGCCACCCTATTATCTGTGCTGATTACGGATATCTGATGGAACCTTGCGTCCAAGGAATTGAAGTTTTTCAAATAATTCTCAAAATCTATGGTCTTGATGGTGGTGGTATCCAACTCCCTCACAAATTCATCGAACAATTTGATCTTTTGGTTCTCGTCCGAATAGGAATCCGCATAGACTTCTTTAATACTTGCCGCTTCATGTTCAGTAATGTTCAATGCCGTTGCCAAGGCCACAGAGTCATTAGCTTTCGCCAAATCGTCATAGAAAGCAATATTGTTATAGAGCTGCTGAACACTATTAAAGTTCGGCTCCACCACCATTTTGGAGATATACTTTTCGGGCAGGATAGTATCCAACACATACCCCCCAATCGCTCCAATGACCAATGCCGTCCCTATAACTATTATGTTTTTCTGAATGAACAACAAGAATAACATCAGCACATGGAAAATGCCCTTAAAAATGCTGCCAATAAAATTGAAGACCCTCTGAAAGCCCCTTCCTATCATCTGAAACAGTTGTCCCAAATCTATTTCATCCGATGTATTCTGATTTACTGGTTGGTCTGCCATACCTTATGAATTGAATATCTGTTTTAAAATCCTGTCCGTAATCAAATAGGTGGGTTTTACCCCTGTTGTTCCCAATCCGCCAGAAGCCAAGGTACTCCCTGTTTCCAAGGGATTGTCCGACGCATAATAAGCATATCTTACCTTAACATCCTTTTTAATGCTCTTTCTGATCCGGGACGCCGATTGTATCGCCTTTTGGTAGTGAACACCTTCCATTTCCAAACCGATCACGTTCCATGTGGATTCGTGAAAGAACTTGAGCACATCCTTGTTCTGCAACGATGTCCCCAACACGGTCACCATGGTACCCTCCAAAACTTTCAGTCCATTGCCTTCAAAATCGGAAGCACTCAATTCGTTGTTGAACGGATAGTTGTCCGCTGTGCCTTCAAAAATATGTGCCGATGGAATCATGAGATCGCCTTTGCCACCTTCCAATATGCCGGCCTTGCCCATGATGGACAATGAATCCACGGTCAAAAAATATTTTTCTCCATCCTCTTCCAGTGGTTTCAACAACTCATCAATGGTCTCATATGCCTGCTCCCCAAAGGCGTAGTCCATCACAAATATAACGGGTTTTTGTTCCTGTGGCATGTTTTCGGGCAATTCATAGCAACACGTGTCCTTGCCAAATTTTGCCGTATCAAAAATTTGAATGTCAATATTGGTTCCCGATTTATCATCCATAAAGATCATCCCGTTCTTTTCTGCAACGTTCTTTACCTTTTCATTGAGCTTCTTGTTCTTTTCCGAACTTAAGGCCTCATAAATCTTTAGGGAATTACTTTCAGGAAACTCCTTAGCCAATGCTTTTTTTGCAAAAAGGGAATTCATGACACTGTGCATGTTGGCGCTGATGATATGCAATGGTCTTTCCAGCAGGCCCTTTTCCTTAAGGGTCTGTTTGATGGTTTGGGCCCATTTCTCGCCATGGAGGTGGTGTCCCAAACGCTCCCTCAACAAAGGACTGAAAGTGATGGTCCTTTTATTGCCCGTGGTTTCCTCTTCAAGGGCCAATTTGCCTAACCAATAGATCACGTTCAGGAACCGATCCGGATCTTCAGGGGTTTTGAGCTTGTTCTGTATATCCCCGACCTCATCAAAGGTCCTGCCCAAAATATTGGCGGCATGAATCAAGGCGACTTCCCGATCATCATCATTCTTTTCCTCACTCAAGACAAACTCTGTAAGCTTGTCCCAATCCCGAATGGTGGCACTACCACCATCCACAAGGACCCTTTTGCATATTTTCCCGGATTCGATGAACAAAAAGGTAAGGTGGGTAAGGATGTCGTAAATATCACTGCGGCCCCGGGTAATCTCGATGTTCATCTGTTCATCATCAATGCGATAACAGTTTCTGCGCCGTTTGGGAGGAACGATGGCCTTTAAATGGGATTTGGAAAATCCCTCGTCTGAAGTCAAATTGATAAACCGGCATTCTTCAATGCCTTCCGGTAGTCGTTCCAACACATAAATCAGTCCGTTGAGTTCTGCCTTATCCTCGGCAATGGTCCCATAAATTTCGGGGCGTAACAATAAAAGTGCACTCCTTAGGGCATTACCTGATACGCCGGAAGGTTTGTAAAAACCCCTGTTGAGCAAATGCCTCATGGTGATGTACAATCGCTCAATAGCATTGGTGGACTCCTGTGCCCTGGTGGTCTGTTTTACTTCTGTTGCTATCATTACTTCTTGGCAAAAATAAATGAATTCCTACGAAAGTACGGTGGTTCCGGCTCAACTAATTTTGAAGGCTCCCAAACCATCGGCTACTTTACGGTCGTTGGAGAGGCGCTGTACCTTGTTCTGGCCGCCCAGTTTGCCCAGGTTCTTCATATAATCCTGAAAGCCACCTGGTTTGATCATTGTAATCTTTAAGGGTTGAAGGATATTCCCGGCAATGAGATCATAATAGTAGCTGTTCTGCTTTTTCATGCTCTCTTCCATGATCCTTGAAAATTGGGGCATGTCCGAAGGCTTTCTTTCAAATTCTATGAACCACTCGTGATAGGGGAGTTCCCCGTTCTCTGGACTGGTCTGCGGAGCTACCGTGAATTCGTTCACCAAGGCATCGGTCCCATCCACGGCCAGCTTAAGGGCTTCTTCCACTTCTTTGGCAATCACATGTTCCCCAAAAGCAGAAATAAAATGTTTGATCCTCCCTGAAACCATGATCTTATAAGGGTCCCTGGAAATAAACCGAACGGTATCTCCAATGTTGTAGGCCCACAGTCCAGCATTGGTGGAGATGATCATGGCATAGTCCACATTAAGCTCCACTTCGGAAATGGTCAGCCTTTTCGGGCTTTCATTGAAAAATTCATCAGCCTTGATGAATTCGTAAAAAATGCCTGAATCCAACAAAAGGAGCATCCCTTTTTCCCTTTGGGAATCTTGGTACGCAAAAAATCCTTCGCTGGCAGGGAACAGTTCAATGCTGTCTACTTTTCTCCCGATCAAATTCTCGAACTTGGCCCGATAGGGTTCGTAGTTCACCCCACCATAAATGAACAGTTGGAATTCCTTAAAAAGCTCCCCCACCTTTTTGCCTGACTTGGTATGGAGCTTTTCAAAATACATCTGTACCCAAGAGGGAATCCCCGCAATCACGGTCATGTTTTCCTTTTCGGTCTCCTCAACGATCTTGTCCACTTTGGTTTCCCAGTCCTCAATGCAGTTGGTTTCCCAACTGGGTAAACGGTTCTTTTGCAGATAATTGGGGACATAATGGGCCGAAATTCCGGAAAGCCTTCCAAATTTGATGCTTCCCTTTTCTTCCAGTTCGGGGCTCCCTTGTAAAAAGATCATCTTGCCATCTACAAAATCGGCATGGCCGGTTTCGTGAATGTAATTGAGAATGGCATTGCGAGATGCCTCTACCTGGTGCTTGATGGATTCTTTGGTAATGGGAATATACTTGGCCCCAGAAGTAGTCCCAGAGGTTTTTGCAAAATAAAGGGGTTTTCCAGGCCAAAGGACATCATGGGCACCCTCGATTATCTTGTTTACATAATCCTTGATCTCTTCATAGTCACGGATGGGCACCCGTTGCACAAAATCGTCATGGGAATGGATACTTACAAAATCATGGTCCTTTCCAAATTGTGTCTTTTGGGCCGTTGCAATCAATCCCCTAAAAACTTTGTTCTGGGTCTGTACAGGATTATCTACCCATTTTTTAGTCTTTTGGGCTATCCTATTGGCGAAAATTTTTGCAGCAAATGCTTTTAACGACATTTAATTAAAATCCATATAGTTTTGGGGGTCCACGGGTTTGCCTTTTCTCCAGAGTTCAAAATGCAAATGTGGCCCGGTGGTGAGTTCTCCAGTGTTCCCGATAGATGCTACCACTTCACCTGCCTTTACCTGATCCCCCTGGGACTTGGTCAACGACCCGTTGTGCTTGTAGACTGAGGTAAAACCTTCTTGGTGCTCTATGATGATCACATATCCCGTATCCGAGGTCCATTCGGCAAAGAGTACCGTGCCATCCGCAATGGATTTTACCGGCGTATCCTTGGGAGCCACAAGATCAACGGCGAAATGTTTGGTCTTGGGGTCAAATCCTTGGGATAAAGTTCCAGAAATCGGAGCAAAAAGCAAGGTTCCCAAATTCTCCACGTTTCTTTCAAACAGGTTGTATTTGTCCTCCAGTTCCACTTCTTCGCGCAACAATAAATCTTCACGAATGGGTGTAAGATCTACCGATGCCGGATCTAACTTGTATTTTTCAAAAAGGGAATCGCGGTTTTGTTGGTTATTTTCCACATCGCCCCGCAACACTTTTCGGACATTGTCCAAATACCGGTTGGTATAATTAAGAACGGTTACCAAGGAATCTGTTTTATAGGTAAGTTCCGTGGCCTCTCGCTTTAGTTTAGTGGAAGAGTACCCTGGGATGTATTCTCGCAATGGGGTAAAGGCAATGATCAGGGTGGTCAGTCCGATCAGCACAATGATGAACAAGGTTCCGGTAACAAAAACATTGAGCCTGCTGAGCTTGAACGATATCTTTTCCTCAAAAGTACTTTCATTGAGAATGACCAAGCGGTACTTGTGTAACAACTTTCGTCTTATCTCTTTTCTTTTCTTCTGCTCCTTTGCCATAATGAACAAAGATAATCTTAGATTTTAATATTGATGTTAAGCTTTTTAAAAAGCCCACGTAATTACAACTCGCTCTAAATGATAACAATTGCTAATTTTCGTTAATTCATCGCGCTCTTCCAGTTCTTTTTACTACTTTTATCCTTCAATTAAAGGTTTTGATGTTATGATTGCTCAAACTATATTTCTTGGAATGATTGGAGCTCCTCAAATTATTCTTATTGTTGTAGTGGTGCTCTTGCTTTTCGGAGGCAAGAAAATCCCAGAACTTATGAGAGGACTTGGTAGTGGTATTAAAGAGTTCAAGGACGCTTCTAAACAAGACGAAAAATTAGACGGAGGAAGCAAGGAGTCAAACTCCTAACGCCTACCCTATCATGGATTTTGTGACGGAATAGGCCTTTTATACAAAGGGCTTATCGACAAAGAACCACATTTTTGATTCGTACACGCCACAAATCCATCCTTTCACAACAAAAAGTTATTAGCCCCTCTACCTTGTTCTATTTTAGCGGTTCAAACTAAACGTTAAGCCCTCTATGCTTAACCTCCAAATGGCCTAGTGGCTATTTGTGCAGATGGAGTGGTAATGAAAAGACTGATTTTGCCTCTTATTTTATTGTTGTCGATTGGGATGAAGTCCCAAGAGGTGTCCCTATTGCATTTTGATGGGGAAATCTCCGACAATTCCAAGCAGAATCGCACAGAATCTACCGCCCCTGATGAATCCCTAAAACATTTGGATGGTCTGAGCGACAAAAAACTTTCCCAATATGTTCGGAAAGAAGGTATTACGGAAAGGCTCATCGAAAAAGGGGATGACTATTTTAACAAGATGTGGTATGCCGAAGCGGCAAGAATCTATGACATTGTCCTTGAAAAAAGCGAGGCGAAACATACCTTGGAACTCCTTTCCAAAGCAGGCGATTCCCATTACTACAGCGGGAATATGGAAAAATCCTATAAATGGTACAACGAGCTGTACCAATTGTATACCGACGATATTCCTGAGGAAACTTTTTTTAAATACACCCAAACCTTAAAAGGTACGGGGAAATACCGTAGGGCCGCTGCCCTTACCAAGTTGTTCCGGCAAAAAAGGGATGAGCCCCTGAATGAATTGGAAACCGTAAGACCTTTGACATGGAAAGGTGCCACTTCGGTCAAGATCAAGAACATGGAAATCAATTCCAAGTATTCGGATTTCTCTCCCATGTTCCACAACGGTTCCGAAATCGTATATGCATCCGCCAAGGACTCTTCTTTTTTGACCACTAGACGCTACAGATGGACCAACCAACCCTTTTTGGATCTTTACGTAGCAAAAACCAAGAACGAGGAGGGCGACCTTTTCGGGTCTAGAAAATTCTCAAAAAAAATAAACACGAAGTACCACGAGGCTTCCATGGCCTTCTCACCAGATCAAAAGACCATCTATTTTACCAGGAACAATTATGGTAAAAGGCTAAAACGTGGCCAAAATGGGATCAACCATTTAAAAATATACCGTTCCCACTTCATCAATGGCGAATGGACGGAGGCGGAGGAACTGCCCTTCAACAGTGACGATTTTTCCACCGGCCACCCCACCATCAGTCCGGATGGCCATAAAATGTATTTTGTTTCGGACAGGCCGGGCGGTTTTGGACAAACCGATATTTATGTTGTCGACATTATGGAAAATGGCGGCTTTTCCGAGCCTGAAAACTTAGGAAGGTCCGTGAACACCAGTGCCAAGGAAATGTTCCCATACATCACCAATAATGCCCTTTATTTTTCTTCCAACCGTCCCATGAGTCTTGGTGGGTTGGATGTATACAAATCGGATTATTCCAATGGGGTGTTCAGTGTAGGCATCAATTTGGGCGAGCCCATCAACAGCAGCCGGGACGATTTCTCCTATATTATTGATGCTTCCGGTGAAAAAGGCTACTTCGCTTCCAACAGAAAAGGAGGAAAGGGGGATGACGATATTTATTCCTTCCATTATACCCTTAACTTAAATGCGGTTTCCGGTTCTGTACAGGATGCTGCAACAGGAGAGATGATGGATGGAGCCAAAGTGTCCTTATTGGACAAAGACGGTCAGTTACTGGCCGAAACTACTACGGACGACTCGGGAAGCTACACCTTTAAAAACTTAGATCCCCTATCTGAATATGGTGTAAAAGCACAACAAAAGGGTTATTTTGACGATCTAGTTCCGTTCAGAACGAAAGAAAATGTAGACATAGCGGTATCACAGCATCTGAAAAAAATTGAAAAAATCATGGGCGGGGAAAAGGCCAAAAAGCCTTTTGAACCCAACGCCGTGCATTTTGCTTTTGATAGCTACAAAATTGGGCCCAAAGCCGCTGAAGAGCTTGATAAACTGGTGGCCGCGTTGAAAGAAAACCAAGACCTGGCCCTCAAGATAGAATCCCATACCGATGCCGTGGGGAGTAATGCTTACAACAAATACCTTTCGGACAGAAGGGCAAAGGCCACACGTGACTATATCGTCTCGCAAGGCATAGACCCTTCCAGAATACTGAGTGCCATTGGCTACGGGGAAGAGCGGTTGCTGAACGATTGCTCGGATGGCAAACATTGCCCGCCGGATATGCAGCGGTTGAATAGAAGATCGGAATTTATTCTGGTTTCCAAATAAAAGTACAAAAGCCCCGAAGATTTCGGGGCTTTTTCTTTGGGCTTTATACCGTGTGATGCATTTCGTCGATTTTTTGTCCCGTCCAACCGTTCACCACAATATGCATTTCATCGATCAAAGAAATGGGTTTGCAGATGTTCAAGTCGCCTTGGTTGTTTTCACCCCTGTTTTACGACCATTTGTCCTGATGTTTTCTCCTCCACCTTGCAAAGTCAAATCTTTGTCATGTCTTTAAATCTTAAAATCTGACTTATGAAGAGACTTTTACTTGTTAAGGAAATTTATTTAGAAGGGTTCCGCAACTTGGGACACATTATCATTGAAAAATATTTTAAGGTATTTGCCTGGTTTAGCTTTGTTATGTTCTTTATTGTGCTTTACGCCTTTGTGTACAGGATCGCTACCGGCTTTGCCTTCGATTAACTAACTCCACTAAAAGCATTTAAAGAACAGAAAAGCCCAGTGAGTACTGGGCTTTTTTGATTTCTGTTTTTTTTGAGGGTCCTAGTCCGCTGGGGCCTGAGGGTCAAAATTCACAGTCTTAAGAATCGCCTCCAACTCGAACATATAGTCCCGCTTTTCGGTGGAAGGGGCAAAGGTGAAACCCTCCAATATCATTTTTCTGTTGTGCTCTTTATCATTAATGATATAGGTCAGAAATGGTCCTGCCATGGGATACCCATGTATTTCCCAAACGCCTTTTACCTCGGCCGCTTTCTTCCCACCTATTTCCGCAGGAAAAACATATGGAGCAAATGCCTTTTCGGTAATCATATAGGTATTCTCATAAGGTCCGGGAATGTATTTTTCTCCTATGGAATCGCGCATCCGAACAATATCCTGTACAAAAGTGGAATCATTCTCAAAACTGTCCCATGGCATACTGTACGCAATTATATTCATGGTCCCCTTGGGGATTTGAATGTCCATCCACACAAAGTTCTTTTCCCTCTTGCCCACCTTATAAAGCGAAGGCACATTCATTGTGATGCCAAACTCTTCTTCCAAGGCCTTGTCCTTACTCAATGAGCGGCTAAAGCGTTTTTGCGCTTCGGCCAGTTCAACGGCCTTAAACTCCTTGATGGCCCTTGGCGCCAATGAATCGAGATTCTTGATCATGATCTCTTCCGTAGGACCTGTGATCACGGCCACTTTTTGGGGCTTGGAATAGGCGTCCGTGCTAATATGTGCCAAGACAGTGGAATCTTTCTCCACATACAGGATAGATCGGGAATAGGTTGTGGTCCCCTTGAACACCTTGGGAGGCAATTGGGTTATGGTGAACAAGGGTTCTATTTGGGGCAGCCCTATGATCTGTGCCGCAAATTCATCGCGAATCTTATCACCCACTGGGCCCTTCCAGAGCTCGGTATCCATAACCACCATCAAGGAGTTCACGGGTCCCGTGGAGGGTGGGAGAAATCTTTTGTTGGAACCTGAATCGTTACAGGCTCCCAATGCCAATACAATACTGGCAACGAGTAGTGTTCCTAATTTTTTCATCTTGTGTTAAATTTACGAAGAACAATCGCACAATTTAAGTTTTGTGCCCGGTTTTAGGTTATTCCCACTAAGACCGTTCCATTCTCGTAAATTTTCCACAGAAACACCTGGATATTTTCTAGAAATTGTCCAAAGGGAGTCTCCTTGTTGGACCGTGTGTACCTTGGAGCCACTAGCTACCGTTCCAGAGGAACTGGAAGTGTTGCTCTTTGTGCTGGTGTTACTGGCAATATAGGGCTTTCTAGGGAAAATGGTCAACCGTTGCCCAACCCTCAGGTTATTGCTCCGTAGACCGTTCCACTGCTTAATCTGGCTAACCCCAACACCATATCGCTCTGCAATCTTTCCGAGATAATCCCCGCTTTTCACTTTGTAACGGATCTGATCATTGGCCGTAATCATCTGCGGAAGTGGCTTTTCCATGGAGTCCAGTTCCTGTTTTACATAGGCATAGATCTGCTCCTCATTGGCCACGAACTTACCGATTTTGCTCTTCGGCAATCGTAGGGCATAATTTTTTCCCTCTACTTTTGGAATGATGTTTAGTTTATAAGAGGGGTTCAACATTTCCAATTCCTCAGTGCTGATGTCCACCAGCTTCGAGATTTGATCGAACGAAATCATGTTCTTCACCTGTACCGTATCCGTTTCAAAATAGGGCCGGTCCGCCTTTTTGTAATGAAGGCCGTGTTCTTCCGCATATTCGAAAATGTACATGGTGGCCAAGAACGCGGGAAGATATCCTGCGGTTTCACGTGGAAGAAAAGGTCTGATGTTCCAATAGTTCTCATAACCGCCGGAACGTCGGATGGCCTTGTTCACATTTCCTGGGCCAGAGTTATAGGCCGCAAGGGCCAAGTCCCAATCATTAAAAATCTCATACAGTTTGGCCAAATACTTGCTTGCCGCTTCCGTGGCCATAATGGGATCATGGCGTTCATCCACATAACTGCTTACATCCAGCCCGTACATTTTACCGGTGCCGTACATAAACTGCCAAAGGCCTTTGGCCCCCACCCTTGATCTTGCCTTTGGGTTGAGGGCAGATTCGATGATTGCCAAATATTTGATTTCAAGAGGAAGGTCGTGTTTGTCCAATTCCTCTTCGAACAACGGAAAGTAAAACTGACTGGCCGTAATCATACGTTGCATCAAATCCCTTCTTCTGGTCAAAAACGATTTGATAACACTTTCCAAAGAGGGATTGTAGGTAATGTTGAACGGTGTTTTTTCGTTCATCCGTGCCAAACGCGCCTTTAGGGTATCCGTGGGAAGGTCCACCATGACGATCGAATCCTGTCCAGGGCCATTTTCCACTTCCAAAAGCATATCGCTGAACAAACTGGCACTGCTATGGAGTTCCCTCAGCCAAAGGCTGTCATACTTGCGGGCCTCCTCCAAATCCTGTAATTGAAACTTTCCATTTTCCTTTTTTTCCAAAGCAACAAATTCCCCATCGATCTTCATGTCGGACATTTGTATGGCCGGGGTTTCTTCAACGGAAAGCAAAACGGAATCCTGCTCCGCTGGTGGTGTGGAATCCACTTGTTGGGCCACCATAAACGGTGCTGCGGAAAGTAGCGCTGCGCATACAGCTATTTTCAATTTTTGGTTCATTTGGACAGGGTTTGATTTTTGGGGCAAACGAAAATGGTGTTTTTTTCTGAAAAAATAAAATTCCTTAACAAAAACACCATGTTAAAAACCTTCCCCAATAACTCATAACGTGCGAGTTAGTCCAATATTGCAGCAATACCCGGAAGGGTTCTGCCCTCCAGGCTCTCCAACATGGCACCACCACCTGTGGACACATAACTTACTTTGTCCTCAAAGCCGAATTGCTTCACGGCCGCCACGGAATCCCCGCCTCCAACAAGGGAGAAAGCGCCCTTTTGCGTGGCTTCATCTATGTAGTTGCCTATGGCAATGGTGCCATTGGCGAAATTTTCCATTTCAAAAACCCCTACCGGACCGTTCCAAAGGATGGTCTTGGAGGCTAAAATCACTTGTTTGAAAATTTCCAGGGTTTTGGGTCCTGCATCCAACCCTTGCCATCCATCAGGGATTTTGTCCACATCCACAAATTTGGTATTGGCGTTGTTGTCAAAAGCATCGGCCGCCAAAACATCAACAGGTAGGTATACTTTTACGTTTTTGGCATCGGCCTGTTTCAAAATATCAAGGGCCAATTCCATTTTGTCGTCCTCGCAGATAGAATCTCCCACCTTACCGCCGTGTGCCTTAACGAAGGTGTATGTCATTCCCCCACCGATGATAAGGTTATCGACCTTGTCCAAAATATTTTCAATGATGGTGATTTTCGAAGAAACCTTAGATCCTCCCAAAATGGCCGTCACGGGTTTTTCTCCGGTTTCCATCACCTTGTCGATAGCCTTGATCTCTTTGGCCAACAAATACCCGAAGCATTTATGGTCTGGGAAGAACTTGGCCACAATGGTAGTGGAGGCATGGGCCCTATGTGCTGTTCCAAAAGCATCGTTCACATAGATGTCGCCCAATTTGGCCAATTCCTTTGAAAAAGCCTCGTCACCTGCTTCTTCCTCATTATGAAAACGAAGGTTTTCCAATAGAAGGACTTCCCCATCCTGAAGGTTTTCCACGGCTTCCTCTGCCACTGGACCTACGCAGTCCTTGGCAAATTTTACCTGCACTCCAATAATCTCGGAAACCGTCTCACAAATATGGGAAAGTGACATATCCGGGTTTACTTTTCCATTGGGACGCCCCAAGTGACTCATCAAAACGGCGGAACCCCCGTCTTCCAAAACTTTTAGAATGGTTGGTTTTGCCGCTTCGATCCTACTGGTGTCGGTCACGTTGAAATTGCCATCTAACGGCACGTTGAAATCCACACGGATCAATGCTTTTTTTCCTTCAAAATTGAAATCGTCTATCGTCTTCATGTAATGTGTTCTTTTTAAGCGTCTCAAAAGTAAAGATTTCCTGCTTTTTGGATTGGAAGGTTTCGTTATATTTTTGGGCTTTTTCATAAAAACCTGTGAAATCCAACACCCTTAAATACCGTATCTTTGAAATATGCTTTTTAAAAACGTTTTAGGACTCGAGCATATCAAAAACCATTTGGTGACCACCGCAGAAACCGGAAGGGTGGCCCATGCGCAACTTTTTGTGGGTCCCGAAGGTTCCGGCATTTTGCCCATGGCTCTGGCCTATGCCCAATATTTACTTTGCAACAATACCGGGGCCGAAAACGAGGGCGGGAACCCGGTGTGCAATACCAAATGTGCTTCGCTTACGCATCCCGACCTGCATTTTGCCTTTCCTGTTTCCAATTCGGACAAGATAAAATCCCATGCCGTGAGCGACCATTTTTTGGAGGAATGGCGACAATTTGTAAAAGAACAGCCGTATGGCAATTTGTTTGACTGGTACCGACACATCGGAATTGAAAAAAAACAGGGACAAATAGGTGTGGACGAGGCCCAGGATGTGGTCAAAAAGCTATCCCTGAAATCCTACGAGGGCGGGTATAAAGTGCTCATCATTTGGATGGCCGAAAAAATGAATATTTCCGCAGCCAATAAATTGTTGAAGTTGATAGAAGAGCCGCCCAACAAAACCGTTTTGTTGCTATTGGCGGAAGAAGAGGAACAGATTATCAACACCATTCGATCCCGTTGCCAAATCCTTCATTTTCCTCCGTTGGCGGAGCAAGTAATAACGGATGGGTTGGTCCAACGTGGTGTAGGTGCCGCAGAGGCCCACACCATTGCACAAGAAGCCAATGGAAATTTCAACAAGGCCTTGGACCTGTTAAACAAGGATTCCGAAGATCTGGTGTTCGAACGTTGGTTTGTACAATGGGTCCGGAGTGCCTTCAAGGCGAAAGGGAACAAAGGAGCTGTTCAAGAGTTGATTTTATGGAGCGATGAAGTGGCCAAAACAGGCCGAGAGGTACAGAAGCAATTCTTGAACTATTGCCTAACCATGATGCGACAGGCCCTCCTGTTGAATTATAAAGCCGATGAACTGGTCTATACCAAGATTCATGTGCAGGGTTTTGATTTGGGAAAATTTGCGCCTTTTGTCCACGAAAACAATATTTTGGATATCGTGGAAGAGTTGGAAAGGGCCATTTTCCACGTGGAACGCAACGGAAACTCGAAACTCATTTTTACAGATCTATCGATAAAACTGACTCGGCTCTTGCACGCCAAGGCCGCATAAATACCTCTGACCATGGAAAATTTAATTTCAAACGCTACGGAGATTTTGCTATTGGCTTTTTTGACCATCACCTTTTTACAAAGTGGTATAGACAAAGTCATGGATTGGAAGGGGAACGTGGGCTGGTTGACCGGTCATTTTTCCAAATCGATTTTTAAGGGTGGGGTTCCCTTGCTTTTGGGCATCATCATGGTTTTGGAAATGCTCTCAGGGATTCTTTGCGGGGTCGGCATCTTCCAATTTTCCATTGATGGGGAAAGTTCCATTGGGCTGTATGGGTCCATTCTTTCTGCCGTTACGCTTTTGATGTTATTGCTGGGACAACGTGTGGCCAAGGATTATGACGGCGCCAAAACCATTGTCATCTATTTGATTCCCACAGTTTTTTTGGTGTATTTGATGCAGTGAAGAACGCCCATTTAACCAAATTCAAACAAACCAATTCATGAGCCTTGATAAAAACTTTGATTCCAAATCCATAGATAGTGTATTGGAATCTCAATCCGATATGCGTAGCGGCTATGCAAATGGCGCCTTGGGTGCACTTGTATCGGGAACGGTTTGGCTTGTTTCCGCTGTAGTTGCCCACCAGGTTTCTTCGCAAACTGCTGTTTGGACTTTGTTTTTTGGTGGCATGCTCATACACCCCTTAAGCCTTTTAGTATCCAAACCTTTGGGTATTCCCGGAAAACATTCCAAAGGAAACCCGCTGGGGAATCTGGCCATGGAGGGCACCTTTTTTATGTTGTTGTGCATTCCCTTGGCCCTGCTCCTTTCCCTACAAAACCACGCTTGGTTTTTTCAGGGGATGCTGCTCATTATTGGTGGGCGTTACTTGACTTTTTCCACACTGTACGGCTTAAAAATCTATTGGTTATTGGGCGGACTACTGGGGGTTGCGGCATTCGCTCTCTTTGCCCTAAAAGCTGATGCGGCGCTTTCGGCATTGATCGGATCTACCATTGAAATTGGTTTCGGTATTTTGCTGTTCTTAAAATTCCGGTCCCAAAAGACATAAAAAAACCCATTCGAATGAATGGGCTTGTTTGTTAGCAAGAAGTTTAAAAAACTATTTCTTGTACTTGTCGTTCAAAATCTTCAAGATGGCTTGGGTTAAATCGTTGGCCTCTTCGCCGTACAGCACGGAACCGCCATCGCCCCCACCCAAAATGTAGGTATACCCGTTGGCCTTGCCATATTCCTTGATCTCTTTTTTCACCTTCTTCACCAAAGAATCCATTTCCACTTGGCTGGTGGCCTGTAACTGCTGCTCTTCTTGCTGCAATTGTTGGCCAATATACTGACCGCGTTGCTGCAGCTGGCCATATTCTTCCTGGGCACTTTGTTGTGACATTTTTTGGGCCTTAGCCTGGAACGCCTGTAGTTCCATTTGGAAGGATTGGGAAATACTGTCCCTTTTTTTGGTCATGGCATCGGCTTTTGTTTTAAAACGGGCCTCCACATCCATCTTCTCTTGGTATTCGTCCATCAACTTTACGCTGTCCACAAATCCGATCTTGTTCTGCTGACATGCCATGGCCATAACGGCAAGGGCAAGTATCATAATTTTTTTCATCATTCACTTTTTATAGATGCGCAAAAATAGAAAAGCTTTTGGAATGGTGGTCATTATCTTTTTTGGATTGAAAAATTGATCCAAAAGGAATTATAAGTAAAATTTATAGAAAACCTCCGTTAATATTACACATCCTTATTATATCGGCTTGCAGAAATAAGGGTTTTAAAGCGTTTCTTTTCTTGCCAATAGCTTCGTCCGCATTGATGAAAGATCGCTCAAGAGAGGGGCTTAAACTAGCTGATTTTTCTTTTTAAGGATATAAATGAGCGATGAATGCTCTTTGGTAGAAAGAGCCTTTACGTTGGACCACAAACCAACAAAGAAAGCATTGATCAAATACAGTTTGTTGCCCTTATATTTTTCGGAGAGCATGGAAACATAAAACGCATCGAACCACATCGGCTTGATGGCGGTTACCTCCATTCCATGAGCGTCAAAAAGTTTGGCAATGGATGTTTTGGAAAAATGCCAAAGGTGTCTGGGTACATCATAAGCTGCCCAGTACTTTCCATAATAACTTGCATCATATGATTTGAAATTTGGGACCGCTATCACCAAAACACCATCGTCTTTCAAAAGTGAAGCTATAGTTTTAATCTGGTCATCTAAATTGGGTAAATGTTCCAAAACGTGCCAAAGGGTGATGGTATCAAATTTTTGGTCTATGATATTTTGGATTTCTTGATGAAGAGCAATGCCTTTTTGGGAAGATCGTTGTCTAGCCTTCTCGTTGGGTTCCACACCAACCACCTCAAAACCTCTCGATTTGGCGAAAAGTAGAAAATCGCCGGTACCAGCGCCAATATCCAGTAAAGATTTGGGATTATTTGACTGATTTTCAATTAATTGAATCTTATTTTTGAGGTTTTTCCTCTTTACTACCTGATACATTTTGTCCATCAGGGACTTTTCGGCATCTGTATGGGAAATATAGTCCTCACTTTCGTAATACTTGGAGAGATTCTCTGGTTGTGGTCGGGTAACCAGCATGTCCAATTCTTCATCCTTGAACAACTCAAAGGTTTCTCCCGAAACAGAAAAGTCCTTAGTTTTTAAAAACAACTTCATTATAATTATCTGTGGCCAAATATTCGTTTTTCAGATACCGAAGATAGGGCAAAACTATATCCCTTGAAACAGAACCTTCTTTTAAACAATCTTTCTCCATATCGCTAAAAACTTCCAAAGCGATATACCAATTTCCAGTTCGAGTTGTGTAGACCTCTTCAAAAATAGGGTCCATATCTGCAGCCTGGTCCAAAATGCCATCCACAACAAAAGGAATTAAATTAATCGTCTTTGTCGGAATTTCAACTTCATAAAATGAAAAGAAGTATGTTTCACCTTCTACCTCAAAAGGCACTTGAACATCCACATAATAATCATTAAGCTGAAATTTGGTGTTGATGTAATTATAAAACTCATTAGCATCCTTAGGGTCTTCAAAAACAAAGATTGTTTTTTTGGGTAATCCTCTTTTAAAACTTTTCCCCTTTGTGATTTTGTAATCTTTAATGTTTGGGGCAATCCGTAATGGGATGCAAGAACTTAAAAAAATGAAGGCGAAAGAAACGAGCAGAAACCTTTTCATGATGGCTGGGTTTGAACAAAAGCAAGCACAAAAATTAAGCCATATATGGAGTGAAAAAGAAAATCTTACTTCATGTTCCACGTGGAACAAAACATATCTTATCGGCCCAAATAGACCAACAAAACACTAATGTCTGCTGGAGAAACCCCGCTAATTCGTGATGCCTGGGATATGGTCACAGGGCGAATGGATTCCAATTTTTCCCTTGCCTCGAACGACAATGATTTTAATTGGGAATAGTCAAAATGGTCGGGTATGCGGACATTTTCCAATCGACGCAGTTTGTCCGCATTGTTTTTTTCCTTTTCAATATATCCCGAATACTTCACCAAGATCTCAGCCTGTTCCATCACCTCAGCGTCCAGTTCGTTTTCGGAAACATATCCTGAAACCTCATTCAATTGTAGCATGTGGTCCATGGTCACTTTTGGTCTGGAAAAAACCTTAAAGAGTTTGTCCGATTGACGAACAGTGGCTGAATCCACAGATTCCAGAATCGGATTCATCTCTTCTGGATCGAAACTGGTTTTTCTGAAAAAGTCCACAAACTTTTCGGATTTATCCAGCTTCTCCTCCATTCTACGCATACGCTCCTCTTTGGCCAAACCGATTTCAAATCCTTTGGGTGTAAGTCTCAAATCAGCGTTGTCCTGTCTCAAAAGCGTTCGGTATTCGGCCCTGGAAGTGAACATACGATAGGGCTCTTCTGTCCCTTTTGTGATGAGGTCATCTATCAAAACTCCAATATACGCTTCATCCCTTTTGAGGATAAAAGAATCCTTTTCATTGATCTTTAAATGGGCGTTGATACCCGCCATCAAACCTTGGGAGGCCGCTTCCTCATACCCGGTAGTTCCGTTAATCTGTCCAGCAAAGTATAGGTTGTTCACCAACTTTGTTTCGAGTGTATGCTTGAGCTGTGTGGGAGGAAAATAATCATACTCGATGGCATAACCTGGCCTAAAAAACTTCACGTGTTCAAACCCTTTTACCGATTTCAAGGCATTATACTGAACATCTTCGGGTAATGAAGTAGAGAAGCCATTCACATAAACCTCCACCGTATTCCAGCCTTCTGGCTCCACAAAAATCTGGTGGGAGTCCTTGTCTGCAAATCGGTTGATTTTGTCCTCTATGGACGGGCAATATCGAGGTCCTAAACTTTTGATCCTACCATTGAACATGGGAGAACGATCAAACCCTTCCCGCAAAAGATCATGTACCAATGCACTGGTGTGCGTCATGTGACAATCTCTTTGCTCTTTTAAAACAGGGGTGTTTAAATAGGAAAATTTCTCGGGCTTTGCATCCCCCGGCTGCGGAATCATTTTGGTATAATCCAACGAACGGCCATCTACACGAGGAGGTGTTCCAGTCTTCATCCTGCCGCTATCGAAACCTAATTCAACCAATTGTTCTGTAATTCCTGTAGCTGCTTTTTCCCCTGCTCTTCCCCCGCCAAATTGTTTCTCTCCAATGTGGATCAGGCCATTCAAAAATGTTCCATTGGTCAACACTACAGCCTTTGATCGGATCTCGATCCCTAGACTGGTTCTTACCCCAACAACCTTGTCGCCATCCACCAATATTCCGGAAACCATCTCTTGGTAAAAATCCGCATTGGGGGTGTTCTCCAAAGCCATTCTCCATTCTTCTGCGAAACGCATCCGATCATTCTGGGCCCTTGGACTCCACATGGCGGGGCCTTTACTTTTATTAAGCATCTTAAACTGTATCGCGGATTTATCCGTGACGATTCCACTGTAACCTCCAAGCGCATCAATCTCACGAACAATTTGCCCCTTTGCGATACCTCCCATGGCGGGGTTACAAGACATTTGTCCAATGGTCTGAAGGTTCATGGTAACCAATAAAGTGCTTGACCCCATATTGGCGGCAGCGGCAGTTGCCTCAGCACCGGCATGACCTCCTCCTACTACAATAACATCATATTCCTTCTCAAACATAACTATGGTTCCACGTGGAACATTTTCATTTTTTCTTCCTCCTTCGCGCGCATCATTTTCTTGTCCTCTTCCGACTTATCGCCATATCCCATAAGGTGTAAAACACCATGGCTCATCACCCGCAACAACTCTTCGTGGAAGTCCACCTCAAAACTTTTGGCGTTCTCTTGGACCCTTTCCGTGGAAATAAAAATATCTCCAGAAATAGTCTTTCCGTTGGTATAATCAAATGTGATAATGTCCGTAAACGTATCGTGGTTTAAATACTCTTGGTTGAGTTTCAAAAGATAATCGTCCGTACAAAATATATAGTCGATTTGCCCCTGTAAGAAGTCTTCAGATTCCAATATTCTATTTACCCAATCGGAAAAGTCGGATTTATTCTCCAACAACAAATCAGACCTAAAATGAAACTCAATCATTATTGAAATATACCTTTACTTTCTTTTCAAAATTTTGCCGCAAAGGTAAAGCTTGTCTGTTTAATATTTCAATGTCGTTTTGGTAATCTTTAAATAGCTCGGGTTTTGTAATAATGGGGTTGGCAAAATTAGTTTTGTTGGTTTCGCTTTCCCGTTCCTTTTTCTCGCCTTGTTCCAAGCTGGCATTTTCCAATTTCATCAATTGATGTTGGATGTTATTTGCCTTGCTCATGGTTCTATTCGTAATACCATTTTCTAGAAGATCATTCTCAAAATCTTCCATCTGTTGAATCAACTTTTTGGCGAGATTTTGATCCGACTTCTTAATAATATCACTCAATTGCTCCTCCAACTTTTCCCGAAGAAACTGTTGTTCCTTGTAAATTTCATAAACTTCATTCAGGTTCATTTCCTCAAGACCATTGCCGGTTTGACCCCCTGTAAATCCATTATCACCATTCTGTCCTTCTCCTTGTTCTGTACCTGAACCCTGGGGACCCTTCTCGCCTTGCTGCCCTTTTCCATCATTTCCTTTCTGTTCCCCTTCTTGCTGTGAAGGTTTTCCTTCTTGGCCCGAACCCTGCATTTTATCTTGGATATCTTGCTGCCCTTTGATAATGTCCGGCAACTGGAAATTGGACCCTTGCCCATTACCCTGACTTGGGTTCATGTTTTGTTGCATATTATCTAGAACATTAGCCAAAAAGTCTGCAAGGGAATTGGTGGCATTCATCACATACTGCTGATAAGATGCCCCTTGATAAATTTGGTTTTCGGCAATACTTTCCAGCGATTTATCGATGTTATAATAGACCTCCGTGATCTGTTCATTTACAAATTCGGACAATTCTGCCCTTCTCAAGGACAGGGCAAATAAACTGTCATCCACATGTTCAAATAACCTTCGTAGATTCTGTTGGTCCTTGACCGTTTTGGAAAATTGGGAAATATCTACGTCTGCTGTTTGAAGGTTATCGAACAGGTTCTCTTGTTTGAAAGAAAACGTGACCAAATTATCCAAAATCTGTCGCAACATTTCGGCATCTTCGGAATCCGTTTCGCCACCTCCCATAGAACTTTGCTGCATGGCCTGGCTTAATTCCCGCATCTTCTGTGCTGCTGATTTTTGTTTTTTGGACGTATTATTTCCAGCTTCTTGCTTTTGTGCACTTTGGGAGGATTGATCCATTCCCTGCTGTTTGTTGATTTCCTCCAAAGCATCCTTTTGATCTTCCTTTATATCATCGGTCTTCTTTTTGTCCGTGTCCAACTCCAACGGCTTTTGTAACTTCTGATTATCCTTTTCCAATTCTCGGATGTCCTTCTCCAAAGCATCAAAGTTTTCATTAAGCTTTTTTTGCTCCTTGTCACTAAAATCCTGTCCCAATTTAAGCTCAGAGAGCACCTCTTGCTTCTCGGCTAGTTTCTCTAATTCAATTGCCAACTGCGAAGCCTTTTCAGTAACATAATAGCGTTTGGTCAATTCCAAGATCTGTTCAAGATTTCTGGTATTTTTGCCTTGGTTTTTTCCCAGTTCCTCAAGTCGCTTTTGCAATTCTTCCTTATCTATCTTATCCGCAATTTTGTTGAGTTCTTCCAAAAGCTCAGCGTTCTTCTTGGCCTCCAATTCTTGCCGTTCCAAACGTTCCCGTAACATCTTTTTTAACTCACTATCCTCGCTCCCCTTGTCGATACTCTCACTCAACTCCCTACTGAACTTTTTCATCAGGGCTTCCTGCTGCTCTTGCTTCTTTAAAAAGTTTCTGATTTCCCCCTTGTCCTCAAATGAAAGTGCTTTCTCCTCCTTCTGACTCTCAGTAATTTTAGAGAGCTCTTGCCTTTGTTCCTTAAAAGCTTTCAAGGATTCATTCATCTTGTTCAAAGTAGCATCCTGAAATTCTAACTCTTTGTTTTTCAATTCATTATTATCGTATAGCGTGGCATTGAAAACGGGGCTCTTGGTAACCTTTCCGCCTCTAATACCGTCATTATCAACCACTTCGAAATACAATTTATAACTCCTGCCTTCCTCCAATTGCAGTCCAGATGGAAAAGTGTAATAGAAACGATACACATTGGTATTGGGAGATTCTAAATCCAACCGCTGAATGGCCTTGGCATCATCCGAAGGGTAACACACTAATCGAATCTTGCTTATCCCATAATCATCAGCAGCCTGACCTGTGTAGAAAGATTGGTTAGGATTCAAGGAATCCAAAAATTGTTCCACGTGGACCGTGGCATTGGCATCCTTTACAACATCCAATTGATAACCAAGTTTTTCAAAATTCTTCACATGTACGTTTGAGGTGCTCAACTCGTAGGCAAAATCATTGTACAGCCTACTCTGGTATGTAAAAGAATTTTCGTCTTCGTGAAACTTATAAATAGAATCCTTTGAAGACAGTTGTATGTCTTCTACATTAACTCCCTCTATCTGCCAGGTTACCCGAGTCCCTTCTGGTATCACCGCGTTACCCGTGCCTGTTATCATCTCTGGTGACTTATTCAGGTATTTGGGATACAGCATCTGCATTTTAAAATCCACGAGTGCGGGTGTTGCATAACTTTTAACGGAGTAGCTTCTGGAGTTCCAACCATTGGCCATTAGATAAAATGAGCTTTCCGTCACCGGTGCTTCAAAAGTATAGGTATACTCGCCACCGACTTGCTTCATCAACAATTCCTCACCATTTACTACAATACTCATACTTTCTGGCCGAATGGACCCTTCTGTGGTGGCCCTGATCGTAAGCGGTTCGTTGTCCAAAACTTCCAACTTATCGTTCAAAAGATGAAAAGCAAAAGGTGCCGGCTTTTCATAGGCCAAGTTATAGTGTAACACCCTTTCATGGGAATTGAAGAACGAAACAATGTTACCTGAAATCCAAATAAAAGCAAGAAGCACCACCGGAATCACGACATACTTGGCGTAGGAATAACTTTGTTTAAAATCCACAGCCTGTGCAAAAGGTATAGGCTTCAACCCTCTCGCCCTTTGTTCTATACTGGCCAATAAAAGGTCGGTCTTCTCATTGGAATCCGAGAGTTCCAAAAGGTTCAGCAGCTTATCATCAACGTTAGGAAAATGCTTCCCGATCAATACAGACGCTTCCCTGTTGGTGATTCCACCTCGAATTCGAAACAAATACAAAAGGGGTACAACAATGAACCGATATAATAGGAACAATTCAACCAAAACAAAGAGGATGAACAGGGTCAACCGCCAACCTTGGTTCAACCAAAACAAAAACTCCAAAGATGTTATCGCAATCCAAAAAAGCATGCCGAGGGCCAAGAAAAGTAAACTTCCCTTGATCAATTTCTGGGTGTAGTGCTTTTTGATGAAAGCACTCAATTTGTTCAATATTTCCTCGTAATTGCCCAATTGCTGAATTTATCTACTACCAAAATACCTGATCCTTAACAAATCAGGAGAAAATTTTTGTTAAACCTTAACGAACGACACCCCTAGAATCACTGGAAACGCATCCAACAATCCTTTTCTAATCGTAAAGCGGAGCGTATCTTTGCTTCATAAGCATAATGCCATGAGTGAAAAAGTAAGGGTCCGATTTGCGCCCAGCCCAACGGGGCCATTACACATTGGCGGTCTCCGCACTGCATTGTTCAACTATCTCTTCGCCAAGAAAAACGGCGGTGATTTTCTGTTACGAATCGAGGATACCGATCAAAACCGTTATGTGGAAGGAGCCGAAGAATACATTATCGAAGCCCTGAACTGGTGCGGAATTCCTTTTGATGAAGGACCGGGAAAAGAAGGCAATTTTGGACCCTACCGGCAGAGTGAACGCAAAAACCTGTACAAAGCCTATGCCCTTCAGCTTATCGAAAATGGAAATGCATATTACGCCTTTGATTCTGCTGAAAGCTTGGATTTTCACAGAAAGGACCACGAGGAAAAAGGTAAAACGTTCATTTATAACTGGCATAATAGATTAAAACTTTCTAACTCGCTTTCGCTGTCCAAAGAAGAAGTGGATGCCAAATTGGGAGCGGGTGAAGATTATGTCATCCGTTTTAAGTCGCCACAGGATGAACAGCTGATCTTGAACGATATCATTCGGGGTGAGATAACCATCGACACCAACATTTTGGACGATAAAGTCTTGTTCAAAAGTGATGGCATGCCCACATACCATTTGGCCAACATTGTGGACGATCATTTGATGAAAATTACCCACGTAATCCGTGGTGAAGAATGGTTGCCCTCTTTGGCATTGCACCAATTGCTCTACCAAGCCTTTGGATGGGATGCGCCGAAATTTGCGCATTTACCCCTTATCATGAAACCTGTTGGAAAAGGGAAATTGAGCAAACGCGATGGAGAAAAAGGAGGTTTCCCTGTGTTTCCTCTTTCTTGGAATGAATCAACGGGCTACCGCGAAGCTGGTTTCTTCCCAGAGGCGGTGGTCAATTTTTTGGCCCTATTGGGCTGGAACCCAGGAACGGAACAGGAAATATTCTCCCTAGATGAACTGGTACAGATTTTCAGTTTGGAACGCGTGAACAAATCCGGGGCAAGGTTCGACCCAGAAAAAAACAATTGGTATAATCAGCAATGGCTCCAGAGAAAAACCGATGATGAATTGGCTGAAATATTTATCAAAGACTTACAGGAGAGACAAATTAAAGTCGACTTTGCAAAGGTGAAACGGGTGGTTTCCCAGATCAAGGAAAGAGCTGTTTTTGTTTCCGATTTCTGGAATTTAAGTGATTACTTTTTTCAGAGGCCGACCAACTATGAGGAAAAAGCGGTAAAAAAACAGTGGAAAGAAGACACGCCCCAAATCATGGAGGAAGTTTTGGAAATACTGTCCGGCATTACAGAATTTGAATCTTCCAATATTGAGACCCTAGTAAAGGAATGGATTTCCAAAAAAGAACTCTCCTTTGGAAAAGTAATGCCCCCATTACGTCTTATCATTGTCGGTGACATGAAAGGACCCCATTTGTTCGACATCTTGGAACTGATTGGAAAAGAAGAAAGCATACAGCGGATCAAAACCGCCATTACGACCTTATCCAATTGACGGATCTGTAACAAAACTTGATGGATGGCGACCTATGGTGTACAAGAGTTTCGTAAATTCCATTTCTAACATAAAAATCTAAACACTATGGGCAATTATTTCATAATACCTATCGTATTTTTTGCGCTTGTAATTTTTTTCAAGTTCTTCTTTATCGTAAAGCAACAAACCGCAGTCATCATAGAACGGTTTGGTAAGTTCCATAGCATTCGCCACTCAGGGCTACAGATGAAAATTCCGTTAGTGGACCGAATCGTGACCCGAGTAGGTTTGAAAATTCAACAGCTAGACGTTATTGTGGAAACCAAAACGCTTGACGATGTATTCGTGAAATTGAAAGTTTCAGTTCAATATGTGGTCATCAAGGATAAAGTATATGAGGCGTTCTACAAACTGGAATATCCCCATGATCAGATCACTTCCTACGTATTCGATGTGGTCCGTGCGGAAGTGCCCAAAATGAAATTGGACGACGTCTTCGTGAAAAAAGATGACATCGCCATTGCAGTAAAGGCTGAATTGCAAGATGCCATGTTGGAATACGGATATGATATCATCAAAACATTGGTGACCGATATCGATCCAGATGCCCAGGTAAAAGCAGCCATGAACCGTATCAATGCTGCTGAACGTGAAAAAATCGCCGCCCAGTTTGAAGGAGATGCCCAACGGATCCTGATTGTGGAAAAAGCGAAGGCCGAAGCCGAAAGCAAAAGATTGCAAGGTCAAGGTATTGCCGATCAGCGTAGGGAAATTGCAAGAGGATTGGAAGAATCCGTGGAAGTATTGAACAAGGTGGGCATCAACTCACAAGAGGCTTCCGCTTTGATCGTGGTGACCCAACATTATGACACCCTACAGGCCATTGGCGAGGAGACCAATACCAACTTGATTTTGTTGCCCAACTCCCCACAGGCCGGTAGCGACATGCTGAACAATATGGTGGCTTCCTTCACGGCGAGCAACCAAATTGGGGAAGCTATGAAAAAGCAAAACAACAAGAAGAACAACGATTAAACTGTTCATAACCATAAAAAAAGGCTCCCATGTGGAGCCTTTTCTGTTTTTAAGATATTGGTCTAACCAATCTTTTTCAGAATTTTCTTGGCAACTATTGAAATGGCCACCTTTTGAATAATGGGTGTCAGCCCTCCTAAAATATTCACGGGATAAAGTTCCTTCTTGGTGTTTTGAAGCGCCAATTTCAATTGTTCCTCGTCTATCTGTCTTTCCAACTTCAAGATTTTAAGATCTTGATCTATGGCCTCAAAGGATGTATATTGCTTTTGTATCATAGTTCATCAAAATAAAATTTAGAAAACTTCTCCAGTAGCGGTCTTTCCAACCTTTGTCTGAAGACGAATATGATTATACCTATCAGTACATAAAATCCTCCGACCAACAAAAATCCCAAGGCGTTGCTATCCAGTGAGCTTCCGATCCAAAAAGCAGCGCTTATCGAAAGGAACAAAAGGGCCATGGCCACCATTGATCCAATCAGGATGACCTTGGCGCCCATGGTAATACCCTGCATCATGGACTTGAAGCTTTTCAACCTATAAAAGTCGATGCTGTTGTTTACATAGGACTTGGCACTATGTTCCGCTTCGGAAAACTGCTCTTTGATGTCCTCGAAAGCCATGTACTATTTTTGAAGTTCTGCGTTCTTCTCTCTCAAGTCTTCCAACTTTCTTTCCAAAGCCACAATAATATCATCGGCCTTGTAACTCATGTTGGAAAGCGTGTCCTCCAATTTTTCCTCGAACTCCATTTTTTTGGCTTCAGCTGTTTTATGGAATTCGTTCTTGGCATTGGATATGGTATCGGCCAAATCATTTTTTGCCTTTACGGCACTTTTCTTTATTTTCTTCCTGGTTTTGGTTCCCTTATCGGGAGCATAAAGAATTCCAACTCCGGCTCCTACAATGGCACCGGTCAATAATGCTGTTAAAATGTTTCCTGTATCATTAGACATAATTTCTAGGTTTTAAGATTAAACTTTAGTGAAGTATCCATCGAACGTCATATCATCTTTCAAAATCATACCGTCCCATCGATACAATGCTAAGGTACCCCAGTAAAAAGGGGAAGCTTGATGCAATCCATATAAAGATTGACTCTTACGATGAAAAAAGGGAAATAAGAGGGTTTTATGGGGTTTTATCCCGGTGGCTGGTCAATTGGGTTGCCCAAATAAAAAAGGGCGCCAAAAAGCGCCCAATTGATTCGTTTTCCATAAAATAAACTGATTGTTATTTTTTATTCAATAGGAGATGGCTATACTAGTCTTTTTGTTCCAATTTCGCCCAAGTGTCCCTTAAAGTAACCGTTCGGTTAAAAACCATTTTTTCTTTGGTCGAGTCCTTGTCCACATTAAAATATCCCATGCGTTGAAACTGGAACTGATCACCAACTTGGGCATCCTTTAAACTAGGTTCCAAATAGCCAGTAATTTTTTCCAAGGAATCAGGATTCACAAAATCCATGAAATCTTTGTCCTTGTGTCCATCTGGTGTGGGATCCGTAAACAGTCGATCGTAAAGTCTTACTTCTGCGGTCATCGCATGTGGTATGGAAACCCAATGCAGGGTACCCTTCACTTTTCGAAGGCTTTCTTCTGTACCGGAACCGCTCTTACTTTTGGGGTCATAGGTGCATTGTACTTCTATCACATTGCCCTCGCTGTCCTTGGTGCAGCTATTGGCTTGGATGATGTAACCGTTCTTCAAACGAACTTCTCCACCGAGTTTTAACCTAAAGAACTTTCTGTTGGCATCTTCCCTAAAATCCTCTTGTTCAATATATAACTCTCGAGAAAAAGGAACTTTCCGAAAGCCTGCCGATTCATCCTCGGGATTATTTTCAGCATCAAGCCATTCTTCTTTCCCTTCCTCATAATTGGTGATGACCAGTTTTAAAGGATTGAGTACGGCCATGACCCGTGGCGCGATTTTGTTCAAATGTTCCCTGACATGGAATTCCAACAAGGAAACATCCACCACGTTCTCGCGTTTGGCAATACCAATGGTGTTCGCAAAATTCTTGATGGATTCCGGGGTGTAGCCCCTTCTTCTCAAACCTGAAATGGTAGGCATTCTGGGATCGTCCCAACCAGCCACCACACCGCTGGTCACCAATTGCAGCAACTTTCGCTTGCTCACCACCGTATGGCTTAAATTCCGACGGGCAAATTCACGTTGTTTTGGGCGTAGTTTATCAGCAGATACCAATTGGTCCAAAAACCAATCATATAGTTCTCTATGTGGTAAAAACTCCAGTGTACAAAGGGAATGCGACACCTGTTCGATATAATCGCTCTCCCCGTGGGTCCAATCGTACATAGGATAAATACACCAATCGGTATTTGTTCTGTGGTGGGCTTTGTGCAATATGCGGTACATGACGGGGTCGCGCATCAACATATTGGAAGAGGCCATATTGATCTTGGCCCGAAGCACGTGCTCTCCCTCCTTGAATTCCCCATTTTTCATCCCTTCGAACAGCTTCAGGTTTTCCTCCACGGAACGATCTCGGTAAGGGCTGGGCTTTCCGGGCTCCGTTGGTGTCCCTTTCTGGCTTGCGATCTCTTCCGAAGTCTGACTGTCCACATACGCTTTGCCTTGCTTTATCAACTCCACGGCCCAGTCGTACAACTGCTGAAAATAGTCGGATGCATAGCATTCCGTATCCCATTCATAACCAAGCCAAGCGACATCTTTTTTTATGGCCTCCACATACTCCTTTTCCTCCTTTGCAGGATTCGTGTCGTCAAAGCGAAGATTGACAGGGGCATTATACTTCAATCCCAACCCAAAATTGAGGCAAATGGAACTTGCGTGCCCAATGTGAAGATACCCATTTGGTTCGGGGGGGAAACGGAATCTCAATTGGTCCGATCCATACCCGGTTTTCAGGTCTTCCTCAATGATGTGTTCTATAAAATTCAGCGATTTAACTTCTTCCGCCATACCCAAAATTTGAAGCGCAAATGTAGCAAAATCAACCATTCCTAGCTATTATTTGCACTTTTGTGTATACAAAGTACGCGATTTCACAACACTTTTTCTGTCCCCTACAACAATATCTTTCTGTTCGACGAAATTAACAACATATTTGTTATTGGAATACTATATGAAATCGAGGCGCTTGAGAACCGCCACGAAGAACAAACACATTTAAGGGGCACAAACTAACAGGGCATTATTGCCCATAACCTCTTAAAAACTAACGGTGATGAAGAAAAGAAGTTCAACCTATGGTATTCCGTTCTTGGCCTTGGCCCTTATGCTCCTTTTTGCCTCTGGAGCAAGTGCCCAGGTACTGAACAAACCTACTGCCGCGGACAACCCCAACCTTGCGGGAAATTCGGCTTGGACAGCTGCCTGTGCCTCAGCAAGCTTTAACGAATACTTTGTCAACTTTACCTGGAGTCCTCCCTTGGTGGCCTCTAACAACGAGTTCATCCTAGAGCTATCGGATGCCAATGGCTACTTTAGCAACCCTGTTGAGCTGGATCGGGTAAGTGATAAGAACACGGTTTTTGATTTCGAATTCCAGTTTGCCCTGCCTACGGACATTCGTGGTGAAAACTTTAAGTTCAGGGTCAGGAGTACCAATCCTGCCAAGACAAGCCCTGCATCGGATGCCTTTTCGATGTACTTTATCGACTATAACTCACCATTGCTGATCAGCCAAAATGGAAGCGGTACCATTCCGTCGGGTGGAATCATCCAAATATGCGGAGGAGGTTCCGTGACCCTAAAACCCCATAACATACCCAATGCGAACACCTATCTGTACAACTGGTACCGCAGTGGAACACTCTTGGCGGAAAAATCGGAAAGCATCACCGTGTCCGAGCCCGGAATGTACTACGTGGAACTGGATTATGGGTCCGTGTGTTCAGGTTCCGCCAACACATTGTCCAATACCATTGAGATAAGTACAGGAACCAGCGCGGGTATTGCCATTACAGGTGATAGCGCCATAGCGGTTTGCCCAGGCTCCTCCCAAATACTGGAGGCCAACATCACTGGAATGGGCTATTCGTATACTTGGTATAAAGACGGTTCAAAAATTAGCGGCCCCACAGTTGAGGGAAGCACATATACCGTAAACGCCACTACTGCTGGTTTTGAAGGTTCCTATACAGTAGAAATCAGCGGAAGCGGTGTCTGTGTGGAACAATCTGCTCCTGTAACCATTACCAGTGCAAGTGATTTTGAGGTGGCCCTTCAAAGTGCGGAAAATATTGTTTTGTTGCCATCGCAAACCAAAACATTGTCCGTTACCACTACTGCTTCCTCACCAACCTATCAATGGTTTAAAGATGGTGTTGCCGTAACCAACGCAACAAACAGCTCGTTGGTTATCAATGGAATAGGAGAGTATTATGCAGAAGTGACCGAAAACGGAGGTCCTTGTGCCTCGGCTCCAAAAACCTCGGCTGTTACCACTGTGGTTGCTCCCGATTCCTTTGAGTTCGTTGTTGATTTTGTAGGCACGTATTCATCCTGTGAAAACACCGATGCTACCTTGAGCCTTACCACCATCAATGCGGTAAGCGACAACGGGGCAAAG
Source organism: Flagellimonas pelagia (assembly GCF_003584135.1). Classification (GTDB taxonomy): domain Bacteria; phylum Bacteroidota; class Bacteroidia; order Flavobacteriales; family Flavobacteriaceae; genus Flagellimonas; species Flagellimonas pelagia. The sequence goes on from NZ_QXFI01000025.1 coordinate 203,858, forward strand.
ACCGATGTAACCTCTGATCTACAATCATCCTTTGCTTATCAATGGAAATTGAACGGTGCCAATATTACTGGTGAAACGGCAAAAACCATTACGGTTTCTGACCAAGCCAAAAATGGAACATATAAGTTAACCGGAACCATTGATGCTTTCAATGCCGGTTCCAACAACCTTGAAGTGAAACTGGCCTCTAGCCAAACTTTACAGATTACCGCTAATGGTACCGTGTATTGTGAAGGTGGGGATACTATTGTACTGGAAAGCTCAATGGACCTTAGTAACGAAACCTTCGAATGGAAAAAAGACGGTGCCTTGGTAAACAGTTCAACAGCTAGCCTAACCGTGGGTCAACCTGGTGTATATCAATTAGTTGTTTCCACAAACGATTGCCCAATTGTTTCCAACCAAGTGACCATCGTTCCGTTTGATGCTTCCCTGCTTGTTCTGGACAAACCCAGCGACCTCATCATCATAGAAGGGGAGACCGGGACCATTACGGCAAGTGGTGCAGATTCCTACGAATGGTACGATGCTGGAAACAATCTGATATCAACACAAAACTCCTATGGCTTCCAAGAAGAAGGCGAATACCTTTTGGTGGCCAGTTTTGGTACTTGTACTGTAAGCAAAGTCATCACTGTAACATTTAGGGATATGTTCGCCATACCCAACGTGATTACGGCAAACGGTGACGGTATCAACGATCTATGGATATTGCCCAACACATATTCAAGAGACCCCAACGTTCTCGTTACCATTTTTAACGAAAGGGGAGAACAGGTATTTAGCCAAGCCGGCTATGAGAACAACTGGCCACAATCCACCACAACCTTCAATAAACAAAGTATGATCTTCTACTACAAGATCACAAGAGGTGGAAAAAGCCTGAAACAAGGAACCATCACTGTTATCAAATAAACAGCAATGCAAACCAAAAAACCTCTACTACTTACATTCATCTTGCTACTTGTCTTCTCCGGAATGCGCGGACAAGAAGAGGATCCTTATGTGCCCTATAATGTCCCTTCCCAAAACTTGTTGAAATTCAACAGGTTCTTGATCAACCCGACGTTTTCCACGGTTCGTGAGGACAAGTCCTATATCAATTTGTTCCACAGGAACCAATCGGTATCTTTTGATGACAACAATCAAGTCTACTTCTTAAGCTATAGTGGTAGGGTAAGTGATAGAAGTGGTGTAGGGGTAAGCCTTTTTACCAACAGGGAAGGGGTTTTCAACAACTTTGGTGTACATGCCAACTATGCCTACGGGGTACGTTTAAGCCCTAAAAGCACTTTCACTTTCGGTGCCAACGTAAGCTATTACCAAAGCGCCCTTAACCAAAACCGTGTCAACTCCGTTGATGTGGATCCCTACCTAAGTACGCTGGAAGGCAGTTCTTTGGTGAGCTTTCAACCCGGTTTTAATTTCTCGTTTGGGAATTTTGATGTCGGTGGTTTTGCCGAAAACCTGTTTGATTACAACCTAAAAACCAGTGAATCGGTAACCGATTTTACAGAAAAAACCTATTCTGGGCACCTACAATATACCCATCAGTTTAAAAATGGTGCGGGCATTATGGAAAAAGCCCGTTTAATGCCTTTGGCCAGGGTGAGAAAAGTGGGCGACCAGAACTTGGTGCTCGGAGGAAACCTTATTCTTGACCTTCCCAAATTGGGTTGGGTACAGGCCGGATATGATGATTATTACGGTGCTTCTGCAGGACTTGGTTTCAACCTGACCAAGAATATCTCCTTGGGCTACACCGTGGAGAAGGGGCTGAGCAATGACTTTGAAAACTTTGGAGTTACCCATGAAATTTCACTGGCCTATTCCTTCACCCCTAACCTTACAGAGGACCGCGTAATGCTTGAAAAAGACAATGAGGACTTGGTTTCCAACGAAGAAGAGGTTCCCCAGGACAGCCTCAACATTACCGACAAAGATCTGGAAATTGCCCAACTGAAGGACAAATTGGCCGAAAACGATGCCATTTTGGATGAACTTCTGATGCGTCAGGATTCCTTGGAGACCAACAGAAGGCAAGACTTGGAAAAGCGTTTTGAAACCGTTATGAAAATGGTGCAACGCGAGACCAGGGGACAGAACCCGGCCTTGGAAGAAAAAGCCAAAGAGGTCTATTTCGCCAACATGGACAGTACGGATGTGGTGACCAGAAAAACCCAGCCCTTGTCCAATCACGGTTTGACCAATAGCACTTCCACCAAAAAAGTCATCAAAATAAACGAAAACAAGAACAACGGCCGCTTGGCACAAACCCCCATCAACAAAGACAATACATACAGGGCCACCGCAAGCAAAAGTAACAGGGTCTATTTCAAATCGCATAGCGTTCCCAATGTGGAAAGTGGACATTATTTGATTGCCAATGTGTTCAAGGATCCACACAATGTGGATCAGTTCGTGGAAAAACTTAGGGCACAAGGCTTGGACGCAGATTACTTCCAAAATCCAAAGAATGGTCTTAACTACGTTTATATCGGCGATTTTGAAAACAAAAAAGAAGCTTTGAATGCCTATCGTTCCAAAATGGATGGCAAATACCAAGGAGATGCCTGGATCATGAACGTTAACGGCGGTACCGATGCTAGCGTTGATGGATTGAGCACCGCCGTAGCCAACAATAATAACTCAAAATACGGAAACACATTTTTGTCCAAAAATGTGGCAAATACCGTATTGGGCCACGGAAAAATGAATATGGCGGTGAAGACGGCCTCCATTGATGGGCTTCCTTCTGGCTTTTATATCATAGCCAGTGTATTTGAAAGCTCCTCTAATGCTAGATATTTTGTAAAAGAACTGAATTCCAGAGGGTTAAATGCAAGCTATTTTGTTAATCCCAATGATGGTCTGCGCTATGTATACCTTAAAAAACATGAAACTTGGGGCAACGCCCTAACCTCATACTACTCCAAACTAAACGCCTCGTATGAAGACGACATGTGGATCATGCGAGTAAAACCAAACACAACCGCATAGAACCAAACCTATGAAACAATCTCTACTCAGATGGGGCATTGCCGCCTGTATTCTCTTGTTTTACTTTACAGGTGAGGCTCAGGTAAAGAACAACTTTGAGGTCCGTTACGAAAACAAGCTCAAGGGTGATCTTACGTTCATTGCCAACAATATAGTAAACCGTGATGACAGTTCTAACAATCCTGAGGACCCCTACAATCTCACAGGAAACAGTTCGGAGTACAATGACCGTCTTAATATGCAATATATTGACATTGACGGGGACCCGAATACCTTTAGTTCCAGTAGCGCCACCTTATCCGTACCGGATCCAGACTGTTCTTTGATTCGGTATGCTGGACTCTATTGGTCTGCCGTATATAAGGGAAGTGACAGAAGTGACTTCAATCAGGTAAAATTCCAAGTGCCCGGAGGCTCCTATGTGGATTTGACCGCGGATGAAATCCTTTTTGATGGATATAATGATGCTGATTTTGGAAACTATAGCCCTTATGCCTGTTACAAGGATGTAACCTCGTTATTGACAGCCCTCCCTAATCCTGATGGGGAATATTTTGTGGCCAACGTTCGCGCCAGTTCCGGAAGTAGTATTACCGGGGGTATATCTGGCGGTTGGTCCTTGGTCGTGGTGTACGAAAATCCCACGCTACCCGGCAAATACATCACCACTTTTGATGGATATGCAGGTATCAAGTCCGGTCAGACCGTGGATATTCCCTTTAGCGGTTTCACAACCTTGCCTTCTCCTTTCCCGGTAAACGCCAAATTGGGTGTTGCCGCTTTGGAAGGAGATAATAGGATTCCCGGTGATCAATTGGCCATCAAGGCCGATAGCAATGGGTCTTTCACAACTTTATCCAACACCGCCAATCCTTCAACCAATTTTTTCAATAGTAATATTACCAACGAGGGTTCCATAGTAACCACAAGAAACCCTAACAGCACCAATACATTAGGATGGGATGTGGATCTATTTACCATACCGAACCCCAACCAGACCGTTATTCCCAATGACGAGACAGGAGCTACCCTCCGGGCGTCCTCTACACAGGATAAATATGACATTTTCTTCACCTCTCTGGATGTGGAGATCATTGAGCCTTTGATGAACTTGGCCAAAACCGTCGAGGACATTGGGGGTAATGACATTACGGGACAAGGAGTACATCTAGGTCAATACCTGGACTATGTGCTCAGGTTCCAAAATGTGGGGAACGATGATGCCGTGAACTACACCATCAAGGACGTACTTCCCATAAATGTGACTCTAGACGAGGCCAGTATAACCATGCCTGCAGGAGTTACCTACACTTATGACCCTTCAACCCGTACCATTGAATTCACCATACCCGACAGTATTGTTGAAGAAGGTGATCCTGCCTCAACTATTCGTATGCGGGTACAAGTGGCTGAAAACTGTTTCGACTTTATCGACGCCTGTACGGATATCATACAAAACTTGGCCTATTCCACCTATCAAGGGGCCATTAATACGGCGCAAATTACGGATGACCCCAGTGTATCCGATTTTGACGGCTGTGGATTTGGTACACCAGGTGCCACCAACTTCTTGTTGGACGACCTAAGTGCCTGTAATTTCAGTAGAACCGTCCAGCTCTGCGGTGATGATGTTTTGTTGGATGCCGGGGATAACTTTGACAATTATATCTGGTACAAGGACGAAAATGGAAACGGTCAAATAGACGTAGGTACAGATACTGTGATCACGGATGCCGATTCGGACAACGACCCCAGTACCATGCTCGTTTCCGAGGTGGGAACCTATATTGTGGACAAGCAGGTTGCCGACCCCTGTAAGGATTTTGAAGAAACCATTATTGTTGAACTTTTTGGTTCAGTGCAATCCAACCCTATAACCGCTTTGATCAATGATACTTCAAACACCATCGATGGTGATGTGATCGTTTGTCCTAATGACGGTAGTGAAACTCCTGAAATATTCCTGTGTGGTTTGAACGACACCGAATTGATACAGATCAACATCCCTGATGCCACCAGCATTGTTTGGGAACAATTGGACGAAGCCAGTTGCCCCGCGGTAACCGATGGTTGTGCCAACACCAATGCGGGTTGTACATGGAACACCGTTGATACTGGCAATGACTTTTTGGCCTCCAATTCAGGCCAATATCGATTGGTAATCAACTACCAAAACGGATGTTTCAGTAGATTTTATTTCAACATTTATAAAAACCCGCTAGATCCCCAATACACTTCTAGCGACATCATATGTAATACTCCCGGTAACATTACGGTGACCAATATGCCGTTGACCTATGAGTTCCAGTTGGTGAACCAAACTACAGGTACTGTTTTGGTTCCTTACCAATCCAACCCAAGTTTTGATATCGCTACCAATGGTGCCTACATGGTAGAGATGAGACAACAGGGCGTAACCGATGGCTGCGTCTTTGTTTTGGACAACATCGGGATCTTGGAAAGGGATTTTCAAGTCGATGTGACCTCAAAGGACACGGATTGCAACGGTTTGGGCGAGATTTCCATTTCGGTGCTCAATGTGGAGCCTCAATATTATTATGAAGTTTCTTTAGGCGGAACAGTGGTGGACACCTATGGTCCATCTACGGATAACAACTATACTTTTGAAAACTTAAACGATGGGGTATATGACATTTCCGTGTCTACGGATGACGGTTGTACCTACACCCAACAGGTAACCATCAACGATCTTACCGATCTTGAGCTGAATGCCAGGGTATCCCAACACATTACCTGTAAAGAAGGTAATATCCTTATGGAATCCACAGGGGGTAAAACACCTCATACCTATGCTATTTGGTCCTATGTGGATGAAGGTGGGAACACTGTTATTTCCTATCCTTCTGTTACGGACGTACCCGCATCGGCATTCCAGACCAGCCAAATTTTTGACATCTACGATCCAGGGCAATATACCTTTATTGTGGTGGACAGGAACAACTGCTACGACATTTCCAATACGGTTACCATAGAGTTTAGGCCTGCTGCTGATTTTAACGCAACCTCCACAACCGATGTATTGTGTTATGGTGATGCAACCGGAACCATAACCTTCAATTTGGTAAGCAGCAATGGCTACCAACTTACCTATTATTTGTTCGATGCCACTGGCTTTGATGAGGACAATTTCGATATCAATAATGCATTGGCCACTAACGCTTCCGGAAACTTTCCGGGGTTGGCAAGTGGTGATTATGTAGTGGTCATCAACCAGCGAAAAGGAAGTGCCGATTGCGATTATTTTGAATACCATACCATTTCCGCTCCATCCTTTGCTTTGGATGCGGATGCTGTTTTGGTACAAGGATACACTTGTTTGCAAGATGGTATTATCGAAGCGCAAAATGTTACAGGAGGGACCGCTCCATACCAATATAGTATTGATGGAGTCACCTTTGGCGCCTCTCCAACGTTCCCTAACTTGACCGATGGAACGTATTCCATCACCGTTAGGGATGATAATGGATGTACCTTTGTTACCAACTCCATCACTATCGATCCTTTGGATCCGCCAACCGATTTGAGTTTCTCGGCCACCAATCCAATCTGTCCAACATTTGTTTCCGATGTAACGGTAACACCTACTGGTGGCACACCTAATTTGGTATATGAAATTATTTCACCTGCCGGAAGTGCTGTGAACAATGGAAACAATGCAACTTTTGCCGGTTTGTCACCAGGTACCTATATGTTCCGTGTTACCGATGCAAACGGTTGTGCTTATGACGAATCCTTCACCATTGATCCTGTTACCGAAATTTCTGTGGTGGGCCAATTGGTGAGCAATATTACCTGTTTTGGTGATAGTGATGGGGAAATCCTATACACCGTAGCCAACTTTAACACGGACTATGACTACACGGTAACCGGTCCGGCCAACTTCTCAGGAAGTGCACAGACCAATGGAACCATTTCTTTGACCGGTTTGGCAGAAGGAAACTATACCATTAGCGTTACCGATAACTTTACCAACTGTACCGATACAGCCGATGTGACCATTTCGGCCCCACCAGCGGCTATTACGGCTCCTGTAACCGTAAACCAGCCAACTTGTATGGCCAATGGCGATGCCACAATAGTGGCATCGGGAGGATGGGGAAGTTACGCCTATGAAATCACATCGGCTCCAGCCGGTTACGTGCTTACAGGACCGCAATCCAATGGATTGTTTGCTAATTTAAATATTGGTGGAACCTATACTTTTACCGTAACAGACGCCAATGGTTGTGTATTCACGGATACCTTTGACATTATTCAGGCGGTGGCCCCGGTTTTGGCCATTGTTCCTAATGACATTTGTTATGATGATGCCGTGGGATTGACCCTGACCGCCAATGTAACTTCCGGTGGAGATGGAAATTTTGAATACAGTTTGAATGGAGGGCCATTTGGGGCCAGCAATGTATTTACAGGTCTAGGCCCGGGGTCTTATACCATAGATGTAAGGGATGGCAATGACTGTACCGATTCTGCCAACATTACCATAAATCCAGAATTAAGTGTAGTGGCATCTGCGCCGAACATTACGGCTTGTACCACAGATACCGATGTAACCATTACCGCTGCGGGCGGGGATGGAAACTATGTCTATGCCGTGGTTGCCAATGGCGTTTCCCCAACGGCTGGGGACTTTTCTACAACCAATCCCATAACGGTTACAGGAGGAGCTGGTGATTACGATGTATATGTGAGGGACAATGGTGGGGCTATGGATTATTGTGAGGCTACCTACGACATTACTATCGTTCAGGATGACCCTTTGGCAATTTCTATATCCAATACCGATATTCTTTGTAGTGGTGAATCCCAAGCCCAGATCACCATAACGGCATCGGGTGGCGAAGCACCGTATTTGTACAGTATCAACAATGGCACTACCTATCAGCCTTCGAACATATTTTATAACCAGCCTGCAGGAAGCTACAACATCCGCGTTAGGGATGCCAACAACTGTGAGGTAACCCAAATCTATACCATTACCGAGCCCTTGACGCTTTCCGCTTCAGCAGCTGTTACCGCTCTTGCAGAATGTTACCCGGGTATGGGCGCCGAGGTAAGGATTACCAACGCCATCGGGGGTACCGCTCCTTACGAATACAGTTTTGATGGTGGTTCCACCTATGGTGCTAGTTCCATTGGGTACCTGCTTCCTGGTACACACACCCTTTACATTAGGGATGCCAATCTGTGTAGTTATCCTATGACGGTGACCATTGACCCGGAACCAACCCCTCCAACCGCTACCACTTCTATTGACTATGAGTGTGATGGCGAGGGAACTATTACGGTAACTCCAAGTAGCACTGATTTCGATTACACATACGAAATAGATGGCAACCCCAACACGCCCGACACATCCAATATTTTTTCTGATGTGGCCGTTGGAAGTCATACCATCACAGTAAACTATACCAGCAATATAGCGCCATCACCCAGTGTGTTGCTATTGGAAACCTTTGGAACTGGTCCAAATACTAGTATCCCAGAGGTAGATCCGGCCTATTGCTACGAACCTCAAAATGGTGCCGTGAACTCATGTGGTTGGGGTATTGACACCCACATTCAGGATGGGGAATACTCTGTTACCCAGACCATTGTAAATCCTTATGGTACATGGTTAAGTCCAAATGACCATTCTGGTTTGGCCAATGGTCGATTTTTGGCCATGAACGTTGGAGGGGCAGTAGGTCCAAACGGAATCATTTACGCTAAAAGAAATATTGAAGTAGTGGCCAATAGGGATATTACCATTTCCCTTTGGGCTTTCAACCTATTAAGAACAGGAACCAGTGGTGCCGATCCTGATATCGACATTCAGTTGGTAGATGGTGGCGGAACCGTTATTGCGAGCACTACCACAGGAAATGTTCCCAAAAACAACGGCGTCAATGATTGGCAAAATTATACGGTGACTCTTAACCCAGGAGCCAATACCAATCTTGACATCATAATAAGAACCAATTCTGCCGTAACAGGTGGAAACGATATCGCCATAGATGATATTGAAGCTTTCCAAACCCCAGAAGTTTGTACAGATTCTTTGACTCTGAACGTAACTGTGGAAGATGGTCATGCTTTCGATGCTGCCATTACCAACTTCACCAATCTTACTTGTAACGGTGCGGCTGATGGTTCCATCACTTTTGAAGCTGAAAACTTTGATCCGGCCACCGGATTTACCTATCAAGTGGATGGAGGTGCTGTTTCTGCGGCTCAATTTGCCAGCCCTATTACGGTAAATGGCCTTGCCGCTGGCAACCATACCATCACCATTGTAGATCTTAGAGATCCTGCGTGTTCCGTGGTGCTCAACCAAACGTTGACCGAACCTGTGGTATTGGATGTTACGGCCTCCATTACTACCCAACTGACCTGTACCAACGGAGGAGCTGTCATTACGGCTGCTGCCACAGGGGGTACCCCAACCTATCAATACCAATTGGAAGATGGTGTTGGCGGTATTTTGGTGGCCTTCCAATCATCAACCGTTTTCAACGGCCTTACTGCCGGTGATTATGTGGTAAGGGCAAGGGATACCAATCTTTGCGAGGATGTTACGACTGTGATGACCGTAGTGGCCCCGACACCCATCGTGTTCACATCGACCCCAACAGCATGTTATAGCGGAAACAATGACGGAAGCATTCAAGTGGATGTGACCAGTGGAAACGGCAACTATCAATTTAGTTTGAACGGAGGCCCTTGGATGACCCCAACGCCTGCAACCGGAACCACTTATACTTTCGGAAATCTGACTGCTGGCACTTACACCATTGATGTTCGTGATCAATACGGATGTCTTGGTGTACAACAGAATGTGACCATCGTGGATGCGTTGGTTGCCCAAGTGCAAGTAGTGGACGTTTCCTCTTGTGCGGATGGAAGCATCACTGTAACTGCCTCAGGCGGATCGCCCACTTTGCAATACGCATTTGTATTGACGGGAGGTGACCCTACCGGTTTGTTCACCGCATCCAACGTATATAGCGTAACTACTGGTAATGATGGCACCTATGATGTGTACGTAAGGGATAATTCTGCTACTGCTCCATATTGTGAATATATGGAAACGGTGACCGTTAATCCTGGAGTGCCATTGACCATGACGGCCACACCAACAGATCCACAGTGTCATGATGGCACAGGTTCCATTTTGGTTGACATTACATCCGGTTTAGCTCCATACACTATTCAGATTGTGGACTTGGACAATGGTGGAGCTTCCAACCAAACCAACAGCAATGTATTGGCTTCAACCAGAACGTATTACAACCTAATGCCGGGTGACTATACCATTAATGTCACCGATGCCGCAGGTTGTACAGTAACAGACACACAAACCATCAATAATCCCGATGAACTTACAGGTGTGGTTTCTGGAATTACACCTCCAACCTGTACTGGCTTAGCAAGTGATTTTGGTTTTGGCTTCTCGGGATACCCTACAACTTTAGGCACCATTGAGTTTAGTGCTGATGGTGGTACCACTTGGATCGGGGATAATTCCAATCCTGGTCTATCCGATCAATTCACAGGTTATAATTCAGGTGATACCGTATATCCTTCCATGAGAACCGTGGACGGATTGGGTAACACGCTCTGTCAGACGGATCTGCCCCCTTTCATCATTCCATATCCATTGGATGATCTGGACATTACCATTTCTGCTTTGGTGGTAAATTGTAATGAACTACAGGTAACCGTACAAGGTTCCGAAGGTTCTCCCGGATATGATTATGCCTACTCGGATGATCCGGCAAACTTTAACCCTGCAACCGCAACCTGGTTTGCCGGTGGAAGTGTTGACAATTTGGGCAACCCAGTTACCGCAGGATATGGTATGTATCAATGGACAGGCTTGGTTCCCGGGAGAACATATGTTTTCTACGTAAGGGATAGTGGCGGTTGTGTTAGACAAAGTAATGTGAATGTCAATGATTTGATTACCGTTCCTTTGGAAATCACCTCGACCATCACTCCAAGTTGTTTTGGTTTGAGCAACGGAAGCATTACCTATACCGTAACCGATAACCAAGCTCCATTTGAAACACAATTCAGATGGAACTTCTACGATATGAGTTCTGGTTCCCCTGTTTTGGTAAGCAGTAGTGGCATTGTTCCCTATGCTTCCCCACAAGATATTACCCTAACAGGACTACCTGCAGGAAACTACTATATTGAAGTAATTGAGGTTGATGGAAGCAATGTTGACAGTTGTGTGGGTGCCACGGAAAATGAACTGTTGGAAGAGTTGGACCCATTATCTGGAACACCTGTGGTCCTACAGAATATCAGTTGTAATGCCCCGGGATTGATCCAGATTCAAAACCCTCTTGGTGGTGGTGGCATCTACACCTATACCGTAACAGGTCCTGCCGGATTTACAACCATCACTTCAACTTCAGATAACCCTATTGAGATTCCTGCCAATTCACCTGCAGGAAACTATGACGTAACCATGCAAGACCAATATGGTTGTGGGGTGAACTTGGGTACGGTTCCATTGACCTTGACCCCTAATCCGACCATTGACAGTGTGGTAATAGATAATTGTGCCGCTCCGATCACAGTAACCATCAACGCCACAAGTACTGCTGCCCAAATCTTCTATTCTTTGGATGGTGGGGCTACTTATGTGGACAATGGTGGTGTGTTCAACAATGTGGCGCCAGGAACTTACAATGTTGCTATCATCGACAGCAACGGATGTATGGACACAGATACGATTGTAGTACATCCTCCTTTGGAATTTACGGCGATTCAAACGGTTGCTTTGGATTGTGAGCCCGGTTCCGCTGCCAACGCAGAAATTGAAATAACCGTAATAGCTGGATCAGGAAATTACGAGTACTTGATAGATGGCCCTGGAACCAACGACGAGGTAAGAGGCGTACTCCCGTCCAATCCATTTACGTGGACCGGTGCAGGTGCCGCTGGAGATTATGTAGTAACCGTTTTTGACATTGGAACAGTACCAACCTGTTCCAAGATCATAACAGTTGGTGTGCCAGATGCGCCCCTTCCTTCCTTTACAGAAACCCATATGGATGTGAGTTGTTTCGGAGGAAGTGATGGTAGCATCACCCTGCACGAAGTGGATAACGGGGTGGGTCCATTGACATTTACCCTAAGTCCAATGCCAGCGGGAGCTGTATTGAACGGTACCACTTTTGAAAACCTTCCTGCGGGCACATACAGTGTTCGCGGTGTGGGTACCAATAGCTGTTTTGATGATATTTTCAATATCATCATTGGCGAGCCCGCAACTATTGTGGTTCCTGCTCCAACGGTTGTTGAATTCGGGTGTACTGCCGGGAACAACACCAATAATGCCACTATTACTGTGGATACTGCTTCCATCACTGGAGGTAGTGGAACCTATGTTATCTATGAATTTATCAACGATGCCGGTTCTGTAGTGGTACAATCTGGCAGCAACCCTGTTTATACAGAAACCAATACCGCGGGGGGTAACTATACTATCAATGTATATGATGAAAACGGCTGTTTGGGTACAACTACAGCGGTAATCGCTCCGTTTGATAGTCTGGACAATGCCACCATCACTGTATCTGATGTTGCAACCTGTGTTAATGGTGAAAACATTACCATTACCGCAAATGGTTTTATTACCAACTCAACCGCAAATCCTGCCAACTATGAATTTAGGGAGTTGCCTTCTGGCACCTTCCAAGCATCTGGAAGCTTTACGGGTCTATCTGTTGGTGTTCATACCTTTGAGGTGAGAAACACGGTTACAGGATGTATCCTTACCGTTTACCACGAAGTGGCCGATCCAGAAGTATTGGATCTGATCGTAGTGGGCACCACAAACATCACGTGTTATGGTGATACGGATGGCACCGTGGAATTGAACTTGGTGGATGCATCCAATGTGACCTACCCAAGCGCAACCAGCTATACCTTGTATTACGACATTAACCATACGCCGACCAACTTGGCCGATGACGTAGTGACCACTGGATCTGATGCCGATGGAAGCTTTACCATCACGGGTCTTGCGGCAGGTACGTATTATATAGAAGTAACCGATACCAACCCTCCGGGTTCTGCTTGTGTGTACAGCGAATCGTTCAACATCGCTGGTCCAGCAGCTACCATTACTGGTGCAAGGGTGGTGACCGATATTACCTGTGACCCAGGAAATGATGGTATCATAGAAGTTATAGATGTTCAAGGTGGATGGGGCGGATATTCCTATTATGTGAGCACAACACCTAACCCTGATCCCAATGATCCTTTAAACTATGTGTCCAACCCAAGGTTTGAAAACCTTTCGGACGGCACCTATGAAGTTTGGGTTATGGATCAAGCAGGCTGCTCTGTACAGTTGCCAGATGTGCCTTTGACCTTACCTATACCAATTTCCGCGGATTTGAGAATCAATCAAGCCAATTGTACCAACCTACAAGGAGAAATTGAAGTTGTGGGCATTCCAGCAACCAACCCTGTAAGCGGTGGTCAAGGAAGCAATTATACCTATCAATTGATCAAGGATGGTACTAACTCTGGTTCCCCGCAAACAAATACCATTTTCTCTGGATTGGGTGCTGGTTCCTATGAAGTCTACATAGAAGATCAATGGGGTTGTTCTACAACCGTGGGCCCTGTAGTGCTGACGAACGCCATGACGGCCAATGCCACCGTAGTCAAACCTATTGATTGTACCGTAAACCCAGGTGGACAGATTACCATCAATGTCAGTGGAGGTTCTTCCAACTTGACCTTTGATGTGGTTTACCCTGATGGCTTTACAACGGCTAGTAATGCAACCGGTGTATTTACTGGACTTATCCAGCCAGGTGTTTATACCTTCACCATTACGGATAATGATACGGCTACGCCTTGTACCTATGTGGTTACCCAAGAATTGGATGACAAGGTTGATCCTATAATCGATGACGTACTAATTGATGATGTAAACTGTAATGGCGGTTCTGACGGAAGTTTGACCGTAGTATTGGATCCTGCTACCATAGTAGATCCCGTATACACCTATGAGCTTTACAGAATGTCAAATCTAGGAACACCATACCGATTTGCACAGTCCAGCCCAGTGTTCGATAATCTTCCTGCGGACAGCTACCGTGTAAGGGTGATTTCATCCAGGGCCTGTGAGGATACCTTCGATGTTACTGTGGGACAACCCGCCCCATTGACAGCTTCTGCGGTGGCCACGGACTTTGTTTGTAATCCAAACAATGCAGTAAACACTTCAACCATTACCATTAGCCCGGTTGGTGGAACAGGACCTTATTTCTACAGTAGGGATAATGTGAATTTCCAATCCTCAAACTCGATTCCTATAGTGGATACGGGCGTTGATCAAAACATTACCCTATATGTGAGGGATAGCAATGGTTGTACTACCACCACTTCTGTGATGATACCGACCATCAACAAATTTAGTGTTGCGGTAACCCAAATCACGCCTATCAGTTGTTCCGATTATGAAGAAGTGTTGTTGACCGTTAACGACAATGGTGATGTAACAAACATCTATGACTTTGAACTGTTACCAATTGGTAATACCTATGGAACATTGACGGGTACTCCGACCAGTACTACTGCAACCTTCGAGTTGTATGCACCCGGAACCTATACTTTTAGGGTAACTGACAGGGATACAGGTTGTTATGTAACTACAGTTGCTTATACCATTCCCCCATATGATACCATAGACGTTATAGCAACGGCCACTTCTCCTGCCATGTGTTTTGGAGATGCGGGTACTTTGGAAATCAATGTTACTGGTTATACTGGTGCTTATAGTTATGAAGTCTTCATGGCCAATGGAACCACAACAGGTATCGTAGGAACAGGAAATACTTCAACCAACCCATTGAGCATCACAGACCCTGCCTTGGTGGGTGGAAACTACTTTGTACGTGTTACCGAAACCGGTTATCCAAAGTGCGTTGAGGATTCCAACACCATTACCATTATGTCCCCAAGCAGCCCATTGGCGTTTGTTCCTCAGGAAGTGGCCAATGTGACCTGTACCAATGACCAAGGGGAGATATTGGTAGCCCCAACGGGTGGTTATGCGCCTTATGATATCATCTTGACCAATACCACAACAACCCAAGTGTACACGGTGAACAATGTGAACAGCTTTGTATTTACAGGGCTTGCTGCTGGCGCATATGAAGTTAGGGTTACTGATAATGGTGGTTGTGAAATGGTTGACAACTCACTTACATTGTCTTTGCCAACACCCATAACTGCTGATGTTGATGCGGCTCCGATTGACTTGACCTGTTACGGAGACGAAAGTGCCTCTGTATGGGCCTACAATGTTGCCGGAGGTGAAGGTTCTTATGTATACCAGTTGAACATCTATGATGCAACAGGAACCAACATTGTCTTCACAACAGGAGAGCAAGGCAACAATACCTTTACTGGGTTGGGTGCTGGAATTTATAGCATTACCGTGTCCGATGGATGGAACTGCGGTATAGAAACCCCACAGGTCACCATCAATGAGCCAACTGAAGTTATGGCTTCTTTGATACAGGTTACTGAAATGACTTGTCTTAATGATGCCGAAATTAGATTGACGGCAGCTGGAGGAAACGGTTCCTATGAATACAGTAGCGACAACATCAACTTTACCCCAATGGGTGGTAATTCGGTTACCCTTACCGTTGGAGCTGGTGTATACCAATTCTATGTACGTGACACCAATGGTTGTGAGGCTGAAATTTCCAACCAGGTGAGTATAGATTCTATCCCACCTCTTACTTTGAATATTGACGAATCTGCAGCGATCATCAACTGTATGGGAGAAGCATCGGCAACCATCATTGCATCTGCAACTGGTGGTCTGGGTAACTACAACTATGAACTATTCTCTGATGCTGCGTTGACAAACTTGTTGGCCGGACCACAAACCAGTGGCACCTTCAACATGTTACCGGCTGGCAGCTATTATGTTCGAGTAACCAGTGAGGACTGTGTGGAGGTTTCTCCAGAAATTGTAATCGTAGACCCAGCTCCATTACAGGTTGATAATCAAGATTTCACCAATGTTACCTGTTCCGGAATGGACGATGGTACCATTACTGTGGAAGTTTCCGGAGGTACTGGACAGATTCTTTATGCCATTTCTCCAAACTTGGATCAATTTGATACTGAAAATACCTTTACCGATTTGGCTCCTGGTATCTATGATGTGATTGCACAGGATGTGAACGGATGTTTCATCACCTTCCAATTCGAAATCACTCAACCAGAACCTATTCAGGCCGAGGCAGTGAACATCATGCACGAAGTGTGCTACAACAGTGCCGATGGTTCGTTTGAATTGCAAATCACTGGAGGAACTGCGCCTTATGAAACCAGTCTGGACTCCAATGCAGATGCAGATTTTGTACAAGACCAGTTCTTGTTCCAAAACCTTTCTGCAGGTACCCATGTGGTCTTTATTAGGGATGCCCAAGGTTGTGATACCAACGTATTCGTAGAAATTGAACCCGGAGTGAACCTTGCTGCTACCGTTACCCCAATGTACGAGTGTACTGGTAATATTCCTGATAACTACCTGGATATTGTGTTCGAAGATCCTTCGGTTTCTGCAGATGTATTATACGCATTGGATTCCACTGATCCTGCAGATATGCAATTGACCGCAGATTATAGAAATATGGCACCTGGTGACCATTATATCACCATTGCACATGCTAATGGATGTATGACCACCTATGATTTTACCATAGAAGGTTACGAGCCGCTTACCTTGGTATTGGAGAACAATGTCATCAACCAGATTACAGCTATTGCCAATGGCGGTGTGGAAGAATATACCTTCTATTTCAACGATCATAACAATGGCACTGATAACACCTTTTTCATTAACCGAACCAATACCTATACAGTCACTGTAATAGATCAAAACGGTTGTGAGGTTCAGGCACAGATATTTATGGAATTTATAGATGTGGAATTCCCTAGTTTCTTTACACCAGATGGTGATGGATTGAACGATACTTGGATCCCAGATCATTTAGAAGGCTTCCCTAATGCACTAATTAAGATTTACGATCGTTATGGTAGAGTAGTGGAAGAGATGACCCGCGATACCCAAGGTTGGGATGGTGATTACGATGGAAAACCTTTGCCAACGGGTGACTACTGGTATGTAGTTAAACTGAAAGGTGAACTTGACGATCGTGAGTTCGTGGGCCACTTCACCCTATATCGACAATAACGCTTAACCTGCTGACCCCATGTTCAAAAAAGTATTTTCAACTATCTTCCTTTTTTTGTTGGCACTTTGTGCCAGTGGACAGGAGTTGACCATACCACAACTTTCACAATATATTGCAGATAACCCCTTTATCATGTCCCCGACCTATGCAGGTATCGGGGACCATATAAAGGTCCGTCTCAATGGTCTTACCCAATGGGTGGGCATCAAGGACGCACCGGACACCCAAACCCTAGCGGCAGATGCCAGGATAGGAAACCGTTCCGGTATAGGTATGTTATTGTATAACGACAGTAATGGGGAGACCAAACAGAGGGGGGCAAGGGTTTCTTTTGCACACCACCTTACCTTGGACAGGTATGATGATATCTTTCTTTCTTTTGGTATATCGTACAACTTTAACCAGTTTAGAATCGATGTTGAGAACTTTAATGCCAACAATGGACAGCTTCCTACAGACGATAAGGCAACCACCAACCATAACTTTGATCTTGGGGTTTTGTACCGCTACAGTAAATTCTACTTCAGTTTGAATGCTTCTAATATCCTACCCAAAAATTTAGAACGGTTCAACCCTACTTTCGAACCCAATACCTTACGGAACTATTATGTGTACACAGGTTATAGTATCTCCAAGAGCAAGAACAGTAAATTGGAGATTGAACCTTCTATTTTCTTTCAGTGGTTTGAAAGCGACGGCCGTTCGGTAACCGATCTTAACGCCAAATTCCGTTTTCACGATTTTGAGGATTATTATTATGTTGGGCTTACCTATCGTTTTTTGAACGACCAATGGGGAGCGCCCTTGTATATTGCCCCAATAGCAGGTTTCAAAAAGAACAATTTTTATTTTGGATACTCCTATCAGATCATTACCAACGAAATTTTGGGATACAGTACTGGTACACACGTTCTTACGGTAGGGATGGATCTCTTCCAAGGAATCAGTAACTGTAGGTGTATGTATTGATTTAGCCCGTTTTATCCTATTTTTGCCGTTCTTAAAGGCATCTCTGTGGGAAAAATTAAGCTAAAAAACATCCGTATCCACTCCAACCATGGTTGTTTGAAGGAAGAAATGCTCATCGGTAGCGACTATCGGGTAGACCTTGAAGTGACCGCCGATCTTGCCCGACCTGCTTTATCTGACAAGCTAGACGAAACAGTAGACTACGTGCACCTCAACAACATTGTAAAAGAAGAAATGTCCGTACGTTCCAACCTGTTGGAACATGTTGCCAAACGTATCATTGATCGTATTCTTGAGGAGATTTTGGAAGTGACCGAAGTTGAGGTTGAGGTAGCAAAAATAAATCCGCCCATAGGCGGAGATGTGGAGAGCGTTTCGGTGAAACTCGGATTTACTCGATGAAACGCAGTTTTTAAAAAGCTGGTAATGTTAAACTTTTTTAATTTTGTCTACAACTGAAACGGCATTGTGGTCGAATTGGACAGACAAAGTCCCGCAAGGATTTTTATGGTGGTTCGAGTCCACCCGATGCCTCAAAGATAAACTTTTTATTAAAGTTATCCCTCTACTTATTTAGATAATTTACCCTCTAAAAATTCATAAAATATTTATAGCTTTGCCAACCTAATTGGCATCGTGGCCGAGTGGCTAGGCAGAGCTCTGCAAAAGCTTGTACAGCGGTTCGAATCCGCTCGATGCCTCAAAACCCAGTACAATGTGCTGGGTTTTTTTGTTATATCTTTTCTATTTTTTCAATTTCGTCCTTGATGTCGAACCTGTCTTTTGGAAGGAAACCTTTGATAATCAATACAATGCCACAAATAATCAAAATGATACCGAGCCCTTTTTTGATGAGTACGATCCGTTCCTGGGTAAGATAACGTTTCAATTGTTTGGCCAAAATAATCTTTAAAAGATCTGTTCCGAAATACACCAAAATCACCGTACTGAAGAAGACGAACATCCTATTGGGATCATTATCCAAACTTGGACCGACAACTATTATCAACCCCAACCAAAAGGCCAAAACCCCAATATTGATGAAATTCAATAAAAATCCCTTGGCCAAAAGACCCAGATACGTTCCTTTGGTTGCCTTTACATTGGCCCTTTTCTTTGCTTTTTTCACAAATAGGAAGATGCCATATACCAGAAGGATCATACCACCAAAGACAAAGAGCCCAGGTTGGTTGCTCAAATTTTCCAGCAGTTGAAAACTACTGAAATAGGCAATGGTCAAAAAAACAATATCCGCTATAATTACTCCTATATCCAAACTTACCCCAGCCCTAAATCCTTTTGTGGCACTGGTTTCCAGCAACACAAAGAACACCGGTCCGATCATAAAGCTCAACAAAAATCCCAGAGGGATTGCTGTTTGGATATCTTCAATCATTTTTTAATGTACTCTTTTTACTTTTCCGCCAAATAAGGTTTGTTCATCCATTTTTTTTGGGTCTCCATAGACCAACACCTCACCACCCGCCTTTACATTGGCCTTAACATAATCCGTGGCATAAATTTCTGCACTCCCCCCTGCATTTACACTGATTGTAGTGAATTTAGTCTTGAAAGTCTTTCCTGTGTAAATACCACCAGTGTTGATGATCACATCTTGCGTATTGGAAAAACCTGCGGTCAATATTTTACCTCCAGAAACCGCCTTTATCAACAACTGGTCCACTTGGCAGTTGATTTCCAATTCTCCTCCTTCCTGTGCCTTAAGTTCTAAAATTTCTTGCACATAGGTACCATCCGAGGAAATTCTGGCATCTTCGTTCACATCGATTACTACCAGTTCTTCTGTGTGATACAAATCCACATAGGTACGGTACCCACTAAAAATTTTGTCTATTTCCATCCGGATTTTGAGCACCCCATCATTGTTCACAATGGCCACTTTATCTGTGTTGGCTCCCGTAATCACCGCTTTGTTTTCTTTTCCTTTGATAAGATTTATGGAAAGTCCATCAAAACCTTTTACCTCCGTAAACTTTTGTAGGTTCTTTGTTACGGTTGCTTCCTGTGCCTGCGCACAGGAAAGGGTTAGGAACAACATAACAAGTGTAATTTGTTTCATGTTATAAAAATTTGGTTCTCAATAGGATAACAAATTTTATTCCAAAATAGTATCATTCCCTTTTACCAATCAACGAAAAGTCGAGGTGTCTTTTCAACAAATCGGTATCCTTCACCATAACATACACCTCGTCTCCCAACTGGTACATGCGCTTGGTCCGTTCCCCGATAATGGCATATTGGCGTTCATCAAAAATGTAATAATCATCCCGAATATCCCGAATCCTTACCATTCCCTCACATTTGTTTTCAATGATTTCCACATAAATGCCCCATTCGGTCACTCCGGAAATCACACCCAAAAACTCTTGATCCTTATGGTCCTGCATAAACTTAATCTGCATGTATTTTACAGAATCACGTTCCGCGTTGGCTGCCAACAGTTCCATATCGGAGGAATGCTTGCATTTTTCTTCATAAATCACGGCCTTGGGTTGCTGGCCACCATCCAAATAATGCTGCAGTAATCGGTGCACCATCACGTCCGGATACCTTCTGATGGGCGAAGTAAAATGCGTGTAATAATCAAAGCCCAGACCATAATGGCCAATGTTTTCCGTAGTATAAATCGCTTTGCTCATACTGCGGATGGCCAAGGTATCCACCAAGTTTTGTTCTTTTTTGCCCTTAACATCTTCCAATAACTGGTTCAGGGACTTGTTGATGCTCTTTCTATCCTTCAGGTTGATACTATGTCCGAATCTGGAAATAACGCCGTTCAAGGCCATCAATTTTTCCTCATCCGGCTTGTCATGCACACGATAGACAAAGGTTTTTTTCTGCTTCCCGATAAACTCCGCCACCTTTCTATTCGCCAAGAGCATAAATTCCTCTATCAACTTATTGGCATCCTTGGCTTCTTTGAAATACACACTTTCAGGCTCGCCGTTTTCGGAGAGGTTGAATTTTACCTCGATTTTATCAAAAGAAATGGCCCCTGCATCCATACGTGCCTTGCGCATAATCTTGGCCAATCTATCAAAAGTGAGAATGGCATCAACGATTTCATCCGAAACTGAATACACATTGCCCCGGATGGAAATTTCTTCTGGAATCTGTGAACCACCAGTTTCTATGATATGTTGGGCTTCCTCATAAGCAAACCGCTCATTGGAATTGATAACGGTCCGTCCAAACCATTGGTCCACCACTTTGCCCTTTTCATCCATTTCAAAAACAGCGGAAAATGTATATTTTTCTTCGTTTGGCCTTAAAGAACAAGCCAAATTGGACAATACCTCGGGCAACATCGGAACCACGCGATCCACTAAATATACCGAAGTGGCCCTTTCATAGGCTTCATCTTCCAGGACCGTACCCAATTCTACATAATGGGAAACATCCGCAATGTGGATACCTATTTCGTAATGGCCATTTTCCATTTTCTGAAAGGAAAGCGCATCATCAAAATCCTTGGCATCCTTGGGATCTATGGTAAAGGTGAGCACCTCACGCATATCCCTTCGTTTGGCAATTTCAGATGCCTTGATGGAAGTATCCAATGTCTTCGCAAACTGTTCCACTTCATAAGGGAACCCATACGGAAGCCCGTATTCCGCTAAAATGGCATGGATTTCTGTATTGTGTTCTCCTGGTTTGCCCAATACTTCCACTATTTCCCCATAGGGAGACTCTGCATCATCCGGCCAATCGCCAAGGTTTACCAACACCTTATCCCCGTCTTCGGCTTTCTTGAGCTTTTCCAGGGGAATAAAAATATCCGTATACATCCGGGAATCTGTAGGTCTTACAAAAGCAAAGCGCTTTTGTTTGTCCACAATGCCCACATAGGAACTCTTTTTCCGTTCCAAAACCTTGGATATTTCCCCCTCCGGCTTTTTACCTTTTCGACTGGGTTTTAGGAACACTTCCACGGTATCACCATGGAAAGCTTTGTTCAATCTATTGTTGGGAATAAAGATGTCCTGATCCAATTCATCCACAATTACATAGGCATTACCGCTGGAGGTCAAATCTACCTTGCCCGTAAAATATGTATGCAAGGTCGGTTTCTTTTGATACTTGCCTCGCTCCACTTCCGCAATACGGTCCGAAGCTTTCAGCTGGCCCAAACGTTTGATCAGTTCGTTCCTATCCTGCGTATCTGTAATCCCTAATTTAGATGCTATTTGCTTGTAATTGAAGCTCTTGGATGGTTCTTTTTCCAGAACCGTAAAAATGCCTTTCGTTATCTCATTCTTCCTCTGACCTTTGGCCCTCTTCTTTTTCTTTGACATTTACGTCCTTATTTTTTTGAAAAATACGAATTATAATTCTTGGCCCACAAGGATTGATACAGGAATCACAAACAATACGTTCTTATCAACAATTATCAATAGTATCTTTTTTCTTCTTTCTTTAAATTTTAAAAAATGATGATGATGATGTATTGTTGAAATGTGGAATAAAATTTTGAACCAAATATTGCTTTGAACAGTGAAAAAATTTTGTTCACAATTTTTCAGACCTAAAGAAATATAAGAATCAAGCCTTTAGAAATGTTATCCACGATTTTTGATAACCGTTTTCAACATCAATTTATTGAAAAGTAAATGTATCCTTAATGTTAATTAGAGGGATAAAATGTTTCATATAGGTTGATTAATTTTTAATGGAATATCGGCTCAACATTAAGAATTTATTTTAAGTGATCCATTTTTTGTAAAATCAAAATTTAGTTACTGATATTTTTCTTTAAAAAATGAACAAAAAAGGCAGATTGTTAATAGGTTGTTTTTTAATGGAATATCAACTTTTGGTGATTTTTATGAACACCCTCACATAAGAAAGATATTGTACCTTTGTTAGGTATCCTCAAAATACTAAAACCATGAAAATTTCTATAGGAAATGACCACGCCGGAACTGATTATAAACTGGCCATAGTGGGGCTTTTAAAATCAAAGGGAATAGAGGTAATCAACTACGGTACCGATGGTACCGATAGTGTGGATTATCCTGATTTTACCCATCCCGTTGCTACTGATGTGGAAGAAGGTAGGGTAGATTATGGTATCGTAATCTGTGGAAGCGGTAACGGTGCCACCATGACCATCAACAAACATCAAAAAGTAAGGGGAGCTCTTTGTTGGACCAAGGAAATTACCCAATTGGCACGGGAACATAATGATGCCAATATTTTGAGTCTTCCTGCGCGTTTTATTGCATTGCCACAGGCATTGGACATGGTGGAAACTTTCTTGAACACCGAATTTGCTGGCGGCAGACATGAACGTAGGATAGAGAAAATTCCCTGCAGTTAAAAAACTATGGCACACCACCATCATCACAATCATAGCCATTCACATGCCCATCCCGATTTAAAGGGTAGGAACCTGCTTATTTCCATCTTTTTGAACATCGCCATTACGGTGTCGCAAATTGTGGGCGGACTTATTTCAGGTAGTTTGGCTTTATTGTCGGATGCCTTGCACAATTTTAGTGATGTACTCTCCTTGGTCATCAGTTATGCGGCTACCAAACTGGGGAAAAAGAAAGCCTGCAAAGAGAAGACATTTGGTTATAAACGAGCCGAGATCATGGCCGCTTTCGTGAATGCCGCGACTTTGGTGGTGGTGGCCATCATTTTGATGAAGGAAGCCGTGGAACGACTCTTTCAACCACAACCTATCGAATCCAATCTGGTCATCTGGCTTTCCTTGATTGCCATTGCCGGTAACGGTTTCAGTGTGCTGTTATTAAAAAAGGATTCCGAGCACAATATGAACATGAAATCGGCGTATCTGCATTTATTGACCGATATGATGGCTTCGGTAGCGGTATTGGTCGGTGGTATTTTGATGAAGTTCTATCAAATTTATTGGGTAGATGCCGTGTTGACCATGGCCATTGGCGTTTATCTGATTTATATGGGGTATGATCTGTTGAAGGAATCCACCAAAGTATTAATGCTCTTTACCCCCAAGACCATCATCATCCAAGATTTGGTGGAATCAATCTGTACCATAGACCGAGTGAAGAATGTGCACCACGTTCATATATGGCAACTCAATGAAGATGAGGTACATATGGAAGCCCATATTGATTTTGTGGAAGACATCAAACTTTCGCAGTTCGATGCTATTTTGGAGGAAATCGAAGAACATCTGTACCACAAGCACGGCATCAACCATGTCAACATTCAGCCAGAATTTGATAAGTGCGATTCCAAGAGCGTAATTGTGCAGGATTGATGGAGATCAGCGTAAAGACTTTTGATGAACTTTCCAATACGGAGCTGTACCAATTGTTAAGGCTCCGCAGCGAGATTTTTGTGGTGGAACAGGATTGTGTATACCTGGATTTGGATAACAAAGATCAAAAAGCCCTTCATGTTGTGGGCACCAAAAATGGCCAAGTAGTGGCCTATACCCGAATTTTTCAACCCGGGGATTATTTTAAAAACGCCAGTATTGGCAGGGTAGTAGTGGCTCAGGACCAGCGCAAGTTTGGGTACGGCAAACTTATCATGGAAGCTTCCATTTCGGCTATTGAAGAAAAGTTTCCGAATACTTCCATAGAAATTTCGGCCCAATCCTATCTATTAAAATTTTATTCCGATTTGGGGTTTACAGCTTTTGGCGAGGAATATTTGGAAGACGGTATTCCGCATACCAGAATGTTGAAAAAGTGATTATACCAATCGCTTTGCCATGCCAATTTTCTCCAAAAATTCAAGTTTTAAGATAAGGTTGATGGGTTTTTCAGCCTTGTTTTGGGTAGAAAAGAACAGATAACCTTCCTTTTTGGGATGGAGTTCCTTCAATTCCATTTTTCCATGAATCTCTTTATGCACCAAGGAAATCTCTTTCAAAAATTTTTGGGTAAGCCCCTTCTGGGATAAATGCGCAATCAATTTTTCCCGGTTCACAAAAGTGATGTTGCACGAAGTGAACGTGTCTTCCTCATCAGAAAAAATGCTGGTTACCAAGGCATAAAAATGAGTCTTTTTGGAATGATCAAGGAACCAACCTTCCTTTATTTTTCCATTTTTCCGATAAAACAATTCAAAGGCAAAAGTGGGCAAAGATTCGTTCACATAATCCAACTGGGCCTTTTCATCCACGTAGTATTTTGTGTTGTTCTTAAGATCGGTTAAAATAAGATCTACGCCCGCTTTTTGTAATCTCAGGTCGGAAATACGCTCAAAACCATAGTGTTTCAAGCGATTTTTGTAATAGTGATCCAGTAAGGGGGTTAATTTTTTTTCTTTGGATAAGTCTGCTTTAAAATGACTCTTCAATTTGGGATAGTTTCCGGAACAAGGTGGAACCTATCCGCTCCACAATACCCACCACCAAGGCATTTCCCATAAAAAATGCGCGTTTGGCGTCTGGGATTCCCTCCAATAGGGTGTGATTGTCCGGAAACATGTTCAACCGTTCCAATTCAATAGGTGTAAGTCTTCGGAGTCCCTTGGAGGTCTGGACTACGTGTTTGAACCGGGAAGGCGATTTGCCGCCCTCACCGGTTATGATGGTTCTGGAAGGTTGATCAAGCGCATCGGGAAACACCATGCTCCCCTCGCTATAATGGTACTCAAAACCAGCAACGGTCTTGCGAATTTCTTTTTTGGCCCCTTTTAGATATGCCCATTTTTCTAACTCGGTGTCGTCAATGAACAGTTCTGGGTCGATGTTATCCTTTTCCAAAATATCGGAAAGCAATGTTCTTGCACCGTCGTACGATGGAATGGTTTTGAAGGTAGTAACGTTACCATCTACACAAACACCTGTATTTTGAAAGGGAGAAAGCCCCTTTTTATCATTGAAATGTTCCGAAATGGAAACCAGATTCTTATCGAGAGTAAAGTGTTGAAGGTTTTCAGTCGTTTCTCCTACGGGGAAAGTGGTTGCAATGGTTCCTTTTTTCAAAAGCCAATCTTTTGATCCTGTTTTTTGGATGCTTTTGAACAATTGGGTAGACTTGTGGTACGCCAGAAAAAAAACGCGCCTTCGGCGCTGAGGCATTCCATACTCGGCCGCATTAATCACGCGCCATTCCACAGCATAGCCCAAATCCGACAAGCTGCGGAGCATAATTGCAAAATCTCGCCCCCGTTGGTTGGATGGGGATTTTAACAGGCGATCTACATTTTCCAAAAAGAGATATTTGGGCTTGTTCTTTTTTTCGGTAAGAATACGGTGAATGGACCACCAAAGCACCCCCTTTTTACCCAAAAGCCCTTTGGAATTTTTAAGGCTGGTGGCCACAGAATAATCCTGACAAGGAAAACCACCCACTAAAATATCGTGGTCGGGTATTTCTTTGGTCGGGACTTCTTCAATATTGTTGTTGGAGTGGTTGTCGGAACCAAATCGGGCCTCATACACCAAAGAGGCATGCTGCGTTTTGGTGGAAGGTTCCCATTGGTTGCTCCACACTACTTTGTAGTGATTCGTACTTTCAAGTCCCAAACGGAAACCACCGACACCGGCAAAAAGTTCGCACACCTTTAGTTTTTGCATGCCCAAAAATAGGATTAATCTTTCTTTTTTAAGTGGTCTTTGCTCTTGTCGTCATCGGGGTATGCCCTATCCAAAAATGTAATGGCAAAACAGGCCTATAAGAGTGCTCGAAAAAAGGAACATCACAATATGAAAAACAGTGTTCGTGTATTTGGAAATGTCAGGGGATTCCAAGTTTTCGGTTAATCTGGAAACAAAAGGATTTTTGGGCAGATACATGATTTCCAGTTTATCCATTTCTACAAGTGAAACCTTTTCCAAATCTTCAGAAGTTTTGTCCACACCGTCAAAAACTTGTCCTCTTTCATCGGTAAAGACATAATTAACCTGAACGATGCAGCGGCCTTGTATTTTGGTGCCGGTATTTTTGTGTCCTTTTATTTGGGCCATGGTCCCTTTTCCATGATAAAGCAGATCCCAGTTTTGTGAACGGGTTCTTCCCGTTTCCATCAATCCAATTTTTTTTAACAGAAAGTGTAGAAATATTGCCACTCCCAGCAAAACGAGGAATATCTCCAGCATCTCGGATTTTTTTAAAACGCTTTCATAAAAATCAGGGCTTTCCCAAATCCTTTTGAGTGTTTCTCCCATCAAGATGTAGCACCCGGTTACGTAAACAATGATTTTTAAACAGCAGAGCAACACCACGGCAAAGGAAATGCCGCATGCTCCCAAAGCAAGAAAAACAGGATCCCGTGGTCTTTTTGCCGTGTTCAACCCGATGGGGATTTTATCATCGGGATGGAACCTGTTTAAAAGCGGTTTACTGTCCCATACCCGGATTTTCCTTTGA
Organism: Flagellimonas pelagia; assembly: GCF_003584135.1. Lineage (GTDB taxonomy): Bacteria > Bacteroidota > Bacteroidia > Flavobacteriales > Flavobacteriaceae > Flagellimonas > Flagellimonas pelagia. The sequence goes on from NZ_QXFI01000025.1 coordinate 231,417, forward strand.
ATGGGATATCCTGAAAAATTTTCAAAGACGAGAAGGAGCTCCAAAAGGGGTCGTTTTCCTTTTTTTATAGTGTTGATAGATAAGATGGTGGCTTCTTTTGGGACAATAGTGCCATTTTTTTGGCTTTTCCAAATGCAAAAGGACCGACAAAAGCAGTTACACATCAATTTATAAAGCCAGAACAGAAGGATGATGCCAACCAAGAGGAGGGTGACGAGGGTGTAGGTCATTTGGGCGTTTTCGGTTAAAATACTAACCGGAAAAGTTTCCTAGGCCCAAAACTTGACCGTTACGGAATATGGATTGACCAAAGGGCCGTATGGTTTGTTTTGGTCATAAAAGGTTTACTATGGAAAAGGAAATAGGGAAAGGGGGTTGTTTATTTGAACTTTGATTTTTTTAACTCATTCATCTGTTCAATCATTTTTTTTCTTCTAATCATTCTGTATAAAGCCAGAATCAGTAAGATGATTCCAACGAAAATAACTTCAGACCCATTAGATAAGCTAGGTTGTGGAAATTTAGGATGGGTTACCGATACAGTACCCAAATACAAATAATGATATAGTCCATAAGAAAGTAAAAAGATTGCCATTACAACAATCGAAAAAGTCAAACGATCAAAATCTTTTTTTGTTTTTTCAATTCTTTTATCTGCCATCACTATTTCAAAATACTGGCATACTTTGAATTATCGGCCAACAGTTCCTTGGCGGTCAAAATGGCATCGTCATGGGCTAAAAAGTATTGGTAAAGCCCTTCGCGGTAGAAGTAGCGGGTGATGATTTCGTCCTGCAATAGCTTTTTGATCTCGTTTTTATAGGAATCCAAAGCGGAAATCTTGCCCCGGTTTACGGCCAAGAGCAGGTCTTTGTATTTTTCCTGCACCTCTGCGCCCAAAAGGGAATCGTCCGCATTTATGGATTGCTCCAACAGCTCTTCCGTTTTGGTCTGAAAAGTAAAATTCTGTTCCTGCACGTACTTTTTAAAAGCATTGTAATCGGCGTCGGAAAAAGCAAAATCATCTACTTTGGCAAAGGAATGATCGTAGAAATAGTTTGTGGCAAAATCGAAGACCACATTATTGTCCTGAAGGGCATCAATGAGCGTGTTGGTCTTCAGCGACTTGATGGCCACATCGGGCATCACGCCCCCGCCGTCCCACACTTTGCGGCCGTTTTTGGTGGTGTATTCCTTAAAATCGGTATTTCTTACGGCCTTGCCCTCGGCATCCCTATGCCAATAGTCCAGTGCCTGGATACACCTGCCGGATGGGGTGTAATAACGGGAAATGGTTACTTTTAACTGGGTGCCATAGGTGAGTTTAAGGGGTCTTTGCACCAATCCCTTCCCGAAACTTCTGGCCCCGATGATGACGGCACGATCCAGATCTTGCAGTCCACCGGAAACAATCTCGCTGGCCGAGGCGCTTTTGCCATCCACCAAAACCACCAGAGGAATGTTTTCATCTTCAGGTTGGTTGCGGGTGCGGTATTCTTGGTTGAACTTTTTCACCTTGGATTTGGTGGTCACGATCAGTTGTCCTTTCGGAACGAATAAATTGGTAACGTTGATGGCTTCGGAAAGCAATCCGCCCGGATTTCCCCTTAGATCCAACACCAAACGTTCCGCTCCCCTGCCTTTTAGATCCTGAATGGCAGATTTGGTCTGACTGGACGCTTTTTCATTGAATCGGGAGAGTACGATGTAACCCGTTTTGGCATCGATCATATCGTAAAATGGCACGGCATCCACTTCCACGCCTTCACGGGTGATGGTGGCGGTCTTGGTTTGGCCCTGCCGCACAAAGGTCACCTCCACAGAAGTGTTGTTGGCGCCTTTCAGCAGCTCGCTGGCATTGTCATCAAAGTCGGCCACGGTGGTCTCCCCAATTTTGATGATTTCATCCCCGGCCTTAAGGCCAGCCTTATCGGCGGCATAGCCTTTGTATGGCTCCACGATCACCAATTTGCTTTCGTAGGAACGTACCAAGGCCCCAATTCCTGAATACTCCCCAGAATTATTGATTTTGTAGGCCTCTACATCCTGCTCGTTCAAAAAACGGGTGTAGGGGTCCAGTTCGTCCAACATGTTTTTTATGGCAGAATCCATCAGTTCTCCCGGATTGGTTTCGTCCACATAGTTCATGTTCAACTCCTTGAACAAGGTGGTGAAGATTTCTATCTGCTTTGCAATTTCAAAAAAATCACTTTTAAAACTACTGGCCGTCACCAATAGGGCGACTGCCAAAATGGGCACCCATATTTTTTTCTTAACCGACGCTTTCATCACATTCTTTTTTTAGGAAGGCTTCCAACAATTGCTTCATGGTTGTGTCCACCTCTTCAAAAGAGGGCACTTTATGACCAAGGTATAAAAATAAGAACGCATAGTTTCCTTCAATGTTGTTAAAAATAAGGGACTTATTGAGCCGGTAGGATTCCCGTAGCAACCGTTTGATGCTGTTTCGGTCCACTGCTTTTTTGAACTTTTTTTTGGGCGCCACCACCCCCACTTTTATGTGGCCCCCATCTTCAAATGGGGTTTTGAGATATATCAACTTTATGGGAAATTCGCGAAGGTTCTTTCCTTCGGCAAAGAGTGCCTCGATTGTTTTTTTGCTCTTCAGCTTTTCAATTTTGGGAAATGTATACATAGGAAAGCCCTTTCGCAACGGGCGTACGTTTTACCGTACCAAGTTACTCAAATTATATTTTGATGAAGGAGCGATCCATTAGGGGATTTTCCGCGAATTTTGGATTGAAGGTCAAAAAAATTTTAAAAAAGAAGGGCGGGCCATTCGGCCCGCCCTAAAATCTTTTTAGTGTTTGAAAATCCAATTACGGATTGGCTTGGTACACATTGTTTTCGCCGTCCACATCCGCCATGAGTTGGGATGGGTCGATCACGATGGCCTTCACTTTTTCCAAGGGCATGTCCAACGTAAATTCATAGGTAGGGTATGCCCAGGCCCAGTTGTCCAAAACGGTTCTTTTAAGGGTTGGATAAGGATTATCCTTTTCCCCGAACATCATGCGCAACGGAATATAATAGGTTTCTTGGGTTCCGTCTTCACCCACTACCAAAATATCGATAGGCATGGGCATTTCGCCGATGCGCTCCAAGGAAACTCTTGTTTTATTGCCCTCAGCTTCTACACTTTTGATGCCGTAATCAATGGTATTGGTGGTCATGGTCCAATCGGTCAAGTACCAGTTCAGTTCCATACCCGATACCTTTTCTGCCGTTCTTTTGATGTCGTTAGGGGTAGGGTGTTTAAACTTGAAATCGTCAAAGTATTTATGGATGGTTTCCATCAATTTATCCTGTCCGATGACATAGCCCAATTGTGATAAAAAGATTGACCCCTTACTATAGGCTGCAATACTATAGGCAAAGTTGGTGGTGTAACGGTCGGCATGGGTGGTCTGTGGCATTTCCAATCCGGAATTGACCAAGGCATAATATCCTTTGTACGAGCCCTCGAACGGATTTTGTTTTTCCTGATCCATAATCTCGTTCATGCACAGACTGCTGATGAAAGAGGTAAAACCTTCGTCCATCCAAGCGTGCTCGGACTCATTGGTGGCCAATATATGCTGGAACCAGGAGTGTGCCATTTCGTGTGCCATAACACCCACCAAACTGCCATATTCGCGGCCTCCGGTAATCAAGGTACTCATGGCATATTCCATACCGCCATCGCCACCCTGGATCACAGAGTATTGATCATATGGATATTTCCCGACGTTCTTGCTGTAGAAACGCATGGCCTCAGCCGTTGTGGGCTGAAATTTTTTCCAATTTTCTATAAAATCAGGATTGTTCTTATAAAGAAAATGAAGGGTAGGTCCATCTTCCATGGGCAGGACATCGTGAATGTAATCGGGATCGGCGGCCCACATAAAGTCATGAACATTGGGGGCCACAAAATGCCAGGTAAGCGTTTTGCCCTTGGTCTTTACAGTGGTTCCAGGGGTCTCGTACCCATGGCCGATTTCCTGTGGATTTTGCAAATATCCTGATCCACCCACAGTATAATCTTTGTCCAAGGTAAGTTTTACATCAAAATTGCCCCAAACGCCGTGGAACTCTCGGGCGATGTAGGGATTAGGATGCCAACCTTCAAAATCGTATTCGGATAGTTTCGGATACCATTGACTCATGGAAAGAGCTACGCCTTCCTTGCTATTTCTTCCGGAACGTCTGATTTGGAGCGGGAGTTGACCTTTGAAAGTCATGTCCAAAGTAGTCTTTCCTCCAGCGGGAATTGGTTTGGCCAAATCCACCACAAGAATGGTCCCTTCCTCCTTAAAGGTAACGGGTTGACCATCTTGGGTGAGCGACTGGGCATGCAGATATCCCATTTCACTTTCGGACAGGGCAGCAATCCTGCTCTTTCCATCTTCCATCATCCTTTTATCGGGATCCTTGATATTCTGGAGCCTGATGTCCATCTCGCTTCCCGGTTGAAAAGCATTGTAGTACAGGTGGTAAAAAACACGGTTCAACGCATCGGGGGAATTATTGGTATAGACCAATTTTTGAGTACCTGTGTATTGGAAGGTTTTCACGTCCATGTTCACATCCATGGTATAATCCACATGTTGTTGCCAGTAGCAGGGGTCTTGCGCCGAGAGGAGCGAAACTCCCGAAAAGGCCGCAAAAAAGAACAATGTTATTCGCTTCATAATTATTTTGAGTTACTTTCCAAGGTCATTTTTCCTTTGGATATGTTGTTTGCCAAAATTAAGGCATTGTAGGCGTTCACCATTTTTCCCGACTTTGAAATTTTATCAAAAGTGGTTGCTTTGGACTCGTCTCCCGCAACAATTACCGATGCTTTGGATTTAAGCCCTGATTGCATGATGATGTTTTTTACCTGGGGAGCCGATAGGCTTGGGTAATAGGAACGGATCAAGGCCGCTACTCCTGCAACTGCTGGGGCCGCCATGGAAGTACCTCCTTGAAACTCGTAGTCGTTGCTCGGCATGGTGGAATAGATCTTATCGCCGGGTGCGAATACATCCACGTTGGCATGGCCGTAGTTGGAAAAAGTGGCCACCATTTCGGAACCATAGCTGCTGGTCAGTGCACCAACGGTGATGACGTTACTTACAAATTCAGAATTTCCAAATCTATGGTCGTTAGGATAATTCGGGTTTTCGGGATCATCAAGGTCCTCCCCGTCGTTTCCGGCGGCATGTACAATGAGTACATCCTTGGACTCGGCGTATTTTATAGCATCGTACACCCATTGTGCTTCTGGCGAAAAAGCTTTTCCAAAGCTACAGTTGATGATAGAAGCTCCATTATCCACCGCATAACGAATGCCCATGGCGATGTCCTTGTCATATTCGTCCCCGTTGGGAACCGCACGGATGCTCATGATCTCCACATTGTTGGCTACGCCGTTCATACCCACCCCATTATTGCGTTGGGCGGCGATGATACCAGCTACGTGTGTGCCATGGCTCTCCGTCACCACTTGGTTTTTGGGGTTTCCGTTTCCGTAGGGAACATCAGTGATATCGTAGGGATTGTCACCAACTGGCGTACGTCCATCAAAATCCTTGTTGAGGTTATAGTTCACCTGATCAGTGAAATAGGTAATCCCTTCTTGAAGCTCGTTCAGTACATCTGCAATACTATCACCATAGGTGAACATTTGGGTCAACACGGCCACACTTTGCTCCATTTGGGGCGTTTTGGGCTGAATGGACAAAAGCTCTTCCTTGGTGTAGGTCTCTTTGCCCAATTCTTCCTTAACGGCCTTATCGGCGCCTTTCACCACTTGAAAGATCTGTTCGTATTGTTGCTTGTTCTGTAATGCCTTGGGATATTCTTCATCCAACAAAAGACGGGCCTTGGCCCTGTCAGAGGCATCACCAATATTCAAGCGAAGCATGCGAACATATTCCAATTGCTCATTATAGGAATCGCCCAAAAAATTGTACCCGTGAATGTCGTCCACATATCCGTTGCCATCATCGTCCTTTCCATTATTGGGAATTTCATCCGTGTTGGTCCAAAGCACATTCTTAAGGTCTTCGTGGTTCAGGTCCATACCGGAATCCAAAACGGCAACCACTACGGTCTTCCCTTTTTTGTTTTTGATGATTTCTTTGTAGGCCTTGTCCACGCTCATTCCGGGAATGGTGTCGTTGATGAGGTCCAAGTGTCCCCAGTTTTTCTGCTCCGCTTCGGTGAGCTCGGAAACCTTTAAAGGAACCGTGTCGATATTTTCAACAGGGGTTGAAACCAGCGAAGTGGATCCACAACCCATTAGGAAAAGGGACGCGGAAATGGAGACAAATGATAGTTTATAATATGTGCGATTCATAAAGATGTTTTTGTAAATAGTACGTTTTATTGTGTTCAGAATAATTCATTGAAGGAAAACACGGTATCCAACCGGGCTCCTTTTTCCGTTTTTTGCAAAGAGCAGATTTCATTATGGGCATCGTGTTCAAAGAACAGCAACCAATCGTTTTCCACGGCATTGATCAAAAATGTTTCTTTTTCGGTCAGGGTAAGTAAAGGGCGGGTGTCATAGCCCATCACATAGGGAAGGGGAATATGGCCAACGGTCGGAATCAAATCGGCCACGAAGACCAAGGTCTTGCCTTTATAGGTTATGTGCGGAAGCATTTGCTTGTCGGTATGGCCATCCATAAAATGGATACCAAACCCCAACTCGGATTTTTCCAAATAATGCCCTCCCTTTCTGTCGATAAAATGTAACTGACCGCTTTCTTGCATGGGCAACAGGTTTTCCTTTAAAAAAGACGCCTTTTCCCTGGCGTTGGGTTTGGTTGCCCACTCCCAGTGTTCCTCATTGGTCCAAAACCTTGCATTCTTGAATGCGGGTTCATAACCTGTTCGGTCTTTGTTCCATTGAATGCTGCCACCACAATGGTCAAAATGGAGGTGGGTCAAGAAAACATCCGTAATATCATCACGATGAAACCCCGCTTTTTCTAAAGAACCGTCCAAGGTATGGTCGCCCCACAGGTAATAGTAACCAAAGAATTTTTCGGATTGTTTGTTTCCCATGCCGTTATCGATTAAAATCAATCGATTCCCATCCTCTATCAAAAGACAACGGGCGGCAATATCGATCATATTATTGGTATCTGCGGGATTGGTTTTGTTCCAAATGGATTTTGGCACCACACCGAACATGGCACCCCCGTCCAACTTGAAATTACCGGTCTCTATGGGATAAATTGTCATTTAGAAAGTAAAACGGCATGCAAAATAAGAAAAGCACCATCCAAATAATGAAAAAATAAGGTTTTATTGGCCGTATTTTAACAAAAACCAGATAAGAAACCTCCTCCTATATCACTGCCCTTGGGGTTTGCGCACTATTTTCCACCATGTTGAAAATAATTGGATATCAAAAAAGGGTGCGTCTTCCGTGTCGAAACGGATATCTAAAAGAAAAGCAGTAAATTTCCAAAAAACAAAGACAATGCTCGAACTTGCTGGAATTATTATTCTAGGCATTATTGCTCAATGGGTGGCTTGGCGCTTTAAAATCCCGGCCATTTTACCATTGATTTTGATAGGTCTGTTGGTGGGACCCATTGCCACTTTGTACACCGAAGATGGCTCAAAACTCATAGAACCTGTTTGGAACGGAACCAAAGGTCTTTTCCCGGGCGAAGGACTCTATTATTTTGTTTCCTTGGCCATTAGCGTGATTCTTTTTGAAGGCGGACTCACCCTTAAACGGGCCGAAATATCGAATGTAGGGCCCGTAATCTCCAAATTGATTACCATAGGCACAGTGGTCACTTTTTTTGGTGCAGGCGTAGCCGCCCACTATATTTTTGGACTTTCATGGCAGATTTCGTTTTTGTTTTCCGCCCTGATCATTGTTACCGGACCTACGGTAATCACCCCGATTTTACGGAACATTCCCCTTAAAAAGGATGTTTCCGCGGTATTGAAATGGGAGGGCATTCTCATTGATCCGATCGGGGCCTTGGTAGCGGTATTGGTGTTCGAGTTTATCAGTGTGGGAGAGGGCCATGCCTATACCCAAACAGCTCTGATCGAGTTTGGCAAGATCATTCTTTTTGGAACCACTTTCGGATTCACTTTTGCCCACGCATTGGCATTTGCCATCAAAAAGGACTTTATACCTCACTACTTACTGAATGTGGTCTCCCTTTCCACGGTACTCCTTGTTTTTGTGGAGTCAGATGTCTTTGCACACGAATCGGGACTATTGGCCGTAGTGGTCATGGGAATGGTCTTGGGCAACATGAATCTGCCCAACTTGAAGGAGTTGCTTTATTTCAAGGAATCGCTGAGCGTTTTGCTGATTTCCATTCTCTTTATCCTCTTGGCGGCCAATATCGATATTAGCGACATGGAGTTGATCTACAACTGGAACTCCGTAGCGCTTTTCGCAATCATTGTGTTCATCATCAGGCCACTGGGTGTTTTTCTGAGTGCTCAGGGCTCCAATTTAAAACTCAATGAAAAGCTTTTTATAGGATGGGTGGGTCCGCGCGGAATCGTTGCCGCCGGTATCGCCTCCCTATTTGGCTCAAAATTGATGTTGAGGGGAGAAGCTGGAGCGGAATATATCACGCCATTGGTGTTCATGATTGTTTTGGGAACGGTTTTATTGAATGCAACCACTGCCAGACTCTTTGCAAAATTGGTTGGGGTATTCTTGACCAAATCCGAAGGTATTTTGATTATTGGTGCTTCCAAATTGTCGCGATTGATAGCCAATTATCTCAAAAAGAATAATAGGCACGTGGTGTTGATCGATAACAACCAGGCGAACGTGGACAAAGCCAAAAGATTGGGCTTAGAGGCCATCACGGCGAACATTTTTTCTGACACCCTTACGGACAATATAGAATTGAACGATATGGGTTATCTGATGGCTTTGACAGGCAACTCCGACATCAACAAATTTGCCATCAGAAAATTCCAAAAACAGTTTGGGGAAAACGGGGCATTCCGTCTGGTGAACACAGAAGAAGTAAACGACCCGGACAACAATCCGAAGGAAGGCCTTTTTTCACATACCGATGATTTTATCCAATTGATGGACACGGTCCGGAAACATCCCACCATCCACGAAATAGACTTAAAGGACAAACAGCATTACGACAGCCTTATCGATCTCACCCAAAAGGATAATGATATTGTGCCTTTATTCACCAAGGCCCCAAGTGGCAGTATTGACATCATCCCGGCCAACAGCAAGGATTTTGTACCCAAAGGCGAGGGATATAAATTGGTATATCTGGGTAAATTAATCGACCCCGATGAGGATGACCAGGACTAATCGTTCAGCTTAAGCACAGCCATAAAGGCCTGTTGTGGAATTTCCACATTACCCACTTGGCGCATACGTTTTTTACCCTTTTTCTGTTTTTCCAAAAGTTTACGCTTACGGGAAATATCCCCACCGTAACACTTGGCGGTCACATCCTTTCTGAGCGCTTTGATGGTCTCACGGGAAATGATTTTGGCCCCAATGGCGGCTTGGATCGGAATGTCGAACTGCTGTCTGGGGATAAGCTCCTTCAGCTTTTCACACATTTTTTTACCGATGTTGTGGGCATTGTCAAAATGGACCAAGGCCGATAGGGCATCCACGGGTTGGGCGTTCAAAAGGATGTCTACCCGAACCAATTTGGAAACCCGCATCCCGATTGGGGAATAATCGAAAGAAGCATATCCTTTGGAAACCGTTTTCAAGCGATCGTAAAAATCGAATACGATTTCTGCCAACGGCATGTCAAAGTTGAGCTCCACACGTTCTGGGGTCAAATACGTTTGGTTTGTAATATGTCCCCGCTTATCAATACAGAGCGACATCACGTTCCCCACAAAATCAGATTTGGTGATGATGGTAGCCTTAATGTATGGTTCCTCCACCCGGTCCAAAGAAGAAGGATCGGGAAGATCGGATGGGTTGTTGACAACTATCGGGGTCTCTTTGTCCTTGGTGGTGTAGGCAAGGTAGCTCACGTTGGGTACGGTGGTGATCACCGTCATATCGAACTCGCGCTCCAAGCGTTCCTGTACGATTTCCATGTGCAACATACCCAAGAAACCACAACGGAAACCAAACCCCAAGGCGGCACTACTTTCCGGGGTGAAAACCAAAGAGGCGTCATTGAGCTGCAGTTTTTCCATGGAGGACCTAAGCTCTTCAAAATCTTCTGTATCCACAGGATAAATTCCAGCAAACACCATGGGTTTTACATCTTCAAAACCTTCAATGGCATTTTTGGTCGGGTTGGCGGCATCGGTAATGGTATCACCTACTTTTACCTCGCGCGCATCTTTGATACCGGTAATCAAATAGCCCACGTCTCCAGCGGAAATTTTGTTTTTGGGCATTTGCCTCAGCTTTAAGGTGCCAATTTCATCGGCCTCATAAGCTTTCCCGGTAGCCACAAACTTTATTTTTTGTCCCTTTCGGATTTCACCGTTCATCACCCTAAAATAGGTTTCCACCCCCCTAAAAGGGTTATACACCGAGTCAAAGACCAAGGCTTGCAATGGTTCGTTGACATTCCCCTTTGGGGCAGGAATGCGCTCAATGATGGCTTTTAGGATTTCTCCGATACCGATACCGGTTTTGGCACTGGCGGGAATAACTTCTGAAGGATCACAACCCAATAGGTCCACGATGTCATCGGTCACCTCTTCGGGATTGGCGCTGGGCAGATCCACTTTGTTCAGAACAGGGATGATTTCCAAATCGTTTTCCAAAGCAAGATATAGGTTGGAAATGGTCTGTGCTTGAATACTTTGTGCGGCATCCACAACCAAAAGAGCGCCCTCGCAGGCAGCAATGGAGCGCGAAACCTCATAGGAAAAGTCCACGTGTCCGGGAGTGTCGATCAGGTTAAGAATATAGGTTTCGCCCTCGTACACATATTCCATTTGTATGGCATGGCTTTTAATGGTGATGCCACGTTCGCGTTCCAGGTCCATGTTGTCCAACAATTGATCCTGTTTCTCACGCTCGGTGACGGAGCCCGTAAAGTCCAACAAACGGTCTGCCAAGGTACTCTTACCGTGGTCTATATGCGCAATGATGCAAAAATTCCTGATCTTTTCCATATAACAATAACCTATCTGTAAAAAGGGTGATAAGCAACTGCAAATATAGTTGTTTTAACTGCCCGCAAAGGGTTTTTTGAAAATTAGGAAACGAAGGGGTTATATCGACCAAAAATAATTTCATAGATTTGAGGTTCAACCCCAACCATTCATGAAGCAAACCACCTACATTTTATCATTGGTGTTTTTGACGGCGAACGCTTTGAGCGGACAGACCTTTAAAATTTCAGGAAAGGTTGTGGATGAGCAGAACCAGGTTATTCCCTACGCCAATATTCTTCTTTTACAGGCTTCCGATACTACGTTCGTAAAAGGTACCTCGGCTGATGACAAGGGGTTTTTTTCCTTGACGGAGGTAGAACCGAACCTATACTTGCTTCAGGCGAGTTATGTTGGAAGAGGATCCGAGCCTCGGGCTTTGGATATCAAAACCGATGTTTCCCTAGGCGCGTTGATCATTCCGCTAGAAACTAATGAGCTGGATGAGGTAGTGGTCACGGCACAGCGACCAAAACTGCAAAGATTACCAGACAGACTGGTCTTTTCGGTTGAAAACACCGTGGTTTCACAAGGAACTTCCTGGGATATCCTTAAAAGCACGCCAGGGGTGATTGTAAACCAGGATGAACTCTTGATCCGAGGGCAAAATGCCACAGTATACCTGAACGATAGAAAGGTTCAACTTTCCGGTCAGGAGGTACAGGATTTATTGCAGGGACTGTCGGGTACCAACATCAAATCGGTGGAGGTGATCGCCAATCCACCGGCCAGCTATGATGCTGAAGGCGGCCCCATTTTGAACATTGTCACCAGTAAGAATATCATACCGGGGTACAAGGGAAGCGTCAACGGCACCTATACACAAGCGGTGTTTCCAAAATTCAGTATGGGAACCAGTCATTATTACAAAACGGACAAGCTTCACCTGTTTGCGAACTATACCATCAATCCACAAAAGGAATTGAAGAAAACGGTAAAGGGCATCAATTTTATGGACAATGCCAATACTGTTTTTTCGCAATGGGACACGGATTATAACCAAACCAATAGTTCGCAATCCCAAAATGGAAGTTTCATCTTGGATTATGATTTTGATGAACACAACAGTTTGAATTTTACATCCAACCTGTTGTTCAATTTGGGGCAGGACCAGCGTACCCATCTCAACAATGAAATGCGAAACGGGTTGGGCCAGTTGGACTCTACCTTCACCACACAGAACAATGCCAATTTGGACAACACCAACCTGGCGTTTGATTTGAGCTATGTGCATAAGTTGAAAAAGCCGGGGGCCCGGTTGAGCGCAAATGGTCATTATACCTATTTTAACGGGAAGTCGCTTCAGAACCTAGGTTCTGATTATTTTGACGCGAGTGGTAACTTTTTAAGGGAATTCGGGTTTGATGCGGATTCAGAGCAGGACATTCAAATTTTCACGGGCCAATTGGATTATTCAACCCCTATTGGAAACGCTTCCTTTGAGACCGGGGCAAAGATTTCCTCGATTGCATCAGAAAGCAATCTGGACTTCTTCAATTTTACGGGTTCGAGCAATACAGTGGATGCCTCCTTGTCCGACCGTTATACCTATGACGAGAATGTATATGCCGCATACTTGAGCTTTGTGAAGAATTGGGAAAAATGGTCAATGAAGTTAGGCGTGCGCGGTGAACTGACGGAAGCCGAAGGCACGTCGTTAACATTGAACCAAGTCAACACCCAAGACTTTTTTGAGCCGTTTCCGTCTGTCTATGTGCTGTACTCCCCTTCGGACAAGCACAGCTTTTCCTTTGATTATGGACGGAACGTGGATCGACCCAAATACAACGATCTGAATCCGTTTCGGTTTTTCTTCAATGAGAATGATTATGAACAAGGCAACCCAAGCTTGACGCCTAGTTTCAGCAATAATTTCAATTTTAACTACACCCTGAACAGCGAATATTTCTTCGATGTCTATTACCGTGATAATGGCAGCAACATTGCGTATCTGGTTTTTCAGGACAATGACAACCAAACTTTGGTGGAGCTAAAGCAGAATGTGCTGGACAGTAAATCGTACGGTCTGGACTTTACCTTGAGTAAATCCCTCATGTCGTCTTGGTTTATGTATGCCTACACTTCCCTTTTTCATGAGGAAGAAACCTTTTTGGCCACCCAAAGCGGCAATGTGGAATTTACCAACAAAGTGAACGGGGTTTACGCTTATCTGGGCAACTATTTGACCCTCTCCAAAGACGGCACTTTTACGGGTGAAGTTACTGGGACCTATATTTCAAAGTTTCTGTTCGGATCGTATGTTTCCGATGAGCAGTTCAACTTGACCTTAGGCTTACGTAAAACGCTGTTCAACAATAAGATCATCCTTTCTTTGGCCGCTGAGGATATTTTGGAAAAATATGTACCCACCTATCGTTCCCAATATTTAAACCAGGACAATTTTTACCGAAGAAGGCCCGAAACCCAGTTCATCCGCTTCGGATTTACCTACAATTTTGGAAACTTCCGATTGGAAGACAACCAACGCGGAATAGACAAAAAGGAGCGCGACCGACTACAATCGCAGCAGTAATGTGCTGATTTTGGGTTATTTTGTACTTTTGCAGTCCAAAAAAAGAAGGATTTGCCCAAAATAGGTAACATAGAACTTCCGGATTTCCCACTTCTTCTCGCTCCGATGGAGGATGTGAGCGACCCCCCTTTCCGTGCATTATGCAAGGAACAGGGTGCCGATGTGGTGTATACGGAGTTCATTTCTTCCGAAGGGTTGATTCGTGATGCGGCCAAAAGCGTCCTCAAGCTCGACATTTATGAAAAGGAACGTCCTGTGGGCATCCAAATATTCGGGGCCGAACTGGATTCCATGCTGCAGGCGGTGGATATCGTGGAGCAATCCAACCCCGATATCATCGACATCAATTTTGGTTGTCCGGTAAAAAAAGTAGTCTGCAAAAATGCCGGTGCCGGGATTCTTCGGGATATTCCTTTAATGGTAAAACTCACTGAGGAAATCGTAAAGCGGACCAAACTGCCCGTGACGGTCAAGACCCGTTTGGGCTGGGATTCCAATTCCATCAAGATTGTTGAAGTGGCCGAACGGCTGCAGGATGTGGGCATCAAGGCGATTTCCATCCATGGGCGTACCCGTGTTCAGATGTACAAGGGAGAGGCCGATTGGAGACCGATTGCCGAAGTGAAGAACAACCAACGCATGCAGATTCCCGTTTTTGGAAATGGTGATGTGGACACGCCGGAAGCGGCTCTAAAAATGCGGGATGAATTTGGATTGGATGGTGCCATGATCGGTAGGGCCAGTATCGGGTACCCGTGGTTCTTCAAAGAGGTGAAACACTTTTTTGAGACCGGCAAGCATTTGGATCCCCCAACCATGCCGGAACGCGTGGACGCCGCCAGAAGGCACCTTCAAATGGCCATTGATTGGAAAGGAGAAAAACTGGGTGTTTTTGAAACCCGAAGGCATTATACCAATTACTTCAAAGGTATTCCACACTTTAAGGAGTACCGCACCAAAATGGTGACCAGCGATGATGCGGTCGATGTTTTTGCCGCGTTTGATGAAGTGCTCGAAAAATTCGGGGATTTTCAGTTCGCCTAAATCGAAATCAATTTTTTGGAAATCCTGCTACTGGCAATCTTTGCGGAGATAAAGCCCAAGACCACAATGGTACCCATCACGATGAACAGGTTCATCACACTATATTCAACAGGATAAGCAAGGGAAGGCGTAATTTTCAGCCATCCGAACAACAATTGGGAAATGATGAGCAACGACCCGATCAATACCCCTATCAGTCCCCCAAAAGAAGTGACCAGCAAACCCTGGATAAAATAAATTCTTCGCAATTCTTTAATGGTGGTGCCCAAACTGAACAGTGTTTTGGAGTTTTGCTGTTTGTCCAAGATCATCATGATGATGGCCCCCACAACGTTGAACAAGGCAATGATCAAAACCAACGTAAAAATCAAGTATGTGGCCAAGTTTTCTGTGTTGAGCATGCGGTAAAGCGAATTGTTCTGTTCCCTTCGGGAAAGGACTAGGACCTTATCCCCCAATACCGTTTTAACGGCTTCCCTAACGGCTTCGACATCGGCTTTTTCATCCAATTTAAAATTGATACCAGAAACCTCGGCACTGTCCTTTTGCAATAAATCTTGAACCAAAGGGAGCTGTGTGAACACATATTTTTTGTCCAGGTTTTCTTCAACCGCATACACTCCACTTACTGTTAAAGGAAGTTCATCATAGGGTTTGGAATTGAACCCCTGTTGTGAAAGGGAACCTTTACCGGGCTTGGGAACCAACACTTCCAAAGGTTGGCGGTTGTTCATGGGAACGCCCAAAAGGTTGTAGATACCGATGCCAATGACGCCCTCAAACTCCGAGTTGCCCCAATTGCCAAAATAAAGGGTACTGTCCACTCCCGTCACGGAACGGTAATTTTCGTCCACTCCTTTGATGTAGGCAATGGTACTCTTTTCTTTATAGGTAAGATAGGCCCGTTCCTCCAACTCTTTGGCGTAATTGGCCAACCCCTGAATATTTTTGAGTTGGTCCTGTTCCTCTTGGGAAATGGAAAACACTTTCCCCGTGGCGGGCAAGGCTTTTAAATCAGGGTCGAAGGTGTTGGAAAAGGAAAGGCTAAACGTCTTGAGCCCAGCAAAGGCCGAAAGCACTATAAACAATGCGGCTGAACCGATGACGATGACCAAAAAGGTGATAAAATTGATGATGTTCACCGCATTTTGACTGCTCTTGGATCTTAGGTAGCGTTTAGCGATGTAAAGCGGAAAGTTCAAGATTAGGCTTTCTTACGTTTATCGAGCAAGTCCCTGTTTTCGATGGGATTTTCTTCACCTTTGAGCGATTTCTCGATATTGTCAATATATTCCAAGGAATCATCCAGATAAAAATTAAGTTCCGGAACCCTTCTCAATTGGTGTTTGGTACGTTGGGCCAGTTCGTGACGGATGCCAACCTGACCGGCCTTGATGCCTTCTAGCAATGCTTTGCCATCCTTGTTCGGGAAAATGCTCACATACACTTTGGCCAAGGATAGGTCTACGGTAACGGAAACCTTGGAAACAGAGATCAAGGTTCCCTTAAGACCACCATCGGTGGCGGACCGTTGTAGGATATCGGCCAAGTCTTTTTGAATGACCCCTGCAATTTTCTTCTGTCGTTGTGTTTCCTCCATAGTGCAAAAATAAAGGAAATCCTGACTAACCTCACATTTGGAATGGATTACAGTCCGTAATTTTGGAGAAAAGCAGCTATTTTGTCAACCAAACCAAGGGTTAAAATGGAAAAAATAGAACATATTGGCATTGCGGTAAAAGATTTGGAGGTGTCCAACCCATTGTTTGCCAAATTGTTGGGGGTACCGCATTATAAAATGGAAGAAGTGGTCTCAGAGGGAGTAAAAACCTCCTTTTTTAAGTCAGGCCCCAATAAAATTGAGTTGTTGGAAGCCACAAACCCCGATAGCCCCATTGCCAAGTTTTTGGAAAAGAAGGGGGAGGGGATCCATCATGTAGCCTTTGCTGTGGATGATATTGTTTCGGAACTGGCCCGATTGAAGCAGGAAGGCTTCCAAATTTTAAACGAAACCCCGAAAAAGGGAGCGGACAATAAGCTGGTGGCCTTTTTGCACCCAAAGGGCACCAATGGGGTTTTGGTGGAACTTTGCCAAGAAATAAAAGAAGGCTAGGTCCGTTAAAACCTTGCGGTGTAGAAAAATAAACACTAATATTGCATCCGCAAAATGCGGGTCCTATAGCTCAGTTGGTTAGAGCACCTGACTCATAATCAGGTGGTCCCTGGTTCGAGCCCAGGTGGGACCACGGAAAACCTCTCTAAACAATTGATTTAGAGGGGTTTTTGTTTTTGCAGGGGGCAAATTGGGGGGCAACTATCGGAATAAATTAATTTCCTCAAGAAACATTTTAAACTCTAAATCAGATTTTTCACCTGCTTCAATAGAGTCTGTTAAGTCAAAACAGTAAAAATAATCCCCATGTTCAATATAAATCATTCGGCAAAGAGCACGGTACGAGTTTGGTAGGTCTCGGTGTTCAACCATAAAATCACAATCATATTGAACAGTCTTGATTCCAGATATATCCTTCACTTCTTTCGATTTGGTAACATTGGGATCTTGGATGTATTGAATTCTATTTGTAGTCCAACTAATGGCATATTCTTCTACCGTTTGTATACCAATCTCATCATAATCGGATTTTTTTTCAACCCAAACAGCAATACTTGGGGAGTATTTTCCAAAATTTAAGGGATTATTCTGATCATACTTGGCCATTAGACAAATAGGGTCACCCGTGTTTTCCCAAACAAAATCCTTAAACTCTTCCCAATCTTCTGATAGAATCGTTTTCTCTTTTAACTCACCGAAATCTTTAACGTTGATAAAATACCAATCCTGTGGCTTGGAAAAGGCAAGCCCAAGAACTTTGTTTACATATAGATTGTTCTTGGTTATAACTGCTTGAAGTGGGTTGATTGCCAATCCAGCTAATGCAGTTGACGTTAACTTAAGAAAGTTTCTCCTGCCTGTGCCCATGCCTTTTTACAACTTAAGGATTTCATTTTTAAACACTTTTTCAAATATTGGCACATTCTCCACAAAAAAAGCATTCATTTTTGGCCAATGGAATTTGTCAAAAAGATTCACATCGTTAAGAACATACTTTATGCGACTCATTTTGTTATCTGGCAATTCTTCCCACATTAAAGATTTACCAAAACCATCTTCAATTTCCACTTTTCGTCTGATTAACTTTTTAAAATACTTTTTGTTCAGCTCTTTATTTGCTGTTGTTATACTAAGCTCAACCTGACAATGGGAACCGGTAACGACCATAGAGTAATTTACTCCTGTTTTTCCGGCACCCATGCTTATCCAATGAGATTTCACAGGATTAACATTTGAAAACTGGCCCTTCTCTTGCAATTGGGGCAAAAGTTGCTCCCAATATTCTTTACGCACATAAAACCTGTTGCCCTGAGAGGAACCAATATCATATTTGATAATAAGTTCATCTTCCAAATCAAATAAGGACAATAACTTTTTTAGAATATTGAACTTTGTATTGCTATCTATATTGAACTCGACAAAATAGCCATTGGTTATTTCCTGGGCACTTCTAAAATCTTCTTTATTTCTTGTTATTTTAAGAATATTGTTCCCAAGTAATAGTCCAGTATTTATGCCATATAACTGTTGAAGCACGTAATAGTACATATTTGCAATGGCTGATTCTTCCACCTTGTTGTTCTTGAAGATAAAATATTCGAGTTTTTTGTGGGTTGGAGACTCTGCTTCAAAAATAGATTGTTCTACTGGTTCTTCATCCGTCTCTAGTATAACATTAGGATAACTCCAGATACTAAGAAACCGTTGGCTGATTAGTTTAAGTCTTGATTCATAGGAATTGCTATCCCAAACATCAATTCCTTTTAAATAATCATTTAACCATAGCCTACTGTATTTATAACCTTGCTCTCCACCTTGATGATTCATGTTCTTTTTTTCCAAGAAGGTTTTGTTGCCTAATGAACCATTGTTGCCAGACAAAGTGAGGTTTGCCAATGTATTCAGATATTTTTCCTTAAATAGGAAAATCTCTTCCTCATCTAATTGCTTGGACCATTCAGAACTAGGGTTTTGTGGAAAAATGTGCTCAATTGTGATGCTTTCACTGGAAGTGTTGACATGCTCACGGTTGTTGTGGTTTTCCAAAAGCTCAAAAAGATAATTCCTGTTTTTTGCTTTGATATTATAGAGATCTTTGTCTTTTAAGGCAGTTAGGAGGTCTTCATCATCCGGAAAGCGTGAATTACCTCTTTTTTTACATAGGGCTTTGGCTAAACTTTCAAAATAGTCTTCGGTATCTATCTCTGAATACAATGTCATGAAAATCTTATTTAGCGCATTGGTCGGCAATCCTACTATAAATCTTCGCCAAGCATAATTTTGAACCAATTTCAATACTTGAATGACAGTTTCTTCGTCTGTAATCCCATTATCCCAATCTTCAAAAACCTGTAACAAGAATGGATAGGCGACATTCACTTCCAATCGGTTGATGTATTCGAGTTCTTTACGAATTTGAGGGTTTTCAACAGTTTCCGGATTGATAAACATTTTATAAAATAGGGAAAGCCCTTTCATGTTTTCCAACTCGTTCATGTACTCTTCATCCAGTTTGTTGGGATAGTTCTTTTTAAACTCTTGGTAGACCTTTGATTTATTAGGTATTTTCTTGTTTTTGAGCGTTAAATAGTCTCGGATATATTCAGAAACCAGAGACTTTTGTTTTAGAAGGTCCCGGGCATTTTCTTCAATGGGGTTCCAAATCGTGTTGAAAACCTTTTGCTGCTCCCGTGGCTGTAGATCCATTAGAATATAATTCCGTATCAAATCGGATTGGGACAAATCTAGTCCGGTTGAGTTGAGACTTTCAAAAATCCGTTGTGGATCATCCTTGTCGCGCTCTAGAGAAATTTCAACAAAAATTAATCGCTTCAAACCATTTCTGATGACCTCAAAATTCTCGGCATTGATTTGAGAACTGAAAAAATTATAGTTTTCAATCACATTAGAAAATGAAGTAAACCCTTTTTCATTCCCCTCCAAAATTGCCTTGAACGCCATGGAGTTGGTGTCTGTCTGTTTTAGTTTGAGCTTACTATCGTCTTCTTGCACATATTGATTGACCAGGAACATATTGTAGAGCATCTCGGCCTCTTTTTCCAGCCCATTGTTCTTTGCAAAACGGTACAAGGCGACATACAACAAATTAATAGTAGTGAGACGTTGCTGGCCGTCTATGATCACCAGTTCGCGGACCTCTCGGGTGGTGTAAGTACCTTCGTGAATAAAAACTATGCTGCCAATAAAATGTGTTCCGCGGTCTTCTTTTTCAACGCTTATGATATCCTCCAACAATTGCTTGCAATGCCCTAGTTCCCAATCATAATTGCGTTGGTAAACGGGTATTACAAATTGCACATTCGGTGTCTGTAAAAAATTGATGATGGGTAGTTCGGTGGCTTTCATATGGCTTTAAGCGTTCTCAATAATTTCAATCTCTTCCTCGGTCAAGTCATAAAGTTGATAAACCAAATTGTCAATTTCTTTTTCGAAGCCTGAAATATCACGTTCTTTATTAGCCTCTAAAGCCGCTAAGATATTTTTTACAACATTCGTTAATTGTGGGTTCGAATAAGCCACATTTGGTATAGGCAAAGAATTGAATTCCTTTACTTTAATTTTTGGAAACAATTGGTCAAACTCGTTATTAATATTTTGAAAATACCAGAATATCAGTTTTGAATTTAGGACTCCTAAGTAAAAGAAAACATCTAGTTGAACCGAAGGCTTAGCTATGTAGGCTGTCTGGTCAATGACAAATCTATCTTTAACATATGAGGCTATAAGAGAGTCTTTATTCGGAATTTGGCGAATCAAAATTTTATCTCCTTCAAAAAATTCTGGAACCCTGGGTTCAGCCAACCACTCCCCGTAGCTAATATATTCCCCACTCCAATTAAACATATACTTCGAAAGGTTTTTACCTCTAAGTTCTGGAAGGTACGTTTCATCAATTTTTTGTGAGGAATTAAATATCCGACCCCTAACATCTTCAATAGTTTGTGGCGGCTTTCCTTTTCCTACTTGATATTCTTTAATACCTGAAATAGTTTTGAATAAAGCGGAAAGCTCAACCGACTTATTTAAAATTTTGGCTATAATTTTTTGACTTTTTGAATCAACAGTAACAGTAAAATTGTTATTTGGGGTGTTTTCAAAAGCTTCTTGATTAAATGAATTCTTAAATTTAAAATCGCCTTTTTCAGCTATAAAATAGTTACTTGAAGATGAAATTTTGGGCTTGACAAAAATGAAAATAAGAACTTCGACAGAGGCCTCTTCAAATACATCGTCTTTAACTTCAATTATTTTATCTATTGAAAAATGGGATAGAATAAAACGCCTCAACCTTAAATTGTTTCTGTTGGCTAAAAAAGCATTAGGAACTATTAAAGAGTGTATGCTGGAATTACTGGCTATAGCAAATGACTTTTCAACAAATAAGTGATACAAATCCAACTGGTTTTCAGAAACTTTATAGGATTTAGAGTAATACATTCTAAAGTTTTCTGATACATCCCTTACCCTTAAATATGGCGGATTCCCAATTACCACATCAAAGCCAAGATAATCTCCATCATCGTTCAATACTTCTGGGAACTCAAAACGCCATTCAAAGGCATTTTCATAAATGACATTGTTTACGATTTCCTCTTTTTCCAACAGTGCTTTTTCGGACTTTTGCTGTAGTTTTTTAAGGTTGTTTTTATCAGCTTTGGTTATTTTTTCCCCAAAAGCTGTTAGGTTATTTAGTCGCTCCTGTTCATTGATTACTTCACCTTGGGCCTTTTGGAGTTTGGCAATAAACTTATTGTCGAGAGTGCTTTTAAAATTATTTTTGACCTCGTTGATGATTTGTATAATTTCACGCTTTTTCTCTTTTGAGGCCGTGTTTTTATAGTCGGCAACGGCTTTTTTATAATCCAAAAAGCCATAGGCTATTGTTTTGTCCTTAAAAGCTGCTTTTAGATCATCGTCCAAGGAAAAACGGCTTATCAAAGAGTTGCCGGTTTTGATGTTGATGTCAATATTGGGCAACGTCTCCAGCTCGTTATCCCCTTTGTAATAGGCATTCTTGAGCAACTCGATCCATAATCGCAAACGGCATATTTTAACAGAATTGGGGTTAATGTCCACCCCAAAAAGACAGTTTTCTATTAGGGTTTGCTTTTCATGGAAAAGGGCCATTTGAATCCGTTGACTTTCTTTATTACCGGGATGGTACTCAAACAGTTCTCCTTCATCATCGGTTATCACCAATTCATCATTTACGACTTCAACCTCATATTCTTTTAATCGTTTGCCTTCAACATCTTGCAATATTTTTAAATCGTTCTTGATGGCAATCAACTCATTGAGTGCCGAAACCAAAAAATGCCCAGAACCCACTGCGGGATCACAGATTTTTAAGCTGTTGATAATAGTGTTTGCTTCGTTTCTGTCTTCAACCTTGTCATAGACTTCATCTAAGTCTTTACAGTTCCAACTTTTAACCTCATTGAATTTTTGGACCACGGCTTTACGAATAGTCTCCCGACACATATACATGGTAATGAAGCCAGGGGTAAAGAAAGAGCCGTCCTTATAACCGTTTATCTTTTCAAAAATGAGTCCGAGTACCGAGGCATTGATCAGTGTTTTGTTATCTTCTTGAATATCTTCGGAACCCTCACTGCTGAAATCATAAGCATCCAAAAATTCAAATAAATATTCGAGTGTTGAAAGCTCACCTGAACGTTTTTTACCCTTTTCATCTTTAAGTACGGTTGAAGCAATTATGGGTATAGGCTTATCGTCTCGAAGGTTGCTAACAAATATGGTATCATGCTCTATGTCAGTTGGTTCAAAAAGCGATGAATTCAGGTATGGTACTTTATTAAACAGGGTTTGAGCTTCCTTATTTCGCTCTCCTTGTCTT
Organism: Flagellimonas pelagia; assembly: GCF_003584135.1. Taxonomy (GTDB): domain Bacteria; phylum Bacteroidota; class Bacteroidia; order Flavobacteriales; family Flavobacteriaceae; genus Flagellimonas; species Flagellimonas pelagia. The sequence goes on from NZ_QXFI01000025.1 coordinate 254,136, forward strand.
TTTGCCAGCACTTGAAAGAAAAGACTATCAAGATCATCATAGTCCTTAATCATTTTTAGATCGAGGAAAGCATATTTTGAATCTCCTTTATGGTAGCGAATAAGTTGTGCTTCGAGCAACTTTAAAAAAAGAATTCGATTGACCCAAGTAATAACAAGCTCCAAAGCCACAGTAAACAACCGCTCTTCTTTAGTATCCCCATATTTTCTGGGGTTGGGCAATCGGTTAATTTTATCCCGACTATCCAATTGAAGTATGGTGTTCTCCAAAAGGCTTCCTAAGTTTCGTTGTCCTTCCTCGTTTCGCTGAATTAATTTCTTACTGCCTTTTTTGATTTCCGAAAGCCCTATGATATGCAGTAATTCACTATAAAACTTTTTATCAAGGCTATTGCTATCATTTACAAAAGGTTCTTTTAAAAGATGTTGCGGAGAAAGCAACTTAAAAAGGGAAACAAGTTTTTGGTCATCCTTCGGGTCATCATTGCGAACTACTCTTTCGTATTTGCGCAAGTCAAAGTGTACAAAACCCAATGTCTCTTCAAATGCAGTTAAAAAAGGCTTTGCAATTTCATTATAGAAGAAATCGGTGCTTGTACCGGATAAATTTCCAGCCTCAAAATCTTTGAATTGTTTCACCAAGCTTTTATTGGCCACAAAATTTTTTTCAAAATCATTGGCATCAAAAATGAACCATTCAAAAAGATTAGTGATAATTAGGTTTTTTACCTCTAAGTTTCCATTGGAAATACGTTCCCTTAAAAAGTATAAGAGCAATTCGTGAAACGCTTTTTTGTTGAGATTTTCAACAGAAACCATTTCACTTTTATTTTTAGGATTCTTAGCCTCAATTATTACACCAACTGGGCTATCGGGTTTGGGTCCGATATGGATTACTTGGTCCTTGCGCCCACTTGTGTTAATGAAATGGTTACCATGATAAAGAGAATCTTTCAGAAACCCTGAAACAAGGTTTTTATGATATTCTTCTGATTCATGCTCATTGGAAAAATCTAAAACCTTTATCAGGTTTGTTTTAAAAAGTTCTATTTCCTCACGATAGGGCTTTACTTTTAAAAAGGCCTTGTTTAACGCCTTTCGTGGTTTAATTGGTTTGGCAATTGAATTCATATTCTATAATTCTTGAAACCTTTTTGAGCTTATAACATTGCCCAGTAAGCTATACGAAGCTGCTGCTGCGTTGCGGGCCGAGGGATGATAGAAATCGATGATTTTTGATTCGTTATATCTTCCGATAGTGATGTTGTATCCACTACTTTTCCATTCAACTGTATCAAAAAGTATATTTCTCAATCTTCCCCAGGTCAAACCAGTGATAATAACCTGGGGTTCTATGATTTCTATTTGTTTAAGCAACCATTCTTTGTTTCGTATCAAGTGCTTTTCCATTTCTGAATAGTTGGATTGCCCAACACCACCAATTTTCTTGACATTCATAAAAGCTACATGAAAAATAGCATTTTTATACCCCTCTTTGTCATACCACATTGATTCAAATTCAGGAAAATTATTAAGTATTCCATAACTCCATTCTGCTAATCGATGTGAAAAAGTGTATTTAAGGCCTTCCTTCCACCATTCGCGAAAATCACCGGCTTCCTGTTTGGGGTTATTGGGTTCCTTAGTTAAAAAAAGAATCTTAGTTTTTGCATTTAAATAGAGATTCTCGTTGTTTATACCATCTTTTATAAACTTACCTTGATAATCAGGAGTTTCATTCTCCCATTTTTCAAATAATTGGTTTAACTGTTCTGTTTTGGTCATTTGTTAATCTACATTTTCAAAAAACTTAACAGCATATTTGCAATATTCCATGATGGTATCCTTACAGGTCTCAAACTCTTTTCTGCTTCCTAGCCAATTTCTGCATTTTTCCGTGATTTCCTTACCTTCTTTGAGTTCAGAATAGGAGATGCATTTTATATGTTTTGGCGTAACCAAAACAAATAGTGCATTCTCAAATGGGTAATCGCCATAGTTTTCAATATCCTTTAAGCTAAGTTTTCCGCTTTTCCGGTATTTTACTTCGATGAAGTGAGCCTGCTTATCTTTAAATACTACAAAGTCCGGCATCTGTCGAATGTTTTTGGATACATCGCCTCTAACTCCCTTCAGCAAATCAGTTATTCCAGGTATAGTGTTTTCCATCCCATATTTGTAAACCTGAAAATCTAGGGATATGAAAAGTTGTTCTATAATGGTTTCGGCAATGCGGCCTTTTATTACACCGGCCACCCATTTATTTCCGTTTTCCTTTTGGTAACAATCGGTACAAAGACCGTTTTTGAACTTGGTGTATTCACCACATTCTATGCAATCGGGCATATTTATTTTGATGGTTTGGTAAACTACCAAAATAGCTATTACACTCCACTTTAACAATTAACCACGAGGGAATTCAGAATTTTCTTGTTTAATTATTGAAAGCATTAATTTGCTTATCAGTCGTTTTGCCATTTTCTTTTTCGTAGATCACATTCTTTTTTGGGCAAATTGAGTTTTGGGTTAACCGTTAGGCAAAGTTCATCGAGCTTTAAGGTAGCTTGTGACGGGGTAAGTGTTTCAGCAGAAACCATTTGATCAAAAACCCATAAATGTCCATGGACGTCAAGTTTTTTGATTTTTGCGAATTTCCGCAAGGTGTTGTCGCTTGTCAGCAATGTTGCTTTCAACTTTTCCGCCTGGTAAAAGGCGGAGCAGTCCTGTTCTGATAAAGCTGGTTTTTGCAAACGAATTTCAATAATGTCTTCAAGTTGTATTTCTGAAATTTCATGGACCTCAAGTTGTCCACTATCTATATATGCTTGCAATTCAGACTTCTGGTAATCATGTAACTCTTCAAGCACAAGGTCAGTGGTACAAAACTGAAAATTCAATCCAAAGAAGTGACTTAGGATTTCCAGTTTCACCAAGTCAATCAAGATATTCGCATCATTAACAACTATGGTCATATCGCAATGAATTGGTCCCGGAATACAGCCAGTTTTTCATTTGAAAGATTGGCAGCCTTGCTAAGGCTGATTATTTCTTCAGAAGCTGCGCGATAGACCAATTGCATAAACCTATCTGAATGCTCTTTTCCTTTGTATTGTCCTAGCCCTTCCTCTTCCCGGTTGGCGGAAATATACTTTCTAAATTTTACATAGCGATGTTCATCGATAATTTCCAGATTCTTTGCGCGTGCCATTATGGCCTGAATAGAAATACCATAGGTTTCCTTGATGCTAATCAATTCAGGAATGCTTATTCCTTTTCTTTTTTTGGAACCAAGCTCGGTAATAAAAGTCTCGTATGGAATTAACATTGCACCGGCAAAGGCATGGCAGAGCCGTTCAATTTCTTTTTCGCTTAAAGCTTCGGAAAAATTTAAAAGAATATGTCCAAGTTCATGGAGTGCAGTAAAACGTTTCCTTTCTATGCTGTAATTTTTGTTGATTACAATTATTGGCACACTACCATCCGCCCATCCAGATAGACCGTCAAAGGCAAGATCTGCATCAAGCTCTATGACTTTGATTTCTTTGTCCTCCAATATTTCAATGACATTGGGTAAAGCGTTGATTCCTAGTTTCCATGCTTTTAGAAGGGCATTGACAGCATTTTCAATATCGGGAACAGTTGAAATCAACACATTCTTTATTGGGTTGACAAAAGCGGATTTAATTTGAAGCAAATCCTCAATTTCCAAGTAACGCTCAACACTTTCGGCCACTTGTTGTTTGATGGCATTGGTTTTCTTTACGCCCAAAATGCTTCTTTTCCTAAATTCTATCTTTTCTATTTCAGCACCCAATGGCCTAAAGAAATAATCAGGCTTTACGTTAAGAGCCTTTGCCAGTTGAATTAAGGTGGCACTGTTGGGCATCATCTCTCCTTTTTCATATTTTGAAATGGCATTTTTGGAGACAATATCACCCATGGCCTTCACCAAATTGTCTTGGGACATGGCGGAAAGCAGACGAGCATTTTTTAATCGTTTTGAAAACAGTTCCTTCATAAGTCTGTTGATAATGTGTTGACAAAAGTACAAAACAAGTTAATTTTGTCAACCAATGTTTAGGGAATATTAATTTCAAACGTGATATTTTAACTTTTTATAGTTCCCGATTACTTAATTAAAGGAGGGTATAAAAACAAAAAACCTCCCAAAAGTGCAAATTGTTGAGAGGTCCGGGAGGTATTGATATGACTACGTTGCTAATTTTTTAATCCCAGATACTTAAATTCTATTTTAAAGATTTAATCCTTTAATATGGATAGCTTTTCGTCCAATTTGTCCATGAAGTACAATTGGCTATCCGGAAGGATGCTCAGTACCAGTTCCAATACTTGGATCACACTATCCTCTTTTGATGCATTTTGGTTGGCAGGAAACAACATCATTCCCTCCCCATCAAGGGCAAACACGCAAACCTCCAAAAGACTGATGATCTGGGTCAAAAGATGATTGTTGTCCTTGACCTCGAAGAATACATAGTTTCCCTTTGGGTCGATGGACTTATTGTTTCCCAAGAGTCCCGAAAGATTGCTTCTGAGCTGTTGTATCTCTTCCAAGGTCTTTAACCGTTTCTTCTTTGATTTCATGTGAATGGATTTATTGGGTTCTGGTTGTCCGTTGTTCCGAAAGCAGTTTTCTGACCTTGTCCAAGAATTCCATTTCATCATGGGGTATCATGTCAAGTATATATCCGAGAACCCCACTAATATTGCTGTGGGGTTGGGGAACGGAACGTGTCGAGAAATTTTCGTTTTCCAAAGCTGTGATACAGACCTTGATCAGGTCGGATATCATATAGGAGGTTTCACAGTATCCCTCGGTAATGAGTTCCGTGCTGTACAATCCCTTTTCGGGGAGATAGGGCTTCAAGGCATGGAAATACATTTTTTCCAGTTCCTTCAATTGGTCAATTAATGATGTCTCATCATTGTTCCCCGCGTTCTCGGTCACTTTTGGGAATGCTTCCTTAAAATCCTTTCCGATTCCTTCGATATGGTCTTTGCAGTGTTCAAGATGCCTATGAAATATGGACTCGACCTCTTTGATGAATTCCTTCATTTGGGATTGGACGGTCTTGGTCTGTACTTTTGAAATCTCAAACTCATTGCCATATCGGGCAACGCTATAGGCATGTTCCAAAAGGAGCAGCAGTTCATTGCTGTTTGGCTCAGAAGATTCCAAAAAGGGCTGTAGGGTAGGAAAGAAATGTTTGCAGTAATTGATATGACTAATGATACTATGCGTAACCTTGCTCCTTCCTATGCACATCTGTTCTATAAACCGGAAGGCAATCTCAAAAGCTTGATGCATGTTGAAGGTGGCTATCGCATAGTTCCCTTCCTTTATCAAGATGTCCGCAGTATTGGCAAAGGTTTTGACCTTCTTCATTTCCGAATCATAATAGCGTGAAGCTCTTTTAATGATATTGACCAAGCTCATTTCTGGGTAGTCCAAATGGTTTGCCCCCTCCATACGGGCATATACCGTATCTCCAAGGCAGCAATGTTCCAAAAAATAGAGTGACCCGCGCGAAAGACCTATCTCGGATTGTTCCTCGGTATAGATTCTTATCCTGAAATCGGGACGCTCTTTCCCAAGCTTTGACACCAATGCCAGAATCTCAGTTGGAATGGGGTCATTATCGACATCTGTAAAGAGGGTAAGGATATGATAAGTAGTGTCTCCTTCTATTTGTTTTCGTGAAAGAAAGATAGCATCAATCGTGATCACGTTCAGTACGCTGTCGATCAAATTGGAGAGTTCCTCCGCTCTTTCAAAGTTTTCCGGTATGTTTGTGTGATGTTTCATGGGTTCGTGATTTAAATGGTTCGAGAATCACCGACCATATTAAGCCCACATTGCCATGTACTCCACTATGAGTACTTGTACTTTATTAAAAGTGTTTTGTAAATTACAATCGGATTATTGTGGGAAACACCCTATATTTGAGATATGCAGACAAAGACCAAGAACAACCATATAGGCAGAAAGATCAGTAGGATCAGGGAACTCCGTGGGATGAAGCAGGAGACCTTGGCGGAAGAATTGGGCATCAGCCAACAGGCCGTTTCCAACATTGAGAACAGTGAAAAGGTGGACGATATAAAGTTGGAAGAGATTGCCAAGGCTCTTGGTGTATCTAAAGAAAGTATTGAGAACTTTTCTGAAGATGCAATTTTCAATTACTTCAGTAATTTTTATGATAACAGTACTGGACAAGTATATAATAGTAACTGTACTTTCAATCCATTGGACAAGGTAGTTGAACTCTATGAGCGTCTTGTTCAGGCTGAAAAGGATAAAGTTACTTATTTGGAAAAACTTCTCAATAAGTAGAGTTTTGATTCGCTCGGAATTCTTTTCAAGTAATTAGGGCCAGTATCATTTTGTTTTTTGATCTATTTACTAAAGAATTTGCGATTTGAAATTCCAACTACGTGAATAGACAATTCAACAGATGCAGATAGAGGCACTATATCCCAATTTAACCATATAATTTCCTTTGGGACAGGGAAAACCACAAGCCAATTTTAAATGAATTTATTTTTATAGGCCTTGACTACATTCAAGACAATGGATTTGCCAGTAGGCCTTAATTTATAACAAGGATATACGCCATGAACAGATTGGTACTTATCGGCAACGGCTTTGATCTTGCCCACAACTTAAAGACCCGTTACAGTGATTTTATGTTGGGCCTGTTTAAATTTGAATTAATGGATGCTGAAAACAAACCCCGGAGACCAGTAAAAAATTCCATAAAGGATGCCACAGATATTAAATATAAGGGCACCAAGCTGTTTACCATCCATAAGGAATTAGGGCTAAGCAGGATTACTTATAGGGACAACCTTGCCCAAATTCAGGATTTTGAGGGTCTTCAAAAATTCCTCAACCACTATAATATCAAAATTCTATTTCCTAAGACTCAATCTAAAGGAAACCAAAGGGCCATGGCCATTCCCTATGATTCCATTTTAAAGGCCATGTATGAGAGACTTTCCAGCGGTGATATGAAATGGGTTGATGTGGAAAGTATCTATTATGAACACCTCAAGAACATTATTAACCGTTTTTCAAGTGACGGGCAGAGAGTTTTTGATCAAAAATCTAAGTTTCAGGTCGAAATATTGCACACAGAGTTCCACTATTTAAAGGAAAGGCTGGAAGCTTACCTTACGGAATTAATGGCCGAAACTCCAAAGAATTTTGGAACGTATGATGCAAACTTCTGGTCCAGTATAAAAGGTGAATTTTCAAAAAGTGAAAGACAACGGTTAAATTTGGGGGAGGCTGAAAGATTTCCTGAATTAGTACACATCCTGAATTTCAATTATACAGATACAATTTATAAATATGAGGATCACCGCCGAAGTCCAGAGAATTCTGAGGCCTCAGTGGATTTCAATTTTATCCATGGGGAAATCAATAAACCCAATAACCCTATGATTTTTGGATATGGCGATGAAACCGATGAGCATTATAGTGTTCTGGAAAAATTGAACGACAATCAGTTATTTGAGCACATTAAATCCTTTGGTTATTTTAAGACAGGTAACTATCATAGGTTATTAAGGTTCCTGGAATCTGATTATTATCAAGTGTACATCATCGGCCACTCCTGTGGGCTTTCAGACCGTGTGATGTTAAAGCATATATTTGAGCACAAGCATTGCCTATCTATACAATTGTTTTATCATAAACGGGAAAACGGCATGGACGACTACATTGAAAAGACACAGGAGATTTCCAGACATTTCGATGACAAACGGGCATTACGGGAAAAAATTGTACCCATGCCTGATTGTTTACCCTTATCGAGCTTAAGTCTGTCTCGAAGATAATTGCTCAAGAACACAAGGAATGGTTTTTATAAAATAAACATTTTCTTGCTAGATTTAGAAGTTTACAATTTAAGGGATGGCTCTCCAAATCTTACCCCAACTTCGGCGCATGGATCCTGGACTATTTTTGTAGCGTTCGGGAAGATAAGCGTAAAGCAAAAATAGGTTAGGGCGCTGTCCTACTTTTTGCCTTTTTCTTCCAGCCATTTTTGGTACAGTTCCTTTCCCTGTGGGTTCTCGTCAAAGAATCTCCCATAGTGTCCCATGGTACTGTCCCGTCCTTTTACAAATGCAGCCTCTTCTTTTTTTGATATCCTTGATAATTGATAGACCGAAAAACCAAGGACCAATAGAACACTGACCAACAATCCCCATAAAAGTTTAATGGCCCAACTTGGTAACATAATGGACCGCTCCACCTTGTGAAGGATTTTCTGCATCAACTTTTGCTGTTCCTCAACTATCTTTTTTTGATTGTTCCCATAATCATTTAGAAGCACCTTGATCTCAGTGGTATCTGGCCTTAATGGAAGGTTTTTCAAATTTTCATGTGCCTTTTCCAATCGGCCGATGCTCTTTTCAAATCCGTTAATCTCTTCGGTCAACAGTTCCGCTATTTCATCCAGTTTTGCCATGTTGTTGTGTTTAGATTCCTATTCCAGTGTCCCTGACCACTTTTATGGCCAATTTGATGGTTTTCTTTATGATGGTCTGGGTCAAACTCGTTGGGACATTGACTGTCCTACCCAAAAGCTGCATGCTCTTGTCCTTGGCGATTCGTTGTGCCATGTTCTTTTCAAAGTTCATTTGACGGGCGATCCTGCCCATGGACATGGAACGGTGCACCTCGCTTCCCTTTAGATTGGTTCCCTTGTACTCAAAACGGAAGCCTTGCAATTGGTTCTGCTTATTGATGCTGGGAATGACCTTTACATTGTTCTGCTCCATGGACTTGATGTATTGGTCAAAGTCCCTTGGGTGGTCCCTGGCCATGACCTTTTCATGGATCTTTTGTATTTCAGAGCGGACATGTTGCATCTGGTACAGTTTTTCCTGCTGTACCTCCCTTACCGTGGTCAGATCCATTTGTTTGGCCACCCGCTCCGCTACTTGTTGGCTCCGCTTCCCGATAAAGCTATCGTTATAGGCCTTCCCCTGAAAGTTTATCCGGTTGGCATACAGGTGGACATGCACATGTTCCTTGTCCCTATGGACAAAGGCAACCGCTTGGTGCTGTTTGAGGTTCATTTCCTTGATAAACCGCTCCGTCATTTCTTTGAGCTGTTGCGCTTCTAATTTCCTGCCGTCCTCGATGGTGGGGCTCAGCACAAAGCTCAGCGTGTTCTTCCGGCACAGTTCGTTCTGTTCTTGGATGACCTTGAACTCCTCGGTGATCTCCCGTGGGGTCTCCCCTGCCAGATATTGGCTATGGATGATTTCCGATTCCTTTTCCTGATTCATCCCGTAGCTCATGGAGGCCGAAGTGTGTGATATGGATTTGCCCATGCCTATCATTTCTTGAAATTTAAAAGGTGTTGTCGTATCTCCTTGGCCAGCTGGGCCGTTTCTTCTGCCAATCTGGGGTTCCGCTTGCGGAACATATTGGTAATCAGCTTGAAGTTCCGTTGGTATTTGACCAATAGCTTATAGGCCTCTATCTGTTCGTCCGTCATGCGCTCCACGATACGGTCATCGAAAGCGGCACGGCGGCAGTATTCACTGATGGAAAGACCGCTCTTTCGGGCCTTGACCTTCAGCAGTTTCTTCTCGTAGACCGAGCACCGGAACTGGACAAACTCCTTCTTCATTTTTACATCATCTTTTGCGACCTTCGGGAGCAAAAGCAAGATTTGTCATGACAATGACACATCTTGAATTCGTTGCCGAACTTCATCCTTCGCGCTTTTCATCTTCCATTCGTTGATATCCTTGAATCCTACATAGAGGAAGGAAATATCCCTACTGTTCGGGCACTTTTCAATTAAAAGTTCCGTCATCCCATGTCCCGCTTTGTCCCTATCAAGAAGCAGCCCTACGTTTTCATAATCCTTTATTTCAGAAATCATCCGTTTTACAAAGGCCGTGGTATTCAATACCAAAAGGTCATGGGTATTAAGAAGCTCTGGTCTAAGTTCCAAAAGGGTGAGCATATCGAACATACCTTCGGTAATCGCCAATTTTTTGGAATCGTTTTTGATCAATGAAACATCCTTTGGGGACGTGGACCCTTTCCAATAGCTGTTCCGCAGTTCCCAGCCACCAGACCTGTTCTGTAGTCCGATGCCAAAGTATGTCCGCTCCCCTATTCGATAATGGACCTCTTTGCAAAGTTTTCTTGCGGTCTTGGTCGAAATCTTTCTGGAGCTCAGATAGTCTTCTAGGGCCCGGTGCTCGATTTCCTTTATCTCGATAATCTGAATCGAGTTGGCCCTGTGCTTCTTTTTGGTTGGATTCGGCCGCTGGTGAAAAGAAAAATGGTCCATGTTCCCGGACAATCGTTCCAATGCCTCCCTTACGGAACAGTTCTCCATTTTCATGATCAGGTCTATGGTACTGCCCCCTTCGAAGGTCCCGAAGTCTATCCAATAGTTTTTCTTCAATGATACCTTGAAAGAGGCTTGGGTCTCGCTCCGGAACGGGCTAAGGAACCAAGCTTCTTTTTCCGTTTTCCGGACTGGAAAGTGCCCCAAATTGGCCAGCGTGGAAACGATGTCAATGTTGCGGGCTTTTTCGCAGTCCATTCTTTTTTCTTTCATGGTTCTGTTTTTAATCGATTTTTGATGATTTGATGACAAACCTCTGGGAGACCCTGTAAATACTGGTTGTTCCCCCGTCATCATTTTGTCATCGTTTCATCGTTTTTTTTTTCTTCATTGTCCCTGTCATCATTTTTTATTTTGATGACAGAATGATGACAAAGTGATGACAGCCTAAACCCTTATAAACACTGGGCTTATATCAATCTGTCATCAAATCATCAAAGTTTTGGACCAAAAAATTCTTTTTTATGGTAAAGTACCTTCCCTTGGCGTCCTCGGTGTTGATCTCGCCGTTGTTCCAGATGGTGATCTTTTGGTACTTGTTTGAATTGGGCTGGTTGTCCAGTTTCCAATCCTTTTTCAGCAACCGCCTCAATTGGGTCAGGTCGGTCTTGACCCGTGTGCGGTTGAGCATGTGCAGGGCATCGATGGGACAAAGGTCCACCGAGTCCATCTCGAACTTTTCCATGGCGCTCAGCAATAGACTGGCCAGTTCCTTCTCCACCCTATTTCGGTTATTGTTCACCAGCTTCTTAAGGGCAGGGGTATAAACCTGTTTAGCTGTGAACCACATTCGTGTTCTTTGCTTTGAATTGTACTCCCTTTTTGAAAGGAAATCCAAAAAAGCGGGCACTTCCTTGCACAACTGGTCCAAGAAATCGGTGTCCTCTTTTTTAAGGGATGGGATTTTCCGTACCCAGAACCGGGTCTCATGGGCATCGATCTTGATAAAACTGTCCTCGTTGTTGCTACAGAGAATAAATTTACCAAAGAATTCTACTTCCCTTTTGTCCTTGCCTTTGGCCTCAAGCTTGTTCCGGTTGGTGGTGCTCAGGTATTTAATGCGCTCAGTAAGCTCCTCTTTGTTGAACAGTACCTCGTCAACGCATATCAGCAGCTTGTTGGCCCAGTCCGCGTTGAACTGGCTTGCAAAGCTGTCATTGGTCAGGTAGGTCAGGTTGTTCCCGAAGATTTCCTTGAGCCATTTGAGGAACGTGCTTTTCCCTGTGTTCCTCTCGGTGGAGACCAGACAGAGGATGGGGAGCACCTGCACCGGTCTTTGGTACAGGAGTTTCAAATAGTCCAGTCCCAGTTCCAGCTGGTTCCCGAAGATATGCTTCAAAAAAGCATGTGTCTTTTTAATGCTTCCCTCTTTCGGTTCGTGCACCAAAGGGGAATAGGTATTGTAGAAACCATGGTGTTCCTTCTTGAAATCGACATGGCAGGGAATGCAGGCGAACCCATCATATTTGGGCACCTTGCCCAGATAGTCCTTGCCATGGTCCTGCTTGATGATATGCTCGTTCCAAGGGACCAGCTGCTCATTGAAATGCCCTGAAATGGTAGGGTACTTTACGATTTTATAGAAAGACGTGCCAATGCGGACATATGGAATATTTTTCGACATGGCTCTCTCATTTTGTTGATACACGTCGGAACTTTCCATTTTTTCGCGCACATTCCAACAGTTCCTTTTTGGAATAGAAAATTGAATTCCCAATTTGGTAATAGGGAATCAAATTCTTTTTCTTCCATTTGATAAGGCACTGTTCAGATCGCCCCAAGAATTTAGCAGCTTCCTTTTGGGTTAGACGGTCCTCTTCTGAATGGATGACCGATTCATTGGCGAGGTTTGTTCTCTGGAGCCTTTTGATTACCAATTCGATGGTGTTCTCAAGGTCTTTTTTTGTAAAGCCGTATAGAATGGGATTTGACATAGTTTAGAAGATTTTAATGAAACAATCAATTCTTCGACTAAACTAGGTGTAACATTGGGCTAAATCAGATTGCCTATTGAACCGGGTAAGCGGTTTCTTTATATTGAAAATCAGCTGTATGAGCTTTGATTTACGTTTGTAGGGGAGGGAGGAGCCTATTGATGGAAGAGTTGACCTCTATTTGCACATTTTTGGGTAATGTTCTTTTATATTGATAATCTTCCGAAAAGTTCTTCCTCCATGTTTGCCGGGAAAACCCATTGCTTTCAATGAATATTTCCAAGATCCTAGTCAATTTGTGGTGTGAATTCTCGGTTGTTGAACTTTTGACAACTCCTTTGATAATCAAGTACCTCATTAGGGCAATGAAGTTTAAAACTTGATCTTGAGACAATTCGGTGAAGTAAGGTTGAAAGATATTTCTCAAATTATATTTGCAAGGGTCATAATCTGAAAACCCAGTATAACAGGCCGCAAATTTTTTGGCGTTTAAATTGGGCAAGTATCGTTTGCAAAAAGAGTCAAGAACAAGGGCAAACTGCTTTTGGGTGATTCTATCGTTTAGGATAATACGATTTTCCAGATTAACGGAAGAGACATTTTGATTTATGTCGATTAACATTGCCTTTAAGCCTTTGGCATCCAGGGTTACGCCATTGCTGCCAATATTGATGTTTATCGCCAAGGCTTTGTGTATCTCCTTCATGGAATTTAGAACCGAAGCATCGCTTGCATTCTCCATCGTGATGGCCAACGCTCTTTCCATGGCTATCTTATAACTGAAAAATGAACGGATCCAAAGTGACTTCTTTTTTTGATTTTTGATTTCACTGTTCAGTCTTTCAAAAGTGAGTTCCGATAACAATCGTCTTTTGAACTTTTTGGAGGAAAGGTCTTGGAGAAGCGTTCTTTTGATTTTTGGATAAGTTTCAAATGCGCACATATAACTATCAAAGCCCATGTCTTTCTCCTTTATGGATTTAATCAGGTATTTGTGAAACATTCTTTTTTCTGTTTCGCCCAAAGCTTCATATAGGGACATTGAACAATTGGAGTATTTGATGACATTAAAATCTTTTGGAGCTTTAAGGATACCGCTGAAATAAATAAAAAGAACCCAGCCAAAGCTTATGCAAAGGAAGGCCACTATGAATTTTTCCAGATTGGCCCCGGGGAAAGCCACCAATTCCCAAAGCGAAATGCCCAAATAGACTAGTAGGGCTATGAAAACTATCGGCAAGGTCAAAAATAAGGTATACTTGTTCTTAGCAAGTACTTTATGGGCAATATAGTCATAGGAAGATGTCATTTCATTTAATGTTTTCTTATTGCACAAGATTCCAGGTATTGTCCATTTCCTTTTGTTTAAAGTCTTCGGCTATATCAACATAGCGTTTAAAGGAAGCTTCGTCCTTGTGTCCGGTAATGTTTCTTACCACCATTTCCTTCATGCCAAGGACCAAGCTATTGGTAACAAATGTCTTTCTGGCCGTGTGGCTGGTTATAAGGTCATGTTTGGCCATGGTTTTGTCTATTCGCTTTTGTCCGATGTATCTTGTAATTGTGATTTGAGTGTTTATTTTGGCTTTCGAACAGCATTCTTTTATGTACTCATTGAATTTCTGATTGGAAATAGTGGGAAGGGGCTCGTATATAGTGCCCTTGTATCGGTCAAGAATTTCTTTGGCATATTTGTTCAAGGGAATTTTTTGGTCAATGGTCTTCGTTTTTACAATAGTGATTTTCAAATGATCTGAAAAGACATTTGAAGATTTTAGGTTCATGATGTCACTAAAGCGTAACCCAGTAAAGCAGCCAAAACAATATATGTCCCTTATCTGAGCATATTTTTTGGATTTAAAATCAAATCGGTACAGAGCCATCAACTCATCCATCGTCAGATAGATTACCTCAATACTGTCCTCAGTCCTTCGAAATTTTTTAAATTCCAGATTATCGTGATAACCCCGCTCATAGGCCCAATTCATAAAGGTCTTAAGGATAGAGACCAGTTTTCCGAAGTAATTGTTCAGGGTTTTACGATCCTTGAAACAATAGTCCCTAAATTTTTCATAGAAATCCATATTGATATTATCAAAACGCAGTTGGTAGGAAACCTCGTTTTGAAAATCCTTTAGAAACCCTGAGACGGTGTTGTATTTTTTTATGGTGCCATGGGCTTTTATGGTTCGGCTGGTTTCAATGAACTCATCGAAACTTTCAAAAAATTTGGGAGCCAATGAATTTTCTCCGAAGGATCTATCATCTAGCTTCTCTTCTATCAATTCTGCGCTGAAAGGGATATTGTTCAGATGGAAGTAACGAAAAACGGTAAATACCTTTTCCCTAAACTCATCGAGCTTAAGATTGAATTCGATATGGTTGTTGTAATCTTCTTTTTGCGTATTGGGTTTGATTCTTTGATTCTTCCAATGTCGTGGCAATACTTTTACCCCTGTAATATTTTTTCTGATTCTTATCCCTTTAAAGGTAATTGTTGCCCTGACGGGCAAAGTTCCATCTTTGTTTTGCTTATCGTTACGGGTCGAGAACGTTAGTTGCATTTAATGCAGATTAATATGATTTGAATTCATTTAGATTAAAATGGATAAAAAGGGGGGCAAAACAGGGGGCAAATAAATACAATTTGAATGTTAAAATTGGTTCACCTTCATTCTTCCCAGCCCTTATATAGCATAAGATACGGAATGTTAGGCGATTAAAAAACAGTGTAGAAAAAAATTACTCCAGGTGGGACCACTAAAACCCCTCCAAATCTTTGATTTGGAGGGGTTTTAAATTTTAACACAACACACAATAAGCGTTGTTTCAACACTTATATCCTTGCAAACCCCTACTTCTGGCAAGTGTTTCACAATTTCTGTTTACCCCTTACATTTTTGTTATTTACAGGTAAAGGTTTGTTATTCAGCCCTTCTTCCTTTAGGCATTGAGTTATTATTGTTAAATTGAGCCAACTAAGATTTAACTAAATGAGCAAATTCTATTACAACGAGGAACAGGAATCCTACGATGCCATCGTGGTGGGAACGGGCATCAGTGGCGGTTGGGCCGCCAAGGAACTCTGTGAGAACGGTCTCAAGACCCTGGTCTTGGAGCGTGGCCCCATGAAAAAACACCGCGAGGATTACCCAACGGCCAATTTGGATGCCTGGGATCTTCCACATCGCGGGCGACTTACCAGGGAACAAAAAGCCAGACAGGAAAAACAATTACGAACCGGTTATTTGGGTAACTCTGCCCACAACTTCTGGTTCGTGGACGATTTGGAACACCCCTACAATGAAATCAAGCGTTTTGATTGGCAACGGGGCTACCATGTGGGCGGACGCTCCATCATGTGGGGACGTCAAAGCTACCGCTGGAGCGACATCGACTTCGGCGCCAACAAGAACGATGGCATCGCCGTGGACTGGCCCGTGCGTTACAAGGACATCGCCCCTTGGTACGACAAGGTGGAAAGCTATATCGGTGTATCAGGGGAAATGCTGGGATTACCACAATTGCCCGATGGAGTTTTTGAACCCATGATGGAACTCAATTGCGTGGAGCAAGTGGTTCGCGAAAAAGTAGCGGAAAATTTTGGGGGTCGTGTCGTTACTGCCGGTAGGGCGGCCCACATCAACAGTGACAAGAAATTCGAGGGTGATGGCCGAGTGCGCTGCCAGTTCAGGAACCGATGTATCCGAGGGTGTCCTTTCGGGGCCTACTTTAGCAGTTTGTCATCAACGTTGCCCGCTGCGGAAAAAACAGGAAACCTTACCCTAAGACCGGACAGTATCGTGCATGAGGTCATCTACGACCCAGATACCCAAAAGGCAACGGGCGTCAAGGTGATCGACAGGGAGACCAAGGAGGAGTTCGAGTTCAAGGCGAAGGTCATCTTCCTTTGCGCCTCCGCGATAGCCTCCGCTTCCATTTTGATGCAATCCAAGTCGGATAGGTTCCCCAATGGTCTTGGAAATGATTCCGACCAATTGGGAAGGAACATTATGGACCACCACTTGGGCGTTGGAGCCTCTGGAAAATTTGATGGGTTCGAGGACAAATACTACAAGGGAAGGAAGCCGAACGGGATCTACATCCCAAGGTTCAGGAACCTCGGTGGCGATTCCGATATGAAGACCTTTAAACGGGGTTATGGGTACCAAGGAGGTGCCGGAAGGGGCAATTGGGAACAGACCGTAGCCGAACTTTCCTATGGAAAAGAATATAAAGACGCCATGATGAATGCAGGGGGATGGACTTTTGGTATGGGAGGTTTTGGAGAAACCCTTCCATACGAGGATAATAGAATGACCCTTGATTACGACAAGAAGGACAAGTGGGGACTTCCCACCGTTACCTTCGACGCAGAATTCGGGGACAATGAATGGAAAATGCGTGAGGATATGAAAGAACAGGCTGTAGAAATGCTTACCAAGGCAGGACTGAGGGATGTTCAACCGTTTGATAATCCAGGAGCCCTCGGTTTGGGCATCCACGAGATGGGCACGGCGCGTATGGGCCTTGATCCCAAGACCTCGGTGGTGAACGGGAACAACCAGGTGCACACCTGCAAGAACGTCTACGTGACCGATGGGGCCTTCATGGCCTCTGCCAGCTGCGTGAACCCCTCGCTCACCTACATGGCATTCACCGCAAGGGCCGCCAACCATGCCGCCCAGGAACTCAAAAAAGGAAACATCTAATGGAAAGAAGATCAGCACTCAAGAACATGGGGATGGCCTTCGGCTACGCCGTGGCGACCCCCACACTGTTAAGCCTGCTCCAGGGCTGCAAGGACAAACCGGCCTATGCGGAATGGACGCCCGGCTTTTTGGACAAGGGACAGGGACAGGCCCTGGCCACCACCCTGGACGTGATCCTTCCCAGGACCGATACCCCCTCGGCCACCGAGGTGAACGTGCACGCCTTCATCGACTCCTATCTGGACGAGGTGATGCCCCTGGACCAAAGGGACTTCACAATGATGAAGATGGAGAAGTTCTATGACAGGGCATTGGAGGGCTCCGGCAAGACGGAGCTGGCGGAGCTGGAGGCGGCGGACATCGAGCCGGTGCTCGCCACCTACCTGAAAAAGCGCACCGACGAGGAGGAACAGGCGCACAACGAGGCGGTGATGAACTACATGCAGGCCATCATGCAGGGGGGCGAGGCCACCCTGGACGACGAGGTGGCGCGCTACACCTTCGCCAACGAGCTCAGGGACCTGGCCACATGGGCCTACAAGTCCTCTGAGAAGGTCGGCGAGGAGGTACTGGCCTACCTGCCCATCCCAGGGGAGTACATCGGCTGTGGGGACCT